>NZ_CM146909.1:635000-2760431 GCF_055755295.1 Gilvibacter sp. CC01 | reverse complement strand
CCGTTTTTCTTTAAACCAAACCAAAATCAAAAAAAAATAGAAGTTTTTTTTAAACACTTTCTAACACCTTGATTTGTTACGGTTTAGGATTTTCTGGGTTAGGGAGTGTAGCGAAAATCCCACAGGTACACCAAAGGTGAACCGAGGAATTGCAGCGTAACGCCCGACCGCAAAACGGCTGCTACAGGCTGCAAGCCCAGTAGTAGCGTGGCGCGGTAACCCCATAATACATTTAAGAACGATGATCGCACAAAGCCAGGTACGGCTAGAGGCGAAATACTAAGATACAACCTCTACGAAGACTGACAAAATAAAATTTGTGGAGTTATTAACAACTATTGGTTGTCCCAATGATCGGTAAGGTCCAGAAAATCAATGTCGAAGGCAGGCTTTTGACGCTCTAGCAGATTGGCTTGGAATGATCGCTCCAAGATGTCCTCTATCAGATAATCCTCTTTGATCTCAAAAGGTTTGTATTCTTCTTTGAGCGAAATATCGAACATACTCGCCGTGGTGTTGTACCAAAAGGCACGCCAGCCGGTGCGAAGTTCTTTGACCAGATCAAAAGCCGTGCGGCCGGTTTGTCTGTATATGAGTTTGACCAGAATCTGCCCTTCGGTCCGGGTGAGCTTCTTGAGGCGATCTGAAAACTCACCTTCTATATATTTCTGAATGCGCTTGGTGTATTTCTTGCGCTGGCTCTTATCTTCTATACTGTCTAAGCGCTGCTGCAAAGAGGTCAAACGTTCAGAAGCGAGCTTGGCATAGGGATACACTTTGCGGGTTTTACGTCTGAGGATCAAATAGCGTCTGCGATCTTCTTTAGAATTGAACTCGAGCTTATTGAGCAACACTACCTCATCAAGATCTATAAACTCTCTGGGGATGGTGTCCCCTTCTACAAAATAGAAGAAGCGTTCCGTACTATCTATTTCTATAGTAGCGTTTTCCCGCTCGTCCTGCGCCTGAGTATTAGCACTGTAAGCCAACAGAGCAATACATATATATAGGAGTAAGTTCTTTTTCATCAATGGCTATGCTGCTAAAACCATTCCAAAATTAATAAAAGCCACTCCAATAGGCCTAGTATAAATTCGTAAATTTGAGTACTTAAATTTTAACCACCATGGCAAAATCCATATTAAACAAAAAATCTATGGCCTTTTTGGAGGCCTACCTCAATAATGCGGCCCCCACAGGATACGAGTGGGACGGTCAAAAACTCTGGATGGAGTACCTAAAACCTTATGTTGATACCTTTATTACAGACACTTACGGGTCTGCGGTTGGAGTGATCAATCCTGATGCTCCCTACAAGGTTGTTATAGAAGGGCATGCTGATGAGATCTCTTGGTATGTCAATTATATTACGGACAACGGTTTATTATACGTGATTCGCAATGGAGGAAGCGACCACCAGATAGCGCCTTCTAAGGTGGTGAACATCCATACAAAAAAAGGAATCGTAAAGGGTGTATTTGGTTGGCCTGCTATACACACTCGCAATCGGGCTAAAGAAGAAGCGCCGAAACCGGAAAACATCTTTATTGACATTGGAGCCAAAGACAAAAAGGAAGTGGAAAAGATGGGTGTGCACGTTGGATGTGTGATCACCTACCCAGATGAGTTCCATGTATTGAATAAGGACAAATTTGTTTGCCGTGCTTTAGACAACCGCATGGGTGGTTTTATGGTGGCCGAGGTTGCCCGCCTTATTAAAGAGAACAAAAAGAAATTAGCTTTCGGACTGTATGTTACCAATTCGGTTCAGGAAGAAATTGGTTTGCGCGGAGCTCAGATGATCGCTGAGCGTATTCAACCCAATGTAGCCATTGTGACCGATGTGACTCACGACACCACCACCCCAATGATCGATAAGAAAAAGCAAGGGCATCAGAAGATCGGTGAAGGTCCAGTGATCGCTTATGCTCCGGCTGTGCAGCAAAAGTTGCGCGACTTGATCATAGAAGCTGCAGAAGAACATGACATTCCGTTCCAACGATCTGCACTGTCTAGAGCCACAGGTACAGACACCGACGCCTTTGCCTATAGCAATAGCGGGGTTGCCTCTGCCCTTATCTCTTTACCGTTAAGATATATGCACACCACCGTTGAGATGGTACACCGAGAAGATGTGGAAAATGTCATTAAACTAATTTATGAATCTGTACTTAAGATCAAAGATGGCGAGAGCTTCAGCTATTTTGATTAATGGTTTTATGAATCTGTACTATTGAAAAGCCCGGGCTAAGTTCCCGGGTTTTTTATTGAATATAATTTATTCATAAATTGTTGATTATCGAATTGTAAAGCCCTTGGTTAAACTTGTGAATACGTGTACTTTTAACCAAAGAAAAATTAACCTCATGAAAAAACTATTATTACCCTTCTTTGCTGCATTATTGTTATCCTCTTGTAGCGAAGATCAAATTGCTGTTGAAAGTCAAGAAGCCAATACTAAAGCCAGTCTTTCTGAAGCTATAGTGACCAATTATTCTGGAGTATTTACTACTATGGATTCTGAGACTCGAGCTACAGTTAGCATTGAGTTTCCGTCAGTGAATTCTATGAACACAGTGGCAAAGGCCACCCTTACACTAACTAACGGTGAAGAATACACCCTTACTGCAGAAGAAACTGTGGATGTTGGTAGCGCGATTGAAAACCTGCATTTCTACAACGATAAAATGAGCTTTGACTTTACGGTGGACACTACTGGTGACAATCTTGTTGTGACCAACGCTCTTTTTGGAGATAAGGAATCGGATATTCTTGTAGTAGCTCATAAAGGTGGTTCTGTACCTTTAAGTCTTACAGGAACCTATGTTTGTGTTGACTGTGGTACCCACCCAACACTTGGGACAGGTGTGACTCAGACCTTTAATGTTGTCTTCCCTGACGGTTATGGGAATGCGACGAATCTTACCACACAGATCCTTCTTGGTGGTAACAACTACGGATCGCCTACCGGTAACGAAGCTAAAGAAGCCCAATCTTTTGCTACTAATAGCGGCACAGTTCTTAATACAGCAAAGCTAGAAGGTGCAGGAAGTGTACCTGGCTTGAACTGGGAAGGCGCTTATCGCGCGGCCAGTGCCTTTGGCTGTGAAGGTGTGACCGGAACTTGGAGCTTTGATTCTGCCTTTGGTATGTTGACAGGAACCTTCCAATCTGACAACGATTGTTTTTTCCGTGTTGCCGAAGGATTCCAAACCATTGATGGATCTGGCTTTGCGCCAAGCCCTGCAGCTGGACAACTAGACTCTGACTTCTTTCGTTATGACGGAGCTTCAGATAGCACCTTGGCCTACGGAGGCACTCCCACAAGCGGAGATGGTGCCCGTGGTCTTGATGTTGATGGCGGTGTGGGTACAGGCGGGATCCACGCTTTCGAACTAAGCGCAACAAGCAACCGATTTTTAGGTATCCAACCAGGCGGTAGCGACTTTACACCAGGATTTATCGAGTATCGATACCAGAACACCTCTGGTGGTGATAAAGATCAGCTGTTTGTGAGTTATACCATTTGGTCTAACAACGACCAGGCCCGATCGAATTCATTGACTCTTTCAGTTTCTGCGGATGGTGTTTCGTATACGGACATACCTGCGGCAGATTTTGCAACTGTTGAAGCTGCTGCGGCAGGAGAAGGTTTCATCTCTGAGAATCGCTCAGGCATCTCTCTTCTCGGTGCTTTAGGTGGTATTACTCTGGCAAATGGTGATTATTTGTATATCAGATGAAGCACTGACGATGTTTCAGGAAGCGGTTCTCGCGATGAGATAGGAATTGACGCTATTACCATAGACAACGATTAATTTCTATATTTACCATACTAAAAACCCAAGTTTCTTGCTTGGGTTTTTTTATTAGTCTTAATTAAATAAAAAGGGCTTTTCCTTCTTTATTTAAGGATTAGTCCAGGGCCTCATTTTTTTTATCTTTGCCTTAAATTGTAGTAGCCCTTGCTATTTAATTCATTCAGTTTTGGTCTGTTTCTTCCAATCGCCTTTTTGGTGTATTGGGCGGTGGGTAGGCAGCATTTCAAGCGTCAGAATGTTGTACTCTTAGTTGCCAGTTATATTTTTTACGGCATGTGGGATTGGCGTTTTCTCTCGCTGATCTTTGCTAGCTCCTTAGTAGACTTTTACGTTGGGATCTACCTCCCGAAGGCTAAAGATCAATTCCGCAAGAACAGCATCTTGGCCTTTAGTGTGCTCTGGAATCTGGGGGTGCTTTTTCTCTTTAAATATTACAACTTCTTCATAGCAGGCTTTTCTGAGCTTTTCGCTTTAAACACAGAAGACTACGTATTCAGCTCCTTGCGAGTTATATTGCCTGTAGGACTGAGCTTTTACACCTTTCAGACCTTGAGTTATAGTATAGATGTGTACCGCGGTCGTTTTAAACCCAGCACCAATCTACTTAACTTTTTGTGCTTTGTTAGCTTTTTTCCGCAATTGGTAGCAGGGTCCATAGAGCGGGCGCGTAATCTTTTGCCACAGTTCGACAAGGAGCGCAAGTTCGATCTGGAATTGGCCAAAGACGGGCTGCGCCAGATACTCTGAGGATTGTTCAAAAAAGTAGTCGTGGCAGACAATGCCGCTGTGGTGGTAAATACTATTTACGCCAGCCCTGAAGATCACGGGAGTTTATCGCTGCTTTACGCCTCTGCCCTATTCTTTTTCCAGATATACTGTAATTTTGCCGGCTATTCCGACATTGCCATTGGAACGGCTAGGTTGTTTGGCTTTAGACTGAGCAAAAACTTCAACATTCCGTATTTATCAAGGTCGGTTGCAGAGTTTTGGCAACGTTGGCACATTACCTTGACCAAATGGTTTACAGACTATGTTAACGGCCCTCTTGCAAAGAACAGCAAGAATTATGTGGTTCGCACCGGAGCGCTCTTTGTGTCTATGGGACTCATTGGACTATGGCACGGCGCAAATTGGACCTTTATCGTTTTTGGGTTGTTTCAGGCCTTGACCATTTCTATAGAGCGTATTCCTATCAAAATTAAGGGCAAGGTGGTCAACATCAATTATTACCTCACCAAAATGCCTTTAGGGTTAACGGTGATCTACATCTTTGCGCTCATTATGACCTCCTGTATCTTTTTTAGATCTGAAAATCTAGATATGGCCTTTTATATCATCGGGCGTATTCTAGAGGGAGTACATTCGGAGCCCTTCTCCTTTGAGATCGGTTATCGGGTGCTCTTTATTCCACTGCTGATCTTAATGGAATACTTTACAAGAGATCAAGACCATCCGTTTGTAAAGCTAGAAGCCAAAACCGGGCGAGTAGCTCGATGGGCAGTATACTATCTGTTTATATTCTTTATATTACGCTATGCCGGACCAAAAGAAGAGTTCATATACTTCCAATTTTAGCCCCGTACAACTGCGGTTTCTAAAAAGGCTAGCACTTTTTTTAACCCCAGTAGTGCTTATAGCCATAGCTTTGGAACTGCTTGTTGGTACTATCCCTAGTACTTATAGTTTGGTTGGTGAGCAATTGGAAAGCGAAAGCGCTCAAATTAAGGTAGCTATCTTTGGGTCTTCTCAGATAAAGAACAGCGTGAACCCGGAGCACATTGAAAAGAGAACCCTCAACATAAGTTCTAGCGCGCAACACCATAACTCAGATTTTCAACTCTTAAAAGGCTTGGTAGACAGACTTCCAGCTTTAAAGACTGTGGTGTTCGAGGTCTCTTACGGCCATTTTGAGATTCCGCATAACACCAAGTACTATTGGAAAAATCCCGTTTTTCTGAAATACTATGGCATAAATACTTTTGAGCGCGCTGTATATCCCACAGACAGCCTTTTGTATATGTCTCACCCTGGATTTTTCACCACCCAACTCTTTGATAAATTTGTTCGTGACAGTATGCCTACTTTTAATCGCTTCGGATTCGATACAGGCAATTACGACGGACGCTTTAAACGCTTGGGATTTGATCTGGATACAATTATGAAAGATCCAATAAACATCAGCAGAAGAGAATCCGCAGTAATCCTCAAATACAATGCTGCTTATTTTAAGGAGATGTTGGAATTTTGCCACCAACGCGGTCTAGAGGTAGTTATCATTTCGCCTCCTACATTTACTAACTATAACTACAAACGTGATGCAGCTGTGCTGCGCCGACGTGATAGTATCTTAGCGATATTCCCAGCACAATATCCAAACTTAAAGCTGCTGATAGCCGAAACTGACTCGCGATACAAGGTGACCGACTTTAGAAACGGCAATCACCTCAATCCTGATGGGGCAGAGAAATTCAGCAAACAACTCGACAGTCTGCTCAAGGCCAACTAAGATTTCAATTGCTTAAAATACCTGCGGGCTTCTTTAAGTACCCTTGGCGCCATGATTAGCGTTGCCAACATAGTCGGTATGGCCATTAAAGCAAATACACCATCAATTAAGTTGATCATTAAACTCAGCGAGGTAGTTGCTCCTAGAATAATACTTCCGATATAGAAGATGTTGTAGTACCTTTTATTATGAGCTCCAAAGAGATAACTCATACACTTACTACCGTAGTAAGAGTACGAGAACAAAGAAGATATACTGAACACAGCGATGCAAACTAAAAGCACATAGCTTCCTATACCTGGCAAACTAGACTCAAAGGCTGAGGCCGTAAGCGACACTCCATTGGCATTTGTGGTTTCCCAAACTCCGGTAACCAATATGGCTAGTGCCGTTAACGTACAAACGATAAGCGTATCTATAGCTGGCCCTAACATGGCTACGAGTCCTTCTCGAGTTGGCTCGCTGGTCTTTGCTGCTCCGTGGGCCATAGGTGCTGTACCTATACCGGCTTCGTTAGAGAAAGCACCACGCCTTATCCCCAAAAGGATCAGCCCTCCTACCAAACCTCCAAAGAGCGGTTCGCCAGAATAGAGGTCGGCACTAAAGGCGTCTGTAATAATAAGGCTTATATACTTTGGAACTTGATCGAAATTCACTCCTAAGATGTAAAGTACTGCTATAAAGTACAGCATGACCATTGACGGAACCAACTTTGCTGCTGTCTTACTGATTCGCGACAGCTGCCCAACTATAACCACAGTGGTAATACCTACCAGAATAAGGCCTATGATCAGGTTGGATTGTAGACCCACTTCGATGTTGTTTGGCACCAACAGTATATCGTTAATGGCCTGCGTAAGTTGATTCACATTAAAGACAGGTAAGGCTCCTATCATTCCAGCCATACTAAAGAAAACAGCCAGAAACTTCCATTTCTTACCCAAGCCTTCCTCTATAAAATACATAGGACCACCTTGCACTTCTCCAGCACTGTCCTTTCCGCGATAAAGAATTGCTAAGGTTGCAGTAAAGAACTTGGTAGACATACCCACCACAGCAGAGACCCACATCCAAAAAACAGCTCCGGGGCCACCCAGAGCAATAGCGACTGCTACTCCAGCTATATTTCCCATTCCCACGGTAGCCGACAGCGCAGTGGTAAGGGCTTCGAAATGATTGATCTGCCCAGGGTCGTCAGGATCGTCGTACTTTCCTCGGAGCACATTGATGGCATGTCCTAAATATCTAAAAGGAAGAAATCGCGAACGGATCAATAAATACAATCCGCCTCCAATAATTAATATTAAAAGTGGTAAACCCCAGACAAATGAGGCAAAATCGGCGACGATCTTATCGAGTACTTCCATAGTGTGCAGAACTAATTAATGGCCTAAAATACCATTATTATTTTTGACCTCGAGCATATTTTGTCAATTGCAAAACTTGCCCTATTTTGACTTCGCTAACTAAGCTATGACTATGAGGTACGTAGGGGCTATCCTATTTTTATTCCTGTTTACTTTGGCTGTTCACGCCCAAGAATCCCAAAACAACTGGCGCACAAATGCTCGCGTACTTAATCCAGAAATACTCTTAGGCCAAACCTTTGAGTCTAACAGCAATTTCCCAGATACAGGGCTGCAATATCAAGTGGTAATGAATTTTGGGATGGACAATGCCAACAATCTGCAGCAATGGGCCCAGCGGTTAAAAGCTCCCGTAACAGGCCTTTCTCTGGGTTTAACCAACTTTGGGAACCGAGATAGTTTGGGCTTAGCCATTTCGGTAATACCTTATATTCATTTCAACATTTTTAAGAAAGAAAAGCTCAGCGCCTTAGTAGGTCTGGGAGGTTCTTATCACACAGAAGGCTTTGATGCGATCAACAATCCGAACAACCAAGTCACCACCACAGATCTCACTTGGGCTTTTAGAACGGCATTCTACTATCGGTTTTTACAGACCCAAAACAGCGATTGGCGAGTGGGCATTAATTATGCGCATCACTCAAACGGACACACTCGTTTACTGAATCAGGGTTACAACTCGTTTTTGGCGAGTTTGTCTGTGTCCTTTCACGAAGAAGAGTTTGAAGTTTTACCAGAAGGTAGCCTACCTAATTACCAAGGCAGTCGACTTAATTATTTTAGCCTGCGCTACGGGCAAGGCTTTAATGTCTTAGCCTTGGCCATCAACGACCAAAGACCAGTATATACAGTCGCTGGCGAATTTGGACGGGTTTACAACAATACTTTTAAATTGGGGCTTGGCTTTGCTTACAGACTGTATCAGCATTATTACGATTACATCAGAAACAATGAATCTCTGGTGCAAGACGGGCGCGAATTTGACTATTTTAAAGAAGACCCCTGGCGTTATGGCAGTAATTTTGCCATTACCTTTAATGGAGAATTTCTGCTGAATCACATTGGGCTGGACTTGCAACTGGGCCTAAACCTCCACAAACCCGGATATCAAATAGACTGGCGATTGAACGAAGGCTGGGACAACACCCCTCGCGAGGTTCCTACTTGGTGGATGCTCGGTGAATTTGACACCAAATACGAGATAAAGAAGCTCATTTCTTCACGGCTAGGTCTTAAATACTATCTGATCGGGAATGAAAAAGCTCCAAAGCACAATGTCTTCTTGGGAGCACACCTAAGTGCTAATCTGGGACAGGCAGATTTTACAGAATTCAGCATTGGCTATGTTTACCAATGGAAACCCAATAAATCCAAATAATATGGATATCGCAATAAAGATCACCGTAGTTCTGGTGGCGCTCTTACACCTCTACTTCATGTACTTTGAAATGTTTGCCTGGGAAACCCGTGGCCCGCAGGTTTTTCGCGGCTTTAAAAAGGAACTGTTCAAACCAACCAAAAGTATGGCAGCCAATCAGGGGTTATATAATGGTTTTCTAGCAGCCGGTTTAATTTGGTCGCTTTTTATTACAGATCCGCTTTGGGCAACCAAGGTGTCCCATTTCTTTTTGGCTTGCGTATTAATTGCGGCTATATACGGCGCTGCGACAGTTAGTAAAAAGATCTTTTATGTACAGGGCGTCCCGGCCTTAATAGGCATAGTGCTGCAACTCCTTAAGGTTTACCTCTAAGTCTTCAAGTAGTTAAGTACGTTCGTTTCTATGCGTTGCTCAATGTCGGAAATATCAGCACGCTCAAAAGAAGTTCCTGTAATGTGCTCAAAAAGTTCAATATAACGCTCCGATACACTCTCGATATATTCATCGCTCATTTGAGGAACTGTCTGCCCTTCCAGACCTTGAAAACCGTTGGCAATTAACCATTGTCGCACAAACTCTTTGGAAAGTTGTTTCTGCTTCTCCCCCTTGGCTTGGCGCTCTTGGTATCCATCCGCATAAAAATAACGCGAAGAATCCGGAGTGTGTATCTCGTCTATAAGAACGATCTCTCCAGTTTTTGTCTTACCAAATTCGTATTTGGTATCAACCAGAATCAAACCGCGCTTGGCTGCTAGTTCTGTACCGCGCTGAAATAGCTTTCGGGTATAATCTTCTAGCACTGAGTAATCTGCTTCTGATACGATTCCGCGCTTAATAATATCTTCTCTGGAGATGTCCTCGTCATGATCCCCTTTTTCTGCCTTGGTAGCCGGAGTAATTATCGGCTCTGGAAACTTATCGTTCTCCTGCATCCCTTCTGGCATAGGTACACCACAAAGCAAGCGCTTACCAGCTTTGTATTCACGAGCAGCATGTCCACTCATATAACCTCTAATTACCATTTCAACTTTAAAAGGCTCACAAGCCTTTCCTATAGCCACATTAGGGTCTGGAGTAGCTAAGAGCCAATTGGGAACTAAATCTTCGGTATCACGCATCATTTGTGTGGCGATCTGATTTAGAATTTGGCCTTTATAAGGAATGCCCTTAGGCATAACAACATCGAAAGCACTTAATCTGTCAGTAGCTACCATGAGTAGCATATCGTTATCTAAAGTATAAACCTCTCTTACCTTCCCCCGGTAAACCTGTTTTTGCCCAGGGAAGTTAAAATCAGTGGACATCAGTGTTCCCTTCATTTCAGTTGCGATTTTCAATTTCGTTATAAGCGGCGATCACCTTTTTCACCAAACGGTGACGAATCACATCCTTATCGTCCAAATGTACTATTCCGACTCCATTAATATCCTTAAGTACCAATAAAGCTTCTTTAAGTCCTGAGATCACACGACGTGGCAGGTCAATTTGGCCCGGGTCTCCGGTGATCATGAACTTGGCGTTCTTGCCCATACGAGTTAAGAACATTTTCATTTGTGCATGGGTGGTATTCTGCGCCTCATCTAAAATGACAAAGGCATTGTCTAAGGTACGACCGCGCATAAAAGCCATAGGAGCGATCTGAATAACTCCTTTTTCTATATGAGATGCCAATTTTTCTGCCGGGATCATATCGCGTAGCGCATCGTATAAAGGCTGCATATACGGATCGAGCTTTTCTTTAAGATCTCCTGGTAAGAATCCGAGGTTCTCTCCTGCCTCAACTGCCGGGCGTGTCAAGATAATTCTACGTACTTCTTTATCTTTCAATGCTTTTACAGCTAGAGCTACTCCCGTATAGGTTTTACCGGTACCAGCAGGGCCTATGGCAAATACCATATCGTTCTTGCGCATGGTCTCGACCAGCTTGCGTTGGTTGACCGTCTGAGGTTTGATCAACCTACCGTTTACGCCGTGTACGATAACCTCACCACTGCTTTGATCGGTCTCATAATCGGCACGACTTGCACTGGTCAGTACGCGTTCTATGACGTTCTCGTCTAACTTGTTATACTTGCCGAATTGCTCCAAGATCATGTTGAATCTCATATCAAACTCTTCCAAGAGTTCTTCGTCTCCGTAAACTTTGATTTTACTGCCGCGTGCTACGATCTTTAACTTTGGAAAGTATTTTTTTAGCAGTTCGATATTGGCGTTGTGTTGGCCAAATAATTCCCGAGGATTGATCTCGGTGATTTCAATAATGAGCTCGTTCAAAAGCGAGGTGTTTTTAAGATTGCAATAAACTTAGAAATACTTAGTTTTGTTTGAAACAAAAGTAGGTTATTTTTACCTCAAAGAATTAACAAAATATCAACAATCCAAGGGATGCCAATTATCACCTTAACAACTGATTTTGGAGAGAAAGATCACTTTGCAGGAGCGGTTAAAGGCGGCATCTACAGCGCTTTAGAAGATGTGCGTATTGTCGATATCTCCCACTCCATTTCGCCTTTCCACATCAGCGAAGCAGCCTACATCATACAGAATGCCTACAAGAGCTTTCCGTTAGGCACGATACATATCATCGGGATAGATTCGGAGCTCAATCCAGAGAACAAGCATATCGCGGTCTATTTGGACGGGCATTATTTTGTTTGCGCAGATAACGGCATCATCTCTATGATCACTCAGGAATTCCGTCCGGAGAAAATGGTAGCCATCAATATCCACGACAGACTCAAAAGCAATTTCCCGGTTTTAGATGTTTTTGTAGAAGTGGCTTGCCATATTGCCCGAGGAGGCACTTTGGATGTCATTGGAAAAGACATTCAACAGATCAAACAACTCAAAGGAATAACTCCTGTGATAAACACAGATGCGAGCCAGATCATCGGAAACGTAATCTATATTGACAATTACGGCAATGTGATCACCAATATAAACAGGACGCTCTTTGAGAATACGCGAAAAGGACGAGGGTTCAATATTTCGGCGCGTACCGTAAGATTCAATAAGGTTTTTGAACGTTATAGCGACGCCATAAACTTTGATGTGCATCCAGACCGCCGTGAAGAGGATGGCAAGAAATTAGCCGTTTGGAACTCTTCTGGCTATCTGGAACTCGCCATTTACAAAAGCAACCCCAGTACCGTAGGTAGTGCGTCGACCCTCTTTGGGTTGGGCTATCGCGATACCGTAACCGTAAAATTCATATAACTTATGATCGCCATTATTAAACGTGAAATCGCATCCTTCTTTTCCTCGGCAGTAGGCTATTTAGTGATCGGTGTTTTTTTAGTGGTCAACGGTTTATTCCTTTGGGTCTTTGACGGCCCATTCAACATACTGTACGCAGGATTTGCAGATCTGGCCAGCTTTTTTCAGCTCGCTCCTTGGATATTGGTATTTTTGATTCCAGCCGTGAGCATGCGCAGTTTTAGTGAGGAAAAAAGAAGTGGCACACTAGAACTTTTACTCACCAAACCCATTAGTACAAGTGGTCTGGTATTAGCAAAATACCTAGGGATACTTGTGCTGCTGATCATCAGCCTCCTACCTACACTATTGTATTTATTGAGTTTAGAGAGCTTAAAGATAGACGCAGACCTGTTGGATTACGGCAGCATCTTTGGCTCGTATTTAGGTCTCTTTCTACTCATGGCTGCCTTTGCGAGCATAGGGGTACTTGCCAGTAGTTTGACCAGCAATCAGATCGTTGCTTTCCTGTTTGGCGTGATTGGTTGCTTCGGAGCTTATTTTGGCCTGCAGGGTATAGCAGAGAGCTTAGGTAGGGGCTCTGGCGTTCTCAACGACCTGGGCATGCAGTGGCGTTATGAAGATCTGGGCCGCGGCGTGGTAGACATCAAACATCTATTCTACTTTCTTGCATTTATACTCTTTATGTTGACCGGTACAGAAATGGCTCTAATTCAAGGGAGAAAACGGATTCAACCCAAGCAGTTTATAAAACCAAGCCTGCTGTTTATCGTGCTGGTCGCTGCCTCTTTTATTTTACCGAGCAAACGTTTTGACCTCACTGCAGACAAACGCTACAGCCTCAACGAAGCTACGGAGAAGCTACTTGAAAAAGCCGAAGCCCCTTTGAATGTAACAGTCTTTTTAGAGGGGGAATTCCCTGCTGAGTTTCGCAAGCTTCAAGCGGAGACCAAACAATTGTTGCAAGGGTTTAAAAGTGTAAACAGACGGGTAAACTTTGAGTTTGTCAATGTGTTGGAAGACGAAGAGAATCCGGAGCAGGTACAACAGCAATTGGCCAATATGGGAATCTTACCTGCCCGCGCCACTGTTCGGCAAGCAGGACAGACCAAACAAGAATTGATCTATCCTTGGGCACTTGCCAATTATCAGGATAAAACGGTCGCTGTGCCGCTGCTTAAGAATCAATTGGGCACCAGCATGGAAGAACGCGTGCTGAATTCCATTCAAAATTTGGAATACGCTTTCGCCGATGGCTTTTCAAAGGTTATCGAGCCAAAAAAACGCAAGGTTGCAGTGCTAAAAGGCAATGGTCAATTGCAGGATGCTTATATAGCCGATTTCTTTAGAAGCCTGCGTGACTACTACTTCATCGCTGAATTCACATTGGATTCTGTGGCGAGTAATCCTGGTGGAACCCTATCGAAACTCAACGAATTTGACCTTATAGTATCTGCAAAGCCAACGCAACGTTTCAATACTGCGGAGAAGTATATCCTAGATCAGTATCAAATGCTAGGTGGAAAAAGCTTGTGGCTGGTAGATGCTATTACCATGGAAACAGACAGCCTTCAACTTACTGGAGAGTATTTAGCGACGCCCAAGGATCTGAACTTGACTGATTTCTTTTTTAAATATGGCGTGCGTATAAACCCTAACTTGGTGTTAGATGTTTATGCTGCACCTTTGGTCTTGGCTACAGGAAATGGTCAAGAATCGCAATATGAGCGTTATCCTTGGTTTTATAACCCGCTTACCGCTAGTGGCATCGAACACCCAATTACTACCAATATAGAGGCGGTTAAATTGCAATATCCTTCTGGAATAGATACCTTAGAAAATGGCATTTCCAAGACTGTATTGTTGAGTAGCTCTCCACTCTCTACTATTCGCGGAGTGCCGAATCTAATACGTTTAGAAGAAATTGAAGGGTTTTTAAAGACCGTTGGCGAAGGCCCGGACCCTGCCGTTTTCAATGCGGGCGAGATACCGATGGCGGTGCTCTTAGAGGGCGAATTCACCTCTGTTTTCATGAACAGACAGAAGCCATATAATTACGCCGGCCATAAGGATCAAGGAGTAGCCTCCAAGATGGTAGTGATAAGCGATGGAGATCTCATCAGAAACGATTTACAAGCCAACAGACCCTTAGAATTAGGTTACGACCGACTTACCGGAAACTTCTACGGGAACAAGGAATTCTTGCTGAATACGGTCAATTATCTCTTGGACGATAGCGGACTTATAAACATTCGATCCAAAGAAATCAAGCTGGCCTTTTTGGATCAGCAGAAAATTGCAAGAGATGCCACACTATGGCAGGCGCTAAACATCTTGTTACCACTCACTTTGCTAGCCTTGATAGGATTCGTCTACCGCTGGAACAGACGCCGAAAATACGCCCGCTAGTTGTTAATAAATTAGTTTCCGCAATCGGCAGTGATGCGATATATTTGTAAATAGAGCGAATTCGACTTCGCGCAGTCAATCACGATAGTTACAACGAATGAAATTCATAGTATCAAGCACCTATTTACTAAAGCAATTACAAGTATTGGGCGGTATCATTAATAACAACAATACCCTTCCAATCTTAGATAACTTTTTATTCGATCTGGACGGTAATGCACTTACCGTTTCTGCATCCGATCTGGAAACGACCATCAGTGCGCAATTGGAAGTAGAAAGCAGTGAAAGCGGACAGGTTTGTATTCCTGCACGTTTGCTCTTAGATACCTTAAAGACCTTTCCGGAGCAGCCACTAACTTTTACTGTAGAAGATAACAACACTGTAGAGATCAGTTCTAACCACGGTAAATACGCACTAGCCTATGCTGATGGTGCAGAATTCCCATCGGCCATTGCGCTGAGTGATCCAAACACTACGGAGATCATGGGCGATGTATTGGCTACAGCTATAGCAAAGACCATCTTTGCCAGTGGTAACGATGATCTGCGACCAGTAATGAGCGGTGTTTTCTTTCAGTTCGATACCGATAAATTGACTTTCGTAGCTACGGATGCGCACAAGCTCGTAAAATACGAACGCGCTGATGTTGCCGCCGCCGCTGCTGCAGAATTTATCATGCCTAAAAAGCCGCTTAATCTGCTCAAGAGTATTTTGGCAGGCAGCGAAGAAATGGTAAAGGTAGAATACAACGAGTCCAACGCTAAATTTAGTTTCGATAACACCGCCTTGATCTGTCGTTTGATAGACGGGAAATATCCAAACTACGAAGCGGTGATCCCTAAGGAGAATCCGAATAAATTGACCATAGACCGCAACCAATTCCTTAACTCGGTGAAACGTGTGTCTATTTTCAGTAACAAAACAACCCATCAAATTCGCTTAAAGATAGCGGGTGCAGAGCTCAATATCTCTGCGGAAGATATCGATTACAGCAACAAAGCCGAAGAGCGCCTTACCTGCGATTACCAGGGAGATGATATGCAAATTGGCTTCAATTCCAGATTTCTAACCGAAATGCTGGGCAACCTAAACAGTACAGACGTTTCCTTGGAAATGTCGCTTCCGAACCGCGCGGGAATTCTAACCCCTGTGGATGGTTTGGATGAGGGCGAGCAGGTAACTATGCTTGTCATGCCGGTTATGTTGAATAACTAACCGTTTTCAGTGTTAATTAAAAAAGCCGCTTCCTAACAGAAGCGGCTTTTTACTATTTGTATACGTTGATCTATTTGATCAATTGTAGGGTGAATGGATATTCAAAGTATTCTCCATTACTGGCTTTGATTCCTCCAATTATTGGAAGTACTAGAGTAAGTAGCCCGATACCGAGTAACATCAAGATACCCAGTCCGAATAAGAAGATACACGGAATAGCCACTATGGCCGCCAAGAACATGGTGATCTGAAAGTTCATGATCTGTTTCCCGTGTCTGTCTATCGCTGTATCGCGATCGCGTTGTGAAAGCCAGATAACTAGCGGCACGATAACACCTCCCAATCCTGAAACTAAATTCAGCAGCTGAGATAAGTGCATAATAACTACTAATTGACTGTTAGATTTGGTGTTGCTGTCGTTTAAAACTTCCATGGGGTTATAGAAATAAGTTTAATAAAACATAGTGCCCGAACAAAAACCCGAGAGCAAAAAGCGCCACAATGAGGCCCAATTGCTTGAGTTTGGAAGTTGGATGCTCTGTTTTCATGAGTTGGATTTTGCTTTATTAGTCGTGAGGGAGAAAAAATGTTACACGTGTCCGTATCTGTACTGTTGGGCTAAATGGCTATTTTTGCCCTGTGATACCACAAGAAACCATTGTTGCCCTAGCAACTCCGCCTGGAACAGGAGCTATAGCTGTTATTCGCCTATCTGGAGCCGATGCAATAGCTATCGCAGACAAACTCTTTGTTTCTGTTCATGGCAAACAGTTGCAAAAACAGAAGACACATACCGCTCACCTAGGCCATATAGTAGCAGACGGTAAGACTGTCGACGAAGTACTGGCCTTACTCTATAAAGGCCCTACCTCGTATACTGGAGAAGATGTGGTTGAGTTTTCTTGTCACGGATCGCCTTATATACAACAAAAGATCATCAACTTGGCTCTAGCTAATGGTTGTCGGGCTGCAAAACCGGGAGAATTTACCTTGCGCGCTTTTGTAAATGGCAAGATGGATTTGAGCCAGGCAGAAGCAGTGGCAGATCTTATTGCTTCAGATAGCGAAGCGGCCCATCAGGTGGCTATGCAACAGATGCGCGGTGGCTTCTCAGAAGAGATCAAAAACCTGCGTCAAGAATTACTGAACTTTGCTTCGCTTATAGAATTGGAGCTCGATTTTAGTGAAGAGGATGTGGAATTTGCAGATCGGACGGCCTTTGAGTCCTTATTAGAGCGCTTACAGGCTGTACTTAAACGCTTGGTAGATAGTTTCGCTATAGGAAATGTTATTAAACACGGCATTCCCGTAGCCATTGTTGGAGCTCCCAATGTTGGGAAATCTACACTGCTGAATGCCTTACTGAACGAAGAACGCGCTATAGTTTCTGATATAGCCGGAACCACAAGAGATACTGTAGAAGATGAGATCAGTGTTGGTGGCCTTAATTTTAGATTCATCGATACTGCCGGCATACGCGCTACTGAAGATACCATAGAACAGATCGGTATAGCCCGAACCTTCGAAAAGATCAATCAGGCACAGGTGATCATATACCTGATAGAAGCTAGTGCCGTGCTCGACGAGTCTCAAGAGCTCAAGCAGCAATTGCGAGAACTCAAAGAGAAACATCCGCAGAAACCTTTATTAGTGGTAGCAAACAAACTCGATCTACTGCCATCCCAAAAGCAGTCCGCAGTAATTCAGCTGTTAAGAGAAGCAACCGCAGACTTACCGCAAACCCAAGAGATCGTCATGTCTGCGAAAGAAAAGGCGGGCGTAGAAGCCTTACAAAACGGCTTGTTGGAATTTGTGAATACAGGCGCTTTAAAGAACGACCAATCTATAGTGACCAACAGCCGCCACTACGATGCCTTGCTTAAAGCCCTAGAAGAGATCACTAAAGTACGCGAAGGCATGGAGGCCAATTTGAGCGGTGATCTCTTGGCTATAGACATTAGGCAGGCCTTATATCACCTCGGAGAGATCACTGGTGAGATCACCAATGACGAGCTCTTGGGGAACATCTTTGCCAACTTCTGCATAGGGAAGTAAACCCGGGTAAGCATCGATAATCATCGATAGCTAAAAACAAATTCAACGCGCTTATTTTCAGTCGTTTACAGTCAAATTTTGACGTATGTCATTTTTGGCTCTTTTCGCGTTTTGTATCCTTTTTGTTGCTCATTTGTCGCAACAATCGAGGCCAGCAACAAATGAGCAACGATTTAAGAGCAGAGTAAAAAAAGTTGCACCAATGTGCACCATGGAGCACCAACCTGCACCATTGTGCACCAACGCGGAGAAATGACAATGACAGCGAGTAAAGACCCAATCCCCAAGATTTGCATGTTTTGCCAAAATCTATTTGAGGCACGCAAATCCACAACCCAGTACTGCTCACATAAATGTGCGAGCAGAGCGTACAAAGACCGTAAGCGACAAGAGAAGATCGCTAACGCCAACCAAGAAAGTTTGGAGAAATTGTCTGCTCCGCTCAAGGAACTTCAAGCCCGTGAATACCTCAGTGTGGAGGAAGCAGCTCTTCTATTAGGTGTGTCCCGATGGACCATTCAACGGGCCATCAAACAGGGAAGGATTCAAACCTTAAAAATCTTAGGGCGTCGCATCATACCGCAGAAATCTTTTAATCAATTTTTAAATAATCAATAAAATGAAAGTCACATTACGCAAACGAGCATAATCCAACGGTAAAATTTCTTTATACCTGGACTATTACCCACCTATCATTTCACCCAAGACTGGGAAATCCACTCGGTGGGAATTCTTAGAGATGTTCTTGTACAATCCTCCAAGAGATGAATTTGAACGAAGACATAACCGTGAGGTTGAATTGATGGCAAGATCCGTCGCTTCACAGCGCCAAATAGACCGAATTGCAGGACGGTATGGCTTCGCTCGTTCTGCAGAATACGATGATTTCTTGGAATTCTATCGTCAGCAGATGGAGAAGAAAAGTAAGGAGACCAGTAACCATGGTGGCTGGGTAGCTTCGTACAAGACATTCGATAAGTTTGTTAAAGGGCATTGCACTTTTGGTGATCTCAAGCCCCAACTTATTAATGATTATAAGGACTTCTTATTGACAAAGGCTACGCGAATCAATTCACCTCAGATGCGCATCAGCGATAGTTCAGCATATTGCTATTATAATAAGCTGCGTGCATGCGTTCGGGAAGCCACGGCAATGGGTCATGTTATGCAAAATCCCTTTGATTTGGTTAAAGGCATTTCACAGCCTGAAACCTACAGAGAGTTTTTGACCAAGGAGGAACTCATCCGTCTGGCCAATACCTCTACCCCTACCGAGGCCATGAAAAATTCATGTTTGTTCTCTGCTTTGACCGGTATGCGCATGGGTGATATCATGAGTTTGACATGGTCCAAGATTCAACACTCGGAATCGATGGGCTATTTCGTTCGTTTTAGCATGAACAAGACTAAGTCTGAGGAAACGCTTCCCCTTTCGGATGAAGCTATTGCCTTGTTAGGTGCACCTAGTGAATCTCTGGAATCTTCGGTTTTCCCAGACTATAAATTCAGTGCCCACTACGCTGAGTTACAACGATGGCTTAAAAAGGCCAAAATCACCAAGAAAATCACCTTCCACAATTTCCGTCACACCTTTGCCACATTGCAACTGGCGGAAGGAACCGATATCTATACCGTGTCAAAGCTCCTAGGACATAAAAATATCCATACCACACAGATATACGGTAAGGTGATGGATAAAACGAAAACCGAGGCCATGGGTCGAATCCATCTTGGACTAAAAACTGACAACGATTTAAAGTGATTTTGCCAAATCTGTCATGACAACATGTCGGATTAATGGAGATTTTTACTTAAAAAGGGAAACGAACCTAAACTTTTTTTTAACTGCGTAATAAACTGTATTTGGGAGAATATGCTGCGCAGAAAGTGTAACAGAGCGTACCATAATGTGCAGATTATGAGCAATTTAGACAGTCTTCGAAGGTTCGATTCCCTCTTGTAAACTTCGATAAATATGACAAGCTATCAGTAAAAATTGGCATGGCAATTTGTTTGATAGGGTTAGGGAAAATAAATACATATGGATAAAACATTTTCCCATCTCGAAGCATTTATTGCAGACATTGTCAATGATGCCATTCAAAATGCGCTAGAGCAGCAGCACGAACAACGTTCGCAAGAACAAATTAAGATTGACCATCGCGAAGAGGTCCTTAATTCTGAACAGGCAGCTGCATACCTGCACATTGCCAAACAAACCCTCTACACCCTCACGAGCAAACGAAAGGTGCCTTTTTATAAAAATGGTAAGAAAATTTTGTTTAGACGTGGCGACCTAGATTATTGGTTAAATCGAGGCAAGCAGAAAGAAATCCGCCATATCAGTAAAGAAGGTCAACTCTATACCAAGAAGAATCCCCTTAAGCGATGAGTAGGGCTAATACTGAATCAGAAAAGGACGATGCGTTCTATGTACCAAATTACGTTCATTCGGTAGACGGTCTTATCGATGATTCTGTTTTTGATATGATACCCGAATGTTTGAAACCTATCGTTGACATTGGAATCAATAGACAAGAGCGCGATGTGCTTCTAATTGGTGCCATCACGGTGATTTCTGGATGCCTACCCAATATTTATGGGTTGTATGACAACCGTAAGGTGTACCCCAACCTCTTTGCATTTATTGACGCTCCCGCAGGCGCAGGTAAAGGAGTCTTGAATCATTTACGATTGCTCGGCAAGCCCATTCATATGAGTCGGATTGAGGCTACACGAGCAGCGATGGAAGGATTTGAAGAACGCAAGAGTGAAATGAAATCCAAAAATGAGGATCCGTCCTCCCTTCCTATCCCGAAACAGAAACTCTTGTTTATTCCTGCCAACAGTTCGGCCAGTTCATTTATCAATACGCTGACTGAAAATGACGAAATGGGAATCTTGTTTAGCACAGAAGCCGATACGCTGGCCAATTCCTTAACCCAAGATTGGGGCAATTTCAGCGACGTACTCCGCTGTGCGTTCCATCATGAATCGGTTGAAATGCAACGAAGGTTTAATAGACATCAATCTGCGTTGTTTCCTATTGAATTCCATTTCGCCTTTGACAAGGGCAAATACTCGTACCCCAACCTGCACAAATGCAAGATCGCCGGGATTTTAACTCTACTATTTTCGTTGAAGGACATATCGGTTGGTGCTATCTAAGTTTTGTGATCAGTTCATTTTGTACCCATTCAAATGCTTTATCTTGGTCATATTCTATTCCTGGTCTTAATAGAGCTTCCATATCCCCGGTAAAATCAGGTGATTCTTTCTTTTCTTGAAGGTTCAACTCAAATTGTCTTGCAGTTGGAATGTTACCAATGGAAAACATCATGTACTCATTGAATACAGAAATAATCTGGTCAAAATCCAAGGATTGATGCAAACGAGCATAGTCTAAATCAAACAAATCTCGACCTTTTTTCCGTTGGTATAAAGCTCGAAATTTAGTCCCTAGTAACTCATTAATACTATAGGTTCGGATATTTGCAGTTCCACTGTACCAATCGTTTTCGACAGTGAATGGAAACTCAACCCAATCTAGTACATTAAAATGTTCCTTACTGTTAATTTCAAGCTTAATTTTTAATCTTACCCCTTCGTATTCTGATACAAATCTGTAAAACGCTTTTGCCCCGTGACCTCCAACTTTTGTCTGCCTGGGTTCTTCAAAAAAACTAATTATATCTTTTATTCTTTTTAAAATCGGTTTGATTGGACCTTCTTTGATTTGCACTAAGTCGATATCCTCCGAATAGCGAGGTGCTGGATGAAGGTATAGTTTATGCAATGCGGTACCACCTCGAAATGCTAAATGTTCACTTATAAACTCATCCGAAAATAGTTCAACCAATATCCTACTGATAACCAAATCCTGTTCGACCTGGTCAAAGGATTTCCATGGTGCAACCTTTTTCCATTTGGCGATATATGGTTTTGGAATCATGCTAAATCAGATTGTAATTCTACATTGACATCTACCTTCCAATGGTTCGGCGCTGCCCCCGCTTTTTCCTTCACTCTAGGACTCAGCAGTACAGGGAAGTACGTTCGCCTTTCCAAGTGTTTACTTACTACTTCTGTTAATTCCTTAGGCGAATTCAAATAGTCCATCAAATACCCCAATCTTTGAATGGAACTCCTATATGGATACCAGGCAAGCAACGAGGTTAAATCGTCTAAAGTGATCTCTGGCAATAGTTCTTCCAAGATTGCCAACATTCTATTGAGTCCTCCAATTTTCGAATGGAAATGCACCAAATCTATAAAGGTTAAAGCTGGTGATGAAACGTTAAAAAGTCCGGCATCCGATTTCATTTTCACAATATTACTTTCTGGCCAATTCTGAACTGTAAAAAATTTAATCTGAATATTACCCTTTTTTATATCCAGAATAGATGGCGCCTCTGTGATTACGTAGTCTTGTTGTATTTTTTGATGAGATGCACCATGAAATCCTGCTGCAGAATACAACCCCAAATAATATTTTTTATTTATAGATTTAAATAGCTTATCGACATAAAGTTGAGTAGGGATGCGGTTAAAGTCTTGATACCTAGGTGGTATGATAAGGTAGTAACCCGTTCTGAGTTTGATAATTTCTCGAGAATTTGCAAGCCTGTCAAGTTCTTTTCGGATGGTAGAAGTCGACCCTTGAGTGTCTTGCACTAATTCCTCCCATGAGAATGAATATTCCTCGTATCCTTGAATGTTTCTTATAAACTCAGAGACAGTCATCTTTAGTATTATTTCGCGCAATATACCATTTTTTGGCTACTTACGCGAATTATTACTAAAACTATTTCGAATTCAAGGTACTGAAGCCAATTATTATCAGCTTTGACTTGCGGGGTGAACCTATCACAGACACGCGGTTACTTGTTCTGTCTTCCACACAGTTCATCCACAGTTCATCCATAGCGACTAAGGCTCAATCATACCGTTAATTGTTCGGGAAAAAGTTCGGGGGATTGTTCGGGCATCCATAACGATCAAGCCGAAGCATCCGAAAATTCGGACAGCTCACCTTACCAAATCCAGTTTTTCGAAAAATTCGAATAACTGGAGAAACCCTCCTAACATACCATCAAACCAGGTGAATCTCACTCTCCCCACACAAAACCTATCCCCACCGCCCCAATCAAAAATCGACCACCAAAAACGGCTATTTCCAAAAAAGAGTTACCTTCGTTTTACCATTCTTTGTTGTTGCTTATTTGTCGCAAGCAAAAAGGCCATTTTAGACACTTGTTGCTTTTTTGTTGCGTGTGTTTAGCACGTAAACGACAGATAATAAGTGTGTTGCGGCTCCGACCGAAGAGGTTGGGACGTGCAACGGTAAATAAATGCCGCTAGTTACGGGCGACTACACAACCAACTGATATATATCATTTTATTGCCCTAGGGAGACAATTACCTTTTTACCATCAAATCGGTAATTATGGAAGTTAAAAAGAACCCTAAAGTAAAGATCAGCGGATGGAGCCACACCTTTTTCCTATTTGGCCTCGCCCTGATGTTGTTCATTTCTTGGCGTGCCTTAGAGTGGGAAACCGCAGAGAAAATAGATCTGAGCTTTGCAGAGATAGATCTGGAAGCTGAATTTCAAGACGATATCCCAATAACGGAAATTACAGAGAATGCACCCCCGCCTCCGCCTCCGCCAGCTATAGTCCAAACTTCTATTGAGATCGTAGAAGATGACCTAGACATAGAAGAAACGGTTATAGAATCTACAGAAACCAGTCAAGACGAAGGCGTGGTAGTTGAGATAGAAGAAGTTGAAGAAGTTGAGGAGGAAGAAGAGATTATAACGGTTCCATTTCACGTGATAGAAGATGTACCTATTTATCCGGGATGTGAATCCTTGAGTGGTAAAGACGCTAAGAAGGACTGTCTGTCACAACAGGTGATGGCTTTTGTACAGAAGAACTTCGACACCGGTCTTGCTGCAGAACTCGGTTTAGAAGGTCGTCAACGTATCAGTGTGCAGTTTAGAATAAACGAAAAAGGCCAAGTAGTCGACGTAAAGGCTCGTGCTCCGCACCCGAGACTAGAAAAAGAAGCAATTAGCGTGGTGAGTAAACTTCCATTGATGACCCCAGGTAAGCAACGCGGCAAGCCTGTTGGGGTACTCTATATGCTGCCTATCTTATTCCAAGTAGAGAATCCGCATTAGTAGAACATCCGCAGCGCAACATTAGGAACTAGCCCAAGTGAACTTTGATTTACTTGGGTTAGTTGTTCAGAGACCACACTGTAAAAGCGATTCAATACATTTTTTCTATTGGTCAAGTTCCAAACGGAAGCCGCTACTTGAAAGCGCATACGACCTGTCTGGAAACGATATGCTGCGGAGGCATCTATCCGCAGAAATTCGTCCAAATTGTTTTGATTCGGGAAACCGTAATTCACGTTTCCTCCCACTATTTCCGAACCTGGAACTGGTAAGGTAAAAGGTCTACCTGTTCTCCAATTAGCACCTATGGAGGCTTTGAATCCTTTGTGATCATAGGCAATACCCGCACTTACCGTATGCGTTATATCGAAATTTGATGGAAATTCCTCTGCCAGTAAGCTGGGAAAGTTATAGGTATTGTCTAAATAGGAATAGCTGGACCACAACTGCAATCGCCAGAGATTCTGTCTGATCAATAGGTCCAATCCGTAAGCCTGATAGTCTCCATTGGCCTCGCTGAACTCGAATTGATTCAAGAATCCTTGACTTCTGGCTGTAATGCCGTTTACATCTTTAATAAATGCGGTTGCCCCTACTAAGAAATCACCCTTCTTATAATTCAGCCCAAAGGAAGCCTGTTTGCTCCTTAAAATAGGAATGGTACTGTCGTTGGCCAAACGCCAACGTCTTTTCTCCACCCCTAAGAAGTCGTTCTGGAAATTGATCACCTGAGTGGTCACTTGGTGTTTGAATTCACCCATCAATTCTGCGGACAGTTCTGGTGTGAAGGCATAAGCCAAACGCAATCGCGGTTCAATAATATGTTCTCTAAACTTCGGAATATAGCTATACCGACCTCCCAGATTACCGCTCCAGTTGGAATTCTGATCGGCCAAGGCCACACCAGCAAAACCACTGTGAATACGCAATACTTCTCCACTTAGGGTTCTAACCACCGGATTATCAACATCGTCCAAATTGCGCACCTTGGTCTCAATGAATTGATATCCTCCAGAAAATTTAAATCGCTCATTGAATTGCCAATGCGCTAAAGCCTTGGCTCCTGTCTCGGACACTGAATTCTCCTGTAAAAACCGCTGTGAGAATTGTACGTTGGCATTGATAGCCTCTAATATATAGTCGGTATTGTAAGCCTGAAGCTCCGTTTGGAAATTAGGAGACCAATCGCGAATGTACTGCAGGCCGGCGGCTATGCTATTTTGGGTCACTTGGCTTTGGCGTGATTCTACTGCGGAGGACAATACGGCATTCTCCGTAAATACCAATTTATTATTGATCAGTAAAAAATTGGCTCGCAGTCTGTCCTTGTCCGAAATGCGATGTAAATAGCGCAATGAAGTGTCGTAGAAGTCAAAGCTCTGATCTGTATTTACAGTATTGGCCTGCTGCTGCGTAACTTCTGTATTTTGGGCGATTCGATCAAAATAGGCATCAAAGGTCGGCGTCGTAAAAAGATCACTCAAGGATTTTCGCCCAGCTACTTGCAAACTACTCTGCTGCGTGATCGGTAGATCTAAGAACAAGTCTGCATTGATCAAATTCACACCTAAATTGGCTTTGAACTTAGCGTTTACATGTCCGGCAGTCTTCATGGCTATGGTACCGGAGACGCCATCCGTCCATTGGGATTGCGTACCATTTTGAGTCAATACCACTTGTTGATTCATTTGCGGATTGAACACCGAGATAAGCCCAAAAAAATGTCCGGATTGATACATTTTTATACCATCCCAGAGAATTAGATTCTGATCGTGGGTACCACCTCTTATGTTGATGTTAGAGACTGTCTCATTGACACTTTGTATTCCTGGAAAGGCTTGCACGGCTTGCAATACATCGGCCTCGATCAAACCCGGCAGGGTGCTGAATTTGTCAAAATCAATACGGTATTCCCCAGAATTGAGCTTGTCCACTCCTTTGACCAAATATTGCTGCAAATAAACCGCGGCCAATTGCTGCTGATTGGCAACCATATAAATTGGCTCACAACTGGATTTAAAGAATTTAGCCTGTCGCTTTATTGTTCTGTAACCCAAGTATTGTATCTGTACTAGAGCCTCTGGGTTGGTATCTATCAGCTCAAAGTAACCCTGATCGTCGGAAATTGTTGCCCGACCTCCGGCCTGCACACTTGCAAAGGCAAGCGGAGATTGATCATCTTTATCCAATAAGTATCCGCATAAAGTAAATCGATTAACAACTCCTACAATGCTAATAGTGGTCTGGTCAAGTCTTTCGAAATCTAAACGGGTGCGTTGACGCAGTATGGTCAGAGCCGTTTCTAAAGGCAGATCGGCATCGATCGGTTGTAAGGATTTACCACTTATTAACTCAGGATCGTAATTGAAATCGACCTTGTGAATAGTCTCTAAACTATCCAATACTTGCTCCAAAGGAAGCTGCTCTTGAGCTTGGGCCTGGAATACAAGTCCAAATAACAAAAAGCTTACAAGTCTGATTTTCCAATTATTCACCTATGGTTACCTCTTTTCCGTTAATGTTGTAGGTAAGTTGTAAAGGGGCAGTGATCTGGTTTAGGGCTTGTTCTAGGTCTTTGTGGGTAAATGTTCCGCTGAATTGACGTTCGCTTATTGCTAACTTGGTCTTAACAGTGATATTGTATTGGCGTTCTAATTCACGCAGCACCATTGCTAATGGTACGGCATCGAAATCCGATTTTTCTGCCAACCAACTTGGAGCAGTATTGTTCACATTGTACAATCTGGCCTCCCCATCTAAAAAGCGTATAGCATCTCCTGGGTTTAAAGGTTGTAAGGCATCTCCATAGGTAACTGCCACACGCCCCTCATAACAAACAACCTCAAAGAACGATCCGCGATCGATCACTTTGAACTGCGTGCCAAGTACCGATACTTTTCCTTGGCTGCTCATTACATCAAATTTTTGACCCTTAGCCACCTTGAAATAGGCTTCTCCTTCTAAGTTGACCTGACGGGCCTTGTCCCAACTGTCCTGGTCAAAGCTCAAACTAGAAGCTGCATTGAGGATGACCTCGGAGGCATCCGGCAGAAAAAGGGTACGCTGCTCGGTCATTGCGGTTTCTACAGTAGTGACACCATTATTAAATAAGGTAAAGTATACACCCAAAGCGATTACCAAAACGGCAGCAATTCGCAATAGGGGTTGCAGATAGCGGAGCTTAGTGGTTTTAGGTGCAGCGACGGCTTTCTCCAGGCTTTCAAACAAATGAGGGGCCGAGAATTGACTGGCCTTAAAACTGGCTGCATCCTGCAGTATGGCTTGGTAGAATCCGAAATCAGGATCTTGTTCCACCGCCCTGCGTTCTGCCGGACTCAGATCGTCATTCAACCATTTATGTAGTAATTTTTCATCCATATTTTTATGCTCATCTGTTCTATAAACAACCCAAATGCAAAAAATCCTGATTATTTGGTTCTAAAATTTTCCAAGCGTTCTTTAAGCACCGCAAAAGCCGAGTATATTCTGTATTCGACCACTTTCTTGGTGACCCCGAGCATTTCAGCTATTTCTGCTTGCTTCTTCCCTTCTATCTTACTCAGGGTAAAAGCGACGCGTTGTTCTTCGGTGAGACTGGCCAGCGCTTCTTGGTATTGTTGGTAATATTCTTTGGTACGCATTATAAATTCCGGATCCTCGCCAGTATGACTGATTGGATTTTGTTGCTGATGCTTTAAGACTACCTTTTTGTGCTTTAGGCTGTTTAACATCAAATTAGAAGCTGTTGTAAATAAAAAGGCCTTTGCCTTTTCAGGACTCACTTTTTTACAATTTTCCCATAGCTTAATGAAAGCCTCCTGCGTTTTATCTGCTGGCTCTGCATCTGCTCCAAACTTATAATAGAGGAAATTGTGTACGTCTTTACTCAAACTGCGGTATAGTTTTTCATATACACTGGGTTGGCAAACGTCTTTATGAAGATTCTTTTCCAATAAAATCTGGTGTTTAGATAAAGGTAGAAAAATAAATAGCAAAAAAAATAGGACAATTGTCAGGATTTTTTCCGGCACAGTTGTTTACTTTACGAATCGCGCCTAAAAAGGCCTTTAAACGAATTAAAATGAAACTACTTAAGCTTACCCTTTCCTTGATTCTTTTGAGCGGGATTTTCTTTACCTCCTGCCGTACAGAAGAATCTGAGATCATTAACCCCTCGATAGAAGAAACCTTAGAAGCTAACAGCACCATTGCTGGTTTAATGCAACGTGTGAGTCTTAGCGACGGTTCTTTAGACAATATTATCGACAGCGCTAACTGTTTTACTGTAAACCTTCCCGTTACCGTTATTGTAAATGGAATAGAAGTAACTGTGAATACAGAAGCGGACTATGACCTGATCGAAGACATACTCGATGAGTCTGACGACGACACCGACACCGTAGAGATCGTATTCCCGATCACTGTTACCCTTGCCGACTACACAGAAGTGACCTTGAATTCCATTGAAGAATTCTTGGCCTTGGCTATCACTTGTCCTGATGAAGGAGAAGACGATGACGATATTGAATGTTTAGACTTTGTATATCCTATTACCGCGACCATTTTTAATCCCGTAACAGAGGAGCTAGAAACAATTGTTATTGAGAATGACGAACAGATGTACGCTTTCCTTGAAATGATTGAAGACAGCGATGTAGTTACTGTTGAGTTCCCAATCAGCGTAGTACTTGCCGATGGCAGCACTGTGGTTATCGAAGACCTCGAAGAGCTCGAAGCCGTTATCGAAGAAGCTGAAGACAGCTGTGACGAAGACGACGACTACGACTATGATGACGATGATTGCGACGATTGTACCACTGATGATCTGGGTGATCTTTTGACAGGATGTTCTCCTTGGTTTGTTGACAAACTAGAATTGGACGACGAAGACCTAGAAGACGCTTATGTTGGATACCTGTTCTCTTTCACAGAAGATGGAATCATCATCGCTGAAACTGCTACAGATGAGTTCACTGGAACCTGGACTAGTTCTGGTACCGGAACAGCTATAACGGTAGAGATCGACATTCCGGATCTACCAGACTTTAACGCTAACTGGATCTTACACGAGATTGAAGAGGTTCCTGGCGAGTTCAAAGTAGACCTTAGATTAGGAGACGACCGCCTGCGTTTTGAAAGCAATTGTGAAGGTTCTGGTGGTGGCGATCCGGATCCGGATGCCGAAGCTCTAGAAGCTGCACTAGCCACAGGAGCCTGGTTTATAACCAACTATTTTGACGATATAGATCAAACAGACCTGTTCTGCGGATACACCTTTGAGTTTGGCGCAGACGGAAGTGCTGTAGCAGTAAGCGGAGATGAGACCGTACCCGGTACATGGGCTGTAACTAGCGATGATACTGGTCTTGATCTAGTGCTGAACTTTGGTGAAGCTGTTCCTTTTGATGAATTATTTGACGATTGGGACGTGATCGAGTTTTCTGAAACTATCATTCGTCTAAGAGACATTAGCGGAGGCGACGGAACAGAAGATCTACTGACCTTTGGACGCGAACCTGTAAGCTGTGATGATCCAGTATTGGAAGGTATTCTTACCGATGGCACCTGGGTAGTTGCCCTTTATATGGACGGACCTGCCAACGAAACTGCTACATTTGCAGCATATCAGCTAGCATTTAATGCAGATGGCACCTTGATCGCTGAAAGTGATACCGATACCATAGACGGCACTTGGGAGGTTGTTGGAGCTGACACTGTACTGGTTCTCAATTTTGGAGCAGTTTTCCCATTCGATGAATTAGAAGACGATTGGGATGTATTCTCTGTAGAAGCAGACCGCGTTGAGCTTCGTGACATCAGTGGTGGCGACGGCGAACTAGACGTACTAGTTTTTGAAAAATTATAAATATCTCACTAAACAATTTAACAGACATGAAAACAATGAAATCCTTACTTCTTGCAATGTTGACCGTAGTAGCATTTACTACAATGAGTTGCAGCGAAGACGACAACAACAACAATAATAACAATGCTGCTGCCAACTTATTGGCAGAAGAATTGAGAAACACAGCAGCCTCCGGTACTTGGCGAGTAGCGCTCTACGAAGACGACGGCCAGAACGAAACCAGCGATTACAACGGTTATGCGTTCACCTTTGCTGCGGATGGGATGCTAACAGCTACCAACGGCACCAATACCGTAACCGGAACTTGGTCTGTATCTGTGGACAGTTCTTCTAGCGATTCTTCTGACGATGACGGATCTGACGACTCGGATGATGTTGACTTCAATATCTTCTTTGCTTCGCCACCTGATTTCGAAGAGCTATCGGACGATTGGGATATTGTTTCAAGAACAGACACACGCATCGAACTGATCGATATTAGCGGAGGTGACGGCAGCATAGACTACTTGACCTTTGTGAAGAACTAAACCTACTTGTTTGGTTGATGCAAGACCGCGAAAACTACTTCTCAGCCCCATGAGCCAAAAGTTGCGGTCTAGAGAAAGTCACCTCTTTAAAAGAGGTGGCTTTTTTTATTGAATACTTATACGGTAACCCAGATTAACTCCATAGGTGTCTCTAAAACCATCGCCCCAATCTGCGGCGGTTTGCAGTTCTAAGATACCGTAGGTACCAAAATCATATTGAAAGCTTACAAAGGTATTGAGGATCTGCTGCGGAGGGTCTATTCGATTGTCCATACGAAAGGAACCAAAATTCTCCCAAGCAGTAAGCTTGGTCTTTACCAGCCAAGCATTGCGCCCTGCGCTTAAACCCAGATGGACGCCTCTAACGCGGTTATTTCCTATCTCCAGGCCAGTTGCATCCATAGAGATAAAAGGTAAACCTAAAATGTTGCCATCGTAGGTCCAACCGGAGCGATAAACACCACTTCTGAAGTAATTGTCACGACCAGAATCTCCGAATTCCCCGCTTTGGTCGGTGGTTTGGAAATATTCTAAGACCATTCCCTTGAAGAAACTGGTATAATCGATAGTGTTCGGGTCAAAATAAAAACCCCAGATTCCATCTGGTACATTTTTTAATCGCGTACCGGAACCGTCTTCAAAAGGGTGGTGATGATAAAAACGAAAGTTTCCGTAAGCCGTTCTGTGGTTTACTTCCAGTTCGTAGATTCCGAGATGATTTCCTAAGGCGTTGGCCTGATCAGTATCTGCAGCAGCATCTCCTCCGCGCCTGGCAAAAAAGACATCGATAAAATCTGAAAAGCCAGTAGGTTGCTCCCCGCGTTCTGGTGAATTTCCTCCCCATTGTGCATAATGCTGAATTCCAGCTCTGACGGTACTTCTGGGGCTGATATTGATTATGGCAGCCAATCGCTTGTAATGCAGTCGAGTATCTTCCACAAAACGATCGTCGTTAAGCCAATAATGACCAAGCCCATAGTCTAGAGCTACGCCTTTAAAGATTTTTAAAGCTTGCGGAGCCTCCACAAGAACACCAGGAATAGCCCTTGCATTTCCAGCTAATAAAAAGTTGTCTTGTACCGTGCTTAAACCTTCAAAGCGATCTCGATTACGTTTTGCGCCCACAACCAAAGAAAGCCAAGGGGTATCCAATTGCCCAAAGAACTCATCACGTTGCAACTCGGTTGGCACCTCATCGCGATAGAACAAACTCGCTTTCCCAGATAGTCTCCAGCCGTTACTTAACACATAATGACCTTCCAACCCTCCATGGATCAAGAAATTGGATTCACTGCCAATTGCGCCATTGGTATTTGCCTGCATCCAAAATGGCAGGTTGCGCTGGCTACTTCTTAGTAAGGAAAGACCAGCTTCTGCTTTATAATCTAATTCTTGTGCATGAAGCATGGATAAACTCCCCACTAAAGTCAAGAGGAGTAGTAAATACAATTTGGGACTACGCATGTTAGCTGAATTATTTTTTCTGAAGAATTTCAGGTGTGACCACCTCTGGATGATCAACATCTTGCTCCTTAGCCTTGGAAATTTCTTCTTCGCTCAGGTCCAAACATTCGAAATCAGAGTTCTTACTGATGAATTCTGGAATAAGAGATTTCATTTTGGTCACAACACTGTGGTCGTCGTGATGCAAGGCTGCTTCTATGATCTTATTTATCTTTTTGCTGACAAAATCAAAGTCTTTGATCACATCGCGAGCAATTAAGATTTTCTCATGATGCGTTGGCAAAGCATGGCTGGAATCACTAATAAGCTCTTCGTAAAGCTTCTCGCCCGGACGTAGACCAGTAATTTTTATGGCGATGTCCTTATCTGGTTCATAACCTGCCAGTTTTATCATTTTTTTAGCTAGATCCATGATCTTAACAGGCTCTCCCATATCGAAGATATAGATCTCTCCCCCTTTACCCATGGCTCCAGCTTCCAAAACGAGCTGGCAAGCTTCTGGGATGGTCATGAAATAGCGGATAATATCTGGGTGCGTAATAGTTACGGGGCCACCTTTCTCAATTTGTTTCTTAAAGAGCGGCACCACACTTCCGTTAGATCCTAATACGTTACCAAAACGCGTAGTTATGAACTTAGTCTCAGAGGCAGTTCCTTCACCGTTCACGTAGTAGTTTCGCGACTGCACATACATCTCGGCAGCCCTTTTAGAGGCTCCCATCACATTACTCGGATTCACTGCCTTATCGGTAGAAACCATCACAAAACGATTTACTTTGTTTAATACCGCTAGGTCTGCAAGGTTCTTAGTTCCATAAATGTTTGTGATCACCGCCTCCGGAGAGTTGTCCTCCATAAGGGGAACGTGCTTATAAGCCGCCGCATGATAGATCACGTCAATATTGTACTTCTTAAAGAATATTCCCAATCGGTTGCGATTGGCCACGTCACAGATCAAACATTTGATATTCAGATCTGGATGATTGTTCTTCAGTTCGAGTCTTAAGTTGTGCAATGGCGTCTCCGCCTGATCCAATACCAACACCAACTTAGGGTTGAAATTGGCCAATTGTCTCACGATCTCGCTTCCGATGGATCCGGCACCGCCCGTCACCAATATGGTTTTATTGCTGAGTTGCTTTATCTTTTCATCGTTGTGTAGAACGATAGGATCTCTTTCTAACAAGTCCTCGATCTGTAGGTTCTTTAACTGGTTGGCTACGGATTTGTTCTCACTCCAGTCTAGAACAAGTGGTGAATTATACACCTTCATATCGTGTTCTAAACAGTCTTCCACTATAGCGAATTTCTGATTAGCAGAAAGTTCACTTCCAGACATGATAACAGCGGTTGCATTGAGTTCTTTGATCTGATCGCTTAACTTGCTCTCTAACTTGATCACCGGTTTACCCAAGATCTGTAAACGCTTATTAATGTTTCGCGTGGCCACAAAACCTTGTATTTGGAATCGCTGCGGATGCTCAATGTCTAAAGCAGCGGCAATAGAGATCGCATTTTCATCTATACCAATAATAACCGCTTTTTCCATTTCTTCGCCCACCTGAGCGATCTTAAAGTATTCGAACAACTGCTTAACAGCTAGCCTGAAAAGGAATAAGAATGTGAAAGAGAAGAAAAGGTAAAGTACTAATGAAGAGTTCAAGAAGATCTTTTCCCCCTTAATAGCAAGCATGGAATAGTTGAATACCAACAATACCCCAAAGGTACTCGCAGAAGCAAAAAGCAACTTCAAGGCGTCCATATAGGAGCTGTGTCTAATAAGTCCTGCATAGGTCTTAAAAAGCAACATAAACCCAAAATGAACCCCTATGATCATTAAGACCTGTTGAGTTGCATTGAGTAATTTTAAATATTGAATCTGTAGATCTTGCATGACTATCGCTGTCAATACGATAGAACATACCAACAAAAAGGTATCTATAAGTAATACACACCACCTGGGCAGATACTTTAAACTACGTACGTCTAATGTATTGTCCTTAGAAGATAGTATTATTCTAAGTGCGCTCTGTAATTTTCCTGACATAAGCGATTGCTTTGTGCTACTTCATAAACTGAAGTAATGCCTCCTTTATTCGATGCCGATCATCGTCGGTCATATTCGATCCAGAAGGCAAACACAAGCCTTTTTCAAACAATTTTTCTGCCGTGCCATCCCCGTAGAACATGGTGTCTTTAAACACAGGCTGCAGGTGCATCGGCTTCCACAAAGGTCTGCTTTCTATGTTAAATTCATGCAAAAATATACGCAAATTTTCATTATTATGCCGTTCATCGGACATTTTAAATGTTACAGCCGATAGCCAATGATTGCTGTAGGAGTCATTATCAGGCTCGCTAAAAACCTCAACAAGATCAAAATCGGCAAAAAGTTCGCGATAGAACTCATGATTCTTTCTACGTAGTTCTACGTGTTTATCCAGCACCTCCATCTGCCCCCTGCCTATACCTGCCACAATATTGCTCATCCGATAATTATAACCGATCTCTGAGTGCTGATAATGAGGCGCATTATCTCTGGCCTGGGTTGCCCAGAATATGGTCTTTTCTTTTTGGGCCTCGGTACGGCAAACCAAGGCGCCACCACCAGAAGTGGTGATTATCTTATTACCGTTGAATGATAATATGGAAAGATCCCCGAAAGTACCACACTTTCTTCCCTTATAGCTGGATCCCAAGGCCTCGGCTGCATCCTCTATTAGAAAGATCCCATACTGCTTACAAATGGCCTCTATTTTATCTATTTGCGCCGGCATACCATATAAATGAACCACCATAACAGCTTTGGGTTTAACCCCTGCCGCCAAACGACTTTTTATGGCATTCTCCAAATGGTTGGGACACATGTTCCAGGTACTGGTTTCGCTATCCACAAAAACAGGAGTTGCTCCTTGGTAGATTATGGGGTTTGAAGTACCGCAAAAGGTGAAACTTTGGCAAAGCACCTCATCACCCGGGCCTACTCCTGCATGCAATAACGCAAGGTGAATGGCAGCTGTACCAGATGACAAACATGCTACATGATCATTACCGCCCAGATAATCCTCCAGAGCCTTTTCAAAACCGGTCACATTAGGCCCCAGAGGTGCTATCCAGTTTTGCGCGAAGGCCTCGTTTACATATTGCTGTTCGGTACCTCCCATATGGGGTGAGGATAACCATATTTTTTTTTCCAAACCTAAAAAATTCGCTTTCCAGGATTTCCAAAATAAGTCCCAGGTACATTAATATTCCTTACTATGACTGATCCTGCTCCGATTTTAGTGCCTTTGACAACTCTAATGCCAGGAAGAACGACTGATCTTGAACCAATAAATACGTCGTCTTCAATAACGGCGTTACCACCAATATCAACATTTGCCATTATATTACAGTAATTTCCAATTTTGACATCATGACCAATTTGAGACCCACTATTGATTAGCACTGCATCTCCAATATCACAATTACAAGAAACAACTGTAAATGGTGTGCGCACAAGACCTAAACCATTAGTCGAATGTTTACCGGATAAAGCAAGATCATGTTCAAAATTTAATATTTCGAACCCACCATACTGATAGTATATATCTAGAACTTTACGTTTTATTTTAGAATCGGCAATGCCTATTATTAAATTCTTAGCTTCTCGAAGAACATCAATATTCAGGCCTCCTAAAACCGGCAGCGTTGATTTTCCATTAGTTACATTCGGATTATCATCCACAAATCCAGACAATTTAAATTCTTTAGAAAGATTTGAGCGGTCAAACCAGCTTTCAATCTCTCTACCAAGGCCACCACCTCCTATGATTGCCACTTCAGATTTATTGAATAGAGTATCCACCGTCTATTTTTATGTTTTGACCCGTCATCCAAGTGGATTGGTCAGATAAAAGAAATATGATAGAAGGTACAACTTGTGAAACCTCACCAATACCTAAGGGATGCATAGATTTTATACGTTCAACATTCTCGTCAGCCAACGAAGCAAAAAACTTAGCTGACATGGGTGTATTAACCACACCCGGAGAAATAGCATTCACCCTAATCTTTCTAGGGGCAAACTCTAAAGCTGCGCTCCTAACAAGACCTAAAAGTGCTGATTTTGTTGAGCAATACCCGGCTATTCCTGGTTGTCCTAATTCACCCATAACAGAGCTAACCAACACGATAGAGGCCCCAGTATTTATCAATTTCTTTTTTCCAAACATTCGCAATAGCTCAAAATTCGAAAAAAAGTTCAAATTAAAAAGTTCCTTAATCTTCTCTGCGTTGTAAATACTTAGGGGTATTGTTTCTTCTCGGCCAGCCGACGAAACGAATCCATCCAATTTAGTGTTATTACCTAAAGCACTCGCAATGGCAATTTTGATACCTTCAATATTGGTCAAATCAAAACTAATAAACGTAAATCTTTCATTCGAGCTGACTTCATCAGGAACTTTATTCAAATTTCTTCCGACACCAAAAACGTTTGCTCCTTGCGACAAAAGTTCTTTTGTAACGCCTAAACCAATTCCTGAGGTTGCACCAGTAACCAAATAATTTCGGCCTTCTGTTTCCTTAAAAATCATTAAATCTCATTTAGTTCGTAGATCGTAGTATTCTCTGTGAGTTTAGTTATACAATTAGCCCAGTTCAATCCGGCGCCATAACCACAAAACAGAACTTCACGCTCCTTGTTACTCTCTAATTCGGAAACGATCAACAACGGAATTGACACCCCGCTGGTATTTCCAAAACGTTCTATGTTTAACACAATTTTTTCTTGGGGAATACCTAAGATCCTAGAAATCTGCTTAATTATGAATCGATTGGATTGATGGAAACAAAACACATCTATGTTTGCTGCTTTCTTACCTGTATCTTCGAATAAAATAGTGATACTTTTTGGTATTTCTCTCAATGTAAAATCAAATACACGCGGACCATCCATATAAAGATTTGTGTTATTCCTAACACTGCCGTTATCGTCAATCAAATCATCTAAAGAACTGTCATTAAAAGGTTCACGTGCTCCGCCTTCGGGCACCATAATTGCATCCGCATTGTCCCCATCTGAAAAATAGTTAAAATAGGCACTTGCGGAGGACGATTCGTCTTTTTCTATTATTAAAGCTGCCGCTCCATCACCGAAGATAGCTGCAGTAGACTTGTCCTTTAATGACAACAGCTTAGAAAGTGTCTCGGCCACAACGAATAGTATCTTACCATTGATTGACTGAGCCATAGAATAACATACACCAAGACCTTGCACGAAGCCTGCACAGCCGGCATTAATGTCAATACAGAGCACTTCAGGTTCGAGTCCTAAACGTTTTTGAAGAAGATTAGAAGTAAATGGTATTTTATAATCTGGTGTTTGACTTAAAAAAATCAGCGCTCTAATCTCGTCTTTACAATTCTCCTCCTTCAGTAACCGATTCGCCGCATCAAAACCAAGATCTGACGCAGTAACATTTTGGTCCGCAAATCTTCTTTCTTTTATTCCGGTTGTCTTTTCGAACTTGTTTAGTTCTTTCTCGGTAAAAGTATCAGCGAATTCCTCTCTTGTAACTGTTTTCTTTGGTACACTAGCTGTTATCGCTTTAATTATGATATTACTGAAAGATTGGATCATGATCAGTCAAACTTTTCGTTGCCAATACGATCGGCAATAGACTCCAAGGTGCTCAATGCTGCAATATCATCTGCGTTTAGAATTACATCGAAATTATCGGAAACGAATCCAATTAAGACCATTGCTGTCATGGAATCCCACTCATCAAGATCCTTAATATTAGTGTCCTTATCGACTGTCTCTTCAATCTCTAATTCTTCAATTAATTCTTTATAAAAATCTTCTTTAGTCATCTTTTAATATTGAGTTACAAATTTGTATTAATTGTTATTAAACCACCGCTCCAGGAAAGCCCTACTCCGAAACCTATTACAACAATATCTTCACTCTTATTAATTGACGAGCTGTATTGCTTTAGTGCGATAGGTATAGTGCTAGAAACTGTATTTCCAATCATTTTCATGTTGTTATAAAACTTTTCTTTTGGGATCTTTATCCTCTTTCTAAGATATTCCAACATATAAGAATTTGCCTGATGAAAAATAAACTGATCTACACTTTCTATTGTTTTATTATTTAATCTTAGAACTTCTTGTGTAAAGCGAGGTATTTCTTTAGAAGTAAAATTAAATATTTCAGGACCGTTCATAAACAGATGGTTGTCCGAATAAATGCTTGTGCCAAATTCTTTCTCAACACTTGATTCGTCCCTTGGATACTTACAAGCTCCATTTTTTACTATTAACTTGTCGTAACCAGAACCATCGCTACCAACTTTAAATGATCCTATTAAACTATCCTCACTATGACCGATCAGTGTAGCGGCAGCCGCATCACCAAAAATTGATCGATTAGTTCTGTCCTTAGGATGGATATAACGACTATAAGTTTCTGCGGTAACTAATAGAACGTTTTTTGCTTGATTGGACTGTATAAACGCTTTGGCCATACTTAGACCATAGGTAAATCCTGAACAACCTAAATTAAAATCAAAAGCACCTACATTATTCGACAGGCCCAATCTATCTTGCAGAATACAAGCAGTAGTTGGTAAAAAATACTCTGGACTCTGTGTGCAATATAGAATATAGTCCACCGTATTTAAATCACAACCACGAGTTCTCAGCTTCTCGCAAGCCAATACTGCAAGATCTAAGGCGGTTTCGTCGGTAACAACACGCCGCGAATGAATACCAACCTTCCGAGCAAACTTGTCAAAATCGTAATGCGGAAACTCTTCCTGAAGTTGCATGTTATCAACCTCCTTATCTGGCAGGGCGTACTCAATTGCTCGTATTTTAGATCCCATCATATAAACATTGGTAAAAATAATGCAAGTTCCTATTGCACTAAAATATTTTATTGATAACCTTCAAACCTATTCATCGTAATTCCTTCAGAATTTGTAATTCCTTCACTAATAAATACCTTTTTTACTGTTAAAAACAATATCCTAAGATCTAAATAAAAACTTTGATTATTAACGTAATACACATCAAAATCAAGTTTGCGTTTCCACGAGATCGCATTGCGACCGTTTACTTGAGCCCAACCAGTTATACCGGGTATTACATGGTGCCGCTTACGATGCTCCGCAGAATATAACTCCAAATATTCTGGTAATAAAGGCCTCGGTCCAACTAAGCTCATATGGCCTAAGATCACATTTATCAGTTGTGGTATTTCATCTAAAGAGGTTTTTCTGATGAATGCACCTAATTTTGTCAAACGTTTATCGTCAGGGAGCAGGTTTCCATTGATGTCCCTTTTATCAGTCATAGTTTTGAACTTAATGATCTTGAATAATTTGGCATTCTTACCTGGACGAACTTGAAAAAAGAAAGGGCGTCCATTGTTATTGAAAATCAGCAAGATCGTCAAAAAGACAAAAACCGGCAGCAATAGCAAAATCATAACTAATGCCGTTACCCAATCCAAAATTGGTTTTAATATGTTTTTATATAGGCTCATTCGACATTCTATCCATTATAACCTCATAAGCATTAGCAACCAATAAATTCTTACAAAAATAATTGTATCCGTTCATTCCTAACTGCTCGTGCAATTTTTTGTCATTACGAATTTGATTAATTCGCTGTACAATCTCTTCCATGTTGTCAAAGGTGTTCCAAAAACCCGCTTTAATTTCGTCCTGTACCCAACTACCGAAGTCTGTACTGCGATCGACAATAGCTACGACCGGCAACTTAGCGTTAAAATATGAGAGCACTTTGGATGGAAGATTCGGAATCGTAAAGCGCTCATCAAGACTTATCAAACCAATATCGGCCATTTGCATAACCTCAAAATATCGATCTCTTGGAAGGGCATCAATCAACTTAATGTTATATAGCTTTCTTTTAGAAATCTCAGTTTCTAGTCTTTTTGCCTCAGTCCCGGAACCAACAATGACCATACTTAATTCTGAATCGTGCCTATAGTTTTCCGCAAGGTGAAGTAAATTCTCGATCTTTTGAGGCTTGCCAATATTACCTCCAAAGAACAACACGAACTTACCGCTAACTTTAAACTTCTCCTTTAGTTGTTCTTTAGTTTTTTCCGAAACCGTTATTTTGCGTTGCCAGTTCCGTAATATGTGAAGTTTTTGTTCTAATACCTCAGGGTTGTTCTGTTTAACATAAGATACATTAGCTGGTGACATGCATCCGATATGGTCTGCATACGAATACATCTTCTTTTCCATTTTTCTAAAAAAGGTATGTATCGCCCCTTGTTTTCTCATAAAGCCTAAATCCACCGCATTTTGTGGAAATATATCTCTAAGAATCAAATAGTATTCTGCGTTAAATTTTTTTTTAATGTAACAGGCCAGTTTTGCCAAAGTTATTGGAGGAGTTGGTGTTATAACCAAATCAAAATCCACCGATTTAGGCAAATATTTCTTTAATGCTCTTTTGTAAGCTATAGGAAGTAACATATTAGAAATTCCCTTCTGAATATTACCAACATTCTGATGTTTTGGGACTTTAGCTCTAATAACATGCAACTTTCCTTCTTTTGAATACCCAACATTCTTTTGGTCTGAAGTCGACGCAAGTATATAGACCTCATGCCCTCTATCACTGAACTCTTCCATCAAATCCGAGTACAGACTATTAGCCTGTCCTAATTTAGCAAAGGTCAAAGCTAAGTAAAGAACTTTAGGTTTCATTTAGCTGTTATTTTTTGACCACACCACCCGATTCACATAATCGGTATAGGATATGATGATACGCACTACTTTTTCTGAGACATTGGGCATGCTGTAATCGGCTACCGGCCTGAAATTGCGCCCGGGGTTTCGCTGCTGTACAGATAGAGCCTGCAAACCCTGCAAAATTCGCTCCTGCTGCAGCCCTACCATCATTACCGAGGCTTCTTCCATGGCCTCAGGGCGCTCGTGGGCCTGGCGAATATTGAGTGCGTGAAAATTTAAAATAGAAGACTCCTCGCTGATGGTGCCGCTATCGGACAATACTGCGAAAGCATTGGCCTGCAGGGCATTGTAATCACTAAAGCCAAGAGGTTTTAAGAATTGAACGTTATTGTGTGTCTTAACCTCTTTAGCCGCAAGCATATTGCGCGTTCTGGGATGGGTAGATACTATAACGGGGTAATCGTACCTATCTGCTATGGTATTAAGGGATTCAATGAGCCCGTTAAAGTTATCAGGGTCACTGATATTCTCCTCGCGGTGTGCAGAAACCACAAAATACTCGTGCTTGTTTAGCTTTAGCCGCTCAAGCACATCCGAGGTCTCAATTTTATCTTTGAACTGGTTAAGTACCTCGAACATAGGGCTACCGGTCTTTATCACGCGGTCGGGTGATAAACCCTCGCGCAACAGGTATTCCCTGGCTATATCGCTGTAAGTGAGGTTTATATCAGAAACATGATCCACTATCTTACGGTTGGTCTCCTCCGGTACGCGCTGATCGAAACAACGGTTGCCCGCCTCCATATGGAATACGGGTATCTTGCGTTTTTTGGCCGGGATGGCGCAAAGGCAGGAATTGGTATCGCCCAGCACAAGGAAGGCATCGGGCTTAACTTCTTCTAAAATGGGGTCTATAGCGATCAAAATACGGCCTACGGTCTCTGTAGCATTCTTCCCTGCAGCTTCTAGAAAGTGATCGGGTCTTCTAATGCCCAGGTCCTCAAAAAAGATCTCGTTAAGTTCGTAATCGTAATTTTGGCCGGTATGCACTAAAATGTGCTCAATGGCCGGGTTGGCATCCAGGGCCTTCATCACACAGGCAAGGCGAATGATCTCTGGTCTTGTCCCAACAACCGTAACCACTTTTAGTTGTTTCATCGGTAGGTTTTTCTGCAGACAAAAATAGGTTTAAAAATTCACAAAAACTACCCTTTAGTCTACTGTTTCAAAGTAAGTATCGGGGTCTGCGGGGTCATAGGGTTCATTGATCCAGAAGAGTGTAATGAGCTCGGTATAACCAATATTGGTGATGTTATGGGTATACCAGATGGGCATATCCACATAGGCAGGGGTATCACCATCCAGGATATATTCATAGACCTTATCGGTGTTGATCTTTCTTAGTTTTATGGATGCCTTACCACTGATAACTGCAAAACGCTCTACTTTACGGGTATGGTAATGGTTGCCCCGGGTTATTCCCGGCACAGTGGTAGAATAAGACGATTGCCCGGCCGTAGCGGCACGCATGATCTCAACAAAGGCTCCCCTATCATCGGTGTGTTTGGTGAACTTACGCGGAAAGTAGTCCTTAGGGATAAAAGAGGTAAAAGTGTTGAAAAGATTAAGACTGAAGGGATCGTTGATATCCGGAACGGCGCCTTTGTCTACATAGGTCTCTTTAAAGTTTTCCAATTTCTCTAGGATCTCAGACACCTTGTGTTTTGAGGTTGGGGCTACACTATCGATATAAGCTCCTTCGCGCTCATTGATGATGTTTAGGTAAAATGCTTCCAGTAACTCATTGATATAAATGAGAGAAACCTCGGCATCCTGATGAATACTGGGTTGCTCACCGTGATTCAACTGGTGGCAGAAAGTGGCGATAAAAGAGTTGTAGAATGGCACACCAAAAGGCCCAAATACATTGGGAATCACCATAGAGGCAACAGTAGCCTTGTTTTTTGCTGCCCAATCTTCTAAGGCTTTGCGCCCATCGCGCTTGGATTTTCCATAGAGGTTATCGCGCTCCTCCTGGGTAGATGAACTGAAGATGATTTTGGGGGTAACTGCAGCTTCCTCACAAGCACTTATAAGCTTATTGACAAGACCTACATTGGTATCGTAGATGACTTGTTGGTCCTCATGACGATTCATCGCAGCTATGTGCACAATGACATCGCATTGGCTCACCCACTGCTTGAGCAGCTCTTGGTCATCAAAAACACTGCGGTCATAGGCCACGCGCTGTACGGTCTCAGTTTTTGTGCCCAAAAAGTTGAACAAATGGTGGCCCATAAAGCCTTCCTGCCCGGTAATTCCAACTTTTATCATACCTGGTTATTTATGTCTTCCCGAATGAAATCGAGCTTTAAGAGCAATTCTTTCATTCCTGCTACATCCAACCTGTGGGTATTGTGGGAGTGGTAATCTTCTATAGCACTCATATCCACTTCTCCTTTGGAATAGTAATTGGCGTAGTTAAGATCGCGGTTGTCCGCAGGTATTCGATAATAATCACCCAGGTCCTCAGCCTTTATAACCTCCTCTCGGGTAAGAAGGGATTCGTATAATTTTTCCCCGTGTCTGGTTCCAATGACTTTAATACCAGCATCGCTCTTGTAAAGCTCCTTGAGGGCCTTTGCCAATACCTCAATGGTAGCAGCAGGCGCCTTTTGTACGAACATATCCCCGGGGCGGGCATTGTTAAAGGCGAATAAGACCAGGTCTACTGCATCTTCTAATGTCATCATAAAGCGGGTCATATTAGGGTCTGTAATGGTAAGATCATTGCCGGCTTGCATTTGCTCGACAAATAATGGGATAACAGAACCACGCGAAGCCATAACATTACCGTAGCGGGTACCACTAATTACCGTGTTGCCGGAATTTCTGGATTTGGCTACCAGTACTTTCTCCATCATGGCCTTAGAGATACCCATAGCGTTGATGGGGTACACCGCTTTATCGGTGCTTAGTACCACCACATTGGCCACATTGTTCTTAATGGCGGCCTCTAACACATTCTCGGTACCCAACACATTGGTCTTTACGGCCTCCACAGGGAAGAACTCACAAGAAGGCACTTGCTTAAGGGCTGCGGCGTGAAAAACGTAATCAACCCCACGCATGGCAATGTCTACAGCCTTGTAATCGCGTACATCGCCTATATAGAATTTCACCTTAGGGTCTGACAGTTTGCGTCTTAGATCGTCTTGCTTTTTTTCATCACGAGAGAAAATGCGGATCTCAGAGAAATGATCCGTATCTAAAAAACGCGACAGTACAGCATTACCGAAAGAACCTGTACCACCCGTGATCAATAATTTCTTATTCTTTAATTCCATAGTTATTCTAAAATCTCTTTTAAGCCCTTTAATGTATCCTTATTTGTAGCTAAGAACACCTTTTTATAATAATCTACCAGTTTATCCTGCTGGGCTTTGTAGGTTTGTTTATCAAAACTCTTTATTGCCAAGACCCTGCTCTTCCACAAATCCAGATCTAAAGGCAACAGGGTTTGGTCTACCCTGGTATTAGCTTCTGCCCAGGGCAAACCGGTACTTGCCAAAACCAATTTCCTATACTCAATAGCTTCAAAGAAAACATGGCAAAAACTCTCTGATATCGATGAAATGACCACCAGATCAACCTTTGCCAGGCGCTCTGCAAATGTAAGCCTATTGTAACTACCGCAAAACTTAACTCGTGCGGAAATTCCCAGGGAGTTAACAAGTTCATCGAGGCGTTTGTTATATTTTTCGTCGTTTCTGGAACCGTGTATCTCAAGGCAAACATCTGTAGGAAGCCCGGCTAGCAATTCTAAGAGAAATTCAATATTCTTTATTGGTGAAACCCGGCCAAAATAGCCTAGTGTAAAAATTGTTCGGGGTTCTGTGTCAATTTCTTGCTCAGCGATCTGCCCAGAGATCACATTATTGAATTGCACCTTGGGGTAACGGTTGAATATGGTATATGAATCTTGGGCCTCTGGTAGGTTTGAATAATGTACCCAAATTTCATTTCTCGATAAGCGCAGCACTAATTCAAATACCTGTAGATATAATCGTTTTTTAGTATTCATGGCCCCTTTGAGAAGTTGCCCTCTGGGGCTTACAAGCACCTTTTTTTTAGAAACAAAAAGCAAAGCCAGAACCGGAATAACAGAAAAAGAAAAACTGTAAAGGGTATTTATCCAGATAAGATCAGATGCTCTAAAGGCCTTGATAAGCTTACCTAAAGTTATACGGCTTTCAAAATGCACATTGGGATTGTCATAATCACCTACATCATTGACCACGGGGCCTTTTATGTTCTTAGCGATAACCTGATATTTAATCCCTTCTTTGTGTAACAAATGGCAGACACCAGCCAATGATTTATTAGGGCCTCCGAAATCAGAAATGGGTGGAAAACTTGGTGTGAGTATCGTAATCAATCGCTAAGGTTTTACAGCCTTGAGAAAGCCCCCTGAGGCAACCACGCAAAGAAACAAAGAAAGTACGACTTATAAAATTACCCGGCAGGCAAATAAAGCTTCTGGTATTGTGTAGCGATCTTTGCCACCTTGAATTGCCCTGTAAATTGTGAAGCGGCCTTTAAAGATTCCGCATTTACCCCTGTAGAAATTATGCTTGCTATCGCTTCTCTTATCTGTTCAATATCATCGGGAGCAACCAAGATCGAGAAAGGAGCCAAAGACCGCATCGGCTCTAGATCTGAGGTTATTACCGGTAAATTGATGGCTTGGGCTTCTATAAGCGGTAACCCAAAACCCTCAGCATAAGATGCGAAAAACAGCACATCAGCTGCCAGATATACTGCTGTGAGTTCAGAAAAGCTAAGCCCTGATAGCACTTTTGCCCTATCAGATAATTGATGCTGAGCTAAGAGAGCATTGACAGCAGCAGTTTCTCCATGTACAAAAGTGAAATTAACATCTAGATCCTTTGCTGCTAAAATCAGGTTCTTATAGTTCTTAAGCGATTTGCTGCCCAACTGCAATATGTTGATAGGACCCTTGGGCCTGGCTGCCTTTTGAACATCTTTACTTAGCTGTTCTAGCGACGCATCCAGCGGGTTTGCAATTACCACCACTTTTTTAGCGGCTCTGGGGAAATAACAAAGCAGTTCATTTTTGGTCTGCTCGGATACCACGGTTATGATGCTGGCATACCGTACGGGTAGGGTATAAAACAGATAGGTATAAAGTTTTCTGTATCTGATCTTGCCTTTATCGAGGTAGAACAGATCATGGACAGTCAATATGCGCTTAGTAAATGGAAATGCCATGACCATATAATTACAACCCCCGGTTATATGCACCACCCTGTAGATTACTAACAGACTGCGTAAAAAGCAAGCCAGAAAAGTAAGGAGATCATAAGTGCGTTTTAGCCGGATCTTCTTAGGGAGTATTATTGTATCCTTTGATGATTCCCAATACGCAGTCAACTGGTCGAAAACATGCTCAATGCTATAATTACCCGGGTTGGGTTTGCGATAGACAAAATGAACTTTCTGCCTTCTCATGGTCTAAATAAGCTTTTTTACCCGGCCCCAGAGCCCATTCAACCTGGCTTGAGCTGTAGTTTGAATACTCCTGAACTGTATATAAAGTAAAAGGGTACTTATTAAGAACATAAGACCTGTCCAAAGCCCGTTTAACCCGCGGTAATCTATGTAAAAAGTAGCGGCCAATGACATTGTCACCAAAGGATTAATAAGAAAAGAAGAGGCATTGTTCACTTTGTACTCCATAGCTCTTGAGTAGCAGAAAGGAAGCCATAAGATACTGGATAGCAACTCGGCCACAATGAAAGAGATCACAATTCCCTTGACCCCCATGGGATATAATAGATAAATACCCAGCATCAGCGCAGCAGAGCGCAAGAAGGCGGTAAATACTATGGTCCTTGCTTTATTGATACCCATTAGAAAGGTATACAAGACCGCACCGTAATTCTTTAGTACTGCTGCAACTGCCAGGCCATAGAAAAGCATCGGTCTGAATCTTATCTTACCACTGGTCCAGATCTCGAAGACCGGTTCTATCAGAAAAATAGATGCCGTAAACCCGACAACCAATAAACTACCGGTTATGGACCAATAATAACTAAAGATACGCATCAGTCTTTCTCGCATCTTGTTGGCGTAAAGGTTTATCATCTCGGGGCCTAAAGGGCTTAAGATTATGTCCCCTACCTTAACGCTGAAATTCACAATAGAGCGGGTTGCTACAAAAGCCGGTAAGAATTCTGTGCCTAAAAGCGGAGAGATCACAAGAAGCACCCCATCACTAACAAACCGCTCCATAAAGGTACTTACCATATAGGCGACTGAACGCCTGAAGTTCTTTAACCCCAGTTTGAAACTTCCGTGCTTCCACCAGGGAAAATACTCGGGGAGGAGTTTTTTTATGTAGACCAAAATACCCAACGAATAAAGGCTTTTGGTGATAAACCAGATCAGCGTCATTTTAATCAGTGAAATACCGGTAAAAGCGGCCGAAGTGAGCACTACAAACTCAATAAGACGTTCTATAATGGAGAACTGATAAGACTTGTATATATAGCCGAAAGGGTTTAGGATCTTGACCAGTAAACCTCGGTATGAGCCAATTGTAATACGATAAAGGAACAACAAGAAGAGTATAATAGCGACCTCATCATAGGTCATCTTGCTATCGATAAAAAAATTAAAAGCCCCTATCCTGTATATTACCCAAAGGATGAGCATTTGGGCAAGACCGGACAGTATATTCACTCGAAAGGCCGCGCCAAGTGTATCTTTGGCCTTTTCCTTATCCAGGTTAACAAGGGTATTGAAGGCATTACCTACGTAGGTATTATGCCCAAACTCCACCACCTGTATCAGGTTATACAGGGCGTAAATTGCTATCCAGCTACCGTAGGTAGCGGCATCCCAATAGCGGATCAGCAAAGGAATAAGTAAAAGGGAATACAAGGTAAAACCCCCTGTCTGCAGCCCTTTATATACAAATGATTTGCTTAGTTTATTAGTCAAAAGTTGTTATGGGATGTTTGTTGAAAATTTAAAACAATTCTTTAGAACATGGCAGCAAATTCTGCTTAAAGTGCAGAATTAAGCTGAATAACAGGCAGGACTCCCTCAATAACCGTCATACAATCTGGTCTCGAACTTAAACGCATCGGATAATTTATCTTGGAATTCACCTTTAAGATATTCAATCTCATTCTCTGTGGCGGGGGCACTCTTTTTTGAACTTATCGCAGGCATTTTGCTAAGTTTTCCCTGTAAACCTAAACGCACATCGATATCGGCCAGGGCACTGTTCATTTCTTCCATTTTATATACTTTGTCTACCAGGGGTTTTCCATCAGCGCCCAGGTAGAGCTTTGAGGCTGTGATCTTTAAATATGCCTTTTTAGCTATGTACTGTTGGGGAGTTGCTATATATCCTTTGAGCTTTTGCCATTGATAATGAGAGATTAGTTTGGCCAGGGGTTCACGCTCGAAACAAAAGGTGAAATAGGCATCCCAGGTTGATCTGCCAAGACTCTTTATCATTTTTTCGGCTGAAATATGATTGGTATAGCTGCTTTGTTTTAAATGCTTTATACTTCGCAGAAGATCTGCAGGTTTCTGATCTGACCAGGGGATGTGATAATTCTGAGCAGTCCTGCCGGAGATCTTCGCTCTTAGTTTCTCATCTGTCTTATCCATTGGCGTTAAAACATCACCATCTTGGCAGATAGTACTCAATGCTATTTCAACAGACGTACTGGCCGTTTTACGAGTCTTAATGAAGATGAATTTATGATGGTGAGAGATGATCATACCGCTTGGTCAGAAATTGTAGTTTAAAAGACGGCAATCGCGCTGGTATAATTGGCTTACTACAACTTGGGTGTTTGCACTATAATAGTCTTTATAGTACTTCTGGCCGGTAGTTTTAATGCTTATTTGGCACAGGAGCCGTGGGTAAATGGCCAACCACTTCAGGCTTTTGGGTGATAAAAGAGCACTGGGTTTGGTGGCATTATCCTTGCGCAATGGTAATACAGGCAACCCCATTTGCTGACAGCAGTATTTCCAATCGGATTGTACATTTTCTAACCTGCCAATAAAACTCACCGCCTGCTTATCATCTTTATCGAATAAGAAATCGGTCTGTGGTCTGTAAAACCAATGCCTGTCCCTTATCAGCAATTCCAAATATTCATTGACAAAAGTTGTGAAATCTATCAAAGAGGCTAAGCCACTATACCGATAAAGGGATACTGTCCTCGCCCAGGGATCGCGCACAAAGCCAAAACTAAAACTATCGGCATATACCTCGGGGGTCAAATGACCACAACTCACATATTGCATAGCAGTAAGATGCGCCAGCCGCGGCGGGCCTATGGCCGGATCCTCGTTTTTGCGCAACAAAAATGCTGCCCCGGCTGTTGTTCTATCCTTTCCCAAATGTTTCAAAAGGGCATTTTCCATGCTTTGCCCCGCTGTTTTTGGTACATGCACAAAGACTGTATTGCAACTTTTAATGATCATTCAGCAGGATAATTAAAAGACTTAAAATCAACAGCATACACCTTTAAAAGAAGTTCTCTATCAGCCTGGCTAAGCACTTCACTGACCGGGGGCCGGCCAGAAGGCTTCTTCCAGGGCAGCTCACCGGGGTGATAATCTTTTAAAAGCCGGTTGTAATCTTGCATTAGCTCCTCAAAGCGGATAATTTTCTTGGGGTAATCCTGGCTCCCTTTTATCCAATGCGCCTGTGGCATGAACATGATCTCGCGATCCCTGTAAACAGGGTTCTTTTCAACATGCACCTCGGCCAACCAATCGCTAAAGGATATGGATTGGGAAGCTATTTTGTTCTGGTTGTGCTTTAGCCGGTAAAAATATTGGGACACAGCCCGCTCCAGAGGATTTCTCACTGCAGTGATAACAGGTGTTTCAAGCGGGAGAGGGCGGCCGAACTTCTGTTGCCAGAATTGCTCGTATTGCGCCAAAGTATAATGAATGGCGGTTATTCCCAAGCCTTCAGTAATGGATGTACCCCCAGTACGGTTTATATGAATGAACAGAGGCTTGGCACCACTTTGTATCTGCTGCAAGTAGCTGTTCAGTTGCTTGGAACGGATCCAGCTTAAATAGACCTTCTTATATAAATACCAGTCTTTATAGATCATAATTAAAATGCTTGGCCAAAGGATCGAAAAATTGGTGATAGGTCTTTAATTCATGCTCCTTAAGCTGCCCCCAATTTAAGGGTTTGGGTTTAATTGACAGACCCAGATGGTATTTAAGACGCTGTCTGTAGCCGGGTCTGGAATTTGTCTGCGGAAGTTTAAAGTCATCGGGGAATACAGGCAGACCCAAGTCTTCTTGCATCTTGTTCAAAGCAATTACATCGGCAATTATCTCCTCAAATTTGTACCAATTAATATCTGAGTTGGCAAAGTACACCAAAGTCTTGGCATAATACCAACAAAGCCGCTCAAAACGAGTGGCCGAGCCCCATTGAGAGTAGAAGGGATCTTCTTCAACCGGCAAACGATACTCACCTTTATCAGTTGGTGTAACGGTGTTTCTTACATAAACACTTTCTAGGTAGGTCTTAGGGTGTCTAACTATATGAGCAACCTTCCAGCCAAAATGCTGCCGCAAGAGGTCTCCGGTAAACCTGTAATATGGATTTACGGCAACGTAATGTGCCGTGTTTAAGGTTGTGGCAAACTGGTCCTCGCTTTTTAAATAAGTAAGTACCTCCTCCCTATTATCAGAAGATTGACTTCTAAATAAAAAGTGGGGGCTATCAATGGCAGATCTTTCATGAAAACTGCGGACTCCCCCTAGCTTATCCAAACTTTGGCTTAAACTCAGGGTTGCGGTTCTGCCTTGCGAGGTAATTAATACTTTATTCATTGCACCCCGACTGTTTGCATGAGCTCAACGATCTTGTCGATCTGATTTGAGACAACAGGTTTGGTCTGGGGGATATCGTTGTTGAGTGTCTTACAGAATGCAGCGTAGATCTCCTCTATATCCAAGGGGTTAAAACTAACAGAGGGTTCAAGTACTTCGTAGGTATAATCCAGATCTGCACCCAGTACTTTTAGGTCGAATTGCATGGATTCAACCAAACCAAGCGGTAAGCATTCGGCCAAAGATGGAAAGATCATATATTCTGCCGCGGCGTAGTAACTGCTTAAATCACCATGAGCTATATAGCCGATATTTTTGATAGGTATTCCCTGCTCTTGCAACTTTTTGATTAGTGCAAAGGTCTCTTGAAAAAATTCAGGCACTGTAACGACGAGTTCACCCTTACCATGCTCTTTATAAAATTTTTCGAATGCAACCAGAAGTCTTGGGTGGTTCTTGTGCTCTGCCCCACTACTAACATATATGAATGAATTCTCAACGGTTGTTATGGTCTTGTCAGGATCGGGTAAGGAAGGATAAAAGGGCATTACCCAAACCATATCTTGGGCTAAACTATATCGTTTTATGAGACCTTTCTTTATGGTTGGTGTTTGTACCAGAAAGTTATTGGTATTTTTAATCAGAGCACCTAAGATACCCGATTTCAACTTAAGTGTATATTTTTGTATAAAACCAATATTCTTAGGCACTTCTAAATAAAGTGATTGATGAAAAAAGGTGTACACGCTACCCTTGCATTTAACTGATGGGGGCAGATTACCAAAACACAATATTCTGTCGAAACGGTCCTTGTTCTTTTTGTAGAACCTATGGCGTTTAAAAAGACTGGCCGGCATGTATTCTACTCTATCTTTAGGAATCTCTGTATAATTATCAATAAGACGAGCATCCAGCAGGTAATAACAATTAAGACCTTTAGCCTCAAAGGTTTCAATAAGATAATCTAGCAGTACTTTTCCTCCACTTTGATTTATGTACAGCGCGTCTAAAAGAACCATGGTATAGTGAGATGTTTTGGACTGATTATTAGAATAGCAAAAATAACCAATTAGCTCTCAAAACACAGTTTTAAAGCCAGAATTAATGTGTCCCTAACTCCTTGAGTGTGATAAAAAATACCGGAGGTGAGATTTTGGCCAATTGGCCTCAAGATGTCTTCTGTTGATTACTTGTCCACCCCTGCTGTAATAATGCTTAAAATCAGTGCCACTGTAGATATACTTGTAATATTTATTACTAATCTCCAAGGCTTTATCAGGGAAGTGTTGCATACCGCCATAGGTCCATGCAAAATGCGTGCAATGATAATTGAGTTTTTGCTCGAGGATCTCTTTATTCTCTCGCAATTGATAATCGATCTCTTCTTCATCCAGATCGGCAAGATTATAATGGTCTAAAGTGTGCGATCCGATAAGATGACCACGATCGTGCAGATCTTTAATCTGATCCCAGTTCATGGGGCTTTTGTTAAAGGTAACTACACGCTCATTGAATCCTGCTTGATATTCCAAATCAGATTCTGGGTAATTTGCATTGATAAAAAAGGTTCCACGCGTTCCAAATTCCTCTAATACAGGCGCAATCACGGAATAACATTCTTCAAAGCCATCGTCATAAGTAAAGGTCATGTATATGCGGTCATCAATCTCATTTTTCTCTATTCGTTCGACAGCCTCAGGCAAAGTGATAAAGGTGGCAAAATTATTCAGGTATGCCATAAAATCATGCATTACTTTCTTGTCTTCTGAACTAGGCACATTTGGAGTAACATGATGGCTATTTATGATATGAACCCCACTGATGGGTCTTCTCAGATTCCCGAAGATCCTTAGGTAAATGTCTCGTACTGTTTGTCTCATTAAACGGTATAACCTTATCGGATAAGACAAAAATAAACAATCATAGGTGTTTCTAAAGCAACTCCAGCTTTCTTTTTATCTTCTGGATCGGGAGCTTCTTCGTTCTAAAAAAGGCACCCTACTGGATTGGGTGTAGCAATAATATAAGTGAACAAGGTCTAAAAAGTGTCAATATCCAAATAACTCAATGCCCATTTCGAACTTGCATAATTCTGCAGTGTTTCGTCATTTTTAGACATGATACCCCAGTTTATTCCTTTACCTATCTTCATGAACAATGATCTTTTGTAAAACCGAAATAATCCGTGATCCTCTGATAGATAGGTAGAAATCAAATCAGGGCGGACATCTCTTCTGAATCGTTTTAACAAAAGTCTGAAAGTAGCATAATTGTAGTTCTTTAAAAAAACCTCACCGATCACCGCGTGTTTAACCTGATTGTCTATTAATTTAAAAACTATTATCGACCCCTCGAATTCGAAGAATTTATAACCCTCATCTACACTAGACAATCTCCATGTAATGAAATCTTGATCATATGCGGTTTGAATCACATTATCTCCTAAGAATTCCCTTCTCTTTTCAAAAAGATCTTCAAATATAGAGAAATCAAACTCCTGGTTTGGGGTAGGCTCAGGGCGTCGAATGACGAACGACTCTTTTATGCGCCTTATTACCTTAGCGGGCTTATAAATTTTGGTCAATCTGTAGGCATCATGCCGGTAATGCCATCCTAACTTCTTGTATCCCAACATGGACTTCTCAACAGAAACATTATAGATTAGATCATTCGGGTGCTCATCCAAAAAAACCAAATTCAACTTTGAGAAAATCCCTCTTCTTTGGTACTTTGGATTGATACAGGTACCATGAAACTGCCAGGAATTGCAATTGACATTATACAAAGGCCATATAATAGCACCTCTAGCACCTACAAACAAATCATCATCCCTGCAAGTCAATAGATAACTGTGGTCATTTAAAAAGGCCCATTTGGTCTTGTTGAACACCCCATCCGATGGATTCTTCCAGATCGCTGTCTGCAATTCAGCTAAGTCCTTTATGCTCTTTAGACTATTGTCTTGATATATTTCCATAAATAATAAATTCTCAATCTTACTCGAATTTAAGTATTCTTTTAAGTAAGGTTTTTATAATTAGTCTTCAAAGTCAAGTTAATTCTGATAAAAACAATATTTTAAGAATAGAATAGGACAAAACCTAAAAATAGATAAATTGGAAAAAGATGTAATCCCTAAAAGAAAAGTCAAAAGTAGAACAAGATGGATTCCTATCAACTAATATCTAACATAAATAAATAAATAGGTCCATGTGAGTTTAATTTTAGAGATGATTTTAATTGAACGCTATGTACTTCAAATATCCAAGACCTCAATTAATTTAATACTTTACAAACTTAAAGTAAACTAAAAGTCACGTTCAATTCGATGGTAGAAGAAATTCTTCAGTATTAAGTAAATTAGAATAATCCCAACAAAAGACATCAGTGATGTAATTGGAGAACGAACAAAGAAGAAGAGCATGGGATAGAACATAGCCCCAATAACCAAATCCAATGACCGGGAACGGGTGCACTTGATGAAAAAATTCTCGCTGGCCTTTAGACCCCAACCTATGAAAAATACTGCAATAAGGCTGTAATACCCAAAATCCACGAACAATTCTCCAGTGAAGCCAAGGGCCGCACTATGATGCTCACTTACTTTTTCAACTTTTCGTATAAACCAATAGCCCAACATAGTAGGTTTTTCTGGCCAAATAATTCGTGGTACCCAAAAGTAGAATATAAAGCTACTTGCCTTGCCCAATTCATGATGGTTATCAGGATGTTCGTAATAAGTAATCAATTTAGTGGTTATATCCACAACTCGTTCATTACTTCCGAAGGCGCCTACTTTCTGCGGGAGTGTTCTATGTGGGTTATCGATCTGAGTCATTGTGATTAACTCTGGCTCGAACCCATCACGGACCTGTTTCATAATAATTGAAGAAAAGAAAAGCAGTATCACACCCAATCCAAGGAAAATGTAATTTCGCAGTGTAAGCTTATTCTTTTTTAGGCTTAAACTGACAATAGCGAGTCCAAGGACTGAAAAAAGTAGTGGAAAACGTGTGCCAATAAGAAATAATAGAAACCAAATAGGAGTGGATAGTATTATTGCCCAAACAATTCTCGATTTTTTCAGGGTCATAAAATAATAAGCATACGCTGCTGGTAAGACATAAGCAAATGAATCTATAACTGAACCAACAAAACCGGTACTAGATTCATTTATTGCAAATCCTCGACCAAATACATAAGATTTCAAAGCAAATGGTAAGGTATACGCAAAATAGATAGCCGTAAGCGCAATCATGAAGACTAGAGATGACTTTTTTAGCCCTCTGCGGCTTCGGGAATCATCATTTGGGTCGTTGGTTGACATAACCGCCATAGTATTACTATAATAACCTAGAATTACAAGGTTGTTGGCTACCATAAAGTACTTCACTGTGGGAAGTATATTCTCTAAAAAGGTTAGGTAGTGTGAGGTATTTATCTCTGAAATAATAATAAACTGGAAAGCCGCTAACCAAACATGGAGTAGATTTATTTTACCGACACGAATGAAATCGACAACAAGGAAAGTAGACAAAAAGTAAAAATATACATGTCCCAGACGCAGGTAATCATGCTCTAGCAATGTGTAAATACTGAGCACTAAAACAATAATCCATATTGAAAATCTAGCTCTTATCTATTTGGTCTTTAATAAGTATGAATACGAAAGTTTAAAGTGTAAGATTTAAGAGAATCGAATGCTTTTTTTCTAAACCTTTGAATAGCTATTAACTCCGCGCCGGCGATATCCCGAAAATCATGTTGATAGTAAGGGACTAGTCTTACCATTTTTGGAGCATTGATAACTTACAGCTTAAATAAAATTTTAAAACTAAAATAAGACTTTATGAAATCAATTAATGTTTAATTCGATCAAATTTCGTTCGATCAAGCTTTAAAAATCATTAGACCAGGAAAACTTAAGTAAAGAAAGAAGCTTTAAATAATTCTTTCTACGAACATTTTTAGGATGGGCAAAAAGTTTGCATAATCTCGATAAATTGAAAATCTTAATCAAGCACCATAACAAAATAGTTAAATTCCATGTTTGATTATTTATCTTACATAAATGTTTTTGACTTACTTCTGAAGAAAAATTATTTTTCGCAATTCGACTAGAGCCACTACCATTTGAACCCCAAAGAATAAAGCCGGTGCGAAAATTAAACTGGTTACTCCCAGATCAAGCACCTTAACCAAAAGATAAGCTACTGGGAAATAGCATAAAATAATCAAAGCAGAAAGGAACCCCTGTATCCGAATGTTGTTGGTCGCGTTGAGAAAATTGGTAAAAATACTCGAGACAATAACGGCAAAAATAAATAAAAAAGCCGCCAAATTGATCTCGGGAGATATCTCAAAATCGTTCGAAATCCAGATCTTGTAAACAAAGGTAGAAACCAGGTACATCAGTACCAAGATCACTATCAAGGCGGCAGCTATCATGAGCTTTCTTTTAAACAGTAGCTTTAATTTTTGCCCTTTTTTATTGATGTAATACTGGCTGATACTGGTCCACATCGTTTGCAAAATAATGTTGAGCAGTATCACGGTAAAACTATAGTATTTAACTGCTACTTGATATTCTGCCGTGAGATCTGATGAGAACCACTGGGTAATGAAAATGGGAGTGATGGCTTGCAAAAGCCCCGAGCTCATTTGAATAAGAAAAAAGAGTGCTCCGTTCTTTAAGATTATCGCGATATACTTTTTGTCAAACCCTGACAAGGTTGGAGCAAATTCTGGTCTAACGATCCTGAAAAAATGCAAGGAGACGAAGATCAGGATGAGCAATGGGCTGAATGTGTAGACATAGGCCACATTCCAGAACTTACCATCAATATTCAAATAAAAACAGAGCATTACCAAACCCAGAATGGTCGCATTGCTTAGCATGGGAATCAAAAAGGTCATGTAAGAGCGATTGAACGAGAAATAGATCTTTCCTATGATCTTCAAAACCATTTGCAACATGAAGAACCCAAAGACAAATAGTGCGAGTATATTGAAATTGATCTGGCTACTGTTCACTACAACATTCCAGTCAAATAGACCGTGTAAAAGTACTAGGATAAGATAGAGCCCTAAAAGAAAGATGAAGATCGAAATATAGGCTGTAGAAATTACCTGTTGCGCATTCTTACGCTGATCTTTAACCAAGTGAAAGGTAAGCTCATTACGCAAACCATTACCAAATCCCCCATCTAAATAACTTATCCAGTTGCAAATAGAGAAAATGGTCAACCATATACCATAATCTGATTTGCCCATGTACCTAAACAAGTAGCTAATAGTAATTACTGAAAATAGTACGCTGAAAAAGTTGAACAGGATACCAAGGGACGCCTGTCTCACAATCGTATCTTGTAAACCCCTGTTTATCAGCGATCTTAATCTAAGCATCTCTCAAGTTGATCAACGGAATTTGCAGTCCGCAATTATAGAATCATTCCCGCAGCCACCGTTTCATGAGTAGCATCGTCTATCAGGATAAAACTGCCTGTTATTCGGTTATCCCTGTATTCATCCATCATAATAGGACGCGTGGTACGCACAGAAATCCTCCCTATATCATTCATTTTAAGGTCTTTGTCCTCCTCGTTGCGATTGTATGTATTGATATCGATTTTATATAGCACGTTCTTTATCATAGCCTTAGGCTCATTGGAAGTGTGCATCAGGGTGTACTTTGCTCTGGGGCGGGCAGGGTTGTTGTGTAACCAGCAGATCATCGCATCAAATTCCTGCCTGGGTTCGGGCTGGTTATTGGTCTTAACGATCATATCTCCTCTCGATATATCGATATCGTCTTCTAGGGTAACACTAACAGACATAGGGGCAAAAGCCTCATCTACAGGGCCATCGTAAGTGTCTATACCCTTTATCTTTGAGGTGAACCCAGATGGCATTACGGTGATATCATCTCCGGGTCTTAGAATTCCACTTGCCAATCGCCCGGCATAACCGCGGTAATCAATGAACCCTTCTCGCTGCGGGCGTAATACGGTCTGCACCGGGAAACGAGCATCTATTTTATTAAGATCAGAAGAAATATGCAGATTCTCCAAAACGCTTAAAAGTGTTGCACCCTGGTACCAATCCATGTGCTCAGAGCGATTCACTACGTTATCGCCATTCAAAGCGCTGATAGGAATAAACCGGATATCCTTTACCAGCAATTTAGATGAAAATTCCTCGAACTGTGTAATGATATCATTGTAGACCTGCTCAGAGTAATCCACCAGGTCCATTTTATTTATACAGACTATAACATGTGGTATCTGCAGCAGTGAGGCAATAAAAGAGTGCCTTTTGGTCTGTTCGATCACCCCATGGCGGGCATCTATTAGTATAAGCGCAGCGTTCGCAGTTGAGGCCCCGGTAACCATATTACGGGTATATTGTATGTGCCCTGGGGTATCGGCAATTATAAATTTACGCTTAGGAGTGGTAAAATATCTGTAGGCAACATCTATGGTAATACCTTGCTCGCGCTCATCGCGCAGACCATCCGTAAAAAGAGCCAGGTCTACCCCTTCATGCCCTTTGCGTTTACTGGTGTTAGAGACAGCCTCTAGCTGGTCCTCGAAAATTGATTTGCTATCGTATAATAGTCTACCTATCAGGGTACTTTTACCATCATCTACACTGCCTGCAGTTGTAAATCTTAGTAATTGATTATTAGAGATCTCCATAAATATTCAAATTAAAAGTAACCCTGGCGCTTACGGTCTTCCATGGCTGTTTCACTTCTTTTATCGTCACTTCTGTTACCGCGCTCGGTCTGCTTCATTGCAGAAACCTCCAAGGCTATCTTTTCCACGGTATCGGCGTCAGACTCTATCCCACCAGTGATGGTAATATCACCAAGGGTTCTAAAACGTATCTTTTTAGTGAACACTTCTTCATTCTCCTCAAGTTTCAGGAATTCAGAAACAGGTATCCAGGAATCACTGCGCCGCACTACTTTACGCTCATGCGCAAAATACAAGGATGGGATCTTGATGTTCTCGCGTTGGATATAGTTCCAAACGTCCATTTCTGTCCAGTTACTGATAGGGAAGGCTCTAAAATGCTCCCCTTCAAAATGTCTTCCGTTGAGGATATTCCACAATTCCGGACGTTGGTTCTTTGGGTCCCATTGGCCAAAGTCATCGCGGTGTGAAAAGAAACGTTCTTTTGCTCTAGCTTTTTCCTCGTCGCGTCGCCCTCCGCCGATAGCGCAGTCAACTTTATGAGATTCAATAGCGTCTAATAGCGTTGTGATCTGCAAGGCATTACGCGTTGCGTTCTTACCGCGCTCCTCTACCACTCTACCCTGATCGATAGATTCCTGCACAGAACCGACCAAAAGTTGGGCTCCGATCTCTTTTACCAGATCATCTCTAAACTGAATGGTCTCTGGAAAATTATGACCGGTGTCCACGTGCATTAAAGGAAACGGTACAGGTGCTGGATAAAAGGCCTTTTTAGCCAAATGGGTCACCACTATGGAGTCTTTTCCTCCAGAAAAAAGGATGACCGGATTTTGAAACTGTGCCCAAACTTCTCTTAAGATAAAGATGGCCTCAGATTCTAATTCGTCGAGGTAGTTTAAATAGTACTTGCTCATGCTAGTTCTTAAGTTCTAACTTGGCACGAATTGCAGTTACAATCTGTGCCGTAGATTCTTCTATATTTGATTGGATCGTGTCAATTCGGATGTCCGGTTGCTCCGGAGCCTCGTAAGGGGCGTTGATTCCAGTGAAATCCTTGATCAAACCTTGTCTCGCTTTAGCGTAAAGACCTTTAACGTCACGACGTTCACACGCCTCCAAAGGGGTGTCTACAAAAATCTCAACAAAGTTAAAATCTTTAACCACACTTTTCACCATTTCTCGGTCCTTTTTATAAGGAGATACAAAGGCTGCCAAGACCACAGTTCCGGAATCTACAAAAAGGTTGGCGATCTCTGCAATGCGCCTGATGTTCTCACTGCGATCTTCTGGGGCAAAACTGAGGTCTTTATTGATACCGCTTCGGATGTTATCTCCATCTAAAGTGTAGGTGTGAACGCCCATGCGGTGTAACTCTTCTTCTACGGCATTAGCTACCGTAGATTTACCAGAACCCGAAAGACCTGTAAACCAAAGCAGCATACCTTTATGCCCTTTAAGTGCTTCGCGCTCTTTTTGGCCAATCCCGAAATTATGTGGAACGATATTCTCTTGCATAATTATTTAATGCGTTTTTGTAGATACTGACGTATTCTTCCCAAAGGCAATTTTAACCAAAGTCTTTCGTGGAAATAATAAAGCACAAATTTAGTAAACAACTCAGTGAGTGCAATATACAAGGCTATAGTGTCGAATTCATTTAAAACAGCACCAGCAATGATAAAAGTAGTGGTCGTGGCTACCACACGCCACGATATGGTCTTCATCAGGGTGCGTTTTTTGGTAATACGCTGCCCAAAGAGGATCTTTTGCCAGATACGCTCGTGAACATAAAAGATACCTAGCTTTAAGAAAAACTCTATAAAGCCGATCTTTAATCCATCTTCCAGACTGCATTCACCAGCTAAACAAGTAACCAACAAAACCACCAAAATCGTGTCGGTTGTGGCTATGATACGCCAAGTAATGCCTTTTAAAAGGCTACGATAATGTGATTCCTGTTTGTAGTTGGTCATGACCTATATTTCCTTGGTCACCAAAAACCATGGATTAAGCAAGTCTTCTCTATTGTATCGCAAAGGGCTATTCGCAGGGAGGGCTACAACATGCACCCCCACCGCTTCACAAATGGCTTGGCCAGCCGCTGTATCCCATTCCATGGTCGGGGCAAATCTTGGATAAACATCTGCTTTACCTTCGGCAACCAAACAAAACTTCAATGAACTCCCTTTAGAGACAATTTCTTTTTCTTTTAAAGTGGATAGGCCGTCTATATACTCGCGTGTTTCGTCATTCAAATGAGAACGCGACCCCACAATACGCATCTGGAGTTCATCTGATTTAGGCTGAATCTGTTCTGCCATTTCCATAAGCTCATCGACAGATTCATAGGTTTCTGGCACAAGGATTTTGAAAGCAGTTTCAGCATCAGTAGCCGCAAAATATAGTTCCCGAGTATATGGCGCATAGATCACACCCAATTTAGGTACACCTAAATGTATCAGTGCAATATTAACAGTGAACTCACCATTGCGTTTGATGAACTCTTTGGTACCGTCGAGAGGATCTACAATCCAACACTGCTCCCAATTCTTCCGAATTTCATAATCGGTCTGCTTATTCTCTTCACTGATTATTGGGATCTGTGTCTTTTCTAAATAAAAATTTATAACCGAATTCGCCTTTTCATCTGCAATTGTCAGTGGTGAATTATCGGATTTAATGGCAACTTCAAAATCAGCATCATAAACTTCCATGATCACCCCTCCGGCATCCAGTGAAGCTTTCAATGCCACTTCTAAAAGATTATTCATGGTCTGGATTATTTGGGATTACTTTGGCTTAAATTGGATTTGATCGAAGGCCAATATGTCTTGAATAAAGTAAAACCGGAACCTAAAAAGAAGCCAAGAAGCGCATATCCAAAAAGAATCAATGCTTTATTCGGGCCAGTTGGTTCTGGAGGAATTGAAACTGGCTTTAATATAGTAAAGATTGGTGTATCTCTTTTTACCTGAAGTTTTGCTGTTTCGAGTTCACTCGACAACTGTGAGTAAACGCTGAATGCCAAATCATTTTCGGTTTTTAGTTGTTCATATCGATTCTCAATTGCAGATCGGATATAATTTTTGTTTTGATCTCTAAAACGGCCTAGAGCATTTCGTTTCTCATCATAATTTGTTTTTGCTTCTTCGTGTCGTTTTTCCAGGTAATCCAACTCATCTTTTGCTTTAGATATATTGAATTCAATTATATAATTCTGCAATAGAACCTGTACATTTTTGGTCAACTGAGCTGAGAAAGCTGCATCCGGAAGCATGGAGTAGATTTCAATATATCCTTCTACTTCATTGAAGGTCACAGATATATTCTCTTCCAAATACTCAATTTGTTCTTTTTCAATCTCTGAAAGCTTCACAATTGTTGTGTCTGTCAAATTCAATGGAGTCTCTTCTTGCTCACTTTTGAAAATTCCAACAACTTTTCCTGGTAAACCTATTGTATACTCCTTGAGGTAATCTGTTGGCCCTTTTAAATTGATATCGCTCAGGTATTCCGTGACACGAAGCGAATCACCTGTCACAGCGTCAACAACATGTGAACTCAATACTTCTTTTTGAAACGGTATACTATTCGCAATTACTGGATAAAGGGTTGGGAATATTTCGTTTTTGCTATTCTCAGCAAAATTCAATCCAACGAGTTTTGCGAAACCACCCAACTTCTTACCTAATCCTTGACTGGAACTAATTTGTGGCAAAATTATGGTCTTAGACACGTACTCTTTAGGAGAGAATATAGCTACCACCGCTCCCAATAAGACAAATACCAGTACAACAGTGAGTAAAAAGCGTTTGCGCTTTAACAATATTGAAAATAATTCTTCTATGATCGGAGTTTGACTCATTGTTATTGAATTACCTTGTCAAGTTTTGAATAAGAAGTGCTAAAGACACGAGCCCTGTTGTGATTCCAACTCCTTCTTGAACGCTTAATGAACTTCGCTGAGGGCGTGTTGGAACCAATATAACAGCTCCTGGTCTGATTTTAGGATAAGATCTAAAGAATAAGAAATTCTTAGTAGAGGCTATATCACCGTTGGCATAAATAACATAGGTCTTACCTTTTTTAGCATTATTTGAAAAACCTCCGGATTTGTTAATGTAGTCTAAGACCGTGTAATTATCGTCAAAGCGCACCATGGATGGCACCAATACCTCCCCTTCTATTTTTATGGTTTCTTTGGTAGAAGGAATTATCAAAACATCACCATCTTCGAGAATAAGGTCGTATTTAGAACCACGTCCACCCTCTTGGAGAATTCGACTTAGGTCAATTCCAACTTTAAATGCTTCCTGATTATTTAGATTTGAATCGGTAGCCACGGCTGTTGAGTCGTTCAAATTATTGATCACTGTGTTTTGAATGTCTGCCTTGTAGTAAGGATTCTTGCGAACCAATGAGGCTCCTGCAACATAAGCGTAATCTGAAATTCCACCAGCGCGGTCTATAAGATCAGAAATACGCTGATTCTTTTCTGTTAACAAATAAGTGCCAGCCAGATTGATCTCTCCATTGACCTCAACTCGCTTTTGGTCATTATAGCCTCTGAGATAACGAACCGATACCCTATCGTTAGGCTCTAGAATAAAATTTGAGTCTCCGCTCAATAATAAATCCCCTTCTGTAGAAACCGAAATACTCTCGGCCAAGGTTTCAAACGAATCGTCTTTTATCCTTCTAAACACATCTACAATTTTTGGGTTTGCGCTCGGACTAAAACCATCTGCCATCAGAATAAAATCCTCTAACGAAAGGTTTTCAATGAAAGGAATACTGATCGGATTGTTAACCGCTCCCTCTATGGTAAGGATAGACTGCTCTTGAAGATCGTATTTGTTATAAATATAGATTTCGTCGTAAGGTTGTAGCGCAATGTCTTGAGCCCCACTTATAATCTCACGCAAGGAAAAAGAACGTGAGCTTTTTTCTATCCCATCTTCGGAACTGATAATAATGGCTCTATCTAAAAAGGCTTGATCGCTCAAACCACTAGCTTTTTCAATGAGACCAGACAACTGCAGATCTTTGCTATACGGATACATACCTGGACGATATACAGCACCACTAATGCTCACCGCATTTTCAAATTTGTCAATTACTTCTTTCACCCTTATCAGATCACCGTCCTTAGGTTGCTCGGAGGTGAATGCAGCCTTAGTGACTTCAACAACCTTGCGGCGGTCATCCTCTATGCGATTCACTAAGACCATGTCCTTATAAGCCGTGCTTTTGAACCCTGATGTGAATCGGAACAGGTCTGCAAACGTCTCTCCAGATCTCAGTTCAAAAATACCGCTTCTCTTAACAGGTCCTTGAACAGTGACTTGACTTTCGTAAGGGGCTACCAAAATTATATCCCCATCTCGTAGGTTGAGATTACCTTCTTCGGAACCGTTGAGCAAATAGCCGTACACATCAAAGGTAGCCAGAGGTTTTCCGGAACGGATCAATTGTATGTTTCTAAAAGTTCCTTCACGAGTTGGACCTCCACTGGCGTATAGGCCATTAAGAACTGTAGACAAGGCACTTAAGGAATAGGTTCCCGGAACCTTTACCTCGCCAATTATATTCACTTGTACGGTTCGAACTTTTACAATAGCTACGTCTACTCCAACGTAATACGGACTCGAACTAGGAGCTCCGATACCAGCGTAAATCCTGCGTAACGAACTCTTTATCTTTTTCGTAGCATCGGATATGGTGACACCACTGACATAGATAGGGCCAAGATTCGGAATACGGACTGCCCCTTCTCTATCAACAGGTACATAATAGGTGTTCTCTGCTGCTCCCCAAACCCCAATTGCCAATTCGTCTCCGGGGCCTAAAACATAAGTTTCTGGAGTCGCCAAATTCAAATTTGGGCTAAAGGATATGGTACTGTTCATAAAAAAGGAAAATCCGAACAAAGCGTCTTTTACCGTCCCAACTGGTGCATTAAAACCGTCTAGATAGGCAGGTGGCTCATCTACGATCGCTAAAGGGTTTGCAGAAGAAGTGTTCCCGCTTGAATTTTCACCTACTAGACCATGCAAGCGCTGTTCTAAAAGCCCGATCTGTTGATCTGTCAATCCTCTGACCAAAGCCATGGCCTTGATCTGTTCAATTGTATAACCTTGTTTTTGGGCTTGTTCCCAGTACTCCATCAGCTCACTATCAGACATACTGGCCAAACTGGTTTGATCTGTAATTGGGTTGCTTTGAGCTAAAATTTGAGGTACTCCCGTTCCAAGGGTAAAAAGAAGGGCTAGAACAAGTAATTTGGTGCCGCTGGAAATAATTGGAATTCTAATCATCTTTTATTATCCGAATAATCTCTAAACACATGGTTTAAAGTATGCGGCAAATATATAAAATATAGGTTAGAACCCTAGCAATAAAGAGAAGTCTTTAGCTTCCTAATGACATTGGTCGATTGTGGATTTACCGAGCTTCTTCGTAACTTTACCGAGTGTTGAAAACTTTTAAATTACTACCCTTAGCGCTATTTTTATTGCCGAGCCTGTCTTGGTCTCAATTAACCATCATTTCGGAACTCCCTCAGGAGGTAGAAGAATCCAGCGGATTGGCATATATCCAAGGCCAACTTTTTACTCATAATGACAGCGGTAACCATGATATTCTCTATGGATTAGACCCTGATAAGGGACAGATTACGGTTAAGCTATTTCCTAAAGATATTTATAATGAAGATTGGGAAGATCTTGCCATAAGCAGTGATGGAACACTCTACATTGCAGATATAGGGAACAATGATTTTAGCAGAAAAACGCTCAAAGTATACGGGCTGAGATTGACAGATCAGCAAGTGGAGACGAGCACTGTTACTACCATTAGGTTTCCAGAGGAGTATTGCTCTAAAAAAGGTAAGATCCGTTTTGATATTGAAGCCTTGGTTCATATTGAGGGGAAGTTCTATTTATTTACCAAGACCTATAGAAACAAGTTCAAGGACTACACCGAAGTGTTTGAGGTTAATGCAGTGTCAGGCCAGCAGCTAGCGCACTATTGTGGCAAGATTCCACTTTGTGGGAAAGAAAAGAATTGTAAAATTACCGGAGCAGCCTTTGAACACAGTAGCGGCCAACTCGCCCTTTTGAGTCACAAGAACTTATGGCTCATTGAAGATTTTGACCCTGATCGACTAGATAAAATTAGCTTGCGTCGCTATGAATTCGAGGATGAATCTCAGAAAGAGGGTGTTACTTTTAGAGATCCAAACAATATCTACATCAGCGAAGAACGCAACAAGGGTGAACAACGCCTTTTCTTGCTACAAATCCGCTAGAAAGTCATTTATAGCGAGAATCCAAAACCAAATGAAAATCGCAGGCCGTCATCGCTAGTAAAGAGACCAAATTGCCCGGATATTGCATCTACAGCTGTGAGTAGTAATCCGCCGCCAACACTGTCGTGCCAAATATTCGAGTCTTCGCCATCCAACCAAACACGCCCAATGTCATAGCCTCCAAAAACCCCGAGTTTTAAGGGTAAGAATCCTGTTTTGAATTTTGCGAGTTGCAACCGCAGATCTGCACTTAAGGCCAATGCACTCTCTCCTGTAAAACGTTGTAATCTATAGCCTCTTAAACCTGTATTAGCCCCTAAGACCGCTCCTTGGTAGAACTCAAAGGTGTCTCCAATATTAAAATGGCCTTGAACCTGAGTCCGCAAAACAAGGGTCCTAGCACCAATTATGGCACTGAAGAATTCCAAGTTTGGCTTAATAAAGGCATAGTTCCTGTCAGATTCCTTCAGATTTGCAGTAGCACCAACATCCAGATTAAAGAACAAACCTCTTGTGGGATAAACCTTGTTGTCTGCGCCCACATAGTTATATCGGAACAATATAGTCCCAAAAGTCTTGGCATCGGTAAGTATGGGATCGTCTGCCGCAAAAAACTGCGTCACAAATCGATCGGCATTGGGCTCCACCTCAATGCGTTCCAATTGCACATTCGCACCGAAGGAACTACCCGCATCACCGTTCTTCTGCACCCCTAACGACCCCATCAGAATGCCAGTCCTTACTCGGTTGAAGTCCAGCCCTAGGTCATCGTCAAAATTGGCGGTTTCGTTTCCGAAGCCAAAGAAATTCAAGGCAAAATTCTCAGAGGTAACCCGCAAGCCTGCCACCATATCCCAATTGCCGAAGGTATTGGCAAAATTGCCTTGATACTTAAAATCAAAGCCGTCTGTAGCAAAGAAGTAACCCGCACTGAGTAGGTGTTTGCGGTGATATGGGTCATTCTTAAATCCTTTTACGGTATAGGTATTTGTGGCGCCTATTTTAATACCATCATCCGGATTGAACCCAATGGTAGGCACTATCATATTGATCCGGTCTATATACTTGTTAAAATCGTAAACATTGTTTGAGTAAATGTCCTTGAGGCGTAGTTCTGCCCCTGCTGTGTTCACTATGGTGTTTGGTTTACTGGCATGATCGTAAATCTTTAATCGTCTTCCGTCTTCCAGGTCATACACATCGTTATTCTGACCGCCAATCACTCTAATAAACACAGGCTTGTTCCCGCCACCACTGGCGGTTATACGATCATCATCGTCCAAGGCGTAGATCCAAACTTCCTTGGTTTCGTCTGTTTTAACGGTTCGGGTCTTGAATGGTGGTTGCACCTTACCGTCTTTAATTCGGCTCACCGTTATACGGGTCTCCCCTCTGCCGCGTTCTATGTTGATCTGATCATCCTTATCGGTTGCAGTTATAATGACCAACTTGCTCAGGTGAACATAATAGCGCTTGGCCAGCTCGTCCAGGTCCTGTAATCGGGCTTTCAACTTGGCCATGATCTCATCTGCCGTTTCGTCTTGAATCTCCGGAGGCAATTGAGCAAATGCGTTTGCGATTACCTCATCGGTAAGTTGCTGCTGAATATACTGCGCCTGTTCTATCCAGACGTTCATATTGCTGTCTTGGGTCAAGGCTCTATCTAGCTTGATCCCTGCGGAGTTGAGCCATTTAATGTCTTTTTGTTCGTAATCGAATTCCTGAAACTGTTTGGTCGATGGTATGATCACCTTTAAGAAGTCCAATAAGGCCCCGTCGTAATTCGAATAGACCTGATCACGGTCTCTCGGTATAGGCCTGTAGATCTTTTTATCGTCCGAAATATCGAATCGTGACCAACGCCATTGATCTTGGTGTCTGTCCCAGTCTCCAACGAGCATATCGAAAAGTCGGGCCTTGATGTAACTGGCCTCATCGACCTTGTATTTTTCGTCTGCTCGCAGATTGGCAAGCATATCTGCCGTGCTCTCAATATCATCTGGCGTTCCGAATGAAGACACATCTAAAAAGCCGTCGTCTGGACGTTCTTCTATGATGTAGAGTTCATCGCCAAATTCCTCGTTGTATTTGCCCAAGGCAGGATGTTTGGGCATATAGACCAGCTGCGGATTGGTATGGAACAAGCCAATGGCATCAGAAAGTGGTCCAACGGTAAAACTGGCAAAGGGATGGCTAGAAGTGTAGAAGTCTAATAATACGTCTTCTGTCAGGGTTTCTTTAAAATCCTTTTCTACATAATGATCCTTAAAAGCAACGGTCTGTAAAAATTGTACCGCACTTTTCTTTACCGCTCTTAAGGCAAAATTACGGCCGTCTTTGTCGATTAGACGCAACGAGCGTGTCTGATGCCCTCCACCTTTGCGTTCTATGGTAAAGCCGCCCATAAATTCATCTAAGGTGATCACAGGCACTTTTACATCGGTACCGTAGATATAGCGATAATGGTCTCCCCAAAACCAGCGATATCCGTCGGATTTATCTGTACCTTCTTTATAGGCCTTGGCCAAGGTGGTAGGTTCAAAATCCGAGGAAAGTCCGGAGGTATCATAGGGTTTTTCGGCCGGATGCACATCCGAAGTAAAAGCTAAACTGGCCTCGGAACCATCCATGGTATAAAAACGCACCTTGCTGGATCGGTCGTCGTAAAGATCCAAAACTGCAAAGCCTCTTGAACTAGAAACGAACTGGGCTCCCGGCCCTAAAGCCACTGGACTGTTCTTAGAGCCTGCTCCAGAGACGATCTGCTTGATATTATTGAAATCGATATACTGCAAGGTGTGCTCGTGTCCGGATACAATGATCGCTCTATCTGAAGCTATGGCCATAGTAGTCAATCGGTCCATAAGTTCATCGTAGCGTTGATTGTATCTGTCTTGATTGGTCACACCACCCTGAGCTCTGGCAAAAGCGACAAAGGACCCTAAGATTGGTAAGGGTACTTTGCTGCCAGAAGGAAACAAATGCTGACGTGCCGCAAAATAGCCCCCGTGTGGGCCATAGGTCATCGCCGGGTGATGGGTAGCGATAATAACCGTTTTCTCATTGTTCTTTTTAAGCTCTCCTTCTAACTCCAGAAAAAAGGCATTCCTGGATTTTATATCACAGTCGTCATTAATTGTAGGGTGCTTGTCCCAATCTACCAAATACCATTGGGTATCAATAAATATGATCTCCAGATCGTCGTTGATGGATTTGGTTCGTATAGGACAACCTTTTTCCGGTTGAAATACCTCGTTATTATCGGTTGCCTTTTCTAAATATTCCTCTTGCCGCTTAAGACCAGGCAAGCCTTTGCTATACCAATCGTGGTTGCCGGGAATAAAGTAGGCACTGCCTTTAAAATTTGCCATGGCTGCTACTTGCGCATCTAAGAAACCCTCTGCCGCCGCTCGACGTTTATCGCCTTTGGGAGGTAATCCTTTGGGATAGATGTTATCTCCTAAGAAAATAGCGATATCATTGGCTGTCCCCTCTTGTTCCAACATCTTTTTAAAGCCATTAATAGAGTATTTATCGGGCTCTTGACTTGATAATCCGGCATCGCCAATAAGGTAAATGGAATGTGTTTTTTTAGCAGTGCTAGCAGGCGAGGTAGAAGATACATCTGACGCAGTTTTAGTGGAGTAAGTTGCACAGCTCAGCACAACAAATACCAATGCCAAAGAAAGGACGAGTTTAATTTTCGACATAAGAAGTAATGATATTTTAGTAATTTGGCGTAATAATCGAACAGATGAATTCCCTTATCCAAAAAACTCACGAACACGTATCTCAGCTTCTAGAAGAGAAACTCGCTCCCGAGATCGTCTACCACAATCTACTCCATACCAAACGCGTATTTAAAAGTACGAAAGAAATTTTGGAACACAGTTCGGTCAGCGAGAAAGATGCGGAGGCCCTTCAATTAGCTTCTCTCTTGCACGATGTTGGTTATATCAGCCAATGGGATGGTCACGAAGAGATCAGTGCCGAAATGGCTCAGGAGTTCTTAAAAGGCGAAGGCGCAGACCAAGAGTTAATTGACAAGGTAGTGAAATGCATTTTGGCAACTAAAATGGAGCATGAGCCTCAGAATGAACTGGAAAACATTATCCGCGATGCAGATGCTTCTCACTTTGCGAAAAATTACTATTTACAGGCCTCTGAGTATTTGCGAGAAGAACTCAAAAATTTAGGGATACACGATTATTCGCTCAGAAAATGGACACTGATCAATATCGATCTGTTCAGCAACAAACACCAGTGGTATACCGATTACGCCAAAGAGCAATGGGAGCCTCAAAAGAAGCTGAATCTAAAAATGCTCAAAGAGGAAAGCTCTGCTCAGAAAGAAAAGAAAAAGAAGGCCAAATTGGCCAAACTCAAGGCCAAGCTTAAGGACGAAAGCCCTGAAAAGGCTATTCAGTCCATGTATCGCGTAACCCTGAGAAATCATATTAAACTAAGCGACATTGCCGATACCAAGGCTAATATTTTACTTTCAGTAAACGCTATTATCATTTCTTTGGCCTTATCTAATTTGATCCCCAAATTGGATAACCCGTCTAATGCCTATCTGATCGTGCCAACGGTAGTTTTTGTCATTTTCAGTGTGGCGGCTATGATCTTATCGGTCTTGGCTACCAGGCCTAATGTGACACGAGGTAAATTCACCCGAGAAGACGTGGAACAAAAACGCGTCAATCTGTTGTTTTTTGGGAATTTCCACAAAATGGAATACCAAGAATTCGATTGGGCGATTAATCAAATGCTCAACGACAAGGATTATATCTATTCGGCCATGACCAAAGACCTTTATTTCTTAGGAATTGTTCTAGATAGGAAATACAAGATCCTACGTCTCACCTATACCGTATTCATTGTTGGGATAATTATTTCAGTGATAGCCTTTGCCATTGCATTTCAATGGTCTGCAGGCATACGCGAAGCAATGGGTGCCTAATTTCCGATCTCTTTCATAAGATCTTGATAGGTGTAGAACTGCTTGTCGTTCTTTTTGGTCTTGTAGAGCACATCTACCCGAATGGCCTTAAGCCCTGTAACCCCTTGAAGATCTTCTAGCTGTACTATCTCTACCTGATTGCTCAATACATTCTTAGATTGCAAGAATTGGATATAGCGCAAGTATTCGCGCTCGTCACTCTTTTGGGAGTATACTATGGTGATCTTTCCCTTTTCAGTTACGCGCTGATCGGTACCCTTTATGTAGGCCTTGTCAACACGTTTCTTGACCACTTCGTATCGGGCATTGTAGGTTCCATCTACGTCAAAGCGTTTTTCGTCCATTCTAAACCGAACCGAAAGCGCCGCATTGAACACCAAGATCATAGAGGTTACGTCTAGATCCAATGGCAATTTGGGCTTCATGTTGTAATAGGCGTTCTCCATCTCACACATCACCTGGAGTTGCCACAAACGCAGATTGTACAAATAGACTTTATTAAAACTATCTCTTTTGGTGATCGATTCCCCGATATACATATTGTGCTCTACCCCATCGGTCTTAAAGCGTTCAAAGTAGTGTGGGTACATCGCCTGAGCCTTTTGCTGCTTCTTGTCGAGCAGTTCCGACATCTTTTTATTGATCAAGGTGATGGAATCATCGTAGTCTTTACGGTGCTTGTAGATCAATTTTAAGTTCGGATCCAATTGCTCGCGATAATTGGCAATGGCTTTGCTCAGACTTGGCGATAGCTTATCAAAATGTTCGAACAGCGGTTTGATATCATCTTGAATAAAAGCACGGATACGTTGTTCGCTATCTACTTTTAGATCTTTATGGATGAGCTCCAAATAGGTGTCGATTCGATGAATGAATTGCTCGTAAACTGGCAAGGGTTCTGCCTCAAAGCCCAGCTTGATAACATCTTTAATGGCGGCTAATTGCAAAATCAGATCTGCTTGTATAGCGTGATTTCTAGCGGTCGATGAACTTTTGATATCGATCTGTCCAAAGAGCGGATAAACGTTCTCAAAAACGATCTGTCTAAAGCCAACTTCTTCTCCTGCATAGCGTTTTGCCAAAACGCGCTTGGATTCCTGAACAAATTTCCAATGTACACTCGGATGTATGGAGGTACATTCGTGTTGGATCAAAAGTTCGATCTCGTTCTCTTCTCTTCTTTTGGAACTGCGAACGGAATCTATGACATAAGGCATAATGTCGTTAAGCTTATTGGCATTTACCGTATTGAGTTCTTGCGGATTCGGCGAAACCAGCTCCAATACCCCGAGCACCTTACCTTCGTCACGAACAGCCGCCAGTATGGCACTGCCAGCGTGTTGTTGTTTCAACTTCTTGTAAAGCGGATTCTTAGGATATAATTTGTGGAATTTATCCACGTCAGACACGCAATAATATTCGTTGGTCACAAAAAGTGATTCGTACGAATGCGGACATAAGGCCTTGTCGCAAGATGCGCTCATTTCTCCATTGAGCAAGAAACTATTGATGTTCTTACTCTGCGGAATCGGTTCGAACTGATGCTCTTCTTCATTGTAGACGGCAAAGCCCATTTTGATCTCTGGCAAATTGAATATCGCCTGAAGGATCTTCTCAAACTCCTCGATGTCTTCGTCTGCTTTCTCGTCGTTTTGTCGCAGCAGTGTTGCTTTAAGGTCAGACAAGGCTACATCAACGGTAGAATCGTACATATTACCAATTACAAAACCATTGAATTCCCAGCTCTGGGGCGGGAATTTAGACTTCCACAAGTCAATATCGTCGAAATTGTCTATCAATTCTGCAATATCGTCCTCTGTTAGGTCCACGGCCCGGTCGGTTGGTTTCATCTCTATGAAATCCCCATTGTAGAGCACGCGGTAATTTCTGGTGATCTTATTGGCGTCTGGAATCGCGAAGTGAAACGGACGCCTTGAATCCATGCGCTTGCCGTAATGAGCACCCAAGATCACGCTACAGGCCATGACATAGAACTCATCCGCAGTAAAATTGGTAAAACTCAGATCGTAATTGCCTTCTGCGTTCTTGAGGATATTCTCAAAACGCTTGGTGGACTTAAAAATGTAATTTCTAAAGGGGATGGTCGCAACTTTGATCTCGTTTTGCTGTAAAACAGGCGCAAAGAGATCACTCAAAATAAAGTCGATCTGCGGCTTTAAACGCTCCACTTCTTCTGGAGTCTCTAAGCCACTAACCAGTTCTGGATGCTTTTTAGAAAGCTCCAATACCGCCTTTGCGCGCTCTTGCACCAAGGGGTCCTCGCTGTTAATATGCTCTTTGTATTGTTCAAAGAGTTTCCCAAAACCGATCTTAATGTTTAAGGGAAAGTTGTCGTCGCTCAGTTGCATGCCTAGAAATCAATTACTTAGATAGCCTAATACCCTAATAAAGAACAAAGATACAATATTATAATCTTAACAAAATTTGTTGCTGCTAATCGTTATTTTTGCGCTTTATATTGATTTAGACGTATGAGGATATTAATCGTTACGGCGATCGCCACAATTTTAACAGCCTGCCAAGGAGATTCAGATAAACTTACTTTAAGCGGAACTGCCTTAGGCTTTGAAGACGGAACCAAATTTTACTGGCAGAAGATCAACGAGAACAACCAGCCTGTGGTTTTGGACACGCTTGTTGTACAAGGTGGTAAGGTGAGCATGGAGCTAGAAAATGTGAGTGGAGCCGAGCTGCGACTTCTCAGTGAACCTGTGAGCCGCAAGAATATGATCGTCTTTAACGAAAATCAATCCATAAAGGTGACCATGTACAAAGACAGCATGCAAGCCTCACGAGCAACCGGAGGGCGTAGCAATGCCCTTTACGGTGAATACAACAATACCCTTTTACAGTACGCCAAACTCAAAAAAGAAAAAGGAGAAGCCTACAAACAAGCTCGTTTGGAGCAAGACGGGGTGATGATCAACATCTTGCAAGAAGAAAACAAGGAGTTGCTCTCTGCAGAACGTGCCTTTAAAAAACAATTTGTTCAAGATAATCCGAACTCGCTCTTTACTATGATCATTCTTTCTGAGCTGATCAATAAAAAGGACATTACCGCAGACGAAGCCAGAGAGATCGTAGAGCAAACAGATCCGGAAGTACTCAACACCCTTATCGGCAAGACCGTAAAAGAATCGTTAGACGCCATGAAAAACGTGGAGATCGGCGGAGTGGCTCCGACCTTTGAAGCACCTAACCCAGCAGGAGAAGTGGTCTCTTTAGAAAGCGTGAAAGGCAAAGTAACCCTAATTGATTTTTGGGCGTCTTGGTGCAAACCCTGTCGTATTGAGAACCCAAACCTAGTTAAGGCTTATGAAGCTTATCACGATAAAGGTTTTAACATCATCGGTGTTTCTTTGGATCAACCCAATGGCAAGGCACGATGGATAAAAGCCATAGCAGACGACGGCCTGCCTTGGCCGCAGATCTCTAACCTGCAGTTCTGGCAAGATCCTATTGCGCGTATGTACAATGTACATGCAATTCCTGCTTCCTTTTTACTCGATGAGAATGGGGTGATCATTGCCAAGAACCTCCGCGGTCCGCAGCTAGAAGCTAAATTGGCCCAACTTTTCGACAACTAGTCGTTCCCTAGTAGTATAAAGCTCACTTGAACATTCACACGGATCTCAAGCTCTCCGGGTGCAATGGTAGCCTCGCTTTCGGCGGCATCAGCTACTGCAAAAGAGCGCAAATTCACTCCCGGTGACACACTAGCGGTCTGTTCACTAATGCGAACAGCACTGCCTATCTGCTGCCCTAAAGCTGCTGCGTATTCGCCAGCTTTTTGTTTGGCGTTCAATACTGCCTTTTTACGAGCCTCCACCTCGAGTCGCTCTCTTTCCGAACTACCAAAGTTGATATTATCTATCCGATTCACTCCGGAGCTAATAAGCCCGTTCATCACCGATTCGTACTTACTCAGATCCTTGAGCAGTACATTGATCGACTGATTGGCCACATAGTTGTAGGTCTTGGAATTGTAATTGTAGTTTTTATTGAGTCTGATGTATTCGGTCTGCACATCGGAATCCGGTACACCGGCATCCTTTAAAAAGCGCAGCACAGCAGCCACAATCTGATCGTTCTCTCGTTTTACAGTGGCTGCGTCATTGCCTGTGTTCTCCACACGAAGGCCAATTAGCACTTGGTCTGGAGTAATTTTTACAGTGCCCGTGCCGCTTACATCCACACGAGATGGAAAGGCCTCCGTTTGGGCCTGCATGTTCGTACTCATAATCAAAATACAGATAAATAGATAAAATGTTTTCATATTCGTTTTTGTTTGATAAGCACAAATAGTGCCACAATCGGAACCGCCATCAACAACACCAATTCGGTGCGTGCCTCCAACAAATAAGGTTCAAAGAGCAAGGTGAGTCCATAACCGGCCACCGCACCTCCAAAGTGCGCATCATGACCAATATTCCCCAATTGATTCCGCATCCCATATATGGAATACACTAAATACAATATACCGAACAACCAAGCTTTAATAGGGATAGCGAAGAACAAGTAGAGATTCTGATCCGGATAGAGCAATACAAAGGCAAACACCACACCAGACACGGCACCACTGGCACCAATCGCACTGTAGTGGTATTCGTCCTTATGAAAGGCAAAAGACAAAAAGTTCCCCACCAGTAAACTCGCAAAATAGATCACCAGAAAGGGCAGTAAACCCAGTCGAGCTATGATGGCTCCTGCAAAAAAGTAGAGGGTCAGCATATTGACCAGTAAGTGGGTCCAATCTGCATGTAAAAAACCGGAAGACAAATACCTGATGTACTCACCACGGCGAATCGCTCCTACATTGAACTTGTATTTCTCAAAGAATGAAAAGTCCTGAAACCCTTTGGAAGAAAAGAGAATGTTGGCTCCTATCAACAATAGGGTAATCGGTGCGATGTCTAACATAATTGCAGTTTAAGGGCCAAATTAATGAATTAATTTTAGTTAGTTTTGCCTAAAATTTCTCCATGCGCAAAGCGTTGTATATTCTGGTTAAATCTTTGGTTTGGATCATTTCCAAACTGCCGTTTTGGGCCCTTTACGCTTTGGCAGATTTACTTTTCCTGCTGACCTTTTACATCTTCGGATATCGAAAAAAAGTGGTCTATGACAATCTAAAGCTCGCTTTTCCCAACTGGGACGAAAAACAACTCAAAAAGACCCGCAAGGCCTTTTACCGGCACTTTTGTGATTTTGTACTGGAGACCATAAAGAGTTATACCATCAGCCAGAAAGAAGCGGAGAAACGCTTTGTGTATACAAACCTTGAGGTCTTAAAACCGGTCTTTAACAGCAACCGATCTATTTTACTTTGGTGTGGGCATTACGCTTCTTGGGAATGGGCCGGGATTATGCAAAAACACATACCGGTTCAGGGTTATGCTGTCTATAAGAAGTTAGAAGATCCTTCTTTTGATGCCATGGTTCGTAAAATCCGTGGACGCTTTGGCGGAATCATTGTAAACAATAAACAGATCGTCTCTACACTGTTTCGCAATAAAAAAGAAGGAGTTCCTTCTATAACTTTAATGCTGAGCGATCAAACCCCAAGACCTACGGTTGCCAAACACTGGGAACCCTTTATGGGCGTTGAAGTACCTGTGTTCACCGGCGGAGAAGAACTCGGCCGCAGGCTAGACCTCGTGCACCTCTATTTGCATGTTGAAAAAGTAAAACGCGGACACTATGAGGCGAGATTGGTGCCGCTACACCCTAAGGCTGACAATCCTTATCCAGTAACTCGAAGTTTCTTAGACGCCTTAGAAGGGCAGATCCAAGAGGCGCCAGAATACTATCTGTGGTCACACAAACGCTGGAAGTACAGAAAACAGGATTAAAGCCCGGCCAGCTCGCTCAATTCGCCGATAAATCGATCTGCTAAAGAATCTGCGGCCTCTGCTGTAGGAGCTTCCGTATAGATTCTAATAATGGGTTCGGTGTTGGATTTACGCAAGTGAACCCAAGAATCCGCAAAGTCGATCTTTACACCATCTATGGTCGATGGATGCTCTGAAGCGTATTTACTGCGGATTCCAGCCAAGATACCATCCACGTCCAATTCTGGAGTCAATTGTATCTTTTTCTTACTCATAAAGTAATTCGGATAGCTGGCGCGCAGCTCGCTCACCGTTTTGGTCTGATTGGCCAAATGACTTAGGAATAACGCAATTCCAACCAAGGAATCTCGTCCGTAGTGAAGCTCAGGATAAATGATTCCGCCATTACCTTCACCTCCGATAACAGCGTTCTTGTCTTTCATCATAGTCACCACATTGACCTCGCCTACTGCACTGGCAAAATACTGCCCGCCATGCTTTTCGGTGATGTCTCGAAGGGCTCTAGATGAAGAAAGGTTAGAAACCGTATTTCCAGGCACTTTACTCAAAATATAATCGGCCACTGCAACTAAGGTGTATTCTTCTCCGAACATACTACCGTCCTCAGAAATAAAAGCCAAACGATCAACATCCGGATCTACTACGATTCCAAAATCAGCTCCTTCTTTAACAACAGCTTCCATAATAGCTCCCAGATGTTCTTTGAGCGGTTCCGGATTGTGCGGAAAATGCCCCGTAGGCTCGCAGAAAAGCTTTACCGTCTGCACGCCTAAGCGATCTAAAAGTAGCGGAACAGCTACTCCTCCACTAGAATTCACACCATCTACAACCACTTTAAAACCAGCTTTCTTTATCGAATCCGCATCTACTAAGTCTAGATCCATTATCTCATCTATATGTAGATCCATATAGGCTTGATTCTTGGTGATCTTTCCTAAATCGTCAACCTCGGCAAAATCAAAATCCTGATTCCCTGCGATATCTAAAATTTGCTGTCCGGCAGCAGCATCCAGAAACTCACCTTTGGCATTGAGTAGTTTTAAGGCATTCCATTGCTTCGGATTATGACTGGCGGTAAGTATGATACCACCATCGGCATGTTCCATAGGAACTGCCATTTCTACCGTAGGCGTGGTAGACAGTTCCAGATCTACAACATCGATTCCCATTCCTATCAAAGTTTGCATGACCAACTGCTGGATCATAGGCCCAGAAATACGCGCATCGCGCCCTACGACCACTTTGTAATTGGTCTTTTCGCGTTGTTGCTTGATCCAACTGCCATAAGCTGCCGCATAAGTTACAGCGTCTATAGGGGTTAGATTGTCGCCGGCGCCTCCGCCTATGGTTCCTCGAATTCCGGAAATGGATTTGATAAGTGTCATCTGGTAATAAATTTTGGCAAAGATAAGATTTCTCCGGGGCCTTAGTATTTAGTTTTCGTAAATTCGAAACATGAATTATTTGGCCCATATTTACTTGTCTAGTGGAGATCCTGAGGTAACTGTGGGCAACTTTATTGCCGATGCTGTAAAAGGCAAGAAATATCTGGAATTTCCAGAGGGCATACAGAAGGGCATCATGCTGCACCGGGCCATAGACACCTATACCGACAGTCATCCTATTGTCAAGCAAAGCAGCAAACGCCTCCACAAGAAATACGGACACTATAGCGGAGTAATTGTAGACATCTTATACGATCATTTCTTGGCTGCTAATTGGAAAGATTATTCAGATATCCCCTTGGATATCTACGTGCAGGATTTTTACCAGCTGCTCAATAGCTATTACAGCATACTGCCTAAAAGGATACAGAACTTAATGCCTTATATGATAGCAGACAATTGGCTACTCAGCTATGCCACTGTAGAGGGAATTGGCAAGATATTGTATCAGATGAACAAGCGAACAAAGAACCGCTCCAAGATGAATTTCGCTATCTTAGAGCTCGAAGCGCATTACGATGAGTTTCGAGAAGAATTCACCGATTTCTTTGCCGAACTCACCGCTTTTAGCAAAAACAAACTAAAATCTTTATGACTAAGACAATCGCCACCCTGCTGAGCCTGATGCTCCTTGTAAGCTGTAAGAACAGTCCGGAACTTGCAGTAGTAGAATCCCAAGAGTCAGTTCAAGGCCTGATCACCGAAAAGGCCATGGTAGTTTCTGCCCGAGAAGAGGCTTCTCGAATAGGAACCGAGATCCTTAAGATGGGTGGAAATGCTTTCGATGCGATGATCGCTACAGAAATGGCGCTGGCCGTTACCTATCCTTTTGCCGGAAATCTAGGTGGCGGTGGATTTATGGTATACCGAACTCAGTACGGAGAACTCGGAGCCTTGGACTACCGAGAAAAAGCGCCAATGGCAGCTTATAAGGATATGTATTTGGACGAGAACGGCGAGGTGATCTCCGACAAAAGTAAAGTTGGCGGCTTAGCTGTAGGAGTGCCAGGAACGGTTGCCGGAATATTTGCAGTGCACGAAAAACTGGGATCCCTGCCAATGGAGACCCTTTTAGAGCCTGTGATCCAGTTGGCAGAGCGCGGTTATGTGGTCACCGAAAAGCAACAAGCGCGTTTTGACAATTACGCTGCGATCTTTGATTCTATCAATAGACAAAAAACACTGTATAGTCAAGGTTTCAAAGCAGGTGATACTGTGAAGAACCCCGCTTTGGCAAACAGTTTAAAAGCACTACAAACGGAAGGCCGATCTGCATTCTACGGCGGAAGTTTGGGCAAGGAGCTGGTCAATTATTTAAGCCAGCACGACGGTATTATCACCTTAGAAGACCTAAAGGCCTACGAAGCCCAATGGCGAGAGCCAGTGATATTCAATTACAAAGACCTACGCGTGATCTCTATGGCACCACCCTCTTCTGGAGGAATTTGCTTAGCGCAGATCATGAAAATGATAGAACCCTATGACATAAAAAGCTATGGACATAACAGTTTAAAGGCAATTCAGCTTATCACAGAGGCAGAAAGACGCGCCTATGCAGACCGCAGCTATTATTTGGGGGATCCCGATTTTGTTGATATTCCAACAGAAATCTTGACCAGTGAGGCTTATTTAAGCGGGCGCATGAGCGATTTTAGCTTTGATGCTGCAACACCTTCGTCAGCCATTAATTATGGCGAAGTGGAAGTTGTAGAAAGTATGGAGACCACCCACTACTCTATTGTGGACGCCTTTGGCAATGCCATAGCAGTGACCACTACGCTCAACGGAGCATATGGTTCTAAACTCTATGTACCGGAACTGGGATTCTTTCTCAACAACGAAATGGATGACTTTAGCGCCAAGCCAGGCGTGCCTAATATGTTTGGTTTAATTGGGGCCGAGGCCAATTCGATCGCTCCGCAAAAACGCATGCTAAGCTCCATGACCCCAACTCTTATTGAAAAGGACGGGAAATTCTGGATGACCGTTGGAACTCCGGGAGGTTCTACCATTATTACTTCTGTACTACAAACTGTACTCAATGTATACGAATTCGATATGAGTATGCAAGAAGCAGTGAATGCCCCACGTTTTCACCACCAATGGCTACCCGATGTGATCTTGTTTGAACCTGAGGGCTTTGAGCAGGCTATTTTAGACAGTCTTAAAACCAAAGGTTATATGCCCAATACGAACAACAGTCCTATTATTGGCAAGGTAGACGGGATCATGGTACTTCCAGATGGTCGTTTAGAGGGTGGCGCGGACCGCCGAGGAGACGATACGGCTGTAGGATATTAGGCTGTAATCTAGATGTATTTTCTTACAAAAAGTAAGATTTATACTACATTTTAAGATATTTTTCTATTTTTGGAGCATATTAGGTAACTCTATGTTGCAGCAGGAGCTACTCAATTTTACACTTGGGGCTATTTATAACAAATTGATTTTTAGAAGCTTATAGTTTAAAATTACTTTAAAACTAACCTACAACGTCGTTCTAAGACCGATGCATACTTTGCTGTGCTTTGGCCTTAAAACTGCTTGACCCTGCTGCCATATGCTTGCCAAAAGTGCAAATTATGGCCAAATCCTATAAAAAGGATATACTGACTATAGTCCCGCTAATTTTTAGCGGCCTGCTCTGTATTGGCCTATTTTTCTTGCTGTGGCAAAAAAGCCAGACCGATCCGGAGTTCGCTCCCCTGCTGCAAAATATAAATACCACCATTACCTATATCAGTGCCATTTTTGGTGCGGTGATCATGGTGTATCTGGCTGCCAACGTACTTACTGTCAAGACTAACCGAGATCAACTCCTATCGCAATTGCGCCGAGTGACAGACCAGATGAACAGTTTTAGAGACATTGTGGAATTACTCTTACGCTCTAAAATGTGGCTACCTGGACTTAAGGAGTATATCGACGATGAATACGAAGGGCTTACCTTTTTTGAGGTCAAGGAGTTTTACAAAGGAAAATCCAAATTGGCCATTGAGTTCTTGCAGGAATCGCACAACTACGAAGACACAGAAAACCTTTATCTGGAATTGAAATCCCTGCTCTATAATTCGGCCAGAGACAAACGCATCAACGAAAACATATCGCATCCGAAGATATACGACAAGCGCTTGCTAGAAAAGTGGTTAGAGCACAAATGCGGTAGCGGACTTTGGTATTACTTCGGATACAAATACAGCATTTACAAAGAAGCGCTCAATCTGAATAACGTTTACGAGCGCCATCAGGATAAGATCATGAAGCTTGCATTGTCTATTGACAACGAAGCTTTTGAGGATTCCTCATTCAACGAGGTTTTCCTCTCTAAACTCGGGGAGTATATGTCTAATGAGATACTGCCCAAACTGTACCAATTTCAGGAAGGATTCGATAAAAAACTGCCGAGGATGGTTCGTTACCTCTACGCAATTTTTGCCGTGCTAATCATCTTTGGAGTGCTACTACCTTTAGTAGCTTCCTTGCTGCAACTATCTATGATTTTTAGCATAGTCAGCGTGTCGGTGATCATCGCCTTGGTGTTTTTTATCGCTACTTCCTTTTACCAGTTCTTAGCCAGCGAATCTACCCGTATGCAAGGTTGATAAAAGCTTTATAACTCCCTGAGTTTTTAGCAGTCAAATCAGTACCTTTGCAAACTATGGCAAATCAGGAGGATTTTATTGAAGTTTTAGGGGCTCGTGTGCACAACCTCAAGAATATAGATGTGCGCATTCCCAGAGAGAATTTGGTAGTGATCACAGGACTTTCTGGCAGTGGAAAGTCATCACTTGCTTTCGATACCATCTATGCAGAAGGCCAGCGCCGCTACATTGAGACATTCTCGGCCTATGCGCGTCAGTTTTTAGGCGGATTGGAACGCCCTGATGTAGACAAGATCGATGGGCTATCTCCTGTAATTGCTATAGAACAGAAAACCACCAGTAAAAGCCCGCGTTCTACTGTAGGTACCATTACAGAGATCTACGACTTCTTACGCCTGCTCTACGCTCGTGCAAGTGACGCTTACAGTTATGAGACCGGCGAGAAAATGGTCTCTTACAGCGATGAGCAGATCCAGGAACTGATTTTAAAAGAATTTGAAGGCCGTAAGGTATCTGTTTTGGCTCCGGTGATCCGTTCTCGAAAAGGACATTACCGAGAGTTGTTTGAACAGATCGGAAAACAGGGCTTTATAAAAGTTCGTGTAGATGGCGAAATTGTCGATCTAGTGAGCGGCATGAAGGTAGATCGTTACAAGATACACGACATTGAGATCGTAATAGACAGACTCTTGGTCGATGCCTCTGCCCTTTTGGACAATCGATTGGCTGAGACCATCAAAACTGCCATGTATCACGGAGACGACGTGCTCATGGTCATAGATAACGAAACAGGTAATACGCGATATTTCAGTAGAACCTTGATGTGTCCTAGCAGTGGTATCTCTTATCCGAATCCGGAGCCCAATAACTTCTCGTTCAATTCTCCCAAAGGGATGTGTCCGAGTTGTAAAGGTTTAGGACATAAGCACGAGATCAATGTGGACAAGATCGTTCCAGACAAAACAATGTCTATAAAACAAGGGGCGCTAGCGCCACAAGGTCCGCAGAAATCCAACTGGATATTCAAACAATTGGAACTCATTGCGGAGCGCTACAATTTCAAGCTGAGTGATCCTTTTAAAGATATTCCACAAGAAGCCGTAGACATTATTCTTTACGGCGGAAACGAAAAATTCGAGGTCGCCTCTAAGACCCTGGGAATTACCCGCACCTACAAGATCGATTTTGAAGGAATCGCCAATTTTATCGAGAACACTTACCACAACAACGATTCGGCTTCGCTGCAACGTTGGGCCAAGGACTTTATGGATCGCGTTGAATGCCCTGAATGCGGCGGTTCGCGCCTGAGAAAGGAATCGCTTTACTTTAAAGTTGCCGAAAAGAGCATAGCCGATCTGGCCAAGATGGACGTGGTTGAGCTTATGGAGTGGTTTGATAATATAACCGATAAACTCAGTGAGTCTCAACAAAAGATCGCCAGCGAGGTGATCAAAGAAATTAGAGCACGCCTCCAGTTCTTGGTAGACGTTGGTCTGACCTACCTTTCGCTAAATAGAAGCTCCAAGTCCTTGTCTGGTGGAGAGGCCCAGCGGATCCGTCTGGCCACACAGATAGGATCTCAATTGGTCGGCGTACTTTATATTTTGGATGAGCCGAGTATTGGCTTGCACCAGCGAGATAATGCAAAACTCATAGACTCTTTGGTTAAACTCAAAGAACTGGGGAACTCTGTTTTGGTGGTAGAGCACGACAAGGACATGATAGAGCATGCCGACTATGTGATCGATATAGGCCCGGCAGCCGGAAAACACGGTGGCGAGATCGTCTCCAAAGGAGCTCCTAAAGAAATCTTGGAGCATCCTACCTTGACGGCAGAATATCTTAAAGGCACCAAGAATATTGAAGTTCCCGCAAAAAGACGTGAGGGCAACGGAAAAGTGTTGACCTTAAGCGGCGCCACAGGACACAACCTCAAGAACGTGAGTGTAGACTTACCCTTGGGCAAAATGATCGGTGTTACCGGTGTTTCAGGAAGTGGAAAATCGACTTTGATCAACGAAACGCTCTACCCTATACTCAATGCACATTTTTTTAATGGGGTAAAGAAACCTTTACCGTATAAAAAGATCAGCGGTTTGGAACATATAGACAAGGTGATCGACATTAACCAAAGCCCGATTGGGCGTACACCGCGTTCCAACCCGGCAACCTACACAGGAGTATTTTCAGAGATCCGATCCTTGTTTGCTAAAGTTCCTGAGGCTGCTATCCGCGGATACAAACCCGGACGCTTTAGTTTTAATGTAGCTGGCGGACGTTGCGAAACCTGTAAAGGTGGCGGCTTGAAAGTGATAGAGATGAACTTTCTACCAGATGTATACGTGGAATGCGAAACCTGCCAAGGCAAGCGTTTTAATAGAGAGACCTTAGAGATCCGTTATAAAGGCAAGTCTATCTTCGATGTTTTGGAAATGACCATAGACGAAGCCTGTGAGTTTTTTGAGCACATTCCTAAGATCTACAGAAAACTCAAAACAATTCGAGATGTTGGCTTGGGTTATATCACACTAGGTCAGCAGTCTACCACGCTTTCAGGAGGAGAAGCACAGCGTATTAAACTAGCGACAGAACTTTCTAAACGCGATACTGGTAACACTTTTTATATCTTAGACGAACCCACTACCGGTTTGCATTTCGAAGATATTCGCGTGTTGATGTTGGTTTTAAACAAATTGGTAGACAAAGGAAATACGGTCCTTATCATAGAACACAACTTAGACGTTGTAAAAATGGTAGACTATTTGATAGATATAGGACCAGAAGGAGGTAAAGGCGGCGGTAAGGTCGTTGCACAAGGCACCCCAGAAGAAATTGTGAAAGTAAAATCGAGCCATACCGCAGCTTTCTTAAAGCGCGAGTTGGAATCGGTGAAGAAATAAAAAGTATCAAGTAAATGAAAGCTAACAACAATCCAAAAGGTTGGAACGAAGTAAAGACCAACGACTCTTGGGCGATCTTTAAGATCATGGGAGAGTTTGTAAACGGATATGAGAAACTGAGTCTTATTGGACCCTGTGTCTCTATCTTCGGATCGGCCAGAACCAAACCCGAACAACCCTATTATCAATTGGCAGAACGCATCGCCAAAAAGATCACTGAACACGGTTATGGCGTCATAACTGGTGGTGGCCCTGGTATCATGGAAGCTGGAAACAAAGGGGCTCACTTGGCTGGCGGAACTTCGGTTGGTTTGAACATCGACCTACCCTTTGAGCAACACGACAACCCCTATATAGACAGCGACAAGAGCATTAACTTTGATTATTTCTTTGTTCGCAAGGTGATGTTCGTAAAATATTCACAAGGTTTTGTAGTGATGCCGGGGGGATTTGGAACACTGGATGAGCTTTTTGAAGCGATGACACTCATCCAAACGCATAAAATTGAACGTTTCCCTATCATTTTGGTTGGTACTAGTTTTTGGACAGGCCTTATTGATTGGGTAAAACAGACCCTTCTAGAAGAAAATGGCAACATCAGCCCAGAAGACGTAGACTTATGGCATATCGTTGACACAGAAGACGAAGTATTAGAAATTTTAAATAACTTCTATTCGAAATACAACTTGAGCCCGAATTTTTAAATTCTGGCTTTACATACGACCCCTACCCCTATGTTAAAACAACTGTGCACCCTATTGCTATTGTTACTGAACGTATTCGCGTTTGGACAGAACGACTTTACTGTGATGTTCTATAACCTCTTGTTATACCCTTCAGCACCTCCGGCAGATAGAGACATGCATTTAAAGACCGTTTTTGATACCTATCCTCCGGATATCTTGTTGGTCTGTGAAATGCAATCGCCCAGCGGGGCCGACCAATTGTTAAACAATGTTTTAAATGTCGATGATGATTTATACGAAGCGGCAGAATTTGTATTTAACACTTCGAGCACTGCCAATTTACAGCAGTTGGTTTACTACAGAGCAGATAAATTCGATCTTATCGACTTTACGGTGATCCCGACAACGATTCGTGACATCAACGGCTATGAACTCGAACTTAAAACAGCCAACCAAGACACAGATCCCATAAAACTGTTGGTTTATGCCTCCCATTTAAAGGCGAGCACAGGTTCATCCAACGAGATCAAACGCTTTGAGATGATTCAGGCCTTTACAGATACTTTAGACGATCTTGACCCCAATTCATATGTAGTGTTTACAGGAGATCTAAACCTGTATACCGGGGCAGAATTGGCATATCTGGAATTGACCGCAGTATCTAACCCCATTGTCTTTAAAGATCCTTTGAACCGCAGCGGAAACTGGAGCAACAACACCGATTACGAAGACCTCTTTACACAAAGTACCCGAAGCAGTTCAGCGCCTTTTGGAGGCGTTGGTGCCGGAGGCGGAATGGACGATAGGTTTGACCACATTCTAGTTTCTGAGAATTTACTAGAAGATAGCCCGCTGCGTTATGTAGAAGGGAGTTATTTTACCATAGGCAACAACGGCAACTGCTATAATCGCAGTGTAAACAATAGTCTGTGTGATGGTCCTTACAGTTTGGAACTGCGCGACGCTCTTTGGAACATAAGCGACCACCTTCCGGTGAGCATTACTCTAGAGTCCGATGAGCCCTTGTTGGGTCTTACTGATTTTACCGCTACACAAGGCCTGTATTTTCCTTATGGCAATATAGCAGCGACTAGCATAACCATTGCCTTAGAAGCTGAATCCGAAGTTCAAGATTTTCGCATATTCAACACCCTAGGCCAACAACTCGACTTTAAAAGCTTTGACAACAGCACCGAGTTGGAAATCAATACAGCTACTTACCCCAGCGGCGTTTACTACATAATTCCAGATTCGGGGCCTGTTTTAAAATTCATTAAGCGTTAATGGGCAGATTCACGCTTATACTGATAGGACTCTTTTTTGGACTGAGTTACTCCGGATTGGGGCAAACAAATCAGTTGTTAATCACAGCAGAGGCCGATCCTGTTGGACATTATATAGAGGTAACACAAGAGATCGTCTATTACAACTCCAGTACTGATCACCTTGACGAAATTATCCTGTTGGATTGGGCCAATAGTTTCTCTGATAAGACCTCGGCTCTAGGAGAGCGTTTTGCAGAGAATTTTAACAATCGATTCTATTTTGAAAAGGACAAGAACAGAGGTCGGACCCAATTGCAAACCCTAACCGATGAGGCCGATAAGAGTTTGTCATACAGCCGTCCGGAGGTAGATCTGATCCGCGTTGAATTACCGCAAAGCTTAGCTCCGGGAGCTAGTCAAATACTCAAAATGAATTATCGTATCATCTTACCCGATGATCGGTTTACCCGCTTTGGTTATGATGGCAGAAACAATTTAAAACTGCGCTACTGGTACATGGCACCGGCAGTTTACGATGGGCAATGGAAAGCTTACAGCAACAAGAACCTGAATGACTTCTACACGGATCCCTTTCACGTTAAAGTAAATTTTACAGCCCCGACTAACTATAAGGTAATTAGCAACTTAGTGACAGTTACCGAAAGAAACACTACAGAACTTACAACCACAGTACTTACTGGCGATAATCGAACAGAAATTCCGCTTTACGTTACTCGAGATTTTGATTTTGAGTCTGTGATCACCGATGAATTTGAGGTGCTGACCAACCTAGACGACAACAAGATCAGTCCTCCTTTAAAGGCCTTCAATATTGATCGCATCATTCAATTTTTGAAAAAAGAACTAGGGCCATATCCCCTGGAAAAAATGATCATCTCCAGAGAGGATTACAAATTGAGTCCTGTGTATGGATTGAATCAGCTTCCAGATTTTATAAGTCCTTTCCCTGATGGGTTCCAGTACGATATGGAACAACTCAAAACCATCACAGCCAAATATCTCAAGAATACTTTGATGTTAGATCCGCGCAAGGACCATTGGCTCTATGGTGGTATACAGGTGTATCTGATGATGAAATACACCGATCTGTATTATCCGGACATGAAGATCATTGGGAGTTTGAGTAACCTGTGGGTGATCAAGTGGTCTCATGCAAGTGATCTGGAATTCAACGATCAGTACGAATTGCTATACATGAATATGGTACGCAATAATTTGGACCAAGCCCTAACGACTTCGAGGGATTCCTTGGTTAAATTCAATAAGAACATTGCAAGTAGTTATAAGGCCGGAGTGGGCTTTAAGTTTTTGGAGGATTATTTAGACTCAGATGCCTTGGCAGAATCCATCCGCAGCTTTTACCAGCAAAACCTACTTAAGCCGACCACCTCTCAAGCCTTTGCTGATATCGTAGAGGAGCGAGCAGCTCTTCCGGTCTCTTGGTTCTTTGACGAATACGTACAGACCAATGTTCCCATAGATTTTAAGATCAAAAGGGTACGTCGCATGGGCGATTCCTTGCAGGTAACGGTTAAGAATAAGACGGGTGTAAAAGTGCCTGTGCCGCTTTTTGGTTTAGATCGAGATTCTATAGTCTACCAGACTTGGATAGCTCCTTCTGACAGCATCACTCGCGTGACCATCCCGCGCGAAGGCATCAGAAAGTTGGCGGTAAACTACAACCGTGTAGTGCCAGAGATCAATAACAGAAACAATTACAAGAACCTGAAAGGACTATTTAACAAACCGCTGGAGTTTAGACTTTTCTTAGACGTAGAAGACCCTAAATACAATCAGAGTTTTGTAATGCCTGTTTTTGACTTCAACGTTTACGACGGACTTTCTATAGGGCCAAAACTCTACAACAAAACAGTACTGCCAAAGAATTGGAACTACCGTATTCAGCCGCGCTATGGACTTAAGTCCAAGCAAATAGTCGGTAGTGCCTCTGTGGTGTATACGGACTATATTCAGAACAGCTCGCTCTTTGCGATGCGCTATGGGCTGTCTGGAGCCACAAGTTCGTACAACGAAGGCCTGAACTTTAGACGCTACACGCCTTTTATCACCTTCTCCTTTAGAGATTCTGACAATTTGCGCAGTAATATGCGCCAGACCATCAGCCTGAGAAACATCAATATAGACAGAGATGAGGATCCGAATATTCCTTTAGAAACGCCTAATTACAGTGTGTTTAATCTGCAATACACTTATTCGGATAACAACCTGATCGATTTTTATAAAGGAACTTTCAGTTATGAACTTTCTGATCAGTTCAGCAAGATCTCGACTACTTTAGAATACCGCAAACTGTTTTTGAGCAACCGACAGTTGAATCTGCGTTTCTTTGCCGGAGTCTTTCTTTTTAATGACACCCCAAGAGATGACGACTTCTTTAGTTTTGCCTTAGACAGGCCTACGGATTATCTCTTTGATTATGATTACTACGGACGCAGCGACGATGCCGGTATCTTTTCGCAGCAGATCATTATTGCGGAGGGAGGTTTTAAGTCGCAACTACAACCTGCCTTTTCTGACAATTGGATTGCCACGGTCAATGCGAGTACCAACATCTGGAAATGGATCTTTGCCTATGGCGATGCAGGAGTTATTCACAATCGCGATCGCGGGACCCAAGCTGTTTTTGACTCCGGGATCCGCCTTAGTTTGGTGGCCGATTACTTCGAGGTGTTCTTACCACTGTATTCTAGTTTAGGTTGGGAACCGAGTTTAGGCAACTACGATCAACGGATTCGTTTTATAGTGACGCTTAGTCCACAAACCCTGTTTAGGTTGTTCACCCGAGAGTGGTACTAAACCTAAATTTCATTGACAAATATTTAACAGAATAGCTCATATCTGAAGAATTTTTAATTATTCGTAATGATATTAGATTTATAATGTGAATTTGTTAATATTTGACTATCTTCAGCTATTGCCAAATCGAGCTATTTTCGCTAATTTTGTCACTGCGAAAACCGATTCCCTTTATGCAAACACATCCGCAATCAGAAACCGAGATCAGCTTTGAAGATTTTAAGGCCCAGGTACTTAATGACTATCGCATTGCCGTAACCAGTCGCGAATGCAGTTTGTTAGGACGTAGAGAGGTGCTTACCGGAAAGGCCAAATTCGGCATATTTGGAGACGGAAAAGAAGTTCCACAGCTGGCTTGGGCAAAGGCCTTTAAGAACGGCGATTGGCGCAGTGGTTACTACCGTGACCAAACTTTTATGATGGCAATTGGCGCTTTGAGTATCCAACAATTCTTTGCAGGCCTTTATGCACATACCGATCTGGAACATGACCCAATGTCTGCCGGTAGGCAAATGGGCGGTCACTTTGCTACCCACAGTGTAGACGCTAATGGTCAGTGGAAACGACTAACAGATCAAAAGAACAGTAGCTCTGACGTTTCTCCAACGGCCAGTCAAATGCCAAGACTGCTAGGTCTAGCACAGGCTTCAAAGATATTTAGAAATGTACCAGAACTCTCCGGACACACGCAATTCTCCAAAGGTGGCGATGAAGTCGCCTGGGGAACCATAGGTAATGCCTCTACCAGCGAAGGACACTTTTGGGAGACCATCAATGCTGCAGGAGTGCTGCAAGTACCCATGGTTGTAAGTGTGTGGGATGACGAATACGGAATTTCGGTACACGCTAAAGACCAGACCACTAAAGAAAACATATCGGCCGTATTGAGCGGGTTCCAGCGCAATAGCGAAGAAGACGGTTATGAGATCATGACCGTTAAAGGATGGGATTATGCCGAACTGATCAATACCTACCAACAAGCAGCAAAGCTCGCCAAAGAAGAGCATGTACCTGTGCTTATCCACGTACAGGAATTGACTCAACCTCAAGGACACTCCACCAGCGGATCGCACGAACGTTATAAATCTCCAGAGCGCCTTCAATGGGAACAAGAACACGACTGTAATCTGAAAATGCGCGAGTGGATGTTGGCCAACAACATAGCCACAGAAGAAGATCTGGACACCCTAGAAAAGACAATTAAAAAAGAGGTTCGAGACGGCAAAAAGGCTGCCTGGAATGCTTATCTGCAAGGCCAGCTTCAAGAACAAAAAGAGGCGCTTGATCTATTAGCTGCTGTTGAAGCCGCTAGTGCTAATGGCAGTTTTATTAAGCCTATCCGTGAGCAATTAGCAGCCAATACCGAGCCTTTTAGAAGCGACATTTTAAAGGCAACACGTAGTGTTTTGCCGTACTTGGTCGGAGAGCAATCCGAAGCAAAAACAAAACTGCAGCAATGGATCAGCCATTATAAGGCTCGCATCCAGCCCAAATACAGTTCACACCTATACAGCGAACACGAAGGCAAGGCTACTGCCATTAAAGAAGTACTTCCTGTTTATGACAACACTCCGGAAGAAGTGGATGGTCGTGTCGTGCTTAGAGACAACTTTGAACACATTTTTAAGACCAAACCGGAGACCTTGATCTTTGGAGAAGACAGTGGCCAAATTGGCGATGTGAACCAGGGTCTAGAAGGATTGCAGGAGAAATTTGGCGCTTTGCGAGTTGCTGATGCGGGAATCCGCGAGGCTACCATTCTGGGGCAAGGAATCGGGATGGCCATGCGTGGCTTGCGCCCTATAGCGGAGATCCAATATCTGGATTATATCTTGTATTGTATCCAAATTATGAGTGACGATCTGGCAACAGTGCGATACCGCACACACGGAACCCAGAAAGCTCCGCTCATTGTTAGAACACGCGGACACCGCTTGGAAGGGATCTGGCACAGTGGATCTCAAATGGCTGCCTTGATCCATCTCTTACGAGGCATGTACATTTTGGTGCCACGTAACATGACCAAAGCAGCTGGTTTTTATAATACCCTCTTAGAAAGTGACGAACCAGGTCTTATTGTAGAATGCCTGAACGGCTATCGTTTAAAAGAGAAAATGCCAAGCAATTTAGGCGAATTCAGAACTCCGATCGGTGTTGTGGAAACGGTAAAAGAAGGTAATGACATAACCTTGGTCTCTTACGGCTCAACGCTGCGCTTGGTGGAGCAGGCAGCAAAATCACTCTTACAAGTTGGTATTGATGCTGAGGTGATCGACGCGCAATCGCTCTTGCCGTTCGATCTGAACCAAGACGTGGCCAAAAGTGTAGCTAAAACCAATCGCTTACTGGTGGTAGATGAAGATATGCCAGGGGGAACTTCCGCTTATTTATTACAAGAGATCTTAGAAAAGCAAGATGTTTGGCAATACCTAGACAGTAAACCGCAAACTTTGGCAGCTCAAGCCCACAGACCCGCCTATGGATCTGACGGTGATTACTTCTCAAAACCATCCGCAGAAGATATTTTTGAAAAAGTTTACAGCATCATGCATGAGGCGAATCCAGAGGAGTTTCCAAAACTTTAAGGGTTTTTCCTGTGAGGAAATTTGGACCTCAGATTTTGATTTTAAAAAAATTATTCAAACATTTACATCAGTAAATCACAGACAGGTTAAGTTAGACCATATGGCAACTTTCAATTTCAATAATAATAACAATAACAGGATGCCCTAGCAGAAACTTGTCGCTAAGATATTGCCCGTCAGGTTTTTGTACTTGACGGGCTTTTTTTATGAATTAAACTAAACTTTAGAAATCATGTGTGGAATTGTATGCGCCTTCGACCTTAAGCAGCCAGCAGAACAACTGCGGCCTCAACTATTAACCATGGCCAAATGCCTTAGGCATCGCGGCCCAGACTGGAGCGGTATCTACGATCATCCAAAGGCTATCATGGCCCACGAACGTCTGGCAATCGTTGACCCAACCTCTGGAAAACAACCGCTATTTAGCGAAGACAAGAAATTAGTATTAGCTGCAAACGGAGAGATCTATAATCATCAGTATTGGCGCACACAATTCCAAGACAGCTATAATTTTCAGACCAAATCGGACTGTGAAGTGATCTTGGCCTTGTATAAGGAGAAAGGAGCTGATTTCATTGACGATCTGAACGGAATGTTTGGTTTTGCACTGTATGATGTGGAGCAGGATGCTTACCTGATTGCCAGAGATCATATGGGAATTATCCCGCTTTATATGGGCTGGGACAAGGACGGAACATTCTATGTCGCCTCAGAACTTAAAGCCTTAGAAGGGGTTTGTACCAAGATCGAATTGTTCCCTCCCGGACATTATCTCTACAGCAAGGACGGAGAACTCAAAAAGTGGTACACCAGAGATTGGATGGACTACCAAGCAGTGAACGACAACCAAAGTAGCATAACGGAATTGCGCGAAGCATTAGACGCCGCAGTTCACCGCCAACTGATGTCTGATGTTCCTTACGGAGTGCTACTTTCTGGAGGTTTGGATTCTTCTATAACCTCTGCCCTAGCGAAACGCTATGCAGACAAGCGCATAGAATCTGGTGACCAAGAGGCTGCCTGGTGGCCACAATTGCACTCTTTTGCCATTGGCCTAGAAGGATCTCCGGATCTGACTGCCGCGCAGAAAGTGGCAGATCATCTAGATACCGTACATCACGAAATAAAGTTCACCATACAAGAAGGTTTAGATGCTATTCGCGATGTGATCTACCATTTAGAGACCTATGATATCACCACAGTACGTGCATCAACGCCGATGTATTTGATGGCGCGAGCAATCAAAGCTATGGGGATAAAAATGGTGCTCTCTGGAGAAGGTAGTGACGAGATCTTTGGGGGTTATTTGTATTTCCATAAAGCACCTAACGCAGAGGAATTCCACAAAGAGACCGTTAGAAAATTAAGTACCCTACACCAATACGATTGCCTGCGTGCAAACAAATCCTTAGCTGCTTGGGGAATTGAAGGCCGGGTTCCTTTCTTAGACAAAGAGTTTATGGATGTGGCCATGCGCTTAAACCCAGAAGACAAAATGATCAAAGAAGGACGCATTGAAAAATGGATCCTGCGCAAGGCTTTTGAAGACATGCTACCGCAAGAAGTGGCTTGGAGGCAGAAAGAACAGTTCAGCGATGGCGTGGGTTATAACTGGATAGATACATTAAAGGCACAAGTGGAAGAACTGGTGAGCGATGAACAGTTAGAGAATGCTCACTTTAGATTCCCGGTACAACCTCCAACCTCTAAAGAAGAATTCTATTACCGCAGTATTTTTGAAGAGCACTTCCCCAGTGAAACGGCAGCTTGGAGCGTGCCATCTGTACCTTCTGTGGCCTGCAGTTCACCTGTTGCTCTTGAGTGGGATGAAAGCTTTAAAAACCAGAATGACCCTAGTGGCCGTGCCGTAGCCAATGTGCACGAACAGGCTTACTAGCCAGTAACGTGATACCCGCCATCTACATGTCTGATCTCTCCGGTGATGCGGACATCTGGACGGAACAAATGCACAATCTCTTTAGCCAAGTCCTCTGGAGTAGCATTCCCCAGGGGGCTCATTCTATCTGAAGTGGAAACATCCTCAGGCATCAAAGTAGCCGTGCCGGCCTTACTTCCCATGTAGGGAGAGAAACGGACGGCATTGACACGCATGGCGTGGCTACGGCCTAGCTCATCTGCCAATTCAACGGTGATTCTTTCTAGCGCCGCCTTAGCGATACTCATATTTCTGTAGGGATGGAAGGTCACTTTCTCAGCGGCAATATAACTGATAGAACAAATTGAAGCGCCGCGCTGCAAGACATCAGCATGTAAAAGGTAATGTGTCAACCGAATAAGCGAGTAGGCAGAAACGTCTATGGTATCGCAAAATTCATCACGTGTCACCTCTAAAAGTGGTTTTACTTGTTTGTTCCTGATGGTCTTATCCATGGCAATGGCGTGTAACAAACCGTCCAGAGCTATGCCTTTAGCCTTAAGCTCCGCAGCAAAATCGGCCACGTTCTCCTCTAGTGTTACATCGAGCACAGCGGTCATTACATCTTGCCCCAAAGCGCTGTGTACGGAGTCTTGAAAATCTGAGAAATTCTTGTTCAAATAAGCCTTAGCTCGTTCAGAAAGTTCACTATGGTGCTTACTTACACCCAGGGCCGTACATATAACCTTACCTCCGTTCTTAATGATTTCTTTGGCCGTATACATGGCCAAGGACTGCTCGTCTGCAATTCCTGTAATTAAAAAAGTCTTTCCTGCTAACATATTCATTCGGTTTACCATTTATATAAAGCTGTACCCCAAGTCCAGCCAGCACCCACTGCCGCGAAAAGTAAATAATCGCCAGTTGCGGGTGGGTCACTCTTGAGTGTTTCGTCCAATACAATAGGTATGGTACCGCCAGAAGTGTTGGCGTATTTATCCATATTGGTCTTTACCTTTTCAAAAGGCAATCCTATTTTTTGTGCGATAGTCTTGAGGATTCCAATACTAGGCTGATGCGGTAACATATAGCGCAGCTCATTCACCTTTATTTTATTGCGATTGAGCAAGGTCTCTATACTTTGTGGCACAACAGCAGTGGCCGTCTCATAGACTGCCTTGCCATCCATAGTAAAGTAGTGCCCACCACTGGAAAGTGTTTCTTGAGAAGAAGGTTGTTCTGATCCGCCAGCATAAACCGTGAACCCGTCCTTTCCTCGTCCGTCAGTATGTAACAAAAAGTCCACAAAGCCTTTGTCTTCTTCTGTAGCCTCTAGAATAATAGCTCCAGCTCCGTCGCCAAAGAAGACGGAGTCGCGGCGGTTCCAATCGGTGATGTTAGAAAAGGTATCTGCACCGATAACCATAACACGCTTGAACATTCCAGAGTTAATGTATTGCGCACCAGTTGCCATGGCAAAAAGTGCTCCGGAGCATACTGCGGAGATATCGAAGGCCACGGCACCAAAAGCCCCTAATTTTTCTTGTACAAAGCACGCACAAGAAGGCGCGGGCCTGTCTGGAGTTGCTGTTGCTACTACTATTAGATCCAGATCCATTGGAACCAAACCAGCATCTGCTAATGCCCGCTTGGCTGCCTCAGTTGCCAGATCGCTCGTGGTTTCATCGCTTACAACACGACGTTCTTTAATTCCTAAACGTTTGTAGATCCATTCGTCCGAAGAACCTACTGCTTCAAAAAAACTGTTGGGGACCACCTTGGCCGGTGTGTATGATCCAGTACCCTTGATATAAGCTCGCATAAAATCTGAAAAAATTATAAGCTCTAAAAGTGGGCATTTTAGAACATGCGGCAAGGGCAATTGCCAAGAAAATGCAAAGGATTATCAATCTTGCAATAAGACTGTGAGTTTTTAAAAAATATGTTATGAAAAAGAAGAATTAAGCCAATAAATTGAAAATCTTTCAATGCAATATTCGCAACGAAATCGTTTTAGTAGGTAAAGAATTCGCAATTTCGATGTTAATTCTTTAAAGAAAAGCTCAAAACAAGCTTACGGTAACCATTTTTTATCAAAGTTAGGCTTGCGTTTTTCTAAGAAAGCATCACGACCTTCTTTAGCCTCTTCTGTCATATAGGCCAAACGCGTGGCTTCGCCAGCAAATACTTGTTGCCCAACCATACCGTCGTCTGTAAGGTTCATCGCAAATTTGAGCATCTTAATTGAGGTTGGCGATTTGGCCAAGATCTCTTGTGCCCACTCAAAGGCGGTGTCCTCTAATTCATCATGAGGAACAACAGCATTGACCATTCCCATTTGAAAGGCCTCGTCCGCAGAATAATTTCGACCCAAGAAAAAGATCTCCCTTGCTTTTTTCTGCCCGACCATCTTAGCTAAATACGCCGATCCGTAGCCACCGTCAAAGCTGGTCACATCTGCATCAGTTTGTTTAAAAATAGCGTGTTCTTTGCTGGCCAAGGTCATATCACACACCACATGTAGGCTGTGACCACCACCAACAGCCCAACCGGGAACAACGGCAATTACCGCCTTAGGCATAAAGCGGATAAGACGCTGAACCTCTAGTATATTCAAACGATGATAGCCATCTTCTCCTACATATCCCTGATGGCCTCTAGCTTTCTGATCTCCCCCACTACAAAAACTGTAAACACCATCTTTAGGAGAGGGACCTTCTGCACTGAGCAATACCACTCCAATAGATGTGTCTTCTTGCGCATCGTGAAAGGCATCCAGCAGCTCGCTGGTTGTTTTTGGGCGGAACGCATTGCGAACTTCAGGACGGTTAAAGGCAATTCGCGCGACGCCATCACACTTTTTATAGGTGATATCGGTATAGGTTTTAGCTGTGATCCAATTTGCTTTAGACATATTCACTATTTTCGTGTAAAAATAAGGCTTTTTTATGGGAGCTTTTCTAAATCATCCACTGCTATGAACCGTATATTTTTAGCTATTGTTTTTGCCTGTAGTTTCCTTTTTAAAGGACACTCTCAAGAACCTTATAAATTCACTACCGTAATCGACCTGGAGACGACTCCGGTTATTAGCCAAGGCATCACAGGAACTTGTTGGAGTTTCTCTACCTCTTCCTTTCTAGAGTCTGAGATTATGAGAATAAGCGGCATGAACATCGATCTGTCAGAGATGTACAATGTGCGAAACACCTATCCTAAAAAAGCTTGGAATTACGTGATGCGACAAGGCAAAGCGCAATTCAGTGAAGGCGGCTTAGCGCATGACGTGATCAATTCCATGAGAGATCACGGTTTGGTTCCGAATCAAGTCTATACAGGTCTTGAAGCTGGAGCAGACAAACACAATCATGCCGAAATGGTTGCTGTGGTAAAGGCCATGTTAGATACCTATATTGAAAACCCAGGGCGCGAACTAAGCCCAAATTGGCAGTTGGCTGTTAGCAAGGTCTTGGATGTATATCTCGGTGAGATCCCTCAACAGTTCAACTACGAAGGGAAGAGTTACAATCCGCAGTCATTTTTAGCAATGACAGGCTTAATTCCCGAAGATTATGTGAGTATTACATCTTTTACCCACCTACCTTATTACAAACAAGGCATTCTGAACATACCAGATAATTTCTCCAACGGAAGTTTTTACAATCTACCCTTGGATGAATTTATGGAAGTAATTGACCAAGCCCTTGCAAAGGGCTATACCATCTCTTTAGATTGCGATGTGAGTGAACGTGGATTTTCTTCAAAAAATGGAGTTGCGATTGTACCAGAAGACAGCAGTCTTACACCGAAGGCCTGGACCGCTATTTACCCGGAACTCGAGATAGATCAAGACCTACGACAGGCACGATTTGAAAGCTACAGTACCACAGACGATCACCTGATGCATATAACGGGTCTGGTCAAAGATCAACAAGGGAATCGCTATTACAAGGTTAAGAACAGTTGGGGAACCGCAGAAGACCGAACCGCCTTTGGAGGTTATGTTTACTTCTCGGAATCTTATATGCGACTAAAATCCATTAGTGTTATGATTCACCGTGATGCCTTACCGAAAAGCATTGCTAAAAAGCTGATGCTCTAACACTTATGTAGTTCAGCGTTAATTTTTACCGTTTATCTAAAACCTTGATTCTGAGACTTAATTTATTATGCAAGCATAGTAAATGAGCGTAATTTTGCCCAAAATTCCTAAGGATGCGGGTTGAAAGATCAGTTATATACAAATTTTGTAAATGTGAGGTCAATTTAAATTGTACCGATCTATACTTCTTTGACGAATTCGTCATATCTCAAATGCACGAAGGCTCTTTGTGCAATAGAGAGGCTGCGGATGAGATAGTCTTTGCAATTTCTCAGTTCTACACTGAAAATCAGCGTTTCCATTATATTTCCAATAGAATTCACGACTACAGCATTAGCCCTATTGACCTCAAATGGTTCTTGGAGCTTTTACCTACCATGAGGTCTTACCATGTTGTGTTTTATGATAGTCCGAGCAAAAGCCATTTAGAACTAGAGTCGCTTTTCGCCCCTATTCCAATTGTTGCTCATAAGCAATTGCTTCATGCGCTGGATGCGCTTTTGCTACAGGACCAAGCCCTAGTCAAATACAGGCCTTAACATAGTGCTAAGTAATTTTTGGTTCGATTTTTGCTATTTTAGCTAGCGTAAAATGCTATTGAAAAGAACCTATATTATCTTTCTACTAAGCCTTTTGAGCATGCAACTGCAGGCTCAAGAAAAGGACAGCTTTACCATAGATTTTGGTGCTTTGGTCTTGGCAGATCAACCAGATATATTTTCAGAAGAATACAATTTTGTCTATACTGGCTCTTATCCGTTAACCCCCTTGAATTTTGACACTAGTGTGGGTTCATTTTGGGAACCTGTGGATATGTCTGCGGCCATAGACAAGTCGAACCAACAGCAAAAGCGAGCCATGGAGCTGCGCCCAATTCGGGTAAAATCATACGGGTTCACAGTGCAAAGTCCTTATGCAGACGACGGACAATCTAAGGTTAGAAATATTGCTTATAAGGACATGCGCGGTTTACAGTTCTTGAGTCCTTGTCCTCCAGTGGGTATTTGTTGGCGATGTGCGCCTTACCGTTCTAGTCGAATTTTTAGATAAGACTTATTCCGTCTTCTTCTATCTTAACTTTTCGAGCCTTGTACAAGGTACCAAGAGCCTTTTTAAAACTCTTTTTACTCATACCGAGCAATTCCTTGATCTGCTCCGGATCACTCTTGTCCGTTAAAGCGAGAAAGCCTCCGGCCATTTCAAGTTCTTCTAAGAGATAATCTGCATTTGGAGCAATACTACGAAAACCTTCTGGCTGTAAGAGCAGGTCTATCTTATTGTCTGGACGTATCTTTTTTACATAAGCCGGTAACCTATCGCCGCTTCTAATATCCTCAAAGATATTCTCGATATAGATAAGACCATCGTGCTTGCCATTTACAATCGCATTGGCTCCGCGCTCGGTGATGTGGGTAATTAAAATATCCACCTTATCGTATTTATTAAGCTCGACATTATCGTTAGACAAATACTTCTTAGTCTTAGAGGAGCCCACCAAGCGCTCTGTCTTCGGGTCGATGTAGATATAGACCGTATACCAGCTCCCTGGAGTCATCTTTCTGGCTTGTTCTTTAAAAGGCACAAAGAGATCCTTTTCTATACCCCACTCCATAAAAGCTCCGTGATTGGTTTGCTGACTGCATCGCAGGTAAGCGAATTCTCCAACCTCAGCCTTGGGCTTAAGCGTAGTCGCTATCAATCGAGCCTCATTATCACGATACACAAAGACTTCGATTGCATCGCCTTCCTTGTAGGTCTCTGGCTTGTATTTGTGGGGCAAGAGAACTTCGTTGCCCTCTTGGTCTGCCAAATAGAGACCAGGGTCCGTTTCTCGTATGATTTCCAGGGTGTTGTATCTGCCTAATTCCATAGGCGGCAAAGGTACAATTTAGACCAATGCCAAAAACAATGAAACTTAATTTGTACCGATGCTTAGCTTTATTTATTTTTAGACCACAATATGAATCTCACCCCTCCCCAACATTTCGAGGATGGACGTTCTCCTAATCACGTCCAGTACTCCGCTATAGGCAACGTCTATTTTTATGACGGCGTCGTAATCACTGAGTTTAACGAAGGCGTTAACGTGTCTTATGTTACAGGCATACAATTGCTAATGGAATGCATGAAGCACATTGGAACCAATCCATTTACACTGATCTCTAATCGCGTAAATTCTTACTCTGTTCAGCCTAACGACTACAAATACTTAGAACGCGTACCAAATCTTAAAGGAATCGCCATAGTGACCACAGATGCGGTAAGTGCGGCCAATGCTATGTTAGAGTCTAAATTCTACTCCAAGGCATTTGCCGTTTTTGATAGTGTAAAAACTGCTTGTGAGTGGGGTCAACGGATTTTGGAAGGCGATTTGACCGACTTAAAATAATCCAACAATAGTTCATCATTTAAGGTTCTTGGGGTAGTTACCTCCAGGAGTGCAGGTTTATCATCTCGAGAAAACTCGCCCGCTAATTGTCTTTCTAAACTTTCCTGATCGTTCGCAGCATAATACTCCCAACCATAAAGTGCACACAATTTTTCTGCGCTCAAACCGTGAACAGTCTCAAAATAGGTACTAAAATCTGGATGATGCTTATCACCCGGCAAGATCCTAAAGATCCCACCCCCTTGATTGTTCACCAAAACAACTTTAAAATTGTTTGGAGTATAGGCGTTCCACAGGGCGTTGCTGTCGTAGAAAAAGCTCAGATCTCCGCTTATAAAAGTCACCGCCTTATCTGCCACAACTGCCGCTCCAATTGCCGTGCTGGTAGATCCGTCTATACCGCTAGTTCCACGATTGCAATAAACGGCAACAGCTGATGGTAGCTCAAAAAGTTGCGCATATCTAATGGCTGCACTATTGGCAATATGCAGTATACACGACTCAGGCAATGCTTTAAAAACAGCATCGTAGACGGTTAGATCGGAAAAGGCTATTCGCTCTAAATAGCTCCTATGCCCTGCTCTACGGGCATCTCGCTCCCTCAGCCAATGCGTTTGATAGTTGGCCTTTTTTACTTCGGATTTAGGCAAGGCCTTTAAAAAATCATTCACTGAATGAGCTATATGCTCGCTAAGCACAAAGAAAGTGTCATAGGCGCGCAAAGGATCCACATGCCAATGAGTTTTTGGAGCATACTGTCGCAAAAATGCTTTGATCTTCTTAGAAACCACCATACCACCAAAACTTATCAGCAGATCGGGCTGTAAACTTTCAAACTCTTCTGGTGTCATGGCCGCGATAAGCTGATCTATTCCCGTGATCAGTTTAGGATGATGCAAATTAGAGGTGGTCTCCGTAAGCATCAATACCCTTGGATCTTCCAAGAAAGTATCCAACAAACCTGATTCTATAACATCGGGATCCATAACACCACTGAGCACCATAATGCGCTCCGCAGTATTAAAAACTTCCAATTGCGCTGCGCTTAAGGCCAGCTCAGCAGGCTTTGTTGTGGTATTCGGTTTGGTATATTGTATTTGAGCCTGGGAGCTCAAGTTATACAAAGGCTCTTCGAAAGGCAGATTCAAATGCACCGGCAAGCGCTGAGACCAAGCCGTATTCAAGGCCTGATCAAAAAAATCAAAATTCGGTGAGTCGGCTCCGCAGTCAGCGATACAATTTGCTGCATATCCAACATGTTGCCCAAATACACCGGCTTGCTTTATGGTCTGTCCATCGCCAATATCTATCTTATGCGGTGGTCTATCTGCAGAAAGTACCACCAAGGGAATCTGACTGTAATAGGCCTCTGCTACAGCAGGAAAATAATTGAGTACTGCAGAACCCGAAGTACAAACTATAGCCACAGGAGTTCCAGTTTGCTGAGCCATTCCCAAGGCAAAAAAGGCCGCAACTCGCTCATCGACTATAGAATAGCAGTCAAAAAAGGAATCTCGTGTAAACCCGAGTGTTAAAGGTGCATTTCTGGAACCAGGAGAGATGACTATTCTCGAAATACCATGCCCTTTACAAGCTGCAACAGTCAACTGTGCTAGTGGAATCTCAGGGTATATTTCGGTTTCAGGTTTTTGGCTCATCTCATTGGGAGGCAACCGGCAAACGCAAAATCTGTTTCATGGTCTCGGCCTTGTTCACAGTTTCTACCCATTCATCAAAGATATTGGAGTCTTCTGTGATACCTCCTCCCACAAAAATTTCGGCCGCCTGGTCCGTAATTTTCATACACCGCAAATTTACGTATAGTTGGGTATTTAAACCAGAAGTAACCCGACCTAAATAACCGGTATAATATTCCCGGTCGTAATCTTCGTATTTATTTATAAAATTCTTGGCCTTGTTACGAGGCAAGCCACAAACAGCAGGCGTAGGATGCAAAGCATCCAAAACCCGATGCAGCATTTCTTTTTTGTTCTTTAGGGTTCCGGATATGTCGTTGCAGATATGCCAGAGCAAGCCAGCTTGTTTGTTATAGGTCTTAGACACTACAATAACTTTGGCGAGCGATTCTAGACTTTCAGTTATGGCCTGCGTTACAAGGCTCTGTTCGTTGATCTCTTTTGGTGTCCACTGCGGATGGGTGTCTGGAAAGACCTTCTGGGTACCGGCCAAGGCCATAGTCTTAAATGTGGTTCCGTCTACCTTGATAAAGGTTTCTGGTGTGGCGCCAATCCAAAAGCCCACTTTCGGGTGATAAAAGGCATATACAAAAGCATCTTTATAATGCTTGAGTGTTCCTAGAAATAGAGCGATCGGATCAAAAGTCCCAGAGACAATCTCCTTCCTACTACAAACAACCTTAAGCATATTGCCCTTCTCAATGGTTGCGATAGCTTCCCCTATCATACTTTCGTAGTTAGTAGTAACGACAGGAACTTCTTGCGTATCGGTAGCCGTTGCTAGCGTTTCAAAATAATCTTCTGAGAGGTTTGTTTCTAATTGCACCGAATGCTCATCTGGAATCAACAGTGCTCGATTCTTGGAGTTAAATGGAATAAAGATAAAACCTGTTCGGCTGAGATTCTTCACCAAGTGTTGCGTAGGCGTTTGCTGGAGCAGCGCGTGCACCTGGAGACTATTGGGTTGGTTATATATTACAAAAGGAAGGTTGTTTTTAAAATGCGATTCAACTTGGGGAGTAAAATCTGAAAAATCCATGGTTAGTCCTGGTATAGGGTTAGCGTTGTTAGTTTTACAAGTGAGATTAAATTATTTAAATGGTCTGTAATTCGAATCTGCCACAATTGTGTGGTTCTTCCCTTATGCATGATCTCTGCCTTGGCAAAGACCTCCCCTTCTCGAATCGATTTGACGTGATTGGCAGCTATCTCGATTCCGCGCACCTGGACATTCTCCGCAGCCAAGAAAATAAAGGCAGCAGCGCTACCTACACTTTCTGCTAAAGCTACTGTGGCGCCACCATGCAAGACACCATCTGGCTGATGTACTCTCGGATTCACTGGCATTTTGGCGGTTATAGAATGCTCGTCATAGTCCACGAACTCAATATCCAAAGTCTCCATAAGCGTGTTCTTGCACATTTGATTGCAACGCGCTAAAAGTTCTTCTTTGGTATACTGCATACGAATCGTTTTCTTTGTAAAGATATAAAATAGGACGCAGATGAACACCGCAACCAAGCGCGTTATTTACCAAAATTCCAACAGTTACGAAACCCTTAATAACAAGAGCGAAAACACCTTAAATCACTGGTTTGCCTTTCATGGCATGGGCTATTTGAGCCGCTATTTTTTAAAGTATTTCAAAACAATGGACCAGCAGTCCAATTATATCGTAGCCCCTCAGGCTCCTAGTAAATACTATCAAGGCCCAGACTTTAAACATGTAGGTGCCAGTTGGCTTACCAGAGAAGACACAGCGGCAGAGACACAAAATGTTTTGCAGTATATCGACGCAGTATTTGAGGCAGAGGCATTGGACCCTGCTCGATTGATCCTGATGGGTTACTCCCAAGGTGTCTCTATTGTTTGCCGTTGGATGGCTAGCAGAAAGATACAGCCCAAAATGTTGGTGCTCCATTCTGGGGGAATCCCTATTGAGTTAAAAGCAGTGGATTTTGTCTATCTGGATCCCAGTACACCGGTATACTATATCTATGGCGACAAAGACCAATATATCACTCCGGAAAAACTTTTAGATCAGAAACAAAGAGGAGAAAGTCTCTTTGACAACCGCTTGCGCATTCGTACCTTTGAAGGAACCCACGAGGTGCATACCGGAATACTGAACGATTTAGCCAATAAGAGCTAGAGACTAGACGGATTTCCATGCAGCTCTGGACAAAACCATTTGCCCTATGAGACTGTTTTTTATTTTCCTTTTCAGCTGTTTTTTATTGGCCGCTTGTACAGAAGAGCAAGCAAGTATTACCAACGACAATACACCTGCGCCATCCGCAGCATTTAAATATACTCCCTCTCAGGAATACAAGGAATATTGGTTTAACGGCACAGCAGAAATATCGAGCTACGCACTCTCGCAGGCGCGATATGGGGAACTCAGAGAAGGCCAAGCGGCCATGATATTCGTGACAGAGCCATTCTCTAAAAGCAGTTTTACCAAAGCCGATAACCCATCCGCAGCAGATCCCACCGTGCTCAAACTAAATTTCACCAAGAACTTCAATACAGGGATCTATCCTTATTCGATGATAAATAGCAGCTTTTTTCCTTTTGAAGACGGACAACACGCCTTAAAGATCGCTACATCGGTGCAGGAATGGTGCGGTCATGTCTATATGGAACTTCGCAATAACGACAGCTTTGAGGTAAATGTAAACTCTTACTTTGAAGGCGAAAGTGTTTCAGGGCTTGAATTACCCAAGACACTCTTGGAAGATGATATCTGGGCCAAGATCCGTTTACAGCCAGACAATCTGCCTACAGGAGAGCTTGATATCATCCCCAGTTTTTTCTATTTGCGTTTAAAGCATGTAAAAGCTGGAGCCTATAAGGCAAATGCCACGGTGACCACTACCGACAGCTTAAGCACCTATACCCTTAATTATCCGGAACTCAAGAGAAGTTTAACCATCAACTATCAAACTACCTTTCCACATCGCATAATGAACTGGGAAGAGACACATCCGAAAGGATTTGGCAGCAACGAATTAATTACTACCAGCGCTAGGCTTATCAAAAGCATACGCTCTGACTACTGGCGCCGCAATAGCAACAATGATAGTGGCCTTAGAGATACCTTAGGACTTAAGTAAGTACATCAAGAATTAATATCTATTGAACCGGACTCCAACATTGGAAAAATAAAATCATTAAAATGCAATCAAGCAGAATACAACTCACGCCAGACCTCAGCTTCTCTACCTTTGTTCACGGCTATTGGAGACTTACCGACTGGGACTATGGTAACGAGCAGATCATATCCCTGATCCAAGAAGGATTAGACCTTGGCGTTACCACCATTGACCACGCGGACATTTACGGAGATTACGAGTGTGAGGCGATTTTTGGAAAGGCCTTGGAAGGGCGTTCTAGCCTGCGTGAGCAGATAGAATTGGTGAGCAAATGCGGCATCAAACTCCTTTCTGAAAAATACCCCGATCGCGAAGTAAAATATTACGACCTAAGCTATGACCATATTGTGCGTAGTGCAGAACAGTCCTTAAAGAATCTACAAACAGACTATTTGGATGTATTGCTCTTGCATAGGCCATCTCCACTCTATGACCCTAGTGAAGTAGCAAGGGCCTTTAGCTCGCTGCACCAGAGTGGGAAGGTTCGTTATTTTGGAGTCTCGAATTTTACGCCGCAGCAAACCGCTACCCTGCAGTCCTATCTGGAACAGCCCTTAGTGACCAATCAAATAGAGATCTCTGTTAACTGTTTGGAACATTTTGACAATGGCAATATTGACTACCAATTAGAAAAGCGTATGCATCCTATGGCGTGGTCGCCCTTGGCAGGAGGAAAACTCTTCTCTGCAGCAAACAAAGATCGTATGCCGTTGCTAGAAGTGATCCACGCTTTAGCCAATCAAAGAGAGACAGACATCGCGACTATTATGTATGCTTGGTTGCTAAAGCATCCAGTGGGGATAATGCCTATAGTTGGGAGCGGAAAAATAGCCCGAATTAAAGATGCTGTTCACGCACAATCGATCCAATTAACAGACCAAGAGTGGTTTAAGATCTACCAAGCAACCTTAGGCCACGAGGTACCATAAAATGGATTATAAAGACATAAATAAGATCAGTTGGAATAAACGCACCGCTGTTCATATAACATCGGATTTTTACGACCTGCCTGCATTTCTCAAGGGCAAGAACTCCTTGAATTCCATTGAGCTGGACTTGTTGGGCGAGCTAAATGGCAAATCAATATTGCATTTGCAGTGTCATTTTGGACAAGACAGTCTTTCCTTAGCCCGTATGGGCGCTAAGGTTACGGGAGTGGATCTTTCTGATGCCGCTATAGCCAAAGCCGAGGAGCTTAATACAAAACTCCAATTGGACGCTGAATTTATCTGCTGCGATGTATATGAGCTGCCAAAACATTTAGATCGAGCATTCGATATGGTCTTTACCAGTTACGGCACCATAGGTTGGCTACCAGATATGGACAAATGGGCGGCGGTGGTCGGACAATTCTTAAAACCTGGAGGCTCTTTTGTTATGGCGGAGTTTCATCCGGTCGTTTGGATGTACGATGATGATTTTACTGGGGTAAAGTACAACTATTTCAATGACGGCCCAATAACAGAATTCGCTACCGGAACCTATACCGACGGCGCCGACGACTTTGCAGCAGATTATGTGACCTGGAACCACCCCATAAGCGATGTTTTGACAGCACTTTTGAACCAAAATTTAACGCTGGAATGTTTTCAAGAGTTCGACTATTCGCCTTATGACTGTTTTGCCCACACCAAAGAAATTGCTCCAGGAAAGTTTCAATTGAAACCTTTTGAGAATAAAATTCCGCTTGTGTACGCCCTTAAGTGCATTAAAAAATAAGTTGTTATGAAGAACGAAAAAATTGCTGTATTCTGGTTTCGGAGAGATCTGCGATTGACCGACAATGCAGGTCTATACGCAGCTGCGGAGGGAGAACTGAAAATTTTACCCCTTTTTATATTTGACGAGAACATCTTGGAAGAACTCCCAGAAGATGATGCACGGGTTAACTTTATCTACGATTCTCTTAAAAGACTGCATTACAAACTCCGCAGTAATGATGCCGGGTTCTGTATTCGCAAAGGGAATCCCTTGGACGTTCTCAAAGAACTAAGCAAAGAATTCAATATAACCACTATTCACACCAATCGAGATTACGAGCCCTATGCCAGAAAACGCGACAAAGCCGTAGCAGATTGGGCCAAAGAAACCGGAATTGAATTCCATAGATACAAAGACCAGGTGATCTTTGAACCACAAGAGGTACTAAAAGACGACGGAGACCCATATGTGGTTTACACGCCTTTTAAGAACAAATGGTTGGAACAGTTCAAACCGGCAGATCATCAGGCCTACCCAGAAGTGGAAGCTAGCAGCTTTGTTGTCTTTGAGCAGGAGTTCCCAACTAAGGAATCCTTGAATATTAAGCCTTCTAATATTGAAGTCCCAGACTACGATCTGGATGTGGTTCCTAACTACAAGGACACTAGAAACTTCCCAGCCAAAGACGGGACTAGCCGCCTCGGACCTCATCTGCGCTTTGGAACTGTCGGTATTAGAACCTTGGTGCAAGACGTTAAAGATGAAGAAGAGACCTTTTTAAGTGAACTTATATGGCGGGAGTTCTTTATGCAGATCCTGTATCACTTTCCCAAGGTGGTCAACAATAACTTTAGAGAGAAATACGATGCTGTACCTTGGCGCAACAATAAAGAGGAATTCAAAAAGTGGTGCGAAGGCAATACAGGTTACCCCATGGTAGATGCGGGCATGCGCGAATTGAACAATACGGGCTATATGCACAATCGAGTCCGTATGATCACTGCAGGCTTCTTGTGTAAACATTTACTTATTGATTGGCGTTGGGGCGAGGCTTATTTTGCAGAAAAACTATTGGACTATGAACTGGCGAGTAACAATGGAAACTGGCAATGGGCAGCCGGAACCGGTTGCGATGCCGCTCCCTATTTTAGAGTCTTTAACCCGACTACGCAGATCGATAAGTTCGACAAGCAACGAGAATATATTGAAACCTGGGTGCCAGAATATAAATCGGACGACTATCCGCAGCCTATGGTAGAACATAAAATGGCCCGAGAACGCGCCATTGAAACTTATAAAGAAGCTTTAAACTAAGCCTATGAATACCTTGGAACAATTGCGATACCCTATTGGTCAGGACCAGTTACCAGAAAAGATCAATATGGTCAATTATGCGGATTGGATCGTGACCATTAGAGACTTTGCCTGGCATGTGAACGATCTGGTCAAAGAGCTGTCGCCTGCGGAACTAGCCTATATCTATAGACCAGAAGGCTGGAACATAAAACAGGTGGTGCATCACTGTGCAGATTCTCACATGAATGCCCTGACGCGTTTTAAACTGGCCTTGACCGAGGACAATCCTGTTATAAAACCTTATAAAGAAGCACTTTGGGCAACATTTGCGGATGCCACCGACGACGACCTTAGCGCAAGCATGAAGATGCTAGAAGGAATCCATGCGCGCTGGTACAGCTGCCTCAGTAAGCTGACCCCTCGAGATTTTGAACGTTCTTATTTTCATCCGGAACAGCAAGCCTTGGTCCCGCTTGGAGAAGCTTTAGGGCATTATGATTGGCATTGCCGACATCACCTGGCACACATTCAGCAGGCCTTGGACTACAAAAATGATTTTTCCAACTTGTAGGTCGGCGCAGAATTAGTACCTTTTGGACTGCTAATTATGCCACAACCAACCCAAAAACAGCGCTATTGGCGCACCAACCTCAAGTACCTCAGCATCTTACTGCTGATCTGGTTTATAGTTTCTTATGGTTGTGGAATTCTCTTTAAGGACTTTTTAGATCAATATCAGATTGGCGGGTTTAAACTCGGTTTTTGGTTTGCCCAACAAGGGTCTATCTACGTATTTGTGATCCTGATCTTTGTGTACGTAGCCCTTATGAATCGTTTGGATAAGAAATACGGATTTGACGATTAAACCATGAGTGTACAAACCTGGACTTGGATATTGGTTGGAGTTAGCTTTGCGCTTTATTTTGGCATTGCCATTTGGGCAAGAGCAGGATCTACCAAAGAGTTCTATGTAGCTGGCGGGGGAGTTTCTCCTTTGGCCAATGGCATGGCCACAGCTGCGGATTGGATGAGCGCAGCCTCTTTCATTTCTATGGCTGGCATCATCTCTTTTATGGGATATGACGGCTCGGTCTACCTTATGGGCTGGACAGGAGGTTATGTATTGCTCGCACTCCTTTTGGCGCCCTACCTGAGAAAGTTTGGCAAATTCACAGTTCCAGATTTTATTGGAGACCGCTATTACTCCAATGCGGCGAGAACAGTTGCCGTAATCTGTGCGTTGTTGGTCTCTTTTACCTATGTCGCTGGACAAATGCGGGGTGTGGGTATCGTTTTTTCACAGTTCCTTCAGGTCGATATAGTATGGGGAGTCGTAATTGGAATGGCCGTAGTATTGGTGTTTGCCTTTTTAGGAGGTATGAAAGGAATAACGTATACGCAGGTGGCTCAATATTGCGTCCTGATCTTCGCCTTTATGGTGCCTGCCTTTTTTATCTCCTTTCAGATGACAGGTTCTCCTATACCGCAAATAGGTATGGGTAGCCAGCTCCCAGACGGCACTTATCTGTTGCATCAATTGGACGAACTCCACACTCAATTGGGTTTTAAAGAATATACAGACGGCAGCAAATCTAAGGCCGATGTCTTTCTGATCACCTTAGCCTTAATGGCCGGTACTGCAGGCTTGCCTCATGTTATTGTGCGATTCTTTACCGTACCCAAAGTAAAGGATGCACGCAAATCTGCAGGATTAGCCCTTTTGTTTATAGCTATCCTTTACACCACAGCTCCTGCGGTTGCAGTTTTTGCGCGTACCAATATGATACAGACCGTGAACGAACAGCCTTACACAACAGTTCCAGATTGGTTTACGAATTGGGAGAATACCGGGCTCATTGCCTGGAGCGACAAGAATCAAGACGGGCTTATACAATATCGTGCTGGAAACGCCTTAACAACTAAGTCTCCAGAGTTTACAGAAGCTAGAGGCAGTTATGGAGAAAGACTTATTAGCAATGCTTCCACTAACGAGAACGAACTCTATGTAGATAGAGACATCATGGTCTTGGCCAATCCGGAGATTGCAAATTTACCCAACTGGGTGGTGGCTCTTGTGGCTGCCGGAGGACTCGCAGCAGCTTTAAGTACAGCAGCAGGCTTACTTCTAGTGATCAGTACTTCTGTCTCTCATGATCTAGTAAAAAAGCAGCTCAGACCAAACTTAACCGATAAGGGCGAATTGTTACTAGCCCGAGCTAGTATGTTAGTAGCAGTTCTTATTGCAGGGCTATTTGGGATCTATCCACCAGGGTTCGTAGCTGCGGTGGTTGCCCTGGCCTTTGGCCTGGCTGCAGCCTCATTCTTCCCGGCCATAGTGCTGGGTATATTTGATAAGCGCATGAACAAAGAAGGTGCCCTTGCAGGTATGATCATTGGGGTGAGTCTAATGCTTTTCTATATGATCCGATACAAGACGGGACTCATTTGGACCTTTGACCCCTTACCCACCAGTGCCTGGTGGTGGGGAATTTCTCCAGAAGGTTTTGGATCTATTGCAATGGGTGTGAATATTATAGTCTCTTTGGTGGTATCTAGGCTAACACCGGCCCCACCTCAAGCTATCCGCAAATTGGTTAGTGACATACGAATTCCATCCGACGCAACTGCCGCTCAGAAACACTAGAATTTGGCAATTAGTTTGTATTTTTAAACAGCTATTTGCAAACGCGTCCAATTTAAACAGCACATGAGTACTTATCATCTCAAGTCTTTAGAAGAATACTTTGTCAATTACCGTAAATCCATAAGTAAGCCCGAAGTGTTTTGGGGTGAGATTGCAGAAGAGCATTTTTTGTGGCGCAAACCCTGGACTAGCGTTTGTGAGTGGGATTTTGACAAACCCGAGATTAAATGGTTTCAAGGGGCGCAACTCAATATAACCGAGAATTGCATCGATAGACATTTGCTTACCAGAGGCGAGCAGACGGCCATTATCTTTGAACCCAACGACCCTCAAGAATCCGCAGCACATATCACTTACAACCAATTGCACGAAAAGGTATGCAAGCTGGCAAATGTACTCAAAAATCAAGGTGTTAAAAAAGGTGATAGAGTTTGTATCTACATGCCCATGATACCCGAATTGACCTATGCGGTTTTGGCCTGTGCACGTATTGGCGCCATTCATTCGGTGGTATTTGCCGGGTTTTCATCGACAGCCTTGGCGACCCGTATCAACGACTGTTCGTGCAATATAGTTGTTACTTCGGATGGAAGCTATCGAGGACAAAAGACCTTAGACCTGAAGGCTATCGTAGATGAGGCGCTACAGCAGTGTCCGAGCATTAAAAGTGTGCTAGTGGCCAAGCGTACGGAGAATCCTGTTCATATGGAAGCAGGTAGAGATTATTGGCTTGCACCTCTTATGGAAAAAGCAGCTTCCGACTGCAAGCCAGAGATCATGGATGCGGAAGATCCGCTATTCATACTCTACACCTCTGGTTCTACCGGAAAACCCAAAGGTATGTTGCACAGTTGTGGTGGATATATGGTCTATACCGCCTATACCTTTAAGAACGTTTTTCAATATAAAAATGGCGATGTGTATTGGTGTACTGCGGATATTGGTTGGATAACAGGCCACAGCTATATCGTTTATGGCCCACTGGCCAATGGTGCTACAACAGTTATGTTTGAAGGCGTTCCCTCTTATCCAGACTACGACCGTTTTTGGGAGGTAGTTGCGAAACACCGCGTGAATCAGTTCTACACAGCGCCAACGGCCATACGCGCATTGGCCAAAGAAAGTTTAGAGCACACTAAAAAACACGACCTGAGTTCTCTTAAGGTTTTAGGAACTGTAGGAGAGCCCATAAACGAAGAAGCTTGGCATTGGTATAACGATAATATTGGAGACAAAAGCTGCCCTATTGTAGACACTTGGTGGCAAACCGAGACTGGTGGCATACTTATCTCGCCCATTCCGTTTTTGACTCCAACCAAACCCACCTACGCCACCTTGCCATTGCCAGGGATCCGCCCAGTACTTATGGACGAAACTGGCAACCCTATAGAAAACAACAGCGCCCAAGGACGGCTTTGCATTGCTCAGCCCTGGCCTTCTATAGCGCGCAGTATTTGGGGCGATCATCAGCGTTATAAAGACACTTATTTTTCTGCGTTTCCCGGCTATTATTTTACGGGGGATGGCGCCTTGAGAGACGAAGTAGGCTACTACCGAATCACCGGAAGGGTGGACGATGTGATCATAGTTTCTGGCCACAATTTAGGGACAGCACCGATAGAAGACGCCATTAACGAGCACCCGGCAGTGGCAGAATCGGCCATAGTCGGATTTCCGCATGATGTAAAAGGAAATGCCCTATACGGCTACGTGATACTCAAAGAGACCGGGGCAGATCGCAATACAGAGAATCTTAAAAAAGAGATCAATCAGATCATTACAGAACATATCGGTCCAATTGCTAAATTGGACAAGATCCAGTTTACTCCAGGGCTGCCCAAAACAAGGTCTGGAAAGATCATGAGGCGCATACTGCGCAAAATCGCTTATAACGAACTAGATAATTTAGGCGACACTTCTACCCTGCTTAACCCAGATATAGTAGAACACCTAATTGAAAATCGACTTTAATTCCAACACTATGCAAACAACCAAACAACTCTTAGTAGCAATTTGCACCCTCTTTTTTATAACAGAGCTGAGTGCGCAGCAAATAGAATTGCCTATTGACACCACGGTGGTGACCAATCACAAGACCACCATTATGGGCAAAGCTGTAAGTTATTCTGCCACCACCGGAACCCAACCTGTTTGGGACGAGAACGGAAATCCTATTGCTAGTTTATTTTACACCTATTACCAACGTACCGATGTGGGTAGTAACGAATCCCGCCCGCTGATTATGTCCTTTAACGGAGGACCCGGTTCGGCCTCAGTATGGATGCACGTGGCTTATACCGGGCCCAAAACCTTAAAGATCGACGAAGAAGGCTATCCGGTACAACCTTATGGCGTTCAGGACAATCCTTTCTCCATTTTGGATGTGGCAGACATTGTCTTTGTAAACCCTGCCAATACAGGCTATTCTAGAACTATACCCATGATGGGAAAAGAGGTTGATAAATCCAAGTTCTTTGGCATCAATGCAGATATAGAATACTTGGCAGGCTGGTTAAACACCTTTGTAACCCGCAACAATCGCTGGCGTTCTCCAAAATACATCATTGGAGAAAGTTATGGAGGTACTCGCGTGATGGGATTGGCCAAGGAACTGCAAGGTGCACAATGGATGTATCTCAATGGCGTAATTATGGTCTCTCCTGCAGATTACTTGGTGTTCAATAGTGATGTCCCGGTAGAATCAGCATTAAACTTACCCTACTATACGGCAACGGCATGGCATCATAAAGTACTGCCTGCTGCATTACAGAGTAAGGATCTAATGGAGGTGTTGCCAGAAGCAGAAGCCTTTGCTATCGATGAACTAATGCCAGCCTTGGCCAAAGGTGGGTTTATCTCCGAGGCAGAAAAAGATGCCATTGCTACCAAGATGAGTTACTATTCAGGCTTGAGCAAAAAGACCATATTAGAACTCAACCTGGATGTTCCAACCAGCTATTTCTGGAAAGATCTGCTGCGCGACAAAAGCGGTTATACCGTTGGGCGCTTGGATTCACGTTATTTAGGTTTGGACAAGACCATAGCCGGAGAACGCCCAGATTATAACTCGGAGATACAGTCTTGGCTGCATTCCTTTACCCCGGCTATCAATTATTACATTAGAGAGCATTTGAACTTTAAGACCGATATAAAATACAATATGTTCGGCCCTGTGCGTCCTTGGGACAATCGCAACAATAATGTTCGCGATCAGTTGCGTCAGGCCATGGCAGAAAATCCATATCTGAACGTCTTGGTACAATCTGGTTATTATGACGGTGCTACTACTTATTTTAATGCGAAATACACCATGTGGCAGGTAGACCCAAGTGGTCGAATGAAAGATCGTTTTGAGTTCAAGGGTTATCGCTCTGGGCATATGATGTATTTGCGCAGACAGGATCTAGAGGCTGCCAATAATGACCTACGCGCCTTTATTTTAAAGACAACGAATAAAGGAAAATCCGCTAAGTATTAAAATGGAAGAAAAGGCGCCCCAACACCACGATCTGGTTACTTATTCTGCACTTGAAGAAAAATTAAATATTTGGTCGCACGGCATCGGATTTCTCCTTGCCGTTGCGGCCTTACCTTTACTTATTATCAAGGCAAGTATTAAAGGTTCGGCTTGGCACATTGTTAGTTGGAGTATCTTCGGAGCGAGTATGGTCGTGCTATATGCAGCCTCAACGGTTTATCACTGGAGTAAGAAACCAAAGCTTAGAAAACGCTTCCGAATCTTTGATCATGCGGCTATATATTTACTGATTGCAGGGACCTACACCCCTTTTACGCTCACTACCCTTAACGGGGCTATCGGATGGGTGCTTTTTGGGATCACTTGGGGCCTTGCTTTAGGTGGTGTGATCTTAAAACTCTTCTTTACAGGACGCTATGTTCGACTTTCTACGGTACTTTATATCGCAATGGGATGGATGGTGATCTTTGCAGTAAAACCCATGGTAAACAACCTGGATACGGTTTCTCTTTGGTACTTACTTGCAGGCGGGATCTCCTATACCGTAGGCGCTGTATTGTACAGCCTGCCGCGCTTGCGCTTTAATCATGCGATTTTTCACGTCTTTGTTTTAGGAGGTACGATCTGTCATTTTTTTGCGGTCTATCTCTCCATAAAAACCTAATTCCAGTGTTACCGATAGGTTATTTTTAGAGGAATTTGACTTTTATTTTGAATTTATTGGAATCCGCCTTGGTTTTAACCGTAACTTTGTAGAAGTATTATTAATTATTTTTTATGTTACACGGAACCGTTAAATTCTTCGTTGAAGACAAAGGCTACGGCTTTATCACCGAAGATGATTCAAACACGGATTACTTTGTTCACATTTCCGGATTGACTACAGAAGTTAAAGAAGGCGATAAAGTATCATTTGAATTAAAAGAAGGAAAAAAAGGTATGAACGCAGTAAATGTTCAATTGGCTTAATTCAAATTGATCTAAGACATACACTTTTAAGACAAACCGCGCTCACAGCGCGGTTTTTTTTATGCGTTGGAGTGAAGTGCAACCCGATTGCCTTCAGTATCTTCAAAAACACCCATATACCCATGTTCCGGCGATATCTGTGTTTTCTCTCTTAATACTTTGCCTCCCGCCGCGGCTACTTTAGCCAAAGGGACAGCAACATCGTCTGTCATTAGATACACAAGAGTACCAGCATGACTTGGCGAATAGGTTTCGTGGGCTATCAAAGCTCCTGTTGCGCCTTCTGAAGGATCACCTGGAAAGAAACACATATCAAAACCCCCGATATCTACTAGCTGCATCTGGCAGTCAAGGATCTGTTCGTAGAATATTTTTGCGCGTTTGATATCCGCTGTAGGGATCTCAAACCAATTGACAACTACCTTATTCATGACTCCATTATGGTTTTAAGCTTGGACAGGCCTTCTTCAAAGTCCTTACCTACAGCTTTATCCATATTAAAGAACAATTTTATTGTATCGATCAAGGCCAACAAGGCAATAAGGGCGAGAAGTCCGCCCAAAATATAAAGAACGATCATGATTAAAAAGTTTAGTTAGTCTATTAAAGTTAGTCAATATTGTTGTCTTCTAAAAACCGTTCAATGATCTGATCTGCATTCTTAATACTCTTCAAGGTCCAGTCGATCCTTTTGTCGAGTATTTCGGCCTCATTGAGTTGCCAAGGGATGTTCTCGCTCCGCAGCCTACCAACTAGCTCGTATAAACTAATAGCAGCGGCTACCGAGATATTCAAACTTTCTGTAAAGCCATACATCGGGATGGTCAAATGTGCATCTGCTTCTTGCATTACGTAATCGCTTAGGCCGTCGCCTTCCTTACCAAAAAAGAGTGCGATCTTTTCAGTAAGGTTTAAGGCCTTTGGTCCAACAGCTTCACCATGCGGTGTAGTAGCTATGATCTTGTATCCTTGAGCTCTCAGGGTTGCAATGCAGGATGCTACGGAGTCATAACGGATAACATCAACCCACTTCTGGGCCCCCATCGCGATCTCTTTGTCTATGCGACGCCCTTCTATCTCTTCTATAACGTGAAGTTCTTGGATCCCGAAGATATCGCAACTGCGCACCACTGCAGAAGTATTGTGCAATTGATAAACTCCTTCGGTAACCACTGTAATGTGTTTGGTACGCTGGGCAAGCACTTCCTTGAACAGTTCCCGGCGACGCTCGGTTAAAAAGTCTTCTAGATAAGTAAATAATTGGGCATCCATAATTTGTAAATTAGTAAATAATCTTAAGGGCTGCAATCGAATGAAAATAACAGTACTCAGTGGCGCAGGCGTTAGCGCAGAAAGTGGTCTAAAGACCTTTAGAGATTCCAACGGACTTTGGGAAGGTCACGATGTAATGGAAGTTGCTTCACCACAAGGTTGGCGGGCCAATCCAGAACTCGTACTAGACTTTTACAACCAACGCAGAAGACAGCTCTTGGAGGTAGGGCCTAACAACGCTCACACGGCCTTAGCAAACCTAGAGCAAGAACACCAAGTAAACATAGTGACACAAAATGTGGACGATCTGCACGAACGCAGCGGTAGCTCTGAGGTGCTTCATCTACACGGGGAATTGTTCAAAGTACGCTGCAGTAGATACCACGATGATATCCGCCTTTGGAAAAAAGACTTGAACCTTGGCGATCTGAGTAAGAATGGGCATCAACTAAGACCACATATTGTTTGGTTTGGGGAAGACGTTCCCCTAATTGCGAAAGCTGCAGAAATTGTAAGCCAATGCGAAGTATTGATCATAGTTGGAACTTCTATGCAGGTCTATCCTGCCGCAGGCTTGTTGAACTACGCACCGCTAGACACGCCCATATATTTTGTAGATCCTAATCCTGCAATAACTTCGGGAGGCCGAGTAAATGTGATCGCCTCAAGTGCTACCCAAGGCATCCCTACTGTGGTCGATCTCCTAAGTTGAGTAATGCTCTGTAGCTCTCGGCCCAATTCACCATTGCAGTGATCTGCGCATCGCTGAGTACAGCATCTTTATGCACCCAAGTGTAGGAGTCCAGGGGCATATGTTTTTTCTTGACCTCTTCTATGAGCTCTTCCATTTTGTGGTCTTTGCGCCTTTTAGAATAGGAATCCCACTCAGAAAAATTCAATTCGCCTTTACCGTGGTCGATATGATCGGCCAACCAATAAGAGATGGGCGCGACCTCTGCATACCATGGATATCGCGTGTTGTTACTATGACAATCTAAACAGGCTGTTTTAAGGGTCTGCATCACCTCATCCGGAGGATTGGTCTCTGCAACAAAGGCAGCCCGATAATCACCCGCTACCCTGTTCTTTTCCACCCGGAAGAATTGCATCACCACAAAGGCGATCAAAGCGAGGATCAGCAGTTTTTTAAGTATCTTCATCTGCAGTTAGTTGATGATTTAAATTAAGTTATTTTGTCACGCCAAGCTCTTGAAGAAACGTTAAATTATGCAAAGGCCTACAGGGCCAGCAGACAAGAAGCTGCCAATTGGGTTTTGGAGCATCCTCAGTGCTTTAAAGATCTTTTACTTTTCTGCGCAGATGAGGGCAGCGACCGTTCGCATAAAGCGGCTTGGGTTTTAGAATTTGTTTGTAAGGCTAAGATGGAACTTTTGCTTCCGCATTTGGATATATTTTGCGAACTGATCCAAAAGGTCAAAAAGGACCAGACAAAAAGGCCTATGGCTAAGATCACCGAACTCTTGTGTTTGGGTTACTACAAGCAAGGAGATAAAAAAATCCAGACTGCTTTAAAGCAGGAACATCGCCAGGCGTTTACTGCAGCTTGCTTTGACTGGGTCATCAATGAGGAAAAAGTAGCTTGTAAAGCTTATAGTATTCAAAGTTTGTATTGGCTAGGTACGGAGTTCGATTGGGTGCATCCGGAACTCAAATTGATACTGCAAGAAGGTTATGCCAAACACTCTGCCGGATATAAGGCAAGAACTCGGACATTCTTAGCCATGATGGAGAAATATCAGGCCGAAAAGCAGTAGTGGAAATTTGGTTATAAACCGTATCTTAGCCCTTTCTTAAAAATTAGCCCAAATGAGCAATACGGCCCTCCGTGCAATTTCTCCAATAGATGGACGCTACGCTAGTAAAACTGGTGCTTTAGCAGATTATTTTTCAGAAGAAGCGCTGATTAAATACCGCATTCAAGTAGAGATAGAATACTTTATTGCGCTTTGTGAGTTGCCCTTGCCACAGCTCAAAGATTTTGATCACGGACAATTTGAGGCCATTAGAAAGCTATACACGGAATTCAGTGCAGTAGACGCTAAACGTGTAAAAGAAATTGAGGGAATTACCAACCACGACGTAAAAGCCGTGGAATACTTCATTAAAGAAGGTTTTGATCGTTTGGGTATTGGAGAAGACAAAGAGTTCATTCACTTTGGATTGACCTCCCAAGACATCAACAATACCGCTGTACCCTTATCGCTCAAAGAAGCTGTAAACGATGTCTACATCCCGCTTTTTTTAGAGCTGATAGAAAAACTAGAAGGCCTTGTGGAGCAATGGAAAGACATTCCAATGTTGGCTCGTACACACGGACAGCCTGCCTCTCCTACCCGTTTGGGTAAAGAGATCGCTGTTTATGTGGTGCGTTTGCGCGAGCAATTGGATCTGCTTAACGATATTAAAAGCGCCGCGAAATTTGGAGGCGCAACAGGAAACTTCAACGCGCATAAAGTTGCCTATCCGGAGATAGACTGGAAAGGTTTTGCAACCCATTTTGTTCAAGAAAAGCTAGGCCTGCACCATTCGTTCCCAACCACGCAGATAGAGCATTACGACCATATGGCTGCTTTGTTCGATGGCTTAAAGCGAATCAACACCGTAATTTTGGATATGGATCGTGATTTTTGGACCTATATCTCTATGGATTACTTTAAGCAAAAAATTAAAAAAGGTGAAGTAGGTTCGTCGGCCATGCCGCATAAGGTTAACCCTATCGACTTTGAGAACTCCGAAGGAAACCTCGGTATTGCCAATGCGGTCTTTGAACACCTAGCTGCAAAACTTCCCGTATCTCGTCTGCAACGCGACCTTACAGATTCTACGGTAATGCGAAATATTGGGGTGCCTATTGCCCATACGGTTATCGCCATAAAAGCAACGCTAAAAGGCCTGGGCAAACTATTGCTCAACGAGCAGGCCTTAGCCAAAGACTTGGAAAACAATTGGGCCGTAGTGGCAGAGGCCATTCAAACCATATTACGCCGTGAGGGCTATCCGAATCCGTACGAAGCCTTAAAAGGTCTTACACGCACCAATGAGGCTATTACCCAGCAAACCATGGCAGCGTTCATTGCGTCCTTAGATGTTTCAGACGGCCTAAAACAAGAAATGCTGGCTATTACACCAGCATCCTACACGGGAATATAAATTCCCTAGTTTTATTTTTTCAATTTAGTCCTCGATCTCGTCGATGATGGAATCGAGCTTGGTCTCAGAGACCTCGTCGTCTACCCATCCTTCTTGGTCTTCCCAGGAATCGTCATAGTCTTCGTCGCTCGTATCAAAAAGTTGACCCAATCCGTTCATTTGGCTCACGTCCAGATCTCCTGTCTCTATAGAGCGCATCATGTTCACGAATTTCTCCGGATCCATATCGTTTCCTGTCAGCCTAAAGATCGCGAAACCTCGCTCCTCGTCGCTGGCAAAAATCACCAACTCATCAATGGCATCGGTCTCTCCTACGAACTTCAAAGATGCCCCTTGTGTTGGAGAACCAAAACTGATCAGGGTCTGATACTGCTCTCGGGCCAAAATGTCTATCACGTTCTGCTTCTCTTGTTGGTATTCTGTCTTAAGAGAATCTCCATCTTTAATAGGATAAGCCATAATGTTAAGCTTACGCACAGACTGCATCACTTCTTTTTGCTCTGCATTGAGCAGATCGCTGTCTTCTGTGATCAAACTAGAAGGTACGTCAAACTTGACAAAACGGTTGTCTTCTTGTTTGTCTACAAAATAGGACTGTAAAGTGGGTTCCTCGTTGCAACTAACCAAAATTGCAGCGAGGAATATCCCTAAGCTAATTATTGCTAATAAATGTTTCAATCGCCTTAGTTTTTCTTATCGATGTTCTTGAGCTCTTCGCTTCCTGGCAACTTTAGATCTTTGGTCAATTGCGAGATCTGACTTAAGTTTAGATCGCCGGTAAGGCTCATGATCACTGACATCTGCTTGCCGTCAATATCGCCGGTAACATGCATCAACAACTCTTTTACAAAGCCTTCGCTTTCGCCGTCCTGTGAATAAAAGCGCACGCGCTTACCTTCACTGCTTACTCGCATCAACTCTTCCAGTTTAGGATTGCTCTTTAGGTAATTAGTCACCGTAGTGTTCATATCGTTACGGGTTGACTCATCTTCTGTCACAAAAACACGGATATTGTCGATATTGTCAATAAGGTCTTTGTAAGCTTGTGCCTCCGGATCGTCGGTTTCAAAATCGATGTCGCGGATCAACTTGAACATCTTTGCGGTAGCTACAAAGGAAGTTACTTTCCCGTTAGTCTCATATTTATCAAATACATCTTGTGCAAAACCGGTTGCGGTTACTACCAAAGCCAAGATTAAAATTACTGCTCTTTTCATACGTTTATTGAATAAATGAATTGCTTATTTAAAAATTTGTTCTGCGGCCTTGTCAAATTCAATGAGGTAGGCCATGCCTTCAATGCCGTCATTAAGATTGCCAGAGATCATTTCTAACGCTTTCTTCGCTTGCTCAAAAGCTTCTACTGCTTCTTGTTGCTCTGCGGTCAAGGTTGGGCTGTCGTCTGCGCTGTTGTTCATAAAGATTCCAACACTCAATAACACTCCAATCACAGCGGCGGCTGCATAGCCCCAAATTGGATTTCGTCTCTTTTCTTGTGGCACCACAAATGTTTTTTCAGATTTCTGCTGACGCATATACCCAAAACCTGCAAAGAGATCTTTGTACGGGGCCAAATGGTCCGGCAGATCCGCAGTAGCAAAGTACTGCGCTAATTGAGCTTCTTGCTCTAAGGTGGTGTTCCCCTCGAAATACTGCTCCAATAAGGATTCTATTTTAGCTAACTCCATAATTGTATTGTTTTATCAATGCTTCCCTTATGGTTTTACGTGCGCGGCTCAAAGCCACTCGTATAGCCGTGGGTTTCATATCTACTATTGCTGCGATCTCGTCAAAATCATATTGCTCTACATCGCGTAATTGAATTATCATACGTTGTTGTTCCGGTAGGGTTTCCATGATCTCAAAAACCATACGCACTCCGTCATTCGCCTCTACTTGATCTTGCAATCTAGCATGTGGCGACTGATAGTTACTGTGTACTATCTTAAGGTGACCTGCTTGTTTGGATTTTAATCGGTCCAAACAATAGTTTTTGGTCATGGTCATTGCAAAAGCCTCTGGGTTGTTATAGTTGCTCATGCGCTCCTTTCCCTTCCACAACTTTAAAAGAACTTCTTGAACTGCATCCTCTGCCTCATCCGTAGAAACCAAGATTCTTCTCGCCAAACGATACATCTTATCTTTGAATGGCATTACAACTTGTAAGAACTCCTCTTGTTTCATTTTTCTGATGGTTGGCAATGATGCGCTTCTGAAGTTAGGACGAACCAGACAATTTTTTGTTACAAAAAAAGTTTAAATTCGCAATGAACCCATGTTTTATGCGTTTTTGCAAGGGAAAAGATTTTTTCCCAACTTAAAAGTATCATGGCATAATTCATGTTGCCTTTATATAAAAAGCTATGCGAAAAATATTCCTACTTACTGTGGCGACAGCCCTTCTGTTTGCCACAGCCGCCTGTTTCGAGGATCAGGACGACAACCTGACCGGAAATAACAACGGCAATGTTGCCTTTACCATCAATGATTTTATTTGGAACGGCCTTAACGCCTTCTATCTATATAAAGACGATGTTCCCAATCTGGCCAACGATCGTTTTGCAACGGTCGAAGAAAAATCCGCATTTACGGGTTCGTATCCGAGTCCTGAAGCCATTTTTGACGATCTGATCTATCAACCAGGGGTTATAGATAGGTTCAGTTTCTTGGTAGACGATTATATCACACTGGAGCAGCAGTTCCAAGGTGTTACCAAAAACAACGGTATGGAATATGGTCTGGTGTTCTATCCAGGGAGTGAATTTGAGGTGTTTGGCTATGTGCGCTACGTTTTGCCAGGCACTAGTGCGGAAGCAGCAGGTTTGACCCGAGGCGTTATCTTTAATACAGTAGATGGCCAACAGCTCAATAACGACAATTTCAGAACATTGCTGGCTCCAGACAGCTATACCATAGGTTTAGCCACTTTTGACGGAGATACCGTTACGCCAACAGGAGAAAGCGTTGACCTTACCAAGGTAGAATACACCGAAAATCCAATCTTAATTGCAGAGACGCTTAACGTAAGTGGACAGAATATTGGCTATTTGATGTATAACGGCTTTACCTCCAATTTCGATGAACAGCTTAACGATGCCTTTGGACAGTTTGCTGCGGATGGGATCACGGACTTGGTGCTGGATCTGCGCTATAACCCCGGTGGTTCTGTGCTAACGGCCATTACACTTTCGAGCCTGATTACGGGCCAATTTACAGGGGAGATCTTTACCACAGAAGAATGGAACAGCGACAATCAAGCCTTTTTTGATGCCAATGACCCAGAACGTTTGATCAACCGTTTTATCAACGAGACTCGCAATGGATCGGCGCTGAATAGTTTGAATTTAAACCAAGTCTATGTCTTGACTACAAGACGCTCGGCTTCCGCAAGTGAATTGGTCATCAACGGCTTAGACCCATGGATCAATGTAGTGCAGATTGGAGGAACCACTACTGGGAAATTTACGGCGTCCACTACCCTTTACGATTCAGAGAACTTTGGTCGTGCCGGAGCTAATCCAGATCACACTTATGCCATGCAGCCCTTGATCTTGAAATCTGTTAACGCCAATGGAGTTACCGATTATTTCGACGGCTTGGCTCCAGATACCTTATTGCCAGAAGATTACACCAATCTCGGCACCCTAGGTGATGTCAACGAACCCTTATTGGCAGAAGCATTGTTTCAGATCACTGGAGCAGGATTTGGGGCAGCACCAAAAACAAGCGGCCCAGAACTTCAAGAAGTTTCAGGCCGCAAAGAACAATTGCCTCATTTCGACGAGTTGATCTATGACCTGCCCTTACCGGGGGCCACAGGTAACTTTCGATAGGCTATAAGTTTATATTCATACCCAAGCTAAAATTTCTGCCCAAGGTCTGAAAGCGGAAGAGTTCTTCATACTCCTGGTTGAGTAGGTTGTTTACTCGCGCGATGAATCCAATAGCTTCATTTAGACGAATTTGTCCATACCAATCTAGAATTCCAAAGGCGTCAAGGGTCACAGCCTCGTTCTCAAAACTCACGGAATTGAAAAATGCATCTTCACGAGCTGCATTGTACTGATATTGCAATCCGGAGTTAAACGTCTGAGTCCATTGCACGTTTAAATTGGCATTTAATTTATGCTCCGGAATACGCAGACTAAAGCGTTCGTCGGGTTTAGTGTAAGTATAATTGGCATTAAAGCGAACTTTCCCGGTCTGGAACTGTCCTTCTACCTCTATTCCACTGGCGCTAAAGCCTTCTGTGATATTCTGATATTGGAAAATAAACAGATCCGGGTCCACCGTAACAAAGTCAATAAAGTCTTCTTCCAAGCGGTTGAAATAAACTACACTGAGATTAAAGGAATCTGTTTTTCCAACAGCTAGACCTGCTTCAAGGGTTCGGTTGTTCTCAGGGTCCAATTCCAGATTTCCGAAACTTGGATCGAACAGCTGGAATAAGCTTGGGGTGATATAAGCAGTACTGTAGCTGGCCATAACTTTGGCATCTAGGTCTCCCAATTTCTTTGTAAACGACGGATTGATGTGATACACCACAGCATTGTCGTAATTGCTGTGTGTATTTAAACGCACTCCTGCGTTGATATTCAAGCCAAAATCACTTTGATAGACCACATTTAAATACGGATCAATGATATCGAAATCGGCCGTTTGACCGTCGAAATCCTGGTTAAAGTCCGAAGCGCCAAAAGGAATAGAAAAAGAATTGAAATCACTGAATTGCCCGTTGCCCCCCACTACTGTGCTGAACTGTTTGTTCCACCGGTGATTCCAATAACCATCTACTGCAAAGAAACGACTGTCAAATCGCGACGGGAACGATGACGCTATCTCACGATCTGTCCAGCTATAGGCATCGTTGACCACTACGCGTCCCTTTGGGTAACTATAAGTTAAATTTCCGCGGAGCTGCTGCAGTTCGGTCGTACTTAAATTGTTTGCGTCGGTATAGTCAAAATTGTCAAAAGCTGCCTTAAATCGTGCCTGGCTAAAACTTCTAGAAATGCGCAATCCATTATTAAAGTCATAGCCAAGGCTTGCTGTTGCCGAATAAGAATTGAACGGGTCGTTATCAAAGGCCGGTTCGCCTTCTGGTGCTGCAACTGCAGAAAGTCCTGTGCGCGATTGATGATCAAGCTGCATTTGGTATGACCACCCTTTGTATGTTCCACCCATACGAGCGGAATTGTTAAAAGCCTGAACTCCAAAACCGCTGCGCTCACTAGAATTCTCAGTGGCCAAACTCGTGCTGGCTTGTAAACCGAATACCTTGTCGCTGTTCTTCTTAGAGGTCAAGGATATAACTGCAGTAGCTGCTCCGGAGCCATATAAAACACTGGAAGCCCCTTTGAGCACTTCTATTTTTTCAAATCCGGAGGCGGGAAGCAGCCGCAAGTCAAAATCATTGGCAATCTGAGATGGATCATTGACCTGTACCCCATCTATAAGCACTACGACCTGGCGGTTCCTGCCACCGCGTACAAAATAACCGAGGTTTTGCCCACCATTGGATCTACTACCGTTGATCTCAATACCCGATATGCGGTTGAGTATTTGTGCAACCGAGCTGTTGGGAGTTAGCGCGATCTGCTCCGCAGTAATGCTACTGATGATTTTTCCGCTATTGGCAGAGACCAAAGGGGTTTTTGAATCTAAATAAACAGTGTCCAGAGAATTTTGTCGGCCCGTAGACTGTGAGAATCCAAGGGTAGACAATCCCAACACCATTCCAGTAATACAAAGAATCTTCTTCATTTTTAAAGATGTTTACTGGAATAAAAGATGTGGCAAGTTAGTTCGGCCTCGAACAAGCCGATACTGCATGCAAAACTTTTATCCCGAAAGTTTAACGTTATTTGATTGTCTCGGGCAGGTCTCCTGACTTGCTGCGGATGTTGGCCTTCCCATCTCTTAAAAGACAGTGGCTTTTTATCAACCTCCTAATGCCAAAGGCATCGCTTACAGTTGCGGGAACAGTTCTTGACTTTCACAAGATTCCCTTTTAAGAACAATTCGCTAACGAATATGTTCACCCAATACGGGGGCGAAATTAAACAAATTAAATCCTGCAAGCGGTCAAAAGGCCAAATAATATTATTTTTGAGCATGCGCAAAACCCTTACCCTGCTGCTGGCAGTATGTTTTCTTTTAGCCTGTAAAAACGAATCCTCTTCTGAGCAATCGGAAGAGATCACTAACAGGCAGCAAATTGAGAACAGCGTGACTCATGCCACGGGTTTTCGTCTATATCACTATTCCGACTACAGTATTTTAGAAGTAGATAACCCCTGGCCTGAAGCCGATAAAACTTTTAGATACTTACTCTACTCTGAGCAGGCCAGACCTTTGGAAGACGCAGCAGCCGATTTTGACGCCATCATAAAAGTTCCCGTGAAAAGTTTGGTGGTGACCTCTACTACGCATATTCCGTCTCTAGAAGCATTAAATGCAGAAGAACTACTATTAGGGTTTCCGCAAACAGATTATGTCTCTAGCCCAAAGACTAGAGCCTTAATAGACGCCGGTAAGGTTAAGGAATTGGGTGGAACACAGCAGCTCAATCTAGAACTTCTTATCGAAGCCGCACCAGATGTGGTTGTTGGTTTTGGTGTGGATGGAGATAACAAAACGCTAGATCGTGTTCAGGAGGCCGGAATCCCAGTGGTATACAACGGAGATTGGGTAGAGCAAGATCCGTTAGGAAAAGCTGAATGGCTTAAATTCTTTGGCGCATTGCTAGATAAGAATGAGCAGGCCACAACTGCCTTCAACAAAATAGCCGAAGAATACACCCGTGTTAAAGCCCTGGCGCAGCATCAATCGGATGCGCCATCTGTTTTAAGCGGAGCCATGTATAAAGACGTTTGGTATCTGCCCAATGGACAGAGTTGGGCCGCGCAATTTCTAAGAGATGCCAAAGCAGATTACCGCTACGCAGACACCAAAGGGAAAGGGAGTTTATCGCTGAGTATAGAATCGGTTTTAGAAAAATCACAAGACGCAGCTTTTTGGATAGGACCGGGCCAATTCACCTCGTTAACTCAAATGGCCGAGGCCAATGCAGTTTATGCCGAGTTTACTGCTTTCAAAGCTAGTAAGGTCTATAGTTTTACCACCAATAAAGGTCCCACCGGAGGGGTTATCTATTATGAACTAGCGCCTAATAGACCCGACCTGGTTCTGAAAGATCTGATACGGATTTTACATCCGGAATTACTGCCTGAGCACGAATTGTATTTTTTTAGCAAGCTCGAATAGAATGAATACAAAGCCAGCTTTTAGGTTCTTTTTTCTAGGCGCTTTGTTGTGTCTGCTTTGTCTTGTACTCAATGTAAGTCTGGGTTCTGTGGCTATCCCATTTAAGGACACTTTACAGATATTGAGCGGTGGTGAGACGGCCGCCAGCAGTTGGGATTATATCGTTTTAAACTATCGTTTACCTAAAGCCTTAACAGCACTAATGGTAGGCAGTGGTTTAGCTATTGCTGGCTTGCTCATGCAAACGCTATTTCGCAACCCTTTAGCAGGACCGTTTGTTCTAGGGATCTCTAGTGGAGCGAGTTTAGGAGTTGCCCTTTTGGTTTTAGGAGCTGGTGTCTTCGGAGGATCTATAGCAGGACTAGCTTTTAAAAGTTGGGGAGTTGTAGCAGCTGCCAGTTTGGGAAGCTTCTTGGTGCTGTTAGCAGTTATGGCGGTAAGTACGCGGGTTAAGGACACAATGGCCATATTGATCATTGGACTTATGTTTGGCAGTTTAACAGCGGCTGTCGTGGCTGTTATGGCCTATTTTAGTCCGGCAGAAGACCTACAACGCTATGTGTTTTGGTCTTTTGGGAGTTTAGGCGGAAACTCTTGGAATAGCATAGGAATACTCGCTTTATTCTTTGGACTTGGGAGTCTCTTGAGTGTAGCGAACATCAAAGCCCTAAACGCACTTTTACTAGGGCCTCAGTATGCGCAAAGTATTGGAGTTCATTTAAAGCGAGCTACGCTTTGGATCATTTTGGCGACCTGTATCTTGGCTGGAGCTATAACCGCTTTTGCAGGTCCCATCGCCTTTGTCGGCTTGGCCGTTCCACATTTGACCAGGCTCTTTTTAAATACTTCGGATCATAGAATACTGCTGCCGGCAGTGGGTCTCTCTGGAGCAATATTAATGCTGATCTGCGATTCCATTGCGCAATTGCCATATAGCGAACTTACCTTACCGATCAATGCAGTAACCTCCTTATTTGGTGCTCCGGTGGTAATCTGGTTATTGGTTCGAAAACGTAAACTTCTCTTCTAATGGCAAAACAACTAGCGATAGAAATAGAAGATCTTAGCATAGGCTATGGGAAAGGGAATAAGGCTCTAGTGGTAGCCGATTCCATCACTTTAAAGCTTGAGCCTGCTTCACTTTATGGATTAATAGGCATTAATGGTTCAGGAAAATCAACACTGATAAAAACTTTGAGCGGAGCCTTAAATCCCTTAAGCGGCGAATTCAAAATTCAGGGTGAATCGGCGCATAAGCTGACTATGGAAGCCCGGGCAAAAATGCTGAGTGTTGTGCTTACCAAATCTCCAGTTTCGCTTAATTTGAGTTGTTATGAACTGGTGGCATTGGGTAGGCATCCGTACACCAATTGGCTAGGCAAACTGACGGCATTAGACAAAGAAGCTATAGCCGATGGCTTAGAGAAAACAGACCTGATAGCCTTAAAAGACAAAAAGTGTTATCAGCTTAGCGACGGCCAATTGCAACGCGCACTACTGGCACGAGCTATTGCTCAAGACACTCCTATCATAATTCTGGATGAACCCACCACCCATTTGGACTTGCATCATAAGTTCAATATGTTAAAACTGATGCTCCAGTTGGCAAGAGAAGGCAAAACAGTACTATACGCCACTCACGATTTAGAGCAGGCCTTGGATCTTTGCGATAGTATCTTGTTGGTAAAAGACAAGCGCATAGCGTCCTATAGCCGAGAAAAAGTGTTGACCTCGGGGGTATTGGAGTCCCTATTCCCTAAGGAGACGGTCCGATTCGATGTGGAGTCCAAGCGTTTTTTCCTCAACAAATAAGGATTCATAAATTGTCGGATTCCGAAGCATAAAAATTCAGATAGTTCCGTTGGCTTCCCTATCTTTAACCTAATTATGACAAGCGAAGTACTCTTATTTGTATTCTTAGCCATTTTGTGCATGTTTTTTGGTGCATTTATAGGCAATTTATTGGCTCGACTCAAGTTCAAAGCTCGCTCTTCCGCCTTGCAAGAGCGTTTGCATCAGGAGCACTTGCAGATCGAAAAACTCGATGAGCAATTTAAACGCGCCTTGAACGAAAAAGAAGCCCTCCGCGAAGAAAAGGAATTCTTAGGGCGGGAACTCACCAAACAGAATGCGGCCTATGATCACCTCAAACAGCGCAGTCAGGAGCAGCAAGAAGAAATGACCAAATTGCAAGAAAAATTCACCAAGGAATTTGAGAATTTGGCCAACAAGATCTTTGATGAAAGCTCTAAAAAGCTCACCCATAGAAATAAAGAGAGCATTGAGAATATTTTGAATCCGCTGCAAGAAAAGCTCAAAACCTTTGAAAAGAAAGTAGAAGATTCCAACAAAGAGAATATAGTTAAGCACACGGAGCTAAAGCAGCAGATCAAAGGCCTGATGGAACTCAACGAGCAAATGAGTAAAGAGGCGACCAACCTTACCAAAGCCCTTAAAGGAGACAGTAAAATACAAGGAAATTGGGGAGAATTGGTCTTGGAGCGCGTCTTGGAAAAATCAGGTTTAGAAAAAGACAGAGAATATTCCGTACAATCGAGTTTTACCACAGAAGACGGGAAGCGCGTCTTACCGGATGTGATCATTCACCTGCCAGAAGGTAAAAAAATGATCATAGATTCTAAGGTAACCCTTACCGCCTATGAGCGATTCGCCAGCGAAGACGATGAAGCTCAGCGACCTGCTTTACTTAAAGAGCATATTGCCTCTTTAAAACGACATGTAGACCAACTAAGTGAGAAGAACTATCAGAATTTGTATCAGATAGAAAGTCCTGATTTTGTCTTGTTATTTGTGCCTATCGAGCCCGCTTTTGCCATAGCCACGCAAGCCGAGCCACAACTCTACAATTGGGCTTTCGAAAAGAATATCGTAATAGTAACTCCAACTACCCTATTGGCTACGCTACGCACTATAGATAGCATGTGGAATAATGAAAAGCAGCAGCAAAATGCTTTGGAGATCGCTAAACAAGCTGGAGCGCTGTACGATCAGTTTGTCAACCTAACAGACGATCTGCTCAAGGTTGGAAAACAATTGCAAACCGCCACTGGAACCTACGAGACCAGCATGAAAAAATTAACGGGCCGCGGCAATTTGATCACCCGAGTAGAAAAACTCAAAAAACTCGGAATAAAACAGACCAAGCACCTGAACGAAAATCTACTGAAACGCGCCGACACTGATGAAACTGATTAAGTTAATGGAGATTATTGGCTATGGTGTATTCTCTATAGTAACCTGGTGGGCAGGCATTAGTGCTTTCTTTGAAAAGCCCAAACAGTCCGTGATCGACTCTTATTCCGGGGCAGTGACCTTTTTTGGTATTTTGTCTTTAATCATTGCCGCCTGCTTGAGCTATGTGGTCTACCGAAAATGGAGCGAGTACAGGGCAGGTAACTTCAAATAAGGGCCAAGCTTTTTAAAACACCCGACTCAAATTAAATCCGAAGAAAAAATCACCGTCGGACCAATCTCCCGCACCACGTATTAGAAAGCCGTCTTCGAACATGGCTTGCGCATTGGTAAAATGCAGCTGGAACACATGGCCACCAGTTTCCAAATCAACTCCTATAGAAAGTGGATTCCTAAAACTTGAATTTGAGTTTCTATTCAAATGCCAACCATAATCTGCATTCAGACTCCATCGGGGGCTCAATTTATAGCGGGCTCCAAAGCCGAGGGCGAACTGGTCGTTATCTTCATCAAAGAACTGAGGAGTTCCATTACCACTAATGGCAGTGCTGCGAGTCGCTAAGTTCTCGTGCAAATAGGTGGGAGCCAAAAGCACAGAAAGTCGTTCGTTGAGTTTGGAAGAGAGCAACAATTGTGAGGTATATGTCAGTCGATCTGAAAACTCTAAATTATTGAACAGATCTTTATCTAAAGCAGTGTTCACAGTGACCAAGTTGTATCCCACCAAAGTGAACGGCAGGCCATTTTGCTCTTGCTGAAGCAATCTATATTTGGCATGCAGTCCGTAAGTCTTTTGCAAGGAACTACGTGCAAAGCCCAAATTTAGCCAAGGCCTTAAACCGTATATGAACTTGAGCTGCGTCACCGCCTGATCCAAGCCAAAAAGATCGTCGATCCCATTTTTGACCGTTCCGAAACGGTGTGAAACAATAAAATAAAAGTCCTTGTGCCCTGCCAGTTTAGTCGATTCGAAGTTGACGATCTTCAAACCTTTAAATGCAGCGGTGACAGCTTGTCTACTGTCTATTTCGGCCTCTAGCTCTGCAAGAAGATCGTCTTGTGCAAAGGCAGATCCGCAGCAAACCAATAGGGCTAAGAATACGTTGAGAAAGTTTTTCATTTTAGTCGTTGATGATTTTACACTGATCCATACTGACCAGCTCGAAAAGGGAATCGTAACCTAAGACACGCCCTTTAATGATTAAATTTTCTTGTAGCGTAAGCTCAGGAATACTGTCCAGCTTACAATACACGGAATTGGACAAAACCAAACCGTCTAGTTCTACAGCGGTCACATAGCCTCGCAGTTCTACCGTAGTGTTGGTCAAGGTATCTTCGCTGCCTGTCAATAAGGTCTTTAATTCAGAAGCGGTTCCCTTAAATATAGCTGCCTCTTGTTGAATATCTCGGTGATCCTGATAGAGATAATTATATCCTAATACAGCGACTACAGCCAAGACCAAAGCCGCAATGATCCATAATTTACGCTTCATGATTAAATGGATTTAAGTTGCAGTTGCACAGCCACCCAGACCTCGTCGGCTATTTTTTTGGCAACGATCTTTGGGATTTCTATGTTAAAATCTTCTGGTTTTAAGGCAAAACGAGCCGACAATAGCAGGTCTTGGTCTGTTTTGGAAAACTGTAGTTCTGTTTCAAAAGGCTGCACCACTCCGTGGATCTCTAAAGAACCGCTGAATTGAAAGGCCGTATTACCAATACCAATAGCCTTAACATCAAAGTCTTTGATCTGACCTCTAAGGATAGCTTTAGGATATACTTCGGATTCCATATAGTTCTCGTTGAAGTGTTCTTCCATCAGGGCAATATCGAATCGAAAGCCTGTTACTAAGGCCAATACGGCCAATTGACCGTTGTCTGAGTTCAATACAGCGCTCACGCTACTGTGCGTAGCTGCAACAGGCTCAAAAGAAGGCACAGAGGCCTCAAAGGCAATGCTTCCTGCTTTAGTTCCAAACTTTTGAGCGATACCAATACTGCTACATAGCAGGAACAAGGTTGCTGCCAAATAATTTCTATGACTCATCGGGTGTTAGTTTTCGAGCAAGCCGTCCTCGCTCCATTGGATCAATAGGTCTATGGTCTGCTGTGGCAAGCGAGGCCCTCCAAGGGGCATCAAGCCATCGGCTCCTTCTTCCCTGCTCACTCTGTCTAAGAGGCCGCGGTTCAGGACAGCATCTCGAGCAGCCAAATAAGAATCTAGGGACATTGGTGCTCCATTCTGAGGGGGATTGCTGTGACAAACCACGCAGCTGTTGTCGAGAATAAATTTGACATCGCTATAGGTGACTTGCTCTTCTGCTTCTACCTCCGGAATAATGGGTTCCAAATCGTCCTGAGTGTTGTTGCTGCATCCCCAAAGCAAAACACCCAAGACGAATATTGGAATTAATTTAGTCATCACTTCAGATTGCTTTTTTTTACTGAAGAACGATTCGCAAGGACTGAGAACCCTCCTCAGTTTGAATACGTACAAAATACAACCCAGATTTGAACACCCCCATAAAAATGCTGGTCCGGTTATGGTTGTTTAGCGGTGCATCCATGAGCAGTTTCCCGTTAATATCAAAGAGTTGAGCACGCTCCATCCCTACTGGCGAGTCAATAAAAAGCCAATCCTTAACAGGGTTTGGATAGAACTCAAGATTGATGATCTCATTGTCGTCCACGCTTAAGGCTCCAACCTCGATAACACCGTTCATACTGGGGTGAACATCACATTGATACGGGTTTGTCCCGACATTTGGAAACTCACGAGAAAAGGTAGAACCACTCGGAAGCACGCCACTGTCAAAGGTGTCTGTACTTCCTGGCATAGAGGTTACTGTGTGAGGAGCACCATCGGTCCAGATCCAATTGACGGTATCTCCAGCTTCGATCACGAGTGTCCCTGGATCAGCTCCAATAAACCAATTGATATTGTGCGTGGTTTGCGCTTGAAGATTAAAAGTCAAAAAGGTAATAAAGGCAAGTAAAATAGTTTTCATAGGTAGTCTTTTTTAGAAAATTGTTTAACGTTTTAGTTGTCGTTAATACAACACCCGCATCCTATAAATTCCTACCTAAAAAGACAAGGACTACTAAAAACAGCTCATGGAACAATCAATTAAATACAACACATAAAATTGATTATCAATATTTTACAACTACAATGTTAGATCTAAAAAAAATGAAAATAATTTTAAAGATGAGGTTTTACTTGTCTCAATGGCCGAATTTTTCGTTTTACTCAGACAAAAAATAGTTAAACAAAAAAGGTGTGATCTTTAGACCACACCTTGTTGTTCTGTGTTAATACTACCTACTTACTCAAGTACATTTTGCGTCTGGAGTAAAGCTCGTAGAACTCATCGTCTTTAAGACTCTCAATGAACAAGATTGATTCTCCCGTACTCTTCATCTCTGGTCCGAGTTGTTTGTTCACATTCGGGAATTTGTTGAATGAGAATACTGGTTGCTTTATGGCATAACCTTCTAACTGCGGATTGAACTCAAAATCGGTCACCTTCTTATCGCCCAACATGATCTTGGTTGCATAGTTCACATAGGGCTCACCATAAGCTTTGGCGATAAAAGGAACCGTTCTAGATGCACGTGGATTCGCTTCAATGATATACACTTGGTCGTCCTTAATGGCGAATTGAATGTTGATCAAACCTACAGTGTTAAGCGCCAAAGCGATTTTTTTCGTGTGGTCTTTGATCTGCTGCATCACAAACTCGCCCAAATTGAACGGTGGCAATGTCGCATTGGAGTCTCCGGAGTGAATCCCGCAAGGCTCAATATGCTCCATAATACCAATGATGTAGACGTTCTCTCCGTCGCAAATGGCATCAGCTTCTGCCTCTATCGCTCCATCCAGATAATGATCCAGTAGTAGTTTGTTGTTTGGGATCTTACGCAACAAATCTACCACGTGGGCTTCCAGATCTTGCTTGTTGATAACGATCTTCATTCCTTGCCCTCCTAATACATAAGACGGACGCACCAATAATGGGAAATCTAACTCATCTGCCAGGTCTAGTGCTTCATCTGCAGTCTCAGCAACACCAAATTTCGGATAAGGAATATTGTTCTCTTTTAATAAAGTGGAGAAGCTTCCGCGATCTTCGGCTAGATCTAGAGATTGATAACTGGTTCCCATGATCTTTACCCCGTATCGATCTAGCTTTTCGGCTAGCTTCAAGGCTGTTTGTCCTCCGAGCTGCACGATCACACCTTCTGGCTTCTCGTGACGGATTATATCGTAGATGTGTTCCCAGAATACCGGCTCAAAATAAAGCTTGTCTGCAACATCGAAATCCGTAGATACGGTCTCTGGGTTACAGTTGATCATGATCGTCTCATAACCGGCCTCAGAAGCCGCAAGCACTCCGTGTACACAGCAGTAATCGAACTCAATCCCTTGCCCGATACGGTTAGGTCCAGAACCCAATACGATGATCTTCTTTCTATCGGTGGCCGGACTGTCATTCTCTACATAGGTCTCCCCGTCTGGCGAGGTCATTGTATTCTCGAAGGTCGAATAATAATAAGGCGTTTGGGCTTGGAATTCCGCAGCACAAGTATCTACCAACTTATACACGCGACGTACATTGAGCTCTTCGCGCTTGTTATAAACCTCGCTTTCCAAACAGCCCAACATATGCGCTATCTGACGGTCTCCGTAACCTTTTTGCTTGGCCTCTAACAGCAAGTCTCGGCTCAGCGTGTCTATGGTGTAATTGGATATCTCCTTCTCTAAGTGATATAATTCCTCGTATTGCTTTAAGAACCACATATCGATCTTAGTGATCTCGTGAATCCGTTTAAGAGGGATTCCCAATTGGATGGCATCGTAGATCACAAAGACACGGTCCCAACTGGCATGGGTCAATTTGTCAATTATCTGATCATAATTGGTATAGCCCTTTCCGTCTGCTCCTAAACCATTTCTTTTGATCTCGAGCGACTGCGTGGCCTTGTGCAACGCTTCTTGGAAAGAACGCCCAATGCCCATCACCTCACCTACAGCCTTCATCTGTAGACCTAGTGTACGGTCAGATCCTTCGAACTTATCAAAATTCCAACGTGGGATCTTTACGATCACATAATCCAAGGTTGGCTCAAATAATGCCGAGGTAGTTTTGGTGATCTGGTTCTCTAATTCATCCAAATGATAACCCATGGCCAACTTCGCCGCGATCTTTGCAATAGGATATCCTGTTGCTTTAGATGCCAAAGCAGAAGAGCGCGATACCCTTGGGTTGATCTCAATGGCAATGATCTCTTCTTCATCGTCTGGACTAACGGCAAACTGCACATTACAACCTCCGGCAAAATCACCGATAGAACGCATCATATGGATAGCCATATCACGCATCTTTTGGTATGTTCTGTCAGAAAGCGTCATGGCCGGCGCCACAGTTATCGAGTCTCCTGTATGGATTCCCATCGGGTCCATGTTCTCTATGGTACAAATAATCACCACGTTGTCGTTGCTGTCTCTAAGCAACTCCAATTCGTATTCCTTCCAACCCATCATGGCTTTGTCTATCATCACTTCGTGGATGGGTGATATCTCTAGCCCTCGCGTTAAGGCTTCGTCAAATTCGTCCTCGTTGTATACGATAGACGCCCCTGCTCCTCCTAAAGTAAAGGACGCTCTGATACACAGAGGGAATCCGAATTCTTGGGCGATCTCCTTTCCTCTCAGATACGAGGTTGCTGTTTCTTGCGGTGCCATACCAACACCAATCTCTTCCATCAGGTTGCGGAACTTCTCACGATCTTCTGTAATATTGATCGCGTCTATATTCACCCCAATGATGTCCACATCGAAGTCTTCCCATATCCCCTTTTCGTCGGCCTCTATACACAAGTTCAAAGCTGTCTGTCCTCCCATAGTTGGCAAAACAGCATCGATCTGCGGATGCTCCTTTAAGATTTTTACAATGGATTTGGTGTTAAGCGGCAATAGATAAACATGATCCGCCATAGAAGGGTCGGTCATGATGGTTGCCGGATTGGAATTGATAAGAATAGTTTCGATTCCGTCTTCGCGTAGTGAACGAAGCGCTTGGGATCCTGAATAGTCAAATTCACAGGCCTGTCCGATGATGATCGGCCCGGAACCTATGATAAGAATGGATTTGATTTTTTCGTTTTTTGGCATGGATTCTCGGCGGGTTTAAAAATCGTATAAAATTACAGCTATATAGGCACAAAAAAAAGGTGCTGTTTAAAGAAACAACACCTTTTTATATACAGATTATCAACATTATTTTTTGTGACGTGGTTCAGAAGACACGGTCAATTTCTTACGGCCCTTTGCACGTCTTGAGGCCAATACCTTACGGCCATTTACAGACGCCATGCGCTCTCTAAACCCGTGCTTGTTTCTTCTTTTACGTTTCGATGGCTGAAAAGTTCTTTTCATCGTCTGTTTCCTTTAGTATCTTCTTGAAATGTGTTTTTGTGACCTGTTTCAAAGTCGGCTGCAAATATACAATCATTTTTTTCTTTCACAAAGGCTAGTTGAAAAACTTTTTTTCCTTAAAAAATTAGTTTCTTTGCACCCTAATACCTCGTGTAATGAAATTCTTTAAAACATCCCTGTTCTTGTTACTTATTTCGGCTGCCACGGCATTTGGACAACAAAAATTGGGATACAATCTTAAGAAAGGGGATCAATTCAACCTGACCCAGAAATCCATTCAAACCATTAAGCAGAGCATCACAGGTATGGAAGTTGAGCTTGTTAATGATATAAGTGCAGAATTCCTACTCACCGTTGTGGAAGTAAATAAGAATTCCTACATGATCGAGTTTGAGTTTATCAATTTTGCTTATGAAATGCGTTCCGAGACCATGGGACCTATGCTATCGGTAGACACTTCTTCTGAGGATTATGATGAAAACGATTTAACGCAATCCATCTTTAGAGGATTACTCAAGGTTCCAATGACTTTTGAGATGCTTAAGACTGGACGTATCATTGACATCACTGGTGGTGATGCCTTGATCGATAATATGTTGAAGAAATCGGGCATCACAGATGAATCGCAATTGGCCGCGATGCGTGAAGGCATGGAAAAAGAATACGGTGGTCAAAAGATCGCTGCCGGATTTGAACAATTCACTTATATCTATCCAGAAAGCAAAAAAAGCAAAGGAGATACCTGGGAAACAGAAATCGATGGCGACCTAAAAGCGCAGCACGTTTGGACTTTGGAATCCTTCAATCGTAATATTGCCAATATTGTGGGTAAGGCTGATATTCAAATGAATATTGATTCAGGAACCACTAAAATCCAATGTGAGGGAACCCAAAATACAACCGTTGTTGTGGATTCGGCTCACGGCTTTATGACCAGCTACCATTCAGAATCTGTAGCAGATGGAGAATCTTTTGCTACAGCTCTTGGAGATCAATCGATTCCGACAACGATTACAACCATTACTGACTATACCATAAACTAATGTTTAATAAGTATATCAAATTAGTACTGGCCACAGCTCTAGTGGCCCTAGCCGTTTGGCAGATCACAGAAGATTACATCGGTAACGGGATCATGTTGATCCTGCTAGCCGGAGTTTTTGTATTCCTTTACTTTAAGAACGAGTTGATCCTTCTTGCCTTTTTAAGATTGCGTAAGCAAGACTTCCCTGGGGCCAAGAAGTGGTTAGATCGTATAAAGAACCCCGAAAGTGCCTTGGTGCGCAAACAACAGGGGTACTACAACTACCTCAATGGTATGATGGTTTCTCAGACCAATATGAACGAGGCTGAGAAATACTTTAAAAAGGCCGTAAGTCTTGGCCTGAATCTGAATACCGATCTGGCTGTAGCTAAGATGAATCTTGCAGGAATCGCGATGGCCAAGAACCGCAGACGTGAAGCACAAGCCCTTTTGTCCGAAGCAAAAAAGCTCGACAAGCACAATATGTTGTCCGATCAACTTAAGATGATGCAGCAACAAATGAAGAAGGGGGGACAACCCAGACAGCAGTTTCAGCGTGGCGGCAGACGCCGATAGGTGTAAGAAAATTACTACTTTTATTCAGCTAAAAATTTGGAAATCAAGCATTTTTGTTTAATTTCCCTGCTGAATCTACCCCTATCTGCCTATGGTGAAACTACTACACCTAGTGCTCTTATTGTGTTGTGTACAGGCCTTCTCGCAAGGGATAGACCCCAGACGCCTCTTTTCTTACAAGGTCAAAGAACACCTCAAACAATACGCCAATAATGCAGATAATGCCTATGCCGTGAAAGACTACGAACGCGGAGAGTTCCTATTTGATTCTTTAGTACGCAATGTGGTCAACAAGAGCTATATGGACAACTTTAAGTTCAAGAAGCTCTCTGGCAAAACGGTGTCCTTTCACGAGTATAAAAAACCAGTTTTTTTAATGACCTATGCTTCTTGGTGTACTCCAGGGGCTGGAGAGATTCCTGCCTTGAACAAGGTAGTAGAGGCTTATCATCCATATATAGATTTTGTAATCTTGTTTTGGAATTCGAAAGACCAGGTGAAAACAGTGGCCAAAGGGTACCACTCCAAGATAGACGTGGTCTATATTGACGAGACCGAAAACATCCATGACCACGTTATCATTAGCATGAAACACAGTCTTGGGTTTCCCACCTCTTTCTTTATTTCCTCGTCAAAACAGATCTTAGATGTTCGGCGTGGCGTGTTACATCCTTATGCTGAAGAATACGAGGTTTCTTATTCGTTGAACTACGATGCCTTCTTAGAGGGAATCTCTTTGCTGTTCACCGAAGAAGAAGCGCCTTACCTCAAGTATTTACTAGGTCAAAACTGATTATTGCCCCATACTGTACACCCCTTCTTTAGGAATCGTTATGTTGTATTTTTTACCCGAAGCATTTTTTAAATAAGTATCACGCAGCCAAGGGTTGTGCAATTTGAGAATCTTGTAGTTGATGTTGAACTTTTTAGCAAAAGCGGGCATATCAGTAATGGCGGTATCAACCTCTACCTCATAGGTTGGTATGGGCTGATACAGATCTTGCTCTCTAAAGTTGAAACCGTATTTCTTCGGATTGCTCATTATCTCTTTAAAGGCTAATATTCTGAACAGATACCGGCTGGTTTCGTCGTTGAGCAAGAGGTCGTAATAACTTCCAAAAGCCTCTTGTCGTTTCTGTTGTTTGCTTATTCCGGCATTACCGGCGTTGTATGCTGCAGCGGCAAGGGTCCAGCTGCCAAAACGCTCTTTGGACTTTATAAGATATTCTGCGGCCACTTTAGTCGCCAACTCCAGATTGTATCGCTCGTCTACATAATCGTTAATCTCCAGGCCGTATTCGCGCCCAGTGCTCTTTAAAAAGTGCCAAAAACCAGCTGCTCCTGCGGGAGAACTGTTATTCTGCAAAGCACTCTCTGCTACAGCTAAGTATTTAAAATCGTCTGGCAGGCCATATTTGGCCAATAAGGGTTCAATGATCGGAAAATATCGGCGTGCCCGTTTCATGATCAAAAGTCCATTGGATTGCCAATAGGTATTGACTAAGAGTTCTCTATCCATGCGTTCTCGTATATCCGGATCATTTAAAGGCACAGTTTCTCCTGCAAAACTCATTTCATCCGGTAAAGGCAGGGCGTAGATATTGTAATCGTTAACGATCTTAACCTCCAGATTTTCATCTGTTGGGGCATTTTGCACCGCATTGATCATTAGGCCTGCACAGCAGACCACTAGAATCAGGGTTAATACTTTGTAATACTTCTTCATGGTTCACTCTTTTAATCCCACATTAAATATAGCAAATACAGCCGGCTAGCGCAATATTTACAACGGCTTTAACAGCTTGAGCAAAGCAGCAGTAACAGCCTTGGCTTTATAGATGATCATTGCGTGGGTTCCGCCTTTAATAACAAAGGCCTGATTAATGTTCTTTATTGGAAAAACAATATCCTTGTCTCCGTGTATGTGTAGCACTTCTGGATCCGCTTCTACCCGTGGCCAGCAGATCATCATCTTAATGGCCCAATCCAGGTATTTTTTATTTCTGACCGAAAGATAGATGTCGTAAAGTTGCAGACGCTTTTTAGAACGCGGCCCAATGGCAAAACGTGTTAGATTCTTTGTGTTTACCACCAAACCTGTGGGCAGCATTTGATATAACCGACTTTTTTTAGCAAAGAGGAATCGGGTTGGCATTTCGCCTTTAGTCTTGACACTCGAAATAACAATCACTTTAGCCTCAGGCAAAAAGGCTTTCATTTCCTGCGCCACCACACCTCCAAAGGACACCCCAACTAAATAGCACTTAGGGGTTGTGACCCGCTGGGCCATTCTTTTGGCATACTGCTGCAAGCTTTCCTCCTCATCGGGAATCATCCACTCCAATATTGTGGTTTGGAATTGATCTCCGGGTAAATGTATTCGTTCAAAGATTTCTGGGCCGGCTGCCATTCCCGGAATGAAATACAAGCTAATTGGAGGTTGCGACATGCGATGTTTCTCGTTAAAAATCAAGCTAGAAATAAAGAAATTTCGTAACTTTGCGAGGTAAAATTAGCAATATTTCTGTTGAGATTTGCTTGCTTTTGCAACAGATTTGGCACCTTCTGGATTGCAAGTTAACTAATTAACAATCAGGAGAAAACGAACTAGGAGTCCAAGCTGCACCCAATCCAGACTTACTTATGTTGTTCTGTACTGAGCCTCAAGGCATTCAGTGAAAGCATCTGGTAACTAAAAAAATTGAAAGATGATAGAAGACGTAGAGATCAACGATAATGAATTCCTAAGACAATTCGAACTACAGGTTGGCGACAATATGGCGCGAATCGAATACTCTCTGCAAGAAAGAAAGATATTCCTTACCAAATACTTCATGCCTGAAGATATGGAAGAACAAGGCTTTCGCGATATTTTCATCAAAGCTGTTTTTCAAGAAGTAGAAGATCGCAATATCCGCCTAGTACCTACCAGTCCAGAAATTGCGGCTTTTATGCGTAAGAACAGAAGAATATACAAAGACTTGCTACCGGTTGGTATCTCTATTTAGAGTGCACCCGCGGCCTGTAATTTTTCAAAACGAACAAAGCCCTCCTCGTCTATTTCGGTCAAGGTGACCTGATGCAAGGTATTGACCAAAGCAGGGTCCCAAGGCATACGAACCTTTACGTAGTTCTCTGTAAAGCCATGTATATATCCTGACTTGTTTTCTCCTTCAAACAACACTGTACGCGCTGTACCGAGCTGTGATTCGTAAAAGGCTCTGCGCTTTTTTACCGAGAGTCCTCTGAGCATTCTTGAACGCTTAGCTCGAACCTTTTGAGGTACTGGATCGGCCATAGCAGCTGCTTCTGTATTATCGCGTTCTGAATAAGTAAAAACGTGTAAATAAGATATGTCTAAAGCATTCAGATAATTGTAGGTCTCTAAAAAATGCTCCTCGGTTTCCCCAGGAAAGCCTACAATGACATCTACTCCTATACAAGCATCGGGCATAACCGAACGAATTCTAGCAATGCGTTCGCAGTAAAGTGCAGTTAAATAACGGCGTTTCATGCGCTTGAGCAAGGCATCGCTTCCGCTCTGTAGAGGAATGTGAAAATGCGGAACAAAGCTATTGGAACTGGCCACAAAATCTATGGTCTCGTTTTTAAGCAGATTTGGCTCAATAGATGAAATTCGCAAACGGTGTATTCCAGGCACTTTATCTAAGGCCTGAACCAACTCCAAAAAAGTGTGCTCGTGCTTTTTATTACCAAACTCGCCCTTGCCGTAATCGCCTACGTTCACTCCAGTAAGTACTATCTCTTTGATCCCTTTGGCAGCGATCTCCGCAGCATTCTTTAACACATTCTCTAAAGTGTCACTACGAGAAATCCCACGAGCCAGTGGAATGGTACAATAGGTACACTTATAGTCGCAACCGTCTTGCACCTTTAAAAAAGCACGGGTTCTGTCACCTATAGCATAAGAACCCACATAAAAGTCGGCCTCGTTTATCTCACAAGAATGTACTTGTCCATAATCATTTTTACTCAGGTCATTGATGTAATCGAGCAATTTGAACTTCTCTGTAGCACCTAATACGAGATCTACCCCATTGACATCCGCCAATTCTTGCGGTTTCAACTGAGCGTAACACCCAATTGCAGCAACAAAAGCATCAGGGTTGACCTTTTGGGCCTGCTTTACAATGGTCTTAAAGCGCTTGTCTGCATTCTCTGTGACCGAACAGGTATTGATAACATAGATGTCTGCCGGCTGATCGAACTCCACGCGCTCAAAGCCTTCTTGAACAAATCCACGAGCAATGGTGGAGGTTTCTGAAAAATTCAGTTTGCACCCCAAGGTGTGGAAAGCGACTTTCGGTTTGTTTTTATGTGCGACTTTTAAGGACAAATCAACAGGCTATTTTATTATCTTTACCAGTATATGCATAAGCACATTCAGCGGGCAAAATTACAACTTAATTACAGGAACTTAAAATTTATGGCGAGGGTATCGTCACTATATGTTTTTGGGTTTTTATTGCTGATTATAAGCACATTGAGCTGCTCCAACGAAACCGATGCAGCACGTGATCACCTGGTCTTTCGATACAATGAGCATAGCAATGTTTCTTCCTTAGATCCTGCTTTTGCTCGAAACCCAGCCAATATCTGGCCCGCCAACCAACTCTTTAACGGCCTGGTTCAACTAGACGATGCGCTTAATGTACAACCCGATATTGCAGCGTCTTGGACCTATAACGACAGTACATACACTTACAGTTTTAAGCTGCGTAAGGATGTGTATTTTCATGAAGACGAGGCCTTTGGAGTACAAGGGACCAGAGCGGTGGTTGCGGCGGATTTTGTATATAGTTTTAATCGATTGATCGACCCTAAGATCGCTTCTCCTGGTCGCTGGGTTATGAATCCTGTCGAGGAAGTGAAGGCGGTCAACGATTCCACCTTGACCATTAAGCTCAAAGAAGCCTTCCCTCCTTTTTTAGGCATGTTGGGGATGCGCTATTTTTCTGTAGTTCCTAAGGAGGCGATAAAACGCTATCAGAATGATTTTAGAAAGCATCCTATTGGCACTGGCCCTTTTGCCTTTAAGCTTTGGGAAGAGAATGTGAAACTTGTGCTCAGAAAGAATCCTAGGTATTTTGAAACCGATGAGCAAGGAGAGAAACTGCCTTATCTTGAGGCTGTTGCAATTACATTCTTACCTGATAAGCAAAGTGAATTCCTTCAATTCGTTCAAGGGAAATTAGATATGGTGAACAGTTTAGACAATTCGTATAAGGATGAGATTCTCACTGCGGATGGGAAACTAAGAGAGAAATATCAATCCGAAGTAAAACTTTTAAAGAGCCCATTTCTAAATACAGAATATTTGGGTCTTTTCTTGGGAGATACTACTAGTATTCTGCAATACAAAAGCCTGCGCCAAGCCATTAATTACGGTTTTGACCGCCAAAAGATGATCACCTATTTGCGCAATGGTGTGGGTATACCAGCAGAACATGGCTTTATTCCACAAGGATTACCAGGTTATAATGATAGTATTGGCTATTCTTACAACCCTGAAAAGGCCCTTGAACTGCTGAAACAATATAAAAAAGAAAGCGGAGACAGTCAGCCGAAGATAAGTATTGGCACTAACAGTCAGTACTTAGACTTTTGCGAATACATTCAGCGCGAATTGGAAAAGATCGGGATCTCAGTAGCTATAGAGGTAATGACTCCCTCCACCTTGAGGCAGATGAAGTCCAGCGGAGAACTCGATATCTTTAGAGCTAGCTGGATAGCTGACTATCCGGATGCTGAGAACTACCTCTCGCTTTTTTACAGTAAGAATTTCACTCCAAACGGCCCCAATTACACACACTTTAAAAGTGAGGCTTTTGACAGCATTTACCAGGCTGCTTTAAATGTTTCTGACATTGCAGAGCGCAAGCTCCTCTACAAACAACTAGACGCTATAATAATGCAAGAAGCGCCCGTTGTCCCACTGTATTATGATATGGCACTGCGATTTGTGAGTAAGGATGTAGAAGGTCTTGGGATTAATCCACAGAATTTCTTGGTGTTGAAAAGAGTGAAGAAAAAATCCGAATGAGGGATTTCTAACCTCTGAACGAGCATAAATTTTAATTCTCGAAATCTCCTGGTATAGTGAAAATTTAGGGGGATTCCATCCCCGCCCCAATTAAAATTAAGACATCTAAAAGCATCAAAAAAATTGGTCTGCCACAGCTTTATGAATTTACACTGCAATTAATTTGCACAATAGCATACCCTTTAGGCAAACACTTCCTAAGCAGCAAATGACCAGATGTAAAATTCTAAGCTAATTTAGACTAATCGCGGCGCCATTTAGCTGACTGCTCAAAGACATGCTCCATGATCTTTTGATCTTCTTGGGTAAATTCCACATCACGCCGTCCCATCATAGCTTTGGCCGTTTCAAAGGCTTTAGTGGTCTTGTAGGTCACCATACCCGAAGCTCCACCCCAACTGTAACTGGGTATAAAGTTTCTCGGAAAGCCACCCCCGTAAATATTGGCACTCACACCTATTACTGTTCCGGTATTGAACATAGTGTTAATTCCGCATTTGGAATGGTCGCCCATCATAAGACCGCAAAACTGCAAACCAGTTTTGGCAAATCCCTCTGTGCTGTAATCCCAAAGGCGCACTGGCGCGTAGTTGTTCTTTAAATTGGAGTTGTTTGAATCTGCGCCCATATTACACCATTCACCTAACACAGAGTTGCCCAAAAAGCCGTCATGCCCTTTATTACTGTAAGCAAAAATCACAGAATTATTCACCTCGCCTCCTACCTTGCAATGAGGTCCTACAGTTGTTCCTCCGTAAATCTTAGCGCCCATTTTTAAAGTTGCTTGTTCACATAGCGCAAAAGGACCTCGGATCGCGCAGGCTTCCATAACCTCAGCATCTTTACCAATGTAAATTGGCCCTGCCGTAGTGTTTAACGAAGCGAGATATACTTTGGCTCCAGGCTCAATAAAAACTTGATCTTTTTCTCCAATGACATGAACTCCTGCTTCTATTGGCGCAGAAACCTTGTCTTTAGTAAGCCAGATGAAATCTCGGGCAATTGCCTCTCCATTATATTTGAAGATATCCCAAGTATTCGCAATGCGGATCACATCGTCATAACTGTATTGGATCACCTCCGCAGCATTAAAATCCACTTCTTCACCCTCTTTAGCATAAAAAGCTAAGGGTTCATCCTCATAAAACAAAGCTTGACCAGGCTCTAGGCCTTTAACGATCAACGCTAAATTATCTGACGGCAAGAAAGAACCATTGATCAGAATATTCTCTTCCATCTCTACCATCGGGAACTTATCCGAGAGATAATCTTCTGTAACCGTTGTAGTAGTGTAGCCCAATAGAAGCTCCCACTTTTCCCGTATAGTGAGTATCCCAACTCGGATATCCGCCACAGGACGCGTATAGGTAAAAGGCAACAATTGCTCGCGAACGGAACCGTCAAAGAGAATGTAGTTCATAGTGCTTGTTTATAGTCGTAAAACTAACAAAAAAAAAGCCTCCGATCTCTCGAAGGCTCTCTGCAAAATAATAACGTATACTTATTTTTTGAACTTGGCGTATTTGTTCTTGAACTTGTCAATACGACCAGCGGTATCTACCAATTTAGACTTACCAGTATAGTAAGGGTGTGAAGTTCTAGAAATCTCCAACTTCACCAATGGGTACTCTTTTCCGTCTACCTCGATAGTCTCTTTGGTATTGGCTGTAGATTTGGTAATAAAAACATCGTCGTTTGACATGTCCTTAAAAGCGACAAATCTGTAATTTTCTGGGTGAACTCCTTTTTTCATCTTAATCTTCTTAAAACTTCACATTTTTGAGGTTGCAAATTTAATCATCTTTTATCAATGTACAAGCATTCTTTTTTATTTTTTAATGCCCTCAAGAAAAGATTTATAAATGTAACGAATTCTTATCTTTGTGTACTAACCAACCAAACTAAACACTTCTACGTATGGAAAATCCACAACCTTCGGTTAAAAACATTGCCTTGAACTACGGTGCCCTATGGGGTCTTGGTTCTATTGTTATCGGCGTATTGACCTATGTCACCAATACCTATATGGATCGCCCTTGGTGGTCTACTGTATTGGGCTTTGCGGTGATGATCGCAGCTATTGTGCTTGGCCTCAAGGCTTTCCTAAAACAAAATGAAGGCTACATGAGCCTAGGAGAAGCATTAAAAAGCGGTATGGGCGTTACTTTGATTGCGGCCATTATCGGGGCAATTTGGATGTATGTCTTTATCACGGTTGTTGAACCGGATTTCATTAATAAAGTTGTTGAAAATGCGCAAACGCAAATGCTAGAGCGTCAACCAGACATGCCACAGGATCAAATGGATGCAGCCATGGAAATGACCAGAAACTTTACGCAGCCATGGATCATGGTGACCATAAGCTTGGTTGGTACACTTTTCATGGGATTCATTACTTCGCTGATCGCAGGATTGATTATGAAGCGCAACAACCCAATGGCATAAGTACAGCATATGACCTTATCGGTAGTAATACCTTTACTTAACGAGAAAGAATCGTTACCAGAATTACACGATTGGATTGCATCAGTGATGCAGTCCAATCGTTTTTCTTATGAAATTCTCTTTATAGACGACGGAAGCACAGACGGCTCTTGGGACACTATAAGAGAACTTCAGCAAAAAGATCCCAATGTAAAAGGGATCCGCTTCTTGCAAAATTACGGGAAATCACAGGCCTTGCATGCAGGTTTTAAAGCTGCTGTAGGAGACATTGTCATTACTATGGATGCAGACCTGCAAGACAATCCAGAAGAGATCCCGGAACTCGTAGCCATGATAAAAGACGAAGGCTATGACCTGGTCTCTGGTTGGAAAAAAAAGCGCTATGACAATACCGTAACCAAAAATCTACCTTCTAAACTTTTCAATTTTGCTGCTCGCAAGACCTCTGGGGTTAAACTGCATGATTTTAACTGCGGATTAAAAGCTTACCGAAACACGGTAACCAAGACCATAGAAGTCACGGGAGAAATGCATCGCTATATTCCGGTTCTGGCAAAAAATGCAGGCTTTAAAAAGATCGGAGAGAAAGTAGTGAAGCATCAAGCTCGCAAATACGGAACCACTAAGTTTGGTATAGAGCGCTTTATTTACGGCTTTTTAGACCTAATAACCATTTGGTTTCTCTCGCGCTTCGGGAAACGCCCGATGCATTTCTTTGGCGCTATCGGAGCTTTAATGCTGCTGATTGGTTTTTTGTTTAGCCTCTACTTGGGAATTGACAAATTGTTTTTAAATAAAACGGGGAGACTGATCACCGAGCGACCTCAGTTTTATTTAGCCCTGACAGCCATGATCATGGGAACCCAGTTCTTTATGGCTGGTTTTATTGGAGAAATGGTGCTGCGTAACCGCGACAAACGCGAACGCTACTACATAAGCGAAACACTCTAACGGCGTATTAACGAAAAGTGTCCTCTGGCATTACGTCCATCTGGCAATTCAATCATATACCAATAATCACTAGACGGCATAGGATTACCTCGATAGGTGCCGTCCCAACCAGCTTGATCGTGTCTTAAATTTCTAAGGATCTTACCGTAACGGTCGTATATCTTGATATTGGCCCCTGGAAACTCTAAGGCATTGAAGATATGCCAAGAATCGTGGAAACCATCGCCATTTGGAGTAAAGTAGTTCGGTGCACCTCCGACAAAGATTTCTTCTTCGTAGATAAGACAATCTTCCGCATAGACAGCTATACGTCTTGGCCCTGCCAAAACATTAGTAAATACATTGCCTGACTGCAACAGACTTCCATCTAACTGATATTGCCAAGGACCTTCTTCTATGATCTCTATAGTTATAGTGTTCGAGTCTTGAAAATCAACCACAACGACATTGATCTCCGAAGGAACAGGAATAGCCACTACATTAATCGTAATGGTCGTATTGCATCCTACCCCATTGAAAACATCGACCACATAAGGTCCTGGTTCACTCACCGCAATGGTTCTTGTGGTCTCTCCGTTTTCCCACAAATAAGCTGCGTAATCTCCAGGATCCAAGATCACCTCATCTTCATCTGGGCAGATCTCTAAGCTAATATCTTGAGCTTCTGGCACGGGTCTAATATCGGGTAGTATTCGACCAATAAAGGCGCAGTCATTATTGTATTCTATGCGGTAATAAACGGCTAGTTCGGTATCAAAGGCCGTAAATTGGACCTGATCTACCAGTGGATTAAGCTCCAAAAGCGCATCATCTCTGGTATCGTAAAAACTAATGTCTGCTCCGGGATAAAGCGCTAACAATTGGGCCTCAAAATCTACCAGGTCAACAATCGCCTCAAAATCTGGATTGTCGCTACGGTTACATGCCACTAAAGTAATATCGCCCGCATAAGCCATGGGCTCTACAATAAGTGTTACTTCTGCAATGGCGAAACAAAGCGCATTCTCAAATACTCGTACGTAGACTACTTGCCCATTGAATTCATTCTCATAGCCAATTTCTGGCAGTGCATTCTCATTGTTCTCGGCATCTGCTAATGTTCTAAAGAAGTTCACGGTAAATCCTCTAGGGTCCCCGACGAGCTCCATTAAAGCCTCATTGAGATTGAATTGTGAGATGCCGTCGTCCACCCCATCGATATCACATTGTACCAATTGCACTCCTGAGTTCACGATGGGAGCATCCCCTATCTCGACAAATTCAATATAGCGCTGGGTGGGTCTGGTCTCGTATTCGACATCTAAAGTCACTGTATAAACTCCAGGACCAGTAAAAACGTGTGTAGGGTTAAGTAAGGTAGATGTGTTGTCTGCACCACTAGCCGGATCTCCGAAATCCCAGTTCACTGCGACTATTGGATCGTCTGCCGTTATGGTGAACTCAGTGGCATCGCCCAAGCAGAAATTCTCGATCTCAACAATACTTTCAAAGAACGATTGAATAAATGGCGGCAGACCAAATTTGGTAGAACGTCCGCCCAGATCGGTATCAAATAGTCTAAAATCACTGTCCAAACGCGGAAAATTTGGCGTACGGATAACCGAAAGGTTGTTGTTAGGTATTGAATGGTAGATCTTTTTATCGATGGCGATCTGCAAGGTACCAGCCAGATCACTGATAAAAGGATTTGGAATATCAGCTATCAGAAAGCGGGAACCCAAAACGTCAGGATCGGTCAGGTCGAATTGGATGATATTGATATTCTCCGTGGCTCCTGTATCTGAATTGATTGTCTTTCCACTCGCATATAGCTTGGAAGAATCCGCAGAAAACTCTACCCCGTAAAAGACCAGATCAGTCCCTAAAACCACCTCATTACTCACCACCCCAGTTTCGGTATCAAAGTCGTAAAGCAAGAATTGCCCGGTAAAGGCAGGTTGAAATATGGCGTGAGCAATGGCCAGTTGCTTCCCGTCTGGAGAGCTTTTCATAGCTCCGCGGATGTTATTGAAATCGTTTATATTAGGCCCTATAGTAGAGATTACTGGGGTTGGATTCAAGCCGGTATCGTCTACAAAATAGGCGTAAAACCTATTCTCATAATGAGTAATAACCCAATAATTCTCACCATCTGCTGCCCGTACACCTGTTATCTTTTCAGAGCCCTGCGGCAAAAGATTCACATTCTTATCGGTCACGTCGCCCAAACCTCCAGAGAGGCTCATATCTACTATGGAGTAGTTGAATCCGTTTCCATTTCCGCCGTCTTGATAGGCCTGTACAACATCAGAGGTAAATACATAATAGATCTCTGTGGATCCCGGCTGCGGAATCACGAGCGCCGACTGCGTAGCAGAGAAACTGCCATCGAGATCTTCTCCATTGGGCATGACCTCGTGTAAACGGTTCCATACATTGCGACCCTCAGTGTAGAACAACAAAGTTCCCTCTGGAGTTGAGATGGTCTCACAGCCCTCAACAGTATTCAAAACTCCGTCCAATCGCGGGACAGGAGAACCGCTGTTAAAGTCTAAACCTGCATTACTGCCAAAGAACCAATTGGCCGCTTCACGTTGTCCGTAAGCAGTACCCATCAGCAGTAACAGAATGAGGTATAGCAGTTGTCTCAAGGGTGCAATTTTTGGTTAAAGATAAGGATCAGATTCGTTTTTATTGTTTGTCTAGTCGGATTCTAGCCGGAACTGTCCCCACGCCCGTACTGCCGTCAAAGCCCAAATAACCTTCAACAAGCCAGAGTTCAAATACCGCATCTTCTAAAGGACTCAAGGGAGCGTAATCCACATCTGGACCCAATAGAATGTCATTGGCCAATTCACTGCAATTGGCATTGAGCTTTCTGAGCTGATTCTCCCAGAAAAAAGATTCATTGCAACCCACAGTGAAGTAAAAACTCCTCGGACGGCCATTGGTAGGCGATTCCGGCGGTCCGGGAAACTGGATCTTGCGCACATTTTGACTAGGTCCGGCTGTGATCTCTACCAAGTGTGGTGGGCCAAATGTCGGGCCAAAAGGTCCGTCCTTGACGCTGGAATACCAATACGTTCCTGTAAAAAGATCATCGGCTATAGGTCTTACCAAAGGAATGGCATAGCGATATGGAGAACTGAAATAAGTTTCAAACGCAATGATACAAGAAGCCCCACTACCTACGGTAAAGGTTCTGTCGTCTTGCAGACGGATCAATAGGCGCAGTACTATCTGATCTCCGCAACTAGTAGCCGATACAGGAACCGATAAAGCCTCCAAAACCTCGTTAAGACTGTATTCCAGATTGAATCTGGGTAAACCCACAGGGCCACTGTCTATGTCTTCTTTCTTGATAAGATCTAGAAATACTTCGGAATCGGCTATGCTTCCATTGTCAGAATCCCGGTCGGTATACTGAGCATAGACCTCGATCTCCTTAAGCAGGCCGCCGTCTTCAAAATCCTGCTGTTCTACAATAGCTGTGAAACGACTTTCTGGCTTGTCTATATTAAAAACCGCTTGGACAAAATCTACCGTACGTAAAAAGGAACCGTAGGTGACGCCTTCAAAAACTCGGTCTATAGCCTTGTCGTCGTCAGAACATTGCACACAAAGCAGACCACTAAGGAAAAGAAATAGCAATTTTTTCATTGATCAGAAGTTGGTATTCGAAAATAAGCCGCGATTGTATTATTTTTGGTAAATCCGATAGACGTTTACTCTATTTACCCCTTATAAACGATCTGAAAAGACTTATAAGCTTTTCTAAAAAAGCAGGCCTGAGAAGGCGAAATATGTACCTTTGTCAATAATTCAGACTGATGATTTATATAGCACCAGAAATTTTAGAGCGCGTAAACCAATGGTTGGTTCCATTTTTTGACCAGAGCACCCAACAAGAGATCAAGGACATGATCGCCAACGATCCGAAAGGTGTGGAAGATTCCTTTTACAAGAATCTCGAATTCGGAACCGGAGGCATGCGCGGCATTATGGGTCCTGGAGATAATCGGATCAACAAATATACCTTGGGAAAGAACACCCAAGGCCTATCACAATATTTAAAGCAGGTTTTCCCAGGTGAAGATCTGAAAGTTGCCATTGCCTATGATTGCCGTCATAATAGTAAAAGCCTGGCTGCAGAAGTAGCAAATGTCTTTTCGGCCAACGGTATAACAGTTTATCTGTTTTCTGATCTACGCCCTACTCCGGAGCTTTCTTTCGCTGTTAAGCATCTGAATTGTCACTGCGGAATTGTACTAACCGCTTCCCACAATCCACCGGAATACAACGGTTACAAAGTGTACTGGCAAGACGGCGGTCAACTGGTGCCTCCTCAAGATAAAGAGATCATAGCAGTGATCAACCAACTAGCCTACACAGACATTCAGTTCGATGGAAATTCAGCGCTGATCCATAAAATAGATTCCGAGCTGGACGAAGCCTTTATAAAAGCTTCCCTAGCTAACGGAATGAAAGATACAAATCCGGAGCAGCGTGCAGCATTGAAAGTGGTCTTTACACCTTTACACGGAACCTCGGTTACCGTGATCCCAGAAGTGCTGAAGCGTGCTGGCTATTCACAAACGCAAATTGTAGAGGCGCAGGCAACACCAGACGGAGACTTCCCTACTGTGGTCTCTCCTAATCCGGAAGAGCCTGAGGCACTTTCTATGGCTATACAAATTGCAGAAGATACCGGTGCTGACATGGTCATCGGGACGGACCCAGACTCCGACCGTTTGGGAATTGCAGTTAGAGATGAGCATGGAAAAATGACCATACTGAATGGAAATCAGGCCATGGTCATAAAAACACATTTCTTGTTAGCACAAAAAGCAGCAAACAGTGGGATCCAATCAGAAGATTATATCGCATCTACCATAGTGTCAACACCAATGATGGGTGTTTTGGCAGACGACTTTGGGCTTTCTTGCCAGTTGGGACTGACCGGTTTTAAATGGATAGCCAAAATGGTCAAAGATATGCCCGAGAAAAACCTGATCGGTGGTGGCGAAGAGAGTTTTGGATTCATGGTTGGGGATTTTGTTCGCGATAAGGATGCCGTTACCGCCAGTTTGTTGGCCTGCGAGATTGCAGCGCAACAAAAAGCCAAGGGAGAAACACTGCTCGACTACGCTGTAGAACTCTACAAGAAATACGGTGTGTATCAGGAAGAACTTATATCGTTTGTAAAACCAGGCAAGTCGGGAGCAGAAGAGATCCAAGCCATGATGAGATCACTAAGAGAGACTCCGCTTAAAGAGATAGTGGGAGAGGCTGTGGTTCGCATTGACGACTACCAAAACAGCATCAGCACCCACCCAGACGGATCGCAAACCGCGATAAACATGCCAAAATCCAATGTGCTTATCTATTGGACCAAACAAGGCACTAAAGTGGCTGCTCGCCCAAGTGGCACCGAACCAAAAATTAAATTCTACCTAAGTGCCAATGCACCTTGGGAAGGAGATTACAGAAAAACGCAGGCGGCCCTGCTTAATAAAATGGACCGCATTGCAGAACAATTCAACCTGCGCTAGTGCATTATTTTAAACAGATCATTTCTTTTGCGCGTCCCTACAAGCGTTACGCTCTTGGGAACATAGTTTGTAATGTCTTTTACGCCCTATTCAGCGCCCTTTCTTTTGTGACCCTGATCCCTATGCTCGATGTCCTTTTTAAAAACGAGGTAATCGAAGGGGAAGCGGGTGCAGTTAAAGCACCTGAGTGGACTGGCTTGCCAGACACTATGGATTACTTTAAACAGTATATGGCCTTTCAGGTTGATCAATACGCCCAAGATGACGCCTCTAAGGCACTGATCTTGGTGATCGGTCTGGTGATCGTGATGTTCTTCTTTAAGAACATTTTCAACTATTTGGCCATGTACTTCATCACTTTTTTGAGAAACGGGGTGCTGAAAGATTTGCGAAATGCGCTCTTCGATAAGATCACGCGTTTACCAATAGCCTTTTATTCGGAAAAACGCAAAGGAGACACTATTGCGCGTATCTCTAACGATGTCCAAGAGATACAGCATTCGTTCCTATCTATATTGGAATTGATAGTACGAGAACCATTGACCATAGTATTCACTATTATCACTATGCTGCTCATAAGCGGCAAGCTTACCATTTTTGTATTTGTCTTTATTCCTATTTCAGGATTCATCATTTCTAGAATCGGGAAGTCCTTAAAACGCAAATCCGACCGTGTACAGGCAGAACAAGGAACCTTTCTTTCCATTATAGAAGAAACCTTGGGCGGCTTAAAAGTTATCAAAGGATTTAATGGCGAAGGCGCTTTTAACAAGAAATTCCAAGCCTCTACTCTGCGTTTTTACAACTTTTCCAACAAACTGCTAAACCGTCAGAATTTCGCCTCTCCTACTTCGGAGTTCTTGGGGATCTTTGTGATCGCAATTTTGTTGTGGTTTGGTGGGCGTATGGTTTTGGTAGATGGGACCCTAGACGGCAGCTCCTTTATTGCCTATATGGGATTGGCCTATAATATTTTGACCCCTGCAAAAGCTATCAGCAAGGCAAGTTATAGTGTGAAACGCGGTAATGCTGCTGCACAACGCGTCTTAGAAATACTCAATACCGATTCTAGTCTGGAGGACAAACCCAACGCAAGGCAGAAAGAAAACTTTGATTCCGAGATCAATATAGACAAGGTCTCCTTTAAATACGAAGATGAATATGTCTTAAAAGATTTCTCCCTGCAGGTTAAAAAAGGCCAAAGTGTTGCCTTGGTAGGGCAATCAGGGAGTGGAAAATCCACCATTGCGAATTTGGTAACTCGTTTTTACGACGTAAACAAAGGCAGTATCAGCGTAGATGGCAGTGATATTCGAGACATTACAAAGTCTTCACTCCGAGGGCTTATGGGACTAGTTACGCAAGATTCCATCCTCTTTAATGATACCATTAAGAACAACCTTCTACTTGGGAAACCAGATGCAACCGAACAGGAAGTTCTCAAAGCTTTAGAGGTTGCCAATGCATGGGAATTTGTCAAAGACCTACCACAGGGCATAGAAACCAATATTGGAGATTCTGGCAACAAACTCTCCGGAGGGCAAAAACAACGCCTGAGCATAGCCAGAGCGGTTCTTAAGAATCCTCCAATTATGGTATTGGACGAGGCCACCTCAGCCTTAGATACCGAATCTGAACGTCTGGTGCAAGATGCTTTAGAAAACATGATGAAGAATCGAACCTCTATCGTCATTGCACACCGATTATCAACCATACAGAATGCAGACCTTATTGTGGTAATGCAGAAAGGAGAAATTGCAGAACAAGGCACGCACGAAACACTACTAGCCAAAAAAGGTATTTACCATAGCTTAGTGAGTATGCAATCGTTGAATGCCTAAAATGATATTCAACTTCTAAATATTCAGGCAAAAAAAAGCAGATCGACTGATCTGCTTTTTTTTGACTACTGCCGTATTTGGGGCTCACAGCAGCAGTATGATTTAATTAACAACGAAGTAAAAGTATATTACTGAAATGACATTTCCAAAAAAAATATGCTTTTTATCTGTTTTTTATGCATTTCATCGATATTATAATTTGTATAAACTAATTTTTCCTACAATTACATTCGATGCTTGAGCCACACAATGAAGATGTAACAACCACAAATAAAAACGGGCAAACCCCCGCGGTAAGCCCGTTTTCGTAAAATAACTAAAGTAGTTGGGGCTACATTTAGTGAACAGAAGAATGTTCTTGAGCGCTAATGTATACATATTTTTCCTACAAAAAAATTTTTATCGCTTTTTATCGATATTTTTTAACGTTTTATCTGATTTTTTATGTGAATCCCTTAATTCCAACTGAAGCATTAACCCAATTTAGCAGCATATTTGACCTTAAAAAGAAAAATTTGAGGAGCAGATTAAACCTTTTTGATACCTTATGGTCTTAAGGAAAAACCACTACCATTGATAGCCGAATCTAGTTTAGTTGATCAGTTGAAAGCTCCCGAGACTCGGGAAGCCGCTTTCAGTACACTGATGTCTACCTATAAAGAAAGGTTGTACTGGCATATTAGAAAGATGGTATATTCTCATGACGACGCAGACGATGTACTACAAAACACTTTTATTAAAGTATACCGCAGTATAGAGAATTTTAAAGGCGAGAGTAAGCTCTACACTTGGATGTATCGCATAGCGACTAACGAGGCGATTACCTTTATAAATAAGAAAGCCCGTCGGATGGAAATTGGCAACGAAGAGGTACAGCAATTGGCGGTGGCTAATTTAGCCGCCGACCCGTATTTTGAAGGCAACGAAATTCAGCTTAAATTACAGGAAGCAATTGCCAAGCTGCCGCAAAAGCAGCAGTTGGTTTTTAATATGAAGTATTTTGACGATATGAAATACGACGATATGTCCGAGATATTAGGCACCTCCGTGGGAGCCTTGAAAAGCTCTTATCATATCGCCGTTAAAAAAATTACCGCTGAGCTTAAAAGCGATTAAACCTTTAATACGCTGTTGAGTCATAGCAATAAGAACATGAACTTGGACAATAAAAATATCGAACCAAATTTTGGTGTACCAGAAGGCTACTTTGAAGGCTTTGAAGCTGCTGTGCAAGCTCGTATAGCCGAAGAGGAGCTGCGAGCACTAATCCCGACTGCTGGCTTTATTGCTCCGGATGGGTATTTTGACCAACTTGAACCTAGTATCAAGCAACAGCTGTCAGAAAAGCAGACTAAAGTCATTTCGCTTTTTGGTAAAAGAACACTTTACGCGGTGGCCTCTGTTGCCGCAGTGGTAGTTTTAGTAGTCAATTTGATTGGCAACGGTAATGGGAATAACGAAAACACTTTGGCCTTAGATCAAGTGGATCCCCAGTTATTGGTAGCCTATGCCAATAGTGACGCCATTGCCTTTACAGATGCAGAATTAATGGATTTTGTCTCAGAAGAAGATCTAGAGACCAGCTTGTTCAGCGAACAACAACTTTCTGACGAATCTATTGAGACCTATTTATTGGAAAATCTAGACGATATTGATTTAATTACGACTTACGAGGAATAAGCCCTTGAGCCAAAACAGACAAACATGAAAAAATTCTACTACATATTATTATTGAGCTTTATGCTTATAGGGTTTTCTGCGGATGCCCAACGGCAACGGCCAAACCCCGGGGAAATTGAGGCTCAAAAAACAGCTTTTATAACCAACAATCTGGACTTGACCCCAGAGCAGGCACAAAAGTTCTGGCCCATCTATAACGCCTCAGAGAAGCGTATGGAAAGCATCAGACGGCAGCAAAGAGAGGCGCTTATGAAAGTGCGTCTTAACGGAGGTGCAGTTTCAGATTCCGAGGCTTGGGATCTAATAGAAAATCTAATGTCTTGGGAGCAAAGCATGCTGGACGAGCGCAAGAACCTGGTCGCGCAACTCAAAGGAGTGGTAACTCCGCAGCAAATACTAAAGCTAAAACGAGCCGAAGAGGAATTCAAACGCAGACTCCTGCAAGCCATGCAAAGACGCAGAAAGAATTAAGATGAGCGAGCCTTCGGGTTCGCTTTTTTATTTAAAGACGAGTTTATCTATCTTGCCATAACCGCTGGCAAAGGCTGTACTATCGTTAACAAATTGGATGTTGTAATAAGACTCCTTAGTTAGTTCTACCCAAGATTCACCTCCATCATTAGAATAGGAAACCCCGGGAATTCCAACTGCCACTATCCCCTGCCCTTTGGTATTTGGCAAATAACGAACGCAGGAACGATATCCTGGACCAGCCTGATCACTGATCAAGTTCCAGGTCTTGCCGCCATCTGTGGTTATTGCCTTATTACCACCATTGTCTTCCTTTGCGTCCCAATTTCCACCAAAGATGATCCCGTTCTTGGCGTCTTGAAATGCGACGGAATAGATGCCTGTCATCGCCTGGCCTTCTATAATAGGCGTTTCATAGACTTTCCAAGTTTGCCCACGATCTGTGGTTTTGAAAACTCGGGCGCGTTTTCCTCCGGAGACCAACCAGGCCGAATTCCCAAAAACGGCAATATTGGAATTGCTAGCCGCGAATGCCGCTTCTCCTTCTTCTGTCGCTGGCAGACGATCGCAAGGAACCTTGGTCCAACTATCACCGCCGTCTGTGGTTAGAATTACCGAAAGGCAGCCATCAGTAGGGTCGCCCATAGCGATACCATTCTGATCGTCCCAAAAGGCCATAGCGTCATAAAACACATTGGGATGAGTCTCTGTGTAAACATCTTCTATAAAAGTAGGATTGGTCCCCTCTACTCCAATTTTATATAAAACAGCCGGGTTGCCAATAGAAAGTACAAAAACAGCATCCTTGGTTCTTGCTATAGATCTAAAGGCCAAAAGAGAATCCTGATAGCTCACACTGGCCAATTTTGGGATCTGTCCTTCTATCACACCTATCTTACCATTATTGGCTGCAAACCAGACTGTAGAATCGTTTACAGCAGCGATGGCTCGGATACTGATACTATCCCTAAATACGGCAGTGGCCTCGATTTCTGTGAATTCAGGAGCAAGAGAATCGGTACAAGAATAAAATCCTAAAATTAGGGAGCAAGTAAACAGCCAAGAGCGTAACATACGTGATTTAATTTGCCTACAAATATAAAAGAAAGCAACGGCAAGAAGCATAATGATAATTTAGCCTTGGCTTTAGTTGGTTCTAAACAAATAAGGCTACTTTTGCAGCGATAATGAATACACCCATTCGATTCCATAGAAACCTGGTTTTTGCCACCTTAGACAGTTTGAAACTGATCTTTAACGAGCAAAAACAAGCCGATAAAGTCCTTAAGCAAACCCTTAAACGCGACAAGCGCTGGGGTGCTAGAGATAGAGGTTTTATCGCCGAAACCACATATGACATAGTACGCTGGCAAAGGCTTTATGCCAAAGCGGCCGATGTAAAAGGACCTTATTCCAGAGAAGATCTCTACAGGCTTTTCGCGGTTTGGACTGTACATAAAGGACACACTTTACCCAACTGGCCTCAATTTGAAGGAACTCCGGTTAGACGCATCCGAGGAAAATTCGACGAACTCAAAAGCCAACGCGCTTACAGAGAGTCCATCCCTGATTGGCTAGATGCCATGGGGCTTGAACAGCTCGGCGGCAAGTGGGAAAAGGAAATTCACGCTTTAAATGAGCAAGCCGAGGTAGTCCTTAGAGCAAACACCCTTAAGACCAATAAAACTAGGCTTAAAGATGCCTTAGAAGATGCTGAGATAAGCAGCAAAAGCAGCAAAGTTTGTCCAGATGCGCTCATCTTAGCAGAGCGTACCAATGTTTTCTCATTACCTATTTTTAAAGAAGGATGGTTCGAAGTACAAGATATTTCATCGCAGCAAGTAGCCCCATTATTGGATGTAAAACCTGGGATGCGCGTAGTTGACGCCTGTGCTGGCGCTGGAGGCAAGACTTTACACTTGGCGGCGCTCATGGAAAATAAAGGTCAGATCATTGCCACCGACATTTACGATTTTAAATTAGCCGAATGCAAGCGTCGAGCAAAACGAGCCGGAGCTCACAATGTTGAAACCAGATTCATTGACTCACCTAAGGTCATTAAGAAGCTTTACGGCACTGCAGATCGCGTGCTCATTGACGCTCCGTGTAGTGGTTTGGGTGTTTTAAGACGCAATCCCGACAGCAAGTGGAAACTAAGTCCGCAGTTTATGGAAGAGATCCAGGAACTACAAGCCGATATCTTGGCCCGCTATTCGCGCATGGTAAAAGACGGTGGTAAATTGGTCTACGCGACCTGTTCTATTTTACCTGCAGAGAATGGACTACAAGTAGAAAAATTCCTGGCCTCAGAGGCTGGAGCTGTTTTTAAAAAAGAAGAAGAACGAACGCTATGGCCTAGTGAAACCGGATATGATGGTTTCTATATGTGTCTACTTAGCAAATCTAATTAAAATGAAGTTTTACTTAAGCCTATTATTTTTTAGTCTTACTCAACTTGTTCTTGGGCAACAACCGTATTATGACGATGTCAATCTCACCTTGACCGGAGAGGCACTTTACACGGAGTTACAAGACAAGATAAGTAATGCCAGTAGCACTTTCGATTATGCCGATGCTAGAGATGCCCTACTGTTCACAGACGAAAATCCATCTAATAGCAGCCAAGTTTTACTGATCTACGGTTATAACGATAGCGACGGAAGCTGTACTACCGACAGAACTCGTTCCAAGAGCTTGTTCGGCGGAATGGAATGTGAATATAACAGAGAACACGTATTTGCTCGATCTAACGCCGACCCAACCATGGGATCTGTTGATAATTCCACAACTGGGATCGGAGCCGATCCGCATAATCTACGCGCATCAGATCAGCAAATGAATAACAACAAAGGCAATCGCAGGTTCGGAGATAGTAGCGGAAACGCTGGAGTTATTGGCGGAGGCAACTGGTACCCTGGAGACGAGTGGAAAGGTGATGTTGCTCGTATGATGATGTATATGTATACCCGTTACGGAAATCGTTGTTTGCCTGCTCTGATGGGAACTGGCCCCACGCAAGGCAGCACAGATATGCTGCAACTCTTTTTACAGTGGAATGTAGAAGATCCGGTAAGTTTTTATGAAGATCAGCGCAACGATTATCTAGAAACAGCCTACGGAAACAGAAATCCATTTATAGACAACCCAGTGCTGGCTACCATAATTTGGGGTGGTGATACTGCAGAAGACCGTTGGGGCCTATTGGCTACAGCTTCTTTTACTGCGGATGCCTTTGCCCTCTACCCTAACCCAAACGTTAACGGACAACTCAACATCAGCACAAGCCTAGATATAGATAGTGTTAAGATCTACAGCGTGACCGGTCAACTACTGCTAGAAGCACATCAATTTCAAGGAGAAATACTGGATGTTTCTAAACTAAGTTCTGGACTTTATTTGGTACAGATCACCGAAGCCGAAAAACAGTTAGTAAAACGGTTAATTATTCGCTAAATCTTCTTGATTTAGAGGGGAAAAATTTTCTGGAATTGACGTACCTTTGCATTGCAATTGTACGTTAATCCGGCCGTATTATGATTCATTTTTTTGGCGATGCTACCACCGTTTTCGCCGTCCAAGCTACTTCTGACTTTCAAGAATCTGACCTGCAAAAATTAACCTGGCTTTTTGGCAACCGATCACCGATCGAGGGCGAATCTGTTTCTGGAATTTTTATTGGTCCTAGAGCAGCCATGGTAAGTCCGTGGAGTACCAACGCTGTAGAGATCACCCAAAACATGGGCATTAGTGGAATAATTCGTATTGAGCAATACGAAGCTGTTAGTGCAGATTTCGCCGACTTCGACCCTATGCTGAGCCAAAAGTTCAGCGGTCTAAACCAAGAGCTTTTCACCATTGATATTGCGCCGGAACCAATAATGAACATAACTGACATTGCGGGCTTTAATGCCAGTGAGGGCTTGGCCTTAAGCGATGATGAGATTGAATACTTGGAGCAACTGGCCGAACGCTTGGGTAGACCCCTAACAGATAGTGAGGTCTTTGGTTTTTCTCAAGTAAACAGTGAACACTGCCGCCACAAGATCTTTAACGGGACTTTCGTTATCGACGGAGTAGAACAAGACAGCAGTCTCTTTAAACTTATCAAGAAGACCTCAGAAACGCATCCTAACAAAATTGTATCGGCCTACAAAGACAATGTGGCTTTTATAGAAGGGCCTGAAGTAACGCAGTTCGCACCAGAGCGTCCGGAGGTTCCTTCCTACTACCAACAAGAAGATTTTGAATCCGTGATCTCGCTCAAAGCAGAGACACATAACTTTCCAACTACTGTAGAGCCTTTTAACGGAGCTGCAACAGGTAGCGGCGGAGAGATCCGCGACCGTTTAGCAGGTGGACAAGGTTCTTTGCCTCTGGCTGGGACCGCTGTATATATGACAGCTTATTCTCGTCTAAACGAAACTCGTCCCTGGGAACAAAAAATAGACGCCAGAGATTGGCTTTACCAAACTCCGCTAGACATTCTTATAAAAGCTTCCAACGGAGCTTCGGACTTTGGAAACAAATTTGGACAACCCCTTATTGCCGGGTCTGTCCTGACGTTTGAGCATGAAGAAGATGCTCGTACTCTGGGTTTTGACAAGGTGATCATGCTTGCCGGAGGTATTGGTTATGGTAAAAGATCACAAGCCATCAAGGCAACTCCGGCTAAAGACGATGAGATTGTAATACTAGGTGGAGAGAATTACCGCATTGGAATGGGTGGTGCAGCGGTTTCTTCCGCAGATACAGGAGCATTTAGCAGTGGGATAGAACTCAACGCCATTCAGCGCTCTAATCCTGAGATGCAAAAGCGAGCAGCAAATGCTATTCGCGGTATGATAGAAAGTAAGAACAACCCTATAATCTCAATTCACGATCACGGTGCTGGAGGTCACTTGAACTGTCTTTCTGAATTGGTTGAAGAAACAGGAGGTCATATCGACTTGGACGCCTTGCCTGTTGGAGATCCTACGCTGTCGGCCAAAGAACTTATTGGGAATGAGTCTCAAGAACGTATGGGCTTGGTCATTGGCAGTGAAGATGCAGAGATCTTAAAGCAAGTAGCAGATCGTGAGCGTTCTCCAATGTATAAGGTAGGAAAGGTCACAGATGACCATCGCTTTAAATTCGAAGGGAGCAAATCCGGAGAAAAACCAATGGACTTCATGTTGAGTGATATGTTTGGTAGCTCGCCAAAAACTATCATGGAGGACCAGCGTATTGCCCAAGATTTTGACGCAATCAAATACGACCCGGCCACCCTTAAACAATATGTCTTTGAATTGATGCGCCTAGAAGCGGTAGCCTGTAAAGATTGGTTGACCAACAAAGTGGACCGCTGTGTAAGCGGACGTGTTGCCAAGCAACAATGTGCTGGCCCATTGCAATTGCCGTTGAACAACTGTGGTGTAATGGCCTTAGATTACAAAGGCAAGGAAGGTGTGGCAACAGCCATAGGACATTCCCCCGTTAGCGGTTTACTTGATCCGGCTGCAGGCAGTCGTAATGCTATTACAGAGTCTCTTACCAACATACTCTGGGCACCAATTAAGGATGGCTTGAGTGGGGTTTCACTCTCCGCCAACTGGATGTGGCCCTGTAACAATCCGGGTGAAGATGCACGCTTGTATGAGGCCGTGAAGGCCGTCTCTGACTTTGCCATCGAATTAGGGATCAACGTGCCTACTGGTAAGGATTCGCTTTCTATGAAGCAGAAATACAAGGATCGTGAAGTTTTGTCACCAGGTACGGTGATCATCTCTGCTGCGGGACATTGTGATGATATCACTAAAGTGGTGGAGCCCGTATTGCAGAAAAATGCAGGAAGTATTTACTATATAGACTTTTCTAAAAATGCAGCGGCTTTGGGCGGTTCCTCTTTTGCACAAACGCGTTCTGCCTTAGGCAAGACTCCAGCTGATGTCTCCGATGCCAATTATGTAAAAACAGCTTTCAATACCCTACAAGAACTTATCAGAGCGAATCAGATCGCAGCCGGGCACGATATTGGCTCCGGAGGGCTTATAACTACACTGGCAGAAATGTGTTTTGCCGATCGTGACTTAGGAGCTGCGCTAGACCTAAGCAGTTTGAACGCTGCTGATTTTACCACGGCCTTGTTCGCTGAGAACTGCGGCGTGGTCATTCAAGCGGTACAAGACGCTACTGTGGAAAACGCCCTGAACGCCGCTGGTGTTTCATTTGTAAATCTCGGAGCGGTTAATCAAACCGCTGCACTAACTTTAAATTTCAAAGGTGATTCACTGCTTTTTGATATTGATGAGCTACGCGACGCTTGGTATGAGACTTCATATTTGTTAGACAGACAGCAAAGTGGTACAGATAATGCCAAAGCGCGCTTTGACAACTACAAGAATCAACCCTTGCGCTTTGAGTTTCCGACGGATTTTACCGGAGCGATTCCGGAGATCGATCCGGCGAAGCCTCGTATCAAAGCAGCCATCATCAGAGAAAAAGGTTCTAACAGTGAGCGCGAAATGGCCAATGCCATGTATTTGGCTGGTTTTGACGTTAAGGACGTTCATATGACCGACCTGATCAGCGGACGCGAAACCTTAGAAGATATTCAATTCATCGGTGCTGTGGGAGGATTCTCCAACAGTGATGTACTTGGTTCTGCCAAAGGTTGGGCGGGAGCCTTCTTGTACAATGAAAAGGCCAAATCTGCACTAGATAACTTCTTTGCCCGCAAAGACACCCTGTCGTTAGGTGTTTGTAACGGCTGTCAGTTGTTTGTTGAGTTGGGAGTGATTAATCCAGATCACGACGAAAAACCAAAAATGCTTCATAACGAGACCGGGAAATTCGAATGCAGTTTTACCTCGGTAACCATTCAAGAGAATCCGTCGGTAATGCTTGCCGGACTCGCGGGCAGCACACTGGGAATCTGGGCTGCGCACGGCGAAGGAAAGTTCTCTTTACCCAAAGCAGAATCTGCCTATAATATTGTAGCCAAATACGGTTATGAAGGTTTGCCTGCAAACCCGAACGGTTCAGACTACAACACAGCTATGATGTGTGACGACAGCGGTCGTCACTTGGTCATGATGCCACACTTGGAGCGTTCTACTTTTCCGTGGAACTGGGGTCATTACCCAGCATATCGGGACGACAAAGTAACGCCTTGGTTACAGGCCTTTGTCAATGCTCGTCTGTGGTTAGAACAAAATATGGAGGGCTAATTCCCTAGTTTTTAGGAGATCGTCAATTAAGACATAGTAGCGAATACCTCATTTATACGATTGACAAAAAATGGGTGTATTTTTTCGTATTTTGCAAAAAATCTAGCAGAATCGAACTATGACAGAAATTAAACGACTCTTTGACTTCCCCTATTATCAATTAGAAAACCTGCCGCGTGAGGATGCGCTAGTAACCAAATACGCAGGCACCTGGACTAGTACATCTACTCAAGAATATATAGATAAAGCCAATGCCATTAGCCGAGGCTTGTTGCGGTTGGGCGTAGACACCGGAGATAAAGTAGCCTTGATCTCCATGACCAACCGCACCGAATGGAATATCTGCGATATAGGCATATTACAACTTGGAGCACAAGATGTACCTATTTATCCAACCATTTCTGAGGATGATTACGCTTATGTTTTAAATCACAGTGAATCCAAATACTGTTTTGTTTCTTGTCAAGAGGTCTTAGATAAGATCAACAAGATCAAAGATCAGGTTCCTTCACTGCAAGGGGTATATTCTTTCGACAGCATTGATGGCTGCGACAATTGGACCAAGGTTTTGGAGCTCGGAGCAGAGGACTCCAACCAAAACGAAGTTCAAAAACGTATGGACGCCGTTAAAGAATCTGACCTAGCCACCTTAATATACACCTCTGGTACCACAGGAAGGCCTAAAGGAGTTATGCTAAGTCACAGCAATATAGTGAGCAATGCCATTAACAGTGCAACGCGACTACCTATCATAGAAGGATCTGCCAAAGCGTTGAGCTTTTTACCAGTCTGCCATATTTACGAACGAATGCTGATGTATATGTACCAATATACAGGTACGGGGATCTACTTTGCAGAATCCTTAGAAACCATCAGCGACAACTTAAAAGAAGTTAAGCCGCAAGTAATGACCGCGGTTCCTCGACTGCTAGAAAAAGTATACGACAAGATCATCGCCAAAGGAACAGACCTGACCGGAATTAAAAAGAAGTTATTCTTCTGGGCAGTTTCTTTAGGACTTAAATGGAAACCTTACGGTCAAAATGGAGCCTTTTACGAATTTAAACTCAAGATCGCCAGAAAATTGATCTTCAGTAAATGGCAAGAAGCTTTAGGAGGAAACCTCCAGGCTATCGCCTCTGGTTCTGCTGCACTACAGCCGCGTTTGGCGCGTGTATTCAACGCAGCGGGTTGTCCTGTTTTTGAGGGTTATGGCTTAACAGAGACCTCTCCGGTAGTATCTGTAAACGATATGCGTAATGGCGGACTCAGAATCGGAACAGTAGGAAAAATGCTTCCAGATACCGAAGTGAAGATCGCAGAAGATGGAGAGATCTTAGTTAAAGGCCCTCAGGTAATGATGGGTTATTACAAAGATCCTGAGAAAAGTGCAGAAGTTTTAAAAGATGGGTATTTCCACACTGGAGATATTGGAGAGATAGATGCAGATGGATTCTTAAAGATCACCGATCGCAAGAAAGAGATGTTCAAAACTTCGGGTGGAAAATACATAGCTCCGCAGTTAATTGAAAACGTGATGAAGCAATCGCGCTTTATTGAGCAGATCATGGTTATTGGAGATGGTGAAAAAATGCCAGCGGCACTGATTCAGCCTAACTTTGAGTTTATTGCAGACTGGAATGAGCGCAAAGAAAAAGGCTTACCATCTGACCGTGCTACCTTGATCAAAGAAGAAGTTTTGATCAAACGCATTCAAAAAGAGGTGGACAGATACAACGAGCGTTTCGGGAAGTGGGAAATGATCAAGAAATTCGAATTGACTCCAGACGTTTGGAGCATCGAAGACGGTCACCTCACTCCTACTATGAAAATGCGTCGCAAGATCATCAAAGAGAAATACATGGATCTGTATAACAAGATCTACGGACACTAAAAAAGAGCGCTCCCTTAACGGGAGCACTTTTTTATAAATTTATTATGCATGCATAATAAATTTATATATCTTTGGAGGAGTTAACCCTCCACTATGAAGGAAAAAACCATAGACTATATTTTGCGCGCTACTTGGATGGCAGTTGCAAAAATGTATAACGAAGAAGCAAGTAAAAAAGGATCAACCATGGCTACAGGTTTTGCACTCATCAGCATAGATCCGGAAGAAGGCACTCCATCTACCGCCTTAGGGCCTAAAATGGGTATGGAAGCAACGAGTTTATCTCGCACCTTAAAGACCATGGAAGAAAAGGGCCTAATTGAACGCAGACCTAACCCTCTGGACGGACGCGGCGTATTGATACACCTTACCGAATTCGGGCGAGAAATGCGTGAATATTCCAAGCAAGTTGTTATCACTTTTGACGAGGCTGTCAAAGAGACGGTAAGCAAGGAAGATTTTGCAACCTTTATGAGAGTCGCAAATAATATTTTGGAACTCATTCAATCAAAAAAAATATACAACGAGAAAAAAATTGTATCCTAAAATGGCAAAACGAACCATTAATAAAGTAGCAGTCATAGGCTCCGGGATCATGGGAAGCGGCATCGCTTGTCATTTTGCCAACATTGGAGTTGAAGTATTGCTTTTAGACATAGTTCCCAGAGAACTGAGCGAAAAGGAACAAGCCAAAGGTTTGACCTTAGAAGACAAAGTGGTTAGAAACCGCATGGTAAATGATGCTCTGACCAAGGCTATTAAATCTAAGCCAGCACCACTTTACCACAAAGACTTTGCAAGCCGCATTACCACAGGAAACCTAGAAGATGATATTGCTAAAGTAGGCCAGGTAGACTGGATCATCGAAGTGGTGGTAGAACGCTTAGATATTAAAAAGCAAGTCTTTGAGAATCTGGAAAAACACAGAAAGCCAGGAACGCTTATTACTTCCAATACTTCTGGTATTCCAATTAAATTCATGAGCGAAGGGCGCAGTGAGGATTTTCAAGCGCATTTCTGCGGAACGCACTTCTTTAACCCGGCGCGATACTTAAAGCTATTCGAAATCATCCCTGGACCAAAGACCAAACCAGAGGTCTTAGATTTCTTGAACGGTTATGGTGAGCAATTCTTGGGGAAAACCTCCGTTGTAGCCAAGGACACGCCAGCCTTTATTGGTAACCGTATTGGGATCTTTAGCATTATGAGCTTGTTCCATATGGTTAAAGAAATGGGCTTGACCATAGAAGAAGTAGACAAATTGAGTGGCCCCGTAATTGGTCGCCCAAAATCTGCAACCTTCAGAACGGTTGACGTTGTTGGACTAGACACCTTAGTTCATGTAGCTAACGGAATTGCCGAAAACTGCCCAGAGGATGAGCGCAAGTCGCTTTTCGTTTTACCGGATTTCATCAACACTATGATGGAAAACCAGTGGTTGGGAAGCAAGTCGGGACAAGGTTTCTACAAAAAAGTAAAGAAAGAGGACGGCTCTAGTGAGATCTTATCTTTAGATCTAGACAGTTTGGAATACCGCGCTAAAAAACGCGCTGCCTTTGGCACGCTAGAACTTACCAAAAGTATAGACAAAGTTATCGATCGCTGGCCAGTATTAGTAGGCGGAAAGGACAAGGCTGGCGAATTCTATCGCAAGACCTTGGCTGCGCTTTTTGCTTACGTATCTCACCGTATTCCAGAGATCACCGATCAGCTTTATAATATTGATGACGCCATGAAAGCCGGTTTTGGTTGGGAACACGGTCCTTTCCAGATCTGGGATGCCATAGGCGTTGACAAAGGCTTAGAATTCATAGCAGCAGAAGGATTAGAGGCTGCTGCCTGGGTTCAGGAAATGCGTGACAGCGGAAGCAAATCCTTTTACACTGTAGTAGATGGAGCTACTTACTGCTACGATCGTGATAAAAAAGGACAAGAAAAGATCCCTGGACAAGATGCCTTTATCATTCTGGATAACATCAGAAAATCTAAAGAGGTCTTTAAAAACAGCGGCGTTGTTGTAGAAGATCTGGGCGATGGAATCCTTAATGTAGAATTCCAAAGCAAGATGAACACCATTGGTGGCGATGTTTTAGCCGGACTTAACAAGGCTGTAGACCTAGCGGAAAAGGATTTTGACGGATTGGTAGTAGGAAACCAAGCCGCGAATTTCTCTGTAGGCGCCAACATTGGAATGATCTTTATGATGGCTGTGGAGCAAGAATACGACGAACTTAACGCCGCCATAAAATACTTTCAAGATACAGTAATGCGCATGCGCTACTCTTCTATTCCAACGGTAGTTGCTCCTCACGGAATGACCCTGGGTGGAGGTTGTGAACTTTCGCTACACGCCGATATGGTGGTTGCAGCCGCAGAGACCTACATTGGACTTGTAGAGTTTGGTGTTGGAGTGATCCCTGGTGGTGGTGGAAGTAAGGAAATGACCTTGCGCGCCGCAGATACCTTCCACAAGAATGATGTGGAACTCAACGTACTTCAGGAGTACTTCTTGACCATTGGAATGGCCAAGGTAGCAACTTCTGCTTACGAAGCCTATGACACTGGTATCCTTCAAAAAGGAAAAGATATTGTTGTGGTGAACAAAGACCGTCAACTGGCTACAGCTAAGGCCTACGCACGCTTGATGGCAGACCGCGGTTACACTAAACCTATCCAACGCACAGACATAAAAGTACTCGGTAAACAAGCCCTAGGTATGTTCTTAGTTGGTACAGATTCTATGGAAGCTGGACGCTACATCAGCGAACACGACAAGAAGATAGCCAACAAACTGGCCTACGTTATGGCCGGAGGTGACCTATCAGAACCACAACATGTGAGTGAGCAATACCTACTCGATTTGGAGCGCGAAGCTTTCCTATCTCTATGTACAGAGCGCAAGACCTTAGAGCGCATTGAGCATATGTTGAAAAAGGGTAAACCGCTTAGAAATTAGTACTTGGTATTTAGTACTCAGTCTAAAGTAGCAAATTGATGAACAGTCTTGAGAATTTAAAAATATGGAGGAAAGCTTTAGAGCTTGCTACGCAAGTCTATGACATGATGTTTAATTTACCGAAAGACGAACAATATGGCCTAAGTGCTCAAATGAAGCGATCCGCAGTATCGATTGCATCAAATATAGCCGAAGGAGCTGGCAGAAATTCAAATAAGGAATTTAAGCACTTTTTGAGCATGGCCCATGGTTCATCATACGAACTACAAACTCAGCTTGAAATTGTAAAAAACCTAAAGTTAATTAATACAGAAACAACGGATCAATTAAAGGAGCGGATTAGTGAAATTCAAAAGATGAATTATAAGTTACAAAGCAAACTTTGAGTTGATCTAAATACTAATTACCTCTTACTAGATACTTAATTAAGATGAAAACAGCATATATAGTAAAAGCATATAGAACAGCCGTGGGGAAAGCGCCTCGCGGATTGTTCCGATTTAAGCGTCCGGACGAGCTGGCAGCAGAGACGATTGCATACATGATCAAGGAGCTGCCAGAACTTGACAAAACCCGCATTGACGACGTGATCGTTGGGAACGCGATGCCTGAGGCAGAACAAGGCTTGAACATGGCGCGTTTGATCTCTTTGATGGGATTAAAGATTGAAGATGTTCCTGGAGTGACTGTAAACCGTTACTGTGCATCTGGGATTGAAACCATCGCTATGGCAACAGCCAAGATCCAAAGTGGAATGGCAGATTGTATCATAGCCGGAGGTGCTGAGAGCATGAGTTATATTCCGATGGGTGGTTACAAACCTACCCCAGACTACAACTTGGCCAAGAGTGGCAATGAAGATTATTATTGGGGCATGGGATTAACTGCAGAAGCTGTGGCCGATCAGTTTAAAGTATCTCGCGAAGACCAAGATGAATTTGCATACAACTCGCACCAAAAGGCATTGAAAGCACAGGCAGAAGGTCGCTTTGACGATCAAATAGTTCCTATAGAAGTGAACCACACTTTTGTAAACGCTGCAGGCAAGAAAGAGACCAAGACCTATACGGTTAGCAAAGATGAAGGGCCGCGAGCCGATACTTCTTTAGCAGTTTTAAGCAAACTACGTCCTGTATTTGCGGATGGCGGAAGCGTGACAGCCGGTAACTCTTCTCAAATGAGTGACGGTGCCGCTTTTGTGATGGTTATGAGCGAGGAAATGGTTAAAGAACTAAATCTGGAACCTATTGCCCGCATGGTGAATTTCGCCGCTGCTGGTGTTGAGCCTAGAATTATGGGTATCGGCCCGGTTAAGGCTATTCCAAAGGCCTTAAAGCAAGCGGGCTTAAAGCAAGAAGACATTGATCTTATTGAACTCAATGAAGCCTTTGCTTCTCAGTCCTTAGCGGTAATTCGCGAACTGGGCTTGAATCAAGAGATCATCAATGTGAACGGTGGTGCTATATCGCTAGGACACCCACTAGGATGTACAGGAGCAAAACTCAGCGTGCAACTCTTTGATGAAATGCGCAAACGCGATATGAAAGGCAAGTACGGCATGGTGACCATGTGTGTGGGAACTGGCCAAGGTGCTGCAGGTATTTACGAATTTTTAAACTAAAAAAGGCATGGAAACAGTTGACAAGAAAGATATTATCCGCGGAGGTCAGTTTATCGTAAAAGAGACCGCTAGCCAGGATGTGTTCACTCCAGAAGATTTTTCTGAGGAGCAACAGATGATGAAAGAATCTGTAAAGGAATTTGTAGATCGCGAGATCTGGCCACATAAAGAAAAGTTTGAAAAGAAAGACTACGCCTTAACCGAAGAGATCATGCGTAAAGCAGGAGAACTTGGTTTCTTAGGGGTAGCCGTACCGGAAGAATACGGTGGTCTCGGGATGGGCTTTGTATCTACCATGTTGGTATGTGATTATATTTCTGGTGCTACAGGCTCTATAGCTACGGCCTTTGGAGCCCATACAGGTATTGGCACCATGCCGATCACTTTATACGGAACCGAAGAGCAAAAACAAAAATACGTGCCTCAGTTGGCCATGGGAGAAGTTTTTGGCGCCTACTGTTTGACAGAGCCAGGAGCCGGTTCTGATGCCAACTCTGGTAAAACCAAAGCCGTATTGTCAGAAGACGGCACCCATTACCTAATCTCGGGTCAGAAAATGTGGATCTCTAATGCCGGTTTTGCTTCTACTTTCATTGTTTTTGCACGTATTGAAGACGATAAGAACATCACCGGTTTTATCGTAGAATACGATCCGGAGAATCCAAACGGAATGACACTAGGTGAAGAAGAGCACAAGCTCGGAATCCACTCCTCCTCTACCCGTCAGGTATTCTTTAACGAGACCAAAGTGCCTGTAGAGAATATGTTGTCTAAGCGTGGAGACGGTTTCAAGATCGCTATGAACGCCTTGAATGTGGGCCGAATCAAATTAGCCGCTGCTTGTTTGGATGCGCAGCGCCGCGTTATTGGAGAAGCTGTTAAATATGCCAACGAGCGTGTTCAGTTCAAGACTCCTATTATCAACTTCGGAGCTATTCAGGCAAAGATCGCCAATATGGCAACTAGCTGCTATGTAGGCGAATCTGCCTGCTACCGTGCTGCTAAAGATATCGAGAACCGTATCAACATCCGCTTGGAAGATGGCAATACCCATCAAGAGGCAGAGCTTAAAGGAGTAGAAGAATTCGCTATTGAGTGTTCTATCTTAAAAGTAGCTGTTTCTGAAGATGTTCAAAATTGTACCGATGAAGGTATTCAAGTCTTTGGAGGGATGGGCTTTAGCGCCGATACACCAATGGAATCTGCTTGGCGAGATGCGCGTATTTCTCGTATCTATGAGGGTACTAACGAGATCAACCGTATGTTGGCTGTGGGTATGTTGGTTAAAAAGGCTATGAAAGGCCATGTAGACCTTTTGAACCCAGCCATGGCTGTTGCCGACGAATTGACTGGCATTCCCTCGTTCGAAACACCAGACTTCAGCGCTCCTATGAGCGAAGAAAAGGCTATGATCGTTAAACTTAAAAAGGTATTCCTTATGGTTGCCGGAGCAGCCGTACAGAAATTCGGACCGCAGCTAGAAGAGCATCAGCAACTACTAATGGCTGCTGCAGATATCTTGATCGAGATCTATATGGCAGAATCCGCAGTATTGCGCACCGAAAAGAATATCGCTCGCTTTGGAGCAGACGCTCAAAAAGATCAGATCGCGATGACCCAATTGTATCTTTACGATGCAGTTAATGTGGTTAATGACAAGGCTAAAGAAGGAATCATCTCCTTTGCCGAAGGTGACGAACAACGCATGATGCTTATGGGACTCAAGCGTTTTACCAAATACCAGAACAACCCGAATGTAGTTGCCCTGCGCAAGCAGATCGCCGCTACAGTATCTAAAGCAAACGATTACAGTTTTTAAATTAGGGTTTTAATTATTGTAAGTAAGCCGCCCCTGTCCGGGCGGCTTTTTTTTGGCCTTGTTTTTGCTATCTTTATCCAAACAACACTTATGAATCGCATACTAAACCTACTGGCCATTCTAAGCACTACTGTTGCTTTTTCCCAGACCAACCCAGACGTATTTATTGCCAATATCGACTCCGACGAAGAAAAAACCACTATCAGCGGACTGACCAATCTGTCCAATGACCCTGGTTATGACAATCAGCCGAGTTTTGGCACCGATCATTTGCTACTATTTGCAGGCAACAATGACGGGCAAACAGACATCTTTCAGATGCACTCGCGCACAGGCAGAAAAATGCTAGCCGGCGGTTCTCGTGCCGGGGGAGAATATTCCCCGCAACTCACCCCAGACGGGCGTGGGATAGCAGCTGTTCGCCTAGATACTACAGGCTTGCAGCGTTTGTATATCTATGATAAGATGGGCGATTCTACAGTACTGATCCCAGATCTAATGGTCGCCTATTACACCTTTTTTGATGCCAATCAGATCGTTGGCTGTTATATAGAAGACGAGTCGCTCAACCTCTTTGTACACAAGCTGGACGAAGCCAAGACCTACACCCTACTCAAAGATGTAGGGCGCAGTTTTCATAAAGTTCCTGGACAAAACTCTGTGAGTTACACGGTGACCAACGAACAAGATCAGCAAGATGTCTATCTGTTAGACATGGAGACCTTAGAGAGTTTCTTTGTAACCCAATTGCCTATAGGCGTGAATGACTACGCCTGGCTAGACGATTCTAGAATAGTAGTCGGCTCTAAGAGCAGTTTGTTCGTCTATGACACCTTTGACAAAAAGGATTGGGTGAAATTAGCAGATCTCGATGCTAGCGTAATAACTGATATTAGTCGTATTGCCGTAAATCCTTCGGGCAATAAAATAGCCTTGGTAGGAATTCCTAATTAGTAAATAATTATCACCGTTTACTTTGCTTCTGATGGATTGATACACTTTTGATGTAGACATCGATCAGACTAGCTATGTGCCAAAAATTGCTTTCAATAGTACTATGTTGCGTCCTTATGGCTTGCAGCAAGCGTGAGACCCTGTACGGGAATTACCGAATCAGATCCCCGACTTTGAACAAACCTCTTGTGCAGACGCCCAATACCCAGAGTGGTCTACCTCGCTCTATGTATTGCCCTATCCGGTGGGTAAATCTTACAACGTTGGTTTGAGTCACTGCGGAGGGAGCTTTCATTCAGAAGGAGAACCAGACCAATTTGCTGTAGATTTTGATATGATGATAGGCACGCTGATCACTGCAGCACGTCCTGGTCGAGTGATCTATGTAGAAGAAAGTGGAATGGACGGCAACTTTCCGAACAATCTGGTTGTTGTACAACACGACGATAACACCTATGCGCATTATATGCATCTTACTTTCGAAGGCGCTATAGTGGAAGTTAATTATATGGTGAACCAAGGTGATGAAATTGGTTACAGCGGATCCACAGGCTTAGCAGGTTATCCGCATTTACATTTTGTGGTCACCGTGGGTGGGTGGACCTACCCCTATGTTTCTGTGCCTTACAATTTTCGCAATACCGAACCCAACCCTAAGAGTTTGACCAGCGGAGTATCTTATTTAGCGGAGCCGTATTAACATCTTTTCTGAATCTTTTTGGCTAATTTTAGGCAAAAAGACCAACATGCGGAATTTTATCCTTTTACTACTGCTAGTTAGCAGTGTTTCTCACGCCCAACAAGACCCAAGAATTTATGACATCATAGACGCTGTTTCTGCCGATAGGATAGAGCAAGACGTTAAGACCTTGGCCGATTTTGGCACCCGTCACACCCTGAGTGACACGGTTTCTAACACTCGCGGAATTGGCGCTGCCCGTCGCTGGATTAAAAGTGAATTCGACAAGACCTCTGCGGCCTGCAGCGGTTGTTTGGAAGTCTTTTACCAGAGTGACTTTGTACCAAAAGGCGATTCTCAGCGCATAGTTAAGGATGTCAATGTGGTCAATGTGGTAGCCATTCAACGCGGCACTAAATACCCGAATCGTTTTATTATCATGAGTGGAGATATAGACTCCCGCGTTAGCGACCCTACTGATTATACTTCAGATTCTCCTGGAGCTAATGACAATGCCAGTGGTATGGCCGGGACCATAGAGGCCGCGCGCGTACTCTCTAAATATAAGTTTGAGAACAGCATTATCTATGTTGGTCTTAGTGGCGAAGAACAAGGCCTATACGGCGGAAAAGGCCTAGCCGCTTATGCCAAGGCCCAAGGCTGGGACATTATTGGGATCCTTAACAATGACATGATCGGGAATATCACCGGAGTTGACGGGGTGGTCGACAACAGAACCTTTAGAATTTTTAGCGAGCCTTATCCACCAGAGCCAGATGCCAGACGTTTGCGTGCTATGCGTTTTTATGGCGGCGAGGTAGACGGTATCTCTCGTCAATTGGCAAGATATGTACACAAGACCACCAAAACCTATATGCCAGAAATGAACCCGATGATGATCTACCGCTTGGATCGTTTTGGACGCGGCGGGCATCACCGACCTTTCAATGACGCTGGTTTTGCCGGAATCCGCATCATGGAAGCCCATGAGAATTACACCCAGCAACATCAGGATATACGCCTAGAAGATGGTATTGCCTATGGAGACACTTTTGAACATGTCAATTTTCCCTACGCCAAAAAACTAACCGCGGTAAACGCTATAAACTTGGCGAGTTTGGCTTGGGCACCTCCAGCGCCGTCAGAAGTGGGTATTGGAGGAATAGTAGAAGCTAGCGCGCGTTTGGAATGGTCTCCGGTCAAAGGGGCTGTTGCCTATAAGATCTACTGGCGTGATACAACTTCTCCTACCTGGGACAACGCAAGATTGGTTACTGGAGCCACTTCTGCCACTCTAGATGGCATTGTTATTGACAACTACTTCTTCGGAGTTGCCGCCGTGGGTGCCAATGGGCACGAAAGCGTGGTAGTATTCCCTAATAAAATTATCCGTTAGATGAATTATCGTTTTCTTTTTTTACTGCTGATCTGTAATATTTCCTTTGGTCAAAATTATAGCCGTCAGGATTCCTTACGGGGCCAAATTACTGCCGAACGCGCTTGGTGGGACTTACAGCATTACCAACTGGATGTCACTGTAGATATTGACAACCATAGCCTTTCCGGCTCCAATATTATCACTTATAAAGTAATAGAAAACGGAGATCGTCTACAACTGGATCTGCAAGAACCCATGCGTATAGAGAAGGTAGTTCAAGACGGAAAAGAGCTCGAATGGACCTCAGAGGGAATTGCGCACTTTGTAAAGCTCAAAAAGAAAATGAAGCCCGGTAAAGAAGAGCAGATCAAAGTTTTCTTTAGCGGTAAGCCTCGAATTGCAAAGAATCCACCTTGGGATGGCGGCTTTGTATTTACCCAAGATAGCAACGGAAAAGCTTTTGTAGCAAACGCAAACCAAGGAATTGGAGCTAGTATCTGGTGGCCCAACAAGGACCACCCTTACGACGAGCCAGATCAAGGCACTGTTATTAGTGTGACCACTCCGAAAGACCTAATGGATGTGTCTAACGGCCGCTTGATCAAGGTTGACAGCACTGCTACTACCAAGACCTGGACATGGCAAGTGGTGAACCCCATAAACAACTATGGGATCAATATAAATATTGGTGACTACGTCCATTTCAGAGAAATTCACGAAGGAGAAAAAGGCAATCTAGATGTCGATTATTACGTACTGAGAGAAAATGAAGCTATGGCTCGCAAACAATTCGAGCAAACCACAGGAATGCTCGCAGCATTCGAATATTGGTTTGGCCCCTACCCTTTTTACGAAGACGGATTCAAACTAGTGGAAGCTCCCTACTTAGGGATGGAACATCAAAGTTCCGTGACCTATGGTAACGGCTACAAGAACGGGTATCGTGGTTATGATCTCTCCGGAAGCGGTTGGGGTATGAAGTTCGATTTTATCATCATACACGAGGCAGGACACGAATGGTTCGCTAATAATATCACCAACAATGATGTGGCAGACATGTGGATCCATGAAGGTTTTACCGCCTATAGCGAAAACTTGTATTTAGATTATCACTTCGGAGCTGATGCGGCGGCAGACTATGTTATCGGCACCCGAAAGATTATCATGAATGACACCCCTATTGTTGGCACCTACGGGGTTCGAAGTTCTGGCAGTAGTGATATGTACTACAAAGGGGCCAATATGCTGCACACTTTGCGCCAGTTGATAGAGGACGATCTGCAATGGCGTAGTATACTGCGAGGTTTGAATGAGGATTTTAGACATCAGACCGTAAGCAGTAAGCAAGTAGAAGACTATATTAGCAAGGCTACAGGCAAAGATCTTTCGGCCTTCTTTAATCAATATCTGCGCACCACCATGATTCCAAAGCTAGAGGTCAAGATGGACGGCAATAAACTCAGCTACCGTTACACCAATATCGTAGAGAACTTTGATATGCCAGTGATTACAATGCTGAATGATACCGAAAAATGGATCTTCCCAAGCAGTGAGTGGAAAACCGAAGAATTAGATCTGGATCTAAAATTCTTCGCTGTTAAACGTGACTTTTATGTGGATTACCAGCTTATAGCAAATTAATGGAAGAGCGCCCGGTCTTATATTTCCCCAGAGATGTAGCCTGGCGCGAATGGCTCAGTCTAAATCACGATCAGTACCCAAAAGGTGTTTATTTGATATTCTATAAGTTGGAGACTGGCATAGACACCATGCGGTGGGAAGAAGCCGTGCGGGTTTCTATTTGCTTCGGATGGATAGATTCTACCGTAAAAAGTTTGGGGGGCGGCAAACGCCGACAATATTTTTGCCCCAGAAACCCCAAGAGCACTTGGAGCGCACTAAACAAAAAATATGTTGCCGAACTCGAGGCTTCTGGACTTTTACACGAAGCTGGTTATCGGATGATCGACCTGGCCAAAGAGACCGGCACTTGGACCGCTATGGATGCGGTAGAAAACCTGATCATACCCAAGGACCTGCAAGAGGCCTTTGATAAATTTCCACAAGCCTTTGACAATTACAGCAATTTTAGTCGGGGTTACCGCAAGAGTTATTTGAGCTGGCTGCACAGCGCCAAACGAGAGGCAACAAGACAAAAACGAATCGACGAGATCATTCAGCTATGTTTGGCCAATATTAAATCCCGCTAAAAGAGTATCTTTAAAAAATTTCATCGACATGACTAGATTCTTAAGCCTTATTTGCTTTCTGAGCATCACTTTAAGCTTTGCCCAAAAGGAAGAAGCAAAATGGGACGTGAATGCTCCCGGAGACGAATTCGAATACAAAACCCATCGCTTTACAACCTCAGAAGGTACCTGGATGAATCTAGACGTAAGCCCCGACGGCAAGACCATAGTCTTCGATATGTTGGGAGATATTTACTCCATGCCAGCCACTGGTGGAAAGGCAAAAGTGCTGCGCGGCGGTATTCCCTTTGAGATCCAACCGCGATTTAGCCCAGATGGCAGTAAGATCCTCTTTACCAGCGATGCCGGAGGAGGCGATAATATTTGGATCATGGATGCAGACGGCTCCAATCCGAAGCAGATCACCAAAGAGAACTTCAGATTACTCAACAACGCTGCATGGATGCCAGACGGTTATTCCTTTGTGGCTCGCAAACATTTTACCTCTGGCCGTTCCTTAGGAGCTGGAGAAATGTGGCAGTATCACATTACTGGAGGAAGTGGAATGCAGCTTAGCAAACGCAAGAACGATCAGCAAGATGTCAATGAGCCTGTAATTAGTCCAGATGGGAAGTATCTGTATTACAGTGAAGATGTTTATCCCGGCGGATTCTTTCAGTACAATAAAGATCCGAACAAACAGATCTATGTGATAAAACGCTATGAATTTGCCACTGGAGAGACCACCCAATTAACCGGAGGACCTGGAGGAGCAGCCCGCCCGCAAATATCGCCAGACGGGAAGTTGCTCGCATTTGTAAAACGAGTGCGAACTAAATCTACCCTATATATCCACGATCTGGAAACAGGCGTAGAATATCCTGTATATGATGCATTGAACAAAGACCAACAAGAGGCCTGGGCAATTTTTGGAGTTTACCCAAACTTTGATTGGATGCCAGATAACAAGCATCTGGTATTTTGGACCCAGGGCAAGATCCATAAACTCAATATAGCCGATCTGAGTGTTTCTGTTATTCCGTTCGAGGCCAATGTAAAACTCGAAATTGCCAAAACGGTGCATTTCGATACCCTTATTCCAGATAAAACCTTTACCTCTAAAGCCATAAGGCAGGCGGTAACTTCTCCGAATGGAAAAACATTAGTATTTCACGCTTTAGGCTATCTTTGGACCAAAGCGCTTCCCAATGGCACACCAAAAAGATTAACTCAAGGCACCGATTTCGAATTCGAGCCAAGCTTCTCCCCAAACGGAAACACTATCGTTTTCGTTACTTGGAACGACCTAGAAAAAGGTGCCGTTTTATCTGTTCCAGTCAATGGAGGTTCGGCAACCCGTTTGACAACAGAAAAGGCCATTTATCGCACACCATCCTTTAATCGTTCCGGAACTCAAATTGCTTTTAGACGCGAAGGCGGTAATACCGACCAAGGTTTTACCTATACCAAAAACAGCGGTCTTTACACTATGAACGCTAACGGCGGTGGTATGAAAAAATTGACCTCAGAAGGAGAATATCCAACATATAACAGTACCGATAGTCGTATTTATTATCAGACCGGAGGCACCTACTTTGGAAACACGACCAAGACCTTGCACAGTGTAGACTTGAGCGGGCAAGACAAACAAACGCATGTAAGCTCAAAATATGCCAACCGCTTGGTGCCTTCTCCAGATGACAAATGGATCGGCTTTAGCAATTTGCACAGAGCTTATATAGCTCCTCTGGTCTTGAACGGAAAAACACAAGACCTTACCCCAAACAGCAAAAATGTACCTGTGGTGCAGGTAAGCAAGGACGCAGGGATCAATCTGCATTGGTCCAAAGACAGTAAGGCCATGATGTGGACCTTGGGAGACGAGTATTTTAAAAACGACCTAACAGACAAATTCGGTTTTATTCCAGGCGGAAAAGAAGAAGCTACGGACATGAGCGAATCCGGGATCAAGATCGGACTCAATCCAGCAGTAGATAAACCCAGCGGGATTATTGCATTTACGGGAGCCCGCATTATTACTATGGAAGGGGACCAGGTCATAGAGAACGGTACACTTGTGGTAAATGGCAATCGCATAACGGCAGTAGGCGCCGCGGCAGCTGTTACTATCCCATCCGGAGCTATTGTTATGGATATGAGTGGCAAGACCATAATTCCCGGTTTAGTGGACGCTCATGCTCATTTAGGTGCCTTCCGCTACGGATTAACGACGCAACAAAACTGGCAACTTACGGCCAACTTGGCTTTTGGTGTCACCACGGCTCACGATCCTTCTGCAAACACGGAAACTGTGTTTACCTTATCTGAAATGGTAAAGGCCGGTAATCTGGTAGGGCCTCGAATCTACTCCACTGGTTTTATTCTTTATGGAGCCGATGGAGACTTTAAAGCCGTGATAAATAATTTAGACGATGCTAGATCTGCCATAAAACGTACTAAGGCCTTTGGCGCTACTTCGGTTAAGAGCTACAACCAACCAAGACGCGAGCAACGCCAACAAGTAATGCAGGCGGCCAGAGAGTTAGGTATCAATGTGGTGCCAGAAGGCGGGTCTACCTTTTTCCACAACATGACCATGGTAATGGATGGCCATACAGGTGTGGAACACAATATTCCTATTGCCCCGGTATATAAAGACGTTATTGAACTTTGGAAAACATCGGGCACTGGTTATACCCCAACACATATTGTGAACTATTCCAGCATGAGCGGTGAATACTATTGGTATCAGACCAGCAATGTTTGGGAAAATGAAAAATTGCTTAAATACACTCCCAGAAGTGTGATTGATGCGCGATCCAGACACAGAACCATGATTCCCATGGAGGAATACACCAACGGACATATCTTGAATTCGCAGACCACCACTGCCCTAGCGAATGCTGGGGTGAAAGTAAATATGGGAGCGCATGGACAATTACAAGGTCTAGGAGCACATTGGGAAACCTGGATGCTGGCTCAAGGCGGGATGACTCCTATGCAAGCCTTACGAGCCGCTACTATAAATGGAGCTCAATACATAGGTGCAGGGAACGACATCGGGTCTTTAAAAGTTGGTAAACTCGCAGATCTGGTCATTCTGGACGAGAATCCTTTAGAAGACATTCAAAACACCAATTCGGTCATATATACTATGGTCAATGGCCGCTTGTATGACACCAACACCATGGACGAAGTTGGCAACTCGCCCAAAAAGCGTTTGCCTTTCTATTGGGAACAACCCGGCTACAACCAAGCCTTTCCTTGGCATGAAGAAAGTAACAGCTTCTTAAGACCAGGTTGTGGCTGTCACATAGGGCATCAAGTAAATTAGCATGCGTTACTGGAGAGCAATACTCCATTATTATTGGAGTCAACTCCCAGCAGGATTGGCTTTGTCTGCACTTACTTACATCTTTATTGATGCAGTGTGGGCTATAGTGGTATTTATATTGCTAGGCAGTCTTTTTGGACAACTGGCCTTTAGTACTTTCTACAAAGAGCAGCTACTTTACTATCACAACCTCGGTTTTACAAAAGCACGCTTAATCACCTTGGCATTTTACCTAAACCTAATATTAACGTTGGTCCTAGCCAGTATAATAGCTGGTATAGCCGCCTTGCTCCTATGAAGTTGGTTGCCTTAAATATTCGCAAATCCTTTGGCGATAAAACTGTACTTGAAGATGTTTCATTGCAATTGGATAAAGGAGGTATCTGCGGACTTTTAGGTAGCAACGGAGCCGGAAAGTCTACCTTGCTTAAAATTCTTTTTGGAAGCCTAAAGGCGGATGCAGGCTCGCTCTTTTTAAACCAAGAACCTTTGGAGGTCTATAAGAAGTTTAGATTGCAAAAGATCGGTTACCTACCACAAAATCACATGTATCCGAAGCAATTAAAGGTGAAAGACCTCATCCCTATGACCTGCCCGGACGCAGATGTTCAAGATCGAATTTTTTATACCCCAGGCATACATGAGTTGACCAAAAAATGGGTTGGATCCCTTTCAGAAGGGCAGCGTACGTTTCTAGGCGTGGTATTGGCTTGTCATTTACCCCATGGGGTTGTACTTATGGACGAGCCCTTTTCCATGACCGACCCTAAGACCATAGAACAAATAAAGGAGCTTTTACTCAAAACATCCGCAGCAAAAGCAATCCTGATCACCGATCATTATTACCACGATGTCCTTGAAATCTGCCAAAAGACTCAAATTTTACACCAGGGGAAATTGATAGAAGTAACAGATAAAAAGGACCTCAAGGCCTTAAAGTACATCCGATAAGATGCAAAAATATTCTGTAAACGGAGCTGTATATTAAATTTTTACGCGCCATTATGGGGTATTGTCTCCTATTCGTATCTTTAAAGTAGAAATCACTAAACACATTAAGACATGATAAAATCAAAATACCAAAGCGTTCTTGATCTAGGAGAGAAACTCAACATTCAAGACGGAGACGTAAGAGAAGAAGCAGGACAACTTAAAGTTTGGGGTACAGCTGCTACGCCATACGAAAAGAACTTGCTATGGGACGAGATCAAAAAGGTTGGAGGAGAAAATCCTGCAGACATCATGGCAGATATTAAAGTGATGACGAGTCTGTTTACCACCGTCATACGGTAGCTAGCGGAGAATCTTTGAGCAAGATCGCTAAGCACTACTACAAAGATCCTATGAAGTATCAAGCGATCTTTGAAGCAAATACCGATATCTTGAAGAATCCTGATATGATCCACCTAGGACAAGAACTAATTATTCCTAACCTATAAGGAATAATAGCATAAAACAAGAAAAACCGCCTAAGGGCGGTTTTTTGTGTTTATACAATTAGATTTTTGACCGCTTCGGCATAACCTCGGCTCACCCGTACTTTTTCTCCGCTCTTTACAGTGATCTCATAGCTCTTACCGTATTTGGCCACTTCTTTTATAGCTGTTAGATTAACCATGGCAGATCGATGCACGCGCAAAAACAGTTTTGGGTTGAGTTTATCGACCAAAGAGCTGATCCCGTAATTACTCACAAAACTCCCTGCAGGCGTGTGTAATTTAGAATAATCACCATAAGCTTCTATCCAGGCTATCTGCGCCACTTCTACAATGATCAATTTTTTGTTTGATGACACCAGAACACGCTCCGGATAATGGTTGGATTCCATCAACAAAGTATTGGTCAGTGGAGCTAAAGCATCTTGAGCATTGGATTTGCCAAGGCGTTCTACGGCCACGCGGAATCGATCTTTGGTGTAAGGTTTAAGCAAGTAATCCACCGCATGAACCTCAAAGGCCTTAAGCGCGTATTTATCATAAGCAGTAGAAAAGATGATTTGCGGCAATTCGTCCAAACGGGTAATGACCTCAAAACCGGTCAATCCTGGCATCTGAATATCTAAAAAGACCAGGTCTGGCTTAAAACGATTGATCTCCTTAACAGCATCTACTCCATTATTAACCTCTGCCATTACAATAAGGTCAGGATAATCTTCTAAGTACTCACGAATCAAGGAACGGCCCGCCTGCTCATCGTCAACAATAATAACCTTCTGCATTAAATGGCAAATTTTATAACAGCTCCTTGAGGTTGATTGTCAAAGATCTCCAATTGGGATTGATACATCTTCTGCAGGCGCAATTGCGTATTGGCAAGCCCTATACCCTTAGTAAATGCCGCTTCCTTGTCTTTGATCCCTATGCCAGTATCGGCAAGCTCGAACATCAGTTTATCGCCTCTTTTGAATATGCTTATGCTGATCGATCCGCCTTCAATAATACTTGATAAACCGTGCTTGATAGAATTCTCTACCAGAGGCTGCAATAGCATAGGCGGGATCTTTTCTTTATACAAGGCCTTGTCGACATTGAAATTGAGTTCTAGACGATCTCCGTAGCGCGCTTTTTCCAGATCTAAATATTTGGTCACGAATTCGAGCTCTTCGCCTAGGGTAACTAATTCTTCTTGAGACGCTCTGAGTTGATAACGAAACAGGTCAGACAGCTGTGCTATCATGGTTCTGGTCTTTTCTTGTCCAGGAGGCACAGAGGCGTTTATGGTATTGAATACGTTGTACAAAAAGTGTGGATTCAACTGCGCCTTAATGGCAGAAAGCTCACTCTTTAGAGCCGCTTGGCGCAACTCACCTTCTAATTTCAATTTTTCCTGATTCTTTCTAAAATATTCGTAAGCGTGAAAAAAGCCAAACTGTATCATATAGAAAAGCGCAGGGATATAGACATCCCATACCTCGGCTCCTCCTTGCAAATGCCACATACCCCAAGCCTCACTGAGCTCGTAGTAGATATACTTGGCCGCAAAGACAAAGACAGGCAAGGTCACTATATGAACCAAAAGCCGTTGATACAGCTTCCATTCCTTGAGTCCTCTAAAGATCAACAACCAAACTGGGATAGTCAATAGAAAGAATATGGTGTATTGCATACCACCGCGGCGGATAAAAGGCACCAGTTGAAAGAGCGCATCTTCTGGATCGTTATAACCGGCACGATTGACCCAAAGGGTAATATGATACATCAGTGCAAAGAGCATGTACAGTCCAAAGGTGATCAGGATATCTTTTATCCGCACACTGGCAATTGTCCGGTCAAACCAGGCTGTTTTGGTATTATCCATAATTATTATTTCGGATCCATTTTAGCGTAAAACACATTTTGCACCCGACCATAATTTAGTAAAAAACCGCTTAGGGAACCGTCTGTGGCAAACTGTGGCCTTAAAATATATCCACCGTTAACGCGAATGGTATTCGCCCGAATGAGAGTCGCTTCTAGCACCCGTTCTTTTAGTTTGATGCTAAACTGATCTTCTCCAAGGTATTGTAATTCCATTTGAGAGTCCAATTCATCGTTTTTGTATTGGCCCGCTAATGCATTTAATTCCTCCGGGTTGATTACCAGAGGAGGTAACCACGCTCCTTTGCGCATTGGAATCTCCGGATGATACAACTCAAAGTCATACTGGCCGGCGGTCTGCGTACTTTTTACAAATGCCAGAACCAGGCCAGATCCGTTGGTATACTTATATACATTTCCCTTTATATGTGCTAATGCTACAGGGGTAGCTCCTTCTATTTCTCGATACAGACTGTCGTTGCGTTTTACAATATCCACCTTTGTACTGGATTCCAAAAGATAGGTTCCCAATAGAGCAGCTTCTTTTGGTTTGCTCCCAATCTTGGCCGGCATAACAGCTTGGGGAGCTTTAGCCTCCTGCGGCCCATAGATAGTCTCTAAAACTTGCATGGCCAGACGACTCGCATCTACTATCCCATTGTTCATTACAAAGACAGCCAGTTGATCCTGAGGCAAGCGAACCACATGAGCTCCATAAGCGCCAGTTGCACCTGAGTGAAAGATCATGGGCTGGTCTCTAAAACTGCCGTGCTCCAGACCATAACTATAACCAGTGGGAGACAAGTCTAATGCTTGTTGACTCGCTGCCATCCACGAAGCTCCTGCCGCTAAAACCGCAGCTTGCACTTGCTTCTCATAATGGAGCATATCGGCCAAAGTCGTATATAAAAAACCATCGCCGTATAAGTTGGTAATCATTGGATAGATCTGCCAGCGACCATCGCCCCAATTGGCATAAGCAGTAGCTTTGTTAGGAAACACCTCCATATAGTTGTCGGAATACTGGGTGTGTTCCATTCCCAAAGCGGCAAACCATTTCTTAGCATAGTCAGCAAAGGGTTCTCCACTCACTTTGGCTATGACCTCAGTGAGCAAAATGTATCCGCTATTGCTATAGGTATAATCCGTTCCCGGATTGAAATTGAGGCTCTCTTGTTTTTCAAGAAGCTCAACTACATCCTTATTATCAAGTCCTTCGCGGCGCCACCACGGATTGCGTTGAATGCCCATAAGGTCGCTGTAATCACGAATACCGCTCGTATGAGTGATGATCTGCGCTAAAGTGATTGGATCTTTTATACCATTATAAAGATCTGGCAAATAGGTTCGTATATCATCCTTTAAGTCTAGCCTTCCTTTTATACTGAGGTCTAAGACCATAGCGGCAGTAAACTGTTTGGCTACCGAGGCAATATTAAAGACAGACTTAGCATCAACAGGAACTTCGAATTCCAAATTAGCAAGGCCTGTATAATGCTCGTATACTACTTCTCCTTGGTAGACTACTCCTACGGCTATGCCCGGAGTTCCGGGACTGATACGGCTATCGATCAGCGCATTTAAAGCTGCCTTATCTACGGCTTGCGCTCTAAAAAGATTTGTAGTGAATAAGCAAATGGTAAATAAAACTATTATTCGTTTGGTCATGATGATGCATTTTTCTCAAATGTAAGGACTTGAGAGTGATCTGAATAAGAGCATCAGACGAATGGCCCTATAGCCCGACGAATGGCCCGGGTTCATTCATCGGCAGATAGGTCAACTGGTCGGATTATGTTTTTAATTGTGCAATAGTCGCTGCATATTTGTGCTGTCGAGCTAAGATCAACATTATGGACATTACAATCAAAAAACGAATCAGTCTTCTATTTTTCGCCCTTAGCAGTTTCATGCTACAGGCCCAAGATCTGGAACTCCGGGGAAGCCTAGTAGACCAAAACGAAGTGCCCATTGCCTTTGCTACTACCTATTTATATCAGGTACAAGACAGCACCTTGGTAAAAGCTACCATTAGCGATGAAGCTGGAAACTTTATCATTAAAGAATTGCAGCCTGGCTCCTATTATTTACAACTCAACAGTCTGGGGTTTGCTCCGTACACCTCCGCAGCAATTACACTTAATGAGAGTATGACGTTACCTCATATCGTGCTGGAAGAAACTGCAGAAGCCTTAGATCAAGTGACTATAGTGGCAGAAAAACCAATTGTAGAGGTATTGGCAGACAAGACCGTCTTTAATGTAGACAAGACCATTAACGCTACCGGAAGCACCGGATTTGAGCTGCTTAGAAAAGCCCCGGGAGTCCTAATTGATAACAACAACAGCATTATTGTAGAAGGAAAAGCAGGCGTACAGATCTATATAGACGGACGCCCTTCTGTCCTGGCGGGCCAAGACCTGATCAATTATTTAGAAACGCTTCAATCTACCGATATTGAATCCATAGAGATCATAACCCAACCTTCTTCTAAATACGAAGCCGCAGGAAATGCGGGGATTATCAACATTATATTAAAACGCAATAAAGGTCTTGGGACCAACGGAAGTTTGACCTTAGGTTATATTCAAGGAAAATACCCCAGAGTTAACAGTTCCATCAACCTGAACAATAGAGGTAAAAAGACGAACATTTACGGTACCTATTCCAACCGCTTTGGGCAAGGCTTTGGATTCATTGACCTTTTTAGACGTCAGAACGGTACCACCTTTGACCAACGCAGTACAACTGTTTTAGACAACAATAACCACAATATCAAGACCGGAATTGACTATTATATCAACGACCGCCACACTTTTGGGGCTTTGTTTACGGCCAATTTTAGCAATGTGATCAATAATACCAAAAGTAGAACCCCAATTATTCCGGCTGGGCAGCCCATGCCCGTGGAGGTTCTAATAGCTCAGAGTAATTCAGACAATGTTGCTGCCAATTTGAACGGAAACCTCAACTATAAATACAAGGACACTATTGGACGTGAATTTACCGTAGATCTCAACTACGGCAACTTCTACAGCGATCGCAATAACTTTCAGCCCAATTACTATTTAGACGGAGCCGAGCAAGATACGGTGAGTGAGTCTATTGCGCGGTTCATCACTCCTATTGAAATTGACATTTTTGCGGGTCAGGTAGACTACGAGCAGCCTTTGTGGGGAGGAAAACTTGGAGCCGGACTTCGTTACTCCTATGTACAGACCAACAATGTCTTTGACTTCTTTGATTTGATCGATGGAATGGAGATCTTGAATTTAGAACAAACCAACACTTTTGATTATACCGAACAGATCAATGCCGCTTATTTGAACTACAACATCCGCTGGGATAAATGGAATTTGCAATTTGGCCTACGCGTAGAGCAAACCATTTCAGAAGGAGACCTAACCTCGGCGCAGGACAATGCCAACGCCTTGGTAGAGCGCAATTACACCAATTGGTTCCCCAGTGGTGGAATTACCTACCAGCTCAATCAGAAGAACAGTTTAGCACTGACCTACAGTCGCAGAATTCAACGACCGACCTATCAAAGTCTAAATCCTTTTCAATTCAAGATCGATGAATTGACCTTTAGGCAAGGGAATCCCTTCTTGCAACCGCAGTACACAAATAACATCAAACTTTCGCATACTTATAATTACCGTTTGACAACCTCTTTTACCTATACCTATATCTCGGACTTCTTCGCGCAAGTGACGGAGGCCTTAGGAGAAGATCAAAACTTTATCAATCAACGTAATGTGGCCAATCAACGGGTGTATAATATTGGTGTCTCTTATCCTACTCGTATTAATGGTTGGTGGTCGATTTATTTGAGTCTGAATGCCTTTAGAAGTGAGTACGAAGCCACTTCGCCAGATTTTCTTCCGGTGAGTCAGAACACTTTGAGCTTTTACGGACAGAACACCTTTAGCCTACCAGCAGGCCTGACCTTTGAGGTTTCCGGTTGGTTTCAATCGCCATCGATCTGGGGTGGCACCTACCGCACGGATAGCCTTGGGTCTTTAGATGTGGCGCTTCAGAAAAAGTTCTTTAACGATAAACTCACGGTGAGAGTGGCTGGAAGCGACATCTTATTTACCTCCCCCTGGTCTGGAGTTACCGAATTCGGAGATCTGGTAATAGACGGAAGTGGTGGCTCCGACAGCAGGCAATTCCGATTGAGTCTCAACTATAACTTCGGTAGTGATGAGATCAAACAAGCCCGCAAACGCAAAACAGCCATCGAAGATGAAAAAGGAAGGATTGAAAATTAAACCATTAGAGCCTAACCACTATAACCCACTAATATAGCTTCCGTAGAGATCCTTAAAATGAAGTCCATCGCCCATAGGATGCTTGCTAAGCTTTTTATACTCGGCCAAGGCCCAAAGAATACTCTCTTTGTAGAAGGCGCGGTCTTCTTTGGGTATATCTGGGGTGTATTCACGTACCAGATCATCCAAAGGATGGATTCGATTTAAAGCGGCTATATATTCTTTGTCCGATAAATTGTCTAGCAGTTCAAATCCCGGTTCTTCGAAGAACCAAGCCACTACTTCGGCATAAGGATCCTTGTCGCCATCGCGTTGCAGTTTTTCTACTTTTGGGAAGTGCTTCTCAAAACAAGCCAAGACAGCATCTGCAATTAACTGTTGCGCCACCTGGGCTGCTCCTTCTTGCTCGCCTTCGTAAACCAGCTCCACCTTACCGGTAATGGCAGGGATAACGCCCATAAAGTCACCCAAACGAGCAATGGTTTCGGTTTCTTTATTCAGTAAAGCTCTTCGTTCTGCCGTACTCAAGAGGTTTTGATAGGCCGTAATGCTCATTCGAGCGCTTACACCGCTCTTCGCATCTATGAACTCGCTTTTGCGAGCCTCAAAACTTATCTGTTCCAAAATATCTTTAGCCATGTCAGGCACATAGACATTCCCCTTCTCTGCTGCAGCAACATCTGTCTCTTGGGCTGTGATCTTACGAGCGATCTCTAAACTGTCTGGATAGTGTGTTAAGATCTGTGAACCTATACGATCTTTTAGTGGAGTTACTATGCTCCCGCGATTGGTATAATCTTCCGGGTTTGCAGTAAAGACAAATTGAATATCCAAAGGCAACCGCAACTTAAAACCACGGATCTGCACATCGCCTTCTTGCAAAATATTAAAGAGTGCCACCTGAATGCGAGCTTGCAGGTCTGGCAATTCATTGATCACAAAGATGCAACGGTTGGCTCTGGGGATCATTCCAAAGTGAATTACTCTGTCGTCTGCATAGGTCAGTTTTAAATTGGCGGCCTTTATCGGGTCTACATCGCCAATCAGATCGGCCACAGTTACATCTGGTGTGGCCAGTTTCTCTGCAAAGCGATCTTCACGATGCAACCAGCTGATCGGTGTATCGTCTCCCTGCTCGGCCAGTACTTCACGAGCATATCTCGAAACTGGTGCAAAAGGGTCGTCGTTGATCTCGCTTCCGGCAACCACAGGAATATATTCGTCTAACAGGCTAACCATTTGCCGTGCCAATCGGGTTTTAGCCTGCCCTCGCAAACCTAAAAGGTTGATGTTGTGCTTACTCAATATGGCACGCTCCAGCTCTGGAATCACCGAGTATTCGTAACCGTGAATACCTTCGAAAACTGTTTGCTTGGCCTGCAATTTTTCAATAAGATTCTTGCGTAATTCATCTTTGACCGACTGATAGCCGTAGCCCGCAGCCTTTAGTTCTTTAAGCGTTTTAATAGCTTCTGTATTCATAGCTCTTTATCCTTTAATTCGTTTTTTGCGATTGGCTTCATAATCCGTAAATATCATTTCGCCCAATCCCTTAAGACCGGTGTAAAAGGCCTTACCTTGATTTGCAGCGGTAAAATGATCTACAAACTGCATCAAATATGGGTCTTGAGCTATCATAAAGGTGGTAATGGGTATGTGTAGTTTGCGCGCCTGGGCCGCCATGGTATAGCATTTACTAACAATATGTGGATCCAAACCGTTACTGTTCTTGTAATAACGCCCGTCTGGCAATTGCATACAACTCGGTTTCCCATCGGTGATCATAAAGATCTGTTTGTTGGTATTTCTTTTTCTGCGGAGCATATCCATCGCGAGCTGTAGCCCAGCGACCGTATTGGTATGATAGGGCCCTACCTGCAGATACGGCAGATCTTTGACCTTTATTGGCCAAGCATCGTTTCCAAAAACAAGGATGTCTAAAGTGTCCTTAGGGTAACGCGTCATGATCAATTCTGAAAGCGCCATGGCCACTTTCTTCGCCGGAGTGATCCGATCTTCTCCGTAGAGGATCATGCTGTGGCTTATGTCGATCATCAAGACCGTGCTCATCTGGGCCTTATACATGGACTCTTCTACCACCAGGTCATTCTCAGTCAAATGGAAACTATCCAAACCATTATTGATCTGTGCATTGCGCAAACTCTCTGTCATGGATATTCTATCCAGAGCATCTCCAAACTGATAGTTGCGGAACTCCCCTGCCATCTCGTCTCCGTTTCCGGTATACTTGGTCTTGTGATTTCCAGAACCACTGCGCTTGAGCTTACCAAAGATCTGTTCTAAGGCTCGCTTACGCAGGGCACGCTCGGTCTTCTCTGTCAAAGCAACACCGCCGGAACCGTCTGGTTTAATTTCTTCTCGGATATATCCTTTCTTTTTGAGATCTTCTACAAAATCGTCCAGGGTGTAATCCTCTGTGGTCAGTTGGTACTCTTGGTCCAACTGCTCCAACCAATCCATTGCTTCGTCGAAATCCCCAGAAGTATGCGTGATCAGCTCTTGAAAAACCTCGAACAGACGATCGAAGGGCAACTGCTCTTTGGCTTCGTGTCTGGTAAAAGCAAAACCGATAGATCGATTGGGTTTCTTCATTTTATAAAATTAAGACATTCTAAGGCCAATAGCTAGGTGTTAACACTGCTTTAAGAAATGTAAAATTGTTATGTAGTACCTTTAAGCATTCTGTAAACCAACCTGACAATGAAACACCTTTTATTAGGCGTTGCCATCCTGTTCTCACTAGGCGGATGGAGCCAAACTCTAGACTTAGAACAATTTGAAAACATGCAGCCCCGAAACATCGGTCCAGGGGGAATGAGTGGTCGTGTTACGGCCATAGACGTAGTGCATGACAACCCACAAGTAATGTACGCCGGAACAGCTTCCGGTGGCCTTTGGATGTCTGACTCCGGAGGGATCGACTGGGAACCTGTATTTGACGATCAGCCCACAGCTTCTATCGGCGCCGTAGCTATTCAACAATCTAACCCAAGTGTTATCTGGGTTGGAACCGGAGAAGGTAACCCAAGAAACAGCCTTAATGGCGGCTTTGGAGTATACCGATCTCTAGATGGCGGTAAGACCTGGCAGTCCATGGGACTGGAAGAGACCCGTCATATCCACCGTATCATTATTCATCCGAACGACCCGAACACCGTTTATGTGGGAGCAATTGGAAGCCCTTGGGGAGAACATCCGCAGCGAGGCGTGTACAAGACCACAGACGGTGGAAAAAGCTGGAAAAAGATACTAAGTGCCAATAACAAAACTGGAGTTGCAGACATGGTTATGGATCCGTCCAACCCAAACAAAATCATTGTGGCCTTATGGGAGCACAAGCGTGACCCTTGGTTCTTCAATTCTGGAGGTGAAGGTTCCGGGCTTTTCATCACCTACGACGGCGGTGAGAACTGGAGCGAAAAAACAGAAGAAGACGGCCTGCCTGCGGGCGATCTAGGGCGTATAGGAATTGCCATTGCCAGAAGCAAACCCAATGTGGTTTACGCCTTGGTGGAGTCTAAAAAGAACGCCTTGTATAAAAGTACAGATGGCGGAGAATCTTGGAAGATGATCAACAACAAGAGCGATATTGGGAATCGTCCGTTCTACTATTCAGAGATCTATGTGGATCCGCAGAACGAAAACCGCGTATATAGCATTTTCACCTATGTAAACGTATCTGAAGATGGCGGGAAGAATTTCACTGAATTGATGCCTGCCTATGGCGTTTCCAACGGAGTACACCCAGACCACCACGCATGGTGGATCCATCCAAAAGACGGCAATTTTATGATCGACGGAAACGACGGAGGTCTTAATATTACCCGAGATGGTGGAAAAAATTGGCGCTTTGTCGGGAACATTCCTGTGGCGCAATTCTATCACATAGCAGTTGACAACGAGTTTCCATACAACGTTTATGGAGGAATGCAAGACAACGGTTCTTGGCGAGGTCCGGCCTATGTTTGGCGTGCACAAGGAATACGAAATTCGTATTGGCAAGAGATCAGTTTCGGAGACGGATTTGATGTGGTTCCAGACCGCGATGATTCGCGTTTTGGATGGTCCATGAGTCAGCAAGGTTATGTTTCTCGCTACGATTGGCAGACCGGTAATAACTATTCGGTGCGCCCAACGCATCCTGATCCGGATGTGCAACTGCGATTTAACTGGAACTCTGCTATCAATATAGATCCCTTTGACAACAGTACCATTTACTTCGGATCTCAATTTGTACACAAATCCACAGACAAAGGTTTAACCTGGGAGATCATTTCTCCAGACCTCACCACCAACGATCCGGAGAAACAAAAACAATCAGAAAGTGGAGGTCTTACCATGGATGCTACGGGAGCAGAAAACCACACCACAGTATTGGTCATTGAACCTTCTCCGTTAGAACAGAATATGATGTGGGTGGGTACGGACGATGGCCGTGTTCATTACACCACTAACGGCGGAACTAATTGGACCGACGTTTCTAAGAATATTAAAGGTTTACCAGCAGGAAGTTGGATTGTACAGATCAAAGCCTCCAACAAACGCAAAGGAGAAGCCCTTTTGGTAGCCAACGACTACAGAAGATACAACTACGACGCTTATGTCTACCGCACCAAGGATTACGGTAAAACATGGCAGCGCATTGTAGATAACAATGATGTAATTAGTTATACTCTTTGTGTGGTAGAAGATCCTGAACAGGAAAACCTACTCTTTTTGGGAACTGATGACGGCCTTTATGTGTCAATAAACGCTGGTGGCGATTGGGTAAAATGGACCAACGGCTTCCCTACGGTTCCAGTCAAGGACTTGGTGATCCATCCGAGAGAGCACGACCTAGTTATAGGAACTTTTGGGCGTGCGGCTTGGGTATTGGATGACATTAGACCACTGCGTGCACTAGCTGCAGATGCCGCCAAGGCAAAAGCTACCCTTGCTATGTTCGATCCGGCAATGACTTATCTAGCCGCATATCAGCAGCCAACTGGAAGTCGTTTCGGAGGAGATGCGCTGTACAACGGTGAGAACCGCAGCTTTGGAGCTCCTATTCGCTATTTGATCAACAAACCAGCCAAAGACGAAAAAGAAGAAGGCGAGGCTGAAGCAGGTGAAAAAGCCGTGAAGTGGGATTCCATCACTTTAAATATTTACGACGGACAACGCCTAATAAGAACCCTGAAGCAAAAAGCACCTAAGGACAATAAAGTGAACAGCTTTACTTGGTTCTTACGCGAAAAGGGCGTAGACCGACCAAGTCGACGAATTCGAACCAGAAACTTCGGAGAACCCGGAGGAGTTCAAGTAAAGCCTGGCACTTATCGTTTAGAGATGATCTATGGTGATCAAACCGCAAACAGCGAGATCACCGTAAAAATGGACCCGAGATTGGATGTTCCGCCTCAAGCCATTGAAAACGCTTACCAGAACGGCAAGACTTTAGAAGCCATGACACAAACTGCGGCAGACGCAGTAAAACAATTGGTGGAAAGCAAAAACATAGCAGAAGAGTACAAATCAATGCTAACCAAGCTCGATAAGGAGACTCATAAAGAAGCGATAGACCAAAGCAAAGAAATCGTTAAAGCGATAGACGAGGTGATCGCACTTTATTTGGGCAAAGTGGACGAACGTCAGGGAATCACACGCAACCCAGAAGTGAACATTATGCAGCGTATTGGTCTGGCTAGACAATATGCTACGAGTCGTCCGACAGGAACCACTGCTACAGAAACACGTCTGATGACCCAAGCCAGAACAGCATTGCAAGCAGGTTTGGAAGCAACCAACAGTTTCTTCAGTGAAAAGTGGCCAGAATACCGTCAGGCTATGGAAGCAATAAACACCTCATCTTTTAAAGAGGTAAAACAATTCAGTTTGCAAAATTAAATTGCCTAAATTCGGTTCGAAGACCGCTTTTATGGAACGCAACTATACCAACACTAAAAAAGCAGGCCTCATTTTGGGGCCTGTTTTGTTCGTTATTCTTTGGCTTTTTAAAGGGCAGCTACTCAGTGAAGCAGCTGATCCTGTTATAGCCGTAGCAGCCTGGATGATCTGCTGGTGGATCACAGAAGCTGTGTCCATTTCAGTGACTGCACTATTACCTTTGATTCTTTTTCCGCTCACCAACGTGATGCCCATTAAAGAAGTAGCACCTCATTACGGCAGTAGTATTGTTTTCTTATTCTTCGGAGGCTTTGTAATGGCCCTAGCCTTAGAGAAAGTCAATCTGCACAAACGCCTCGCGCTTTCTATCATTAAGATCACCGGAACGAGCCCAAATAGAATCATCCTTGGATTCATGCTGGCCACGGCTTTACTGAGCATGTGGATCAGCAATACCGCCAGCGCTTTGGTAATGCTGCCCATTGGACTCTCTGTGATCAACTTGCTTATAGACGATGCAGACGGCTTTACTAAGAACGACCGAAATTTTGCCTTAAGCGTAATGCTCGGAATAGCTTATGCAGCCAACTCCGGAGGAATAGCGACCATTATAGGAACACCACCGAATTCCGTGCTCATCGGATTTCTGGAGAACGAATACAATACCACCATTTCTTTTTTGAATTGGATGGTTATGGGACTTCCCTTTTCGCTAGTGATGATCGCCTTGGTATATTTTATTTTGGTACACGTTGCATTTCCCAACCGCTTAAAACGCTTTGATGCATCTAAGGAACTCATCGATGAGGAACTAAAGAAACTCGGTGGCCTGAGCCGCAAAGAGAAACAAGTCTTGGCAGTATTTGCCGTGGCCATCTCTCTATGGATCTTTAGAGGCGTGCTGAACAGCCAATTCCCCGGTTTGGGCCTTACAGATACCGAAATAAGTATGTATGCCGCTATTGCGCTCTTTGTGATCCCAAACAGCTTCTCTAAGGGACAGTTCATTCTAGACTGGGAAGACACTTCAAAATTGGCTTGGGGGATATTGATCCTATTCGGCGGTGGGTTGGCCTTGGCCTCTGGCCTCTCGCAAGTAGGTATTATCACCACTATTGCCAATTATATCGCTGCTATGGATGGCCTGAGTACGACCACTATAGCAATCCTTATCATTGCGGTCATGCTCTTTATGACCGAACTAATGAGCAATGTAGCCTTGGTGGCGATCTTTGCACCTGTTGTTGCAGGTATTGCTTTAGGACTCGACATGCCGATGGAGCATTTGTTGATTCCCGTTGCAATGGCTTCTAGTTGTGCCTTTATGCTGCCCATGGCCACTCCGCCTAACGCCATTGTATTTGCCAGTGGTTATATCAAGATCAAAGATATGGTTCGAGCGGGTTTCTTCTTAAATCTACTGGCAATTGGTCTGCTATTTATCTTTTTAAAGCTGGTTATACCATTTATTTTTTAATTGATTAATAAAGCTGTAATTTTAAACAAACCAATCCAATTGATTATGAAACGCATATCTATAATGTCCATTTTAGCTTTGGCTATCGCCTTTAGCAGTTGTAAGAACGAAGCCAAAGAAAAGGAATCCGAAACCACAGAGGAGACCGCAGTTGAAAAAGAAGTTGAAGTTACCGAGGAAGTAACTGCAATTAAGTTCAAGTTGGAGTCTAAAAGTGAGTCTGGAGCTACCGGAGCAGTGAAATTCACAGCAGAGAACGGCAAAGTAAGTATGTTGGCAGAACTAAAAGGCCTAACAGAAGGAGTACACGCCATTCATATCCACGAAAAAGCAGACTGTAGTTCTCCAGATGGTAAATCGACCGGAGGACACTGGAATCCCACCTTTCAACCTCACGGAGCGTGGGGAGCAGAAGCCGGATACCACCTAGGAGATATAGGAAACTTTACCGCGGACGCAGAAGGTAATGCTACGGTTACCTTTGAAACCGAGCTGTGGTGCATGGGCTGTGGTGATGAGAAAAAAGATATACTCGGAAAGGCCATTATTGTGCACCAAGGAGCAGACGACTTCACTTCTCAGCCTTCTGGCGCTGCTGGAGCTCGTGTTAGCTGCGGAGGAATTATCGAATAGTTTTTACAAAATAGCATAGAAAAACTCCTGTCAGTGCTACAGGAGTTTTTTTATTTATACTTTTGAGTCAATGAATCCCTCTGCAGCCGGTTGGATAGATAAATTTTTCCACGAGTTTTCTCAAGAAGACCTGCTTACCCCATTTGAATCTAAGGGCCGTTTTTACGCGCGTTTACGCAAAACGGGGTTTGTCTACGGGAACTCGGTCTGTGCCTTGGTCGATAGACCGATCAGTGAACTCAAACTAACATCCGCAGAATACAACAAAGCCAACCTACTCCACAGTTTGTATGTGATCTATTACAAACAGACAGGAATTGTAGGGGTTAAAAAATTCTTAGAACACGCCATTAGTTTTTACCGTGAGATAGATAGAGGCCGTATGAGCTTGTTGTCTAAATTATCACTGGGAAAATCATTGAGCAAGAACCTAGAGAAGATCCTCTCGGCCCGAATATTAGAAAGCGATGCAACGCTAAAAAAAGAGCAGACTTATGCCTTTTCTAATGTGTTATTGGCAACAGACCTACTCACCTATCAGATCTATTGCGAATCTCCTATGCTGGCTAAGAACTATGCTACATCCTTAGAAAAAGCTATTGCTACGTATTGCTTCGGAGCCTTACAATCTAAAACCAAGCAAGACAAATACGACCTGCTACTTTTAGAACTCTTTGAAATGGCAGGCTTGAGTACAACGGCAGCTCCGTTAGAGATGTTCTTTAGCGATACCCAAATGTCGTTAACGGCTCCGTATCTGCTAGATCTCTGCTGTATGGCCATAAAGGACGATCTCAAGGTTGAACCCTCGGAACGCGCCTATATCATGCATTTGGCAATACAACTCGGATTAGATCAGAGCGAGGCCGAATTGGCTTTAGACGAGTTGGAGGAGTTTATGGATGAGCACGAGAATGCCATTCACTTCTTTAACCATACACATCCCGTACAGCATTTTTACAAACAAACTAGCAGCACGGTAGAACGCTTGATCTTAAGAAATAAAAAACGCCTACTTAAAGAACTGAGCGAAAGTGGAGAATTGTTGGTATTGTTAGGACAATCCACGCTGCGCGAACTAGATGCAAAAGAAAAGGACAAGGTTAAGGAACAATTGCTAGATATGTTCAAGAGCATACCGTCGCTAACCATTTTCCTATTGCCAGGCGGGAGTTTACTGCTGCCTTTGTTCATTAAATTCATTCCAAAGCTTCTGCCTTCTGCCTTTAACGAAAATCGCATAGACGACAACAAATAAAAAAACCCCCGCCAAAAGCGAGGGTTTTTTGTTGCTAAAGGTCTGTCATTATTGTTTAACGACACGTTTAACGGTTTGTCCTTGATCTGTTACGATCTGAACAAAATACATTCCTGAGGCCACATCGTTTAGATTAAACTGGATCTCAGCTCCCACACCCTGTACATTGAATCGCTTGATCAAACGACCATTCACGTCGTATAGGTTCACGTCTTCTAAGATCGCTGTGCTGCGATTGCGCAGGGTAAGCTCTCCTTGACTCGGGTTAGGATATAGTGTAATTACGTTGTCTATTCCAAATTCGTCTACACTCAATACACCCTCTACAGTCAAGGTAAAGGTACAGTCGCTGAAGTTTCCGGCCGCATCTGTAGCCGTAAGCGTTACCGTATAAACGCCAGGACCTAATTCAGCCCCTACAGCAGGATCTTGAGTGATAGTAGGATCTTCTGGACAGTTGTCCGAGAAAGTCGCAGTTAATGAGTAATCTGGTACTACATATGGAAGTCCATCGTCTATGATGTACAATTCGTCATCTGGACAAGTGATTTCCGGAGCAACGTCCTCTGCCACAACTTGTGTCAAGGTACGAGCTGCAAGACATCCGGCAAATCCAATTCCAATATTGTCATTAGCAACTCCAAAAGAAGCCTCTAAACATGCGTTTGGCCAATCGGCAGCGCTGTCAGTATCTCCATTTCTCTGGAAGGAATCAGAACACAAATTAGTAAGATCCGCTCCTGCTCCTGTCCAATCAAGGTCCGCAGCAGTAATATTGAAACCAGCTACGGTGATATCGAAGGTCGATAAAATAGAAGCTGTCACATTCCAGAATGCAGAGTCAACTACGTTTCCGTCTGGGTCTAAGATAAGGATCCAACCAGCATCAGCTGTATCATTACCCCACCAGATATTATTACCCCAATAATCTGCGGAACCTGGTTGATCACTCCAAGCGATAGCCTCGTTCTCTTCCATTACACCAAGCGTCTTTACAATTGGATTCACAGTGTTGATGTTAGAGAATGGCTCTTCACTAAGAACAACGCGGTATCCGGTATAATCCGTTTGCACTCCAACGTTTTGGATCTCCAAACGGTCTGGAGTTTGCATAGTAACCTCAGAAATAACCAATTTAGACAAGAAGTCATCTGGAGTCTCTTCTGCCCAAAGGTCAATAGATCCTGTTGGTGTAAAGGTGTAATTTGTTCCTTGGAAAAGAAAAGCTCCACCTACCTCAGCGTCAAACCAACGAATGTTGTTTGCAGGATTTACTGGTGTAGCTGTTACAGTTACCTCGTCTCCAATACAAACGTCGGTAACGTCTGTGGTTAATGGAGAATCTGGTGTTTCTAGCACTTCAATATCATCTGAAGCAATAGAAGCTGTAGCACATTCAGAATCTGCGATCTCGTAGCTGATGGTATGGATACCAACGCCAGCAACTGCTGGGTCAAAAGTATAGCTGCTTCCGTCACCGTTATCGGTAACTCCAGGTCCGCTATAGATTCCTCCTAGTGGAGTACCTGCTCCTACTACAGTAAAGGCAGTCTCCGAATCACAAACGTCTTCTGGAGCAGTGAAAGTTGCCTCTCCTGTTGGTGTATCGAAGTTTTCAGAACCATCTGTAGTACTGAAAGAAGAACCTTGAACAGCGTTTACACCAAGACCACGCTTGGCAAAAGCATCCCAAATGATACATACGTTCGCTCCTCCGTAAATTGCATTATCTGCGGCGATGATCGCGTCACGTCCGTCTACAAATCCAGGACTACAAGGCTGCAATTTCAACGCCTCAGTCACCAAGGCCAATGCTTTAACGTTACCGGCATCCAATGAGGTGTCTCCAGTGAAATTGTAAATATCAGCATCCCATCCGCTAGCGTCGATAAGACCCCAGGTCATTTCCCAAAGCATCATCGCCCAAACAGATCCTACCCCATGAGGAATAGCAGAAGACCCAATAAAGTCATAGGTCTGTGGATTGATATTCATATCGGTACTGTAAGGGAATGGACGAATTCCACCTCCATCAGGACCTTCGTTGAAAAGATAAGTTCCTACTCCACGAGCGTCTACACCAGCATCTCCAGGTTCCATGGTCATTACAAGACCATACCAGTCAGACCATCCTTCTCCCATTTGCTCAGAGTTACCTAAACAGCCAGCAGCTCCAGGTCCTCCTGTCAAACGGTTAGAGATTCCGTGTCCGTATTCGTGAATGATCACAAGGTTATCGAAGTCCCCGTCACGAGAACCACAAGTATACATTTGCATACGCGGGTTACCACCATCTGGCGGAGTACCAAAGTTTGCATTACAAGTACCAGAACCGTCTTGAGCCTCTGAATCTACTGAGTCAGAACCGGCTCCACCGCCTCCGTAATTATTTTCTTGGAAGTTTCCTGCGGCCTCATCAAATCCATACTGATAAAGTACATCGTGGATGATGTTGGTCCAGTAGAACAAGTTAGTTACAGCCGCAGCTTCGTATTGTGTAGAAGGTGAATAGTTGATGTCCCATTCGTAACCAACTCCTCCGAAGAACAAGTTAGCTCCTCCATCTGGTTGGAATCCTGGGTTATCACCATCTTCGTAAGCGTTTGCGTTATTACCACGAGTAGTGGTAAATTCCGCTCCTGGAGCCCCGTTAGTATCGTGCCATCCAAAAGGAGAAGCAGTTGGGTCCGCAGGATTTACCTCGAAAGTACGCGCTCCAAAGAACGGGCTCTCCAAAGGCAAAGCGAATACTTCGTAACACTCAATACAACCAGCCGCCGCTGATTTATCTACGGCAGGTTGTAAGTTCAAGTTGAAGTTCATAGCGTTCTCGTGGTCACCGTGGTCGTGATCGAACTCACAGGTAACCATCCAGTTCACACGGTCAATGATGCGTCCGGTAGAAGCATCCACGCGAACAGACCACCAATTCTCTTGGGTCAACTCTAAAATAGAAAGATCCCAAGCCAAAACGATATCGCCTGTTTCGGTCTTCTGATAGGTCAATGCCACTGGAATGTCCAATTTAGAAATTCCACCATCGCTCATAATCATTTTTGGAGATCCTTCTGAAAGATCTTCGATCACAGTAATGGCTTTAGACGGGGTATAACCAAGCTCGTTCGCAGCAGCCGAAATAGCAGCAGCAGCGGTAAGTCCAGGGCTGGTCATTCCACTTGATTTCTCAATGGACTGAGCAACAAAACCGTTGTTCATCTTGATAAGCGTTCCGTCTGCCTTGATGTGTGCAGATGATTCAGAACCATAAACAGGAATGCCATTGACCAATTGACGGTAATACACGTGGGTAAGACCACTTACCTTACTGGTACTTTGGCTGGTGATTTCGAACTGAACGTCTTGGGGAGTCAGTCCGTGATTTTCTATTTGTTGGGTTAAGTAGTTGGTGATGGTTGTTGTCGCATCCTGAGCGAACGATTGGGAGGTAAAAATCCCAATGATCCCCAGGAGTACAACCAGGGTACATTTTTTCATAGAATTTTTGATTTAGCGTATTTGTTTTTCTAAACGTGCCCTAAAGTATTAAAAATTCGATGAATTTGATAACAGAAATTTAACAAAAACTATCAAATGTTAGTTTTTTTAACATTTGGGAATAATTTTGTTTAAAGTTTCGCTATCAGGGAATTAGCGGTTTATTCCAACCAAAGTTTAAAGTCCTTGACCCGCTCCCTCGCTACAATTACCTCTTGCTCTTTATAACTGTTAAGCTTGATCTGCAACCTGGAATTCGTATAGGATATGATGTCCTTAATCGCATTTATATTGATGAAAAACTTCCGATTGATCCGAAAGAACACCCCTGGCTCCAACTCAGATTCCAATTGTTCCAAAGTGGTGTCGAGCAAGTAGTTTCGACCTTCGAAGGTGTGCGCATAAGTGCCCTTATTCTCGCTGTAGAAGCACTCGATCTCATCTACAGGGATCATTCTCAGGTGTTGTCCAATTTTCACGGTAAACCGCTTCTTGTACTCGCGTTCTACTGGATTGGTCAAAAGCTTCTTGATGTCCTCAAAATTGAGTTGCACATTACTACTCTGCTTCTGCTGACTCTTGAATTGGGCAATGGCTGCCTTAAGCTCGTCTTCGTCTATGGGTTTAAGCAAATAATCTATGCTGTTCAACTTAAAGGCCTGCAGGGCGTATTCGTCATAAGCCGTGGTGAAGATGATCGCACTTTTTATCTCGATCTTATCGAAGATCTCAAAGGAGAGCCCGTCACTGAGTTGGATATCTAGAAAGATAAGATCTGGATGTTTATTGGTCTCGAACCAGGCAATGGATTCTTCAACAGAATGCAGCATGGTGAGCACTTCTACCTGATGTGATTCTAACATCCGCATCAATCTGCGAGCAGATGGTTTTTCGTCTTCAATGATGATTACTTGCATAGCAATTTTTTGGCTGGATTAATATCGGAGATTCTTTTCTTCCTCTTCCTCTTCTTGCATGAATTCGCGGATCTTGCGCTCTTCCCAATTGCGGATAAAGCCCAACTTATCGCTAAATACCCAAACACCGTGGAAGAACAGCCCTATTCCCCAGAACAAAGGTGTAGTAAATATGGTCCAATGCGGAATTTCAACACCAATACGACCTTCGTTAAAAACAACCACTCGCAGCAGTATAATCGCTGTATTTATAATCAAATAAACTATGAAGTGATTATAGAAGCCTTTGATATCGTCTACCTTTTTCTTGGCTCTGCCGTATTTTGAATTCTCGTATGATTTTTTATTTGCCATGATTGTCTGGTTGTTGCTGTTTACTCCCAACGCTGGTTGGAACTGTAATTGTTATCGGTATCCCATTTGATCTTGTCGTCCCAAGATTCATCTTGAGCGCCGCCATTTTCGTGGAATTCTTCTTCGCGCATAAACTCTCTGATCTTACGCTCTTCCCAATCCTTATTGAACATTGGGCTCAGTCTAAATGCTTTAACTGCCTGAAAGGCCAAGCCTATTCCCCATCCGAATGCAGCCCACAAGAACCAAGCGTACCTCCAACCGTTGGTCGCATAGTTGATCCAAGCCAAAAATGGGATCATAATAATGTACCACATCAAACTGGTGTAGAATTTTTTAAGTTCTTCCACACGCTCTTTAGCACGGATGTATTTGTTCGGATTTTTAGGACTATTACTCATGTTTTCTATTATTGATACTCAAAGATATTTAAGGGATAAGGCCTTTACAATTCCTTAGGACCCAACGGTCGATTTTTAAGGATGAATTGTATTAGAAATCGTCTTTATCCATAAACTGACGGATCTTGCGTTCCTCCCAATTCTTGCCTAAGAGCGGGTTGTAATTGAAAACCTCCATAGCATGACCTATGACTCCCAGTCCCCATCCGCCGATAGGAAATAAAGCCCAGGGGAAATCCGTAGATTTTAAATTCAAGTATATAAAGATGGGCACAAAGATCAGATAGATCGAAAAGTGCACATAGAATCCTTTGATCTTCTCTACGCGTTCCTGCGCCCGCAGATAGCGCTTTTCATTTATAAATTCTTCTTGTAGGTTCATCGTAGTAGCTTTTTGTTTGGTGAGTAGCGGCAAGGCCACTACAAATTCATTGTTCAATTCAGAGATCAAAACCGGTCTGTCAGTGAGCAATTGATAGCGTTGTCTAATATTCTGTAAACCTACACCACTGCTCTTTTTGACCACTTGTTTGGGTTGGATGTTGTTCTTCACAACCAAGGCACCGTCTTGCTCATATATAGTAATGATAAGGCGCTTGCTAGGCGTTACCATATTGTGCTTTACTGCATTCTCAAGAAGCAGTTGCAAACTCAGCGGCACTACCTTGGCCTCTGGGTTCTCTAGTTGCTGCGGAGTGTTGTATTCTATGCTATCCTCAAAGCGCATTTTGAGTAGCGACATATACAGCTGCGCAAATTCGAGCTCTTCTTGCAAGGTCACCAGATCTTTGTTCTTCTGCTCCAAAACGTAGCGATACACCTTAGAGAGCGAAGTGGTGAACTTGGTTGCCGCCCGAGGGTTCTCTTCTATAAGACTGGTCAACACATTCAAACTGTTGAACAGAAAATGCGGGTCTAACTGATTCTTAAGCGCATCGAAGCTGGCTGCCGCAGAACCGGCTATCTTCTTTTGTTCCTTTACCTGACTATCACGTGTCGACTTATAATAATAGAAGGTGTAATAAATGGTCAGCATCACTACGGTGATCAAAAGGGCTACCATATAGTACTCCGGTTTCTCGGAGGCCAGGAATTCTCTAATCGGCTTGCCTTCTAAGATGCTGTGAATAAAAAGACGAATAATAACAATCGCTCCAATGGTGGCTCCCAAGCTCGATAAGATCGACTGGGTTAGATTCTTGGCTTTAAAGAAGTTCTTGCGGTGTTTTTGAAGGTAATAACTAATGATATAGCCATTGAGCACGAACAGCGTGACAGAGTAGATCTGATTGATCGTAAACTCTGTGAGCAATTCGCCAAAGGATTCCATCCGCCATCCTAAGAGATAGCTAATGATCATCAACACGATGAAGATGACAATCCCAAAACCAAAACCGCGTGCGGCTTCTTTAAAGAATCGGTTCATAATTATTGTTTACAAGTTCTTTCTATTACCTCTAGGCCATAGTCCTTTCCGTGCTGCGGATAGAACTCTTCTGTAGCCTCAAAGTTGTCATATAAAAGTATGGCTTTTTGCAAAGCTTCACAGAATTCCGTTGGATCTTGCCCAAAAAAGCGCGCTGTCCCCATATCCCATTCGAGCTTCCCAAAGGCCACTCTAGGGTTCTCTGGAGCCAATTGCTCTGCTTGTTGATAGATCGCTGCGACCTTGGGTGCGTATTGCATGCCGTACTTTTCACCGTCAAAGGCAACCCAAGAGGTATACCACTGCGCTTCTACGACTAAGAGCTCCGGATTGTTCGGGCTAATTCCTTTGGCCAGATTCAAATACTCCTGAGCCTTATTGAGCATAGCCTTACGTTTTTCCAATTCCGGCTGTTGATAGCTCTCTATTGTATTGATAAGGGCTATATAATAAGCCGGCAACCATTGATCTGCCTCTGCTGTAGCAATGCGCTCAAAAATATTCGAGGCCTCCAAAGGCTTGCCACTTTGCCAAGTAGTCAACGCTTTTTCCATTCCTTTTTGGTACTGTGTTTGCCCTGTCCCAGTAAAGACTACGGAGATCATTAAGGCGAGTGTAAATACGATTGTTTGCATGACTGTTGTGATTTATTTGTCGTAAATGTCTGTTGATGTTATAGGGTTTCACAATTTGAATGACCCAATTGTCATTTTTTACTGCTGAAGTGTTATGGCTACCTTAAAGGTTGTCCAATTGATTGTCGGTACCCTTGTCAGAAATGGTCCAAAAGAAGCCCACAAAGAAGAACTGATCGGCTGCCGGACGCAAGGCCCTGCGATCAAACTGCCCGTTTGCATTAGCCGTATTGGCGTACTGATAACCATTGACATTGCGAAAGCCAAGCAGGTTATTGACAGAGAAATACAAGATCTTCTGCTGATCTATCAAATAGGCCCAGTTAAAGCTCAGGCTGTGAAAATCTTTGGTCTGCTCCTGTAAAAACCCCGGTCTATTCAGGTCGGTAAACGGCCTACCACTACCGTATTGATAACTCCATCCCAGTTGACTCTTAAGTTTATCTACCCAGAGTTTAGCCACCACAGAAAGGTTGTGGGTATTGGCAAAGTTCGGAGTCGCGGCTGTTGGAAAATTCTGATACTGTCGCTCGGTATCCAAATAGGAGTAACTCACCCAATAATCCAAATTCTTCACCGAAGTATTGTCGCGCCAAAACAGGTCGAAGCCTTGGGCATAACCATCTCCAGCGTTTGCGAACTGACTCTCAAAGCCCGCCATTTGAGTATCAAAAGTGACTAGGTCTTTGTAATCTTTGCGGTACAATTCAGCTCGGAATATCTTTCCTTCGTGGCTGAACTGATAGTTCAAGATATAGTGCTGGGTCATCTGCGGATCCAAACCAGGCGCAAACTTTAAAAAGTCGCTCCCTACTTGCTGGTAGAAATTTCCGTAGGCTACAGAAAGTTGGCTGTGGTCTCCCATTTTATAGGCCGAGGAGATACGCGGCGCCAGACTGAATCTGTCATTTGCTTGGGTGTATTCACCGCGCAAACCCAGTTTAACGGCAAACTTTTTAGAAAAGATAATATCGCTCTCTGCAAAAGCAGCGCTGATGTTGTTGTTAAATCCATAGGTGGCAGAGAAATCTTGGTTGTTAAAGGTCTCGTCAAAATCGGTCCAGAATTGTTCTGCTCCAAAGGCCAATTTAAACCTGCTGTTAAATCGCTTCCTTAATTTAAGCTTGGTATGCACCGAGTACTCTGTGTTGTCAATGTCGTTGTCTATAACTGTAAGATCGGTTCCGGCCAAAGTTAAACTAGCTCCAAGATCGAGCTTCCAGCCGTTCTCTAAGCGTTGGTAATAGGAACTGTTGGTATACCAATTGCGGTTCTTTAAACTAAAGAAGAGTCCTTCTTCTAAATTGATGTCTTCTTGGGTCAGGCTAAAGTTGGAGTTGTCAAATGCAGTATAGACCTTTAATAGCCCCTGTCCTATCTTGTGTCTGTAAACTGCTTCGCCCGCGAAGGTCTCAAAGGGCTTTTCCCAATCGTTTCTGTCCGGATAGAGCACTAAATAAGGTGCTAAATTAATGTATGAGGCATTTACACTCACAGAACTCTTTTCCCAGAGCTTGGTGTGTCCCAAAGAGCCTCCAACGGTCATAAGGGCAATGTCGGTCTTGTTTTGCAGCGGCTCGTCTATGGTATTGAGCAAGAGCACACTGGAAAGGCCCTGACCAAACTCCGCAGAATACCCTCCGGTAGAAAAGGTGATCCCGTCAAAGAGGAATGGCGAATAGCGCCCGCGAGTAGGTATATTGTTGGTTGTGGGTGTATAGGGTGTAAAAACGCGGATCCCATCGATAAAGATCTGTGTCTCTCCGGCATCGCCTCCGCGCACAAAGAGTCTCCCGTCTTCTGATACCGTTGTGGTTCCGGGTAAGGTTTGAAGCGCCCCTACAAAATCTCCTAAGGCACTGGCCGTGGTAACCACATCTAGCGGTTTTAATACCGAGACCTTAGAGTTATCTCCTGCTTCAAAGGTTCCCGCAGAGAGTACTACAGTTTCCAAGGCGTTGAGATCTTCGCGAAGCTTGAGTTCCAGCTTTTGCATGGACTTTATTTCTACTGTCAATTCCAAGGTCTCAAAACCAATATATGATACCGAAAGTGTTTGCTGTCCGGTCTCTTCGGATTCAAAGCTAAAACTGCCGTCATCGGCTGTAGAGGCTCCGTCATAAGTGCCAACCAAATAAACATTGGCTCCCGCCACTGCGTTCCCGGATGGATCTTTGACCACTCCGCTTATCTGTTGCTGTGCAAAACTGTTGGCTATAAAGCCAAATAATATTAGACTAAGTGTAAGTACAAGTGTGGTTACGACTTTTTGCATCTGCTTGTTTTTTTCTGATTGATGAAACAAAGGTGGGCGCAACTGATGGGGGTTTCTAATTATTTCTACCGAACTGTAAAAAACAGACCCTCAACTGAAAAAGTGGTATCTTTAAGGGTAACCAATTCAAAAAAAGAAATGCGAAAAATTACTCTTGCTTTACTGCTGTGCTTTGCTTACTCAGGAGTCAAAGCGCAAGACACATTCTCTATAGTTGCGGTAGACCCAGCCACTGGCGAAGTAGGTGCTGCAGGCGCCTCTTGTGTAGATGGCGTGGGCGACCTGGGCGGACTTATCGACATTATCAGTGCGATCATTCCAGGGCGTGGTGGCATAAATTCTCAGGCCTATGTTTGTATTCCCAATGTGAATCTGCAAAACGGAATTGCTCAAATGGAAGCCGGAGCTTCTCCGGCGGAGATCATCTCTTGGTTGTTTACCAATGACAGCTTTCCTTGTGGAAGTGGCGGCCCATTTGACGATCCGACCTATCGCCAATACGGAATTGCCGATTTTAATCCAGATACTGGAGTTCCTCGTACCGCTGGCTATACCGGTTCTAGTACAGATGACTACAAAGACGACATTCAAGGAGCTACCTATAGCGTTCAAGGAAACATCTTACTCAACGCTACTGTATTGGAAAACATGGAAGCCAACTTTATAAGCACCACAGGTACTTTAGCAGACAAGCTAATGGCCGCTATGCAAGGCGCGAATTTTGCGGGAGCAGATGCGCGTTGTTTGGATCGTGGGACCTCCTCAACCTCCGCTTTTTTGCAAGTTTACCGTCCGGATGATACTCCTGGAAATCCTTATTTGCGTCTAAACATAGAAGAAATGCCTTTTGGAGAAGAGCCCATTGATTCCTTGCAAACCCTTTATGACGAATTCCTTGCTGTGCAAGACAATGGTTTGGACATGCAATTGCGCGCTTATCCGAATCCGGCCTCTGAATTCGTCACCATTGCCCACAACCCGAATGTGCAGATAGATACTTATACCCTATTTGATATTAGTGGAAAGCGCTTGAATATCACGCCACAGGAATTAGGTCAAGGAAAAGTGAATTTCTCCGTTGCAGATCTGCCTAAAGGTGTATATTTTGTACAGCTCATGGCCGATGGTTACAGACAGACCATCAGCTTTATCCGCTCCTAAGCGACTAACTAAACAATTAGAATATGAGTGATGCTGCTAAGATCAATGCCTATATAGAAAAACACAGCAATTGGAAAGAGGCCTTAAGTGAACTAAGAGCTGTGCTAAAACAGACCGAAGCTGTAGAAACTGTCAAATGGGGAATCCCGACCTACACGGTAAACGGCAAGAATGTTATGGAAATTGGCGCCTTTAAGAATCACTTTGGGCTTTGGTTCTTTAATGGCTCTTTCTTGAGCGATTCTAAAGGTGTGCTTCGCAATGCGCAAGAAGGCAAAACCCGTGGAATGCGGCAACTCAATTGGAATTCATTGGACGAAGTTGACCTTGACTTGGTTCGCACTTACGCCTTAGAAGCCATAGCCAATCAGAAGCAAGGCAAAGGACTTCACGATAAGTACAAGAACTGCTAAACTGCTATGAGCGGTAAAACCTTTAGATCTTCCAGAAGGCAATTTTTTGCCTACCTGAAACGCGCATTTTGGGTGCTTGTGGCTTGGGTGCTTATTAGTATCGTTATGTTCTTTTACGAATACAGCATACTGGCTAGCAACAAAGTTCTCACTTCAGAATACGACTTTCTTTCAAACTTTATTGCGGTCTTGATCATTTCCTGCTCTGCAGGGATCATTGGCGGCTTACTCACCATACATTTAATGGAAAGAGCCTTGCGCAAGTTCTCGTTCTTACAGGCCTTTCTGATAATTTTAGTGATCTACACCATAACTGCATTTTTGGTAAGTGCAGCAGGCACAATTTACTTGCAGGGCCAAAATATGGATCTGCCCTATTTTGACGAAGATGTCATGGAAGAGACCTTTTTCTTCTTTTCCAGTTGGATGTTCATTAAGAATTATCTCATCTGGCTCTTTATTGTTTTAACTACCCTTGTGGTTTTAATGGTCAACGACAGATTCGGGCCTGGAGTCTTTAAAGATTATCTCTTGGGCAAGTACTTTAGGCCAAAACAAGAACGTCGGATCTTTATGTTCGTAGACATTCGCAATGCTACTGGAATAGCCGAACAACTGGGCGAGCGCCAATATTTCAACCTGCTCAAGGATTTTTTTAGAGACATAGCTCCTGCGGTAGTGCACACCTACGGAGAGGTATATCAGTATGTGGGAGACGAAGTGGTGCTAAGTTGGAAGATGAAACGCGGACTTAAGAACGCAAATGCCCTGCGCTGCTTTTACTTGATGCAAGAACTCATAAACAACAAAGCAAGTCGCTACAAAGAGCGCTACGGCTTGGTCCCCGAATTTAAAGTGGGTTATCATTGCGGCAATGTGGTCAGTGGCGAATTAGGACAGATCAAGCGCGAGATCGCCTTTTCTGGCGACGTGCTGAACACTGCCGCTCGAATACAAAGCCAGTGCAACGTCTTTGAGGTTGACATACTTGCCAGTAAGGATTTTACCGAACTCTTAATGCAGCTACCAAATGGCATCCGCAGTAAACCACTAGGGGCTCATCCCTTAAAGGGAAAATCAGAAGATCTGGAGCTCGTCACTTTTACGGAACAGTAATTGATTAAAATCAGCAAAACCATTTATTATGAAATCAGATACATACACCAAAGTAATTCTTACGGTCATTGCCGTTTGCCTAACCGTGAATACCGCCATGAAACTGGAGTTGGTCCCCTCCGCCTATGCAAACAACGACCTCAATGAATTAAAGCCTCACAACCAATTCGGTTTGGTACCGCTCAATGAAGACGGCCTGGTAGAAGTTAGCATAAAAGATGTTAACACCTATGATGAACTCTATGTGAATCTGCGCGGTGTTGATACCTCAGAAGAGGTGAATATCAATATCAAAAGCATTGATACTTCGGATGAGTTAGATGTAAATATTGACGAACTAGGCGGAAGTTGGCTCAACCCGGGAGGCCCTCTTAAGGTTCAGATTCAGAACTAGTTATACATTAATAACGCTATTTTCTTGTTGAATGCTGTAACAAACTATAGCCAATGCTAACAAACTTATGAAGTTGTTTTACTTTTGATTTCTTAAGAGATTTAAGGAAATAACAAACTTCTAACACTAACAATCAACCTTTGGATCAAAGCCTGGAACATAGTTTTGTAAAACAGCTCGAGGAGCATCAAAACGTGGTTCATAAAATATGTCGTCTGTACACCCGTAATCAGGATGCGCATAACGACCTATTTCAGGAGATCACTATACAATTATGGAAGGCGTATCCTAAGTTTCGTGGCGATGCAAAATTCAGTACTTGGATGTATCGTGTAGCTCTGAATACAGCAATTACCTTATACCGTAAGAATAAGAAGGGTGTAGCGACTCAGGAGTTCGAAGGAGTTAGTTTTAAGATCGCGTCGGAGAAGTATGATGACACTGTTGAACAACAGTTAAAGCTGATGTATACCGCCGTAAAAGACTTGAACGATATTGACAAGGCCTTGGTGTTCTTGTATCTGGAAGACAAGTCGTATCGTGAAATCTCTGAGACCATGGGTATTTCAGAAGTTAATGCAAGAGTAAAAATGAACAGAATAAAGGAAAAGTTGCGTAAAATCTTAAATCCGTAGAAATTATGGATCAACTCGAACTTTTAAAACAGCAGTGGCAAGCCCGGGAGCAAGAGCTTCCTAAGCTTAGTTTTGATGAGATCTATCCGATGATCTTGAAGAAGTCTTCTTCTGTTACGAAATGGATCTTGATCGCCAGTGTGATAGAGATCGCTATTTGGATAGGTCTTAATTTTATAATGCCAGAATCGAGTAAAACGATAAATCAAGGGATGGGCCTAAACCGAGTCTTTACCTTGGTCAATGTTATACATTACACCATTTTTGCCGGCTTCATTTATTTGTTCTACCGCAACTACCAAGCGATAAACAGCACCGATACCATTAAAGAACTTATGTGGAAGATACTAAAGACCCGCCGCACGGTTCGCTATTTTGTCTACTACAATATCGGTACTTCTATACTGACCCTATTTGCCGTAAACATCTATTACTATTTTAACAAAGAACTGCTTTACGAACTCATGAAATCTACCTTTACCGATGGTTTCGCCGAGTTAGATTTGGCCACCTTTACCAGTGTGTTCTTTGTTTCACAGATTGTGGTGGGTATTCTATTTATTGCCTTTATTGCCTTGATCTACTATCTGGTCTATGGCCTGATGCTGCGCCGACTCAAGCGCAATTATGTGGAATTAAAGAAAATGGAAGTCTAGAGGATTAATCCTGACGGTAGCGACGCTTCTTGTTCAACTCTTCTGCCTGCGCGAGTTCTTCTTGAGGAATCACCTTTAAGAAAGATGGATGTTGCTCTATAGCGTATTGCAACTTCTCTACGATCTCGTCTACAGATTCGTTTTCGTAATCGATCTCTAAAGGCTCTTTGATCACCATAGATTGCAGGATATTACGCTTTTTGATACGCAAGCCCTTGCGGTCAAAAGACCGTCTAAAACCGTCTATAACTATAGGTACAACCAAAGGTTTATTCTGCTTAATGATATGGGCTGTTCCACGGCGAATAGGCTTCCAAGGTTTGGTAGTTCCCTGCGGAAAGGTGATCACCCAACCGTCTTGCAGGGCAACGGAAATATTGTTTACATCGCTGAGTTTTACTTGCCTGTTGATCTCTTTCCCCTTTTCGCGCCAGGTCCGCTCGATGCTCACCGAACCAGTATAGGCCAAAATCTTAGGTAAAAGGCCAGCACTCATGGTCTCTTTTGCTGCGACAAAATAAAGATTCAATTTGGGCTGCCAGAGATAACCGATGTTCTTGATACTGTCTACACGCCCACTAAGGCTTGCGTTGAAAACATGGAACATGGCTACCACGTCTGCAAAATAAGTCTGGTGATTCGATACAAAGAGCACGTTAGTATCGGGTAGCTCTTTGATGATCTCTGAGCCTTCTATCTGTAATTCGTTAAAACCTTTGAAACGGCGGTGTGTCATAGCTCCGAGAATACGGATCAACCAACGTTTAATGAATAGAATATGTCCGAATGGATTTCGCTTAAAAAGCCCCATGTACTATTATTTGCCCGGCAAAGATACAAAAATGCGCTCCTAACTACAGCTGCTTTAACAGCTCTCTCACCTCATTGAGCATCATGGCGGTGGCTCCCCAGACAATATGTCCGTTGAGCTCAAAGGCAGGAACTTTGATTTTATGCGCATAAGAAGTTGATAATATGCGTGTTGTCAATCTGTCGTCCGAAAGGAACTGCGGCAAGTCCACCTCAACTAAGGCATCCACCTCAGATTCTTGTAAGCTAAATTCTGGAGTCGATTCAGCCAGTCCCATATACGGATGCACATAAAAATTACTCGGCGGAATATAAACATGAGTCAACTCTTTAAGCACCTTGATCTGATGCGTAGGCACGCCGATCTCCTCTTCGGTCTCTCGCAAAGCCGTTTGCATTAGATTCTCGTCTTGCTTTTCATAACTACCTCCAGGGAACCCGATCTGGGCAGAATGCACACCTTTATATGTTTTTCTGAGGATGAGCGCAAAGCGGGTCTGCACCTGAGCGTCTGGATAAAAAAGAACCATTACTCCTGCCCTACGCGCAGATTGGGCCTCTATAGCCTTGCGTTTTAATTCTTGCAGACGCTCTAATGGTGCCATTTTTAATTGCGCGGCCTCTCCGGGGAGTGGCATCTGCTGAACTTTTGATATTTTTGAGGCGAATTGAGAAAAATCCATAGCATGCGATTCCTGTTGCTCTTTTTTGCGCTTTTGACCCTTACGGCTTGTGAAGATACTAAAAAACAATCCGAGGCTAATACCCCATCCGCAGTAAGTAAAAAGGTAGACACCACGGCGAAAAAGCCTGAGAAAATCGAAACGAAAGACCTGCGAACTCAGGCACTTCCCCTGCTAACCGAAGCGACGGCAGACAGTATCTTAAGAGCTTATGGAAAGGAAAACCCGGAGACTCGAGCAAAGATCACTACCAAATACGGTGAAATAGAAATCGAACTCTTTAAAGACACACCTGTGCACCGCGCAAACTTTGTCTACCTCGTCAAAGAAGGATATTTTAACAACACTTACTTTCACAGAGTAGTGCCTAATTTTATCATTCAAGCCGGCAACAGTGACAATGCCGACACCAATCGCAAACGGGCTAAAATTGGTAAATACAGACTTTCTGCCGAGCTGGAGAACGGGCGAAAACACAAACGAGGCACCATTTCTGGGGCTAAATGGTATAGAGAGAATCCGGATAATAAATCCGCAGCCTATGAATTCTTTATCTTTTTAGGACCGGAAAAAAGTACCGGACATTTGAACAATAAATACACCATTTTTGGGCAGGTCACCAAGGGAATGGACGTGGTAGATACTATTGCCAACCTCCCTGCAGACGAAGGCGAATGGCCGCTCAACAATGTTTATATAAGTATTGAACTTTTGGATTAGTGTTGTTTTCCCTGCGGATAGAAACTGGGCAGGGTCAACTTAAAGACCACAGCAATTAATCTTACTGTAATTATCACTCCGGCCGCTAGGCTAAATTGCAACCAGGCTGGGAAGTTGCCGTATTCTGAAGCAAAGAACACCACACCTCCGGCAATACATGCCGTAGCGTAGATCTCCTTTCTAAAGATTATTGGGATCTCATTGCACAAGATATCTCGGATCACACCACCAAAGCTAGCACTCAAGGTACCCAGTATGATACAAATGATCGGGTGAAAATCCGCAGCGATACCCTTTTGAATACCAACCAAAGTGTACAAGGCAATTCCAATGGTGTCAAACAAGAATAAGGAACGTCGCAAATAGCTCAAACGCGATCGGAAAATAATTGCAAAAACAGCGGCTCCGGCTATGGTGTAGATATACATCAGATCATACATCCAAAATACTGGGGCGTCCATAAGCAGATCGCGCACTGTGCCACCACCTACAGAGGTCACAAAGGCAATAATAAAGATCCCGAAAGGATCCAAACCTTTTTTCATGGCCGTCAAGACTCCGGATATGGCAAAGGCAACGGTTCCTAAAAGATCCACCCACAAGAGCAAACTCATAAACGCTGGGTATAGTAGTTGTAATCCTTAAGTACCGTATCTATATACTGGCGGTCGTAGAGGTCTGAATTACTACCGATTATAGTTTCCACTTTAACGCGCAACAAATTCAAGGTCTTGTAGTCGTTAGAGCGCACCGCAATGCGAAAGGTCTCTTTAATAAGACGAGCGTCTTTATCTGTAAGCTGGGTTACCGTAGTGAATTGCGGGGTGTATTCTTGTTCAATCTCTTCTAAAATAGTACTGCTAATATTGTACCGCTTTTTAGTGCTTATAACCACTGTACCAGCAGCCGAATCACCAATGCGCTGATGCTTATCACTAAAGATCATGGTCAATATTCCAATGGCAGGAAAGACCCAAAGATCAACTAAGCGCATCATCCATCGAACCATATAATTAGACCAATGCACCGGAGACCCGTCTATTTTCACCACGCGGATCTGCAAACACATCTTCCCCACCGTACGGCCGTTAAAGAGAATATGCATATACAATGAGTAGAACATTACCGGTAATAGCAAGAGGGACTGCAAGCCAAAAATAGACCAATCATCTGCGAACATACGGTCAAAGAGTTGACTCACTTGACTCAAGATGTAGAAGTACAGAAAAAAGATCACAAAATCAATAAGCACGGCCAGAATGCGCTCGCCTGCACTGGCCACGGTATAACCTAAATTTACGTTCTGGGTAGTGCTAATTTGTAAGTTTGCCATTTGCTTGCAAGTGCTTATCTTTAAGAAAAAAATTACTGAATGCGCGAGGCGGCTTTTGTTAAGCAAAATAAAGAAAAATGGATCGCTTTTGAAAAGGCAATCGCACTTAAGTCGCAGATCAATCCAGATACGCTGGCAGATCATTACATTCATTTGACCAACGATTTGGCCTACGCCCAGACCTACTATCCGGAGTCTAAAACCCTACAGTACCTCAATTCCTTAACTGCCCAAGCGCATCAGCAGATATACAAGAACAAAAAAGAAGACAAGAACAGAGTCATTAGTTTTTGGAAAGAGGAGTTCCCGCTCTTTTTCTATCAGCATCAACGTACGCTGCTCTATGCCTTTCTCGTCTTTGCAGTGGCCATATTTATTGGAGCGATAAGCAGTTTATACGACGACACTTTTGTACGCCTTATTTTGGGCGATCGTTATGTGAACGAAACCTTGAACAACATCGAGAGCGGCAACCCAACGGCCATTTACGGCAGTGGAAGTAACTGGGGAACCTTTTTGGCTATAACCGTCAATAATATTCGGGTGTCTATCTTGGCATTTGCCTTTGGGGTCATTACTTCTGTGGGCAGTGCCTATATCTTGTTCACTAACGGAGTCATGGTGGGCGCCTTTTTTACCATGTTTGCCAACAATGAGGTTTTTTGGCAAGCCTCTAAGAACATCATGTTACACGGAGCCATTGAGCTTTCTGTAATTGTGGTAGCGGGCTGCGCCGGGATGGTAATGGGTAACGGGATCTTATTCCCCAAGACCTTTTCTAGAAGATTGTCTTTTACCCGAGCCGCCAAGGACGGACTCAAAATAGTGGTCAGCACCTTTCCGTTCTTTATTATAGCGGGATTTATAGAAGGCTTTATTACGCGATACAACAATATGCCAGTTTGGCTAGCTCTGGTGATCATTGGTGGTTCTTTTGCCTTGATCATCTTTTATTATATCATTTACCCGATCCAACTCCACAGATCCCATGCAGCAAGATAAAGTAGAGTTTAGACAGAAGCTTGATTTTGGCCAGCTCATTTCGTATTTCTTTGATTTCGTAAAAGTCAACTGGAAAGATTTCAGCAATATTTTCTTGCGTTATAACGGTTGGTTCATGCTTGTCTTTATTGGAGTGAGTTATTTAATGGTCTCTGGTTATTTTGGAGTGATTAGTGGACTAGGAATCTATACAGAAGGTAGGAATACAGACAGCTATGCGGCCATGGCCGGTTTTGGGGTAATTCTTTATTTGCTGATGCTCTTATTGGTCGGAGCCGTGAACTACGGCCTTAGTTCGGCCTATATGTCGGTGTATTTTATGCGCGATAATACCGAGACACCAATAGACGGCAAAGAAGTGTGGCGATTGCTTAAAAAACGCTCCGGTAGTCTGGCCGTTTTTATGATCTTATTGGTGCTGCTGTTTATCGGATGGTTTATCCTTTTTGTCATTGTGAATTTTATTCCGGTACTCGGTTTTTTTGTTGGATATGCGATCTTGTTCATGCTCGTGGCATGGGCGGGTGTATCGTGTATGGCAATGATACACGAAGATCTAGGGCCTGCAGACGCTTTGGGCGTTGGCTGGAACTTGGTCATGTCCAGCTTTTGGAAATGTGTTGGGGTAAACTTTGTCATGGGGCTTATCATAGGTTTTCTGCGGATAGCTATCTTGAGCATTCCCATGATCATAGCCGGAGTGGTATTCTATCATGCCGTGAACGAACAAAGCGCACAAATGACAGACAGCATCGTGACTATTATTTGGACGCTGTTCTTATCTATAGCAACCTTGGTTTCTATCTATGCACAGGCAATAAGTCAATTCATGAACGCCGGCCTGTACCTCTCCCTGCAAGAAACCAAGACCAATACATTTTTACGCACCAAAATTGAACAGATTGGCGTTGGGGAATAAACAGCTCATATTCTTACTCTTACTCGTTTTGCCTTTGCTTTCTTTTGGGCAACAGCAAGCTACGCCTATTACTTATGATAACGAGCCAATGGAAGCCCGCAGCTTTGACGGCGAGTTACAAGATAAATACAGCGGTAGCAGTTTTAATTATGAAGAAGGTGGCGGAACCGGTGAGAATCTCATCGGTCGAGTAATTGGTGGATTCTTAGAATGGTTAGCAGAGCTCTTTGGAGTGGAATTGAGTCCAGAAACCTATAAGGTGGTAGAAACAATACTTTACGTATTGCTTATTGCTGTAGGTTTATATTTGATGGTGCGCTTGCTTTTAGGGCAACAGGCCACAGCTTTCTTTGGAGGCAATAATACGGCTTTAGCGCCCATGCGCACCCAAGAAGAAGACCTGACTCAAATTGACTTACAGGCCCTGATAAACGAGGCCTTACAACAAGGAGATTTTCGTTTAGCCGTGCGTTATCTATTTTTAAAAAGCCTCAAGGACCTTTCTGGAAAAAGGCTCATCGACTGGCATTTTGAAAAGACTAATAACGACTACCTCAATGAATTGGAATCCGTAGAAATAAAAACGGAATTTCGCGCAGTGAGCAGGCTTTACGACTATGTGTGGTATGGTGAATTTCCCATAGATCAACAGCGTTTTGATCAGGCGCAGCAGCGTTTTGAACAACTCCAAAAAATCATTGCACGCCATGGATAAACGCTCTAAACGCATACTGGCGGCCTTTGGTATTGCCCTGGTTGTACTAATGGTCGTAGAGATCATGCGGCCAAAACCGCTGGATTGGTCCCCTAATTATACAACAACGGCCAAGTCCCCGCTTGGGGCTCATGTCACTTTCGAAGAACTGCCTAGTTTCTTCAATACTGAGCTTAAACGGGTTACAGAAGATCCCTTTGAATTCTTGCAACGCACAGAATTCGGCTCTGGGGAACTCTATTTCTTTGTCAACTCGCGTTTGAATCTAGATGATAACCAAGTGGATCGTTTGCTGCAATTCGCAGAAGCAGGAAACACGGTCTTTCTGTCTGCCACTTATTTTGGAGAGCCGCTGGAGGACACACTCAAAATAGCGCTTTCTAGCGAGTATACCTTTAGAGAAGCCGAGATCCGTCCGCAGTTATACAACGACAATCTCAAACTAAAGCAGCGACCGATTTTCCAAAAGACGGTGATCCCAGTTCAATTCACCGAGATAGACACCCTCAACACCACAGTTTTGGGTTATATGGATGTGGTGAACAAGAAATTGGTCACCGAAGAACGCGAAGAAGGCCTACTGAATTTCATTAGAGTTCCTGTGGGCAAGGGCGCTTTTTATTTACATACCCTACCACAGGCCTTTAGCAACTATTATATGTTAGATGAGCACCAGACCTACGCGGAAGCGGTGCTCTCCTATCTTGATCCGGAAAAGGTCTATTGGGATGAACACCTCAAGGCCGGACGCGTATTTATTGGTAGTCCGCTGCGTTATGTGTTGAATCAGCCGGGACTGAAATGGGCATATTATTTAGCCTTGCTCGGGTTGTTAATGTTCGTATTAGTTAGAGCCAAACGAGAACAAAGAATGATTCCCTTGGTGGAACCCCTGCGCAACGACAGTAAGGATTTTACTGCTACCATAGGCAATCTGCATTTTCAATACAAGAATTACAGTAATATCATAGCCAAGCGCATCACCTACTTTTTAGAAAGAGTGCGTTCGGATTATTTTTTAAATACTGAGGAGCTAGACCAGGCTTTTACAGATCGACTGGCCAGTAAAAGTGGAAATAGCAAAGAAGACACTCAAAAACTAATTGGGCTAATCAATAGCCTAAAAGGAAAAAGTTTACATACAGAGTCCGATCTTATTCGACTCAATAAAGCATTAGAGAATTTTTATAAATAAGCATTATGGAAGAGCAGAACAAGCCGCAAGACGAGCAGTCACAAGAGCAGCAAATCCCGCAGCAAGCAGAAGCGGCAAGCGAACCCACTAACGATATGGGCTTTAACGCGCGTATAGACCTAAGCGCCTTAAGTGAGGCCGTAACACAGATAAAAGCAGAGATCGGGAAGATCATTGTTGGGCAAGAGCAAATGGTAGAACTGCTGGTCATCTCTTTACTGGCCAATGGACACTCGCTTATTGAAGGCGTACCGGGAGTTGCCAAAACAGTTACAGCGAAACTACTGGCCAAATCGTTAAATGTGGATTTTAACCGTATACAGTTCACACCAGACCTTATGCCAAGTGATATATTGGGAACTTCAATTTTCAATGTAAAGGATCAAGAATTCGAATTCAAAGCCGGACCCATCTTCTCCAATATAGTTTTGATCGATGAGATAAACCGAGCTCCTGCCAAAACACAGGCTGCACTCTTTGAAGTTATGGCAGAAAGACAGATCACCATAGATGGAGTTCAAAATAACATGAACCGTCCTTTCTTGGTCTTCGCCACGCAGAATCCCATTGAACAAGAAGGTACCTATGCCTTGCCTGAGGCACAACTGGACCGTTTTCTCTTTAAGATCAATGTCGATTATCCGCAGCTAGAAGAAGAAATACTGATTCTACAAAACGAACATAAGCAAGAAGATCACGACCCTTTTGAGGATATCAAACCCGTACTGACGGCCGAAAAGATCATTGGATATCAGCAAACAGTAAAAAAGATCTTAATAGAGGATAACCTGATCAAATACATCGCCGGTTTGGTAAATCAAACCCGTACCAATGCGAATTTGTATTTGGGAGCCTCTCCACGAGCCTCCATAGCCATTATGAATAGCGCCAAGGCAAAAGCCGCTATAGAAGGACGCGACTTTGTAACCCCAGACGATATTAAAACAGTTACCGTACCAGTACTGCGCCATAGAGTAATAGTAACTCCAGAGCGCGAAATGGAAGGCTTTACGGCAGACCGTGTAATTGCACAGATCATAGAAACCCAAGAAATACCTCGATAAGTGCGCAGCTTCTTTAAAAGTCTATATCTGAGAAACCGCTTCTTTGCTGCGCTGATCGGCATAGTGTTGCTCTTTGTGATCTCGTATTTTTACGAAGATCTCTTTGGAGTTGCCCGACTGCTGCTCACTGTACTAGTGGTTTTGACACTACTGGATATGCTTTTATTGTATCGCAACAAAACAGGAATAGAAGCTTCGAGGTCTTTACCAGAGAAACTCTCCAATGGCGATGAGAACGATGTAAAGCTGCAATTGCGCAACAGTTATCGATTCCCGGTGGGTGCTAGAATTATTGACGAACTGCCCAAACAATGGCAAATCCGCGATTTTGAGATCCACACCCAGATCGCATCCGCAGCAGCAAAGGCCATTACTTATCAAGTACGCCCTACCCAACGTGGCGAATATCATTTTGGTAATTTGAATGTGTTCAGTGCAACCATTTTAGGTTTGGTTTGGCGCAGGCAACAATACGACCACAATGCCATGGTGCCCAATTACCCGTCTTTCTTACAACTGAAAAAGTACGAGTTCGTGGCATTTACCAATAAGTTGAAAATGTTTGGCCTCAAGAAGATCCGCAGAATTGGACACACCCTAGAATTCGAACAGATCAAAGATTACGTAAGCGGAGACGATGTGCGCAATATAAATTGGAAGGCCACTGCCAAGAAGAACGACCTGATGGTGAACCAGTATCAGGACGAAAAATCACAGCCTGTTTACTCGGTGATCGATACCGGACGCGTAATGAAGATGCCTTTTAACCAGCTCAGCCTATTGGATTATGCCATTAATGCCACCCTGGTGATCTCGAATATTGTTTTAAAGAAACAAGACAAAGCCGGCATGTTCACCTTTTCGCGCAAGGTGGAAAATCAGATCGTGGCCAAGCAAAGGCGTTCGCAGATGAATTTGATCTTAGAAACGCTTTACAATATCAACACAGACTTTGCAGAAAGTGATTTTTCACGTTTGTACGTGGATATCAAACGCCGGATCAAATCAAGAAGTCTGCTCCTACTCTACACCAATTTTGAGACCTTGGATGCCTTGCACAGACAGCTGCCCTATTTGCAGGCCATTGCTAAAACGCATCTCTTGGTGGTGATCTTCTTTGAGAATACAGAATTGGCTGCCATGGCCAAGGAGTCGGCAGAAACCACTCGGGCTATCTTTCAAAAGACCATAGCGGAAAAATTCATTTATGAGAAAAAGCTCATTGCCAACGAGCTTAAGAAATACGGGATTCAAGCCATACTTACCGCACCCGAGAATCTCACCATAAATACCATTAATAAGTATCTAGAAATCAAGGCGAGAGGACTGCTCTAACAGTTCACCCTGCTTTTTTTACAGTTCGGTCTTTTGTTTTATGTAGGCCGATAGTCCTGCTGCATCTTTGTGCTGTATAACAATAAAAACACACGCCATGTCAGTCAGAAACATCATCTTTACACTAACCTTAATGCTCTTAGGAGCGATCCAATCGGCCTTTGCGCAACAAGAATCCGCAGCAACCGGAATAAGTATCACCGTAACCGTGCCCATGCAAAGTACAGAGGGCAAAGTGATCTTTGGTCTTCACAACGAAGCTACCTTTATGAAAGCGCCACTACAAGGACAGATCAGTCAAATTGTAGACGGAAAAGCAACCGTGACCTTTAGCGGTGTGGCTCCGGGCACTTATGCCGTAATGTGCTTCCACGACCGTAACAACGACGATCAGATGAACTTTCAGGCCAACGGCATGCCGCTAGAAGACTATGGAGTATCTAACAACAATATGGCTATGGGACCTCCTAGCTGGAGCGATGCTAAATTCGAAGTAGGCACGCAAAACCTGGAATTAGAGATCCGCATGTAAATCGCTTCTCTTAGTTTGTAAAAAAGAGATTCCTTGAAAATGGGAATCTCTTTTTTTTTATAAGCAATCTCTAACAGATGGTAGCTTGCAATAAGTTTTAACTATTATCGTATCTTTGCAGCAAAGCAGCAGCATGACCATTACACAGCTTAAATACGTACTCGCAGTAGCGGAACATCAGAATTTTACAAAGGCCGCAGAAAAGACCTTTGTAACGCAGCCTACTTTGAGTATGCAAATACAAAAACTTGAAGATCAATTAGATGTGTTGATCTTTGACCGCACAAAAAAACCGATAGCGCTCACAGAGATCGGCAAGAAAATTGTGCAGCAGGCCAAAAATATTGTCAATGAGGCCGACAGGATCCAAGACATAGTGGATCAACAAAAAGGATTTATAGGCGGAGAATTCAAATTGGGGATCATTCCCACGGTGATGCCTACCCTATTGCCAATGTTTCTCAGAAATTTCACCAACAAATTTCCCAAGGTACACCTCAAGATCGAAGAGCTCAACACAGACGATCTGATCCAGAAATTAGACGAAGGCCACCTAGATGCGGGAATCGCTGCCACTCCGCTTTTGCAAGAGAATATCAAGGAACGGGTACTCTATTACGAGCCTTTTGTTGGCTATATTCCGCAGCAACACCGCTTGGCCAGCACGAGCCGCATTACCATTGGCGATTTGAACATAGATGATATCTTGCTTTTAGAAGATGGTCACTGCTTTAGAGATGGTGTTATTAACCTATGTAAATCGGCTAAAACGAACTTAGACGACCGTTTTCAAATAGAGAGTGGAAGTTTTGAAACCCTCGTAAAACTCTCAGAAGAAGGGATGGGCATGACCTTATTGCCCTATCTACACACCTTAGATCTGGGCGAAAAGCAAAAGGCCAACCTACATCACTTTAACGATCCTGCTCCCGCCCGAGAGGTGAGTTTGATCTATCCAAAGAGTGAGCTTAAAATACAGATCATAGACGCCATGTTCGATGTGATCTCTGGTGTTGTACGTGGGGCAATTGCTTATCAGGACGTGCAGATCATCAGTCCGCTACCTAACAACAAGAAATAAATAAACTCATAGCTTCACAGGCTGCAAGTGAAGTTCGTGATGAGGGCTTAAAAAGCAAGGAAACAACTACTTTGGAAATTTTACGCGTAGCAGCGCTACGCAAAAATTGAAAAGTAGTTTAAAATTGTTGAAGCAGCTGTTTAAGTCCGTAATAGAACTTTACCGCAGGTTATGAAGCATTAAAAAAGCCTCTTTAGCAGAGGCTTTTTTTTATGGGTTTAAATAAATAAGACATTGATTTAATTCAGGGTTCTGCTTGATCAGTGAATTTACCCAAATTCGGAGTTCCTCAATTTCATGGGGAAGCAATCTATTCATTGCTTTTTTTAACTCTTTGCAGAACAACTGCGGATCAAAGCTGACCTTAGCCAGCACCGCTTTGGTGTAATCAAACATCGCTCTTGCCATAGTTTAATTTAATTAAGTTAGGGTAAAAAGCGTAATGATGTTGCAATAGGCGTTTTGTTTAATCTTGACCTCAAGATAATAAAAAATTCAATATAGAAATTCACTTTAAAGTCAGTTTTAACACCAATATTGCCATTTTTTAAGACTAAAATAACAGTTTGCCTCGCCCTTAGAAGCTGCGGTCTCCGTCTAAGAGATCGCCTAAACCACCGAGTATACTGCCTTCTCCTTTATCCTTACCACCTCCTCTAGGAGCTGCTGCCCAAACACGACCAGCCAAACGGCTAAAGGGCAAAGATTGAATATATACCGTGCCCGGCCCTGTTAAACTAGCAAAGAACATGCCTTCTCCTCCAAAGATGGTATTCTTGATACCGCCAACAAACTCAATGTCATAGTCTACAGTTTGGTCAAAACCAATAATACAACCTGTATCTACTTTGAGTTTCTCCCCAGGACGCAGCTCTTTTACTGCTGTAGTTCCCCCTGCATGTACAAAGGCCAATCCGTCTCCTTCTAGCTTTTGCATGATAAAGCCTTCTCCACCAAAGAGGCCACGGCCTAGCTTCTTAGAGAATTCAATGCCGACGGATACACCTTTGGCCGCACAGAGAAAGGCGTCTTTTTGACAGATGAACTTACCGCCTTGCTTGGCCAGGTCTATAGCAATGATCTTACCTGGGTAAGGCGAAGCAAAGCTCACTTTGCGTTTGTCATAGGCATTGTTCAGGTAGGCTGTCATAAATAGGCTCTCTCCAGTAAGCAAGCGTTTACCTGCTCCCCAAAGCTTTCCCATAAAACTCTTGTCTTGTTTAGAACCGTCGCCAAAGATGGTTTGCATCTCAATCTCGGTTTCCATCATCATTAGGCTGCCTGCCTCTGCAATTACGGATTCGTTTGGGTCGAGTTCTATCTCGACATATTGCATTTCCTCTCCGTAGATATGATAATCAATTTCGTGTGCTGTCATATTGAATGTTTGGTTTATTCAATTAGTGTAAGTAGCACAAGATTGTTACACCTATATATATTATTTAGATGTTAAGGCTGAGGGTACTCGTTAGGATCGCAGCTTTACCGTCCACTCAAAATCGAAAGAAGAGACTACGACACCATCGCGGTTGGTACCTTCTGCATGCATCCAACAGGTTTGCCCTTCTCCGCTTGCTATTGCTTTTTGGATTGCTTGACGAATCGCAAGGCCATCGTTACAGGTAAAGGTGATTCTCCCCTTTGCCTTTTTACTGAAGTTGGCTTTGTTGTTAGCCACTAACATAGAAACCGGTTTTCCATGGACCTTGATCTCATCCATGACTAAGGCTCCTGTAGCTAGCTCCGCAGCCATTCCTTGAACGGCCCAAAACATAGAATTGAATGGATTTTGATTGATCCACCTGTGTTTTACAGTCGTTGTACAGCTCTCTTGGGAAATACTCTTAAGCCGGACTCCTGTCAAAAATGCGGAGGGTAATTTCAAGGCGATAAAAGTGTTGATCTTTCCTGGAGTTAGCGGCATAGCAAGGGATTAAAGCGCTAAGATAAGCATTCTCGGCACAATTCAATCTCCAGTTAATTTTGTTAAAAAAATGTTAATATTAGGTACTATGCGTAACAAAGTACTGTTTTTTAAACATATATTTGCATAAGAAAATAACAAGCAATGGACAATACTGGCTTATCAAAAAATGACAAATCGTTGGGAATGGCAATCCACCTAGCGACCTTTTTAAAGTACTTTTTCCCATTCGGAAACTTTATTGGTCCTTTAGTATTATGGACCACAAACAGAGAAAAAGCTTTTATTGATCACCACGGACGGGAGGCTATCAACTTTCAGCTAAGTCTATTACTCTATGGCGTAATCATCGCCGCAGTATGTCTTCCGTTCGTGTTCTTTCACGCTGGAGACTTTATAAGCATCTTAGAGCAATTGGACGATGCCTATTACAGAAGTCGCTCGGTCAACGCCAATGAATTGGGCGGATACTTGACTGTGATCTTCTTAGCGGTACTGCTCGCGTTCTGCATCTTTATTTTTGAGATCTACGCGGTGATCACGGCTGCTATGAAAGCAAACAATGGAGAACTGTATCGCTATCCCCTATCCATTCGATTCATCAGAACAGAAAACGACACTATGACACCGGCAACTGCTGGGGCTGCAGAAGCTACCGCAGAAACCGATCAAGAAGTCGACTTTACAGAACAATCATCATCAAACGAACAAAAATCATCAGAAAATGAGCAGTCTAGTTAATATGGTCATGGCCGCAGTATTAAACCTAATGGGGCCCGCTGCACCTGCATTTCCTGCAGTCGACAATGCAAAGACCATCGAAGCGGTTGTTGAGCAATCGGTGCAGATCGATTGTGTAGCAACTACCATCCGCTTCGGAACCGAGAATTGTTAATTCTCATTAAACGAAAAGAACATGAAAATTGAGAACACAAAAGCACAAATGAGAAAAGGCGTACTGGAGTTTTGCATCCTGTCCATACTTAGAGACGGCGAGGCTTACACTTCAGATATCCTGGACGCATTGAAAGAGGCAAAGATGCTGGTCGTAGAAGGGACGATTTACCCTTTGTTAACACGGCTTAAAAATGCCGGATTGCTTTCCTATCGCTGGGAAGAGTCCACCAGTGGGCCACCTCGTAAATATTATGAACTAACCGAAACCGGTAAGCTGTTCCTCAAGGAACTCAACAACACCTGGGACGAGCTGCAAGACGCAGTGAATACAGTAATTAGCGTAAAATCAACAAAATGAAAAAGACAATCAATATAAATTTGGGCGGAACCTTTTTCCACATTGACGAGGATGCCTTTGCCAAGCTGAATCGCTATCTGGATGCCATCAAAAAATCCTTTACCGATCCTCAGGGACAGGATGAGATCATCCGCGATATAGAAGCCCGAATTGCCGAACTATTCGCAGAGAAAAGAGATTCTGTCTCTCAGGTGATCTCTATAAAAGAACTAGACGAGGTTATTACCGTTATGGGCCAGCCAGAAGATTATATGGTAGACGAAGAGATCTTTGACGATGCTCCACCAAAACAACAGCGCCAACGCCAGTATCAGCAGCGTACCAGCTATAAGCAGCTCTTTAGAGATGTAGACAATAAATTCATTTCTGGTGTGGCTGCCGGATTGGGTCACTATTTGGGGATCGATACCATTTGGGTACGTCTGCTTTGGATCTTGCTAACCGTTTTCTCTAGCGGATTCTTCTTAGTCGTATATATCTTATTCTGGATCTTGGTTCCAGCTGCCGAAAGCACTGCAGATAAATTGACCATGCAGGGCGAAGCGGTGACAATAGAGAACATTGAAAAAAAGATTAAGGACGAGTACGAACGCGTCGCCGATAAGGTAAAAGATGTCGATTTCGATGGTGCGGCAAAACGTGCCAAATCTGGAGCTTCTAGCTTTTTTGACGGCTTAGGAAGTGTTTTCAGCGTCTTTTTTAAGATCATTTTCAAGTTCATCGGGATCATTTTACTAATCACAGCGATCTCTACCTTGGTAAGCCTTATTGTGAGCATGTTCTCTTTGGGATCTGTGAGCTTTTGGGGCAGCGACCTGACCGATTACATCGGCGTGGTGAACACCTCTGGTGCACCGATCTGGTTGATCTCAATCTCGGTTCTATTGGCCGTTGGGATCCCATTCTTTGTGTTGTTCCTTTTGGGATTGAAGATCCTTATTCCGAATATCAAATCAATAGGGACTCCAGCTAAGATCACCCTAGGAGTGGCTTGGATAGCAGCTGTGATAATGATGGGGATCTTTGCCATTCGCGAGGTGACCGAGATAAGCAACGAAGGAAGCGTCAAAACGGTAAACCCATTGGCCGTAGCAGTAAACGACACCCTACGCTTAAAAATAGTCTCCAATGAAGATTTTGAATACCGCGCCAACAGAAGCGGTGGCTTTGAGATCAAAAGAGACGAAGACGGAAACCGTGTCATTTACAGTAATGATGTGCGCTTAATAGTGCGTTCTACCAGTAAACCAGAAGGTAGAATTAGTATAGAAAAAACTGCAAATTCTACAGACTATCAACGTTCTAGGGAGTATGCCGAGCGTATCAATTACAACTATGAGCTCAAGGGGAACACCTTGTACCTGGACGGTTATTTCTTGGTCGATGTGGCCGATAAATACCGCGACCAAGAAGTAGAAGTGATTGTGTATCTGCCAGAAGGATCTGTATTGTTTGCAGACAAGAATACACGCAGTTTCCACTCCAACAGCTCCTACTATGACGATATTCTAACTCGTGGAGATGAAGAATACTTCCTCCGCATAGAAAAAGGAAAGACAACATGTCTGAACTGTCCAGATGGTCGGGAATCTAACTACAACGGTGACAGAACCACCAGTGGTTGGGATGATGACGACTGGAGCAGCGACGATTGGACCGACGACGACTGGGGCAATAGCGATACTTGGGTAGACGATGTGGAGCAATCCACAGAAGCTACAGAGAGTGAGCAAGCAACCTCAACGGATTCTACTGCAACGCAATCCGCAGTGGTAAACGATAGCATTAACAATTCATCAAATCAATAACAACTAAATCTTTAAACGTATGCGACTTTCAATTTTAGCAATTTTAACAGCCTTTACCCTAAGTTCCTGCAACTTTGACCTAGTGGTCAATGCAGAGAACGGCAATGGCGATGTAGTGACCAAGACGCGCAACCTGGACGACGATTTTACCGGAGTCAGAGGATCTAGCGGGCTGGATGTCTTTTTAGAAGAAGGCTCAGAGAACAAAGTGGTGGTAGAAGCAGATTCTAACCTACACGAATACATCGAGACTGAAGTGAGTAACGGTGTATTAAAGATCAGAACGACCAAGAACATCAACCGCGCAAAGAGCAAGAAGGTTTATGTGACCTATACCAGTTTGAATAGTGTTGAGGCCAGTAGTGGTGCTGATGTCATTGCCAGCGATATTATTAGAGCTGAAAAATTGGACCTAAGCAGTAGCAGTGGCGCAGATCTGGAATTAGAGATCGACGCTCGAGAGGTAATGGTAAAATGCAGCAGCGGAGCCGACATTAAAGTAACCGGGCGTGCCAAATATCTTACTGCAGATGCCTCTAGTGGCAGCGATATCAACGCGCGTAATTTGGAAGCAACCAAGGTACGTGCCGAGGTTTCTAGCGGTGCAGACATTGTAGTCAACGTGATTGAAAGCTTAGATGCCAAAGCCAGCAGTGGCGGGGATATCAAGTACTACGGAGACCCAATGACCGTTAACAAAAAAGACGGAAAATCTAGCGCTATTCGCAAGATGTAGCGCCTAAAGTAATGAGCGACATTACTCCATAACGCTCATTCATACGTTGAAGTGGACCGCTACAGCTGTGGCGGTCTTTCAATTTAATACATCAATCAACCACTATGAAAACTATTAAACTGCTACTTATTCTGCTCGTTCCAGCCTTGAGTTTTGCACAACTAGCCCCTCAAGATGAACATTACCAAATGATCATGGCCAAAGACAGTCTGCTCTTTGAACTGAGCTTTAACCAATGCCAAAATGAAGTACTTCAAGATCTGATCAGTGAAGATTTTGAATTCTACCACGATCAAGGGGGAATCACCAAAGGCAAACAGCCTTTTATTGAGTCTATTGATAAGAACATCTGCAACTTTCCCGGTCGTAAAAGCCGCAGAGAATTGGTTGCAGGATCAACAAAGATCTATCCGCTCTATCAAAACGACGGAACCCTATACGGTTTACTCCAAAAAGGAGAACATAAATTCTATTTCAGCATGAATGGTGGCCCGGAGCAAAAAGGCGCCATTGCCCTTTTCTCCCACCTTTGGATCAAAGAAGGAGAAAACTGGATGCTACAGCGGTCATATAGTTATGACCACAAACCACAACAATAAAAAAGCCGCTTTTAAAGCGGCTTTTTTATTGGATTGAATATCTAATTTAAGAAGCTACCGTATGCTCGCTTTCTACAGCAGCTAAATAACGTTCGGCGTCTAAAGCAGCCATACATCCTGTACCTGCTGCCGTTATGGCTTGTCTGTAAACGTGGTCTGCGGCATCTCCAGAAACAAATACACCGGGAACATTGGTATGGGCTGTTCCAGGTTTGTTAATGATATATCCCGTCTCGTCCATATCTAACCAACCTTTAAAGATGTCAGTATTGGGCTTGTGACCAATAGCCACAAAGAATCCGGTTGCCGGAATATCATGAGTAGCACCTGTTAGATTGTTCTTAACACGAACTCCAGTAACCACTTGTCCATCTCCCAAGACTTCTTCGGTCTCTGTGTTATAGAGGATCTCGATGTTCTCCGTGTTGCGAACACGGTTCTCCATGATAACAGATGCTCGGAACACTTCACGTCGCACCAACATGGTCACCTTTTTACACAGTTTAGAAAGATAATGTGCTTCTTCACAAGCAGAGTCCCCTGCTCCAACGATCACAACCTCTTGGTTGCGGTAAAAGAAACCGTCGCATACAGCACAGGCAGAAACACCGCCCCCGAGGTTCAAATATTTTTGTTCGGACTCCAAGCCGAGGTACTTGGCAGAAGCTCCAGTACTAATAATGATGGTATCTGCGTGGATCTCTGTAGTTTCGTTGACCCACACTTTATGCACAGGACCCGTAAAATCTACCTTGGTGATCCAGCCGTCACGTACGTCTGTACCAAATCGTTGGGCCTGCTTTTGTAATTCTATCATCATTTCTGGGCCAGTGATCCCGTCTGGGTAGCCTGGAAAGTTCTCCACATCGTTTGTGGTAGTAAGTTGACCTCCTGGCTGCATTCCCTGATAAAGCACTGGGAACATATTGGCTCGAGAAGCATATATGGCTGCGGTATAACCTGCTGGTCCGGAGCCAATGATCAAACATTTAACGCGTTCTATAGTATCTGACATTTCATTCTGATTTGATACAGTAAAAGTAGTAGATTCAAGGGAATCCTTACAGGAAAGTTATCAAGATTGTTGATAACCTTATTGTGCCCTTTTACTATTGAATTTAGGCCAAAATCTACCTGTTAATCTTTGGTATTTGGAATAACTGGAATAGCGTTGCACCAACAACTCTTCTTCATAACTCGACTTGAAGTAAAACACCAAATTAAGCATCAAGGTAATTAGGAATTTTTCTAAGGATGCCGCATAGATCGCATAAGAGTACAAACCGATAAGAATGCCCAAGTAAATTGGGTGACGCACGTATTTGTAGATACCGTTCTGAATGAGCTCCGAATTCTTGCGAGGCGATGGGAACGGGCTCAAATTATCGCTCAGGTTGATAATCCCAAGTATTACCACAATAATCCCCAGGGCAACACCTGCACTCGCGGCATGTCGAAGCAGCTGTGGTGTCTCAAATTCCAGGAGTCCCCAGTTCAATAAATAACAAACAAATAGTAAGAATTGAACCAGGACAAAAAGAACATCCTTCTTCAAAATAGGAACTGTCTAGTATCAAAAGTTGCTGAGCAAATTTACAGAAATTACTTACAAGACAAAATAAATTCGATCTACGGATTTAACCTGATCTGAATTTTTTGAATTTTTTTTGCGACATTTTTAAAAGGCTTCCGTTTATACTACAACCAACAAGCAGAGCGTGACAGATAGCAAACCATTGATCAAAGCTTGCCAAGCAAATTCTTACAGTGCACAGCTGCAGGTGTTCAACACCTATAAGGAACTGCTTTACACAGCGGCGATACGAATTCTGAAACGCCCTAGTCTGGCCCAAGATGTTGTCCAAGAAGCCTTTATAAAAGGATTTCAGCGCATCGGAGATCTTGGCGAAGACAGTAACCTTGGCGCCTGGCTTTATAGAATAGCCACCAATTTGGCTATAGACGCCTTGCGCAAGGAACATCGTTTTGACTGGCAAGATGAAGAAGATGCCTCTTTCGCCTTGAGTCATGAGGAGGATGAATTCGACGAGGAATTGCCTTTACAATTGATGCGTCAAGCCTTGGAGGAACTTAAGGAGCAGCATCGAATAGTAGTGGTGCTCTATGCCATAGAAGGTTATTCGCACAGCGAGATCGCCGAACATTTAGAGTTAAAAGAAAGTACTGTACGCAATCAGTACAGACGCGCTAAAATCGCCCTTAAAAAGGCCATAGAACAAAAATTAAAGACATGTCCTTAGAAAAACAATTAGAACGCTTGAAGACAGAAAATCCTTTAAACACCTGGCCCGACGAGCAGGACGCTGTTTTCGCTAAGCGCTTAAAAGACGAGTTGCATTCAGAGCGATCAAAAAACCGTTCGCTGTGGTGGTATGCTGCGGCCGCTGTACTATTGATCGGACTCTTAAGTAGTCCCTTCTGGTTTAGTGGGCCTGAAGTGGATCCGGCTAAACAACAAATGTTGGAGCAAATCGCGGCCATGGAATATCCCAGTGAACAACTTGAAGCTATAGCCGCATATAGAGCTAAAAACGACAATGCAGCCGACGCCAACTTTAAAGAAGTATTGCTCTCTTTGCTCCATGAGCAGACACAAACCAATGTAAAAATCGAAGCCATTTCTGCCTTGCAAGGATTTGGACAAGAGCAAGAAGTTAGAGACGCGCTACTACTCGCCTTACAAAAGGAATCCGAAGCATTGGTGCAAATAAAACTCATAAAAACACTAGCGGAACTCAAGGAAACAAGAGCCACAGATCCGCTGGAACAAATCGTAGCAGACCGCAACCAGGAAGCCGCAGTGCGCAATACGGCTTCTCTGGCGGTGGCTGCTTTTAATAATCAATAAAACTTCATCATGAAAAAAACGTTCATCACTTTAGTAATGCTTTTAGCGGCAGTGAGCCTTTCTGCGCAAGAGAAGAAAATCGACTTTAAAAAAGGCACTTTAGAAATTTGCACCTCAGCCAAGATCCAGATCTCTGGCTATAATGGTGATCAAGTGGTCATAAAAAGCAATACCCCTGAGAATGTGTTCTACTCCGGAAAAGGGAATAGTTTTGTTATCAATGGCCAAGCTCGCGTGAACACAACCAGCACAGACTCTATCAGTTTCCTCTACTTTAGCAATTTTGACAAGGACAAAAAAGAAAAATCTAAAGGATTGAAGCCATTGGGAAGCAGTAAAGAAGATCACACCGCTGTAGACATGAACTTTGACATTCAGCAGTTTGGCAGCCGCTTAACCATTACCGACAAGCAGGTGGACAATCAATCCAATGTGTTATTTGTTAACAGTACATCTTACGAGATCTTGGTACCCAATTCGGTTAAACTGGTTATCGATACCGGCAAATGCAAGAAAAGTCAAAGCAGTAGACTTATTTTTTCTTCAGAGGCCTTAAAGATCGACAATTATGCCGGTGAGCTGATGATCTCTAGCCAGTACAAGGCCATTGAGCTAACCGATGTTAGCGGTCCTGCTCTAGTGAATACCCTTGGCGGTGATGTGAAGGTAGTATTTGACAAGAAGCGCCCAGACGAGCTCTTTTCAATAATTAGCAACGACGGCGATATAGATATCACCATGCCACAACTTAGCAAGATTAGCGCTAGCATAATCGGTCAAGAGATCTTAAGCAATCTTGATTTTAAGATCTTGCAAGAAGACTATCAAGTCAATCAAAAAATGGTCAACGCCGAGCTCAACGGTGGCGGCACCAAATTCGACATTAAAACAGAATTCGGAACCGTGTACTTGCGGAAGAAGTAATCTTGTTCAACAAGAACAAAAGAGCGCCTCAAAGCGCTCTTTTTTCTTTTTTGACATTTAGCCTTGCCACAATTAAGAATTTGAATAAATTTGCATCCTCTTACGGGGTGTAGCGTAGCCCGGTTATCGCGCCTGCTTTGGGAGCAGGAGGTCGCAGGTTCGAATCCTGCCACCCCGACAAAGGAAATCCAATGCCATTGGCATTGGATTTTTTGTTTTCTGAAACGTTGCAAGCTTACTTGCATAAGTGATTGGAAACAAAAAATCTAGAATGTCGCAAAGCGACATTTGGATTTCCTTTAGCATCTTCCCCAACTAAGGATCTTTTGCAACGCAAAAGAATCCAACGATAGTTACCTGTAAATAACTCAACACAAAATACTGAAACAGAAGGTCGCAGGCCGCTTCCGCGGTGTAGCTCAACCAAATGTCCACCGGACATTTGATTTTGCAAAGCAAAATGTTGGAGTAAAAGACCGCAGGTTCTTCCCCTTCGGGGGTGCTTCCGTCAAACGTCCACTGGACGTTCGGTTTTGCAAAAGGCAAAACTCCACTTCACCAACCTGTCCACCCCGACAAAGGAAATCCAATGCCATTGGCATTGGATTTCCATTAGCATCTTCCACACCACGAAGGATCATTGCCAAAAGCAAGGAATCCTTCTGAATTTATAACAGAGATTTCTCAAAATTCGCTAATTTCGCAGACCTAGTTCGGGATGTAGCTTAGTCCGGTTAAAGTGCTGGTCTGGGGGACCAGAGATCGGAGGTTCGAATCCTCTCATCCCGACAAAGAAAGCCAGCAATCATTGATTGCTGGCTTTTTGTTTTTAAAAGCGAGCAGAAACTTGTTTCTAGCGAGCATTGAAAACAAAAAAGCCTAAAAATCGCCTTGCGATTTTGGCTTTCTTTGAGCATCTTCCCCACCCAAGGATCAATCACAAAGTGATTGAATCCTCAATAAAAACAAAAGAAAATAAGGATCACGAGCGTAAGCGAGTAATCCTTTTGTTGTTACTTTTTAGCATACAACAGGGGCTTTCCAATGACATCTCGATACAATTTGCTGCGCAAATCACTCGATGTCCATAGCTTTCTGGCTTTCTTTGAGCATCTCCCCCACCAAGTATCATTGCCGCAGGCAATGAATCCCTTTGAAAGACCATCTACAAAATTTAGGCCTGCCGCTTCGCGGGTGCCTCAATCAAACGTCCACCGGACGTTTGGTTTTGCATGGTAAAACAACACTAGTTAATGTTTTTTGGGTTATCTTCTATAAATCCTTAGCAATCAATCCCGAATCTTTCTGCTAGCTCTACTATGAATAAAGATTCCTAATACTAAAAAGATGATTAAAAAAGGAATTCCAAAATAGGTTGCTAACGCTGGTGGAAAGGCCCAAACCAGACCGCTAATTGTGAGTAAAATCAAGACCCATTTACTAATATTCAATTGATCTGCCCAGTAAATATTAAAGCCAAGACTAAGAATACTCAATCCCCAAAGAACAGCTAAAAACGGAAAATCGTTTTCTTGCAATTCATTCTCAAATAAAAACATGAAAAACAAACCGAGATGGCTCAGGATGAAAAAGGTTCGGGCTAATATTTTGGTTGAATTCATGGGATTTCTGAATGGCGAAATAAAGATACCTAAAAGATACTCGTGGAGTTTTAAAATATGAAAAAATCCCCCGCGCCAGCGACCAAGAAACAGCGAAGAGCGCGGCCATGAAGTGCATTCAATGCTAATTCACGAGGCGCCAGAAAAAATCACCGCAAGAATTAAAAGGGAGTTCTTTTGGTATTTCATTTGTGTTTGCTGCTTTTTAAGGCCGATGATATAAGTCTTATTCGATAAAATTCTAGCTAGCGGCTGTGCGTGACTACTGTTGCCCACACCAGGCTGCGTAGTCATCTGCCAATGCCTTTATGTTCTTTTTGGATTTTGGGAAATAGGCACCAGCTTCAATTTTTTGCACGACCTCCTCACAAGCTTTAAAAAATTTCTTTGCCGATCGTTTAAAGGCTCTTTCGTTGTTGTAATTCAAAACGAAAGTTGAGGCATCTGAGGCTGCTTCCTCTTGGGTGCGCACATAGACTAACTGGCTAGGAAAAAAATGCTCTTCCCAATAAAAATCTTCAAACATCTGAATGGCGGCATTCTCGTAGCCGATTTTCTTTAGGCCGTTAGCTACCGCTCCCTTGATCCGCAGCGGATAAACGCGCAATGTATCCGATAAGTATTGGGCATCGGTGGAATACTCTACTTCCACCAGATCACGTGTAAGCATGACGATCTCGTTGTAATAGAATTCGGCATACTTAACGCGTATAGACTTCCAATCTTGGGTGATTTCTCCTTCTGGCTGTTGCTTGGCATAAACAATGCGGTTTTTGACCACAGGGTCCGGGAATCCAAAGCCCGTAACTATACTGTCGTTATCGGTTAGATACATCATCTTGACAAAGGCGTCAGACGGAAGATCTTTATTGAGTCCACGTTGTAAAAATTGTGCCTGTATACTCCAGGCCATAACTAGGTTTAAAACAGTAAGAAAAACGGTTTTTTTCATGTTCAATTTCAAAGGTAGATTTAGGCTAATAGATTTAATTATTATTCATACCCCAGTTCGGTAATGGCTTTATGGCTTATGGTTACCGCTTCCATAGGGGTCATGCCGTCAAAGGTCATATCTTGTTCTACAAAAAAGTACTTCATTCCTGCTTGCTCCTTTTTGGTCAAGTAGCTCGCAAAATCCAATTGTCCTTCACCAATTGGAGCAAATTGCCCAGCGCCGTCCATATCTTTTAAATGCCAAGCGACAAAACGCCCCGGATACTTTTCAAAATATTTCAGCGCATCTGCTTCGGCCTTAGCCGTCCAATAGAGGTCGATCTCAAAATTAACTACAGCAGGATCTGTATGCTCCAACAAATAATCCAAAACGACTACCCCATCGGCATCGGGTTTCAGTTCAAAATCGTGATTGTGATACAACAGTTTAATTCCTGCTGCCTTGCACTTTTCTCCTATGGTGTTCAAAATTTGAGCCAAATTCTCTGCTCCCCCAGTCATTCCCATACTACGGGTTTCCATATCAAAGGTAAAATGTCCCATAGGAGGAATCGGAATTACCAAATACTCGAATCCAACCGTTTTAAGATCAGCAATGATCTGGTCTGCATTTTCATAGGTAATACCACTTTGGTGAGAACTCACTGGCTCTAAACCAACTTCTCCTAGATAAGCCTTGAATTCCTCCGGACTCATTCCGTAAAACTTACCGTCTGCATAGCCAGCATCTTCTATATAATCATAGCCGAGCTCACTCACTTCTCGCAACACTTCTTTAGGTTTGGTCGCCATTGCGTCGCGAAGGGTGTAAAGCGCTATCCCTTCTGATTTCTCAGAATTTTCCTGATTACAGCTTAGAGATAAAAGTGCTACTACGGACACGACTAGGATTTTAAAAAAGATATTCATAGATATGAGTTAGTTGATGATAATTTTATTTTTGGTAACAGCTTCTAAAGATAAGAACTTAAGCCGTCTTAACGTATACCTCCACATCGATAGATCTACCGGCTTTCTGCTTGGCAGCCACTAGCGTTTTCTCGTGGGTAAAATCGAGCTTGGCCATGGCGCGCTTACAATTGATATTGTCGGTAACTCTATTTTTAATTCTCTTTTTGAGCTGCGGCTTTACCTGCGACCACAATTTCTTGGACCTCTTGTCGCTGTTCGGAGCTTAGCGATTCTTGTTCTTTCTTAGCATACTCTTGAATCTCAAAGGCAGTAAAAAGTGGCAAATGGTCAGAATCAACTGGCTTCAAAACTCGGAGTTGGTTAATACGAATACCCTTTGAATGAAAAAGCAGGTCCAAGGGAAAACGCAGCAGTGGCGATCTGGCCGGGAAGGTACTAAAGAAGCCACGCCCAATTCTCGCGTCCTTTAGCCTTGAAAGTTCCGCAAAACGCTTGGAAATTTGCGACCAACAGACCACATTAAAATCACCGGCCACTATTGTTGGACATTTTGATTCTGCTAGTAGCGCTGCCAATTTTAAGAGTTCGGCATCTTTTTGCTTGGCCGTTGGTTTCTCTGTAGGACTAGGTGGTGGCGGATGAATCCCCCAAAAACAAAAGCCACTACCGTTGGCTGTTCTCAGTTCCATGCGTACAGAAGGGTGCTCTTCTGATATCAAGTATTTGATCTCTCCTTGAATCATAGCTAGACGGGTGTAGCAATGCATTCCGTATTTATTGTCCTTCGGGATTTTTATATGCTGCGGATGTGTTTTTTCAAGGGATTCCATTGCTTTGTCCCAGTTGGAATCTGTCTCCATGAGTAAGACAATGTCTGGAGCTAATCGCTCCACCGGGTCTAGCACTTTTTGATAGGAGTTGTTCTGCTGCATCACATTAAGGCTCAAAAGCCGGATGCCATCCGAAGTAACTGCAAAAGATCCTTTAGAAAAATAAGGCGCCACCACCCGAAGCTGATAAATTATAGTTGCACCTATTGCTACAAGCCCAAATAAAATTGTACTACTCCACGCCTTAAAAGCAAAGAGCAATAGCACCAAAAAGAGTAAGATCGGTAAGGCTAAAAGCTGCAAGCGGATAAAATCAGAGAGTCTAAAGAACCAATGCCTTGAAGGTACCAACGGTAAGTATGAGAACACACATAGTATTGAAGCTAGTGCTAGCGTAATATGTGCCAGATTGGTAGTCATCGAACAAAAAATATAAACAATTCCCCGCTTTGAAGCAATAAAAAACCGCGGTCAAAACGCCGCGGAGATCTTTAAAATAAGGAAATGAAAGGCTCGCCTTTTAATTGATCCATGTAATGAAGATCAGGTATAAAGGCATGCCTAATGTTATATTAAAGGGAAAGGTCACTCCCAAGGCCATCGGTAGATACAAGCTCGGGTTCGCCTTTGGAGCAGCTAACTGCATGGCTGCAGGCACAGCTATGTAAGAGGCGCTAGCCGCCAGAATACTGAACAAGAATTGGTTTCCTATATTGTCTGTAAAGAGCGAACTAATATAGGCTGCCGTGAGTCCGTTTATAATTGGAACTACAATAGAGAACATCACCGCAAATTTCCCTTTCTTTAAAAAGCTCTTTAGTTTTCTCCCAGAAGTGATCCCCATATCCAATAGAAAGACCGCTAAAAATCCTTTAAAGATATCGGTGGTGAAGGGTTTTATCCCTTGGGCTTGTTCATCGCTGGCCAAAAGACCTATGATCAAACTCCCGGTGATCAACAAAACAGATCCGTTGGTAACCGCATGTTTTACGTGCTCTCCAACCTTTGGCTTACCGCGTGTTGCACTAAACAGAGCTATGAGCAATACCCCCACTACTATAGAAGGAGCTTCCATCAGGGCCATCACTGCCACCATATGGCCGCCAAATGCAATGTGTTCCATCTCCAAAAATGAAATGGCCGTTACAAAGGTCACTGCACTAACCGAACCGTAGGAAGCAGCGATCGCTCCTGAATTTGAAACATCAAAACGCTGTCTTAATACAAAAAATGCGATGAGCGGAATAACGGTGGCAAGAACGACCCCAAACAAGAGGGAGTAAGCGATTTCGGCACTCCAAGTGCTGTGCGCCAGTTCTTGCCCACCCTTAAACCCTATTGAGAATAACAGGTAGAGTGATATGAATTTTGCAGAAGTTGAAGGGATGGCCAGATCGCTTTTTAGTTGTACTGCAATGATTCCCAAAAAGAAAAACAATAAGGCCGGGTTGGTCAGGTTATCTATCAGCAAATGCAAGTCCATAATCTCTGTGTGGCTAACTCTTGGTGATTAATCCTCAATAAGTTCCAATTCAATAGTCCCGTTGATGCGGAATCGCTTTTGTGTCGATTCTTTTAGGTTGATAAACGCACGAACATGCTGTTTTTCGGCTTCCAGTTCTTGGATGCGTCCGTCCGGAAAACGGGTATCTGCACAAAGGTCTCCCTCACAGGCAGCCAAGCGTTGCAATTTGTGAAAGTTGATCTTCTCGTTCAAGAGTGCATTGATAAGGTCTTGCGCTTCTTGAGCAGTGAAATTTCCGTCGATGAGTTTGAATTTTTGAGTTACGGGAGTTAAAGTTTCCATAGATTTTGATTTATTCTTTTGATTTTTGATTTATAGCGCGTAATTCGGCCGAAAAGGCTTGTCTTTGGGTTGATGCTAAACAGCCCAGACACAATAGAATGAAGCCAACGCTTAGCAGTTCCTCTAAAAACATGCCTCCAGAATTCACAGCAGCATTGAGTAAAAGGCCGTAAGAAATAAGCCCCAAGGCCACATTCCATTGCCTTCTTTTTATTTTTCCCAGACTCTTGCTCGCCGTTTTGCTAAGACTTTGACTGCGCGCTTGTAAATGTTGATTCATGTTGATTTCTTTTTCTTGCGCTGCAAATATCCTGTGAAATAATTATATATTTTTATTTATCTTTATAATGTTTTACATTAATAAATATTATGAACTACACTTTACATCAACTGCAGATTTTCCTCAAAATCGCTGAATTAAAGAGCATTACCAAGGCATCTGAGGCACTCTATCTAACCCAACCCGCGGTGAGCATTCAGCTTAAAAAATTTCAGGATCAGTTCTCAATTCCACTGACAGAAATTGTTGGCAGACAGTTGTATGTCACCGATTTTGGACAAGAGATCGCCCAGGCAGCTCAGACGATCTTGGACCAAGTTGAGCAGATCAATTACAGGAGTCAGGCGTTTCAAGGACAGATCTCAGGTAAACTTAAGATCGCTATAGTTTCTACGGCCAAATATCTAATGCCTTATTTTTTGTCAGAATTCATGCAGCAGAACAAAGCCGTTGATCTGGATATGAATGTGACAAATAAAGCTACTGTGGTGAATAGTTTAGAGAGTAACGAAGTGGATTTTGCCATGGTGTCTGTCATTCCAGATCAAATCAAACTCGAACGTGTAGAACTAATGCAAAATAAACTCTTCTTGGTTGGAGGACAACGTTACGAAGCAGATGGCAGACCCAGTGGAAAAAAAGTGCTAACGGAATTGCCTTTGATCTACAGGGAGCGCGGTTCTGCAACGAGAGCGGCTATGGAAGAATTCATAAGTAAAAACAAGCTTCCGACCTCTAAAAACATCACCTTACAATCCAATGAAGCCCTTAAGCAAGCTGTTATCTCGGGTATTGGATATTCGATCATGCCGCTAATTGGAATCCGAAACGATTTGCAAAATGGAGATTTACAGATTATACCCTATCAAGGATTACCGGTAAAGACCACTTGGAACTTGGTTTGGCGTTCCGCCAAGAAGCTTTCGCCCGTTGCTGAAGCATATTTGAACTATGTAAATGACAATAAAGACAGAATCATCAAAGACACTTTTGATTGGTTCGAAAAGTATTGATCTCCAAAGACAGATTTTGTAAATTAGATTAAAATTTACCCTATGCGTTTTTTCTTGATGATAGTATCCGCAGCAGCAATGCTTAGCTGCCGCTCGGAGCATAAAGACCCAAATGATGGCCTTGCTTTAGACAGTGGCACTACAAGCAGCTATCGTATAGAGACCGTGGTGCCTGAGCTCAATAATCCCTGGGGTATGACTTGGCTGCCAGACGGTGCTATGCTAATCACAGAAAAAAGTGGGGAACTCATCCATTTTAAGGACGGTAAGAAAACGCAAATACAAAACATACCCGAAATTTATGTGCGCGGGCAGGGAGGATTTTTAGATGTGGTATTGCACCCAAATTACAAGACCAACGGTTGGATCTATTTCACCCACGCCTCTAGCGAAGGAGGTGGCGAAGGAGGTAACACCAAATTGATCCGCGCCAAATTAGATGGTGATCGTTTGACCAATATTGAATCCTTGTACAAAGCCATGCCCAACACTACCAAAGGGCAGCATTTTGGTTCTCGTGTAGCGTTCGACAAGGAGGGATACCTCTATTTCAGCGTAGGAGATCGCGGGAATCGCGATGTGAATCCTCAAGATATTGGTAGAGATGGCGGAAAGATCTACCGCCTGCACGACGATGGTCGCATCCCGGCAGACAATCCATTTGTAGGCGTATCAGGGGCCAAAGAGGCTGTTTTTTCATACGGACACCGCAACCCACAAGGCATGGACGTTCACCCACTTACCGGTGAGATCTGGACCCATGAACACGGCCCTAAAGGAGGCGATGAAGTGAACATTATAAAAAAAGGGGCAAACTACGGTTGGCCTGTTATTTCCTATGGCGTGAATTACAGCGGAACTTCCTTTACAGACCTTACCGAAAAAGAAGGCATGGAGCAGCCTGTACATTATTGGGTCCCTTCTCTAGCTCCTTGTGGTATGGCCTTTGTAACGGGCGATAAATTCCCAGCTTGGAAGAATCAATTGCTGGTAGGTAGCCTAAAATTCAATTATGTGGAGTTGCTCAAACTCGATGGTAACAAAGTTATTGGGCGCGAAAAAATCGCAGACGGAATTGGCCGGGTTCGCAACGTAAGAGTCGGGCCAAATGGTTATATTTACATCGCTCTGGAAGGCCAGGGAATAGTACGATTATTACCCAATTAAACATCAATTAACACAATCAAAATGAAGAAATTATTGCTTTTAGCTACCGTATTTGCCAGTTTAGTCGCTTGTAAATCAGACCAAAAAGAAGAGAACGATCAAAGTTCTGGTGTGAAATTGGGCGGACAAAAAACCTCAACCAGCAAAGCTGATCTAAAGGCTAGCATGGAACGCGGTGAAGAAGTCTATACCAGTCTTTGCGTGGCTTGTCACATGGGGAACGGCCAAGGTATAAAAGGTGCTTTTCCTCCTTTGGACGGTTCTAATTGGCTAACCGAAAAACGCGCGGAAAGTATTCACAGTGTCAAATACGGGCAACAAGGTGAGATCGTAGTAAACGGAGAAACCTACAATGGTGTAATGGCGCCTCTTGGCCTTAGTGATCAGGAAGTTGCAGATGTCTTGAACTACGTGATGAATTCTTGGAGTAACACCCAAGACAAAATGGTGACCGTAGAGGAGGTAAAAGCTGTTACAAAATAAGCAGAAAACCCTTTTGATTTGGCCGCAAAAAAAGGCCAAAACCCCTACTTTTGCACAAACAAAGCACGCATGTTGATTATTGGCATTGCCGGAGGAACAGGAAGTGGTAAAACCACTGTGGTGAACCAGATCGTAGAAGAACTGCCAGAGGCAGAATTGGCGGTGATCACACAAGATTCCTATTATAAAGACACCAGCGAGCTCACTTATGAGCAGCGGGTGAAGATCAATTTTGACCATCCGAATTCTATTGATTTTCCTTTGCTTATTGAGCACGTTAAAAAGCTCAAGGCGGGAGCAGCCATAGATCAGCCGGTATATTCTTTTAAAGAACACAACCGCACGGGAGAAACCATTACTATTTCGCCAAAACCAGTCATAATAGTAGAAGGCATCTTAGTACTCACTCAACCGGAACTGCGGGATCTTTTTGACATCAAGATCTTTGTAGACACTGACAGTGACGAGCGCCTCATTCGCAGACTAAAACGCGACATTTGCGAACGCGGCAGGGATCTCATCGAGGTGTTAGATCGATATCAGACAACCTTGAAGCCCATGCATCAGCAGTTCATAGAGCCTAGCAAGGCTTATGCGGATATCATCATCCCGACCCATCGTTATAATACGGTTGCCGTAGATATCGTTAGAACAATAATTAACGAGCGCTTGTCTTAATGAAGCAAAAATTCGAGCATATCACCGCTAGCAAATGGTTCAAATGGTTGACCAACAAATATGTGTTGATCGCCTTGATCTTTGCCGTTTGGATGCTCGCCTTTGACTCCAACAATTTCTTTATCCATCAAGAACTCAATCAAGAGATAGAAACCTTAGAGGGCACCACCGAAAAGTATCAGCAAGACATTGCAACAGATAAAGAACAGTTGGAAAAATTACAAGACACCAACGAACTGGAAAAATACGGTCGCGAGGCTTATTATCTTAAAAAAGAGAACGAAGACATCTTCATTATAACCCATCAAGACAGCACGGAGCAAAAGCCATGAGTGAAGAACTATTTGAGCAATTCGATCCGGTTTCCGCCAAACAATGGAAACAAAGCATACAAGCAGGCCTAAGAGGAGCAGATTACAACGAAACACTGCTCACCCAGACGCCTGAAGGCATTACCATTAAACCTTTCTACAACGCAGAGACTACGACAAACAATTACGAGGTCTCCTACCCGGAGAATTGGTTGGTAACTCAGGCTATTTTTGTGCACGACACGCGTGTAGCACGAGGTTTGATGCTTAAAAGTATAGCTGGTGGTGCAGAAGCTATCTTGTTACAAGCCAAAACGGTTTTCAATGCCGCAGCCCTTTTTGAAGGACTGCAACTAGCGGGCATAACACTCTATTGCGATTTTGATTTTTATACTTCGGATTTTCTCAAGGATTTTACCACTGCGGCGCAGCAAAGCGGAGCTGAGGTGCATTTAGGTATAGATATCATTGGACACTTGGCGCGTAGCGGGAATTGGATTCACAGCAATGAGCAAGACCACCAACTCTTAATTGAAAATATAAAGACGCCATTGGCCTCTGGCCTTGGCGTACATATAGACAACTACGGAAACGCCGGAGCTAATGCTATGCAGCAATTGGCCTATGGTTTGGCGCACACCAATGAATATCTGAATTATTTAGCCCAAAAAGACGCCTTGCCTGCGGAGCTATCCATTTCTTATCACTGGTCCATAGGACCAAACTACTTTATGGAGATCGCCAAGTTCAGAGCTTTTAAACTTTTATTGGCCAGTCTTCAGCACGAATACGACACCAATATTCGAGGGGTGCATTTGGCACGTCCTTCGCGCCGCAACAAAACCATCTATGACCCAAATGTAAATATGCTTAGAACTACGACAGAGTGCATGAGCGCTGTCTTAGGAGGTGTAGACGCCGTTTGTAATCTGCCTTACGATACAGTTTACCACAAAAGCAATGATTTTGGGGAGCGCATTTCTAGAAATCAATTGCTGATCCTAAAACACGAAAGCTATTTTGATCAGGTGATCAATGCTGCGGATGGGGCCTATTTTATTGAAGATCTAACCAAAGACCTAGCGGAAAAAGCTTTGGAGGTATTTAAACAGATCGAAGCGAGCGGCGGTTTTATCAAGGCCTTAAAAGCAGGAACAATCCAACGTAAAATAAAGGAGCAAGCCAAAGCTGCTCAGGAAGCATTCGACAATAATACGCTTCCGCTTCTAGGGACGAATCTCTACCCAAAATCCGACGAAAAAGTTGGACAAACTGTGGAATTGTATCCCTTCTTAAAACAAGAACAAAGAAAGACCATAATAGAACCTTTGATCATTAAAAGAATTGCAGAAAATCATGAAAAAAACAGATTGGATAATGAGTAAAAAAGGATTTGTTATAACAATTTGCAGTCTGCTTCTTCTGGGAAGTTGTTCGGAGCCCATGGAGTATCGTCATCAAGACAAACCCCAAGCGGTAAGCTGTTCAGGATCGAATTTAAAGCTTATGCATGAGGCCTTATACAGCTTTGAAGAGGCGATATCAGAACATTACAACTTTCGCAATTACAGCCCGACCACTGCAACCTACAAACAGAATGGCTATGCACAGTTCATGTATGCTGGCATTACCGATACAGCACCTTTTGTAGAGATCATGGACGAACATTCTCAAACGGTTGCCAAAGTGATCAGCGATAGAGACGAACTTTGGGTTAAAAAAGACGGACAGTACGCTGTGAATTACAAGAGTCAGTTTGTTTCTTGTCTGGTAGCAGGTATCGACGATACGGAGATCCGCGAGATCTTACAATCGCTTATAGAGGCCGATGCTATAGAATCTCGACTTTTGGCCCCACCCTTACGCAAAAGAGCCGTAAACACCGTAAATGACCCAGAACTTGCAATGGTAGTGGCCTTAGAAGCCTATTATAAGAATTTGCTAAATCGCAACTTGCATTTAAGCTACGGGAATGAGTAGAAAAGACCTGCAAAATATCAGCCTAAAAAGTACCGTTCCTACATCGAAAAAAGGCGTTAAGACCTATGATACCGCAGAAGATATCCAGGTAAAATCAGTCTATGGGCCAGAAGACCTAAGTTCGTTAAAGCACTTGAATTTTGCTGCTGGGATCCCGCCCTATTTACGCGGTCCCTACCCGACCATGTACGTACAGCGCCCTTGGACCATACGGCAGTATGCTGGTTTTTCTACTGCGGAGGAAAGTAACGCTTTTTACCGCCGCAATCTCGCTGCTGGTCAAAAAGGACTTTCTGTAGCCTTTGACCTGCCTACCCATCGTGGCTATGACAGTGATCACGAACGGGTGGTTGGCGATGTAGGTAAAGCCGGAGTAGCTATAGATAGTGTGGAAGACATGAAGATCCTTTTTGATGGGATCCCTTTGGACAAAATGAGCGTCTCTATGACCATGAATGGAGCGGTATTGCCCATTATGGCCTTTTATATCGTTGCCGCCCAGGAACAAGGTGTAGCCTTGGAGCAGCTCTCTGGAACCATTCAGAACGATATCTTAAAGGAATTCATGGTGAGAAACACTTATATCTATCCGCCTGCACCTTCTATGAAGATCATCTCCGACATCTTTGAGTTCACCGCTGCTAAGATGCCCAAATTCAACTCCATTAGTATTTCTGGTTACCATATGCAGGAGGCTGGAGCTACTTGTGATATTGAGCTGGCCTACACCCTTGCAGACGGATTGGAATATATAAGAACCGGCATTGCAGCCGGAATGAATATAGACAGTTTTGCCCCTCGCCTCTCTTTTTTCTGGGCGGTTGGGATGAATCACTTTATGGAGATCGCTAAAATGCGTGCTGGGCGTATGCTCTGGGCAAAGATCGTTTCTGAGTTTAAACCAAGTAATCCTAAATCACTGACCTTACGCACCCACAGCCAGACCAGCGGTTGGAGTCTAACAGAACAAGATCCTTTTAACAATGTGGCTCGCACCTGCATCGAGGCTGCAGCGGCAGCCTTTGGCGGGACCCAATCTTTACACACTAACGCATTGGACGAGGCTATTGCCTTGCCTACAGATTTCTCTGCGCGTATTGCCAGAAACACACAGATCTATCTGCAACAAGAAACAGGTATCACTAAAACAGTGGACCCTTGGGCAGGGAGTTATTACGTAGAGCGATTAACCAAGGATATTGCAGATAAGGCTTGGAGTTTGATCCGAGAAGTTGAAGAACTAGGTGGAATGACCCAGGCCATAGAAGCTGGAATTCCTAAGCTTCGCATAGAAGAAGCTGCAGCGCGCAAACAAGCGCGAATTGACAGTGGCCAAGACGTGATAGTTGGCGTGAACAAATACCGTTTGGAGCAAGAAGATCCAATACACATCTTAGATGTTGACAACCAAAAAGTGCGTGCCGCCCAAATGGTGCGTTTGCAGCAGATCAAGTCTACCCGTGATAATGAAGCGGTATCTAACTGTTTAGATCGCATTACCGCTGCTGCGAACTCGGGTGAAGAAAATTTACTAGCTTTAGCTGTAGAAGCCGCAAAAGCGCGAGCTACCCTGGGTGAGATCAGTGATGCGCTGGAAGCTTCTTTTGGACGTTATAAAGCACAAATCAGATCATTTAGCGGCGTGTATAGCAAAGAGATTAAAAAAGACCCAACTTTCGAAAAAGCCAGAACCATGGCAGATGAATTTGCAGCCCTTGAAGGCCGTAGACCTCGCATAATGATCGCTAAAATGGGCCAGGACGGGCACGACCGCGGTGCAAAAGTTGTCGCCACCGGTTATGCAGACGTTGGTTTTGACGTAGACATAGGTCCACTATTTCAAACACCTGCGGAAGCGGCTAAGCAAGCAGTAGAGAACGATGTGCATATTCTTGGAGTTTCATCTTTGGCAGCTGGCCATAAAACCTTAGTGCCTCAAGTTATCGAAGAGCTTAAAAAATACGGGCGCGAAGATATAATGGTAATTGTTGGAGGAGTTATCCCCGTACAGGACTATCAATTCTTGTTCGATGCGGGAGCTGTGGCGGTATACGGACCAGGAACACGCATTGCAGACGCCGCTATCGAAATGTTAGAGATCTTGATAGACTCAGTTAATTAGATCATGGATTACATTTTAAAATCTAAACGTCTTGGTTTTCGACCTTGGACGCAAGATGACCTGCCACTACTCAGACGTTTAAATCAGGATCCGAAGATCATGGAGCACTTTCCAGGGGCTCTTGAAGAAGAGGTAGTACAAATCTTTTTCAAGCGTCTGCAAGACAGTTTCACAACCAATGGCTATTGTTATTTTGTGGTTGATCTTTTAGAAACAGGAGAAGCCATAGGGATGATCGGACTTATGAACCAAGACTACGATTCCGAATTCACACCTAGTGTAGATATCGGTTGGCGAATTGTACCTGAACATTGGCGTAAAGGTTTGGCCTCAGAAGGTGCAAAAGCTATGCTAGAACAAGCGCATGAACTTTGTAAGGCAGAAGATATTTACGCTTTCGCTACCCTAGCAAATACCGGTTCCATCAAGGTCATGGAGCGAATCGGGATGTGTTTTGCCGGAAGCTTTGACCATCCCAAACTATTGGATTATCCAGACTTGAAAACTTGTGTCGCTTATCTATGGAAAGTCAATAAGTCGAAATAATTTTATTATGCATGCATAGCTTTTAGTAAGAAAAGCGTAAATTTGAACAAAACAGCAACTCATGAATTATTCAGCTAAAATGATGCGCGATGATGCGCTCCAAGGAAAAGTTATCGTAGTGACCGGTGGTGGCTCCGGATTGGGAAAATCTATGACCCGTTATTTCTTGGAACTAGGCGCCAAGGTAGTTATCACTTCTAGAAACCAAGAAAAACTAGAAGCTGCCAAAGCCGAACTTGAAGCCGAGACCGGCGGACAGGTCCTCCCATTAGCCTGCGATGTTCGCGATTATGAAGCTGTAGAGAATGTGTTAGCCAAGACGGTTGAGGCCTTTGGAAGTCCCGATATACTGCTCAACAATGCTGCAGGGAACTTTATTTCACCCACCGAGCGCCTTTCTGCCAATGCCTTTGATACCATTATCGACATTGTTCTAAAGGGAACCAAGAACTGCACTTTAGCTTTTGGTAAATATTGGATCGCTCAAAAAGAGACCAACAAAACCGTTTTGAATATCGTGACCACCTATGCTTGGACAGGCTCTGCTTATGTAGTACCGAGTGCTACAGCAAAAGCTGGAGTATTGGCTATGACTCGTTCCTTAGCAGTTGAATGGGCCAAATACGGAATACGCTTTAACGCAATTGCCCCTGGGCCTTTTCCTACCAAAGGAGCTTGGGATCGTTTATTGCCTGGAGAACTTAAAGAGAAGTTCGATCTGGCCAAGAAAGTACCACTAAACCGCGTTGGCGATCACCAAGAACTGGCGAATCTCGCCGCCTATCTGGCCTCTGACTTTTCGCATTATCTCAATGGAGAAGTAATAACCATAGACGGAGGAGAATGGCTTAAAGGTGCTGGACAATTCAATTTGTTAGAGGAGATCCCTCAAGAAATGTGGGACATGCTCGAAATGATGATCCGATCTAAGAAGAAAAAGTAAAAGACTGCCATATCTTGACGTAATTCGGGCCTTAAACCACACCCAAGGCTTGTTAAAAAGTACGTTTTGCCCAGGTTTTACTGTTCACTTCCTGTTAACAATTAGGCTTTCCAATACGGGCGAATAATTGTATTTTTAAATTCTCAAAACGGAAACTACTTATGGGTAAAATTATCGCTGTGGCCAATCAGAAAGGAGGTGTCGGAAAGACGACCACCTCGGTTAATCTGGCCGCCTGTTTGGGCGTACTGGAGCAATCGGTATTGCTTATAGATGCCGACCCTCAGGCCAACAGCACTTCTGGCCTGGGTATAGAAGTAGCTCAAGTCCAACAAGGTACTTATCAGCTTTTGGAGCACACAGCTGGTGCGGACGAAGTTATTGTCAAAACGGATTCCCCAAATCTCGATCTGATCCCAGCGCATATCGATCTTGTTGCTATTGAGATAGAACTCGTCGACAAAGAAGCTAGAGAATATATGCTCAAACGAGCCATAGAGGATCTAAAATCGCGTTACGATTATATCATTATCGATTGCGCGCCCTCGCTTGGACTTTTAACCTTGAACGCACTTACTGCTGCAGATTCTGTTATGATTCCAATTCAATGTGAGTATTTCGCATTAGAGGGTTTGGGCAAACTCTTGAACACTATTAAAAGTGTACAGAAAATCCACAATGCAGACTTGGACATTGAAGGTTTGTTGTTAACCATGTACGATTCGCGCCTGCGCTTGAGCAATCAAGTCGTAGAAGAGGTTCGTAAGCACTTTGATCAAATGGTTTTTGAGACAATTATACAGCGCAATGTGCGTTTAAGTGAAGCGCCTAGCTATGGAGAAAGCATCATTAGTTACGACGCTGGTAGTAAAGGTGCCAATAATTACTTAAGTTTGGCTCAAGAACTCATTGAAAAAAATAGCAATTAATGGCCAAGGCGACGAAAAAGCAGGCATTAGGGAGAGGGCTTTCGGCTTTGTTGAAGGATCCGGAGAACGATATCAATTCCGTTAGTGATAAGAATGCCGATAAGGTAGTTGGTAATATCGTTGAGCTGGAATTGGACTTTATCGAAGTAAACCCTTTTCAGCCAAGAACCAGCTTTAACGAAGAGCACTTGCGCGAATTGGCTAGCTCCATTAGAGAGTTAGGGGTTATTCAGCCCATCACTGTTCGTAAACTGGCCTTTAACAAATACCAATTGGTTTCTGGGGAGCGCCGTTTTAGGGCCTCCAAGCTTTTAGGCTTAGAGACCATTCCGGCCTATATCCGCATTGCCAACGATCAGGAGTCTTTAGAAATGGCCTTGGTTGAGAACATTCAGCGGCAAGATCTCGATCCGATAGAGATCGCCCTGTCCTACCAACGTCTGATCGAAGAGATAGACCTCACCCAAGAAGCACTTTCAGATCGGGTGGGTAAAAAGCGTTCTACCATTGCCAATTATCTAAGGTTGCTCAAATTGGATCCCATAATCCAAACCGGCATGCGCGATGGCTTTATAAGCATGGGGCACGGTCGAGCCTTGATCAATATAGAAGACACAGAAACACAGTTAGATATCTACGAAAAGATCATCGATAAGAATCTTTCGGTCCGCGCTACAGAAGCTTTAGTAAGAAGTTTTAAGGATCCTGAGGCGACACCTAGCAAAACTGTAAAAGCACTTCCTGCAGCCGCCAAGAAATACAACGCCAGTTTAGGAGCTTTCTTAAGCGCCAAGACCAGCATCAACATGAACGCTAAAGGCAAAGGAAAGCTCGTAATTCCATTTGATTCTGAAGCGGATTTGGAACGTATTGCCAAACGTATTCAAGGTGAAGACTAAATTAGTACTGCTTTTTCTTGTTCTTTTTACTGCGGAGCTTGGCTGGGCGCAAGACGATGAGCTCGATGTGCGCGTTAAAGATACTGTTGCTGTAAATACTGCTACCCTACTCGGCTACGATCCCTTAGCACCTTCTAAGGCGGCCTTTTATTCGGCAGTACTGCCAGGTCTCGGGCAAGCCTACAACAAAAAATACTGGAAGATCCCTATCGTTTACGCCGGAATAGGAACTGGAATCTATTTTTGGATCCAACAAGATCAAGAATACGACCGTTTTAGAAATGCCTTTAAACGCCGTTTGGCTGGTTTTACGGACGACGAGTTCTACGGAGATGGACAAACACCCTTGGTTTCTAATGACCGCTTAATAGACGCTCAACGACAGGCGCAAAAGAACAAAGACATTAGTCTTATCGTAGCGGTTGCCTTTTACCTTGTGAACATTATAGATGCTAATGTAGATGCCCATCTGCGCCAATACAACATCAACGACGACCTTTCACTAACACCTCAACTTCAGATAGACCCAGTCTCTACTCAGGCTACTTATGGATTGAGTTTAAGATTCAACTTCGGACAAGAATGAAAATAGCCCTGCTCGGATACGGAAAAATGGGGCAAACCATAGCCCGTCTTGCCAAAGAAAATAGACACGAAATAGTAGTGGCCACCAACGACAGCAGCAGCATTAGCGATTTTAACGGAGCCGAAGTAGCCATAGATTTTTCTATCCCGACAGCGGCCTACAATAACATCAAATTCGCTTTAGATACTGGCGTTCCAGTGATCTCGGGAACCACGGGCTGGTTAGAAGAATTACCGCGTATAGAATCTTACTGTCAAGAAAAGAAGGGGGCATTCTTATACGCCTCCAATTTTAGTGTAGGCGTGAATATCTTCTTTGCCATAAATAAAAAATTGGCAGAATTGATGGGGCAACAGCCGCAGTACCAATCGCAGATCACAGAGATCCATCACACCCAAAAGCTGGACAAACCCAGCGGTACAGCCATCACCCTCGCCGAACAAGTACTAAAGTTTTCACAAAAGCAGGCATGGACGTTACAAAACAACAACCCCAACGACTTATGGATCGATTCCATACGAGAAGGAGACGTAAAAGGTACGCATCATGTGCAGTACAAATCCGCAGTAGACACCTTGACCATTAGTCATGAGGCGCACAGCAGAGATGGCTTTGCTTTAGGAGCCATCTACGCCGCTCAATGGATCATTGGCAAACAGGGCGTGTTTAGTATGCAGGATGTATTAAACCTGAGTTAAAGCCCTATATTTGAACCAAATTATAAGTAAACTAGCAGTCTAAAAAGCAACGCATGACTTTCGAAGGTCTTTTACTATTCATTCTCGCCGTACAGATCATTCACTTTGCAGGAACCTGGAAACTTTATCAGAAAGCGGGCAGACAGGCCTGGGAAGCCGCTATCCCGTTATACAATGCTGTGATCTTAATGAAGATCATTAACCGGCCTTGGTGGTATACGATCTTGTTGTTTGTGCCAATAGTAAATCTAATTATGTTCCCGGTAGTCTGGGTAGAGACCCTGCGCAGCTTTGGCCGAAATTCCAACACTGATACCCTCTTAGGGGTGGTGACCTTAGGGTTCTATATCTACTATATCAATTACGGCGTAGATGTCACACATATTCCAGATCGTTCTTTGCAGCCTCGCACTGTTGCTGGAGAATGGATCAGCTCTATTTTATTTGCCGTAGTAGCAGCAACCTTGGTGCATACCTATTTTATGCAACCTTTTACCATTCCAACATCTTCCTTGGAAAAAACGCTTTTGGTGGGTGATTATCTCTTTGTAAGTAAGTTTCACTACGGAGCACGTACGCCTATGACACCAATCTCTTTCCCTATGGTACACGATACGGTGCCTTTGGTTAACAGCAAATCGTACAGTCCGCAGCTAAATTCACCCTATTTACGCATGCCGGGCTTTCAAAAGATAGAGCGCAACGACATCGTGGTTTTTAACTGGCCGGTAGATACCGTAAACATAGTTAGCGCCCCTAATGACGGCAGGTTCCACTACAAACCCATAGACAAGAAAACCAATTATGTAAAACGCTGTGTAGGCCTCCCTGGCGACTCGCTAGAAGTACGCAACGGCTATGTCTTTGTGAACGGAGAGCAAAATGTATTGCCAGAGCGAGCGAAGTTGCAATTTGGTTATGTAGTCTACACCAAAGAAGCTTTGACAGAAAGCGACATAGATTATATTAGAAAGCGCTTTGACATTACAGATATAATTCCGGAATACCGTCAGCCAAATACCTATTATATGCAGATCACCGACGCGACTCTGGAGCAATTCAGGAACTTCGCCAAGGTATTACAAGTGGAGTCTTTGCGCAACTATGAGGAGGACAGGAAATGGTCTCGTGATATCTTTCCTTATGATCCGCGCTACCCGAACAACAACGTACATTTTGGACCCATCTATATTCCTAAAAAAGGCGCTACTGTTGCCATAACGCCAGAGAGCGTTGGTTTTTACAAGCGCATTATAGAAGTGTACGAAGGCTATGAGATGGGGGTTAATCAAAGCATACGTGTGACCAAAGACGAAGTGCTACTCAACGAACGTCCTATCACAGAATACACTTTCTTGCAAGACTACTACTGGATGATGGGTGACAACCGAAACAACAGTGAAGATTCGCGTACATGGGGTTATGTGCCCTTTAACCACGTGGTTGGTAAACCAGTATTCGTATGGATGAGCATCGATGGGCAAGCCCGTGGTTTGGCCAATAAATTCCGTTGGGAACGCTTTTTCACCACCGTAGGTGGATCCGGGCAGCCTGTCTCCTACTTTAAGATCTTCTTGGGACTCTTGGTTGCGTGGTTTGTATTCAGTTTCTTTAGAAAACGACGTAAGCAAAAGGCCTAAGCTCTGATGAAATCGGCACTCATCCATCCGGCCTATTTTGGGAATATCGCCTTGTGGAACGTGATCTTAAAGGCAGAATCCTTGCTTTTAGAGCGCTGTGACAACTATCAAAAACAAACCTATCGCAATCGCTTGTATATTGCCCACAGCAATGGCAAACTCGGTTTAAATATCCCGGTGAAGCACAGCAAAGATGGCGAGCGTCAAAAAACCGCCACAGTTTCTATTGAGAATAACTTCCACTGGCAGCGCGATCATTGGCGTAGCTTGGAGGCAGGGTATCGTAGTTCACCTTTCTTTGAATTTTATGAGGATGAGATAAAACCCTTCTTTGACCAAAAGCATAAGCGGCTCTTTGATTGTAACTTAGAAAGTATGAAGCTGGTCGCGGAGCTCATAGGTATTCCGTTTAAGTACGAGTTTACACAAAGTTATGCCACAGATCCAGATCCAGGCGAAATTAACGACCATCGAATCTTGGTGCGCTCTAAAAAAGTACCAGAAATACCAACTCCTCCCTACCATCAGGTACACCAAAACCAGCACGGATTTTTAAATAATTTGAGTGTTTTAGACCTACTTTTCAATCTAGGCCCGGAAAGCGTTAGCTACTTAGAAAACTTGGAATTCTGATCATTCCCAACCCACTACACCTAGAATGGGCGCGTGATCGCCAAAAGGCCTGTCTAAGGTTTTAAAACTGTTGATCTTAAGCTCCTTATCGGCAAAGATGTAGTCGATCCGAATAGGATAAAAATCAAAGGTAAAAGTACTTCCCAATCCCGAACCTGCCTCTGCATAGGCATCTTGATAATCTAAGGCAAACTTCCGGTACACATAGCTAAAGGCTGTATTATTGAGATCCCCTCCCATAATAACCGGATAACCAGATTGCTGGCTGTGTGCTAAAACCTCCACTGCCTGTTCTTGCTGCTGTTTAAAAGCTTCGCTTATGCGACGTCTTATCAAATTCCCAGAACCTTCTTGTAAGTTGGCCACACTGGGTGATATTTTAAAGGACTGCAAGTGTACATTGTAGACCCTGAGGGTGTCTTGGTGGGCGACGATATCAGCAAAAAGTGCATTATTCCCTGTCTTATTAAAGTCAAAAGCTCCTTTATTTATTATTGGATGTTTAGAGAATATAGCATGCCCCAAACGCCTATTTCCTTTGAAATGGGTGTAACGATGCGCAAACAATTCGAACGGATTGCTTTCTAGCTTATAGAATTCTTGTAAAAGAAGAACATCGGGTTGGTGATCATCGATAAGCTGTTGCATCTTTTTGATTACATCCGGATCTGGATTTTCACGATATGCTTCGAACAACTCCACATTAAAGGAAAGTACCTTTAAAGATTTGGCTGTAGTGGTCTGCTCGCCCGATCCCCAGCCCCAAAAGGCATTGAAATGAAAATAGGCAACTATAAGTAGTACAAAAGAAACCCAAATTCGTTTCTTAAGACGAAACAACCAATAGATCACAAAAGCAAAGTTGATCGCCAACAATGGTGAAACTAGTAGCGAAAGCGCGCTGAGCAGTGGGAAACTATCCGGAGCAATATAAGGGGTAAGAAAAGACAGTGTCAGCAAAATTGCTGCCACAACATTTAGCGCGTAAAGGATTTTATCGATCAGTTTCAATGATCGCGGATTTTTTTTAATTCGAGTCATTCCCCGCTTTGAACAAGAAGTCCTTTTCGGCCTTGCTCAAGGAGTCATAACCACTCTTTCCGATCTTGTCCAAAATGGCATCGATCTTCTTTTGCTGCTCGTCTTTAGATTCTTTAGCCTTGGCACTACTTTGCCGCGGACCTTGAGGATTGCGGTGCACTTTTTTAAAAGGCCGCTTTTTACGCGGGCTAAAATAGCTCACCAAGCTATCCATTAAACGTTCAAAACCAGCTCCTATATTATTGCCTTTGGCCAATTGTTTGGCATAAGTATAACCAAAGATGGCACCACCCATGTGCGCCATTAAGCCCCCAGCATTATCTGAAGCGGGCAAAGCAATCAAATCTTTCAAAACAAAGAACGCAGCAATCTGCCAAAGCTTTATGTTAAACATAAAAACGCGCATTTCTGCATTTGGCGTATATGTCGCTATAAAAACCATTATGGCAAAAACTGCTGCAGAGGCTCCTTGTAAGTTACCAACAGTAAAATCGTTAAAGGCAGGGAACAAATTAAAGGCCAGTATGGTAAGGGCTCCTCCCGCCACTCCTCCGAGTAAATAAAGGGTCAATAAGGTTTTTTCTTTGAACAGATTGAGCACTATATTCCCAAACCAATACAAGATAAGCATGTTCCAGAAAATATGCCAAAAACCACTGTGCAAAAAGGCATAGCTAAAGAAGGTCCATGGTTTATAGAGAAAATCCCAAGTCTGTAAAGGAAGTACGAACCAAGACTTCAGATCGGCCTCATTCAGCCTAAAAATAAAGGCGCCTAAATAGAAGACAAAAAAGACTATGGCATTGACCACTATGAGTTTGATCAATACACTAGACATTCTGTATTTCTGTAAAAGGTCTTGCGCCATTCTATTGGGGATTAAATCTAGATTTACGCCAACTCCAGGCCATTATAAAACCAAATAAAGCCCCGCCTACGTGTGCCCAGTGGGCTATTCCGGGGAGGTTGTCTGTTAGGTTCATAACTGTATAACCTATCAAGATCAAGGGTACAAAGTATTTGGCCTTAATAGGCACCGGGAAGAATATCATCATCAATTGCGCATTCGGGTAATAGACAGCGAAAGCAGTCATTATACCATAAACTGCACCAGAGGCTCCCACAGCCGGCACGAAGTATCCTTCAAAATTAACCTGAGGATAGTTCACAAATATCTGACCTTGGGCTATGGCCTGATCTATCATATCTCTGCCAATACCAGCCTGCATCAGTTCGTTGATATCTAATTGCAGATCAATATAATTAGCTATGGTATGGATGAGCGCTGCACCCAATCCGGCAGAGAAATAAAAGAATAAAAAGCGCTTAGACCCCCACTGTCGTTCTAAAGGCGTACCGAACATCCAGAGTCCTAACATATTAAATGCGATGTGCGACACACCACCGTGCATGAACATATGGGTGACCGGCTGCCAGAATTTGAACGATGGATTCTCGTAATAGTAGAGCGAAAACAGTTGATACATAGTATCTGGCATAGTCATAGTACCCACAAACACTATGACGTTTATGATCAAAAGAACCTTTACTGTTTCTGAGATGGAATACACTAGAACTTATTATCTATTTCGGTGTTCGTAATTATTTTAAAGGTCGGCTTTCCAAAAGGACTCAAATTAGACTCCTTGCAGGCAAACAACTGATTGATCATGTGCTGCTGCTCATCTTTGCTGAGTTTAGCTCCTGTTTTTACACTTAAGCTTTTCGCCATGGACTTGGCAAGAACGTCATTGGCACTAAAGCTCATGCCCGGCACATCGGTGCTGAGATCTGCCAATAGATTTTCTATGATCTGTCCGACTTGTTCAGGCTTTACTGCTGTCGGTATAGCACTTAAGGTTACTTGCTCCTCTGCAGAAAAACTAAAACCTAAATGATCCAAGCCGTCTTTTACTTCCTCCAATAAAGCCTTTTGCTTGCTGTCTAAGTCTAAACTTATGGGAAACAACAGGGCTTGACTGTTGGCGGCATCGGCAGTCATTCTTTTTAGGTAATCTTCATAAAGCACGCGTTGATGTGCTCTTTGCTGATGCACTAAAAGCATACCTCCCTTAGTAGGGCTAGCCAAATACTTTCCAAACAATTGCATACTTGGCAACTGCGCCTGGTCTTCTGCATCTTCGAAAAATTGACCACTGACCTCTTGACTCTCCAAGGTGATCTCCTCCAAAGAAGTTTCTCCAAATTCTTTATTATCCACCTGAGTATAAAGGGCCTCCCAAGACGGTTGATGCTCTTGCAAGCGTTGGTAATTGGAACGCCCACTGCTGGACTTTTCTTTAAACGGATTAAAGCTCGGATCTACAGCAATGCTAGGCATTTTAGGCGCAGCCTGCTTCATCTCATAAGGCGTATCCAAAGAATCGTCACGAGTAAAATCTAAGACCGGCGCCACGTTGAACTGCCCCAAACTGTGTTTTACCGCAGCTTGTAGCATGGCGTAAATGGTGTGGTCGTCGTCGAATTTGATCTCTGTTTTGGTTGGATGGATATTAATATCAATGCTGTCTGTTGGCACCTTTAAGAACAAGAAATATCCGGGTACGGTTTTATCTTTAAGCAGTCCTTCAAAAGCTGCAGTGACAGCATGATGCAAATAAGACGATTTGATGAATCGATCGTTTACAAAAAAGAACTGATCTCCTCGCGATTTTTTAGCAAACTCAGGCTTGATCACAAAACCGCTTACGGCAACCACCTCTGTTTCTTCTGTTACAGGCACTAGACGTTCTTTGGTCTTTGGACCAAATATTCCTGTGATGCGCTGTTTCAAATTAGCCTGAGGCAAGGAGAAGAGCAGCGAATCATTCGAGTGCAAACTAAATGCAAGATCAGGATGCGCTAAGGCCACGCGGTGAAATTCGTCTATGATGTGTCGCAATTCTACAGGATTGCTCTTTAAAAAGTTACGACGCGCCGGAATATTAAAAAACAGATTCTTTACAGAGATTACTGTTCCTACTGGAGTGACACATTCTGAAACTTCAGAGATCTCACTACCGGCTATCTTCACCTCGGTTCCGACTTCTGCGTCTGCGGTACGTGTTTTTAGGCTTACTTGGGCCACCGCAGCGATAGAGGCTAATGCTTCCCCTCTGAATCCTTTGGTGTGAAGCTTAAAAAGATCTTCCGCCTGGTGGATCTTAGAGGTCGCGTGCCTTTCAAAACAGGCTTGGGCGTCTTCTGCGGACATACCCGAACCGTTATCTATAAGTTGAATTAAGGTCTTCCCCGAATCTTTGACTACCAATTGCAACTCGGTTGCTCCTGCATCTACAGCATTCTCTAGCAACTCCTTCACAACAGAAGCAGGTCTTTGAACAACCTCTCCTGCAGCGATCTGGTTGGCCACATGTTCAGGTAAACGCGTTATTGTAACTGCCATTTATCGAGTTGTCGTAAAGATGGATAGATCAAAATCAATGAGAAATAAGAACAAGATGATCAGCACCAAAACGATGATCAGCACACGGCGATTTACTTCTTGACTCGGATTGCCTTTGTAATCGGCCCATGCGTGTTTGAACTTGTTCTTAAGTCCTCGAGCTGGCGAAGATGCTGTGCGATATTCATCAAAACGATTGCCCATCTCAAAAGGACGCTTACCCCCGTTCTTATAGTATCGAGGTTCGTAGTCGTACCTTTTGTTCCTGCGTGTTTTGAATATTCCCATTGTACTCAACCAAATTTACTAAAATAGCTGCGTTTGTTAAAGTAGCTTTTCTCCTTTAACAAAACAAAAACAATGCCAGAGCAAATAAGGCTTGATCTAGAATTTACTTTCTTTTCTGAGTTGCGCCATTTCTATGGCGGCAATAGCAGCTTCTGTACCTTTGTTACCGTGCTTACCACCAGAACGATCTATGGCTTGTTGCATGTTGTTATCGGTAAGTACACAGAAAATTACAGGAATGCCTCCAGCTGCGTTGAGTTGTGCAATTCCATTGGTCACCCCTTGACAAACAAAGTCAAAATGCTTGGTCTCTCCTTGAATGACGCTTCCAATCACGATAACGGCATCCAACATATCGTAGGATTCACGCATGCGTTGTGCTCCGTAGATAAGCTCATAGCTTCCCGGTACGTTCCAGCGCACAATATTATCGTTAATAGCTCCGCAATCTTTAAGCGCATCAAAAGCACCTTGAAAGAGCCCTTCGGTAATTTCATTGTTCCACTTAGAAACCACCAAGCCAAATCTAAAATCCTTGGCGTTTGGAACCTCGGCCTTATTATATGCCGATAAGTTGTTTCCTGCGGTTGCCATAATTACTGCATCACCTCGGCCTGCCCTAAGAAGATATCGGCCTCTTGTACGAAAGTTGATTCTGGGAAACGCTCTTTGATCTGACTTAGTAAAGATATGGCCTCACTGTAGTTACCGGCCTCAATAGCGCTCTTACCAGCTTTCAATAAGTATTTTGGTGTAGTATAGTCGTTGGTATTCAAACTGGCTGCCTGCTTGTAGTAATCCATAGCATCTCCAAACTCACCCAAGGCAGCAAAAGCATCTCCAATTCCTCCCTTAGCCTGTGGCGCAAGGATCTCATCGGTGGCTTTAAAACCGTCTAGACTTTCAATGGCTTTCTTGTAATCACCAGTTTGCAAATAAGCAATTCCAGCATAGTACTTGGCAAGGTTACCCGCATCGGTCCCACCGTACTTAGAAATGATCTCTTCAAAACCGTATTGTCCGTTTCCTCCTTTAAGAGCCAAATTGAACAAGGAATCATTCTCTACAGCGGTCATGGCCTGCTCCCAGTAGTTCTGAGCCTGGAACATCTCATTCATGGCTTTAGCCTCCTTAGGCTCCTGAATGTATGTTTGATAAGCCAAGTAACCCAAAATGGCCAAGGCAACAACGCCGATCACACCAAAAATATACTTCTGGTTATTGGCTACCCATTGCTCGGCTTTGTTAGCGCCCTCGTCTAAGGTGTTGAATACCTCTGCCGTTGCACTTCCTTCTTCTATCTTGGTTTGCTGTTCAACCTTTGTTTTAGGTCTCCCTCCGCGTTTTTTATACGTTGCCATACTGCTGATTTATTGCGGGGCAAAAATATAATTTTTATTAGAATTTGAAAGACAATTTATTCGTTAATTTTCAATAATTTGCAAGCTGTTTTTCGCTGCGGATTGTAGCAGCGACAGCCCACGGCAACACCGCTTCACCGAAGTACCTAGCATGATTTTAACCGACTTGTCCTTAGTGAATTACAAGAATTTTGAGAGCCAAAGTTTTAGCTTTGACCACAAGATCAATTGCATGGTGGGCAATAACGGTGTGGGTAAAACCACTGTTTTAGATGCCGTATATCATTTGGCTTATGGCAAAAGCTATTTCAATCCCATTAGTAGTCAGAATATCAGACATGGGGCCGATTTTTTTGTCATCGATGGGAATTTCACCCATAATGAGCAACCCCAACGGATTCTCATCAGCAATAAAAAAGGGCAGAAAAAGGTCATCAAAAGAAACGGTAAAGCCTATGAGCGCTTTTCGGACCATATTGGGCTAATTCCGGTAGTGATCATTTCGCCTGCGGACCGCGATCTGATAACAGAGGGCAGTGATGTCCGCAGAAAGTTCATGGACGGGGTACTTTCGCTCAACGACCCGGCTTATCTGCAGAACCTATTGGATTACAACAAGGTTTTGTCTCAGCGTAACTCCCTGTTGAAGTACTTTGCGCTCAACAACACCTATAACGAAGACACTTTAGGAGTTTACAACGAGCAGTTAGACCAACTCGGTACACCTTTACACAAGCGGCGCGAGGAATTCATTGCACAGTTCACGCCTATTTTCAATACGCGCTACCAGGAGATCAGTGGCGGGCACGAAGCCGTTAGTCTCAACTACAAGAGTCAGCTACAAGAAATGCCGCTTATGGCGCTTTTTGCCCAAAACCTGAACAAAGACAAGGCACTGCAATACACAAGTCAAGGTATTCACAAAGACGATCTGAACTTTGAAATAGACAGTCACCCGATCAAGAAATTCGGCTCTCAAGGCCAACAAAAGTCGTTTTTAATTGCCTTAAAGTTGGCGCAATTCGACTTTGTAAAGGACAAGGCCGAGCAAAACCCAATTTTACTGCTAGATGACATCTTTGACAAACTCGATGAGTCTCGGGTGGCCCAACTCTTGCAGTTGGTCAAGGAGGATAATTTTGGACAGATCTTTATTAGCGATACACATGCGCAGCGCACAGAAGCTGTTATTAGCAGTATTCACCAATCTTATAAAATGATCGCCTTATGAAGCAGCTTTTAGCAGTTTTTAGCCTACTCATACTGAGCTGTTGCCAGACTAAATTCAATGGAGACCTGAGCCCTCTACAAGGTTATTGGCAGATCGAAGAGGTAACCGCAAACGGAGAGCTTATCAAGGCATATCAGACCAATTTGGTGGTCGACTATTTTGAATTGCAAAACGATACAGCTGGCCTTAGAAAGAAATTGGCTCCAAAATTAGATGGCACTTATGCCAGTACAAAAAATAGTGAGCGATTTAGCCTAATCGACTCCGCAGCAGCTTATTATTTAAACTATAAAACGCCTTATGCCGAGTGGCAGGAGCAAATTCTCGTTATAACAGAAGAGCAGCTGATTCTAGAAGACACCAGCGGTACGCGCTATCAGTATAAACCCTATTCAGCCATAAATATTTTAGACAATGAATAAGCGCAATAGGGAACATATGAGTTTGGGCGATGCCTTGAAAGAGTTTTTGGGACAAGGAAAACTCAAGCGCGGTATGGACCAGATCAATGTACGCGACTGTTGGAACAAAATGATGGGGCCAGCCATTGCGGGGTACACCCAAGATATTCGGTTGGAATCTGGCACACTCTACGTGCGCCTGAGTTCTTCAGTACTTCGTGAAGAACTGAGTTATGGAAAACAAAAAATCATTTCCATGCTCAATGAAGAATTGGGCACAGAAATGATCAAGAAATTAGTTTTGCGCTAAGCGCCGGTCTAATTAGAACTGCTCTCTACCAGCAAAGTGGAAGTTCCCTTCGATAGCAGCATTCTCGTCGCTATCGCTACCGTGTACAGCGTTCTCGCCAATCGAAGCGGCATACAACTTACGGATAGTTCCTTCTGCAGCTTCCTCCGGGTTAGTAGCACCGATAAGTGTTCTAAAGTCGGCAACCGCGTTCTCCTTTTCTAAGATCGCAGCAACAATAGGACCGCGAGTCATATATTCTACCAACTCTCCAAAGAACGGACGCTCTTTGTGGATAGCGTAAAATGCTTTGGCATCGTCTGCAGTCATTTGCGTAAGCTTCATGGCTACAATTCTAAAACCAGCAGCAGTGATTTTTTCTAAGATGGCTCCGATATGTCCTTTTTCTACGGCATCGGGCTTTAACATTGTAAATGTTCTGTCTGTTCTCATGTCAGGTGTAAAAAATTTGTGCAAAAGTAGCCCTTTTAAGGCAGACTACAAGCGCTTAACGATTCTTTAACCGCAAATAAACAATACCTTAGAGCCGCAAACTATTCCGCATACTGTTGCGTAAAGCTTTCTATGAGTACATTGTCGCGTCCTCGGATCTCAAAAACTACTGTTTTAGAAGCTTGGTGCACCTTGATCACACCAAAATTAATGGCCTTTGTGCCTTCGCCCCAGCGGTATTCATTGGGCTCTAAAGGAGATCCAGGAAACGTATGTGTCAAGCCACTGGAAGTGAAATCGAGCAGCGGATATCCCAGACCTGCATTGTCGTCCTTAGACATTTCTGCATGATGGCGATCTCCGGAGAGTAGTATGATATTCTTAGATTTGGCTCCCTGTAAGACCTCATACATCTTTTGGTGCTCCGCAGGAAAGTTGCCCCATTTCTCCCAGCCGTGATCGGCATTGTTCAAGAACTGCACACTGCTAACAACAAAGGTGAAATCGTGAGCGGTATCCTGAAGTTGGTTTTCTAACCAAGCCCATTGTAGCGGCCCCAAGAACCAACCATCATGGTCTGCAGGCCAAGGGGTATAGCGTTTGTCAGGGTCATCACTTTTTAACAGCGGATCGCGGTAATAACGGGTATCCAGCATGATGAACTTAATAGACCCCTGCTCTGTTTGGTGCACATAGGTGTGAAAAACTCCAGGTTGATCGCGCAAACTATCGTTTTTGGGCAGCTCGAGAAAATCCCAAAAGAGTTCGCTCGCTTTGATCTTCATTGGGTATTGAGCGCCGGCATCGTTCTCGCCGTAATCGTGGTCATCCCAAGTTCCTATCACCTTTGTTTGCTGTCTTAATTTGGCGTAGCCAGGCTGCTTGAACTGTTTCTCGTAATCTGCGCGCATTTTAGAACTGTCTCTGGTGTCGCTGTAAATATTATCGCCTCCCCAAACGAACAAGGCTGGTTTGTGGCTTATTATAGGATCCCATAGCGGTTGTTCTCGCTCTTGGTCATTACAACTGGCAAAAACAAAGCTTAGCGTGTCATTGATTGCTGCGGATGGGTTTTGATCTGAACTTTGCTCTTTGGTATTCTTGCAACTTACAAGAGCAATAATCCCTAAGGCAAAAACTAAAAATTGACGCATCATGATGGTTGAGTTTATTGTGATAAAGTTAACCAATATTGCCCGTAACTCCTCCTTAGCTCTCATTATTAAATTGTATCTTCGCGCCTGATGAATACTGCCGAAATTACTGAGTTAAAAGCACTCTTAAGCGAACCCAAGCGCATTGTGGTCATTGGACATAAAAATCCGGACGGAGACGCCATAGGGTCTACCTTGGGCCTCAGCACCTATTTGGAAAAACTAGGCCATAATGTACGCGTTATGGTTCCGAACGATTACCCCAAGTTTTTAAAGTGGATGCCCGGAAATGAGGACATCCTCAAGTTCGAGACGCATAGTGACAACTGCGGAACCTTGCTTAAAAAAGCACATTTGGTCTTCACGCTAGATTTTAATGCCTTGCATCGTTTAGGGCCAGAGATGGAAGCAGTACTCGACAAATTGGATTGCCCGTTTGTCATGATAGATCACCACCAGCAACCGGACGATTATGCGCGCTTTACCTATAGTGATGCCAGCATGGGGTCCACTTCCGAAATGGTCTACCATTTTATGAAGATGATGGGTCATTTACAGTTCTTGGATGCGGAGATAGCAACCAATCTTTATGTGGGAATAATGACAGACTCAGGCTCGTTTCGCTTTCCTGCAACAACGAGTACGACCCACCGCGTAGTGGCAGACCTGATAGACCACGGTGCACAGAACTCTGATATCCACAGAGCGGTTTACGACAACAACAGCGAGAATCGCATGCAACTCTTGGGCAAGGCCTTGAACAACCTACGCGTCTTACCAGAACAGCGTACCGCATACATTAGCCTAAGCCAGCAAGAATTAGATGCCTGTGATTTTAAAAAGGGCGACACGGAAGGGTTTGTCAATTACGCACTGTCTATAGAGAATGTTGTGTTAGCAGCTATTTTTATTGAAAGTGAAAAAGATGAGATCATTAAGATATCGCTGAGAAGTAAGGGCGATTTCTCTGTCAATGAAGTGGCACGCGAACACTTTGAAGGTGGCGGACACATCAATGCTGCCGGCGGAAAATCAACTCGAAATATGGCAGATACCATAATGTATTTTATTAGTATATTGCCCTCCTATCAAAATGCCCTTTTGAATGCCTAAGCCCCTAGTTTTTCTCTTTGTTTTACTACTGATGGGATCTTGTGCTCAACCCGAAGCGCGTAGACCGGTAAGCCAAAACTCTGGCAGCTTTGTAAACGCCTCCGTGAGTCGCAATCAAGAGCTGGTGGCTCAACAAGAAGCAGCAATAAAAGCGGTGATCGCCAAAGACACCACCGCAACTTTTACAGCTTCTGAAAACGGCTTTTGGTATACCAAAACCGTGGTAGATTCTACAGCGACCTATTTGCCGCAGTTTGGAGACCAACTCACTTTTGACTACCAAATAGAGGATATTTACGGCAACATCATCTATCCGAAGCAACAAATAAGCCCAAGAACTTACTCCATGGACCAACAAGAGTTGATAAGTGGTTTGCGTCAAGGATTAAAATTGATGCATCAGGGCGAATCCATGATATTATTCTTACCCTCATATACCGCCTTTGGCTATTATGGGGACGACAACAAAATAGGGATCAATTATCCATTGAAGGTCAAAGTAGACCTCTTGAGCATAGATCCTCAAAATAAAAATGAATCCAATAATTAAAAGATAGAAATGAAGAAAATCACTCTATTACTAGTATTTGCAGGACTCTTTGCAGCCTCTTGTCAAAATCCAAAATACCCGGACTTGGCAGATGGTGTCTATGCAGAGTTCGTAACCAATAAAGGTACTTTTGTCGCCAAGCTTTTCCACGAGCAGGCTCCGGTTACTGTATCTAACTTTGTAACCTTGGCCAGTGGTAAAAGTGAGATGGCAGATTCAACCTATATGGGCAAGCCATACTACAACGGCCTTATCTTTCACCGTGTCATCAATGATTTTATGATCCAAGGTGGATGCCCTTTGGGCAACGGAATGGGTAGCCCAGGCTATGCCTTCCCAGATGAGTTTGTACAAGGTTTGGTTCACAACAAAAAGGGAATCCTCTCTATGGCCAATAGCGGACCAAACACCAACGGAAGTCAATTCTTTATCACCTTAAAAGAAACACCGCACTTGGACTACAAGCACGCTGTTTTTGGTGAGATTGTTATTGGGCAAGACATTGTTGACAGTATTGGTGCTGTAGAGACCAGCAAGCCTGGAGATAAACCTGTAGAAGACGTAGTAATGCAAGAAGTGAACATACTTACCAAAGGCGATATCGTTGTCCCTACACTTAAAGAGGCTTTGACCATTAAAGCAGAAAAAGCCGCAGCCAGAGCAGAAGAGATTACAAACACTGCTGCAGAATACAAGGCAAAGAACGAGGCCATTCTTGCGGATGCAGAAGAATTAGCCTCTGGCCTGCGCCGTGCTTATGTTAACAAAGGAGAAGGCGAAGCACCTGTAGAAGGACAGATCGTACTTATAGAATACGAAGGTTACTACACAGACGGACTACTTTTTGATACTTCGGATCCTGATCTGGCAGAGAAATTTGATGTAATGAACCTGGCGCGTAAAGAAGCTGGACGTTACGGTGCATTGGAGATCCCGTTCTCGGCAGATGCTCGTATGATCCCTGGATTTAAAGAAGCAATGCTAAGTATGCAGGTTGGAGACGAGATAATGGTTTACTTGCCGTCTCATTTGGCTTATGGTGAACAAGGCTCCAGAGCAATTCCACCAAATACCGATCTTATCTTTAGAATGAAGATGACTGGAATAAAGCAGTAATCGTCAGCCCAAAAAATTAAAAAGCCCCGATCTCGGGGCTTTTTTTATGCTTGTTGCGGAATTCGTTTCAGGGTTTCCTTTACGTACTTCCAATACTTTTTAACCGAAGAGATACTGGCGCGCTCGTCTGGCGAATGTGCTCCTTTTATTGTTGGTCCAAAGGAGATCATGTCCATGCCTGGATAGTTCTGCCCAAGGATACCGCATTCCAGACCTGCGTGACAAGCTGCTACATTCGGCTTTTGGTCAAACAACTCTGTATAGAGACCTTCCATGACGTTGAGAATTGGACTTTCCATATTTGGCGCCCAACCCGGATAGTCACCAGAAAGGGACACTTCAAATCCCGCATTCTCAAAATTAGCGCGTAAGGCGTTAGCCAGATCGGCCTTAGAAGACTCCACAGAAGAGCGGGTCAAACAGCCCACGTGGATCTTTCCATCGCCTACCAAAACTCGTGCAATATTATTCGATGTCTCTACCAGATCGACAATGGCAGGACTCATTCTATAAACACCGTTGTGTGCACTATACAAAGCATTTATGAGTTGCTGCTGCCCCTTACTTTCCATAACAGTGGCAGGAGCCTGAAAAGCTTCTATACTGATATTCAATTCTGGTTCTAACAACCTAAATTCATTGCTTATAACCTCTTTCTCTGCTTCGAAAATTCTCTTGACCTTGGCAATGTCTTCGGATTCTATAGCGACTATGGCACTGCTTTCTCTAGGAATAGCATTTCTAAGACTTCCGCCATCAATGCTTCCTATTCTAACTGAATCACCTATGACATAAAGCAAGCGATTCATAAGTTTGTTGGCATTTCCCAAACCTTTGTGAATGTCCATGCCACTATGACCACCTTGTAAACCGGTAACACTTAGACGGAATCCGGTAAAACTTGCGTCTGTATTCTCGGTCTTATAAGATCGGTTGGCAGTAATATCTACACCTCCGGCGCAGCCTACTCCTATCTCGTCGTCTTCTTCGGTGTCAAGATTGAGCAAGATCTTGCCTTGTAGCAAACCTCCTTTTAAGCCCATGGCTCCTGTCATACCCGTTTCTTCGTCTATGGTAAACAGCCCTTCGATTGCCGGATGCACAATATCATCCGAAGCTAAAACAGCCATAATGGTGGCAACTCCTAAACCGTTATCGGCGCCTAAGGTCGTACCCTTGGCACGGACCCAATCCCCATCGACATACATTTCAATCCCTTGGGTGTCGAAATCGAAATTAGTGTCATTGTTCTTTTGATGCACCATATCTAAATGGGACTGCATAACTATTGGTGTGCGTTCTTCCATTCCAGGACTAGCTGGTTTGCGAATGATCACATTTCCTACCTCATCCTCTAGGGTCTCTAAGCCCAATTGCTGCCCAAAATCTTTAATAAAAGCGATTACCCGTTCTTCTTTCTTAGAAGCGCGTGGCACAGCGTTCAAGTCTGCGAAATAATTCCAAATTGCTTGGGGTTCGAGTTGTCTTATGGTCTCGTTCATCTTGAAAATTTTAACAAATTTAGCGGTTTTCATGCCGTCCGTGAAATTAAAAAACAAAGAATTGTTTGTATGTTTGAACAATGCGATTCAAGATCAAACTCGGCCTGGCAATTCTGCTTGTTGTTCAAATATTTGGGCTGCGTTTATTGCGATACTTCCCGGATTTTGTAGAACAATATTACAGTTTGGGAATCTACCCTTTTTTCTCCAAACTGAGTCGATATATCTTCGGATGGATCCCATTCTCTGTAGGTGACTTCATTTACCTAGGCCTTATTATCTATGCGATCCGCTGGCTGTATTTGAACATGAGACGCTTAAAGACAGGGCCTTGGGGTTTCTTTCTGGATATAGCCGCGACCTTGTCTCTTGCCTATCTGCTTTTTAACCTAGTTTGGGGAATTAACTATTACCGCAATCCGCTTTATAAAACCCTAGAACTGGAGACATCCTATACGAATGAGCAGCTCTTAGACCTAACAGAGCGCTTAATATCGAGGTCCAATGAATTGCATAGCGAACTGGGCTATGCAGACAGCACTAAGATAGACCTTCCCTATTCACAGCGAGAGATCTTTAAACGCTCTTTAGCGGGTTATGAGGAATTGGCGAAAAAACATCCAATGTTTAAGTACAAACCGCGCTCGGTCAAAAAGTCTGGCTTGAGTTTGGGCTTGACCTATATGGGGTACAGCGGGTATTACAATCCTTTTACAGGAGAGGCGCAGGTGAATCGACTTATAAAATCCTATAAATTTCCGGTGGTGGCTTGTCATGAAGAGGCGCATCAGATGGGTTATGCCGCAGAGAACGAAGCCAATTTTATCGCCGCTTTGGCAACTATACACAATCCGGACACCTATATTCAATACACCGGATATATTTTTATGTTGCGCTACTGTGTGAATGAGATCGCGCGCAGAGACGAGGCCGCATATCGAGAAGTCTTGACCACCATAAATCCGGGAATACTCAAGAGCTACAAAGAGATGCGTGACTTTTGGGAGAGTTATAACAACCCTTTCGAAGACCTGTCCAAAGCCTTCTGGGACAATTTCTTAAAGGCCAACAACCAAGAAAGAGGTATAATGAGCTACAGTTATATGGTGGCTCTGGCAGTAAACTATTTTGAAAAGAATCCGCTCTAATAGGCCTTTAACACGCTGTTAAAGATTTGTTATAGCGTCCGACTCGGCCGCTAACCCTTAGTATCTTTAAACAGAAAACCAACCATTTTAGATTAAACGTGAAAATCCTCGATGGCATTAGCATCGCAGTGCAGCAATTTCTGGCCGAGATCCACAAAGGCCGCTCTACTTACGTTTATCGAAAATTCAAATCAAACATGTATGAAGTATAAAGTACTCCTCCTTTTGGGACTGCTGCTGTGCGGACCCTTAGCAGCGCAGGAATATTTTCCTGACAACGACAGTGTAAAAGAACAGAACACGAATTACACTGCGTTTACAGGAGCCACTATCTATGTGACTCCAACCAAAAAATTTGACAATGCCACTTTGGTCATCAGAGATGGAAAAGTTGTGGCCGTTGGCACCAATGTTCGAATTCCGCAGAATTCTATTATGGTAGATGCCAGTGGTACTACGATCTATCCGTCATTTATTGACCCTTATTCCGAATTCGGAGTGAAAAAAGCGCAACGCGCCCAAGGTGGAGGTCGCTCTCCGCAGTACAGCCCGACTAGAGCGGGTTATTATTGGAACGACCATATAATGCCAGAGTACAACGCCATTGCAGACTTTAAATTCGACGATAAAACTGCTGCCACCATGCGCAATGCAGGGTTTGGAGTCGTAAATGCCCACCGTAACGATGGAATCGCTCAAGGTTCTGGAGTCTTGGTGGCTTTGAACAGCAAGGGAGACGATGCAGACCGTGTAATGAACACTGCTTCTGGGCAATTCTTTTCATTTAATAAGAGTGTTGCTTCCAGACAGTCCTACCCTACTTCGCTTATGGGCGCTATGGCCCTGCTAAGACAAATGTATCACGATATGCGTTGGTACGAAGCTGGCAACAGCAATACTACAGACCGTTCTTTAGAGGCCTTAATTGCCAACAAGGGAATGACTGCCATATTTAATGCAGGAGACAAAGGAAATGACCTTAGAGCTGATAAGATCGGAGATCAGTTTGGCATTCAATACGTTATTGTTGGCGGTGGTGATGAGTACGAAGCCATAGCCGATATCAAGGCGACCAATGCCACCTATATTTTGCCGATTAACTTTCCGGACGCATATGATGTATCGAATCCTTATCAGGCAGACTACGTGACCTTGGCAGACATGCGTGCCTGGAATCAGGCGCCGAGCAATCCAAAAGTTATGGCAGAGAATGGCGTGCCATTTGCCTTTACGACGCACGATCTAAAATCTGCGGCAGACTTTAAAGGCAAACTCATGAAAGCGATCAAATACGGTTTAGACAAGACCAAAGCCTTAGAAGCGCTAACCACGGTACCTGCTCGTATTTTAGGTATGAGCGAAACCTTGGGGAATTTGAATCCTGGAGCTCAAGCCAACTTTTTGATCACTTCTGGTGACATCTTTGAAAACAGCACAACGCTTTACGAGAACTGGGTACAAGGAACCAAGAACGTCATTAATGATCGCAACAAAAAAGACATAAGAGGAACCTATACGCTCAATGCAGGTGGAAAGTCTTATGAGATGATCTTATCTGGAGATGCCGGAAAGCCAAAAATCGAAGTAAAGCAAGGAGAGACCAAATTTCCGGCCAAACTTTCTTATGACGACGGTTGGGTGATCCTTTCTATGACCGACGAAGCAAACAACGACATCTATCGAATGACAGCTGCTGTGATGAGCTCCTCGGACAATTTAAGTGGAAGATTGGTCTTGCCCAACGGCAGAGAAACTAGTTTTAACGCAAACAAAACCGCGGGCCCAGAGGAAGCAGAAAAGCAAGCCGAAGGCGATGATAGCGAAGCACCTACAGTTGTTGGTATTACCTATCCGAACATTGGTTACGGATACAAATCGGTTCCGCAGTCGCAGAATATCTTATTCAAGAATGCAACGGTTTGGACAGGTGAAGCAGAAGGAATACTCATGAATACAGATGTTTTGGTTCGCGACGGAAAGATCGCCGCGATTGGCCAGAACCTCAACGCTAGAGGTGCACGCGTTGTAGACGCCACCGGAAAACATCTCACGGCGGGTGTCATAGATGAACACTCCCACATTGCCGCCTTAGCCATTAACGAAGCTGGACATAACAGCTCCGCAGAAGTTACCATAGAAGATGTAGTAGACCCGGAAGACATTGACATTTATCGCAATTTGGCAGGAGGAGTAACTTCTATTCAGATCTTACACGGATCGGCCAACCCAATTGGTGGACGTTCTGCAATAATCAAACTCAAATGGGGAGAAAGTGCAGACAATATGATCTATGACAACACGCCTAAGTTCATAAAGTTTGCTTTAGGAGAAAACGTGAAGCAGTCTAACTGGCAGAGCTTTAGTCGTTTCCCACAAACGCGTATGGGTGTTGAACAGCTTTATATGAACTATTTCAGCAGAGCTAAAGAATACGACGCTAAAAAGAAAAGCGGTGCCAATATTCGCTATGACGAAGAATTGGAAGTCCTTGCAGAGATCTTAAACGGAGAACGTTTTATCTCTTGTCACTCTTATGTGCAAAGTGAGATCAATATGTTAATGAAGGTGGCCGAGAAATTCGACTTTAGAGTCAACACCTTCACCCACATCTTAGAAGGTTATAAAGTTGCCGATAAAATGGCAGCGCATGGTGTGGGCGGCTCGACCTTTAGTGACTGGTGGGCCTATAAGTACGAAGTAAACGACGCTATTCCATATAACGCGGCGATCATGGCGCGCGAAGGAGTTGTTGTGGCTATTAACAGTGACGACGGAGAAATGTCGCGTCGTTTGAATCAAGAGGCGGCCAAAACTGTTAAGTACGGAGGCATGAGCGAAGAAGAAGCCTGGAAGATGGTTACGCTCAATCCGGCTAAACTCTTACACATAGACGATCGCGTAGGAAGCATCAAAGTAGGCAAAGACGCAGACTTGGTATTGTGGACAGACAATCCGTTATCGGTTTATGCCAAGGCGGAGCAAACCTATATAGAAGGAGCCCTTTTCTTTGATATGACCAAGGACGCTGCTATGCGTGCAGCGATTCAGCAAGAACGCAACGAGCTCATTAAGATGATGCTCGACGACAAAGGCGGAAACAACGGAGCTAAACGCCGTCCGGGAAGCCGTCCGAAGCAACGATTCACATGTGAAACCCTTTAAAACTCAGGAAAAGATGAAAAATATATTCAAATACCTTTTAGCCTTTGCCCTGATCGTTTCAGGGACAAGCTTAGCACAGCAAACCCCGGGAGATGCGCAAAGTGGTGCTATCTCCGTTACAGGGGTAACCGCTCATATAGGCGACGGAACCGTGATAGAGAATGCAACTATAGTTTTTGAGAACGGAAAGATCACCGCCTTAGGTGATGCGTCTACCCCAACTCGTGGTACGGTTATAAATGCCAATGGTAAACATATGTATCCAGGCATAATCGCGCCAGCCAAATCCTTAGGTCTGGTAGAGGTAAACGCCGTTAGAGCCAGTGATGACCAAGACGAATTGGGTGAGTTCATTCCTCACATCCGCAGTCTTATTGCTTACAACGCAGAATCTAAAGTGGTAGAGTCCATGCGCCCCAATGGTGTGCTTCTTGGGCAAACTACTCCTCAAGGAGGACGCATTTCCGGTACATCTTCGATAGTACAGTTTGATGCCTGGAACTGGGAAGATGCTGCAGTAAAAGAAGACGATGGCATACACCTAAATTGGCCGCGTAGCTTTAGACGTGGACGTTGGTGGTTGGGAGAGCCAAGAGGTTTCCAACCCAACAAAGACTATAGCGAGCAAGTTAGCGAGATCGCCAATTTTATGAACAACGCCAAGGCCTATGGAAAAGCTACGGATGCAGAACGCAACCTAGCCTTTGAGGCTACCCTACCGCTTTTTGACGGCGGTAAGACCTTGTATCTTTATGCTGATGGCGAAAAGGAGATCATAGACGCGGTAAACTGGGCACGTGACAACGGTATCAAGAAATACGTGCTTGTTGGCGGCTACCACGCTTATAAGATCACAGACTTCTTAAAGCGTAATAATGTACCCGTTCTAGTGAGCCAAACGCACGCCTTACCAAACTTTCAAGACGACGATTACGACCTGCCATATAAATTGCCAAAATTGTTAGACGATGCAGGCCTTTTGGTAGGTATTCAAAATGCTGATATGTCTAACTTCCAGACCCGAAACATGGCATTTTATGCCGGGCAAGTAGTAGGACAAGGCATGGATAAAGAACGAGCTTTACAGCTTATCACAGGGAACAATGCAAAGATCTTGGGTATCGACGATATGTACGGCACCTTAGCGGTTGGTAAAAGTGCTACCTTCTTCGTATCCGAAGGAGATGCCTTAGACATGCGCACCAACATCTTGACCCATGTGTTTATAGATGGACGTGCTGTTTCATTAGAAACACACCAGACCGAGCTTTGGAAGCGTTACAGCAAGAAGTACGGTCAGAATTAATAAGTATTTAGACTACTAAAGGAACCGTCATTTATGGCGGTTCCTTTATTTTTGGAGTTATGAGACGATTATTTTTAGGGGTATTTGCTTTGCTGATGTTTTCTGGACAGAGCCAGGCCCAGGTAGACGAAGACCAGCTTGGGGCTTGGTACATGTATTTTTGGACGGCTGATCTGGAGAATTCCCGTTGGGGATTCCAAGGAGATATCCAATATAGAAACTGGGATGTTATTGGCGATTTGGAGCAGCTATTGCTCCGCGGCGCTGTGACCTATCGCCCCAAGGACACTAATGTTAAATTGGCTTTGGGTTACGCCAACATCACTACAGGCGCCTTTGGCGATGACTCCTCGACCGTAAATGAAAGCCGTATTTATCAAGAAGCGCTCATGCCTCAAAAGGTAGGCGGGCGTTTGTATTTTACCCACAGATTCCGTTACGAACAGCGCTTTAACGAAGGACAAGATTTTAGAACCAGATTCCGTTATGGACTCTTTTTGAACATTCCGCTTAGTGGTAAGAAAATTGTGGCCAAAACCTGGTATCTAGGATTCTACAACGAATTGTTCATCAATGGGGAACGCAATATTGGCGACGGGAGAAGAGTCAGTACTTTTGACAGAAACCGCTTATTTGGTTCTTTGGGATACGCGATAAAATCCAACCTAAAAATACAGCTTGGCGCCATGCGACAGATAACCAACAATGTAGATAAGACCCAATTGCAATTGGGCGTGTTTCACAGTTTTTAATTAACAAGAAGCAGAAGGGCAGGCGTATTGAATGGGGATTTCTGTAAAGGATCCTCTAAATTCTAAAACCTCATCAGAACTGCCTACAGGCGTGCTTACCAAACCACCAATAACGGTAAAAGTTCCGCTAATATAGTCTGGAGTTGAATCGTCAAAATTGAGTTCAAAGTCAGTCACAACAAGCTCTCCCGAACCATTATAGGAGTTATATGAACTATATTGTACCAATTCCCCATCATCACCCGCTGCTTGATAGGATAAAAGTACGCGTACATCCAAGCAAGGATCGGGTCTTGAAGCCTCATAATCTCCCAAGGCATAACTTATAAAACCTACATTGGTGATGCGGATGCGAACAGAAACTGAAGAACCGTCCGGATTAAAATTTTCTGCAAGCATAGTCACCAAACAACCTTCATTGCCAGCACCTTCTACTCTATCGCTTAATATTAACAATGCGCCATCCGCCTCTACAGACATGGTTCCAGGTGCGGCTTCTGGGATAAGGCTCAGATCGTCCTCCAAGGGATCTTCTGTCACATCACAGGTAGTAGCCGTAAGCAGCGCGAAAAGCGGAAGTAATAGAAGTTTTTTCATAGGTAGTGTTCACTTAGTCTAAAGATAAGGACTTGTTTCAAAAGCGTGGATCAAAGGTGCGAGATTTATCACTCCGCGCAAGCGCAAAGCCTCCCCAGTTAAACTGCTGTAGAGCATAATGTCAAAATTCCCGCTGACATATCCGAACAGATCTTCATCAGGGGCGAAACCATAGAAAATTGGCAGATCACAGCATTCGGGCAATACGAATTCGGTAAGTTCCAAAAAACTTTCGCTGTCGAGTTCGGCGTCCGAATAATAACTTTCAGTGACGCTACCATCGGCTTCCGCAAACCACAGGCCAAGTCTAATTCGACTGTTAAAATTGGAGTATTGAATACAAGACAGACCAGGGTCCAATGTATTATTTAAAGTTCCCAGTTCAACTTTTACCACATGTAAAACAAGAAATAATCTGGTACCGTCCGCATTCTCCTGTTGATGCCAGATTCGTATTCTGTCCACTTCTTCTCCGTCAACTTCACAGCCACTTTCATAATAACTCATAGCATTTACTGTAGTCAAAGTAGCCACGGCACCGTCTGCTTCGACAACGATCTCACCAGGCTCCGCCACTAATGAAGCGATTACAGGATCAATAGCCTCCGTAGGTTCATCAGATTCACACAGAAAGGCGGTAAATAAGAAGAAGATCGGTAAATAATAAAGAATTCTCATAACAAGCTGCTTTCTTAATAGACTGCAACTTGTTAAAAGGTTGCGTAAAAATTTAGTGCGGCACTATTTCTGCCCCTTCTGGCTTGGTAAAAAGAGAATTGTCCAATTGGGTTTCTGTAATGTTCACCTTATTGAAATTCACCTCGTTTCTTGGCTTTGTGGGCTTTCCGTCTTCTACAGTATACCAGGTCAAGGTTTTAGGCAAGACCAATCCATTGATCTCTTGCCATTCGGAGTATTTAATGAAGGAAAAATTCTCTTTCTTTTCATTGTCGCGATAGGTCACGGTATAGGCCAACCAGGCCATTTGTCCAGTTTCTGGGTCGCGATAGATGATGTATTCGTCCTTTGGAGAATCACCCACCCCATCATTATAGGAGATCAGTGTCCCCAGGTATTTCTTACCTTCAAACTCCAAGGGTTCTGCCAATTGCTGATAGTTTACCCCCGGATCTGCCACAATAAAGGGCATAGCATAGAAATAGAAATACAAATTGTGGTAAAAGCGCGCATTGCCCTTATAAGCCGTTGTATCTTGGTCTAACCATACGTTAGTACCATCATAACCGATCACCCAGTCCTTATGCTCAATTCGGGCTCTTCTACTTTTAAGGTCTGTAGAATGCTTTTCGCTACCACTAGCTTTGTCGATCTCAAAACACAAATTGTTCATACGGTCCCATTGCGCAATTCCACCGTGAGCCTCAAATAAGGGACCAATGCTTTTTGGGAACACTCGCGGGGGCACAGTATTAGTAACTTCTTCTGATTGCTGTGGAGTTTGTTGTTCTTTTTGGGATTGATTTTGGTTACAAGCCAAGAGCGTGAAAGCGACAAGGCCCAATAGTAATGGTTTCATAGGGTTAGTTTATCTTTACAAGATATTAAATAAGTGCTTTAGTCTGTCCATGACCAAATTAATTACAAGTCCGCAGAACTCTTTTATCAAATCCTTGATCCCATTGCGGGACAAGTCTCGATCTAGACGTCAAAGTGGCACCTTTTTTATAGAAGGTCAACGGGAACTACGCATTGCACTGAAGCACGATTACATAATAAATCAGCTGTTATTGTGTACCGACTTACTGAGCGATATTGAACTTGAGAACTGGACCCAAGTTCCGGCGCAAGAACACATTCATATCAATCAAGAGGTTTACGCCAAATTGGCCCTCAGAGATTCCACAGAAGGAATCTTGGCAGTGGCCTCGGCCAAATCTCACGATTTGGAGGCGCTTCGCCTCACAAGCCAAGCTCCGCTTGTGCTTGTGGCCGAGGCCCCAGAAAAACCTGGGAATATAGGCGCATTGCTACGCACCGCAGATGCGGCCAATTTGGATGCCGTGATCATTGCTAATCCTAGAACCGATCTGTACAACCCAAACATCATTCGCTCTAGCGTGGGTTGTTTGTTCTCCAATCAGGTGGCTACTGGAACTACTGAAGAAGTACTCAGCTATTTGAAAGAGAACAGAATTAAAACCTATGCCGCCTGCTTAGAAGGCGCAGAACCTTATCACCTGCAAGACTTTTCACAAGCTTCGGCCCTAGTTGTGGGTACAGAAGCGGATGGACTTAGCGAGCAGTGGCTCGATAATTCGGACGCGCGAATTAAGATCCCTATGCAAGGAAGTATTGATTCTATGAATGTCTCTGTCGCTGCAGGGATACTCATTTTTGAAGCCAAACGCCAACGCAATTTTAAAAGTTAATGACTCCGCAGAACTTATTTCTACTCCTCATTGGATTGTTAGTGGTCAATTACCTTTTTGACCTGTTTTTAGGGTATTTGAACGCCAAACGTTTTAAGAACGATCCGCCGGAAGTTTTGGCAGATCTTTACGATGCAGACGAATACCAACGGTCTCAAGCCTACAAGGCTGCAAGTTATCGTTTTGGCTTACTCAGTGGCGGTGTTTCGTTCCTCGCAACCTTAGCTTTCTTTTTGTTAGACGGATTTGCTTGGGCAGATGCTCTAGCGCGTAGCTGGAGCTCCAATGAAATCGTGGTGGCCTTAGTTTTCTTTGGTGTCATTTTGCTAGCCAGCAGTATTATCTCCTTGCCATTCTCCTATTATCGCACTTTTGTGTTGGAAGAACGCTTCGGATTCAATAAAACCAACAAAAAGACCTTTGTCTTGGACAAGATAAAAGGCGCCTTGCTCGGAGGACTTATTGGTGGAGGACTCCTAACTGCGCTGATTTTGATCTATCAAGAAACGGGCAATAATTTCTGGTGGTATGCTTGGATAGTCATAACGATATTCAGCCTGCTGATGAACTTCTTTTACACCCGACTTGTCGTTCCGCTTTTTAACAAACAATCCCCTTTAGAGGCTGGGCCACTAAAAGAGAAATTACAGACCTATGCAGAAAAAGTAGGCTTTACGCTGTCTAAGATCATGGTTATAGACGGATCTAAACGCAGTACCCGTGCCAATGCCTATTTCTCGGGCTTTGGGCGTCAAAAACAAGTAACGCTCTACGACACCTTGCTGGACGATCTTAGCGAAGAAGAGGTTGTCGCTGTCTTGGCGCACGAAATTGGGCATTATAAACGCAACCATATTCCCATCAATCTGTTTCTGGGTATCGCGACTACAGGATTCACCCTGTTCATTTTCTCCCTCTTGGTAGACAATCCCATATTGTCAGAAGCGCTTGCGGTGACAGAGCCTTCTTTTCATTTGGGACTGATCGCCTTTGGAATACTCTACTCCCCGCTATCGGAGATCACCGGACTACTTATGAACTTTATCTCACGGCGTTTTGAATTTCAGGCCGATGCCTATGCTGCAAAGACCTTTAAGGCACAACCACTTATAGATGCACTAAAAAAACTCGCCAAGAACAACCTCAGCAATCTGAGTCCACATCCTACCTATGTGTTTGTGCACTACTCGCATCCACCACTGGATCAGCGGATTGAGGCCCTTGCCAAACAAGGAGCTCAAGGCGCATAAAGCTGACAAGCTAGCAGGGGTTTACTATGGGCATGGAAATTGTTGTGTATTGTAAGACGAAATTGTACTTTTAAGTAATGACTGAGGAGTTTATAGAAGAAGAGAACAAGCAGATCGCTAAAGAGTATAAGGAGCTGCTGCGTATCAGTTATCAGACCCTGAGCCGGGAAGATAAAAAACTGATCCGCGATGCCTTTGACATTGCGGTAGACGCCCACAAAGATCAGCGCCGAAAATCTGGCGAGGCTTACATATTCCACCCTATCGCTGTTGCGAAAATTGTCGCTTCAGAGATTGGCTTGGACGCAACCTCTATTGCCGCAGCCCTACTCCACGATGTAGTAGAAGACACAGAGTACACCCTTAAGGATATTGAACAGATGTTTGGCGAGACGGTAGCCCGTATTGTAGACGGACTCACTAAGATCTCTAACCTGCAGTCAGAAAAAGACGTATCGCTCCAAGCGGAGAATTTTAGAAAGATGTTACTCACCCTCAATGAGGATGTGCGGGTGATCATCATCAAGATCGCAGATCGTTTGCACAATATGCAGACCATGGAGAGCATGCCGGCGCACAAACAGGTCAAGATCGCCTCTGAAACACTTTACATCTATGCTCCGCTAGCCCATCGTATTGGCCTTTACAATATAAAGACGGAGCTAGAGGACCTCGGACTCAAATACACAGAACCCGAGGTTTACCAAGACATCTTTGACAAAATCGAAGACAGCAAAGAAGACAGCAAAGAAGAGCAAACGGCCTATATCAAAGAATTTTCTAAGGTCATTCAAACTTCTTTAGACGAGGAAAAGCTCAGCTATGAGATCAAAGGGCGTCCAAAGTCTATCTTTTCCATCCGCAGAAAAATGCTTAAGCAAAACGTAACCTTTGACGAGGTTTACGACAAGTTTGCCGTGCGGATCATCTACAAATCAGATCCGGAGAATGAGAAGTTCATCGCCTGGAAGATCTACTCCATAGTAACAGATCATTTTAGACCAAACCCAACACGACTGCGCGATTGGATCTCCTCGCCTAAAAGTACAGGTTATGAAGCCCTGCACATTACCGTTATGGGGCCAAAAGGCCGATGGGTGGAGGTACAGATCCGTTCTCAGCGCATGAACGAGATCGCCGAGAAAGGCTATGCAGCGCATTACAAATACAAGAATACCGAAAAAGAAGACCAAGGATTAGACGACTGGTTGAACAAGCTTCAAGAGACCTTGGAGAATTCAGAGATCAATGCGGTGGATTTTGTTGCCGATTTTAAACTGAATCTCTATGCCAAAGAGATCTTTGTCTTTACGCCGCAAGGGGATCTAAAATCCTTACCTAAAGGTGCTACGCCACTAGACTTTGCCTTTTCTATCCATACCGAAGTGGGTATGCGTACACGAGGTGCCAAAGTAAATGGCAAGCTGGTACCACTGAGTCACGAACTAAAAAGTGGGGATCAGGTGGAGGTATTAACCTCTGAGAAAGCAAAACCTTCTGCCAGTTGGTTAGATTACGTAACCACAGGGCGGGCGCGCTCTAAAATCAAATCCTCGTTAAAGGAAGAGGTCAAGGAGATAGCCGCAGAAGGCAAGGTTGTACTGGCGCGTAAACTCAAATCGCTCAAGATCGCATTAGACGAAAAAACGGTGAATCAATTGGTGGTGTACTTTAAGCTGCAAACCAGTTTAGATCTTTTTTACCGCGTGGGCTCAGGGATCATCGACAACAAAATGCTCAAGGATTTTGCTGCCTCGCGCAACAACGCCTTGATCAGTTTCTTTAAGAATCGTATCCGCAAGCCACAAGAGAAAGAGAACATCAACAAAGATGAGATCTCGGTAAACTACGATCAGCTTGTTTTTGGGAAAGATGAGCAAAAGCTAGATTTCACCATGGCCAACTGCTGTAATCCTATTCCAGGCGACCCAGTTTTTGGTTTTACCACGGTGAACGATGGCATTAAAGTGCATAAAAAGAACTGCCCGAATGCGATTCAAATGCAGAGCAATTACAGCTACCGCATTTTACCCGCTAAATGGATAGATTCTAGCCAGCAAGATTTCAGTGTCGATCTGGAGATCACAGGAATTGATAACATCGGTCTGGTAAACGAAGTGACCAAGGTGATCAGTAACAATATGCATATCAATATGCGTTCTATCAATTTTAGCAGTAATGACGGCATATTCACAGGCTTGATCACAGTGGTAGTAAAGAACAAGACCATCCTTAATAATTTGGTGAATAACATCAAGAAAATTAACGGAATCGATAAAGTATCAAGACTCTAAAAAAGTGTAACTTTGCCGCATACTATGAGTGCGAAAACGGCTAACAACAACCAAGCGATAGTTAAAAACGTCTTTACCGGTTACCTGGAAGAAAAAGGGCACCGTAAAACGCCAGAACGCTTCGCAATTCTTCAAGAGATCTACGACAGTGAGGAGCATTTCGATATCGAATCCCTCTACATCAAAATGAAGAATAAAAAATACCGCGTTAGTCGCGCGACGCTCTACAATACCATAGAATTGCTGTTGGAGTGCGGCTTGGTTCGCAAGCATCAGTTTGGGAAAAATCAGGCGCATTACGAAAAGTCCTATTTTGACAGGCAACACGATCACGTCATCTTGGAAGATGGCGAAGTGATCGAATTCTGCGATCCACGGATCCAATCGATCAAAAAAACGATAGAAGAGATTTTTGATATCGAGATCACCAAACACTCACTCTACTTTTACGGCAACCGAAAACAACCGACTAAATAAGCTTATATGGCAGTAGATTTGCTTCTAGGACTCCAGTGGGGAGATGAAGGAAAAGGAAAAATCGTTGATGTACTTACCCAGAATTACGACATAATTGCACGCTTTCAAGGAGGCCCTAATGCAGGACACACCTTGGAGTTTGACGGAATTAAACACGTTTTACATACTATCCCGAGTGGGATCTTTCACGAAAACGCTGTAAACGTGGTTGGTAATGGTGTTGTTATCGATCCGGTGATCTTTAAGCGCGAATTGGACAATCTGAAGCAATTCAATATAGACATTAAGTCGAGACTGCTTATCTCCCGTAAAGCCCATTTGATCTTGCCTACCCATCGATTGTTGGATGCAGCCAGTGAAGCATCTAAGGGAAAGGCCAAGATCGGTTCAACCCTTAAAGGAATTGGCCCAACCTATATGGACAAGACCGGACGAAACGGTATTCGTGTAGGGGATATAGAAATGAAGGATTGGAAAGCTCGCTATCGCGCTTTAGCCGACAAGCATGAGGCTATGATCGATTATTACAATGCAGAGATCGAGTATGATTTAAAAGAATTAGAGGCCGAATTCTTTGCAGCTGTAAAAGTACTTAAAGAATTGACCTTCATAGATAGCGAAGAATATTTGTACCGCGCACAACAAGACGGAAAAAAGATCTTGGCAGAAGGTGCTCAAGGATCCTTACTCGACATAGACTTTGGGACTTACCCTTACGTGACCTCCTCCAACACCACTGCTGCAGGAGCCTGTACTGGTTTAGGCGTGGCACCAAATAAGATAGGAGAAGTCTTTGGAATTTTCAAGGCGTACACCACCCGTGTGGGTAGTGGCCCCTTCCCTACTGAGCTTTTTGACGACTATGGAGAGACCATGGGACGCGTAGGTCGTGAATTCGGAGCTACCACAGGTCGTCCTAGACGCTGCGGATGGTTAGACCTTGTAGCCCTGAAATACGCCGTTCAAGTGAACGGAGTTACGCAGCTCATGATGATGAAAGGCGATGTATTGAGTGGATTCGACAAGTTGATGGTTGCTACCGCTTATAAATACAAAGGCGAGACCATTACGCACTTGCCGTATAATATCGAGCCAGAGAACGTGGAGCCGATCTATACCGAAATGAAAGGTTGGTCGCAGGATCTGACCGGAATGACAAAGGCAGACCAATTGCCAGAAGCGCTGAATGATTACATTGCTTATTTGGAGCAGGAACTTCAAGTACCGATCAAGATCGTTTCTGTTGGACCCGACCGTACTCAGACCATTCACCGATAGGAAATTATATCTTTTTTCACAGTTCGCCTGCTGGCATTTGTGTACTTTTGAGCATGCATCGCGCTAATTTCATAAAAGCCTTACTCGCTTTGGTGTTGCTGACTCTGCCCTTTTCGGCTACAGCACAAAACGACCCTAAGCCTTCTAAGGTGGACATCAAGTCTGGCTATTTGGAAAAACGCCCTGATTTTCCAGATGCTGTTATTTACACCAAAGACAATAGTGGTCAAGTATTTATAGTACACGAAGGTGTAGAAATGTGGTGTGATCAGGCTTTTGTATACCTCAAAGAGAATTTTGTCAAAGCCTATGGCAAGGTCCGAATCTCTCAGGGTGATACGGTGGTTATGAATTCCAAGTATGCCGAATACAACGGCAACACACAATTTGCATTTGCCACCGGCGATGTCGTTCTAAAAGAACCTAAAACAACCTTAAGGACAGATACCCTCTATTTTGACCGCATTAAACAACAAGCCTTTTACCGCAGCGGCGGAACCGTTATAGATACGGCCAGTACGCTGACCAGTAATGTAGGACGCTATTTTGCCAACAATAAGAAGTATCAGTTCTTATCCGACGTTAAAATCGTCAATCCGGAGTATACGGTAAATTCCAACCAATTGGATTTCTATTCGGAATCGGGAGGCGCTTATCTCTACGGACCTTCTACTATAGTCAGCGAAACCAGTACCGTTTATTGCGAACGCGGTTATTATGACACCCGAGGCGATACCGGTTACTTTGTAAAGAATTCCAAGATAGACTACGAGACACGTACCTTATATGGGGACAGTATCTATTTTAATCGAAACACCGGCTTTGCTAGCGCTACCAACAACATTAAGATCTTAGATACGGTTAACAGTTCGGTGATCAGAGGTCATTATGCGGAGGTCTTTAGGCCAAAGGATTCCTTATTTATAACCAAACGCGCCGTAGCAATAACAGTTCGCGACGGGGATTCGATCTACGTACACGCTGACACCTTACGAGTTACAGGTCCGGAGGACAATAGAATACTAAAAGGTTTTCACAGAGCGCGCCTCTACAAAAGCGATATGAGCGGTAAATGCGACTCTATCTATACTTCTGAACGCATTGGACTTACTAAGATGATTACCAATCCGGTGCTTTGGAGTGGGGAGAACCAAATGACGGGTGATACCATTCACATCCTGTCCAATACAGTGACCGAGCAATTAGATACCCTTAAAGTATTTGAAAATGCCTTTTTGATACAAAAGGACAGTGCGGGCTACAATCAAGTTTCTGGAGTTCGATTAACCGGTTTGTTCACAGAGAATGAATTAGACACTGTGAATGTAGATCAGAACGCGGAGGTAGTCTATTACGCTCGCAATACAGATACTAACAAACTAGAAGGCATAAACAACACTATTGGCAGTAGTATACAGATCACCTTAGAGAATCAAGACATTATTGGCATTCGCTTCATCAATCGTGGAACCGGTAAGTTTTTTCCAGTAGGTATGTATCCGGAGGAGAAAAAGCTCTTGCCCGGATTTAATTGGCGCGGTGATGAACGTTTGCGATCTGTAGACGATCTGTTCTTGGGTAAACCGCCTCCAAAATTGGTTAAAATCCGCGGTATTCCTCTGCCAGAAGACGAAGGGGAATTTTTCGAGGATGTCCCAGAAGACGAACTGGATATCCCAGAATATTCGAACTTAAAGCCCAAGGACCTCTTAAACGACCCGGAAGGGCCCAAAGCTCAGGTCCGCGATACTATACAAGACAAGGCCGCGCAAGAAAAGGCAAAATTCTTTCCAGGTAAAACGACCAAGAAAGACAATCAAGACAACGAACAAGACGAAGGAGGTCAATAGATGCTCGAGGATTTTTTTAAACATCAGGCGCAGACTACTCCACACCCACTGGCCATGGAAGTGCAGCGGGCAGAAGGCTCTTATATCTATGACGCAGCAGGGAATGCCCATTTAGATTTTGTTGCCGGAGTATCGGCTTGTAGCCTAGGCCATAGACATCCACGGGTCGTATCCGCAGTAAAAAAGCAGCTAGATAGTTACTTGCATGTAATGGTCTATGGTGAATACGTACAAGAGCCCGTTGTCACTTTAGCGAAAAAGTTAGCTGAGGCCCTGCCTGATCCTTTAGACACTACCTATTTTACAAATTCTGGGACTGAGGCCATAGAAGGTGCCATAAAACTCGCCAGACGCGTTACCGGACGCAGTGAACTCATTGGAGCCAACAAGGCTTATCACGGCAGTACTATGGGTTCTCTGAGTCTTATGGGCTTCGAGGAGCGAAAATCGGCCTTTAGACCTCTCATTCCAGACTGCAGATTCATCAATTTCAATCATTTTGATGAAATCGAAAAGATCACTACAAAAACCGCCGGGGTTGTGGTCGAGACCATTCAAGGAGGGGCAGGCTTTATAGTTCCAAAAAAGGGTTACCTCAAAGCCCTTTCGGCACGTTGCAAAGAAGTTGGTGCGCTATTGATCTTAGATGAGATCCAACCAGGTTTTGGACGTACCGGTGAGCTCTTTGGTTTCATGCATTACGATCTGATACCGGATATTGTGGTTATGGGTAAAGGTATGGGCGGCGGTCTGCCGGTTGGTGCATTCACAGCCAGCGCTGCGCAGATGAAACAACTACAAGACAAGCCAAAGCTAGGACATATAACCACTTTTGGGGGGAATCCGGTAATTGCGGCGGCTGCCCTTGCTACACTAGAAGAACTGCAAGAATCGACCTTAATGGCCGATACTTTAAAAAAAGAAGCTCTCTTTAGAAGTCTGTTAAAACACCCGCTTATCAAGGAAGTTCGGGGGAAAGGCCTTATGCTGGCGCTGATTATGGAAAGTGCAGAAATAGCCAACACCTTGGTTCTGGAAGCGCAAAAGGCCGGATTGATCTTGTTTTGGTTGCTTTTTGAACCCAAGGCCGTACGAATTACCCCACCACTAACAGTCTCAGAAAGTGAAATTCGGAAAGGTTGTCAGGTTATTCTCGACCTATTGGAAAAAATTGATAAGAAGTAGACTTTTGTAAGCATCTGATTATCAGTTAATATTGCCCTTAAAATTCTGTTAATTACTTTGTTGACAACATAATCGGCACGAGAATTGAACCCCCAATTACATTGTTACCTTTAATATGGAAGAAACTTAAAACCCCGCTTATGCAATTTGGCGATAAGGACTCTACTAACTTCTCACTTACCCGTTTCGAATCCATGCTGAAAACTAACAATGTGCTCTTCTTTGACGCAGAAGAGTTCGAAGAGATCATTCAGCATTATTTGGATAACGGTAAAATGGCGCTTGCTAAAAAGGCAACCAAACTCGGTTTGGAGCAGCACCCAACTGCCACGAATTTGAAGTTGTACAAAGTAGAGGTTTACATATTTGAGAATAAACTCGACCTGGCGGATACCCTTTTGGACGAACTCTACAGCTTAGAGTCTTCCAACGAGGAGATCTTGATCCAAAAAGCCAATGTACTGTCGCGTCGCGATAAGCACAAAGAAGCCATTGACCTGTTAGGGAAAGCGCTAGAGATCACCAACGATGCTGCGGATGTACTCTCTCTTATTGGGATGGAGTATTTGTTCTTGGAAGATTTTGAAAAGGCCAAGAACAACTTCATGCGATGTCTAGAGATAGACAATCAAGACTATTCGGCCCTTTACAATGTGATCTATTGTTTCGACTATTTGGAACAGCATCAAGAAGCTATTGACTATTTGAATGACTTTTTGAATGCTAACCCCTACTCTGAGGTGGGATGGCATCAGGTTGGGAAACAATATTACACCCTTAAAGAATACAAAAAGGCGCTTGCCGCTTATGACTTTGCCATTATTTCGGACGATACCTTTATTGGCGCTTATCTAGAAAAGGGAAAGGTCTTAGAGAAACTGGGGCGTTACAACGAGGCCATTAGCAGTTATACCATCACCTTGGAATTGGATGACCCAACTTCCTTTGCGCTGCTACGCATTGGAAAATGTCATGAAAAACTACGCAACGACGAGCTCGCCTTGCAGTTCTACCACAAATGCATAGAAGAAGATGGCCTTTTAGACAAGGGATGGATAGCCATTACCGACTACTACAACCGTAAGAAGAACTATCAAAAAGCGCTGTATTACATAGACAAGGCCTTGAATATTGATAGTGAGAACGTGCTTTATTGGAAGCGTTATGCGGTTATCAATAAGAATCTGAATCTTTTTGAAGAGGCAGAGCACGGTTATCGCAGAACCATTGAACTGGGCAACTACGAGATCGATTCCTGGACCTCCAGAACCGATATCTTGATCCAGCTCGGTGAATACGAAGCAGCAATTAACAACCTGCATCAGGCTGCCGAATTTTACCCCGATGCCGTTGAGATCGAGTTCCGTTTGGCTGGTTTGCATTATCTGTTGGGAGAAGAGAACAAAGGGCAGTTCCACCTGAACAACGCCTTGCGTTTAGATGTTGAATACAGCATCATTATCGAAGAGTTGTTCCCTACTGTTTTTGCCAAAGCTATCGTGCAAAAAATTATTCGTCAATACGAAAACGCTTCTCGCTAGGAATCGTTATTTTTGGGGGAATTCCATTACGGATCTATGGCATCTAACGCGCTTATTTCCCACCTTACCACCTATCTAAAAGGAATCGCCATGGGCGCCGCAGACGTGGTACCCGGAGTTTCTGGTGGAACTATAGCCTTTATTACAGGTATTTATGAAGAACTAATAGGCACTATCCACAAATTGGATCTGGGCTTGTTCAAGTTGTGGAAGCAAGACGGCTTTAAAGCCATGTGGCGTCATTACAACTTGGGCTTTCTGGCTGTACTTTTTATGGGAATCGCTACCAGTATATTCTCATTGGCCAAGCTGATCACTCATCTGTTAGAATCTCATCCGGTTTTGGTCTGGGCGTTTTTCTTCGGATTGATCGTAGCCAGTATCATCTATGTGGGCAAACAGATCGAACGATGGAATATAGGTGTCCTTATAGCGCTAGTTGTGGGAACAGCCGTTTCATACAGCATTACCATTGCAGAACCCATAGGGTCTCAAGATAGCCTTTGGTTTATGGCTCTAGCTGGTTTTATAGCCATAATCGCTATGATCTTACCTGGTCTTTCGGGAGCCTTTATTCTCTTGCTCCTAGGGGCTTATGAACCGGTGATAGGAGCCATATCTGGCCTTATAGATGGTTTGAGTGGGGAATCTGATCTAATGTGGGAATCGGTTTTAAAATTGAGTGTATTTGCTGTTGGAGCTATTGCAGGACTCAAAGCATTCTCAGGAGTATTGAATTGGATGTTCAACAACTACAAAGCAATAACTCTGGCCGTATTGACAGGTTTTATGCTGGGCGCACTTAACAAAGTATGGCCCTGGAAAGAAGTACTTTCTACCCGTATTAACAGCAAAGGAATCGAAGTTCCCTTATTAGAAGAAAGCATTGCGCCAGCGAATTTCAACGGAGATCCACAATTAGTGGGAGCAATTAGCTGCGCTGTAGCCGGCTGTGTATTGATATTAGGCTTCGAATGGCTTGCAAAACGTAAATCCACACTTGCAGATGGCCGCCAAGCGTAGTTTTGCAGACGGAATTTGGTTGGTCCTAAAGGGTCTGGCTATGGGAGCGGCCAACAAAGTTCCTGGAGTTTCAGGAGGTGTGGTCGCCTTTGTTGCTGGCTTTTACGAAGAGTTCATTTACTCCCTTCAAAAGATAAATAGAAAGGCATTTGCCTTACTTTTTAACGGACGCTTCCGCAGTTTTTACGACTATGTGAACGGGCAGTTCTTAGGCCTGCTCATCTTGGGGATGCTGATCAGTTATTTCAGTGTATCTAAGATCTTGGATTATTGGTTGCAGCATTACGAGCTCTATGTTTGGAGCGGATTCTTTGGAATGATCTTAGGCTCCATCTACTACATTGGCCGCGATTTCAAAAAATGGAACAAACAGACCATCAGTCTTTTGATAGTAGGTGCGCTTTTAGGCATTAGCATTAGTTTTTTAGAACCTGCAAAAGAGAACGACAATTTATTGTTCGTATTCTTCTGTGGAATAGTTGGGGTCTCAGGGATGACCCTACCGGGACTGTCCGGTTCGTTCATTCTGATCCTTTTTGGCAACTATGTTTTATTGTTGGTCGATGCAGTAAACGCCCTTTACGACACGGTGGCCAACATTCTCAGTTGGGATTTCTCCTTTACGGACGATCCGCAGCGGCTTAGATTACTCTTGGTCTTAACTGTGTTCGCTTTAGGGTCGCTAACTGGACTTGTCACGCTCTCGCACGGACTAGGTTATGTGCTTAAGCGCTTTAAAGGAGCAACCTATGCAGCCATTATTGGTTTTATTACCGGTTCGCTGGGCGTGGTTTGGCCTTGGAAGAACAAGATCTATGAACTGGACGCTTCGGGCGCCATCGCTATAGACGCCAATGGCGACGCAATAGTAAGCAATTACGAACGGTATTTTCCTGAAATCATGAGCAGTCATACGCTTTGGGCGGTAGTTTTCATCGCCCTGGGAATCCTTCTCATTTTATCCTTGGGTTGGTACGATACTTATAAAAGACGCTGATGGCACGCTTTGGATTGATCGGGAAGAATATAGACTATTCCTTTAGTCGCGGATATTTCAAAGAAAAGTTTCAGAACTTAAGGCTTGACCATACCTATGAGAATGTCGATCTGCCATCCGAAGCGAACTTGGAGCACTTCTTTGCTAATATGCCGGATTTTAAAGGTCTCAATGTCACCATTCCTTATAAAAGCGCTGTAATACCGTTCTTAGATGAATTAGACCCGGTAGCGGAGTCTATTGGAGCGGTAAATACCATCAAGATCACCGCAGACAACCGACGCATTGGATTCAACACCGATCACCACGGCTTTGTTAAAGCCTTAGAACCCTTTTTGCCGCTGGAAGATCGTTCCGCTCTAATCCTTGGCACAGGTGGGGCAGCCGCAGCAATTGTGCACGCCTTAGCCAACTTGGACTTCAGAATCCAATTTGTTTCTCGAGAGGCTTCGGAAACAGCCTTGAGCTACGAGCAGGTCAATCGTTATGTAATTCTAGATCACTTACTGATCGTGAATTGCACCCCTTTAGGAACCTTCCCCAAAGTAGAGGCGCATCCAGATATTCCTTATGATTTCTTGAGCAACAACCACTTGCTTTTCGATCTGGTCTACAACCCGGAAGAGACCACTTTTATGCGTTTGGGCGCCGAAAGAGGGGCTCGCGTCACCAATGGCTATAAGATGCTAGTTGGGCAAGCAGAAAAGGCCTGGGAAATCTGGAATTCCTAAACTAGAAGTGCATATAATCGAATCCGCCTAAAATAAGCTCTTGCAAAATCAGGGGGGAGTTCTTATCTTAACAGTATATTTTTCCTTGAACCTTAACATTGAAAGACATGTCTGACCCAAAAGACCAGCCCGATTTACCCGCAGAAGATCCAAAAGCTCAAGCCGCTCAAGAATCTCAAGAAGAGGCACAAACCCCTGAAGATTCAATAGTTACGGAATCAGATTCTGACTTAGAGACCACAGAGGATTCTGAAGAGACTGTGAGTTCAGACGATTCAGACCATGACGAATCCGATTCAGAAGAGGAACTTCCAGATTACGACGAACTGGACCCTCAAGGCATGGTCAGCGCTTTTGAAGAACTTTTAAAGAGTGGCAAGGTAGCTTCAATTAAACCCAAGGTGGAGGCTTTAAAGGAAGCATTCAACACACAATTTCAAGAAGCTTTTGAAAAACAAAAAGAAGCCTTTTTGGCCGAGGGTGGAAATATTGTGGACTTTCATTATTCAACTCCGGAAAAGAAAGCCTTCAGCACCCTAATTTTCAACTACAAGGAAAAGCTCAACAACCACTATAAAAACTTAAAAAAGGACCTGCAAGCGAATCTCGACAAGCGCCTGGAACTTATAGAGGAACTTAAAGGATTGTTGGCTATCGACGAGAATATCAACACTACCTACAAGCACTTTAAAGACATCCAAGACCGCTGGAGAGAGGCCGGACCTATTCAACGCGATAAGTACAACACCGTTTGGAATACCTATCACCACCACGTTGAGAATTTTTACGATTTCTTACACCTGAACCGAGAGTTCAGGGATATGGACTTTAAGCACAACCTGGATCAGAAGCTTAAGATCATTACGCGGGCAGAAGAACTGGCGCAAGAAGCCGATGTTTCTAAGGCCTTTAGAGAGCTGCAAATGCTACACAAGGTTTGGAAAGAGGAACTGGGTCCTGTAGCCAAACAATATAGAGATGAGGTCTGGGAGAAGTTCAGCGCTGCAACCAAGGTCATTCACGACAAGCGGGTCGCTGCGCAGCAGGAAATGGAGAAATCCTATGAAAACAACTATTTGCAAAAGCAAGAGGTCATAAACAGTATCAAAGAGGCAACTGCACAAGTAAAACCTACGCATCAAGCCTGGCAACAAGCCATAAGAAAAGTACAAGATCTGAGAAATCTGTTTTTCGAGATCGGTAAGGTTCCGCGCGAAAAGAATCAAGAGATCTGGGATACTTTTAAAGCCACCACGCGCGATTTCAACAAACACAAGAACGACTTCTACAAGCAGCAAAAGAAGCAACAGTATACCAATCTGGAAAAGAAGCTGGAACTTATCGCTACGGCAGAAAAACATAAAGATTCCGACAATTTCGAGGAAGTAACTCCAATAATGAAGCGTATCCAGACAGAATGGAAACAGATCGGGCACGTACCACGCAAGGATAGCGATCGGATTTGGAGCGAATTTAAAGCAGCTTGCAACCACTATTTTGACCGCTTGCACAACAAACGCAACGCTGCCAATAAAGAGGAGGTTGAAGCCTTTGAGAAGAAAAAGGCATTGTTGGACAAATTGTCAGGATTCAAAGCCTCCAAGGATGCAGAAAAAGACCTTGCGAGCCTAAAAACGCTTTTAGAAGATTGGAAAGCCGCCGGGCGTGTACCTTTTAATAAGAAGAATATAGAGTCGAAGTTCCAAAAGTCTTTAAATCAAGCCTTTGGTGCCTTAAACATGGATAAAATGGACGCCGAGATGATCAAATACGACGCCAAACTGGAATCGCTTAAATCCAATAATGATCCGCGTAAACTCAACAACGAAAAGATCTACGTGAGCAAAAAGATCGACGAGGTGGTGCAAGAGATCAATCAATTGGAAAATAATTTAGGATTTTTCCAGAATAGCGATGCGTCCAACCCACTTTTTACGGAGGTTCAAAACAATATTGATAAGCACAAAGAAAATTTAGAGTTATGGCGTGCTAAGTTGAATAAGCTCAGAGCCTTGGATTGAATTTGACCTGCCCGCTCTGTCATAGTAAAGACGCACTACCGTTCTTCAAGGACGGCTTGAATCATTTCTGGCAGTGTAAAAATTGCTCCGGACTTTACAGAGATCCGGCCAACTTACCCAAGCCAGCAGAAGAAAAGGCACGATATCTTACCCACAATAACGATGTGAATGACCCTGGGTATCGAAAATTTGTCAGCTCCATAGTAAATTATGTCCTATCTAATTTTAGTACCCAAAGCAAAGGGCTCGATTACGGCGCTGGAACTGGACCTGTAGCTGCAGTAATGCTAGAGGAAGCAGGATATTCGATAAGTTTATACGATCCGTTCTTTCACCCGCAGACCTCCCCGCTTGACCACAGCTATGATTTTATAATCTGTTGCGAGGTCATGGAACATTTTCAAGATCCAAAAATAGAATTTGAGAAGCTTTACGCCTTGTTGAATCCGGGAGGGGCACTAATCTGCAAGACCGACCTCTATGCAGCAAACATCGACTTTAAAAAATGGTATTATAAGAACGACCCTACCCATGTTTTCATTTACCATAAAAATAGTGTGGAGCAGCTTGCCGCTTCCCAAGGATATGAACTCAACTTTCTAGACGAAAGAACAGTTGTCTTTAAGCGTCCCGCTTAGCTTGTTCCCAAATAAGGTCCATCTCATCTAATGACATCTCCGACAGACTTTTGTTTTGGGCCGCTGCTACTTTTTCTAAGAATTGAAAACGTTTGCTGAATTTCTTGTTGGTGCGCTCTAAAGCGCTCTCCGGGTCGATCTTTAAAAAGCGGGCGTAGTTGATCATAGAAAAGAGCACATCTCCAAACTCCGCTTCCATAGCCGTTTTATCACCCTTATCTACCTCGTGCTGAAACTCCGCGAGCTCTTCCTGTAGTTTTTCAAAAACCTGATGCGGAGCTTCCCAGTCAAAACCGACTCCGGCTACCTTGTCTTGAATTCGGTTGGCTTTAACCATCGCAGGCAGGGATTTAGGAACTCCCTCCAAAACACTCTTTTTCCCTTCTTTTAATTTGAGCTTTTCCCAATTCTGCTTCACTTCTTCTTCATTGGCCACTTCTATATCGCCATAGATGTGCGGATGCCTGTTTATAAGCTTTTCTGAGATCGCGTGAGCAACATCGGCTATATCAAAGGCCTTTTTCTCACTCCCGATCTTGGCGTAAAAGAAAATATGTAAAAGCAGATCTCCAAGTTCACCACGCACTCCCTCCAAGTCCTTATCTAATATAGCATCGCCGAGTTCATAGGTTTCTTCTATGGTCAAATGGCGTAGCGACTCCATGGTCTGCTTCCTGTCCCAAGGGCACTGCTCGCGCAGCTCATCCATTATGGTTAATAATCGGTTTAAAGCCTGGAGTTGATCTTGACGTGAGTTCATGGTATAAGATGAGTAGAAACAAATTTAATTAATAAGGGGAGCACTCCAATGATTAAATTTCTTTTACCAAAGCGAAGCCGTTGATTTAAACAGAAAATTTTTGTTTACATGATTAACCGGAAAACTAAAATTTTCAATTAAATAAAAATAGCCATCACGTAGATGGCTATGGAAAGATTTTATTAAAAGATTTTAACTTATTCTTCTTCATCTGCAGCGAAAGAAGTATGCCCATTCTTCTGTAAAAGATTGTACCACTGCACCACTTTTTTGATGTCACTGGCATAGACACGATCTTCATCATAGTCTGGAAGCACTTCAAAAAAATAAGCTTCTAGTTCATCTTTAGAGCTTTTATGGCTGATGGCTTCTCCTCCATTTTCTTTATTGCTGATCTTTTCAAATACCTCCGCTAAAGGCACCTCCTCTGACAAGGTGTAAATAGCGATCTCTGAGAGCAAGCTCACGTTATGACGCGCGCTTACGCTTAAGGTTTTACCATCTGCTAAAGACTGTGCTAAAAAACCGGTACGGGTTTGGGTTTTCAATTCGTAAAGTCCCGGTTTGCCAGAAATGGCCATGATCTTTTCTAAACTCATAGTAAAGGCTAAATTTTGGCTGCAAATTAAAGGGCTTTCCCTTTAACAGACAAACCTCTTAACGTTTCTTTTTTTGATTTGGGAATCGCATTCGGTAGTCAATACTGACCTTCCCCTTGCTGATGTTATTGAGCTTACCTTTTATGAGGCGTTTTTTTAAGGGCGAAAGTTTATCTGTGAATAAGATTCCTTCTATATGATCGTATTCGTGTTGAATGATTCGCGCCGCAATGCCGCTATAAGTCTCGGTGTGTTCTTTAAAATTCTCGTCTTGATATTTTATGGTGATAGTATCCTGTCGGAATACATCTTCTCGGATATCCGGAATGCTTAAACAACCTTCGTTAAAAGCCCATTCATCTCCTGTTTCTTCTATGATCTCGGCATTGATAAACACCTTCTTAAAGGTGGAAAGCATTTTTCTTTCTTCTTCGGAGAGGTCTTCGTCATCTTCAAAAGGAGTTGCATCGACCAAAAATATGCGGATTGCCCGACCTATCTGGGGAGCTGCCAACCCTATACCGTGGGCCCCATACATGGTTTCGAACATATTCTCTAATAAGACATCGAGCTCCGGATAGTCCTTATCAATGTTGACCGCTTTTTTTCGCAAAACGGGATCGCCGTATGCCACTATAGGTAAAATCATAAATGGTATTCTAAATAGTCTTGTAATATAATGGTTGCACTCACTTGGTCAACCATTGCTTTGTTCTGGCGTTGTTTTTTAGACAAGCCGCCGTCTATCATGGCTCTAAAAGCCATTTTACTGGTGAACCGCTCATCCACTCTTTGTACGTCCAAGTCGGGAAAAGACAGACGCAGCTTCTCAATAAAAACGAGGATCTCACTTTCAATGTCCGAAAAACTGCCGTCATGTCGCTTGGGTTGCCCCAATACAATTAGATCTACTTCCTCAACTTTAAAATACTCCTGTAAATAGGGTATCAAGTCTGGGGTCGCGACGGTGGTTAATCCCGAGGCGATCAATCGCAGCGGATCTGTAACTGCTAATCCGCAGCGTTTGCTTCCGTAGTCTATGGCAATAATTCTTGGCATCTACGCTGCAAAAATACGGGATTCGCCAATAGTAGCAAACAATCCGCAACTATTCCGAGACAGCTTATTATCTTTGTCAAAAAAACAACCATGGAGCACTTAAGACCGCTAATTGAACAAGCTTGGGAAGATAGATCCCTCTTGCAAAACCCTGAAACCATAGCAGCAATCCGAGAGGTGATCAACCATTTGGACAGTGGAAAACTGCGTTGCGCCTCTCCAACAGCATCAGGTTGGCAGGTAAACGAATGGGTTAAAAAAGCGGTAGTACTCTATTTCCCTATCCAGAAAATGGAAACCTTAGAGGCTGGAATTTTTGAATACCACGACAAAATGCCACTCAAAAGAGGTTATGAAGAAAAAGGAATTCGCGTGGTGCCCAATGCTGTTGCCAGACATGGAGCCTATATTTCCAAAGGCGTGATCATGATGCCGAGCTATGTGAATATTGGCGCCTATGTGGACGCCGGAACCATGGTAGATACTTGGGCTACCGTTGGAAGCTGTGCACAGATCGGGAAAGATGTTCACCTTAGTGGTGGCGTTGGTATTGGTGGGGTATTGGAGCCCTTGCAAGCTGCTCCTGTAATAATCGAAGACAACGCTTTTATCGGTTCCCGAAGCATAGTGGTAGAAGGTGTTCGCGTTGAGCGAGAAGCTGTTCTTGGAGCAAATGTGGTAGTTACAGCCTCTACCAAGATCATCGATGTGACCGGAAGCGAGCCCAAGGAGTACAAAGGTGTGATCCCGGCCAGATCGGTTGTAATTCCGGGGAGTTACACTAAGAAATTCCCAGCTGGGGAATACCAAGTATCTTGTGCACTGATTATTGGTCAACGCAAAGAGAGCACCAATAAAAAGACCTCATTAAACGACGCCCTACGCACCTATGACGTAGCCGTCTAGTAAAAGAATGATTTGAATAAGATCCTTGTAATACAGCACAAAATGATCGGAGACGTACTCACGTCTACGGTTCTTTTTGAGTTGTTACGCAAGCAATATCCTGCCACCACCTTACACTATTTGATAAACACGAATACTCAGGCCGTGGTAGTGAACAATCCCTTTATAGACAAGCTACATCTCTTCGATCCGAAGAAAGCCAAGCAAAAAAGATATTACCGGAGCTTTACTGAAGGACTTCAAGCCGAGAATTTCGATCTGGTCATAGACGTTTATGCTAAACTCAGATCGGCACGGCTGAGTAGAAAACTAAAGCCAAATGATAGTGTGTCCTACCGCAAATGGTACACCAAACGGGCATACAAACGAACGGTAAAACCATTAAGTCACACTACAAAAGACGAAGGTCTCGCTTTGGTAAACCGGGTGCTTTTGCTAGAGGCTTTGGACTTTCAAGACCTGATTATCCCTCGCCCAAAGATCTATATAGGCGAAACCGAAAAGAATCTCGCTCTGGCTCAAATAAGGCAAGCGCAGCTGAGCCCAAAAGCTAAAGTTTTTATGATAGCTGCTTTTGGAAGCAGTCCAGATAAGACTTATCCGCTGCCATATATGGCCAAAGTACTGGATGAACTTGTAACACGCACTCAGGCCCATTTATTGTTCAATTATTTACCCGAGCAACGCCCGCAATTGGATGAATTGATAAAGCTATGCAAACCCAATACTCAAAGTCATTTAAGACCCGACATTTACGGTAAAGGTTTGCGGGAATTCCTCGCGTTGGCCTCATGTTGCACTGCAGTGATCGGTAATGAAGGAGGCGCAGTGAATATGGGTAAGGCCCTTGAACTCCCTACTTTTTCGATCTTTTCTCCATGGATCCTCAAATCGGCTTGGAACAGTTATGAAGCAGATGGCGAAAATCGCTCGGTTCATTTGGCAGATCTACATCCGGACTTGTACCGTCAACATCCGAAGAAGTATAAAAAACAAGCCACTTCCTACTACGCAAAGTTGGATCCTGAATTTGTTATAGAAAAAATGATCGCCTTTTTAGATCATCACGATTTTTCGGTGTCTAAACCGTAAGAGGTACGCACTAATTTTTCAGTTTTGGTACGCTTGCGAATAGCCGCATTCTTACTGAGCATCTCTGGTTTTACATAACCTCTAGGATGATCCAAATGCACACAAATTGCCGAATAACGCAATTGTTTGGCTTTTATTCCGGCGTTGAAAAGGCGCTCTCCTAGCTCCCTGTCCTCGCCCCCGTATTGCATGCGCTCATCGAAACCATTTGCTGCGACTATATCACTGCGCCAACCAGAAGAATTGTGGCCGTTCCAGGTGGCCTCTGTTGGAGTGATCCAGTTCAAGAATTTTTGCTTAAGCGAACTTTGGGTAAGCTTGTTGTTTTTAAAAGAAGTTTTTAATCCGCGCTGCTTAAGCCAAGACAGTTCAAAGCAATTTTGTGCTTCGATATCGCTTTTAGAAATGGCCTTTGAAATGTCCATGGGAAGCTTAAAATAACCTCCAGAAAGGAAAAATCCCGGCTCCATATGCTTAGCATGCACAGAGAGAAAATCTTTTCGAGGAATACAATCGCCGTCAGAGAACAAGAGGTAATCTGCCTGAGCTACTTTTATAGCCTCATTCAAGATGATCGTTTTCTGAAAGCCATTATCAGGATGCCACACATGTTGTAATGGGAACGGCAATTCAGGAGTCATTTGCTCGATTTTGGCTCTGGTAGCTTCGGTTGAACCATCGTCTGCAATTACAACCTCAAAATCTGTGAATTCTTGTTGCGCGTATCCCCAAAGCACTTTTTCCAACCATTCCGGTTGGTTATAGGTACTGAGGATGACTGAAATCTGAGGTTTTGACATAGTTTCTGCTAAGAGCGCTGTGCATTTCAGTTGCAAACGCTACCTTTGAACGGCTCAAAAGTACGTAATTTTCATGCGAAAACTTTCTGCACTACTCATTGTCAAGAATGAAAGTAAACATCTGCCAGAGGTAATAGACAGTATCACCTTTGCCGATGAGATCATTGCTGTTGATTCTTTTAGCGACGATGGTACTTTTGAGATCTTGCAGGCCGATCCTCGGGTGCGCGTGGTTCAAAATACCTTTATCGATTATCCCATCCAACGCAATTTCTGTTTGGACCTAGCCAGCAACGACTGGGTATTGTTTATTGATGCAGACGAACGTGTTTCTGCGTCCCTATCGGCAGAAATAAAAGAGCTACTTGCCCAAAAGGAACTCGCCAACGGATATCAGATCTACCGGCAGTTCTATTACAAGCGTAAAAAATTGAATTTTAGCGGCCTGCAAACAGATAAAGCACTCCGACTGTTTGACAAAACCAAAGGCCGATATAAAAGCGAAAAGATAGTCCACGAAACCTTGGACATTGCGCCTCCTATTGGAATTCTAAAGCACAAATTAGATCATTACTTCTTTGACGATTATCAGGTTTATCGTTCTAAAATGATCACTTACGGTAAAATGAGAGGTAAGGAATTATATCATCGCGGAAAGCGCTATACCCTACTTAAGCACTATTTAAAATCGGCTTACAAGTTCTTGAATCACTATATTATTCGTTTAGGTATTTTAGACGGCAAGCGCGGCTTTATAGTTTCTAAACTAAATGCTTTAAGCGTATGGGAACGTTATAAAGAATTGCGACGATTAACGCTTGCGCCAAAAGAGTAACTTTTTCTTTAGGCGTTGTTTTCTGTGATACTTCTCTTGAAAATGACTCACGTGGCCCCACATGGCAGTAAAGGTTTGGTGCTGGTCGTAACCTGCCAAGGTTGCATACTCTTCGCTCATAACTCGGACCATATCCTTTACAGGAGTTAAACGAGAAAAATTATAGATGCGCTCCGCCTGGGTGAGTGATTTAAACTCCATTCTGTTCAAGTCTACCAAATAGAAATTATATCCGTCACTTGTCTTTTTGATCAAGGTGTTTCCAGGAGAGTGATCTTTAAACAAGACGCCATTTTCATGAAGCTCAAAGGTAAAGCGGGTAAAGGCTCTTAAGATCTGTTCGTGCTCCGGATAATTCGGATCGTGCACCAATTCGCGGTAGGTCAGATCACAGTTTAAGTGTTCGCTCAAATAATAGCTATCCTTTAGTCCGTTCCACTTTTTATTCTCGGCATAGGCAATTGGTCTTGGTGTTCCCAAACCCATAGCCAGTAATTTCTCTGCATACCGAAAAGAACGTTCTGCCTTAGAAGGTCTTAGATAGCGATAAACCCAGGTGTTAAGCGCATTTGGATTCTTAAAACGCTTCACATTGACCTTCATGCCCAAGGTGTCAAAAAGACGGATCTCATTGCGTTCGCCATCACCGAACAATTCACCTTCTTGGTCAAACTTAAGCACACAAGCCAAAACGGCTTGATGCTGTTCTACAAAAGCCTCGGCAATTTGAAAATCGTAATGAAAGGACTGCTTCATCTGCTGCAAAAATACACTTATAATTCTTTAGAACTGCAGCAAATCAAATACCTTTGTAAAAACTCAGAAAGCCCGAATTAAATGCCCAAACGCATCTTTTTAGAAATGCACAATCTCAAAAATCCGTATACGGGTTTTGGGCAGTTCAATTTGCATTTGCTACGCGGGATCCAAGCCAATAACGACCAGGATTTGCGATTTGTGGTTCACGCCCAATACCTCAAGCCGCTCAAAGAAGAATTCGGTAACTTTTTTGACTACAAATACTATCTGGGGCTACGCCGGTACGATTGGGCACGTATTAGAACTAAATACGAGCTATGGCATTCTGTTAACCAGAACACCAAAGTAGAACCCAAACGAGACCTGCCGTACGTTTTAACGATTCACGATGTAAATTTTATTGAGGAAATCTCTTCGGATCTGAACCATTCGAGAAACTTGAGATTCAAAGAAAAACTAGCTAGAGCAAGCGCGATCACCTATATCTCTGATTTTGCCAAACAGAGCGCTCACCAGCATTTCGATATGCCTAAGGTGCCCGAATACGTGATCTTAAACGGTAACCCCACAGAAAAGCTGTTGGACTTATCCAGCTATACGCCAACAACTCAGCTAAAGGGTAAATATTTGTTCACTTTGGGTGATTTTTGGGAACGCAAGAATTTTCACCTCTTAGTGGAGATGCTTGTGCATTTGCCCGAGCATCAATTGGTTATCGGGGGAAACGACTCCAGACCTTATGGTGAAAAGGTGCGAGCAACCATTGCAAAACACAGACTAGAAAACCGAGTGATCTTAGCGGGACGCGTAGGAGATGCTGAAAAACAATACCTGCTCGCGAATTGCGAGGCCTTTCTATTTGCCAGTTTACGGGAAGGTTTCGGCTTACCTCCTATCGAGGCTATGAAATTTGGCAAGCCTGTATTTCTTGCTCATAGAACTTCTTTACCAGAAGTTGGTGGCGAGGTTGCCTATTATTGGCACGATCTAAATCCGCAGCAAATGGCAGCAATATTTAAAGAAGGGATGGCCGATTATCACAGGGATCCAGAGGAAAAAAGTAAAGCTTTAAAAGCGCAAGCAGACAGTTTTAATTGGAAAACTGCTGCAGCAGCATACATTGACGTTTATAAATCTTTGTTGTAAAATGACGGCAGAAGTTAATAAGACCTACGAAATTGTAAAACGCGGCGGAACCATTGCTTACCCAACAGATACGGTTTGGGGTCTCGGTTGTGATGCCACCAATTTTGACAGTGTGGAACGTGTATTTGAGATTAAAAAGCGTCCTGCAGAAAAAAGCATGATCTGTTTGGTAGACTCCCTGCGTATGCTCAATGAATACTTTGAAAACCTTCCGGAAACGGCTTTTCAGATTTTAAAATATGCCGATAAGCCGACCACCTTGATCCTAGACAACGCAATCAGAGTATCTGAAAATGTTATTGCTCCAGACGGAAGTTTGGGTGTACGTGTTGTGAACGATGCCTTTTGTAAGGCGCTTATCAGAAAACTAAAGCGTCCTTTAGTGTCTACCTCGGCCAATATCAGTGGGGAACCCACGGCTAAGACCTTCTCAGAAATCAATCCGTTAATTTTGGAGGGCGTAGACTATGTCGTAAATTTGCACCGCGATAGAAAAGCGGCCAAACCCTCCAGTATTATTAAGCTGAGTGTGGATGGAGCCGTGAAGGTGATCCGACAATAAATGCAGGCTAAAACCCACTTTAAAGAGGCGCTAGACGCTCCGATTTTTAAGACCCTTTCTGAGGTTGCTGATCAGTTGAATCTGGAGGCCTATGTGATTGGGGGTTATGTGCGTGATTTCTTTTTAGATCGCGGTACCCATAAGGATATCGATGTGGTAGCAATTGGCAGTGGAATAGCGTTGGCCAAAGCCGTTGCCAAAGCCTTACCCGAGAACCCAAAAGTATCGATCTTTAAGACCTATGGTACGGCCATGATCCAACATGAAGATATACAGTTGGAATTTGTTGGAGCCCGTAAAGAATCTTACACCGAAGATTCGCGGAATCCGGCCGTAGAGAATGGAACTTTAGAGGACGACCAGAACCGTCGTGATTTTACCATTAACGCTTTAGCTTTGGGCCTTAACGGGGACCGTTTTGGTCAATTATTAGACCCTTTTAATGGTCTGGAGGATCTTGAGAACAAGCTGATCAGAACACCTTTAGATCCTAAAGTAACTTACAGTGATGACCCTTTGCGCATGTTGCGTGCCATACGTTTTGCGAATCAACTGAATTTTGAGATCCAACAGGATTCCTTAGCTGCTATTACAGCACAAAATGAGCGAATTGGCATTATTTCTAAGGAGCGCGTGGTAGAAGAGCTCAACAAGATCTTGATGAGCGATAAACCTTCTGTGGGATTCGGGCTTTTACACCAGACCGGACTGCTTAAACACATACTCCCAGAGCTTCTCGCTTTAGAAGGTATTGACGAGGTAGAAGGTCAGCGTCACAAAGACAATTTTTGGCACACCTTGGAAGTGGTTGATAATATTGCTCAATCGACAGACAACCTCTGGTTGCGCTGGGCAGCGCTGCTTCACGATATTGGTAAGGCTCCCACCAAGAAGTTCAATCAAAAACAAGGTTGGACCTTTCACGGGCACGAATTTGTAGGTTCTAAAATGGTCTACAAGCTCTTTAAACGCCTACGCATGCCTTTGAACGAAAAGATGAAGTACGTGCAAAACATGGTTCGGATGAGCTCCCGCCCTATCGTTTTAGCAACAGAAGTTACCGATAGCGCGGTACGCCGCTTGATCTTTGATGCAGGCGATCACGTAGAAGATCTAATGACTTTGTGCGAAGCAGACATCACCACCAAGAATCCGAAGAAATTCAAACGCTACCACAACAACTTTAAAAAGGTGCGCGACAAGATCGTCACCGTAGAAGAAAAGGACCACGTTCGGAATTTTCAGCCTCCGGTGAGTGGTGAGGAGATCATGGAAACTTTTGGTTTACCGCCTTCTAAGGAGATCGGTATTATTAAAGAAGCTATTAAAGAAGCTATTTTAGATGGGGTTATCCCAAACGAATACGAAGCCGCCAAAGTGTTCATGCTAGAAAAAGGCAAGTCCTTGAATTTAAAACCGCAATAGGATGTTTGTACGATTTGTTAGAATATCGCTGATCTTGATCTACCTGGTTATCATAGCCGGGGCTGTGGTGCGGATGACAGGAAGCGGTATGGGCTGTCCGGACTGGCCCAAATGTTTTGGTTATTATATACCTCCTGCGGAAGAAGCCACCCTGCTTTGGGCACCCGACAGGGAGTTTAAAAAGGGCCAAGTGATCATCAAAGACGAGGCACTTGAGGTTGCTAAAGCCGACTTTACAACTAGTGATACTTACTCCGCAGCAAACTGGGAAGCCTATACCGAGCATGACTATGCCATATTTAACGTTTGGCATACCTGGATAGAATATATAAACCGGTTGTTAGGAGCGCTCTCCGGCCTAGCTATTCTTATCATGGCCATACTCTCCATTTGGAAATGGAAACAAAACAAATGGCTCACTATCTTATCATGGCTCAGTGTCTTTATGATCGGGTTTCAAGGTTGGTTAGGAGCTACGGTGGTTTACTCTGTCTTAGCGCCTGTGCGTATTACCATTCATATGGTAATGGCATTATTGATCGTTTTGGTGTTGTTGCTGATTCTGCGTCAGGCAAGTGGCAAACAGCGGCCTCAAGGTGTCACAACTGGGTTCAAAACGCTATTGTGGGCTGCCTTAGGATTAACCTTAGTACAAATAGTATTGGGTACACAGGTGCGCCAATTTGTGGACGATCAGGTAAAAGTTGTCGGTTATGAGGCCAAGGAGGCTTGGCTTGCCTATCCGGAACTAAGCTTTTACGTTCACCGCTCCTTCTCTATTTTAGTGGTACTGATCAATGTACTGCTCTGGCGTGGCAATCAAAAGAACGGCTACGGCCTGTACGGCATGAATGGTATACTGGCAATTCTAGGTGTAGAAGTACTCACGGGAATCGCGATGTATTATTTTGACTTTCCATTTTTGACACAGCCGATCCACTTGGTTTTTGCTGCTGTTTTATTCGGCTTGCAATCCTATTTGATTTTACAGGTTTTGATCCCGAAGAAAACGGTGAAAATATCTTAATTTTACGGCCTTATGGTTTTTAGATTCAGAATCATTTTAGATACCCAAGAAGACGTCTTTAGAGATCTAGAGATCTTGCAAGACGCCACTATGGAGGACTTTCACAACGCCATTACTCAAGCCTTTGGTTTTGGTGGTCAGGAAATGGCCTCTTTTTACCTCAGTGACGATCAGTGGGAACAAGGCGAAGAGATCGCGCTTTTTGACATGTCAGAAGGCCCCGAGCCTACTCGTATCATGGCCGAAACTTTGCTAGAAGACGTTTTAAACGAAGATCAGACCAAAATGATCTACGTTTACGATTTTCTTTCCATGTGGACCTTTTTGGTGGAATTGGCCGAGATTGCCGAACCCCAACCGGGAATGCAGTATCCCAACCTGATGTATGTACACGGCGAATTGCCAGAAGAAGCGCCAGACAAGGAATTCGTTGGAGAATCCATGGAAGGCGACCTGGACGATGACTTGGACTATGAGGACGATGATTTTGACTCTTTAGATATCGATTCCTGGAATTAATTTTCCCTTATTTATGATCAACTTATACAGCGCACAGATCGCTTCCCTAAGCCTGCACCGCGTGGGCAATAAAAGTCGCGCAGAGGGTTTATTCCTCTCCGGAGCACCATGTAAACTCACTGACGAACTCAATCCGTTGATTCGCGAGTTCTTCTTTAAACCTTTTCGAGAAAAGGAGGAGAATTATCTGAGCTTTACCCACGATGTGGATCTGGAATACCACGAACTCTATAAGTTGGTTAAAGAGCTGTTGGCAGACCCTAACAATGCCCATGAGGTAAGCACTAAGATCACTACCCATCTTTACAACCAGAGTGAGCATCCGCATATAAAGAATGGGGAGGTCTATGTGGCCTACTTAGAAAATCTACAGATAAACAACCAAAAAGTAGATGGGGTTGGGATCTTTAAATCGGAATTGAAGCAAGACTTTTTGCAGTTCAATCAAGGTCCGCAGCAATTGGAAATGCAATTGCAACAAGGGATCAATCTCAACAAATTAGACAAGGGTTGTATTGTTTTCAATGTAGAAGAGGAGACTGGATATAAGATCTTAAGTGTAGACAGTAACCGCTATGATGCGCGTTATTGGTTGGAGAGCTTTTTAGGCGTAGAAACCTTAGCCGATGACAACTTCTACACCAAGAAATACTTGAAATTCTGTCAGGATTTTGCCAAAGATGTTGTGTTACCAGCAGAAGACAAACGCGAAGAGGTCTTGTTTATGAACCGTGCGGTAAACCACTTTGCCAAGAACGACCAGTTCGAAGAAACCAAGTTCCTCAACGAAGTGATAGACAATCCGGAGCTGATCCCAGAGTTTAAACACTTCAAAGCAGAACGCGGCCCGAAATACAGCATAGAAGACCTTTCAGATTTTTCCATTGCCAACACGGCTGTAACCGCTGCGCGTAAAAAGATCAAGAATGTGATTCAATTAGACACCAACATTCAGATCAAAATGGATTTTATCAACCCAGAGAGTGCCGATAAATTTGTAGAAAAAGGCTGGGACGAGGAACGCCAGATGTACTATTATCTGGTTTACTTTAACCGAGAGCAAAGCTCCTAGACCTGTCTAAAAATGAATTTTAAAGCCGTGTAACATTTATGGGACTGCTTCGTCTTACAGACATCAGTTTTACTAAACAACCATAAATGCAACCCATCCTAACGCTTACCAATCTCACCAAACGTTTTGGGCCATTGACTGCAGTAAATAACCTCTCTTTTACCATAGAGAAAGGTAATGTTTACGGTATTTTGGGCCCTAACGGAAGTGGAAAATCAACCACACTCGGAATCGTATTGAATGTCGTAAACAGAAGCTCAGGTGACTTTACCTGGTTCGACGGCAACACCTCTACCCACGATGCACTTAAACGCGTGGGCGCTATTATTGAACGTCCAAACTTCTATCCGTACATGAGTGCGGTTCAGAACTTAGCCTTGGTGGCCAAGATCAAAGGAGTTGGCGAAGATAAGATCGAAGAGAAATTAGAATTGGTAGGGCTGCTAGATCGCAAGGATAGTCGCTTTAAAACCTTTTCTTTAGGAATGAAACAACGCCTGGCCATCGCCTCGGCGCTGCTCAACGACCCTGAGATCCTGATCTTAGATGAACCTACTAACGGTTTAGATCCGCAGGGAATTCATCAAATCAGAGAAATTATCAAGAAGATCGCCAAAGGCGGTACTACCATACTTTTGGCCTCTCACCTTTTGGATGAGGTTGAAAAGGTGTGTTCGCACGTAGTGATCTTGCGTAAAGGAGTTTCCCTGTATTCAGGTCCTGTAGAAGGCATGAATGCTAGCCACGGGTTCTTTACTCTGCAAGCTAATGATATGGTTCGCTTACGTGCCTATTTGGAAGGCAATGTTAGTTTCGGAAAAATCAAAGAAGAAGGCGAAAGTCTGGTTGCTTATTTGAACGAGCCATTAGAAGCCAGCATGCTCAACGAAATGTTATTCAAAGAAGGAATTGTGTTGTCTAAACTAGACAAGCGCAAAGAAAGCCTAGAAGAGCAATTCCTAGAATTAACCAACAAAATCGAACAGCATGCTTAGATTACTTCAGATAGAATACCACAAACTCATCCATAACAAATCGGCACGCGTAATCACAGCCGTCTATTTTATATTGATCTCTTTGATGTCGCTACTGGCTTCGATCAAATTCAATTTTGGGAACTTCAGTTTCAGACTGGCCGATCAAGGGATCTTTAACTTCCCCTTCATCTGGCATTTCAATACCTGGATCGCAGCATTGCTAAAAATGTTCCTAGCTATAGTCATCGTCTCTATGATGGCTAATGAATACACCCACAGAACCCTAAAACAAAACCTAATTGACGGTTTGAGCAAGCGCGAGTTCGTCTTGTCTAAGTTCATTACAGTCTTTGTGTTTGCTGCGGTTTCTACGGCTTTCATATTTATCGTATCGCTGATCTTAGGTTTGATTTTTTCTGATTATACCGAGTTCGGGATCATAGTGCGTGACTTAGAATACGTCTTTGCCTATTTCTTGAAACTCTTGGCCTTTTTCTCCTTCTGCTTATTCTTAGGAGTACTTGTCAAGCGATCAGCGTTTGCATTAGGGTTCCTGTTAATATGGTGGATACTTGAAGGAGCGATGTATTTGATTTTGATGACCAAACTACCAGATGGCTCGGATTTACCAGATCAGATCATGCAATTCCTTCCGCTTACGAGTATGCAGAATTTGATCATTGAACCATTCACGCGCTTTAATGCGGTACAATCTGCTGCGACCCAATTGGGGGCCGAATTCACAAAGTCATATGATGTGACCTTATTGAAAGTGGCTATTGTTTCTGCGTGGACCTTCTTATTCAATTATTGGTCCTTACTCATTCTGAAAAAACGAGATTTATAGTATCTTGCTGAGGCTTCCGAACAATCGGAAGGGCAGCTGCCAGTGCGCCGCTGCCTTCACCTCATTGCAATGAAAAAGTTATTTATTTTCGGTCTCTTTTGGCTGCTCTTTGCCCTAAACGTTCAGGCACAGGGAGAAGCAGCGAATTGGTATTTTGGAGATCGGGCTGGGCTTAATTTCAATACTAGTCCACCAACGCCCTTGACAGACGGAGCCTTAGAAACTTTAGAAGGCTGTGCAACAATAAGCGACAGTGCCGGAAACTTACTTTTTTACACCAATGGAACTCTGGTCTGGAACCGAGACCATCAGGTTATGCCCAATGGGACAGGCCTTTTAGGAGAAGATACTTCTACCCAATCGGCTATCATAGTACCCAATCCGCAGCAAGCCAATATCTATTACATATTTACGGTAGATGGCTTGTTTCCTGGGGAGAACGATCCTGCTGCACTTCGCGGATTGAACTATTCCACCGTAGACATGAATTTAGATGGAGGTCTGGGCGATGTTGTTGCGGCAGAGAAGAATATCAATCTGCTGCCAACCAATTCGGAGAAGATCACTGCGGTGCGCAATGCCGACTGTGAATCCATTTGGGTCATTACGCATTTTGTAGACCGATTCTATGCTTACGATGTGAGCGGAGCCGGCGTTAACACAACGCCTGTTGAATCGTTGGTAGAACCAGAAGTTCCTCTTATTGGCTATCGAGACAACGCTTTAGGTTACTTAAAATCCAGCCCGGATGGTAGTAAACTTGCCATTGCTCACGCTACCTTGAATGAGAACCCTGCAAGTGATGCTGGTTCACCAGGAGCGCTCTTGGTCTATGATTTTGATACAGCAACGGGAGTTGCCTCCGGCGGGCTTGATCTGGATGTAAATGGAAACTCGCCTTATGGGGTGGAATTCTCTCCGGATTCCAATTTAGTTTATACTTGCGCTGGCGTTTATGATACTGATGGCTTTGCTTTTGGTGAGGTCTACCAATTCGACCTTTCGGCTACAGATCCATCGGCTACCAGAACGGTATTGAGCACTAATGACAATTCCACAGGTGCTTTACAATTGGGTATCGATGGGCGAATCTATCGGGTGATCTTGAACCAAGCCTCCTTAGATGTTATCAATGATCCCAACACGGCTGGTACAGGAGCCAATTATCAGCGAGCAGCGGTATCGCTCGGCGGAAGGACTGGAAATTTTGGTTTGCCTCCGTTTATTCAATCATTGTTTCTCAATACCGTAGATATTATTCAGAACGGTGAATCTGCCACCACCTTAAACCTTTGCGAAGGCGACAGCTTTACGCTAGTGGCTCCAGATATTCCCGGAGCGACCTATGTTTGGACCAGAGATGAGGTGCTTCTACCAGAAACCGATTTTGATCTTGTGGTGAGTACCACAGGTGTGTATCGTGTAGAGATAGACCCTATGAATGGCGAATGTCCAATAATAGGGCAAGCCAATGTGATCATCAACCCACTGCCAGAAGCCTTTGACAGCTTGCTGACCCAATGTGATGCAGACGGCAACAATGATGGCTTTAGTATTTTTAACCTCACAGAAGCCATCCCTGATTTAACGGGAGGTGTTGCTGGTTTGGATGTGAGTTTTCATCAGACCCTATTGCAAGCAGAGAATAACGAATCGCCTTTACCAGAAACTGCTTACGCCAACCTCAGCAATCCGCAAACTATCTTTGCCCGTGTTTTTGATCAGGCGGGATGTGCGAGTATTGCGCAATTAGAATTAGTTGTAGCAGGAACGCAGATAGACAATGTTTTTTTGAGCCAATGTGATGATGCGACTGAGGATGGTATAACTGTCTTCGACCTTGGAGAGGCGGCCGCAATTATCTTAGACGGCTTACCTGCAGATCTCAGCTTGAGCTTCTATGCCACTTTAGAAGATGTCCTAGCAGAGACCAATCCCATCCCAACTTCCTACACCAACCAACAAGCCTACCAGCAAACGGTCTATGCCCGATTGGAGCAAGGTAATGACTGCTTTGGAATTGCTCGGATCTTCTTAAAAGTGTACGAGCTGCCCAATATTGTTACTCAAGATGAGGCCTTGTATTGTCTGAACAGCTTTCCAGATACCATTACCATAGAGGTTGGTCCTATAATTGACGATGACAGCCCCTTGGAAGCATATAGTTATCTGTGGTCTACGGGAGAGATCACTCCCACCATCGCAATCAATGAAGCAGGTATTTACTTTGTGGACATTATTAATCCGGAAGGCTGCTCCAAAAGACGAACCATTACTGTTGTTGGTTCGCGTCCGGCGACCATAGAAAGCATAGTAGTCACAGACCTTTCTGAGACCAATACGCTGATTGTGAATGTTAGCGGTCCGGGAGAATACGAATACGCTTTGAACGACCCGACAGGGCCTTATCAGTTGGAAAACACTTTTACGAACGTCAAACCAGGGGTCTATACTGTATATGTAAGAGATCGATTGGGATGTGGCATTAGTGAAGAAGTAGTTTCTGTGCTTGGATATCCGAATTTCTTCACCCCAAACGGCGATGGCATCAATGACTTTTGGCAGGTTTTGGGAGTGCGTCCTGATTTTGAATCCCAAGCCCAGATCTATATCTACGATCGCTATGGGAAAATGCTGACACGCCTTAATCCCCTTAGTCCAGGTTGGGATGGAATCTACAACGGCAACCCTATGCCGTCTAGCGACTATTGGTTCCGCGTGATCTTTGAAGACGGACGCGAGCTGCGTTCGCACTTTAGTCTCGTCCGCTAAAGAAATATTTATATCTTTAAGAAAATCAGATAGCTATGAAACTGAATCGGTCTTTAGGGCTTTTACTGCTCTTCTGGCATGCCTACTGTGTTGCACAAGAGGTTAGCTTGCTGAATCAATTCAACGGCCGATACGACTACACTGCTATTGGCAATACCCTAAATACTGCAGAAAACGGCGGAGGTGCTCCTTGTGAGATCTTAACCTCTTCTGCTGCGGAGCTTTCTTTGGAGCCTGACCAAACGGTCATCAATGCCCTTTTGTACTGGGCAGGCTCTGGCACAGGAGATTTTGAAGTACAGCTCAACGGCAGTGAAATAAGGCCAGACAGAACCTTTGCCCTTGCCCTAGACGATACCCGTTCTTTCTTTGCCGCCGTGACAGACATAACAGAACTTGTTCAATCCACAGGAAGCGGCACCTATACCTTATCAGAACTCGACCTGAGTAGTATCATTGAGACCTACTGCCCAACCGGAACCAATTTTGCGGGTTGGTCTATTGTGATCGTTTATGAGGATCCGGACTTGCCCTTGAACCAACTCAATATGTACGAAGGATTGGAGCGCGTCCCGGAAACCATCAGCATAGAACTAGAGAGCCTTAATGTGCTGGACGACGAAGGTGCCAAGATCGGCTTTCTGGCTTGGGAGGGCGATGCTGCCCTGAGCGTAACGGAAACCCTCAGCATCAATGGAGATATAATAAGCAATCCGCCGCTAAACCCAGCAGATAATGCCTTTAACAGTACCAACTCCTTTACTGGATCTGATGTGCTTTACAATATGGACATTGACTTCTACTCCATTGAGGACAATATAGAACCTGGCGACACTTCGGCACTCATAGAGCTAACCTCAGGGCAAGATTTTGTGATGATCAATAATATTGTCACCGTTCTTAACAGTCAATTACCCGATGCTACTGCCAGTATAGATACAGTAAGCGACCCCAGCTGCGGAGAACGCCAACTACTAGTGGACTTTACCATTTACAACATAAACAGTACGGATGTCCTTTTGGCCGGCACACCTATAGCCTTTTATGCAGATGCTACCTTGGTTGGTACAGCAGCAACTTTGGCCGATATTCCAATTGATGGGCAAGAGTCACAAGCTATCTCACTGAATATCCTGGAAGCTGTTCCCAATACCTTTAACTTGCGAATCGTTGCCGATGATACAGGTAGCGGAACTGGTGTGGTTGCAGAGCTGAATGAGACCAATAATGAAGCGGAGCTGCCTGTACGTCTGCTCAAATTCCCGGAATTTCCTTTACCGCAAGATCTGGAACGCTGTGACACCGTTGGAGATGAACTCTTTGATCTGAACGACGCCTTAACAGGGATAGACCCAGAATTGATACTGAGCTTTCACGAATCCGAAGCAGATGCAAATACCGGAGACAATCCTATAGTTGATCCTACAAATTATTTACCCCTAAGCACAACGCAAACCATCTATGTGCGCGTTGCTAATGCAGACTGTTTTGTGGTGAGCTCCTTTGAGATCCGAGTGATCATTTGTCCACTACCCGATGCATCAGTCTCCTTACCCGTTCCGATCACAGCTTGCCGAGGCCGTATTTTGGATTTGACCCTTAGGGTTTTTAACACAGCAGGAACAGCTCCACTTCCCGCGGGAACGCCTATCTCCCTTTACGTCGACGGTGTTTTTTTCTTAGGTCTAGACACTCCCACACCTATTGCAATCGGTGGTTTTATAGACTTGGAATTTCAACTAGCATTAGATACAGCGCTGCCCGATGAATTTAGCCTAATGGCGGTTGTAGATGACCTCGGAGACGGAAGCGGCACGGTGGAAGAATTAGACGAGACCAATAACACTTTCAAGACCACAGTGCGCTTTGAAAATATTCCGGAGCTTCCTACACTCCCAGACCTCTCGGCTTGCGATCTCGGTTTTGATACTGCGACCTTTGATCTTACCCAAATTACAGAAGAGAATTTTGAGGACTTAACAGGCGAGATTCGCTATTTCACCTCTGCTTCTGACGCTTTGTTAGGAATCGGAGCGATAGTGAATCCGAGGCAGTTCAACAACAGTAGCAATCCGCAGCAAATTTATGTGCGATTCGACAATTCGATCTGTTTTGACATTGTTAGCTTTGAACTTTCTGTAGAAAATTGCCCTCCGGTAATCCCCCAAGGTTTCTCACCGAACGGCGATGGCATTAACGACCTCTTTGAAATTGTTGGCCTGTTGGATGTTTTTCCCGATCATCGCTTGGAAATTTATTCCCGACTCGGGAATTTGATCTACACGGGTAACAACCAAACTGGACATTGGAACGGAGTACCAAACAAAGGACTTGCGAGGAGTTCCGGCCCTGTCTCACCGGGAGTTTATTACTACGTATTGTTCTTGGGAGATGAAAATTATGATACTTTGAGTGGCTGGCTCTATTTAAATAGAGAATAAGCTCATTTCACGCGAAGAGCAGGCACTTTTTTTTTAACATTTAAGCCCCGTTTTTAGGTCAATTTTTTTACCTACATCGTTCAAAACAAAAATTACGTCTAAGTTTTGTGCAATTCTTTTACAGACTTAAAATAATCTCTTACATTTATCTTTTAGACATCAATTCATACAATTAACAGCCGCCTTCTATGAGAAATATTACTCCTAGATTCTTACAATCAATAATCGCTCTGGCATTCCTTTTTCTAGGCCTTCAACAAGGTCAGGCACAGCTAGATGCGCAGTTGTCTTTGGACGACGCCTTTGCAAAAGGGAATTTCATTGAAATTGGAATCAACCAGAACGGAACTTTTGGTGTTCCAAACAGCCAGAATCCTGGTCCACCGTATCATGATAGTCGTGAAACCGGAAACGATCTTTTTGGCTTTATCGCTAACCCGGTAATGGACGGATGGGTCGATTATGACGGAGATTTCTTTACTCCTGGTTCTCCAGAGGAAGGATGGGCCATCGAGTACGACGGAGCTACCTGGAACAACAACTTGGCGAGTCCTAATCAGATTCCTGGTGCTGTTAGTGGCGCTGGAATACTTACCGATCCGTGTTTTGGAGATTTTGCCCAAGTTTCATGGAACGGTTTTATCGATGGAATAGAAATTATTCGTAATTTCTCTGTTTCTCGCGACGGACTTTTCATTCGAATGGAGCAGCGTTTGACCAACTTAGACGATGTGCCTAAAACGAATTTGTACTGGATGAACAATGTGGATCCAGACAACAACCAAACGATTAACGGAAGTTTTACCACCGATCAGGAGCTGATTGCTCAGCCTTCTGGCGGATTGGACATCTTGGGATTTGTTTGTGCTTCTCAAGGTCCATTGGGTGGTGTTGACGCTAACGGATCAAGTGTTTGTTATTATGTACAAGACGAGCGAGCTCGTGTGACCTTTGGAGGTTTCACTAACCGTGATCCGTCCGATATTTGGAACGGGGTTGGTTTTGAACAAACAGAAGGGGCGACAAATACTGCAGATGAGGCCATTTCTATTGCCTATTTCTTCGGAGATCTTGCTCCTGGAGAATCTGTAACCTTTACCTACTTCTACGTATTTAGAGACTTCACTGGAGGTGGAGTTGATCCGACCTTTATTACCTTGACCCCACAGAGCCCTTCAGCTTGTGGTGCTAGTGACGGTGCTATTGTAGTAACTGGGCTTTTAGGTGATATCGATTATAATATCTCCTATGTGGATGATGGTGTTCCTGTTGGACCTATCACTTTACCAGCAGACATGACTGGTTCTTTGATCATTGGAGGTTTGGATGCAGGTGTGTATACAGACTTTGTATTCACCAACGATGCAGGATGTTTCTTTGAAAATCCGGGGCCTATCGTAATTGAAGATCCAGGTGCTCCTACGTTCACCGTAGTGGTAAATCAACCTGTAGCGTGTGACATGGACGGTAGTCTTGAACTTCAAGGCCTAGCGCCAGCAACATCATACGACCTGACCTATACACAAGACGCAACGGTTATCGGACCAGCTACCGTGCTATCTGACGCAACTGGAAGCATCTTTATTACTGGTCTAGGGGAAGTTACCATTACAGACATAACATTAGAGCAAGGTACTTGTTCCTTTACAGATCCAGGACCTTACACACTTGAGTATCCTGACTTCACTCCAGTAGTTACTCCTGCGGATCCTGTAAATTGTGATTCTGATGGGTCTCTTACTGTAGACGGACTTGCTCCAGACACCACCTATGAGGTTACCTATTTACTCGATGGAGTTTTAGTTGGCCCTATCACAGTGACTACAGACGCCACAGGTCAATTCATAATCAGTGGTTTGGACGAAGGTTCTTATACCGACATTACTATCGTACTCAACGAATGTACCTACACAGCGGCCGGACCGTTCGTTTTAACACGCCCATCTTTAGGTGGTGCCGTTATCACTGGCGTTGATCCTGTAACTTGTGGTCCTACAGGAGAGGTGATCATTAGCAATGTATTCCCGAACACGTCCTTTACCCTTACTTATACCTTTAACGGTGTACCAGTTGGTCCTATAACTGTGACCTCTGATGCCTCAGGAACCATAGTGATCACCGGGCTATTAGCTGGTATTTATGCCGATGGGGTTTTGACCTTGAACGACTGTTCTTTCACGCAACCCGCACCGATCGAGTTGTTTGATCCAGAATCTCCAAGCTTTACGATAACCGAAGAAGATTCTGACGTCTGCGGACCTAACGGAGCCTTGTTGATAGAAGGTCTTCTCCCAGATACAACTTACAATGTGACCTATACAGTAGACGGAGTTGTAGTTGGCCCAGTTGCCTTTACAACCGATGCTTCGGGTAACATTATAATTGGAAGTTTAGATCAAGGAACTTATACAGATGTAACCGTAGAAATTGTTGAATGTGCCACTACTTTAGCTGGCCCATTTGTGATCAATTATCCGGATAACCCAACATTTACGGTTACCGTGAATGATCCTGCAACTTGTTCTGCAGACGGAAGTATTGTGATCTCTGGTCTATCTGCAGGCACGACTTACGATGTATCCTACAGCTTTAATGGCACTCCTGAAGGTCCATTAGCCTTAACGGCCGATGGAACAGGTACCATTACTATCTCAGGATTGGATCAAGGAACCTACACGGATATTTTGGTTGACCTTGGTTCTTGTCAAGCTGACGATCCAGGGCCGTATGAGATAATGTATCCTGACAGCCCTGCGATCAACATGCCGGCTGCTTATGAACTTTGCGGAACCCCTGCGGGAGTAGCGGAGTTCGACTTAAGCAGCCGTGACAGCGAGATCACCGGTGGAACATCTGGTGTAACAGTGACCTATCACGTATCTGAAGCAGATGCCGAAACTGGAGACAATCCACTGACATCTCCATATACGAACACTTCAAACCCTCAAACGGTTTATGTCCGTGTTCTAGACGATGTTACGGGTTGTTTCAGCACGACTACTTTAGAATTGGTTGCCTTAGTGATCGATCCGTTAGCTATGCCAGCTGCAGTAGAAAGCTGCCCAGCAGACGGTGCTTCAGGCTTAACGAATCAGTTCGATCTTACGGCCTTTAACGTTGAATTGGGTATTGATGTTTCTGGACTGACAGTTACTTACCACACCAATACGGCTGATGCAGAAGACGGTAGTAATCCAATTGCAAATCCGACAAGCTACACTAACGCCACAACTCCGGAGACCATTTATATCCGAGTTGCCAATGACGAAGGTTGTTTCCAAACAACTTCAGTGGAGATCAGTGTGGTAGCATGTGAGATCGAGATTCCTCAAGGGATTTCACCAAACGGCGATGGATTCAACGACACCTTCTCTATCAACGGATTAGAACTTCATCCGAATTTCGAGCTCAAGATCTTTGATCGTCGCGGACTTCTAGTATACTCCGGAAACGGAAGTACTCAAGAATGGGACGGTAGAGCGCTAGAGAAGAATGGTGAGTTACTACCAGTTGGAACTTATTTCTACACGCTTCAACTCAATGATGCGCCCGGAGATCCTTTCTCCGATGTAGAACAACTATACTCTGGTTGGGTCTATTTGAATTACTAAGTAGATTTCCACTATTAAGAAAAAGCCTTCAAATTTAGATTTGAAGGCTTTTTTTTATCGATAAACGGAAAGATTTTTACGATTAGAAATTGCGTAACTTACCGTAAAAATTCAACTAAAATGTCACTAATTAAAACCGTCTGGCTGAGCTTGCTTTTGCTTGCCTTCAACCTTTCTTCACTTCAGGCTCAAGTAAGTAAACCCGATCCTGCTAATTTTGATCGATTTATCGCTCAGGTATACACTGGTTCTGGGGCCGATTTTATTAATCCAGATACCCGCAGATATGCTTATATGAAAGCGCTTTATGAGAACCGCATCACTTTTGTAAAGAGCGATGCAGAAAAGCTCGATCTAGATAACAGCCTAAAACTACTTTCAGAAGTACCACTATACAATCTTTACAATCCAGCAGTGACAAGAGATACTGGGTTCGATCTGCAGGAGTTCAATCCTTTCAAATATCAGTTCGATTTTTACGCTGCGACTAAGATCATCTATCGCATAGACGGCACAGATTATCTCATAGTTATTCAACCTCAAGAACGCAAACAATAAGCTCATGAAAACAAAAATCTCACTTCTTCTTGGGCTACTTTGTTGGACAAGCTGGGCACAAGATATCAATATGCAAAACGGCAGCTTTAACGTCTGTGCCGGAAACTTCTACGATTCAGGAGGCGCTGCCGGACCCTATGCGAACAATGAAAACTTGGTCTTGACCTTATGTGATGATGGTAGCGGCGGCATTTTACAGGTAGACTTTACCAGTTTTACGACAGAGACGCCTAACGACGTTTTGACCATTTATGATGGACCGGATACCTCCTCACCCGTTATTGGAGATTTCTCCGGAACCAACAGCCCGGGAATCGTGCGTCCATCACCGACTAACACCTCTGGTTGTTTGACCTTTGAATTTGCATCCAATGAATTCTTCACCTCTATCGGCTGGGAAGCGCAACTGAGCTGTTGTCAAGAGATCTCAACCACTTTTGAAGGTTCTACCCCTGCTGCGGCTGGTGGTATCATAGCTGCGGATGTTGACGAATTAATTACCGTTAATGCCTCTGCTGTATTTGCCGGATCTGATGTCGGAGCCACCTACGAATGGGACTTTGGCGATGGGACAATTATGAGTGGCTTGACAGCCATGCACTCCTACAGCTCGCCAGGCCTTTATCCAATTAGCTTCACGGCAACAGATGCAGCAGGTTGCGTTGATCAATCGCGCATTGAACTGATAGCCGATGTGGAGTTTGACGTGTCTGTAGGGAATCCTTTTGTGGATGCAGGACCCGATGTTACCTTAGATTGTTCTTCTGGTGAGATCTGTGCAGATCTGAGTGCGGACTTTCTCTCCATTGGAGAAACGACAACCTATAATGTAGTGCCTATCCCTTTTGACCCACCATTCTCCTTTAATGGTTTGGCCAATAGTTTGAATCCTGACATTGATGATGCCTGGTCTGGTGTAGAAGAATTACCTTTTGACTTTTGTTTCTTCGGAGGGACTGAAACCCAGTTCCAAGTGGGCTCCAATGGAGTGATCCGTTTTGAAGTTGATGCTTCAGACACCTCCAATGGATGGTCATTTAGCGAAGACCTACCCAACAATGATAATCCAACCTTGGGAGAGGCCAATATCTTTACCCCCGGACACGATATCAACCCTGCCACAAGTGACACAGAGGAGATCGGCTATGAAGTGCTCGGAACAGCCCCGAATCGAGTTTTGGTTGTTTCGTATTATGAGGTACCTATGTTCTCAGCCAGTTGTGGTGATCTACTAGCTACACAAATGGCGGTGCTTTATGAGACCACCAACATCATAGATGTATATATATTAAACAAACCCACTTGTGAGACCTGGAACAGCGGAAACGCAGTTCTTGGAATACAAAACAATGAAGGAACCGAAGCATTTGTTCCTCCGGGGAGGAATACCTCGGACTCTCCATGGACAACTGAATTTGAGGCTTGGCGCTTCATACCTAACGGACCAAGCGTTACCAGCATCACTTGGCTGGATGAATCGGGAGCAGTTGTTGGAGACACTGCAGATATTACGGTATGCCCTGCTGGCACACAAACCTATACCGCCCGTGTTGATTACCTAAACTGTAATGGAGAAACCGTTACCGTAGAAGATACCGTAACCGTAACGACCAATGCCACTTTTAGCTTTAATTTAGGAGAAGATATTGGGACCTGCGATACTGACCCAATCACTTTGGATGCCGATACGGGAACTGCAGGGGTTACTTATCAATGGTTCTTAGACGATGCTCCTATTGTTGGTGCCACAGATCCCACCTATGACGCAACTACCTCAGGAACCTATCGCTGTGAGGCTACCGACGGGGAATGTACCGTTGCTGATACAGTTGTGGTGACCTTTTTTGATACACCTGTAGCGAATACACCAACAGATCTAACGGTCTGTGATGATGATAACGACGGTTTTGCCGAATTTGACTTGAATCTGGCTGATGCGGAGATCATTGCCGGTCAGCCCGATACGGTCGTTACCTATTATGTGACCGAAGCCGAGGCTATTGCAGGTATAGCAGGTTCGGAATTGTCAATGCCTTATACCAATGTGGAGAATCCGCAAGTGGTTTGGGCTAGGATCGAGAATTCAGGAGGTTGTTTCGATGTGGTGAGCTTTACCATTACGGTCTTGAATTCGCCAGAGATCAATGATCCTATTGGGAGTTTTGAACTCTGTGATGATGAGACGCCTGACGGTTCTACCGTTTTTGACCTGACCTTCTGGATCTCTGAGATCACTACAGAAACTGCTGTTGACGTAAGTTTCCATGAGACTGAGGCCGACGCAGTTGCAGATACAGGAGCAATTGGAGATCCTACCACTTATACGAACACTTCCAATCCGCAGCTGATATGGGTGCGCCTAAGCGATCCGACAACAGGCTGTTTTACTGTTGGAAGTTTTGAACTCATAGTAAACCCAGGACCTTTGACCAATGCACCAGCTCCGTATGAGTTATGCGATATGCTGCCTTTTGATGGCTTTGCCGAATTCAACTTGACCTCGAGAGATGTAGAGATCACTGAAGGCGCTCCAGGTCTTACAGTGAGCTACTATTTGACTGAGGAAGAAGCCGCAACTGGTGACACTGCTGCGGCCTTGAGTAGTCCATATACCAATACTACGAATCCGCAGACTGTTTTTGCTCGTGTAGAAGATAACGCCACAGGCTGTTTCAGCATTGAATCTTTGGTTCTTGAAGTCCTGGCAGGACCAGCAATAACAGCGCCAACACCTTTAGAATTGTGCGATAATAACAATCCTGGAGATGAGATCGAAGCCTTTGACCTTACTGTTAAAGATGCTGAGATCGCTGGGGGTGATGCTAGTCTAGAGGTGACTTATCACGAAACCGAAGCTGACGCAGAAGCCGGAACAGCTGCCTTGGTAAGTCCGTATACCAATACCAGCAATCCGCAAACGGTCTATGTCCGTGTGACCGATCCTGCAACAGGCTGTTTCAGTACTACGGAATTGACCTTGATTGTTTTACCGCTACCGGTGGTAATTGCTCCAGAACCACTTCTGGAGTGCAGTAACGATGGACCAACAGCCGTGTTCGACCTTGAACCACTGATCGCTGTTGTGAGCGGTGGCGATGCCGATCTAACTGCGACCTTCCACAACAGTGAGGCTGATGCTGCTAGCGGCGATAATCCATTACCATTGAATTACACCAACTCAAGCAACCCTGAGATCGTTTACATCCGGGTGGTGAATCTAGCTACTGGTTGTTTCAACACCACTACGGTGGAATTGACCGTTGATGTGGTTCCACCCTTAGCCGCTTTGGATTTCATTGAACTCTGCGCAACTGGTTCTAGTGGGACTGCAGATTTTGATCTGACTACTTTGATAGCAGAAATTGGCTCTTCAGAAGCTAGTTTGAATTATACTTATCACACCACTGCGGACGACGCAGAAACTGGTGATAATCCGATAAGTGATCCCGCGAATTATACCTTCAGTGGAGATGGAGCTACAATCTACGTCCGAGGGACCTCTGCAAATGGTTGCTACGCGGTCGGTTTGGCTGGTTTCAGTATAATCAGTTGTGTTATTGAGATTCCACAAGGTATTTCTCCTAATGGCGATGGCTTCAACGATACCTTTGCAATTCTTGGCTTAGAGAATCATCCGAACTTTGAACTTAAGATCTTTGATCGTCGCGGTATCATGGTTTATAGCGCCAATGCCAGTACTGATCAATGGGACGGACGTGCTGCAGCGCAAAACGGAGAGTTGTTACCGGTAGGAACATATTTCTATACCCTGCAACTCAACGATTCGCCAGATAGTTCTCAATCCACAGAAACCGAGCAACTCTACAGCGGTTGGGTGTATTTGAATTATTAATTACGCAGGCCAATGAGCCTCCTCAATGAATCCAAACGGCTCGTTTCAATACGAGCCGTTTTTGTTTTAGAATGCCCTTAAAAAAGCGTAATTTTAAGGTTCGTTTTGTGGAGAGATAGCAGTATATGAAATTCACCATTGTTTCTGATTTTAAACCGACGGGAGATCAGCCTGATGCGATAAAAGCCCTCGCAGAAGGCATTGAATCTGGCGAAAGATACCAGACACTACTTGGTGTTACCGGGAGTGGAAAAACCTTTACAGTGGCTAATGTTATTGAAGAGGTGCAGCGACCCACCTTGGTATTGGCTCACAACAAGACACTGGCTGCGCAACTTTATACAGAGTTTAAGCAATTCTTCCCAAACAATGCCGTGGAATACTTTGTTTCCTATTACGATTACTACCAACCGGAGGCCTATATTCCAACCAGCGGAACCTATATTGAAAAGGATCTTTCGATCAACGAAGAGATAGAAAAGTTGCGATTAAGTGCCACTTCTTCCCTCCTCTCGGGCAGACGCGATGTATTGGTAGTTGCTTCTGTTTCTTGTTTGTACGGTATTGGAAACCCTATAGAATTCCAGAAGAACGTGATCAAACTACACGAAGGTGAAATGATCTCCAGAACGGACTTGCTTCATAAATTGGTGCAGAGTCTTTACTCCAGAACCGAAGCGGAATTCAGCCATGGAAACTTCAGAATAAAGGGAGACACCTTAGATGTTTATCCGAGTTATGCGGATATCGCTTTCCGCATTCATTTCTTTGGCGATGAGATCGAGGAAATCGAAGCTTTCGACCCAGGGACCAATGACCGAATTGAGCGTTACGACCGTTTGACTATCTATCCGGCCAATATGTTTGTGACCTCTCCGGATGTTTTACAACATGCGATCCACAATATACAAGACGATCTGGTCAAACAGATGGATTTTTTTAGAGAAGTAGGTAAGCCTTTGGAGGCTAAACGCTTGGAAGAGCGCACCAACTTTGACTTGGAGATGATCCGAGAATTGGGCTACTGCTCTGGAATTGAGAACTATTCCCGTTATTTAGATGGCCGAGAACCAGGAACCCGTCCTTTCTGTTTGTTGGATTATTTTCCTGATGATTATTTGATGGTGGTGGATGAGAGTCACGTTTCGATCCCGCAGGTAAGTGCCATGTACGGTGGGGATCGCTCCCGAAAAGAAAATCTGGTGGAATACGGTTTTAGATTGCCCGCTGCTTTGGATAACCGTCCGCTAAAGTTTGAAGAATTCGAGATGCTACAAAACCAAGTGATCTATGTGAGTGCCACCCCAGCCGATTACGAATTAGGCAAGACCGAAGGAGTCTACATTGAGCAGATTATCAGACCAACGGGCTTATTGGATCCCGAGATCGAGATAAGGCCAAGTTTGCATCAGATCGACGATCTGATCGAAGAGATTCAAATTCGCGTTGAAAAAGACGAACGGGTGTTGGTAACCACCTTGACCAAACGCATGGCAGAAGAGCTGACCAAATACTTGACCCGAATACAGATTCGTTGCCGCTACATTCACAGCGATGTAGACACTTTAGAACGCGTTGAGATCATGCAGGATCTGCGTTTGGGCCTATTCGACGTCTTGATCGGTGTAAACTTATTGCGTGAAGGATTGGACTTGCCGGAGGTATCTCTAGTAGCGATCCTAGATGCAGACAAAGAAGGATTCTTACGATCCAACCGCTCGCTCACCCAGACCGTTGGTCGGGCGGCAAGACATATCAACGGAAAGGCAATCATGTATGCCGATAAGATAACGCGCAGCATGCAAGAAACCATGGACGGTACAAATTATCGTAGGGCAAAACAGATCGCCTACAATGAAAAGCACGGGATCACTCCAACAGCAATTAAAAAATCCCTAGACAACGCGCTGACCAAAAAGAAAACAGAGCGCTTTTCCTTTGATACGGCAGAGGAATTACTGCAAGAGCGTCCGGAAGAATATTTGACCAAACCGCAGATCGAAAAACGGATTCGAGATACCCGTAAGGCCATGGAGAAAGCGGCCAAAGAGCTCGATTTTATGTTGGCTGCTAAGCTTCGGGATCAGATAAAACAATATCAAAAGGAAATGGAAACTCTGGAATAATGGAACACGAACCAGACTCCATACGGATCAATAAAGCCTTGAGCGAACAAGGATTTTGCTCCCGTCGACAAGCAGATACGCTAATCGAACAAGGCCGAGTTACCATTAATGGTCGCAAAGCTGTATTAGGTGATCGTGTGCTCCCCAATGATGAAATCCGAGTAGACGGAAAATCGGCCAATAAAAAACAAGAAGATGTCTTTATTGCTTTTAACAAACCTGTAGGCATTACCTGTACTACAGACGAAAGCATCCCGGGTAATATAATCAGTTATATCAATCATCCAGAAAGAATCTTTCATGTTGGACGCTTGGACAAACCCAGTGAAGGATTGATCTTTTTGACCAACAATGGTGATATAGTCAATAAAATTTTACGTGCTGGAAATCAGCATGAAAAAGAATATATAGTCACCGTAGATCGCCCGATCACTGAAGAATTTGTAAAGCGCATGGCTGGTGGTATTCCTATCTTAGGAACCGTGACCAAAAAATGCAAGGTCGAACGCCTAAGCAGATTTGTGTTCAAGATCATCTTGGTGCAAGGCCTTAACAGGCAGATCCGCAGAATGTGTGAGTATTTAGGCTATGAAGTCACCCGTTTGCAAAGAGTCCGCATCATGAATATCACCTTAGAAGGTATTCCAGAGGGCAAATGGCGAGATCTAACAGCAAAAGAGCTACAAGAGATCGAGGCGATGGTCAGCACTTCTTCTAAAGTATCTGCAGCTCAAACTCCGCGCAGACGCCGCAGACGATAGTCACTCGAATAAATTTCTGAACTTATTTAGACTAGAAGGATAAATGAGTTCTATAAAAAAACCGCACCCCAATTGCCAAGGTGCGGCTTACTACAACTAACTAACCAAATTTCCTAATAGACTTTTAGGATAACTATGAAATTGCAATTGTGCGTTTCTGAGACAGCTGCACCTCTTTGTTCTTTGGAACAAAGATGGTCAAAACACCATCGGTATAGGTGGCTGAAATCTCTTCTTGTTTCACATCTTCCGGTAAGCTGAACGATCTGCTAAAGCTCGCAAAGCTAAACTCCTTGCGAGTATAGCGCCCGTGGTCTTCTTTTACCTCTGTTGTGTTCTCAATGCTAGAAGACACAGTTAGAACGTCATCTTCTATATCGATTTTAAAATCTTCTTTTTTAAGGCCTGGCGCTGCAAGAGCTACTTGAAAATCATTTTCTGTCTCTTTTATATTGGCCGCAGGCACTTGGGTACGTTGTCCTCCCCAAACGTCTAAACGATCGTTCATAAATAGATCGTCCAGAAGTGAAGGAAAACCGAATCGGGTATTTCTTTTAACTAAACTCATAACATGAAAAATTTATTTACTCTTGGTATATAGCAAATTCGATTCCAATGCTATTTTCACGCCATTATGGCGTAATTTAAGGTAAATAGAATGTCGTTTTGACAGTTTAGTTGTAGTAAGCCTGAAAGATACGCACCAATTCTTCTGTAGGAATGAGCTTGTTCTCGTACTTATCCATACGGAGCATTACCTGATCGATGATCTCCATGCGGATACCCATTTTGAGTCCAAAATTGCGCAAGGCAGCAACTTCTGCATCCTTGGTCTTAAGGTCGATATTCATCATCAATACCAACTTATGGAAGTGGGTAATACGCCCAAGTTCAGTAACTATAGGCTTAGATTCGACAGGATTGTGAAAGAGGTCGTGAACCGTTTCTTTATCGATATCGAAACGTTTGGCCAAGGTCATGATGAATTGATATTCCTCTTCAGAAATATGATGATCTGCTTGAGCCAGTGCGATAAGGTCGCTGAGTAATCCTAATTTTTCCTCTTTGTCTTCCATGGTAGTTAATCCGAGTAAAAATAGGGAAAAGCGAGGACAAAAAAAATCCCGAGCGATAGCATCGGGATTCTTCTTTTAAATACAGTGCACTACCTACACTACCGTCTTCAATCGCACGGGCACTGTATATTCCATTCCTGTCTGAGCATTAGCTTCCAATTTCTGGTAATTCAGTCTGGATTTGATGTAAGACACCACAGTATCATTTTCTGAGTCTACCGACAGTACAACCACCTCGTTGTCTTTGTTGATCATAAAAGAAACCTTGGCGATCTCCTCTGATCCAAAATCAAAATCTGGGTTGGCTAAAAACTTCCCGATCTCCTGAGTGATCGTTACTGGGTTCGATTCGTTTGGCTCGGTGGCCGCATTTGCGGTAGTCCCTACAAAAAACGCTAGGGCAACTACCAATAAACTTAATTTTCGCATTACTGTTCGATTTTAATTGATGTACACCTAATAGACTGCTCAAAAATCAAATAGTTACCGCTAAGCTGCTGATTTAACGACAGTTTAACGATTATTTGAACTGCTTAACATTAAAATTAGGGCATTAAAAAACTCCCGAAAACCAGTGTTTACGGGAGTTCAAGTATGTTACAAAGTCTTAGGCTAGTAAGGCCTGAACTTTATCTGAAGCTTCTTTAAACTCAACTGCAGAATGCACATCCAAACCGCTATTATCGATAATTTCTTTAGCTAGCTCGGCATTGGTTCCTTGCAGACGAACAATAATTGGTACAGGAATATCTCCAATATTCTTGTAGGCATCAACGATACCTTGTGCCACACGATCGCAACGTACAATTCCACCAAAGATGTTCACCAAGATGGCTTTAACATTCGGGTCGCGCAAGATGATCTTAAAGGCTGTCTCCACACGCTCTGCGTCTGCAGTACCTCCAACGTCAAGGAAGTTAGCTGGCTCTCCACCTGCCATTTTAATAAGATCCATAGTAGCCATCGCCAAACCTGCTCCGTTAACCATACATCCAACGTTTCCGTCTAGATCAACGTAGTTTAGTCCAACGGCTTTCGCCTCAACCTCAATAGGATTCTCCTCGCGTACATCACGCATCTCAGCGTAATCCTTGTGACGGTAAAGTGCATTATCATCTATAGTTACTTTAGAATCCACCGCGATCACACGATCGTCACTGGTCTTAAGCACAGGGTTGATCTCAAAAAGAGAACTGTCTGAATTCTCATAGGCTTTGTAAAGCGCAAAGACAAACTTGGTCATCTCCTTGAAAGCCTTTCCACTCAAGCCTAAGTTAAATGCTATACGACGGGCTTGGAAAGGAAGCAAACCAGTATCTGGCTCCACAGTTTCTGTAAAGATCAATTCTGGTGTCTCTTCTGCAACGGCTTCAATGTCCATCCCTCCTTGTGGAGAATACATGATCATGTTCTTTCCGGCCGCACGGTCTAACAAGACGCTCATATAATATTCTTTCGGCTCTGAATCTCCAGGATAGTAAACATCCTCTGCGATCAAAACTTGGTGTACTGTTTTACCTTCTGCGGATGTTTGAGGGGTGATGAGTTGCATGCCCAAGATCTGGTTAGACAGATCGCGAACCTCATCCAAGCTTTTGGCCAATTTTACACCGCCACCTTTACCGCGGCCTCCCGCGTGAACCTGGGCCTTGATAACATGCCAGCCGGTTCCGGTTTCTTCGGTTAGTTTTTTGGCAGCCTCAACAGCTTGCTCAGGAGTTTCTGCCACATATCCTCTTTGGATCTGTACGCCAAAACTATTTAATATTTCCTTGCCTTGATATTCGTGTAGATTCATATGCTCGGTAGTCTTTTTTTCTGTTCTGCAAAGGTAGCAAATGCTAGTGGTCTGTTCCAACAAAATTTGCCTAGAAAATAAGTCACTTATCGAAAGCTTAACAGTTTTTTAGCGACTCTGACTTGCAGAAGATTTAACAGGCTTGCTTAATTTAGTGGGCTAAAATTTAAAAACAATGACAAATCAAGACCTTTTAACTGCTGTAGATCGCTTTGACAGCCCTTTGTATGTGTACGATGCCAATATGATCGCATCTCAATACAAACGCCTGACCGCAGCATTTAAACAGGTAGACAAGCTCAAGATCCACTACGCGGTCAAAGCTTCGAACAATTTGTCCATTTTAAAGCTCATCAACAGCCTTGGTGCCGGATTGGATACAGTTTCTGTTCAAGAAGTGCTTTTGGGCTTGGAGGCAGGAGTAGATCCGAAAGACATTATTTATACTCCCAACGGTGTTTCTTTTGAAGAAATTGAACAAGTTGCCGGTATGGGAGTGCAGATCAATATCGACAATCTGGCCATTTTAGAGCAGTTCGGAACTGCACATCCTAAAGTGCCTGTTTGTATCCGCATCAATCCACACGTTATGGCCGGCGGCAATACCAATATTTCCGTAGGGCATATCGATAGTAAATTCGGTATCTCCATCCATCAGTTGCCACATATACTGCGGATAGTGGAGAACACCGGAATGCATATAAACGGTATCCATATGCATACTGGTAGTGACATTCTAGATGTAGAGGTGTTCTTATATGCTTCAGAGATCCTCTTTGAAACGGCCAAACATTTCAAGACTTTGGATTTTATCGACTTCGGAAGTGGATTTAAAGTACCCTACAAAGCGGGCGATATCGAAACCAATGTGGAAGAATTTGGCGAAAAACTAAGCCAACGCTTCAACGATTTCCAAGCAGAGTACGGACGTCCACTTACTTTGGCGTTTGAGCCTGGAAAATTTTTGGTCAGCCAAGCCGGACAATTCTTAGTGCGCGTAAATGCCATTAAACAAACCACCTCAACGGTTTTTGCACAAGTTGATAGTGGTTTTAATCATTTGATACGCCCAATGCTCTACGGCGCGCAGCATCAGATCAGAAATATCTCTAATCCAGAAGGAAAAGAGCGTTTTTATTCCGTAGTAGGCTATATCTGCGAAACAGATACCTTTGCAAATAATAGGCGTATTGCAGAAATTTCAGAAAGCGACATCTTAAGTTTTAGCAATGCCGGAGCGTACTGTTTTACTATGGCAAGTAATTACAACAGCCGCTACCGCCCAGCCGAAGCCCTTTTTATAGATGGGGATTGGAAGCTTATTCGCAAGCGGGAGACCTTTGAAGATCTGATCAGAAATCAGTTGGTGTAATACTAACCCAGATCCCGATCTCTCGGTTTAATGATCATGCGAAAGTACTGGTCTTTGTAGATGTAGTAGCCTATCCAATTGTAAAAGGTTCGCACGCGATTCTTAAAGTTCACTAAGCCCATGATATGGACAAAGATCCAGATCAACCAGGCAAAGAAACCTTTAAAAGTTGTCTTTTGGCCAGGAGTATCCATCACGGCCTTATTGCGGCCAATAATAGCCAAGGCACCGAGATCCTTATAACGAAACGGGCGCCAGTACTCTGGGGCTCGTTTTAAATTTGCAGCTAAATTCTTAGCCTGTTGAATTGCCGGCTGCGCTAACTGTGGATGCCCATGCGGATGCTCGGGATCATCGGCTACAAAGGCGCAATCTCCCAAGGCAAAGATATTCTCAAAGCCTTCCACCTGATTGAACCCGTTGGTCTTCATGCGTTTTCCAGGACCCAGCGCATCGGCAGGAATACCTTCAAAAGTCTTGGCAGAGACCCCCGCTGCCCAGATGAGATTAATGGCTTCTATGGTAGTTCCGTCTGAAAGATAAACCACATTATCTTTGAAATCATTTACCCGAGTATTAAGGCGGATCTTCACTCCTAGCTCTTCTAACTTTTTATGGGTATAGCGCTGAGAAGCCGCAGACATAGGCGCCAGCACAGTATCGTTTCCGTCCAAGAGATAGATCTCTCCCAAGTCTTCTACAGCGAGTTCCGGGTAGTCTTTCTGCAAAACATGGGTTTGCATTTCTGCAAAGATCCCAGACAATTCTACTCCAGTAGGCCCTGCACCGGCTATGACAAAGGTCAAGTGACGCTTGCGATGAACCGGGTCTTTCATACGAGTAGCTCTGTCTAGTCGCGTAAAGATCACATTGCGCAGAGAAAGCGCATCGCTAATGGTCTTCATAGGAAGGCTGTACTTGGCTATATTCTCGTTGCCGAAATAATTGGTTTCCGCTCCTGTTGCTAAAACGAGTTTGTCGTAATGCAGTTCTCCGTTGTTGAGTACGATCTTGTTTTGCTGCGGATGAATTGCTTGCAGCTCTCCCAAACGAAAGCGCGTGTTCTTGTGTTTACGCAAGATCTTCCGGAAAGGATAACTAATGGCCGACGGTTCCATAAAACCAGCAGAAACCTGATAGATCAATGGTGGAAAAAAGTTGTAATTATTGGCGTCGACTAGGATGAGATTGTAGCGTTTGTCGCCTCCTAAACGCTTAATGAGTTCCAGGCCAGCAAAACCTCCACCCACAATGACGACGGTTCGGGTATCGTCCATAGCATTATCCTTTTTATGGACACATAAAGATACGAAGACGCCGGCTTTAATCCGGCTTATTTAACTACAAAATTTGGGTTCAACCCCAATAGGCATTGCCGTAGCTTAAATTGTATTTTTCGCAAACTTGCTTTAGGAATTCATCGATCTTATCTCGCTGCCGGTAATCGCCCTCTAAGGTAACGGTAAACCACTCCGGCCCTGTTTCCCCATTGCTGTACCAATAGCCGCTATCGGTAAAAGTATCGCTTACTTGTGGGCAGGCTTTCATGGCCTCAGCCAAACGGCTGCAAACACCCTCTGCGGCCTGAATGATGTACCTTCCCATTAGCGCAAATGTTTGTCAAAGAAAGCTATGGTCCGTTCCCAAGAAAGCATGGCTGCAGCTTCGTCATATCGCGGCGTTGTATTGTTGTGAAATCCGTGATTCACTTTCGCGTACATATGAGCAGTATATTCAATATTGTTCGCCTTTAAAATAGCTTCATATTCCGGCCAACCGGCATTCACTCGCGTATCCAATTCCGCATATTGCAGCAATAAAGGCGCTTTGACCTTAGCTGCATCTTCCGCAGAGGGTTGCTTCCCATAATAAGGAACGGCTGCGGCTAGTTCTGGCACGCGCACCGCCATCATATTGGAAATATAACCTCCGAAGCAAAACCCAACTACTCCGATCTTGCCGCTGCACTGCGGATGGTTCTTTAAATAATCAAAGGCGGCGATGAAATCTTGCAGCATCTCTTCGCGATCGCGCTGCCTTTGCATGGTTCTACCATCGTCATCGTTTCCAGGATAGCCACCCAAGGGCCAGAGCGCATCTGGAGCCAAACTGATAAAATTAGCCTTAGCCGCTCGACGACCTACATCTTCTATATACGGATTTAGCCCTCTGTTCTCATGAACTACCACGATACCAGGGAGTTTTTCCTGGGGATCCTTGGGCATAGACAATAAGCCTCTGATTTCGCCTCCACCTTTGGGAGAGTCATACAACACATAGTCTGATTGGATGTCTTGATCGTCTGCTGCGACCATAGCAGTATTGCGGTAATTTGGCTCCATAAAACTCAGCAGGGAACCAACGGTAACACTACCTGCCGCATAAAGGCCCAAGCGTTGTACAAAACCTCTGCGGTCTATCTTGTTATGGGCGTAGTCGTCGTAGAGATCAAAGACCTCTTGTGGGATATCTTCTTTTTTAAGCGGCTTCATAATTGCTGGTTTTTAGAAGCTTTAAGGTACGAATTAATTCTCTGGAGCTGATAGTTCCAATATACGATTGATACTATTCTCCATAAGCTCGAGTTCTCCTGTCATATTGTCCAGAATCTCATCCAGATCCAAATACCTGTCCATGACAAAATTATCGAACTCCAAACTGGTCAAGAAATTCAGGTCGATCCGCGGGTCTCGCAAGGCCTTTTCAGTTTCACTGGTAAAGAGCAAATGCTTTTTCATATAGGGCTTGAGCCTGTTCTCAAAATTGCGAAAAGCCCGAATCTCTTCTTCCTGATAGTCCACCAACATATCGTTCCAACGGATAAGTAAGCGTCTGAGCTCATCGTTCCGGATCACATCAAAAGTGGAATTGTCCAAAATGCTTTTGGCTACCCCGTTAGAAGGGTTGTAGGTAAAAACCCAGGTCATATAGTACAGGTGATGCGAAAGCGAATCCAGATCTACCGTTTTTAGGTCAATAGGAAGTTGCGAATAGACATATGCTGTCGAGGCCAAACTGAGTCTGTGATAATGCATCACGGTATCCCATTGGGTCTTATTGGCTTTAAACTCGTTATGCAACTCCGCCAAGAGCATTCGCTCCGTGGCTCTATCATCACTTTGCTGTTTCCAAGCATCGATCTGTAAGGCCAAAAGTATACCGACAACAATCAAAATGATCTCCCCAAAGGCATAGATCAGATAATTCCCCAGTCGTTTATCTCGAACTAACTTTAGCCGAATATCCCGAAAGAACTTCAACATGATCTAGGCAGGTAAACGGCTTTTTATAAACTTGAACTGTCCGTTGTGGTTAGATTCGTGTTCCACCACATGGAACCATTTGCAATAATTGTTGGTCGGACCCCAAGGCCAGGCCTCGTCTACCGCCAAGAGCCAGTCGTCATCGCGTTTGGCGAGTTCTTCCAAAGAGGTGGCGCGAACGCGCTCAAGTTTTTCCATATAGAACTCCAGCGGATTTCCCTTAATGCTCGCTCTTGCATTATCTCCTAAGCCCATAGCAATACCAAACTCCTCGGCGTCCGCCTTATCCCAATCGCCCCAATCGCGGTTTTCAAAGGTGTGGATCTGATAAAAGCGCTCCGTAGCTGCCAAATGATACAACATTGCACCAATGGAATTGGCCTTGTCGTCTACCAGATAGTCCAGATCTTTAACACTCATCCCTTCTACCGGTCTTAAAATAACAAAGCGCATCCAATTCATCATAGAGACCAGAGTCCCCACTTGAGGGGTAAACCCTTCTTTAGGGCCTACTATATTAAGATCGTTCAATCCGCTCACTGCAGTTGGCGGGAGCGGTGGAGTCCAAGAGAGCAAAGCGCCAGAAGCCAAGGTGGCCAGAGAAGCTTGTTTTAAGAATTTGCGACGATCAACGCCTTTATTTGTGTTTTCCATATTGTTTGTGTTAGTTGCTTACTGATGGATCAATTGAAGCGTTTTATCAGATGATAGGAGAAGGTTATGATCTCCATATAATTCTCTTTACTGATCTTTTCGTCTATGCCGTGAAACCGACTCATACTGTCGGGCGCTAGCTTTATGGGGTAAAATCGATAGACATCGTCTGAAATATCGTAGAAATAACGCGCATCGGTTCCGCCGCCTACCAGACCAGGAACCACTATACTGTTTGGATAAATATCTCGAATGGTTTGTTCTAGGATCTTGAAATTCTCAGACTCCACGCTGGAAACTGGCGAAGGATTTGTCAAAAAGCCCACCTCTTCTACCCGAACCTTATCTGATACGGTATTTACGATATGCTCCTTAACAGACTCGATAGTCTCCCCTGGCAGAATTCTAAAATTAATGGTCGCCTCTGCAACCGTTGGTATTACATTGTTTTTTACACCGCCCTCAATGATAGTCGGTGCAGTAGTTGTGTGTGCATTCAATGCCTCGAGAATTGGCTTCTTGAACAGCCAAGGGTTGGCAAAAGCCATGCGCTGCATGAAGGGCATTTCCGGACCCATATACTCCAATTGATAATCGACAGGATTTACCAATTTATAGGGCCGCTGATTGTCTTCTAAATCTACTATTGCCTGGGCTAATATACCGATGGTATTCTCTTCTGGTGGAGCTGAACTGTGTCCGCCATTGGTCTCCACAATAAGGCGGAAGGAAGCAAACCCCTTCTCCGCCAAATTGATCATGGCCACAGGGCTGTCTATTCCTGGAACCAGATCTTCTGCAAGAAAGCCTCCTTCATCTATGGTAATTGCAGCCTGCACGCCTTGTTTCTTAAGATGATCCGCGATCTGCTTGGCACCTCTTGGGCCACCCACTTCTTCATCGTGCCCAAATGCTAAGTAAATTGTTCGCTTGGGTGAGAAATTCTCTTCCAGCATTTTCTCCACAGCTTCCATCACAGCCATCAGGGTACCTTTGTCGTCCATGGTCCCTCTACCGATAATGTCGGTCTGGGTTATCTTTCCCTCAAAGGGTCCGGCCTCCCAATCCCCAATGGTGGGTTGATCCACAGGAACTACATCCATATGAGACATCAAGATCATGGGTTTTAAAGAAGCATCACTGCCCTGCCAGGTATATAGTAAGCTGTAATCATTGATCTTATCTAAGGTCAGCTTACTGTGGATCAGCGGAAAGGCGCGCTCCAAAAACCTGTGAAAACCGTAAAAGGCTGTAGAGTCTGGCGGGGTGTCTTCGCTAAAGGAAATGGTCTTGTAGGTAACAGCTTCTGAAAGGTTTTGAAATACATCATCAGCTACAGTAACGGATTCAATACTGCCGGCTGGAACTTGCTTGGAACTTAAGGTAAAGGTTTTGATAAGTACTATCGCGATCAGCACTAAAAGGGCCAACCCGAGGAAACGGAATACTTTTTTCATCTAAGAGTTTGGTTGTTAGTTAAGTAGTATGTCGCCCTAAGGTACTATTTTTCTATGTGATTTTTCACCTTGCATTTTTGTTGTAGAAAATATTGGTTTTGGAGCATAAACATCCGAAGCAATGCGAACAATATTCAAAAGGAAACTATTAGATTTTTTGATTTTTTCGTAGAAATCTTATTTTTAGCACATTAAACTTAACTTTTAACACAATGACCAAGCAATTAAAACTTCTTTTCATGCTGCTTTTCATGATCCCCATGAGCGGCTTGGCGCAAAATGCGGCCTTATCCCCTGCTGCAACAGAAACAGTTCAAGAGGCGCTCGACTGGATTTCCGGAAAACTCCCGGATATTAAAATGAACAAGTATTTCGAAGGTTCGTTAACGCGTAGAGGTTACACAGAGATCTACACCTATACCATTGATTACGATGCAGCAAATTGCGCAGTGATTTTGAACCAAAAGTATTCTTGGGTAAAGGACGACAGATCGGGCCGAAACGACTACGATGTTGAAACCAAATACGAATTCAAATTGAGCGATATTAAGAGTATTGAGATCGTGGAGAACAGTCCGTACTATGGCGTGAATTCTTACGTTGTCAAGACCAACAACAGCAAAGACCTTATTAAACAGGGTGAAAATGCTATGGTGAATGAATTCGCTATCAAATACAACCAACTTGGCGAACTGACTGACAACCCGGAGCGTTTTATAAATGCTTTTAACGATGCAATCAAGAACTGCGGAGGCGGGAAAAAAGAAAAGTACTAGATTATCCATTTTATAAAAGTCAAAACCACTTGTTTTAAACAAGTGGTTTTTTTTACTGATAAATCAAGTGTTAAGCCGAATTCCGTGCAGCATTGATATTCCCAAAGAGAGAACGGGTCACCATTTTCTCGAATACGGCCAGATATGCCTCTTTGGCACCAGCAGCTCTGAGTTTTTGAATTTCACGTAATGCAAACTGTTGAATGGTCAACAGGGGTAATACAATTTGTTCTCTCATCTGAATGGAGGCGCGCATAACCGGCGCGTCTTCCATCAGTTGTTTACTACCGGTAAGCTCCAAGAGCAGGTCACGAGTGCGCTCGAACTCCTCAAAGATCATATTCCAAAAGGCCCCGAATTCCGGATCGTCTTGCATATAGGCAGTTAGCGGAAAGAACGACTTGGACATGCTCATCATCGCATTTTCCACTAAGGTCTTAAAAAAGACCGAATTCTTGTAAAGGGCAACGGCATCCTCCCACTGTCCTGACGCTTTCATAGCTTGCAGCGCAGTTCCAAGTCCATAGAACCCAGGCACATTCTGCTTTAATTGACTCCAGCTACCTACAAAAGGAATTGCCCGCAGATCACTAAAGACCAATTCACTTTTACCCCCGCGCTTTGAAGGGCGGCTACCTATATTCGTCTTTGCGTAATACTTCAGCGTACTCATGCGCTCCAAATAGGGTAAAAAGCAGTCGTGGTTCTTAAATTCCTGATAGGCCGCATAACTGCGTTGACCCAATTTTTCCATAGTAGCCCTATCGGCCTGAGAAAACAAATTCTTATCCGCAGCAAACACCTCACCACTAATTCCAGAACTCAGCAGTTGTTCTAGGTTGTACTGGCAACTCTCTGGAGTTCCAAAATTGGAACTAATGGTTTGCCCTTGGATGGTTAGCTCTACCACATTATGCTCAATATTTGGCCCAAGAGAAGCGTAGAACTGATGGGTTTTACCACCACCTCGCGCAGGAGGTCCGCCGCGACCGTCAAAAAAGGACACGCTGATCCCGTGTTGTCTAGACACACGAGTGATATTCTCTTTAGCGCGGTAAATGGACCAATTGGCCATTAAATAACCACCGTCCTTGGTTCCATCACTAAAACCAAGCATAACGGTCTGTTTCATACCCCGACGCTTAAGGTGTGCCAAATAATCTGGGTGTTGGTATAAGGTGGCCATAACCTCATCTGCCATGGCGAGATCGTCTATGGTCTCAAAAAGTGGAACCACATCGACCGTTGGCGTTGGCCAGTCACACATAAACAGCATGGCAAAAGCCTCCATTACGTTTAACACAGAACCGTTGTTAGAAATGATATATCGGCTACACCCCACTTCTCCATTAGCCTTTTGTATGGTTTTCATGGCGTAGATTGCGCCAAGGGTCTTCTGCGCCATTTCGTCTTGCAATTGCTGCGGATCGATACTGGCCTGAATCTGCACTAAGGCCGATATCTTCTCCTGGTCAGAAAGGCTAGCATAATTTTCGGGTAAAACGCCCTCGGTCTCAGAGGCTATGGCTTCTACCACCCGAGAGTGCACCCGTGAGTCCTGACGGATATCCAAGCTTGCAAAATGACAGCCGAAAAGCTTGACCTTTCCAATAAAGGAATCCAACTGGTCTAAATAGAGACTTTGATGTTGTGTTATTAAGGTTTCGCGAATTTCTCCCAGTTCTTTAAGCAAATAGGCCGGTGTTAAGCGAACCTCATCGTGGTTGAGGAAAATATGATCATATAGTTCTTGTTGTAAGACAGCTGTTCGCTCATCGATGCCTTTAAAGGTCAATCGGCGTCTCAGTGCCCGCATATCTCGGTAATAATTCCTGAATAGGGTTGTACGCAAACGCTGCGCTACATCTAAGGTGGTCTGAGTGGTCACAAAAGGGTTTCCATCTCTATCACCTCCCGGCCAAAAACCAACGCTGACAATAGGGTTATCTAAAGTTTCTCCCTCAAAGATGTGTGTATTTATGTATTTGAAGATATTGGATACCGAAGTGTAAAAGACATTCTCTAAATACCATATTAGGCGCACAGCCTCTTCATACGGAGTGGGCTTCTCTTTTTTGAAGAAGGGAGTTTTACCTAGCTGCCCCAAGAGCTTTTGAATATCTGTCAAGGCATTGTTCTCTATGGCCTTTGCCAGATCTGTAATGATCCCTAGTACCTGGCCCGGGTAGAACTGTGTTGGGTGGGCAGTGAGCACAGTGCGCACCTGAAAGCCCTTCATATATTCGCGCAATGCCTTGGTGGCGTAGGTCTCTTGCGCTTCTTCTTTTACCCCTCTGAGCGTTCCTCGGCCTTCTAAGTTGTAAATTATTGGAAAAGCGGCATCTTCTATGGCGTCAAAAAGCACCACTTGCCGCTCAATGTATTGAATAAAGCGAAACAACAGATCCAAGCGCTGTTTGTCGTTGAGATCTTCAGCGTATTTCTCAAAGAAGGCATTGACGATCTGTGTAGGGTTCTCTTTCTTGTTGTAACCCTGCTCGCAAACTTTGGCAAATAGCGGTAGCAATACTCCCGTGTTGGTGATCAAATCAAACGGGAGCGTTGTAAAAATACTGTTGTAAACGTTGTAACGCGATCTGACATAATTGTCAAACCGCTCCATTTTGGTCTGTTGCATAAGCCCTCAATTATCACTTAAATTTAAGGAATTTGAAGGATAGAACGGCGATCAACCGAGGCACAAACACAAAACTATTTACGCTAACGTTTTCGCTAGCATTAAGATTCTTTGACCTTGCAAGTATTCAGTCCGAAAGGCAAGTACAAAGGGCAAAAAGCCACAAAGCTGGTCAGTACAAATACTGCAGCCAAGATCATTAATACGATTCCCAAGGTGCCGCTTACCACTTCAAAATAATACAATGCGACAGCAACTACAGCTAAGACTATGCGTAGTAAACGATCTAAAGTTCCCATGTTTTTTTTCATGACCTCTGTTTTTTAGTTGTTGAAAAATTGAATAAGTAAAGCCAAGAGGTATATCACACCCAAGCAAATAGCACAAACCATTAACATTTTGACCCACTTTTTATTCATAGAAGAAAAGTAGTGAAAATCAATGATCTAAAATGTGACTTTGGTCACAATCGGGAAGTATTTACCTAAGAAATAAGTTCTTGATAGAACCTAAACAGTAGCAGATCTCCAAAACCATATTCTGGCGCCTGCTGGCAGAAAGCCCTAAAAATAGAGCCAAATTCTCCCTTAGGGTTTTCGGCTATCAAACTTGCCAGTAGTTTTAAGTGCTCTTCTTTATAATAGGCTTCTAAGTGCTGCGGAAGCTGTTTTAGGCCGGGCACCGCTATACTTACCATGGTTGCCAAGGTGAGTGCTTTTTTACGATCGCCTTTCCGAGTGGCTTTCCACAACTCTTGAATGGAAGCCATTAGTAAGGCTGAGATGGGAATCGCATTTTGTTGTAACGATTCAAGCTCAGAATTCTTCAAGCCTGAAAAACCGTATTGATGTGGCTCTGGTGGTAATACCAAATAGTACTCGCAGCTCGAGCTCGTATCCATCAGAGAGGCGCAAAACCAAAAGTTGAACTGACAGAACAGATCCGCCTCAAACCAAAAATAGACCTCAGATTGCTCCGGAATGTTCATCATCAGTTCGAACTGTGGCAATACGGCCTCCAAGTAAAAATCAGCTCCAGGATCTTCATAGGCTGCATCTAAATAAGCCATGCGATTGGCAAAGAAAGTCTCTGGGTTGCGACCTTGCAATGGCCCATCAATAAGGCATTCGCGACAAACTAATAAGTCACCTGAAATAGTATCCGGAAAGCGTTCCAAAAGTGCATCCCCGTTAAGCAAATGGACAGCTCCCATTAAAATAACTGATTTACAGCTGCCTTGGCGGCTTCATACTCGGTCATCATCTCCGCTACGATCTCGCCAGCAGGTTTAATATCGTGAATAAGTCCGGCGATCTGACCGATCTCTAATTCGCCTTCTACCATATCGCCTTCGAACATACCGCGCTTGGCTCTGGCCCTCCCTAAAAGCATTTTGAGCTCTTCAACGGTCGGGGCTGTCTTATATAACTCTTTTACATCCTTATAGAACTTGTTCTTTAAAAGTCGCACAGGAGCTAATTCCTTTAAGGTAAGTTCGGTATCGCCTTCTTTGGCAGCAACTACAGCCTCTTTAAATAATTGGTGGGCAGAAGATTCTTCCGAAGCGACAAAACGACTCCCAAGCTGAACCCCATCTGCACCCAAGACCATGGCGGCCAGCATAGCCTTTCCTGTAGCGATACCCCCGGCGGCTATAAGCGGAACTTTCAAGTGCTCCTTGACCATAGGGATAAGGGTAAGCGTAGTGGTCTCTTCTCTGCCGTTATGTCCTCCGGCCTCAAAACCTTCTGCAACAACGGCGTCGACGCCTGCCTCTTGTGCCTTCAAAGCAAATTTTACACTGCTCACCACGTGCACAACGGTAATCCCCTCATCCTTTAATTTCTGGGTATAGGTCTTTGGGTTTCCTGCGGAGGTGAATACTATCGGCACACTTTCTTGAATGATAATTGCTATGATCTCTTCGATATCTGGATACAGCATCGGCACGTTTACACCAAAGGGTTTGCTTGTGGCATTTTTACATTTCTGGATGTGTTCGCGCAGTACTTCGGGATACATACTTCCTGCACCGATAAGTCCCAAACCACCTGCATTACTGACCGCACTGGCCAAACGCCAGCCGCTATTCCAAATCATACCGCCTTGAACTATTGGATATTGAATTCCGAATAATGAAGTGATCGCCTTACTCATCTGCAGTTTATTTTGACTTCAGAAAAGTACGAATAATTGGGCCGATTTACGCCTGATCAGGCTAGGAAATAACACCACTACCAAGCAGTTCATCGTCTTGGTACCAGGCCACGAACTGACCTTCGGTAATAGCAGACTGCGGCTCTTCAAAGATGACATACATACCTGCCGTAGTTTGATGTAAGCTTGCTTTTTGCAAAGGTTGACGGTATCTGATTCGCGCCATAACTTCTAGGGTTTGGTCTACTTCTAAACGCAGGTCCTCTCGTACCCAATGCACCTCCGGCTGTTGTACGTACAAACCTTTGCGAAACAAGCCGGGATGATCCTTACCCTGCCCGGTATAGATGATGTTCTTTTCTACGTCGGTATCGATAACAAAGAGTGGCTCTTTAGTTCCTCCAACGGCCAAACCTTTGCGTTGCCCTTTGGTAAAATAATGTGCTCCCTGATGGTTACCAACAACCTTCCCATCTGCTGGAGCATAGGCGTATTTAGAAACTAAGGTCTCCAGGGTATTATCTTGCGGTTCCATAGCTGCATAGGCCGGATGATCTGCAGGAACTTCAACAATTTGTCCTTCTTTGGGGGCTAATTGTTGTTGTAAGAAATCCGGCAAGCGTACTTTTCCGATAAAGCAAAGGCCTTGTGAGTCCCGCTTCTCTGCGGTAATCAGGTCCTGCTCCGCAGCAATTTTACGCACCTCAGCCTTTTGCAGTTCTCCTACAGGGAAAAGTGTTTTGGCCAATTGTTCTTGGGAAAGCTGACACAAGAAGTAAGATTGATCCTTATTCGGATCTGCTCCGGACAATAAGGAATACACCTCTTGCCCGTCAATGAATTGCGTGCCTTTACGGCAATAGTGTCCGGTAGCTACATAATCTGCACCCAGATCCATAGCGATCTTAAGGAACACATCGAACTTGATCTCCCTATTACAAAGCACATCCGGATTAGGGGTTCTTCCCATTTCGTATTCGCGGAACATATAGTCCACAATTCGCTCCTTATACTGCTCACTTAAATCGACCGTTTGAAAAGGAATGCCCAGTTTGTCAGCCACCAGCATGGCGTCGTTAGAATCTTCTAACCAAGGACACTCGTTAGAGATGGTCACCGAATCGTCGTGCCAATTCTTCATAAAGATCCCTATGACCTCATAGCCTTGCTCTTTAAGCAAATAGGCGGCCACACTGGAATCTACTCCTCCACTAAGTCCAACGACTACTCGTTTCATTTTAAAAATTTCTGGGGCGCAAAAATACGAAAAATTAGCAGATTAACGCTGCCCGTTAGGTTTCGGGAAACGTTCTTCTTTGACCACTTTACCCTTGTCATAATACTGCCACAAACCGTGTTTTGCGTCGTTCTTATACGAACCACTCACGATCAGATTACCCGTGGCATCATAGTACTTAACAGGGCCGTTAAGTTTGTCATTAGCGTAGGTAAAGAACTTGATCTCAACACCAGCGGGCGAATAATAACGACTCTCCCCTTCTTTTTTACCTTGCTTGTAAACAACGGTCTCTGTTTTATTTCCGTTGGGATAAAAGGTGGTCATAGGACCATCCAAGAGGTCGTTGAGGTAATTCTCTTCGGTCATGACCGTTTTACCATCCTTGTGATAGTAAAGCCAAGTTCCTGTCTTTTGCTTACCGTCCATTTGACCCGTACTGATCAGTTTTCCGCTTTGGGAATAATACGTCAATGTAGCGCGATCTGAACCAGCTTCGAATTCCTTTACAAGGGCCGGCTGCGCCCCACAATCTTCGCAGTAAAACTTAAATGTACCTACTTCTTTTCCATGATTGAACTCCCCTTGATAGCGCAGTTGTTTGCTATTGGGAAAGTATTTTTTCCAAATCCCATGACGCTGGCCATCGGCATCGAATTGGTTCACTGCATCTTGAGCAGAAACTACTGCCGATAGGCTAAAGAATAATAGAAAGTAAACTGCTTTTAATCGCATGATTTCGCTTTTTAGTGCTAACGCAAAATAGTGCAGTATGTTATGCTATTTTTTCTTTCCGCGCTGCTGTTGCTGCGCCTCAGCCTGCTCCATCATCTCTGCCATCTTACGCTGAAAACGATTTTGCTTCTTAGGCTTTTTCTTGTTCTCCTGGATCTTCGCGTGGATCTTGTCTTCGTCTATGATATAATTCTTGATCACCAACATGATTCCGATTGTGATCAGGTTAGAGATAAAGTAATACAAAGAAAGACCACTGGCGTAGTTGTTAAAGAACACCAACATGAACAGCGGAGAGATATACATGATGAATTTCATGTTTGGCATACCCGGCTGTTGTTGTTGCATGGTTTGTCCAGTTGTCATGGTCATATAGATAAAGATCGCTATAGACGCAAGAATTGGGAACAAACTGATATGGTCTCCGTAAAGCGGAATGTGGAATGGCAATTCATATACCGTATCGTAGCTTGACAAGTCTTCTGCCCATAGGAAACTCTTTTGTCTCAAGGCAAAGGCCGAGGGGAAGAATTGAAACAAGGCATAGAACACTGGCAACTGCAATAAGGCTGGAATACATCCCGCCATTGGGCTTGCTCCTGCTTTGCGATACAAGGCCATGGTCTCTTGTTGACGCTTCATGGCATTGTCTTTATGCTTTTCATTGATCTCAGTGATCTCTGGTCTTAAAACTTTCATTTTAGCCTGAGACAAATACGATTTGTAGGTCACAGGACTCAGCGCTAAACGGACTAATATGGTCATCACAATGATCGAAATACCATAAGGCAAGAAAGACGAAAGGAATCCAAAGAGCGGAATGAACAAATAGCGGTTGATCCATCCGAAGATACCCCAGCCCAAAGGCACCACCTCGTCCAAATTGCGGTTGTAGTCGTTTAAGGTCTTGTAATCGGTTGGTCCGTAGTACCAATCCATATCGTAAGCCAATTCTCCTCCAGAGTACTCCAGAGGCAATTCTGCTTTGAACTTTTTGGTGTAGAGCGTATCTATATCCTCGTCTTCCACCAGATTCTCACTAACAAAGCTCGCCGTTTTCCAGGGCTTGTCCGTTAGCAATATGGAACTAAAGAAGTGTTGTTTAAAGGCCACATAAGTAACATCTACAGATTCGTCTGTGGTGCGTTGCTGTTGCCCTAGGTAATCGTCTTTTCCGCCTTCGTATTCCCAGATAAGCTCGGTGTAGCGGTTTTCGTAAGCGACACTTTTGGCACGACGGTATCCTGCCAATTCCCAATGCAAGACAGCGTCATTAGAGGTGTCCAAAACATCAGAAAGACCTTGCGTACGAACTGAGAAGTCCATCATATAATCACCTGGTTTCAAGGTGTATCGATACTCCAAATACTGGGTTGGAGAGATCTTCAGCTTCATAGAAAGAGTATTCCCATCCGCAGAAAGAGAAGGCTCAAAAAAGAGTTCTTTAGAATGCAGGGTTCTGTTCTGATGGTTAAAAACCAGATCTAAAGAAGCATTTCCGTCTTTGATCAAATAAACAGGTGCATCCTTGTAGGTCACAAACTCCTTAAGACGTGCCTCGGTGATATAACCTCCGCGGTTACTGATCTTAAGTTCCAGAACATCGTTCTCAAAGAGGGTTTCATTGTCGGTAGCAGATGACAGCCCTGCCGAATAAGCAAAAGCGCCCAAGGCATTTTGGGCAGCGGCAGTAGCCAGTGAATCTGTAGGATTTAACACTATTGCATCCGAAGTTTCAGAAAGATCTAAAGTAGCTTGACCCGCCTGCTGTTCCGGCTCAATTTCTTTGTCAATTTGTTCTTGCTTGGCGCGCTCTTCTAACTCCTCCGGAGTTGGTGCATTTTGATAGAGCATGTACAGGATAATAACCCCTATCAGTATAAAACCGATCAATGAATTTAAATCGAACTTCTTTTCTTCCATATGGTGACTCCCTCAAGCGGGATGTTTAATTAGTTTTTTGATCTGCTCGCTTACAACAATAACTTAGCCGTAAAGGGCAATTATGCCATACTGACATCTTTTTTGGCCGTTGCATAACGATAGGCTGCTGCCACAAAGGCAACAAACAAAGGATGCGGGTTGGCAACGGTACTCTTGTATTCGGGGTGGTATTGCACACCTACATACCAAGGATGATCTGGCAACTCCACGATTTCTACCAAGCCGGTATTAGGATTCAACCCTGTAGCTTTAAGCCCAGCGTTCTCAAGGGCTTCGCGGTAGTTGTCGTTATATTCGTAACGGTGTCTGTGACGTTCTTCTATGATCTTAGTTCCGTATACTTCGGAGGCAATACTGCCCGGCATTAATTCACACTTCCAAGCTCCTAAACGCATGGTTCCACCCATGTTGGTGATGTTCTTTTGTGCTTCCATTAGGTCGATCACTGGATGCGGCGTGTCAGGATTCATTTCGGTAGAATTGGCATCTTCTAGCTGTAGTATGTTTCGGGCGTACTCAATTACGGCCATCTGCATACCTAAGCAGATCCCTAAAAACGGAATTCCGTGCTCTCTTGCCAAGCGAACCGCTTCTATCTTCCCTTCTATACCGCGTTCTCCAAATCCGGGAGCTACTAAAACCCCATCGAGTTTTTCGATCTGTTCTGCAGCGTTCTCTTCGGTTATGTGTTCGGAGTGAATGGAGTGTACGTTTACTTGTAACTCATTGGCCGCTCCGGCATGGATAAAGCTTTCTAAAATGGATTTATAAGAATCCTGCAGCTCCACATATTTCCCTATCAATCCGATGTTCACTACATCCTTTGGGTTTCTATGTCTGCTGAGGAACGCGTTCCAGCCAGTTAGATTTGGCGTGGAATCGGTACTGAGTTTTAATTTCTTCAAAGCGATTTTGTCCAAGCCTTCTTCTAACATCAGGTTTGGAACATCATAGATCGTGGAGGCATCTATGGATTGGATCACTGCCTCAGTCTCCACGTTGCAGAACAACGCTAACTTTCTTTTCAAGTCGTCAGAGAGTTCGTGTTCGGTACGACACACGAGTATATCAGCTTGGATACCACTTTCCATCAAGGTCTTAACCGAGTGTTGTGTTGGTTTGGTTTTAAGCTCCCCTGCTGCCGACAAATACGGGATCAAGGTCAAATGTACCACCAAGGTGTTGTCTTTCCCTAAATCCCATTTAAGTTGACGTACAGATTCTATATAAGGCAAAGACTCGATATCACCTACAGTTCCCCCGATTTCTGTAATGACAATGTCATAATCACCAGATTTACCGAGCATTTGAACACGCTCTTTGATCTCGTTGGTAATATGTGGAATTACCTGTACCGTTTTACCTAGAAATTCTCCTTTGCGTTCCTTTTGGATCACACTCTGATAAATTCGTCCGGTAGTTACGTTGTTATCTTGAGAGGTTGGCACGTTCAAGAAACGTTCATAATGCCCTAGGTCAAGGTCAGTTTCTGCGCCATCATCAGTTACATAACATTCGCCATGCTCATAAGGATTGAGCGTTCCCGGGTCAACGTTTATGTAAGGATCTAATTTCTGAATGGTCACACGAAAACCTCTGGCTTGTAACAACTTAGCCAGTGACGCTGCGATAATTCCTTTACCTAATGAAGAAGATACTCCGCCCGTAACGAAGATATATTTGGTGGTGTCCATGCTTGTGGTGGGTATAACAACTCTACGGGATGTAAAGGTAAGTAATTTATGTGGGATACCCCGAGGGATAATTACAGATATTTTCCACAGAATTTGGACTGCTTCTATTTAGTTCCTCAACGAATAAACTTTCGCACTAAAGGCTCTAGGCCGTTTATTTTAAGTTCGTGAACTTCTTGCAAATAACGGCCTAATTTTCCTTCGGGAAATCCTTTCTGTCTGAACCAGACCAAATAGGCCTCGGGCAGATCTATGAGATAGCGGTCTTTGTATTTCCCAAAGGGCATTTTGTAGTTTGCCAGTGCAATTAGATGCTCTCGCTGCGGATTTACTGACTCCAAGCTTCAGTTTGTTTTAGCATTTCTTGAACACGAGCAACCCAGGCTGCCTCCCTATCGCGGATCACCGAATGATCAGATTCCAAATCGTATTGCGATTGCATGGCGCGGCGTTCTCGCTCTACTTGATCGTAGAGAGCATCCAGTTCTTCTTTCACATTGGTGGAGAAGTTGAATTCAGCGATACGTTTGCGCAATAAGCGCGCATGCAGCTCGGTAATATCAAAATGCGTCTGTTCGTGCTGTAGGACCCTTGGACTGACCCGAGAAGGATCATACCAAGAATTCTGCGGATAGAAATAAGCCGTTACTTCGTATGTAAAGTCCGAGGTGGGTTGGTCATTTATGGTTTTAAATCCGTAGGAAAATGAAAGTCCGGAACTGGTGCTGGCCACATAAACATTGCCGCTTCTAGGGGTAGCTTTAAAATCGGCCCAGGTGAGCTTATAAGATTCATTCCAGGCAATGCGTTCTTCGGCCGTATCCGCAGCCGTTAAAAAAACAACACAACACAAATAAAGAAGTAATCTTCGCATAGTTCAATAACGCAAAGCCAGGCGCATTATTGAGTGCGCTTATAGGTCCCAGTTAAAATTAACGACCTTTTTAATGTCTGGATGTAAGCTGTAGTGCACTGGGCAAGTCTCTCCAATACGCTGCAATATCCTACGGGTTTTAGAGTCCAAAGCAGCTGGTAAATGTAAACTAACATGGATCTCAGAGATTCTTCGTGGATCGCTTGCCATCACTTTGGTCACCTCCGCATAACTCCCATCCATATTGACCTCCATTTGATTGGCCTTGATTCCCATAACGGTTAGCATACAATTGGCGAGCCCTGTAGCAACGGTATCTGTAGGAGAAAAAGCTTCTCCTTTTCCGTGATTGTCAGTTGGAGCGTCCGTGTAGTATTCCCCACCAGATTTTATATGTTGATTTTGGGTTCTGAGACCTCCCAAATAGGTCACTTTGGCTGTGCTCATTCTACCACGATCAGTTTAAGGTCCTCTCCGTACATCATGATGTATCCTGCGTTATTGGCGTAACCACTTCCGCTGCGGACGTAAAAGAATTTATTACCAACGTATTGCGTTTCCCCATCCAGATCAACAGCCTCATAAAGACTTTCGGCTATCCCCAGACGCAAAAGACAATCATAGGTAACATCAAAGCCACGGATCGCAAAGCGATTTGGGTAAACTCCGTACTTGTTCTTATAACTGGTTACAAAAGCATCCGGATTGTCGTAGTCAAAGCTGCGATACACAGACGGATAAGTGAATTTTAAACGGGCCAAGTTGGTGTTTTGAATATCTTCAAACTCATAGGCATCGGACTTGTCCAAAGTAAATAGGCGTACACCTTTGTCTGGCGGCAAACCATTGAGCAAACCGATAACATTAGACACCAACACGGGGTTATCCGAAGCTAAGATCACCCAATTCTCTGCCAGTGGATCTAATTTTTGTTGAATATCGACCACATAGAGGAACTGCTCGTCGCGCGGATCCAAGACCTTTGCATTCGGGAAATTATTGCGCAACAAATTCTTCTCGCGGGACTTTTTAGCATCTGCAATGATGATCAAATTCTTCCCAACTGCATTGGCTTTTAGATAGTCCAACATTTGCGCTTCTAGGAACTCGTTAGACGGAACAGTATTGAAAAAGTTGCGCCCACCATTGGCCTGCTGATTACTCAGTGGAGACAAGACCGGAACATCTTCTCGGCGCAAGGCATTACTAGCACTAGTGGCGTTCTTTTGGAACAGAGGTCCAATAACAGCATCTACCTCATCAAAACTGCCTTGGGCTATCAGTTGAGCCACACGAGATGCCTTGCCCTGGGTATCCATAACCTCCAAGTTGACAGATAGACCTTTGTCCTTGGCAAAGTCAGCAGCCATCATAACTCCACTGTAGAAGTCTAAGGCTATATTGAGCGTTCTGCTGTTGACCAAGAGTTCTTCATTGGCCTTGACAGAGTCCCTAGAAACCTTAGAGAGATCAAAGGGCAACATCACGACCAAATTCTTGGTTTCGTAATTGTTTAGTTGGTATTCCAGATCAACAGTATTGGCGCTAGCCTCGGTTCCGGCGGCTCCCATTTTTGGCAGCTTTAAAATCATTCCGGCCTTTAGGCCATCTTTCGCATAAGGATTCAGGGCCACGATCTCTTCTTCTGTCAAACCAAACTTTACCTTAAGACGGTAGAATCCTTCTTTGGGTTGCACTTCGTAAAAATCGTAAATGGAATCGTCTACGGTAGCATCTGCAACTACTTCCTGATCTGGCACTTTAAGTACTACCCCCATCTGAAGCGTATCGCCCATATTGGGGTTCATTGCTTCCAACTCAGAAATACTAATTCCGTATTTACGGGCAATCCCGTATTTTGTTTCTTTGGGCAATACCGTGTGGGTCTTTGTAGTGTCCTTGAGCACAATTGTATCTAGCTCTGTTCCAGTATTTCCGGTATTGTTGTCTGTAGTGACCACCACAGTTCGGGTCAGAACAGGGATCATGATCCTATCGCCCTTGCGAAGCTGCTCAGAGTAAAGCTGCTTGTTGTACTTTTTAATGTCTTCTACAGTGACCCCGTATTTCTGTGCAATACTAAATAGGGTCTCTTTGCGCTTTACGCGATGTCTTGTAAAATCGACAACTTGTTCGCTGTAGTTTTGTTGATCATCCTGTGCCGGAATGATCAGGATATTATTCTCTTGAATGCCTTTTCGGGCATCGGGGTTCAAGCGATAAATAGCCTCCTCGGTAACACCGTATTGCTTGGCGATACTAAAAACGGTTTCCCCTTGTTTTACATTGTGGCTTTTGTAACTGGTCTGTGCTGCAGCGGCAGTAGTGAGGGCTACAAAGAACAGCAAAAACCCAATTTTAATTCCTTTCATTATTCCCATTCAATAGTTGCTGGCGGTTTAGAACTGATATCGTACACTACTCTATTAACGCCTTTCACTCGATTTATTATGCTGTTGGAAGTTTCCTGCAGGAAGTCATGTGGTAAATCCACCCAATCGGCAGTCATTCCGTCTGTAGATTCTACAGCGCGCAGTGCAACTACCTGTTCATAGGTGCGTTCGTCCCCCATCACACCAACAGATTGTATGGGTAGCAGCATTGCTCCTGCCTGCCATACTTTGTCGTAAAGACCCCATTTTTTTAAACCGTCAATAAAAATGTGATCTACCTCCTGTAAGATACGCACTTTTTCTGAAGTGATATCTCCCAGAATACGAATCCCCAAACCAGGACCCGGAAACGGATGACGCCCTAAAATGTCTGGGCTGATCTCTAATTGAGACCCAACGCGTCTTACCTCATCTTTAAACAACATACGCAGGGGTTCTACGACTTTTAATTTCATAAAATCCGGCAAACCGCCCACATTGTGATGCGATTTGATGGTAACGGAAGGCCCATTTACAGAAACGCTTTCAATTACGTCTGGATAAATGGTTCCTTGGCCAAGCCAGTCCACGCCTGCTACTTGATGCGCTTCATCGTCAAAAACTTCGATAAACACACGGCCAATAGCCTTGCGTTTGGCTTCCGGATCTGTTACGCCTTTCAAGGCATCCAAAAAGCGTGCCGAGGCGTCTACTCCTTTTACATTCAAGCCCATGCCTTGGTATTGTTCTAGAACGTTCTCGAACTCGTTCTTGCGCAACAATCCGTTATTCACAAAGATGCAATAGAGATTCTTTCCAATTGCCTTGTGCAGTAACACGGCAGCAACGCTAGAATCTACTCCCCCAGAAAGACCAAGCACAACTTTATCGTCCCCTAGTTTTTCTTTAAGTTCGGCTACCGTAGTTTCTACAAAGTGCGCCGGAGTCCAATCAGGAGTGATCCCTGCGATATGGATCAAAAAGTTCTCTAAAAGCTGTTTTCCGTCGGTACTGTGATATACTTCTGGGTGGAATTGGATGGCATAAGTAGCCTCTCCTTGTATTTTATAAGCTGCATTGGCAACGTCATGCGTAGATGCAAGGCGTACCGCTCCTTCCGGCAATTCTGCTATGGTATCGCTATGACTCATCCACACTTGTGATCCTGCTTCTATATGGGCAAACAAAGTTTCATTAGGCGTGATCTCAGCCAAACGAGCTCTTCCGTATTCTCTGGTGTTGGATGGAGCTACGTTTCCTCCGTGAAAATGCGCTAGGTACTGGGCACCGTAGCAAACCCCCAAGAGTGGCTTGTGGCCTTTAATTTGAGAAAGATCCGGGTGAGGAGCGTCTTCTGCACGAACAGAGAATGGACTCCCAGAAAGGATAACCGCTTTAAAGTTGCCTAGATTTTCTGGAACCTTGTGATAAGGGTGAATTTCACAATAAATATTGAGTTCGCGAACGCGTCTAGCGATGAGTTGGGTGTACTGCGAACCAAAATCGAGAATGAGTACGTTGTTTTGCATGTGCAAAAGTAGTTGAAATTTGACGACTCGCTAAAAAAGTCGGTCAAAAAAATTAACCACTAATCAACACTTACAGACGAATTACCGAAAATTCCGATTTAAAGGGATCCAGCTCTTTTAGAAGCAACGGAATCAGGCCGTCGCCCACTTCTAAATAGAAGTCCGAGAAATTGGTATTGCGCTCTTGTAGACTTCCTGCTGGGAATAAGGCAGCTTGCAATTCCTGAGCACGAATAATACGGTCGTTGTGATTGCGTTTCTCCGCTTTGCGTAAGCGCTTCTCGAGGTTGTTAAGACCGTTGATCTGTTTTTTCTCTTGTGCTGCTACCGCCCCTAAGAAAGAAGGATCCGTTTGTTTGGCCAGTTCATAGAGCGCCTCGAACTGTTTTTTCAGATGTTCTTTCTGCGAATCGAAATTGACCGGTAAACTGCTGTGAATCTCCACCAAACGAGCAGCCAGCTTATCGACTGTCTTAAAGAGATCTTCAATGTTAAGGTCTAAGCGCTCCCATTTACCTATTTGCTTCTCGGTTATGAGCAAGGCAGAGTTTCGCAACATCAGCATGGGAAAAACAACTCCCACGGTTTCGAAATACGCTTTGAGCTGCAACCAATAGGCCAATTCACCGCCACCTCCAATATAACAGAGATTCGGTAAGATGACTTCTTGAAAAAGCGGTCTTAGCAGTGCATTCGGAGAAAACTTCTCCGGATTCGATTCTAACAGCTTTAGGATCTCCTCCTCAGAAAAAACAAGCTCCGTTTCGTTTATATAGAATTTGCCATTTTGAGCTACAATACGTTCCCGCACACCCTTATCTAGATAGAATAAGTTGATCTCACGCGGATGCACTTGCTGCTTATAACCAGAAAGGACCAACTTTTCCGTGCTTGCCGTAATGACCTCGTATCCGGTTTGCGATAACAGCTCCCGTTTAGCGTATGGAGCAAAGGCCTTTTTTAACTCGCTGTTGTTGCCGTCTACAATTACAAGGCCCTGCTCGGCAAAAAGCGCATTGGCCAGATAGCGGGTTGCCGCTGCCAAGTCGGTGTATTTTAGGTAGGCACTTTCAAAAAGCTCTTGTAAATACGCGGCTTGTGTACTTTTGCCTGTGGCAGCTCGGATAACCTCTGCCACCTCTTCCAAGCCCTCGGTGGTGAGTTCACCTACAGCTCCGCCATCTTTGCGGTTCCAAACAATCTTACTTCCTTTGAAATTAAAGTAATTGATCTCATCGAAATCGTGATCTTCTGTGGCCATCCAATAAACTGGAATGAACTCGTGTTTCGGATATGCGTCTTTGGCCTGCTTACAAAAGTTGATCACAGAAACGATCTTATACAAAAAGTACAAGGGTCCGGTAAACAAATTAAGCTGATGTCCTGTTGTGATGGTAAAGCTATTGGTGGCCGCGAGCAATTCTATGTTGTGCTGCGTTGCTTCACTTATGGCGACGGAGCCATATGCTGCCAACAGATTGTCCGCTAATTTTTTGCGCCATTCTGGCGAGCAAGCCTGCGACTGCTCTTTTTCTGCAATCTGCGCTCCCAAGGAATCCAAGGAAGGGAAACGATTGTAAAACGGGCGAATGCTTTCTTCCTGTGCCAAATAATCGCATACAGTCTTTGAGAAAAAACCGGTCTTGGAATAGGGTACGTATGCTGCGGACATATGGGTTGGCTGCAATTGGAAGGTAAAAATACGAACTTCGCCAATACCGATTCTAAAAGATTCGTTAATGTTAGTAGGCCGATGTACTTGCATTGTCCCATTTTTCGTAGTTTAGAAGCTTATTTTAACAACCAACCAATGCGAAAATTTACCTTAGTCATTTTACTGTTTGTCGGTCTTGTTGGGCAGGCGCAGTTGCAATCACCTGAAGAATTTTTAGGCTATCCTATTGGAACCCAATTTAGCAGACATGCGGATGTTGTCGCCTATTTTAATCACGTAGCAGACAACAGCCCTATGGTTGTTTACGATACTTACGGAAAGACTTACGAGCGCAGACCGCTTACCTATGCGGTGGTCTCTACTCCGGAGAACCTAGCCAAGCTGGATCAGATTAGAACAGACAACCTAAAAAGCATTGGGTTGGCGAACGGATCTGCGGATCCGGAGATAGCTATTGTTTGGCTGAGTTATAATGTGCATGGCAACGAAGCCTCTAGTACCGAAGCTTCTATGTTGACTTTGTACAAACTGATCACAGAAAAACAAGATTGGCTTAAGAACACTGTGGTTATTATGGACCCTTGTATCAATCCGGATGGTCGTGATCGTTACGCCAATTGGTACAATCAGGTTAAAGCTACGCCTTACAACAGTGCACAAGTCGCCACAGAACACAACGAGCCTTGGCCAGGTGGGCGTCCGAACCACTACTTATTTGACCTCAATAGAGATTGGGCCTGGGCTTCTCAGATAGAATCACAAGCTCGTTTAAAATTATACAACCAATGGATGCCACACATTCACGTGGATTTCCACGAACAAGGCATCAATGAGCCGTATTACTTTGCTCCTGCCGCGGCTCCATACCATGAGATCATTAGCGATTGGCAATATGATTTCCAAGAGGCTATAGGAAGAAATCACGCTAAATACTTTGACAGCGAAGGCTGGCTATTCTTTACTCGTGAGCGCTTTGATTTGTTATATCCGAGTTATGGAGATACCTATCCTACCTTTATGGGAGCCATTGGTATGACTTACGAACAAGCTGGTCATGGGCGTGCCGGCCTGGGAATAGATACAGACGAAGGCTACGAGCTAACGCTTGTGGATCGTGTATTGCACCATACTACTACAGGTTTATCTACAGTAGAAATGGGATCTAAAAATGCCACAAAGCTAAACGACGAGTTTCAGAAGTTCTTCAATACCTCTAATTTGAATTACAAGAGTTTTGTGTTGACAGGGAACGCGGACAATATCAAAGCCTTGACAAAGCTACTCGACAGACACGAGATCAAATATCAGTTTGGCAGCAGTGGCTCATCTAGCGGTTATAAATACTCAACACAAGCTAAAGGAAGCGTGAGTAACCAAGGAGCGCTCATTATTCATACCGATCAGCCTAAAGGAAAAATGGTAAAAGTACTGTTTGAACCGGATGCAGCCTTGGAAGAACCGCTTACTTATGATATTACTGCTTGGAATCTGGTACACGCCTACGGACTTGATGGTGTTGCCAGCGCCACTAAAGTAAGCGGGAACGGCAGCGCTCCTGGGACGAATTATGAAACAGTAAATACAACTGCGGCAGGGTATATTGCCAAATGGAACAGTTTGGCAGATGCTCGTTTCTTATCAAGTATATTGCAAGCGGGAGTTCGCGTTCGCTTTACTGAAAAACCTATGCAACTCAACGGCAAGAACTTTGCACGTGGAAGTTTGGTGATCACCAAAAGCGACAACAGAAACAATCCGGATTTCCCTCAGAACTTAATTGATGCCGCAAAAAAGCACGATCGCTTTTTATACGCTTCAAATACATCTTTTGCAGATCGTACACCAGATTTTGGATCTCCGGATATTAAACTGATCAATCCGCAGCGTGTGGCAATGCTTCAAGGTGAAGGCACCTCTTCACTGAGTTATGGTGCACTATGGCATTTCTTCGAGCAACAATTACACTACCCCATCACTTCTATAAACACAGACAACTTTAGACCGTCTATGCTGCAAGACTTTGATGTGCTTATCATGCCAGAAGGCTGGTACGGCAGTGTGACCAACGGAAACACTTTAGACGATCTTAAAAGTTGGATCCGCAGTGGAGGAAAATTAATTGCCGTTGGACGCGCTGTGAATGCCTTTAGCGGAAAAGAAGGGTTTGGTTTAGAGAATAATGAGAGCGAGAGCAGTGACAATGAGGGTGGTAACCTTACTCCCTATGACCAGCGTGAGCGTGAGAGCTTAAAGAACTTCATCACTGGAGCGATCTACAAGATCAAAATGGACGATACGCACCCTATGGCCTTTGGTTTTGGTGAGACCTATTACAGCCTTAAACTTGGTAGCAGCTCCTTTAAACATTTAGATAATGGCTACAATGTTGGCTATATAGATGGAGACGCGGAAAGTGTAGCTGGGTTCTCAGGAGCAGCTGCAAAGGCCTCACTAAAGAACTCCTTGGTGTTTGGCGAACAACGCATGGGTCGCGGAAGCGTGGTCTATATGGTAGACAACCCTATGTTCCGTTCGTTTTGGGAAAATGGAAAACTACTTTTGGTCAACGGTATTTTCATGGTGAACAGTAATGTTTTTAGACTATAAGACCTCAGAAAAAAACAAGAAAGCCGAACAAATCGTTCGGCTTTTTTTTTATGGTCTGAACGGCTAGTCGATCCGTTTTGCAGGTAAAGATTGCCCGCCTTGATTCAAGGTGAGTCCTGTGGCCTTACCATTGGCATCTACATCAAAGATGAGTTCCCCCGGTACTACTTTTAAAAAGAACTTGTGTTCTGCACTGGCAAAGATCTGTGCTTTGCTTTGACCTGTAGCCTGAACCATTAAATTTCCGCCCTCAACAAACACGCGGATCTCAAATCCGGGCTGCAGCTCGTAAGTACCCTCGTAATTCTTAAGAACACTAACCGGAAGAGTAATCTCCGTCGGAGCAACTGGCGCCTCCATTTCGGTTTCAACACCCATGGATTTGTTGATGCGATCTTCAAACAAGACCTGCTTGCTCCCCTCGCCTACCTGAAAAGTGTATTTGGTAGTGCTGCCTTTAAAAAAGAATTCTGTCGGTGAAACTGCCACCAACGGCAATTTGGTACTTCCTTCACGCTGACTGAAAAGTTGGCCATTCTCTTTGGTAATAAATCGGACCACGTCATTGTCAAATTTATAAGCGCCAACCCATGCCTGTAGCTGCTCATCGGTCAATGAAACTCCAGCAACATCATCCGGATAGGGCTTCCCAATTGCCATAGCAGCCATCTTTATGGCTACTTCGGTAGGTGAATTTCCGTTGGAGTTGCACAAGGCGATCACATAAACATCTTCCTTAGGCAGATAAATTCCGTAGGTATTGTATCCGAAGATACCTCCCCCGTGTTCCACCGTTGGACTGTTATTGATCTCATTGACTTGCCAGCCGTAACCGTAGTATGTCGGTTTCCCGTTGTTGAGCTTAGTATTCACAAAGGCAGCCGCCAATTTGTCCTTTGGCAATAGTTTTTCATCGTTCAAGGCTTCTTGCCAGATCAGCATATCGTCTACATTACTCATCAATGACCCTGCTGCATAGGGAAGGCTCATACTCAAATAATCTGCATTGCGCCATCCACTTTCGGTGGGTTGATAGCCCCAAGCCCGGTTGGGTATCAAGGCTGTTTTGCTACCGTAATAGGAATGCTTCATGCCAAGTGGCTTAAAGATGTTCTTTTCTATGTAATCGGCATAGCTCATATTGGCCACTTTTTCAATGATAGCTCCCAAAATGATATAGCCCGAGTTATTGTAGAGCCATTGTTCTCCTGTTTTGAAGTCCATAGGCTCGTTTTTAAAGAAATCGATGATCTCTAAAGGAGTCATATCTTTACGAGCATTAGCCTGAAAGCTCTGCATGCCAGTATAGCTTTTTATCCCAGAGGTGTGATTGAGCAAATGATGTACGGTGATCTCGTTTCCGTCTGTTGGGTAGTCTGGAAAGAATTTAGTGATCGGATCCTGAACACTGAGCTTTCCTTGTTCTTGCAGCATTAAAATAGCCACTGCGGTAAATTGCTTGGTAATGGAACCCAACTCAAAGACGTTTTCTGGGTTCATAGGCACTTGTAGTTCTAGGTTCGCAAGGCCAAAGGCGTTCTTGTAGATCACTTTTCTGTCTTTGGCTACAAGGGCAGTGATGCCGGGCGCATCTGCAGGATACTGTGCAGCCAACATGGCATCTATATTGGTTTTAAGATCTTGAGCAGTTGCTAGACCAGTAGCAAATAGCACGAAAAACACTACACTGGCTCTAATTGTTCTTTTTAGTTGTTTCATGTCTGGTATTTTACTGTTTATCTGACGCCAGAGCAACACTACTAGTTACATAACACGCCCAAACTTTTTTTAAGTTATTTAAAATTAATGAGATATGAGATTCAAATCCGCAGTGATTAGTATCTTGGGATTATGAAATCCACTCAACTAACACTCGCCTTTTGCACCCTACTCTTGCTAAGCAATTGCAAGAATGAAACCAACAAACCAGACCAAATTCTAGAAACTGAGCCCAAAACCGACTATTACCAAGCCATTTCACTTTTGGGAGATACCTTATATGCACCGTCTGTGAATGATAAACTTCAAGCGCAGTTTGTAGAAAAACAACAGGCTTATATGCAAGATTCCTCGGACTTGGATAAACTGATCTGGTATGGTCGCTTTACTGCCTATACCGGCGATTACAAAGGCGCTATCCAAATCTATTCTGAAGGACTGAAGCAGTTTCCCAAGAACTCCCGTTTGCTGCGCCACCGCGGGCATCGCAATATTTCTATTCGCAAGATCGACAGGGCCATCGCGGATCTGCAGTGCGCTGTAAACTTGATCCTGGACCAAGAAAACTCCTTAGAAGATGACGGCATGCCCAATGCACAAGGAATTCGGCTTACCACCAAGCACGGAAACATATATTATCATTTAGGCTTGGCGCATTATTTAAAGGGCAATTACGAGCAAGCCCTATTTGCCTATAAGAAATGTTTGGAACTGTCTCAAAACAATGACGGGCTAGTTTCTGCCACACATTGGATCGTTTTATCACTTAAGGCCTTGGAGAGAGATGCTGAGATCGCTGCCTATTTAGAACCTATAACAGAAGATCTCGAAGTTATAGAAAACGCCTCTTACCTAGATGCCTGTCTTTATTACAAAGGGGTTAAATCTCTGCAAGAACTCTACAATCCGCAGGCCGAGATCAACTCCAGCAATACGGCCTTGAAATACGGTTTGGCCAGATGGAGCTATCTCAATGAGCAGCAAGAACAGGCCATGATGATTATAGAGGATATCTTAGACGGAGATGATTGGGCCAGTTTTGGCTTTATCGCTGCGGAGGCAGACTTAGCGCGCATGCAGTGATTAGCTATTTTTAGCCATGATCCACTTAGAGAGGTACTTACTGCTTTGTAAGCTCTGGTGCCAGAGCATTTGTCCTATAGTATTGTTTTGGCGGTAAGATTCTAGATGCTGCAATCGATCGTCAATTAAGGCCTTAAATCCATTAGCTCCAGTTTCCAAATTGAATTGTGTATGGAGTAGCTCCAAGCCTTTTTGTTGGGCAGCTTGCCATGCTGTAGGGTCTAGTAGTTTTGCTACGGATGCGATAAAGTCCGCAGCCACATCAGAAGTGATTTCTCCTCCAAAATCTATTGCAACCCCAATTCCTTCTGCGCCAACCGCTGTTGTGACCACAGGACATCCGGCTAGCCACGCGTCAAATACTTTGCGCTTTTGACCGGCCCCAAATTGTAAAGGTGCAAGCAAGAGTTTGTGCGATCGGAGTGCAGCATCTAGATATGCTACAAAACCATGCACATGGATTCCTAGCTTAGGCTTGTGTAATTGTAAAATTGCCTCTGTAAAATAAGAACCGTAGATGTGCAAACTTTCCTGCGGATGTTGCTCGCGCAAGCTTGGCCATAAGGCGACCAGATCTTTTATAGCCTGCACATTGGGCTTGTGTTTGGCTGTCCCGACAAAACAAAAGCCGCTACGGGTATCAAGACTCGGTAAGGATGACGTCTGGGGAACCTCCGAGATCAAAAAAGGTAAATGAAATAGCAGCTCGCTTGGCACCTGATACTGTTGAGTCAACAGTTTTACTTCTGCCTCAGAGATGATCAAACTTAAGTCTGATCTAAAAATAGCAGCCAATTCGCGTTTGGCCATGTCGGTCAAGGTCTTTGGAGCTTCCAACTTGCCTGTACTTTTTCTGTGATCCCTTAAAAAATGTAAGTCTTCGGTGTCTAAGATCCGTAGCGCATTCGGACAATGCTCTTGTACACGCCAACTGTATTGTTCCTCGGTCATAAAACGATCAAAAACAACAATATCCGGCTGTAATTCCTTCAGAAAATCATTAAAGGAATCTGCATTCAATGCTATTTGCGTGTAGGGAATATTCTTTTCTATAAGTATTCCGGATTCAGGCGGAGCTGCTGCAGAACAGAACAAAAGTTCACAGCCCGCTTGGGCAAATAAGTCTAATAATTGAATCATGTATACCCCGGCGCCAGTATGCTGTGGCTGAGGCAGTCCGTGACCAATAAACAAGACTTTTTTGACGATCATTGAGAGAAACTATCGTAAGGAAATTGCAGTGTTCGGATACGTGAGCCTATACTATCGGTCTCCGTATAAGAGACCATAAGGGCTCCTTGAAACAATTGCAGTTGCGGAAACCCACTCGCTCGTTCTGGGCTCATTTTACTGAGCACATATCGGACCTCTTCTCCGGAAGCTTTAATTTGAGTAAGATTGAGATTGGCAGTGCTGCCTTCGTCGGTCAGATACAATGCAAAACTATTGCTATTGGCGTCTACAGCTACATCCACGCGTCCTATGGCTTTACTGGCTTCTAGGACAGAGAATTCATCGAACCACGATCCAGCTCTTTTCGTGGCCAGTTTGACCATAGGTTTGTCATCTACCATAGTAAACCAACCAACAGCTGTAAGTCCATTACTAGCAATAGCAGGCCCATTGACTGGACAGCCGGCAATTTGCCAGTTATCATTATAAACGGCCTTGGGAGTGCTCCATGTAGTATCCTGTAAACGTACTCCATACATATCGCGAACCTCATCGACAGAACGATCTCTGTAGACCACCATAGGTCCGTCCGCAGTATTGGCTATAGAAGTAGCGCAGCAATCACATACACGCTCGTCCAATTGCCACTGCTTGCCCAGGGTACCATCTGCATTAATGATCCCAGCCCTAACAGTCATTTGTCGCAGGGAATCAGGACGATTCACCGTAGTTCGACCGTCTAACCAGCTCGCCATAAAGCCGTCTTTATAGGCGATTACATCTACAAATCCGTGTTCGCTTTGTGTGCTGTCTGTATGCAATTTCTGCGAAGGAGTCCAACGCTTGTTTACAGCATTGTATACTTGATATTTAATATCGTAGGCGTAGGTATCTGGCGCCGATTTTTGCAGATAATGCACAAAGATATTGCCCTTATTTACCGCGATCTGTGGAAAGTCTGCCCAATTGACAAACCAATCTGAACCCGAGGTTATGGTCTGACTATCGGACCAAGTATTCCCATCGTAAGTGGCATATTTGAGCACCGCCAGTGAATCTGCCTGTTCTACCCAACTCATATAGAGTAAGTCGTCTGTGGCATACAAACGAGACATGCCCGCATAGCCCATACTGGGATTCTCTATTTCAAACGGTTCATTGGATGCTTGCTCCGATTGCTGGCAGGAGAAACCAAAAAGTAGGATGCTTAATACAAAAAATCTGTTCGTGTTACCTAACCACTTCACCATATAAATCAAAATCAGTAGCTTCCGTGATCTTGACCTGGACAAAGTCGCCCGTTTTAAGGTATTGGCTAGTTGCATCTAGAAGCACCTCGTTATCTACATCCGGAGAGTCGAATTCAGTACGACCAATGTAGTGATTGCCTTCTTTTCTGTCTATAAGCACCTTGAATTCCTGCCCGATCTTTTCCTGATTCAGCTCCCAAGAGATCTGCGCTTGCAGTTCCATGATCTGATTGGCGCGGTCTTGTTTCACCTCCTCAGGAACATTGTCCTCTAAATTGTAGGCGTGGGTATTCTCTTCATGAGAATAGGTAAAACAGCCCAAGCGTTCAAAACGCATGTCTGCAACCCATTGCTTTAATTCTTGGAAGTGTTCTTCTGTTTCGCCAGGATATCCGACAATTAAAGTAGTTCGAATAGCCATTCCCGGAACTTTCTCACGGAAGAGTTTCAATAAAGCGTTGGTCTTCTCAAAAGTGGTCCCACGACGCATGGACTTTAAGATGTCTGTAGAGATATGCTGTAGCGGAATGTCAATATAATTGCACACCTTAGGCTCCTCTTTGATAACATCTAGCACATCTTCTGGAAAGCCCGTTGGAAAGGCATAATGTAATCGAATCCATTCGATACCGTCTACCTGTACCAAGGCCTTGAGCAGGTCTGCCAAACGGCGTTTTTTGTACAGATCCAGTCCGTAGTAAGTCAAATCCTGAGCGATCAGGACAAGCTCTTTGACACCATCTGCAGCGAGCTTTTCTGCTTCAACTACTAGATCTTCAATCGGTGTAGAACGGTGTTTGCCACGCATTAGCGGAATTGCACAGAACGAACAGGGTCTGTCACAACCCTCGGCAATTTTTAGATAAGCGTAATTCTTAGGTGTAGTAGTTAAGCGCTCACCGATGAGCTCGTGCTTATAATCTGCTCCTAGTGCCTTTAAAAGGCCAGGCAGCTCTGTAGTTCCAAAATACTGGTCAACGTCTGGTATCTCTTGCTGCAGATCTGGCTTGTAGCGTTCAGAAAGGCATCCAGTCACAAAGACCTTGTCGACAAGGCCATCTTCTTTTTGCTGTACAAAATCCAGTATGGTGTTGACACTTTCCTCTTTGGCATTGGCAATGAATCCGCAGGTATTGATCACCACGATATTGCCTTCCTCCTCGTGCACAACTTCTTTGTTGTTGGCGCGCAATTGGCCCATCAACACTTCGGAATCGTATACGTTCTTGGAGCACCCTAAGGTGACCACATTGATCTTGTTCTTCTTTCTGCTTTTGGTACGCATGGCTTATTGCTTGAAGAATGAATCTACAAATTCCAAACGATCAAAGATCTGCAGGTCGTCTATGCCTTCGCCCACTCCAATGTACTTTACAGGCACTTGCAATTGATCACTAATGCCTATTACTACGCCACCCTTGGCAGTTCCGTCTAGTTTAGTGATAGCAAGAGCGGTAACTTCTGTTGCTGCGGAGAATTGTTTGGCCTGTTCAAAGGCGTTTTGTCCGGTGGATCCGTCCAATACCAATAAAACCTCATGCGGCGCTCCAGGAACTACCTTTTGCATAACCCGCTTGATCTTGGTCAGCTCGTTCATTAAATTGACCTTGTTGTGCAAACGCCCTGCGGTATCAATGATGACCACATCTGCCCCATTTGCTTTACCGTTCTCTACAGAATCATAAGCCACAGAAGCCGGGTCGCTTCCCATCTTTTGCTTTACGATGGGCACATCCACGCGATCTGCCCAGATCTGTAACTGATCTATGGCCGCGGCTCTAAAGGTGTCCGCAGCTCCTAAAACCACAGATTTACCAGCAGCCTTATACTGGCTAGCCAGCTTTCCGATAGTCGTTGTTTTTCCGACCCCGTTAACACCTACCACCATGATCACATAGGGCTTGTCTGCCGTTTCCAATCCGAAGGGATCGTTCTGGTCATCATGCGTTTCGGACAATAAACCAGCAATCTCCTCGCGAAGGATCTGGTTGAGTTCGTCAGTACCCAAGTATTTGTCTTTGGCCACACGGGCCTCAATACGGTCTATGATCTTAAGGGTAGTATTTACACCTACATCAGATCGAACCAAAACCTCTTCCAGCTCATCGAGTACGTCGTCATCTACTTTAGACTTACCGGCTACGGCCTTAGAGAGTTTGTCAAAGAAGCTCTCCTTAGATTTCTCTAAGCCCTTGTCTAGGGTTTCCTTCTTTTCTTTGGTAAATATTTTCTTGAAAAAGCTCATGAATGCTTTTGATTATTGACTATAAGAGCTAGCAAAGATACAAAAAACAAAGGGCCGTCTTTTTAAAAAGACAGCCCTGAATATCGTTACGCTAAAAGCGTTTACTGCTTGTTTAACCAGTCGTTAACGGCGTCTGGAGCCATGATAGACTCAACAAAAGTGTAAGCTCCAGTTTTAGGAGACTTTACCATTTTTACCGCTTTGGTCAATCGCTTTGATCCGGTCTGTAAGGATGCTACTGATTTCTTTGCCATAATTCTAGTTTTTAGGTGCCAGCGGCTCCGTACTTACTTAATTTCTTTGTGAACAGTCATACGCTTAAGGATCGGGTTGAATTTTTTCAATTCGATACGGTCTGGCGTATTTTTTTTATTCTTGGTCGTGATGTAACGAGAGGTTCCAGGCATTCCTGACTCCTTGTGCTCTGTGCACTCCAAAATAACCTGTACTCTGTTTCCTTTCTTTGCCATGGTTAGAGACCTTTAGGTGTTATTTTTTAAGAAATCCTTTTTCGCGGGCTTCTTTAAGCACAGCAGAGATTCCTCGCTTGTTAATATCTTTCAAAGCAGAAGTAGAGATCTTAAGGGTGATCCAATTGTCTTCCTCTGGGATATAAAAACGCTTCTTGATCAAATTCACATCGAAGGTGCGTTTTGTCTTATTCATGGCGTGAGATACGTTGTTCCCTACCATTGCTCTTTTTCCAGTAAGCTCACAAACTCTTGACATTGTGCTATACTTTAAAATGTTATTTTTAAACAGGGTGCAAATTTAGCAAAATTAAATCTCCTGAGCAAAAGAGAATTCAGTGTTTTTTCAGAAAGTTTCAATTTTTCTGATCCAAGCCTGCAAATAGTGAAAAATCAGCTGTTTTTTACCAATTGCTTTCTCAGGAGCTCCAAGGCCTTATTTGTAGCTCTTTGTATCACCTTATCGCGGTGTTTCCCAAAGCGATGTTCTTCTGTAATTACTCCCTCAGGTCCAGCAATTCCAATAAATACGGTTCCAACGGGTGCTGCACTATCTCCCAGAGAAGGACCAGCGTTCCCGGTAGTACTTATGGCGTAATCACTCCCAAATAACTCTCTTACTTGCGTAGCCATTGACGCAGCAACTTCTGCGCTGACCACACTATGCTTATCTATTAATGCCTGAGGTACGCCAAGGAGCTTCACCTTCATGTAAGTCTCATAAGGCGTTATACCACCTTTAAAATAGGCAGAGGCTCCGGAGCGAGAAATAAAGGTCTGTGCTATTCGCCCCCCAGTGCAACTCTCGGCTATGCTGAGGGTCTTTCCCATATCGGTCAATAGTTTTGCCACAGCTTCTTCTATAGCACCGTCTTCTTCAAAACCTACAAAAATATGCTCAACCATAGGCATCAAAGCCTTGATCTGCGCCTCTACATCTGATATGACCTGATCTTTGTCCTTGCCCTTTGCAGAAAGTCTGAGCCGAACGCGACCTAAAGAAGGCAAATAAGCCAGTTTTATATGTGCTGGCAATGCGTCTTCCCAGGCCTCAATGCGATTGGCAATACTACTCTCGCCTTCGCCATAGGTCAATAATGTTTTGTGGTATATGAACGGTCTGTCAAAAGTCTCTTGCAATTTTGGCAAGACCGAATCTTGCATCAGCCCTTTCATTTCATAAGGTACCCCTGGAAGCGATACAAAGACCACTCCATCTTGCTGCATCCACATGCCAGGTGCTGTTCCGTGTTGATTGGGAAGCACCATGGCCTTAGAAGGCACCATGGCCTGCGTTAGGTTTGCTGGTAGTGGTTTGCGTTTTACATAGGTCGTGAAAAGCTCATGAATCTGGCGGATTACATCCGCATTCTCCACCAACTCATCCTCAAAGAATTCACAAAAGGTCTGTTTGGTAATATCGTCTTTGGTTGGCCCTAGGCCCCCAGTAACTATAACTACCTGAGAACGAGCTTTTGCCTTAGCTAGAGCGTCTAATATGTGTTGGCGTTCGTCTTGAACCGAGGTGATCTGATAGACTTGGATGCCTATCTTGTTCAACTCCGCAGCAATGTAGGCAGAATTGGTATCTACAATTTGCCCTATAAGGATCTCATCGCCTATGGTGATGATCTCGGCTTGCATTTACAGGTTGAAATCGGCTCTTAGTTCGTCAAAAACGGCATTGAGAATCCCGCTTACTTTGGTCAGTATATCCTCAACAGCAGAAACTGGCTGCGAAGCCTTGGTCCAAGCCTCAATGGCGCGAACATCGTCTACGACATCTATGCCAAACATTTCTAGATTCGGCTTCATTTTATGCGCAAACTGATAAGCGAGTTCCTTATTGTTTACGGCGATAGCCTCTTCTAAAGCCCTTAGGTCTGTAGGTATTTCCTCAAGAAAAGTTTCTGCCACAACAGCTTTAAACTCATCGTCTCCGTCAGCAAGGGCGTCAAGGCTTTCTGGGGAATAGTGTTTACTCATTTATTTAACTTTTATATCGAAGGCGAGATCTTGTTCTAAAAATCCAACCAAACGATCATTTGGGGCTACCGGGCCTACCCCGGCAGGAGTGCCGGTAAATATAATATCTCCGATCTTCAATGTAAAATATCTGGAAACATATTCGATGATCTCATCTATTTTCCAAAGCATTAAAGAGGTATTCCCATCTTGTACTACAGTATCATTTCTTTGCAAACTGAAATTCAAATTATTCAGGTCTTCGTACTTGTTCTTATCAAACCACTTGCCAATCACTGCAGATCCGTCAAATGCTTTTGCCTTTTCCCATGGAAGCCCCTTGTCTTTTACTTGATTTTGAATATCACGAGCGGTAAAATCGATCCCTAAACCAATCTGGTCAAAATACTTATGCGCAAATTTTTTGTCTATATGCTTACCGATGCGATTGATCTTAACCAGCACTTCTACCTCGTGGTGGACCTCCTGAGTGAATTCGGGTATGATAAAAGGGTTTTTCTTAAGTAAAATTGAAGTGTCGGGTTTCATGAACACCACCGGATGTTCCGGACGTTCGTTGTCCAATTCTTCAATATGCTTAGTGTAATTTCTTCCGATGCAAATGATCTTCATGATTTACAGCAATTTATTATTGAAACGATTCAGTTTGATGCGCGTTAATACTTTTTTGGTGTACAGTGGGAAATCGGCATTTAATAACCAACCAAAGTAACCTGGCTCCTTGTCTAATACCTCTTCTACCAGAGTTCCTTTGTATTTCCCAAAGGTGAAAATCTCTCGCCCTTCTTTGTCAAAACCGACAAAGCCAGCGAAGTCTGCAAAATTTTTGTGTGAGGAGAATTCGGCTAAATATTTAACATCGTTCTCCAAGTCTTGGTATCTCTCCAATTGGGCCAATAGCACTTCGTAGGTGGCATTGGTGTCTGCTTCTGCCGAGTGGGCATCCTCTAAATTCTTGTCGCAATAGAACTTATAGGCCGCACCCAAGGTACGCTTCTCCATTTTGTGGAATATGGTCTGTACATCAACAGACATGGCTTTTTTAAGGTCTAGATCTACCTCAGCTCTAAGGAGTTCTTCGGCCAAGAGTGGAATATCAAAACGGTTGGAGTTGAATCCGCCCAAGTCGCAATCTTTAAGCAAAGCCATCACTTTTGGGGCCAATTCCTTGAAACTCGGCTCGGTCGCAACCATCTCATCGGTTATGCCGTGAATATCTGAAGCTTCTTTTGGTATGGGCACTCCTGGATTTACCTTCCAGGTATGACTCTCTTTGTTACCGTTAGGAAATACTTTTAAAATGGAAATCTCTACGATTCGGTCTTGGGCCACATTGGTTCCCGTGGTCTCGAGATCAAAAAAACAAATAGGTCGTCTTAAAACTAGTTGCATGCATTGAGTTTATCCCACAAATTTACTTATAATTTGAGGGAAATTACTACTAAAATGCAGGGGAATATTCCCGGTCTAAACACCTTAGATCTCGCGATTCATGTCCCAGGCCTCTAAGTACTCAGCAACACGTTTTACGAACATTCCTCCCAAAGCTCCATTGACCACACGGTGATCATAAGAGTGCGACAAGAACATTTTATGACGGATACCGATAAAGTCGCCCTCCGCAGTTTCAATGACAGCTGGCACTTTGCGAATAGCTCCTAAGGCTAAGATCCCCACTTGAGGTTGGTTAATGATAGGGGTTCCCATAACGCTGCCAAAAGTGCCCACATTAGTTACGGTATAAGTTCCGCCTTGGATCTCATCTGGCTTTAAAGCATTGTTTCGCGCACGGCCCGCCAAGTCGTTAACTGCTTTGGTCATTCCAACCAAATTAAGCTGATCGGCATTCTTGATCACTGGAACGATAAGGTTACCATCTGGCAGGGCAGCAGCCATACCTAAGTTGATGTTTTTCTTTTTAATGATGCGATCTCCGTCTACCTGAATATTCATCATCGGGAAGTCGCGCAAAGCCTTGGCAACTGCTTCCATAAAGATCGGCGTAAAAGTGATCTTCTCTCCTTCTCTAGTCTCAAAGGATTTTTTAACCTTGTTTCTCCAGTTCCAAATGTTGGTCACATCTACCTCCACAAAGGACTGCACGTGCGCAGAAGTTTCAACGCTCGCTCGCATGTGATGCGCAATGAGTTTGCCCATACGGGTCATTTCAATAACCTCATCTTCTCCATTTACTGAAACAGGAGCCGCTTGGGCTGCAGGTTTTTTGGCTTCTGATGCAGGGCTTGCAACAGCTGATGCTGTTTGCGCCGAAGTTGCAGCAGCACTACTACCACGACTTTTCAGATAGCCCATAATATCATTCTTGGTCACGCGACCCTCTAATCCAGAACCTGGAATGGCATCCAATTCCGATTGAGAGATTCCTTCTGCCTTGGCAATATTCTTGACCAATGGTGAATAGAAACGGTCCTCGCTATTGCTTTTCTGAGCGGGAGCCACGCTTGCTTGCGCAGTTGCAACAGTCTCTGCTACGGCGGCAACCTCTGCAGGAGCCTCCGAAGCTACTGCGGCAGGTTCAGGAGCGCTTGCAGGAGCCTCATCGCCATCGACTTCAATAATCGCAATGGTTTGGCCTACTTGGATCACATCGTCCACCTCAAAAAGTTTTTCCACTAAAACTCCATCCACTTCGCTAGGGACTTCAGAATCGACCTTGTCGGTTGCGATTTCTAGAACCGGTTCATCGGCCTCGATGGTATCGCCAACCTCTTTAAGCCAAGCGGTTAATGTAGCTTCTGCTACACTTTCTCCCATCTTAGGGAGCTTTAATTCAAACTTTGCCATATTCTCAAAAAATAGAGTTCTAAGGTGTAATGCGTTGCAAAATTAATCAAAAAAGCGGGCTAACACTAAATAGTTTTCAATAATTTACCAGTGAATAATTTCTCCTTTTTGATCACTATAATCGCTTCCAAGGATAAAATTACTGCCTTTGGGATGTATTCTAAAGCGATTCCCAGAATTTTTTAGTTCTTGCATTAGACGAATGATCTGTTCGTATTCTATATAGTCAGTATCCATGACCAACAGAGTTTGCGAGATAGCACCGTCAAAGGCCCAAGATTTAGATCGTGTACTAAGAGTATCGAACTCCGACATTTGTTCCAGTTGTTTGCGCAAACTGAGCTGCTCGGATAAAAGGACGGTCTGTCTTACAGGTAATATTGCATTGCTCTTGTTTCTGTAAGACCAAACCGCAAAACGCTTTAAGACCCAAAGACCGATCTTAAGCAGCGGCTGCAACCATTTCTGTTTAGGGAAATGTTTGTCATAAAAGAGCTGCATGGCTCCGTAGAAACGGTCCCAATAAGCCTTATCTCTGGCAGTGCTTTCCCCTTTGTAATGTATGATCGCCGTAGTCCCCAAGTAATAGTTCTTATAACCGGCCTTTGTAAAACTGTACGACAGATCAATGTCTTCACCGTACATAAAATAACGTTCGTCCAAGCCACCAACTTCCAGGTAACGGTCTTTTCTAAATAACATGAACGCACCGACCAACACTCCTACTTCACCTTGGCCATTTTCTGCTATCTCTTGCTGATAATAGCCAGCACCAGAGCCCAAGCCCAGTAATTTTTTAAAAGCAGACGAGATAAAAGGTACCTTGCGTTTAGACTCCGGCAAAAAACAACCCGTTCCATCGATCATCTTTACGCCCAAGGTCCCGAGTTCCTTTAAAGAAATTGCTTTCTCCAAGGCCTTTACAAAAGTCTCTTCTGCAACCATGGTGTCTGGATTAAGCAGACAGATATACTTTCCTTTTGCAGCAGCTACCCCCAAATTGTTGCCGGCGCTAAAACCACCGTTATTCGGGCTTTCGATAAGTTTGACTTGTGGAAATTTGTCACGAACCATGGCCACACTATCATCTGCAGAAGCATTGTCTACCACGATGATCTCGGCTTCCATATTATGAGTGGCCTTAACCACACTGTAAAGGCAGTGCTCCAGAAAATAGCGCACATTGTAGTTAAGAATGACAACCGACAAGGTCACGAGCCGTTACTTTTAAGGGAATTTTCAAAGGGAATTCGTTGCAGTATACTGCGTCCTAAGGTGACCTGATCTGCGTACTCTAGTTCATCGCCTACTGCAATTCCACGAGCAATAGTAGTTGTGGCAACCTCATAGGGCGCCAGTTGTTTGTAGATAAAGAAATTGGTAGTATCTCCTTCCATGGTCGAACTCATGGCAAAGATGACTTCTTTTACCAGACCCGAGGCCACTTTCTGCACTAAGGAGTCTATTTGCAGATCGCCAGGACCTATACCCTCCATAGGTGATATCTTCCCCCCTAAGACATGATATTTGCCCCTAAATTGAGCCGTGTGTTCTATTGCCATCACATCGCGTATGTCTTCTACCACACAAACCACGCTGTCGTCTCGATTAGGATTGGAACAGATATCGCAACGCGGGCTGTCTGAAATGTTGTGACAGTTCTCACAGAATTGGATCTGACTTCGCAATGCCGTGAGACTTTCTGCCAATCGCAGGGTTTGCCCTTGCGGCTGTTTGAGCAAATGCAATACCAAACGGAGTGCTGTTCGTTTTCCAATTCCAGGAAGTAACGAAACCTCATCTACCGCTTCGGCTAATAATTTTGAAGAGAAATCCACAGGCCTAAAGATAAAAAAGCTCCGAGAAACGCAGCGGTCTCTCGGAGCAATTTATTTGTGATTTTATGAGCTGTGGATTAGTTGACGATCAACTTTTTCACGATCATTTTCCCCTCGCTAGACAATCGTACAAAATGCACTCCGCTATTGAGTCTAGAAATATTTAGGTTGTAAACGCCTTGCACATTTACATCTTTCTCATTGATAAGCAAACGGCCATTGATATCAAATACTTGCACATCGACCTCACTGTTGGTTGGCCAACTAATACTTACTTCGTCGCGAGCTGGGTTAGGATACAAGCTCACCAAAGATTCAAAGTTGTTATCTGCAACACTCAACGGATTGTCGTAAACCGGAGATGACCAAACGCCGCGACCATATGTTCCTGCGTAAATGCGATCTGTCGCATTATTGATCTCCAACTCGTTCACACGTACATTTGGCAGATTCGTATTGTAAACTTGCCAGTCGCTCATAGTGTCGTCTATATAGAAAATACCGTAGTTCATTCCTACGTATAGACCATTTACAGAGGTATCATCCCAAACCACAGACAAGGCCGTAAAGTTCGGAAGATTCTTTTTATAGTTCAACCAAGTAGCTCCGCCATCTAGAGTTACGTAAACGCGCGCTCCAGAGTAAGAAGTAGCTAATGCCACTTTATTTGGATCATTCGGGTGAATTGCAATACTGTTAATATTTCCTGCAACTCCGGTAACCGATTGCCAAGGAGTAGCTCCACCATCTTCTGTTTTCAATAGCGCGGCATCCCAGGAAGCCCACATGACGTTGCTATCTGTGTTGGCAATCTTCAGATTGTCTAAATTTGTCGGAAAGACTTGCGATATCGGAGTCCAAGATCCACCAGAATTGGTAGACTTATGAACACGATTATAAGCAACATATACGGTACCGGTAGCCACTGGATCTTGCTCGAAAGGACTTACCCAGTTCCCACTTCCAGGCGAAGGTTCGTTTAAATTAGAATAAGAAACTCCACCATTATTAGAACGGTATAACTGCCCAAATTGGGTAGTTCCGTAAAGCACATTGTTGTTGGTCTTATCTACAAAACTCTCCATCCCGTCTGCACCTAGCCAGTCTCTCCATTCGCCAGCAGTAGTGTATACTGATGTTCCATTGTCTTGAGATCCTCCGGTAATGATAATTGGGTCAGACTGAGAGATCCCAATCTTGTAGAATTGACGGATTCCCAAACCAAAGGATAGATCTGTCCAGAAACTCTGAGACATGGTCGCTTGAGGATCCTCGGCAATAAACAAACCACCGTCGGTTCCTGCATATACCTTATCACCTACATATTCCAAGATATCCACATCGGCATGACAGTAACCCACATTATGAGTACTTGACTCAAACAAGGCCCAGCCCGAAGTACATTCGAAATCTACACCCGCATTAAAAGAGCGCCACACTAAAATTCCAGCGATCAGCACCTCGTCAGCATCAGTAGGACTAACAATGATATCCATATCTCTTGGTGCCTGTCCGGCCGTATCCGAACCAAAGACACTGTAACCAAAATAATTGGTCGACCCGTGCGGGATATTTGTAAAAGTATCACCGCTGTCCACGGAACTAAAGAAACCACCAAAACGATTTCCGTTAGATTGAACTGCGTAAACGCGGTCCGGATCTGCAGGAGTAACCCCTATCATGGTAGGGTTTACAGTGAAACCGCTAATGGTTGAAAAAGTCGCCCCTCCGTCTGTTGATTTATAGAATCCATTTCCAGAAGCGTATACCGTCATAGGATCACCAGGCTTGAACTCGACGTCGTAACCTCTGTTTGCACTCGGAACAGCATCACTCCAAGTAGCTCCACCGTTTGTAGATCGATAAATTCCTTGATTCTGTACGCTAGCGAACATGATGTTAGAGTCTGTTGGGTGGATCAAAATCTTATTTACCACAGAAGCACCTCCGGCAGTTCCGATCTGTGCCCAGGTAGCTCCTGCATCTGTAGATTTGTAAATGATCCCAGAAAAAGAACCGATAAAATAGGTATTGGAATCTTGCGGATCCATAGCGACAGAATACACATCCAGATTAATGAAATAATCGGTAAGTGGGATCCAGCTAGTTCCTCCGTCCAAGGTTTTCCAAACACCTCCGGTTTGCGACCCTATAACAATGTGATTATTATCCGCAGGATCCACAGCAAAACCAGTTACACGACCGATTCCTGGGTTCCAGCCTTGATAATCATCCCAAGAGGTCGGCCCCTCTTCTACCCAGTCGCCTGTTCCGCCAGCAGCAGAACGTGCACTTGGGTTCTCATTCAAATAAGCCTCGAATTGTCTGAGCTCATTGATATAATAGGTCTCTGGCTTTAAGCGACCATCGTCGTCTTGTTGGCGCTCTGCCATATATTCCCAGCGCTTGAATTGCTTAAAGCCGGTGCCACGACCAGTTCCTACAACTTCAAAGTAGGCTTCTGCACTGGTTCTTATTTCGTCGATTGTGAATGTTCCGGCCTCAATCATATCGAGGTATTCTTGAGCCTGACTAGTAGTGGTGCCCCAGCCAGTCAAAGCAACTGCGGCAAGTAGTAGTAGTTTTTTCATGGTTGATTTTTTTTGAAGACTTTCAAATATACGAATCGAAATTTGGATTTCTTATACATTTTAAACAAGTTAGCGCTCATGAACCCTACCCACATTCTCCTATTAATTGCCGGATATTTTGGAATCTTGATTCTAATCTCGATGCTCACCAACAAAGGTGGCAGCAATGCAGATTTCTTTAAAGCTAGCAACAGATCTCCATGGTACGTAGTTGCCTTTGGCATGATAGGCGCCAGTTTAAGCGGGGTTACGTTTATTTCGGTCCCTGGCCAAGTGGCCGCTTCTCAGTTCAGTTACTTTCAGGTTGTGCTTGGATACACAGTTGGTTATGCAGTAATTGGCTTGGTGCTTATGCCGCTTTATTATCGACTAAATCTGACCTCTATCTACGGATATTTAAAGGTGCGATTTGGGGAAAAATCCTATAAGACCGGAGCCTCTTTTTTCTTGTTATCTCGAATAGTCGGCGCAAGTTTTAGGCTTTATTTGGTGGCGAACGTGTTGCAGTACTTAGTTTTTGACAAAATGCCATTTATGGGTGGTACGGGAGTTCCTTTTGCAGTTACTGTAGCCATAACCATTCTCTTGATCTGGTTGTACACTTTTAAAAGTGGCATAAAGACCATAGTTTGGACAGATACCCTACAGACCTTGTTCATGCTTGTAGCCGTTGGAGTTGCCATATATATAATTGCTGCGGATATGGGTTTGTCTCTGGGAGGTTTGACGGATCTCATTGCAGAGAGCGAGCTTTCCAAGATGTTCTTTTTTGACGACTGGAAGTCTGGGCAACATTTTGTAAAACAATTTATAAGCGGAGCCTTTATTGCTATAGTGATGACCGGTTTGGATCAAGACATGATGCAAAAGAATTTGACCTGTAAGAATATAGGCGATGCGCAAAAGAATATGTTTTGGTTCACCATAGTACTAACGGTGGTAAACTTTATCTTCTTGGCCTTGGGCTTGTTGCTTACGGTTTATGCCAACAACAACGGCATAGATGCCGTGCGGGATCAGCTATTCCCCACAGTTGCTGTAGAATCTGGCCTGGGCATTGGCATAGCTGCGCTCTTCATGTTAGGATTGATAGCAGCGGCCTATTCTAGCGCAGACAGCGCCTTGACTTCCCTGACTACGAGCTTTAGCATAGACATATTAGACATTGAAGAGAATAAATCCGAAGCAGAAGCGAAACGCATCCGCAAACGGGTACACGTGGCCATGTCTTTTGTTTTACTCTTGGTGATCATTGGTTTTAAATACCTTATAGCAGACCAAAGTGTGATTACCAAACTACTCACTTACGCTGGGTATACCTACGGCCCCTTATTGGGCTTATACGCCTTTGGATTATTCTCTAACTGGAAGGTGAAAGATCATTTGGTTCCCGCTATTGCCATAGTGACACCCTTTGTAGGTTATGCCATAAGCTGGGCATCTTCTGCTTATCTGAATTTCGACTGGGGATTCTTTATTCTGATACTCAACGGCGCCTTGACCCTTTTAGGCTTAGTACTGATCCGTACTGAGAAGGACGAGCGTACAGGCACGGTCGGCCAAAATACCTAGGCTGTGTAGCTTATTTTCGAACTCCGGATTCTCAGTTCCCGGATTGAAAATGACACGTCTGGGCTTAAGCCCGATGATGTAGTCGTAATACTGTTTTTGGCGCTCGAGGTTCAAGTACAGCGTAACTGTGTCAACACCCTCAAAAGGCAGCAGTGTTGCTGCCACTTCTACCCCCGCAACTTCTCCCTGCCGAAGCCCAACGGCCACAACCTGCTCTCCCTTATCTACCAAGCGCTCTATGGCGTAATAGGAATACCGATTGGGCTTTAAACTAGCTCCTAAAACTAAAGTTTTTCCATTGTTCTGATTCATAGCTCGTTAGTCTTTTATAAAGGGTCGAAGTTCAATTTCAAAATTAACTTAAAACAAAGTTAAAATTGAAATTATCTGTAACACCTGACTTACTAAGCCGTCTATAGAATAGAAATATTTCTTTCTTACTGCTACAATTTTTTACGTTGATGGTTAGTGTTAATTATTGCAGTAAGGTCTCAAACCCGGTCTACTTTAGTCCGGGTTTGTTCATTTTAGGGCGCTAATGCTTATAAAATGTTAAAATGAAAATTTCTTGTAACAAGATTTTATCTAGGCAGTCTTATTGACATAGCTTTTTTATCAGCATTACTGCGGAGAGAAGCTTTGAATTCATCATCAATCAAACAATCGAAAAATGAAACAGTTAGCAGTATGGCTATTGCTATGCCTACCCTTTATTGCCTATTCCAACCCGAACCCTGATAGCGAAAAGATCGGGACCATTAGTGGAGTAGTTTACGACAAGAATCTTCAGGAACCTATACCTTACGTAACCGTGGCGATCATGGATATGGAAGGTCAGGTCATTACCGGAGGTATTACGGACGACAACGGTCAATTCGAGATCAAAGACATTCCTATCGGCAAGGTTAAAGTTGATATCCAATATATAGGATACAAAAATTATATCAAGGAAGTTGAGATCTCAAGAGCGAATCGCAAGATAGATCTGGGCCGCGTAGACCTAGAAGAAGACATTGAATCTCTTGACGAAGTAGTCGTTACTGCAGAACGCACCACCATAGAGCAAAAACTCGACAGAAAAGTGATCACCGTTGGAAAAGACCTTACCACAGCAGGACCAACTGCCTCAGACATTATGAACAATCTGCCTTCTGTGAGCGTGGACCAACAAACCGGAGCCATTGCTTTAAGAGGAAACCAGAATGTTCAGGTGATGGTAGACGGCAAGTTGACCAATGTTCCTGCGGCTCAACTTTTAAGACAGATCCCATCGACCTCTATTGAGAAAATCGAATTGATCACCAACCCATCGGCTAAGTACAATCCGGAAGGGATGAGCGGGATCATTAATATCGTTTTGAAAAAGAATGCCTTGGTTGGTTTTAACGGAGACATTAATGTAGGCTTGACCTATCAACGTCAGGCTAAATTCAACACCGGACTAAACCTCAACTACCGCAATGGAAAGTTCAACCTCTACGGAAGTTACGGAGGAAACTACTCTAAGAATGAGAACTTCGGGAATGTATTTAGACCCAACGACAATTCAGATCAACGATTCAACTTTTTAGACAACAACAAGTCCAATCTCTTTAAAGTGGGGATCGACTTTTATTTGAACGACAAGAACACCATTTCGTTCTTTACCAACCAAAACCTCTTTGACGGAGGCGTGGACGGAACAACAGATATTTTGTTCTTCGACAATCCGAGTTTGGATCAGAGTCAACTTTTTGACAATGCCATTGACAATATGAGTCAGCAGTACAACTTTAACTATAAGTTAGATCTTGCCAAAGAAGGCCACAGTGTTGAGTTGGAAGCAGATTACAACGACTTTGAAAGTGACGAGGATGCCAACTTCAGGTTCAGAGGCAATAGTACCACAACAGACTATATGGACTTTGTAGATACCGAGCGCAGCCGCTTGACCGTTAACTTGGACTACACCAATCCATTAAGCGAAAGCATGAAGCTGGAAGCAGGTATGCAAGCACGACTATTCAATACCGATATCGACTATAACTCAACTGGGCAAACATTGAACGCCAACGGTGATCTGATCAATACGCCAAGTACTAATTTTAAGTACTCTCGTGATATCTACTCCGCTTATGTGAGCTTAGGGAAGAATTATGAGAAATGGAGCTGGCAGTTGGGGGCCCGTGCAGAGACGGTAGAAGTTCGCGCAGACACCAATTCGGTTCGCGCCTTTACCAATGACTATGTGCAGGTGTATCCCTCGGCTTTCTTGACCTATTCACCTTCTGAGAAGAATCAGTTTCAGGTGAGCTACAGCCGTCGTGTTGACCGTCCTGGAGTTGGACAAGTAAACCCTATTCGCGAATGGAGTACCCCACTAATCTCTTCTTTCGGTAATACCAACTTAGAGCCTCAGTTCACAAACTCCATAGAGACGAATTACACGCGTAACCTAGAAAAAGGATCCATCACGGCCGGAGTGTTCTATAGAATCATTGAAGACGAGATCAACCGTGCCCTGTTCATTGATAGAACAGACGTGAACAAGGTGATCTTGACCTTTGACAATTTTAGCAATACAACCGCCTACGGTTTTGAGCTTTCAAGCAACTACCGTCCGACAAAATGGTGGAATTTCAATACCAGCTTCGATCTGTTCTCTCAAAAACAAAAAGGGATCACAGAACAGATAGACAGCAGCATAGAGAACCCCACAGCCGACAATATAGAAACCAATACGGTAGCCGTTACCAACACGGCCTGGAACTTTAGAATGATCAACAACTTTAAAGTGACCAAGACCGTGACCTTTACCGCCTTTGGGATGTACCGCGGTAAAAACAAGAACATTCAGTTCGATGTTGACCCTATGGTCATGGTAAACCTCGGCGCACGTGTTTCGCTTTGGGACGGACAGGGTACTTTCTCGGTGAACTACAACGACATCTTTAACAGCATGCGCTTTAAATTCGTCGGACAGAATCCGTACTTGCAACAAGGACAGTTCAACTGGGAAAGCAACACCGTGTTTGTTGGACTCAACTACCGCTTCGGAGGTGGAAAATACCGTGCCAAGTCCAGAAAACGTCGTGATAATGACGAGAAACAAGGCAGCGGTGGAATCTTCTAACTATCTGATACTGTTATAAAAACGTTAAACTCAAGGTGCCAATGAAACATTGGCACCGTTTATGAGTCTATTATAGTACTCACTCGCAAGGTTATAATTTATTTGAATTAGCCATTTAAGTATTAAAACCCCGTGAAGCAAAAATAGAAACGCCCTCTTTTGGAGGGCGTTTTTCGTTCTATATTTGTTTTGAGTTTAAGCCCAACGAATAATAGCGCTTCCCCAAGTGAATCCGCTACCAAAAGCGGCTAAGACTACCAGGTCTCCGGATTTGATCTTTCCGGCCTCCCAGGCTTCTGTTAATGCAATAGGAATAGAAGCAGCAGTGGTGTTTCCGTACTTTTGAATGTTATTGAATACCTGATCGTCGCTCAGTCCAAACTTCTTTTGAATGAATTGTGAGATTCTGAGGTTAGCCTGATGCGGAATCAGCATGGCAATATCGTCCACACCAAACCCATTGGCTTGCAAGCCTTCTTGGATCACTTCAGAGAAACGCACTACGGCATTCTTAAATACAAACTGACCATTCATATAAGGGTAATACGGAATGTCTTCCTGCGGATCCTCTTCAATGATCTGTGGTACCCAATAACCGGTACTTGGTCCTTGTAGGGCTAATTCGTCCTTGTGTTTTCCTTCGGAGTGCAGATGCGTAGAAAGTATACCTCCTGCCCCTGTTTCATTTCTAGAAACAACAGCAGCTCCAGCCCCGTCGCCAAAGATCACAGAAACTCCGCGACCTCGAGTGGTCATGTCCAAGCCACCACTGTGGTTCTCACTACCGATAACCAATACATTTTTGTACATCCCCGTTTTAATGTATTGATCTGCAGTAGAAAGTGCGTAAACAAAGCCGCTACACTGGTTGCGTACGTCTAGCGCTGGTACGGTTCCTATTCCAAGTTGGTCTTGTACTTGTACCCCTCCGCCTGGAAAATACATATCCGGACTCAAAGTGGCAAAGATTATAAGTTCAATATCGTTAGGGTCAATTCCCGCACGCTCAATAGCAATTCGGGCTGCCTTGGTTCCCATAACGCTGGTAGTATTACCATCGCCGGGAAGAATGTGGCGACGCTCCTTGATACCCGTACGCTCTTGTATCCAAGCGTCATTGGTATCCATTACTTTAGAAAGATCGTCATTGGTCACCACATGCTCAGGAACGTAGAATCCCAAGCCAGAAATTCGAGATGTATACATAAAAGATTATTAGCTGGTAAAGATACGGTTATTCGCGCTCCGACCCCAATATCAAGGCTTTATCTGTTATGCGCGCATAATAAGTTTTAACATCACTTTATCTAAATTTTGAAGTACCTTTTTGGGAAAATTCACAACCATGCAAAACAAGTTCTTTTTACTTGTCTTGTTGCTGAGCTTTGGCTGGGCACAAGCACAAGAAAACCTGGAATATCAAAAACCACCACAAGAAATTCTAGAGCTGGTCGATGCGCCATTAGCTCCTGGAGTACAAATCGATTCTAAAGGGGAAAATGCGGTCTTGATCTATCGCGATGCCTTTAAAAGCATAGCAGAGCTCTCTGCTCCAGAGATGCGCTTGGGTGGTCTGAGGATCAATCCTAAAACCAATATTGGGAGTCGTACAACCTTTTACAACAACCTAAAAGTTAAGCGTACCGAAGATAAGGAAGCCACTCAAGTTACTGGTTTGCCGGCAAATCCAAGACTCAGCGGATTCAGCTGGTCTCCTGACGAATCCAAGATCGCTTGTTTGAACACCACGGATAGCGGTGTTGAAGTTTGGGTACTGGACATCGCTGAGGCTAAGGTTACCAAACTAACCGACGCTTCTGTGAACGCCAATATGGGCGGAGCCATCCGCTGGTTCAAATCTGGAGATGCCATGCTTGTAAAAATGCTACCCAAAAACAGAAAACCGCTTATAAATGTTGCGGAAGCAGTACCGACCGGACCAACCATCTCTGTCAGTGATGGTGCCAAAGCACAGAACAGAACCTATCAGGATCTGCTAAAAAACCCGAACGACGAGCACAACTTTGAACAGCTCGCCATTTCTGAGATCAAAAAAGTTAGTCTAAACGGAACCATCAGTAACTTTTTACCTCCGGCCATGTACAGAGGGATGAGTTTTTCTCCGGATGGGAAATACGTTATGATCACCAAGATCAAAAAGCCCTTCTCCTATATAGTACCATACAGCAGGTTCACATTCGATGAAACTGTTTACACCAACGATGGAAACTTTGTTGCCACAGTAAACGATGTTCCGCTTAATGAGGTACAACCCAAAGGTTTTATGGCCACCCGCAAAGGCAAGCGAAACATGAGTTGGCGCGCAGACAAAGCTGCTACTCTTTATTGGGCAGAAGCACAAGACGAAGGTGACCCTGCCATAGAAGTGCCGTTCCGGGATTTTGTCTATCAATTGGAAGCTCCGTTTAAGGGAGAAAAAGAAATGGTGACAAGAACGATTAATCGTTTTAGCGGTATCACTTGGGGAACCGAAAACACTGCGGTACTTTATGATTACTGGTGGAACACTCGAAACACTAAGACCTATTTGTTCAGTCCGTCCAAGCCAGAAATGGACCCAAAAGTGATCACAGACAGAAACTATCAGGATCAGTATAGCGATCCGGGAGATTTTGTGACTACAAAAAACAAATACGATCGTTATGTGTTAGACGTTCAAAACGGCAAGGCCTTTTTAATGGGAGCTGGTTATACTCCAGAAGGACAATTCCCCTTTGTGGACGAAATGGACCTAGCTACACAAAAGACCAAAAGATTGTATCAATCCGAATACACCGATAAGTTAGAGCGCCTCTACTCTGCCATCGATATGAAAAAAGGAGAGATCCTGGTACGTATAGAAGGACAAACAGAGTATCCGAATTATTACATCAGAAACATCAAAAAGAAAAATGCGCTAAAACCACTGACCTCTTTTGAGAATCCGTTCAAAAGTCTGCAAGGTGTTCACAAAGAAGTAATCACCTATAAGCGCGATGACGGTTTGGATCTGGAGGGAACCCTATATCTGCCAATAGGATATGATAAAGAGAAAAAGGAGAAGATGCCGATGATCCTTTGGGCTTATCCTAGAGAATACAAGGACAAAAGCTCTGCTTCTCAAAGCACCACCAACCCTAATGAGTTCATATACCCATATTATGGGTCGCCTATTTACTGGGTAACCCGTGGTTATGTGATCTTGGATGATGCGGCATTCCCCATTGTTGGCGAAGGAGACGAAGAGCCCAATGATACTTTTAGACCGCAATTGGTGGCCAATGCAAAGGCTGCAATTGATGCCGTTGATGCCATGGGCTATATAGACAGATCTCGAGTTGGGGTAGGCGGACACAGTTACGGCGCTTTTATGGTTGCTAACCTGCTGAGTCATTCTGATCTGTTTGCCGCCGGAATTGCGCGTTCTGGAGCTTACAACAGAACCTTGACACCTTTTGGATTCCAAAGCGAGCAACGCAGCTATTGGGATTCTCCTGAGACCTATTACACCATGTCGCCGTTTATGCATGCGGATAAAATGAAAACTCCGCTGTTGTTAGTACACGGGGAGGCCGATAACAACTCCGGGACTTACCCACTGCAAAGTGAGCGTTATTTCAATGCTTTAAAAGGATTAGGGGCAACGGCACGTTTGGTGATGCTCCCTAAGGAAAGTCATGGATATCGTGCTAAGGAAAGTATTATGCACCTACTTTGGGAACAAGATACTTGGTTAGAGACCTATGTAAAGAACAAGAAGTCACAAGAATTGAGTACTGGTTCGGAGAGTTTTAAGAACTAATCGAAGCGTACAAAATAAACCTTTCAAGGCTTTTGCGTAGTTTAATCAGCTTACGCAAAAGCCTTGAAGTTGTTTATGCGGACTGTTGCTCCCAGATCGTTGAGCAAATTATACAATCCAAAGAAGGTTCTGTTAATGTATAAGAAGTGCTTAGACCCTCGGTTCCCGTTCATTTTACGCAACTCAGTGTCCTTAGAATACTTTTCACCAAGCTCTGCGATCTTTCCAAAAAAGACCTCATCAGAAAAGTCGAAGACCTCCTTGTGGAATGGTTGGGTGAATAAACTCAGCATTTCTTTAAAGAGTTCTGTAAAGAATACACGCTCTTCTGGAGTATCGGTGTTCTTAATGATCTCTAATTGTTCTAATTTCTCTGCAAAGAAGCTTTCATTCTCAATAGCTCCTGGTTCGGCCAATTGAAAATAAGGCGTGTAGAACTCTTCCGGTACTTTTTTGATGCAACCAAAGTCTATTGCGATTAGCTGACCGGCTTCGTTGACCAAAAAATTCCCTGGATGCGGGTCGGCATGCACTGCTTTTAGCTCGTGCATCTGATACATATAAAAATCCCAAAGGGTTTGCCCTATCTTATCGGCCAAAGCCTGATCCGCATTTAAGGCGGCAAACTCACTGAGGTGTTTCCCATGCATATAGTCCATGGTAATGATGCGCTCGTTTGAAAGCTCTGGATAATAGGTCGGGAAAACCAAATTATCGATATGGCCACAAGCTTTAGAAATGTCTTGACTTTGTTTTACCTCTAAGACATAATCGGTCTCTTCCAAAAGTTTTTCTTCTACTTCTTTAAAGTATTTTGCGGAGTCCTTTCCTTTCAGGTTGAACATTTTTGTCGCTACCGGTTTTACCAAGGCCAGATCACTACTAATACTGTCTGCTACCCCAGGATATTGGATCTTAACAGCAAGCTCCTTCCCGTCTTTCTCTGCCTTGTGTACTTGCCCAATGGAAGCAGCTGCTACAGATTCCGGGTTGAAGCCGTCGTATAAGCTCTCTGGATACTCTCCGAAGTAACGTTTAAAGGTCTTACGTACTAAAGGGGCCGACAAAGGAGGTACTGAGAACTGCGCCAAGGAGAATTTCTCTACATAAGCTTTGGGCAAAATGCTCTTTTCCATACTGAGCATCTGTGCCACTTTCAATGCACTTCCTTTGAGTTGTTTTAAACCGTCATAGATGTCTGCGGCATTGTCTTCGTTGAGCTTGTCTTTTGACAGCTCGGGGTTGACGAGTTTTTCGCCGTAGTACTTCAAATAATTGCCTCCAACCTTAACCCCTGTAGTAACCAGCTTTGAGGCACGCTGTAATTTATTAGTAGGGATCTTATCTATGGTCTTCATCTATATGTTTCTGTTTGTGATCGTTAGATTCGATTATGCCATTTTTTCCTTCCAGAGGAACTTTCCAAAATCGATTATACTTTCTAAAGGCGTAGTCTCAAATACGTCAAAGATCACACGGACCGACTTCTCGATAGCCACGTCTGTCTTTTCGAATCCTTTGGAGGTGTCATCCATCCAATATTTGAGCAGGAATAAGAACTGTACCCAGGCACCCTCTGAAAAGATAGAAACCGGATGCTTTAATATTTTGAGTTGTTTTTCGTCGTTATTCTCTTGAATCAACTCCCCGGAAAACTCCTTGATCGCTTTTCTGAGCTCACTGAGCTCTTTCAGCGATTTCATCTTATCCTTTTTGCCTTTCAAACTAAACAGTACATAGCTTCGGTTGGCTGTCAACACTTCGAACAAGGTGTAAAACATAGTTAACATTTTGTCCTTGGCAGAGAGGGCCTCGTAACCGTCTGCCTGCAGCATCACCTCGTGCGTGTTGTCAAAGAATTGCTTCCAGATGTTCTTTCTCAGGGCTTCGAAAGATCCTGCCACTTGGTAAAACTGATCTTCGGGGATCTCTTCGTGCTTGCAGAATTTATAGACAGAAACTGGCTCGTGCTCGTGCTCCATCACATATTCCATATACTTGTTAATGATGTCGTTGGCCGATAAATTTTTCTTTTTTGCAGTCATGGTGGATAATTTGTACAAATTTACTAAATGTTTAATCTTTTATAAAATACTTTAAACAAAAATTAAGGATATTTTTGCCAGCTCGTGACAAGCTGTCAGCCCAGGGAGGCTTGGTATTTTATTTGCTTATTGGTTTGTCGTTAAAAAATGAAAAACGCTACACTATGAGCACCGGAAATATCAATGTATCAGTAGAAAACATCTTTCCATTAATCAAGAAGTTCCTCTACAGCGATCACGAGATCTTTTTACGAGAATTGATCTCTAATGCTACGGATGCAACTTTAAAACTCAAACACCTCACTTCTATTGGCGAAGCCAAAGTAGAATACGGCGATCCTAAGATCGAGATCATTGCCGATAAGGACACCAACACCCTGAGAATCATTGACCAAGGAATTGGTATGAGCGCAGAGGAGGTAGAGAAATACATCAACCAGATCGCTTTCTCGGGCGCAGAAGAGTTCATTGAAAAATACAAGGACAAAGAAGGCGATGAAGCAGGTATCATTGGTCACTTTGGATTGGGATTCTATTCCGCCTTTATGGTGGCCGATAAGGTTGAGATCATAACCAAGTCCTACACCGACGCTCCTGCAGCGCACTGGACTTGTGATGGCTCTCCAAAATATACACTAGAAGCTCACGATAAGGCCAACCGCGGTACAGAGATCATTTTGCACATTGCAGAAGACAGCACCGAGTTTTTAGAAGAAGGCCGCATCATGGAATTGTTGACCAAATACAACAAGTTCATGCCAATCCCGATCAAATTTGGAACCAAGACCGAAACCCTTCCCCTACCGGAAGACGCTGCAGACGATGCCAAACCAGAAACCGTAGAGGTAGATCGCATTGTCAATAACCCCAACCCAGCTTGGACCAAAGCTCCTGCAGACCTTGAAGAAAAGGACTATGCAGATTTCTATCGAGAGATGTACCCGATGCAGTTCGAGCAGCCGCTGTTCCACATTCACCTGAATGTGGACTACCCGTTCAACTTGACAGGAATCTTGTATTTCCCCAAACTCAGCAACGATCTGAACATTCAGAAAGATCGTATTCAGTTGTATCAGAATCAGGTATTCGTAACCGACAATGTAGAAGGTATAGTACCGGAATTCTTGACCATGCTCCGCGGGGTGATAGATTCTCCGGATATTCCACTAAACGTTTCAAGAAGTTACTTGCAAGCTGATGGCGCTGTAAAGAAGATTTCAAGCTACATTACCCGCAAGGTGGCAGATAAGCTAAAATCGCTCTTTAAGAATGACCGCGAGGCTTTTGAGCAAAAGTGGAACGACATTAAGATCGTTATAGAATACGGGATGCTCTCTGAGGATAAGTTCTACGAAAAAGCACAGGATTTTGCCTTGTATCCTACAGTAGATGGCACCTATTACACCTTCGAAGAATTACGCGAAAAGATCAAAGACGCGCAAACCGACAAAGACGACAAATTGGTCGTGCTTTACGCTTCTGACATAGAGGCGCAGCACGCTTATATAGAAACGGCCAAAGCAAAAGGCTATGAGGTATTGCTGTTAGACAGTCCTATTGTATCACATCTGATCCAGAAATTGGAGTCGAAGTTTGAGAACACCAGTTTTGTTCGTGTAGATGGAGATCATATTGACAATCTCATCAAAAAAGACGATACAACCATCTCCAAGCTTTCTGACGAGCAAAAAGAGACACTTTCTAGCTTGCTGACCGAGGTGATTCCCCAAGATAAATTCAGCGTACAACTGGAAGCTATGGACTCCGAAGCAAATCCATTTGTGATCACCCAACCTGAATTCATGCGTCGTATGAAAGAGATGCAACAGACCGGAGGAGGTATGTTTGGAATGGGCAATATGCCGGAGATGTACAATTTGGTGGTCAATACCAACCACGAGCTCATTGGACAGATTTTGGAGACCAAAACCCAGAAAAAGAAAGAGCGCCTTATCAATCAGGCCCTAGACTTGGCCAAACTGTCGCAGAACTTACTCAAGGGAGAAGCCCTTACCGAGTTCATAAAACGCAGTTATGACATGATCAAGTAAGCTTGACAAAACAATGCAAAGCCGCCTTAAAGGGCGGCTTTTTTGTATCTTAGAAACATCAAAAAGACTAAACCAAACTAAAATGCGCATTCTATTTTCACTATCGTTACTGCTGTTTGTACTTTTTTCGTGTAAAGAAGCTGAAGAGAAAAGTCCGGCCGTTGACGGCTCCGAAGCCTTAGGACAACTCCTCGACGATTTTAAAGCCGAGAGTTATGAACTCTATCCGTGGAACGCCACATTCGAAGGCGACAGCCGTTTTAATAACTTGCTGCCCAACTTTTACACCATGGAATTTCGCGACAAAGAATTGGCTTATTACAAGAAGTACAAAGAAGCTGTTAGCGCCATAGACGACGCAGATCTGGACGAGAACGAACTGCTGAGCAAAAAGATTTTGCTGTGGGAATGTGAGCGAAACATAGAAGGCAAAGATTTTCCTGGAGAACTCTTGCCTGTAGATCAGTTCAACTCACCTATTTTAATGTTTGCTCAATTAGGTAGTGGACAAAGTGCGCAACCCTTTACTAACAAAAAAGATTATACCAACTGGTTAGAACGTCTTGACGCTATGCTACCCATAGTAGATACGGCCATGGTGAATATGGAAAAAGGAATTGCTCAAGGCATTGTTTTACCTCAAGCTTTGACCAAAAAGGTATTGCCTCAAATTAAGAGCTTGGTAAGTGAATCTGCGGAGCAAAGTTTGTTTTACAGTCCAATACGAATGCTGCCGGAAGATATGGACCAAGCGGTAAAAGACAGCCTTACCCAGGCCTACACCACCATGATCAACGACAAGCTTTCCCCTAAACTAGAGCAGCTGTACAACTATCTTGAGAATACCTACTTGCCAGCCAGTCGTGAGAGCTCGGGTTATTCTGATATTCCCGGAGGCGCTGAGCAATACAACCGTTTGATCAAATTGTACACCACTACAGATATGACTGCGGATGAGATTCATCAACTGGGGCTCAACGAAGTGGCGCGTATTCGTGCAGCCATGGAACAAGTAAAAGCTCAGGTTGGTTTTGAGGGAGATCTAAAGGCTTTCTTTGATCATGTGCGCACCAATAAGGAGCTCATGCCTTTTACAGATCCGCAGCAAGTAATAGACAACTTCAACGCCATTCACGACAAAATGAAACCGCAGATCGACAAATTGTTCGACATGCAACCCAAGACCGAGTTCGAGGTCCGCAGAACGGAAAAGTTCCGTGAGGCTTCTGCCAGTGCGCAATACAACCCAGGATCCTTAGACGGTACCCGCCCAGGGATTTTCTATGTACCGATTCCAGACGTTACCAGCTATAATATTTATTCGGATGAGGATCTGTTCTTGCACGAGGCAATACCTGGACATCACTTTCAAGTATCCTTGACCCAAGAGAACGAGAATCTGCCTCAATTCCGCAAGACGCTGTGGTATTCTGCTTATGGAGAGGGCTGGGCCTTGTATACAGAATCTTTAGGTAAAGAATTGGGTCTTTATGACGATCCATATCAATACTTTGGAATGTTGAGCGCAGAGATGCACCGCGCCATTCGCTTGGTGGTAGACACCGGAATTCACACCAAAGGCTGGAGCCGTGAGAAGGCTATCCAATACTCCTTAGACAATGAAGCGGAAAGCGAAGCCAGTATTACTGCAGAGATAGAACGTTATATGGCTATTCCGGGACAAGCGCTGTCTTATAAGATCGGGCAGCTAAAGATCTTGGAGCTACGCGCCAAAGCTGAACAGGAGTTGGGCGATAATTTTGACATCAAATCGTTCCATAATGAAGTATTGGAAAGCGGTAGTTTGCCACTCGCCCTTTTAGAAGAGAAAATCAATGCTTGGATCAATTCCCTGAAACCCTAATGAACTTTCCCTGGCACCAATATTTACTGGCCGTGATCTTTATCGCGGCTGGCGCAGCACATTTTAAATGGCCACAGATCTATAAAAAGATCATGCCACCCTACTTACCAGCACATGACAGCTTGATCATTATTAGCGGCATGCTAGAAATGGTCTTTGGCCTTATGCTTGTTAGCAGTGACGGAACCACCAGAGTGGCTGCTTGGGGTATCATTGTACTGCTGATCTTATTCTTACCAGTCCATATTTATATGTTACAGGAAAAGGAAGCGCGAATGAAATTACCTGTTTGGGTATTGCTACTGCGTGTTCCCTTACAGTTTGGACTGATGTATTGGGCTTGGCAATATGTCTGATCTGTTTGGCAATAGAGAACCAGAACCTATTCGCCTGCCCCTAGCTGGAGCAGAGGCCATGTACTACCCTAATTTTATTGCTGCCAATGAGTCTGAGGTTCTTTTTGAGCAATTACTCTTAGAAACAGCCTGGCAGCAGGATAATATAAAGGTATTTGGAAAGGTCTACGCCCAGCCAAGGCTTACAGCCCTGTATGCGGAAAACGAACAACCCTACTCCTACTCCAACATCACCATGTACCCAAGGCCGTTTACTCCTTTACTGCTTAATCTAAAAGAGCGGATAGAGACAGTCACAGATACAGCTTTTACAACAGTCTTATTGAATTTGTATCGCGATGGCAACGATTCTAATGGTTGGCATGCAGACGACGAAAAAGAATTGGGACCAAACCCTGTAATAGCTAGCTTGAGTTTTGGAGCATCACGCCTGTTTAAGTTTCGCGAAAAAGCCGACAAAAGCAACACCTATAAGCTAGAACTATCAGCTGGTAGTTTACTCCTAATGCAAGGCGCAACGCAACATCTCTGGCAACATCAGATCCCTAAAACAAAAAAAGAAGTCGGCCCTAGGATAAATCTAACCTTTAGAGTTCTGATTTAGTCCATTCTAGAGCGCGATAGGCCGACTTTAAATAGATCAATATGGCCAAAGTGCCTACATGATAAAGAATATGGATGTCTGGTGTCCGAATAAACAAAAAAGCCAATATAATTAAGGTGATATACACCCCAAGGTTCAGGGCCTCGCGTATGACCAGATTACTGACAATTAAAGCGCCTACAAAGAATTCGGCAAAGGGAAACATCATTATAAGAGCTTCTGAAAGGTTTCCTGGCGGAAGTACTTCGTCAAATTGAGTGCTTACATAAGCCGTATACTGCTCCAACAGAAGTATTCTGTAAATGCCGTGACCGCCGATCAGAAAACCGGCCATATAGCGGAGGAATATAGTGAGGTTCGTAGATTGCTTCATGGGTAGAAGCAAATTACGCAGAACATCTCAGAATTTCTTACGCAAAAACCTCATTTAAAATAATGGCTAGACGGATACCTCCCTTGTGCAATTGCATGCGTAATTTATCCATATAAAGGTAAGCGTAGCGGTATTTTAAGTTGGCGCCAACTTTGGTGTTGGCATAGATATCCTCACACAAAGCTCGAGATTCTCGCATCCAGTCGTAATGGGTTCCTTGAGCGACAGCCTCAACCTCATCTGGACTGAGATAAGGCGCTGTATTAGCTAATTCTGTGTATGACATTTTATAATAATCTAGAAGGCTGCTGTCCCAAATTCTGTGCAAGTTTGTTCCCTCGTCAAACCACTGCACTTGGAAACGGTTTCCGCCGCGGTCGTCAGCTATCCCTACATGTAACGGCTGATGCAGATCACCCACAAAATGCACAAGCATCTTTAAATGAAAGGCCTTTTCCTCTTTACTCGATTTCGGATCTTTGAGCACTTTAATAGCTGTATCTATACCTACCATAAGATCACCATACTCACTCTTGGGGTGTTTGTCATAATCACTTCCGAAGGGATAGTTCACATAATGCCAAGCCCCGTAAGCTCTGTAGAGCGTGTCGCTTTTAATCTCATCCGCATAGGTAGAGACCAAGGCAAGCGATTTATTATCCAGCAAGGCATTTACAGCTGCAAGGGCTTTTGGAGTTAGATACTTGGTGGCTATTTCACCAGTAGCGCGATGCCCGGTCTTGCCCCAATCTGCAAAAGAAACTTGAGCAGTCATTAAAAAGACCAATATTAAAAGGGAAGTACGTAGTCGCATAGTTGGGTTTTTTTCAAAGATAACTATTGCCTCGTAAAAAAAATTTGAAAAAAGTGTAACGTTTTTGACAAAAGTGATACTTTTATTATATCATATTGATATCATTTTAAATCTAACACTATGACAAACGAAAAAATCATCGTACCCATGAACGGCTATATCATGCTGTTCTTTACCCTTGCTGCTATTATCGGTGGGATTGTGGGTATCATTGCCCTGCGTAATCCTTGGATGGCCGGTTTACTGATTCTAGGTTTCTTTCTCCTACCTGGCTTTGTAATGATCAACCCAAACGGAAGCCGCGTTCTGCTGCTATTTGGTAAGTATGTTGGTACTATAAAGAAGAACGGCCTGTTTTGGGTCAATCCTTTTTACACCAAGAAAAAGATCTCTCTGCGTGCTCGAAACTTCGATAGTGAGCGTTTAAAGGTGAACGACAAACTGGGCAACCCTGTAATTATCAGTACTATTTTAGTTTGGCGTGTTCAGGATACGCATAAGGCGGCTTTTGACGTTGATAACTACGAGCATTTTGTTCGCGTGCAGACTGATGCTGCTGTAAGAGAACTTGCCAGTATGTATCCGTACGACAACTTTGCAGACGAAGGCCTTGAAGAAGAGATCACCCTGCGCTCGAGCACCCAAGAGGTGAATCAGGCCCTAGAAAACGAATTGACAGATCGTTTGGCAATAGCAGGAATCGAAGTGCTGGAGTCACGTATTGGTTATTTAGCCTATTCCAATGAGATCGCCTCGGCGATGCTGAAGCGTCAACAAGCTACTGCAATTGTTGCTGCGCGACACAAGATCGTGGAAGGCGCTGTGAGCATGGTAGAAATGGCCTTAGAAGAGCTCAGCAAAAAACAAGTAGTAGACTTGGACGAGGAGCGTAAGGCAGCCATGGTTAGTAATCTTATGGTGATCTTATGTGGAGATAAAGATGCTTCTCCCGTAGTTAACACAGGAACTTTAAATACTTAATATGCGCGTTTTTAACGAAACACAAAAGTTCAATCAAGGGTGGTTAAGAGTGGTACTGATCTCGGTAGCAGGCTTGACCACACTGCCTGTTTTCTTTTTAGTTGATTGGCAAGGCATTGGACAAACTGAGCTTATCGCTGTTGGAGGCTCTATGGCATTGACTTTAGGTCTGTTGTTCTTTATTATGTTCATCTTCCGGTTGGAAACTCGGATCGATGAAAAAGGGATCCACTACGGGTTTCATCCGATTCCCGGCAAGAACAATCTGCAATCGTGGGATGCGATCTCTAAAGTCTATGTACGTAACTACAGTGCGATTGGCGAATACGGAGGTTGGGGCTATCGTGTGAGTTTTAGTAAATCCAAAGGCAAGGCCTATAATGTTTCCGGCAATGTCGGAATACAACTCGAACTCAAGAACGGAAAGAAGGTACTTATCGGAACTCAACAAAAAGATGCGGCCACCTCAGCCATAAACTATTACTTAAAAACAACTGGTCATGAAGCTAATTAAGGTCCTTATTTTATCCACAATACTAACCGCTCAGGCACTGGCACAAGATGTCAACTTTGAAAGTGTAGACCTGAAAGTAACTTCCTTGGTGGAAGGAACCTTACTACGCCCGGCGGATCAGTCTGCAGTGCCCTTAGTGATCATCATTCAAGGCTCTGGACCAACAGATCGTGATGGGAACCAACCTATGGTGATGAACAACTCCTTAAAATATTTGGCGCAAGGTTTAAGTGAGGCTGGAATTGCCAGTTTTCGTTACGACAAACGAATCATGCCCATGTTGCGCAACAGAACCTTAAATGAAGCTACACTCTCTTTCAATGACTTTGTGGACGATGCTAAAGCAGTACTGACATACTTTCAAAACAGCGGAGCTTTTAGTGAGATCCATATTGCAGGGCATTCTCAAGGGTCGTTAGTTGGTATGCTTGCTGCACAAGAAGGAGCTGACGGTTTTATTTCTTTGGCAGGAGCAGGTCAATCCATAGACGAAGTGATCATCGACCAGCTAGAAAGACAGGCTCCAGGATTGGCAGAAAATGCCAGAGCCGCCTTTAATGACCTCCGCACACAAGGCAAGGCAGAACAATTTAGTCCGGGCTTAGCCTCAATTTTTAGAAAAGACATACAGCCCTTTATGCTTTCTTGGATGCAGTACGATCCAAAAGTTGAGATCACAAAATTAAGCTGCCCTGTACTAATAGTAAATGGCAGCAAAGACTTGCAGGTAGATGTAGAAGAAGCGCAACTTCTTGCCCAGGCAAAACCGGATGCCCAATTCGCTGTAGTGGAAAACATGAATCACGTTCTAAAGTTCATAGAAGGCAGCGATATGGAAAACGCAAAATCCTATAACGAACCGAACAAACCTTTAAGTCCAGGATTCTTAGAGATCGTAGTGGACTTTGTAAACCAATAATCATGGCCAAAAAGAAGGCTTTTGCATTGCGGATCAATGAAGACCTCATGAAGGCTGTCGAGAAATGGGCAGCCGATGAGTTCAGATCTACCAATGGCCAGATCGAATGGATGCTGCACCAGGTGCTCAAAGAGGCGAAAAGGTTGCCTAAAAAGAAGGAGGACCCTAAGGACTGAGCAATTGTACTTCCGCTTTCCACTTGGAAATCGTATTTTGCAGCCAAACAACTGCTAAATGACCTTATTAATTACCGAGGTAGTTAAAGACACCACGCCTCTCATTACTAACGACAAGATCGTTTTTGGACTACTCATGCTCTGCTTGGGCTTTGTTTTTTATACCTCTAGCAAAAAAAGTGGGCCTTGGGCAAAATTCTACAAATACATCCCTGCCCTCTTTATGGCCTATTTTGTGCCGGCTATCTTAACTACTACGGGCATCATAGCACCAGAATGGACTAGCGTTGCTGCGGATGGAACAGCGACAGAAGCAAGTTCTGATCTTTACCATATGGCCAGTCGCTATTTATTGCCAGCAGCTTTGGTATTAATGACCTTGAGCTTAGATCTAAAAGGCGTATTCAACCTGGGGCCAAAAGCCTTATGGATGTTCTTGGCAGGTACCGCGGGTATCATTTTAGGCGGACCTTTAGCAGTGCTTATTGTAGGCAGTATTTCTCCAGAAACCGTAGGTGGTGAAGGCGCCGATGCTGTATGGCGAGGGCTATCGACCCTGGCAGGAAGCTGGATCGGTGGTGGAGCCAATCAGAGTGCTATGCTAGAGATCTATGGCTACAATCAGAAACTATACGGACAAATGGTATTTGTCGATATTTTGGTAGCTAACGTTTGGATGGCTATCATCCTTATAGGGATTGGAAAGTCAGCCCGCATAGACCGCTGGCTCAAAGCAGACAATACTGCCATCGAATCGCTCAAGCAAAAAATGACCGCTTTTACCGAAAAAGTGAGTCACAATCCCTCTTTAAGCGAACTCATGGTCTTAGGCGCCTTGGCTTTTGGAGCCGTTGGAGCTTCGCACTGGTTAGGCGATATAATGGCTGCTGCGCTCTCCGGATGGGTAGATGGACTTAGCGGACTGACCAAGAACGTATTTAGCTTTTTAGGCAGTTCATTCTTTTGGATGGTCACTATTGCGACTTTGATCGGAGTACTCTTGAGTTACACCAAAGCCCGTAATTTAGAAGGAGCCGGCGCTAGTAAAATGGGAAGCGTCTTTATATACATCCTTGTAGCCACCATAGGTATGAAAATGGACTTAAGACTCATCTTTAATAACCCTGGATTGATTGTAGTTGGTTTTGTTTGGATGGCAGTTCATGCAGGTATCCTAATTGGCATGGCTAAATTGATACGCGCGCCCTACTTTTTCTTGGCTGTAGGGAGTCAAGCCAATGTGGGTGGAGCCGCCTCTGCCCCTATCGTAGCCTCTGCATTTCACAGCTCTCTGACCACGGTAGGAGTACTCTTAGCAGTCTTTGGATATGCCATAGGAACCTTAGGTGCAGTGGCTTGTACATTTTTAATGCAATTGGCTGCAGCCTCTTAGGAGAAGCGCCAAAAAATACAGATATTTGCCGCAAATAATTTCAACCATGCACACACGAATTTTCGCTTCTGTTTTGATGATTTTAGGTTTGCTGAGCTGCTCCGAGCAAGCCGAAAATAATAGCATTTTAGTGGCCAACATCAAAGACCTCAATAAAGGAAAGGTCTACTTGGAACGCTTGCAAGACAGCAGTTTGATTCGCATTGATTCTGTTTTGGTAGACGGACAGTCTCCCCTTACTTTGGGCACCAACTTAGAGAGCCCAGAAGTATTATACGTGCATGTTTTGGTAGATGCAAGTGAGCTAATTGATACCCGCATTCCAATCTTTATGGAAAAGGGCACCGTAGAACTGAGCACGCGCTTAAACAACCTGCAGGGTGCGGCTGTAATAAAAGGCTCTCAAAACCACGACAAATGGATGGAATACAAGCAGAATATGAGTCGTTTTACGGATAGGAACTTAGAGCTTATCAAGGCTTTGATAGAATCTGGAAAGCAGCAAAACGATTCGCTAACTGCAGCAATTGAAGCTCAACAACTACAACTGGTTCGCTCAAAGTATTTGGCCACTATAAACTTCGCCACGAACAACACCGCCTATGCCGCATCGCCTTATGTGGTGCTTAATGAGGTACGTGTAGCCAATACGAATTACCTGGACACAGTATACAATGCCCTACAGGACAGCGTTAGAACAGGAACTTATGGAAAAGCCCTGTACGCCTTGATCAAAGAGCAGCAGGCCGCTGCCAATGAACAATAATTAAAGCTTCGCGAGTTTGTCTAAAAGGGCGTTGCCACGGTCTTCCAATTCTTTGGAAATGGCATTGAAATGCGCCTTTTTATTCTCAACATCTTTCTGATTAATCTTAGCCGTAAGCTCATCAAAAGTGGTGATAGCCTCGTCTATAATGGCTTCGGATTTTTTACTGTCTGCCTTTGGGTTTTCTAGCTCCCAGCCGTAAACGGCTTCGATGATGTCTCCCAAAACAAAATTCAAATCCTTCTTTAAATCTCTAACACTAGCCATAGTACTTTATTTTATGGGGTAAAAGTAAGCTTTTAAGCGACATTATGGAACACGAACTTCTAAAAGTTCTGCACCGTCAGTTTTAATAACTACACCGCTTGCCGCGGCAGGTATCATGGCTGTTTGCCCTTTAATCAAAGTGGTCTCATATCCGTTTAGTGTGAAACTAACGGTTCCACTCAAACACATATATACCACAAAAGAATCAGTATCGGACAGATCTTGTGTAACATTAGTTGTTAAAGGCAAATAGCGCGTATCAAAAAAATCGGATTTACACACCTGGTTGCTGGTATTGTCTTTTTTCGTGTAATTGAGCTTTTGGTCGTTAGGAGCATTAAAATTCAGTACATCCAAGGCCTCTTGGGTGTGTAATTCGCGCATTTTTCCGTCAGTTCCTGGTCTATCCCAATCGTAAACGCGATAGGTTATGTCCGAGGTCTGTTGTATCTCGGCCACCATAACTCCTCCGCAAATAGCATGTATGGTACCGGGGGCAATAAAATAGCTATCTCCGGCTTCAACTTTATGGAAATTAAGGAGCGTTCCTAATTCTTTATTATCGAGCGCCTCAGAATAGGTCTCTTTACTTGTAGGAGCCTTGAAATCAACGATTAGGCCTGCGTCCTTATCGGCTTGCATGATGTACCACATCTCCGATTTTCCAAAGGAATCGTGGTGCTTTTTTGCATACTCATCCGCAGGATGCACCTGAACGGAAAGGTCCAAGGCAGCGTCTATAAACTTAAAGAGTAAAGGAAACACAGGACCGTGCTTGGCATAAAGCCTTTCTCCTAACATCTCTGCAGGATATTGCTTGAGTAAAGTGTTTAAATCCTTACCCGCCAAAGGACCATTGTTAACCACAGAAATGCTTCCTGGAACTCCAGAGAGTTCCCAGCTTTCTCCTACATTAGGGAGAGCTGTCTGTTTACCAAAATGCGTTTTGAGTTTGGTTCCTCCCCACACCTTGTCTTTAAGGATAGGGTCAAATTTAAGGGCGTAAAGGGGCATTGCATCCATTGCTTATAATTTGTTTAATTCCCTAAGTGCCATGCGGATATGCGGATCGGCCGCCAAGGCCTTAAAACGCTTTATTAAAATACCATCTGCATTGAACACGTAGGTTTCTCTGCCCGGCAAGATACCAAGCAATGCACTTTTTACACCGAACATTCGACGAACCTGCCTTTTGGCATCGACCAATAACGTGAAGGGTAAGTTAAATCGTTTTGCAAACTTTGCATGAGACTGCTCTGAATCTCCACTGATGCCAACCACCCGTACTCCTGCTGCAGTGAAGTCTTCAAAATGATCTCTAAAACTACAAGCCTCAGCAGTACATCCCGGGGTGAAATTCTTGGGATAAAAATAGATCACGGCTGCTTGTCCAGCCAATTCTTTTTGACTGTCAAACTCATTACCTTCTTGATCCTTTAATTTGAATGCAGGTAGTCGATCGCCAATTTCTAGGGCCATAACTTATCCTTTGTAGGTTACAAAATTGCGCGGGGTTTCATAGAGAGTAACCTCCAACTCTAGATTATCCGCTAAATGAGGACGAAGTCTATCGTAAATACAAATAGCGATATTCTCTGCCGTAGGGTTCAATTGCTCAAAATCCTTAACCTCCAAATTGAGATTCTTATGATCGTAAGGATCTTCAACCTCCGTCTTAATGATCGCCTTTAAGTCTTCTATACTTATTACAAAGCCAGTTTCAGGATCCACCTCTCCCGTCACTCCTACAACCAACTCGTAATTGTGGCCGTGGTAATGTGGATTGCTGCATTTTCCGAATACAGCAGCATTCTCGGCTTCATCCCAAGCGGGATTGTACAAACGATGCGCTGCATTAAAATGGGCTCTTCTGTATACAGTTAGACTCATTTATAGACTGATATGCTGATAATACTTCTCAAAGATGATCTTAAACCAAGCTGTGTATTGCTCCGGATGGGCCACGATATCTGCCTTGACATCTTCTAAAGGCATCCATTTCCACGCCTCTACCTCTTCTGGGTTGATCTGCGGCTCTCCTTCGTAATGTCCTACCATTATATGGTCCAACTCATGTTCGGTAAGACCATTGTCAAAGGGCGCCTTATAAATAAACCAGGTTACTTCTTTCAAGGGCGTTTGAAAACCCATTTCTTCTTGTAGCCTTCTGGCCCCAGCTTCCAAATTGGATTCCCCTTCGCGCTGATGACTACAACAGGTATTGGTCCAAAGCCCTGGAGAATGGTATTTCGACAAGGCGCGCTGCTGCAGCAGCAGTTCGCCGTCTTGGTTAAAGATGAAGACAGAAAATGCACGATGCAATATTGCTTTCTCGTGTGCCTCCATTTTTGGCATAAGCCCAACTTGCTCGTCCTGCTCATTGACCAATACCACCATTTCTTCTTTCATAAACACGCTTTTACACAAAAGTACGAAAATGCTTTCCTATAAATGCAAAAAGGCGCTCATACAAGCGCCTTTTTGGTGAGGTTAATTGGGAAGTCTTAATCCTGTATGATAAACATGGATCGTCTGTTGAGCTGATGCTCTTCTTCACTACATTCCACTCCGTTGGCACACTGGTTAACCAATCGCGTCTCTCCATAGCCCTTTGCAGATAGTCGCGACGGAGCAATTCCGCGCTCTACCAACCAAGCCATGGTCGATTGCGCTCGACGCTCGGATAGGATTTCGTTATATCGGTCAGTAGCTCTACTGTCCGTATGAGATTCTATATGAATTACTAGTTCTGGGTATTGCTGCATAGCAACTAAGATCTTAGCCAATTCCAATGCCCTTTAACAATCTTAAACCATCAATTTAAGATAGTTAGGTGATCAGATCGAAAGATTCAGGCTACTGTTGGAGTATTATCACATTTAGCAGGAGACTAATCACATATCAGTAATTTAATTTGATAAAAATTGGGCCCGTAAAGAATTACCTCCTAACACAAACTGTATATTTGCATTCGAAAAGTCGATCCCTCCTTTTATGAGTTTAAAAAAAGAAATAGCCCGTAGGCGAACTTTCGGAATTATCTCGCACCCCGATGCCGGTAAAACAACACTTACCGAAAAGCTATTATTATTTGGTGGAGCGATTCAAGAGGCCGGAGCTGTTAAATCTAATAAGATCAAAAAAGGAGCGACTAGTGATTTTATGGAGATCGAACGTCAGCGTGGTATTTCTGTGGCGACTTCAGTATTGGCATTTGAATATAAAGGCACCAAGATCAACATTCTCGATACTCCCGGGCACAAGGATTTTGCCGAGGATACCTTTAGGACATTAACTGCTGTAGACAGTGTTATAGTTGTTATTGACGTGGCTAAAGGGGTTGAGGAGCAAACGGAGAAGTTAGTATCTGTTTGTAGGATGCGTAATATTCCGATGATCGTGTTTATCAACAAATTAGATCGAGAAGGAAAAGACGCTTTTGAACTCCTTGACGAAATAGAACAAAAGCTAGATCTGAAGGTTACTCCGATGAGTTTCCCAATAGGAATGGGTTATGATTTCAAGGGGATCTACAATCTTTGGGAGAACAATGTGAATCTCTTCAGCGGAGACTCTCGAAAAAACATAGAAGAAACAGTAGAGATTAACGATCTCAGCGACACCAAGCTCGATAAACTCATCAGCGAAGATGCTGCCACTGTTCTTCGAGAAGAACTGGAATTAGTTACGGGTATATATCCGGAGTTTGACAAACAAGCATATTTGGCCGGAAAACTACAGCCGGTATTCTTTGGCTCTGCTTTGAATAACTTCGGAGTAAGAGAATTGCTAGATTGCTTTGTGAATATAGCTCCTCCTCCTCGACCAAAAGAAAGCGATACGCGTTTGGTCAATCCTGGCGAAGATGCCTTTAGTGGGTTTGTGTTCAAGATTCACGCCAATATGGACCCGAAACACCGCGATCGCCTAGCGTTCGTAAAAGTAGTTTCAGGCACCTTTGAGCGGAACAAACCCTATTTGCATGTGCGTCAGGGTAAAAAATTCAAGTTTTCCAGTCCGAACGCCTTTTTTGCTGAGAAGAAACAGATTGTAGATTTTTCCTATCCCGGAGATATAGTTGGACTGCATGACACAGGAAATTTCAAGATCGGAGACACCCTAACTGAAGGAGAAGAGATGCTTTATAAGGGCATTCCGAGTTTTTCTCCGGAGCACTTTAAGTACATCAACAATGCCGATCCGATGAAATCCAAACAACTGGAAAAAGGAATCGATCAGCTGATGGATGAAGGTGTTGCTCAGTTGTTCATACTCGAGCTAAACGGCCGTAAAGTCATTGGTACCGTTGGCGCACTACAATTTGAGGTGATTCAATACCGCTTGGAACACGAATACGGAGCCAAGTGTTCTTACGAAACCTTAAACGTTCATAAAGCCTGTTGGGTAGACCCCAAGGATCCGAAAAGTGCAGAGTTTGCAGAATTCAAAAGAGTGAAGTCAAAATTCTTGGCTAAAGACAAACGCGGACAGCTTGTGTTCTTTGCAGATTCTTCCTTTACCCTGCAAATGACACAACAAAAATATCCCAACGTTACTCTACATTTTGTCAGCGAGTTTGAAAAAGCCCGCTAGGCCTCTCCAGTCGGGCCAAAATTCAAGGGAATTGGCGGCTGCTCAACATCTTGAATACTGCCATTAGCCGCTTCAAATCGTTTGATATTATCTCCCAAAGCTTTGTGGAATCTTTTGGCGTGCTGTGGAGTTAGGATAATTCTCGCCTTAACCTTGCTCTTAGGAGTGCCCGGCATAATGGTAACATAATCGATCACAAACTCAGAAACAGAGTGGTTTATAATGGCAAGATTGCTGTAGATTCCTTCGGCTACTGCTTCGTCCAATTCAATATTGATCTGCCCTTTTTTTTGTTCTTTATTATCGCTCATGATTTTAGGTGTATAAACACAGAATCCCGCTATATAACGGGATTCTGCAAATTATTTATAGTCAAGGATTAATTGTAGTTAACCTCTTGCTTCTCTTCGGTCATTTGCTCCAGCTCTTCTTTAGAACCTACAATGATATGGTCGTAATGACGCATACCGGTTCCGGCAGGAATTCTGTGACCTACTATTACGTTCTCTTTCAAGCCTTCTAGGTTGTCTACTTTTCCGCTTACCGCAGCCTCGTTCAATACCTTTGTGGTCTCCTGGAAGGAAGCCGCAGAAATGAAGGACTTGGTCTGTAGCGAAGCACGCGTAATACCTTGCAAGATAGGAGTCGCTGTTGCAGGTACTGCATCACGAGCTTCTACCAAGGCTTTATCTGCACGTCTCAAAATAGAGTTCTCATCGCGCAACTGACGTGGAGAAACGATCTGTCCCTCTTTCAAGGTTTCTGAGTCTCCTGCGCTAGATACTACCTTCATACCAAAGATCTTGTCGTTCTCTTCGATGAAGTCGTATTTATGCGTCAATTGATTCTCTAAGAAGATAGTGTCTCCCGGATCGTTGATCTTCACCTTACGCATCATTTGACGCACTACTACCTCAAAGTGCTTATCGTTGATCTTCACCCCTTGCAGACGGTATACTTCTTGAACTTCGTTCACCAAGTATTGTTGTACTGCGGATGGGCCTTTGATCTTCAAGATATCCTCCGGAGTGATAGAACCATCAGAAAGTGGCATACCGGCGCGGATGTAATCGTTCTCCTGTACCAGGATCTGATTAGACAGCTTCACCAAGTATTTCTTAATGTCACCTAATTTAGATTCTACAATGATCTCGCGGTTACCACGCTTGATCTTACCAAAAGAAACAACTCCGTCGATCTCACTTACAACTGCAGGGTTCGATGGGTTACGCGCTTCGAAAAGCTCAGTAACTCGTGGAAGACCCCCTGTAATATCACCCGCTTTCGCAGATTTACGTGGAATCTTAACCAAGATCTTACCAACCTTGATCTTCTCGGCATCGTCTACCATAAGGTGAGCCCCTACTGGTAAGTTGTATGAACGGATCACTTCTCCTTTAGCGCCGCAGATATGAAGCGTTGGGATCAGTTTCTTGTTTCTCGATTCAGAGATCACTTTCTCTTGGAATCCGGTTTGTTCGTCAATCTCTACTTGATACGTAACACCTTGTTCGATATTCTCGTACTTGATCTTACCAGCAAATTCAGAGATGATTACCCCGTTATATGGATCCCACTGACATACTACATCACCTTTCTTAAGGGTCTGTCCGTCTTTTACAAAGATGGAAGAACCATATGGGATGTTGTTAGTACTTAGGACAATTCCAGTTTTCTTGTCAACCACTTTGATCTCAGAAGTGCGAGAGATCACGATATCTACCTCGTTTCCTTCTGCATCTTCTCCTTTTACGGTCTTCAAGTCTTCTATCTCGGCCTTTCCGTCGAACTTCACGATGAGTTTGTTCTCTTCGGAGATGTTTCCGGCAATACCACCCACGTGGAAGGTACGTAGTGTAAGCTGTGTACCAGGCTCTCCAATAGACTGAGCAGCCACAACACCAACAGCTTCACCGATCTGTACCATTTTTCCGGTCGCCAAGTTGCGGCCGTAACACTGGGCACAGATACCTTTTTTGGCCTCACAGGTCAAAGCAGAACGAACCTCTACGCTCTCAACTGGAGAAGCATCAACTTTTTTGGCGATAGCCTCGTCAATGTGATCTCCCGCGCTAACCAACAACTCGTTGGTAAGTGGATCGTAAACATCGTTTAGTGAAGTACGTCCAACGATACGCTCTCCTAGGGACTCCACTACTTCTTCGTTCTTTTTCAAAGGAGTTACCTCTACTCCTCGTAGCGTACCACAATCGTGCTCGTTGATAATCACATCCTGAGATACATCTACCAAACGACGGGTCAAGTATCCTGCATCCGCCGTCTTAAGAGCCGTATCCGCAAGACCTTTACGCGCACCGTGCGTAGAGATAAAGTATTCTAAGATCGATAGTCCTTCCTTAAAGTTAGAAAGGATCGGGTTTTCAATAATTTCACCACCACCAGAGTTCGATTTCTTCGGCTTGGCCATCAGACCACGCATACCTGTCAACTGACGGATCTGCTCCTTAGAACCACGCGCTCCAGAGTCAAGCATCATATACACAGAGTTAAACCCTTGCTGATCTTCACGGATACGCTTCATAGAAAGCTCCGTCAAGTTCGCGTTGGTCGCAGTCCAAATATCAATTACCTGGTTGTAACGCTCGTTGTTGGTGATAAGACCCATGTTGTAGTTGGCAATGATACCGTCTACTTGCTCGTTCGCGTCGTCGATCATGCCGTGCTTTTCCTGCGGAATAATGATATCCCCAAGGCTAAAGGACAGACCACCTTCAAAAGCGAACTTATATCCTAGGTCTTTAATAGAGTCTAAGAACTCAGCAGTTGTAGGTACGTCGGTTACCTTTAAAATACCACCAATGATATCACGCAAGGATTTCTTGGTCAATACTTCGTTGATATAACCTGCAGCCTCTGGCACTTCTTCGTTAAAGATCACACGACCTACAGTAGATTCGATGATCTGATATACCAATTCTCCTGCTTCGTTGAAGTCCTTAGTGCGGATCTTGATGATCGCGTTAAGGTCTACACGCTTCTCATTGTATGCAATGATTACCTCTTCTGCAGAGTAGAAGGTCAAGCCTTCTCCTTTAACAAGGTGCTCTTTGGTAGATTTACGCGGCTTGGTCATGTAGTACAGACCCAATACCATATCCTGGGAAGGTACAGCTACCGGAGACCCATTCGCTGGGTTCAAAATGTTGTGAGAGGCAAGCATAAGCAGCTGTGCTTCCAGAATCGCTTCTGGCCCAAGTGGAAGGTGAACCGCCATTTGGTCACCATCAAAGTCGGCGTTAAATGCCGTACACACTAGTGGGTGTAGCTGAATCGCTTTCCCTTCGATAAGCTTAGGCTGGAACGCTTGGATACCCAAACGGTGAAGCGTAGGAGCACGGTTCAGGAGCACTGGATGTCCTTTAAGAACGTTCTCCAAGATATCCCAAACTACAGGCTCTTTCTTATCGATGATCTTTTTAGCCGATTTTACCGTCTTCACGATACCACGCTCGATCAGTTTACGGATCACAAACGGCTTGTATAGTTCTGCAGCCATGTTCTTAGGCAGACCACATTCGTATAGTTTCAATTCAGGTCCAACAACAATTACCGAACGCGCTGAATAATCCACACGCTTACCAAGTAAGTTCTGACGGAAACGTCCTTGCTTACCTTTTAGCGAGTCAGAAAGTGACTTCAGTGGACGGTTAGAGTCTGTTTTTACTGCGGATGACTTACGGGTATTGTCGAATAGTGAGTCTACAGATTCCTGTAGCATACGCTTTTCGTTACGCAAGATCACTTCCGGAGCTTTGATCTCTACCAAACGCTTCAAACGGTTGTTACGGATGATCACACGACGGTAAAGGTCGTTCAAGTCCGAAGTTGCGAAACGCCCACCATCTAGCGGTACCAATGGACGCAATTCTGGTGGAATTACCGGAACTACCTTCATGATCATCCACTCTGGACGGTTTTCTCGATTGTTGTTAGCCTCGCGTAAAGCCTCTACTACTTGCAGACGCTTTAAGGCTTCTGTTTTACGCTGCTTAGAAGTCTCGTTGTTAGCCTTATGACGCAGGTCATAAGACAAGGCATCTAGATCGATGCGGTTCAACAATTCGATCAAACACTCCGCACCCATCTTAGCGATGAATTTGTTGGGGTCTGAATCTTCTAAGTACATATTCTCTTGAGGAAGGGTATCCAATACGTTCAAATACTCTTCTTCAGTGAGGAAATCCATTTTTTGCAATGGCTCTCCCTCTTCGTTTTTGGCGATACCTGGCTGAATTACCACATAACGCTCATAATAGATAATCATATCCAACTTCTTGGACGGCAATCCAAGAAGGTATCCGATCTTGTTCGGAAGACTTCTGAAGTACCAAATGTGCGCAACAGGTACAACCAAGTTGATGTGACCTACACGATCACGACGCACTTTCTTTTCGGTAACTTCTACCCCACAACGGTCACAAACGATTCCTTTATAGCGGATACGCTTGTACTTTCCACAGGCACATTCGTAGTCCTTAACAGGTCCAAAAATACGCTCGCAGAACAATCCGTCGCGCTCGGGTTTGTGGGTACGGTAGTTAATGGTTTCTGGTTTTAGTACCTCTCCGCGAGATTCTGCCAAAATAGACTCCGGCGAAGCCAAACCAATAGAAATCTTGTTGAATTTCTTTACCGTGTTGTTATCTTTATTTCTTGCCATAATGCTAATATGCTATGCTATTTTATTGCTAAAGTGAGCTACACTTTATCTTTTCCCCAATCGGGCAATTACTCTTCTAAACGGATATCCAATCCAAGACCTTTCAATTCGTGCATCAATACGTTGAACGACTCCGGCAGACCAGGTTCTGGCATGCTTTCGCCTTTAACGATTGCTTCATAAGTCTTGGCACGTCCGATAACGTCATCGGATTTAACCGTTAGAATTTCGCGCAAGGTGCTGGATGCTCCGTATGCTTCGAGCGCCCATACCTCCATCTCTCCAAAACGCTGACCACCAAATTGTGCCTTACCACCAAGTGGCTGCTGCGTAATGAGCGAGTAAGGTCCAATAGAACGGGCGTGCATCTTGTCATCTACCATGTGACCCAACTTAAGCATGTAGATCACACCAACAGTTGCCGGCTGATCAAAACGCTCTCCAGTTCCACCGTCATATAGATAGGTGTGTCCGAATCGTGGAATACCAGCTTCGTCGGTCAACTCATTGATCTGATCTAGAGTGGCTCCGTCGAAAATAGGTGTAGCAAACTTGCGACCCAATTTCTGACCAGCCCATCCTAGTACCGTTTCGTAGATCTGTCCGATGTTCATACGCGATGGTACCCCAAGTGGGTTAAGTACGATATCTACAGGCGTACCGTCTTCTAGGAATGGCATATCCTCTTCACGTACAATACGTGCAACGATACCTTTGTTACCGTGACGTCCTGCCATCTTATCACCTACCTTAAGCTTACGTTTCTTAGCGATGTACACTTTAGCAAGTTTCAAGATTCCAGAAGGAAGCTCATCTCCAACAGAGATGGTAAACTTCTCGCGTCTCAGGTTACCCTGTAGGTCATTCTCTTTGATCTTGTAATTGTGCAACAACTCGGCTACCAATTTATTGGTGTCCTTATCTGTAGTCCACGTACCTTGAGTAAGGTGCGTATAATCGTCTACAGCGTTAAGCATCTTAAGGGTGTATTTCTTTCCTTTAGGGAAGATCTCTTCGCCCAAGTCATTCATTACACCTTGAGCAGTTTTACCACCCACGATCTCAAAGAGCTTCTCAACAAGCACGTCTTTCAAAGCAGCGAATTTGGTTTCGTACTTCAATTCAAGCTCGTTGATGTCTTCTTTATCTTTAGCACGCTTGCGCTTGTCTTTAATAGCGCGTGCAAATAGTTTTTTGTCAATTACTACTCCACTTAGTGATGGAGAAGCTTTCAAAGAAGCATCTTTTACATCACCTGCTTTGTCACCAAAGATGGCGCGTAGTAGTTTTTCTTCCGGAGTCGGATCGCTCTCTCCTTTTGGAGTGATCTTACCGATAAGGATATCACCAGGCTTCACCTCGGCACCCACACGGATCATACCGTGCTCGTCCAAGTCTTTGGTAGCCTCTTCGGATACGTTCGGGATATCACTAGTCAATTCTTCGTTACCCAATTTGGTATCGCGAACTTCTAGAGAATACTCATCGATATGGATAGAGGTAAAGATATCTTCACGTACCACTTTTTCTGAGATCACAATCGCATCCTCGAAGTTGTAACCCTTCCATGGCATAAAGGCCACTTTCATGTTACGTCCAAGTGCCAATTCTCCGTCTTCTGTTGCATAACCTTGACAAAGTACTTGTCCTTTCGCCACACGGTCGCCTTTGCGAACAATAGGCTTCAGGTTGATAGAAGTACTCTGGTTGGTCTTGCGGAATTTGATCAGCTGATAGGTCTTAGAGTCGCCATCAAAACTTACCAAACGCTCCGTATCGGTGCGGTCGTATTTGATAGTGATCTCACGAGAGTCAACATATTCTACAACTCCATCGCCTTCTGCATTGATCAATACTCGTGAATCCGAAGCAACCTGACGCTCCAATCCAGTTCCCACAATTGGAGAATCTGCAATTAGAAGCGGTACTGCCTGACGCATCATGTTTGATCCCATCAAGGCACGGTTCGCATCATCGTGCTCCAAGAAAGGAATAAGCGAAGCCGAGATCGAAGAGATCTGGTTTGGCGCTACATCCGTGTAGTGTACCTCTTTAGGGTCTACTACTGGGAAGTCACCTTCCATACGAGCAATTACACGATCGTTATCGATAGTTCCGTCTTTTTTAAGCGGAATGTTTGCCTGAGCAATTAGTTTCTCTTCTTCCTCTTCTGCAGATAGGTAGATCGGTTCTGACTTCAAGTCAACTTTACCGTTCTGCACCTTGCGGTAAGGAGTCTCAATGAATCCGAGGTTGTTCACCTTGGCATACACAGAAAGTGAAGAGATAAGTCCAATGTTCGGACCTTCAGGAGTTTCGATAGGACACAAACGCCCGTAGTGGGTGTAGTGTACGTCTCGAACCTCGAATCCGGCGCGCTCACGAGAAAGACCTCCAGGCCCTAGTGCAGATAGTCTACGCTTGTGCGTGATCTCTGCCAGTGGGTTGGTCTGGTCCATGAACTGAGACAACTGATTGGTTCCAAAGAAAGAGTTGATCACAGAAGAAAGGGTCTTCGCGTTGATCAAGTCGATCGGAGTAAATACCTCGTTATCTCGTACGTTCATTCGCTCACGAATAGTACGGGCCATACGAGCCAAACCTACGCCAAACTGAGACGAAAGCTGCTCTCCTACCGTACGCACACGACGGTTAGACAAGTGGTCGATATCATCGATCTCTGCTTTTGAGTTGATCAATTCAATCAAATACTTGATAATGGTAATGATATCTTCTTTGGTCAGCACTTGCTTGTCCATATCGATATCCAAACCGAGTTTTTTGTTCATTCGGTAACGTCCTACCTCTCCCAAGTTGTATCTCTGGTCAGAGAAGAACAACTTGTTGATGATACCACGTGCGGTCTCCTCATCGGGCGGTTCTGCGTTACGCAATTGACGGTAAATGTGCTCTACCGCTTCTTTTTCAGAGTTGGTAGGGTCCTTTTGTAAAGTGTTGTGGATAATCGCGTAGTCCGCCTGCTGATTATCTTCTTTATGAAGTAAGATGGTCTTACTTCCGGACTCAAGAATTACGTCAATATGTTCTTTTTCAAGGATAGTATCACGATCTAGGACGATCTCGTTTCTCTCAATAGATACAACCTCTCCAGTATCTTCATCTACGAAATCTTCATGCCAAGTCTTCAGTACACGAGCCGCCAGCTTGCGATCCATGTATTTCTTAAGACCAGTCTTGGTTGCCTTTACCTCTTCGGCAAGGTCAAAGATCTCTAAGATATCTTTATCGCGCTCAAAACCGATGGCGCGGAAAAGTGTAGTTACTGGTAATTTTTTCTTACGATCGATATAAGCGTACATCACGCTGTTGATATCGGTCGCGAATTCGATCCATGATCCCTTGAATGGGATCACACGAGCCGAGTACAATTTAGTACCATTGGCGTGGAAGGACTGTCCGAAGAACACCCCTGGCGAACGGTGAAGCTGAGAAACAACTACACGCTCTGCACCATTGATACAAAAAGTTCCAGACGGCGTCATATACGGGATAGTTCCCAGGTATACGTCTTGCACGATAGTTTCAAAATCTTCGTGCTCCGGATCGGTACAATATAATTTTAAGCGGGCCTTTAGCGGAACGCTGTAGGTCAATCCGCGCTCAATACACTCTAAAATCGAGTAGCGTGGCGGATCAACGAAGTAATCTAAAAATTCCAGTACAAATTGATTGCGGGTATCTGTAATTGGAAAGTTCTCCATGAAGGTGTTGTACAAACCTTCGTTTCCTCGTTCTTCTGACTTGGTCTCTAACTGGAAAAAATCTTGGAAAGATTTTACCTGAATGTCCAGAAAATCTGGATAATCCGGCTTGTTTTGCACAGAAGAGAAATTCAATCTTTCAGTTTTCGTTGCGGACATCTACGAACGGAATTTTAATTAACAAAAAACTACGGTAGCGCATTGGAGGTGGAACACACCATTATATACGCAAAATGGTTTAGGCCCATCCCGCATTCGGGAAGGCCTAAACCTTAGGGTTGGCTAACTGCCGGGAGCTTACTTAAGCTCAACCTCAGCGCCAGCTTCTTCTAACTGAGCTTTTAGTGCTTCAGCTTCGTCTTTAGCTACACCTTCTTTAATTGGAGAAGGAGCGTTATCAACTAGTTCCTTAGCGTCTTTAAGACCAGCACCTGTCAATTCTTTAACTAGTTTTACTACAGCTAGTTTAGAACCTCCAGCGGCTTTAAGGATTACGTCGAATTCTGACTTTTCCTCAGCGGCGTCTCCACCAGCAGCACCACCACCAGCAGCAACAGCTACAGCTGCAGCAGCCGGCTCAATACCGTACTCTTCTTTAAGGATGTCAGCTAACTCGTTTACCTCTTTTACAGTAAGGTTAACTAATTGTTCTGCGAATTCTTTTAAATCTGCCATTTTCTATCGTTTTAATAAAATTGTATTCTAAGTGTTTGATTTTTCGTTTTGTGCTTATCCTTCGCGCTCAGAAAGTGTCTTAACAATTCCCGCGATGGTACCACCACTCGATTTAAGAGCAGAGATAACATTCTTAGCAGGCGATTGCAACAATCCGATGATGTCGCCGACAAGCTCTTCTTTAGACTTGATTTCAACTAGAGTATCCAATTGGTCATCGCCAATAAAGATGGCCTCTTCGATGAAAGCACCTTTAAGAATAGGACGATCCGTTTTCTTACGGAACTCCTTGATCACCTTAGCGGGAGCGTTTCCGGTTTCAGAGATCATTAATGAGGTGTTGCCTTTAAGCACGCCTGCTAGATCTCCAAAGTCTTTGTCACTGCTCTCCATTGCTTTTTCAAGCAAGGTGTTCTTAACCACTGACAACTTAACGCCAGCTTTAAAGCATGCACGTCTTAGGTTGCTAGTTGTACCTGCGTCCAATCCTGAGATATCTGCCAAATAAACTACAGAGTTCTCAGCTAGCTGTGCAGTCAAATCCTGAATAACTTGTGATTTTTCTTCTCTTGTCATTGTCTTTGGGTTTTACTACTCAGCAAATCTCTTGGTGTCTACACTCACTCCAGGACTCATAGTACTGGACATATAAATGCTCTTGATGTATACACCTTTGGCCGCTTGAGGCTTTAACTTTACTAATGTGGTTATTAATTCGCGGGCGTTTCCAGCGATCTTTTCTGCGTCAAATGACGATTTTCCGATCGCAGCGTGAACGATACCGGTCTTATCTACTTTAAAGTCGATCTTACCGCCTTTTACGTCTTGCACCGCTTTAGCAACGTCCATTGTTACCGTACCAGTCTTTGGGTTTGGCATAAGTCCACGAGGTCCTAGAATACGTCCTAGTGGTCCTAACTTACCCATTACGCTTGGCATGGTTACAATTACGTCAACGTCTGTCCATCCTCCTTTAATCTTATCGAGGTACTCGTCTAATCCAACGAAATCAGCTCCTGCAGCAGTAGCTTCGGCCTCCTTATCTGGAGTTACCAAGGCCAATACTTTTACATCTTTACCAGTACCGTGTGGAAGTGTCACTACGCCGCGAACCATTTGGTTAGCTTTACGTGGGTCAACATTCAAACGAACTGCAAGATCTACAGAGGCGTCAAAGTTCACGTTGGTGATCTCTTTTATTAAAGCAGAAGCTTCGGTCAAGCTGTAGTCCTTGTTAGCGTCTACCTTTCCGCGAGCTTCCTTTTGCTTTTTGGTCAATTTTGCCATGATCCTGTTTTCTTTAAATCATTAAAAAGGGGCTGTCCCTTTAATTTTAACTCCCATGGATCTTGCAGTACCAGCTACCATTTTCATGGCAGACTCGATTGTAAATGCGTTCAAATCCGGCATTTTGTCTTCTGCAATAGTTTTCACCTGATCCCAGGAAATTGTGGCTACTTTTCGCACGTGTGGTTCACCAGAGCCTTTTTTGACTTTGGCTGCCTCAAGGATCTGTACAGCTGCTGGAGGGGTCTTAATTACAAACTCGAAAGATTTGTCCTTATAAACCGTAATCACAACAGGCAATACTTTACCCTGCTTATCTTGAGTTCTACCGTTGAATTGCTTGCAGAACTCCATGATGTTAACACCTGCGGCACCTAAAGCTGGTCCTACTGGCGGTGACGGGTTAGCCGCTCCACCTCGAACCTGTAACTTTACGACTTTATCTACTTCTTTTGCCATTGTTTACATTTTAGGTCGATTCTTCACTGTTGGAAGCTCTGGAAGAATCAGTTTATTCGCGTAACAGTCTTTTACTAAATTTTTTCTACTTGCATATAGCTGAGTTCAAGTGGCGTCTTACGTCCGAAGATCTTCACCATCACTTCTAGCTTGCGTTTTTCTTCATTGATCTTCTCTACGGTTCCGTTGAAGCCGTTGAAAGGACCATCGATAACTTTTACAGTCTCTCCTACTACAAAAGGAATGTTCAGGTTTTCATCTTCGATAGCCAATTCGTCTACCTTACCTAACATTCTGTTCACTTCGGACTGTCTTAACGGCACAGGGTCTCCCCCTTTGGTCTCACCTAAGAAACCGATAACACCGTTAATAGATTTTATAATGTGTGGTATCTCTCCTGCGAGGTTCGCATTGATTATGATATACCCCGGAAAGTACACACGTTCTTTACTTATTTTTTTTCCGTTGCGGATCTGAATAACCTTCTCGGTCGGAACCAGAACTTGCTCGATATAATCTTGCAGATTCAAGCGGGCTACTTCGCTCTCGATGTAGTTCTTGATCTTGTTCTCTTGTCCGCTAACCGAACGAACAACATACCACTTCTTAGTATTCTTTGTTTCTGTCATTCTGCAGCGTTTATCCCTTGATTAGTTTAAAGTATTGCTCGATCACTCCGGAGAAAACTGTGTCTACTCCCCATGTGGCCAAAGCCAGTACAACAGAAAATACCGCAACAATAACAGTAAGTCGTTGAGCCTCAGACAACGGTGTCCAAGTCACGTGATTTCTAAGCTCGTTGTACGACTCTTTAATATAATCTATCATTGTTCTTGTGTTTTGCACGGGTTGAGAGACTCGAACTCCCGACACCTGGTTTTGGAGACCAGTGCTCTACCAACTGAGCTAAACCCGTAGATAAAAGTCAAGGTGTACCGCGAAAACGGGACACCTTTGACTTATTATGTTTATCTACTGTGTTACTCTAGAATTTCAGTAACCTGACCAGCTCCAACTGTTCTACCACCTTCACGGATAGCGAAACGCAATCCAACGTTAAGTGCGATAGGTTGAATCAAATCTACAGTAATGGTAAGGTTATCACCTGGCATTACCATCTCAACACCATCAGGAAGTACAATGTTTCCAGTTACGTCAGTTGTACGTACGTAGAACTGTGGACGGTAGTTGTTGTGGAATGGAGTGTGACGTCCACCTTCTTCTTTCTTAAGGATATAAACCTCGGCTTTGAATTTAGCGTGAGGAGTTACAGAACCTGGCTTACAGATTACCATACCTCTTTTGATCTCAGTCTTTTCAATACCACGTAGAAGGATACCTACGTTATCTCCAGCTTCTCCGCGATCAAGGATCTTACGGAACATCTCAACACCAGTAATAGTAGAAGTCAATTTCTCAGCTCCCATTCCGATGATGTCTACAGCGTCACCAGTGTTGGCAACTCCAGTCTCAATACGACCAGTGGCAACAGTACCACGACCAGTAATAGAGAATACATCCTCGATAGGCATCAAGAATGGCTTATCAACGTCACGCTGAGGAAGCTCAATCCAAGAATCAACAGCATCCATAAGCTCCATTACAGTGTCAACCCACTTTTGCTCACCGTTAAGTGCACCAAGAGCAGAACCAGCGATAACAGGACCATTGTCACCGTCATACTCGTAGAAGCTCAATAGGTCACGAATCTCCATCTCTACTAGCTCAAGTAGCTCCTCATCGTCTACCATATCCACTTTGTTCATGAATACAACGATACGTGGAATACCTACCTGACGTCCTAGAAGGATGTGCTCGCGAGTTTGTGGCATAGGACCATCTGTAGCAGCAACTACAAGAATAGCACCGTCCATCTGTGCAGCACCAGTTACCATGTTCTTAACGTAGTCGGCGTGACCTGGACAGTCAACGTGTGCGTAGTGACGGTTAGCCGTCTGATACTCTACGTGAGAGGTGTTAATTGTAATACCTCTTTCTTTTTCTTCTGGAGCGTTATCGATAGAGTCGAAAGAACGCAACTCAGACAATCCTGCGTTGGCTAGTACAGTTGTAATAGCGGCAGTAAGGGTAGTTTTCCCGTGGTCAACGTGTCCAATAGTACCGATATTCAAGTGCGGTTTGGAACGATCGAAAGTTTCCTTTGCCATGTTTATTAATTTTTAATCTTAATTATATTAGTGTTCAAATTTTAAATCTCTTTTGAATCCAGACCGTTCAAAACACAAGATACTTACGTGCGCTTGGTGGTTAATTCAAAGAAGCAGCTTATAGCTACCTAGAGCCAATGACGGGAATTGAACCCGTGACCTCTTCCTTACCAAGGAAACGCTCTACCCCTGAGCTACATCGGCGATTGCGGGTTGGGCCGTCAAAGACCCGCTTCGTACTTCTCGATTTAATACTAAACCGATAAGTACAGCAAAAATCGCACCCTCTTGAGAAGATGCGATTTCGGCTTTACTTTTGAGCGGGAGACCGGGTTCGAACCGGCGACATTCAGCTTGGAAGGCTGACGCTCTACCAACTGAGCTACTCCCGCGTTTTTTCTTGCTGTGCAAGATTGGTTATCCAGTACGTCGAAATTTTAGTGCTGCAAAATTAATGAAAATTTGCCAGAAATAAAACAAGCGAAAAGAGGTTTTATCGAAGAGCAAAAATCACCTTTACTTTTACCTTTCGAATACTCGGCTGACGCTCGCATTATCCTTCTGAAACACTTTCATGTTTCACCATTCGGATTAATCAGCTGACGCCTCGTTAAATTCCTCAAGAAACACTTTTATGTTTCACCATTCGGATTACTCAGCTGACGCCTCTTTAAATTCCTCAAGAAACACTTTCATGTTTCACCATTCGGATTAGCTCGCTGTCGCTCGCTGATCCTCGGTGGTGAACCATCTTTATTTTTTTTCGTCGGCTTACAAAAGCAAGCTTTTGACGCCGACCTTTAAAAAATAAAGTGGGGAGAGCAGGATTCGAACCTGCGAAGGTAAAAACCAACAGATTTACAGTCTGTCCTCGTTGGCCGCTTGAGTATCTCCCCGATAGCTCTAAAACATCGATTTTAAAGAACTTAAGAGCCGATGGAGGGACTCGAACCCACGACCTGCTGATTACAAATCAGCTGCTCTAGCCAGCTGAGCTACATCGGCGCTTTTAAACTTCCTTTTTGATCAAAAAAAAGTCCGCTATTTCTAACGGACTGCAAATGTATAATAAATTTCTTTTTTAAAAAACTTTTTGCAAAAAATTAGCCTAAAGATGGGCACGTTGTTTTTGCTTTCGTTTTTTGAGTTGGCGTTCTAAGGAATGAGCGCACTCATCCACACCCTCTTCGAACTTCCTACACTCCTTTTTTACAATAACATCATCGCCAGGAATACTCAAAAGAACTTCAACGATTTTGTTCTCTTTTTGACTAGTGTTTTGCACTTTCAGAAAAACATCGGCAAAAATAATACGGTCGTAGAATGTTTCTAACTTCGACAAACGTTTCTTAATGAATTCAATTAGTTTGATGTCCGCATCAAAATTTGGAGTCTGCACATTAACTTTCATACGCGGGTAATTTAAGTTAGACAAAAGATCGCCCTCTACGATTTGTTCCTCGGATGCGCCTTGCTGTGAATCTTTTTAAGTTCTGCTACACTATTGTGGGTGTACACCTGAGTGGAAGCCAAACTCGCATGACCTAAAAGCTCTTTGACCGCATTGAGGTCCGCACCTTCATTGAGCAAGTGCGTTGCAAAGGAATGCCGCAAAATATGTGGGCTTTTCTTAACCTTTGAGGACGTCTTACTAAAATACGAATTAATAATTCGGTAAACAAGCCTTTCGTACATTTTAGCTCCCTTAGCGGTAACAAACAACCAAGGGGTCTCTGCGCCGTTTAACAGCTCCGCTCTTTCATGATCTATATAGCTGCGGAGTTCTACTAGCAACGAAGGCAAAAGTGGCACTATGCGTTCTTTATTACGCTTGCCTAACACTTTTATAGAAGCCTGACCAAAGTCTACATCAGACAGCTTTAAATTGATCAGTTCAGCACGACGCATGCCTGTAGCGTAAAAAAGGCTAACTACTAACCTATCGCGAACGGGTTCGAATCCGCCTTGGGCTTCTAACTCGACCAAAGTCTGTTCTATCTCGGTTTGCGAAAAAGGGACTTGTAATTTCTTCGGAGTCTTGAGGGCTTTGTGCTGCGCCAAAGGAGAAGCCGATATGGCGCCAATCTTTAAAAGGAATTTGTAATAGGCTTTTAGAGAGGCTACTTTTCTATTGATAGACCGATTGCTTATTTGCTGATCTACCAGAGAAACGATCCAAGAACGGATCTGCGCATAGTTCACCGACGCCAACTCACTTTGCCCGTATTCCGACTCAATAAATACACCGAAGGCCTCTAGATCTCTTGAGTATGCCGCTAGTGTGTGATGAGAATAATTCTTCTCCAGGTTCAGATACGCAATGAATTCGGTTAGGGCCATAAAAAAATCCGCTGGTCGTGTAAAGTTACACTTTCCAGCGGATTGTTTATACTGTTGTCCTAACGACCTAGATCTCTTCCTGATCTCTAAGATGTTGGATGTATTGCGCTTTTTGGATCTGCGCTCTGCGCTTTACAGAAGGTTTAGTAAACTGCTGACGTGAACGTAGTGCACGCATAGTTCCTGTTCTGTCAAACTTACGTTTGAAACGCTTTAGCGCTCTGTCGATATTTTCTCCGTCTTTAACTGGTATAATTAACATAGTGTCATCACCTCCTTTCTTTTGCGGATGCAAAGATAGAAAGTTAATTTTTATATCTGCAACTTCTTGAGAAAATTATTCTTTGAACAAAGAAGCTCTTGTACTCAGATCGCGAATTAGTTTTTCTTCCTCCTCACTTTCTAGCAGTACGTTGTAGCTTTTCCAAAACTCCTTGTTATAAGGTCTTGGAATAAAGATATCATCGGTCCAATCTTGGCTCAGCGCATCGGTTATGACCTCATTGTCGCGAATTATCTCAGTAAAGACGATCTCTTGAACCGTATAGTAGAATTGCTCCTCGCGCTCTCTTTTGATCTGTTCAGCAGTTTTTTCTTGCTGATCCGAACTGCGATTTCCAATATTGACCAGTTTAGGAGTCTCGTAATAGATGTAGTTCGGATACCATTTGTCTTCGAACTCCTTGTAAGTGATCACTAATTTGTGATTCAGCGTAGTGCCAAACAAACTTTTAGAACGTCTGCGTTGAGCATCAGATGCCGCGATGAGCTCGTATTCGATTCGTTTAATCGCGTAGGTCTTCCAGTCGATATAGATCCAACCTTTAGGTTCGAACCCTTCATTGTAGATCCCAGGAGTATTGAGTCCGACGTAGTCTGCACCTTTCTCAATACGGATCTTGTAGACCTTACGGCCATCATCCACCAAAACAGTATCAAGAGTAAATTGATGTCGTTCTAACATCTTATCGCCCAAGATCGCAAACCTATCGCCGGCATTGCGAACCATATTGAGCTTACCTTTAAAAAGGTTGCCCAAACCATTAACGCGGTTGTCGTTCCATTTGATAGCCTCCACCAAAGATGCAGTTGCAATAGTATCTCTTCTGAGGTTATCGGCCTTGATACGCATGCCTTTGGCGTCGCGCAAATAAGAATAATAGGTAAATAAGCTGTCAACATCTCGCAGGTCATAGCTCTTGCGATTCTCATCCACATTCACTTTCAAATAATCCGAACCCCCTTTAGCGTAGCTGGAATCGTATAGCGAGATAGCGCTCTCTATAAGCCATTTGTATTCTATCTGATTGCGCTCTTTATGACGCAAAAATCCTTTTTGAATATAAGAGCTGTCTGGTAAGTTCCGTGGCAAACGCTCCAAGGCTCTTATCACAATATCATTTCCCGTTGTGGGTCTCGGGTCGGCAACCACAAGAACCTCATCCAAAGATGCAATGTCTTCTTCTAAGAAAATGTCTTGTGAAGGGTCGTAATCTGCAATGGCAGTTTTAAAACTCTTAAAACCGATAGAAGAAATAACAAGAGTGTCGTTGACATGTTTGGGCGGCACTACCAAAGAGAATTTTCCGTCGATATTACTCACGGTTCCGATATAGGAATCCTGAACATAGACACTAGCGCTTTCAATAGGCATAAAAGTGGCGAAGTCTACGATCTTTCCGTTGAGTATTTTCTCTTGTTGTCCGTAAGTGAATCCGCAGGCTAAGAAAACACCTGCAAAGAGTAATTTTTTAAATAGATTGAGCTGCATGCATGTAGGTTTAAATCTCCCATTGTTTTACAGGGAGATTCATTCATGCTCAAAGTTACACAAATCGACTAATTATGTGGCAGGCTTGTAGACTTTCCCGTCAATCACCATTTTTGCGATGATCTCGCGTAAGATCTCGGAAGTACCTCCTCCGATAGGTCCTAGCCTACTATCGCGCAGCAATCGCGCCATAGGATATTCTTCCATATAGCCGTAACCCCCTAGCATCTGCAGGCAGTCATAGGCAACTTCGTCTGCAATTTTTGTAGAGATCAGTTTAGACATGCTGGCCTCTTTAACCACATACTCCCCGTCTCCCAATCGTTTTGCAACGGTATAGTTAAAGGTTTTGCAAACTTCTACTTCGGAGGCTAACTGTGCGATCTTATGACGCAATGCCTGGAATTCAGAAATGGACTTCCCAAAGGCCTTGCGGTCTTTCATGTATTGAATGGTGTACTCCAAGGCCCATTCCGAGCGCGCGTGGGCATTGATCCCCATAATAAGACGCTCACTAGCAAAATGCTGCATGATGTATTGGAATCCTTTGTTCTCTTCTCCCAACATATTGCTCACAGGAACTTTTACATCGGTAAAGGATATCTCTCCTGTATCGCTTGCACGCCAACCCAATTTGTCAAGTTTGGTCGCTGCAACACCCTCCATGCTTCTATCTACAATGAATAAACTAATACCCTTGTTGCCCAAAGAGGGATCCGTTTTAGCTGCTACCACCAAATAGTCGCTGTAGACACCGTTGGTGATAAAGGTTTTGGAACCATTAAGAATATAGTGATCGCCTTGCTTTACAGCTGTAGATCGCATTCCAGATACATCAGAACCTCCAAAGGGCTCTGTCACACAAAGACAACCTATCATTTCGCCGCTAATACTCTTGGCCAAGTAATGTTGCCTTTGTTCTTCATTGCCTTCTGCGTTCAAGTGGGTCATTGCCAAATAGGCATGCGCCCACATTGCAGCCGCAAACCCACCGGATTGCACGCGCTGTAACTCCTCTAGAAAGATCACCGTATAGAAGAAATCCAAGCCCATACCGCCATAGGCTTCCGGATATGCAATCCCAAAGAATCCCATCTCACCCATTTTTGTCCAGATCTCCGGATCAATGGTACCACTGGCTTCCCAGTCTTCAATATGCGGCACCACTTCTTTTTGCAAGAAGTCGCGCAAACTGGCTCTGAAAAGATCGTGTTCTTCGGTAAAATAAGTAGTATTCATAGGTTGCAGAATGCTTTCGTTTTTACTGAACTCAAACGTTTGAGTTCTTCATTAAAAAAAAGGCGAATAGGGCTATTATTCGAATTGCAAATATACGGCAATTCCCGCTAACCAATCCGCAGTAATACCCTCTAACATAAGCAAGTCTTCTGGGGCAGAAATACCATCTCGTAACCGTCTGAATATCACCAACTCCTTAGCCAATTCGAAATTAATCCCAGGCAAAGTTGCCAAGTCAGAAGCAGCTGCTGTATTGAAATCGATCTTACTAATGGTGTCCTTAGTGGCAATGGTGAAATGTTTAAGTAGTTCTGCCCGCACTTCAGGTTTTAGTCCATAGATCAGCCGCAATTGCAAACTGTCGGAATATGGACCATAGCGCTGCTTAAAACGGAGAATACGCCCTGCCAAAACTGGCCCTATCCCGTAAACTGCCTCTAACTCCTCTTGGCTCGCAGCGTTCAGCTCTTTAACTTTTTCAGGGCGATCCAGGAAGGTGTTGGTCCGACTTTGCTGCGTCCATGCAGGGAATCTAAAATAGCTTTTCATTTCGGCCAGCAAGGAATCTGAGACTCCAGTGACTCGCTGAAAATCCGCAGCAGATCGCAACCACTTGTCTTGAGCGCGAAAACTTTCTAAAGCAGTCAAAGCACTATCGCTAATACCCCACAGATAAGCATTGTACGGACTCAGAAAATTAGGGTTGAATTTATAGCGTCTCGGCTTGGCCTTGTCCAGCTTTAAGGAATCCAATGAGGCTCGCTCTTTCTGAGACACGGATGCATTGAGATCAACTGGTATATGCTCTGGTCTTTCACCACCGTGAATCAGCCATAAAAGACCTGTAAATGCAATTAAGAATAAGGCAACACTTAGCTGGTCGCGCTTGTAGAATAACAGTTGTTTTTTGAGTAAAAAAAATACCCCCATGTCAAATCGTTTTGCATAGGGGTATTATTAAAAAAGTTAGTCTGGTCGTCTAGTTGGACGATTTAAGTCCTTTAATGGCCGCCAGGTATTTCTTCATTTCCTCTCGCACCTTAGGGAACAGGAAGAATAGTCCTATCATGTTCGGGAACACCAAGGCAAGGATCATCGCATCGGAGAATTTGATCACCGCATCCAAAGTGGCAGCAGCACCAATCACCACGAACAATAGGAACATGATTTTATAGATAAGGTCGGCAGTTTTTCCTTTACCGAACAGATATTTCCAAGACTGTAGACCGTAGTAAGACCAAGAGATCATGGTCGAGAAGGCGAACAAAACAATCGCGATCGTCAATACATAGGAGAAGCCTGGGATAACCGAGTCGAATGCACGGGAGGTCAAGTCCACTCCTCCGAGCTGCTCTCCGGTTCCGTTTAAGATCACGTTAGAACCTTCTACTGCTCCGTATTCAAATACACTTTGCAAATTGGTTCCATCAATATTAAAGAAGATGATCACCAAGGCAGTCATAGTACAAATTACTACCGTATCAATGAATGGCTCCAAAAGGGCAACTACACCCTCACTAGCCGGATATTTTGTTTTTACTGCGGAGTGAGCGATTGCTGCGGACCCTGCTCCAGCCTCGTTAGAGAAAGCCGCGCGTTGGAATCCAACAATAAGCACTCCGATAAAACCACCTAAACCAGCCATAGGCGTGAAGGCTCCTTTAAAGATCAGTCCAAAAGCATCTCCGATATAAGAGATATTGGCAAAGATGATGATCAAGGCTGCTAGCACATAGATACCCGCCATAAATGGAACAATCTTCTCTGTGATCTTAGCGATACGCTTGATACCTCCAATAATTACAATTCCTACTAGAACTGCAAGAATAACTCCAATGATGAATCCGGTAGCACCACCTTCTAATCCCATAAGTGAGGAAAGCTGCACTGTGGCCTGGTTAGACTGGAATGCGTTTCCTCCTCCAAAGGAAGCTCCGACACAAAGAATGGCGAATAATCCGGCAAGCACTTTCCCAAGACCGCCCATGTTCTGCTCCTTAAGTCCTTTAGACAAATAGTACATCGGACCACCGTAAACAGTTCCATCAGGACCAACATCACGATACTTAACACCCAAGGTACATTCCACAAATTTGGTGGCCATACCAATAAGACCACAAACGATCATCCAGAAAGTTGCTCCAGGACCACCCAACGCGATCGCTACAGCAACCCCAGCAATGTTTCCTAAACCAACGGTACCAGAAACAGCAGTGGCCAAAGCCTGAAAGTGAGAAACCTCTCCTTCTTGACTTTCGTCACGAATGGTATCTGGCAAATCTCCATCTACAATATTTACGTCCGATTTTTCAACTCCGTGTCCGTCTGCACCTTCAATGTCGTCGTATTTCCCGCGCACCGTATTAATGGCCAACGGAAATCTTCGGATGCTTGGCACCTTGAAATAAACTGTAAAGAATGTCGCTCCTAAAACCAATAGAATTACTACTACAGGAACATTGTATTCGCCTAAGGGAACCGTGGTTAGAACAAGATTCTCCCACCAAACGGCAGCGGGCATAACCGCATCGTTTATCTTATCATCAAGGCCGACTTCTTGGGCGTCTTGAGCAAAAGAAAATATAGGTGATAATAAAGCGAATGCTAACAGAAGTACTCTTTTGTACATAGTAATTGATTTAGTTTGCGTTTTTCAGGCTCACAAGATGCTAAAAAAAACTGCGAATTCAAATTTTTGGCCGTTAAAAAGTGGGCTGTTAAACCTTGTAAACTTCCTTTAAACGCTCGATTTGCGGTGGTCTGCCAATGAGAATCAGTTTGGACTCTTTTTTAAGGATCATTTCTGGTTCCGGATTCACAACGTACTCACCGTTAGGAGATTTATACCCGATTATAGAACAGCCAGTTCGCTTACGCAGATCCAGATCTCGAATGGCCATTTCTTTACCGTCTGGACAAATGTTTTCAAACGAAACCTGCTCTACATTTATGCTATCCTCTTCTCCAGAAACTGTGAGATTGTTTAGAAATTCGAGCAAGTCTGGCACTACTACCAAAGAAGCCATATGCTCTCCACCGATCTTGTCTGGCATGATAACATTATCCGCACCAGCCAATTTAAGTTTGTTATAACTGGTCTCCTCTGTGGCGCGGCTAATGATCCGCAGCTTCGGATTGATCTGTCTGGCAGACAAAACTATGAATAGATTGTCGGCATCACTAGGTAAGGCACAGATCACGGTCGAAGCCCTATCTATACCTGCCTGATAAAGCACTTCGTCCTCATCCGCATTTCCAAGCACCATTAGTATATCATCGTCAAGAACAGCTCGAGAAACGATCTCTTCGTCTATTTCTACCACAACAAAAGGTTTGTTGTAGGCGCGTAGTTTTTGCACGGCTTGACGCCCGTTTCGTCCATAACCACAAACAATGACATGTCCGTTTAAAGATTCAATTTGCTTCTTCACTCTTTTCTGGGTAAGGTTTCCAATATTGCTTTTACCGAGCAAATACTCGGAGATCACCGTAATGGCATATCCCACAATAAAGATACTGGATATGATCAATACAGAGGTAAATATCTTTTCGCTAGGTCCTAGCGGCTCCACCTCTTGAAAGCCAACAGTGGTAATTGTAATGATGGTCATATAGACCGCATCGATCCAACTGTAGTCTGCATAGAGCTTAAACCCCAATACTCCCACAATAAAAACTAGAAGCAACAAGCCTAGGGCAATGTTGATCTTAGATCTAAAATATCGTGTGAGCAGGGTAACTTTAGGCATAAAGTATTGGGTTGGCACAACTGCAAAACCTACTAGAGGTCAAAAACAGAAGTTCGTTTGGTGTAAATTAAGTCTTTTAGTTTAAGCCAAAAAGCCAAGGTGAGATAAATTGCAAATCCTGCTCCCAAAGTGGCAAAGCTCACGTAAATAAAAAACAGGCGAACACTTTTGGCGCGCATGCCCAAGCGTTCGGCCAAGCGAGAGGACACATAAAACCCTCGTCGTTCTAGATAATGCCTTAAATCGTAAACCCAATTCATAGCCGTTGGCCTTTAGTGCAAGATAAGAAAACCCCCGATTTTCATCGAGGGTTTTTAAGGTTTTCAAGGGTAAATCTATTCGATATAACCCATTTTTCGCATCCAATCGTCGTTGAACATTTTACCCACATAACGACTGCCGTGATCGTGAAATAGTACCACCACCACATCGTCTTCATTAAAGTGTTCTTTGAGTTGCAGCAGGCCTTTCATAGCTGCTCCTGCAGAGTTTCCTAAGAACATCCCTTCTGTTTTAGCCAATAATTGGGTATAGATGGCAGCATCCTTATCGGTTACTTTGGTAAAGCCATCTATGATGCTAAAATCGACGTTTTCTGGTAAAATGTCTTCGCCTATCCCCTCGGTAACATATGGGTAGATCTCCTTTTCGTCAAAGATTCCGGTCTCGTGGTATTTTTTAAACACGCTTCCGTAGGTATCAATTCCCCAAACTTTAATATTAGGATTCTGCTCTTTCAAATATTTCCCAACTCCAGAAATAGTCCCCCCTGTTCCAACGCCAACAACAAAGTGGGTTACCTTACCGTCTGTCTGCTTCCAGATCTCCGGCCCGGTACTTTCGTAATGTGCTACAGCATTACTCGGATTGTCGTACTGATTCACATACCAACTGTTTGGAGTTTCTTCTCCTAGGCGTTTAGAAACCGAATAATAAGACCGTGGATCGTCTGGAGCCACATCTGTAGGACATACAATCACTTCTGCCCCCATGGCTTTTAACACATCTACTTTTTCTTTGGACTGCTTATCTGTAGTAACAAAGATGCTTTTGTAGCCTTTTACCACCGCAGCAAGGGCCAAGCCCATTCCAGTATTTCCGGAAGTTCCTTCAATGATGGTACCTCCTGGTTGCAAGCGCCCATCGGCCTCAGCGTCTTCTACCATCTTTAGGGCCATGCGGTCTTTTACCGAATTCCCAGGGTTGAATGTTTCGTATTTTGCCAACACCAAGCAAGGTAGATCCTTAGCCAAGTGATTGATCTTTACCAAAGGAGTATTTCCTATAGTGCCTAATATATTTTCTGCGTATTCCATTTGTGTTTTTAAGACCTGGCAAAGGTACAAAACCCCTCGGTCTTTCCTTAGATAGCTATTCTTTAATTGCTGCGGATTTATTCGAAGCGGATCGCCTTGATAGGATCAATTCTCGAGACCGTAAAACTAGCGCCCCACAGCATCAGAAGACAAAGAGCTAATGTCCCAGCATTCAAGGCCAAAACATAAAAGGCGTTCAGGTATACTGGAGCTTCTTTCATATAGTATACCTCTGGGTCAGGATACTCAAACAGCCCAAACTGCGCCTGGATAAATATGAGGCCGAGCCCTATCAGATTTCCCCAAAACAAACCGCGCAAAATAATATAACCCGCATTGTACAAAAAGACCTTTTGTATACTCCAGTCTGAGCTACCTAGAGCCTTTAAGGTCCCTATCATTTGGGTGCGTTCTAAAATAAGCACCCACAAGGCCGTTATCATATTGATCCCGGCAATAACGATCATGATCCCAATAATGAGGTAGATATTAAAATCGAACAGATCCAACCACTCAAAAATAGAGAGGTATTTCTCCCTTATGCTGATGGCGTTGAGTTCCGAATCGATATTCTCATAAACTGCTGCACTGGTCTCAGCGAGCTTGTCAAAATCGGCCACAAAAAGCTCAAAACTGCCTATCTGATCTGGCTCCCATTTGTTCAAGCGCTGAATGTGACGAATATCGGCCACCAAGAATTGCTGGTCAAACTCTTGGAACCCGCTGTTGTATATACCCACCAGATCAAAACCCCGTGTTCTAGTTGGGCGTTCGCTATCGTTATTGACAAAATAGGTCGCAACCTTATCTCCCAACTTTAAATTTAGTCGTTTGGCTAAATATTCAGAAATGAGGATCTCCGCGTTTAAGTTCCCGCTATAGTCTGGCAATCGGCCTGCTGTGAGGTACTCCTCAAAATGCGAGAAGTCGTAATCGGCATTTACTCCTTTAACAACTACACCTTCAAAGGTCTCTTCGGTGCGGATTATCCCACCTTTTAAAGCGGTGACCTGTATATGCTTTATCCCTGGGACCAGATTAAACTCCGGATAGAATTCTTGGTTTATGCTGATGGGGATCTGAGAATCAAAAGAAAAGTTGGTATCATAATTGGAGATGATGATATCGCCGTGAAAAGCAGAAACCTTTTCTTTGATCTTGCGTTGCAGTCCAATCCCCGTAGCAATGGCAATAAGCATCACTATGGTGCCAATGGCAATAGCCGCTATGGCTATTTTTATAATTGGACCCGATACGCTACTTTTATGATCCTTGGAACGCGCAATGCGGCGGGCTATAAAATATTCGAAATTCACTCCAGATCTATGACTGTTCTAAGTCTCAAAAATACGTTTTTATTCCTTCTGATTGTTATGTGTTCCTGCGGATCCAAATCGCAAGAAGCTGATGAAAGTCTTCCAGATCAAAATCCGAAAGCACAAATCACACCGGTTCCTGCAGCAAATCAAACAGAAGAATATTTTCCATTACTACAAGGCAAGCGTGTAGCGGTTGTTGCCAATCAGACCAGTATAATATCGGCCACAAAAAACAGCTATACACATCTTGTAGACAGCTTACTTGCAAGAGACATCAATATTGTAAAAGTATTCGCGCCGGAACACGGCTTTAGAGGTCGCGCCGATGCAGGCGAGGCCGTTAAAGACGGCCTAGACACAAAAACAGGCTTAGCCTTGTTGTCATTACATGGCAAACACAGAAAACCGACTCCGGAGCAACTAACAGATGTGGATATAATAGTCTTCGACATACAGGACGTAGGCGTACGTTTTTACACCTACATCTCCACCATGAGTTTGGTTATGGAAGCCGCTGCAGAAGCGGGCATTCCGATAATTGTTTTGGACCGACCCAATCCTAACGGACATTATGTTGACGGCCCTACCATGCTTAAAGAGCATACAGGCTTTCTAGGTATGCATACCGTACCGCTTGTTTATGGAATGACCATAGGCGAATATGCCTTAATGGTCAATGGCGAAGGTTGGTTAAAAGACGGCATTAAAGCAGATTTAACCGTGATTAAAAACGCAGATTACAACCACCGCTCTAAATATTGGTTGCCCGTACGGCCCTCACCCAATTTGCCTAACTATACTGCCGTTAACCTTTACCCAAGTTTGGGCCTTCTAGAGGGAAGCAACCTCAATGCTGGCCGTGGTACCGACTATCAATTCCAGCTCCTGGGCTCACCCTTTTTACCCAAAGAAAAATACACTTATCAGTATACACCTCAACCCAACTTTGGATCTAAATATCCCAAACATCAAGACACCGAATGCAATGGTTTGTTCTTAGGGCAGCAGCCTTATTTAAGCAAAGTAGATCTACAATGGATAGTACAAGCCTATCGTGATCACACCAAAAAAGACAAGTTCTTCAATACCGCCAATTTCACTACCCATGCTGGCACACCTCTGTTACAAAAGCAGATTGAGCAAGGCTTAAGCGCCGAAGAGATCCGTGCAAGCTGGCAAGCCGAAATAGAAGTATTTAAAAAGACCCGTGCTAAATACCTACTTTACGAAGAGTAATTGGGCAAGCGTTTTTTCATTTCCTCAACAATGTTGTAGGCGGCTGGACAGATGGCCACATTCTTTAAGGTCAGGTTGGAGATTTGCTGAAACTTCTTGCGGTCCGTATGCGGAAATTCACGACAAGCCTTTGGGCGATGATCGTAGACCGAACAATAATTATCGGCACCTAGAAAAGGACAGGGCACCGTCTGCAGAACATAGTCATTCTCTTCATCGATCCGCAAATAGGTTTCAATGAATTGCTGCTGCTTCATTTTAAAAAGCTTGGCCAAACGGTCAATGTCCTTATCAGTAAACAAAGGACCCGTGGTCTTGCAGCAGTTGGCGCATTCCAAACAGTCGGTTCGCGTAAATTCGTCCTCGTGCAGTTCTACCATCAGGGCATCCATATTCTTTGGCGGACGCTTTTTGAGCTTGGCAAAGAACTTCTTGTTCGCTTTATGGTTAACTTTGGCTTTTTCTGCCAGCTGTTCGAGCTGCTTATTCATAGTTTCTACGGATGCGTGTTACCGATCTCATGGGCCAGGCCATAAAAGACCACTTTGCGGGTAAAGATACAGAAGACCTCTGGAACGAAACCTCCATTAGCGAAAAGGATGTCCTGCCGCTAAAACATTTGTTCCGTGACTTTGAAGACATGCCTTTTATTGAACAAAAGGCCTTGGAATTGGCCCGCGGTAAAATTTTAGACGTTGGTTGCGGAGCAGGCTCGCATAGCCTATACCTCCAAAAGCAAGGTCATAATGTAACCGCCTTAGACCTTAGTGCAGATAATATTGAAGTAACTAAAGCTCGCGGTGTAGCGCAAACGCGCTGTGAATCTATCTACGAGCTAGAACATGAAAAGTTTGACACCTTATTACTTCTAATGAACGGCACTGGGCTTTTTGGACGTTTGGATCAGACTAAAAAAGCCTTGGAACATCTCAGATCGCTCTTGGCTCCGCAGGGACAAATCCTCGTAGACTCAAGTGACCTGCAATATATGTATGACTACGATGAAGCTGGAAATTTGGACGTGCCCGAGTACTTAAAATATTACGGGGAGTTGGAATGTGTGTTGCATTACAAAGGGCAACAATCTGAACCTTATTATTGGCTGTATCTAGACCCAGAGACCTTTGGGATCTTAGCCCAATTGGCGGGTTTACATTTTGAACTTATAGAAGAAGGAGAGAACTTCGATTATCTCGCCAGACTTACTGCTGTTTAGGAGTATAACCCAGTGCCTTCAACTCATTAATGGTATCCATATACAGATCCCGACTCCAAGATTCTGATGCAGCAGAAATATTCTGAATAAGGCTTTGTTGTACGGCGATCAGTTTCTGACCAGTGGCAGAATTTATAAATGTGCTTTGATTGGTTCGCTGCTGCTCTGGGGAACTGCTGTAATGTGTATATAGGTTTTGAATATCGGTTTCTTCGAAATAACTACGGTATACAGAAGCTAGCATATTCACTATACCCGATACAGCATCGGATTTTTTGGCCTCTAATTTTTCCCACTGCGATTCAGGCACCCCAGAACCTTCGAATTGTGTTTTTATCAGTCCGACCATTTGGTCAAAAGCGGCTTCGTACTGGGTTTGGGTTCCGTTTATTTTAAGATAATTGATGGTCTGCTGCTGCACAGCATCTGTTTGGGCATCCGCAGAAAAACAAAACAATGAAAGTAGCGTTAATAGAAAGAGAGCTCTCATAAGAATAAAAAAATGCTTTAATTTTGTGCAAAGTACACAATCACGCTATGAAATGAGCACAAACAAAACTAATTGCTAAAGTGAGTTTAGTTTAAATTAAATTTTTTGTGCGAAAGCAACGCGGTTGATCGATGCAAATATTTTTTATTTGATTAATTGACCGTACAAAGAAAAATATTAAATCGATGAAAATATTACGATATCTCCCCTATCTACTCTTGTTGACCTTTTTTATCCTTTCGTCCTGTAAAAGTGACGATTCCTCGGGAGGCGATGATACTGAAGAACCCAATCCCAACGCAGCCAACCTTTTGAGTGTTGGGGATTCTGCTGCCGATCTTTTAGGGAGCACCAATTTTGACGCTATTAATGTAGAGCTGGTCTTTGTAGAGAATTTTAATCCACGTGCCGAAACCGTAGACAATCTGCGCATCTTTTTAGAAGAGCGACTCAATAAACCTGGAGGAATCACTTTTACCCAAAGATCCATTGCCCCTATCGGCATGCAACCTTTTAGTACTGCGGAGATAGCCGAGATAGAAGACCAAGTTCGTACGGTCTACAATCAGGGCACTACCCTGGGGGTATTCATTTTCTTTACTGGTGGAGCCAATATAAATGACACCCAGTTCAGTAAAACCCTGGGTACAGCTTACAGAAATACTTCCTTGGTAATCTACGAAGAGACCATTCGTGAGTTCAGTGATGAAGCTGGAGAACCTGGTCGTGTTGCCTTAGAAAGCACTACGCTTAATCATGAATTTGGACACCTACTCGGCTTGGTTGATCTTGGAACACCCCTGACTTCAGATCACGAAGATCCTTTCAACACCCACCACTGTGTAGTAGAAGACTGCTTAATGTTCTTCCAAACCGAAATTCAAGGTGGTATTTTCAAAATGAAGAACTACAACGCCATTACTCCTTTAGATCCGCTTTGTATTGCAGATCTACAGGCCAATGGCGGACTCTAGGTCATTTTATTTTTGCTCGTAAACGAGCTCCCCGTTTATATAGGTGCGAACCGCAGTGATCTCGGGAATTTCTGATTCGGCTACTGTCATGATATCTGCGGACAGGACCGTAAAGTCGGCCAATTTGCCAACTTCTATACTGCCTTTTTCTTCTTCTTCAAAGTTGGAATAGGCAGCCCAAATGGTCATTCCTTTAAGCGCTTCTTCTCTGCTGAGTTTTTGTTCAGGTAAGAAACCACCTTCTGGGTATCCTTCCAGATCTTGGCGTGCTACAGCGGCGTAAAAGGTTAGTATAGGATTCACTTGCTCCACCGGGAAATCGGTACCTAGAGCAACCAAGCCTGCTTTGTCTAATAAGGTCTTAAAAGAATAGGCCCCTTTAATGCGGTCTGGCCCAACACGTTGTTCTGCCCAGTACATATCGCTGGTAGCGTGGGTGGGTTGTACCGAAGGAATAATATTCTTAGAGAAATAATCGAAATCTGCCACACTGATAACTTGGGCATGCTCCACCTTCCAACGGGCGTCTGTTTGATCTTTAAGCACCTCCGAATAAGCGCGTAAAACGGCTATGTTTGCAGAGTCGCCAATAGCGTGGGTGTTCATTTGATATCCGGCCGCGTTAATGCGCTTAGCCAGAGCCAGAAGATCTTCTTCTGTGGTGATCATGGCTCCGTAATGCCCATCTTGGTCGCTATAAGCAGCGCGTAAGGCGGCGCCTCTGGATCCCAGGGCCCCGTCGCCATAAACTTTTACAGAACGCACATTGAGTCTATCGGTCTTTAGAATTCCTTTATTTAAAAAGTGATCTAGATTTTCTGGAGCATTAGACACCATGGCATACAAGCGCAGTTTCATAGTACCGGTTTGCTGCAAGGAATCTATAAGTTCAATTGCGGCTCTGTCTAGACCAGCATCGTTTACTGTAGTTAGCCCGTAGGAAAGACAATTCGATTCTGCATCGGTCAGGGCTTTTACGTAATAGGCAACATCTTTTGCAGGGCGTACGGCATCTACTAATCGCATAGGTGCATCAACTAGGATTCCGCTTGGAGCTCCGTTTTTTAAGATGACCTCACCACCTGGCAATTTAGTGCTAGCCGTTACTCCAGCCATTGCTAATGCTTTGGAGTTCACCCATAAGGCGTGACCGTCTATTCTGCGCAAGGCCACTGGGGTATTTGGAAAGGCTGCATCTAATTGCTCCTTGGTTGGAAACTCTTTGACCTCCCAGTCGTTCTGATCCCAACCACGACCGCTAATGAATTCGCTTTGGTTTTGCGCTTGAAAGGCCTTCACCCTTGCAATAACATCCTCGGCACTTGTTGTGCCAACCAAGTCTACTTCTTGCATGCCAACCCCTAAATTCAGCAAGTGCGCATGTGCATCTATAAGCCCTGGTACGATGGTTTTTCCTTGTGCATTGTAGACATTTTCACTTTCGTATTCTGCCGTGATATCGTAGTCCGAACCGACACCTAAGATCACTCCTCCTTCACCTACGGCAAAAGCATTGGCGGTTCTGAACTGAGCATCTACTGTGTAGATATTGGCATTGGTAACGATAAGCTCCGCAGGGATCTTCTCTGTTGCAGTCTTACAAGAGAACAAGCTGCAAAATAGCAGCAAGGATAAAATTCGCATGGTTGGATTTTTTTATAAAAATACAACAATAGGCGCGAAATCTACTGCAAGTTCCCAAGATCACCTCCGCAGTACTACCAATTGAATTTATAAGTAGCTCCCGCTAAGAGCTGCAAACCTTGCACCGGAAAGTTGAACCACTTCTGGTAGTTGGTTCCCACTAGATTATTCCCACGCGCAAAGATTGAAACCCGCTCATTGATGCGATAGGTCGCGTAGAGGTTGGCGTCGAAATAATTGTCTAAGGTCACTACAACGGGTAAGGTTGTGGTGAAGGTATCAGAAAAAACGTCTTGGCGTTCCCCTACAAAGAAAAGGCTCGCTCCAGCAAATAATTTTTCTGAGAATTGAACATCTACACTGGCTGCAGCGGTAAACTCTGGTAAATTCCAAGGGTTGCTGCCGGTAAGCTCTCCGTCGTAACCGTAGTAGTTTCCACTCACACCAAAAGTGGCTTGCTCGGTTAAAGCGATCTTAAGCTCTCCAAAGAAATTCAAGGTCTGTACATTGTCATAGACCACCTGAAAAGAGTTGCCAAATTCGTAACCTTCAAATCCTTGGCCTGCACCTTTATACGGATTAGCCAAGAATAATGGCTTATTGTTTTCGTTGGAGTAACCTCCGCGGAAGTTATAACTCAGGTTCCCACCAAACTTCCCTTTAAGGCCTAAGTAGGCATCGTAAACCTGATCGGTTGGGGCTATCGTAAGCGTAGGAGACACAAATGGATTCTCTTCTTTTAGGTCGTAATAGGAATTCTGATTCAAATCTCCCTCTATTCCTCCGTAGGCAATAACGGTATCGTCCAACAAACGATAAGAAGCTCTAACCCGCGGATACACGAACAGATCCGTATCACTGTTTTCAATATCCTGTCCCATATACACGGCAGCTCCGAGGTATAGTGTTAGATCGTCAGTTAAGATCTCTAGAGCTGGGCTTAGACCAAGGTTAAGGAACCCATAATCTATTGGCATATCGTCAAAATAACTGCGTTCAAAACTGCCCGAAACAAAGTCCAGGTCTACATCAACCAGAAAGCGATAGTCTGTGATGGGTAATTCTATTTGTGGATTCAGAGTCGCGCGGATCTCGTTAGAACCAAATTTATCTGACAAGAAACCAATGCTCCCACGGCCGGACTTGAAATAAGAATCTTCTAAGGTCAATCCACCGCTTAAAAAAGCACTGAAATAGGTTTGTGTTGGGTCAATACTTTCAATTAGCTCTTGCGGGAGTGATACAGTTGGATTGACTCCGTACCAATTGTAGAGCTGATGCGTAACATCTAAATTAATGTCGTACCCCAGATCGCGTTGAAAAGAGGTATAGGACAAAGCCAGATCGGTATCCAGAAAACTGGCATCTAAGGGAATATCTTCTATATCTCCCTGTGCCGAATTGTGCTGCAAGAAAAGGCCAAAGTTATCAGTACGGCTCAGTTGCCAACTCGAATAGAACTCTGCCAAAGCAGTCGTGTAACTACCCAAGCCTAAGGTCGCATAATTATCATAAAGCGGCGCGCGTTCTGCTTTTTCTACGCCAACGGCAGTTCCTTTGGCTGGCGTAAAAGTAGAAGCTACTGGTACAGAATAGATCCCGTAGGTTACGTCTTGCTTTTGACTGGTTATAGAATCGTTGATCTCTGGGGTTTGTTTTATCTTAAATGCATCTGACAAACTCGGCGTATAGGGCCGCACCACATTGACCACTTCCGTATCTAATGTTTGGTCTTCATCGTCTTGTGCAAAGGAAGAAAAACTCCCTAGCAATAATAGCATGCTGAGCGCAATCAGTCTGTTATATAAAGTCATTCGAATAAGATTGATGATGAATTAATTGCTACCTCCGGTCTCTACCGAAGCGTTCGTTTTGGCCTGAGCGGCTTTGATGGTTGCTAACTCCTGTTCTGCCTCGGTAACAACTTCCGGAAAGTCAGCAAAATTGCTAATTACACTTTCCAGTATGTAGGTTGCCTGGTAAGCGTCATCTAAGGCAAAGAAATTCTTGGCCATGACCACCAAGCCTTTAGCGCCGAGCTCTTTATAGCCGGAGTAATCTTTTGCCAGGATTTGTACTGTGGCATTAGAATCAGCATACTCCCCGTCTGTATTTTGGAAGTAGGCTTTATAGTACAAGGATTCTGCTTTCAAGGCACCAGAAGCGATTTTGTTCACTTCGTTGTAGGCTGCTTTTGCCTTGGCCATATCGCCGGTCTGCCATGCAGCGCGAGCAATGATGATCTGAGCATCACTTTTTACCTTGGTATCTATCTTGGGGTTGGCCAAAACTTTATCGGCATAGGTCACAGCCTGCTCGTAGCGCTTTAGTTCATAACTGGACTTCATAATATTGGACTGGGCAAAGATGATGTTCTCCGGAAAATCCGCCACTTGTTCCAACTCTTCTAAAAGTCCTATCGCCTGAGCGTAGTCTTGCTGCTCCAAATACACTTGAGATAATCTTGAAAGCGCTTGCTCCGTATACTCACTGCGTGGCTGTTCTACCACATAGGTATAATGAGGAATGGTCTCCGCATAAGCTTGTTCCCCGTAATACAACTGCCCTAAATAAAAATTGGCCTGCAAGGCGTGGCGTCCGTTGGGGAAGTCTTCAACGTATTTTTTGAATCTACTAATTGCTTGGCGTTTATTATTTGCCAAGAAAGACTGCTCGGCAGCTTTGTAGGTAGCATCGTCCAGTTCCGAATCGGCCACCTCTACAAAATCCAAAGAAGAAACCCAGGCGCCGTATTCGTCTACACGTCCCTGATCAATATAGATCAACTTGGCAGAAGACACCGCTTGCAAAGCTTCTGGGGTTCCGGGATAATTAGCCACAACATCTCTAAATATGCTTAATGCCTCATCGGATCTGTTATCGTTGTCTAATAAGAGTGCCTTTTTAAGCATAGCTCGTGGCACATAACTGCTTTGCGGAACTTGTTGTACCAACTGATCATAAGTGCGCATGGCCTCCGGAATATTGTCTATGCTCACATAGGTATTCCCCAATTCATAAAGTGCATCGTCTTTGTAGGCAGAGCGTGGATATTTACTGGCAAAGTTCTTTAAGCCTTCTATTTTCTGTGGATTTCTATCTACAAAACCGTAGGATATCGCCTTTTGAAACTCAGCATAATCTGTAGACGGCACCCCGCCTTCTATGGCCATATTGTAGTGTTCCATAGCCGGCCAGTATTTACTGGTCACAAAATAACTATCTCCCAAACGCAAAAGGGCATCATTCTTTAGGTCGAGGTTTGAAGAAGTCACAGAAAAACTCGTAAAATCAGTAATGGCCTCATTGTACTCTTTGAGTTTGAAATGCACATAGGCCTTGTGATATTTAAAATCCAGCCATTCCGGAGTATTGGAACTTCCGCTGAGTTGCGCAAATTGTCTATAACCAACAAGCGCTTCTGCATAATTGCTGAGTTCGTAGTCACATTGCGCCTTCCAATAGGTGGCCCTAGCGGTAAAGCTAGGATCTAATTTGTGGATCAAAGATTTATCTAAATATTCTTCGGCGCGTGCATACTCACTGTCCAAGATCAATTCCACGGCGCGATAAAAAGCCACTTTCTGATAGGCCGCTTTGCTGGCTGCGTCATTTTCACGCTCCAGTAAATTCAAGGCCTCTTCGTAATTCTTAGAGGTGATATACGAGTCGATCAGTAAGGCCTGCAATTCTGCATTGGCTTCAGACTCCGGATAGGCGTCCATATAACTGGCCAATACTTGCGGCACACTGGTGTAGGGATTCCCGATCTCGTAACTCAGCTTGGCATAGTTGAGCCAAGCATCCTGTCTTATCTCCGCAGAAAAATCCATCTCCGAAGCATTCTTAAAAGCATTCAAGGCTTCCTGCTTCTTATCCAGTTTTAGATAAGATTCAGCCAAATGGTAAAAAGCGTTCTGCGCAACCGAATTGCGCCCGTCTACTATTTTATTGAACTCTGCAATTGCCTCGGCATATTGTTCTTGCTTGTAATAAGCGTAGCCCAATTGGTAATAATCGGTATTGTTCCATTTGCCTCTGCGACCTTTGAATTCCTTTAGATACGGAATGGCTTCTGCATATTTTTCAAGGTTGAAATAACTCTCACCAATGATCTTGGCGAGTTCGGAGCGTTCTCTTGCTGCTGCGGAGTCGTACTGCTCCAAGCCAAGGTCTATAGCTTTTTGAAAATTTCCTAGCTTAAAATTCATATCGGCCTGATAGTAGGACAGCTCTTCGTTATAAGCCGGGTTGTCTCCTACTTGATCAAAATAATCGTTGGCCTCCTCATAGGAATCATTCTCATAGGCGATGAAACCCAAATAATATTTAGCCTGAGAACCGTAGTTCTTAGAATCAGCAACACGATTGAGATAGGTCTTGGCCTCCTCCCAGTTCTTACTTTTAAAATAGGCGTATCCGTTGTTGAAATAGAAACGTTCCAGGTCGGCGCGGTTCAGACGGCTATCGTCTACCTTGTCGTACCACTTGCGAGCATAAGAATATTTGCCGTTCTCAAAATAAAATTCGGCCACATCTATATAGGCCGAATTTCTGCGGACACTTGTTGGGTAATCGGCCACAAAGGCCTCCATCATAGCATCTGCACCTTGCTGGTTAAGACGTACCGCACAGTTAGCCGCAAAATAGGCGCATTCGCCTTTAAGGCCCTCATCTTCGGCCTCGCGACCAATGCGTTGAAATAGCGGTTGAGCAGCCAAATACTGACCTGCATTATAGAGCGCTACGGCTTTTTTAAAGGTAACATCGTCACTGGTGTAAACTGCAGATTGCTGCGCAAAGCTGCCTAAACTCAGCATAAAGAATAGGAAAAATACGGTGAGGTATCTGTTCATGATTTTGGGTTAAAACGCCGATAAAGATAGCGTGATACTTATCCTAATAACGTCTCGATCTGCGCGAAATTATAAAGGGGTTATAAACATTATTGCAATTCGAGCGTTGTTTACTAACAAACGCCTTGTTGGTGACTTTGTTACAAAAAACTAAGTCGCCTGGCAAAGACCTTAGCACAAAAAGAGTATTTTCGTAACAGACGCTAAAATCCTAACTTTTTTATGTCAGAAGCCGTTGTAAAACTTTCTAAAGCTGCTATTTTTCAGAATCAGAATCTCATTTTAAAAGATGTGGATCTTACTGTGAACAAGGGGGAATTTGTTTACCTGATTGGTAAAACGGGCTCCGGAAAAAGTAGTTTTATGAAAACTCTTTACGGAGATCTCCCGCTAAAACAAGGGGAAGGTTTTGTAGCAGACTATGATCTAAGTACCCTAAAGGAAAAGGACATTCCGTTCTTACGCAGAAAATTAGGCGTGGTTTTTCAAGACTTCAAACTGCTAAATGACAGAACGGTAAAAGAGAATTTACTGTTTGTCCTTAAGGCGACAGGTTGGAAGGAGAAACCTAAAATGGATCAGCGCATAGAAGCAGTGCTCTCTAAAGTAGGCATGGAAACCAAGGCCTTTAAGTATCCGTATGAGCTCTCCGGAGGGGAACAACAACGCATTGCGATAGCGCGGGCCTTACTCAACGAGCCAGAGATCATTTTGGCAGACGAACCTACCGGAAACCTAGACCCGCAAACCTCTGTAGAGGTCATGGAAGTATTGCAAGAGATCAACAAGAACGGGAATACCATCTTAATGGCCACCCACGATTACGCCTTGATTTTGAAATACCCTTCTAAAACCCTCAAGTGCGACGAGCAACAGATCTTCGAGGTGGTACAAAAGACCGTATAACATGACCACAATTGCCCAAGAGCAGCTAATTTCTTGGCTCAAAAACCCTTTTAAACTCGCTTTTTGGACCTGCCTCTTAGGCTACCTGATCTTTTACACGCCCTATGGTCTTGAGAACGGCGACATGGGCTCCATCTTTGGTATTTCTTGGTCGATGTACAACGGTTATTTTCCACATTTGGATTTCTACTATATCAAGCCAGCACTACCGCCTTACTTTCATTCGCTTTTTCTCTATTTAACAGAAGACTACGCTTATGTACTGAATCGCGGCTTTTATTTTGTGCAAGTTTTTAGTTTCTCCTATTTGGCGGTAAGACTCGTATCGGATCTTTGGTTGCAGTTAAAAGCAGAGGAGCGTTACTTTTTGGCCACTCTGGCTGCAGTAGTGACCATTCACAATTACCCACCCATGCCGTGGAACACCATAGACGGCGTGTTCTTTGGTGTTATCGGCTTATTTCTACTCTTAAAATATCAGCGTTGGTATACCATTGCGCTGGCGGCATTCTTTATCGCCTTAAGCGTGCTGAGTAAACAATCGTTTTATTTCTTTCCGCTAATGATCGCAGGTTATTTGGCCTTGCAAAAAGATTTTAAAAAACTGCTGATCTTGATCGCCTTCGGACTTTTTTACGCTTTGTGTTTTGCAGGGCTACTATACAGTCAAGGCGCTTGGGAGGCATTCTACGCCCAAACCTTTAGTTTTACGAGCGGCAGTTCCCTTTTTAATGCCGGATTTAAGAATTACGCGCTAGCTTTTATAAGTCAAGCCTTGTGGTTGATCCCTTTAGGTGGCTTGTTGTATTATTTTAGAAAAAAGATCCCTGCGGATATAAGCTATGTTGTATTGCACTTAATTATAGCGGCATATTTAATCTACCTTTATTTGAACCCAGATTCGTATCATACGGTAAAGGACTGGTTATATCAAGTGTGGTTTTTAATGGCAGTTCTCTTTGGACTGCTGATGTGGACTAAGGACAAAAAATACAGCCTGCTGCTTTTACTATTAGGCCTTAGCTGGTGTGCATCTATAAGCAACGGATTTAAGACTCCGGTTCACTTCGCTGTGGCCACGGTCATTGCTACCTATGTCCTTCTTATCAAGGCACCTAAAATAAAATTAAGCAAAGGCTGGGCTTTTGCTGTTCTGTTGGCCTTTGTCACTTGCTTTTCTATAGGTTATCAGACTGTTTACAACGATTCTAATCGCAGTGAGCTCACCTTCAATATGGGCGAAATTTTTCCACGCTTATCAGGTATAAAAAGCGATGCGACAACCTATGAGCAATACAAGGAACTTAAAGAATTGAGCGCGGTTTACGACAACTTTACCGTTGTTCCCAGTATGACCTTAGCACACTATGTGACCAACACCAAAAACCCTATAGGCGTAGATTGGGTTTTTGATCATCATTTGGCTGGGGAAATAGAAAAGCACTATCAAATGCTGGTAGATAAAAAGGTGACGGTCTTTTTGGAACCTTTTGAAGATCACCCCAACAATTACGAAGAATCTGCCAAGCTTTCCGTATTGATCAAAGAGCGCTGGGAGCTGGTTGCAAAAACGCCCTACTTTAGAGTGTACCAGCCGCCCAACTTCTAGTTTTATACTATATTGCAGCCCAAACCCAACCCAATGTCTGACGCTTTAAAATTGTCGCTGGTCATCCCCTTGTATAACGAGGAAGAAAATGTGGCACCCTTAACGGCGCAGATCTCTGAAGCCTTAGCTGACTTCTCTTACGAAATCATCTATATAGACGACTGCTCTACCGATGCAACTCGACAAGAAGTACTGCAACTGGGGCACGAGCGGGTTCATCTCTTAGAACTGAAAAAGAACTACGGCCAGTCTATGGCCTTGGCTGCAGGTATAGAATACGCAAGTGGTGATTATATTGTCACCTTGGATGGCGATATGCAGAACGACCCTGCGGATATCCCTTCTTTATTGGCTAAAATGGAAGCCGAAGATTGGGACCTTATCACTGGCTTTCGCAAAAACCGCAAGGATTCGTTCTTAAAGAAGATCCCTTCTAAAATAGCCAACTTCATAATTAGAAAGGCGACAAAATTCAATGTCAAAGACCAAGGTTGCGCGCTAAAGGTCTTTAAATCAGAAACAGCCAAAGAGCTGAATCTTTACGGAGAAATGCACCGCTTTATCAGTCTGTTGACCTATCTAAACGGAGCCCGAATTACAGAGGTTGCCGTAAACCATAGGCCGCGCAAGTTTGGCAAATCTAAGTATGGCTTAGGCAGAACTATAAAAGTGGTGAACGATCTGATCTTGATCTTGTTTCAGCGCAATTATTTGCAAAAACCCATGTACCTGTTCGGGAATCTCGGTTTGCTCTTTTTTACGCTCGGCGTATTGATCAATGGATATTTGCTCTACGAAAAACTAATAGGCAATGAAATTGGTGATCGTCCTTTGGTTTTTGTGGGTGTTTTATTTGTGCTGATGGGAATTCAGTTCTACACCTCCGGGATCATCATAGACTTGCAAATGCGGACCTATTTTGAGTCCCAGCAGCAAAAGCCGTTCAAGATCCGCAAGATCCATCGGCCTAATCAAGGCTAATTCCCTTTATTTCCGAAAGACCGCTTAGGCTCCTTCCCCTTATCTGGCATTATGATCTCCCGATTCTCGGGGAGTTTCTCCGGGCAGCTAAATTCCAGGTCAGGATCCATTTCTAAAAGGATACTACCTCCTACATCCGGAGCCAATAAGACCCCATCTTGTAACTCAATGCTTTGCTTGGCTTTTAGGTCTAGTGTAGAGGTTCCCGTAAATACCTGATTGCGCAGCACGGTATTTTTGGCCAAAGAGCGAAATTCAAAATCCCAACGATCAAAGCGCTGATTGACTATCTCTGCTACCTCCTCTGGATTCATTAAATGATGCGTAAGCGTTACGGCGCGTCCGGTATTCAAAGCGCCAGATCCGTAGTAACCCTTAAAACGCTTGTTGGGTTCAAGATCATCGATATTGGTAGAAGTTGCCTTGAGAATAGACTCCACTTCCTCAAAACTCAGACAGAGATTTAGCGAAAGCATTAAACCAATAGTCCCAGAAACCAAAGGCGTGGCTCCAGAAGTCGTCTCGGATATACTGTAACTGATCGTATCGTTAAGAATGAACTTGGAATAACTGAAAAGCCCAACGCTTGGTGCTAGAATATCGACCTCCTTGTTCAGATTGGCTGTAGAAACCGGCCAAACAAAAGGCTGAGCGTTTAGGTCATTATTGGGATAGCCCATAGTACGCCCCACTATATTCTTGATATTGGCAGAATAGTAGTTTCCTTTGACATCTATTAGTACGTTGTCCGCTGGGTCGTCATAACGATGCATCACAGCGCTTACCGAGATCACCTTATCGTAAGAAGCCGGATAATAGGGCTTCTGTCCTTTGGTGACCTTCCAATCTTTATTGTGAGCGGCCGCAACTACTATACTACCGTTGTTATAGATCTCGTAAATGGCCTGCTGCGCGGTCTCGTAATAGATAGGTGAACCCCAACTGCAGTTAATAACATGGGCCCCCGCATAAGACAGTTCCACCAGTTGCTCCAAGGTCTTAAAATGGCCATAGCTGGTTCCGTATATGCCACAATCGTAACAAATCCCAGGAATTCCAAAACCGTTGTTTCCCTGAGCTGCTGCATTAGCAGATATGCTATAGCCATGCCCCTTAGACAAGGAAGAATTTCTTAGCTGTTTGCTCTTGCCTTTAAAATCTACTTTGGTCGTATCTAAACTTCCGTCGGAAATGCCAATAATGATATCTCTTGATCCGGTGGTGTAATACCAAGCCTTGGGCGCGTCCAAGTAGTCTAAATAGTCAAGGGTAAAACCTTCGGTAGTGGTTGTACCTAGTGGGTTGGTGCTCCCATAGTCGTCTGGATAGAAGACCTTTGTATCTTCTGGTCTAAGATTTTCATAGAATTCAAAGATCTCCGGAAAAGCTTCTACCAAGTCCGCAGCCAAAGTCTCCGACGCACTGATCAATAAATAGGTGCGGCTTAATACAGGATTCTTTGAATAGAGAAATGCCTTTCTTAAGATGGAATTTGGCACCGCATTGAGTTTGGAGTCCAAAGCAGTATTACCCGTGCGGGCCGCTTGTTCAGCCAGTTTGTCCAAAAGTACAGGAACCTCAGGCTTTAGGCGAATATAAGACCAGCTGGCTTCTTGCCCAAAGACCAAAACACTCCAAAAACAAAACAGTAGAAGCACTACTTGCCGCATACTATTGCTTGTTTAAAAGAGCTTCTTCTAATCTAGCCAGGCGCGCTTCTAATGCCTTGATCTCCTTATCTTTTGCTATAAGATGTAAGGTGAGTTCCTCCACTTTTTGCAAAAGCAAAGTGTTCATTTCACCCAGATCTATTCCTGCAGCCAAGGCCTCTGCCTCCGATGGAATTCCCTTGAGATGCCCATACTTTTTAATATGAGCCTCTATGGCAGTGAGACTCGGAAGATCGTAATCCGCAGCAAAAACAAAATCTGCCCAACCTTCAAGATCCACTTTTACCGACTTGGCATGTATACGACCATTTACCTCCAAGGCATCCGCAGGATCCGCTTTTCCGATCCCAACTTTACCTTCTGGAGTTATGATCAGGGAATTATCTACTGTTTTAGTAGCAGCAGGACTCAGGTACAAATCGTCTTGAGCTAAGGTTACTGTGCTAGCCAGCATGGCAACCAGGAGCATTAATTTTGTAATTCGCATAATGAACAATTTTGTTGCTCACTAAAGATACAAAAGTTGTGCCGCGGATTTGAGCAACTAAACTCTAGGACTGGTCTTTCTTGTAAACATGTGGATTTTCTCGCACACCTTTTTTAAACACTTTACGCAGGGCCATACGGGCTTTGGCGTCTAATTGAAGGACCAAGTCTCGAAGTTTTTGGTCCGGACGACCTCTAAAAGAGGTCACATGAAAGCGATCTTCTGGGGTTAAAGCAGTATCTGAAAAGTAGTAGTTCGATACACATTGTCGCGTTCCCTCGTGAGCCACCGGACTCACGCTGTGCCACGATTTCTGATGCGTTGCCATTACTGCCAACCGATTGAATCTGCTGTGTAAAGTGATCTGCGGTTTCTTAACCCCATCGGGCCAGAGTTCCAAATGCCCTCCGTACTGGTCTTCCCAGTCTGGAGTTACATAAAACAAGAGGTTCAACACCCGCCATTTATTGCGATCCTTGTCGTGTGAATTATCGAGATGCGGATTAAGAAAATTGCCTTGAGCCATGGCTGATATTCCTCCGGCGTACAAATTCTCATCGGGTTCCAAACCTGTTATTTCTGTAATTTCATGAACCAAAGCCACTACCCTCGGGTCTTGAAAGGCATAAATGGCCTCTTCTAAGATGGGGTTGTATTGGTCCATTTGAGCCGCAATGTGCTTGTATTCGCGGATACTCTTTTTAAGGGTCATGTCACGATTGTCTGGAAATGCCTCGTGTATCTGCAACGCAAGGGCCTCTGGCAGCAACTCATCGACCACAAAATGTCCAATAGCAGTGCTGCTCGCTTGGAATTGTGATGTGGCATCGGCCTTGGCCTCTATTAAGCGTTCTACGATCAGATCGGCAATTTTGGTACGTGTCATGCTTCGGATTTCTGCAAAGAAAAGTAAAACAAAATTAGCTTTTAAGGCATATCGATGCTAAAAATGTATTTTTACCCTTGAAGACCAGTTGCACATGCTTTCAATTTTAATTCCAACCTATAATGCCGACCTGACAGCGCTGCTTCAGGAGTTGCACAGCCAGATCAACAAGGATCAGCTAGCAGCCAGCGTTTGGGTTTGTGATGATGCTTCTACTTATAAAACCATGCAAGCGCAAAACAAAAATCTAAGTGAGCAACTCAGCTTTAACTACCTCAGCAATACCGAAAATTTAGGCCGAACAGCAACCAGGGCCAAACTGGCCCAAGTGGCTCCAACAAAATGGTTGTTGTTTTTAGATGCAGATGTAATCCCGGCCCATGGCGATTTCTTAAAGCAGATGATCAGCGATATTTCTGAAGAGCTCGATGTGGTCTTCGGAGGTGTCAGCTATGCAGATACTCCTCCGCCACAAGCACAGCTCTTACGCTATATATACGGCAAGAAACGGGAGGCCAGATCGGCATCAGAAAGATCTAAAAATCCGCACTTCATCATCTCACAAAACCTGTGTATTACCAAGAGTATGTTTGAATGTTGCAACACAGTTACCGCCAACGGTTACGGCATGGACAACCTGTTTAGTAACAATCTAAAGAACCACAAGGCCCGCGTTAAGCACACTGACAATGCTGTGATCCATTTGGGCTTAGAATCTTCGGAGCAGTTCTTGGAGAAGTCCTTACAGGGAATTCAAACTACAGTCCAGCTCGAGGCCAAGGGTTTAATAGCACCGAACCTTAGACCTATTCAGCGTTTGTACAACAAACTGAAAAAATTTGGATTGACCAGCCTGTTCTTGGCAGTTTCCAATGGCTTTAGTACAACAATTGAAAAGAATTTAAAAGGCAAAAGACCCAGCCTGTTACTCTTTGACATTTACAGGATGAATCACTTAATAAAACTGAAAAAGTGATTGCCTTTTCGATAGTAATTCCGGTATACAACAAAGAGGCTTTTATTGGCAAGACCATTAAAAGTGTATTGGCTCAATCTTATCCGGACTTTGAGCTGATTTTGGTGAATGACGGCTCAAACGATAATAGCAAAACGATCATTAAGGACTATACCAATGATACTAGAGTGCGTTTGATCTCTCAAGAAAATCAAGGTGTTGCCGCAGCAAGAAATCGGGGAATAGCTGAAGCCAATAACGACTATATTGCCTTATTAGATGCGGACGATCTGTGGTATGCCGAACATTTGCAAACCCATGCAAAAAACATCGAAGCATTTCCAGACAAAGAGTTGTTTGCCACCAACAGCTATTTGCAAGTAGGCAATAAAAAAAGAAGCCGCGTTTTTTCTATTCCAACGCCGAATAAGCCAAGCCTGGTCGATTTTTTTGAAGCAAGTTTGATCGATTCCCTTATAAATAGTTCCACGGTAGTTATTAAGCGTTCCTTATTGGATCGCTGCGGAGGTTTTGACGAGCGTCTTACCCGAACCGAAGACACTGATCTTTGGATACGACTTGCCCAACAGACCAAAGTGGTCTTTGACCCTAAACACACGGTATGCGTGGTTCGCGATAGCAAAGGTTTGTCTCAAAAGTCCGTAGCGCAGCAGCATAAATTGAAGTTCGAAAAATTCAAGGAGTTAGAGGCTAAAAATCCTGCTGCAAAACGCTATCTGGATCTGAATCGCTACGCCTTGGCTTTAGAATCGCGATTGCAAGGCGACGCTCAAGAGGCAGAACAATTAAGCTCCGAAGTAGATCTAGAAAACCTAAACAGTAAACAACGCTTTTTACTGTCTCGCGGAACCGCATCGCTGCGTATGCTCTTTAAAATAAAAGGCATCTTCGCTCGACTAGGCCTGGGCTTAAGCGCCTACAAATGATTTGAACTCGCCGTAGTCACGAATGTAGTCGGACTCCTTATAAACATCAGAAACTAAAGAAAGACAAACAGCTCCGGAGGAGAAATTCTCTAATTCTCGCCAGATTCCCGTTGGTATCAAGACACCTTCATCTGGTCTGTTCAAGGAAATGGTGCGGCGTGTATTGCCGTCGTCTACAACAACATCAAAGCTCCCGCTAACAGCGATTAGGAATTGCTGCAGTTCTTTATGGGCGTGTCCGCCGCGAGTAGAACCACTGGGCACATCATAGAGATAATAAACCCGTTTAATGGAAAAAGGGAGTATATCCTTTTCTAGAACAGAGAGGTTTCCGCGGCCATCTGGGTCAGAGATCTTAGGAATATTAATTCTGATGCAATCTGTTACTTTCATAGCAATTCTTGGATGAGCTTGTCCCAGTGATCGGCAATGACATCTACATCTAAATGCGCTACAGATGCCTTTGCATTTTGGCGACACTTGGCGAGGAGCTCTTGGTCAAATATAATATTATTTAAAGCTTCTGCTAAAGCGGCGACATTGTAATTGGGAACCAACAAACCATTCTCTCTGGGTTGAATGATCTCTGCAGGGCCACTTTGACAATCTACAGAAACAACAGGGGTACCAACAGCCAAGGACTCTATGACCGCTCTAGGGAAACCTTCGTAATGACTTGTCAAAACAGAACATTTAGCCCCTTGCAAGAAAGGATATGGATTCGGGTTGAACGGTAGGAACTGCACCATCTTATCCAGTTCCAAAGTATGTGCTTTGTCTTGTAATTTGGCCTTATCTGGGCCATCACCCATTAGAAACAATTGTATTCCGTTAGCCGGGAGCTTAGAAGCTGCATAAGCCTCTAAAAGCAAAGAGTAGTTCTTTACATCGTCATACAACCTGCCCATGGCCATGATATAGTCGCCGGCCATCATTTTGGTTCCGGCCTGAGCCTGAATACTCGCTAAAGGAACAGGATTATATACTTGATAGACCTTCTTGGTGTTATACTGCTCTTTCACGGCCTCTGCAATAGCTTTAGAGACACCCACAACACCCAAGGCGCGAGCTATCATGCTTTGAGCTATTTGCTTATTGTTAGGAAAATAGGTAGCCAATCGAAAACTACGAACTACGTAAAGAAGGTTTAATCCCTTATAGAGATAGCGGCTATATATGCGTTCTTTGAGATTTTCCGGACGTGATCTGTTATCTATGATAAGATCGAATTGCTCACGCTTTAAGAAGCTGCGAAAACGCCTCAATCGCATGAAAGAGGTTATAAAACCAAAAGACTTTTTGCCTGATCCGATGGCGTATAAGGATCCGGAATATTCGTAGTCTACTGCATTGACCACAACGGCAGTTGTTACTTGGTAGCCTTTTGAAGTGAGCATCTGTGAAAGTACAGCTGTGGAACGTTCTGCCCCACCTCCTGCTAATGAGATGGTGACCAGACAAACCTTCTGTTTTCGCTCTGGAGTTTCGACCCCCATAAAATTATACTACCTTTGAGATACCTCGCGTAAATATAGGGCATTTATGAAGATACTCCTGCTTGGGGAATACAGCGGATTGCACAACTCCTTAAAAGAAGGACTTAAGGCCAAAGGCCATGAAGTAACGCTTATTGCTTCTGGCGATGGATTTAAAAAATTCCCTGCGGATCTACTGCTCGAAAAGAGATTTCAAACAGGGCTGTCCAAGAAGTTCCGTGTGGCTACCCACAAACTTTTGGGTTTGGATCTGAGCTCTTTTTTGCTGTACAGAGAACTAATGAAGCACAAAGCCCAGTTGAGCGGATTCGACCTAGTGCAACTCATAAACGAAAGTCCCTTGGGTATGCAAACTAAGCACGAGCGCAAACTCATCAGTTGGCTCAAAGAGAACAATCAGAAGCTCTTTGTACTCTCTTGTGGTACCGATCACCCTAGTATTGCCTATGCCAATTCCGGAAGGTTGAGATATAGTGTATTAACACCCTATGAAGCAGGTAAGTTAAACGCCATGCAGGCTTATCCCATGCTTAAGTATTTAAGACCGGAGTTTGAGGCCTTGCATCACTTTGTTTTAAATACTGCGGATGGGTATATCGCTTCTGACCTAGACTATCATTTACCGCTTGTTGGAGTACCTAAATACAAAGGTCTGATCCCAAACCCAATAAATTTAGAGAAGCTAGACTTTATTGAACCTAAGATAGCCGACAAAGTGGTTATTTTTCACGGGATCAATCGGGAGAATTATTACAAAAAAGGCAATGACTATTTTGAAAAGGCCTTAGCCGAATTAGCAAAGACCCATGCCGACCGCTTTGAACTCATCACTGCAGAAAGCTTGCCCTATGCTGAGTACATCAAGGCCTACGACAAAGCCCATATAGTATTGGATCAAGTGTATAGTTATGATCAGGGTTATAATGCCCTAGAAGCCATGGCTAAGGGGAAAGTTGTGTTTACCGGAGCCTCCGAAGAATTCTTAAAACACTACCAGCTAAAAGACAGGCAGATCGCTATCAATGCCCTGCCTCAGGTGGAATATCTAAAAAATGAACTGATACGACTCTTGGAGAATCCGCAGGAAATAAAAAGCATAGCCAAAGCTGCTCGCCAGTTTGTAGAACAAGAACACGATCATATAAAAATCGCAGACCGTTACACTTCTGTCTGGACCTCTTGAGGTTCTCCTTTAGGCGGTTTGAAGTAGGTGAAGGCAATTATCAGCACCGCGACAAAATAAACCCCGTAGCGCAGCATATGCGCAAAGACCACTCCTTCTGCGCCATAGTCGTCAATAAACCACTTAGAAAAGCCGTAGAACAATCCCAGTGACAACAATTCGGTGACCACAAAAGGAATAACGCGCCTTTTGGCTAAGAATTGATAGGCTAAGATCAAAGCGGCGAACCTTATAAAGTCACCTATGAGCTGCCATTTAAATAATGGCTCCATCCCGTAAAATTCCGGATAGACCAATTTGATCACATAGTCTCTAAAGATAAAGACCAATAACATCCCAGCACCAAAAAGAGGTAGCAAGGTTTTATATATATGGAGTACTTCTTTTGTGAATTCTTTGCGCGTTGTAATGGTTGCAAAATTTGGGATGATATACAGGGTAAAGATCGCATTGGCAAAGACCATATAATTCTTAGAAATGTTGGTCATCGCTGTCCAATAACCTGCATCGGCTTCGGTGATATTATTTTCTATCATCAATCTAATATCGATCTCGATATAGTTCAACAAAATCGTCGAAACGAAACTCATCAATGTAAAGGCAAGTAATTCCTTCCAATACGGAAAACTGAACTTAAGTTGAGACAGCTTGATATGCTCCCGCAAGATCTTGTGAAACAAATAGACCAGCGTGAGTAATTGAATCACCGGAGTAATCGCAATAGCAATAAGGATACCGTCTAAGTTGTAAGTATACAAGCAATAAATGGTAATCGCTGTTGCGAGTAAATAGGCGAACAGCTCAATCTTTACGAATTTCTTATAGGCCGAAAGACCATTCACTATACCATTAAAGACCCTTTGTATGGCCACCGCCGGAACTATCAAGGCAAGCAACTTAAAAACAAAACCGAACTCGGAACTGGAGAACATTTTTTCACTCCAATAATCCGCCCAAAAGAACAGTCCAATCGCGGCTAGAGAACTCCCTAAAAAGGCAAAACTGAATACTGTGGAATAAACTTTATTGAGTTCAGTCTTGTTGTTTTTGTGCTCCGCGACATACTTGACCACTCCATTAAAGACCCCTAGGGTTGTGATAGACATGAGCATGGACATAACATTGCGCAACTGTCCAATTGCTGCTACACCACCAGGTCCTAAAAGCTGAGCAATTATACGCTGTACAAAAAGCGAAATAACCAAACGCACAACGATCACTCCCGCATTGAGTGAGGTCATCTTGAGTAAGGCGTTCTTTCTTATGAATTCAGGGATTTTCAACTAGTAGCTATTGATGGTATTTACAATTGTAAGGAGTTCGTCATCACTTAGCCCAGGAAACAAGGGTAAACTGATGACTTCTTTGTTAAGCTGTTCACATACTGGAAAACGCAAGGCCTTATACTCTGCCAGTGCCTCTTGTTTATGTGGCGGAATCGGGTAATGTATCAAGGTACCTATGCCCTTTTTCTCTAAGTGTGTAACAAAACTGTCGCGGTCTTTAACCCGAACAACAAACAAATGGAACACGTGATCTTTTCCTCCTGCGTAGTGCGGAAGACTTATCTTATCGTTTTTAATATGCACCAGATAGAATTGCGCCATTTGCTGTCTGGCCCTATTAATATCATCCAGATCCTTTAACTTCTCTAGTAAAAACGCAGCTTGCAGCTCGTCTAAACGCGAGTTGAAGCCCTTAAGAGCATTGACGTATTTACTGGTAGTTCCGTAATTAGCCAAACTGCGAATAACAGCCGCCAATTGAACATCATTAGTAGTAACTGCTCCGCCGTCACCTAAGGCACCTAAGTTCTTTGTTGGATAAAAACTGAATCCAGCCGCATCGCCTAAGTTACCTGCACGCTGGCCTGAATTCGTTCGGGCTCCGTGGGCTTGGGCTGCATCTTCGATGATCAGAAGCCCGTGCTGCTCGGCAATATCTTTAATCGCTCTCATGGGGCTCAATTGTCCGTAAAGATGTACCGGCATAATTACCTTAGCGGTTGGCGTGATCGCCGCCTTTAGAGCTTCGATATCAAAATTGTAGTCTTTGGGATTGGTCTCTACCAAAACTGGTTTAAGTCCGGCTTGCAAGACCGCAAGCACTGTGGCAATATAGGTGTTCGATGCAATGAGAACCTCATCATTCTCTTTTAGTCTACCGAGTTGTTTATACCCTTCTAAGATCAATCGAAGCGCATCCAATCCGTTGCCTACGCCAATACAGTGATCGGTACCACAGTAGCTAGCAAAGGCCGACTCAAAGGCTTTTACCTTATCTCCCAAAACATAATAACCGCTATCGAGAAAGGCCTTGAAGTTATCTTGAAAGACCGCTTCATACTTACTGTTTACACGCTTGAGGTCTAAAAAGGGTATCATATCAAAGATCGGATTTCATTGGTTTGCTTCGGATCGAATCCGTAGGTCTTATTCGCAGTGGTGCGCGCTCCAAAACACTCCTTCCAATAGAGCAGGCCGCTGTTGAGTTCTAAGCCTCCATCCACTGTAGAGATTCCAAAGTCAAAATAATCCTTGGCCCTGAAATCTTCTTTTATCAATTGCTCGAACAAATAGTCGAGCGTACCCAGTTGCTGCCTATCAGGACCAGCAGCAATATACTGCACATGGGCTGTGGTAAGAGTTTCAAAAATGACCGCTCCTCCAACAATACGCTCTTTATCGTATACCAAGTACAAGTGAATTTGATCCGGAAAAGCAGCCTGCAGGGCCGCAATCTCTGCCGCAGTATGCACAGGTTTAGCTTCGTGTCGCGCCTCTAGATTTGGAATAAGAATACTATTCCAAAAAACCTCAAAATCATTGGACCTTGCTATATGTAAGCCTATCCTTTGCGCCTTTTTGACACCTTCTAATCGATTTGACTGTATTGGTAATGCATTATTTAAAGCAATAGTACTGGCAGATTCTACTTTTAAGATCTTTGCGCCAGCAATAAAACTCAAATAGTCTAACTCTTGAGACGGTTGACTGCAGTAAATATCGGGCATGGCTTTGATGACCACTTCTTTGACACCTAGCCCATCCGCAGCCTCTAAAAGGCTAAGTAGCATCTCCGCATAAGCTGCAAACTTCACCTCTGGCCTCACCACCAAACCTCCGTATGAAAGTCCGCCATGAGAGATCCATTTCTCGTCTTTGGAGTTGGCCGGAAAAACGGCTACAAGCGTATCGCCTTTAAAAATGCACTGAGACGCATCTTTAAATCGATCGGCATGATATTCCATAAAATCTCGATGGAACAAAAAGGTGGCGTTCTTGGCCTCGCTTATCAGCTGGTTCCAAGCTTCGGCCCACTGTGGACCATATGCGGCTACGCGATACGTACTCAAATTGCTGCAGAATTTAGCGTGAAGGTAAAAAAATTGATGGCCCTGACCTAATACCTACTGCAACTTAAACGCCAGAATCTAGGAATTGTTTTTTGCGCGTTTGCGATCCACTTCCTTGAGTAAAATCTTGCGAAGTCTCAAATGGTTTGGAGTCACCTCAACGTATTCGTCCTTTTGGATGTATTCCAAAGCTTCTTCTAAAGAGAACTTGATTGCAGGCACAATACGCGCCTTATCGTCAGCTCCCGCAGAACGCACGTTGGTCAATTTCTTGGTCTTGGTCACGTTAACGGTCATGTCATCGCCACGGGAATTCTCTCCAATCACTTGGCCTTCGTAGATCTGCTCTCCCGGATCGATAAAGAATTTACCGCGTTCCTGCAGTTTATCAATAGAGTAAGGAATAGCTGTTCCGTTCTCCATTGAGACCATACTTCCGTTGATGCGCTCTGGAATTCCTCCTTTTAGCGGTTGGTATTCCAAGAAACGGTGGGTCATGATAGCCTCTCCTGCAGTGGCGGTGAGTAATTGATTTCTAAGTCCGATGATCCCGCGAGACGGAATCAAGAAGGTACAGATCATACGATCTCCTTTGGCCTCCATAGAAGTGATATCACCCTTACGCATGGTAACCAATTCTACAGCCTTCCCACTTACCGTTTCTGGCAAGTCGATGGTCAATTCTTCAAACGGCTCACATTGGACCCCGTCTATGGTCTTTACAATAACCTGTGGCTGTCCTATTTGCAATTCATAGCCCTCTCTACGCATAGTCTCGATAAGTACAGAAAGGTGCAATACCCCACGGCCAAAGACCATGAATTTATCGGCACTGTCTGTTGGCTGAACACGTAAGGCCAAATTCTTTTCCAATTCGCGCTCCAAGCGCTCTTTAATGTGGCGCGAGGTCACGAACTTTCCGTCCTTTCCGAAGAAAGGAGAATCGTTGATGGTAAAAAGCATGCTCATGGTAGGCTCGTCTATGGCAATGGTAGCCAGAGCTTCTGGAGCTTCTACATCGGCAACAGTATCGCCGATCTCGAATCCTTCCAATCCAACTAGTGCACAAATGTCACCAGCGTGAACTTCATTTACTTTTTTACGCCCAAGACCTTCGAAAGTGTGTACTTCTTTGATCTTAGATTTTATCTGAGTACCGTCTCTTTTGATCAGAGACACCTGCATTCCTTCTTTAATGTTTCCGCGTTGCACGCGTCCGATGGCGATACGTCCGGTAAAAGACGAATAGTCCAAACTGGTCACTAACATTTGGAGGCTACCCTCCTCTACTTTTGGCGATGGAATGTGCTCCATAACCATTTCTAAAAGCGGCTCAATGGAGTCGGTTGGCTGCTGCCAATCCTCGCTCATCCAATTCTGCTTGGCCGAACCATAAACAGTCGGGAAGTCCAGCTGCCATTCTTCTGCTCCCAATTCGAACATCAGATCAAAAACAGCTTCGTGTACCAGGTCAGGTGTACAGTTCTCTTTGTCCACTTTATTGATCACCACACAAGGTTTCAACCCAAGTGAGATGGCCTTTTGCAGTACAAAACGAGTTTGCGGCATAGGACCTTCAAAGGCATCCACTAGCAAAAGTACACCGTCTGCCATATTCAATACCCGCTCCACTTCTCCACCAAAATCGGCGTGACCTGGAGTATCGATGATGTTGATCTTGGTCCCTTTGTAATTCACCGCTACGTTCTTAGAAGTAATGGTGATCCCGCGCTCGCGTTCCAGATCGTTATTGTCTAGAATAAGCTCTCCGGTCTGTTGGTTCTCGCGAAACAACTCACAGTGATACATGATCTTGTCTACCAAGGTGGTCTTACCGTGGTCAACGTGCGCAATAATGGCGATGTTCTTGATGTTCATGGCTCCTTTGTTTAAGGCGGTGCAAAAGTACACGCAATTATTGGATTTGCAGCTATATGACTAAGAAGATTCCTATCTTTGCCCAATAAATTCAAGTTGATGAACCTTAGCAGTATTCCAAAGCTCAAAAACACCGACAGCAATAACTTTTTCCTAATGGCCGGCCCTTGTGCCATTGAGGGGGAAGAAATGGCCATGCTTATAGCAGAAAAGGTCAAAGCCATCACCACACGCCTGCAGATTCCTTACATCTTTAAAGGGAGCTTTAAAAAAGCGAACCGCAGCCGTTTGGACAGCTTTACGGGTATTGGAGATATCAAAGCCTTAGAAATTCTCAATAAGGTTGGAACTGAATTCGATCTGCCAACCGTTACCGATATTCACGAGGTAGAAGATGCGGCAAAGGCTGCAGCATATGTAGATGTACTTCAAATTCCTGCCTTTTTGGTGCGCCAAACTGATTTGGTTGTGGCTGCTGCCAAAACGGGCAAGGTGGTCAACTTGAAAAAGGGACAATTCATGAGCCCTGAGAGTATGCAGCACGCGGTGACCAAAGTCTTGGAAAGTGGAAACGACAAGGTCATGGTTACCGATCGGGGTACCATGTTTGGCTATCAGGACATGGTGGTAGACTTTAGAGGGATCCCAACGATGAAAAATTTTGCTACTACTGTACTAGATGTGACACACAGCTTACAGCAACCCAATCAGAGCAGTGGAGTAACCGGTGGACGTCCGGAAATGATAGCCACTATAGCCAGAGCCGGAATCGCAGCAGGAGTAGACGGACTTTTTATAGAAACGCATTTTGACCCGGCCAATGCTAAAAGTGATGGTGCGAACATGCTCGATCTTGCCTTACTGGAAAAATTATTGTCGGACCTCACTGCCATCCGCAAAACGATAAATCAACTGTAAAAACCGCGATCGCGGACGCTGAGCGCGTCGGCAATTACCGCTTCTAAGATTTGTTGCTCTACCGCTTCAAGCGATTTGTAGCGCAATGACTTTATGACCTTTCTGCCCTTGGTCTCCAAATGTTCTAAGTGAACGCTTAAATGCGCCGCATGCCAAAACCCTAGATCCACATAGCCCTTGGTGACGTTGAGATAGCAAAAGGGTTTATCATCTATATAAAAGAACGGGATCCGATACTTATACTTAAGGACTGCCTCAGGAGCCATAAGTCGAATAGTCGCTTCCAAATGCAAGAGAATGCTTTTAAAAGGCTCTGTTTGATCTAAAATATAGGCTTCTGCTGGGTTCAATTTATTTCGTAACTTTTAATACAAATAAAGATACGAATGCGATTATTAATTGGCTTTTTATTTTTCAGCCTGTTCACTTACGGACAACAGACTGCCCATGTACAGCAGGTTATGGCCTCTTACCCTACTGAATTTGCTTCGGTTCAGGAGTTGGCCAATCGCATAGGGTATGATTTTAAGACAGATGCGCAGCGCGTTGAGGCCATTTACAGTTGGATCACAGCCAATATTAGGTACGACTACAATTATCTGTATCAGCAAAAACCAAAACACATTTGGATCCGATATCGAACTGAAGCCGAAAAAAAAGAAAAGGAGATCGCCGCTTTAGACCAGCGCTTAAACGACATATTAAAAAATAAGCACACCCTCTGCTACGGCTATAGCAATTTGTTTATGCGTCTCTGCGACTTGGTTGGTGTTAAGGCCGTTTCCATTAATGGGTTTACCAAGAGCACCGTGGCTGTTATTGGAGGTGGCACAGCGTTTAAAAATCACAGCTGGAATGCGGTCTACTTGGAAGGCCGCTGGCAATTGTTCGATCTGACTTGGGCTGCCGGATATACCGACGTTTTGTCCGAACGATGGAAAGCGCAGCGTAACGATTACTATTTTGGAACCGATCCGCAGCAACTCATAAGCACCCACTTACCCGCAGACCCAAACTGGCAGCTTTTACCGCTGCCGTTGAGTGAGCAAACCTTTTTTGAAAATCCAATTTACTACCCAAGTTACTTCAGTGATCGTTTGATCTTAAGTGCTTCGGAGGATGGAGTCCTGCAAAAGAACAACAGAAAGGTGAGCATTACTTTTGCAAGCTTACCCAAAGGCCGCACTCTTTTTTACACTGTGGATGGCAATACTAAAATAGTGCAGGTAGATCGAATAAAACTTACTGCGGATGGGCAATATCGCATAGATATTTACGGCTTAAAGAAAAATGCCAAACAATTAACGCTTTATTACAATCTAAGTCCTGCGATTGATTTCAAGCTTTTGTAGGAATAAAAAAAGGGCGGAGCTTAACGCTTCACCCTTTCAATAGAATCCTGATTTTATCAACTCCCCAATTGAAAAAATCTATGTAGTAAAGGTCTCTAAATAGCGTGGTCCCGACAATAGGAAATTCCCCTTTTTTAAAACAGGGTTTTTCCTATTTTGAGTTATGGTAGAGCCATAATTTAGGAGTTGTCAAGTTGTTCAAAATACTCCTGAGCCCTAGATATCAGGTCACTTCGTTTTTCTGCGTCCCACTTATCAAAGGTCCCTAGCAACATAGCCAAACGCGGGTTTGAACTAAAGAATTCTCTTTGCTTGTCCATAAAATGCCAAAATAGCGCATCCCAAATCTCTTGCCAGTCGCCTTTGGAGTAATTGCTCATTTTAAGAATATAATTACTACTGCTTATATAAGGCTTGGTGGCAAAGAATCCGCCGTCAGCGAACTGACTCATGCCATACACATTGGGCACCATGACCCAATCATAGGCATCGATAAACAACTCCATGAACCATTTGTAAACCTCCTTGGGGTCAAATTCGCACAAAAGCATGAAATTCCCTAAAACCATAAGGCGTTCAATGTGGTGGCAATACCCCGTCTTGAGCACTTTTTTTATGGTATCATCAATTGGAGGAATTCCGGTCTCGCCGGTATAGAAGGATCTTGGAATCTTTCTGTCAAATCCCCAATAATTGGTAGTACGCATAGGAACACCCTTGGCCATATACATGCCTCGGATGAACTCTCGCCAGCCCATGATCTGTCTTACAAAACCCTCTAAACTCTGGATCTTGATATCGTTCTCTTGGGCATATTCCAGACTCCTATCTAAAACGTACTGAGGCGTCAATAAGCCCACATTTAACATCGGAGTCAAAACAGAATGATGCAAATAGATCTCCTCTTTAACTATAGCGTCTTCATACGGACCAAAGCCGGCAAATCGTTGCTCTAAGAATTGTTCGAACCAATCCTTTGCCGACTCGAAATCCAAAGCGTATAAAGGGGAATCGGTGGTCTGGCCATAATTATCCTCAAAGTGATCTTCTACATAATCTAGCGCCTCTTCGTAGGCCGAGGTAGTGTCCGGAAACTGAATATTAGGTGGCGTTTTCCCTTTGGGATATTTTTTTCGGTTCTCCGTATCATAGGTCCACTTGCCACCCTCTGGATCATCGGATCCCGTGATCAATATATCCCTCGCCTTGCGCTCACTCTTGTAAAAAGTGGTCTGATGAAACTTCTTTTTATCAGCTCTGAAAAAATCGGAAAGCTCCTCACGAGTATTCAGAAACATTGGACTGTCCAATACTTTGAGATCAAGTTCTTCCGCCTCACAGGCCTCATGCAGCCATTTGTCTAGATAAAAGTCCGCCGGATCTACTACTAAAATTTTCGTGTAATCATTATCCTTTAGCCATGCGACTAGCTTTTTCAAGGGCGCGTGGTCTTTGTGAAATTCCACATAAGTGCAATTATAGCCCTCGGTATCCAAATAGGAGGTATAGGTCTTAAGTGTAGCCCTGTGATAGACCAACTTCTGCTTGTGAAATTTCTGATAGGTAAAAAGCAGCGGCGATTCCACAAGGACCACATCCGTATCCGTCGATAGGGCTGGGTGATCTTTAAAGAGTTGATGCGGAAAAATTAGGCTTACCGTGCTCATGAGTTCTTGTTTTTATTTCCGCTACAGCGTTTACTGCAATACTTGACTTGCTCCCAGTCACGCTCCCACTTTTTTCTCCAAGTGAAAGGTCGGCCACAAGTTGAACAAATTTTGGTCGGCAGCGGTTTTTTCATTTATACAGATTTATCAAATGGGGGAACTTCCTCCACTCGGGCATAAGGATAATCGCCAACTTCTTGCATTCGGTAATAGGTATTCAACCCTGAAATACCGGCTATCTCGAGTTTTTCTAGATTTAGTTTTCCATTCACCTCATCGACCCAATCTGGGACTTCTATCAATTCTATCTGACCAATTACGAATAAGGTACCATTCTGTGGAATTGGGATCTCATTGACCTTTTTAAGACCGATCTTAACCGGAGATTCCTTGACAAAAGGCGCCGGAAAATCGTTTAAATATTCTGGCGTGAATCCGCAGCGCTCAAATTCGCTCACTCCTTCGTCGAACTTGGCAGATGTGTAATGGGCTTGTTTGGTATGCGTGGCAGGAACATGGTTAATGGTGTAATAACCGTTGTGCTCCATATTATTGTAGGTATCGCGTCTAAACTCAAAATGTGGTCTGAGCACAAAACCTATAAAAGGCGGGTTGCTCCCCAAGTGGACCACAGAACTAAAAATTGCCAAATTCTCATGACCGTCTTGACTCACTGTACCAATCAAATTAGCCGGTTTAACCCCAGTAATGGAATTGATCAGATGTAGGCGTTTAATGCGATCCATTTGAGTAATATCAGTATGTGTGTACTTTGTTTTCATTTGCTGCGTCGGGTATGTGTTTTTAAAATTCGTTGTTTTTCTTTTTGTACCTGCGGATGCTTTCTATGACCGTAAATTCGCTGGCGTGCTGCTTTACCGGAACTTTCTAGATCTACTAAAGGAAGCGGATAGTCCTCGCCCAACTCAAAATTCATAAATTGTTGTTCCATAGGGGTCAAGGTCCAAGGTTGGTGAATATGGGTAGTGGGAACCTCCTGCAATTCTGGCACCCATTGTTTGATAAACTCACCATCCGGATCGTGATCCAAACCTTGCTTTACCGGATTATACATACGAACTGTATTCACACCTGTGGTACCAGCTTGCATTTGAAACTGCGGATAATGGATCCCCGGCTCGTAGTCTATGAACAACTGCGCCAAATGATAGACCCCATCGCGCCAATCTTGTCCTAAATGATGACAAAAAAAGGAAACTAGCATGGCACGCATTCTAAAGTTTATCCAGCCAGTGGCCTGTAAACAACGCATGTTTGCATCGACCATAGGATAACCGGTCTGCCCGCTTTTCCAAGCTTTGATATAGGCTTCATTGTGTTGCCATTCCATGTATTCGTAACCCCGATTGATACACAAGGTCTCGTACTCACACTCTACCTCAAACTTCTGTATAAAATGCGAACGCCACTTAACTCGAGTCAAAAACCCATTAAAGGCCCTCTTATTATTTTTAGCGTTGGGATGATTCTTTACATACTGATAGACCTGCTTCACCGAAAGACAACCCCAAGCTAAATAAGGAGAGACCCTTCCGCAGCTATACCTACTGCCCAAAGGTTTTGAGATCTGCCGCATATAATTGCGCCCTCGCTCTTCACAAAAGCTCTTTAAGTACTTCCACCCCATGGTCTCTCCAGGTGCTTGATAAGCCGCCGGATACGCACTCCAGGCTTGTTTTAAAGTCTCAGGTATTTGAAATTCGTGTTTCCAATCCAGAGCTAAGTTCGGATCAAAACTGTTGCTGATCAATGGCGAATGCATCTTGACATACCACGCTTTGTCCCAACCATCGCGATTCTGAATGCCGCGAAGCACTCCTTCCCGCTGAAATTCCAGCCATTCAATTTTATTCTCAAGGCAAAGTTGAGCAACTTCTTTATCGCGATCCCAACTGAGTTGTACTCCACTTTCCCTATAACTAAAGAGCTTTTTTACTCTGTATTTCTGTAAGATCTCGCTAAAGACCACCACGGCATCTGCGTAGCAAATGTTCAAGGTCCGCCCTTGGACTCCCAAGGTCTTTTTTAAATCTTGAAGCGATCCAAAAATGAATTGATTGTGTCTTAGACTACATTCCGGATGAGCGAGCAAGGTAGGCTCAAACAAATAAAGGATCAGATAGGGAATTCCAGCAGCCTCGACCGCTGTAAGTGGCTCGTGATCCTGTGAACGCAGATCGCGTTTCAACCATACGATATTAATTTCAGGGCGACTCAAAAGCGCAACTCCTTTTCCGCTTTTTTCCAAAAAGCAAAGAAAGAGCGGTGGGTTCCTTGTACGCTAGTCATCCAATTGCGAGGGTGCTCGGTTCCGCGATAATCGATATTCAAAGGATGCTCCTTGTAATGAATCTTTGAAGCGCCTAAGTTTGCTTCAAGGGCATTAAAACTGCCAACAAAGTGCTGCAAATTGGGAATATTCTCGCCCAGTGCTATGGCAAAATTAACAGCTTTTTGGCCTATCGGGTACTGCTCAAAAACTTCTGGCTCCCAGAGCATTATTCTGTTCATCTCAGTATCTGCCAACCACCGTGGATCCAAATTGTAATAATTATAGACCGCCGTTGGCAAGGACTCATCAATTTGAAGCTTCGTTGTTTTGGGTAAAGGCGTTTCGAGGTCCCAGTCGCTAATGGCTGAAAGTTCAGAGGGTTGTTCCAGTACTGCAAGCTCCTCATAGGTCACGTCCAGAAAAGTGCCTTTCTGTTTACTAAAGGTGTATTTGTTGATGTTGTCTTGATTGGCAATATACTTTTTGCCAGCATTGCTACCAGCCACCCACTGCCAACTTAAGGCATTGCTCGCCCAATCGCCGTCTAGTAAATGATAGTACATCCAACGAGCCGGTTGCTTCCAGTGCGCTCCGGCTTGATTACACGCAATGGCTGCGGTATACATGCGGATGTGATTGTGCATATATCCACTACTGTACAATTGCTCAATGGCGCTATCTATGGCTGCAATACCTGTTTCAGATTGGTCAACTGAGGCGACCATTTGATGATGTATTACATCTGGTTGCGGACGTTTAAAATCTTGGTTGATGTTATCGCCTTGATCTTTCCACAAGGTCTGCCAATAGTCTCTCCAGGCCAGTTCCTGCACAAATTTTTCGACCTCGTATTTCTTGTAGCCTTCTGCTTTGAGAAAGTCCAAGACGTACTTGGTAGAAATAACGCCACGCGAAATATAGGGCGACAAATAGGTTACATCCCCATTGATAAAGTTACGCGTCTTGGCATATCGCTTAGGGCGTATGGCCTCGACCCGTTTCTGAATCGCATCAAAATCGGTTGGAAAGTCTAGCGTTTGCTGATCTTGTTTCCGGTTATTTGTCGTTGACGACTGCATTTAAATCGGCCTATTTCTGGGTTTCGTTTCTTAAGGTGCTTTTGGCTAAGTCCGCTGTTAACGCGCTTGCGCCACAAATTAAAACTAGAGCGTTTCAGCTCGCGCCTCATGAGTTTGATCACCTCTTTCTCAGGCAATCCAAACTGAGCATCAATGGCCTCAAAGGGAGTGCGATCTTCCCAAGCCATCTCAATAATGCGGTCTATGGCTCTTTCGTCTAACATCATTTAAACTCTCCGAAGCGTTTATTTACAGCCTGAACGCGATAATCAAAGATCTCTCTGAGCTTCTTGCGAATGACCAAGCTGTTCATAATAGCTCCCAGAATTCCAAAAGGAGGCTGGTACGAAACAATATCGCGCATCAAAACACCACCTTCTATCGGCTCAATGAAATGTTGATGATGCCACAGCTTATATGGCCCCACGCGCTGCTCGTCTATAAAATAGGCTTTGTCGGTCACTTTAGTGATCTCCGTGACCCAAGTTGTAGGAATACTGAGTAAGGGTTTTACGACATAACTGATTATCATCCCCGGATACATCTTTTCGGGCAGATCTTCTGAGGTAATGTCGAACCCCATATAATCCGGTGTGATCTCTTTTAAATTGGCAGGAGATGAAATAAAATCCCATACCTCTTCAATGGTGGCCGGTATTTTCTGACTGCGTTTAAACTGATAGAATCCCATTAGTTTGCGTTTTGAATGGCATCAATTTTCTTGTTGATCTCTTCAGCCTTGGCGTACATTTCGTCGCTGGCCTTTCTGTTAGAGGTAGACAAGCGTTGTGCGTCTGCCATGGCTTTAGCGTAAGCTTCGCTGAGCTTTTCCAATTCCGATTTCTTTTTGAACAATCCAAACATGATTACACTTTTAAAGTTGAGATTCCCCCGTCTACTTGTAGCACCTGTCCGGTGATCCAACTAGAAGAGTCATTTAGTAAAAAAGAGGCTGCATTAGCTATATCTTCTGGAGCGCCGATCTTTTGAAGCGGATGCCTTTTGGCGTTGGCTTCTTTCTTATCGTCAGAACTCAATAAGCGCGAAGCCAAAGGTGTATCGGTAATTGAAGGCGCAATTGCATTGACACGCACCGTTGGGGCAAGTTCTGCAGCTAAGGCACGCGTGAGTCCCTCTATAGCACCTTTAGACATAGCCACCTGCGTATGAAAATTAAAACCAGACTGCACGGCAACCGTTGAAAACATGACCACAGAACCCTTGCCATTCTTTAACGGCTCTAAAGCGTGTTGAATAGCGCGAACAGCTCCGCCAACCTGCAGGTCAAAATCTGCTTGGATATTTTCTTTCTTAAGTCGCTTGAAAGGCAATAGATTAATCGCACCTGGGCAATACACCAAGCCGGCTATGGCATCTGGGAGTTCTGGCATAGCTGCATTCTCGTCGGTTACATCTAACTGATGAAACGATACATTGTCTAGTTCTTGCGGTGTTGTGGAATTATAAGTCGCTATGACCCTGTGGCCTTGCTCGCCCAGCATTTTTACTAAAGCCGCGCCGATACCACTTGTTCCACTGATCACTAAATAGGTCTTCATGGTTTACTTTTTGTTTAAACAAAATTACTATTTATTAAACAAAATATGCTTAAAGAAATTATAATTCCTTCTTATAAACCCATAGCAAGCTTTCTATCCCCAATGAATTGACTATTTTTAGGGGACTAAATCAAAACATTCATCATGCAAAAAACACTATTCTTTATTGCTTTCCTTTTCTGCGGACTTGCGCCTTTGGCCCAATCTGATGTACAAATAGTAGAAGAGACCGTGAGTCGTTCCAACATAGAAGGACATATTTATTTTCTAGCGGACGATTTATTAAAAGGGCGACAAACAGGAACCCCCGAACTTAAAATTGCAGCGACCTATCTGGCTACCCAACTTCGCAGCTACGGAGTTAAACCAGATCCGGCAACAGGAAGTTACTTCCAGGCCATGCCGATGCAGAAGAATTTCCCACCAGAAGCAATAAAATTGACCGTCAATGGGCAAAAAATGGAAAATGCTGTGGCCATGAGCCAAGGTAATGTGGACTACAGCGGAACAATGGTTTATATGGGCTTTGGACTAGAAGCCGACTACCAAGATGTTGATGTTAAAGGTAAAGTGGTTATTGTAAAAGCCGGAAACGAAGAAGGTGGCGGGGCTCAGCAAGCCTTTGGTCTAATAGGTGATAAAACTGCCTTAGCCAAAAAGAACGGAGCTATTGGCGTTATAGAATTTATAGACACCAACGACCAGATCTGGGACTTTATAGATCACCAATTCAACGAGCCACGAGTTGGACTTGCGAGCTCTGAAGACGAAGAAGACAGCATACCCTTTCTTTGGGTAAAGGATACGGGAGGAACCATTGCTGCAGGACTCTGGCAAAAGAATCCGGAAGGAAGTTTTACCATGGCCAAAAAGGCCGCCGAAAAATTAGACAGCTACAATGTTGTAGGGTGGGTAGAAGGCTCGGATCCGAAGTTGAAAGAAGAATTCATCATTTATTCCGGGCACTATGACCACGTGGGCATTGGTACTCCAGATGCCACAGGAGATACTATTTACAACGGAGCTAGAGACAATGCCGTTGGGGTGACCACTGTATTGAGTATGGCAGAGAACCTAGCCAAATATCCTACTAAAAGATCGGCCTTGTTCATTTTATTTACCGGAGAAGAAATGGGGCTTTTAGGCAGCCGCTATTATGTGGAGAATCCTATACTGCCATTGAATAAGATGGTCTACTGTTTTAACAGTGACAACGCCGGCTACAATGATACCTCCTTGGCTACAATTATTGGTTTACCCAGAACTACTGCAGCAGATCATATTAAAAATGCCTGCAAGCAATTTGGCTTGACGGCAGTAGATGACCCAGCTCCAGAACAAGGCTTGTTTGACCGCTCTGACAATGTGAATTTTGCCCGCGTAGGTATTCCTGCTCCTACCTTCAGTTTGGGCTTTACGGCCTTTAACGGCGATGTGACCAAATACTACCACAGACCTGGAGATGAGGCAGACAACATTGATTATGAGTATATGGAAAAGTTCTTCAAGTCTTATGTATTGGCAGGACGCCTCATAGGGAACGATCCTGTAACTCCTACTTGGACTGCAGGCGACAAATACGAAGAAGCTTCTAAAGAACTTTACGGCAACTAAAAACCATAACAAAATGAAAAAATACTACTGCTTTCTGTTAATGCTGGCGCTTCCATTTCTAGGCAATGGTCAAGAGCTATCCGAAGTTGAAAAAAAGATCATTGTTGCCGTGGCGGCCAACAAAGCCGAACAGCTGGATTTTCTAAAAGCAGTAGTTAATATTAATTCTGGAACCTTGAATCTAGAAGGCGTTAAAGCTGTAGGCGATTTTATGGCCAAGGGATTTAAAGACATCGGATTCGAAACCACTTGGATAGATATGCCAGCGGAGATGAACCGCGCTGGACATCTTTTCGCAGAAACAAAAGGCGATAGCGGAAAGCGCCTTTTACTCATTGGACACTTAGATACGGTTTTCGAGGCCGATAGTCCTTTTCAAGAGTTTAAAATGGTCAATGATAGCATTGCTCATGCCCCTGGCGGAAACGACATGAAAGGAGGCAATGTAGTGATCTTATACGCACTAAAAGCATTACAAGACAACGGTCTTTTAGACGATGCCCAGATCATTGCTGCCTTCACTGGTGACGAAGAATCCACCGGAAAACCCTTGAGTATTAGCCGTGCAGAACTTATAAATGCCGCCAAACGCAGCGACATAGCCTTAGGATTTGAAACCGCTACTGGATTCAACAATGCGACCATTGCCCGTAGAGGTGCCTCGGGCTGGAAGGTTACCACAAGCGGAAAACGCGCCCATTCCTCTGGCGTATTTAGAGATGGGATAGGTGCAGGAGCGATCTTTGAGATGTCACGTATTTTAAATGAATTCTACAATGAAGTGAAGGGGCCAGAATACCTCACCTTTAACCCCGGGCATATTTTAGGTGGAACCTTTGTAGAATACGACGAAGCCAACTCCAAAGGAGAAGCTTATGGTAAATCCAATGTGGTTGCACAAACTGCCGTGGTAAAAGGCGGCTTACGTTTTATTACGGAACAACAAAAAGATGAGGCACGTGCTAAAATGCGAGAGATTGTTGCCAATAATTTACCCATGACCTCTGCAGAGATCAGCTTTATAGATTCTTACCCAGCCATGCCACCCTCTGCAGGTAATAAGGCCTTATTGGAAGTACTCAATCAAGTGAGTATAGACATGGGCCAAGGCGGCGTTGAAGCTTGGGATCCAGGCCGACGTGGAGCTGCAGATGTTTCCTTTGTAGCGCAGTATGTAGACTGTCTGGACGGCCTAGGCACTATGGGCTCCGGAGCACATACTCCAGAAGAGACCGTGAATCTCAATACCATAGAAGCGCTAACGGCTAGAGCGGCAATTTTGATCTACAGATTGATAAATACAGAGCGCTAATCACTCCTTTCCGTCTACGTAATCTTGTAAATAGGCAAAGCGTTCAGTAAGCGTACCTTCTGAGGTTGTCATTCGGGCGCGTTCTAATATGCCTTTCTTGTCACCATTGAAGAAGGCCGGGATTACGTGCTCCATAAACATATCGCCAAACCCTTCTGAGGCATCCTTGGGCAATTCACAAGGCAAATTATCTACCGCCATTACAGCGATTGCACCTGGAGCTTTAAAATCTACTTCGGATTCTGTCTGCGGATCATAACCGTAAAAAGGATCGGCTATGGTTGATGGGCGAATCGTGGAAGCAATAGGCCCGTCGATATCGCAAGAGACATCTGCCACCAGATTGATGTTGAAATCTGGGTGACGCGCGTCTTCACGAGTAAATAAATAAGGAGCACCGTCGCCGTAAAAATGCCCTGTGATAAACATATCGCTCACCTTGGCGTATTGCATCAAGTCACTTTCGTAGCCCGTCGGATCAGCGTAAAAGGCGTATTTATCCATAGGAGCGCCATCGATGCGCTTGTTGTATTCGGTCACATCGATCATGCAATATACAGGCTCGTCATAAGACTTAGACAAATAGTCGGCATCGGTGACCTCACGGATTTGCAAATGGTCTAAGATCTCTTTGGCGCCTTTAGCAACCTTACCCGTTCCACTTAGGATGATGCGGATATTTGGCAAGCTGATCTTGTCTAATTCTGCCTTAACCTCTTTTAAGTCTGCTAAGTTTTCAACCTTAGGCAATTCGAACAAGCCGTCGCGAATTCCTAATAAACGGAAACCGTTGTAAGCTCCAACCAATCCGGCATAGCGCCCAAACCCGATGAGTCTCGCGCCATTGGCCTTGACAATGGTCTCATGATCATAAAGCTCGATCTTTTTGTCTAAAATGGCTTGGAGTAGCTTTCTGTTATACGGCTGCTTCTTTATGGTGTGCGAAAAGAAAAAGTATTTTTTATTGGGAATCAGTGCCTCAACTGGAACCTCCTTAACACCCAACATCACATCTGCTTTGCTGACATCTTCTTGCACAGCAACACCTGCATCTGAGTAAGCTTGGTCCTTAAAAATGCGAATATCACTGGATTCTGCCACTAACTCCGCCTCCGGAAAGCTTTGCATGACTTCCTGACACTTTTGGGGTGAAAAAACCACTCTTTTGTCTGGTGGAGACTTGCGTTCTTTGATTATGGCGAATTTTACTGGCATTTGGAATACTTTTTGTTCAATTAGTAAGGCGAGCAAAGATACAGTATTTCGTGTATCTTTGCGAGCCTGTGCGTTAGGGATTGAGGCTTTGTTGGAGCTCCCGTGAAGTAGTGATAACTCACTGCACGGAGCGACTGCCGAAAGCCCGACCCGCCGAAAGCGGGGAACGCCACAACCGTTCATTGAAAACTGAAATTCGTGGAATTTTAATTATAAGATCCCCGCTTTCGCAGGGATTTCAGGGGCCGACTGGTTTTGACAGCGGGACCAATTGAAATGTAAGCATATCGAGCGCTGGACCACAGCTCGTTAATCTCATGATTCACACTTTTTAAACGGCGAGAATAACTACGCCCTAGCTGCATAATCTGAATTATAGTAGGATAATGCCTCGGTCTACTAGGTAGACAAGCAGGAACGCTCTCGAAAGCCTTGGTTTACGGCATTCGATATAGAGCGTTCGTAAAAGTAAACCTAGCCGCTTTAGGGCTTTGATAAAGCAGCGAAACTCAAATTGAAGCTAAGCCTGTTCTTGGTAGTCTTTGACCGGGGCCAGGCCGACAATCAATTAAAGACTAAATATGTAGAAAGCATTTGAATTGCCTGTTTGGACGGGAGTTCGACTCTCCCCGGCTCCACAAAAAGAAGCCACCTTCGGGTGGCTTTTTTTGTTCCGCTCGGGGAGAGCGAACTCCCCAAGCATAGTTTCTTTTGAGAATACTTTTTGATCGAGAATTAATTTAGTGACTATTACTTCCCACGCGGCAGGCCTATGCCTCGCTAAAAACATCCACCGGATGTTTTTTAAACGCTTGGCAGTCCCCGGCTCCAGGATCAATCACAACTGCGAGTTGGCTAAAACGAAGCGACTCCAAAACGCTTGCGATTTTGAGGGAGTAAAGTTTTAGACATCAATTTCGAAGAAATTGGCAGTTGTAATTGCAGTACCGCAGAAACAGGGGCCCGACGAAAACACAGAGTGTTTGAGTCAATCCCCGGCTCCACGTCTTTTTATTTTGAATACGGTCATCGAGTGATTTTTGCATAGCAAAAATTGTATCGAGATGGCAACATTGGTTAGGAGTGAGCACCGACTGAACGAAGTGAAGGAGGTACTCTCCCCGGCTCCACCTTCTTCTAAATGTAATACTGTCATATTATATAAATAACATACAGTGAAAATCACCCAATAACCGTTCTTAAAAATTTAGAAATTACCTATCTTTGACCAACTCAAAAAACTAAAAAAATGGGCGTAGGCGGCATCGTAATTGGAACTATCGTAGTGTGCTTTATTCTTGGACTCATGATAGAGATCCAGGAGCGTTTCTAAACTCTTCTCTTACTTAATTACCGAAAAACTATAGGTGGTCGCTGAGCGATACACCTTATCTGGTTGCACCACTATTGATGGGAATTCCGGGCGGTTTGGCGCATCCGGATAGCCTTGCATTTCGAGGCAAATGGCTGGGAAATCTGCATTGTTATCACCTCTAATCCCTAAACCTTTAAAGGAAGGTGGAGTATAAACCTGTACCGCAAGCTGATTGCTCACCACCTGCATTTCAATTCCAGTCTCTGATGCAAAGAGTCGTAAGGGTTGGTGTTTTTTTTCTAGTACATAAGTCATATCCAAGCCTGCTCCAATTCTGTCTCCTACCCGAGCCTGCACAGAAAAGTCCTTGTTATATGTTTTAGTGTCTAACAGTTTTCCTGTTGGCACCAACTGCGCGTCAGTTTCCAAAAAACGTTCAGAAGGGATATACAATCGATGGTCTAAAATACTGCCTGTACCCGCCAAATTGAAATAGGCATGATTACATAGATTCAATACCGTTGTTGAATCCGTAGTGGCCTCATAAACCAGTGACAATTCGTTTTCCTCATTGAGGGTATAAGTAGCGCTAACGTTAATAGTTCCCGGATATCCGCAACTTCCGGCCTGTTGTGCTATAGCAAATACTAGCTTGTTATTTGTTTGTTCTTTTACCGTCCAGATCTGATGTTGAAAGCCACAGCTTTCGCTGTGCAGATGCATGTCGTTGTTCTGAGGCAGGGCGTAGAACTGACCACCTAGATGAAACCCTCCGCCGGAGATCCTGTTGGCCACGCGACCTACACTTGCCCCGAGACACAGATTCCAAGTCTTGGTCTTTGTAGATAGATAATCTTCTACCCTATCAAAGCCCGCAACCAAGTGTTGTAGCAGGCCGTGCTTATCAAGAAACTGAATATCAGTGATAGCGGCCCCAGCGTTGCTAAGGGTAACTTTGGTTCCTTTAGAGTTGAACAGCGTATATAATTGCGCTTCTTTCTGCATGTAGCGCAAGATAAAAAAAGCCGCTTCAAAATGAAGCGGCTTTAAGATCTTTAGAATCGTCTTTTTTAGGATTGTTCCTTTTCGGTTTCCTGACCCGATTCTTCCCAGAGCACAATACCTCCTTCTAGATCATAGATTTTTTTAAAGCCCATTTCTTTTAAGATCTCAGCAGCTCTAGCAGAACGTCCACCCTTTTTGCAATACACATAAACAGGCTTGTCTTTGTCTAGTGTTGCGGCCTTTTCGGCAAAGTCATCGTCGGTCACACAGATGTTGTGCGAGTTCTTCAAATGACCTTCCAGAAATTCCTGACCGGTACGAACATCAACCAATTGAATACTGCTGTCTTTCAGAGCTTCGCTCATTTGCTCGACAGTGATCTGCTGTATCTCACCGGCCTTGGTCTCGGTACAGGATTGAATTATTCCAAGAGCCAAAACAAGGATTAAAAATAAAAAGGCGCGTTTCATGGGTACTAATTTTTTACTTGGTTACGTCTCCATCCCACTCAGAAAAACCACCCAATAAATTGTAAGTGGTAGCAATCCCTACGGATTCTAATACGGCGCAGGCCTGAGCACTGCGGCCGCCCGAACGGCAATAGACATAATAATTTTTGTTAGGGTCCAAAGCACTCACCGCTTCCATAAAAGCTTGTGGTTGATAAATGTCCATATGCAAGGCAGCCGGAATATATCCTTCTTCTATCTCCTCCGCAGTTCGCACATCGATAATAACGGCTTCAGGGTCTTGCGCTATCTGGTCTTGCCAGGCGTCGCTTGTAAGATCAATCATAGTCTAATAAACTTTGTTTAAGAGCTTTTAGTATGTTCAAAGTTAAGTATAACCATCAAAATTCACACCAGAATTTTCACAAAAAAGCTCCTAAGCAAGCCCAGACAAGGACATGTAGCCAGACTTGTCACCACTTGTGCTAGGCTGTGGATCACTGCAATATTTATACTTAGGCAGTAACCACGAGACTAAACAAAAAAAGCCGACCCTCATGAGTCGGCTTATCTTTAATGTGTGAAATGGCTTATACTTTTACAGAACAACCAATAGCGCGCGTTTCCTTAATCGGCACTTCTTTGCCAGCCAAAAGGGCATTAACTGCATCAGCTAAATAGGTTTTGGTAACTCCAGCCGCATCGCGAACACTATCATCTATAGCGCCAATGTATTTGACCATCATATCGCCACCTTCTTTTTGTAAAAGGTAAACATGTGGCGTCTTTTTAGCCCCAAACTGGGCATAGACCGTACTGCTCTCATCATAGAGATACGGGAAGGTGAAATTCTTCTGCTTCGCTTTTTGCTGCATGAGTTCATAAGTATCGTCTGGTTGTACAGCAGGATCGTTCGGGTTTATGGCAATTACCGGATAACCTTTCCCTTTGAACTGCTTCTTGTCTAGCGCAATGATCCTGTCCTCGCTGGCAACTGCATAAGGGCAGGTATTACAGGTAAAGATCACTATGAATCCCTTGGCGTCCTTATAGTCTGCCATAGAAACCATTTTTCCGTCTACGTTCTTAAGGCGAACGTCTTTTACTTTATCGCCAACAGTGTAGCCATCTGAAGCTGTATTCGTGAAACTGCTGAGCCCAATGGTTGCCACCAAGACATAAACAGCAACAACTGCGATGTTCTTAAATTTTTGCATTTTAAAGAAAGGTATTGAGTTCTTGTTCTAGTTCTTCTAAGGTGAACGATTGCTCGTAGAATTTGCGCTCGTCTCCTTTATAGATCACAGTGGCCGGAATGGCTCCAGACCAACTTTCGTCCACTTTGGGGATCCATTCGTTGGCGCCGGTATCGTCTAGCAGGACTACCGGAGATTTGATCTGGTTCTTTTCAATAAATGGTATTACTTGTTTTTCTAAAAGCTTAGGAAAGTCAATGCTCACCAAAAGTACTTCTACGTTTTGGTCGGCGTATTTGGCAGCGATTGTTTCAAAATAAGGCAGCTCCTTAATACAAGGTTTACACCAAGTAGCCCAAAAGTTAACTACGTATATTTTCCCGTCGTCTTTATTTAATAGGGGTTCAAACTCATCAAATTTATAAACGGGCACTTTAGCCGTCCCTGGGCTTGCTTTTGCTTCGGAGGTGGTCTGGGTAGCTTCTGTGGTTTGTTTTACTGCGGATTTTTCCTCTTTGCATGCCCCTAAAAACACGGGAAACACCAAAAGCAATAGGATATATATATAATAGGACTGTTTCAAACTGCTGAATTTAAAGTCATTAAAAATATTCAATATTGGCAGTAACCAAAAATCATTTAACAGTAGAATTAATCTTTTAACACTAGCCTCCCAATTAAAATTGTGTTAAAAAGATTTTGAATTCAATTCTTCACAATACATTTGTATATACAATAGTTGTTAAGACAATCATGGAGATCGAATCTATCATAAAAGCCACCAAGCCGATGCAGTTGCACACCAAAACGGTGATCAACCTCATGTATCGTGCTCGGGCTATGGAAGAATCGATAAATCGGATTTTGAAACAATACGCTTTAAGTGGGCAGCAATATAATGTACTGCGGATCTTACGCGGACAAGGTGGGAACCCTGCCAATCTATCTACGGTAACGGAGCGCATGGTAGATCCTAACAGCAATACCACTCGCCTAATAGACAAGCTACTTAAAAAAGGGTTGGTCAAAAGACAAATATGTGCCACCAACAGAAGAAAGGTGGAATTATTTATTACAGAACAAGGACTTGAACTTTTAAGTGTTTTAGACCCCATTGTAGAATCCAACAATCAGCAGATGCTCAACCAATTAGACCTGAGCGAACTGGAGCAATTGAATACCTATTTAAATAACATACATTCATAAATTTTAAAAACAACTCTAATGAGAAATCACGTAAAAACAGCAGCTTTGTTGTTGCTAGCCATCGCCTTTAGCGCATTCAACACCTCGAACGTTGAAAAGCTTATGGTAAAAGACAGTACTATTACTTGGGTGGGTAAAAAGGTTACTGGACAGCATGACGGTACTATCAACCTCACGAGCGGTTACTTCATGATGGACGGAGAATCCATGGTAGGTGGAGAATTCGTTATCGACATGACCAGTATCAATGTTACCGACCTGCAGGCAGGACAAGGAAAAGAAAAACTAGAAGGACACTTGAAGTCTGACGACTTCTTTGGTGTTGAGGCCTTTCCTACAGCGACCTTAAGTGTTAAGAACGCCGCTAGAAACGGGAACACTTACACGGTGAACGCAGACCTTACTATTAAAGGAAAGACCAACCCGATCACCTTTGACATTACTAAGGATGGAAACAATATGACAGCCAATGTTACTATTGACCGTTCTAAATTCGATGTGCGTTACGGTTCAGGAAGCTTCTTCGACAATCTAGGAGACAAGACCATCTATGATGATTTTGACTTGACTGTAAATCTATCCTTTTAATAGGATCCATTCCCAAGAGAAGAATCCCGCCTGTTAAAGGTGGGATTTTTTTATGCTGATGGTTTGAATTTAAAAGCAGACTATTTATCTTTGAAACTCAAATGAAGCAAATAAACGTAAATACTTGGTGGTGGTCAGCTCAAAGCACAAGCTCGTGAGGCTGATCGTCTGATTGTATACGTTAAACATACCAAAGACTTGTCGCTCACGACAGGTCTTTTTTTATTAAAGACATGCAGAGATTTACTTTAAAAACACTCAGCAAACAGCTTTTAGCCGATACGCTAACGCCGGTTTCTATCTATTTGCAGTTGCGCGATAGGTTCCCAAATAGCTTGCTTTTAGAAAGCAGCGACTATCATGCTAACGACAATAGTTTTAGCTATATCTGTTGTAACCCAATTGCCAGCATTAAGGTCGCTAATAATGAGATCCACTGCAATTATCCTGACGGCAGCACAACTCAAGAAACCATTACCTCAAATGTCGATGTTCCAACAGCCATTGCGGCCTTTGCGGCGCAATTTGAGGTGGACAGCGAAGACTACAAATTCATAAATCATGGGTTGTTTGGTTTTATCGCTTATGATGCCGTGCAGTATTTTGAGGATATTCAGATCAGCAAAAAAGAAGGCGATCTTGAAATTCCAGATATCTACTATGCTGTCTACCAGAATATCATTGCAATAAATCACTTTAATAACCAGGCTTATTTGTTCGCTCATTGTTTTGATGGGCCAGATAATCTGGACGTCTTGGAACAGCTTATCCGCAGCACTACGAATAAAAAATACCCATTCCAAAAAAGCGGATCGGTTACCACCAACACTACAGATGAGGAGTTTATGGCCTTGGTAGAACAGTGTAAAAAGCACTGCAATCGCGGCGATGTATTTCAGATAGTTCCGTCTAAACGCTACTCACAGCGTTTTACCGGCGATGAGTTTAATGTTTACCGAGCCTTGCGCAGTGTTAACCCTTCTCCTTACCTATTCTACTTTGACTACGGTAACTTCAAGATCTTTGGAAGTTCTCCTGAGGCGCAATTGGTGGTCAAAGACGGAATGACAGAGATCCACCCTATTGCAGGTACTTTTAGACGTACAGGAAATGACGAGCAAGATGCGGCACTGGCCTTAGAACTGGCCGCCGATGAAAAAGAGAACAGTGAACATGTGATGCTTGTAGACTTGGCCAGAAACGACCTGAGTCGTCACGGAACAGACATTCAAGTAGCCACCTACAAAGAAGTGCAGTTCTTTTCGCATGTGATCCACTTGGTAAGTAAAGTGGTGGGAACTAAAAACCCCGAAACCCCTACCATGCAGATCGTCGCCGATACCTTCCCCGCGGGAACCTTAAGTGGTGCGCCCAAACATATGGCCATGCAGTTATTGGAAAAGTACGAGAATATCAATCGCAGTTTCTACGGAGGCGCTATTGGCTTTATGGACTTTAAGGGCAACTTTAATCACGCCATCATCATTCGATCCTTTGTGAGCAAGAACCACCAATTGCATTATCAGGCAGGGGCTGGAATTGTGACCGACAGCGATCCGGAGAAAGAATTACAAGAAGTATACAACAAATTAGGGGCTTTAAACAAGGCTCTAGAACTCGCAGAAAATTTATAAGATGAAGATATTAGTGATCGACAATTACGACAGCTTTGTGTACAATTTGGTACACTATATCCGCGAGTTTGTAGACGACGTGACCGTTTGGAGGAACGATCAGTTCGAGCTGGAAGATGTGGCCGCCTTTGATAAAATAGTTTTGTCTCCTGGGCCTGGAATACCAGAGGAAGCCGGTCTACTCAAAGCTGTAGTAGAACGTTTTGCCCCTACCAAATCCATGCTTGGCGTTTGTTTAGGCCAGCAGGCTATTGGTGAAGTTTTTGGAGGATCGCTAATCAATTTGGATCAAGTATTCCACGGGGTTGGGACGCACGTTGAGCGTTTAGTAGATGACGAACCACTCTTTGCAGGACTGCCCAAAAACTTTCAAGTAGGGCGTTATCACTCTTGGGTAGTTGCCCGTGAAAATTTTCCACAAGATCTAGAGATCACCGCAGTAGATGAGTCTGGGCAGATCATGGCCTTAAGGCATAAAAAGTACGACTTAAGAGGGGTACAATTTCATCCTGAATCTGTGCTGACTCCGCATGGAAAGAGTATGATCAAAAACTGGTTAAAGCAAAACAACAAAGAATAGATGAAGGCTGTATTGAATCGCCTGATCAATCAGGAAATATTGAGTAAAGAAGAAGCCCGCGATATTTTGATCAATATCTCTGCCGGACAATATAACGAAGCGCAGATCGCTGCTTTTTTAACCGTCTATATGATGCGAAGCATTACTGTAGAAGAGCTTCAAGGTTTTCGTGATGCGCTCTTGGAGCTCTGCATTGCGGTTCCTGTAGAAGATTACAACACCATAGATCTTTGCGGTACTGGTGGCGACGGTAAGAACACCTTTAATATCTCTACTTTGGCCTCCTTTGTGACCGCTGCCTCGGGAGTACAAGTGACCAAACACGGTAACTACGGAGTTTCATCTGTTAGCGGCAGCAGCAACGTGATGGAACATATGGGGGTAAAATTTACCAACGATACCGATATCTTAAAGCGCTGTTTGGACGAAGCTAATATTTGTGTCTTGCACGCACCGCTTTTTCACCCAGCTATGAAAAATGTTGGTGGCATTCGCAAGGCATTAGGCGTAAAGACCTTTTTCAATATGTTGGGACCTATGGTGAATCCTGCCTTTCCGAAGAACCAACTCGTTGGAGTTTTCAATTTAGAATTGGCTCGTGTTTACGGTTATTTGTATCAGCAGTCAGCAAAGAACTATACCATTTTACATGCACTAGACGGTTATGATGAAATATCCTTGACCGGAGCTACGCGGGTAATTAGCAACCGTTTTGAGCAGCAATTAACCCCAGAAGATTTTGGTGTTAGTAGTATTACTGCGGATCAGATCTTTGGCGGAGACACCGTAGAAGAGGCTGCTAGCATTTTTAAGACTGTCTTATCTGGACAAGGCACCGATGCGCAGAACCACGTAGTGGCTGCCAATGCAGGAATGGCTATTGCGACCGTAAAGGGCTGTACACCAAAGCAAGGTTTTGAAAAAGCCTTAGAAACGCTAAAAAGCGGTAAGGCCAAAAAACATTTGAATCAATTAGTTGCTCTAACCAACGCCTAGTATGGATATCTTAGAACGCATAATAGCGCAGCAAGCCCAGGATCTCATCCGCAGAAAACAAAGCTTTCCAGAAAGCTATTGGGAGTCGGCTCCACTTTTCAACAGACCTTGCATTTCGCTTAAAAAAGCATTGAACGAAAGCTCCACAGGTATAATTGCGGAGTTCAAGCGACGCTCGCCCAGTAAGCCTTCGATAAACTTTAAGGCTCAGGTAAGTGAGGTTGCTTCAGGGTATCAAGCTGCAGGGATCAGCGGAATGTCTGTCCTGACCAACGGACCTTTCTTTGGAGGTTCTTTAGAAGATCTGAGCCAAGCTAGAGCAAGTGCGAACATGCCTTTGCTCAGAAAAGAATTTGTGATCGATCCGTATCAAATAACAGAGGCCAAGGCCCACGGTGCAGATGTTATATTATTGATAGCGGCCTGCTTAGAGCCCGCCCGATTGCGCATGCTGGCCAAAAAGACCAAATCCCTTGGGATGGAAGTCTTGTTAGAGGTTCATAATGAAGCTGAGTTGCAAGCCAACCTCATCCCAGAAGTAGATCTGATAGGAGTCAATAACAGGAACTTGAAGACCTTTACAGTAGATGTGCAAACCAGTTTGGATCTGCTGCAGCAGATCCCGCAGGAGTTTACACCGATCTCTGAAAGTGGACTGAGCGACCCGCAAACAGTTGCTATGCTCCGCCAAGCAGGATTTAACGGCTTTTTGATGGGAGAACATTTTATGCGTTCAGAAAATCCAGGTGAAGCAGCCGCTGCATTTGTAAACGTCCTAAAAGAACAACACAATGAAGATTAAAGTATGCGGCATGCGCGAGGCGAAAAATATAACGGCACTTGCGGAGTTGAAACCAGATTATATCGGTTTTATCTTCTACGAGAAGTCTCCAAGGTATATGAACGCAGACCCAGTCGAAGTTCCTGAGGGAATTAAAAAAGTTGGAGTTTTTGTAGATGCCCCAAAAGGGTATGTGCTGCAACAAATTGAAGCTCATGAGCTAGATGTGGTCCAATTACACGGCAAAGAAGACCAACAATACATAAGTCTTTTACGCGAGCTGGCTCATACCGACATTGACTTTTGGAAAGTCTTTGCCGTTGGAGAAAAATTTGATTTTAAAAAACTGAAACCGTTTGATGAGCTAGTAGATGCTTTCTTGTTTGATACCCGCGGAGCGGCTCCAGGTGGCAACGGCAAGACCTTTGATTGGAAACTACTCAATGCTTACCGAAGTGAGCTACCCATTGTAATTAGTGGCGGTATTGGTTTGGAAGAACTCCCAGCGGTAAAAGAACTGCTTCAAACTTCGCTTCCTATTATGGCGATCGATGTGAACAGCAAGTTCGAATCAGAACCCGGATTAAAAAAAATTGATGAATTAAAGACCTTGATGAATTATGAACTATAATGTAGACCAACACGGTTATTACGGAGATTTTGGTGGCGCCTTTATCCCAGAGATGCTCTACCCGAATGTGGAGGAATTGCGTCAAAATTATATTCAAATTGCCTCGGACCCTGTTTTCCAAGATGAGTTTCACGCCTTGCTTAAAGACTATGTAGGCAGACCAACTCCCCTCTACTATGCCAAGAGATTCTCAGAAAATTACGGCTGCAAAGTCTACTTAAAACGCGAGGATCTTTGCCATACCGGAGCGCATAAAGTAAACAACACCATTGGGCAGATCTTGATGGCCAAACGCTTGGGTAAAAAACGCATCATAGCAGAAACTGGAGCGGGGCAACACGGAGTTGCAACTGCAACAGTTTGCGCACTAATGGGTATGGAGTGTATCGTTTATATGGGTGCAATCGACATTAAACGTCAAGCTCCCAATGTGGCGCGCATGAAAATGTTGGGTGCCAAAGTTGTTCCGGCCGAATCAGGTTCTAAAACGCTTAAAGATGCGACCAATGAAGCCATCAGAGATTGGATCAACAATCCTGTAGACACCCACTATATTATTGGTAGCGTTGTTGGACCGCATCCGTATCCGGATATGGTGGCCCGGTTCCAAGCCGTGATCTCTCAGGAGATAAAAACACAACTCCACGAAAAAGAAGGGCGTGAAAACCCAGATTACGTGGTGGCCTGTGTGGGTGGTGGTTCTAATGCTGCAGGAGCTTATTACGAATACCTCAATACCCCAGAGGTTGGACTCATTGCTGTAGAAGCTGCAGGAAAAGGTGTGAATACTGGTGAAAGTGCCGCAACTTCGCAGTTGGGGAAATCGGGTATCATCCACGGCAGTAAGACTTTGCTCATGCAAACCGATGACGGCCAGATCACAGAGCCGTACTCCATCTCTGCTGGCTTAGACTATCCAGGTATAGGCCCCATGCATGCACACCTATACGCAAGCGGGCGCGCAGAATTCATTTCTATTACCGACAAAGCGGCTATGGAAGCTGGTCTTCTTTTGAGTCAATTGGAAGGAATAATTCCAGCTATTGAAACCTCCCACGCCTTTGCCATATTTGAAGAGCGCAAATTCAGGGCAGATGATGTTGTGGTGGTTAATCTTTCCGGGCGTGGCGACAAAGACCTCAATACTTATATCGAATACTTTAAACTCTAAGCCTAAGCGATGAATAGAATTCAACAGGCCTTACAACAAGACAAAAAACTATTGTCCATTTATTTCACAGCTGGGTTTCCTAGGTTAGACGATACCGTTACCATAATTCGAGAATTGGAAAAATCCGGAGCCGATATGATCGAGATCGGCCTACCTTTTAGCGACCCACTAGCAGACGGCCCTACCATACAAGAAAGCTCTACAGACGCCTTGCGAAACGGTATGACTACCGCCAAATTGTTTGAACAATTGGAAGGTATACGAGAAGAGGTTACTATTCCCCTTATCATCATGGGTTATTTTAACCCGATGATGCAGTATGGGATGGAAGACTTTTGCAAACGCTGCAATGAACTCGGCATAGATGGTCTTATCATTCCAGATCTGCCGCTGCGGGAATACGAATTGGAGTACAAGGCACTCTTTGACAAATACAATTTGGACATGGTCTTCTTAATTACACCACAGACCTCAGAAGCGCGTATTCGTCAGATCGATGCAGCCTCCAATAGTTTTATCTATATGGTGAGCACTGCTAGCACTACAGGAGCGCAAAGTGGATTCTCCCAGCAGACCACTGCCTATTTTGATCGCATAGCCGCTATGGAACTTAATAGTGAGTGTATAGTCGGATTTGGTATTAGCAGTGCAGATACGCTCAAGGCCGCAACACGCAAGGCTAAGGGAGCCATCATTGGTTCGGCTTTTATTAAGATGCTTCGCGAAAAAGGAATTGCAGGGATCGCAGATTTTATGAAGGCGATTCGTCCTGATTAGGCCATAATAAACTGTATATCTTACTTACAGCCCAATTCCCCAAAGGGAAATAAAGTGCAAAGAACAAGGCCATGGCAAGGGCAAAGTTTCGTTCCCCGAAGAACTGGTCTAAGATATTGTTCGGAAAAGCAATTGAAGTTTCTAAGGCATAACCGCCAAATTCTAAAAGCCCCATGGCAATAAGCCCGTAAGCGTATTGCATATGGAAAGGCAGGCCTCGTAAGACCAGTGAAATCGGGATCATATAAAGCAAATAAACCGTGATCACCTGCCACCAATAGGTAAAGGTTGCTATCTGGACTGTGGCTCCAAACCAATCCATTCCCATCCCCCAGGCAAAATAAAGTACCACATAAACTGCCAAGAGTCGTCTATCGACCTGTAGTTTTTGAATCACAAAGGCTTTAAAATCTTTCATGCGGACCAATAAATTAAACGGTAATACTTACCGTGATGACTTAGACTAGCAGGATAAAGTGTATCTCTCCCCATTGATACATAAGGCAATCTCCCTTTGTGTTTAATAGTCATTAAATGATCTGCAGATTTCCTATTTACTTTTTTCATTGCTGCGGAGCAGTGCCGGACCTCGGCATACAAACAATCACCATTTAACTCTGAGATTCCTAAAAACTCAAGATCACCCAAGGAGATCTTCGACTGGGTATTGTCTAAAAGTACGACTAGAGTGCTAAAGGGGCTAAAATCCTCAGCATAACCTAAACGTATGGCCGCTTTGAAAGCTGCCTCCTTTAAGCTCCAAAACCGCCAAATAGAAATGGCCTGCTGTTCAAACACGCCAAATTGTTCTTGCTCTAAAGCAGAACAAATTTTTCTCGCATAACGCCAAAAGCGCTGCTCAGACTGAAATTTGCTGATAGTGAGATCTACAACATCGTTTCCGATCATGCTCCCAGTTTTTCTTTGATTACCGCCAAAGAACTTTCAACGGTGAGCATCTTTTCCATAGAGTCGTTGTCGATCTCTATGTCGAAGGCATCTTCTACATCTAAGACAACATCGACCAAATTAGCGGAATTGATCTGCAGGTCTTCTATAAATCGCGTCTGTGCAGTTAGTGTTTTAAAGGCTTCTTGATTCTGTACATAAGGACTTATGATCTCTTTTAGCCGATCGAAGAATTGAGCATCATTCATTAAAGAAAAACATTTGCGGTGATAGTATGCCTTGAAGTTACGAATTATAGCGACGCAATACGACACAAGCATTTACATCCCCAAAACCAAAACTAGCCTTAATAGCTGTGTCTAATTGTTCATCGATGGCTTGCTGCGGAATCTTTTCGCGAGGAACCCATTTTGCTATCTGCGGATGCAGGTCCTCTGAATTGATCGAAGGATGCACAAAACCTTTTTGAAGTTGTAAAGTTGTGGCCACAAGCTCTACAGCTCCGGAACCTGACAAGCAATGGCCTACCAGACTCTTGGTCGCTTGTAAATACGGAAAGTTGGACTTATCTCGTCCAAGAGCAGCAGCCCAAGCGGCTACCTCATCTGGGTCTTTAACCGTTGCTGTTAAATGCCCATTGATCAGATCTATTTGCGCTCCCTCAATGCCAGACATGACCAAACTATCTTTAATGCAGCTTTTAACCGCCTCCGGATTTGGAGCGGTAAGTGTACCTCCATTCCGCTGCCCTCCAGAATTGATCTGCCCGCCGAGCACTTCTGCTATTATTGGTGCTCCACGTTCTATGGCGGCCTCCAAACTTTCTAACACAAAAGCTCCTGCTCCGGCGCCGGGGACCAAGCCTCCAGCAGTCTCACTTAATGGCCTTGAAGCCTGTTCCGGCTTGTCGTTATGCCGATAATTGGTGACTCGCATAGCATCAAAACCTCCCCAGAGATAAGGGCCATGTTCGCAAGTAGCACCCACTAACATGCGTTTGGCATAACCCCCTTTAATATGCCTGTAACCCATTAGCAGGGCTTCGGTTCCGGTAGTACAAGCAGACGAATTTGTGCTCACCTGATTGCCTGCGGCAATATGACCTGCAATAAATGCGCTTACACCGCTGGCCATGGTTTGAATGACCACATTACTTCCCAGACGCCTAACTTTCTGAGCGTCGACAAGTTTTATGGATTCGTTTAGTTTTTCTATGCCCGAAGTACCGGTACCAAAAATGACTCCTGTATCAGGGTCTAAAGATTCGGCTTCGGGTTCAAGGCCGGCATTTCGCCAGGCCTCATGCGCTGCTACCATGCCGTAAATGATACCGTCGCTGTTAAAATTTCTAAGTTGCAGCGGGCTAAAACAAGCATCGATATGCTCTTGAGCTAAAGGTGGAATCCCCCCTACTTGACAACCAAAATTAAGCGCTTCCAAACGCGGTATAAATTCGATACCCGATACGCCGTTGCGCAAGGCCTTTTCAAAATCGGATAAACCAATCCCGTTGGGAGCCACCACCCCCATGCCAGAAATAACGACTCGATTATTGGACATGCGCTCCCCCATCGACAGGAATTACGGCTCCGTTGATCCATCCAGCCTCAGGGCGACACAAAAGGCCGGCCACATGGGCTACATCTTCTGGAGTGGTTAAACGTTTAAAAGGACTTCTGGCAGTTGCAAACTTCAATATCTGTTCTACATTGGGAATTCGGCGTAGGGATTCGGTATCCACTACTCCAGCCTGAATACAATTCGCTCGAATGCCAAAAGGTGCAAATTCTAAAGCAATGCTTCTGGTAATGGCTTCTAAAGCTGCTTTAGCAGCGCCAACGGCAGCATAGTGTTTCCAAGCTTTATGACTGCCCTCGCTGGTATAGCTAATAATTCGCGTATCCGAAGCAAACAGCGCTGCGCTGTGTAATTGTTGGGTCCAAAGTAGTAAACTACTCGCCATGGCTTCTAAGGTTATCGCCATATCGACTCCCGATAATGCTGCAGCTGTTGTTATTGGTTTTACATGTCCTTTGGCAATAGCGTGTATCATCACGGCTACGGACTCTTCTTGCTTTAGTATATCCTTAAAACTACTTACTAGATCGGCAATACTTTCTACTCGCGTGGCATCTTTGTTAAAAGTGTGGACTGCAATTGCTATAGATCTTAAACTATCCACTTCCTCTTCAAATTCAGCTAAAGAGGCTCTCGGATCGCGATGTACCAACAACAAACTATAGCCCTGACGCGCCAATTCTTTCGCCGTAGCCAATCCAAGACCGCGTGATCCGCCAAGGACAAGCGCCCATTTTCTTTGACCTACCATTGTAATAAAACGCGTTGTGCAGAAAAACCAGGGCCAAAGCTTAACATAAGGCCTTGTGTTCCTGCGGGATTATCTTTTTCCATAAATCGCTCCAATACGTAGAGTACCGTTGCACTGGACATATTGCCGTACAGATCGAGCACGGCTCGAGTATCTGCAATTGATTTTCCGACCGAGCCAAAGAGCTCGTCTACGGTCTGCACGATCTTACGTCCACCCGGATGAAAGATCAAGTGCTCCACAGCTTCAATACTGCTGCCGTGTTGTTCTAAAAAGGGGTGTATAATATCGCTAAAATGAGAAGCGATCATATTGGGCACCTCCGGATCGAGTATCATCTGCAAGCCCTCATTAGTGAGATCAAAGCCCATTAGGTGCGTCGCATTGTAAAAATGATACATGCCTTCTCCGAGTATTTCAGGTCCATTCGCCTCCGCAGCAGAAGAGAGCAAAACACAGGCAGCACCGTCACCGAAAATGGCAGCACTCACCATATTGGCCATGGAATAATCGCTGTGCTGAAAGGTCGCTGTAGGAGATTCCACCGCAATAACGGCCGCTTTCTTATTCGGATTCGCCTTAAGAAAATTATATGCATAAATGGTTCCGGATACACCAGCTGCGCAGCCCATTTCTGTGACCGGCAAACGCAGTACATCTTGGCGTAAACCCAATTCATTAATCAAATAGGCATCTAAACTTGGGATCATGATCCCGGTACAGCTCACTGTGATGAGCATATCGAGTTCCTCTGGCTTCCATTGAGCCTTTTCCAAGGCTTTTTCAAGAGATTCCTTGCCTAGATCTATGGCTGCCTTTACAAACAGCTTATTCTTGTCTTCAAAAGAAGTTTGCCGAAAAACCTCTGGAGCATCCATGATCGAATAACGCCGCGATACTCCGGCACCCTCAAAGATCTTTAAAACCTTGCGCCTAAAGCGATCATCCCGATCTCCTAGCCACGATGAAACATAGGGTAATATTTCGTCAGTGGTTCGAGAAAACTCGGGTAGCGCTTTTGCAACTGCTGTAATCTTTACACTCATTTTCTCAATAACCACAAATAGCGATACGCCCAGTTCCAACTAATGGTACTTTGCATCTTTAAGGAGTTCGACATATGTTCTAATTCTTCTATTTTAAAACCTTTTTTTATAGACAGCAAACCGTCGTGCATGATCATTTCGTTACGGATAAACAAGCCCAAGGCCCAAAACAAGCCATAAGCTATAGAGCTGCGATGCAGATCATTGACCACCCAACCCAAAGCAACCTCAGCATTTGCTTTCTCGATTATTAGCATTATTTGTTCATCGTCGAAGTGGTGCATGAACAAGGTTGCCAAGACGATATCACATTTGGGCATATTCCACTCAAAAACATCAGCTTTAAGATAGGTAATTTCAGGATAGTCTACAGAACGTTCTTGAGCAAAGGCTATACAGGCCGCATTGGCATCAACCCCAGTGAATTTCCAATTGAGCTTATGCCTCCTGCTATAATTAGCCAAATGGCGCAGTTGACTGCCTTCACCACATCCCAGGTCAATTAAATGCAGCCCCGCTTTAGACGTGCTGCTCTTGATTAATTTCCTTACGCCTTTTAAACTCACAGCATCGCCACCAAGACGCGCATTGATCTTGGCCAAGGTCTTTAAAGTGGATAGCAACTGTTCTCCTTCCATCTCTAAATCGTCCATCCACTCGGCTGCGTTTGATCTATGCTTCATTATGGAGGTGTTTTGGTTTTAATTTCCCGTGAGTCTGCCTTATGAAAAACGGTAAAAGACCAGGTATTAGTTTTAAGAATTTTAAACTAAGACTACTCGCTTTTGGACTTGCAAAAACCCTAGCAGCTAGCCGCCCCATACGCAAACGTTTGTTGAATTCAGATTTCCAGTGGTTCTCATAATTGTCCAACATTGATTCGCGGTTAATTTTACCTTTTAAAAAGGTGTTTAATTCTGATGCAGCAAGGCTAGCGCTACGAATGGCCATACTCATACCATTGCCACTTAAGGGATGAATAAGACCGGCCGTGTCTCCACACATAAGCCAATGCTCTTCTACGGGAGGTTTATCTTTAAATGATATCTGCGCGATGCTGATCGGTTGCTCAAATTGCATTTCGGTTTGTTCTAACAACTGCTTTAAAGCAGGATTTGAAGCAAGCTCCAGATTTATAAATTCATTCAAGTTTTTATGTTTTTTAAAAACATCATAAGTCGCAATAAAACAGAAATTAATCAGGCCTTCTTCCACCCGCGAAACTCCGCAGTAACCACCTTTAAAATTGTGTAAGGCCACCAAAGAAGAATCAAAGCTCCCTTGAGCATGCCACTTGGCAGCCATGAAATTGGCCTTCTGGTCGATAAACTCACGGACTAGCTTTTTATCCAAGACAGAACGTTTACCATAAGCCCCTATCCCAGTTCGCCCGTAAAATAACTTCCCGGAACTGGTGGTAGCAGCAACCCCACTGGGTTCGGATTCTATTTCAACTACAGCCTCGGCTACAAAATCAACTCCAGCTGCCTTGGCCAAGTTAAACAGTTCCAACTCCGCAGTATACCTGCTGAGTCCAAATCCACCTAAAGGCAAGCGGGTACTAATGGATCTTCCATCAGGATGAGTCCATAGAAAATTGGAGATCGCAACAGCGCCATGTTCAAAAGGATCAAAACCCAGTGATTTCAAATAGGGCAGCACTTCATTGGAGATATATTCTCCGCATACTTTGTGTCTTGGATATGCTTTAGGCTCAAAGAGTAAAACCTCATGTCCTGCCTGAGCTAGGTCTATTGCGGCGCAAAGGCCAGCCAAGCCACCACCAATTATAAGTACATCAGCTTGGGTTGTCCTCACGATTTTGGAACTTCTAATCGCAGGCTGATCACTACCGTCTTGGACAGGATAAGGCTTCTGCCACCAACTCCAAAGTCTAAACGGTTAATAGACAATTCTCCTTTTAAGAATTGAGAATCATCTGCCAATAATTCAAGCGGTATGGTTACCTCTTCGGAAGAACCTTTTATAGTTAATATCCCAGACAACTGATAATTATTTAGGCCAACAACAGCCAAATCGGTAGAGCGAAAACGGATTTTGGGAAAGTTTTCGGCATCGAAATACTCCGCTTCTTTAAGGTGCTCATCCCTGGTTGAATTACCCGTATCTATGGTCTCTACAACTAAGGTTGCTTCTAATTTTGTTTGCTGCGGATTGTTCAGATCTAGGGTTCCCAGCACCTGAGATTCGCTGAAGGAACCCTCTACATTCACGCCAAAGTTCTTGATGGTAAAGGAAAGTTCGTGCTCTACTTGTGCAAACATAGAAATATGACCGCATAAACAAAAAACAAATATGGTTAAGGCGGAGTTCTTCATAGGCAGCAATTAATAAGCGCGATTAGATAGATCGCTCTGTTTCCCTTAAATTTAAGTCTAATTAATTTAAGACCAAGAAGAAATAAGCGAGAAAAGAATTACGGCCAGCTTAAAAAAAGGGTCTGTACTGATCTACCCTAAAATCTAGCGTATTGTATGTAGGATTTTGAGCCTTGCGCTGTTTGTACAGATCCAAACTGCCCACGGCACGATTAGCTGCCCCAGAAGGCGCTGTTAAGGAGACCGTACGAATAGTTCTGCCAGCCCATTTAAATTGGTGTATCCTTGGAACCTCGTCGCTAATAATTTCAAGTTTGATGCCACTGGGTTTTACGAGTCTTCTAAAAAAATATTCCGGACCATTCTTGCTGTTTCCACCCGTAAATAGCAAAGTATCTATGTCTGAATATTGCTCCAGATAATCCAAAAGTGGTCGCAGTTCCACTTGTTGCATTCCCAGATCTGAAGCGTCAATTTTCTCGCGTTTGGCAGCGTGAACTATATCGCAAATCGCTATACCGCGATCTTTTAGAAATACCTGCCGTTGCTCGATAGCGGCTGCAGTTGTTTCAAATTTAAGCCCGAGTCCAAAGAGCTTATCTAAGATAGGCCAAAGCTGCCCGTCTATACTGCCATAACAGAAGTTGACATCACCAGGTTTTAAATCACCTGTACTGAATCGAGGTGGCGGTAAAGTACCTACTATCATTTTAGTAGCACCCTCTGGAAAGTAAGGTGGATAAGGGTGCTTGTGAACAAACATGACCTATCGCGTAAACACCAATTCTGTCTCGGTAGAAAGCTCCTCAGAGAAACCGTAACCTTCTTTATTGAAAGCTTTTATATCTTCTATTGTGGTTCCTTGAGTGTCTATCAAGTGACGACTCATCATACCACGAGCAGGTTTGGCAAAAGTTCCAATGGTTTTGTATTGACCGTTCTTGAACTCTTTAAAGACCGGGGTTATCACCTGAGCCTTGAGCTTCTTGATATCTATGGCTTTAAAGTACTCATTGCTCGCCAAGTTGACTAGAATGTCATCTGCTGTCAATTCTTCGTTGAGCTGTTTAGTGATCTTGTCCTTCCAGAATTCGTAAAGGTTCTTTTTAACTCCCACAGGCATTTTGGTCCCCATCTCCAAACGATAGGCTTGCATTAGATCTAAAGGTTTTAAAAGTCCGTAGAGGCCAGAAAGGATTCGCAAGTGGTCCTGTGCAAAGTCAATGGCCGACTCATCCATACTAAAAGCATCCAGACCGCGATATACGTCTCCGGCAAAAGTGAACATGGCTGGCCGAGCGTTGTCGGTATTAAACGGCAAGGACCACTCCTGATTGCGCTCATAATTCAAGCTCGCCAAAGCATCCGAGATGTGCATCAGTTTTGAAAGTCCTTTGGCGGATTTCTTTTTTAGCAATTTGTTCAGGCGCTCTGCCTCTGGCTGAAAAGCAGGTTGTGTGTGCTTCTTGGTTGGTAAAGCTGTTTCTAGATCGAGTGATTTGGCTGGTGATATTACAATTTTCACAGGGCTTTCTTTTTTAGATCTTTACAAAAATACGGAACTCTCCTAGCGAGAACAAGAGGCTAAACTAAAGTGTGTAAATGCCACTATTGACTAAACCAATACTACTGCATATGCTTGGCGTAGTCGCGCCATTTGGCGATACACTTCTCCATATCCTCTGGTAAGGCTGCTTGAAAACGCATGAATTCACCGCTAACCGGATGCTCAAAGCCTAGCGTTGCCGCATGCAAAGCTTGCCTCGGCAGCACTTTAAAACAGTTCTCCACAAATTGTTTGTACTTGGTAAAAGTGGTTCCTTTTAAGATCTTTTCGCCCCCGTAACGCTCGTCGTTGAAAAGGGTGTGACCAATGTGTTTCATGTGTACACGGATCTGATGGGTACGACCAGTCTCTAAAGTACAGGAAACCAAAGTAACATAGCCCAAACGCTCCTGAACTTTGTAATGAGTTACCGCAGGCTTTCCTTTTAGCTCGGCTTCTTCGCCTAAGAAGACCGTGTTTTGAAGTCTATTTTTAGGATGTCTGCCGATATGACCTTCCACAGTGCCTTGATCTTCTTCCATATTGCCCCAAACCAAAGCGGTATAGGTTCTTTCTGTGGTCTTATTGAAGAATTGCGAAGCCAAATGAGTCATGGCCTCTTCGGTTTTAGCAACCACTAACAAACCACTGGTATCTTTATCAATGCGATGCACTAAACCAGGTCTACCGCTGCTATTATTAGGTAAATTCTCAAAGTGATAGGTCAGGGCATTGATAAGGGTTCCACTGTAATTTCCGTGCCCTGGATGCACCACCATTCCTGCCGGTTTATTGACCACCAATACGGCATCGTCTTCGTAAACTATGTCCAGCGGAATGTTTTCTGGCACCAATAGAAATTCATACGGCGGATGGGCGAACATCACAGTCACCACATCGTGTGGTTTTACCTTGTAATTCGATTTTACCGGAACATCATTAACGTATATATTACCAGCAGTAGCCGCCTTTTGGATCTTATTCCGGGTCGCTTTTTCGATATAGTTCATCAGGAATTTATCCACGCGAAGTGGTTGCTGACCTTTTTCCGCTACAAATCGATGGTGTTCGTAAAGATCGTCGTTTTCCTCTTGTTCCAAGGCCTCTTTATCCATCGGAATCAGAATCAGTGCTAGAATCAGCTTCTCGACCCATGCGCAGGTTACCTTTGCCATCGCCCAAAACGAGATCTATAACTGCAGTCTTCTGCAACATTGCTCCAGGTTCAATGAGTTCACCCTTATGGCGTAATTGCAAAACCTCATCTTTAGCGATATAAGGTCTGTAAGTTACCTTTCCGATCTTAAAGCCCATAGAAACCAAGGTAGGTTCGGCCTGTCGTCTGGTTCGTCCAACTACATTAGGTATAGGCAGCGAACGATAATCTGATCTGTTTACAGTAAGATAGATGGTTCGTTTCTCCTTGACCATACTTCCTGCCTTTGGCAGTTGTTCAATAACAGACTGTTTTGGATAATCTGGATTGTAATTGGTAGTGTCTAAGACTTCCCAACGCAAGTCCAGTTCTGTGAGTGCAAGATTTGCCTCATCTAAGGTCATTTTGGCTAGATCGGGCACCTGTATCTGTTGATTGTGATTGGTGCTCATCCGCAGATAGAACAGCAATACAAAGACAAATCCAACGGCAACCAAAAGGGCCAAGCCAAGTTGTTTTAAGAATGTTTTGGTCAGTAAGAATCTAACGAAACTCATTAAAACGAATAGTTAATTTAAAAGACGAAAATACATATATTTGAGAAGATATTACAACTGCTCAACGATTTGGTTCAGCCACAGCTGAAACTTAAACAACAAACGCTAAAATCTGCACAATCTTATGACGCCCATTAAAGTTGCCGTAATTATGGGAGGCTTTTCCAGCGAACAATCAATTTCTATGGAAAGTGGAGCCACCGTGGTAAAACACTTGCAAGATGCAGGTTTTGAGGTTTTTGCCGTGCATATTGAGCCCAACCAGTGGTATTATTTGGACGGGAAGAATAAAAAGCACCGGGTCGATAAGGGCAATTTTAGTTTTGAGGTGAATTCCGAACGAGTTGTGCCAGATGCTGTATTCAATGTAATTCACGGTACACCTGGAGAAGACGGCTATATGCAAGCCTATTTTGAATTGTTGGGTATTCCACAGACCTCCTGCAATTTCTATCAAGCCGCACTGAGCTTTAATAAGCGTGATTGTTTGGCCGTACTGAAGCAATTTGGAGTTAAATGTGCCCAATCGTATTACCTTAACAAACAAACTCCGGTAGCCTTAGAAGAGATTGTCAAGACCGTTGGTTTTCCTTGTTTTGTGAAGCCGAACCGTGCCGGAAGCAGCTACGGCGTGACTAAGGTCTATCAGATGGAAGAATTACAACCTGCAATAGACAAGGCTTTCGAAGAGGATCATCAGATCTTAATAGAAACTGCCTTGGTAGGAACAGAGGTTAGCGTAGGTGCCTACGACCAGGATGGAGATGTTCAGGTATTATTGCCCACAGAGATAGTTAGTGAGAATGACTTCTTTGATTATGAAGCGAAATATTTGGGGAAATCCCAAGAGATAACCCCAGCGCGAATAAGCGAGGAGGAAACGGCAAAAGCTCAGGCAGAGACCGCTAGAATCTACGGACTTTTAGAAATGAGTGGTTTGGTGCGATGTGATTTTATTCTTCAAGATGGCGAACCTTATTTCTTAGAGGTCAACACCAATCCGGGCTTGTCTGAAGCCAGTATCATCCCTAAGCAATCGGAGGCGGCAGGCATACCGCTAGCAGAGCTCTTTGCACAATTGGTACACAACGTATTGCCGCAGAAATAGTATCTTAGTAAACATGAAGAAAAAGGCAGTATTTCCAGGCTCTTTTGATCCGATCACTTTAGGACATTGCGACATCATAGAACGCGGTTTGCAACTCTTTGACGAGATCGTATTGGCTATTGGAGTTAATTCAGCGAAGCAGTACACCTTTGGCTTAGAAGAGCGCAAACGCTTTTTAGAAGAGACCTTTGCAGAAGAAAGTCGAATCAGCATTGCCACGTACAATACCCTTACCGTAGACTTCTGTAAAAGTGTTGAGGCACAATTCATCTTAAGAGGTTTGAGAAGCACTAAGGACTTCAATTACGAGCAACCCATAGCTCAGACCAACCGCGTTATGGCCGGCGATGTAGAAACCGTTTTCTTAATGGCTTCTCCGGAGGTAACCCACATCTCTTCTTCCATAGTGAGAGAGATCATGAAATACAATGGAAATTACCAACACCTAGTACCTTACACCGTTAGAAAATAAAGACATAAAAAAACCCTGCCGTTTGGCAGGGTTTTTTTTTGCAATAGACTAGGTCTTATTGCTTAACGATCTTAGTTGTGTAGTTTCCTTCAGTAGTTTCTAAAGTAAACATATAGATCCCGTTAGAAAGACCAGAAGTGTTGATGGCTCCATTTACCATTACAACTCCAGTGTCTCTACCCAATACGTCGAAAAGCTTAGCGCTAGTTACTTCAGCTCCTACAGGAACAGTAACGTTAAGCACGTCTTTTACAGGGTTAGGATAAACAGATACACCTTCTAGGTTGTTGTCTGCAGTAGATAGTGTGGCAAGTACAGCATCTCCTGAAACATCGATGTTAGAGATAGCCTCGTTAGCTACTAGCATGAACACGATATCTCCGTCGTTGAAAATAGCAGTTCTTGTACCGTCAAGACCAGCATCGTTATCAAAGCATCCAGCTCCAATACCACCTAGGTTATCAGTTACCGTTAGACCAGTTGGATCAGTCTCGTCAAGAGTAGTCGCGAAATAGAATACTGGATCAGAAAGACCAACAGGGTTAGAAAGTGTTGCAGTTACCGTACCTCCAGTTACTACTTCAAATTTGTAATCAAGCGAAGGAACGTTGAAGTTACATCCTGCTTGACCTTCTTCTTGAGTACCATTTGGTATGTTGGCATCAACATCAGTGTATGGAAGCGCACCGATTTGGATAGCGTTAGCCATATCTACGTTTGTTTGTGCAACCGACACGCCTGCTACCATTAGACAGGCCAATAAAAGAATAATTTTCTTCATGTCAATTTGTTTTAAGATTAGTTTTGTATGGTAAATGTAGCACATTAAAGTTGAAAGAACAAAGTGAAAATCCTATTCTTTTATAATTTTAAGCCATGAAATTTCTTAGCACTATGTGTAGAGTCCTCGCCTACTCCTTTACTTTACTGTTATTATCGTGTAAATCTGATGTAAAATCCGAATTCGATTTTACAACCCTTTTTGAGCAGTCGGATGGACTGCAAACCCCTGATTACTCGGCGGTTATTTCTTACTACAAGGACTTGAGTAAGGCTTACACCGCTGTAGCCCTATACGAAATGGACAGGACAGACAGCGGTAATCCATTGCATTTAGTGACTTTCAACCCAAATCGAAGCTTTGATTCAGAGCTAGGCTTGGACGGCAAACAAACCGTGGTCTTGATCAACAATGGGATCCACCCTGGAGAAAGTGACGGTATAGATGCCAGTATGATGCTTATGAGAGACTTGGCGCAAGGAAAGATCCAAGTGCCTCAAAACCTTATAGTCGCGGTAATTCCTGTATACAATATTGGAGGTGCACTTAATCGCAACTCCCACAGCCGAACAAATCAAAACGGTCCGGAAGAATACGGATTCAGAGGTAATTCTAGAAATTTTGACCTGAATCGTGATTTTATTAAAAGCGACACCCGCAACGCTACGGCCTTTCACAAGTTGTTTCAGTTGTTGGATCCGGATGTGTTTATAGACAACCACGTGAGCAATGGCGCCGATTACCAGTATACACTCACGCATCTTTTTACCCAACACAACAAACTGGGCGGCCAAGCTGGTGCATTTTTGCACGAAAAAATGATGCCCGCACTAGAGGATTCCTTGCAAGCAAAAGGCTGGGATATTACGCCCTACGTAAATGTGTTTAACCGCACACCAGAATCGGGCTTTTCACAATTTCTGGACGGCCCCAGATATTCTACAGGTTATACCAGCCTGTTCAACACTCTTGGTCTAATGGTAGAGACCCATATGCTAAAGCCTTATAAAGATCGGGTTATGGGTACTTATGCGCTTATGCAATCGGTATTGGAATTTGCCGAATCTAATTCACAGCAGATCAAACAGGTCAAACGCAATGCTTGGAAGAATTATACCGTAGGTTCCGATTATCCAATTGGGTGGACCGTAGACAGTAGTAAGACCTCTACCTTTAATTTTAAAGGTTATGAGGGCACTTACCTTCCAAGTGCAATAACCGGAGCCAATCGTCTTAAGTACGATCGGGATCAAGCTTTTGAAAAACCAGTCACTTACTACAACTATTTCAAAGCGACCGATTCTATAAAGATCCCAGAATATTATATAATCCCTAAAGGATGGTGGCCTATTGTTAATCGTTTGAGAGCCAATGGTGTTATTATGGATCAATTCGATAAGGATACTGTATTAAACGTTACCAGCTACCGCATAGCGGACTACAAGACCTACAATCGTCCGTATGAAGGGCATTATCCGCATTACAATACCCAAGTGGAAGCCATAGAAACTGATGTTCTCATAGCTAAAGGTAGCTATAAAGTCGCTACGCAACAAGAAGCTGTTCGCTACTTGCTGGAAACTTTAGAACCCACGGCAGTAGACTCCTTTTTCAATTGGAATTTCTTCGATACGATCTTGCAACAAAAAGAAGGTTTTTCGCCCTATGTCTGGGAAGATCTTGCCTTGGAATTCTTAAATGAGAACCCCGATATCAAAGCGGAATTCGAAGCCAAAAAGTCGGCCGATTCGAACTTTGCTCAGAATTGGTATGCACAGTTGGATTGGATACACAAACAATCACCCTATTATGAGGCTGCGCATTTACGCTATCCGATCTACAGGGTGGGTGGTTAAATACTCCTTAGGAAATAGCAGCTTGATATTCTCATAGCTGCCTTGAAGTGCCTTTTGGGTTTGGGCAAAATTCTTCCATTTCGCTTTTTCGATACCTTCTTTGGTTTGTGGTTTTAGATTGCCGTTGTACGAGGTGTACATTTCGTACCAATAAGTTATCTTGAGCCTGCGCTCCCCATTGCGCTTAAAGACGTGATATGTCTTTTGAATGAATCTCTTCACCTCAAGCTTTTTGGCCCCTGTCTCTTCTTGTACTTCTCGAACTGCAGCGTCTTCTGGAGTTTCATCTTTCTCCAATCCGCCTTTGGGCAGGTCCCATTTCTTATTGCGATAAATAAAGAGAATTTCCTTATTCTCGTTGTAGACCAAACCACCTCCGGCTTCAACTACTTTGAGCTTTTTACACAAGTAGTACTCGAGTTTGTCAACCTCTGCATGGTAGAGGTTAACATGCGTGAGTTCTCCCTTTTCGATCATTTTGATCAATTTTTTAAAACGCACAAGTTCAATAGGGATAGAGACGTACTTTTTACCAATGAATTTCTCCGTGGAAAGTATCACCGGAATCTCATTTATAAAAACTTTATAATACATTTGCAAAATGATATTGAAAAAGGAAACGGCTCAAAAAACCGCTGAACTTTTGTTGCAAATTAATGCAATAAAATTGCAACCACAAAACCCTTTTACATGGGCTTCTGGTTGGAAGTCACCCATCTACTGTGACAATCGAATCACCTTGTCTTATCCGCACATTCGCAATTTTTTAAGAGAACACTTAGCCGGGCAGATCGAAGAGCTCTACGGCAAACCTGATGTTATTGCAGGGGTTGCAACTGGAGCAATTGGCATAGGAATGTTGGTTGCTGACTATATGAATCTACCTTTTATTTATGTGCGTCCAGAGCCTAAAAAGCACGGCCGTCAGAATCAAATCGAAGGTATCTTAGAAGAACATCAATCTGTAGTGGTTGTGGAAGACCTGATCAGTACTGGAAAAAGTAGTTTGAACGCCGTTCAGGCGCTGCGAGAAGCGAATGCGCAGGTAAAAGGTATGCTCGCCTTGTTTTCTTACGGATTCGATACGGCAACAAGCAATTTTGAAGAGGCTCAAGTACAACTGCACACTTTGAGTAACTATCAGCATTTATTGGATCAGGCCGAAAAATCCAAATACATCACCAAAGACGAATTAGAAACTTTACAACAGTGGCGCAAAGATCCCGCCAACTGGATGCAATAAGCTATGAATTTAACAAGCAAGACCGTAACCTTAGACAAATCAGCTCAAGAAGTTTGTGACTTTTTAAGCGATGTGAAGAACTTTGAGCAACTCATGCCAGAAAATACTGCAAAATTTGAGCTCATTGCCGACAACGCCTTTGTTTTTGCTCTTAAAGGCATGCCAGAGATCGCCTTGGAACTCAAGGAAATCAACCCTCCAAATCAAGTTGTTCTAGGTGCAAAGAGTGACAAATTGCCTTTCACACTTACCGCTAATATAGAAGAGCTAGAGGCTGGCAAATCTGCAACTACTTTGGACTTTGCAGGAGAATTCAACGCCATGATGGCCATGATGATCAAAGGCCCAATCAAGTCGTTCTTAGAAGCTTTGACAGATCAGCTCCAAACGATCTAGTATTCCATTTTTATTGTTTTAACTGCGAATTGCCGCAAAGAGTCGTCCGCTAGTTGTAGTTCCAATTCACCCTCTGGAGTTACTCCTTTGACCAAGGCCGTAAAAGGTGGATTGGGTCCGCAGCGAAAAGTAGCAGCTTTGTCTTTTTTGTAAAGTACGTCAAGGTATTGCCTATACCAATCTTGCTGGTCCACTAAGCGAAAGTCATCAAAATATTGATAGACTTGCCCGGCAATGCGCATCCCGAGTTCTTCCACCTCATAGGTTTTCCCAGTCAGTTGTTTGAGCGAGTGCGCCCGCGGGAGGTCCTGGGGGAGTTCATTGTTGACATTCAATCCTATCCCAATAACACGATGAGCTGGTTTTCCGGCCGTCCAGATATTCTCTATAAGTATGCCACCGAGCTTTTTATTGTATGACATAATGTCGTTGGGCCATTTAATACTGACAGCGGGAATCTTCAGCGCATCCAACTGCTTTTTTACCGCAAGGGCCACCACCATTTGCGGCATAAATGCAAAGACCTCTGGATGCTGCTCAAAACGTCGGTAAAGGCTCATGGTAAGGCTTTCACCCGCTTTGGAATACCAACGGTTTCCGTGTTGGCCTTTCCCCTGGGTCTGATCTTTGGCCATAACCACGGTTTGCTCCGCCGGAAGCCCAGATTTTAAAAGCGCTTTCAGATAGTCATTGGTAGAAAGGGTGGCATTAAGTTTGATTAGCTTCAAGGGAGGAACTTAAATATTCTGTTAATCTTAAATGGATGACGTCTTTAAGGAACAAAAAAAGTAATAACTTTGCAAAAATAAACAGATTTAATGTCAAAAAAAGAAGTAGGAACAGATCAATTAATCACTCAAATAATACGGGGAATTGAAGAGGTTAAAGGACAGGATATAGAAATCCTGGACTTGCGAGAAATTGAGAATACGGTCTGCGATTATTTCATTATTTGCAACGGTACCTCTAATACGCAGGTCAATGCGATTGTCAATTCCGTTCAGAAATCTGTTAGCAAAGAATTACGCGAAAAGCCCTGGCATGTTGAAGGAACCGAAAATGCCGAGTGGGTCTTGATAGACTACGTTCATGTAGTGGTGCATGTTTTCCAAAAACACATTCGAGAATTTTACGATATCGAAGGCCTGTGGGGCGATGCCCATTCCATCAAGATCGAATCTACTTATTAAAAGCACGAAATGGCGGAGGAAAAGAAAAATAATGAAGTAAAGAAACCCAAGTTCAGTCCATACTGGATCTATGGGATCGTTATAGTGATATTATTGAGCATCCAGTTCATGGGTGGCAACAGCTGGTCTAAACCACCTGCAACCACGCAGGAGGAATTTTTAGACTATATGCGTGATGGCGATGTCCAAGAATTGGTCGTTGTGGCCAATACGCGCAAAGCCCGAGTTTATTTGACTCCAGATGCCAAGCTCAAAGACAAACACCAGAATACCGACACGAATTCTTTCCGAGTGAGTTCTGCAACTACTGCGGATTACGAATTTCAGTTTGGTGACCCTACCTTTTTTGAGGAACGAATCGTAGAGATCAACAACGAGCTCAAAGAAGCAGGCAAATCCCCTACCTCAGTAAAGCGGACCACAGAAGAGAGTGTAATGAGCGATATATTAATCAGCTTGTTGCCTTTCGCTATTATTATTGGGATCTGGATCTTGATCATGCGACGCATGTCTGCAGGAGGAGCAGGAGGAGCTGGCGGACAGATCTTCAACATCGGAAAATCTAAAGCGAAACTCTTTGATCAGAACACAGAAGTAAAAACTTCTTTTAAAGATGTAGCCGGCTTAGAAGGTGCTAAAGAAGAGATCCAAGAAATTGTTGACTTTTTAAAACATCCTGAAAAATACACCTCCTTAGGTGGTAAAATTCCAAAAGGAGCACTTTTGGTAGGACCTCCAGGAACTGGTAAGACCCTTTTGGCAAAAGCAGTGGCCGGAGAGGCTAAAGTACCTTTCTTCTCCTTGTCTGGTTCGGACTTTGTGGAGATGTTCGTAGGAGTTGGTGCTTCTCGTGTGCGAGACTTGTTCAAGCAGGCCAAAGAAAAATCACCTTCTATCATCTTTATCGATGAGATCGACGCCATTGGTCGTGCCCGTGGTAAGAGTAATTTCTCCGGATCCAATGACGAGCGTGAAAATACCCTAAACCAGCTGTTAACAGAAATGGACGGTTTTGGAACCAACACCAATGTTATTGTACTTGCAGCGACTAACCGAGCTGATGTACTGGACAAGGCCTTGATGCGTGCGGGTCGTTTTGACCGCCAGATCTATGTGGATCTTCCTGATGTACGCGAGCGTAAGGAGATCTTCGAGGTACACCTAAGACCTATTAAAAAACTAGAAGAGTTAGATACCGATTTCTTAGCCAAGCAAACGCCTGGTTTCTCTGGAGCTGATATTGCTAACGTTTGTAACGAAGCTGCTCTAATCGCTGCCCGTAAAGGTAAAAAAGCAGTTGGCAAACAAGACTTCTTAGATGCTGTAGACCGCATTGTTGGTGGGCTCGAAAAGAAAAATAAGATCATCACTCCAGAAGAGAAAAAGGCAATCGCATTTCACGAAGCCGGTCACGCCACCGTAAGTTGGATGTTAGAACACGCCGCTCCCCTAGTTAAGGTAACGATTGTTCCTAGAGGACAATCTTTAGGAGCTGCTTGGTATCTGCCAGAGGAACGCCTAATTGTCCGTCCGGAACAAATGTTGGACGAGATGTGTGCTGCTATGGGTGGTCGTGCGGCAGAAGAAGTGATCTTTGGAAAAGTATCTACTGGTGCGCTAAGTGACTTGGAAAAAGTGACCAAACAAGCACGTGCTATGGTAACCATTTACGGTTTGAACGACAAGATCGGAAACCTGACCTATTACGACAGTTCAGGGCAAACCGATTACAACTTCTCTAAACCGTATTCTGAAAAGACAGCAGAGATGATCGACAAGGAGATCTCTAACATCATTGAGACCCAATACAAACGCGCTGTGGACCTGCTTAAAAAGCACAAGGACAAGCTCACCGAATTGGCCAATGTACTCTTGGAAAAAGAAGTGATCTTTAAAGACAATTTGGAACTCATATTTGGAGAGCGTCAGTGGCCAAAGCCAGAGACGATTCCCGTAGAATCTAAAGGGTAGTTCCACAAATAACATTTAGATATTCTTAAAGTTGGGGTCTTAGGCTCCAACTTTTTTTTATCTTTGAGGTTAAACGTTTCAAATCCCCATCAAGACGCACCTATGAGTCTGTTCAAAAGACTGTTGAATCCTAAATCCGGTAAGTCCAAAACTACCGAGGATACATCATTGGACAAACAGCATAGTAAATACTATCCGGAGAAACAGCTTCCTATAGACGAAAAATTCACGTATAACTTCCGCAGAAACGGCGGTAAATTCTTGTATTGTGAAAATTTAGAGGAACTGATGCAGACCTTCGATAATATTCTTATGGAGAACGATTGGTATGAAGCGGAAGCCTTCTGTATAGATCAGCAACTAATAGAACGGTTTGACGGCTTTAACCTTAAATTCGGAACCAACTCCGGCAGCAAGTTTTTCTTGTCGCGCTGCGAATCACTTATCGCAAATAACGGTTCCGTACTTATCTCTTCCAACCAGATTAGAGAGAAGAAATTAGGGGAACTCCCAACCAATTTCATCATCTTTTCTACCACCAGTCAATTGGTCGATAATATAGGTGAAGGCCTTAGACAGATCAAAGATCGCAACAAAAATAAAATCCCGTCCAATATTACCACCATTCAGGATTTTGAAACCCAAAAGGAAAAGGATTTCATGAGCTACGGAAGTACCACAAAAAACCTATATTTGTTGCTTCTGGAAGACTTATAGTATGAAGGACCTTTTGATACGCGCAGTTTCAGGAGCGCTTTACATTTCCCTGCTTTTGGGGTCTCTCTTTTGGTCCAAAATCGCCTTTTTAATTGTCGTTTTTGTCTTTGGAGTTCTTGTAAGCCTAGAATTCTGTAGATTGAGCAAATTTGCTGTCTGGATAGGAATTCCTGTCTTGGGGTTGCTGGCCGGTTTGTTGCATTGGGTCGTTCCGAGTGTAATAGACCCTACGCTAATTGTATCGGCCAATATTTTAGCCAATCTAGCCTTATTGCCCTGGTTGTTTAAGGCCGAGGCAAGGCTCAACGATTGGCAACGCAAGTTCGTCTTTGTGGGGTATCTCTGCTTGGGGATCGCATCGCTATCGCTCTTACCCTTAGACAACGATGTTTTTAACTATAAAGTTGTTATAGCCGTATTGTGTATGCTTTGGGCAAACGACACCTTTGCTTATTTGGTTGGTCGCACCATAGGTAAAACCAAACTTATGGAGCGCGTCTCTCCAAAAAAGACCGTAGAAGGATTTTTAGGCGGAGCTGTAGGTGGTCTTGCGGTAGGTTACGCTGCACATATATTTTACGGCGTGTACGGGCTCACTAACTGGATGATCTTAGCTATTATAGTTGTGATTTTTGGCACTTTAGGAGATTTGGTACAATCTAAAATGAAACGCCAAGCTGGGGTAAAAGACAGTGGCGTGATCATGCCCGGACACGGCGGTATCTACGACCGCATGGATAGTCTTATTTACGCTGCGCCATTTGTGTATATATTCTTAATTTTGAACTGTTATGTTTCATAAGGAAGGAAATACCATAATTCTAGCTACTCTAGTACTCTGCATTGCCTCGGTCTTAACTGTGGATCAATTTGTGACCACACCTTGGTTGCGTTATGCACTTATGGGTGGATTTTTGGTTTTGCTGATTCTGATTTTACAATTCTTCAGAAATCCGAAACGCAATTTTACAGCAAATCCGACAGCTGTTTTCTCTCCGGTAGATGGCAAAGTGGTGGTTATAGAAGAAGTTGAAGAACCCGAATATTTCCAAGGCAAGCGCAGACAAGTTTCTGTGTTTATGTCGCCACTAAACGTGCATGTAACACGCTATCCTGTTGGCGGCGAGGTGGTTTACAGCAAATATCATCCAGGTAAATACTTAGTTGCCTGGCACCCTAAAGCATCCGAAGAGAACGAGCGCACTACAGTTGTGGTAAAAAGCGAAAAGTTCGGGGATGTTCTTTACCGACAGATCGCTGGCGCACTAGCCAAGCGCATAGTCAACTACGCCAAAGAAGGCGAAAGTGCCGATCAAACTGCAGACAGCGGATTCATTAAATTCGGATCCCGGGTAGATGTATTTCTTCCCTTAGACGCCAAAATTGAGGTCAGTCTCAATCAGAAAGTAAAAGGTGGAATCACGGTGCTTGCACGCGCATGAACTCAGAAGAATTAGATAAGGCATTTGAGCAGGCCGTGGCGACCATCAACGACCACGAACAGCCTTTCCCTGCCGATCTGCTGCTTCGTCTATACGCCTATTACAAGGTTGCCACAAAGAACAAAGAATTACCCAGCGGCTCCAAACCCCTTATCACTGCCTTTAAGACCAACGCCTTGTTTCAGATAAAGAACATGACAGCAGACGAGGCCAAAATGAAATACATCGAGGCCGTAAATCACTATTTACTCTATAGAAAATAAATTATTGCAGGGCTGCTAAACTCGCTTTTAGCGTCTCTATCTTGGCCAAAGCGTCCGCCTCTTTCTTGCGCTCAACAGCAACAACTTGCTCCGGAGCATTGTTCACAAAGCGCTCGTTGCTCAGCTTCTTCTGAACACTCTTTAAAAAGCCTTCGGTATAGCCGAGTTCTTCTGTGAGCTTAGCGATCTGTGCTTCTACATCTACAGCTCCACTGATAGGAACAAAGTACTCATTGGCCTTAACTCTAAAGGTCAAAGCGCCGTCTACAGCTTCGCCGTGAGAAATATTGGCAACGTTACCCAGCTTTTGAATAATGGGTTCCATAACACGCCCTTGCTGCTCATTATCTGCAATGACCAGATCTACAGTTTCTTTAAAGGCGATCTGATTGTTCTTTCTAATGGTTCGTATACCAGATACTACCTCCATAGCAAAATCAAAATTGGCTATGAAGTCCACATCAAATTCTTCGTGTTTTGGCCAGCTGGAAACTATTAGCGCTTCGTCTGGAGAACGCTCGGCAATATCTTGCCAAAGTTCCTCGGTCAAAAACGGAGTGAACGGATGCAAAATGCGCAGATTGTCTTCAAAGATCGTAATTGCTTCGCGATAGGTCTGGGCCGAAGCAGCTTCTCCGTATGGTGGTTTGATAGCCTCCAACATAGTAGAACAGAAATCGTCCCATACCAAACGGTAGGTTTCCATTAGTGCTGTAGAGATGCGGTATTGTTTAAACTCACTCTCTACTTTGCGCAACACTTGCTGAAAGCGGTTGCGGTACCATTTTAAGGCCAATGCCTCTGACTCGGTCTGTTTTTTATCTTCGGATACATCCCAACCTTCGATAAGCCTGTAAGCATTCCAGATCTTGTTCACGAATTTGCTTCCTTGCTCGCAAAGCTCCACATCGAACATCAGATCGTTCCCCGCAGGAGAACTTAAAAGCATTCCCACGCGAACGCCATCGGCTCCGTATTTCTCAATGAGTTCTATCGGATCCGGAGAATTCCCCAGCGACTTACTCATCTTTCTGCGCTGCTTGTCGCGTACAATCCCCGTTAGGTAAACATTACTAAATGGCTTAGCATCGCGGTATTCATAACCGGCAATGATCATACGAGCAACCCAAAAGAATAGGATCTCTGGCGCAGTTACCAGATCATTGGTCGGATAGTAATATTCAATTTCTTTATTTTCGGGCTCCAAGATTCCATTGAAAACAGAGATCGGCCACAGCCAACTAGAAAACCAAGTGTCTAGTGCATCTTCATCCTGACGCAGATCTGCAGCGGTCAAAGCAGCATTGCCGCTTTGCTCTTGCGCCAATTTCAAAGCCTCTTCCTGAGTCTTTGCTACTACGAAGTCCTGTTTTCCAGCTCCGTAATAGTAAGCGGGAATTTGGTGCCCCCACCACAACTGACGCGAAATGTTCCAATCGCGAACATTCTCCATCCAGTGTTTGTAGGTATTGATGAACTTGCCAGGAACCAAGGCCACATCTTCTTTAAGCACTGCTTCTAAAGCAGGAGCTGCTAAGTCCTTCATTTTTAAGAACCATTGATCGCTCAGTTTAGGTTCTATCACGGCTCCGGTACGCTCAGAAGTTCCAACTTCATTGGTGTAGTCTTCTGTTTTTACCAAATGGCCAAGTTCTTCTAATTCTTTAGTGATGGCTTTGCGAACGGCAAATCGATCCTGCCCCTGGTAATGCAATCCGAAGGAATTTAAAGTAGCATCGTCATTAAAAATATCAATGAGCTCCAAACCGTGCTTGTCACCTAGAACTTTGTCGTTCTCATCGTGGGCAGGTGTTACCTTTAAACAACCCGTACCGAACTCCATATCTACGTATTCATCCTCAATAATTGGGATTTCACGGTTGCAAATAGGCACTATTGCTTTTTTACCTTTCAAATGGGTAAAACGTTCATCATTCGGATTGATACAGATCGCCGTATCTCCTAAAATGGTCTCCGGACGCGTAGTTGCAATGGTCAAAGTGTCCTCTGAGCCTGCAACCTTATATGAAACATAGTATAGTTTCCCTTGTTTTTCTTGATAGATCACCTCTTCGTCAGATAGGGTGGTCTTGGCCTGCGGATCCCAGTTTACCATGCGGTAACCGCGATAAATCAGCCCTTTGTTATACAGGTCGACAAAAACATGGATCACCGATTCTGACATATCATCATCCATGGTGAACTTGGTGCGCTCCCAATCGCAGGAGGCTCCTAATCGCTTCAATTGTTCCAAAATGATACCGCCATGCTTGTGGGTCCAATCCCAAGCGTGCTTTAGGAATTCGTCGCGCGTTAAGCTGCTTTTTTCTATCCCTTCGGATTTGAGTTTGGCAACTACCTTGGCCTCCGTAGCAATAGAAGCATGGTCGGTTCCAGGAACCCAGCAGGCATTATAACCTTCTAAACGCGCCTTGCGAATAAGCACGTCCTGAATGGTGTTATTGAGCATATGCCCCATGTGTAGGACACCAGTCACGTTCGGTGGTGGAATTACGATAGTATAAGGCTCTTTTTCATTGACTTCGGAATGAAAATAACCCTGCTCCATCCAGTAGTTATACCACTTCTGCTCTACCTCCTTAGCGCTGTATTTTGCTGCTAATGCCATTTTGGTCTGATTTTTGAACTGTATAAGGGAGCAAAAGTAGTTATATACTAAAAGATTTAAAAGCGCTTGGACGTTTTTTGGACAACTGAAAATAATGGCTACTTTAGCAATAGGAAATGAAATGAAACAGACTAGAGGTGTGCATTTGGTCGAAAAAATGTGATTTTAACACAGACTTAGCGCGCTTTTAGCAGAAAAACTAACCCAAAAAGCCTACTTTGGTCATCTAAATTAAAAGACATGAAAAAGATTATTCTTTTAGCTGTAGTAACTTTAATGAGCTATGCTGTGCAAGCCCAAGATAAGGTTGCTAAAATTGAATTCACACAAGAAACCATTGATTACGGTGAAATCAACAAAGGCGCTGATGGCGTTCGCGTATTCGAATTCACCAATACTGGGAACATCCCACTGATCATCTCTGATGTTAAATCTAGCTGCGGATGTACTGTTCCTGAAAAACCAGACGCACCTATCGCTCCTGGAGCAACCGGAACTATCAAAGTAAAATACGATACCAAGCGCGTTGGTCCTATTCGTAAGACCATAACGGTTTACTCAAACGCTGACGAGCCTGTTAAGGCGATCAAGATCAAAGGTACCATCCTAGATCCAGACAGCAAGAAAAGCGTACTGGAAAAGACACGTTAAGAAGCAATGCTCTTATATTCAAAACCCTGCCTATGGCGGGGTTTTTTTATAGCACTCGTTTTAGTTTAAAGGCAATACGCAGATTATAGCCGTTGCGATTCACTTGAAATCGCAGCAGCTTACCTTCTTTTGAATGAAATAGGGCGTTGAGCTCTTGCAAACTAAATCGGTGAATCGGTTCCCCGTTCAAATGGGTCAGTATGTCTCCGGAGCGCATTCCCGCCTCATAGGCAGGCGAACCTTTGCGCACCTCAGCTACCTCAATTTTATGTACGAGTTTAATCGCGTAGAGTTATTGCGTCTCGTACATGATCACCTCGTTCTTCACATTGTTCGGATCATTACCGTATTTGGACTTATTGGTACCGGCAAGTTTCTCCTTTACATACTCATATCCGTTATGCTGTAAGGTCAATCCGCTCATGTTGTAATAGAAAGGCTGATTGAAATAACGGTTCTTCTTTAAGATCAACTCCCGACCCGGATAGTTGATAATGGTTGTAAAACGTTTGAGCAGTTCACCTCCCATAGAACCGTCTCTGGCTTTAAACAGGTTGATATTCCCAAATGCGTTTTTATCGGGAAATGCCGTGTTTACATCCCGAAGGAAATAATCGCCTAATTTTACACCTGGAATCCGCGAGCGATCTCCAAAAATATTGCCGTTTAGGCCAAGACCGAGAAAGTCTCTAAAATGTTTCTTAGGTACTTTGAGCCAAGGTTCTTTATCTTTTAGTAACCACAGTGCATCTCCAGAGCCTGAATCTAACAGCACAGTAACGGTGTCGGTAACTTTACCCACAGTGGCTTCCAATTCCACATAAGGCTTATTGTTGTAAAAACGCAGCGGCGACCTAAAGCATTTTTTACACTGCGAAGCCTGATAAAACTCGGGCTCATAAAAAGTGAGTTGCTCCCGGACATAGTTGGTCTCAACGACAAAATTCTTAAAAAAATCATAGCCGATGATCCCGTGAACAGCCTCCCCAAGTCGCGGTGAGAAATTCAGATCTTCATCAAAAACGATATAGATGCTCTGATTTCTGTTTACAGCATCTCCAATTCTAAAGGTATTGTTGGAAGATTTTATGGCCTCTATGGAGCTGCCGGTGCCCAAGCCTCGCAATTTTACAGGTTGGGTATTGTTGAGTTGAATAGAATCCTTATTCTCTATGCTGAAAAGAATGGTAGCATTGACACCTGTATCTAGTAAAAAGTCCAAAGTGACTCCGTTTAACTCTACGGGAACTATTACCAAATTGCTCAAGAACTGAAATTCGATCTTGTTACTGACAACCCCTTCGGGCAACTCAAAATTTCCTTGGCCCAAGTGTATCCCAGAGGCTAGAAATGAGCAGATAAGCAACAATTTTTTCAAGGAGAACGAATTTCTAGTATAAGTTATAAAACTTAAGCGAATGTTACTTTATCTTTGCTTTTCGAAGTAGAATTTTAACTATTTAACAGTTCGCTATGCCTGCAATTTCTCAGAAGGGGCTTGCCATGCCGGAATCGCCCATTAGAAAGTTGGCTCCGTTCGCAGAAGCTGCTATAAAGCAAGGTAAAACCATCCATCACCTCAACATCGGGCAACCCGATATCAAAACTCCTCAGGTCGCCTTAGACGCCATAAAGAATAATCAGGTAGAGGTATTGGCCTATTCCAGGAGTGAGGGTTCTGATCAGTACAGAGAAAAAATAGCAGCTTATTACGCCAAACACGATATTCATGTAGGTGCAAATGATATCATAGTGACCACGGGCGGAAGCGAGGCTTTACTTTTTGCCATGGGATGCATTGCAGATGCAGGCGACCAGATCATCATTCCAGAGCCTTTTTACGCCAATTACAATGGTTTTGCAACAGCCTCTGGGGTTGAGATCGTTCCGGTGATCTCTAAAATAGAAGATAATTTTGCGCTTCCCCCAATAGAAGACTTTGAACAACTCATTACCGAAAAGACCAAGGCGATCCTGATCTGTAACCCAGGAAACCCAACAGGTTATCTGTACTCCAAGGCCGAGATCCAGAAGTTAGCTGCCTTGGTTAAAAAACACGACCTCTTCTTAGTTGCAGACGAAGTTTACAGAGAATTCACTTATGGCGATGAGCCGCATTACTCTATCTTACAAGAGGCTGGCTTAGAAGAGCACGCCATTATTGTAGATTCTGTCTCTAAACGTTACAGTATGTGCGGGGCACGTATTGGATGTTTGGTCTCTAAAAACAAAGGAGTAATGAAAACGGCCATGAAGTTCGCCCAGGCCCGCTTGAGCCCTCCAACCTTTGCACAGATAGCAAGCGAAGCTGCCTTAGATACGCCAAATTCGTATTTTGAAGAGGTAAAAACAGAATACCGTTCCAGACGAGACATTTTAATTGCAGGATTGCAAGAGATTCCTGGAGTAGTTGTTGGAAAACCCAAGGGAGCTTTTTATTGTATTGCACAACTGCCGGTAAAAGATTCCGATAAATTTGCCCAATGGCTGCTGGAATCTTTTGACTTGAATGGCGAGACAGTAATGGTTGCTCCTGCAGCAGGATTTTATTCATCTGAAGGAGTTGGAAAGAATCAGGTGCGTATCGCCTATGTGTTGAACGAAGATAAACTCAAACGCGCTGTAGCCATTTTAAAAGCGGCTTTGTCCGTTTATAAGGATTAACTATTGCCTATTTCATTAAAAACATACAATACCTTTGGCATTGATGCGCAAGCTGCAGCTTTTATAGAGATAAGCAGTGAAGATCAACTCAAAGACCTCTTAGCGCAAAATGGCCCAAAAGATTATTTTATCCTTGGCGGCGGAAGCAATATGTTGCTCTGCAACGATCTTGACAAAACAGTTCTCTACATCAACAACAAAGGGATCCGAGAAATAGCTCGTAATGACAAGGAGGTGATCTTAGGGTTTCAGGCTGGTGAAAATTGGCACCAAACCGTAATGTATTGTGTAGAGAATGACTTGGGCGGAATTGAAAATTTAGCGCTGATCCCCGGTAAGATAGGCGCTGCTCCTATTCAAAATATTGGAGCCTATGGCGTGGAGCTCAAAGATGTGTTTGTGAGCTGTAGCGCCATGGAGGTCTCCAGCGGAAAAACAAAAGAATTCTCGCTGAAGGACTGCGAGTTTGGCTACCGCGATTCTGTGTTTAAAAACGCCTTAAAAGGGAAATATATCATTACTGAGGTTTGTTTAAAACTCAGTCTTAAAGATCACAAGCTCTCCACTTCTTATGGAGCCATAGCTGCGGAACTGGAGCGTCTAGAAGAGCGGCCAAGTCTAAAGAGCATCGCCCAGGCGGTCATCAATATCAGAAGTAGCAAATTGCCCGATCCGGAAAAAATTGGCAATAGCGGAAGTTTCTTTAAGAATCCTCTGATCTCTAGAACAGCTTTCGACAGTTTTCACGCTGCATATCCTGACGCCCCTTTTTACGAAGTAGACTCAACAGCAGTTAAAGTTCCGGCGGGATGGCTTATAGAACAAGCTGGGTTTAAAGGAAAGCGTTTCGGCGATGCCGGCGTACATGACAAGCAAGCCTTGGTCTTGGTCAATCACGGGACGGCTACAGGACAAGAGATCTGGAATTTAGCCCAACGTATTCAAAAAGAAGTGTTGGCTAAGTTCAATATCGCTTTACAGGCAGAGGTTAATTTGATAGGCTGTCTATAGGTTTTAGAATATGCAGTAGTCCGTTTAAGGCTCGTATGTCGGTTTGCCACAATAAATACAACTGGCCCGATTGTTCCCTGACTAGCAGACTATCGGTTGCACGAGTAAAGATCCACTGTTTTCCGCTTACACTTTTTACACCCAACTGGGGACGAAAGCCATTGATCTCTTTCATAAGTTGTGGCGTACCTAAAGCTTGTTTGAGCAAATAATCGTTCCATTCCAGAGGTGGACAATTCTCGCAAGAATCCAATGCTCCTTTTGGAATTACCAAGGTATGTTGCGAATTTGAATATTTCAACTGCTCAATAAATGCTTTATAATTGGTTGATTCGGCCTTACCCTTATCAACGCGCTCTGCAAGGCGCAAGTGAAGCCCGTCATGCACAGCAAGCTTTTCAGCTATTGCAGGTGAACTCAGCGTATCTTGCAACTCTGCCACTTCTGCAGCAGCCGGCGCAGGCTTCACCTCTTGTTTACAAGCTGCAAACAGTGAGCACAACAGCAAGAGTATTCCGTAATTTTTTGCAGTCCACATCGACTTAAAGATATCAAAAGATTGTATTTTTGCACTGTAAATCAGGTCGCAATTAAAACGTGCATCTTATTTAACACCAAAAAGCTGTAAGAATGAAATTACTTTTACTCACTTTAGGACTTTTGTTAGTTGCCTTTGCGGGGATAGCCATTAAGATCTGGGCCAAGAAAGACGGCGAATTTGCCGGAACCTGTGCCAGTCAAAACCCGATGCTGAACAAAGAAGGCGAGGCCTGTGGTTTCTGCGGCAAAATGCCGAGCGAATTTGGCAACTGTAACGAAGCTTCCAAGTAATTTATATTGACGCCATTGGCCTACATAGCACTGGGCGTTCTGGCTATTAATCTGCTTTACTATTTTCTTTTTATCTACTTCGGATTTGGTAAAAGTCCAAAACCACAAACCCAAAAAGTATATCCGGTAAGTTTATTGGTTTGCGCCAAGAACGAGGCGGAAAATCTAGAGAAGCACATTCCCATTTGGTTAGAACAAGACCATCCGGACTTTGAATTGGTGCTCATAGACGATGCTTCTACCGACGAGACCGCAGCGGTGATCGATCGTTTTGCAGACCGAGACCCTAGGATCTCTCCGGTTTATGTGAAGGCCAACGAACGCTTTCACAATTCTAAAAAGTACGCCCTGACTTTAGGGATCAAAAAAGCCAAACACACCAGACTGATCTTTACAGATGCAGACTGCATCCCGGCTTCTAATACCTGGCTGAGTGAACTCAGCAAATACTTCAGCTCAGAGAAACATTTGGTCTTGGGTTACGGAAAACATCAGAAAAGGGCTGGCCTGCTCAATGCCATGATCCGCTATGAAACCTTTATTACAGCCTTGCAATACCTCGCATACGCCCACGCTGGCAAAGCCTATATGGGCGTGGGTCGAAATTTGGGCTACACCAAGATCTTATTCGAAAAACACAAAGGCTTTGCCTCTCACATACAACTGCAGTCTGGAGACGACGATCTTTTTGTAAATGAGGCTACCACTAGCGAAAACACCACTTATTGCATCAATCCGCAGTGCTACACCCTATCGGAACCCAAAAGGAGTTTTGGCGATTGGTTCAGGCAAAAACGCAGACATATAAGTACGGCAAACCACTATCGCAGCTTTTTTAAGGCGAGTTTAGGACTCTACTACCTTGCGAATTTGGCTTTTTGGCTTGTACTGGTTCTGCTCGCGCTTACCCAATGGAAACTCGCACTACTACTCTTTGGTCTGCGCAGCCTATTGCAGTGGATATCGTATTGGGGAGCTGCAAAGAAACTAAAGGCCGGAGCGTTGATAGCTGCTGCACCTGTCTTAGAATTATTTCTCATCTTTACGCAATTGAGTATATTTATAACCAATCTGGTAAGCCCAAAACCCACTTGGAAATAAACGATCAAAAGATTGCCGAAGCCATAGAAAAAGCACTTAAAGGAGACCAAATTGCCTTTAACACCTTGCTAAACACTTATTGGAACCAGGTTTATGGCTTTCAACTCAACCGCCTTAAAGACGAATACGAGGCAGAAGAGAATACCATACAGACCTTTTCTAAGGCCTTTGACAAATTAACTACTTACGACTCTAAATACGCTTTTAGCACTTGGCTTATCACAATTTCTAAGAACCTTCAGATTGACAAGTCCAGAAAAAAGAATAGCCAGCCAGAGATAGACCGCAGAAACCTAGCCAGCGAACAACTTAAAAAAATACCAGATAGTGCGCCAACGGCAGAAGACAAACTGATCACGGAACAAAATCTTGCAGAATTGTTGCTTATGATCAAACAGCTCAAACCGCATTATCAGGAGGTGATCAATCTGCGCTATTTCCAAGAGAAATCCTATAATGAGATCGCAGCGCTAATGGACGAATCTCTGAGTAATGTAAAGGTTAAACTCCTGCGAGCCAAAAACCTCTTGGCTGCACTTATCAAATCCAAAAGAGAAGGCTAATGCAATGGGCAAAAGCCATACGCAAATTTGGCCCAGGCTTCCTGTTTGCAGGAGCCGCCATTGGGGTTTCCCATTTGGTACAATCTACAAGAGCTGGAGCCGATTTTGGCCTCGGTCTTTTATGGGCACTACTGCTTATCAACATAGCCAAATACCCATTCTTTGAGTTTGGCCCTCGCTATGCCATGGCAACAGGAGAAAGTCTTTTAGAAGGTTACAAAAAATTGGGCCGACCGGCATTGGTGGCGTACTTTATAATTACCCTTGCCACTATGTTCACCATACAGACTGCCGTTACCATTGTGACTTCAGGAATTGCCAGCAGTTTGTTCGGAGGTCAAGACACTGCGCTTTGGAGCGCCATTATTACAGGTGTCTGTTTTCTGATCTTGATCTTAGGCCGTTACAGATTTTTGGATACCCTAATGAAGATCATCATAGTTTGTCTTACCATAAGTACTCTAATTGCTGTTGCACTTGCATTTAAGAATACTGCGGATGTCAGTTGGGCGCAACAAATGCCAGACACTGCTGTAGGCATAGGTTTCTTGATCGCCTTTATGGGATGGATGCCTGCCCCACTCGACATATCGATCTGGCATTCCATGTGGACCTTAGAGAAGAAAAAGATCACTGCTGGTATTTCTGCGGAGCAATCCCGGTTCGATTTCAACGTGGGATACATCGCCACCATTATCTTGGCAATTTGTTTCTTACTGCTTGGCGGCTTGGTCATGTATGGCAGTGGAGCGCAATTCTCTTCCAGTGGCGGAGCCTTTGCGAATCAATTGATAGAAATGTACACCGTAAACTTAGGAGAAGGAACACGCTATATCATTGGAATTGCCGCCCTAACCACTATGTTCAGCACTACCCTAACAACTTTGGACGCATCGCCCAGAGCTATGGCCCAGACCACAGAACTGCTACGTGAACGCGAAATGCCCAAGGCCTATCTCATTTGGTTGATCATCTTAGTAGTTGGTACTACAACCATCTTTGTTTTGCTCACCACAGTCGAAGGTCTTATGGGAGTCTTAATCCAAGTAGCTACAATCCTCTCCTTTTTAACGGCTCCATTTTATGCCGGACTCAATATGCGTCTGGTGACCAGCAAGCATATGCCAGAAGAACATAAACCGTCTAAACCCTTATACCTACTAGCCTGGATAGGAATGATCACCCTTATCGGTTTTAGCATTTGGTATCTTTTCACGATTTAGTCTTTTAAATGCAATCTTCGTAACTTTGTACTGTAAAATTGGTTATGGAAATTCAAGAAGCAACACCAACAAGAACAACAGCCAAACCCAAGTGGTTGCGGGTAAAGCTTCCTACAGGGAAGAAATACACCGAATTGCGAGGCTTGGTAGAAAAATACGACCTACATACTATATGTACCTCTGGTAGCTGTCCGAATATGGGCGAATGCTGGACAGAAGGAACAGCCACATTTATGATCTTGGGTAATATTTGTACCCGCTCTTGTGGTTTCTGCGGAGTTAAGACAGGCCGGCCAGAAACTGTGGCTTGGGACGAACCTGAAAAGGTAGCGCGTTCCATAAAGCTGATGAATATAAAACACGCTGTAATTACTTCTGTAGACCGCGATGACCTTAAAGACATGGGGTCCATCATTTGGGCAGAGACCGTGAAGGCCATCCGCAGAATGAACCCAGAAACCACCCTGGAAACACTTATTCCGGACTTTCAAGGAATCACCAGACATATCGATCGTATAGTAGCTGTAAAACCAGAGGTTGTTTCCCACAACATGGAAACCGTAAAACGTTTAACGCGTGAGGTGAGAATCCAAGCCAAATACGAGCGCAGTTTAGAAGTATTGCGCTACTTGAAGCAAGAAGGCATTGCCAGAACCAAAAGCGGGATCATGCTTGGTCTGGGAGAAACCGAAGCAGAGGTACTTCAAACCATGGAAGACTTGCGCGGGGTTGGCTTAGACATTGTGACAATTGGTCAATACCTACAGCCTTCTAAAAAACATCTTCCTGTAAAAGAGTTCATTACTCCTGAACAGTTCAAAAAGTACGAGGAAATTGGTTTAGAAATGGGCTTTAGACACGTAGAAAGTGGCGCCTTGGTTCGCTCTTCTTACAAAGCTCAGAAACACCTTACTTAAGCTTTAAGTTATGGCGAAGATCAAGGTTGCCATTAATGGATTTGGCCGTATAGGTCGTACGTTCTTTAAGACTGTACACCAACATGACGATATAGAAGTGGTGGCCATAAACGATCTTGCAGATTCTAAAACCTTAGCACACCTTTTAAAGTACGACAGCATTCACGGTGTTTTCCAGGAATCGATAAGCGCAACTCCCGATCATATCTTAGTTGGTGAGCGAGCAATTCCACTGTCTAATGCTAAGACTCCAGAAGCCTGCAATTGGCAAGACGTAGATGTGGTTTTGGAAGCTACTGGAAAGTTTAAGGACCGCAGTTTACTTGAAGGGCATCTCAGCGCAGGAGCTAAAAAGGTTATTTTAAGTGTCCCTCCGAACGAAGATGATATCCCTATGGTGATCCTCGGGGTTAATCAGCAGCAATTGGACGCAGACGAAAAAATAATATCCAACGCCTCTTGTACTACCAATAACGCCGCACCTATGGTGCAGATCATAGATCAACTCTGCGGAGTAGAACAAGCCTATATCACCACGGTGCATTCTTATACATCAGATCAGAGTCTACACGACCAGCCACATCGTGACCTGCGACGAGCCCGTGCAGCAGGATTATCTATAGTTCCTACCACAACTGGAGCTGCTAAGGCCTTGACCAAGGTATTTCCAGATCTTGCCGATGTTATTGGTGGATGCGGAATCCGGGTACCAGTGCCAAACGGCTCTATGACAGACATTACGTTCAATGTAAAACGCGAAGTGAGCATTGAAGAGGTCAATACAGCTTTTAAAAAAGCCGCTGCCGGTAAATTAAAGGGTATTTTGGATTATACCGAAGACCCTATTGTTTCTATTGATATTGTAGGCAATAAGCATTCCTGTGTCTTCGATTCTGGGATGACTTCTGTAATAGGGCGTATGGTTAAGATCATCGGTTGGTACGATAACGAAAGTGGATATTCTCAACGTTTAGCGGACTTAATCGGTTTGATTTGTAAGAAATAACTATATTTAAGCCGAATTTTGTCCATGAACAGCCAATTAATCCGATATATAACGGCTTTGTTCCTCCTTATTGTATGCTCTTCCCCCGCCCAAGAGCAGGACACTCCTATGGCCTCAAGGCAAGATAGTATTAACGAGATAATTCGCCTGCAAAACCAAGCCAGAGCTGCTATTATACGCCAAGACCTAGGCTCGGTTCTTACAGACCTGAATACGGCCCACAATATGGCAGAGGCTGTAAAAGATGTAGAACTCGAAGCATCTTGTGACAATGAATTAGCAAAATTCTATTACAGCGTAAGACAATTCGATAAAGCCTCAGAACGCGTATCCGCAGTAATTGAACTCTTAAAGGACAAAGAAAGCTCGGCAGAAATAGCCGAGGCCTATCTGGTTCAGGCGCAGATCTTTATGAAAGATGGCGATTACGCGCAGGCCACAAACAGTCTAGACAAAGCCTTTACCATATATGAAAGTCGCGAAGACGAAAGCGCTATGGCGCGGATACAGCTCAACAAAGGACTTTTAGCCTTAGAGCGAAAGAACCCTACATCTGCAGTAAACTATTTAGAAGCCTCTTTAACAACTTTTCAAGAACTCGATTTAGACTATTATACTGCACAAGCCCAGCTTAATAAAGCGAAGGCCTTACTGGAACTATCAGATAGTCCTAACAGTACATCGGCGGCACAGGCCGAAGTTGCACTACAAGCAGCCGTTGCCATAAGTCGTGAAAACAATTACGCTCAGATCCTAACGGACAGTTATTTGGTAAATAGCCAAATGCAAGTTGAAAAAGGAAATTTTGAAGCAGCTTACGGTCTCTTACAAACCTATCACGAGCGAAGAGATACGCAAAGCGATATAAGTAGTGAATTACTCGCTACAGACAAGCAATACCGCTTGGACAAAGGCGAATACGACGAGATCATTGCCGAATTGGAAGCGAATCTGGAACGTAAGGACAGTTCCATTAAGATGAACAATTTCACCTCTACCTTGAGTATTGCACTGATCACCATTCTTTCGCTGCTCACCCTTTCTTTGTACAAGAACAATAATCTACACGCCAAGGCTAACGATCTGCTCCAAGAGAAGAACAGCGAATTGCAATTAGCCAAAGAAAAAGCCGAGAAGGCTTCGCTGGCCAAAGCGCAGTTCTTGTCTACCATTACCCACGAGCTTAGAACACCGCTCTATGCTGTAACTGGTCTCACTCACCTGCTTTTGGAGGAGAATCCGATGGAGCATCAAAAGGAGCATTTGAACTCTTTGAAAATTTCCGGAGATTATTTGCTTTCGCTGATTAACAACATTCTAGATCTGAACAAATTAGAAGCCAACAAGGTGGAAATAGAACGAACCACATTCAACCTTAACAAGCGTGTGAATGATGTGTTAGTCGCCTTGAAAAAATCCGTAGAAGACAAGAACAACAAATTACTGCTCGAGTTTGATGAAAGCATCCCTTCAAAACTACTAGGAGATCCACTTAAGATCTCACAGATCTTGATAAACCTTATCGGAAACTCGGTCAAGTTTACAGAAAATGGGCAGGTGGTGCTACGGGTTCAAAAGCTCAGCGAAACGGAAAACCACGTAAACCTGCACTTTGAGGTGGAAGATAATGGTGTGGGTATTTCTAAGAAGAAACAGAAGAGCATTTTTGAAACCTTCTCGCAAGGATCATTGCAGATCAATCGCAAATTCGGTGGTACGGGACTTGGACTTTCCATTGTGAAGAACCTACTCCAACTAATGAATTCCAAGATCCAATTGGAAAGTCAATTGGGCAAAGGATCGAAGTTCCATTTCGATATAAGATTTGCTATATCCGATCAGTTCAAAGAAGATAAGAATCCGCATAACATCATCTATGATATTGACTATGTGGCTTTAGAGAATCTTACTGTCTTGGTGGTAGAAGACAACAAGATCAACCAGATGATCACTAAAAAGATCTTGGAGAAAAACAAGATGAAGTGCGATGTGGCAGATAACGGAGAAACAGCCATTGAAATGGTAACCAAGAACAATTATCACATAGTACTTATGGACATTCACATGCCGGGTATCAGTGGTATTGAGGCTACCCAGCGTATCCGTGAATTCAACAAGGAACTACCAATTATTGCCTTGACCGCCGTTACCATAGACGAGAATTTGGACGAATTCTATAGAGCCGGGTTCAACGAGATCATTCCAAAGCCATTTAAAACGGAGGAGTTCTTTGAGAAGATTCACCGTACACTGTTTATGAACAAAACGCCGGTTTAAACGATCTTGTTCCAATATTCGTGAACAAAATCCAAGATCTCAGATTCAAAATACCCCTCTTTTTCTATGAACTCTGTTTGTATAGGTAAGTAATACAAGGCTTTCTTGTCGATCTTATCGCGCAAGCGCATATAATCCTTTTCTGTAGTGATCACTAATTCCTTTCGCGCTATCAGCTCCAGTTGCCCTTTAGTGAACCCGTGATGATCTGGATATCGCTGTAGTTCAAAGCGGCAGCCTTGCTGGGTTAGGTAGGTGATCAATGGCTCCGGATTGGCAATTCCCGTCACCAGGGTAAAAGCTTTGTCCTTTAAATAAGCTAGAGGCTCTGAACCTTGATTGTTCTTTATTAGATCTGCATAGGCGATCCGAGTTTTGTAAATGGGTTTGCCGGCGTATTCTCGCAGCCTGAATTCCAATTCCTGAACTGCTGCGTAGGCCGCATTGCCGGGAATTTTTGTGATCACAATAGCATCTGCCCTTTTTGCTCCGGATCTTGATTCTCTCAGGTCTCCGGCTGGTAGGAGCATATCATCTAAAAACGGTTTTTCAAAGGTGGTCAATAAGATATTATAGCCCGCCTTCACCTTACGATGTTGGAAAGCATCGTCCAATAAGATAACCTCTGCTTTAGGTTTGAGCTTGCTGATTCCCTCACGACGATCTGCACAAACAGCGACAGTTATGTTTGGATATTTGGTTTTGAACTGCAAAGGTTCATCGCCAACTTCGCTGGCAGTATGTGTAGGCTCCACATAAAGAAAACCCTGGGTAGAACGTTTGTAGCCTCGGCTTAGCACTGCAACCTTAAAGTCATCTTTCAAGAGGCGGATGAGGTATTCTATCATAGGTGATTTCCCAGTTCCTCCTACAGTGAGGTTACCCACACAGATCACCGGGAGCTCATAGGCTTCGGATTTTAGCAGCTCTTTGTTGTACATCAGGTTACGAAGGTCAGTAACCCCTTGGTAAAGCAAGGAGAAGGGAGCGAGCATTTTGCGTAAACTGGCCATAACACGAAAGTATACTTTTTTATCTTTACGGTAAAATACACCTTATGCAAATAAAAGAGGTTATCGCCCTTTTGGAACAATGGGCTCCACGCAGCTATGCGGAAGACTTTGACAATACCGGACTCTTGGTCGGGAATAACACGTCCACAGTCAGGGGAATATTGGTGAGTTTGGACTGTTTAGAAGCTGTGGTTGACGAGGCCGTAGATAAAGGTTGCAATCTTATAGTGAGCTTCCATCCTATCATATTTAAAGGCTTAAAAAAGCTCACTGGAGCCGATTATGTACAGCGAGCGGTGCTCAAGGCAATTAAGAACGACATTGCCATCTACGCCATTCACACGGCCTTGGACAATAATTGGGAAGGTGTGAATCATCAGATATTGGAAACCCTAGGGGCACAAAAATCCTCGGTACTTATCCCAAAAGCAGGGACTTTAAAGAAACTGATAACTTATGTGCCCCAAAAAGAGAGCAAGGACCTACTCGATGCCTTATTTGCAGCCGGCGCCGGAGCCATTGGACAATATAGTGAGTGCGCCTTTACCTTAGAAGGAGAAGGTAGTTTTAAACCCGGAGAGGCTGCAAATCCGGCTTTGGGAAGCAAAGGGCAACGCCATTACGAAAAAGAAACCCGCATCGAGGTGCTTGTACCCCAGCATTGCGAATCTCGTGTTGTATCAACCTTGTTAAAGAACCACAGTTACGAAGAAGTTGCCTACAATCTGATCCCTATTAGTAATACAGACAAACAGTTGGGTATGGGAATGATAGGCTCCTTTGAAAATCCGCTGTCTGAAGCAGCATTCTTAGCCTTGTTAAAAGAGCGCATGCATTGCGGGGGAATTCGACACAGCAAATTACTGGGCAAACCAATTGAGAAGATAGCCGTTCTTGGAGGCAGTGGCGCTTTTGGCATAAGCGCTGCGAAAGCGGCAGGCGTAGATGCCTATGTTAGTGCAGACTTTAAATATCACGACTTCTTTAGCGCAGAAGAGCAGCTGCTTTTGGTAGACATTGGACACTACGAAAGCGAACAGTACACAAAAAATTTAATTGTACAATATCTTAGCAAAAAAATTACTAATTTTGCAGTTCTTTTATCGGAGATTAATACCAATCCAATTTTTTATCTGTAATTATGGCCAAGAAGACAGAAGCTACTGTTGAAGAGAAACTGAGAGCCCTTTACGACCTGCAATTGATTGACAGCCGCGTGGATGAGATCAGAAACGTACGTGGAGAACTTCCACTAGAAGTAGAGGACCTTGAAGACGAAGTTGCCGGAATGAACACTCGTCTGGAAAAACTAAATGCCGACCTGGCCCTTACCGACGATTCCATCAAGGACAAGAAAAACCTCATCGAGGAGTCTAAATCCCTGATCAAAAAATACAGCGAGCAACAGAACAATGTTCGCAACAATCGCGAGTACAACTCTTTGAGCAAGGAGATTGAATTCCAAGAATTAGAGATCCAATTGGCAGAAAAGCACATCAAAGAATTCAAGGCGCAGATCGAGCAAAAGAAAGAGGTTATTGAAGAGACCAAAGCTCGATTGACTGAGCGCGAAGAGCACTTAAAGCACAAGCGTGACGAATTGGATGAGATTCTAGCCGAAACCGAAAAGGAAGAAAAGGCTTTGTTGAAAGAATCAGAGTCCTTTGAACAAAAAATAGAGGAGCGTTTAGTGAATGCCTATAAGCGTATTCGTTCTAACGCAAAGAATGGGCTTGCCGTGGTGCCGATTGAGCGTGGTGCTTCTGGAGGATCTTTCTTCACTATTCCACCTCAGGTTCAGATGGAGATCGCATCTCGTAAAAAGATCATCACAGATGAACACAGTGGTCGTATCTTAGTGGATCCGCAATTGGCAGAAGAGGAACGCGAAAAAATGGCAAAGTTTTTCGACAAACTCTAACCTACTCATAACAAAAAGATTAACAAAGCCTTCAGAATTCTCTGGAGGCTTTTTTTCGTAAATTTGTAAAGGACACTTTAAGGAGTTAACCGCATTCCCGACTCTTTACAAAAACAGAACCTATGTATCACAAATCCCTCTTAGTACTTGGTCTACTTTTAAGCAGCTTAAGTGTGGCCTGTCAATCATCCAACGAAAAAAATAAAGAAGACGAAGCCTTAGCGCAGCAAAATCAATTACCTGTACAAACACAGCCACAAAATGGTCTCCATAAGGCCTATTTTGCTTCAGGTTGTTTTTGGTGTGTTGAAGCCATTTACGAAAGTGTAAAAGGCGTCTCTGAAGTGATCAATGGTTACTCTGGAGGTCATACAGAAAACCCCACTTACGAAAGCAGTAATACCGGACTCACAGGACATGCAGAAGCTGTGGAGGTTTACTACGACCCTAAAGTTGTAAGTTTTGAAACCTTAGTAGACGTTTACTTCGGATCTCAAAACATCACGCAGATCAATGGACAGGGACCCGATAGAGGTAGTCAATACCGATCTATCGTATTCTACCAGAACGAGCAGGAAAAAGCTATCATTGATGCTAAGATCGCAGCACTCAACGAGCAATTGGGGGAGCAAAAAGTTGCAGCTCAAGTCTTACCTTTTCAAAAATTCTGGGTAGCAGAAGATTACCATCAAGATTACGAGCGCCTGAATCCCTATAACCGATATATACAGAATGTCTCTATTCCGAGACTTAAAAGATTTCAAAAGAAATTTCCAGAGCTGATCAAAGAAGAAAGCCACTAATAAAAGACAACAACCAACCGACCATTTATGAAAACCATCATTATAAGTTTAGGTCTTTGCCTAGCATTGAGCAGTTGCCAGCAAACCAAAGAAGATACAGATACCCAGCAAGCTGAAGTAGTAGAGCTTTCTACAGCAGAAAAGATTGCTATGGCCCACGGCTATGAAAATTGGGACAGTGTTGAAAAACTGGCCGTTACTTTTAATGTAGATCGCGGAGAAAATCACTTTGATCGCAGCTGGATTTGGGAACCTAAAAGTGGTATGGTCACCATGATGTCCGCGCAGGACACCATTAGCTATAATCACAAACAAGTAGACAGCACCACAACGCAAGTTGACGCAGGCTTTATAAACGACAAATATTGGCTGTTGGCCCCATTCCAACTATTGTGGGATGCAGATTACTCTGAACTGAGCGAACAAACTGCACAAGTGGCACCGATCTCTGGAGATACTTTAGATGTGATTACCATTACCTATAAAAACGAGGGTGGTTACACTCCAGGCGACGCTTATGATTTCTATTACGGGAAAGACTTCACCATTAAAGAGTGGGTATTTCGAAAAAGCAATACAGAGCAAGCAAGCATGAGTACCACTTGGCAAGATTACGCCAAGTACGGCCCATTGAATCTTGCCAAAACACATAAAGACAGTTTAGGGACTGTCAACATACATTTTACCGGAATAAAGGTTAACTAAGCTTATTGTTTAAGCAGGCGTCGCACCATTAGCTTTTCGTCTTCGCCACGTACTAAGACCACAAAGTAAACTCCCGAGCGAAGCGCAGAAACGTCTAAAGTTGTTCTGTTGTTCGCGTCGAAGTTCGTAGGAGTGACCAATATTCTTCTGCCTTGTAGATCGTAAATCTCTACTGTTGTAGCATCATTAGTGGCTCCTTGAACAGTCAAGAAGTCGCTTGTAGGGTTCGGAAAAATAAAGTCACCTGCTACTGCCGGAGAACCAGAATCCACTGTTCCGTGAAAGTAGGACTCTGCCAAAGCAAAAGCATCTGTTGCCACCTCAATACCGATCTTGCGGCCTCTAATATCGTCTATAGGCGGATGTATTCCTCCCCAGATACGTGAAAGACTGGTTTGGTCTGAGGCGTCGCGATAAGTGGCCCATTGCAATTGCATGTCTACGGTCGGCCCTATCTCAAACTCCAAAAAAGCATTTGCAGGGATCTCGAAAACGCCCATCCCACCTGGAAAATATTCAGATCCGGTAAGCATGGTCAATACTTCTGCGGCTGCTCTAGAAAAAGTGGAATGTCCCGATACATAACCCGCAAAAGGCGGGGTAATAAAACTAATACGTTGGTAAGGGAACCATTCTTCTGCCAGTATCCACCCTACACCTGCTGTATCAAACTCTGGGTCTATGATGTACTCATGACCTCTCCAAGTAAACAACTTGATCTTACCCAAATGTTGTCCTGAAGCACCTTGCAAGGGATCGCCAGGCTCAACTATTTCAACATAACCAGGAACTAAAGGAATTCCGTGCGGATGATAATTATCTAAAGTCGGATCGGTACTCTGGCCCTGCTCTGCCATATAGCGAATTGCCGTCATTGGGCGCGTATAATCATACCAACCCTTGATACCCCAAGCAGAGATCGCAGAATCGTGCATAGCACCCCCAAGGATAAAATAAGACTTGATATCCCATTCCAGATCAGAAAGCTCTTCTCCTTCTCCTTTGAAACGCTTCTCCAAAAGCGGGTTGTCATTCACATAATTCATGATAGTGAACCAGTGTCCAGGAGGTGTTTCGCTATCAGGCCCGTCTGCCCAGAACTCGGCCAGAACCCTAGCGTAGTCACCGCGAGGCACCATTTGAGGTTCGTAAGGATTGCCGGTCACTGGATTGATCTCACGGCCCTGACTCGGGTCTCCTCCATTAAAAAGATCATAAAACGCCTTGTACTCGTCAAAGGTCTCCGGGAATTCATTGAGGTTCCCGATACTCGCCGGAGAAATATCGATCATGACCTCATCTGTTGGATCTAGATGAGATTGCCATATGCTAACCAAAGTGAAGCCCCATTTGTAGGCATCGTCCATTCCCAGGCCGTCTTGAATATAAGAAGGATCGGTTGGGTCGTGAAATACCCAGTAATCAAATCCGTCTCTGTTATAAATGGTGCGATCCTCATCTTTTAAGGCAAAAGAAGCAACTTGACCCCATTCTGGACTTAAAAACTCCGGAGTAGTTTCTGGAATCTCGTTACCGCTCTGGTCTATAAAACCTTCTATAAATAATGGCTGCCAGCGGTTGGGAAACTCCATGTCAGGATTACCAGAACCGTCTGTATCCAAAGGCGAGTTTACCGGTTGGTAAAAGCGGTTGGCGTAATCATTGGCTTCGTTAGACCCATCTTGCAGGCCAAATTCAATGATCTGCTGGGCTAAATAATTCCCTAAAGCTGCCGGATCTCCAGAGGAATAGTCTGTACTGCCGTTGGCAACATCGTATCCCTTGGCCTCCATCAGTCCAAATATTCTAGTGAAGATATTGTCTTGGCCCGGAGAAGATGAAAATCTGTTCAACATGATTCTAAAAACGGCAAAACTCAAGGCCTCCTCCAAGGCCTCCTCTGTAGGAACAGAAGACTCGAAACCGTCAAAAGGAATATTGAAATCTCCCAAGGTCTGACCTAGAAAATAGGTCTGCGCCTCAGGATGAAAAACTGCCCAAACATCGTACATGGCCGCAGAGGTATGCCATAAATTTCTGGCATGTACGGTAGGTCTGGCGAAGTCATTTCTAATGGCATTGAGTACTTCCTCATTCCATTCTCTAGCTATACTTTGCCCGTCAGCACTCCAAAAAGTAGTCATGCAAAGCAGTAAAACGAGTAGAATTTTTTTCACAGGGATAATTTTGGCTAAATGTAAGAAAGAATTGGGAAACTATAGCCTTGAATCCGTTGGTTACTCGGTATTTAAGGGCTCCTTAAAAAACAATCAGAATTGCTTACTTTTGTTTGAGGCGCCACTTACCTGACCGATATGCACAAAAACACTTTGGAATACGCGCAGCAATGCGACCAAAACGATCCGATTCGCGATTTCAGATCTCAGTTTCATTTGCCAACAGACACACACGGAAATCCAATGATCTATCTCTGCGGAAACTCCCTAGGGCTTCAGCCCAAATCTACAGAGCAATACATTAAACAAGAGCTTGACGATTGGGCCAAATTGGGTGTTGAAGGACATACTCATGCACGAAAACCGTGGCTGCCCTATCACGAATTTCTAACCGATCAAATGGCCGCAATAGTCGGGGCAAAACCAGAAGAAGTGGTCATTATGAACACCCTAACGGTGAATCTACACTTGATGATGGTTTCCTTTTACAGACCTACCAAGACCCGTTACAAGATCATCATAGAAAGTGACGCCTTCCCTTCTGACAAATACGCGGTAGAAAGTCAATTGGAAATGCATGGGATCGACCCAAAAGACGGCTTGCTATTATGGTATCCGCCCAAAGGTGAGGCCATTTGTCGCATGGAAGACCTGGAAAGACTGCTCAACGACAACAAAGACGAAGTTGCCTTGATCATGATAGGCAGCACCAATTACTACAGCGGTCAGGCCTTTCCACTAAAAGAAATAACAAGGCTCGGTCACCAGCACGGAGCTATGGTAGGATTCGATCTCGCTCACGGAGCGGGCAATATCCAACCCAATTTACACGAATGCGGAGCTGATTTTGCGGTCTGGTGCAGCTACAAATACTTGAACAGCGGCCCGGGAAGTTTAGGCGGATGCTTTGTACACGAAAGACACAGACACAATCCGGAACTCAAACGTTTTGCTGGCTGGTGGGGTCACAACAAGGAATCCCGATTCAATATGCGCCAAGAATTTGATGTTTTGCCGGGCGCCGAAGGATGGCAGCTCAGCAACCCTCCTATTTTGAGTATGGCTGCGATCCGTGCTTCGCTTCAGGTATTTGCGGATGCTGGTTTTGATAAGATCAGGCAAAAGAGTGTGCAACTTACCGGCTTTTTAGAATTCTTGCTTAACGATATGGGCGATCCTAATATTCAGATCATCACGCCGAGCGATCCGCAGCAAAGAGGCAGTCAATTAAGCATACAAGTAAAGAATGCGGACCGAAAATTACACGATGCGCTAACCGACCAAGGTGTTATTAGTGATTGGCGCGAGCCAGATGTGATCAGAGTCGCTCCGGCGGCACTCTACACGCGCTTTGAAGATGTCTACGAATTTATAAATCGATTGAAGAACGCCTTAGCTAAATTGTATTAATGACAGCGAAAAATTCACATATACTCATAGTTGGCGCCGGACTTTGTGGAAGCCTTTTGGCCCTACGGATGGCACAGCGCGGTCATCGCGTTACGCTAATGGAACGCAGACCAGATCTGAGGAAAGTAACTCAAGATGCTGGGAGATCGATTAACCTGGCCTTCTCCAATCGCGGCATGAAGGGCATGAAATTGGTCGGTTTGGAAAAAGAGGTTACTGCCTTGTGTATCCCCATGTTCGGGCGTATGATCCATGACCCTAAGGGAAATACTTTTCTGAGTCCCTATAGTGGTCGGGAGGGAGAATACATCAACTCCATTTCGCGCCCAGGGCTCAATGCACTGCTGCTCGACGCGGCAGAAGCGCACGAGGGAGTGGAGATAATCTTTGATCAAAAATGTGTCAGCGTAGACTTGGAAAAAGCCTCCGCTGTATTTAAAGACTACAAGACAGATGAGGTCCGCAGTTATCAAGCTGATGTACTAATTGGTACAGACGGAGCCGGTAGTGTGGTGCGTAAGGCCATGTTCAACCACAAACGCTTTCTCTTTAGTTTTTCTCAACAATGGCTTACCCACGGCTATAAAGAATTGACCATTCCGGCGGCTGCAAATGGCGGTTACAAAACCGATAAAGGCGCCTTGCACATCTGGCCTAGAGGCGAAGATATGTTGATAGCACTTCCAAATTTAGATGGTAGTTTCACTGTTACTTTATTTTTACCCTATAGCAACAGTGATTATTGTTTCGACAATCTGACCTCCGAAGAAAAGGTTATGGAATATTTCACCAACGAATTTCCAGACACCTTGGAACTGATGCCCAATTTGGCCAAGGAATTCTTTGAGAATCCAACAGCACCTTTGGGTACTATAAAATGTTCCCCTTGGGATGCCTATGGTAGGGTTTTATTGATGGGGGACGCGGCGCATGCCATAGTTCCTTTTTACGGACAAGGGATGAACGCCTCCTTTGAGGACGTGGTGGAATTTGATAAAATATTAGACGAGACCGAGGACGACTGGGCCCAGGCCTTTAACTTATTCAGCCAGCGACGTAAAAAAGACACCGACGCTATTGCCGATCTGGCCGTGGACAACTTCCATGAAATGAAAGAACATACGGCCAACCCATTGTTTCAGGCCAAAAGAAAAGTAGAAACTGCCCTGGAAAGTAATTTTCCGGAGTCTTATTCTTCTAAATATTCTTTGGTAACCTTTAGCGAGGATATTCCTTATGCCGAGGCCATGCGCCGCGGACGAGCTCAAGACAAAGCGATCTTAAATCTGTTGGACGACGGATTGCTTCCAGAGGACCTCACCCTTGAGGAGAAATTAAAAATTGTTAAGAATCACACAGAAGAAATCCTCCACGAGGACGATCTTCTATAAAGTACAAAAGCATGAAGAGTAGATTAGTATCTGGCAAAGCTAAACCCAGAGGAGCCTATCCACACGTAAAACGCGTTGGCGATTTTATATTCATCAGTGGAACCAGTTCTCGACTTCCTGACAACAGTTTTGCAGGTGTACATCAGGTAGACGAAATGGGAACCATGCACTTGGATGTACGTGAGCAAACTCGCGCGGTCTTAGAAAATATCAAAGATTATCTGGCTACAGAAGGTGCTACTATGGAAGATGTTGTCGATGTAACCAGTTTTTTGGTGAACATGAATGACTTTGCTGGTTATAACGAAGTTTATGGCGAGTACTTCAATTCAGAATCCGGACCAGCTCGAACTACCGTGGCGGTACACCAGCTGCCGCATCCGAATTTGGTAATTGAGATCAAAGCAATGGCGTATAAGCCGCTATAGTATGGAAAAGCTGCAAAACTTTATCGACGGCAAATATTGCGACCCACTAGACGACCAGTGGTTAGACAATTATGTTCCCAGTACGGGGGAGCATTCCCAGCAAATTCCTGCATCCAACGCCAAAGACGTTGAGCAGGCATATCAGGCTGCAAAAAAAGCATTTCCGACTTGGTCACAAACCCCGATAGAGACCCGTAGCAGTATTTTAATTAAACTGGCCGACCTAATCGCAGCAGATCTAGACAAACTAGCTAAGGCAGAAGCCTTGGACAATGGGAAACCCCTAGCGCTCGCTACCAAAGTAGACATACCGAGAGCATCGGCGAACTTCAGATTCTTTGGCAACGCCATTACCCAATTCGCTTCTGAGGCTCATGAGAATCTTGCTTCGGATTCTATCAATTTTACTTTGCGTCAACCTTTAGGCGTGGTTGGTTGTATCTCTCCTTGGAACTTACCACTCTACCTTTTCAGTTGGAAGATCGCTCCTGCTTTGGCCGCAGGAAATACTGTGGTTGCCAAACCGAGTGAGATTACTCCGGTCACGGCAGCCTTACTCGGAAAATATTGCAATGAAGCGGGGCTGCCGGCAGGCGTTTTAAACATTGTTCACGGAAAAGGTCCAGAAGCAGGACAGGCAATAGTAGCGCATCCGGGCATAAAGGCCATTTCGTTTACAGGAGGAACTACTACTGGAGCAGCTATAGCAAGGACAGCTGCCCCAATGTTCAAAAAGTTGTCTTTGGAATTGGGTGGCAAGAATCCCAATATCATTTTTGCCGATTGCGACTTTGAGAAGATGCTGCAAGTAACCTTAAAGTCGTCATTTGCCAACCAAGGACAGATCTGCCTTTGCGGTAGTCGCATCTTTGTACAAGAAGAAATTTATGAAAAGTTCAAAGAAGCTTTTATTCCCGCGGTCGAAGCCCTTAAGGTAGGACCCTCGCTAGCTACTGGCATTGACCTAGGAGCTGTGGTGTCAAAGCAGCATATGGAGAAGATTTTAAGCTATACGGCTTTGGCCGAATCCGAAGGGAAGTTGCTCTGCGGAGGGAAACAGTTACAGCTCGAAGATGCTCCTAATGGTTATTATATCGCTCCCACTGTAATAGAAGTAGGGACGACCCAATGCCGATTGCAGCAAGAAGAAATTTTTGGCCCGGTTGTGACCATTATGCCCTTTAAAACTGAAGAAGAAGCCCTAGCCCTAGCCAACGATGTACCTTATGGCTTGTCGGCTACGGTCTGGACAACCAACATAGACCGAAGTATACGCGTGTCTAAGGCCCTAGAGGCTGGAATAGTTTGGGTAAACACCTGGCTCAATCGAGATCTACGCACCCCTTTTGGCGGTGTAAAAGCCAGTGGTGTAGGCCGCGAAGGTGGTTTTGAAGCTTTGCGCTTTTTTACCGAACCCAAAAACATTTGCATACAATACAAAACCAATACATGAATTTAGACTTAAGTGATAAGAATGCTCTGGTTTGCGGGGCATCTGCAGGAATAGGCGCAGCTTCTGCGCGAGCATTGGCCGCATTAGGAGCACGAGTGACCTTAGTTGCGCGTAACGCAGAAAAGCTCGCGGCAGTTTTACAATCTCTGGATAACCAAGAAGAAGCACACGACTTTCTGGTTGCCGATTTTAGCAATCCGGAGAATTTAAAAGCGGCCTTGGCAGAACTGCCTGAAGATAGGAACTATCACATCTTGATCAATAATACTGGAGGACCCAAAGGCGGTCCTATTTACAGTGCAGCTCCAGAAGAATTTACCCAAGCCTTTGCGCAGCATCTGGTGTGCAATCAGTTGCTCAGTCAAGCTTTGGTGCCGGGAATGCAAAAAGATGGTTACGGTAGAATAATCAACATCATTTCCACCTCTGTAAAACAACCCATAGACGGACTCGGTGTAAGCAACACCATTCGTGGCGCAGTAGCTAATTGGGCTAAAACCTTGGCCAACGAATTGGGGCCATCCGGAGTAACAGTAAACAACGTACTTCCTGGTTTTACCGCTACAGACCGATTGGCCGATATTGTAAAAGGCGCCTCTAAGCGTTTTCAAAAGACCGAAGAAGAGGCAGCAGCCTTTATGCGACAGCTGGTGCCTAGCAGACGTTTTGCAGAACCAGAAGAAATTGCCAATGCAGTGGCTTTTCTGGCCTCCCCAGCTGCCAGTTATATAAACGGGATTAATTTGCCTGTAGACGGCGGAAGAACCAAAAGTTTGTAACTTAGAAGGGTGGAGAGAAAATTACGCATAAACGGACACTCGCATTTACTCCCTTATCCGGAAGAGATTCCAGATTTTATGAAGGAGAAAGGCATTTTTTGGGTCGATAAGGATCGCAAATTCATGCTGCAAAAGAATTGGAGCCGACCGGTTACCGATTCCAGTTTCTTCTTAGATGAGAAATTGGCTTGGATGGAGCGCTTTAAGATTGATCACGCAGTGGTCTTGAACTTGTCCCAATTGTACGGTAACGGTTTGCGTCTGGAAGAGATGAAACAGGCCTTGCGATTTCAAAACGATTTTAATGCGCGCATCCAGCACGACAACCCTTCTAAATTCACTTGCGGTTTCGTAGTGCATCCTGGCTTTGTGCGCGGAGCTCTGTGGGAAATTGAACGCTGTGTAGAAGAATTGGGCTTACAACTGTTATGTCTGCCTACACACTACATGGATACCATCGGGACATGGCGCTGTATCTTTGACGAAGAGAACGAGCCTATATTTGAACTAGCTAGTAAATACAATTTAGCAGTAGAAATCCATCCGTATGATGGAGAAAAATTCATCTTGCTTGAAAATACCGCTTGGCGTTTCCACCTGATCTGGATGTTGGCGCAATGTGCAGATGCTTACCATTTCTTGACACTCAATGGCTATGCGGACAAATACCCCAATATGCGGGTTTGTTTTGCCCACGGTGGTCAATTGGCACAAATTAATTTAGGCCGACGCATTCAAGGTTTTGACGGTCGCCCTGACCTTTTTGAAGGCAAGGTGCATCCGCGGAAATCTGTAGGTCACAAAAACATCTTTTTTGACACTTTGGTTCACGATACTGGTGGGCTAAAACTCCTAATAGAGAACCAAGGCTCTAAGCAAGTATTGGTAGGTCTGGACGATCCGTATCCGCTAGGGGAAATGGAGAGCGCTCCGCAGTCCTCTTACCCTGGAAAGATCTTAGACTTGGCGCGCCAGCGTGAAATACTCACCGAAAAAGAATGTGATGCTATGTGGGAAGACAACGTACTGCAGTGGCTTCACGGAGACGATGAGGCGTCAAAGCAGGCCCTTAGAAAACGTATTCTTGGAGGTTAATTTTATATTTTTCAGTCCATGCATTTCTTACCAGAAGCCATTGACCAATACGCCGTAGCGCATTCTCAAGAAGAACCTGAACTTTTACAAAAACTCAGCAAAGAGACTTGGCAAAAGGTCTTGAACCCGCGCATGCTAAGCGGACACTATCAGGGAAGAGTTTTAAGCTTACTGGCCAAGATCATTCGACCTAAAACGATATTGGAGTTAGGCACTTACACAGGCTATTCTGCCTTGTGCATGTTAGAAGGATTACATCCCGAAGGTGAGATCCACACCCTGGATCAAAACGAGGAATTATACGACCTGCAACGCAAATACTTTGACCTGTCTGGAGCGGGAGATCGCATTCATCAACATTTGGGTGCTGCTTTAGATATATTGCCAACCTTAGACTTAAAGTACGATCTGGTCTTTATGGATGCAGATAAACGCAACTATCCAAAATATTTGGAGTTGATACTGCCCAAGATGAATTCCGGAGGGATCATTCTAAGCGATAATGTCTTGTGGAGCGGAAAGGTAGTTCAGCAGCTTGAGCCCGATGATATCGACACCAAGGCCTTACTAGAATACAACCGCACTCTAGCGACTCATCCGCAGCTAGAAACGGTACTCTTACCCATACGCGACGGGCTCACCATTACAAGAGTAAAATAAAATTACAGACTCGGCTTGTTTCCTGGCAGTTCGCCAGAACGCGATTTGGAAAGTGGGTCGCGGCCTATAGTACCGCTAACCTGCTCAATGCTCTTTTTGGTTTCCTGAAGGCTGTCCTGTACATCTTTAACGATACTGGTATCTATGCCTTGCTGCTCTGCACTTTTGGTGATCTCACTTTTGATCTCGTTGGTGGCATCTTTGATCTGACGCATCCCTTTCCCTAAACCTCGGGCAATGGTCGGGATCTTATCGGCACCAAACACCAACAATACCACAAAGAGAATGAACATGATCTCTGGGGTACTGATAAAGCCAAAAATAAACAATGCTTGCATGTTGCAAATATAACTAAGATTGCGGGCAGGGGTAAAAAAAAGCCCCGAAATATTCGGGGCTCTTTTTAAAGTTTAGTCCTTGATACCTTCTTTGAACTGATCGAACTCGCCAAGCTTTTTGCGCTTAGGCCATGAATTGTTCGACGTATCGATATCTGCAGTTTCTTCGTCAGGATCTACAACGATCTTAGTGATCTCTTGCTCAGATGCGATTACCTTGCCTACTTGAGCATCGTTCTTTCTCCAGATCTCTGCCGGATAGGTCTCGCGCTTTGTAGAACCATCGGCATAGGTGTACTCTACAATGATCGGCATAGGAATTCCTCCTGGCTTTTCAAAGGTCACTTCGTAGAAGTATTTTGGCTTAGTAACAGCCGCACGCTCCTGGGGAGTCATATTGTCCATCATATATTCTTTGATCGATGGGATATCTTCTAGCGTTGTGTTCACCATAGACTCTTCGAAATCTTCGCTGTCTTCTGCTACATAATACACTAATGGTGGCAGATCGCTCTCTGTCAAACCGCGCGCTTCCATGATTTCGCGTACTTCTGCATTGATCTTGTTGGTCACGTAGAATTTCTTCACTTCGCCTACTCCCATATCGACAAAGTCGGTGGTGTAGAACCAAGAACGCCAGAACCAATCCAAGTCAAAGGCAGAGGCGTCTTCCATAGTTCGGAAGAAGTCTTCTGGAGTTGGGTGCTTGAACATCCAACGGTTAGCGTAAGTTTTAAAAGCGTAATCGAACAACTCGCGTCCCATTACGGTCTCACGAAGAATGTTTAAAGCTGTTGCTGGCTTTCCGTAAGCATTAGCACCAAATTGATAGGTGTTCAAACCTTTGGTCATAATTGGCGCAATATAGTCTTGGTCGCTGCTCATATAATCTACAATGTTCTTTGCAGGTCCACGACGTGATGGATAGCTCTTATTTGGTGCAATGGCGTCAGGATACCACTCGCCAAAGTCTTGCTCGGCCACGTATTGTAAGAAGGTATTCAATCCTTCGTCCATCCAAGTCCACTGACGCTCGTCACTGTTCACGATCATTGGAAAATAGTTGTGTCCTACCTCGTGGATGATCACAGAGATCATTCCGTATTTGGTGCGCTCGCTATACGTTCCATCAGGATTTGGACGTCCGTAGTTCCAACAGATCATAGGATACTCCATCCCTTGGTTACGGGCGTGAACCGAGATCGCTTTGTGGTAAGGATAATCGAAGGTCATACGAGAATAACTCTTCAAAGTACTGGCAACGGCCATGGTAGAGTATTCTTCCCAAAGTGGGTTTCCCTCTTTTGGATAAAGTGAAACAGCCATTACATCTTTGTTGCCGATCTTAACAGCCATCATGTCCCAAATGAAACGACGAGAAGTAGCGAATCCGAAGTCACGAACCATCTCTGCCTTGAACTTCCAGGTCTTTTTTGCGGTAGCAAAACTATTTTCTTTCGCCTCTGCTTCTTCTTGAGAAACAATGATCACAGGCTTGTCATAAGTCTTCTTAGCCAACTCGTAACGCTTCATCATTTCTTTGGTGAAGACTTCTTTGCGGTTGGTCAAAACCCCAGTTGCATCGGTAATGTGGTCTGCAGGAACGGTCAGATTCACTTCAAAGTTTCCGAAAGGCAACGCGAATTCATCGCGGCCCCAGAACTGTGAATTCTGCCATCCTTCTACATCATTGTAAACGGCCATACGCGGATAGAACTGCGCAATTACATAAGCGCGATTTCCGTCTTCGAACTCCTCATACCCACTACGAGCACGGTCTGTCACGTGGTTGTTTACATTGTACCACCACTTGATGCTGAAGGTGAATTTTTCACCAGTGTTCAATGTTTTAGGCATTTCTACACGCATCATCGTTTGGTGGATGATGTACGGCAGATTGGCTCCTTTAGAATCTTTCACCGCCTCAATGTTGAATCCTCCGTCAAATCCGCCATCCATGAATTTAGAAGCGAATCCGCCAGGCTGCTCAGCTGGAGGAACTCCATCGCCTTCGATAAGCGGCGACTTGGAATCCTTAGCACGAACGTTTTGATCTAACTGTACCCACAAATAATCCAATGGATCTGGAGAATTGTTAGTGTAAGTAATGGTTTCAAATCCGTAGAGCTTGGCGTTCTTATCGTCCAATTCGATGTCCATCACGTAGTCAGCTTGCTGCTGATAGTACTGTGGTCCTGGAGCACCACTAGCAGAACGGAACATGTTCGGCGTAGAGAACTCCTGATACATCTGTCGGAATTTGTTGTTATTGATGTGTCCGCCTTTGCGGGCTTCACTTTCCTGCTCCTGACCAAAGGCCGTACCGGCGATCAGTGCAAAAGAGAGTAAAGCGATCAACTTAGAGAATTTCATCAGTTTCGGGTTTTGTTTGAATTATTGTGATTATTAGTTGCTTTTTAAGGGCCTTAAAAATAGCTCTTTAAGGCTTGATTTTTCTGGCGTTTAATTAAATTTTAACATGTCCGTAGACTCGTCTTTGAGCAAGATCAGACTGCGACGATTATCGTCTTTTTTAATGTGGACTATATTTTGCTGCTCGGGAAACAATTCAAAAAGCAGATCATTAGTTACCTCCAAACTCTTAAGATCTTGTATGCCAGTTACTTCTAAATAACAAGACAAAGTCTCCACTTCGTACTTTTTTCCGAGGTACTGCGGAGTCACTGCAGCGCCATTGGCCTTGAGCTGTATTTTTTTGAGCAAATACTTTTCTATATAGGCGTCTACGGTCTGGCTGTCTTTGGTACTGTCTAGAATCAGATCTGAATCATAACGCTCTTGAAGTACATCTTCAAAATCGTCAATAAAGATCTTGGTAATGATCTGTAAACTCTGTTGGGAAGCTACATATTCGATCTTGGTGATGCTCACATAGAATTTATGCGTCGATGAGGTTGCCAATAGCAGCGGCAAACTCAGCAATAATAAAAAAATAGAAACTCTTCGCATTGTTTTCTTTTTGCATTCATGGGCAAGAACTGCGCCAAAAACACCTCCATAGGACGCAAAGATAACATCCTTTGTTACAAATTCTTTGTTAATCTTCGGATTCCTCCAAACGACCTAAGTAGACCACAGATCGCTCCTTAAAATGATTCAAGACCAGCCCGTATTGCGCCACTTCGAAGTCCCGCTGAACACTAGTGGTCTCTATACAGAAGAGGAGAAAATCATAGACCCTATCAGTAGGGACTTGGTAAGATTCCTTAAAGAAATCCGCAGAATACATGGCCAAGATCTCGGAGACCACAACGTTCTGCTGCTCCCATTTTCTTTTTATGCGGAGCTTTTTGTAATACCCACTCATATGCTTGTATAGCACCTCCAAGTCTACGGTGGTAATTGTACCTATTCCTGTTATGATAGGAACAATCTTTTCCTCAGGCTCCCCAATGAACCCGGGTATGCCCACATCGTTAAAGTTAATTGGAGTCTCCACTTCAATATCACGGGCATCTTGTTGCAGATTCCCGCTTAAGTTGGGTTTTATAAACACCTCATCAAGCTCGGTGACACGGTCTTCTAAAACAACCGCAACGGCTTGTAAATTGATCATTTGCTGATCTATAATGAGCTCTTTGAGTTGATAGCGGACAGAAGAGAAATAAAGGGTATCGTTTAGACTAACACGGATATTGAAATTCCCTGCTTCATTGGTTATGGTGTTAATACCTTTAGTCCGATTCAATACATGAACCCCTTCTATATCGGCGGTGTTTAGCAATTGCCCTTTCAGATCGACTTGCTGCGCCTGAAGCTGAAAACTCAAACTAAACAAGAGAAATAAAGCAATTCTAATCTTCAGTGCGCTCAAGGTATAAAGTACTTTGTTGCTTTAAAAAGCCGAGCAGACGAATTTCGTTCTCCGGTTTTAAATAACCCTCTGGAATTCCTTGCTCTTGTACAAAGTAAATGAAGTCGTCGTAACGCGTTTGCGGAATACTGTAGGAGTCTTCAAAGAAATAGACATTGTATCGCTGTCGCAGCACTGTGGCCACGATTTCTTCGGATTGAATGCTGCTCAACTCTTTGGCTTGCCTACGCTTCTTCCGATCTTTGCCAATAAACTCCAAGATTCCCAGCGGTGTGAATCCGTATTGCATGACATTCAGATTGGAAACCTCTTCCGATACCACGTTGCGGATGCGGCTTTGAGCATCGTCTTTAAAGTCGTATTCAAACTCCATGGACTGATAATCAAAGCTAAGCGCCGTGTCAAAATCGTAGACCTTGACGCGTCCTACATCCACCTCTACATTCCCAGTTAGATCATAAGGCCTTACGATCACCTCTTCCAATTGATTCAAATTGGGATTCAAATAGATCTTTAGGCTTTTATTCTCAATAACCCCTTCGTCTATGATCACGGTAAAGGATTGAAACTGCAAGGCAGTAATGAGCACTCTGTCATTAGCCGCCATTTCTAGCTGAAAGCTGCCGTCAATTTCAGAGATGGTCCCTTTTTGTGAAGATCGGTTATACACGCTAATCCCTTCCAAATCCTCTCCAGGCGGAGCCGTGAGTTGACCTTGTACCATGACTCGGGTGATCTGTTGAGCAGCCACTGGCGCTAGCAGAAAAAGAAAGCATACAGAGAGGTAGAATTTTCGCATACTCTAATTTACGACACAAACTCTAATATATCCCTTAAATTAGAGGCATTCTTATGTTAAATCCGTTATAAAGTTGCAAAATCTCATTCTCGCCAGCACCTCGACAGTTCACGGTCAAGGCTATTTAGAATACTTAAAACCAACACTCAGATCATTCTTTTCTGGAGTGCGTGAGTTACTCTTTATACCCTACGCGCGGCCTGGAGGTATTACACATGAGGAGTATACGACACATGCTGAGAAATTTTTTGCTCAACTCGACATTGCGGTTGTTGGGCTACACACTTTTAGAGACCCCGTGTTTGCCATAAAGAATGCACAGGCTATCTTCACAGGTGGTGGTAACACCTTTGTGCTGGTCAAGGCGCTACATCAAAACGGACAAATGGCGACCTTACGCGCCAAACTGTTTAGTGGCACTCCATATTTGGGAACCAGTGCTGGCAGTAATATCTGCGGAGTGAATATGCAGACCACTAACGACATGCCTATCGTGTATCCGCCTTCTTTTAAAACCTTAGGAATGATTCCCTGTAACATTAATCCGCATTACCTGGATCCAATCGCAGGAAGCACCCATATGGGCGAAACGCGCCAAACGCGTATTGAAGAATTCCACAGTCAGAATTCTATTCCGGTAATAGGTTTGCGCGAAGGGAGCTGGCTAGCGGTTAGCGGTGAATCGATCGTACTTAAAGGGCCACATTCAGCAAGATTGTTCAAGCAACATGCATTAGCTGAGGAGCTACCTCCCGAAACTGCCATTCAAAGTTACTTATAGCAATTGTTTAAATTAGCCCTATGAAGGTGATCTGCGAAACTCCAAGAACCTATTTACGGGAATTTCTCCTCAGTGATGCGGAGTCCTTTTATCAATTGAATTTGGATTCTGAAGTAATTCGCTACACCGGTGACGCTCCTTTTAAGAGTGTCGCAGAAGCGACAGACTTTATTGCCCAATACGACCAATATGAACGGTATGGCTATGGCCGTTGGGCCGTCTGCTTAAAGGAAGATGATTCTTTTATTGGTTTCTGCGGATTGAAATATCACCCAGAAGAGGAGCTCACAGAAGTGGGCTTTCGATTTTTTCGCAACCGTTGGAACCAAGGATTTGCCACCGAAACTGCCAAGGCCTGTATCGACTTGGGTTTCGAAGACTTTGAGCTAGCCGCCATTTATGCTCATGCGGACCGAGAGAATGCCAGTTCGATACGCGTGTTAGAAAAATGTGGCCTTAATTTTGTAAAACCCATAGTCTATGATGGTCAATTGGCCAACCTCTATTGCCTAAAACGCCAAGCCTATGAAACGTATTGAATTTATAAAAACGACTGCTTTAGCAACTGCCGGTTTACCCTTGCTGAGCGGATTTAGAATTCCTATGGATCAAGACCTTATTCCCAAAGCACTCCTGATGGGCTATGCCAACGACCAATTGGTTGGAACCGACTACCAATTGGAGCACCAAACTTGGAGCGCTTTTGAAAAGATGAGCGCTGCAGCAGCAGCAGACGGCATACAGATTGAAGTCGCCTCTGCCTTTAGATCTTACGACAGACAACTCGCCATTTGGTCTGGTAAATACGACAGATTCACCAAGGCGGGCATGTCTCCGCTGGCCGCTATGGAAAAGATCATTGAATATTCTACCATTCCAGGTACATCTAGACATCATTGGGGTACCGATATAGACCTCATTGATGGTGGGGCCAGCCCAAGACCCAAAAGCGTTCTAGAACCACAACATTTTCACGGCAAAGGTCCGTTTTGCAAATTCAAAGAATGGATGGACGCCCATGCCGAATCCTTTGGTTTTTTTGAAGTCTACACGAACAATGCAAAACGCAAAGGTTTTAAATATGAACCTTGGCATTTCAGTTATAAACCTGTTTCTCAAAAATATCTAGCAGCTTACCTGAAACTGGATATAAAATCGGAGCTAGAACGCCTCGAAATCCCAGGATCAGAACATATGAATGTGCAGTTTATCGAAAAATACCTACAAGACAACATTTCGGATGTAAATCCGGATTTGTTGCCCTAAGCCCAGCACTTATTTTTTGTACTTTGAAGCCTACAAAAAATAAGTGTCATGTTGCGAAGAGGTAATTGGAAGATCAGAATACTATTTGGCTTGGCCATTGTGGCTTTTGCCTATTTTAAACGCTGTAGCAATACAGAAGTCAACCCCTACACCCAAAGAGAGCAGGTAATCTCTATGGAACCCGACCAAGAGATCGCCATAGGCTTACAGGCCATGCCTCAAATGAAACAACAGCACGGCGGCGATTTTCCGAATCAAGACCTACAGAATTTTGTAGATCGCGTTGGGATGAAACTAGTAAACAACAGTATTGCCAACGACACGCCTTACCGTTATGAATTCCACCTCTTAGCAGACGATCAGACCATTAATGCCTTTGCATTACCTGGAGGACAGATCTTTATCACTTACGCCCTACTTTCAAAACTGGACAATGAAGACCAATTGGCGGGAGTGCTCGGGCACGAGATCGGTCATGTATTAGGAAGGCATTCTGCAGAGCGCATAGCAGAAACAGAATTCTGGCAAACAGTCTCGCAAGGAGCCTCTGTCGGCGCAGATGCCGGAGGGCTGGTTGCAGGAATAGGTCAAAATGTGCTTTTGGGCAACGGTCGTGATGACGAGCTCGAAAGTGACGACTTGGGCGTGCTCTTTATGATGCAGTCCGGGTACGATCCGCAGGAAATGATCGGAGTGATGGAAGTATTAAAGGCCGCAGCAGGCCCTAACCGCGTTCCGGAGTTTCAAAGTACCCACCCAGACCCGGACAATCGCATGGACGAAATCCGAGCTTCTATCAAAAAGTACCGAGAACAAGGCATAGGAGTTAATTAAGGCCTGTTAATTGTCGATGATTTGGTGTAATTTTGCAGCAAAACATCGCCCATGAGTAAGCAGGTTTTATTGATGATTCTAGATGGTTGGGGAATGACCCAAGACCCTAAGGTCTCTGCTATTGCCCAAGCCAATACTCCTTTTGTTGACAGCCTTGCGACAAGCTATCCACATGCCCAGCTACGCACAGATGGAATGCACGTAGGCCTACCAGAAGGCCAAATGGGAAACTCGGAAGTAGGCCATATGAATCTGGGTGCAGGACGTATAGTTTATCAAGATCTGGCCAAGATCAACAAGGCGGTCAAAGAAGGCACCCTAGCACAAGAACCCGTGCTCCAAGAAGCATTCAACTACGCTAAGAACGAAAATAGAGCTGTGCATCTGTTAGGCTTAGTATCTGACGGAGGTGTCCACTCGCATATCAATCATTTAAAAGGACTTTTGAACGTGGCGGAAGACCACGGCCTGTCTAAGGTATACGTACACGCTTTTACTGATGGTCGTGACGTAGACCCTAAAAGTGGCAAGGGCTTTTTAACTCAGCTTAAAAAACACCTCAAGGAATCTACGGGAGAATTGGCCAGCGTTATTGGACGCTATTACGCCATGGATCGGGACACCCGCTGGGAACGGGTCAAAAAGGCATATGATCTTTTAGTGCACGGTAAAGGAAGTCCGAGTACAGATATAGTGGCTAGCATGCAAGAAAGCTATGACAACGATATTACCGATGAATTCATAGAACCCATCTGTATGACAAAGAACGGGGCTCCTGTAGCGACCATAAAAGATGGAGATGTGGTCTTGTTCTTTAACTTCAGAACAGATCGCGGACGGCAACTCACACAAGCCTTGAGTCAACAAGCTTTCCCGGAACAAGAGATGAAGCCTTTAAAGCTGCACTATGTAACCCTTACCAATTACGACGATAGTTTTCAAGGCGTAAAGGTGATCTACGACAAAGAGAATCTGAACGACACCTTGGGCGAGGTTTTAGAGAAGGCCGGCAAGACTCAGATCCGTATAGCGGAGACGGAAAAATATCCACACGTTACCTTCTTTTTCTCCGGAGGTCGAGAAACACCTTTTGAAGGAGAGAAACGGATCTTATGCCCTTCTCCTAAAGTAGCTACTTACGACCTCAAGCCCGAGATGAGCGCTTTTGAGATCCGCGATAAGATCATTCCTGAGATAGCTAACAAAACGGCTGATTTCATTTGTCTGAATTTCGCCAACCCGGATATGGTAGGACATACTGGGGTTTTCGAAGCCGCGGTGAAAGCCTGTGAAACGGTTGATAGCTGTGCGGCAGATATTGTTGAGGCTGCTTTAAAAGAAGATTATGATATTCTGATCATTGCCGATCACGGAAACAGTGAGACCATGATCAATCCGGACGGTAGTCCACACACGGCACATACTACCAATCCGGTGCCGCTTTATTGGGTAACCAATCAGCCCGCCAGTATTGCCAATGGTATTCTGGCCGATGTAGCACCGACGACCTTAGCACTTATGGGCGTCTCTATACCACAGGCAATGACGGGTAAGATCTTAACACATTAAGCGATTGGAAGAAACGCGTAAAATAGCTGTAGATTTTGACGGAACCATAGTTGAAAATGCCTATCCGCGAATTGGCAAACCCATGCTCTTTGCTTTTGATACCATGAAAAAGCTACAAGACAAAGGGTTCCGACTTATCTTGTGGACTTATCGACATGGGAAAAGCCTAGACGAGGCGGTGGTCTTTTGCAAGGAGCATGGCGTAGAATTCAATGCGGTAAACCAAAGCTTTCCAGAAGAAGAGGCTACAGACGATGTGTCACGCAAGATCAATGCAGATATCTTTATAGACGATCGGAACATTGGCGGTATGTGGGATTGGGGCCTGATCTATCAAGAACTTATAGGTGAACCTCCGCAGCAAACCAAAAAATCCAAATCATTATTCCCCTTTTTAAAACGATAATATGATCATTCCAAAGACTGCCGAAGAAATTGAACTCATGCGCGAAAGCGCTTTGATCGTATCTAAAACCTTAGGGATGCTGGCCAGCGAGGTCAAACCCGGAGTAACAAGTCTGCATTTGGACAAACTGGCCGAGACCTTTATTCGCGATCATGGAGCCATTCCAGGTTTCTTAGGCTTATATGACTTCCCCAACACCTTATGCATGAGCCCAAACGCTCAGGTAGTTCATGGAATTCCCAATGACACTCCTTATGAGGAGGGAGATATCATCTCTATCGATTGTGGGGCTATAAAAAATGGATTCTACGGAGATCATGCTTATACCTTTGCTGTAGGCGAAATTGCTCCGGAGGTTGAACAGCTCTTAAAGGTGACCAAAGAATCACTCTACCTAGGTATTGCACAATTTAAAAAGGGTAATCGTACGGGCGATGTAGGCTACGCCATCCAACAGCATTGTGAACAACACGGCTATGGTGTAGTTAGAGAACTCGTAGGGCACGGTTTAGGCCGAACCATGCATGAAGACCCAGAAATGCCTAACTACGGCCGTAGAGGACGTGGCAAGAAGTTTATCGAGGGTATGACGGTGGCCATTGAACCTATGATCAATTTAGGCACACACCGCATTGAGCAACTCAAAGACGGTTGGACCATTCTCACGCGTGACCGAAAACCCAGTGCGCACTTTGAGCACAACGTAGCCCTGGTCAATGGAAAACCTGAATTGCTATCTACCTTTGGTTATATTTACAAGGCCCTTGGCATAACAAGTGACGAAGAAGAACCGTTTAGAGCCGAGGCCCTGGTGTTATAACCCATGAAGGCGATCTTTAAATTCTTTTTAAACCTTTTGCCCAGACCACTGCTGATTCGATTGAGTTATGTGGTAAGACCTATTTTGGCCTTTTTCATGCGGGGGCAACGCTATATCGACCCTATAGATGGTAGAGGTTTTCGCAGCTTCTTAGCTTACGGTTATGCCAAAACTCGAGAGAATGTGCTGTCTCCAAGCACTTTGTCATTAGAAAGACACCGTTTACTTTGGTTGTTTTTAAAACAAGAGACTGACTTGTTCACTAAGCCGCAAAAGCTCTTACATTTTGCTCCAGAACAGGCCTTTTACAAGCGTTTTAAAAAGATGACCCATTTAGATTATGTTACTACGGATCTCAATTCTCCTGTAGCCGATGTAAAAGCCGATATCTGTAATTTACCTTTTGAGGATTCTAGTTTTGATGTGATCTTGTGCAATCATGTACTAGAACACATTAAAGATGACACTCAGGCCATGCAGGAGTTATTTCGCGTCTTGCGTCCAGGTGGTTGGGGAGTATTTCAGATCCCACAGGATCTCAATAGAGAGTCCACCTTTGAAGATCCAAGTATAACCGATAAAGAAGAACGCACCCGAATATTTGGGCAATACGATCATGTTCGCGTCTATGGTCGTGATTACTTTGATAAGTTGCGGCAGGCAGGCTTTGAAGTAACTGCTGTGGATTATACCCAGACCATAGGCAAAGAAATGTCAGACACCTATAGATTGGCATGGGGAGAGCTTATCCCCTATTGCAAAAAACCGTCAGCTTAATCTCTGAGCAAAGGTTTAAATCCCGGAGAATAATAGACTGCAGTGGAATCTCCAATCGCATAGGTCAGATAGGCCTCTACCCCACTTAAACGGTTCAATAATTCTTTAGATTTCGCTAAACCTAAGGCCATAAATGTAGTGGCATAGGCATCTGCTTCTGCGCAGGTTTTCGCAACCACGGTCGCACTGGTAACATCGCTGGTCTCTGCGGAGCCAGTAAGCGGATTCAAAGTATGAACATAGCGTTTCCCACTGTTAGGGTCCACTCTAAATTTTCGGTAGTTCCCAGAGGCCGCCATGGCCAAATCTTGTAAACTGACCTTAGCTTGCAAGCCTCGTACTTCTAAATTGGAGTCTACAGCTTCTATACCGGTGATCCACGGAGAATTCCTTTCTATATTGGTGCCAGAGGCATATACCTCACCGCCAAGCTCGACCAAAAAATCAGTCAATCCTTGGCCCTTTATGTAGTTAGCTATCCTATCTATGCCGTATCCCTTTGCAATAGCGTTGAAATCAAAATAGATCTGTGGATGCGCCTTGGTAATGGTTCCGTCTGGGTTGAGTTTAACCTTATTGAACCCGACATAAGTCATTAATGAATCCAAAGTAATACTGTCTATTCGAGCCAGTGGTTTCTCATCACCAAATCCGTAGGCATTGCGCAGCACTCCTATTGTCGGATCAAAATAACCTTCGGATTCTTGGTGGATACGTTGAGCGAGCTTATAAACGTCCTGGAACATGGCATCAGTGATCTGAGTAGAATCACCCTTGTTGATCCGCGTGATATCACTGTCTTTCCAGTAGGTGCTCATGGATTGATTCACCGCATTGATCACCGAGTCTACACCAACGCTAAGATCTAATTTATCGCTGTGAAAATACTTGATAGAAAAGGTGGTTCCGAAAGCTCCGCCCTGTAGGGTGTGTAGCTGCGGATCTGTTTCTTGACACCCCACCGCCGAGAGCAGTAGGAGTCCAACAATACCAGTTTTAAATAATTTCTTGAAGTCCATGGTAGACCATAGTATATGATTCATCTTTTACCGGAGGTTTTGCATAGTCTGATCCGTGACCAAGTCCCACTCCGGCGTAGTAGGTCTTGGCGTTGAATTTATCGGCATGTTGTTTTATGGTTTGCATAAAGACAGGATCGTAAGCCTTTGCATCTTGCGGATAAGCAATGGCCCGCACAATAACAAAGTGAAGGTCTTTGTTCTTTAAGGCCACAAACTGCGGATCTTTTTTGAGCTTTGAATTCACCCCGAGGAATTCATAGCCTTGTTCTTCCAGATCTTTGCCCACAATATTCATGGCTAGATTATGTAATTCCTGTGCTGAGAGTGGTGTCATTTTGCTTATCATTTAGGCTTCTAAGATGCTTTGATTCGCGCTTATAAAAATAACCATTTTTCCTGCGGATTCAGCAATTCAAACTTCCAACCCAATCGCATACCAACTCAATTTCAGACATAAAAAAAAACCGGCACTTTAGTACCGGTTTATTCTATTTAGAGGCAATTCTAATTATTGCTTAATAACTCGCTTTACGATAGTACCTTCTGTGGTGTATACTTTCACAAAGTAGATAGCCGTATCCAAACCTGTAAGATCCAGATCCACACTATCGGTTGTACTAAAGGTCTTGTTTGTGATCAGTCTACCGCGAATATCGCGCACCTCAACCGCTTCTATCGTTGCCGAAGGAGCTACTACACGCACAAGGCCTGTAGTTGGGTTAGGTACCACACTCAAGTTGGTCAACTGATTGTCATTGGTGTTGAGCACTTTCTCTTCAAAGAACACTACGAAACGATCTTCGTCCATTCCAGCCTCAGCAGCAAAGCTATAGTTAGCCGTGCTTAGGTTGGTAATGGTTCCTGTTACCTTATCTTCTAGGTATACGTTCAGTTCTGTAGGCAAAGTTCCCAATTCAATATCATTCAACGAAATGGTGAACAATTGGTTCTCTTCTATTTGAGAACGGAATCCTACTTGGATCTCTGCTCCCATATCAAATGCCTCGCGAGCTTGAATTGTCAATTGCTCGCCAGTGGCCAAGGTAGAGAATAGAGAAACAGGAGTACCCAAACGCTTAGCGTCAAACTGCGGCTCAAAACCTGCAGTAGCTCCTTCCATAAAGGCCACCAACATCTGGCTACCCAATTTATAGGTCTCGTTCTTAACGTTTAACCACAGACGCACTTTAGAAGCGTCAAATGACTTGTAATCTGTATTGTTACCAACCACACGTTGATCGTTCTCATAGGTTACGGTTCCTGCGGCCAAAGCCTTGAATCCGAATCCCTGTCCAGAAGCGATATACTGCGTTGGAGCAGTTCCGCCATTGGCAGCAGCTGTACCTCCAACAGTAGCAACATACATAGAAATATCTCCCATATCGTAATTGGACTCGCGGTAACCATCGTAAGCAGCACTTGGTCCATTAATGTGGTTCCAAAAATAAAGTGTTCCTACTACAGTGCTATTATCGGCTACAAATACATCCGCGTCAATAGCAGAAGGATATGGATTAGCCGTCACATTTGCACTTGCATTCTGAGATCCGTTGTATCCGGCGGCAAAAGTCTAGTGGAAGCACTACAATTACAAGATTATATCACAGACTATATTACTGCGGATGCAATAACTTACAAAGCTCCAAAGGAGCATTTTGATATAATGGTATCGGAAACGATGGACAAAGGCCTTACAAGAGAGCCTCAAGTCAGGGTCATGCAAAACCTCTTACCCCAATTAAAGGCTACTGGTTTGTTTATACCTCAAACCATTGACGTGTATGGGGAGTTGACATTTTACGGAAAGGAACCTTACTTTGACCTCTATAAAGAGCTTCAGACTTTAGGTCCCTCTTATGAAACAACACAGCGAACGAAACTTTTTAGCATTGCGAAAGATGTTAGCTCTGAGCAGCCGTTTGAATTCGAATCTGAATGGATTCAAATTCCAGCAGATCTCACTGAAACACCAGACGCCGCGGTTTTTGCCGAAATACAAGTTTACAAAGAACGTATTTTGCCCAAGGCAAAATCATTGATTAGCAATTCGTATTGCATTCGTTCACTAATAGGGAAAGAAAACAAACACTTTAAGTTCTGTTATTCGACCGCAGGCACTCCAACTTGGAAACTACAGATCGATTAAGTTTTACAGCTTATTATTAAGAACGTGATGGAAAGATTCCCTGCAGGGCAATGATCCAATTGGTTACCGTTAATGGCTGAATGTTATTTACAGGAAGATTTGACCCTGTATTACCTACTGTCAATCCATTCAATGGCTGATCTGGTGTTGCCGAATTGAAACCTAAAGAAGGCACAAAAGAACGTCCAGATTGTTGCCCTGGAGTAGCTAAAGATGCTCCAGTAAATGGCGAACTCGCATTGGCATCTGCAGCACTTGCATTAAAACTCGCAGTATGTGAATGCGATGGCAGTTGAGTTACGTTAAGAACATTCGTCTCTGTTCCAATTTTCTGACCCATCACATAGTTGGAAAGGCCCGGTCCATTACCATTGTGCAAATTGATACGCCCTCTCAGATCCGGAAGTGCGAAAGTAGTTCTACCGTCTCCGCCGTACATGGTTCCTAAGAGTGAGAAAAGTGCTGTGTTAGACCCGATGGCTAAGAGTTGGCCGTCGCATCGAGCCCAAACTACAGGCGCGAAGTTGAAGCCCACACTCATGATTTGTCCAAGAAATGGTTCCATAATTTGTATTGGTTTTAGTTAAAGTGAAAAATTTAAGTTTATCGTGTTGTTGGTGAGTTGGTTCTTAACGGTAGGAAGTGTTTGGGCACCAAGAGCTTGGTGTTTTTCCCAGTGACTCGAATGCGCGAAGGCTTGCTTCTGATTCACACAGAGCAAACCGTAATTCTCGCGTCCGTCTTTAGAGATACGGAAATAGAATCGGGGCAACTCGCCCTTTTTTCCACCTGGCCAATCACTTTTAAAGCTGTAATCGCCATTGGAGTCAGTATGGAAATATCCTCGTTTTAGTTTCCAACTCGAATTCGCATCTTTGAACCAAACCTCTACTTTGGCATTGGCCACCGGCATTAAGGAATTTGCATCCAATATCTGGCCTTTAATCTCAAGGTGCTTGTCTAGTTTCAATCCGGATCTGAAATCGGTTTTCTCGTTGGAGTAACTTGAATATCCTGGAAAATTTGAACCTGGGTTGACGTTGGCTAGTGTTGCTGTTCCAATTAATGAAAAACCAACAGTAGCTACTGCTGAGTTGCGCAAGAATTTGCGTCTTGAATTGTCTGGTTTCATAATTGCGGTTAGTGATTGCTTAAGGTTAATAAAATAAATCGGTCTTGAATAAAAAAAGAGTTGCCCCGTGAGGAACAACTCTTTCGTCAAATGAAAGCCTACATTATTAATTTCTAGAAGGATAAACTCCCTGTAGCGCAATAATGTAGTTTACAACCTGTACAGGCTGCATATTGTTGGCTGGCTGACCACCACCGGTATTTCCTGTTTGCACGGAACTGGCATTTAGCGTTACATCTGGACTCGCACCATTAAATCCTTGGGTTGCCGTGAAGGTTCTCCCCGACAAAGTTCCCGGAGTAGCAATGGTTACATTTGCGGTTGCTGCGGATTGGGTAGCGTCTGAGCCACTAACATTTAAAGAAGCTGTATGGTTGTGGGGCGGCAAGTTAGACGCTTGTAAAAGCGTAGTTTCTGCACCTGTCTTTTGTCCTAAAGGACGAGGGGTGAGTCCTGGGCCGTTTCCGGCTCCGATAGGAGCACGACCTCTTAGATCTGGCAAGCCAAAGGTAGTTCTACCATCACCTCCGTAAGTGGTTCCCAAGATCGAGAACAAGGCGGTATTTTGACTGATCGATAATAGTTGTCCCTCACAAAGAGCCCAACCTCTGGGGGCAAAATTTCCCCCGAACATAATGATTTCTCCTATAAATGGATCCATAATAATATGATTTAAGTGATTTCCCGTTAATGAAGCTGTTTTATGCTTCTTTAATAAAACTAGTGGAGTCACTTTGCATGAGTAAGGGTATAAATACCCGTTTTCAATTTTAACGGGATGTCTTACCTTCGCCTTATGAAGAATTCCTTAAAGATCCTCGGTGAGATTGCCGACAGCCTTTACAACCCAGAGCTTCATTATCAGGAGCTTTTCAACGGGTGTCAAACCTATAAATCCCTTTTGTTGGAGATAACGGCAATAAAGCTCGAAGAAGAACAGCACCGCAACGATATATATACAGATGCTGGCCGTGCCGTTGGCACAGAATGGGCCATTCGCTGTGTAGAAGACATTATGCGAACTAGAGCGTACAGTAGTGCCGTATATCAAGCTGTCAAAGAGCTAAATGATACGTTGGATCGACCCGTTCGTTTGATCTACGCGGGAACAGGCCCATTTGCTACCTTAGTATTACCGCTCATTACGCGATTCAGTCCAGAAGAACTACAATTGGATCTGCTGGAGATTAATCCGGAAAGCGCTGCACATTTAAAACAAGTTTTAAAGCATTTCGAGGCAGAGGCCTATGTTCGGGAATTCGCTGTTACAGATGCTACTACCTACCAAATTACCGATCCAGAAGGCGTTGATTTCTTGCTGAGCGAAACCATGCAAGCAGGATTGGCGCAAGAACATCAGGTAGCCATTTGCTACAACCTCTTGCCGCAACTGTCGGAGCACACTGTTCTGATCCCAGAAAAGATCGCTTTAAAACTCTACGCCGTGAATCAAGATAAACAGCATCAGCATAAATTATCATTGAATCCAGAAGCGGAACCAGACTTCTACACAGATCTCGGCACGCTTTTTACATTAGACCGCCAGACAGTGATGCAACAATACGAAAAGATCAACGCACAAGGGCCAGAAGCCGAATTTGACGCAGTAGATATAGAAATACCGAAGGACACACACAGAAAACACCAACAACTGTCTATTGCCACGCAGATCTTCTTGTATAAAGATATTGAACTTAAGTTGGAAGAATCAGGACTCACTGCCTTGCGAATACTGCAGCCGCTTAATCCTATGATGCGAACAGTGCAAAATGTACGCAGCAGGTACTATACAGGCGAGGCTCCTGGTTTGGATTTTGAATTGAACGTTTAAAAAAACCCTCGGTTGTCGCCGAGGGTTTTTTGTGCTTATTCTTATTATCCACCGAAGTCGTCAAAGCGAATATTCTCATCTGGGATTCCAAAATCTTCTCCCATTTTCTGTACTGCCTTGTTCATAAGTGGCGGTCCACAGAAATACAATTCAATATCTTCTGGAGCTTCGTGATGATTTAAATAGTTATCGATTACACATTGGTGAACAAAACCTACAAAACCATCTCCCGGAGCATCCAAGCTCTCTTTAACCTTCCAGTTGTCTTCTTCAAGTGGCTCTGAAAGTGCCAAATAGAACTTAAAGTTCGGGAACTCACGCTCTAGCTCGTTAAAGTGCTCCAAGTAGAACAATTCACGCTTAGAACGCCCACCGTACCAATAGGTAACTTTACGTCCTGTCTTTAAGGTCTTGAACAAGTGATACAAATGCGAACGCATTGGCGCCATTCCTGCTCCCCCACCTACGTAAAGCATTTCTGCTTCACTGTGGTTAATAAAGAATTCTCCGTAAGGTCCTGAAATGGTTACTTTGTCTCCAGGTTTCTGAGCGAATATGTATGAAGATGCCACACCTGGGTTTACGTTCATCCATTGGTTCTTAGCGCGATCCCATGGTGGAGTTGCAATACGTACATTAAGCATGATCTCACGCCCTTCTGCAGGGTAAGAGGCCATGGAGTAAGCCCGCTCTACAGTTTCTGTGTTTTTCATCACCAATGGCCACAGTCCAAACTTGTCCCATTCCAATTGGAATTTGTCTGGAGTCTCATGCTCCTCTGGGTGAGCCGTGATGTCAAAATCGCTATACTTGATCTCACAAGGTGGGATCTCAATCTGAATGTATCCTCCAGCCTTGTAGTTCATATCCTCTGGGATCTCTACTACAAATTCTTTAATGAAAGAGGCTACGTTATAATTACGCACTACAGTGGCTTCCCACTTCTTGATACCAAACACCTCTTCTGGGATGGTGATATTCATGTCTTGTTTTACCTTCACCTGACAAGCCAAACGCGCTCCGGCCTTTAGCTCTTTTCGAGTAAAGTGTGGGGTTTCTGTAGGCAATGCCTCTCCACCACCTTCTAAAACGTGGCATTCACATTGGATACAGGTTCCACCACCTCCACAAGCAGAAGGTAAAAAGATCTTGGAGTTTCCCAGGGTGCTCAACAAGGTGCTTCCTGAAGGAACTTCAATTTCTTTCTCACCATTGATCGTAATGGTAACAGGACCAGATGGCGATAGTTTTTCTTTAGTGAACAACAATAGGGCAACCAATAACAAGATCAGCACTAAGAAGGCAACGATCGTGGCCCCTATTACTCCTAAACTTACTTCTAGTATAAACATATTAAGGGTTCATTACTTCCAAAGCAGCAGTAGCTTCGGTAGTTTGTTCTGATTTTTCTTTTTCCAATTCGTCTCCGGCAGCCGTATCGGTCTGCTCGGTAGCAGGAGCATCATCACCTTCTGGTAACATTCCTCCGAAGCTCATAAAACCAATCGCCATAAGTCCGGTAATGATAAAAGTGATTCCCAAACCGCGAAGTGGCGCCGGTACGTTCGAGTAACGGATCTTCTCACGGATTGCAGCGATGGCTACAATAGCGAGGAACCATCCGATTCCTGAGCTGAATCCGTAGTTCAATGCAAGCCCAAAAGATGCGATCTCACGAGACTGCATGAATAGTGATCCTCCAAGGATCGCACAGTTCACCGCGATAAGCGGCAAAAAGATCCCTAGGGAGTTGTATAATGATGGAGAGAATTTCTCAACCACGATCTCCACCAATTGTACCATGGTCGCAATGGTGGCGATAAAGAGAATAAAACTCAAAAAGCTCAAGTCGTAAGTAGCGTACTCTTCACCCAACCAGCTCAAGGCACCCTCTTGCAAGATGTAGGTGTCTAGCAACCAGTTGATCGGTACCGTTACGGTCAATACAAAGATCACCGCAGCTCCAAGGCCCACAGCAGTAGACACTTTCTTAGATACCGCCAAATACGAGCACATACCCAAGAAATAGGCGAACACCATGTTCTCTACAAAGATGGACTTAAAAAATAATTCAATGTGTTCCATAATATCTGTTCTTTAAGGCCTAGTTTTCTTCGATTAGATCTTTGTTTCGGCTACGTTGTACCCAGATGATGATCCCCACCACGATAAGTGCCATAGGAGGCAATACCATGAACCCGTTGTTCTCATATCCGTATGAGTACAAGCCACTCTTTTCTACAGGATTTCCAAAGATCTCGATCCCGAACAAAGTTCCAGATCCGAAAAGCTCTCTGAAAAAACCTACGATCACCAAGATCAATCCGTACCCGAGGGCGTTACCAATTCCGTCTAAAAAAGACTTCCATGGTCCGTTCCCTAAGGCAAAAGCCTCAAAACGACCCATGATGATACAGTTGGTGATGATCAGTCCAATGAATACAGACAGCTCTTTACTGAGTTCGTAAGAGAATGCCTTAAGCACTTGGTCTACAATAATTACCAAGGTAGCCACTACGATAAGCTGCACGATGATTCGAATCTTTGATGGAATTATGTTTCGCATCAAAGAGATAATTACGTTACCCACACCCAATACAAAGATTACCGATACAGCCATTACCACAGAGGGTACAAGCTTCGCGGTGATCGCCAAGGCAGAACAGATTCCCAATACTTGTATGGTGATCGGGTTGTTGTCCGCTAATGGATCTAAGATCAGGTTGGCATCTTTTCTAGATAAAAGTCCCATAGTGCGCTTAGTTTTTTAGTGATTTAAAGAAAGGTACATACTTCTGCACGTCTTTGCGCAGCATGGTCGCCAAACCGTCTCCGGTAATGGTTGCACCCGCAAGGGCATCTACCTCGTTGTCTGTTTTATCTTCGTTCTTAGGATCGTTGTTTCCTTTGGCAACAGCGATAGCTTCGAACTCGCCGTCATCTAAAAAGCTTTCGCCTTCAAAATCGTCCATAAAGTAACGTTGCTTGATCTCTGCTCCTAGACCCGGAGTTTCTCCTTTGTGATCAAAGAATACCCCTTGGATAGTCATGGTCTCATCTACAGCAACAAATCCCCAGATGGCGTCCCAAAGTCCCTTACCGCGAACAGGCATTACATAAATGTCTTTCCCGTCCTTGTTACCTTTAAAAATAGGTAGCTTCTGTTGGTAGCCTGGGTCTTCTGCTTTTTTCTTCTCTTTTTTGATGTCGATCAGATAAGCCTCAGCATCCATAACCTTTTCACCACCTTGAATATAAAATTGCTCGGTGATGTAGGCATCGAACTTTTCTTGCAATACTTCGTCAGAGACAAAGACCACATCATTGGCGCCTTCGTTCTCGTTCACGCCCATGGCGTATAGAATGTTCTTTTGTTTCTCCGCGCGTTTGTTGGCGTCGATATTTGGTTTAAGTAGCTGACTAACTCCAGACAACAACAAACCAACCACCACTACCATCACGACAGCGAAGATTACTGTATAACTGTTTTTTTCTGTGTTTATAGCCATGGTTATGCCGCTTTAAGTTTTAAACGTTTCTGACGTCTTTTCACATTGGCCTGAACCACATAGTGGTCAATGGTTGGTGCGAATACATTCATCAATAGAATCGCTAAGAATACTCCTTCTGGATAAGCAGGATTGAACACTCGGATCATGATAGAGATGAATCCGATCAGGAATCCGTAGATCCATTTACCTTTATTGGTTTGCGCTGCAGATACAGGATCCGTAGCCATATAAACCGCTCCAAAGAGAATACTACCTATAAATAAGTGTTGCCAGAAATCTACGCTCATCAAGCCGTAGAAAGTACTTGTCTCATCGATCCAACCAGCGCTTACCACGCCGTTAAAGATCAAGCCCATTACCAAAGCACCGATCAAAGTACTCACGATGATTCTCCAGCTTCCGATCTTAGTAAAGATCAGGATGAACGCTCCTAGTAAGATCAATACTTTAGAGGTCTCTCCAACAGAACCAGGAATAAATCCCCAGAACATATCAGAGATACTGTAAATAACATCTTGATTCTGCGCATAGCTACCTAAGATAGTCTCTCCAGAGATCGCATCCGCAGTACCAGCGCGCTCTACAGCTCCGTGCACCCATACCTTGTCACCACTCATCCAAGTAGGATAAGCAAAGAACAAAAAGGCACGGATGGTCAAGGCAGGGTTTAGGATGTTCATCCCGGTTCCTCCAAATACCTCTTTCCCGATAACTACTCCAAACACAACAGCAACAGCGAGCATCCAAAGTGGAATATCAATAGGAACGATAAGTGGCACAAGCATTCCGGTTACTAGGTAACCTTCTTCTACCTCGTGTCCTTTAATAACAGCAAAGATGAACTCAACAATAAGACCTACTCCGTAGGATACTACTACTAGTGGAATCACCTTACCGGCACCGAGCCAGAAGTTGTCCCAAGTGAAGAAGTTACCAAACCACGAAGGCTCTACGGTTAGTCCTTTGGCCATATCAATGGCCGCGTAATGCTGGTATCCGGCGTTGAAGATCCCGAAGATCAAACAAGGCACCAAAGCCAGAATTACGATGTTCATCGTTCTTTTTAAATCGTCTGCCGCCTTTACGTGGGTTCCTCCGTGGGTAACCTCGTTGGGCGTATACAAGAAAGTATGCAGGGCGTTGAAAGCCGGAGCCATCTTTGTGCCGCGATACTTTTCTTTGAGCTTATGTAAATTTTGTTTCAATCCCATAGCTTAACCAATTTCCTTATACATTAGATCCAGCCCCTGGCGAATAATCTTCTGATGCGGCTGCTTACTTACACAAATAAATTCGGTCACCGCAAAGTCTTCTGGCGCTACTTCGTACATTCCCATAGCTTCCATGGCATCTAAGTCTTGCACCATACAAGACTTGAGCAACTGTAGTGGATAGATATCTAGTGGGAATACCTCTTCGTAGGCACCGGTCACTACAAAAGCGCGATGTTCTCCGTTGGTATTGGTGGTCAATTCGTATTCTTTCTTCGGATTCAACCAAGAGAAGGTCAAAGCTCTGGTGGTAGAGATCTTGTTAAAGATCGGCTTGTTCCAACCAAAGAATTCGTAATCATCTCCTTCTGGGATCACCGAAACCACCGAGTGGTAGTACCCTAAGTGTCCTTCTGGAGAAATTTGATTTCCGCTGAGCACATCTCCAGAGATTACGCGTACGTTCTCTTCGTTAAGACCAGAATCGTAAACAAAGGTCGAAACCTCTGCTCCTATTTTAGTTTTATAGTACTTCGGAGTCTTTACAGAAGATCCGGCCAAGGCAACGATACGTTCCGCCTTGTAATTTCCTGTTGCCAAAAGCTCACCGATGATAACAAGATCTTCGGCGTGGATAGTCCAAACAGTCTCTCCTTTGTTGACAGGATCAACACGACCAATAAGCGTTCCTACGTTCCCAGCTGGGTGCGGTCCGCTAACATTGTGTGTAGTAATCCCGTTGATATTGTTAAATATCGAGTTCCCATTCTTAGGCACACCAACGTGGATCGGTCCTGCCGTTAAGGTCTTTAAACCATCGATAGCCGCTTGGATCTGCTCTTGCTTCCCGGCAAGGATCAGATCGTAATCTGCTCCCATTGGTGCCGTATTGTAGGCAGAAACAAAGATCGCCTTAGGAGCAACCTCTGGATTCGCGATCACATCGTACGGACGCTGCTTAATGAATGGCCAGCAACCTGCTTCTAAAAGACGCGCTTTAACCGCTTCTGCATTAGACAGATCTGTCTTGCCAAAATCGCGGTAGCTGTCTTCTTTGTCAGCTTCGATGATGATGTCTGTGATAACTCGTTTTGCGCCGCGACGAATTTCTTTTAAAGTTCCACTAACAGGCGACACGAAACGCATGGATTCGTTGGCTTTGTTGTAGAAAATATCGTCTCCAGCTTTGATTTTCGCCCCTTCCTTAATTACCATTTTAGGTGTAATGAGATGGAAGTCGGCAGGTCTTATATTGAAAGTTCTAGATCTGGGAGCTCCTGAAATTTCAGGGCTTGCAGCTCCTTTTAATCTAATGTTCAGACCTTTTTTGATTCGAATGTCTTTTGACATAGGATTTTTGGTATGATGACTAAAGTCGTTGTGTCTCTCTTTCGGTTTGCAAATTTAATACAAAAAAGACAGAAAATGTGGAAATTCCGCAGCAAAAAATAAGGCATAAAAATTGTTTATATTTAGACCGTTAAAGCATACTGATGAAGCACCTCGTCCTACTTATCACCCTAGTTTTTACCTCTTCTGTTTTTCAGGCTCAGATCAACGAGATGCCGCCGCCGGAAAATATTCGCACGATCATTTTTAACTCCGGAGGCAATCAAAGTCAGCTGCCCATTATTCGTATGGGCGAGCCCATTTTTCTGACCTTTGACGATCTCAATGCAGACGAAGAGGACTATTATTACCGCATTACCCATCACGATTTCGATTGGAAGGAATCTAACTTGGCCAAAGGCGAATTCATGGAAGGCTATGACGATGTGCGTATTCGCACCTACGACAATTCATTGAATTCGCTGCAGTTATATGCGCATTACAGACTTACCATTCCGAATCAAGAAACACGCAGACTCACCAAGAGTGGCAACTATATCATCAGTATTTACAAAGACACTGGAGAACTTATATTCTCTAGAAAATTCATGATCGTAGAGCAAGGTGTTGGTGTTGCTGTAGACATAAAACGCGCTCGTGACTTCAACTTTATCAACACCAAGCAGGTGGTGCAGTTCACTGTAAAGCCTGGAGCCGAGTTCATTGCCAATCCGAAGCAGACTGTCAATACCTTGATTATACAGAATTACAATTTAAAAACTGCCATAACTGATCTGAAGCCACAATACACTATTGGCCAAGAACTTATTTACCGCTACGATATCGAAGCCGGGTTTTGGGGTGGCAATGAATACTTGAACTTTGACAGCAAGGACCTTCGCGGTGCGAATGTAGGTGTGAGTCGCATTGAGGTCACCGATCTGTACAATCACTTCTTGTTTACCAACCCCAGTAGAGCCGATCAGCCATATACCTTTAACCCAGACATCAACGGGAATTTTGTGGTGCGCACACTAAATGCACAACAGAGCGTTGGCTTTGAGGCCGAATATATATGGATGCATTTCAGGCTGCAATACTTTGACGACCTAGACGGCAAGGAGATCCACATATACGGAAACTTCAACAACTTCAATCTGGACGCAACTACCCGTATGCGCTATGACCCAGCTGACAATGTCTACAAAGGTGTTCGCAAGTTCAAACAAGGCTTTTACAACTACAAATACGTCCTCTTAGACCGCCAAGGCAATATAGACGAAGGGACTGTTGGTGGAAATTTCTGGGAAACCGAGAACGACTATACCGTACTGGTGTACTATCGCGAACCCGGTGGACGTTTCGACAGAATTGTAGGTTACGGCAAGGGCAACTCCAATAATATTACCAATAATTAAGCCTCCTTATGCAGCAAGAACTGGATCTATTCAGAAGAATTGCAGATCGTTTATTGTCAGAAGAAAAACGCGAAGGCGTTGTAAAACCTATACCTGCAGCTGAGTTGTGGAATACCCTGAACCTGCAGTTATCTCCAGAAGGCTTGTCTGAAATAGAATTTGAAAAACTCCTTACGGAGGTCGTGCTCAGCACGCCACGTACGGCGACCTCAAAATTCTTCAATCAACTCTTTGGAGGGCGAACACCCAAAGCTACATTGGGCGATCTCTTGGCCGTGATGCTCAACAATTCTATGTATACCTATAAAGTGGCAGGCCCACAGGTAGGTGTTGAGAAGGCGATCATAAAAGAGATCGTATCGCTGATCGGTTATCCGAGTACTGCGGATGGCACTACAGCTTCTGGAGGCTCTATGAGTAATTTGATAGCCATGTTGATGGCACGAGACAAAAAAGATCCTAAGGCTCGCTTTAAAGGCAATAGAAAGCCCTTGGTTGCTTATACCTCCGCAGCATCACACTATTCCATAGCCAAAAACGCAGCCTTTTTAGGGATTGGTCGCGACTATGTGAGAAACATCCCCACAGACGCTACAGGAAAAATGGACCCACAGGCCCTCTCGGCACAAATACTTAGCGACAAAGCTGCCGGATTAGAACCTTTCTTTATCAACGGTACGGCAGGAACTACGGTGCTTGGAGTATTTGACCCAATTGCTCCTTTGACAACTATTGCTCAGGCGCACGATTTGTGGTTACATATTGACGGTGCTTACTGCGGATCTGTTATATTCAGCAACAAATACAAGCATTTAGTGGATGGTTTGGACAAGGCGGATTCCTTTAACCTAAACGCCCATAAAATGATGGGTACTCCCCTTACCTGCTCCATTATAGTTACCAGACACAAAAAACATTTGGCAGACAGCCTTTCTAACGAAGCGGAATATCTGTACCAAACAGACGGGGACGACTTTAATTTAGGAAAGACTTCCTTGCAATGTGGACGTAGGAACGACGCCTTAAAATTCTGGTCACTTTGGAAGGCCATTGGCACCAAAGGACTCGAAGCCATGGTGAACAGGCAGTTTGCCTTGGCCGAGACTGCGGTTAACTATATCAGAGACCATAAGGATTACACCCTCTACAGCGACCTACCGTCTATTTCTGTTTGCTTCAATTACAAGGACATTCCTGCTAAAACGCTTTGTACAGCCTTGTACGAAGAAGGCGAACTTATGGTGGGGTTTGGTAGTTTTGCCAACGAGACCTTTGTTCGCTTGGTCACCATAAACGCGGGTAACCAAGAGCAGCAGATCTTAGACTTCTTTGCTACTATGGAAGCCTTTGTGAGCAAACACGAAGACGCTTTAAAAATAGCCACAGAAGCTTAGTCCTTATTTTTCCTTTTGGTTAGGGGTTTCAAAATTCCGTTAACTCCTTATATTTACAGTATGCAGCCATCTGACGAGAATCCAAAGGACGATCTGAACAAGGACGATCAAACTAACACGTCTAACGAGACAGATAAATTACCTGCCGTTCGCGAGCCCGAATCGGAAGACGATCGTTTGGATTTTGAAACGGAGGCCGATGAACTGCTAGACCAGTACGCCAAACCCACCAATTACACAGGCCGCAAAAACAAAAAATACAGAGCAACAGAATGTCTGAACTGTGGGCATCCATTACAACTCACCGATGTGTATTGTTCGTATTGCGCTCAGATGAACAGCACCAAAAAATTAAGTGTAGGCGATTTCTTTGAAGAGCTTTTTTCTAGTATCATCAATTACGATTCCCGGTTTCGTACCTCTATAAAAACCTTGCTGTTCAAGCCCGGAGTAATGTCAAGGGAGTTTATCAATGGCAAACGGATGAAGTATGTGAACCCGTTTCGCTTTTACTTGAGCATCTCCATTTTGTTTTTTATCCTTTTGGGATTGATCGCCAATTTTGACGAGATCAATTTTGACAATGATGAGCTGATCGAAAAACAATTAGAGAAAGGCATTGGTAAAGTAACTGTAGATGGTGTTCCTGTGGCCAATTTAGCCGAGCTCGATTCTATAATCAAAGACAAAGACAACCGAAACCTTTCTCTGGACTCACTACTTAAACGACGCAAGTTCAAACGAGACAGTGTTAAATCCAAGAAGACCTATAAAGACCGCTACAGAACAGAGCAAGGCTACGATACTTTGTCTTTTTTCAATGCCATGTATGAGCGCGGGAAACTCTATGCAGACTTTAATCAAGAGACAGGGATCAACAACCCCAGAGTGGGCCTTGACAGTTTAAAACACAATGACAACTCCTACCACCGCTGGGTATATCGCAAAGCTATTGACGCGGAGACCATGGGCAAAGAACCCGGAAAGATCATTGAGTATTTCTTTACGCAATTGCCCTTTGTGATCTTTTTCTTCATCCCGATCTTCGCTTTGTTTGTTTGGCTGATCTACATCCGCAGAAAATACACCTATACGGATCATATGGTCTTTCTATTCCACACCCAGACCATGTTCTTTGTGCTTTACGGAGCAGTAATGCTGGTAGATCTAATTGTAGAAGCCTTTAAACCAGGATACGACTCTGGTCTGGCAGCAGGAATTGCCACTTTGTTATTCTTGTTTTATCTCTACAAGGCCATGCGTAACTTCTACAAGCAAGGCAGAATTAAAACTATTGTTAAATTTCTGATTCTGAACTGGGTATTCTTTATTTTAGCATCGTTCGGAGCTTTTGTGGCCTTTGCCATTAGCTTCGCGACCTATTAAAAAGACCATGGTAGAACAAATAACACAAGGCATTAAAGTTGCGGTACGCTCCAAGTACGAAGGGGCTTACATCCGCAATTACAAGATGCAGTTCGCGTTTACCTACCAGGTCAGCATAAGCAACCACAGTAAAGATGTGGTGCAGCTCACCCACCGCAAATGGTTCATTTTTGACGCACTCAACCATCCGGAAACGGTTTATGGAGAAGGAGTCATTGGCGAAAAACCCATAATTCAACCTGGGCAAACACATACCTACAGTTCTGGCTGCTTATTGGCCGGCCCAATTGGCGCCATGCAAGGCAGTTACGAAATGGTCAATTTTTCAAACGCCCGTTCTTTTCAGGTTACTATTCCGCGCTTTGAACTAAGTGCTCCCTTTGCTGTAAATTAAAAGCTGAGTCGGCTGTGTACCGCTAAGGAAATCTGGCGATCGCTCTGAATTACTGTACACTTTTCACAATGGGAATCGTAGTGGAATCGGTAAGCGGAGTTAAGATCCAGATCGGCATTAGCCGTAAAGACTCCAGAAAAATCTTGAACCTTCATTTCGTTATAGCGGTTTATAACAAATTGCTTGCGTAAGGGGCCTTCTTGCAGATCGAACCAAGCACTACTGCCCGTCCCGGTGAGCAGTTGCGCTTTTTCGTGCGGCGCCTCTAGCGGTTCAATTACTGCGGAGCCATTGTGTTTCTTATCGAAGTAATTCTTTAGGTTCTCTTTAAAGGCCGTTCCGTTGAACTTCTCAATATTACCTTGGTGTATTTGGTATACTGCGGATTCGGTAGCAGCTTGCTCCACATTACCTACAGTACTCGGCGTGAATTTCTTATTGCGATTCAAGCGTTTAATGATCTTCGGGTCCTGCGTCGAGGCCAATAAGGTCTCTGTCACAAATCGGGAGCAATTACTCCCCGCTTTAACAAAGGCACCATAAGGAATGCTGCCTCTCCCTTGCAATTGATCTATATAAGCCTTTGCTTTATTATAGTCGATCTTATCGCAAACGGAGGCCAACAAACGGCCTTCTCCGTGGGTTTTCTGCGGATGAGCTTCCAGCCATAGCAACAGTTCTTCAGCATTCTTTAAATTGGCGTTCTGGTCCAACTGGGCCAAAAACGGAATCTCCAATTCGGCATCGGTATTGGCCCCGCGCACGCGCCCGTGTCCTTCTGGTGTGACATAGCGCCCAAAGTCGTAATATTGGGCTCTTCCGGTGGCATTCTCTATTAAGACCAGGGCCGCATGCCCGGCTTTGATGTGGGAACGCGTTCCCAGACCTACCAAGGGTAAAAAACGGCACAACAATTCGCTGCTCATCCGGACAAAGGTGTCCGGAAAGGCCATAACTATAAGTTTACCGTCTTGTCTGTACTCGCTCATACTATAAATAGTGATGGGTAATAGCGCCTTCTGGCAGTTCCTGGTAGCGGAACTGGATCTTTGCTCCCATTTTGGCAACGCTACTCATGCTTTTAGTTCGAACAAAACCTCGATTCATTACAATATCGTTCTGCGGATCTCCATCTCCGGCCGTATGATGAAAATACAATTGCGATCTCAGATCGGCAGGGTTTCCTTTTAGAAATTCGGCAAACCAAGCTTCACGCTTTGCGGCTACCTCCGCAGTATACAACTGCCGTGAGGTCCAAATACGAGGGGCTATGGGTAAGTCTGATATATGTTTTTGAGTGCCGTCCCAGACGCATTCTAACAAGGAAAGTTCGTCGGCCCAATCTACCACCACTAAGGTAAAAGGCTCCACACCTACTAGATCTTCGGACTGTATTAGTTCTTTTGCGTTGGCTGCTTTTAATAAATCTAAAACCAATAAACCGCGGCTGCGCCCGTAAGTTCCCATAGGATGTCTTTCAAAACCTCCGTTGAGCAAACAAACAGTCCTTTTCAAGGCAGTAAGACCTATCCACGATCCGCCGGCTAGGGCATCTTTGGGGTAAACACAAGGCACGCCATCTAAACTGTATATAGCTGGTAATAAGGTCTCGCGTTTAGGAGACTCATCTCTGTTGGAGACTAGGCAAAAATCCGAAGCAGAACGCGGAACAAATGTAAGGGTACACATAATATCAGCAGCTGTACTTTTGTGCGGTTAAGTTAGCATTTTTATGCAATAGAATCGCCCGGACTTTCCCACAGAAAAGGGGGCAGAATTTTGTAAATTTGCAGAAATCAAAAATTCAGTAATCGATCTATTATGGGAAAAGGATTCTACGAAGTACCGGTAGCCGTTAACGAACCGGTTAAGGACTACGCTCCCGGCTCACCAGAACGCAAAGCCGTTCTTGCAGCTTATAAAGAATTATACAATGCCAATATCGATGTGCCTATGTACATCAATGGCCAGGAAGTGCGTACAGGTGACACGGCAACCATGTCTCCTCCGCACGAACACCAACACAGCTTAGGGACTTACCACAAAGCTACTCAAGCCAATGTACAATCGGCTATTGATGGTGCTCTAGAGGCCCGTAAAGCTTGGTCACAAATGCCTTGGGAGCAACGTGCAGGTATCTTTTTACGAGCTGCGGAGCTTATTGCAGGACCTTACCGCGCCAAGATCAACGCCGCCACCATGTTGGCACAGTCCAAGACCATTTATCAGGCAGAGATCGATGCTGCTTGCGAACTGATCGACTTCTTGCGTTTCAATGTGCAATTTATGACAGAGATCTATGCGGAGCAACCCGAATCTACTTCTGGAGCTTGGAACCGTTTGGAATACCGTCCGCTAGAAGGATTCATCTACGCTATTACACCGTTCAACTTTACGGCCATTGCCGGAAACTTGCCTGCCAGCGCAGCGCTGATGGGGAACGTAGTGCTTTGGAAGCCTTCTGACAGCCAGATCTTCTCTGCAAAGGTTATCATTGATGTATTTAGAGAAGCTGGAGTTCCTGACGGCGTTATCAACGTGGTTTACGGAGACCCGGTAATGATAACCAACACCGTATTGGAAAGCCCTGATTTTAGCGGTTTGCACTTTACAGGATCTACCCATGTGTTCAAAAGCCTGTGGAAGCAGATCGGAGAGAACATCTTTAAGTACAAGACCTATCCACGTATAGTGGGAGAGACAGGAGGAAAAGACTTTATTGTAGCGCACAAATCTGCCAATTCAAAACAAGTGAGCACGGCGATAAGTCGTGGTGCTTTTGAATTCCAAGGACAGAAATGTAGTGCAGCCAGCCGTTGCTACATTCCGCAGAGCTTATGGCCAGCGGTAAAAGAAGAAGTGATCGCCGATGTGAAGTCATTTAAGATCGGATCTCCAGAAGACATGAGTAACTTCATCACGGCCGTGATTCACGAAGGTTCTTTTAATAAACTAGCTTCTTATATCGACGCCGCAAAGGCAGACACAGACGCGGAGATCATAGTGGGAGGAAACTACAACAAATCCAAAGGATACTTTATTGAGCCAACGGTCATTGTAACCTCGAACCCAAAATACACCACCATGTGTACGGAGCTGTTCGGGCCGGTAGTGACCATCTTTGTTTATGAGGATGATGCCTGGGAAGAAACCCTGGACTTGGTTGATGAAACTGGAGAATACGCCTTGACTGGCGCCGTGTTCTCAGAAGATCGCTATGCATTAGATCAAGCAGTCAAGATCTTGGAGAATGCCGCAGGTAATTTCTACATCAACGACAAACCAACAGGAGCTGTTGTAGGACAGCAACCCTTTGGAGGTGCTCGCGGAAGTGGAACCAATGACAAGGCAGGAAGCAAACTCAACCTCTACCGCTGGATCTCTCCACGCATGGTAAAGGAGACCTTTGTTTCTCCAACAGATTACCGTTATCCTTTCTTAGGGTAATTCTAGACAAATAACAAAAGAAAAGCCGCTATCCAAGCGGCTTTTTTTATGGCTTATATTGTAACATTAATCTTGGCTTCCACTATTACCTAAAAAATGTTTGAAATTGCCCCATACTTCTTTCCTTTTATTAATCGTAGCGCTGCTATGATTTGCAAAAAGAGCATCGTATGTAACAATTTCATCTCATTTTCGGTTTAACATTGTAAGCCCAGATTAATTTTTTAGCGGTAGATGCACAACTGCTTTGGTTTCAAAGAAAGGATCTTTATAGAAATCTGCAATTGAATGGATAGTCGCTTTGGGATAGGGAGCGAGCTCTTCGGCAAGATCACCGCCTTTTAGATATAAAATCCCATTGGGCAGTTCGTGGTGGGATTGTTTTTTCACCTTGTTCTTTACCCAAGGAACAAAACGTTCCATTCGCGTAACTGCGCGACTTACAATAAAATCGAATTGCCCTTCTACCTGCTCTGCACGCATGGCTTTGGCGGTTACATTTCCGAGCTCGAGGGCTTTTGCTACCTCATTGACCACTTTGATCTTCTTTTGAATACTGTCTACCAAGGTGAATTCGACCTCCGGAAAAAGTATGGCGAGCGGAATTCCAGGGAATCCTCCGCCAGTGCCTACATCCAATATACGTGACCCTGGCTTAAAGGCTTGGACCTTTGCTATAGCCAAACTGTGCAACACATGACGCAAAGGCAGTTCATCGATATCTTTTCGCGACACCACATTGATCTGTGCGTTCCAGTGCTCATAAAGAGATTGCAGCGCGTTTAACTGCTTGAGTTGTTGCTCAGAAAGCATAGGAAAATGAAGGCTATAATCTGTCATAATAGAAATTACTGCGCAAATTTACATTTTCTACAATTTCTGTAGCATTTAGGGTCGCAGCAAACGATACAATTTTTATCTTTACGACTTGTTATATTACTACAAAACAGAAAAACGCGATTAGTTTTGAATACGAATCAAGTAACCTTCTCCAGAGTAGATTCAGCGAAATTCTTTAGAACCCTTAACAAGCGTGTAAACGCCTATTTCAAAGAGAACAACATAGCACGTACAGGTAATTGGAAACTACACCTTAAAACTGTCATCATGTTCTCGCTGTATCTGACTCCATACTTTTTACTACTTACCCTGGATTTCCCCACCTGGGCACAATTGTTATTTACCATCCTGATGGGGATCGGCATGGCCGGGGTTGGTATGAATGTAATGCACGATGCTAACCACGGATCTTATTCTTCTAAGAAGTGGGTCAACAAATTGTTGGGAAGCAGCATTTACATTTTGGCAGGAAACGTATACAACTGGCAGGTACAGCACAATGTCTTGCACCACACCTACACCAATATTCACGGGCATGACGAAGATATGGAAGCCGGACGCATCTTGCGCTTCTCCAAGCATGCCAAGTGGCACAAGCACCACAGATTTCAGCATTACTACAGTGTTTTCCTCTACGGACTTCTAACTTTTAACTGGATGCTTACTGCGGATTTTATGCAGACCAAGCGCTACTTAGCTCGCGGACTATCCTACGGAAAATTCCCAGGAAAATTCAAACAATGGAGTAATCTGGTTATCACCAAAGTGATCTACGTATCTATCTGGATCGTATTGCCGATCATCTTTATGGATATTGCTTGGTGGAAGATCCTTCTCGGTTTCTTTATCATGCACTATGTTGCCGGACTCATTTTGAGTATCATATTCCAATTGGCGCATATAGTTGAAGATACTGACATGCCATTACCAGATGAGACCGGAAACATGAAGAACACTTGGGCTATTCACCAATTGTTCACTACAGTGAACTTTGGCACCAAGAACAGAATCATCAATTGGTTCTCCGGAGGTTTGAACCATCAGGTAGAACATCATATCTTCCCGAACATCAGTCATATCCATTACAACGATATTGCGAAGATCGTAAAGCAAACGGCTCAGGAATTCAACCTGCCTTATTTTGAATATAAAACAACGCGTAAAGCGCTTATTGCTCACTTTAGACATTTAAAAGAAATGGGCATGAAACCATCATATTCGGTTTAATATGCAACAAAGACTATCGGACAGAGTAAACCAAATGGCAACCTCTGCCACCTTGGCCATGGCGGCAAAGGCCCGTGAACTCAGAGAAGCTGGAAAAGATATTATTGGATTGAGTTTAGGAGAACCCGATTTTACGGTTCCCGAGTTTGTCAAAGAAGCTGCGATCCAAGCAGTGAAGGACGACTACCATTCCTATACCCCAGTAGATGGCTACGGCGAGCTTAAGCAAGCCATTATTACCAAGTTCGAGCGAGACAACGGTTTACATTACAATCCGGCACAGATCGTAGTATCTACGGGAGCGAAACAATCGCTTTCTAATTTGGCCATGGTATTACTCAATCCCGGAGATGAAGTCTTATTGCCTGCACCGTATTGGGTTTCCTATAGTGACATCAGCAAATTGGCTGGTGGTGTTCCTGTGGTTATTCCATCGACAATAGAAACAGATTTTAAAGTAACTCCAGAAGCTTTAGAAGCTGCGATCACTCCAAAAACACGAATGATGATCTACAGCAGCCCTTGTAACCCAAGTGGCTCTGTTTATTCCAAAGAAGAGCTCCGCGCGCTAGCAGATGTACTGGCAAAATATCCAGACATCATTGTAGTTAGCGACGAAATTTACGAGCATATCAATTTTGTTGGCCAGCACACCTCTATGGCTAGTTTTGAAGATATGTACGACCGCACTGTAGTTGTGAACGGCGTGTCTAAAGCCTTCTCTATGACTGGCTGGCGTATTGGTTATATCGGTGCTCCAGAATGGATCGCCCGTGCTTGTAACAAAATGCAAGGACAGGTCACCAGTGGCGCTAACTGTATTGCACAACGTGCAACTATAGAAGCCTTAGTCAACAACCCAGACAAGATCCAATACATGATAGATGCCTTTAAAGAGCGGCGCCAATTGGTCTTGGAATTGGTCAATGATATTCCTGGCTTCAAGGCTAACGAACCAGAAGGTGCTTTTTATTTATTCCCAGACGTTTCGGCTTACTTTGGCAAGACCTTGAACGGAAAGACCATTGAGAACGCTACGGACTTCTCTCTCTTCTTATTAGAAGAAGCCAATGTAGCTACCGTAACTGGTGTGGCCTTTGGAGACCCTAACTGTATTCGTATTTCTTATGCAGCTTCGGAGCAAGATATCCGCGAGGCCTTAAGGCGAATTAAAGAAGCCGTTGCTTAAATTCTATGTATTAGAATAATTAGTTCTGTACCGGACATCAAGTGAATTTTGATCATCAAAATTTGTATCGAGATGTCAATTATCTGCTAGCTGGTTTTACTACGGGCTCACGCGGAAGTCCCATTTTTCGCCGCTTTGCGGCGATATGGCAAGTCATTCAATAGTTAATTATGATTAAGGACAAATTTAAAACCCGCCCCTTCTCAGCGAAGCGTCTGTACCGAGCAAAGATCGGTTCGAGTCCGCGAAATGACCGCAGAGCGGGCCGCGGCTCAGATTTTGCGAGGGGTTTGGCGCGAGTTCGTATCATTCACACACGAACGAGCGGCAAAACAGACTTGGAAGGGGCTAGACCTTTTGGTGGTGCTTCAAGACAGATGTTCACTGGACATCTGTCTTTCACCAATGCGGCAATGGGAAAAGTTGGTGAACGATATTTTGTCTAACAAAATCAGAAGTCCAGTGGACTTCTGAGTGAGGCACCCGCGAAGCGGCCAACCAACAAAAATGACATCTCGATACTATTTCCGCTTCGCGGAAATCACTCGATGTCCGTCTAGGCTAATCCATCAACAAAAAGAGTAAAAACCTCTTTATGCCTCTGTAAATCAAACTCCGGAGCAACAGCGACCCGAACAATATAATCCTTATCGCCTTCTTTGGTAGTACCCTGGGTAGAGGTGGCAGGAATGGTCCAATAACAACCTTTTAATTGCCCGTAACTCACACAGTATTTGCTCTGCTTTGGGATCTTACTGATCATTAGATCGATCAGCTTTAGATTCAAGGCTCTTTTATAAGCTTCGCGCTCGGCTTCGGTCTCGCCTTGGGTTGGCAGATCCAAAGAGAACACCGAGGGAGTAAATCCTTGAGCGGCCAATTCCTGAGAGACAAAATTGATCTTAGCCTCAGGCAGCACCTTCTCAATATGATCTACAAAGGCACGGGTATTTTTATAAGCTCCACTGATGCGATCGAGCATAGAAGGCATTTGTTCTGCCAAGATCTCATACTGAAGTCCTGTCGCCTTATTGTCACATAATTCTAAGTGACGCCCTATGGGCTCCATTAAAGCAGCAGCTTTATCGTTGGCGACAGCATAACCTGCCGTGCAACGCCCACCACTTGGAAACTTTGAACCACTCACATAGGCAATTGCTTTTACCTCAGCGAGTACATCTTCTGCTCCTAAAAACGGATAGTTAGGACAAAAGGTCTGGTCTAAAATAAATACTGGCGCCACGGCCTGCTTACCCTCTGGTGTGAAACGAGCTTTCGACAAGGATTTTCTTAGGGCTTCCAGATCTGGCACCTCAACGCGAGGATTAGTAGGGATCTCGGCAATAATGTAGGGCACAGCATCCAATTCTGCCATATATGCCAAAAGAGAATCGATACTACCTACCATATCGTTTCCGGCATCGACTGGGAGATCCACAATTTCAACGCGATCTAAAGTAGCTGCCACTCGCCTGGCTTGGTCGTTTGTTCCTCCGTAGCAGTTGGGCGGAATCAGCACTTTGATCTGTTTGTCTGGATGCGTTTTAAGCGCATCGTCAATAAGGCCCATCATAATTGCATACTGCATTGATAAGCCGCTTGAAGCCACCAAGGCTTCTGTTTTAGCTCCCGTTATCTCTTTGATAGTTGCTAGAACTTTGGATCTATGTTCACTACCTGCATACTCATTTCGATTAACGGAAACACCAATTAACTCCTTAAGGGCTGTTAAACTATCCGCAGGAGTCATCGCAATGGTTTCTCTTCTTCGAAAATGTTGAATATCTGAAACGTACTGCTCATATTGCTGCTGATTTACAACAACGATACTTCCAAGTTGCGCATCTATATTCACAACAAAGTCAACTGACTTGTCCAAATTCAAGTCAAAAAGTCCCTGAGAAGCACTTACATAGATAGTGCTACCAGTATAAGGACTTAGTTCTGTATTGACTTCTACTTTTTGTAGCTCAAAATTAAACCCATAAACAGCAGTTAACTTTTCCGCATTAAAACAGCGGGGTAAATTCTCAGTGTACAGAATACGGGTCTGTTTACCCAAGAGTAGATTTGTTCTAAGGACCGCCATAATTGGTGCTACCTCCGAAGAAAAACTAATAACCTGTGATGACATCAGCGAATGCAGCCTTGCTATTGCCCATTCCAAAACCGAAGATAGCGGATGCCCAAGTCTAATATAATCGTAGGCCGTGGGTAAGTCGGCCAGTTTATCGGTAGTGAGATCTCCTCTTTGATAAAGGGCATCAAAAGCCTCTAAAAACTCAACTTTGGCCTGGCTTTCGTTATAAATGTCCAAACGGTGCGTGGTTAATTGCAACCAATCCTCAGGCATGTTTTGTATTACTGCGGAGAGATACTCAGATATGCGTTGTTTGCTCATATTTTATTGAAGAAGCCTTGTAGTTCTGTTGACCTCAATTAAGCCTTAAAATTACGACCTTAAAACAGACTGAACAACTCATAAACGATTTAGAAGTCTTTAGGCTTTCTTGACAAACTCAGATTTAAGCCCCATCGCTCCAAAACCGTCAATTTTACAAGCGATATCGTGATCTCCCTGAACCAAGCGAATGTTCTTCACCTTGGTGCCTTTTTTAACCGGTTTAGGAGCGCCTTTGACAGGGAGATCCTTAATGACGATCACGGTATCACCATCTTGCAGCAGATTCCCATTGGCATCTAGAGTTTGTGATTCCTCATTAGAAGTTTCCTGAGCAGCATCCCATTCAAAACTACATTCCGGACATGCATATAGCGCATCGCGCAACCTATATCCATAAGGAGATTTACAGCGCGGACAAGGTTTCATTTGGTCTGACATATAGCGATCTTGGCTTAAAGTTCCTATTGCCACCAAAAGTACAAGTAATTTCGATATACGGGATCAATTCAGATCCTCATCGCGCAGGATTAAAATGTACTGCTTATCAAATTCGCCTACATCGTTGAAAGTCCAAAAACTGTCATCAATGGGCTCTTGTCGGTATGCTTCTATGAGATTACCTTCCAGATCCCGTGTGTATAGAACAATGGAATCAATAGTTTCTATGGACGAAGGAACAACTGCCTCAGCAGGGTCTTGGCCTCCAAAGATGTACTGTTGCGCACCGGTGACTATATCAATTTCATTGGATTCGACAGTCACAAAAACTAAAGTAGCACTCGATTCATTTTGAATAATCATGTCAGTAAAGACCACTGGCGGATCTTCTTCTGAGCAGATTATAGCCATAAAATAAGGAGCGAGGAATAACAATAAATAGGTTTTCATAGTAATAATTTTTCTTACTATTAGAACAATCAAGTCAGCGAAATTCCTAAGAGGGTTAACTCTAAAAACAATCGAAATAAGGCTGGATTTCTCAGAGAGCTAGCGGTATTAGCGCGATGCGAGATCCTTACTGGTCTGATAAATGGGCCTTCGATACATTTTGCCTTCAGCAAAACACTCAGGGACTGTGTTCTAACGATTTTTCCAGTACCGAGCGATGTTTTGAAAAAACCAAACATCCAGTGGATGTTTGAGCGAGATTGCCGAAGTGAAGTCTTGAAAAGACCAAATGTCCTGTGGACATTTGGCGAAGGTAAACGGCATGCCGCGCTGGAAGTTGTAGCACTTTTTTTAAATGTCATCTCGATACAACGCCACTTCGTGGCGCCACTCGATGACCGTTATCGGTTCTTCCAAAAGAACGGCGTAAATAAAATGAGTACCGTAAAGAGTTCCAAACGCCCAATGAGCATTAGGAAAGACGCCCACCATTTCGCTGCCGTAGGCAGTGAAGCATAATTTTCTACCGGACCGAGATCACCCAATGCAGGCCCTACGTTTCCTAAGGTCGAAGCGGCCCCACCCAAGGCTGTTTTAAAATCTAAGCCCAACCAAGAGAACACCAATGTTCCAATGATAAAGGAAAGCATGTATAAAATGAAAAAGGCCAAAATGTTGAAAACAATAGGCTGCTGCACGGCTTTCTGATTGTATCGCACCGGCAAGATCGCGCTTGGGTGTAGGGTACGTCTAAATTCCATGATTCCATTTTTGATCATGATGATATGGCGTACAATTTTAATACCTCCAGAGGTAGATCCGCTGCTTCCGCCCAAGAACATGAGTCCGAAGAAAAAGAGGGTCAAAAAAGGAGTCCAGGTGGTAAAATCTGCGGTGACAAAACCAGTGGTGGTCACTACCGCCAACACCTGAAACAAAGCATGTCTGAAAGCGTACTCTCCTTCTCCTAACACCTGAGGATGCGCAACAGTACTCAAGGTAATATCCGATTGAAAATAAATGATCAAAGCGGCAATTATAGTTAGCGATGCGATCCCTATCAAATAAAACTTGAACTCATCGTCCTCAAAAATCCTACTGAATTTACGCTTAAAAGCAAAGTAGCTCAAAACAAAGTTGGTACCCGCCAAGAACATAAAGACTATGATAATATACTGTATCAGTGGAGTGTCATTCCAATAAGCAACACTGGCATTTTTTGTAGAAAATCCTCCTGTACTCAAGGTACTAAGCGAGTGGTTTACCGCGTCAAACACCGACATCCCAGCAACAGACAACAAGATAGTCTCGGCCAAGGTGTATCCAACGTAAATAAGCCAAAGGCGTTTGGCTGTATCGGTTATCCGCGGATGCAATTTGTCTCCCCCAGGTCCTGGAGCCTCCGCAGCAAAGAGCTGCATTCCTCCAATACCTAAAAGCGGTAAAATGGCAATGGCCAGCACAATGATACCCATACCTCCTATCCAGTGGGTGATACTGCGCCAGAGCAAAATGCCTTCTGGCATCACCTCAATGTCTTCTAAAATGGTTGCTCCTGTTGTGGTGTAGCCACTAATGGTCTCAAAGAAAGCGTTGCTAAAAACAGGAATAGCATCTGTGAGTACATAGGGTAAACTCCCGGTAATGGACATAAAAAGCCAGCCGAAGGTCACTATTAAATATCCCTCCCGCTTTTGGAGCTCCTTACGATGCTTAGCCGTGGCATACATAAACATGCCACCCAACAAATTTGTGATAAGCCCGGCAAGGAGTATGCCTTCTGTGGCCCCATCGCCATAACCAAAACTAACTAAAGCCGAGATCCACATAAAGCCACCATTGCACAATAGCAATAGCCCCATTAAGTGAAAAATGAGCTTAAAATTGAGTTTAGACAGGGAAGATATCATTAGACGAAGAGCTTTTCTACCTTCTCCAAGGCCTGTGGCAAACAAGACACCACCACGCGATCTCCTTCTTTGATCTCAAAATCGCCAAGGGCAATGATCCCTTCGCCATCGCGAATTATTCCGCCGATCACAGCAGATCTTGGGAAGTCCAACTCGCGGATCACTTTATTACACACCGCACTGTCTGGGTGCACTATGAATTCCAAAAGCTCCACGTTCATATTGTTGAGCTTAGTGATCGCTACAACCTCCCCTTTTCTTATGTATCTAAAAATGGTATTGGCCGCTAAGAGCTTTTTGTTGATCAGGGTGTTGATTCCTATGGACTGTGAGAGTTGGAAGTAATCCATGTTCTCTACCAGTGCAATGGTTTTCTTTACCCCGCGGGACTTGGCCACCAAACAACTCATAATATTGGTCTCTGAATTTCCTGTTACCGACACAAAGGCATCCATATCAGAGATCGCTTCTTCTTCCAAAAGTTCAACATTGCGTCCGTCGCCATTGATAACCAAACAACTTGGAACATCGTCTGCAATTTCAAAGGCTTTGTCCTTATCGGACTCAATGAGTTTCACTTTAAACTTACTCGCGCAGAGATCTCTAGCAGTCTTGTAGCCAATATTACTACCACCTAAGATCATAACGTTCTTAAGATCTTCCTTGACCTTGCCAGCCATGGTGTAGATACTTTCCAGACCTTCTTTAACGGTGACAAAATATACCTGATCGCCTTCTCTGAATTGGGTATCTCCTCTTGGGATAATGGTGTATTGGGTTCCGCTGCGCTGGATGGCAATAGGCACATAACTATACTGCTGGCTCACCTCAGCCAGATCGCGCACACTCTTACCCACAATAGAAGAGGTTCGAGACAGAATCAAGCCCACCATGGTCAAAGCGCCATCGTCAAATTCATAAGTATCGTTAAACCCACTTTGATTGAGCAGCAAACCGATTTCATTTGCGGCTAATGATTCCGGCGAGATCAACTCGTCTATACCTAAACTGGTAAAACCGATCTCATCCTTATTCTCAATGAATTCAGAATTGGAGATTCTTGCAATGGTGCGCTTGGCACCCAATTGCTTGGCCAGAACACAAACTGTGATATTTGTGGTTTCGCTGGAGGTTACACCGATCACCAATTCGGTATTGGCAACATCGGCATCTTTAAGCACCGAAATAGAGGTTGCATCCCCTTTGACCACACGGATGTCCAAATGCGTATCTGCATACTGCAAACTGGTACGGTCTGTATCGATCAAAGTAATGTCTTGTGATTCAAAGGAAAGCAGTTTGGCTAAATGGAAGCCAACCTCGCCGGCACCGGCTACTATAATCTTCATAGTCTACGAAAAGCGTACGGGGCAAATTTACAGAAAATCTGTGGATTTGCACTTAAGATTAACAGCTTTGCGACAAGGCGATTGGGTCATTTTTGTGTATTTTTGCCCCCAAATTAATTGCATGGCCAAGTCGGTTAACCCCTATAAGGATTCGGAGCTCAGCAAAAAAGCCCAAGTGGAGCAGATGTTTGACAATATCTCTAACCGCTACGACGGCTTAAATCGCGTGATCTCTTTGGGGATAGACCAGAAATGGCGCAAAAAAGTTGTGAATCTGGTTGTGGACCACAAACCTAAAACGGTTTTGGATATAGCGACCGGAACTGGCGATCTGGCCATAGCTTTCGCTCAGCGTATGGATAAGGCCAAAGTAACTGGCCTAGACATATCAGACGGCATGCTCAGTGTAGCGCGTAAAAAAACGGCTGCTGCTTCCTTTGCCGATCGTTTGGAGTTTGTCAAGGCAGATTCTGAAGCCATGCCCTACCCAGACAATCACTTTGATGCTATTACGGTCTCTTTTGGGATCCGCAATTTTGAAAATCTAGAAAAAGGCTTAGCCGAGATTTTGAGAGTTTTAAAACCTGGCGGCTTATTCGTAGTTCTGGAAACTTCAGTTCCAGAAAAATTTCCTTACAAACAAGGCTATAAATTCTACTCAAAAGGTATCTTGCCGCTCATTGGAAAGCTATTCTCCAAAGATAAAGTCGCATACGGATATCTGTCAGAGAGCGCAGCGGCTTTCCCTTATGGAGAACGTCTCAACAATATTTTTGCAAAAATCGGGTTTAAAGAGACTGAAAATAAACCGCAAACTTTTGGTGTAGCCACTATTTACACCGCAACCAAAGCATGAGCAGAAAACTGATCCTCATATTGGCCTTTATTTTTTTGACGCATAGTGCACAAGCACAGCTTTTTAGCAAAGAACGCCTGGCCAATTTAGAGACCTTTGACAAACGATTTTTAACCTGGGGATACTTTTTAGGGTTTAATCAATACGACTTTAAGATCGAATACGAAGGACCTCAAGCAGAGGATATCGTGATCGATCGTGTTGGCGGATTCAACGTAGGTCTTATTGGAGATATGCGCCTAAACGAGCACATGAACCTGCGTTTGGAGCCAGGACTCTACTTTACCCAACGCGACATTCGTTTTCCCGGTTTTGTAGAAGAACGCGACATTTTGCGCGAGGTAAAGTCTACTTACATTCACGTGCCTTTACTGCTCAAGGTTTCTACAAAACGACTTAACAACTTTAAGCCCTTTATTGTAGGCGGAGTTTCTTCTGCTTGGAACTTATCGAGCAATAGTGATAATCCGCAGGACAACTCCGGAGGTGAATTCAGAATGGAAAGCACTGCACAATTCTGGGAGGTCGGATTTGGGATCGATTTCTACCTGTTCTATTTCAAGTTCACTCCTTCTATCCGTGGAGTCTTTGCCATGAACAACGAGCTAATTCCAGACAATGACCCAAATAGCCCTTGGACAGGCAACATAAGCTCCATGGGCACCCGCGGTATCTTTATCAATTTTACATTTCAATAGATCGCTTGAACTCGCTGAGCAGTATAGCAGTTGCTGTCGCTACATTGAGACTTTCTTGACCCGTTCCGAAATTTGGAATACTGAGCCTCACATCTATAACAGCTTCGGCCTTTTGGGAAATCCCCTGTCCCTCGTTGCCCATAACTAAAACCGCATCAGTTGGTAAGGCGCTTTTGTAAACATGCTCTCCTTGCATAAAACCGCCATAAACAGGTAGATCGGTCTGTGCTAACCAAGCCGGTAGGTCTTCCAGATAATGCAATTGTACGCGAGCCAGGCTTCCCATAGAGGCTTGCACAACTTTCGGATTATAACAGTCCGCAGTGGTGTGTGTACAAACAATATGACGCACCCCAAACCAATCTGAAAGTCTGATTATTGTCCCTAAATTTCCTGGATCTTGAACACCGTCCAAGGCCAAAATAAGTCCATTTTCTTGTAATGGAACAGGCTCTTTTTTCTCAAAAACTGCAAAGGCAGCGTTGGGCGTTTTCTGATTGCTGATCTTTTTGAGTTCTACTGCGGAGATGAACTCCGCAGCTTGATCCTGAAAAAGAGCAGCATCTGTAGTGTAAAGTTGCTGTAACTCCAAGCCTGCATCCAAAAGATCGCCAATGAGTTTGGGACCTTCTGCTATAAAGACCTCTTCTCGGTCTCGGTACTTTTTCTGACGTAATGACGTTAGGTATTTGAGGGTGTTCTTGCTCAGCATATATCTGCAAATAATACCGCTCCAATCAGCTATCCAACCTATAAAAAACCGACTATTTTCACAGTTTGCTAAATAAAGGCGGACTGTATCGGAAATAGTTTATTTTTGAAGTAATCTATTGGGCGCTTGAAGCAACTTCACTCAAAAATAGTATTAATATTTGTTACGGCACTACTGCTGTATTCTTGTAATGCGGTAAAGCGGGTTCCTGACAACAAATACCTGCTGGTAGAGAACCAGATAAGTCTAGATGGAGAGCCAATTAAAAACCAGAATATCTACGCGCAACTCTCGCAGCGACCCAACACTCGAGTTTTAGGTATACCGTTTAGTCTGCACATTTACAATTTTGCCAAAAAGGACCCAGACAGTACATTTCAGGAGTGGTTAGCGAAGAAACCTAAACGCGAGGAGCGCTTGGCCAAGAGACTTTCTGAAAAACAGCTCTACGAACTAGAGCAATCTTATGTCGGCATCAACAATTGGATCAAAAAGATAGGTGAAGCGCCGGTGATCATAGATGAGGCAAAACTAGAAAAATCTCGAAAGCGCTTGGAACGCTACTACCGCAGACGCGGCTGGTTCAACACCGAGGCCAGTTACACCATAGATGGAGACAGTACCCAACGCGCCAAAGTGAACTATAAAGTGCTGCGCCATAAACCTTATATAGTTGATTCTATCAAGACTCAGATAAGTTCTCCAGTGGTGGACTCGTTATTTCAACAAACCAAGAATCAGAGTTTCATCAAAGAAGGCGAGCAATACAATGCCGAGAACTTTGAGAACGAAATAGACCGACTGACCCTGCAATTTCGCAACTCTGGGCTTTACGATTTCGACACGGAATACGTAACCTTTGAAGGAGATACCGTAAACACCGATCACAAGGCACTAATCACCTATATCATTCCAGACAGAACTATCACAACTCCAGATAGTACCTATACCGAACCATTTAAGTCTTACGACGTTAACAAGGTGCGAGTTGTTACTGATTATCGCTATTCACGACGAGCTGAGCAGTTTGCAGACAGCATTAATTACAAAGGATTCGAACTTTACAGTTTTGATGGCCTTGACTACAAACCCAAGGCGATTACCGATGCAATTTCCATTACTCCTGGCAAGGTTTTTCGCGATATTGACCGTTCGTTGACCTACAACCAGATCAGCGATTTGAATGTGTTCCGCTACCCTACCATAGAATACAGTCCGGACCCAGACGATCCAGAGGGCAACGGACTAATTGCCAACATCCTCCTCTCCCCGCTTAAGAAATACAATTTAGACGTCAACTTTGACGCCTCCACCTCCACCGTTCAAGAATTTGGGGTGGCTTTTAGGACCACCTTCTCCATTCGAAACGTATTTAAAGGAGCAGAAACCCTTGAGCTCTCAGCACGAGGCAGTTTGGGTTCATCTCAGGATGCTGCGGATGCAGACCAGCGATTTTTCAACATCTCTGATGTAGGTGGAAACGCAGCCTTGCAGTTTCCGCGAATTCTCTTCCCGCTGAATACAGATAAGATCATTCCTAAATTCATGTCTCCAAAGACACGTATTAGTACAGGGGTAGGATTTCAGAACAATATTGGGCTAGACCGACAAAACTTGAATCTGGCCTTTAATTATCAGTGGGAACCCAGTCCTACCAAGACCTGGAACCTCAGTTTGGCAGACATTCAATATGTGCGCAATCTAAACACGAGTAATTTCTTTAATGTATACCGCAGCTCTTTCGAAATAGTGAACGATATCGCACAGAGCAGCGGTTATGTCTATGCCGATCCGGAGAACCCTAATTTGGGCATTCCAGAAGAGATCAATCAGTTTATCAATGATGCTTTAGGAGATAACCCAGACAGTCTCGAATTTACCAGAGATAATTTAGAGGAACTAGCCAGCGTGGATGAGCGTAGAGATCGTTTGTCAGAAGACAATCTAATCTTCAGTTCCAGTGTAAGTTGGATCCGCGATTCGCGCGAAGACACTTACGATCTGAGCTTTAGCCGTTGGCGATGGAAATTAGAATCTGCAGGAAACTTCCTTTCGCTGATCACCGACCTGGCCAATACCGAAGTTGCAGAAGACGGAAACCGCAAAGCCCTGGGCGTGGAATTCTCTCAATATGTAAAGGGAGAGATAGATTTTATCCGCCACTGGGAGATCAACCAGAATGCTGTGCTTGCGGTTCACGGTTTTGGTGGTATCGCCATCCCATATGGCAATAGCAACAGCATACCATTTATTCGCTCCTACTTTGCTGGAGGTGCTAACGACAACCGCGGATGGCGTCCCTTTGACCTCGGTCCAGGAAGCAGCGGCAGCCGACTAGATTTCAACGAAGCCAACTTTAAACTCGCCTTCAATGCCGAGTATCGTTTTACCTTATTGGGAGCCTTAAAAGGAGCTTTGTTTGTAGATGCAGGAAACATTTGGAATGTTCTAGACTCCCAACAAGACGAGGCCTTTAGGTTCTCAGGTTTGAGCGATCTTGGTGAATTGGCTGTTGCTAGTGGTTTTGGAATTCGTTATGACTTCGGATTTTTTGTATTGCGTTTCGACACGGGCTTTAAAACACACAATCCTGCGCGTGACCTCGGAGACCGTTGGTTTAAGGAGTACAACTTCGCCAATGCTGTCTTTAATATTGGGGTGAATTATCCGTTCTAATTCCGTCAGCTAAAACGTTCGCGTTGATTCTTTGGGCCACCAAGCCCATACCGTATATTTTTTGTTATTTTTGCTACCCTAACCTATACTGAAAAACGTCTTTATGAGTCATTCGATAAAACCGGGCGTAGCCACCGGGAGAGAAGTTCAGGAAATTCACAAACTAGCGAAAGAAAAAGGTTTTGCCATGCCAGCGGTAAATGTGGTAGGCACAAACTCTATCAATACTGTACTGGAAACAGCCGTTGCACTTAACGCTCCGGTTATCATTCAGTTCTCCAACGGAGGGGCACAATTCAATGCCGGAAAAGGCCTTTCCAACGAAAATCAAAAATCGGCGATCGCCGGTGGAATCGCTGGAGCGCGACACATACATGAAATGGCCAAGGCTTACGGAGCCACAGTGATCTTACACACAGACCACTGCGCCAAAAAACTATTGCCTTGGGTAGACGGCCTTTTAGATGCCAGTGAGGCGCACTACAAGCAATTCGGAACTCCTTTGTACAGCAGCCATATGCTGGATCTTTCTGAGGAGCCTATTGAAGAAAACATTGAGATCTCTAAAAGATATCTTGAGCGCATGACCAAAATGGGTATGACCCTAGAGATCGAATTGGGAATCACCGGTGGAGAGGAAGACGGCGTGGACAACTCAGATGTTGATGCCTCTAAACTATACACCCAGCCAGAAGAAGTAGCTTACGCTTATGAGGAACTCATGAAAGTGAGTGATCAGTTTACTGTTGCTGCTGCTTTTGGAAACGTACACGGGGTTTATAAACCTGGAAATGTAAAACTAACCCCAAAGATCTTGAAGAACTCTCAGGAGTATGTTCAAGCCAAATTTGGAACAGGACACAACCCTGTTGATTTTGTATTCCATGGCGGAAGTGGTTCTACTTTAGAGGAGATCCGCGAGGCTATCGGCTACGGAGTAGTAAAAATGAACATCGACACCGACCTGCAGTTTGCCTTTACAGAAGGTATCCGCGATTACATGACTGGAAATATCGATTATTTGAGAACCCAGATCGGAAACCCAGATGGAGCTGATGTACCGAATAAAAAGTACTATGATCCACGTAAATGGTTGCGCGAAGGCGAAGTGACTTTCCGCAAGCGTTTGGAGAAAGCTTTCGAAGACCTAAACAACGTAAATACCCTTTAAGACATGGCTTGGTTTAAAAGAACAAAGAAGGGGATCCAAACCCCAACCGAACTCAAGAAAGATGTCCCTAAAGGGCTTTGGTATAAATCGCCGACTGGAAAAATCGTTGATGCAGAAGAGTTAGAAAAGAACTTTTACGTGAGCCCAGAAGACGGATATCACGTTCGCATTGGTTCTAAAGAATATTTCGATATCCTTTTTGACGACAACAAGTTCAAGGAATTAGATAAGAATCTGGTTGCCAAGGACCCTTTAAACTTCGAGGACACAAAGAAATACACCGATCGTTTAAAAGACGCGCAAGAGAAGACCGGACTTAAAGACGCTGTACGTACGGCGGTTGGAAAGTCTATGGGCGCTGATTTGGTGATCGCTTGTATGGATTTCCGTTTTATTGGAGGTTCAATGGGATCCGTTGTGGGTGAGAAAATAGCTCGTGCAGCAGATTACAGCCTTAAGAACAACATTCCGTTCTTGATGATCTCAAAATCTGGTGGGGCCCGTATGATGGAAGCCGCCCTGTCGCTAATGCAATTGGCCAAGACCTCTGCAAAATTGGCGCAATTGGCAGAAGCAAAGATTCCATATATCTCTTTATGTACTGACCCAACTACGGGAGGAACAACGGCATCTTTTGCCATGTTGGGTGACATCAACATTTCTGAGCCTGGAGCCTTAATTGGTTTCGCTGGACCACGTGTGGTAAGAGACACTACCGGGAAAGACCTACCAGAAGGATTCCAATCGTCGGAATTCTTATTGGAACACGGTTTCTTAGATTTCATTTCACATAGGAAAGACCTAAAGCGCAATATTAATCTCTATTTGGATTTGATTCTGAATCGTCCTCTGAGAGAAAAGACAGCTTAAGAGAAAGGCACCCGATGGGTGCCTTTTTTATTTACACTATACGGACATCGAGTGTCCCGCCTTTGGCGGGATGTATCGAGATGTCATTAACATGACCGCGTCTTACTTTTCTTAATGTCACTTTTACCATTGCCGTAAAAGTGACCAAAAGGTCTAGCCACTGCGGAATCACTTTTTATTTCATAAAACCCCTCGTGCTTTCTGAGCCGTGCGCGGCTCTGCCGCTATTGCACGGTCTCGCACCGAACAGCACTCGGTAGTGATGCGCAGCGGCGGGGGTTTATGGTTATAATTTTGTAGCTTTATGAAAACTCCCCACACCTTGAGTAATTATGCTTGAGGGTGGGGAGTTTGTATTTAAAATTCGATGAAAAAAGCATTCAACATGAGTGAAACTGAAAAAATAGAAAAAGACAAACCAAAAAATAATGAGAATAATTGGCGCAAAAAACTCCAGCTCTGGGTATTCAAGCATATGGTTTGGCTATTATTACTTTTTTCGGCGTTATTATTACTGATAGCGAAACTAGACTTCTTTAAAATAGAAGTTAATGACTTTCTTGAAAAGCTTGGATTTACTGTCGCTTCCTCAGGAGTATTCGCAGCTGTATTAAAATCGATACAATTCACAGGTATTTTCAAAAGTGAAATTGAGGACGTAATTCTAGGTTCAAAATTTATTGAAAAACGCTCGGACAAAGAAAAACTTTGGAGAAAAGTCTCAAGAGCAATTTACAAGAAACGATTCCCAGATATTAGTAAAAGACTAAACAACTTAATTCTTGACGAATACTTTCCAAAAAAGAAAAACTACTATTATGACAATTATGTGGTTTCCTTAACTATTAAAGAATTGAATAAATCGGGCTTAATGAAATTTAGTCAAACAATTAGTTATGATGTAATTATGGAAACAGGTCATAAAGAAGCAATTCTAATAGGGGGATATGCATTAGATAAGCCTGACCCAGGATCAAGTGTTCAGCACAAAAACAAGAGAGAATATTTTAATATAACTAAAGATAATAAAGAGGAAAACATTCTAGAGAAAGTCGAAAAAGAACACAGTACAAAAGAAGAGACACCTTTCAGAACTGTATTTAGTTATAAAATTCCTATTACTTGTCATGATAGATTCAGCGTTGAAATGAAAGATGTTCGTGAGTACAATATTTTTGAAGATAATAATAAACTCTTTCGTACCAGTGCAATTACGAAATCAATGAAGTTTCATGTCTCATTTCCAGATAATATGCATCTTCAGTTTTTTAATGTAGGTGTAACAGGTGAGTTTAAACAACTACATATAGACAACGCTAATTCATTAACCCGAGAATATATTGAGGGATTAATTCTACCAAATCAAGGTTTTGGCATAAGTTTTGGTTTTAAAAGTTTAAAGGATATAGTTCAAAAGCCTGAAAAGGATATAGTTCAAAAGCCTGAATAAAAATATAATGTAGTATATTCGTATAATCTTGAAGTTGATCCTAAACCTAATACAATTATGAAAGCATTTAAATATAAAGATGAAGATTGGAATTGAATTCCTTTTGACAAACTTGAAAAAGTACGAGATGAATCTCGTACTTTTTTATTATAAATATCCCACTTCTATCATTTTAATCAGATAATAAATAAAATCTTACTTTATAATACGGACAACTGATGCTGTTCTTCTCCTCTCCAAACCTCAACTATTAAAGGATCCTGATATATACCATTTTCAATTAGCTTCATACCCTTTTCGGTAAGCTTTTTTCGGATATGATCTAAATTCCGATGATACCAATTAGGCCCACCATCTGGAACACCATCTTCATAACTTACAACATTATATGTCCCAACTCCATCTGGAGTGTGCATATCAAAAATCAAAAAATCTTTCATTACTACTTTTTTCTCTACTAGCTTCCATTCACAACCGAATGCTTCCGCTATTTCTTCCAGTAATTGAGTGCTAGGCTTTCTCTTTCCTGACAAGATTTCGGATAAATCTTTAATTCTAGTCTTAGTATTGCCCTTCATTTTTTCTGCCAACTCACTTTGAAACATCATTCGCTCCTTGAGTTCCCTTTTAATTTCTCTCATTAATTTCATTTTACTTATTTACTATTTATAGTAATTATCACCAAATATAGTAATTTATTTTAAAACTCAAAACACGACTCCTCACGAGTCTCGTAAAAAATCGAGCCAGCTAAAATAAAATCCGCTCCTTCTGCGAAGCGTCTTTAATGAGCAAAGATCAATTCGAAAAACGCGACCCCTCGCGAGTCTCGTTAAAATCAAGCCAGCAGTAGTTGGATGATAGCTGTGTGGAACAGCAAGGAGGCAAAGCCGAGTGCGAACTCCGCACAGCTGTGGCTGCGGGTGGCGTAGATTTTAGAGACGAGTGAGCGTCGCTAGACCTTTTTGGCCCTTTTTGCGGCAATGGGAAAAAGGGCATAAAAAAATAATACAAGAACGCCGCCCAATCGGGCGACGTCATAAACCTAAAACTTTAGCTCACGATATTTTGCATTGCAAAATCAAATGTCTGGTAGACATTTGAGTGAGGTACCCGCGAAGCGGAAAGCTAACTTCTCATTGTCATCTCGATACAATTTGCTTTCTGCAAATCACTCGATGACCGTAAATAGAAAAGAGCGCCTAACAGCGCTCTTTTCACCTAAAACCAATCAGTAGACTACTACTGAAAACTAATTAGCAACTTAGTTTGCTAAAAATCTTCTCAACCTAATCACTTGCTCCTCCCCAGAAGGTAAGGTCAAAGTCCCAAAAGGATCGCAAGAACCGTCTCCAAAATCAAGACTTACGGTAGCATCTTCTCGGCTGAGCTCTAGAACACCGCTTACAATGAATCTACAGGCCCACTCTCTACGTAAAGGCTCTATAGTTTCCTTGCTGTAAGAAACGCCCAAACGGTTGGTGAAGTTCACGGTTCCGCTCAGAAGGAAAACATTGTCTGCCCAGAAACCAGTACCTGCACCCTCGATCCACTCACGATTCTTGTTTGCACTGTAACTCATGCTTTCACCATCGGGCCAAACCACATCAAGACTCACCGTTTTATTGGCATTGGGGTTTCCGGCATCATTGATACTGCGTACAATAGTTTTTGAACCATTCACGCTGATATCATTAAAGAAAAAGTCATCGCTGGTTTGCACTTGAAAAGTACGAGATGGGGCATCCGTATCTACGCTGTGAGAGATTGTATAACTTCCAGACAGCGTATTCCCAGTAGGAAGTTCACAACCGTCTCCAAAATCTACAGTACGTTCAACGCTGGTATCAGTAACCACAGTGGTTACAGTAACGCAAGGGGGCAAAAAATCAGATACCTTGGCGGCAAAGCCGTTCGCGTCGGCTTCTGCGGAGGCGATGATATCTAAGGTAATATTGGTAAGTTCTTCATCAACAAGGTCAATCTCGTCTACCTGGTTGATCGTCTCCACGCTGATCTGCGCGTTGACTTCTTCTTGCTCGCTAGTAACTTCTGAATCATCACTAGAACAGCTGGTCAAGGTCAGGGCTCCTACAGCCAGTACACTAAGTAACCGCAAAGGGTGAAATTTGGTTTTCATTTTTTCTATTTTTTTTGAGTTTGTGTTCTTATGACCTCAAATGTTAAAGAAGGTTTAAAATCCACCTCAAAAAAAATTAAACCCCCTCGGAATCAGCACAAATCAATAAATAGCGCTATCTTTGCGCCCTGTTGTCGTAAGGGCACAGACGTACATAAAAATTATTTAAATAAATGTTGGCATGTATTTAACACCAAAAGTAAAAGAAGACATCTTTAAAAAACACGGGAAGTCTGCACAAGACACCGGTTCTGCAGAAGGGCAGATCGCGCTATTCACTTACCGCATCACCCACTTGACAGAGCACCTCAAAAAAAACCACAAAGACTACAACACCGAAAGATCTTTGGTGAAACTAGTAGGTAAGCGTCGTTCTCTATTAGACTACCTAATGAAGAAAGACATTATGAGATACCGTGCTATCGTTAAAGAACTAGGACTACGTAAATAATACGTATACTTTTGGAGGGGCTTTTGGAGCCCCTCTTTACTTTTAATTACCTTTCTTATATTTGAAAGGATAGAAGTGAGTTTAACTTTAGGTAGAAAAGCTAAAAATCACTTCAAAATAGAAAAAGCTGCTTAGACGCTTTTCATTAGGTCGACGATGGTTCCACTTCACTACACAACAACAAACCATTGTTAACCCGCTCTTGTAAAAAGAGCACCAAATCATTTTTATGATACCAAAGACTTATAAAGAGGTCATTGACCTTGGAGACGGTAGAGAGATCTCTATCGAAACCGGAAAACTCGCCAAGCAAGCGCACGGTAGCGTTGTGGTGCAATCCGGTAAATGTATGATGCTGTGTACCGTAGTTTCTAACTACCACGCAGCAGATGTTGACTTTTTGCCTTTAACGGTAGACTACCGCGAGAAATTTGCGGCAGCCGGTCGTTATCCAGGTGGATTCTTTAAGCGCGAAGCACGTCCAAGTGACGGCGAGGTACTTACCATGCGTTTGGTAGACCGCGTATTGCGTCCACTTTTTCCAAAGGATTACCACGCAGAAACTCAAGTAATGATCCAACTAATGTCTCACGACGACGAAGTGATGCCAGATGCGATGGCCGGATTGGCCGCATCTGCGGCTATCCAGCTTTCTGACTTCCCGTTTGAATGCGCGATCTCTGAAGTTCGTGTAGCTCGTGTAGACGGTAAGTTCATCATCAACCCTACCCGCGCACAGTTGGCAGAATCTGACATCGATATGATGGTTGGAGCTTCTGCAGATTCTGTGATGATGGTAGAAGGTGAGATGGATGAGATCTCTGAAGAGGAAATGGCAGATGCGATCAAAGCTGCTCACGAAGCTATTAAAGTTCAGTGTGCTGCCCAGTTGCGTTTGGCAGAAGCCGTTGGAAAGAAAGAAGTACGCGAGTACGAACCAGAAGACGAGGACGAAGCGCTAGCGCAAAAGATCCATGATATGGTTTACGACAAGACTTACGCTATCGCCAAGGCAGGTTCTGCCAAGCACGAGCGTGGGCAAGCGTTTAGTGATATCAAAGAAGAAGTTTTCGCGTCCTTCTCAGAAGAAGAACAAGAAGAACTTGGCAAATTGATCCACAAATATGTGGCTAAAGCGCAGAAGAAAGCCATTCGCGATCTTACCTTGAACGAAGGTTTGCGTTTGGACGGACGTAAGACCGACGAGGTTCGTCCGATCTGGTGTGAGGTAGACTACCTACCTTCTACCCACGGTTCTGCGATCTTTACTCGTGGGGAAACTCAAGCCCTAGCAACTGTGACCTTGGGAACATCCAGAGATGCAAACATTATTGACATGCCTTCTTACGAAGGTGAAGAGCGTTTCTACCTCCACTATAACTTCCCTCCTTTCTCAACTGGAGAAGCCCGCCCTATCCGCGGAACTTCTCGCCGTGAGGTTGGACACGGAAACTTGGCGCAACGCGCCCTTAAAGGAATGATCCCAGACGATTTCCCATACACGGTACGCGTAGTGTCTGAAGTATTGGAATCTAACGGTTCTTCTTCTATGGCGACAGTTTGTAGTGGTACTATGGCCTTAATGGATGCCGGTGTTGCTATGAAAAAGCCAGTTTCTGGTATTGCTATGGGATTGATCTCCGAAGGTGATAAATATGCCGTTTTGAGTGACATTCTTGGTGACGAGGATCACTTAGGTGATATGGACTTCAAAGTAACGGGAACTGCGGATGGTATTACCGCTTGTCAAATGGATATCAAGATCAAAGGGCTTAGCTATGAGATCTTGGTGAACGCCTTGAAACAAGCTCGCGACGGACGTTTGCACATTTTGAGCAAATTGACAGACACCATCGCACAACCAAACGAAAGCGTGAAGCCACACGCCCCGAAGATGGTAACAGAGATCATTCCAAACGAGTTCATCGGAGCTCTAATTGGACCTGGTGGAAAAGTGATCCAAGAACTTCAGAAAGAAACAGGAACCACTATTGTCATCAACGAAGATCCTGTGACCGAAGAAGGAATTGTAGAGATCCTTGGAACCGATCAGGCCGGAATCGATGCGGTATTGGCAAAGATCGCCGCGATAACCTTCCAACCGGAAGTAGGTAGCGTTTACGAAGTTAAAGTGATCAAGATCTTAGACTTCGGAGCCGTTGTTGAATACCTAGAAGCTCCAGGCAACGAAGTATTGCTTCACGTTTCTGAATTGGCTTGGGAACGCACAGAGAACGTAACCGATGTTGTGAACATGGGAGACGTATTCGACGTGAAATACTTCGGAATCGATAAGCGTACACGTAAAGAGAAAGTTTCTCGTAAAGCCTTATTGCCTAAACCAGAAGGTTATGTAGAGCGCAAGCCTAGAGAACGCGATGACCGCAAAGGCGGAGGTCGTGATAACAGAAATAGAGACAATCGTCGCGATCGTAAAGACCGCAACTAAGACAGATTTCTGATCTAATAAACCTAAGAAAAGCCGCTAGTTTAGCGGCTTTTTTTATTATTCGGCAAATAAAAGTTATTTTTAACGCAACCTTTAGAAAAAAGCAAGTCTATTAACTAAACAACACCACAAAAAATGAAAAAATTTTACGCACTTTTTTGCTCAGCTGTAGTTGCATTATTCGTGGTTTCCTGTGAAAAGGATTCCAACAATACCATTGACCAGGTATTGGAAGGCGTAGACAGCGGAGCCGTACTGAGAACAATAAACGTGATCTCTGGTGAACTCCCCATCGGTGTGGAAGGCGCTAAGTTCGAAGTTGAAGTAGAAGCTCAGGACAATCAAAATGGAGACTTGCTACAATCCGTTGACGTGTTTGTAGCCCTTACAGACAATTCCCCCGATAACGGAGATTCTTCTGCGGCAGAAGTTCAGATCGCTACGGTAGATCGCGCAGCTTTTAGTCCAGGGCCTTTTGGCTTACCTCGTGGGATTGTTAGTGTTTCTCTTGACGAAATGCTAGGAGCTCTAGGAGTTACAGAAGGAGATCTCTTTGGAGGAGATGTTTTCAATGTACGTCTTGCACTTAATCTAACCGATGGTCGTGTATTCTCTGTAAACAATGCCGGAGGTATCATTACTGGTGGATTCTTCAATTCTCCTTTCCAATACGCTCCAACAGTGATTTGCCCTGTTGAAGAGACGTATATGGTTGGCGAGTATTTGATAGAAGAGATCACTCCTTATGTTGATGGACCGACCTTCGATGACGGATCTATAGTAACAGTATCTGTTGGAGATTTCAGTACCGAGCGATTCTTCTTGACATCGAACTACCCGGATTACTGTACTACTCCGAACGATTTTAGATATACCCTTGTTTGTGGAAACATCATTGTTCCATTGCAAGAAAGCAACTGTGCTTGTGGTTCTGGTGCAGATTACTTCGGACCACCACTAGGAGATCCATCTACCTATGACTTGAGTGACGATACGGTATTCTTCTTGACTTTCGGAAACGACTTGCAGTCTGACTGTGTTGCTCCGGAGGACACTACCTATAAATTCACTAAGCAATAGGCAGGCCATAAACCTGTAAAATGAAACCTATACTTGGAACTTCATGAGCTCATAAAGTTATGTAAACAGCAAAACAGACAAGCACAAAGTGAATTGTTCCTGCGTTATAAAGACGTGCTTTTCACTTTGTGTTTGAAGTATTGCAAGAGCCACGCGGAAGCGGAAGATCATCTCCAAGACAGTTTCATTAGAATTTTCCAAAACATTAAGCGGTACGCCGACAAAGGAAGCTTTGAAGGCTGGATGAAGCGCATTGTGATCAATGCCGCCATTGACCGCTACAAGAAAGACCTCTACACGGTCTCTGTAGACGAACAGCGTATGGCTGAAGAAGATACAGCGATTGATGAGCAGGCTATGCATTTGCCCTTAAAGACCCTTCTGGGTTTGGTGCAAGAGCTACCGAGTAGGTATCGCCTGATTTTTAACCTCTACGAACTGGACGGGTATTCCCATAACGAAATAGCAGACCAATTGGGAATCTCCGTAGGAACATCAAAATCGAATTTACATCGCGCCAAGTTGATTTTAAAGGAAAAGGTGCTTGCCCTCAGGGCAGACCGAACCGTGACTAAGAATCTTAAACATGGATAAGAAACAAGACATAGGAGCAGCATTTAAGCAGCGTCTGGAAGGCCTGAACCAAGGTCCGTCAGATAGTGCGGCGCTATGGGAACAAATTGCCAGTCAACTCGAGGCGGAAGGCACCCAACCCAAGGGGATGCCGTTTTGGCTCAAGTCTGGCCTTGCTGTACTGATCGTAGGGATTACCACCTTTGGAATTTGGAAATTCACCAATTCCTCTGATACTACTCTTCCGGAAAACTCAGAAGTAACTCAAAAAAATACAGAAACAAGTGACACTTCAGTGACCACCACTAGTCCGAACAATAACGACAATAAGCAAAGTATTCCTGTAGCTGCTCAGGATGCGGAATCGGTGGCTGAAACGACTGAAACAAAGGCAGAGGACACTGCTGTAGAATCCGCGGCACAACAAAACAGTATTAGCAACAAGGAAAAAGCAGCCGTTACCGCCAACAAAAATGTTAACAAGGGCAATACCAAAAATAGCAGGACAACTACCCAAATTAAGAATACTGAAAATACAGACACGCAAAGTACTGTGGCTTCGGGAGTTCAAAACCGCAGTAATGACAATACAACTGATTCTCCTCTAAAAGCAAATGTTTCTAAGGAGAATCCGACTAAAACAAATGTCGCACCCCTTAGTGGCAATGCCAATGCTATGAATCCAACAGCGCGCAAAGCATCCGCAGCGACCGGGCTTAATGTGCAAAGGGAGACCAACACTGCAACGGCAACTACTAATACTGCAACTCAAGCGCAAAGTGAACAGACTGCAAAAAGTGTTTATCCGGCAAGAGGATATTACGCATGGCCAAAGAATACTACGAAACCTACAGGCGTAGACGCTTCTTTCTATGCGAACCAAAATGAGATCAAGACCGGTGAGCAAGCATCGGAGCTACCTATAGTTCAATTGGAGGAACCTAAGAAAAAGATTAAAAAATCTAAGGAATTCCGTGCCTTTGAGCGGGCAATAAACCTAGAAGAAATGACCAATTGGCGTTGGTCTGTCGGTGCTGTGGTGGCACCTACTACTTATGGCTCGCTGACTAAAGGTTCTATGTTAGATGCGCGTTTGGAGAACAATCCGAGAGAAGGAGAAACCAATTTGAGTTACGGCTTGCAGATCAAGAATCAAATGAACCGCAACTCGGCGCTTCGATTTGGAATAAATCGTGTAAATCTAGGTTACAACACCCAGAATTTTCAGGTAAATATCATTGACAATGTGGTGAACATTTACCAACTAACGGGAATAGATCCTGGAGCCGAAATTCAGCAAGGAGGAATTCCGCTGAATCCGAATGCGACTGAGTTTTTTAATTCCAACGACGTTGTGACCATAGATCAGGACATTTCCTATTTGGAGATCCCTGTGGAGTATCAATACTCCTTTATCAACAACAGATTTGGGGCCAACTTCATTGGAGGAGCCAGTTTAATAGTCTTAGACGACAACCGCATATTTGCCGTAAACGACTTAGGACAGAGTGTTGCGGTGGGTAAATCCAGCAACCTAACCAACTTAGGATATACTCTCAATCTGGGGCTAGGGCTTAAATACGATATTTCTAAGCATTTTCAGCTGAATTTAGACCCTATGCTCAAGATTCAGATGAACTCGCCTGAAAACACCTCGGTGAACAATTTTAGACCTTATTTCTTCGGGATATTTAGCGGCTTGCACTTTAAATTCTAGTAAATCTTATCCGCAGTAAAATAGTGGACCGATTAGCTAAGTAACTGGTTTTCAACATCGGATAAAGAATTATTAAAAATTCGTAAACCATTTGTAACATTTTTGGGTATCTTTACGTATAACTAGGTACAGCGTGCAATTAAGCACGTGAGTTTAGAAGAGAGGATTTATTAGATGAGACAACTCAAAATTACCAAGCAGGTCACCAACAGGGAGACCGCTTCCTTAGACAAGTACCTACAAGAAATTGGAAAAGTCGACCTTATCACCGCCGATGAAGAAGTAGAGTTGGCACAGCGAATCAAAGCAGGCGATCAGCGTGCTTTAGAAAAGCTAACAAAAGCTAACCTGCGTTTCGTGGTATCGGTAGCAAAGCAATATCAAAACCAGGGACTAACATTACCGGATTTGATCAACGAAGGAAACTTAGGATTGATCAAAGCCGCACAACGTTTTGATGAGACTCGTGGTTTTAAGTTTATTTCATATGCCGTATGGTGGATCCGTCAATCGATTCTGCAAGCGCTAGCAGAGCAGTCTCGTATTGTACGTTTACCACTGAACAAAATCGGTTCGATCAATAAGATCAACAAAACCTTTGCTTTCTTGGAGCAAGCGCATGAGCGTCCGCCAAGTGCAGAGGAGATCGCCAAAGAGCTAGACATGACCATCAATGACGTAAAGGAGTCTATGAAGAACTCCGGGCGTCACGTATCCATGGATGCTCCTTTGGTAGAGGGTGAAGATTCAAACCTGTACGATGTACTTCGTTCTGGAGAATCTCCAAACCCTGACCGTTCTTTGTTACACGAGTCATTGCGCACTGAAATTGAGCGCGCATTAGAAACCCTGACCCCTCGTGAGGCAGACGTTATTCGTTTGTACTTTGGCTTGGGAGATCAGCATCCTATGACGCTAGAAGAAATCGGCGAGACCTTTGACCTAACACGAGAGCGTGTACGTCAGATCAAAGAAAAAGCTATTCGCAGGCTAAAACATACCTCGCGAAGCAAAATATTGAAAACTTATCTGGGTTAATACGACTAACTCAGTGTACAGTAACAAACAGTTAAACTAACTGTTCGTTTTTTGATTGATGAATGAAACCCCTGCCACTGGCGGGGGTTTTGCTTTTTGACCCTGCCTTCACGCAACCTTTGCGATAATTCTGTACATTACAGCAAAGAACCAAGTAAATGCCTACTGCATTGACCGATCTTATTAGTGGCTGTAAAAAAGGCGACGCTCGTGCTCAGGAAAAATTATTTCTCGAGTACAGAGATGCGCTATACACCACTTCGTTAAAGTACTGTCGCAATGTAGAAGAAGCCCAAGACAATGTTCACGATGCTTTCGTAATTGTGTTCGAAACCATTAAAAAATACAAAGGAGAAGGTTCCTTTGCCGGTTGGATGCAACGCATCGCCATAAATCAGGCGGTAAAGAAATACCGCAACAAAAAGAACGAACAGCTTACCGAAGATCCTTCGTGGTTCTCGGTGGCAGAAGACGAACCAAAATGGGCTCAAGATTGTGATCTAGATCAATTATTAGAGGCTATACAACAGCTTCCGGATCAATACCGACTGGTCTTTAGTTTATATGTATTAGACGATCACAGCCATCAGGAAATAGCCGAAAAGCTCAACATTAGTATCGGCACCTCCAAATCTAACCTCCATCGGGCGAAAGTGCTTTTAAAAAAAAGCTTAGCCAACAAACTAATGACTAAACCGGCCTAACATTTAGCTTATGAATACCCAAGATCCAATAGAAAAAATAATCAAAGCTCGTATGGAGGGCGTGCATAAGACTACTGATGTTCCAAGTTGGAATACTGTTGCTCAAAGCCTGAAGCGCAAGAAACGCAATAAGTATGTCTTCTGGTTGTGGAGCTCTGCTGGTGTTCTCGGACTACTCGCCTTGCTATTGTTCAGTAATTTCGGATCTCAGCCAGAAGCTGAATCGAATCCCGCATCTGTTTCCCAGGAGGTAATAATACCGGCAGACAAATTAGAACAGCAAAGCAGCCCAAGCTCTGAAGAAAACACCGAGTTACGCGAAGACATTGAGAATAACGAAAACCCTACAGGCGTTGCCACCAGCAAAGAAGAAATTCTAGCCAAAGACAAACAACCAACAGGCGAATCACCAGATTTTACCGAAGGAGCCACTCCGACGCCCACTTACTATTATTACGACTCCAAAACAGGAAAGCAAATCAGCACCAAAGACAAAAAGGTCATTGACAGTATTCTGAAAAGCAAAGAACCCGAGGGGATTAATAATTAATATAGCTTCACAAAGCAAAGCTTAAACAAAACACTAACAAGCATTAGCTTTCTGTTTAACAGCTACTTAAATAGGTGAGAATCTATAATAAGTGCTCTTTTTCTATTGCAATTTTCGAGGAAATTCGCTATCTTTAAGAAAATCACCCCCACGATGAAAACGCCTATACACACAGTCTGTTATGTGAGTACGGCGATTTCAACAATTACCAATGACAATGTGAACGAGGTTTTTGACGGTATCGTTGAAAAGAACCTCGGCCTTGTTATCACGGGTGTATTGTTGTTTTCGCATGGAAATTTCATGCAGGTCATGGAGGGCCCGCCTCAAAACCTATTGCCGCTTTACGAGACCATTAAGCGTGATCAGCGACACCACCATATCATTGAGATCCTAAATCAATCCACAAGCGAACGAATGTTTGAAAACTATCAAACAGGTTTTTCTATCGTAGATAATTCCGATCAAATTTTTAGTCTTCAGAAATACCTGCGATTCATTGAAGATAATTTTGATGGAGCTGTGAAAAAACGAGCAGAAGTGGTTAGACCCTTCATTTATTGATTATTTTTGCACAAAATAAATCATCGATGAGCACCCTTATTGCACCTTCTATTCTCGCTGCGGATTTTGGAAACCTTCACCGCGATGTCCATATGGTAAACAAAAGTGAAGCCGATTGGTTCCATTTAGACGTTATGGACGGTGTTTTTGTTCCGAATATCTCCTTTGGCATGCCTGTAATAAAGGCAATTGCTCAAGAAGCCGAAAAGACCTTAGATGTCCATTTGATGATCATAGATCCTGACCGTTATATTCAAACCTTTGCAGATCTTGGAGCCAATGTGCTTACAGTACATTACGAGGCCTGTACGCATTTACACAGAACCGTACAAGCTATCAAAGCTGCCGGCATGCAAGCCGGTGTTGCTATGAACCCACACACTCCTGTTTCTTTATTGTCGGACATAATTGCAGACCTTGACCTGGTTTGCCTAATGAGCGTGAACCCAGGTTTTGGCGGACAGTCTTTTATAGAGAACACCTACGCTAAGGTGCGCGAACTGCGTGCACTGATAGCAGAGAAAGGTGCCAAAACCCTTATAGAAATAGACGGAGGCGTTAAAGACAACAATGCGGCAGCTTTAGTTGAGGCTGGCGCAGACGTTCTAGTTGCAGGAAGTTTTGTGTTCCGTTCAGAAGATCCAGCAACGACTATTAGCAACCTAAAAGCGACTACCGCTCAAGTTTCTTATTAGTACCCTAAAAATTTAAAATTGAGCAACATCCGGGTGTGGTCATAGAGTTCCGGAAAGTTTGCCTTAAAGGTGCCAGGAGACTCCATAAAGTACTCTGAGAGCACAGCCATGAACTCGTACTCATTGGTAAAGGCGTATTCTCTAAAGTACCGTGTCTCGTCCAATCGGTCTTTCACCTCTTGATGGGTTAGGCGCTTTAGTATCTTTTGAAATTGGACTTGAAAACGAGCGGAATCGGTATCTCCTCCCCTTTTGGCCTCCAGCTGCATGGCGTGCATAAACTCGTGTATACCTAAATTTATATTATCATGCCCATCCTCTAGTCCAGCCTCAAAGTCTTTCCAAGATAAAACCAAAGCCCGACCACCAGGATTCAACTCTCCTTTGTGATAGGTCTGATTGATATTGCTAAAGAACTCTTCCGGATAGATCAGAATAAAATGGACCAGACTATAGGTATAGTTCTTTCTGCCAAAACTAAGCATGCATCCGACAGCAGCGATCAAGACTTTCATTCTATCTGTAAGCTCTAAATCTTCTCGAGGGATAAACTCTTTGTCCTTAATAAAGCTCGCTACACGATGTTGAAACTGCCGGCGGTGCTTTCTATTGAGCTTTCTGTAAAAGGGAAATTCCGTTTCAAGTATGCGCAGCTGATTTCGAGGTAATTTTCGATAAGAGAAATACTGTCGCACCAGTGGTCTCCCAAAATGCTCGGCATAGAAATTCTCAAAGACACGAAAGAGAAACAATAGGAATCCCAACGCAACTATGCCGTAAGCATAGGGCGCAAGCCAAGCGATATTTTCATCTGGTTGTTGCAGTATCATGGAGATTCTTTGGGCCTCGTAAGATATATAAATTACTTTAAATCAATCAGTAGGATAAACATATACAAAAAAGCAGGCCCGTATAGAACCTGCTTTGAAAATATATCTTTTAAGCCTCCATTAGTCGCTAGATAGTATGCTCAACACATACCAGAACAACAACATCAAGGCTCCGAATAGACCTAGTGAAGCTGCCACATACTGCTCTTGTCTGTACTTGTGAACCATTTGAGAGGTTTGATACAAGATAGAGCCCGCAGCCAAAACTATCATTCCAACGCTAAACCAAAGCCCTAGATCAAAACCGAACAAGGTACCCGCAATAATAAGACCCATAGCGATAAAAAATCCTATAGTGAGACCTGTCTTTAGATAAGAGAAGTCTTTCTTAGTAAGCAGCACAGCAGCCGTCAGCCCAGAAAAGAGCGACAGTGTGATAATAGCAGCCTGATTCAGCAATTCTCCGGCGCCATCGCCAGCAACGTAGAGTGCTATACCTATAAGCGGAATAAAAATAAAAGCCTCGGCAACTACGTACAAGAACAGCGCTGCATACTGCGTATTGCGATCTGTGGTGCCCATTGCCATAGACTCTGCCTTAGAAGTAGCAAACATAAAGCCTCCTAAAAGCAAAAGCCAGGTCCAGCCCTCGGCCAGCGAAAAGGCAAAATTCACTACTGCCGGGATCTGAAAAAAGATCGCCTCCACAGCAATGAATAACAAAACAGCCCCTGCTACATGCCCATAGGTCTTTTTGTAAAAGGCTACTTGTTCTTCCTGAGTCAGATCTGCAACCATTTGCGGTTTAGCCTGTGGCTCATGAATTTCTTGAATTTGTTCCATATTAATTGTGTTAGTTATCGCTTAGATGATTCACCAACAAACTGTTGGCTTTTATTTTTAAACAGAACATTGAAGGTAGTCAGACTTCCATAACAGCGCGTAATGTATTGCTGAATGTCAATCTTTTCTTCCTCGTCCAGTTTCTTGTTGGAATTGATCTTCTGTTCCAAGACACGCAGCCTATCGCGCAGCATCACGATCTTGTTAAAGAAGGTCTTAACAGGTATCTCTTTAGCTGCCAAATTAGGGTCCGAAGGTTGCAAGGTTATGGTTCCGCCATTCCATTTGTCTCCAAGAGGTACTATCTCTGTGACATCACTCCACTTCTGTAGAATCTCTCTTAGGCTTTTTTCAATTTCATAGAAACTCACAGTGTCCACCTCGTCGTCTACCGCTTCTATTACCTCAAAATCAGCATCAACCCCAATGGTCTCGAGGCCAGAATCCATAAAAGTGACCCAATACATTTTAGCAGTTACATTGGTGACTACTCCTTTGCCATAATCCGGGTGAGCGATCCGCGAGCCTATGCCCAATATTCTATTCATGAATTTTCTTTTCTCCTAAATTAAACACTTTCTTTCATCTTGCCAATTATCCCCCATAAATAAACATCTCATAACTGACCAATATCATTTTAAGAAAGTACCGTTCTCGCTAAGTTTGAACAAATTAATCTTAGTGTTATGAAAACAACCATTAAAGTTCAAAATTTGAGATGTTCCGGTTGTGTAAACACTATTAGTAAACGACTGGAGCGCATTCATGGAGTATTAGAGGTGTCGGTTAATCCTGAGACTAATGAAGTCTGTTTGACCCACAATAACAAAACAACACTCAACGCTGCCATTTACAAGTTGAACAAGCTAGGATATCCCCTTGAATCAGCTTTAAACACCATAGGCAAAAAGGCGAATGCTTTGGTAAGTTGTGCTAAGGGTCGAACCGGAATCACAGACATGCTTTATCATGTACAACAACAGCGAAAAAAAGAAGCTTACTAATTGTATTGATTAGGTTTACGAGCGCCTACAGTAGTAGCGCTGCGCTCACTACTGCACCGCGCTTTCCGCTGCAATTCCTCGCTCATTATATTCGCTGTGGGATTTTCGCTTCAATCGTTCCCCCTGCATAGCTTGCCGCGCAGCAGGGGCTGGCGCGGGGGAATTTTCTAATCATCACAAGGTAATCGAATACCAACGTCCATATGAATTTCCGTAATTTCTTTAGACAATTCTATTATTTCGACTTTCTTTAATCGATCTTGAATTGCTTCTAATGCAATTAAATAATTAAAGTAATCTTGATAAAGAAGGTCTCTATCAAATTTGAGAAGAACAAGATCATATTTCGAAAATAGATCAAATATTGCCTCAGCTTCAAGCAATGCCATTCTGTTTCCAGCCCCCAGGTAAAGACCATCTGATTTTAGCGTAAGAGAGATACAAGTCTTGGCATTTAATACCTCATCGATTGCATTCTGTTGCACAGAATAAATTGCCTGCTCTACTGTTCTTATTGTATTTAGAAGATAAGGTCTTGGTGGAACAGGCAGTTCATTTGCAATTGTATTTTTAATACTATCTCTCTTAAGCAGATCAGATCGTGTTAACATATGATCCGGGATATTAAGTTTAAAAAAAGAGGAATGATTAGGATGTCGAATTGCTTTTACCCTAGAACTTATCCTTTTCTCGTCCGAAGCTCTATAATAAAAATAAAGTCTGGAGGCGGCAGTTGATGCAATCTGCGACTTTACCATATCCACCGTCTCATAAGCAACATCCTTATCAACAATCAAATGAACCTGAGCTTTTGGAATCATAAAATAACTGCCATATTTAGGTATGCCTTTGTACAGTGCTTTAGACAAATCAGCGGGTGAAATTGTATCGTTAAAAAGGATTATTTCTTCCGATTTTAGAATATAGATTGGATAATAAGGTGTAGATACTGATCTAAATTCCCCATTATACACAGGCAACTCCATGTCTGAAGTCTGTCCAGAACAAATCGCGCAAGCAAAAAGAAAAATTAGTAGAATTTTGATTTTCATTAAGCATTATGATATTAGGGGAGATCATAAAACTAATAAAAAAGGATTACTCGCTGGGGTAACGCCGCTGGCGCCAGACTCCGTCTGGAGCCAATAGATTGCTTGCTTCGCAAGCAGCCTCCAACGCTCCGCGGTAAACGAGGATTCTTTGCTTCGCAAAGTTCCTTCAACGCTCCGCGTTGAGAATCAAAAAAACATATTTTACGCTTCATACAAAAAAAGAAGCGAGCTCCTTTTTTGGAACTCGCTTAAATATGAACCTTTTTTTGATTCATTCGTGACCGCGGAAGGATTCGAACCCTCAACCCTCAGAGCCGAAATCTGATATTCTATCCAGTTGAACTACGCGGCCTATTCTTATGACAATTTGGCTTTGACCAATTTGGCAATGGTGCCTCCATCTGCTTTACCAGCAAGTTTGCCGTTAGCCATTCCCATGACCTTACCCATGTCTTTCATACTAGAAGCTCCGGTTTGAGCAATGATCTGGTCTACTACCTTCCCTATCTCTTCTTCGGACATTTGTTCTGGCAAGAATTGCGAGATGATCTCTGCCTGAGCCAATTCAGGTGCAGCAAGATCGTCTCTTCCTTGCTCGGTAAAGATAGCGGCACTGTCTTTGCGCTGTTTTACCAACTTCTGAAGCAATTTAAGCTCTTCTGCCTCTGTCAATTCTGCCTTGGCACCAGATTCAGTTTGCGCCAAAAGAATCGCCGATTTTACCGCTCTTAACGACTCTAAAGCCTGGCTGTCTTTTGCTTTCATAGCCACTTTCATGGCATCCATTACTTTGGATTGTAAACTCATTGTTTATGGGCTTTAAACTAGAGTGCGAAGATAAAAAAATAAACCCGAAAGTGACGTACCACTGTCGGGCTTAACGGGAAATGTAACACTAAACAAAAAAGTCTTTAATCTACGTTGTCGTGCAGAAAAGAGTTGTTATTTCTAAGCGATATGTCATCGTCGTCCAAGTTCACGGTGGTTCGTGAAATATCAGACTCAGAAGTATCTGCATCTTCCAATTCTATGCCCATACGCTTATAGGCAGGTTGCTTTTCGATATCGTCGATCTTAGAAGCGCTGTTTCTAAATTTGTAGTTGAATTCTTTGAGTTTGCGCTTGCGTTCCTCGGTACGATCCTTTAAAAGCTTAGAAATAGGACTGTTAATTGGGTCGCCATCTTCTTCGGCTTCGGCAGTTTCTTCTGGAGCTGTCTCCACGACCTTCTTCTCCATCACCAATTCCTCGTCCAATACTTCAGGCTCGGCCTTGGCTGCGGTCAAAGCAGTTTCCATCTCTTGATAATCGTCTAGGCTATAACGCTTCACTCCTTCTTGAGTGAACTCCGTAACAGGAACCACTTCTATGGCTTCGTTCACCTCTATCTCCTCTACAGGCTTTTTAAGTACAGGAACATCTGCTAGCTCAGCCGCAGGGGTAAGCTCCTCTTCTGCATCCTCAGACAAAGGCAGATCAAACATTAGCATCTGCTCTTCTGCAGGGCTGTCTTCTTCCACCTCTGGGGTAACTACCTCGGTAGTGGCTTCAACGATCTCAAAATCGTGCACCTCCATAGCGTTGATCACTACCTGCTCAAACTCAGCGATATGGTGAATATCCACCTCCTCGTAAGCCACTGATATTTCTTTCAACAAAGCAGTGGTTTCTATATAACCCTCAAAAGGCAATTCGGGAGTTTCCTCTTCTTCAAACAAGCTGTGTTTAATGATAGGCTCCGCTTCTGGCTCTTTTGCTACCACTTCGCTCAGCAACGGACCGCTAGTCATGGTATCGGTATGATCTTCTAAAACCTGTTGTGCGGCTTGCTCCTCTTCTAGCGTGTGAACAATGCGCTTGGTCTCAGTATTTACAATTTCATTTTGTTGCTCGGCATTGAAACCGGTCGCGATCACAGTAATGGCAATAGCACCGTCTAGGCTTTGATCTTCTCCAACCCCCATTATGATGTTGGCCGAATAACCCGCCTCGGTCTGAATATAATCACTGATCTCACCGATCTCATCAATGGTAATCTCCTCTTGCCCAGAAACAATAAGCAAGAGCACATTCTTAGCTCCAGTGATCTTATTATCGTTAAGCAATGGAGAGTCCAAGGCTTTGGTAATGGCTTCGTGCGCTCTGTTAGCTCCGGAGGCCTGAGAGCTTCCCATTATAGCAGTACCACTGTTAGCCAGAACGGTCTTGGCATCGCGCAAGTCAATGTTCTGAGTGTAGTGGTGGGTTATTACTTCGGCTATTCCACGAGCAGCTGTGGCTAAGACCTCATCGGCCTTAGAAAAACCGGCTTTAAATCCGAGGTTCCCATAAACCTCGCGCAATTTGTTGTTGTTGATCACAATGAGAGAGTCCACGTTTTTACGTAGATTCTCCACCCCGATCTGGGCCTGATCGTTTCTCATTTTCCCTTCGAACTGAAAAGGAATGGTCACGATACCCACGGTAAGAATATCCATCTCCTTGGCCATTTTAGCGATAATAGGAGCCGCCCCTGTTCCAGTTCCACCTCCCATACCAGCGGTAATAAAGACCATCTTGGTATTGGTAGACAGCATGGCTTGGATTTCTTGCATGCTTTCCATGGCGCTTTGCTCTCCAATGATAGGATTGGCACCTGCACCAAGGCCTTCTGTAAGAGTGAGTCCAAGTTGGATCTTGATCGGCACCGGGCTGTTCTCCAAGGCCTGACCGTCGGTATTACAGATCACAAAGTCTACACCTTTGATGCCCTGTTGGAACATGTGATTGATGGCATTGCTACCACCACCGCCAACACCAATCACCTTAATGACGTTCGATTGATTCTTGGGTAAATCAAACGCGATGTTGTCGAATTCGTTTGTACTGCTCATACTTAGTTTTTTGTGAGATTACTGCTATTCAGCGTTGTCTAAAAAATCTTTGAACTTCTCAGCCCACTTGTCAAAAAAGCGCTTGCGCTCCTTGGGGACCTGGTCGTTCTGTGGTTCGTCTATATCTTCTTGAGGTTCCTGGTTTGCTTCGGCCTCTGCCGCCACAACTTTTACCCCTTCGTGTCTGTTTTGTGATTCCAGGCTGTTAAGCACCAGACCAACAGCAGTGGCATAAAGCGGACTCGTTGTTTCACTGTCGCTGTCTCCTGCCAGATGTTCGTTCGGATATCCGATACGCGTATCCATACCGGTAATGTATTCTACCAACTGCTTTAGGTGCTTGAGTTGCGATCCTCCGCCAGTAAGTACAATACCTGCAATCAATTTCTTTTTCTGCTCTTCGTGGCCGTAGTTCTTGATCTCTAAATACACCTGCTCTATGATCTCTACCACACGAGCGTGAATGATCTTTGAGAGGTTCTTCAAAGTGATCTCCTTGGGCTCACGACCTCGCAATCCAGGAATAGAAACAATCTCGTTATCCTTGTTCTCTCCTGGCCAAGCCGATCCAAATCGAATCTTAAGTAACTCGGCCTGCTTTTCTATGATAGAGCAGCCTTCTTTTATGTCTTCGGTGATCACATTACCTCCAAAAGGGATCACCGCCGTATGACGAATGATACCGTCTTTAAAGATGGCGAGGTCTGTAGTTCCACCTCCTATATCGATCAAGGCAACTCCGGCTTCTTTCTCTTCCATGCTGAGCACGGCATTGGCAGATGCCAGTGGCTCTAGGGTTATTCCACCAAGTGAAAGCCCTGCACTTTTTACGCAACGACCAATATTTCTTATGGAAGAAACCTGCCCTACCACAACGTGGAAGTTTGCCTCTAGACGCCCACCATACATTCCTATAGGTTCTTTGATCTCTGCCTGACCATCAACTTTGAAATCTTGTGGTAACACGTGAATGATCTCCTCTCCCGGAAGCATAACAAGCTTGTGTACCTGATTGCAAAGCGTGTCTATATCATCTTCGCCTATAACCTCATCACTATTGGGACGGGTTATATAATCGCTGTGTTGTAAGCTTCGGATGTGCTGCCCGGCTATTCCCACCACCACATCAGAAATCTTCATACCTGAAGAACTCTCGGCGTCTTGAACGGCTTGTTGAATGGATTGAATGGTTTGGGTTATGTTGTTCACCACTCCGCGGTGTACACCCAAACTCTTGGACTTTCCTATCCCAAGGATCTCCATCTTTCCATATTCATTGGTACGCCCGATCATGGCCACGATCTTAGTGGTTCCAATATCTAATCCTACTGCAATGGTTTGCTGTTCCATAAACTACTTTTTTGTGGCGACCACCTGGTGATCCATCATGAGGTTGACCAGTTGATAATTGCCCAAGGTTTTATCTTTGATTGTTTTCTGATAAAACGCTTTAAAATTTTGAAACTTCCGTTTGATATTCACCGGTTTACCCAGTAAAATCTTAAAATCATAGGTTCGCACACGCATGATCAGGGTCGAGTCGCGTTGCTGCTCAATAGCAACAACATGTTGCACCATGAAAGGATCCGCAAGGATCTCGTTCAACACATGGGTAACAGGTTTTAAATTATCCTCAGAAACACCGCTCACCAAAGGCACTCGTAAGGAATGAACTCGGGATAGGGGCATTTTGGTACCTTCTTCGTCAATGTAATAAGACGGATTGGACGCCACTCGGGCTATGGGCCTTCTTTGTGTAACGCGTGCTCCAAGTACACCATCCAAAGAGAGAAAAACATCGGCATTTCGGATCATAGGATGGCTATTTAATCGACCTTCTAATGCATTCAAATCTATTATATCTTTATCTACAGCTGCGATGCTGTCTGCTTTTTGTATTAACAATTTATTAACCATAGCCTCGGTTATCAGTGCGCTACTTCTGTCTTCAAAACTAACAGCCACGGCCTGTAGTTTTCTATTGGAATTTCGTTTATTAGAAAACGCGTAAACTACTGCTATCAGTACGATTACAAAGATCATTCGCCCTATGTTCACTAATCTAGTTCGCATGCAAGTGCTCTGTTATGTTTTTTACTTCAACACCGATATCTCCAGCCCCGAGGATCAAGATTACTTCGCAGTCGCTTTTTTGAATCAAGTCCGGAAGGTCAATTTTGCTTACAAGCTGCTTTTTTTCGTTAGCGATAGCCTCCAACAAAACCGCAGAATTCACTCCAGGAATTGGCAACTCCCTCGCCGGGTAAATATCTAAAAGCAGTACTTGATCAAACTGCGCCAAACTCAGAGCAAACTCCGGTAGAAAATCTCGAGTACGGCTATACAAATGTGGTTGAAAAACCACTAATTTCTTTTGATTCGGATAGAATTCACTCACCGCTTGAAAGACCGCATTGATCTCTGTGGGATGATGCGCATAATCGTCTATCAAGACTTTGTTCTCGCTTCGGTAGGCGAATGAAAATCTGCGTCTAACACCCTTGAATTCAAATAACGCTTTGGGCAGGCAATCGGTTGGGGTTCCTATTGAAATTGCCATACCCAAAGCGGTAATCGCATTGAGCAAATTGTGATGCCCCGGCAATGAAAAACGGAGCGATTTCAATTCACCACGAGGCGTTTTTAAGTCGAAGGTATAAGCCCCGTCCTCAACGCGGATATTTTTAGCCTCATAGTCAGCTCCATCTTCTATCCCCACAGTGGTTCCAGAGAGTGGGAGCTTTTTAGGATGTAATACAAGTTTAGGATCCGGCACTAAGGCAGCGAATTCCTTAAAGGTCTTTTCGAATTCTTCTTCCGAACCGTAGATGTCTAAATGATCGGCATCCATAGCAGTCACACACGCCACATCTGGTCGCAATTGCAAAAAGGAACGATCGAACTCATCGGCCTCTACCACTGTAAACTCATCGCCTATTGCAATGTAGTTGGAGTCGTAATTCTCTGCTATACCACCCAAGAATGCAGTGACCGGCACATTGCAGCTGGCCAGTAAATGACCGAGAATAGCCGAAGTTGTAGTCTTGCCGTGCGTTCCGGCAACGGCAAGGGATTTACTCGCTCTAGTGATCATTCCCAAGACCACAGCACGTTTGTGGATTTGATGCACTCCAGTACTAAAGAATTGAAGTTGTTCGTGCTGTTGGGGGATGGCCGGGGTATAAACCACCAGAGTATCGGTTAGTTCAAAACCGTCTGGAATGGCATCGAGTTGGTCGCTGAAGGTTATGTTGATTCCGAGCTCGACCAGAGCATCGGTTAATGTTGTTTGTGTTTTGTCATAGCCAGCCACAGCAAAACCACGAGCCTTAAAATAACGCGCCAAGGCGCTCATTCCAATACCACCGATACCGATGAAATACACACGTGCTATGTCTTTAAAAACTCCGCTCATAATTGCTTTTCTAACAGGAGTTTGGCAACCTCGGCCACAATAGCATCCGTAGCATGAGGTTTGGCTAGTTTCTTAATATTCTCACTCAAGGTCCGCTGTTTGTTTGCATCGCTAAGCAAACCCTTAAAGGCATCGGCAAAGTGCAAATCTGCCTCACTCTCTTGCAGGTAAATACAAGCCTCTTCTGCAGCTATAGCCGCAGCGTTCTTGTTCTGATGATCTTCTGCCACATTAGGTGATGGAATAAAGATCACCGGCTTGCCCACCAAACAAAGTTCGGACACTGACAGGGCTCCAGCTCGCGAAACAATCATATCCGCAGCAGCATAGGCCATGTCCATAGCGTAGATAAAATCCTTGACAATTACTTTCGCGCTATTATTGGTTTTAAACTCTTCGTAATACAAGCTTCCGCACTGCCAGATCACCTGAACATCCTCAGTGTTGAACAAGGGTAAATGCGCATGGATCAAATTGTTGATCTTACGCGCCCCCAAACTGCCACCTAAAACCAGAAGTACAGGTTTGTCCGGCTCTAGTCCAAAGTGTTTTAAAGCCGTGGCCTTGTCGACTTTTAGATCGATAAGATCTTGACGTACCGGGTTACCCGTAAACACAAGTTTCTCTTTGGGGAAATACTTTTCCATACCCGCATAGGCAACACAGATGGTCTTGGCCTTTGGAGCGATCCATTTGTTGGTGATCCCTGCATGTGAGTTTTGCTCCTGAATGAGACAAGGAACACCTTTATTACTCGCCACACGAAGCAAAGGTGCACTGGCATAGCCTCCTGTTCCTATGGCTACATCGGGCTTAAAGGATTTTATGATGGCTGCGGAGCGTCTCAAACTCGCCAAGAGTTTAAAGGGCACTTTCAAATTCTGCAAGGATACTTTGCGTTGTAATCCCTGGATGGACAAGCCCACGATCTTATAGCCGGCTTTGGGCACTTTTTGCATCTCCATGCGATCTTTGGCGCCAACAAACAAGAATTCCGCATTTGGATACTTCTCTTTTAACGCATTGGCAATGGCTATAGCCGGATAGATATGACCTCCGGTTCCTCCTCCTGATATGATGAATTTATATGGCTTCACTGAGTATATCTAAAGGATTATCGGTATCTGATTCTGAATTATGCTGACGGATCTCTTCTCTTTTTGCGCTCACGCTCAAGATCATTCCCAAAGCGAGGCAGGTCATCCAAATAGAGGTACCTCCACTACTGATAAGTGGCAAGGTTTGACCTGTTACCGGAAAGAGCTCGACAGCCACAGCCATATTGGTCAAGGCCTGAAAAACTATAGGTAAGCCGACTCCAACAACCAACAATTTCCCAAATATGGAATCTGCTTTGTAAGCGACTATTACCAGGCGGAAGAGCAAGAGCATATACAATAGCATTATGGTCAGTCCACCAACAAGACCCCACTCTTCTACAATCACGGCATAAATGAAATCCGAAGAAGATTGCGGCAAGAAATTCTTTTGCACCCCATGACCGGCTCCAACACCAAATAAGCCTCCTGTAGCGATGCCCATTTTGGACTTCTCGATCTGATAGTCGGCCTCTTTGTCGGGAGTGTCATCTAGAAAATTATCGATACGACTAATCCAAGTATCTACCCTGTTTGGGAACAGGTCTGGAAAAGCCTTGGCAGACATAATAAAAAGTGAGAGAAATAAGGCCCCGGCAATTAAGATGATACCCAAATACTGCAACGGATATCCGCCTAGAAACACCAAGAGCACGACCATTGCAAAAATAATGGCCGTTGTTGAGAAATTCGCTGGTAAGATCAGCAATAACACAACAAAAACGGGCAACCATAGCGGAACTATAGATGCCTTAAAACTGATCTTTTCATCCTTGATTTTTGAAAGATAGCGCGCTACATAGGTAAGCAATACCACCGCTGCCAAGGTAGAGGTTTGGAAGGTCACCCCTACAAAAGGTATGCGTATCCAACGACTCGCATTGGCGCCTTCTATGGTAGTACCTTCCGCCAGGGTAATTATCAATAGCAAAAATACCACCGGTAAGGCGATAATAGACAAGCCCCTAAAATAGCGGTATGGAATACGATGCACCCCATAAAGTATCGCGAAGCCCAGCATTAAATGGGCAAAGTGCTTCACCAAATATTTAAAGGTATTCCCATCCCCATACAGATAGGCCAGGTTACTACTGGCGCTATACACAGGCAAAAACGAGAACAGGGCCAAGAGAGCAGCTACTGCCCAAATGGCTCTATCACCTTTTATGTTGGTAAATACGCTCATACTTTGTTATAGCGAGCGAACAGCTTCTTTGAACTGACGTCCTCGGTCTTCGTAATTTTTAAACAGGTCAAAACTGGCACATGCGGGAGACAAAAGCACAGTATCTCCGCGTTCTGCTATATGATAAGCCACATTAACAGCATCTTGCATGCTAGCAGTTTCTACCAAAAGATCTACAACATTCCCAAAGCTGTCTATAAGCTTAGAATTGTCAATTCCCAAGCAGATCACTGCTTTTACTTTTTCGTTGATCAGCGGCAAAAGCTCGCTGTAGTCGTTTCCTTTATCCACTCCTCCCACTATCCAAACGGTCGGGGTTTCCATACTCTCTAAAGCATAGTAGGTCGCGTTAACGTTAGTGGCTTTGGAATCGTTGATGTACTTAACATTATTGATTTTAAGCACACTTTCCAATCGGTGTTCCACACCTTGAAAATGAGTCAGGGACTGTCTGATGGTCTCCTTGCGGATATCCAACAAAGTTGCCACTGTGGCCGCGGCCATAGCATTCTTTAAATTGTGTTGTCCCTGTAATCCTAATGAGGCTATTGGCATATTGATTTGGTTATTTGCTATTGTAATTATTATGTTTTTGTCGTCTATATAAGCTCCTTCTTTAAGGGGTCGCTCCAATGAAAAAGGCAGTTTTTTTGCTCGAATGGCATGGTCTTTCATTCCGGCGGCTATGTTAGGATCGTCTCCGTCATAGATCAGATAGTCAGCTTCCGTCTGGTTTTGACTGATCTTGAACTTTGCATCGCGATAAGCCTCAAAGCTGTATCCGTAGCGATCCAAATGATCTGGAGTTATATTGGTTATCACCGCTATATGAGGTTTAAACTGCTCTATATCGTCCAGTTGAAAACTACTCACCTCCAATACATAATGGCTTGCTGGCTGATCTAAGAGCAGACCAGCAAAGCTGTTTCCTATATTGCCACCCATCGCTACATTCAAGCCTCCTTCTTTAAGCAGAAAATGCGTCAAAGATGTGGTGGTTGTCTTGCCATTGCTTCCCGTTATAGCCACTACAGTTCGGTCCGTATAGCGACTCGCAAACTCAATTTCTGAGATGACAGAAATGCCTTGTTTTCTGAGCAATTGTATCGGAGCTGCCTTTTCAGGTATGCCCGGACTTTTAACAACCAGATCGGCTTCGAGAAGACGCGCATCGTTATGACCGCCCATCTCCCATTCGATTTCATTTTGTGTAAGAACGTTTTGGGTCGACAGATTTATTTGTCCAAAATCGGACACAAAAACCGTCCAACCCTTTGCCTTTCCAAGCAAGGCAGCACCTATGCCGCTTTCTCCGGCTCCCAGCACTACCAGTTTCATTAGCGGATCTTTAAGGTCACTATCGCCAGTATTGCTAGGAATATCCCGACAATCCAAAAGCGAGTCACTATTTTACTTTCGTGCATGCCCTTTACCTGATAATGATGGTGTAAGGGTGACATTCTAAAGATCCTTCGGCCTTCGCCAAATTTCTTTTTGGTATACTTGAACCAACTCACCTGCATGATCACCGATAGGTTCTCTATCAGGAAGATCCCACAGAGAATTGGTATTAACCATTCTTTTCTGATGGTGATTGCTATCACCGCTATGATCCCTCCAATGGTAAGACTGCCCGTGTCGCCCATAAACACCTGGGCCGGAAAGGCATTGTACCAGAGGAATCCAATTAACGCACCCACAAAGGCACTGATAAACACCGCGATCTCCCCTGTTCTAGGGATATACATGATGTTCAGATAATCTGAGAAAATGATGTTACCAGAGATCCAAGCAAAGATTCCCAGTGTTAGCACTATGATAGCCGAGGTTCCCGCTGCCAGACCATCTACTCCGTCGGTAAGGTTGGCGCCGTTTGAAACAGCCGTAATGATCAAAATGACAATAGGAATGAACAATAGCCAAGTGTATTTAGCGTAACCGTCTCCCATCCAAGTAAGCAGATCGGAATATTCAAACTCGTTATTGGGCACAAAAGGAATAGTGGTCTTGGTAGATTTGATCTCCTCACCTACCGAGCGGATCAGAGTAGTCTGATTCTCTGTCTCGACTGCGATCTTTTCCTTTATGGTCACATTATCATGAAAGTAAAGTGTACATCCAACAGCAATCCCTAAGATCACTTGCCCAAAGACCTTAAACTTACCCGGCAGGCCGGTTTTGTCTTTTTTAAAGGTCTTGATATAATCGTCTATAAAACCAATTGTTCCCATCCAAAGCGTGGTCACTATCAGTAGGATCACATAGATGTTCTCCAATTTGGTAAACAGCAATACAGGAACCAGGGTAGCCAAAATGATGATCACTCCACCCATAGTTGGAGTACCTGCTTTTTCGTTTTGCCCTGCCAGACCAAGGTCGCGAACGGTCTCCCCGATCTGCTTTTTGCGCAACAGGTTTATGATCCGCTTTCCGAACACGGTCGCGATGATCAGCGAAGTGATCACAGAAAGGGCCGACCTAAAGGAGAGGTACTGAAAAAGGCCTGCACCCGGAAGGTTGTATGTGTTTTCTAAATATTCGAACAAATAATACAGCATAGCGCTCCGAGCTTAGTTAGTTAGTAGTTGATGGATGATCTTATAATCGTCAAAATCAAAGCGTTCGCCTTTGATCTCTTGATAGGCCTCATGACCCTTTCCGGCAATGAGTATGATGTCGTTAGCGTTGGCCATTTTAGTGGCTGTCTTTATAGCTTGTTTTCTATCTGTTATCGATAGGGTTCGCTTAAAATGCTGTGGCTCTACGCCTTTTTCCATGGCTTCGATAATGGCGTCCGGATCTTCACTTCTTGGGTTATCACTGGTAAAGATGACGGTGGTGCTCATGGCTGCAGCGATCATTCCCATTTTGGGCCGCTTGTCTGCATCTCTATCGCCACCACAGCCTACTACGGTAATGAGCTGCTCATTTCCGGTTCTGATAGCATTAATGGTTTCCAAGACATTCTTTAAGGCATCTGGCGTGTGCGCGTAATCAACTATGGCCGTCACTTGCTGCTGATTGGTGAAATACTGGAATCGACCAGAAACGCTCTCCAACTCGCTTATGTACTGCAGGTTTTCCATGGAATCCATCCCCAACAAATCCGCGACAGCATAAATAGCCAAGAGGTTATACGCATTGAACTCTCCAATGAGTTTCACCCATAGCTCTGCATTATTAATTTTGAGCAACATGCCACTAAATTGATGCTCCAAGAGTTGTGCTTTATAATCTGCAATGGATTTTAAGGCGTAACTGTATTTTTTGGCGATACAGTTCTGTAACATGTAGCGGCCGTTCTTGTCGTCCACATTGGTCAAGGCGAAAGCGTCTTTGGGTAACTGATCAAAAAAGGCCTTCTTCACATCGCGATATTCCTTGAAGCTCTTGTGATAATCCAGATGATCGTGAGTGAGGTTTGTAAAGATCCCACCTTTGAATTGCAAGCCTTCGGTTCGTTTCTGATGGATGCCGTGACTGCTTACTTCCATAAAGCAATAGTCTACTCCGGCATCGACCATTTGACGCAAATATCCATTGATCGCTAAGGGGTCGGGAGTGGTATGAGTCGCCGGAAAATCTTGCTGATCCACTTTGACCACTACCGTAGAAAGCAAGCCTACTTTATATCCCGCCTTGCGATACAGGTCATATAGCAAACTGGCTACCGTTGTTTTACCATTGGTACCCGTTACTCCAATGAGTTGTAGTTCTGCGGATGGTTCATTGTAATAGTTGGCCGCGATCTGGGCCAAAGCGGCATTGGCATCCGCAACAACCACGTAAGTGACACCGTTGACCACATCCGTAGGCAGCTGCTCACAGACTATGGCAATTGCTCCCGCATGTGTTGCTTTGGTAATATAATCATGACCATCTACCTGGGTTCCGCGAATGGCTACAAACATATCGTTCAAACCGATCTTACGCGAATCAAAGGCGACAGTATTCACCACCACATCTGTCCCCCCGACTACTGAATCGAGAGAAACCTTATAAAGTAAATCCTTGAGTTTGATCATGATAATGTCAGGGTTATTTTTTGTCCTTCTCTGATGCTCGTACCACTATCTATGGATTGCTGAATTACATTTCCATTGCCGACCAGTATTACTTCCAAGCCCATATTCTCCAATAATGCCACTGCATCCATGCCCGCCATACCCTTTACGTTGGGCACTTGTTTGGCCGCTTTTTGGGCCATGGCATAATATTTTTCGAAATCTCCGGCTACTTGTTGGCTGGGTTCATCCAGTATTTTCACCTCATCCATTACAGGAACGTCTGTATAGATCTTCTGAGCAATGCGCTTAAAAACCGGTCCAGAAACATCGGCTCCGTAGTACCCCTTTTTAGTGCTCGGTTTATGAATGATCACTATGCAAGAATACTTCGGATCATCTGCCGGAAAGTAACCTGCAAAAGAAGAGATATAACGTTTGTTCTCTTCCCAATCAGATTCCCAGTATTCGGTTTGGGCAGTCCCTGTTTTTCCTGCCATAGAGAAGTACTCGCTGTAAAGACCGTCGCCGGTTCCTCGTTTAACAACATTCTCCAGAACTGCCTGTACTTTCGAAATAGTAGCTTTGGAGCAAATGGCCGGGTTGATAACTTCTGGCTCAAAGGTTTCAATAGCCCGATTCCAGGTGCGTACTTCGGAGATGAAATAGGGCTTTACCATTACCCCATCGTTTGCAATGGCGTTGTAAAAGGTCAAGGTCTGAAGCGGCGTCAAGGTAAGACCATAGCCATAAGCCATAGAAGGCAAGGCGTTTCTGCTCCATTTGGAATTTCCGGGCTTAGGCATATCCGGACTCCCTTCTCCTAGGATGCTAATACCAATAGGCTTGTCCAAATTCCAGCCTTCTAAGATCTTAATGAATCTTTCTGGATCATCCTTGTAGTTCTCATCGATAAGTCTGGCCAAACCGATGTTAGAAGACACCTCCAAAGCCCGAGCCGCAGAAATAGTTCCGTATCCTCCCGTTTTTGAATCGCGAATACGTCTGCCGTAAAAAGTATAAGCACCTCGGCCGGTCTCTACAACCGTAGAGGTATCGATCACTTGATCTTCTAGGGCTGCTGCAAAAGCCATTACTTTGAAAGTAGACCCTGGCTCGTGCGCCTCGCCTACAGCATAGTTATAGGCTTCGTAATATTTTCCGTCTGAGGTTCGCCCAAGGTTAGACACAGCTTTTATTGCCCCTGTCTTTACATCCATCACGATCACACAACCGTGCTCGGCTTCGTAGTATTCTAACTGACGTAACAAGGCGTGATGCGCTATATCTTGTATATTCACGTTGATGGTGGTCACTACGTCAAAGCCATCTTGAGGCTCTATCTCGTTGTCATCGCTCAAAGGCTTCCATTGTCCTTTGGCGATCTTCTGCTTCATGCGACGCCCCTCCTTACCTCTTAAAAAGGATCCGTATGCGCCTTCTAGCCCAATTCTGGTTATAAAACCGTTCTCGTCCGTGCGCTCATAACCAATGGTTCTGCGACCTACCTCACCTAATGGATGTTCTCTTTGAGTGCTTTGATCTACGATGATCCCACCTTTGAATGGACCTTTTTCGAACATCGGAAACCCTTTGATCTTCACATAGTCGGAATAACCCAAATTGCGTGCTATCAATAGGTATCTGTTCTTATTTTGACGCGCTTTGCGCAATCGATCTTGATAGTAAGCTGGGGTTTTACCCAACATTTTGGCCAGTTCTTTGGACAGCGGCACCAAATTCTCCTCAAAAACCGCATTAGACACGGTCACTGCATCAAAACGAATCTCGTATTTAGGCACCGAAGTTGCGAGCAAGCTGCCGTCGTCGGCATAAACGTTACCGCGATTGGCAGGGATCACAAAGTTCTTAAGGGTATTTTCTTGAGCCAACTCACGATATTGATCACCCTCTACAAATTGGATCTTAACCAATTGCATGGTGATCAACAGGGCAAATACAAACAAGGCCCCGGCAACGAAGTACAAACGACTCAGTATGTGTTTTTCGTTAACGGCCATTGCTGCTAATTTGAATTTTTGTCGGAGGAGTTTCTGAGGGAGCCAATCCCCGAGACTTCAAGGCTGCCAAAACACGACTCTCCATTCTGGCTTGGGCCAGCTTCATTCGCACATCGACATATTCACTCTTGAGTTCTTTCACTTGGTTGTTAAGCTGAGCAATACGATGTACTTTCTTGTCTGCACTGTGAGAACTCGCAATCATGATCAAAGCCAAGAACGATAGGAAAATGATGAATTTCCAGTTTTTCATGGCGTCCTCACTCACTAAGAATTTACCTTTAAGTATGTGATAGATATTATCTTTCATACTTAAAGTTTTTCTGCAATTCTGAGCTTGGCAGAACGCGCTCTATTATTTATTTCGATTTCCTCCGCAGTAGGAACAATGAATTTCCCAATGGGCTTAAAAGGAACATCCGAACGACCAAAAACATCTTTCTCAGGCTCTCCCTCAAACATCCCGTTTCGCATAAAGCGTTTCACCAGGCGATCTTCTAGAGAATGATAAGAGATTACCGAAAGTCTACCGCCGGGTTTAAGTACTTCTTGAGTCTGCAACAAGAATTCCTCCAAAGCCGCTAGCTCGTCATTGACAGCAATGCGCAAAGCCTGAAAAACCTGAGCCATAACCTTGTGCTCCTTGTTGCGCGGAATAAATCGTTTGATGACCTCCTTTAGGGTATGGGTGTCAACAATCTCTTTTTTTGTGCGATACTCAACGATCAAACGCGCCATTCCGGCTGCCGCACGCAATTCCCCGTACTTGCGCAATATCTGAGTAAGCTCGGCCTCTGTTGCCTGGTTGACTATATCTTTGGCAGAAAGGCCTTCTTTTTGATTCATTCGCATGTCTAGCTCGGCATTGAATCGCGTAGAAAATCCACGCTCCGCTTGATCGAACTGATGAGAAGAAACACCAAAATCTGCAAGGATGCCATCGACCTGCTTATGCCCGTGAAAACGCAAAAAGCGTTTGAGGTATCTAAAATTTTCTGGAATAAGGGTAAAACGAGGATCGTCTATTATGTTGGCCTGAGCGTCTGGATCTTGGTCAAAAGCTAACAAACGGCCATTTTCATCCAGGCGGCTGAGAATCTCCCGCGAATGGCCACCGCCTCCAAAAGTTACATCGACATAAATTCCCGCCGGCTTAATGTCAAGCCCTGCTACAGTCTCTTCTAGTAAAACGGGTTTATGATAATCCATCAACATCATGCGCTGTATCGCCCATTACCTCTTCGGCCAGATCGGCAAAGTCATTCGCTGCATCCGCTATTGCGGTTTCATACTTGGCTTTGTCCCAGATCTCAACTATTGTGATGGCCGAAGCAATTACAATTTCTTTTGACAGACCTGCAAATTGCATCAGGTCTTTCGGGATCAACAATCGTCCGGTACTATCCAACTCTACGGTGCGAACACCTGCGGTAAAACGGCGAATAAAATCGTTGTTCTTTCTGTTGAAACGATTGAGTCCACTCATCTTATCCATTAGATTATTCCACTCACGCATTGGATAGAGCTCCAAACACGGCTGAAAGACAGCGCGTTTAATCACGAACCCATCGGCCAACGAAGGAGACAGTTGCTTCTTCAAACCAGCAGGCACCATAACGCGACCTTTCACGTCTGCTTTACAATCGTATGTTCCAATGAGATTGAGCACGGAATTTCCCGGAAAAATTTGTTTAGTTGGTCAAATATATCAATATTTTACCACAATTTACCACATTTTACCACATTGTTGATAAGTTTTACCACACTAGTGCAGAAACCTCCATAAACCTTTGATTTTTAATAATTTGAACTCCTTATTTTTGATGTTTATTGTGACCTGCTAACAGGCTTTGTAACCCCCGTAAACATTTGTATTTTAGCCCGACAAACCCAAGGAAGTATTCGCCGATAATTACCTATATTTGCGACAGTCAACTAGCAGCAACCGAATGGCCCACCAATTAAAGAAAGCAGGCAAATTCAGCTACCTCGAGAAAGGGGAAGGTACTCCTATTATCATACTTCACGGATTGATGGGCGGTCTGTCAAACTTTGATGCAGTAACTGAGCACTTCCCGGAACACGGTTATAAGATCTTGATTCCGGAACTCCCGATTTACACCATGCCGCTGCTTAAAACCAATGTTAAAACCTTGGCGGTTTACGTATCTGATTTTATAGACCACATTGGGAACGAGCAGGTTATCCTATTGGGGAATTCATTAGGAGGGCATATAGGTCTTTTGTGTACCAAATTGTACCCTGAAAAGATTAAGGCGCTTGTAATCACTGGTAGTTCTGGGCTTTATGAAAGCGCCATGGGAGAAAGCTATCCCAAGCGGGGAGATTATGAATACATCAAGCAAAAGGCTGAGAATGTCTTCTATGACCCAAAGGTAGCCACCAAAGAGATCGTAGACGAAGTCTACGCCACGGTGAATGACAGGAACAAGCTGATCCGCACCTTGGCTATCGCCAAAAGCGCCATCAGACATAATATGGCGAAAGACCTACCCAACATGCCTAACCCAACTTGTATCATTTGGGGCAAAAACGACAATGTGACTCCGCCCAATGTGGCAGAGGAATTCCACGAACTCCTCCCCGACTCAGACCTCTATTGGATCGACAAATGCGGCCATGCCGCCATGATGGAACATCCAGATCGATTCAACGAAATCTTACACGCTTGGCTCCAAGAGCGACAGCTATAATCTAGCCCAATGGATATCAAATCCGCAACCTTTGTAATGAGCAACAGCGATGTTGCCAAATGCCCTAAGAGCAATTTGCCAGAATACGCCTTTATTGGCAGATCTAATGTGGGTAAGTCATCGCTGATCAACATGCTCACCAATCGAAAAAGTTTGGCCAAAACCTCTGGAAGACCAGGTAAAACGCAGCTCATCAATCATTTTTTGATCAACGAGAATTGGCATCTGGTCGATTTGCCTGGCTATGGCTACGCCCGAGTTTCTAAATCCGACAAGAAGACCTTTCAGAAGTTCATTACGCAATATTTTGAGCGTCGCAAACAATTGGTCATGGGCTTTGTTTTGGTAGACTGTCGCCACGAGCCACAACCCATTGACTTGGAGTTTATGCAATGGCTGGGTGAGAACGCTTTGCCTTTTGGAATAATCTTTACTAAGGCAGACAAACTCAAAACCAACGCTTTAAAACGAAATATCGACACTTATCTGCAGCGCTTATTGGAAACCTGGGAAAGCCTTCCCCCCTACTTTATTACCTCTAGTGCAAAACGAACAGGGGCCGAAGAGTTACTCGATTATATTGATACTATAAACAATGAGATTGAGCAGCAATCTCAATTGTAAGCTTGCAACTTCTCAGTTACGCTCGCTATCAGGGCAGGAGCATCGGCCAGAGCCTTTAATTCCTCCGCAGTCATAAAAACCTCTAAAGACTGCTCGATTTCCATTAAGATAATTGGGAACTCATATTTAGGAAGCCATTTGGAACGAAACGCCTTTTCAAATTCATCTTTGTGATAAAAATACATGGGCAATCTCGCTTCTTGCCTGAATGTCTTCCAGGCCCCCACTTCTTGAAAACTGTTATGCGTTAAACTACAGAGATCACAGTTATAGGTCTCTGGCGATAACCATTTGTGCAAACTGTCTTTTAGGGCATTGAGCTTACCCGAATTTGCATTGTATACAAAATGCAATGCCCGCTCCATTTGAGGCTATTACTTGATACCTGTTTTGTCGGCGAAGTAATCGACAAAATCCAACATGGTATCGGCCATTTTATCGTCGTTGGTTGCGCGTTTGTAGGTTCCCGCCATTCCCAATAAGGTCTGATAAAAGAACACCTTCATCTCCTCTACTGGCATATCCTTGGTCCAAAGATCTATGCGTAAGGCTTCTTTCCCCTTGGGATCCCAAACAGAGATCAAGGCCGCCTTGGATTCCTGATTGGTAACTCCGCCATCGGCGGCGCTCCAACGCAATTTTTCCGGAACTCTATTCTCGTCCAATTCGACTTTAAACGATATCTCTGAAGTATGATTATTTGCCATTATTTTTTTGGTTTGTATTTGGACTGCTGATACAATTGATCTGCAGGTGTAGTTAGCATTTCAGACAAAGAACTGCCGGTGTTATCCATAAAAGCCTTGACCATTTGCAAGCCCATATAACGCCCTATTCTGCCCGGAGATTCATTATCTATCTCTAAATAGAATTTAGAAAATGGCGCTGGATTTATAAATTGGTTCAACAACTTCGGATTTGTATCATAAAGTACTTCGCGCTCTACAAAATAGCGCCAAATGTCCATCTCGTTCTCTTGCGCCCACTGGAATTGGGCCTCGGAATACCCAAGTATGTCAGCCTCGGACTCCAAAGGCAATAGCAGCGATTGCAGGTAGAGCAACTTACCATGATAAAGCATTTGCCCCAAAAAACTTCTATCTCTCGCGGGCGGCACATAGGCACGACTAGCCAGATTTGCCACATCAACTATTAATTGACTTGGCTCCATATTGGCCGAAATATATAGCGGAATCCCTTCGTAAAAAGGATGTGTAGCCCCTAGGTAATTGTCCAGACCAATACTCATCTCTCCTGCTGCCCAAAGCACAGGATCCTTGTAATCTACCTCAGAGATCACCGTGTAGACCCTTGGTGGCTTAAAATCTGGAAAATAGTATTTCAAGTGCTGGAACAACAACTGAAGCTGCACCTCTTGCTCGCTAAAATCTGGAAAACTTTTTTGAACCTCTCTTGCCAAGGCCTGCAGTAGGGTATCTCGTTTTTTGGCTATCCAGAAACTGTCTGGGTATTGCTGCGGAAACAACTGCGGATACTTAGCCTTAAGCTGTGGGATCTCTGCTTCTGAAGCCTTGTCAAATTCCAGATCGAATCTAACGATATCTGTATCGACAGCAACAGCCAAAACCTCTGGTTTGACTTCCGGATTATTCGCACAAGAAAAAATCAAACTAAAACTAGCCGTCAAAACAAGAATTGGCAGCAGTTTCTTAAGACTTAGTACTTGATTCATATTCGTATAACGCGAGGGCAAAAAATAAATTTTAAAATCCTTAATTTTGCTAAGCAAAGGTACGTTAAATCAACCTAAAAGAAAGTGAAAAATGCAAGTAGATAAAGTAACAGAACACATCGTTTCATGGCTTAAGACCTATATAGAAAATGCAGGGCTGGATGGCTTTGTGGTAGGGGTAAGCGGTGGAATAGATTCTGGAGTTACTTCTACACTCTGCGCCATGACCGGTTATCCTACGCTTTGTTTAGAGATGCCTATCCATCAAGCTGCTTCACAGGTAACACGAGCAGAAGAGCACATTGCACAGCTCAAAGAGCGATTTGATAATGTTTCGTCACACCGGGTTGATTTAACACCGGTATTTGAAGGTTTCAAGGATCAAACACCGCCTGTAGAAGACGACACTTTATTAGACCTTTCACTAGCCAATACCAGAGCGCGCCTGCGCATGACAACCCTTTATTATTTTGCGGGATTGAAACGCTATTTGGTAGCTGGCACAGGCAACAAGGTAGAAGACTTCGGAGTTGGGTTTTACACCAAATACGGAGATGGAGGTGTGGACCTCAGTCCAATAGCCGATTTGATGAAAAGCGAAGTCTATGCGGTAGGAGCACATATTGGAGTTCCTCGGGCAATTATGAAAGCCGCTCCAACCGATGGATTGTTCGGAGATAGCCGCACAGACGAAGATCAGATCGGAGCATCTTATGATGAATTAGAATGGGCCATGGCCATGCAAGATCAAGGCAAAGAACCTAGCGATTTTGAGGGTCGAAAAGCAGAAGTATATCGTATCTATTTACGGTTAAACCGTATCAATCAGCACAAGATGCAACCCATTCCAGTATGCGAAATCCCTCAGGATTTACGCTAAGTCCGTGCTTTATCGAAAATTCTGTACGTTAAACGAAATTTAATTCCGTCACTATACCTTTTTGCTATTTTTGAACTTGTAGTATTTCTACTACACAAAAACAAACTGGGAACTTTATGTTCACAGTAACATAACCTCACAATTATGACCAAAGTATTAATAGCGGATCACCACCCCGTAGTACGCAAGGGTATTGAATGTCTGCTTCAGGGGCACGAAACACTCGAGATCGTTGACAAAGTCCACAATGGAACAGAACTTTATAAGGCCTTGCGCGAAGAAAAACCCGATGTACTTGTCATGGAAATTGACATTCCACAAGTAAACGGTATAACCGCGCTTCGAACTATCAAGGCTGAGTTCCCAGATGTACGTGTGCTGATCTATTCAACCAATCCTGAGGAGATATACGCCTTGCGTTCTATCAAATCCGGAGCGGCAGGCTACGTTCCCAAAACCGCATCGACCAAAGTATTTATAGATGCGCTTGAATTAGTAGCAAAAGGAGGAATATTCTTGAACGAAGAGTTAACATCGACTTTCACGTCTCGTAACGTTGGCGAATCCAGTGCGATCAGCCGTTATAAAAAACTATCTTCTCGCGAGATCGAAGTGCTCAATCTGCTGTCTAGCGGTAAGCGCAATAAAGACATTGCTAATGCCTTAGACATCAACGAAAAAACCGTGAGTACTTACAAAACACGCTTACTTAAGAAATTGAAAGTGGACAATCTGGCGGATCTCATTCACCAGTCACGAATGTTCCAATTCAGATAATATTAGAGTACGCGACCAAGCTTGTTGCTCAATACCTTTTTAAGCCCCTGGTAATCTATAATGGTTTCTAGGGGCTCTTTTCTTGCTACAGCCTCGGCCTCTTTCACCTGATTGGCGAGCTCCTCTATTTTTTGCGAGATCAATAGACGTCTTAGGTTCAAAATTGTCTGGCTGACGTACTGCCCTATGGTATACGACTTGTCTTTCACATAGATCTCCTTGCGCTCCCAGTTTCCTAATTGATAGCGCTCATCGTCCATTAGAATGCTTGTTGCTAGGGCTGCAGGCGCAGGTTCCAAACTGTGGATCAAACTATCAATTTTTTGTTCTCCTCCCTGATGCAAGTGTTCTACCAAGGCATAATACAGTGACCTGAAATCTGGATTTGCCAATTCGATCTCATCTTCTTGTAGGTCCAAATACACCTTTTCAAAAACCTTGGCCGTGTGCATTTCTGGTTTGTGGTGCATCTCACCTTGCTCGTCCATTTCCATGATCAAATCCTCAAATTCAGCCTCTTCTTTGCCATACAAAAGCAGAATCTCTAAGATCTTCCGCTCGTATTCGTACAAGGGATCTATTTTTTGCGTGGGTAGCTGTTGGTTAGCTATCACCTCAAAAGGAGGCTGTTCTGGCTTTTTGGCAGCCTTTTTCTGTGCAGCCTGCTCTTTACTGAGAAGTTGTGCCAAGGCGTTAAACAACACCTCTTCGCTCATCTGCATAATACGTGAGCATTCTTGCAGATATACCTCGCGTTGAATAACATCAGGGATCTTGGCAATGCTCTGCACCATTTCTCTGATAGTACTGGCCTTCTTTACGGGATCATTGGCCGATTCTTCTGCCAAAAGCGAAGCTTTGAAGTTGATGAAATCCTGACTCTCCGCCTCTAAGAAGTTAACTACCTCTTGTTGGGAGTGCGCTTTGGCAAAACTGTCCGGGTCTTCCCCTTCCGGGAATGTACAAACGCGAACGTTCATTCCCTGTTCCAAAATGAGGTCTATCCCACGCAATGACGCGCGCAATCCAGCAGCATCGCCATCAAACAAGACCGTGATGTTAGGCGTTAATCTTCTAATTAGTCGAATCTGATCTGGAGTCAAAGCAGTACCAGAAGATGCCACAACATTGGTCACTCCCGTTTGATGCATTTGGATCACATCGGTATAACCTTCTACCAAATAACAGCGATCTTCTTTCGCTATGGTTTGCTTGGCCTGATACAAGCCGTAAAGGATCTTGCTTTTCTGATAGATCTCACTCTCGGGAGAATTAACATACTTAGCAGCCTTTTTGTCGTTGGTCAAAATTCGACCACCGAAACCCAAGACACGACCACTCATGCTGTGAATAGGAAACATCACACGCCCTTTAAAGCGATCGAATTGTTTGTCTTCGCGCACAATGGTCAGCCCCGTTTTGTCGAGATAGTCGAGTTTGTATCCCTTTCCTAAGGCTTCTGAGGTAAAAGCATCCCAACTGTTCGGATTATAACCCAAAGCGAAGTCCTTGATGGTCTTATCTGTAAAGCCGCGTTCTTTAAAATAGGTCAAGCCTATGGCCTTACCCTCTTCGCTGTGGAGCAAGGTCTTATGGAAATAGTCTTTAGCGAATTCACTGACCAAGTACAAGCTTTCGCGTTCGCTGGCCATTTGTTTTTGCTCGTCGGTCTGCTGGGTCTCCTCCACCTCAATGCCGTACTTTTTAGCCAGATACTTTATCGCCTCCGGATAGGAGAAATGTTCATGCTCCATTAAAAAGGCCACAACATTACCACCTTTCCCACTGGAAAAGTCTTTCCAGATCTGCTTTACAGGAGAGACCATAAAACTCGGAGTACGTTCGTCAGTAAAGGGACTCAAGCCCTTAAAATTTGAACCCGATTTCTTGAGTTGTACAAAGTCGCCAATCACTTCTTCTAAGCGAGCGGTTTCAAAAACTTTGTCTATGGTACTTTTGGAGATCAATACTCAGGTCTAAGAGGATAAAAATAGCAAAATAGCCACTAACTTCACTAAAAAAGGCACCCTAAGGTGCCTCTTTCTTTTTAAATGAGAACGCAGTTAATCTACGTCAAATCGCAAGCCGAGTGAGATGTTGCGCTGCTCCACCGGATTGTCTTTAAATATTGGGTTCAGATCGTACTTCACATACAAGGCCATCCCAGTCCAACCGATATAACCACTCAGGCCATAGGCAAAGTTGTTCGTATTGAAATTTCCGGTCTGTTTTTGCTCTACCTCATTCCCATCCGGACCGTCAAAACGCAATTTCTGAACCGTGCGCAAACGGAATCCGGCGTAGCCTCCCAAACCAACCTTTAATTTGTTGCGGGTTGAATAGCGGAAATAATCTTCTTTCTCGATCTTTCTAGAAGGGCCGAATTCAAAGTGAACCGGAAACACTAAGTAGTCATTTCTGAGTTTTGATTTGTCCAGATTAGCGCCAAATTCACGCACTACAGTCTCACTACCCGTGTCTTCAAAGAAGCGATCGTCGGTTAATTTAAGGCCGTTGAACTGGAATGAGAATCCGTATTTAAGACGCAGCCAATTGGTATTTTTAAATACTCGGGTTCTCCAGGCTACTCCCAATTCAAAAAAGCGGCTACCAGCAATTTTAAAATCAGTATCTCCAAAGGACTGCCCATCGGTGATCGCATTGTTCAATCCAAAGGCCAAAACTAAGTCGCTAGTGGTTCTGCGATCGTACTTACGCTCTCTAGGCGTGTAATCGAAATCCAGGAGTTTTCCTTTTGAAAAAACAACCAACTCAAAATTATCGGTTGCCGTGGTGTTTAAAGAACCGTTGCGCTCTAGCAGATCGATCTGATTTTGAATGATCACTATGCGATTCTCAATATTTAAAGCGCGTTTCTCTGCAGCAGCCTGTTTGAGTTCTGTAGCCTGCTCTTCTGTGATCTCGCCATTTTCCAGGCGCTCGTTAATTGCAATGACCTCGTCCTTTAAGGCCTCTTTTTCCTCAGTTTGCACCGCTTCTATCTTTCCTTGCAAATAATCGATCTGTGCCTGCGCATCCTTTGTTTCCTGTGCACATAGCGAGACGGTCGCGAGCAACCAAATAACAACAGCGGTACTGTAAGTAATGATTCTCATATGATTTTTAATTTAAGTAGAAGCAAACCCCACCCCTACCACCGCAGGGGTAGTGCTAAGCTTCCAGATTGATGAATGAATGAATTAATTATTGCGAGTGGCCATGGCCGTTCGAATCTTGTTGTAACCTTCGCCCAAAGCGTCAAAGACCTTATCTCTAAAAGAGCGTTCCAGATCGTATTCAACATCCATTAGCAAGGCGTTGGCATCTACTTTTAAAGTCTCCATATTGATGAGCGACTTGGCTTTCAATTCCTTTTGGGCGGCTTCTAATAGCGCTGCTATCTCGGCTTCGGTGATCTGAGCATTAGCAGCCTCCATGTCTTTTATCTTTCCGACCACTTCATCGATCTTTGCAGCCACTGCATCTTGTGAATCAGTTGACGTAGCATTACTATCTGAAGCGCTTATGGCCGTGTCATCTATTTCTTTAGGAGTTACAATTATCACCGCTTCGGATTTTGGCATTTGAGTCTTCGGAGCTTGAGCTATTGCAGTTTTTTCATCGGTTTTCTGCGGAGCTTTATCAATAGGCTTGTTGATTGCTTCGGATTTTTCATTTTGCTGCTCTACTGCAACTATATCCTCTTGCTGCTGATCTTGCTCCTGCTCCAACGGAACGACAGGAATTACAGATTCCGTATTTGGTGCTTCAGGTTTAGGTTCTTCAATGACGATCTCGTTTTGCTGCAGACTCGGATCACTGCTAAAAAATAAAGATCCTATTAAGGCAAGTCCAGCAATACCTGCAGCAATGGCCCACCAAATTCCTAAGCCTCGTTTCTTTTTACTGGTCTTCTCATCCAATTGATTTGACAGTTTTTTCCAGGCCTCGGCACTCGGGGAAATCTCACGATTTTCGAACTGATCGCGTATGTTATCTTCTAATTTAAGGGGTGCCATAATTTGTCTTATTTTGAGCGTTTAGTCGGTGCTGTAATAGTTTGCGCGCCTTAAACAACTGGCTCTTTGAGGTGCTTTCACTGATCTCGAGGGCTTCGGCGATCTCACTGTGCTTATATCCTTCTACAGCATACATCACAAAGACCATTTTATATCCTTCCGGCAGCTCGTCAATTATGCGCTGCAGGTGTTCTACTTCTAAAGGGCTGTCCAAATAAACTGCGTGATCGGTGGTATGATCTATGACCTCTTCTGGTTCAAAGTGCAATTTGCGTTCTTTACGAAGCCATGAAATGGACTCTCTGACCATGATCCGGCGCAGCCAACCTTCAAAACTCCCGGTCCCCTTATAAGAATCTAAAGCAGTAAAAGCTTTAAAAAAACCACCTATCATGACCTCTTCTGCCAGAGAAATGTCGCTTATGTATTGGCGGCAGACACTGAGCATCTTAGGCGCAAACATCTCGTACATTTGTTGCTGAGCCTTGCGATTGTTCGCTTTGGCTTTCTCTAAAAGTCGTTCTAGATTCTTATGTAAAGTGATCACTTTCACTAAAGCAGACCTTGTTGGGTTTCGCTATAAAGACGCAATAAGTTGACCAAAGGTTGCCTGAGGTCTAAAAATTATTTTTTTCTGTCGATCACATAGTCCACCATAAGCACCAATGAATCCTTGTAAGGCGAGTCTGGATAAGGCTTTATCATCTCCATAGCCTGTTCTTGATAGTCCTTCATTTTTTTTATGGCATAGTCCAAACCACCGACCTCTTTTACATAGGCAATAACTTCGCGAACGCGTTTTTTATCGGTATTGTGATTCTTGACAGAATTGATGAGCCAGCGCTTTTTTTCTAAAGGAGCATGGTTGAGTGCATATATGAGCGGCAGGGTCATTTTCTGTTCTTTAATGTCTATACCGGTCGGTTTCCCGATCTTGGCCTCTCCGTAATCAAAAAGATCATCCTTGATCTGGAAGGCCATCCCGATAAGCTCACCAAATTTCTCCATCAGTTGAACTTCTTCTTTAGAAGCCCGTACCGACTGGGCACCCATAGCGCAGCAAGCCGCAATAAGTGTAGCGGTCTTTTTGCGAATGATCTCGTAATAGACATCTTCGGTGATATCCAATTTACGCGCCTTGTCGATCTGAAGGAGTTCTCCTTCTGCCATTTCGCGCACGGCCTTGGAGATGATCTTAAGCAAGTCAAAATCTTCATTGTCTATACACATCAACATCCCTTTAGACAACATGAAATCACCCACTAAAACCGCGATCTTATTTTTCCAAAGTGCATTTATAGAGAAAAAACCACGCCTCTTGTTGGAATCGTCTACCACGTCGTCATGAACTAAGGTAGCGGTATGGATAAGCTCAATTACACTTGCTCCGCGATAGACCCTATCGCTCAAGGGATCATCGCCTTGGATCATCTTAGCGATGAGGAAAACGAACATGGGTCGCATCTGCTTGCCCTTTCGATTCACCACATAATGCGTAATCCGATTGAACAGCGCAACCTTGGACTGCATGGAGTTCGAGAACTTCTTCTCAAAGAGTTCCATTTCCAGCTCTATGGGCAATTTGATTTGACTAACCGTCTTCACCCTACAAAGATACGAGAAAAGCGGGGCTTACTAATGCTTGTTTGCCAGTTGCCCGCAAGCGGCGTCTATGTCCTTTCCGCGGCTGCGTCTCACGGTAACAGGTATGCGCTTGGCTTCTAGTTTTTGAATGTAACGATCTAATACTGCATCCTCTGCTTGTTGGAACTTATCGTCTCCAATAGGATTGTATTCGATAATATTGACCTTACAGGGCACATATTGGCAGTATTTGACCAAGGCGTCAATGGCCTCATCAGAGTCGTTGATGTCTTTCCAAACTACATATTCGTAGGTGATACGTCGTTTAGTCTTCGCATACCAGTATTCGAGGGCCTCTCGCAGGTCATCTAGCGTAAATCGCTTGGCAAAGGGCATGATCTGCTCCCGTGTTTCTTGTATTGCGCTGTGCAAGGAAACAGCCAGGTTGAATTTCACCCCATCGTCTGCCAGTTTTTTGATCATTTTAGGTACTCCGGAGGTAGAGACCACTATGCGTTTAGGAGACATACCCAGCCCCTCTGCACTGGTTATCTTTTCTATGGCTGCGAGCACATTATTGTAGTTCATTAGTGGCTCACCCATCCCCATAAAAACAATATTAGATAGTGGCCTGTTGTAATACAGCTGACTTTCCTTGTGGATCGCCATTACTTGATCGTAGATCTCATCCGGGTTCAGATTACGCATACGCTTAAGCTGAGCAGTGGCACAAAAGGCACAATCTAAACTACAACCCACTTGAGAAGAAACGCAGGCAGTAGTTCGGGTTTCGGTGGGAATCAAAACGGATTCTACTATAAGACCATCGTGCAAGGCGACGGCGTTCTTTAAGGTGCCATCTTCGCTTTTTTGAATTTGATCTACCGCAATATGATTGATCACAAAGTGCTGTTCCAACAAGGCACGCGTTGGCTTAGACAAATTGGTCATGGCTTCAAAATCATGCGCACCCTTGGTCCAGAGCCATTCATAGACCTGGTTGCCACGAAAGGCCTTGTCGCCTTGAGCGACAAAAAAATCTCGCAATTGCTCTTTGGTCAAGGCGCGTATGTCTTGCCGTTTGATTTCCATGTTGCAAAACTACCACAATTAGCCATAAAAAAACCCTTTCTGCTAAGAGAAAGGGTTTTAGATATCGTTTTGGTCAGCCTAGTGACGCACAATGATCTTTTTAGTTAGGCTCGCTGCGTTCTCATCGTCTACGATCTTTAAGAAATAGACACCGTTTTGCAGATCTGAAACATTCAGTTCATTATTCACAGCCGAAAAGCTTCCGCGCTTCACAACTTGTCCTAAGATGGTGTAAAGCTCGTAATCCAAGCTACTGCTTCCAAAGTGAACCACATTCAGTAATGAATTTGCTGGGTTCGGGAAGATAGACAGATTAGTCTCGAACTGGAAGTCGTTAGTAGAAAGTGTCTCAAGCGTATCGCCAGCGTCTCCGTCCGGATCTAACCAAGGCTTTAAACTGTTGGTTGGTGAAGAACCAAAGTCCCAAGACTTGTCAAAACGTCCATAAACATCGAAACCACCGTTGTCGTTGGTCCCTGCACAAGCAGCAGATCCTCCGGCCAATTGTCCTACGATCAAACCGTTCTGATCAAATAATGGAGACCCTGAAGAACCTCCTTCGGTAACTCCAATATCCCAACCGTCACCACCGCCGAATCCAGAACCACTGATCACCCACATCTCTGTAGATGGGTTCCCGTTAAAGCTAATGGCACTTTTAAAAGGCGATTCGTCATCACGACATACTTTCATAATGTCTCCAGAAGGGTGGTGAATACCTACGGTGTAATTTGGCACTGCAGTAGCACTGCGGTTCCAACCAGCCCATACCAGGTTCCAAGAATCTGGCAAGGAACCGAGTAAACGCACTAGCATTACATCGGACTCTGAATTGATAGCCAAACGCTCCGCACCACTGGTAGTGTTAAAAGATCCACTGGTACTTGGAGTTGTTGTTCCACAAGATGGAGAAGGACTTCTCCAGTTAAAGCGGAACGACCAAGTTGCCGGAGTACCTCCATTACAGTGATTTGCTGTCAAGAAATAAGGCTCTCTGTCGTTAGCTGTATTGTTGATCAAAGCTCCACTACATACTCCACCACCAATGATAAAGAGTGCAACAGATCTTTTTAGGTCTTCTTTTAGTGGATCCCAATCAGCGCCTACAGTACAATCTACATCATGGTTACAAGATCCGGAGTCGTTAAGACCTTTAGCAGTAACCACCTCATCGGTAAATTGCTGAACAGAGCGGTAACCGTGTACCACTTTGCTGATATTTAGAGAACCTTGACCGCGAACAGCTTTTGGTTCAAAATATTCGATCCAAATATTCTCACCGTCAACCATCCAAGTTCCGAGCATTTTCTCTTCGTTGTTCAGGTTGTCCGTGTAAGCTCCAAGCAAGGCAGTACGGGCATCGTTATAGAGATATACCTTAGCTCCTGCTGGTAAATCGTATTTGTCAAAAATGAAGTTCATGGTCTTAGCACCTTCAGAAACGATGTTGACTCTCCAAACACCATCACCGTTAGGAAGTTCATCCCATACACCGGCATTGTCTAATCCAAGGTCTACATCCAACTCGATCCCAAAACGGTAAGGACCATCTCCCTTTCTGTAGGCAGCATCTTCCGCATAAACAGTTTCAAAATCGATAGCCTCCATTTCCACTGGAGAAACAGCCGAGCGCGCACTCATTGTCCAACTGCGCGGTTCCCCTTCATTGGTCACCTGGGCCTGAGATGTAAACCCTAGAGCTAAAAGCCCTAATAGCAAAGTAATTTTTTTCATGTAAGCATTTTTAGTCAGTTGCGTGCAGTTTCCCTGACGCATAATAGGTTATAAGCTCTAAATGTACATCTTTTTTTGGAATCGACCCTTGGGAAATTCCTGCTTTATGGCATAAAAAAGCCCTTACAAGATCAACATAGCATCTCCGTAAGAATAGAATCTGTATTTTTCCTTTACCGCTTCTGCATAAGCCTCTTTAATAAAATCGTGTCCAGCAAAAGCAGAAACCATCATCAATAGCGTAGATTTTGGTGTATGCAAATTGGTGATCATTGCGTTAGCAATACTGAAATCGTAAGGTGGAAAAATGAACTTATTGGTCCACCCTGCATACGGGTTTAGCGTGTGGTTAGAAGACACTGAACTCTCTAGGGTTCTCATAGCAGTAGTACCTACAGCACAAATGCGTTTCTTATTGGCCAAGCCTGTATTGATGATGTTGGCGGCTTCTGGAGAGATAATGATCTCTTCGGAATCCATTTTGTGCTTGCTCAAATCTTCTACCTCTACAGGAGAGAAAGTACCCAAACCTACATGCAAGGTAACTTCGCTGAAGTTAACACCTTTGATCTCCAAACGTTTCATCAAGTGCTTTGAAAAGTGAAGTCCAGCTGTTGGAGCTGCAACGGCACCTTCGTTCTTAGCGTAAATTGTTTGGTAACGCTCTTCATCTTCTGGCTCTACATCTCTTTTGATGTATTTCGGAAGTGGTGTTTGTCCTAATTCGTTGAGCTTCATGCGGAACTCCTCATAAGACCCATCGTATAAGAATCTCAAAGTACGCCCGCGAGAAGTGGTATTGTCTATCACCTCGGCAACCAAACTTTCGTCTTCTCCGAAGTAGAGCTTGTTTCCAATTCGGATCTTTCGCGCAGGATCTACCAATACATCCCACAAACGCGTCTCTGCATTGAGTTCTCTAAGCAAGAAAACCTCAATACGCGCTCCTGTCTTTTCTTTGTTTCCAAATAAACGAGCAGGGAAAACTTTGGTGTTGTTCAACACCAAAACATCGTCTTCATTGAAATACTCAATAAGGTCTTTGAACATGCGATGTTCAATGGTCTGTTTCTCTCTGTCTAATACCATTAGACGCGATTCGTCTCGGTTGGCAGAAGGATATTCTGCGAGTAATTCGTTAGGAAGATCAAAGTTAAAATTAGAGAGCTTCATAGGCCTTCAGCGGGTTTTTAGATTACAAAGGTTGCAAATATACAACCTCGGCATAGGGGTTGTCAAGTAAATGGCTGTTTATCTTTTGTTTTCAATAGAAAAACCTAGGGTCTTTAGGTCGTCCCAGAATTCAGGGTAAGACTTAGAAACCACTTCTGCCTCCTCAATAACGAGTTCTGTTTTAAGCGCTAGTGGCGCAAAGGCCATGGCCATGCGATGGTCTTGATAGGTCGCCACACGCACCTTGCGCTTTATCTGATTAGAAGGGCTTAAACTCAGATGATCATCGGTGATATTAACCTGGGCTCCAAATTTTTCCAATTCATTCTTTAAGGCAAGCAAACGGTCTGTCTCTTTGATCTTTAAGGTGTGTAATCCAGAGAGCTCACAACCGATCCCTAGACCAAAACAACAAACTGCTATGGTTTGTGCCAAATCCGGAGTATCTACTAAATCAGCACTGTAAATTTCAGGTAATTCCACTGCTTTCTTACTTAGGACAAGACTCACCTCCTCGGCATTAAACTCCGAACTCACTCCCAATGGGATGAACAATTGGACCAGAGCGGAGTCTCCTTGTAAGCTTGTGGCTTTGTAGCTACGGAGTTTAATATGATCTGCTGTACCTAAAGCCATCAGACTGTAAAAATAAGAGGCAGAACTCCAGTCAGATTCCACAGTGAATGAGGTGGTTGCCAACTGGCCTATCGGGCTAACTCGAACCTCAGACTCACTAAGTTCGGTCTTTGCTCCTAAGGCCTCTAAGAGCGTCAAGGTCATTTTTAAATATGGGATAGACGTAAGTTTTCCGTCTAGCTGCAAGCGAATTCCATCTTTGAAACTAGATCCTGTTAGCAACAAGGAAGACAGATACTGACTCGATATATTCGCTGCTATGCGCACCGTATTATTTTTAGGCGCAACCCCTTTGATCCGCAAAGGCGGATAGCCTTCTTCTTTTTCGTATTGAATGTTTGCGCCGAGTTGTCGTAAGGCATCCACCAAAACCCCTATAGGTCGTTGTTGCATGCGCTCACTGCCAGTTAGCACGCCTTCAAAACCTGGCTTCATAGCCAGATAAGTGGTTAAAAAGCGCATGGAAGTACCTGCATGATGAATATCTATGAGGTCTGAATCGCTGCTTAAAGCCGCTTCTAGTACTTTGGTGTCATCACTGTTAGATAGGTTGGCAATCTCTAAGGCTGGATATAGCGCTTTTAGAATCAACAAGCGATTGGATTCACTTTTAGATCCTGTGATCTTTAGTTCTCCGGACTTCAAGGCCGGAACACTGAGAAATAGATTCATTGTTGGTCGCGTTTGTATTTGGCCCAAAATTTTCCGTAGGTCACAAAAAAGCCATAGACCAGTCCACTGGCAATACACACCCCTACAAACTCTACCGGATCGCGCTCGTCCCAAAAAGACATTTTGAATCCGTTCACTCCCCAGAACAAGACCACAAAGACCACAATAAAAGCGGAGCCTAAAGAGGCCACGGATTTCCAGAATTTAGCGTCAGACAATATGCGTTTTATCATCTTATTTTAGTTTTGGATTTTGTTGATGCCTGTCGTGATCGCGTTTGGTCTTAAGGTCCATTTTCTTGTCGAAAGCGGCTTGCAAGTCTATCCCCGTCTGATTGGCCAGACACAGCACTACAAAAACTACATCGGCGAGTTCTTCGCCCAGGTCGTTGTCTTTGTCGGAAGGCTTTTCACTCTGCTCGCCATAACGGCGAGCAATGATACGAGCAACTTCACCGACTTCCTCCGTAAGTTGAGCCATATTGGTCAATTCGTTGAAATATCGAACGCCGTGATCCTTGATCCAGTCGTCCACTGCCTTTTGAGCATGTGCCAAATTCATAACTACGATTTACTGATGACTACTTTTTCACTTTCCTTAGCCACACGTTGGCTGTAAAATTCTTTCAAGGTTTCGTAGTACAAAGCAGGTACTACGGCCTGTTTCATGGTCATGGAGCAGACCAGGTTCAATTTACCATCTGCTTGCGCAATGTTAAAAGTATAAGCTCCCAATCCGTCGGGTAAAGAAATATTCAGCGCCTCTGGTACATTGGTCACCGTATAGCCCTCTGGCAAATTGATATTGATGATCTTTCTGTGCAGATACGGATGCACAAAATTGATGGGATAATTCCGCTCGTCTAGCTTAAAGGGGTTCTCATACATCCCCAAAAAGAACATCGGATTCAAATAGATATCGCCGTCTATGATCTCTACCGCACCTTCCTTTTCAAAGTCGTAACTCATACTAACTGGCTTAGAAGGATCCTTTAGGTTCTTAAGTTCGAGCTCACTTACCAGATCCAGGTTGTAATTGTCCATAAGTTCTTCTTCGATCTTTGATATGCTTTCATTCTCGTAGCTGCGGCGCTGATCTAGAGCCTCTAAAAGTGTTAGATTAGAACGGACATTTCCGTTTATATCTCCAAAGTCGTCCAAGTTCACCGTGAGCATGGTACTCACCTGACTGATGGTATTGGGATAGAGGTCCACCTTCATAGAAAGGCCATTTTCCATCACCATGGTTCCATTCCAATTCAGAACACGACTTGGCAAGACATTAGGCGCTGTCATTTTTTCTGTAGCGTCTAGCAAATAGCGCTGGCCGTCAATCTCTACTGCGGCAATGACATAGTTGAACCCATCGAGCGTTGGGTAAGCCGGAATCCCGTGACTACGAGTACTCACCAATACAGGATCTGCATTGAGCCCTGCTTCTTTAAGCATGGCTACAAGGAGCAGATTTATATCGCCAGTGTTTCCTGTTTGATCCTTATACGCTCGAGCAATTCCAGAGGCTGCAGTCATCCCATAGCGCTTGTTCCAATTCATATGGGATTTCACATGATTAAAGATGCGATTCATACGATCCAAATATCCGCTTGAACCTTCTAGCACTGAAGCCAGATCATCTTTAAAGAAACTTGTTCGCTCGAGTTGTTTTCCAAAACCATCGTATTTGTAGATAGTCTTCACCACGTCCTCCCAAGTCTTTGAATACTCTTTGACCACTCCAGATTGACTTTTGGTACTGCTGAGCTCATAGACCACCATAAAACGATAATTGTCAATATTATCAACATAAGGTTCCTCTTTCAAAGCCGGAACATGCATGTATTCGTATTCTGAAATAAATTCTTTAAATATGGCCGCGCCATCTTTTGTTGTAGAGGTTAACCCGCCTCCTTGCTCATAGGTGAAGTCGATTCTACGAGTGTCTGTATAATCTTTGGGCTGTGCATTAAAATTACCTTTGATGAGTCGGCTAAATTGAAAATACTCCAAGATCTGGATCTTGGTGTAATGATGAGCCGTTGGAATATCTTCTTGTATAACCACATCGTCGATAATAGTAAAATAAGGAGATACTACACGATACGATATCTCTAGAACCGAACCTACCTTAACCGCTGGCATCGTCAAATTTACCTCCATGCGATTTTCGTTCTCCATATTTTCAAAAATTCCAGATTTGCTCAGCTTCTCTGACTTTATCTTACCATCTTCTAAATTATAGGTATAAGCCTTTATGCTTTCGATACGCTCTTTGAGCTTTCCCTTTTGATACAGGTTGATCTTTCTGGTGGCATAATCCAAACCGTCTTTGGTCAAGATCTTGATGCGTTCGTGTACATCAGTATACAAAACCCATCCCTTTACCTCATCGTCTTCGTAATATGTGTTCCGAGATTTATGCAAATAAACGGCATCTGCGGTGGTGTCTTGAGCGTAGACACTCATACTCAACTCTTCTTTAGAGACTTTTTTGAATTCGTAATCTTGGGCAAAGGAGATACTGCAGATAAAAAATAATGCAAGGATCCATCCTGCTTGGGATACTCTTTGAAACATATAGCGTTATTTAATTAGGATTATTCTTTGTTTTTGGTGTCGATGATCAAGGTAACCGGACCGTCATTGATAAGTTGAACATCCATCATAGCTCCAAAGCTTCCACGGCCCACTTTTTTACCCAGTACTTCCTCAAATTTAGCAATAAAATTCTCATAAAGTGGCTCAGCTATACTCGGATGCGCGGCTTTGATAAAAGAGGGTCTATTTCCTTTTTTTGTGGCTCCGTGTAAGGTGAACTGACTGACTACTATGGCAGCTCCTCCCGTATCTTGTAAGGAGAGGTTCATAGCTCCACTGTCGTCGCCAAAGATCCGTAAACGAGCAATTTTGCCCGCAAGCCAATCAATATCTTCTTGCCCATCCGCAGCCTCTATACCCAAAAGGATAAGTAAGCCCTTACCTATTGCAGAGATCTTTTCCCCAGCCACGGTTACCGAAGCTTCGCTCACGCGTTGAATCACTGCTCTCATGACTGCTGAAATTCGTCTTTTCTGTAGGATTGATCCTGTTCTTCGTCTAGCAAGGTCACATAACTCTTGTATCGCGACCAAGAGATCTCGTCGTTCTCTAGGGCTTCTTTGACCGCGCATTTGGGCTCCTCCAAATGCAGACAATTGTTGAATTTACATTCGGATTTCAACGCAAAGAACTCTGGGAAATAATCGCTAATCTCATCCTTATCCATATCTACGATCCCGAATCCTTTGATTCCTGGGGTATCGATGATACGGGCATCGAAATCCAAATCGAACATCTGCGCAAAGGTCGTAGTATGCTGGCCTTGTTTATGCTGGTCTGAGATGGCTGCTGTGGCCAAATTCAAACTAGGTGAAACTGCGTTGACCAAGGTAGATTTCCCAACACCACTATGGCCCGCAAACATTGATGTTTTGCCTTCCATCAGCGCTTTTACCTCGTCCACACCCTTTCCTGTTTTAGCACTGGTAGCCAAACAAGTATATCCAATGTCTCGATAGAGATCCATAAGGTAGAGCTGCTCGGCTTTCTTCTCAATATCGTAAGTATCCATTTTATTGAACACCAGTATTGCAGGAATACTGTAAGCCTCCGCAGTTACCAAAAATCGATCGATAAAAATGGTAAAGGTCGGGGGATTGTCGTGAGTGATCAGCAGAAAGACCTGATCGATATTACTGGCTATAATGTGTGTCTGCTTGGACAGATTCACAGACTTTCTAATGATGTAGTTCTCGCGGTCTGCTATCTTCTTGATAACCCCAACCGTTTCGTCACCGTTGGTTTCTAGTTCGAACTCCACCTTATCACCAACCGCAACTGGATTGGTACTTTTTATGCCTTTGATACGAAACTTGCCCTTAATACGGCATTCGTGAAATTGTCCCGTTTCATCTTTGACGGTGTACCAGCTGCCGGTTGATTTATAGACGGTTCCTTTCATCTGCCCAACAAAAATAGGGAGTTTGTCAGAATATGTAATACTTTTAACCAACACATTAAATCTACAATATGAAGAAACTATTCCTAATCATTACATTGATCTTTATTGGTGCTGATATTCAGGCACAACAATACGAAGTAAAAGTTATTACTAGTGTAGAATCCATTGTTCCCAACGGTCTGGGTCGATCACGACTTATTTCTGCCAATGTCGAAAGAAATTATGAGGAATTTACCTCTAATCAAACGGAAGACGACAATAGCAGGAACAAATCCAAACGCAGTGATATCCGCGTAAAGGATTTCGAAGAAACCAAACTTCTAAACTTTTACAATTTAGGAGGAATTAGATTCCAGAACATAGCAGCCAATGATGCGGTCATAGAATCAAAAATCAACGCCATGCTAGCAGATGGCTGGGATCTCGCCTTTGTTGCCAGCGCCGTAGAAAGCGATTCGGGCGACAAAGACGGACAGGGAATTTTTATAACCCGATATATCTTTAAGCGCCTAAAACAAGAATAAAATTGAGCCCGCCATTAGCGGGCTTTCTTTATTGCTTGTAAATCTTCTCTTGGTGATTGATAGACTCCTGGTGAATTGCCTTGAAAACACGTAGAATAAACTCTTCACTGAGTTGATGTTGCTCGCCTTCTAAGATCATTTTACCTAAGATCTCGTTCCAACGCTTGGTTTGTAGTACCGCCACGTTGTTAGACTTTTTAAGCTGACCAATGTCGTCTGCAACTTTCATACGTTTGCCTAAGGTCTCTATTAGCTGGTGGTCAATCACATCGATCTGCGTACGCAAGGTGTTGAGTTTGTTCTTAAACTCCTGCTCTTGTCCTTCTTCTTTTCTGATGGTAAGCTCCACCATGATCTCTTTCAAGCGGTCTGGTGTAATCTGTTGTATGGCATCACTCCAAGCGTTGTCCGGATCGTAATGCGTTTCTACCATAAGCCCATCGTAATTGAGATCTAAGGCCATTTGACACAGGTCAAAAATGATGTCTCTTCGCCCAGCAATGTGCGAAGGGTCTAAAATTAGCGGTAGATCCGGAAAACGGTTCTGCAGATCAATAGCTATCTGCCATTCTGGGTTGTTGCGGTAGCGGGTTTTCTCGTAGGTTGAGAATCCGCGGTGGATCACCCCGAGATTTGCAATATCCGCAGTATGAAAACGCTCCACAGCCCCTAACCATAACGAAAGATCTGGATTTACAGGGTTCTTGATAAGTACAGTCTTGTCTGTCCCTTTTAAAGCGTCTGCAATTTCTTGAACAATGAAAGGAGACACTGTGGTTCTGGCACCGATCCAAAGTATATCTACATCGTGTTTTAAGGCCAGATCCACATGATTGGCATTCGCTACTTCTGTGGTGGTCAACAAGCCTGTTTCTTCTTTGGCCTTCTGAAGCCATTTAAGACCCAAAGCGCCAACTCCTTCAAAATTCCCCGGACGGGTTCTAGGCTTCCAGATCCCAGCTCGAAGCACGCTCACATCACTGTCTTTGAGTTCGTGGGCTATCTTGAGTACTTGGTCCTCTGTCTCTGCACTACACGGTCCCGCGATTACTAAAGGATGGTCTAGCCCAAAGGCGTCTAACCAATTCCTAAGTTCTTTTTTATTTTCCATAGTCTTCTAATTCTTCTTGATTCCGTTTAATATATGTTTGATGCTATTTATTGCTGTCATTTCTTCATGCATGGCTGGCTCGTCATTGTTTTCTATCAACTGCTTAAAAGCTTCCAAATTGGCTATATAAGCATTCAGGCTGTCCAATAGATGTTCGCGGTTTACCGAAAAAATGGGTGCCCACATATTGGGGCTACTCTTCGCCAGACGTACCGTAGATTCAAAACCACTGCCAGCTAGGTCAAAAATATCGCGCTGATTTTGTTCTATATCCATAACCGTTTTGCCCAACATAAATGAACTTACATGAGACAAATGTGATACATAAGCCAAGTGTTTATCGTGGGCTTTGGGGTCCATATAACGAATACGCATACCGAGCTGGCGACACAATTCTTGGCCCTTCTCTTGTAAGGTCAAACTGGTCTTTTCTACCTCGCAAATTATATTTGTTTTTCCGTCGAACAAGCCAGATATAGCGGCTCTAGGACCAGAGTATTCCGTACCCGCAATTGGGTGCATAGCCAGATAATTTCTTCTTTTGGGATGCTTAGCTACCGCTTCACAGATCACTGCTTTGGTAGAACCCATATCGATCACCAAGGTCTGATCTCCTACCTGATCCAACACAGTACTCAAAGTACTTGCCGTAGCATGTACAGGGATCGCCAAAACCACTAGATCTGCTTTGGCCAAGTCGTTTTGGGTTGCTGCGGAGTCGACTAAGCCCAGATCCTGCGCTTGCTCTAAATGTTCTGCGTTGTTATCCATTCCCAGCAATAATACTTTAGGATACAAGCGCCTTAGATCTATCGCCAAGGAACCTCCAATAAGTCCCAATCCTATTATCACTACCCGATTCATACGCTTATTTTCTTTTCAGTGATACGTCTGTGAGCAGCTTCTAAGTCTGTGAGTGAAACACAAAGTGAGATCCGCAAATAACCCGCTCCTCCAGAACCAAATACGGTTCCTGGAGTAAGAAACAGATCGGCCTCATCTAAGAGTCGGTCTGCCAGGGCCTCTGCATCTGTACCTTTTGGTAAGGCAACCCAAACAAAAAGACCTTGCTGACTATCACTAAACTCTCCGCCCAAGGCCGTTGCGATCTTCCATGCCAATTCACGGCGTCTGGCGTAGGTTCCGTTAAGCTGATCGAACCAGCTCTTGTCCATCCCCAAGGCCGCTATAGCTCCCTTTTGCAAGCCGTAGAACATCCCACTATCCATATTGCTCTTTACCTTAAGTACTGCCTGGATAAAATCTGCATTTCCACAGAGCATCCCTATACGCCAACCGGCCATATTAAAGGTCTTGCTCAACGAATTGAGTTCCAAGGCTACTTCTGCTGCACCCGGAACTTCTAAAAGTGAAATGGGTGTATCATTGAGGATAAAACTATAAGGATTATCATTCACAAGCAGAATTTCGTGCTCCTTAGCAAAAGCGACCAATTCGGAAAAGAATGCTCGTGTTGCAGTTGCCCCTGTGGGCATATTCGGGTAGTTCACCCACATGATCTTTACTTTAGACAGATCTGTATTTGCTAGCGCTTTGAGATTGGGCAACCAATGGTCTGCCGCACTTAAGTCGTAAGATCTAATGTTTGCCTCTACCAAACGTGCTACTGCAGCATAGGTAAGGTATCCAGGATTAGGAATCAATACCTCATCACCTGGATTCAAAAAGGCCATTGAGATATGCATGATACCTTCTTTTGATCCCATTAAGGGTAAGACCTCCGTCTGCGGATTCAAGCTTACCCTGTAATGATCTTTGTAAAAGCTGGCTATGGCTTCGCGCAATTCTGGGATCCCTTGGTAAGATTGATACTGATGCGCATTAGGGTGTGCAAGAGCATCTTGCAGGGCCGCAGTGACTTCTGGCGCTGGAGGTAAATCCGGAGAGCCGATCCCGAGGTTGATCACCGGCCTTCCGGCAGCGACACGCTCGCGGACTTCTCTAAGTTTTCTAGAGAAGTAGTATTCTTGAGTTTGTGACAAACGACTTGCAGTGATCATAAGCTAATCTTCTTGTCGTTATAGGTACCGATAACCTTAAAATGTTTGGCCATTATTTCCAACATGGCAACAGCTTTTTGAAAGTCAGCCGGTTCGTCAAAGACCACATCGACAAAAAATGAATAGCGCCATGGCGTTTCTATGATGGGTAAAGATTGGATCTTAGTAAGACTCAAATTGCAATCGCTCATAACGTTTAAAGCAGTCGCTAAACTTCCGCGCTTGTGATCTAATTCGAACTTTAAAGAGGCCTTGTTGATCTCCACTCCCGGTTCTTCCACTCGCGTTTTACTAACCAGTACAAAACGCGTTGCATTCTTAGCTATAGATTGCACATCTGCAGCTAACACCTCTAGCCCATAAAGCGAGGCCGATAAAGTGGGCGCCAATGCAGCTATTCCTTGGCAGTTGGTCTCTGAAATCTCCTTGGCAGCTAAGGCCGTATCTGAAGCTTCTACCAATTTGATATGTGGATGTTGACTAAAATAATCCTTGCATTGCAGTAGTGCCATATAATGAGAATGCACCTCCTTGATGTCTGCAATTCGTTGCCCTGGTAGTGCCAATAGATTATGACTAATGTTCAGATAATGTTCTCCGCAAACATGAAGGTCGTTCTTATCGATCAAGGCGTAGTTTGGCAGAATAGAACCAGCAGTGGAATTCTCTACGGCCATGATTCCGAAATCTACCTCATCGGCCACCAAACGCGCAATAAGCTCGTCAAAGGTGGTACACTCTACCACGCTGGCATTGGGCCCTGCCCACTGTGTGGCTGCCAAATGATGATTGGAACCCAACACACCTTGAATAGCGATCTTGCTATCTGGGCGACTAATCGGATGCGGTGGTGCAATTTTTGTCTCTTCGTTCATATCAAAAAAAAATCCCGAGACTAGCTCGGGATTTATATGTGTTTCACTTTAGTAAACTACATAGGCTTCCCGATCTCCTTTCGGAAATAAAAAAACCAATAGTTGTAAAAAGTACTAAAGTTGTTCATTCTTAGTTATTGAAGTGCTAAAGTAGCCATTGCGATGGATGCTGCAAAATTTTTTTGAGATTTTTATAATTCCTAGCTTTACACAAAAGAAATTAATGTCTATAGCTGTTTCAGATCTGACCAAGAATTACGGTGCGCAAAAAGCACTTGACGGTGTATCCTTTAAAGTAGCCAAAGGAGAGATCATTGGTTTTTTAGGCCCCAACGGAGCCGGAAAATCAACCCTAATGAAGATTCTGACAACCTATCTCGAGCCCAGCGCTGGAACTGCGGTGGTGAATGGTCAGGATGTGATCACTGCGCCTATGGCAGTGCGCAGCAGTGTAGGATATTTACCGGAGCACAATCCTTTGTACTTGGAGATGTATGTTAAAGAGTACCTGAGCCAACATGCACAATTACACAAAACAACTAAAGATAGAATTGCCGAAGTAATTGAACAAACCGGGCTGACCCCGGAGGCTCATAAACGCATTGGTAGTTTGAGCAAAGGATATAGACAGCGTGTAGGTTTGGCAGCGGCACTGCTGCACGACCCGGAGGTACTGATCTTAGATGAGCCCACAACTGGCTTGGACCCAAACCAAATTCTCGAGATCCGGGAACTTATTAGAAAAACAGCTGCCTCGAAGACCATTTTCTTGTCAACGCACATTATGCAAGAAGTAGAAGCGCTATGCGATCGTGTTATTGTGATCAATAAAGGGCAGATCGTGGCCGACCATAAACTCAGTGAATTGAAAGGTGACCAGGCGCAAATTGTGGAGGTGGCCTTTGATTTTAGAGTAGAAGAAGTGGCTTTGAATCGCTTGCCAAAGGTTTCTAAAGTAGAGAACATTCACGAATTCACTTACCTGCTCCATTTTAATACTAAGGAAGATATGCGAGCTGCTGTATTCGACTTTGCGCACGACAACGGATTAAAGATCTTACAACTCAATCAGAAGAACAAGAATCTGGAGAGCCTATTTAGAGAGTTGACTAATCCAGAAAAATAAGTCGGCCTGTGTAATACTCCGTGACCTCAACTACTGCAGGTCTATTTGAGCAGATCACGTCTCCAACACTTCTCAGCTCTCCGCTTATAGATTGCTGCGGATTCAGAAACATTTGATTCGTCCCCCGATGAAACAGCTTCGCATGCTGAATGATAAGACCTTCTGCCTCTATGCGACAATCACCACTAAAGACTCTAAAATCTGCAATATCGGCCGTTCCTCTCAAGAAGAAATTAGACAAGTTATTGGTAGAGACAATCAGCTCTTGTACTTCTATGTCTAGATCGAAATCTCCGTCTACATTGACCCGGTCATTTTCTGTAAAGTCCTCTGCCTTTAAGATAAGTTCTTCATATCTCAAAACGCCATCGCTTCTAACAGTGCGACCAGATTGGTTGTTGATCACCTTAATATCAGGACTAGTCACAAAGGCTATGGTAGGTCTGTAATCCCGTGTTAAATTACAGGCATTGGCATCACGTAGTATGAGTTCGCCATTTTCCACTATTGCCGTTATATCAGGTATTAAATTCTCTCCTGCTTCTATGACCACCGAATGCCTATCGCCTTGTTTGAGCACAAGCTCTACGCGTTCTCGTACGCGAATTTTACTAAAGGCCTCGAACTCGAATTCTTGCTGCACACGGTCTCCATTGGTCTGGAAACAATCCAAAGCATTATCACTATCACATGATAGCAAAACAACAGCAAGTAAGAAGGTCCAAATTCTCATATCACAGTTTGTTAAATCGAATACCTACAGCAAATTCTACAGCTTCGGCCTTGGCTCCATGTACCTTGACCGTTACGCCTGCAAAGAGACGGTCATTCTTACCGAAGTACCTTTTTAAACCTAATCGGTTGTATAATTGCCCCTCGAAATCAAAAGGATAATACACATAATAACCTAGCTGAGAAACAAAGGCAACTCTATTGAAGCGCAGTTCGTGTCCAATAAAGATACCCACCCTTTTCCAGTCCTCGTCTCCACTAAAGTTTTCTTCTGGAAATGCTACGGAGCGGTAATAGATCAATTCCTTTAAAAACTCAGCAAAAAACACATCCACTCCTGCTTGTAAAGTAGACTTACGATTGATCCGTTTATCTGCAAAAGCAGAAACTACATAAAAGGGGAATTGCCCTTGTCCAACAACATCACTCTCATTCACCCCTCCACGCAAGACCAGGTTGAAATGAATAGGCTCTGAGTAAGGGGTCTTACCTTCAAAAGGCACATAGTCGGGAAAATCCTGATAATCGAACTGATAATTCAGTCCCGCGCTAAAAGCAAAGGTGTTGGTACTGTTGTTAGGCGCTCGTAAATTAGCATTGGAATAATGAATAACCGTAAATCCGGCCTGGAAACCTAGGCCTTTCCAAAAGCGTTCTTTAACGTAATCGAACTTGAGCATGGTGGTGCTCAACAAATGCGTTCCGAAGGCATTGTTGAGAAAATTCTCGTTCCTGTCATAGGGATTACTCGCATAGGCTATTCCCTGTCCTATCCGCAGCACTAGAGACCTTTTTAAAAAGTAGAAATTGAAATGTCCATAAAGGCCGTAGTTTTCACCGAGCGACTCATTCTTAAAATTCTGATAGGTAAAGGTGAATCCCCAATCCGGGTAATTATAGCGCCTCTCCCAAGCATTGAAACCGTAAGTTTTTCTATTGTAGCTTAGCACAAATCCTTCGGGATGGTCTGTTATCAAGTGACTCAAGTCCGGATTGTGCTCCATTATGGTTCCGTAGAAATAGTCGAACTGCAACGAAAATGGCTTTTGCTCTGGCTGCTGAGCGCAAACCACAGTTGTACCGCACAAAACGAGGAAAAAGAATTGATAGAGCGGGCGGAGGTTCATATGTTATCTACGAAAAATTTGCTGTGGCGGTTTTAATCTTCAAAGAGCAATCTGCCTGTAAAAAGTTCTTCTACCTCCACGGTTGGTGGTCTATTGACAGAAATTACATCTCCTGTTCCTCGTATCTCTCCGGTTATGGATTGCTGCGGATTGACTATCATCTTATTGGCACTCACTTGCACGATTTGCATATTCTGAACCACAAGATCACGCGCTTCTAGACGCGGCTGCTCGTCCGTAAACACAAAAGCACCACTTTGGACCTGACCAGAAAGGTAGAATACACTAATGCCGTTGGCAACCACACGTAAGCTTGTAGAGTTGACCTCTAAAAAGAAATCTCCACTTTTTCTACCTGAACTAACTTCACCAGAAGTGTTGCTCAGCAGCAAAAGTTGTGGATAATTCAACACCCCTTCACTGCGCACTTCAAAGCGTGAACTATTGCGGATCTCGGTAATATTAGGAGCTTCAACATAAACCGTGGTCAATCCGTATTCTCTAAAGAAATTACAAGCGTTATCGTTTTTCACGACCAAAAGCTCACCTTGCTTTTCAACACTTATATCGTCAATCAAAAACTCGCCGCTTTCTAGCACAACATTATACGAAGGAGCTTCGCGAATTACCAGACGTACTCCATCCTCTATGCGGATACGTGAAAAGTCAGTAATTTCAAATTCCTTGCTAACCAGATCACCCGCAACTTGCAAACAATCGGGTGCATTACTGCTACTGCATCCGTAGAGCAAAAGGGAAGAAACTATTAGAAGTACTACTTTTTTCATCTTAATTGAATCGATACCCTATTCCAAAAGCAAGTGCTTCCGCTTTGGCCCAGTGGAGCTTTAGCGCTAGAGATCCGTATAATTTTTTATTAATGCTGTGTTTAAGCCCAACCCGCTGATAAAAACGTCCTTCAAAGTCATATGGATAGTACAGGTAATAGCCCACATGGGTAAGCAGTGCTAGTTTTCCAAAATGTAATTCGTGACCCAAGAAGAGCCCTGCCCGCTTCCAATCTTCATCACCTTGAATTCCATCTCGAGGAAATGCAATTGCTCTATAAGTGATCTCTTCCTTTAAAAATCGTGACAGGAAAAAATCAAAGCCTCCCAGAATAGTACTTCGACGGTTCAATCGTTTGTCTGCAAAAGCAGAAATCACTAAAAAAGGGTGCTGCCCCAAACCGACGTAATCACTTTCATTTAGCCCAAATCGAAGCGCGGCATTGAAGTGCCAGGGTTCCGTGTAGGTGTTATCTAGCTCTTCATCTGGATAAGTCAAAGTCTGCGTAGAATCCAAGTCATAACTCATTCCCAAATGTACCGCCAGGGTATTGGTACTGGTGTTCGGAGCCCTAAAATTCGCATTGGAATAATGCACTAAGGAACCTCCCAAATGCAATCCGAAGCCTTTATACAAACGCGGCAATACCAGATCGGTCTGTACAAAGGTCGAGCTCAACAAACGAGAGCCGTAGGCATTATTCTTAAAATTGGTTTCCAGATCGTACGGATTGGTCGCATAGGCTATTCCCTGTCCGATCTTGAAGCGGAACAAACGCTTAATGAAGTAAAAGGAGTAATGGGCATAAAGCCCATAGGTCTGCCCAAGGGCGGGCTCCTTTGGGTTTTGATAAATAAAGGAGAATCCAAAATCTGGATAATTGTATAGGCCTTGCCATTCTTGCTGCCCAAAGCTACGTCGGTTGTAGCTCAATATAATTCCTTCCGGATGTCCGGTGATCAGGTGTGCAACATCTTTGTTATGCTCTACAATATTGCCGTAGAAATAATTGGCCTCAAAGAATTCGGACTGTGCCGTAGTTTGCTGCCCCAATAGCGCGAGTGGCAAACAAGAGATCAAGACGGCAAGCCATTTCTTCATGGGCCTAAAAATAACCAAATTCCTTACAGATTAAAAAGGGAGCTCGTTAAGATCGACATTCCCACCAGAGAGCACTATACCAACACGCTTCCCTGCAAAGAGTTCTGGCCGCTTCAAGACTGCCGCAAAGGGTACAGCACAAGAGGGCTCAATTATGATCTTCATTCGTTCCCAAATAAGACGCATAGCTGCAACGATCTCGTCTTCCTCAACTCTAATAATATCTTCTACCAACTGCTGAATTATAGGAAAATTATTATCTCCCAATTGGGTTCTTAGGCCGTCAGCCACCGTATTGGTGGATTCGTTGGTTTCAATTTTACCACTCCTAAGCGATCGATAGGCATCATCTGCTTCCATTGGTTCTCCTGCATAGACCTTGCAGCCATTTCCATAGTAATGTGCAGCCAGCGCAGTACCTGCTAGTAGGCCTCCGCCGCCAACAGGAGTGAGCACCACCTCTAATTCAGGATGATCTTCTAGCAATTCAATGGCTGCCGTACCTTGCCCAAGTATTACGGGTATATCGTTAGAAGGATGTAAAAAGGTTGCACCTGTTTCGCCTTGGATTTTTGAGGCCATTGCTTCTCGAGCTTCTAAGGTAGGTTCAGAAACAGATACCTTTCCGCCATAACCTATTACAGCTGTTTTTTTAACCTGTGGCGCCGAACTTGGCATAACAATATAGGCCGGTACCCCAAGCTCTGCAGCGGCTAATGTAACCGCTTGTGCAAAATTTCCGGAGGAATGGGTGACAACACCTTTGGCTCTTTGCTGGGCAGACAACTGCGATATGGCATTGATAGCGCCCCGCATTTTAAAGGCTCCCATACGTTGAAAGTTCTCACATTTAAAATAGAGCTCTACCCCGCTCAAGGCATTGAGCAAGCGCGATTGTAATACTGGCGTCCTGTGAACCATAGGCCCAACAGTATCCATGGCCTTTTGGACCTGTTCTTTGGATGGAATTGTTTTCACTCCCTAAAAATACAACAGCAGTTCTAATTCGAAAAGTGGATACCACATTCTCTTTTCGATAATGCTTTTATGGGATCGTTGTATAGTTGATTAAGACTCAAACCGTGTCTTTGCGCATAGGCCTCCAGTTGCGAATCGGAAAAATGGAAAAATGGACTCACTTTCAATATTCCCTGCGGACTTAGACTCAGAATATCCAATTGATCTCTGAAAGCCGTCTGCCCTTTACGAATATTAGTAAACCACAGATCTGGTTGAATAGTCTTAAAAGCAATCTCTATAGGATCTAACTTAAGGACCTGCGTTAATTTCTGGTGATTAGGATTATCCATACCAGGTTCACCCCAAAGATACTCGCTGTGCGCCCTGGTATATTTAGGAATACAAACACTGAGGTCCAACTTATATTTTTCGCATAGCAAGGAACTGTGCTCATAGGTCTGTATTGTATTATATCCGGTATCACACCAGAGGACCTTTATCTGCGGATTCTGCGCAGTTACTGCTTGTATTAAAACCTCCGAGTATTTACCAAAGCTTGTTGTTAACACTGGCTTGAAGCTTAACTCCAACACAAATTTTATGATCTCTTCTGGAGATTCATTCAAAAGATTCTTGTTGAACAACGACAGCTTTTCGGAAGGAATGAGGATCATAAATATAATTATCCTATCGGATTAGTAGACTTTACAAAAGTAAAAGCTTTTTTCTAATAAAAAAATCCATCTTATTCTTCGGTGATGAGATCGGCCAGGGTTGTATTTTCCAAAATTGAAAGGGTATTATCTCTAACCTGAATCATAAGCCGATGCACACTACAAGCGTCTTCATCTGGACAATCGTCGCATTTTTCATAAAAATTCAAGCTAACACAGGGTACCATGGCTATGGGTCCTTCCAAAATGCGGTAAACATTTGAAATACGTATCTCACTGGCATCCTTGAGCAAATAATATCCGCCGCCTTTCCCCTTTTTGGAACTCAAAAATCCCGCCTTGCGCAGGGTGAGCAAAATACTTTCTAAGAATTTCTGGGAGATATTCTCGGACTCAGAGATCACAGAGATCTGTACAGGACTGTCGTCCTGCCACTTAGCCAAAAAAGCAAGGGCTTTTAATCCGTATTTGGTTTTCCTAGAGAGCATAATCTACTCTCAAAGGTAATTTTTATTCTTGAATTAATTGCCCATTGACCATCACACTGTAGGTCACCGGGACCTGAGGTTCAAAGGTCAAAGAGACCGAACAGTATTTGGTGAAGCTCAAGTCTGCGGCACGCAAAGCCTTGGCAGGATCTATCGCACCTTCGAGCTTAATGATGACTTCTACAGCCTTAAACGGCTTAGCACCTTCAACTTCGTGACGGGTTCCATTCACTTCCATGGAATAATCCTCAATGCGCTGTCGTTGTTTCTTAAGTATGGCAACCACATCAATAGCGCTACAGGCTCCAATGCCCATTAGTAATAATTCCATAGGACTTGCGCCTGTGGCGTTCGCTTCTGAGGTGTTGTCAATAGGAATTGCCACTCCGGTCTTACCTGTACCGTGAAATAGATATTCGTCGTTTTTGCGCTGAAGGCGTACTTGCATTTTCATAGTAGTTGTAAAACCACAAAGTTAAGCAGAAACTCTTTCGCTAATGCGCAAAATATCACCAAAGACTCCCCGTGCCGTTACCTGTGGCCCCGCCCCTGCTCCTTGAATCACTATCGGATTAGACCCATAACTCTCTGTGTAGATCTCAAAGATAGAATCACTTCCTTGTAATTGACCGAGCATACTGTTCTTAGGCACCGCCTCTAACCGGACAAACATTTGTGCGCCAAAATCGTCAGCAAGGTCTCCGTCTAAGGTGGCAACATAGCGCAAAACCTCATCTTTATCACAGCAAGCGCGAATGCTGTCAAAGTGAGTATCCAAAGCAGGAAGATCATCTAAAAAGGCAGTTGTAGAGAGTCCTCTCAAGGGTTCTGGGATCAGGTTTTCTACAGCCACCTCATTGAACTCACAATGCAAGGCGAGCTCTCTGGCTAAAATTAAAAGTTTACGCGCCACATCGTTGCCACAAAGATCCTCTCGCGGATCTGGTTCGGTATAGCCTTTAGCTATAGCAGACTCCAAAACCTTGTGGAATGCAATTTGTTCTGCGCTGAAACGATTAAAAATATAACTCAAGGAACCCGAGAAAACACCTCGGATCTGGGTAATGTTCTCACCAGAAAGATGTAGTAATTTAATGGTATCTATTAGTGGCAAACCGGCACCAACATTGGTCTCGTACAAATAATCCTGTTGCCTTTTGGCCAGCCTTTCTCGCAAATTATCATAGAACTCCATACCGAGTGTATTGGCCACTTTATTACTGGACACCAAAGAGAATCCAGCTTCTATAAAAGGCAAATAATTCAACACGAAGCTAGGGCTTGCCGTATTGTCTACCATTACGGTATTGTATAATCCATGTCGATGCGCTCTTTCTATCAGCTGCGGAATTGTATAGGACTCACCTTGCTCCTGCTTGCGACTGCGCCAGTCTTTATCGAGGCCATCTTTATCGAATAGTACAGTACTTGAATTGGCCACGGCTACCACTGCGAGGTCAATTCTGCGTCGTCTTTTAAGCTTTTCTCGCTCGGCGATCAATTGGTCTATCAGTAATCCGCCTACTTGTCCATGACCAATGATAAACAGATGAATCTGCTTGTTTCTGATCTTATCCAGATCGATCTTGGAAGTAGGAATTAAAATATTATCGGGGGCTTTTACTAAGCTCATAACTATCGTTTTTTAAGGTGGTCCCGGCAAAGACCGATGCAATAAAACTGCCGAGTTGTTCTTGTTCGATCAGAAAAGCGTCGTGCCCTTGCTCGGAGATCAAACGGTGGTGATGCACTTGTACTCCCAAAGCTCTTGCAAGTGAAGCGGTTTGCTTAATATCTGTTTCGCTGTAGAGCAGGTCATCTTGAATTCCTATTAAATGCAACTCACCCTTAAAAGCGCGCAAGACCATTTCTATGCCGCGCTCATTGTTCGTACAATCGTGGGTGGTCAACAACCAATTCATAAACTTGTAGGCTTTTAGTGTAAAGCGATCCTTTAAAGAACACCCGTGGAAATGCAGCCAATCATAAACGGAAGCGGCAGCTTGTAGGCTGTCATCACTGCCAAATTTCACGATAAACGCATTTGGGTTTCGATAAAAGGTCATGGCGTGCACTCGGGCATCGAACAAAGGTTCCTTTGAATTGGAAAGGATCTTATCTTGGACCATACCTTGTGCTACTACCCATGGGCTGGCTTTCCAATGAGCCGCAACAGGAATGAGATGCTTGCACAAGTCGGGGCGCAAGGCAACGAGCTGCCAAGCCAAACACCCTCCTAAGGAGCCGCCAATTACTGCATAGAGATCCTTAAGACCTATCTCATCCAGCGCAGCTAATACCCAAGAAGCAACATTCTTTAAACGGAAGGCATAAGGATTGTCCAACAGTTGTCCGTCATATCCGTTTCCGGGTGAATTGATGGCTAGAACGGTAAACTTTTTAGTATCTATGGATTGATCGTCTCCTATGAGTCCATTCCACCATCCTTGAGGACCACAGACCGAAGAGTTTCCACTCAAAGCGTGTAACACAAGTACAACAGGTGCTGTGTGCAGCGCCGGGCCAAAAAGTTGATAACTGACAAAATCAAAAGGCGCATCCACTGCCGCAGCATGCCGTTTTATAGAAACTTTCTGTAAATCTTTCATAACGCTTTAGTAAAGCTCCGACAGCTTTTTACCGCCGGAGCTTAGCTAACATTAAACACTAATAATCCAAACACAATTAGTTTGTAGCAACAGGCTGTGGGCCATATACCTTAGCAAATGCCTGCTGCAGGTCGCCTATCAGATCGTCCACATTTTCCAAGCCTACTGAGAGGCGGATCAGATCTTGGGTTACCCCTGTGGATTGCTGCTCTGCTTCAGAAAGTTGTTGATGCGTTGTACTAGCCGGATGGATGATCAAAGACTTGGTATCTCCAATATTGGCTAATAAAGAGAATATTTGGGTTGCGTCTACGGCCTTTTTAGCAGCTTCATATCCGCCCTTTAACCCAAAGGTCACTATTCCGCTTTGACCTTCCGGCAGGTACTTTTGAGCCAGTGGATAATAATCGCTCTCTTGCAAACCAGGATAGTTCACCCAAGCCACTTCTTCTTGACTTTGAAGCCATTTGGCAAGCGCCAAAGCATTAGACGAATGCTTCTTGATTCTGATCTCCAAGGTCTCTAATCCTTGCAAGATCTGGAAAGCGTTGAAGGGACTCAAAGCAGCACCGAAATCGCGAAGCCCTTCAATGCGCAGTTTAGCAATAAAGGAAGCCTCCTTGAGCACTTCTGCATAAACCAAACCGTGATATCCGGGAGAGGGTTCTGTAAACTCTGGAAACTTGCCGTTGGTCCAATCAAAGGTACCGGCATCTACCACAACGCCACCTAAAGCGGTTCCGTTGCCGTTGATGTATTTGGTCAAAGAATGAATCACAATATTAGCACCGTGAGCAATAGGGTTTAACAAGTAGGGTGTAGCCACTGTATTGTCAACGATCAATGGAACTTTAGCAGCTCTGGCTTGATCTGCAATATTTTTAATATCCAATACATCCAGCTTCGGATTCCCTAGGGATTCAATAAAGATCGCTCGGGTATTATCTTGAACCGCAGCGGTGAAACTATCGAGCTCAGCAGGGTCTACAAAGGTTGTGGTGATCCCCAAGCGCGGTAAGGTAACGTTCAGCAAGTTGAAAGTCCCTCCGTAAAGACTGTTTGATGCTACAATGTGGTCACCAGCACGTAAAAGCGTTTGCAAGGTGGTGGCAATGGCCGCAGTGCCTGAGGCAGTGGTCACCGCAGCGATTCCACCTTCTAGAGCAGCGAGTCGCTGTTCTAGTATATCACAGGTCGGATTATTGATTCGGGTGTAGATGTAACCGGTCTCGCTCAGGTTGAACAAGTTGGCTGCATGGTCACTGTTGTCAAAAACGTAACTGGTAGATTGATAAATAGGCACGGCTCTGGTTCCGCCGTGATTGGTTGTGTCATGACCGGCATGCAAGGCTGCGGTCGCAAATTTTGAGGTACTCATTTTTCTTTCTTTTTGAGTTAAACTGAATTAATTCAAAAGTCAAATGCGCTTTAAAAAAGCGTACTTAAAGAAAAATGTTATAAAGAAATTGAACCCCATTCCTAGATCGGGAACTGGGTCTTGAGTTATCTATCCGGAGCGTCCGGTAGAATTTAGCACCTTCTTTGCACAAAGAGACAAAGGGTTGCTAAGGCTTCACAGGGTCTAATCCCTCCACCTTTCTTGATAACATTTCAATAAGTGTTTGAACTTTATGAGCACAAATATTGCGACACAAAATTGAAAAATCCAAAAAAAGCCCAAAATTTTTGAAAATTTTAGGCTTCTATATATGATTCAAGTTGTTGAGAATTTAATCCAATGGCCTGATTTTAATGTTTCTATACCACACCTTGTCACTGTGGTCTTGTAAGCCTATATGACCTGTTTGAGATTTACCAAATCCTTCCCAAGTAGCAAACTTGGAATCGGCTACCATCGCATCCCATTCTGGCCCGTGTACTGGGAAAGTATAGAGTTCCTTCCCATTGAAAGTCACCTTCCCTTGATTGGTTTTATGGTTGACTTCGAGCACACATAAATTCCATTCCCCAACAGGTTTGGTGTTGTCTTCTGGTGGAGCGATCATATCATAAAGGGCGGCCGCTGAATGCGTTCCGTCTCCGATTTTAGCATCAGGGTGAGCGGTATTATCCAATACTTGGATCTCTGGCCCAGTCTCATAGGCTTCATTGAATTTCGGGTCTTCAACTACAGCCCAAAAAATTCCACTGTTTCCGGCATCAGAAATCTTCCATTCCAAAGAGAGTTCAAAATTGGTATAGGTGTTTTTTGTGATGATATTCTTGCCGCCTTCTTCTCCTGGAGTGAATGCCATAGCACCGTCTTCAATAGTCCAATTGTCATAAACTGCGTCAGCACCATATCCTTTCCATTGATCGTAATTAGTTCCGTCAAAGAGGATTTCCCATTCAGATTCTGCTGGCGTTTCATCACCTGCTACTACTTCAGTTTCTGCCTCATTTTCTGTTTCTGCATCGGCAGTAGTCTGATTATTTTTGCATGCAATCATGGCTGTTGCAGCCATGAATAAAACTAACTTCTTCATATTGTTGAGTATTATAATCCTAGAATTTTCTTAAGTTTTTCTTTGTCAATCTCAGCCCCAGCAAAATCGTCAAAGCGTTTTGTGGTAGCCTCGATAATGTGATCGGCAATGAATTTGGCGCCTTCGCGCGCTCCTTGTTCTGGGCTTTTTATAACACACTCCCATTCCATCACAGCCCAAACATCACAGCCGTATTCGGTGAGTTTACTAAAAACAGTTTTATAGTCAATTTGCCCATCGCCCAAGGAACGATAGCGCCCTGCACGGTCTTTCCAATCGCCGTATCCGCCGTAGACTCCTTTTTTACCCGTAGGCTTGAATTCAGAATCCTTAACGTGGAAGGCCTTGATAAACTCGTGGTAGTGGTCTATGTAGGTAAGGTAATCGAGCTGCTGTAAAACAAAATGCGAAGGATCATACAGAATATTCACCGCCTCATGCTTACCAGTCGCTTCCAAAAAGCGCTCAAAGGTCACCCCGTCGTGCAGGTCCTCTCCCGGATGTATCTCATAACAAACGGCAACTCCGTTGTCTTTGAATTCATCTAAAAGTGGTAGCCAACGAGCGGCTAATTCTTTAAAGCCCATATCCACTAATCCAGTGGGAAGCTGCGGCCACGGATGCCACATATGCCACATCAAAGCACCACTAAAAGTAGCATGCGCCTTTAAACCTAAATGCTTACTTGCTCTAGCTGCAGAAAGCAACTGTTGGCGCGCCCATTCGGTACGCTTGGCCGGATTGTTTTTGCAGTCGTCCGGAGCAAAATTGTCGAACATTAAATCGTAGGCCGGATGCACGGCAACCAATTGCCCTTGTAAGTGCGTAGAAAGTTCTGTGATCTCAAGGCCGTAGTCTGCTATCTTACCTTTAAGTTCGTCGCAATAGGTCTTACTTTCTCCGGCTAATTTAAGGTCTATTAAACGGGTTTCCCAAGTTGGGATCTGTATACCCTTGTATCCAAGATCTCGTGCCCATCCGCAGAGTCCATCCAATGAATTGAACGGTGGCTTATCATCCATGAACTGTGCTAGAAAAACAGCAGGTCCTTTTATTGTTTTCATTGCTTTATGCGTTTAAATCGATCCAAACATTTCCTTGACTGTGTGAAGCCACGGCTTGTTCAATAAAGTACATTCCACGCACACCGTCTTCCATACCCGGAAACTCGCCAGGATGATGCTCTTGTCCGCGAACGGCCTTGGCCATGCCTTTGTAAATATTACCCATGGCATCAAAGATCCCTTCCGGATGTCCAGGAGGGAGTTTTGTCCCATCTAAAGATAGGGCATCGTTATACGCATGTCCAGGTTTAAGCGTTCGCATAGGTTGACCATCTTCTAGCCAATACACATAGTTTGGATTTTCTTGCTCCCATTTAAGGGAACCTTTGTCGCCATAAACGGCAACAGTAAAGTTGTTTTCTTCTGCAGTGGCGATCTGACTGGCCCTAAGCACACCTTTGACATTCTTGCCAAGACGCAAGAGCACAGTGCCGTCTATATCCATTTGGTTGTCATCGTATAGATGATTCAAATCTGCAAGGATAGATTGCACTTTAAGGCCTGTGACAAATTCAAGCATTTGGTATGCGTGTACACCAATATCTCCCATACAGCAGGAAATACCTGATTTATCAGGATCCAAACGCCAAGTGGTCTTTCTCAGCTTCGGATCATGAATGATTGGATTGATCCAACCTTGATAGTATTGTACGTCTACCTTTTGGATCTTACCTATGGCTCCTTGAGCAATCATTTGCTTCATTTGACGCACCATTGGATAGCCCGTGTAAGTATGCGTTAAAGCAAATTGTTTTCCACTTGCGCGTTGTACTGCTTGTAGCTCCAACGCTTCCGCGTAACTCATGGTCATGGGCTTTTCGCAAATCACATGAAAGCCGTTCTCTAAGAGTTGCTTAGCCATTGGAAAGTGTAAGAAGTTGGGTGTTAGTACCGAGACAACCTGGATCCGATCGGCCTCTGGTATAGCCAACTCCCCAGCAATAAAAGCATCCAGATCTGCATAAATACGATCTGTTGGTATGCCGAGTTCATTAGCAAAGTCTATACTCTTTTGTAGTTCCGGATTAAAAACCGCTCCGGTAAGCGCATATGCATCGAACATACTGGCAGCCACGCGGTGTAAAACCCCGATAAGGGAATCACCTCCACCGCCAAGTACGCCCCACTTTATTTTTTGAGCCATAATTATTGTTGGTATTCTACTTTCTCGTTTTTAAACAGGAGTGCAAACAATACAAATACTACTGCTGCAAATGCTGCAGGATACAGCCAAATCTGATTCCAAGTATGTTCGGTCTCTGAAATAGCGAAAGCATCTGTGGTCTTACCAGCTATCCAGAATCCTATTAACATACCGACTCCGTAAGTAGCCAAGGTAATAAGCCCTTGTGCGGCACTCTTATATTTTTCGCCTGCCTTACTGTCTGTATAGATCTGCCCTGACACAAAGAAGAAGTCATAACAGATACCGTGAAGCGCGATTCCTATCAGCAACATAAAATACATACCATCCGGGTCTCCATAAGCAAAAAGCAAATAGCGAACTGTCCAGGCTAACATCCCGACAAGAATGGTTTTCTTAAATCCGTAGCGCATAAAAAAGAAAGGCAATAGCAGCATAAAGAACACTTCTGAGAATTGCCCAATAGCCATCTTTTCTGCCGGTTTATCTACACCTACCTCACCCAAGAACTGTCCGGCGTGTTGGTAGTAAAAGGCCAACGGAATACAGATCAAAACAGAAGCGATAAAGAAGATCAAGAAGTTTCTGTCCTTCAATAACTTTAGGGCATCCAGACCTAAAATAGTAGAGATACTCGCGCGTTCTGTAGAGCTCGGTGGTGTTTTAGGAAGTGTAAAACTGAATACACCCAAAACAGCACTGGCAATAGCGCACATTAAGAATGTATTGCGCAACAAGCCGTCAGCGATCCCTGATTCGGAATCCCAAAGGAAAATTCGACTAATACAAACTCCTGCTATGATCCAGCCCACGGTTCCCCAAACACGAATACGCGGAAACTGTTTAGACGGATCCGAAAGTTGATTAAAACTCACCGAATTCACCAAGGCCAGGGTTGGCATATAGGCTATCATATAACCCAATACATACGGGTAGAAAGCGTCAAAACTTTCGGCATTGGCCAGTTGATACATCAGCACGGCACCAACCAAGTGCAACACACCCAATATGCGTTCTGCATTAAAGTATCGGTCTGCAATAAGCCCTATGATAAAAGGTGCGATGATCGCCCCCCAACTTTGAGTGGAATAGGCCATGGCCGTTTCTCCTCCATCAGAACCCAAGGTATTTGTCAAATAGATCCCCATGGTTACAAACCAACCTCCCCAAATGAAGAATTCTAGAAACATCATGAAGGAGAGTTGAAAATAGGTGGATTTTTTCATTGTGTTTATTTAGTTAGTATGGTTGTTAGTTCATTTTGCTTCCCAAGCTGATCAGCAGATCACGAGTGGCCTCAATCCCTTCTTGTTCGGAAAGATTACTACCCTCGTATTCCACGCCGATATATCCAGTATAACCAGCATCTTTTACTACTTGAAGCATTCTGGCGTAGTCTATGGTGGTCTCGTTGCCGTCTTGGTCAAAGTCATAAGATTTGGCACTCACTGCCTTGGCAGCAGGCATCATAAGTTGAACCCCTTGGTAAATATCCGGATACTCTTCTTCACACTCGCCCCACTTGGCTCCGTCTTTTCTCTTGACACAGAAGTTTCCAAAATCAGGCAGGGTTCCGCAATTGTCCAATCCAACAGCATTGATCACTTCCATTAAAAGAGGTGCATTAGAAGACTGCCAGCCATGGTTCTCAACCAGAACGTTCACACCTTTGGTCTTGGCATAGGCACCTAATTTAGACATTCCGTCTATGCTGTTTACTTTCCACTCTTCATCATCCAAAGAGCCGAAGAGATTGATACGAATAGAATGACAACCCAACTCTGCCGCAGCATCGACCCAACGCTTGTGATTTTCTACCGCTAAGTTACGGGCAGCTTCATCATTGACCGACAGATCGCCTTCGCCATCTATCATGATGATCAAATTCTCCATTGCGGCCGCTTCGCTTTCTTGCTTGAGTCGTTGCGTGATAGCTTTTATAGCTTCGTCTTTACTGTCGTATTCTTCCATAGCCGAATTGTACAACTGACTTACATATTCCAGCCCGGCAAATCCGTTGTCTTTAGCATAGGCAGCAAAGTCAAAAGGATCCATGCCTTCTTCTCGGATCATTCTGTGAATGGACCATTGCGCTAAGGATAATTTAAAGAAAGGAGTCTTAGTTTTTTCGACAACGTTTTCGGAGCTGTTTTCGATCTGATTTGCAGTAGTTTTTTGCTCTTTCTCAGACTTACAACTCCCTAGCATTAAGACCAATAGCATCAATGTGAGAAGTGCAAGGTTTTGTCGCGTTAATTGCATTTTCATTAGGAAAAAATTAGAAAGGACATCAAATTAACAATAATAAATTTGATTTATTACAGATAAGATAATTAATTTAGTTGCTCTGTAAAAATAACACCTTACAGCTAATCTTACCAAAACTAAACAGTATAATGACAAGTTGTTTTCTCCCAAATCCTGATGCTGAATACGACGCGATCGTAGTAGGTACGGGGATTTCTGGCGGATGGGCCGCCAAAGAGCTCTGCGAGAATGGCCTTAAGACCTTGGTCTTGGAGCGCGGTCGCATGGTTGAGCACCCACAAGACTACACTACGGCTAATTTAGATCCTTGGGATCTACCAAACGGAGGCACTGCTTCCCGCGAAACACGCCTAAAGAAACCCAAGCAACACCGTACAGGTTATGTAACCAACGAAGCGCATCAGCATTTCTTTGTAGATGACCAAAAGCATCCATACAATGAAGACCGTCGTTTCGATTGGATCCGAGGTTATCACGTTGGAGGTAGATCACTAATGTGGGGGCGTCAAAGCTACCGCATGGGAGATATCGATTTTGAAGCCAATAAAAAAGAAGGCATTGCCGTGGATTGGCCTGTTCGTTATGCGGATGTAAAAGAATGGTATGACTATGTAGAGGATTATATAGGAGTAAGTGGAACCAACCTCGGCTTAGACATTTTGCCTGATGGGAAGTTTCTGAAGCCGATGGAGCTCAATTGTGTAGAGGAGCACTTGCAAGGAAAGATCGCCGAAAACTTTGACGATGGTCGTGTTTTAACCATCGGGCGGGCAGCTCACATCACAGAAGGAACCAAGCCTGGAAAAGGGCGTTCTCAGTGCTTGTACAGAAACCGCTGTATGCGCGGTTGTCCTTACGGAGCTTATTTTAGTTCCAACAGTAGTACATTACCTGCTGCGGAAGCGACCGGGAATATGACATTAAGACCGAACTCTATTGTTTATGAGGTGATCTATGACGATGCCACACAACAAGCAACCGGAGTTCGCGTGATCGATGCCGAGACCAAAGAGAAGATTGAGTTTAAAGCTCAGATCATTTTCCTTTGTGCATCTGCTGTTGCATCGACCTCTATTCTTTTACAATCAAAATCGGACCGATTTCCTAATGGATTAGGAAACGATTCTGGAGAACTTGGACACAATTTGATGGACCACCACTTTAGAGTTGGTGCTCGAGGAAAGGCTGTTGGTTTTGACGATAAATACTTCAAAGGCCGTCGTGCCAATGGAATCTATATTCCGCGTTTTAGAAATTTAGGCGGAGATACCGACGTTCCTACCTTTAAACGTGGTTATGGATATCAAGGTGGAGCCAATCGTGGATCTTATGGCGATATGGTAGCCGAATTGAAATACGGTCCAGAACTTAAAGAAGCCATTTTAAAGCCAGGGGAATGGAGCATGAATCTTTTGGCCTTTGGCGAGACTTTGCCAGACCACAGTAACCGCATGTACCTAGACTACGAGAAGTTGGACGAATGGGGCTTGCCTACCGTTACTTTCGACGCTGATTTTGGGGAGAACGAACTCGCCATGCGTGAGGACATGAAAGAGCAGGCCGTTAAAATGCTAGAAGCTGGTGGATTCACAGACATTGTGACCTATGATGATATAGGCGGTATGGGACTTGGGATCCACGAAATGGGAACCGCTCGTATGGGTCGTGACCCAAAGACCTCTGTTTTGAACAAATGGAATCAGGTTCATGCATGTAAGAACGTGTACGTAACAGACGGCTCCTTTATGACCTCTGCTGGATGTCACAACCCATCACTGGGGTATATGGCCTTTACTGCTCGTGCAGCGAATCATGCGGCAGAGCAATTCAAGAAAATGAAAGAAGGATAAACACTAAAAACCATGGATAGAAGACAAGCATTAAAAAATATTGGACTTACTACAGGTTTTGTAGTGGCTTCACCTGCGCTCTTTAGTTTATTGGAGAGCTGCACCAGTTCGGACCCAAAATGGGTTCCGGTTTTTATGGATGAGACCCAAGGGATGATCGTTGGCCGTTTTGCTGATGTTTTCCTCCCTAAAACAGAGGAGACTCCAGCAGCGACAGAACTCAACGTGGTTCAGTTTATCGACACTTATTGGAATGAGGTATCTACCGTAAAATACCAAGGAAAGATCCAAAACGTCTTTGGAGAAGTTATCGGGATGATGAAAGCCGAGCATGGCGAAGATCTTTCTGTAATGACAGACGAGAATTATATGGCCTTTTTAGATGCCAATATGTTACACCCTAGAGACGAAAAGCGTGACCCACCGGGCACCAATCAGAGTGTTGAGGCTTTAGAGGACGATACGCCGCTTACTGTTTCGAAGTTCTTGAACGGACTTAAATGGATGTGCATTAATGGCTACTTGACCACCCAACAAATGGGAGAAGAGTATTTGGTATACGAACCTGTACCGGGAACTTATGTTTGCGACGACTTGCAAACCCTCACCGGAGGAAAACGTTATTCACTATAGTAACGCATCCAAAAATGAAAAGAAGACAATTCATTAATAATGTAGCGCTCGCCTCGGTGGGCGCTTCGTTTTTAGGAGGCAGCCTAAAAGCGCAAGCTGCCAACGCTTTTGTAACGGCAAAGAACAAATTCCCTTTGCATTTCGCACCGCATGACGGCATGTTCAAAGCACATGCAGGACCCGACATTTTAGATCAGATTCAGTTTATGGCAGATCAGGGTTTCACTGCTTTCGAAGACAACGAACTCAAAGGCAGGTCAGTTGCTACTCAAGAGGCCATGGCAGCATTGCTTAAAAAGCACAACATGACCATGGGAGTCTTTGTAGCACATAAAATCTATTGGAGTGAACCCAACTTAGCCAGTGGCAAGGAAGATTATCTTAAAGAATTTCTGGCAGACATTGAAGATTCTGTAGCCGTTGCCAAACGTATTGGCGCCAAATGGATGACTGTGGTACCAGGCCACATAAACCTCAGACTTTCTAAAGACTATCAAACGGCCAATGTCGTAAACGCCTTGCGCAAAGCCTGCAAGATCTTAGAGCCTCACGGATTGGTTATGGTTTTGGAACCCTTGAATTTTAGAAACCACCCAGGACTTTTCTTGACCGAATCACCTCAGGCCTATCAGATCTGTCAAGCGGTGAACAGTCCCTCTTGTAAAATTCTTTTTGACATCTACCACCAACAAATTCAAGAAGGCAACCTGATCCCCAACATAGAAGCTTGTTGGGACGAGATCGCATATTTCCAAATAGGAGACAATCCCGGACGCAATGAACCCGGTACCGGAGAGATCAATTACAGAAATGTCTTTAAGTACATTCACGACCGCGGCTTCAAAGGAATTTTAGGAATGGAGCACGGCAACTCCATGCCCGATAAAGCAGGAGAACAAGCGGTGATCAATGCTTATTTGGCTGCGTCAAACTTCGATTAAGGATATCATAATATTTCGCATATAATTTTAATACCCCTAATTTTTTAGGGGTATTTTTTATTATGTTGATAAAAATTAAATACTACCCCCTATTTTTTTAGGGGGTATACTATTTAAAATTATATTTTTGAGACATCAACTCATAGATTATGAAGAAAATCGAGGCGATCATCAGGAAATCAAAGTTCGAAGAAGTAAAACAAGCCCTACACGAAGTGGAGGTGAATTTCTTCTCTTATTGGGACGTATCTGGACAAGGCAATGAAAAACACGGATCTGTTTACCGTGGCGTTCCATATAAGACCAGTGATATCCAACGCCGATGGCTTTCTATAGTGGTCAATGACGACTTTGAAGAGCGCACCATCAAAGCGATCATCGAATCTGCCAAAACAGGTAGTGTGGGCGACGGAAAGATCTTTGTGAGCACAATAGAAGAAGTATACAGAATTCGCACCGGAGAACGCGGTGGACAAACCCTATAACAGAAGCAATGGAACACGCAGTTTTTACCATCAACAACGTATGGATGATGATCTCAATTGGTTTGGTATTCATCATGCATCTGGGCTTTGCCTCTTTGGAATCTGGCCTAACACGTTCTAAAAACACCATCAACATTCTCTTTAAAAATGTAATGATACTGGCTATCGGACTTTCTACTTACGCTTTCTTTGGGTTCAGCCTCATGTACCCTGGAGAAGCTTTTGCTGGTGAATACTTTGGTTTTAAAGGGTTCGGGCTGCCGCTCCCCAATGGCGGCCTGACCGAAACCTACAATGTAGGTTATACCTTTTACACCGAATTCTTGTTCCAAGCCATGTTTGCAGCAACAGCCGCTACCATTGTTTCAGGAGCTGTAGCCGAACGCATCAAGATCAATAGCTTTTTGATCTTCTCGTTGCTCTACGTTGGGCTCATTTATCCAATGGTAGGTATGTGGCATTGGGGCGGAGGTTTCTTGGCAGAAATGAACTTTCATGACTTTGCAGGCTCTACTTTAGTGCACTCAGTAGGTGGTTGGGCCGCCTTGATCGCCGTTATCTTGTTAGGCCCTAGAATTGGAAAATATACTGCGGATGGAATAAAACCCATCTTCGGACACAATGTACCCTTGGCGACCCTGGGTGTATTCTTGCTGTGGTTTGGTTGGTTTGGATTTAATGGTGGATCCGTGCTGAGCGCGGACCCCGCCACAGTATCGCTGGTGTTGGTTACAACCTCATTGGCAGCAGCCACGGGCGCTGTAGGTGCTTTCTTTACTTCCTATATTAAGTTTAGATCTTATGACGTGACAATGATTCTCAACGGCGTCCTTGCTGGTTTGGTTGGAATAACTGCGGGCGCCGATGTCATGTCGCCTAACGAAGCAATGATCATTGGAGCCATCTCAGGAGGGCTCTGTGTGCTAGCCATTAGTACTATTGATCGATTAAAATTAGATGATCCGGTAGGAGCTATCTCTGTGCATTTGGTTTGCGGCGTATTTGGAACTTTAGCCGTAGGCATATTCGGAGACAAAGCCGGATTGGGACAACTGTGGATACAGACCAAAGCTATCTTGATCATAGCCGGATTCTGCTGCCTGACTTCTTTTGTAATTCTCTATGCGATCAAACGCACCATGGGACTGCGGGTAACAGCAAGAGAAGAGATAGAAGGCTTAGACACCCACGAACACGGCATGACTGCCTACCCTGATTTTAGATTGAACGAGCATTAAACTGCTCTCGCTAAGAAGTATTTTTTATGTATTTTTGAGGCCGATTAGGCGTAGCTTGGCGTGGACTGTAATTTAGTACAGTCAGCAGCGACCAAGAGCGCAATACAGACACGAGAATATTCCTGTTTATGGCCTATTTATTTACCTCTGAAAGCGTATCAGAAGGACACCCAGATAAAATTTCCGATCAGATCAGCGATGCATTGCTAGACCATTTTCTAGCTTTTGATCCTGAAGCCAAAGTGGCTTGTGAAACTCTAGTGACCACCGGACAAGTGGTCTTGGCTGGTGAAGTGAAGAGCAATACCTATTTGGACGTACAGCAAATAGCCCGAGAAGTGATCAACAAGATCGGTTACACCAAAGGCGCTTATAAGTTTAGTGGTGATTCCTGCGGAGTGATCTCATTGATCCACGAGCAATCTCAGGACATTAACCAAGGAGTTGACCGCGCTAGCAAAGAAGAGCAAGGTGCCGGAGACCAAGGAATGATGTTTGGCTATGCCACCAGCGAGACCGAAAACTATATGCCTTTGGCGCTAGAGATCTCTCACTCTATTTTACAGGAACTGGCTGCCATCCGCAGAGAAAACGATCAAATCACTTACCTGCGTCCAGACAGCAAGAGTCAAGTCACCATAGAATACAGTGACGACAACACACCTCAGCGCATTGACGCCATAGTGATTTCTACCCAGCACGACGATTTTGACAGCGACGACGACCGCATGCTGGCCAAAATCAAAAAAGACCTCATTGAGATCTTGATCCCTAGAGTGAAAAGCAAATTGCCGACTTATGCTCAGGCGCTTTTTAACGACGATATTAAATACCATATCAACCCTACTGGGAAATTTGTTATTGGTGGCCCACACGGTGATACGGGACTTACTGGCCGTAAGATCATTGTGGACACCTATGGCGGTAAAGGCGCTCACGGGGGTGGAGCATTTAGCGGAAAGGACCCGTCTAAGGTAGACCGCTCTGCCGCATACGCTGCCAGACACATTGCCAAAAACTTAGTTGCTGCAGGAGTCGCTAAGGAAGTTTTGGTCCAAGTGTCTTATGCCATTGGCGTAGTAGAGCCAACCTCTATTTTTGTAGACACCTATGGTACTGCCCAAGTAGCCATGTCAGATGGTGAAATAGCTGAAAAAGTTACCGAAATCTTCGATATGCGCCCAGCGGCTATTGAAAGCCGACTAAAATTGCGTAGCCCTATGTATTCTGAAACTGCTGCCTACGGACATATGGGTCGCAAGCCAGAAACAGTCCATAAGATCTTTGAAAGCCCATACTCCGGACGCGTTGAAAAGACAGTAGAATTGTTTACCTGGGAAAAATTAGATTACCTGCAAGAAGTAAAATCAGCTTTTAATTTATAAGATTTTTATATGTTTGCCGAGATCGACTAATCGCAAACATAATTTTATGAAACAGAAACTTTTAGCACTTGTGCTGATCATTCTTGTTTCGAGCTGCAAGGAGAACTCTTCCCAGACCGACAACAACATTAGCACTCAAGAATCCGCACAACCCAAGGGAAAAGACAATTTAGCTTATAAATGGGGACAAATGGCAATTCTAGGCACCGCCTATGATACCGAACGCTTTAAACCACGTCCAACCATTACCTCACGTTATCTCGGATTGATTCAAGTAGCGGTATTTGATGCTTGGTCTCGTTATGACGACAAAGCTATTCCCGTATATCTTAACGGCGTTGAGCGGGTGCCAGAAGCGCAGCGCAACTTAAAGAATAAAGAAATTGCCATTAGTTATGCCGCTTTACGCACGCTGAACGAATACTACTATTCAGATAGTGAAATTTTCAATGATTATATGCGCGAGTTAGGCATGGATCCAGACAATATGTCCATGGATCCGACCACACCAGAAGGAATTGGAAATTTAGCTGCAAAGGCCGTGATAGAGGCGCGAAAAAATGATGGTGCCAACCAATACGGCGAGGAAGATGGCTCTGCCGGTAATCCTTATTTTAATTATACCGGCTATCAACCTGTAAACTCCGCAGACAAGAATGTGGACCCGAATCGTTGGCAACCAAAATATTTCGCCGATGGTCAAGGCGGTCGATATGCTCCAGAATGCCTTACTCCTTACTGGCAGTTAGTAACTCCTATTGCTTTAGATTCCGCCAGTCAATATAGACCTGGACCACCACCAATGATCGGATCAGATCAATTGGAAGAAGAAGTGAAAGAAGTCATTGAAATGCAAGCAGGGCTTACCGATTATCAGAAGGCTTTAGTAGAATTTATGCGAGATGGACCGCAGTCTGTGCAACAAGCAGGCCATTGGTTCAAGTTCGCCCAAGAAATCTCCGTAAGAGATCAACACACCCTAGATGAGGATGTAAAAATGTACTTCTACAACCAAGTCGTGGCCATGGATGGTTTTATAGCTTCATGGGATTCTAAAATGTTCTACGACTATGCCAGACCTTATGCTTTGGTTCATAAGTATTACGATCAACAAAAGATCAAAGCCTGGGGAGGCGAAGGCCAAGGCATGATAGAAATGGACGGTTCACAATGGCGTCCATACTCACCAGAAACATTTTTATGCCCTCCTTTTCCAAGCTATGTTTCCGGTCACAGTACCATTAGTGGAGGATGTGGCGAGGCACTTAAACTTTGGACAGGAAGCGATGAATTCGGGAGCTCTGTAGAGCTTGTAGCCGGAGCGATGACAGAGCCTGAACATTTAGGAGATACCGTTACTTTAGAATTTCCAACTTTTACAGAAACAGCAGAAATGGCTGGAATTTCTCGAGTTTTAGGCGGGTATCACATACAAGCAGACAATGTCGCCGGACTCGAACTTGGCCGAGATGTGGCCCACCATGTCTGGAAGTTCTATAAAAAACATATCGGAGAACCGATTGGAGAATAACAAAAAAGGGAGCCCGTTAGAGCTCCTTTTTTTTGTAATAACGCGCTTATAATCTTATTCCGAAGAATATTCCTAGAGATTCTGTTTGTAGATTGAAATTATTGGATTCATTTAGAGTGAATTCTTTGGACTTTCTAAAAAAGCCTAAATCATACTGTAAGCCTTGAGTGGTTTTGAAAGTCCACCCCACACCCAATTTAGCAGAACTACCTGGTCGAAAATTACCAAGAACAAGATTCCTTCCCGCGTTCAGCACAATGAATGGACCTTCTCGATCAAACCTATTCAAAGACCATTTGACTTGACCCACTATTGGTAATGCCTGCTGTTGTTCCCCAAAGTTAAACGCAATTCCAGGACCAGCAGTAATTGAAATAACCCCAAATATATTGATTCCATGCAAGGAATTAAGCTCTAGACCAAAACCATCTTCGCTGGGCTGAGAGCCTGATGAGTAAGTCGTTTGGCTATTCAGCCACAGTTCAATATTTGACTCATTCACATACAGTATCCTAGATGTCTTAACCTGAGCAAACAAGACTTCACAATACAATACCGAGATTACAATTATTAGCTTTTTCATGTCCTTCAGTTCATCAAGAATCAAACCAATAAAGGGAGCCCATTTAGCGCTCCCTTTTCTATTTCATTGCATCAATCACACTACAGCTCGTAACGGACTATCAACATCACTATTCGAGGCAGCACAAAGAACTGCGAGGTGTTGTTGAAGTTTTCATTAAAGCTGTCGTTGTTTAAAAAGTCCACATCCAAAAGGTTGGTGGCCTGCAACTGATATTCCCACTTGCTGTCTTTTTCTCGGTAATACAGGTTAGCATCTAAGAACGAATAGGTGTTCTCAATGGTTCCTGCTGCATCGGTATAGTTGAAGTAACTCCACTCAGCATTAAAAGTGAAATTCTGCAAGAATACGGCGTCAAAGTTCACGAACGGTTGGTGGGTAGTAAAGGTAGACTCCACCCCTGCATTGTCATAGTTGTTGAGCGTTAAACGATACCCCAATTCAATATTTGGCCATTCGCGGAAGCTGGTTCTCAAACTACCGTTATAGCTCTGGGTAAAGTTGATACTCTCGCGAATGTCCTCGTTAATGATGTTGTTGAATTTCCCCCAACTCACGTTTCCACCCACAGCAAAGCGCAGGCGTTTGATGTTCTTGGTGAATCTTGCAAAGGCAGAGAGAGTCTCGTCTGCAAAATTGCTGTCCAAGTTGATAGGATTAGAAACCTGAGTAATACCTGCCAACTGGGTATTGTTCTTAATGGCTTCAATACGGCGCGTATAATTGATGTTCGCACTGACATTGGTGTAGTTGAACATATTGAAGCTGAAATAGGTCAGATTGTAATTGTGCACAAAGGCGTTCTCCAAATTGCGGTTACCTCTAAACAAACGGTTGTAATTGTTAAAGATGTAGCCTTCGGCAAAATTGTTCACGTCTGTATACTGCGCTTGTATAGAATAATTAAGGCGAATGTTCTCGCTCTTTTTAAGCTCCACTATGGCGTTGAAGTTTGGTAAGACGAGCCATTCGTTATTCTCTGAAACGCTTCCCAACTGCTCGCTCTTAACGCGATAATTATGCAAAGTTGCTCCTGGGGTAAAAGTGAATATTCCCGTTTTGAACTTGTAGTTTACACCTAAAAAGTAATCGCTGAAGTTAAAGGTCACGTCGTTGTTGAACTCATCGTCCTCAAAAGCAGATGGCGGCCCAGTGAACATAAATTCTTGGAAGATCCCCGAATTGAAATCTTGACGGCTCAAAGTCGCCCCAACATTGATATTCACATTGCTTTTATTGTTGATCACGTAGTAGTAATCTACCTTGGCGTCTAATTTGTTGGTCTTGATGCGTCGCTGCTGATTCACATCGTAACGATCCATGCGCTGCAGCGGGTCAAAAGTATCTTGCGAACTATCAAAAGGCGCTGCTGGATTTACCCGCGTAAAGACTCCTCTAAACGGAATCGAATCTTGGATCACACTGTAAAAAGGATCCTCGTCTTGATATAAATGCTGCAGCTGCCCAGCAAAGATGTTGTTCTCATCTAAGGTGTAATAGGCATTGATGTTTTGATTTATAGAGAAAGGCGTGGTATTCTCATCCTCGTTGATCTCGTTCGGATTGTTGTTTACTGTGGAGACGATAGCGCTAACCTCACTTTGGTCAGAGGTCTTTCCAAGCACATCATAATCCAACTGAAAGTTCGAGTTTGGCTTGTAAATAGCACTCATCTTGAGCATCCCCAACTGGGTGCGCTGATCGTTGATATTGTTTGTAGTCTCAGTAATTCCTGTAGCCACATAATTGCGGATCGTATTGGTGATATAGCTGGTTCTGTTATCCGAGAGGATAGAAAAACCACTGATGTCTAATGACTTGCTGGCGTTCCAACTAAAGTTCGCCGCCAAGAAGGATGTCTCGATGGCATTGGCGCGGTTATTCTGCCCCACTGCAAACCCTAAGTCACCTGTATTGATGTTGAAATTAGTACCTCCACCGCGATTGAAATTTCTAAAACCGCCTGTAAAGTTGAAATAGTCTCTAAATGTGAAAGGTACTTGTCCAATATCATTGAAGTCTGTGATTATGTTCACACTGTAATCCGGACTGTAGTAGAACAACTTCGGATATACCAAATAGCGTTCTTTCTCATTACTATCAAAGCCGATTCCACCAGAAACCTCCCCAAACCAGAAGTTCTTTTTCCCTTCTTTGAGTTTGATATTTATGGCGATGTTATCCTGATCATTACCCAGCCCACGCATCTGGTCCACCTCATTGTAATTTCTTAGAACCTCAACCTTATCTACAGCATCTGCAGGGATATTTTTGGTGGCAAGTTTAGAATCTCCATCAAAGAAGTCCTTTCCTTCCACCATTACTTTGGTAACAGCCTTGCCCTCTATTTCTATCTCCCCATCGTCATTGACCTCAACTCCAGGGAGCTGTTTCATCACGTCTTCTAATTTGCGTTCGTTCCCTGTGGTAAAGGAATCTGCATTATAGACAATAGTATCGCCCTTTACCGTAACTGGCATCTCGTAGACTATCTCTACCCCATCCAATTGATTGGGTGCTGGGTTCAAGGTTACGTCTCGGGTCATGTCCGAAGCCCCTTCCGCCACATTCAAATCGAACTCCACTGTCTCTAAGCCTAAAAAGCTAGCCTTTAGCGTGTAGGTATTGTTAGTCGGTAAATCTAATTGATAGCGCCCTTCGTAATTGGTTATGGCGTAAGACTCAATCTCGCCTGTTTCTTTAATGGTAGCGATAATGTTTGCGAGTTCCAAAGGTTCTCCGATAGAGTCTTTGATTACCCCTCTTAGTTTAATGCTCTGGGCGTCCGCGTCAAAGCTAAATAAAGACAATAGGATACTTATAAAGAGTAATTTCTTCATGGTTGGCTGCACTGTATTTTGATTGATTGATTGATTAACCTCGGAATCCTCCGCGACTGCCACCGCGTCCACGGCCCCACATTTCGCGCATTTCTTCCATTTTATCGGCTACGATCTTTTGGTATTCCTCGCGAGTCACGACTTTCCCTTTAGATGGTGCCTTGATCTCGATTGGGTCTTCTGGATTCATTACAATTTTAGAACAGAGAATAGTGGTTCTATAAACATTGAGCTCTAAGATTAGCCCCGGCAATCCGCCATATTCTCCTGGTCCGTGTTTTACTGGGATCATGGGTGTATACCATGCAGTTACAATGACCTCCTTAGGAATCTCGATCTGACTCATTGGGTCATCATCGGCATTGGCAGTATCGGTGGAGTCCTTTGCCTTTTCTTGGTCGGCATTTTCTCCGCGATCTCTTCCGCCTCTCCGGCGAGCCATACTCCAGTCGTTTTCGTCTATCTTTTTTACCGCGGTGACTTTGATGGCCAGATATTGTCCGATCATTTTAGACTCCTTGGTCTCTTCCCATTCCAAATTGGCAATTTCGTCCTGGATCAAGAATTGTTTACCATAGAACTCTTGCTCCTGCACCAATTGACCAGTCTCCAAATTCTTGTATTGATCTCCCGGTGTAAAGCTGCCCATCATCATCCCCATCCAACGACTACCTCCATTTGCATCGGTTTCTAGAACCTCTTCTTCTTTGTATATGGATTCTTGCCCGTTAAAGGAAAGCACATAGGTCTTTTCCAGATATTTTCGCATACGCTCAGCGATCATCTTTTTCATCTCCTCGGTCATTTCGCGACCGCCCCAATCCATATCTACGGTAGTTTTTGATTGGTAGTAGGCCTTTCCGCTGAATTCCTGAGCGCTCATGGTGATACTCAAAAGCATCAACATTAGGGGTAGTAGTTTTTTCATTTCCTTGAAAATTAACAGTTTAGTGTTGAAAAGCTAAGCTAATTTAAAGCCTTTAGACTCGTAGCAGCCCAAGAGGTTTACTAAAGCTTTGTTAAATTTCACTAACCGCCAATTCTGATCTCAAAACTGTTTCCGTTGCCACGGCGATTGTCTGGCTGATAACGCTCTTGCATTTCTTTCATTTTCTCTTGCATGATAGCGTTATACTCCTCCTGTGTAACTTCTTTGCCTTTGGTCGGCTCTTCTACTTTCACACCATCTTTAGGATTGAGAACGATCTTGCTGCAAAGTATGCTTTGTGTACCGTCAGAGATCTCTAAAATTAAGCCAGGCAAACCGTGGTGTCTCCCGGGTCCGTGCCCTAGAGGAATCTGCGGAGTGTACCAGGCCGTAATGGTAATTTCCTCTTCTGTGGTTTCGCTACTAGCCTCGGTACCTTCTTCTTCGTTACTACTAAAAGAGGACTGAACCGTACGGGTTTCAGTTCTGGTAGCTTTAAAGCAAGTGTACTCCCCAATATTCTTGGTCTCTTTGGTGAGCGTCCATTCTAGATTAGGCAAAGAATCTTTGATCAGAAAGCTTTTTCCAAAGATGTCACTTTTGTTCGCTAAACGATTCTCGGAAATGTTCTTGTAGAGCACATCTGCCTCTCCGGCTCCGGCTACAACGATCTGCATGCCTCCGCCACTCACCGTTGGTGTCTCGAGCGATTCCACCACCTTGTATAAAGAGGCATCTTTATTAAAGTCTAAAGTGTATTCCTTTTCGAACTGTTTCTTCATCATAGCCAGCAATTGCTCTTGCATTTCAGAAGAAACCTGGGTGCTGTCTAATTTGATATCCAACTTGCGCTGGGTCTTGTAAGTGGCTATTCCTTGAAAGTCCTGGGCATGCACGCTTCCAATAAAAAAGGTCAATGCCAATGAAAGGTAAACGAGAGTCTTCATAGTTGTTCTATTTTTTGTTTTGATGACACCACAAAGATGCACAAACCTAATATTAAGCCAAGTTAAGCATTGTTAAGCACTGTTAAGCAATTTGGAAAATGCCTCCTATTACACCTACTTTTGGACCATGAAGCCAACAAAATACAAAGGCATACTCTATTTTATCATCGCGGCAATTGCGCTCACGCTTTGCCTGCAGGGATACTGGTTTTATCGCAGTTTTAAGGCAGAACAAAAAGAGTTGATCTCTGACGTGCAGGTCAGTCTCAATAAAGCAGTCGACGATTATTTCACCCAACTCGCTCAAAAGCAAAGTATGCTTTTTGCTAGTGATACCTTAACGGTAAGTATAGACAACCCTTCCTTTAACTTTCCAGACCGATGGGAGTTTATAGACAGTATTTCTGGAGGTACTATTCAACATTTTGAACTCACCGATTCTTTAAACGGATCGAGTTTTACCGCCGTCAGTATTATAGACTCCGTAGCCAATGAGCGCCCTCAACTTAAAATAAGAGACACCCTACGCAGCTTCTTTAGCCGTTTGGGCAGACGCCCCTTTGAACTTCTGACCAACAAAATTGTGATCTCTTTTGCTGAGGATCAAATGTCGCTGCCTGTCTTAGATTCATTATTTCACGAAGAGCTCCACCAGCGCGAACTTTGGATAGACTATGGCTTGGAATACCAAGCACCTTGGGCAGAGAAACAGCACTTTGGTAAACTTTCTGCTAATGATGCAGCACAAACACTAAAGGCCAAGTCTAATTTCTTATTGGCAGACGCGACCTTAGATCTGTATTTCAAGAATACCACGCCACTTATTTTACATCGCAATGGCGTGAGTTTAGGACTCTCGCTCATCTTTGTGGCCTGTATAATAGGTTGTCTGCTGTATTTGCTCAAAATAATTCGTGAGCAAAAACAATTGGCAGAGATCAAGAACGATCTGATCTCCAACATTACCCATGAGTTCAAAACACCCTTGGCAACTATTGGTGTTGCCTTAGAAGGAATTCAGAAGTTCAACACAGACAACGATCCCGAGAAGAGTAAAAAGTATGCAGCCATGTCTCAAGAGCAGGTCAAAAAGCTGTCTGGCATGGTAGAGAAGCTTTTAGAAACAGCTACTTTAGATAGCAATGCTTTAGTATTGAATAAGGAAGAGTTGGACCTGGTTACACTTTGCAAACGCTTGGCGGTATTACCCGAAGCCTATGTTGGAAGCAATAAGCGCATCAGCCTTAATGCAGCGCCAGAAAGCTTAGCCGTTAATGTTGATCCCTTCCATTTAGAGAATGTGATTAATACCCTTATTGACAATGCACTCAAATACGGAGGAGATACGATAAGCTTGAATATTACTTCGGATGCCTCCGCAGCAAAAATAGCTGTTCACGACAACGGGAATGGTTTGACCAAAGCGCAGAGCCAACGCATTTTTGAGAAATTCTACCGCGTTCCTAAAGGCGACACCCACGATATTAAAGGTTTTGGCATTGGCCTGTATTACGCTAAGAACATCATAGAAAAACACGGTGGACAAATAAGTGTATCCACCAAAGACGGAACTACTTTTACCCTATCGATCCCTCATGAATAAAGCGATACACATCTTGCTGGCAGAAGACGAACCGGCTCTGGGACAGATCATCAAAGAAAGCCTGGAAACCAGAGAGTTCAAGGTAACCCTCTGCACTAATGGTGACGATGCCTTAAAGGCGTACGCTTTAGAAAAACCAGAACTATTGGTTTTAGATGTAATGATGCCCGTAAAAGATGGCTTTACCTTGGCCAAAGAGATCCGAGCAGAAGATTCGCAAACGCCCATAATCTTTCTTACGGCAAAATCACAGACCGAAGATGTGGTCAACGGTTTCAACTTAGGTGGTAACGACTATTTAAAAAAGCCCTTTTCTATGGAAGAGCTGATAGTTCGCATTAAAAACGCGCTAAAACAAAACGATGCACCGAGCAAGAATACCAATTTCACTCTGGGCGATTTTAACTTCAATGCCAACCGGCAAGAGTTGCAGTATAAGGACAAGACCGCGGTAAAACTCACCCACCGAGAAAGTGAATTGTTGTTTCACCTCTGTGCCAACAAGAATCAATTGCTGGATCGCTCGTTCATTCTTAAAAAACTTTGGGGCAGCGACGACTTTTTCAACGCCCGCTCTATGGATGTGTTCATCTCTAATTTACGCAAGAAATTAAAGGCCGATTCCTCCTTGCAGATTGTCAATGTGCGCGGCTTCGGATACAAGCTGATTTGCGATTAGTTTTTGTATCTTGACAGCATGAAGCTGTTGCTTTTCCTACTCTTACCAGTCATGGCCTTTGGACAACTCAAGCTAAAGGATAAAATGCCTTTGGACGCCGATCGTTTTATAGGGGTAGACTCTTATAAGAACACCTATTTTTTAGTCAATAATGCACTGATCAAGACCAGCGATAAAGATAGATGGAACTATGCCGATTTTACCCTAGGCAGTATTACCGAAGTAGACATTATAAACCCTTTGAGAATCTTGGTCTATTACGCCGATTTCAACATTGTGGTCTTTTTGGACAACACCTTGAACGAAATAGAACGGATCAACTTCAACCAAGTGGAAGACTATTTGAATATTGAGACAGTTCGCATGGCCAACAACAACAGTGTTTGGGTTTTTAATAAAGATGCACAGCAACTGGAGCTCTATAACTATCGCTCTGGCAAACGCAGTATCATCTCTCAGCCTATTCAAGGCAATTTGCTTTCTACAGCGAGTGATTTTAATTTTTGCCATATCCTTACAGAAGAAGAGGTCATTACCTATAATGTTTACGGGAGTATTTTGCGCAGCTACGACAATCCGGGCTATACGCGATTGTGGACCTCTTCACCCAGAGGTGTATTGGCCTTGGACAAAGCCGGAACTATTTACTTTACCGAGGCTTCCGAAGGCGAGTTTAAACCGCGAGTGGAAGGCGTAAAAATAGCCGTGAAAGACTTGCAACTAAGTTCAGAAATCCTGTATATTTACGATGGAGATTTCGTGTACTCCTTCAAGCTAACCAAACCCTAAAGAATCCTCATTTTATGCATGTTGCGATAGCCGGAAACATAGGCTCAGGAAAGACTACGCTCACCAAATTATTGGCCAAACACTACAAATGGCAACCCCATTTCGAAGATGTGGAAGACAATCCCTATCTGGATGATTTTTACAACCAGATGGAGCGCTGGTCATTCAACCTGCAGATCTACTTTTTAAACAGTCGATTTAGACAAATCGTAGACATACGAGAAAGTGGCAAGGATTACATTCAGGATCGCACCATTTATGAGGATGCCTACATATTTGCTCCCAACTTACACGCTATGGGGCTAATGACCAATCGCGACTACGAGAACTACCGTTCACTCTTTGACCTTATGGAAAGTGTGACCGAAGCACCAGATCTTTTGATCTATTTGCGAAGCTCGATCCCGAATTTGGTGAGCCAGATCCACAAGCGTGGTCGTGAATATGAGAATTCCATCAGCATAGATTACCTAAGCCGACTCAACGAACGTTATGAAGCTTGGATACACGACTACGATAAGAGCAACCTACTGATCTTTGACGTAGATACTTTGAACTTTGTAGATGAGCCAGAAGACCTAGGAAATGTGATCAATCGCATTGACGCGGAACTTCATGGATTATTCTAAAAACATATTTAATTTAACCCAGATCGATCATGAAAAATTTAAAATTGTTAGCCCTTTTGCTGCTTGCACCTATGTATATCGCTTGCAGCTCAGATGACGACAGTAACACTACACAAGAAGAAGTTGAAGCCTCTTTGGCAGGTACATGGACGGCAGAGACCATAGATTTCGACTCTACCATCACTACAACAGTAGAAGGTCTTCCGGTCACAGCGACCCAAGAAGGCGAAGGTTTCGATATTGATGCCACCATCACCTTCTCTGAAGACCCAAATACCGTAACCTCGGACGGGCAATTTTCAATGACAGTCACTACTACTTTCTTAGGAGTGAGTGAAACGGAAACATTAGAGAATCTTGATCTAATTGGTGACGGCATGTGGACTTTATCTGACAATACCCTAGTTATAACTGGAACTGCAGATGATCAGGATGCTACTATAACTGTAGAACTTTTAACAGAAGATAGCTTGCGCTTGCGCATTGAACAAACAGAGATGCTAGACACCCCTGTTGGCACAGGCGAGGTAGATGCCGTATTTGTGGCCACTTTTTCCAGATAAACAAAACATAGGCAAATAGCTTATTTTGTGTGTAAAGAATCGTGTTTACCTACGTCCTATTTACATGCATAGAATCGTATTACCCTTATTTATATTCCTGCTGAGTCAGTATGGTCTAGCGCAACGATCCTCGCTAGATACACTACAAGCCGACGCCAATATTTGGCAGACCTTTAAATACGACGCAAAAAGCGCCTTTGGAGGTTTTAAACACAGCATAACGGCTCCTGTTAGATGGCAAGGAGATAACTACTTGACTGCTGTCAGTGTGCTTACGGTAACCTCTATGTTCACGGCGCTTGATCAATCTGCCCGGAATTATTTTGTCGAACAAGAACCCAAAGCACCGGGAGTATTAAAGGAATTTGGATGGTACTTTGGCAGTCCGCAGAACTTCTTTATGGTTTCCGGAGGGATTTATGGCTTCGGACTCTTGACCAAAAATGAGAAGGTGCGTAAAACCGGAGTGCTCATTATTGCCTCCGCAGCAACCTCTGGACTCTTTCAAACCTTCTTTAAGACAGCAGTTGGTCGCGCACGCCCTGATGATTTTACCGGCCCTTTTGAATTTGAACCCTTTAAAGGTACAGCCAGATACCACTCCTTCCCTTCAGGACACACGATCTTGTCTATCTCTATGGCGCATTCCATAGCGAAACAATTTGACAACTTTTGGGTAAAGTCTGGTATTTATGCCTTAGGGAGTATTGCTCCTATTTCGCGACTTTGGGACGATGCCCATTGGGTATCAGACATTGTTTTGGGAGCAGCCATAAGCATTGCCGTTGTAGACAGTGTAGACAATTTCTTATTTGGCAGTAAACGCTACGAGAACACCTACAAGAATCGCAATAGGATAAGTTGGCGTTTCATCACCGGACCCTCTACCGTTGGTTTGATAGGAACATTTTAAAACAAAAAAAGCCGCTCAATTTGAGCGGCTTTTCTATATGTTTAAAGGTCTAATTAGTTAGAAGACTCTTCTGATCCTTCTACAACCTTTTTTACTTCTTTCTTTACCACGATCTCCACTTTAGCACCTTCAGCACCTTTGTAAGCTTCAACCTTAGCCTCTACTTCTTCTGGGGTTCCAGTAAAAGTTTCGGTAGTGGTCTCACCGTCTTTAGTAACTTTTACAGTAGCTGTTGCAGTTGCTTCAGCATCCTTGTCCATAGTTACTTCTACGGTGATATCTTCGGTACCTTCTGCCATAGCAGTGGCATCTCCGTTCATTTTGATGATGGTTGTAGTACCATCCTCAGAAACAAACTTTACGTTACCAGCCTCGATCACGTTCTCTGCATACGCAGTTTCGTCACCATGACCTCCTAAGATCGGAGCAATTACCAATCCAACCAAACAAGTAAGTTTGATCAAGATGTTCATAGACGGCCCTGAAGTATCTTTAAATGGATCACCAACAGTATCACCAGTTACAGCAGCTTTGTGCGCATCGGAACCTTTGTAGGTCATCTCACCGTCGATCTCAACACCAGCTTCGAATGATTTCTTAGCGTTGTCCCAAGCACCTCCAGCGTTGTTCTGGAAAATAGCCCACATTACACCGCTAACACATACACCAGCCATATAACCTCCTAGTGGCTCAGGACCGAATACCAATCCAATAACGATAGGAGTTACAATGGTGATCAATCCAGGAACGATCATCTCTCTCAAAGCAGCTTTAGTTGAAATGTCAACACACTTCGCATACTCCGGAGTTCCAGTTCCTTCCATGATACCAGGAATCTCTTTGAACTGACGACGTACTTCTTTTACCATTTCCATAGCAGCCTTACCTACAGACTTCATAGCCAAGGCAGAGAATACTACAGGAATCATTCCCCCTACGAATAGGGCAGCTAATACATCAGCTTTAAAGATGTTGATCCCTTGGATACCTGTAAAGGTTACATAAGCAGCAAATAAGGCCAAGGCAGTCAATGCTGCAGAAGCAATTGCAAACCCTTTACCAACAGCAGCAGTTGTGTTACCTACCGAGTCAAGGATGTCTGTACGTTGACGCACGTGCTCTTCTAGTTCGCTCATCTCTGCAACACCACCAGCATTATCTGCGATAGGACCAAATGCATCGATTGCCAACTGCATAGCAGTAGTTGCCATCATAGCTGAGGCAGCTAGTGCTACTCCGTAGAATCCGGCTAGTTCATAAGAACCGTAGATAGCAGCAGCAAAAAGCAATACAGACCAAAGAGTAGATTTCATACCTACAGCAAGACCAGCGATGATGTTTGTTGCAGCACCAGTTCCTGAGTTCTGTACAATATCTAGTACCGGTTTCTTCCCTAGAGAAGTGTAGTATGCAGTAACGAAAGAAATCAAGGCTCCAACAGCCAATCCGATACATGCAGACCAGAATACGTTCATAGAAGCGATCTCTTTAGCACCTTCGCCAAAGAAGTTCATGGTCAAGGTCTCTGGCAACATCCAACCGATAAGGAAGTAACTAGCGATCAAAGTAATGATGATAGCGAACCAGTTACCCATATCCAAGGCTTTCTGTACCTGCGCTTCTTTAGCGTCGTTGTTTTTAATTCGAACCAAGAAGGTTCCCAAGATAGATGCCAAAACTCCAACACCAGCAATTACTAGCGGAAGTAAGATAGGCCCCATATTATTAAATGCATCTGTATATGCCGCACCAGCGCTCATGTCACGGATAACGTAATTACCCAATACCATGGCAGCCAATACAGTTGCTACATATGAACCAAACAGGTCAGCCCCCATTCCGGCAACGTCTCCTACATTGTCACCAACGTTATCTGCTATAGTTGCAGGGTTACGTGGATCATCTTCTGGAATACCCGCTTCTACTTTACCAACAAGGTCAGCTCCTACGTCGGCAGCTTTGGTGTAGATACCACCACCAACACGAGCAAAAAGCGCAATACTTTCAGCACCAAGTGAGAATCCTGCAAGCGCTTCAAGTACGATGGTCATGTTGTCGTAGAAAGAGCCATCAGCTCCCATGAATTGCCCTACAAAGAACATAAATAGTAAACTTAGACCCAATACAGCCAATCCGGCTACACCCAATCCCATTACTGTACCACCGCCAAAGGAAACTTGCAATGCCTGAGGAAGACTTGTCTTAGCTGCCTCTGCAGTACGTGCGTTTGCTTCTGTTGCAACGCGCATCCCGATGTTTCCAGCCAAAGCTGAGAAGAATGCACCAAGGATGAATGCAGGAACAATCATAATGCTTGTTGTCTCAACCATTTGAGACACTCCAAACAATGCTGCGGATGCTACCACAACAAAGATCAGTAGCAAACGGTACTCCGCATTCAAAAAGGCAAGTGCCCCTTCTTTGATACTTTTAGAGATGGATTGCATGCGCTCGTTTCCGGCAGCCTGCTTCTTTACCCAGCTCATTTTAACAAGCATGAATAGAAGACCTAATACAGCTAGTGCGATAGGTACCCAAATAATGTTTGATTCTAACATATTTCTATTTTTAGTTGACTTTCAATTTGCGACCGCAAAAGTAGTGAAATCAGTCGGGATATAAAATTTAGAATCGCAAATATCGCACGCTAAATAAAGGCCTCTCTAAAAAATTGAAAACGAGTGGGTTAAATAGATCAATAAGGCCTAATGAAATAAGAATCTCAGAACGGACTTAAAAACTGAAGCCAAAGGTGCCTGTTACTCCAAAACGCCTAGCATCTGGATTGTCGAGATAATTTCCTCTAAAGTTGAAGTCCAAACGGAATACCTTGAAAATGTTCCCAATACCTAAACTCCATTCCCAATAAACGTCTTCTGGGGCTTGATACACCAAATTCGAAGCATTTAGGGCGATGTTGGCATCGGAAATCTCTCCATAAACCGCTCTAAAACCAATGACTTCTCTTAGGTTTAGCTTTCTTAGCCAAGGAATGCGTGAAAAGAAACGCCCACCGAAATCGTGCTGCAGGTGGAAAGAAGCATAGGTATCACTTACAAATTCATAGAAGTCTAACTGATTAAAGGTATTATAGATACTAAAGAGCGTTTGGTTTCCTGGAATAGGACTCAACAAACTTAAAGGCACCTCACCAAAGATCTTCCCAACCTCTATGGTGGTATAGGCGCGGCCAAAACCACCGATGTTCCAGGGTTGCGTATAGAGTGCCTGTAACTTCTGGTATTCAAAATCACTGTTAAAGATATCTTTGACACCAAAGGTGGCTCCCACAAAGACCGAAGCAAATCCGCCGTCGTTAATGATGGTTCGCTCCACCCCATAGCCCGAGGTTTTGCGCCCAGGAGTATAGAAAATCCCTGTAGAAAGCTCAGCTTGACTTACTTCTGATTGAACCTGGCCATTCTCGTCAAAATAGTCCAGACTAAAGGTTTGAGTAGCAGAACTGAGTGTCCTAAACGAACCAGTCGTTCTAAAGACAAAGTTCTTGTATGGCTCAAACTCAAAACCAGCAGTACTTAAGTTTATTCGTGTAAGCCTATCATTGGCTCCTACAGTGATCAACGCAGAAGAAGCTAAATTTCTGCCAAGTACGTCATTGGTATTGGTCAGGGAAGCTCCCGTTTGCTCGGTGTCTTTTCTGTGCCCTCCAAAAATGATAAAGCGTGATCTTCTGTCTAACAACCACTTTCCGGACAGCCCGAACTTAAAACGCTCGTCTCTAAAACCATAGGCACCAAAACCTTCTAAACGCCACATATCGTTTCGTCCAAAATAGGTTCGTCCGCCTAAACGGATCCGCAGCCCTTCTGCCTCATTGAATCCAAAGGTGGAAAAAACAGGTCCGAAGTCAAAGCCGGGAAACTCGTAATAACCACTAGCCAAAACACTACCTATATTGTAGAGCGTTTTAAAACGCGGAACTGTTTTAAGGGTATCTAGCAAGGTGTAGATCTGCTTCTCATCCTTGTTTAACGCCTCCATACGGTTGGTATCCCAAAACTCGTCTGGGCGGTTATAGACCTCATAATCGTATGGATCCACTTGCACTTTATAGAAATCTCTTTCCTTGGGCTTGTCGAACTGGTAATTGTCGTAAAGCGTGGTTCGCTTTCCATAAATACCTCGGGCTCCTTCTTTTTTGCGCAAACTGAAGTCGCTCAGAAAGTAGTCTCGGGTTATCAGAAAGATAGAATCATTCAGCACGTCGAATTCTTGCTCAATATAAACCTCCCGTACCCAGTTCAAGTTGGCACTCTTAGTGGCTTGCATATTGATCTCTTTGATGGCCCAGGTGGTATCGTTCACCCAAAAATCGCCTTTAAAAGTAAGTTCGTTCTTGCGCCTTGGGTAATAGACAATATTGTAGCACCACTTATCGCCTATATAGGCCGAGTCTAGCAAGACATAATTGTATACGTTTATCCCCGTTCTAGAAAGCGGACTGGTAAAGGCCTTGTCGAAGAACTTGATGTAGTTGTCATAAACATCATAGTCCGAATAGAGGTCCTTGACAAACTCAATGATGGTTTGATTGTTACTAAAACCCGAGTTCTTATTGCCTTCTAGGATCTCTTTTTGCAACTTTTCTATATTATCTCCATAGACCTTAGAAAAAGCTTCGTTGATAAAAATAGGGAGGTAAGTGTTTCCGGTGATCTTAGAGGTATCGGTCTGATCGAATATGAATTCCATGCCTTTAAAGACCTTACTCTTTATTAAGGCGGAGTCGATCGTGTTTAGGTCGAATTCGAGCTTTTCGTATTTCTCATACTCGTACTGTCTAAACTTTTTAACCCCATTCTCGCGGCGATTCTCCCAGATCTTGCGCAAAATATCGATAGCTGGATTGTCTTTCTTTGACTGTTTTCCGGTAAATACGACCACTTCACCCAAACTGGAGGCTTCTTCTGCCAGCTCGATCTTCATATTGTAGGTGGTACGACTTGTAAGGGGCACTTCTTTGGTGGTATAACCTAGAAAGGAAACCACAGCCGTGTCGTAGTTCTCGTCCGATTCCAAATAGAATCGACCGTTCTCATTGGTAATTGTACCTTCTTGAGAATCCTTAAAGATCACATTGGCAAAAGGAACCGGCTCTCCAAACTCGTCGAACACCTCACCACTGATCTTCGTTTGAGCTAGGCTCAATGAAGTAAACAGCAACAGTAAGACAAGTAGTTGTTCTCTCATAGACAATGGGGGCCAGGGCCGCTTCTGGTCTGAAGCAGTTAGAACGCAAAAACTGCGCCTAGATTTTATTTGTAAAGCACTTTTTTAACGGCTTTAACAACATCTTCACTATTGGGAAGCCATTCTTCTAAAAGAGCTGGAGAATAAGGCGCTGGCGTATCGGCTGTATTGATCTTAACAATAGGAGCGTCTAGGTAATCGAAAGCCTGACTTTGCACCTGATAAGTGATCTCTGTTGCCACGTTACCAAACGGCCAAGCCTCCTCTAGAATCACCAAGCGATTGGTTTTCTTTACAGACTCTAAAATAGCGTTGTGATCCATTGGGCGTACCGTACGCAGGTCAATGATCTCACAGGAGATACCTTCTTTCTCAAGAGCATCTGCAGCCTTATAGGCCTCCTTAATAATCTTACCAAAAGAAACTATGGTCACATCTTCACCGCTGCGTTTTACGTCTGCAACTCCAAGTGGAATAAGGTACTCGCCTTCTGGCACTTCTCCTTTATCACCATACATCTGCTCAGACTCCATAAAGATCACCGGATCGTCATCGCGAATAGCAGCTTTTAATAGGCCTTTAGCATCGGCTGGGTTTGAAGGAACCACAACTTTTAGTCCTGGACAGTTTGCATACCAGCTCTCAAAAGCCTGAGAGTGCGTTGCAGCCAACTGACCGGCAGAAGCCGTTGGACCTCTAAAAACCATAGGAATGTTGATCTGTCCACCACTCATCTGACGCATCTTTGCGGCATTGTTGATGATCTGATCGATCCCAACCAAAGAGAAGTTAAAGGTCATAAACTCAATAATAGGACGGTTCCCATTCATGGCGCTTCCTACTCCTATCCCGGCAAAACCGAGCTCGGAGATCGGCGTATCGATCACACGCTTTGGCCCGAATTCGTCCAACATACCTTTAGAGGCCTTATAAGCACCGTTGTATTCGGCTACTTCCTCTCCCATTAAATAGATAGATTCATCGCGACGCATTTCTTCGCTCATCGCTTCTGCTATTGCTTCTCTGAATTGTATGGTTTTCATATTTATCGCTTTGGATTTCAAGTCGATCTAAGATCGAACATCTCCTTCATTTTTTGAGAAAAACAAAAATACTATTTATTCGACTCCTTAGCCATAAGAAATATGAAATAAGTGCAATTTTTTGAAAAATTTATTATGCATGCATAGTAAAAATTCGAAATTATAGTGCTAACTTTGATCCCAGTAAAAAACAGCTTAAAAAAGTCTGAACTATGAAGATTTTAGTGTGTATTAGTCACGTTCCAGACACTACATCCAAAATTAATTTCACCGATAACGATACCAAATTTGACACCAACGGCGTACAGTTTGTGATCAATCCTAATGATGAATTCGGTCTTACCCGAGCCATGTGGTTTAAAGAGAAACAAGGCGCTACTGTGCACGTTGCCAACGTAGGCGACGCCTCTTCTGAACCAACTCTGCGTAAAGCTTTGGCTATTGGTGCTGACGAAGCCATTCGTGTTGATGCTCCTGCTACCGACGGTTACTTTGTTGCCAAGCAACTTACCAAAGTTGCTCAAGACGGAGGTTATGACCTTATTATTGCCGGTCGTGAAAGTATTGATTACAACGGCGGAATGGTTCCAGGAATGATGGCCGCCATGTTGGGTGCCAATTTTGTGAACACCTGTATTAACCTAGAAATAGACGGTAGTGACGCTACTGCAGTTCGCGAGATAGATGGTGGAAAAGAATCCGTAAAGACTAGCCTACCCTTAGTAATTGGTGGTCAAAAAGGATTAGTAGAAGAAAGTGACCTTCGCATTCCAAACATGCGCGGGATCATGATGGCCAGAAAGAAACCTTTACATGTTGTTCCTGCGGATGCCGCAGAGGCCCATGCCTCAATAACTTCTTTTGAGAAGCCTGCGGCTAAAGGAGCCGTGACCATGGTAGATCCGGAGAACCTAGATCAATTAATCGATTTGTTACACAACGAAGCAAAGGTGATCTAATCGCCCTTAAAAAAGAAGAATTATGTCAGTATTAGTATATACCGAATCAGAAAGAGGATCCTTTAAGAAAGTAGCCCTTGAATTGACTTCTTACGCCAAGGGTGTTGCCAATGCAACCGGAGGTGATGTCACTGCCGTAAGTATCAATGGCGGAAACGCTGCAGATCTTGGCCAATACGGAGCCGACAAGGTGATGGAGATCAATGACGCTGCCTTAGAGACCTTTAACGCTAAGAACTATGCTGCTGCCCTAGCGCAAGCAGCAAAAGCAGCTGGAGCGAAAACGATTATCGTTTCCTCCAGCGCCAACAGCAAATATCTAGCGCCTCTTTTGGCTGTTGAACTCGGAGCAGCATACGCTCCTAATGTAGTTGCACTTCCTGAGAGCACTAGCCCAATGAAAGTAAAATCTACCGTTTACACCAACAAGGCTTTCGCTATTAACGAGCTTAAGACAGACGTAACTGTAATTGGCTTGGCCAAAAACGCCTACGGTTTGCAAGAGAACGCTGGAGCTGCTGCTGCAGCTGCTTTTGGAGTAGATTTAGCTGGAGACAGTGGTGTAGCCGTTACCGCAGTTGATAAAGCCACGGACAAAGTAACTATCGCCGATGCGGAAGTTGTTGTCTCTGGCGGACGCGGACTGAAAGGCCCAGAGAATTGGCATTTAGTAGAGGAGCTTGCAGAGACCTTAGGTGCTGCAACTGCTTGTTCTAAACCAGTGAGCGACATGGGTTGGAGACCGCATAGCGAACACGTTGGACAAACTGGGAAGCCAGTAGCCTCTAACCTGTATATCGCCATTGGAATCTCCGGAGCTATTCAACACTTGGCGGGGATCAACTCCTCTAAAGTAAAGGTGGTGATCAATACCGATCCGGAAGCGCCATTCTTTAAAGCCGCAGATTACGGTATCGTTGGAGACGCCTTTGATGTGGTGCCACGATTGACCGAAAAATTAAAGCAATTTAAAGCCAATAACGCGTAATTTTTGCTAAATTGGCTGCCGAATAAAGGGCTGTTAAAAATGGGAAAAGTCCTGTCTTTAACAGCCTTTCTTTATTCTTATAATCAATGAGTCTGGTTCGTTTAAATATCAAAGGAATTTCTTACAGTCAAACCCAAAATGGGGCTTATGCACTCATCTTGAGCGAAGTGGACGGACAGCGAAAACTCCCTATAGTCATTGGCGCCTTTGAAGCCCAATCCATTGCGATCGCCTTAGAAAAGGAAATCAAACCTCCCAGACCACTCACCCACGACCTCTTTAAGAATTTTGCCGACCGCTTTGATATACAGGTAAAGCAGGTGATAATTCACAAATTGGTAGACGGTGTGTTTTATTCGAGTATCATTTGCGAACGCGATAAGATCGAAGAGATCATAGACGCTCGCACCAGCGATGCTATTGCCTTGGCCTTGCGCTTCAAGGCTCCTATTTTTACTTATAAGAATATTTTAGACAAAGCAGGAATCTTTTTAAAAGGCAATGCTACAGAAGAAGTAGAAGAAGCGCCTTCGCTTGTAGAGCAACTCATCGCAGATGAGCCATCTAGTACCCAAAGCGAAGACTACAGCGGATACACGATTAAAGAGCTCAATGAAATGCTCGATCAGGCAGTAGCTAATGAAGATTACGAAAAAGCCGCCCGCATTCGAGACGAGATCTCCAAACGTTCCTAAGTACATGATCAAAAAAATTATCCTGCTGTTTTTGGGCCTAATGGCCATTACCCATGCTTTTGCACAAGAGTCAGAAACAGGCAGCTGGCAGTTCGATGCCATTGAGAACGCGGTGGGAGACTCTCTCTTCGCTATTGATAAGCAATTGGACAGCCTTCTACTTGAGAATAACAGATTTCATTACAGCCTACTAGCTAAAGACACTTTAGTAGCCAGCGGAGATTACACGAGACAAAATGACCTGCTCATCTTCTTTTACGAGCAACCTACAGATACGGTTCGTCGCTACAGAATAGAAACGCTAAACGACACACTGATGCGTTTCACCGAACATGGGGTGCTTTACAGTTTTACCAAAGATCTACCTCAACAAGAGACCGAATCTCTTGCCCTAGACATAGACGAGGGTGTTGGGTTGAGCCTTAACAGCTTATGGCGTGGAGCCTTAGGAATGTTCTTTTTATTGAGCATTTGCTATTTACTTTCCAGCAATCGCAGAAAGATCAACTGGCGCTTGGTATTCAGTGGTCTCAGTCTGCAATTGATCTTTGCCATCTTGGTTCTAAAAGTTGATGCGGTGGCCAATGCCTTTGATTGGCTTTCTGCCAAGGTGGTGCAATTCTTGAATTTTAGTGAAGCTGGGGCCGAATTCCTCTTTGGAGGACTGGTGAGCGACACCACCACCTTTGGATACATTTTTGCCTTTAAAGTATTACCGACCATAGTTTTCTTTTCTGCCTTTACTTCATTACTCTATTATTTAGGTGTATTACAACGCTTGGTAAAGGGATTTGCCTGGGTAATGAGTAAGACCATGCGTCTTTCTGGTGCAGAGAGCTTAGCGGCAGCTGCTAACATATTTATAGGACAGACAGAAGCTCCACTTGTCGTTAAGCCTTATTTGGACAAAATGACCAAATCTGAAATGTTGTGCTTAATGGTCGGAGGTATGACTACCATTGCTGGCGGTGTACTTGCAGCCTATATCGCATTTTTGGGAGGAGAGAGTGATGCAGAAAAGGCCATTTTTGCCAAGCACTTGCTTACGGCTTCCATTATGTCTGCTCCAGCCGCGATCATCATTGCTAAAATGTTGTATCCTGAGACAGAAGAGGTCAACCGCAAGTTGGATATCTCAAAAGATAAAATTGGTAGTAACCTTTTGGACGCTATTAGCCGAGGGACTACTGAAGGACTTAAACTTGCAGTTAACGTAGGTGCTATGCTACTGGTGTTTACCGCAGTAATGGCTGTCTTCAATTGGATCACTATGGATATGATCGGTGCACCGACTGGGCTTAATGATATGATCATGGCAGCGACAGATGGTAGATATGACGGACTTTCCATGCAGTTTCTTTTAGGAAATGTCTTTGCTCCAGTAGCTTGGATTATTGGTGTTCCTGCGGAGGATATGGTCACGGTGGGTCAACTCTTAGGAGAGAAGACCATCTTGAACGAGTTCTTTGCCTATGCATCTTTAAGTGAACTCAAAACATCCGGAGCACTGTCCAACTACCGATCTATTGTTATTGCAACTTATGCGCTCTGCGGATTTGCTAATTTTGCTTCTATTGGAATCCAAATTGGGGGTATTGGTGTATTGGCGCCTTCACAACGCAAAACCCTTGCGGCCTTTGGAATAAAAGCGCTTATTGGAGGTACAGTTGCCGCCTTACTGACCGCGACTATCGCGGGAATGTTGATCGGTTAATAACTATTGGAAATCCCGCCGGAAGGCCCTTACTTTTTGCTTCCATTTTTGCTATTTTAGAGCCAGTTTTAGCCTAAATTTCATGAAGCAATATCACGACTTGGTACGCCACGTAATGCAAGAAGGCGTACTCAAAACAGACAGAACCGGCACCGGAACAAAAAGTGTATTTGGATATCAAATGCGATTCGATCTGAGTGAAGGATTCCCCATGGTTACCACCAAGAAGCTTCATTTAAAATCCATTATTTACGAGCTGCTTTGGTTTTTAAAAGGCGATACCAATATCGACTACCTGAAAGAGAATGGCGTGCGTATCTGGAATGAATGGGCAGATGAAAACGGCGACCTTGGACCTGTATATGGACACCAATGGCGCAATTGGAACTCCGACGGAATCGATCAGATCACTGCTGTAATTGAGGGTCTTAAAACCAATCCTGACAGTCGCAGAATGCTAGTCAGTGCTTGGAACCCGAGTGTGCTTCCTGACACTTCGGTAAGTTTTTCTGAGAATGTTGCCAACGGCAAGGCAGCATTACCTCCGTGTCACGCATTCTTCCAATTCTATGTTGCAGACGGTAAGTTGTCTTGCCAATTGTATCAGAGATCTGCAGATATCTTTTTGGGTGTTCCATTCAATATTGCCTCTTATGCCCTACTGACCATGATGGTAGCCCAGGTTTGCGGTTATGAAGCAGGCGACTTTGTACACACTTTTGGCGATGCGCATATATACAGCAATCACTTTGAGCAACTAGAGCTACAACTCTCTCGAGATATTCGCCCACTGCCTAAGATGATCCTCAACCCAGAAGTGAAGAATATTTTTGACTTTAAGTTCGAAGACTTTACCTTAGTGGATTATAATCCGCATCCACACATCAAAGGTGCCGTTGCGGTATAATTTTTGATCCCCATTTTGCGTTACAAATAAACTGCACATTTATAGCTGCAGTTAAACCAACTTACTATGACAAAAAAATTGCTCTTTACCCTTGCTTTGGTATTTACCGTTAGTCTCAGTGTCGCCCAAGATGAATGGGGAGATGTAAATAAGAACAAAGTGACCATGCGGGAACTACCTCCTGTATGGCCTGGATGCGAAGACTCTTCTGGTGACCCTACCGCCATGAACAAGTGTTTCACTACCATGCTTTCAAAACATATTGCCAAGAACTTTAAATACCCTGCAGAAGCCTATAAGAACAACGACCAAGGTCGTGTGATCGTAGATTTCGTAATCAACACAGAAGGAAAAGTAGAGATTGTATCTACAAGTGGTGGTAGCGAAGCACTTCAAGCAGAGGCGCGCAGAAACATCCTCCAAATTCCTCAAATGAAGCCGGGAATGTTGGCCGGAAAGCCCAAGGCGATCTCTTATAAGGTGCCCTTTACTTTCAAAACGGGCAAATAATGAAACGGCTTGTCCTATTTCTATTATTGACATGTTCCAGCCTTATCACAGCACAAGAAACAACTGCTGTCCCCTTTGCAAACTTAGAACAAGTTCCTGTTTACCCGGGCTGTAAAGGTGACAACGGGGAGCTTAAAGCTTGTATGAGTAAAAGCATCCAAAAATTTGTCAATGAGAATTTCGATTTGGAGCTTGTACAAAATTTAGGTTTGCCAGAAGGGCGTCACAGACTTGCGGCTCAGTTCCAAATAAGTGCAACGGGCACTATAGAGAACATAATGATCCGTGGAGATTATTTACAAGTGAATCAGGAGCTGGAAAGGGTCATAAAACTCATTCCGAATATGCAGCCAGGCTACCAAGACGGAGAAGCGGTTGCTGTAAATTACGCACTCCCAGTGCTATTTGCCATAGCTCCAGATCCTGACAAAAAGAAGAAAAAGCGCAAGAAGAAGAACTCATGAAAGCCATTTGGAACGATCAAATAATTGCAGAAAGCAACCAAACCGTGGTGATAGAAGGCAATCATTATTTTCCTCCGACTTCCATAGCGAAAAGCTTTTTTAAAGCAAGTACTACGCACACCACTTGCCCTTGGAAAGGTGAAGCCAGCTACTACACCTTAAGCGTGAACGGAAAGGAAAATCCAGATGCAGCTTGGTTCTATCCGAACCCAAAAGCTGCAGCCTCAGAGATCAAAGATCATGTGGCATTTTGGAAAGGTGTTTCAATTATCGACTAACGGGCATCCAAGAGTTGCAGCAATCTATCTAGGTCTCTGGTACTGTTGTAAAAATGGAAACTCACGCGAACTCCATCACCTCGCAGTGAACTTATTACACCTGCTTCTCGCAAATTGTAATAATCCGTACTACTTAGTTTTAAATTAAAAATAGAGGAATGTTCCTTTCGAGCAGCAATAAAGTCGTCTATCAGCCCACGGTTCACAAAAGCTTCCATCGCATTTTTCTTAATTGCCGTTAGAGCATTAAAACAGTTTTCTGTTCCTAAGCTGTTCACAAAAGCAATAGCCTGGGCAACACTTCCGTGATTCAATGTGTCGTGATGCCCAGGTTCAAAAAGACGATTGAAGGGAGCATCTTCTCTCTCAAAACTCTTGTACTCTGTAGAATTAAAACCTATCACTTTTGGGTAAAGCTTGGCCTTGGCAGTATCCTTGACAAACAACAAACCATTGCCATAGCCCGAAAGCATCCATTTGTAACAACTGCCAATAACTACATCTAATGGCGAGGTCTTGAAGTCGAACGCCTCTGTCCCTAAGAATTGCGTACAGTCTGCAACCAATAAAGTACTTGGATAGGCCCGTTTTAAATCCGCCAAAAAATCAAAACTCAAACGAATACCGCTGATGTACTGGACAAGAGAAAAAGCAAAGACATCTGGCGGTTTTTGCTCAAAAGCTTGTATAATATTTTGCTCTAAGTTCTTGTCAATAGGAACATAGCGATGTTCAAACTCCCGCCTCTCTACCGGCCAATTCAGTGAAGGATAGTCGCCTTTAAGCATAAGGAACTCCATCTTTGGGTCAAAGCCATCTAAGAGCGTATTGAAACCAAAGGTGAAATTTGGGATCAAAGCGATTTCGTCCATGGCGGACTTAAAATAATCACTTACCGATTGCCGAATTTGCTCGATCAGTATTTTATGATCGTCTCTAAACAAGCTGGCTTGCTGCAAGAAATCCTCGTCGTGCTGGTGTCGCCAAGCAATGACCGTCTTGGGAATTAAGCCAGATGAAGCTGTATTGAGGTAGGTAAAATCTTTTAAAGGCGGAAATTCATTCTCGAGATCTATCATAGCAAAAGCGGCGTATTTTTTGGTAACTTTGACTTTATAAATGTAGCTAGAATGTTTTCAAAATCAAGTAAAAAACCGCAGATAGATCAGGAGCAAAAGGCGCAGTTCGAATACGCAGCCAAGCGCATCCGACAGAAAAAAAGATTGTATGCGCACTTTGTGGTCTTTCTGATCGGTTCCCTCTTGATGGTAATTCTCAATAAAGGCCTAGGTTATGGCGAAGAGTTTATGACAGATTGGTTTATCTGGGTGATACTGGTCTGGTTCTGTTTATTGCTGTACCACACCTTTACGGTTTTTATTACCTCCAAGTTCATGGGCAAAGTTTGGGAATCCAAGCAATTGGAAAAACTCAAAGCCAAGCAAGAAGCCAAAATTGCCGAATTGGAAGCATCCTTGCAAACTGGAGCCCCAAGCCCAGACAAAACAGGGCGAAACAATACCCTAACCATGATTGCCGCTGCAGGAGCCAACAATGAGTTGGGAAAAGACAATGACCTGGTATGGCATTTACCGGTAGATTTTAAGCGTTTTAAGGCACTCACCACAGGGCACCATATCATAATGGGTCGTAAGACATTTGAAAGCTTTCCGAAACTGCTCCCAAATAGAATCCATGTAGTCATCACCAGAAATCCTGAATACAAGAATCCAAATTGTATCGTGGTAAATTCACTAGAAAAGGCGCTTGAGGTTTCTGCTCACGACGCCAACCCTTTTATCATTGGCGGCGGAGAGATCTATAAACAGGCCTTAGCCCATGCAGACAAAATAGAACTCACACGAGTCCACGGTGCGTTTGAGGCGGATACCTTCTTTCCAGATATAGATGACCGCGTCTGGAAGTTGGTCAATTCAGAAAAACATCCAAAGGACGAAAAACATGCCTACGAATTCGTCTTTGAAACCTATTTGAGAAAATAAGATGTTTGGCTCAGAGCTTCAACAGCGCATAGCGGAGCTCACCGGCCCTATTCAGAAATACGCCCCACTTTCTGGGGGTGACATTCACTTGACCCTTAAATTAGAAACTCCCAGCGGACCTTGGGTGGTCAAAGTTGCAAATGATCCGCTCAAAGTAGAATCCTTGATCGCTGAATACAAAGGCTTAGTTCATTTAACTCAAAGTGAAACATTCGCCATTCCGGAATTGCTTGGACTAATTCAAACCTCCGCAGAAACAGCATTGGTTATGCGTTTTGTAGCCCAAAGAACTCCAGACCTCAATTTTTGGGAGAATTTTGCAGAGAAACTCATCAGCTTGCACAGCAAGAGTCAGCCACAATTCGGCTTGGATCACGACAATTTTATAGGAGCCCTCCCGCAACACAACCAGCTTCAAAATAGTGCGCTGGACTTTTATATAAACGATAGACTAGAACCTCAGTTTAACATGGCTGCAGCCAGCAACTATACCTTAAAGCGAGAAGCGTTCTACAAGCGGCTAGAAGAATTGATTCCCAAACAAAGACCCGCACTAATCCACGGCGACCTTTGGAACGGAAATTACCTCTCTGGAGCATCTGGTCCGGTCTTAATAGACCCTGCAATTTCCTACGGTATTGCTATGATGGATCTAGCCATGATGGACCTATTTGGTGGCTTTGATGAGACTGTTTTTACGCTTTATGGCAGCGCTTTAGATCTGGATCCCAACTGGCGATCTAGCTTGGACATTTACCAGCTCTATTATCTGCTTGTGCATCTCAATCTCTTTGGAAGCAGTTATTTAGCCAGTGTGAATAGGACACTGAACAAATACAGCTAAAAAGCTTATTTTTACCGCCAAATTAAACCACTATGAAGGCATATTTATTTCCAGGACAAGGGGCTCAATTCACAGGAATGGGACAAGACCTTTACGATTCATCCGCAGAAGCTAAAGCGCTATTTGAAGCGGCAAACGAGCAATTAGGTTTTTCAATTACTGACATTATGTTCACCGGTGATGCCGAGGCCTTAAAGCAAACCAAAGTAACGCAGCCAGCAATTTTCTTGCACTCGGTGATATTAGCTAAGGTTATGGGTAGCGATTTTGCCCCAGATATGGTTGCTGGACATTCCTTGGGAGAACTATCTGCCTTGACAGCAAGTGGTGCTTTGAATTTTTCTGACGGATTGGCTCTGGTCTCTAAACGAGCCTTGGCCATGCAAGCAGCATGTGAACTACAACCCTCTACAATGGCCGCAGTACTCGGTTTAGAAGATGCCGTAGTGGAAAAGGTTTGCGAAGAAACAGCGGGAATCGTTGTTGCTGCAAACTATAACTGCCCTGGGCAATTGGTTATTTCAGGAGAAGTACCTGCTGTAGAAGCTGCCTGCGAAAGCCTAAAAGAAGCCGGCGCCCGCCGCGCCCTTATGCTTCCGGTTGGAGGTGCCTTCCACTCTCCATTAATGGAACCAGCTCGAGAAGAACTAGCCAAAGCTATAGAGGGAACTGCTTTCTCCGCACCAATTTGTCCTATCTATCAAAACGTGACAGCCGCTGCAGTTACGGACCCAGAAGCCATTAAAGCCAATTTGATAAAACAGCTAACCGCATCTGTTAGATGGACACAAAGCATGCAGCAAATGATCGCTGATGGTGCTGAAACCTTTATTGAAGTTGGACCAGGGAATGTATTACAAGGTCTGATCAAGAAAATTGATCGCTCTAAAGAAACTCAAAAAGCCGAGATCGCTTAAGACTTAGAACGAATTTTTTTTTCCCATTTCCACGCGGAACCCAAGGCATCTTCATTGTTGAATCGAGCCTTCCAACCCAAAACTTCATTGGCCTTTTTGGTATCGGCATAGACAGAAATAATGTCTCCTGCTCTCCTGTTGGCAACCTTATATGGCAAGGCTTGCCCACTCACCTTTTCGAATGTACTGATAACATCAAAGACAGAGCTCCCGGCACCCGTTCCCAAGTTAAAGACCTCGTAGTCTGAGTTGTTCTTTTGCTCAAGCAAACGGTATAATGCTACCATATGCGCTTCTGCAATATCCACTACGTGAATATAATCTCTTATACAGCTGCCGTCTGGCGTCGGGTAGTCGTCGCCAAAGACCTGAAGTTCCTCTCGGATGCCTGCCGCTGTTTGAGTTATAAAAGGCACGAGGTTTTGCGGGACTCCTAAGGGCAATTCTCCTATTTCGGCAGATTCATGTGCCCCAATAGGGTTGAAATACCGCAGTGATATCGCTTGGAGCCCATAGGCTTTACAGCTCTCTATAATAATTTCTTCACCCACCTGTTTGGTGTTGCCATAGGGTGATGCTGCCGGCTTAACTGGAGCAGACTCATCTATGGGTAAGCTGTCGGGCTCCCCATAAACCGTACAGGAGCTGCTGAATATAAAATTGTTGATCCGGTGTTTCACGCAGGCCTGCAACACGTATACCAACCCACCAATATTATTCTCATAATACTTCAAAGGATCGGCAACGCTTTCACCTACTGCCTTAGATGCTGCAAAGTGAATCACACCGTCTATGTTCAAATGACTCTCAAAATAAGCCTCAGCAGCTTTTTTATCGCGAAGATCGAGTTTAGAGAAATGCGGTCTTTTACCACTAATTGCAGCTATCCCGTCTAACACCTTCTCTGAACTGTTCGAACAATCGTCTACAACCAACACCTCAAAACCGGCCTCTTGCAAACAAACTACGGTGTGGGAGCCAATATAACCTAAACCTCCTGTAACAAGTATTCTTTTACCAGACATGAGCTTAGTTATCTAAAAATTCAAGAATGGTCGTAGTGATAAAATCGATCTGCTCCTGATCCAACTCCGTATGCATTGGCAGTGAGATCACTTCGTCACTCAACTGATTAGTCACTTTAAAGTCAGCTTCGTTGTAACGGGTATCGGTATACGCCTTTTGTCTGTGCAGCGGAATAGGGTAATACACCCCACAAGGAATTCCTTTTTCGTTCAAATGCGCCACCAAAGCATCGCGTTTGCCGTTGGTAACACGCAAGGTGTATTGATGGAAAACATGGCAGTCACAAGTATCACAAACGCTATTAGTGGTATCACACTTTCCTGTAGGAGTGATCAAATGCGGGCTCGCCTGGAGCGCAGCAGTATATTTTCTGGCAGCATCTCTACGGGTGTTGTTGTAGCGATCTAGATGTGGCAATTTAGCGCGGAGCACCGTAGCTTGGATAGAATCTAAACGGCTATTTACACCAACCACATCGTGGTGATATCGTACATACATCCCGTGATTCACTATGCCTCTAATGGTGTGTGCCAAATCGTCATTATTAGTAAAGATCGCTCCCCCATCACCATAGCACCCTAAGTTCTTGGAAGGAAAAAATGAGGTTGTCCCAACATCTCCGATCACCCCGGTTTTAATTTTGGAGCCGTCCTTAGCAGTAAAATTAGCGCCTATCCCTTGAGCATTATCCTCTATTACAAACAACTTATGTTTATTGGCCAAGGCCATAACCTCATCCATGTTTGCACAAAGTCCAAACAAATGCACCGGAACGATCGCTTTGGTCTTTGGTGTAATGGCAGCCTTAATTGCAGCAATGTCTATATTGAAATTAACAGGATCCACATCGACCAAAACCGGAGTCAACTGTAAAAGCGCAATCACCTCCACTGTAGCAGCAAAGGTAAAATCCGCAGTGATCACCTCGTCTCCTGGCTTAAGACCAAGACCCATCATTGCAATTTGCAACGCATCGGTACCGTTTGCACAAGGAATCACATGTTTAACCGACAAATAGTCTTCCAATTCCTTTTGAAAACTGTGTACTTCCGGGCCATTCACAAAAGCGGCAGATGCAACTACATCAAGGATAGAACTGTCTACCTGCTCCTTTATTTCTTGATATTGACCCTGAAGGTCTACCATTTGGATCTTCTTCATTTCTGAGGGTATGATTTTGCTAACAATATTACGAAATTACCCCGCCCTTAGCAATCTATTTGGGCAAAGAAACGTATTTTAGCTCGAGTCATTTCTATGAGATCCTTATACAATTTTTTAACGCACTTAGGCAGCCCAGTGCTGGGTGTCTTGGGTATGTTCAGCCCCAAGATGAAGGCCTTTGTGGACGGTAGAAAAGGACTTTTTAAAAAGCTGGAGCAACAAATGGCCGGAAAACAAAATGTGATCTGGATGCATTGTGCTTCTTTAGGAGAATACGAACAAGGGCTGCCAGTTCTAGAAAAATTGGCCACAAAGTACCCCAAAACCAATCTGGTAGTGAGTTTCTTTTCGCCTTCTGGTTATGAGATAAAACACAAATCAGCCAAAGCAGATGTGGTGACCTATTTGCCTCTTGACACCAAAGCCAATGCACAACGATTTTTAGACCTGGTCAATCCAAAGCTCGCCATATTCGTAAAGTACGAGGTCTGGCCAAATTTCTTTTTGGAATTGCAAGAGCGGCAAATTCCAAACCTAATGGTCTCTGCTTTGTTTAGAAAAGAGCAGGCATTTTTTAAACCTACAGGAAAGTTATTACTCAAAGCACTAAAAACGGTGGATTGGATCTTTGTGCAGAATAGATCGTCCTTACAGCTGTTAAACAGTCACGGATTTGAAAATACAAGCCAAAGTGGTGATACGCGTTTTGATCGAGTTTCGCATCAGATAGAGCAAGACAACAAATTGGACTTTATGGAGCAATTTTGCTCCGGTCAGACCACCTTAGTTATTGGCAGCAGTTGGCCAGAGGATGAAGCGGTATTTCTCGACTTTTTAAATTCCGAAGCTGCCAAGCAACTCAAAACAATAGTGGCGCCACACTCCATGAATCCCAAGGGTATTGAGCGTCTGGCAGCCGCTCTGGGGGATAAGGCCGTTCGCTTTACAGAGGCCGGAGGACAGGACTTGCAAAAAGCCAAAATTTTGATCTTAGACACTGTGGGTTACTTGACCAAGGTGTATTATTATGCAGACATTGCCTATGTTGGTGGAGCCATGGGAAATACAGGGCTTCACAATATTTTAGAGCCAGCAACTTTTGGCGTGCCAATTATAATTGGTAAGAATTTCGAAGATTTTCCAGAGGCAGTTAAACTATTGGATCTGGCTGGGCTATATGCTGTAGATTCGGCCGCAGGCTTTACCGAGATCATGACCAAAATGTTAGCAGATGAGAAGTTTCGATCTCAGACCGGAATGATCTGTGAACACTATATCAATAGCAACACAGGAGCAACAGCCAAGATCATGGATAAGATCCAGGAGCTATACGGTGATCGCCTGGTTTAAATAGCGTCTAAAGGGCAGCATCTCCTTGTAAATTGCGATCACTTCCTTATTGAAATTAGGACCTTCCAATTGTTTATGCTCAAGATTACAAGAGACCGCAAAGGCCTTTCGTTTGAGAAGTTCTATATGCGGATGCTCTTCTGAAAATCCCTTTGGAGGACGTGAAAGCGAATCTGCCGGAATTAGACCTCCAAAACGCTTTTTAAAACTCGGTTTGTTCAAGACTGCCTTAAAACGCTCTCCGTCGTAGTCAATGGCTTGTCGAATACTGCGGAGCGATTTCGGATCAGGATGCCAATATCCGCCACCAATAAAAACATCCTTGGTATTGATTTCTATATAGAAATCTCCTTGTTTGCTCAGTTGATCCAGACCAGCTCCGAAGTGATCCTTGTAAACCGGTCGGTTGGGATGAAACATTAAATTATTGTTGATCCGGTTGATGGCCTTTTTACCAGGCGTGTCAAAATAATCAGGGTCTATCTTAGCCAATTCCAGGTTCATCATATCGAGCCAATCGACATAAAAATCTCGCACCTCATGATAAGCCTTTCGGTGGGCATCCATCCAATCTTTGGAGTTATTCTTTTGCAAATTGCGCAAAAAAGCAATCATGGCCTTAAAGCCAGCTGAAGTGTCATTCATCGGCCTGAAGTCTGTTGATCTGCCCTTTGAGCTCATCCATAGAATGCTGTAATTGCTGCAACAGACTGTTGTTGCCGTCGGACTCCAAACCAAAGCTGATTTTGCTATTGACCAACCACAGTTCTTGAATGGATTGCACCGGAACATCAATGGGCAAATAAGCTGGATTCAAAGAAACCAAGCGCACTTTAGCAGGGTCTGGCAATTTTTCTAATTTCTTCACCAAGACAGAATCCTGCAACACCACTATATAGATCTTGTTGTTAGTCGCTTCTCCCAGATCACCCACGGACCTGCCCAGCACCCACTCATTTGGCCTAATGTTGGGCAACATACTGTCGCCTTCTACCTGAAACCCGCGATAGGTTGCATTGCGATACTCGGGCAAAGGAATTGAGAATGCAGGCAAACTCTGTACCCACTCCGGGTCTCCAACGTTCTGGGGATATCCAGCTGCCGCGCGCTGATTGACCAATAAGATATTTTCTTGGTCGGCATTGTCAACGGTGATCACTTTTGGCATGACCGAAACACCTTGAGGCGATAAATACTGAGAATGACTTTTGCCGTACAACCACAAAGGATTGATATTGAACTGTCTCAAGAGTTCCATGACCACTGCGCCCGAAAGTTTGGTTTTGGCTCTCTCTATGTCTGCTGTGGAGTTGCTTATGCCAAGCTTTTGAGCGAACTCCTGTTGCGTAAATCCCAAAGATTCGCGGACCTTCTTGAAACGAATTGCGGCTGTAGATAGTTGCTGTTGCATGCCTCAAGGTAAGGCTTTTTTTTGGAAATTTTCCAAGTAATGGGAATATCTCCTACTGGCACTAACCACACACTTTTAGCGAAATGACAAAAAGAAGGATGAAAATTGCAAAGAATCGACGAAATACACAGCATTTCTGCGTATTCGATAAATTGTTAGAAATTTGTTAAAGTGTTAAAAAAAATAGTAAATTTGGTTCTTTAATCACTAATCTAGATTTATCATGAAGAAGTTATTTTTAGGCGTATTTGTTGTGCTTATGACTGTTTCTTTTACTTCTTGTAGAGAAACTGAAAAGAAAGCTGAGGACGCAGTAGAAAATGCTGCTGACGCTGCAAGCGATGCTGCTGATGCTGCTGAAGGTGCTGCCTCAGACGCCATGGATGCTGCAGAAGATGCTGCTAGCGATGCTGCTGATGCTGTTGAAGGCGCTGTAGAAGACGCTAAAGATGCTGCAGAAGGTGCTATGGACGATGCTAAGGAAGCTGCCGATAAGGCTGTAGATGGAGCTAAAGATGCCGTTAAAGGTGCTGCAGACGCTGTAAAAGACGCTGTTGATGACGCTGGTTCTCTATAAGTAAAACCGACCATCAACACTAAAAAAAGAGGCCCTGCAATCGCAAGGCCTTTTTTTTATACATCTTCTTTAGAGTGTTTATACGAACCCTCTTCTACGAGCTTCTTCTATAAGCACTTCATCGTTGGCGGATTTAATATCGAACAATTCTTTAATGTGGTTCTTTCGCTTTTCTATCGCGCTTAAAGAAAGGTTGATATAATTGCTCAAGTTTTTAGTCTGCACTCCGCGAGATAGGTGGAACAAGATCTGCAGATTCTTTTGATCTAATGAAAAATCATTGCTGATCATTTTTCTAAAATGATTGTTTACCGTGGCGCTATAATAGGTACGTCCGTCTGCAACTTCTTCGAAAGCGCGACTGAGCTCACTCGAGGTCAAGTCACTCTTGATCAGAAATCCTTCTGGATTAATATTCTGCAATATGTTGTGGATACGTCCATCTTCGTTGTGCATGGTTAGAATGATCACTCTGGATTTTGGATGCAGCTGTCTCAGTAAAATAGCAACATCAACTCCAGAGGTGAGCTTTCCGTCTTTAGAAGGTGGTAATTTTATATCGATCAGTGCTACGTCATAAGGCTTTTCATTGCGGTTCATTTTGATGGCCTTAGCGGCATCATCGCAGTTGGAAACCACATCGATCATCAAGGTGTACTGCTCGTTAAAATTGTCGTAGAGTGTGTTGCGATATCCTTCTATAATGATCGGATGATCATCTACCATCAACACGTTTAATTTTGTCTTCATATGGGATCAAGTATAGGGAGTGATCTTATGTTTTCTTCTATTCGCCTTTCTAACTAATTTCTACGCTTATTGTTGCTTTTACAATATACCAAAAATTAGCCAATGAGAGATTTACTTGTTTCCCGTAAAAACAGCACGTTTAAGATGTAAAAAAGGAGCGCTGAGGCCCCTTTTTGTTGTTGAATTTCAATAGTATAGCTTAGTTGTTTCCTCCAGACAACCAACGGTATAAAAGTCCGCCGAAAATGGCTCCAGCGATAGGAAATACAATAAAGACCCAAAGTTGAGCGAGTGCCCAACCTCCAACAAAGATCGCCTGACTCAAACTTCGAGCAGGATTCACCGAAGTATTGGTTACTGGGATACTTATCAAATGGATCAAAGTCAGGGCCAGACCAATGGCAAGACCGGCAAATTTCGAAGCCGCATTCTTATGCGTAGCCCCCATGATGACAACCAGAAATACTAGTGTCAATACAAATTCGGTTAGAATACCTGATTCCATGGAATAACCTCCAGGAGAATGCGCCCCGTAACCATTGGCAGCAAAACCACCAATTTCAGAGCCGTTACCGGTAACAATGACATAAAGAACAGCCGCAGCAATGATACCGCCTATACATTGTGAAACTACATAAGGAACAACCTCTTTTCCGGAGAAACGTCCACCTACCCAAAGACCAATAGTTACTGCAGGATTCAAATGAGCTCCAGAGATATGTCCTATGGCATAGGCCATGGTGACTACGGTAAGTCCGAATGCCAATGCTACACCCATAAATCCGATCCCAACGTTCTCAACGCCTGCCGCAAGCATGGCAGATCCACAACCGCCAAAGACCAACCAAAAGGTTCCAATGGCTTCTGCAACGAATTTTTTCATAATAATTCAGTATTAGTTAGAGAACCTAAGTACATGATTATTAAGGACAAAGAATTCTTGAGACTGTAAAAAGGAATTCGAAAAAGATAAATGACCAATATATTCGACCAATGGATAGGTCGTGGCTTAGACTGCGAAATCTACAGTGATCTGGGTACCCTTGCCTTCCTCACTCTTGATCTTCAGATTACCTTCGATCTGTTTTACACGGGACTTGATGTTCTTTAGACCTATCCCACGTTTAACCTTGTGAATATTCATACCCACACCATCGTCTTCAATAATAAGACGAACCCCATTGACCAATTGCGCAAATTGGACAGAGACCTCATCTGCTTTAGCGTGCTTCATGATGTTCTGAAGCGCCTCTTGAATGATGCGATACAGGTGGACTTTTTTGTCGTTGGTCATTCTTTCCCAATCGATCTTATGATCACTGGTCAGATCAAAATCTATATTGTGAATACTACATTGGTCACGTAGTAGTTTTTCGATCGCGTCCACATACATAACCTCACTGTTAAAGGTATTGGCGTTTAGCTCATGCGATATGGAGCGGATCTCGCTTTCAATATTTTTGATCTCTTGTATATAAGACTGTCGAACTCCTACTGACTTGGAATCCACTTTGGCGTTAAGGCTATCCAAACTCAATCGAGCACCAAAGAGCTTGCTCAATATTCCGTCATGGAGTTCTTCTGATATGCGTTGTTTCTCTATCTGGCGCCCCTCTTCTAACTTTACCTTTTGAGACAACATCAAACTGTAGATCTCTTCGTTAGCCTTCTGTTGATCTGCTTGGTAAAGCAACTCCTTCTGATTGGCTCTACGTTGAATAATGATATACCCCAATAAGGCAAAGGCAATAAGACTCAGCAATACCAATTGCAATTGTTTATTGGCCTGAACAACACGGTTTTTCTCATCTTCCAGAATATCGGTCTGAAAACGCAGTCGGGCAAATCTATCTTGAAAGGAACGCTCTGCCTTTTGCAAACTGTCATTTATGGCTATAAACCTGTTGTTGTAGGCCAATGCCACAGCAGGCTCCGAATTTTTCGCGAGCAACTGCAAAGATTCTTGCTCCCCGCGCTGGTATCCGATCTCACGTGCCAAAGCCAAGGCCTCCTTGGCATAATCATGACTCTTTGCTATGGAATCCATCATTAAATGGTATTCACTCAAACGCAGGTAACTTTGCACCTTCCCAGATTTATCTGAAATACTGTCTCGCAATCGCAATGGGATCATAAAAGCTTCCGGATAGCCCTCCTTTTTTCCACCCTGCAACTCCGCATAGGCCTTATTATCTAAGAGCTTGGCATAAGTAATGGGCCGCTGATGATACAGACTGTCATTTTCAAGACCACTATCGAACATGGCTATCGCCTCTTCATATTGCCCCATATTGGTGTAAACAATTCCCAAATTATTCAAGGAACTCGCCTCCAAAGCAGTATTATCGATCTCTCTTCTGTACTCCAAAGCCTTGTTGTGGTATTCTATAGCGAGGTCGTATTTCTCAGTATCCTTGGCAATGATCCCCAAATTGTTATAGGCAGAAGCAATGCTGCGCTCCTCTCCTACGGTACCTTCTAAGAATTCCAAGGCACGAACCGTACTGCGTTCGCTACCTATGTAGTCTTTTTGGTTCTTTTGAATGATTGCCAGATTCAATATAGATTTCCCCGCGTTTAAGAAGTCTCCGGAGAGTCTATAGAAGCGTTCCGCATAGTAAAATTTATTGGCAGCACTGTCTATTTGATCTTGTCTTAAATAATAATGACCCAGATACCAATGGGCCTTGGCAATACCCAAAGTGTCGCTGCCGGCCACAGCTATGTCTTGTAAGTGCTCTGCAGACATGCGGGCCAATTCTTCGTTGCGATAGCGCAAACTATTTCTGGCAATCGAATCTAGCACCAATTTCTTAACCGAATCGTTCTGGATCAGACCGTGAAGACGAAAAGCGCGCAACAATTGCGACTTTAAAACAGTACGAGGTTGATCTCCTACAGCAATTTCATCAATGATTGCCATTACAGAATCTTGGACCGTGCTTGGGACCTCAGCTCCAGAAGGGCCTTCGTGCTTGCAGGAAACTACAAAATAGCAAACCATACACATCACAAGGATCTGTATGGTTCTTATATAGTCTTTGATTCGATTTGGGTATAGCGGTGCCATTTCGACACCCAATATAACCGATTATGCCTTTTGATTCAAACCAAAAAACACAAAACTGTTATTTCTTAGGTGCCCAGCTGCAAACTAAGCTGCAAACCCACTGTTTCAATGCGGGAAAAACCGCAATGATATAGTAGAATTTATCCGCGACCGTCTACGTCCACGTAGTCATCATCGTCGTCGGTCTGGGCGCTTCTCCCGTCAACATCGACATAGTCGTCGTCATCGTCAGTATTAGCACTGCGACCATCTACGTCTACATAGTCGTCATCGTCGTCTGTTGCTGCGCTCTTTCCATCTACATCTACGTAATCATCGTCATCATCAGTAGCGCGTTGATCCGTATCGCTATTGGCGAAGTCCTCTGTAGCCTCAAGCTCAGATAGACTTACACTAAAATTAGCTTCCAATGCTTCTTCTACCGGCTCTGCTTCACAAGCAAAGAACAAGAAACCTAGGGCGCAAATGGGGAACAATAGTTTTAAGCGATTCATCTTTGTCTAGTTTTTAGTTAAACGTTGTTACTAATCATTATTGTAAGGCAGCCGTAATCTTATATCGGTAAAGATTGCAGCCCCAAAAATCTTTATAAGCCTTCTGCAAGGCAGAAGACAAAAAAGTACTGTTCCTCAGCTTTTTAATGCAAAGCCAGGACAGACTAAATAGTTAATATGTCAAGTGTGAGGTTGGTTGCTTTAAAGAAACTTCTTACAGTATCTCCTGCAATATTCGACACATAGCTATGCGTAGTTTCCTACAAAGATAAATAAATTTTTAACTTTTGTACGAAATTTATTACGGTTTTTCTGTAAACGGCCATTTATTCGCCCTCTTTGTAGGAGTTCACATTGTCAAATATTGGCACTAACTTAGACCGATTAATGAACCGCCACAAGCGGTTATTAGCACTATTTATAAATTCCACTCACTAGCTATATGAACCTCAATCAAGTAACCGTACCCAGCATAAATATGGAAGCCAGTGTCGCTTTCTACCAGCATTTGGGCCTTAAAATTATTGTCAATGCTGCTCCTCGTTACGTTCGCTTTGAATGTCCACAGGGAGACGCCACTTTTTCCATACACCAAATTGATAAATTGGGAGTTGGCGAAGCTCCTGTGATCTATTTTGAAACCCAGCAGCTCGACGCAGAAGTTCAACGTCTGCAAGAACTGGGTATAAGCTTTGAACTTTTACCTACAGACCAAAGCTGGGGTTGGCGAGAAGCACGTCTTACCGATCCTGCCGGAAACAAGATCATCCTTTTTTGGGGAGGAGCGTATCGCAAGAATCCGCCGTGGCGGGTAAATTGAAAACAAGCTGCTTCGGTAAGCATACTTTAGTTGGCAAGTAAACAACATCTAGAAATTCCCTTCAACACTTAAGCCGTTCGTTTCAAGCCAAGATCTTGTGGCATGATCTGAACAATACGCCTGTCTCTAACATTCATAATAAAACGTCCGTCATGTGGCCTAAGACCTTCTTCTAAAATTGTATCCTTAAGCCCAGCCAGAGCTTCTAGTACTTGGTCTAAAGCGTACTGTTCAATTCCCGTAACAACTGCAATCACAGGCAAATTAAAGTTCCCTATTAAATAACGAACTCCAGCTCTAAGCGCGTAGGCCTCTGACTTATTTCTATTAATCTTTACCATTGAAATACTCTTGCAATACCGCTGCAATTGACGCAGCAGTCGTAATGATGGTTTGCTATTATCACTCTAGACCATACATACCTCCATGATCTCACAGTCTCTGTACTTTTTTAAAAATTCCTCACTAGCCAAATACAACTCCCGCCCACAGCAATTGATTACTATTCCTAGCTCTTTCATCCTCTGCAGATTTACAATTATTGATATTATGATAAACTATACCTTAAACCTACATCTAACTACCGAAAGCGAACGAAAAATTCGTTGGAATGCGCTTAAGTGTATTTGAATTGATGCTATGAGGGGTTGGATTTGGGCGCTCCCCTGAAGTAGAAACTTCGCTTCGCTTCGTTTCACTTCAGGGTCGGGCTGTTCGCAGTACACGGTACTTCGCTTCCATCCCTAGCGCGGGGTGAGGGCGGGAATTACTCGCTTCGCTCGTGAGTCTCGCAATGACCAGTTGAAAAATGAAAACCCCAGCGCTGTGCGCTGATGGTTTTTTGTTTTTCCCACGCGCTCAAGCGAGCTTGGCGCGTGTTTAAAACAAAAAACCCCGACTCATTCGAGTCGGGGTTTTCCCTTATTAGTACAGAAGGCGGGACTTGAACCCGCACGGGCATTACTGCCCATTGGATTTTAAGTCCAACGTGTCTACCAATTCCACCACTTCTGCAACTTGGACTTAAATGGCAGTTAGCCATTTTGAGCGAAAAACGGGATTCGAACCCGCGACCTCCACCTTGGCAAGGTGGCGCTCTACCAACTGAGCTATTTTCGCATGTTTAAAAGAACGTGCTCTTTGTTGTAAGAGCGGAGGCAAATTTAAAACTTTTATGAGAAAACAAAAGTATTTTTTTGAGAATATTCTAGCTATTTCTTGAGGCGTTCTGCACGATTACGGCTAAGAAGACGTTTGATCTCATTGAGTTTCATAAGAGCCTCTACCGGAGTTAAGGTATCAATGTCTAGCTCTAGAATCTCATCTCTTATTTCTTCTAGTAAAGGATCGTCCAAGCGAATAAAACTGAGTTGCAGCTCTTCTTCTGCAACCTGACTCATCTTATCGTTCAGTTGCTCAGACGAATGCGAGGTCTCCAATCGCTTTAAGATCTTGTTGGACCTTCTTATTACCGTATCGGGCATCCCAGCCATCTTGGCCACATGAATCCCAAAACTGTGATGAGAACCTCCAGGGACCAATTTGCGCAAGAACAATACATTATCCGAAGTCTCCTTAACAGACACATTGTAATTCTTAATACGCTCAAAGCGATCGGTCATCTCATTGAGCTCGTGGTAGTGGGTTGCAAAAAGCGTCTTAGGTCTGGCCGGATGCTCGTGCAAGTATTCGCTTATGGCCCAAGCGATAGAGATTCCATCATAAGTACTAGTACCACGACCAATCTCATCCAAGAGTACTAAAGAACGTTCTGAAATATTGTTGAGAATACTCGCCGTTTCATTCATCTCTACCATAAAGGTAGATTCTCCCATAGAGATATTGTCGCTGGCCCCTACTCGAGTAAAAATCTTATCCACGACACCTAAATCTGCCGAAGCGGCAGGGACAAAGCATCCCATTTGCGCCATCAGCGAGATCAATGCAGTTTGCCTTAAAATAGCAGACTTACCACTCATATTAGGCCCAGTGATCATGATTAGCTGTTGTTGCCCACGGTCTAAAAAGACATCGTTAGCAACATAAGGCGTATCTGGCGGGAGTTGTTTTTCGATCACCGGATGACGGCCATCTTTGATATTGATCTCAAAACCGTCGTTCATTTGTGGGCGGATATATTTGGCGGTAATTGCCAAATGTGCAAAACTACACAGACAATCAATTGCGGCCACAGCCTGGGCATTTTCCTGTAGCTTGCCCAAATACGGCATGATAGCTTGTAAAAGCTCCTGATACAAGTTAGATTCTAAAATGGCGATCTGCACCTCTGCGCCTTGTATCTTCTGCTCGTATTCTTTGAGTTCTTCGGTAATATAGCGCTCTGAATTAACCAGCGTCTGCTTGCGGATCCAATGTTCCGGCACTTTGTCTTTATGCGTATTTCGCACCTCAATATAGTAGCCAAATACGTTGTTAGAAGCGATCTTGAGCGAGCTGATTCCCGTTTGTTCCGCCTCTCTGGCAACCATTTGATCCAAATAGGCGATACCGCCTCCGGCTATTTCGCGCAATTCGTCCAATTCGGCATTAAAGCCAGCAGCGATCACTTTTCCTTTAGAAAGCAAAATTGGTGCTTCTTCGTCTAAGGTAGCCTTGATCTGTTCCCTTAGTGTATCACAAGGATCTAATTTTTCTAGTAGGTCATTGAAAATATCTCCAGATCCATCTTGCACCGCTTGAATTAGAGGAACCAGGGCTTCAAGAGAATTTTTTAGCGTCACTACTTCCCGAGGATTCACTTTAGCCGTAGCAACTTTAGAGGCCAAGCGCTCCAGATCTCTGATATAAGCCAGTTGTCCTCTAAGGCGTTCCAAAGCTTCCGGATTTGACACCCAATGTGCTACCTGATCGTGTCTGCTATTAATCGCATTAAGGTCTTTCAACGGTAATGCAAGCCATCGTTGCATCATACGACCTCCCATAGGAGATTGGGTATGATCTAGAATATCCAATAAGGTTACAGCCTCGGAGCTAGAACGGTGATACAACTCTAAGTTACGAATGGTGAATTGGTCCATCCACAAATACTTATCTGCAGCGATCCTTGAAATATTCGTAATATGCTCTAAACGCGAATGCTGTGTCTCTTGCAAATAATGCATAATGGCTCCTGCAGCGATCTGCGCCTGCTCCATTTGCTCCACACCAAATCCTTTTAAGTTTAGTGTATTGAAATGTTGGGTAAGCTTTTCCTTGGCGTATTCGGGTTGAAAGACCCAATCTTCTAAATAAAATACATTAAGAGCTGCAGAAAAATGGTCTTTGAACCAAGTGCGTTTTTGCTTGGAGAACAAAACCTCAGCCGGACTAAAGTTTTGCAAAAGCTTTTGAATATAGATCAAGCTGCCTTCTGCTACCAAAAACTCTCCGGTAGAAATATCTAAAAAGGCCACCCCTAATTCTTTCTTAGACGGATAAATAGCCGCTAAGAAATTGTTCTTCTTAGCTTGTAGAATATCGTCATTAATAGCAACACCTGGAGTAACAAGTTCAGTAACACCTCGCTTTACTATGGTCTTGGTTTGCTTCGGATCTTCCAGTTGATCGCAAATGGCCACGCGGCAACCAGCAGTGACCAACTTGGGCAAATAGGTGTTAAGCGCGTGGTGTGGAAACCCAGCCAATTCGGTCTTGTCTCCGCCGTTGTTTCTGGCCGTAAGCGTTATGTTGAGAATCTTTGCGGCACGCACGGCGTCTTGTCCAAAGGTCTCATAAAAATCTCCAACTCGAAAAAGCAAGAGCGCATCAGGGTGCTTGGCCTTGATGGCATTGTATTGCTTCATTAAAGGAGTGACTTTTGTGGCCATAAATAGGGTTGAAAAGCTAAAGTAGAAAAACTGCGATTTTTAGAGAAGATCGAGCCCTTAGAGTTATTCCCTTTTATTAACAATAGGCTACCTTTGCAATCGCATGAGTGACTTTAGAAAACTTCGCAATAGCGAACTGGATCGTTTGGAGGTTGCAGCGTTTAAATCCGCAGCAAAAACACCACTAATAGTTGTGCTGGATAACATCCGCAGTCTAAACAATGTAGGGAGTGTCTTTAGAACCTCAGACGCCTTTAGGATAGAAAAGATCTACCTCTGTGGAATCACTGCCACTCCTCCGCATAAAGACATTCAAAAAACAGCTTTAGGAGCTACAGATAGCGTAGCTTGGGAGTACGCTGAAGACTGTGCAGAGTTGATCAAAAAGCTCAAAGCCGAAGGCGTTGTCAGCTTTGCTGTTGAGCAAACAGAAAATTCCATAAGCTTAAGTGAATTCACCCCACAAAAAACACCACTAGCAGTTGTTTTTGGCAACGAAGTAAAAGGCGTGCAGCAAAGTGTTATAGACTGCTGTGACGGGGTGATAGAAATTCCGCAGATCGGCACCAAACACTCCCTGAACATCGCTGTTAGCGCAGGCGTGGTTCTTTGGGATATCTTCCAGAAATTAAACGGCTAATTAGCTGACTATTGCCCTTAAGACCTTTAGGTAATCGGCCCGATTGGCAACAAAATCCAAGTCCGATACATCCACAACCTTTACGGTACCTTCCGGAAAGGATTTTATATACTCCTGATACCCTTTATTGAGTTTTTCCAGATAGTCAGGCTGAATGTCAGATTCGTAAGAGCGGCCTCTTTTCTTGATATTGGCCAGTAGGCTTTCTGTAGTTTGATAGAGATAGACATAGAGATCCGGGCGAGCGATCTCCTTGTACATCAAGTGGAATAGCTTTTTATAAAGCGCATACTCCTCTTGCTGCAGCGTAACTTTAGCAAAGATCAAGGACTTGTAAAGGTCATAGTCGGCCACAATGAATTCCTTAAACAGATCGTATTGCGAAATATCGTCTAGCAATTGCTGATAGCGATCGGCCAAGAAAGACATCTCTAAAGGAAAGGCATAACGATTCTGATCCTTATAGAACTTTGGCAGAAACGGATTGTCCTTAAAGCGTTCCAAAACCAATTTTGCGTTAAAATCTTCGGAGATCAAAGTTGCCAAACTGGTTTTACCCGCGCCAATATTACCTTCAATGGCTAAATATTTGAACTGATCCAAATGCAGATTCTTCTTGGGATTGCGCAGCCATTTAGATTGCTTGCTCAGCACAGAGGAATCCTGACAAGACTCCAACAACTCTCCCACGGTTTTACCCAGTTTGGGATGCTTCCAATCTGCAGCAATGTCATGCATGGGTTGTAATACAAATCGCCTGTCTTGCATGGCCGGATGTGGCACTTGCAACTTTTTGGTGTCGATACACTCATCCTCCACAGCAATCACATCAATATCGATAGTTCGAGAAGTGTATCCAGCATCTTTTGATCGTTCTCTACCTAAGCTTTTTTCTATCCGAAGTACCTCACTTATGAGTTTACCATTAGGCAGATCAGACTCCATCCGCAGAACGCAATTCAAAAACTCCGGCCCTTCGAAACCCAAGGCGGGACAACTGTAAACAGCAGAGATTTTTCGCACATCACCAATAGTCTCAAAAAGTGCATCTACCGCCGCCTGCAACTGCTCGAATCGGTTGCCTTGATTACTGCCAAGTGCGAGGTATATGGTACGTTTTGGTTTGATAAATATTGGCTTTTAGGTAGCAGCGAAAATACGTAAACTAAGCTAAATTCTGTAAAGGTGTTCTATTAAAATCGTAACTTAGCTAGGTGAGCAAATCGATTCCAAAAAACGGGGCCTTGGCAGATCGCATCTACCTGATTCTTGCGGCCCTATTCATAACTTCATTGGTAGTTTCAAACCTGATTTTTCAGAAGTTTGTGGCTATTGATTTTTTTGGACTTTACACTTTCGAGATCTCCGTAGGCGTACTGCCCTACCCGATCACTTTTTTGATCACGGATATTGTCAGTGAGGTCTACGGTAAAAAGAAGGCTAATCAAATGGTGACCACGGGAATCTTTGCATCTTTCTTCTCCCTGGGAATTGTCATGGCAGCAAACCATTTCAATGCTATCCCGACCAGCCCACTGGACAATGAGATATTTACCTTGGTCTTTGGAGCAACAGCGGTAGCCGTATTTGCCTCCATGATGGCCTATTTATTGGCACAATACATAGACATCCACATTTTCCATTGGTGGAAAAAGATCACCAAAGGCAAGCACCTTTGGTTGCGCAACAACTTCTCTACCTTCACTTCGCAATTTGTAGACACCTTTACCGTGCTTTTTCTGCTGTGTAGTTTTGGTAAAATCCCTTGGGAAATCTTTAGCAGTCTACTGATCAGCGGTTTCCTTTTTAAGATCTTGGTTGCGTTATTAGACACCCCGCTACTCTATGCTGGCGTTTATTATTTAAGACGCCTTTTTGGACTGCAAGGCAGCGAAGAACTCGAATAATTAACTAAACATTGTAAGGTGCTATCTGTCATGACTACTAAAGAGTCATGTTTATGATCTATCTGATAATCGGTGTTTTCTTAGCGGCTTTAGGCGGAGCTTTTCCGGGAGCCTCCAATATTGCAGTTGTCAGTGCCGCTGCTTCAGGCAAGCCTTTGCAAGGGCAACAAATCGCCTTCGGAGCCGGCTTGGGTGAGATCACCTTGGCATTGCTGGCCATTAGCTACAGTATGTTAGTTACAGATTTCTTGCAGATGCATGTCTGGGTAAAAGTGATCTTTGTAGTAGCATTTCTTTTGGCAGGGACACTTTTTATTATCAAGAACAGATTACCAAAGCTAAAGACCAGACAGGCACAGCCAGACAAGCCGATCAAGCGACTGCTTCAAGGATATCTCTTGGCGGCGGTGAATCCACCCGTTTTATTATTCTGGTTGGTTGCCATAGCTATAGTAAATAACAATTATGTGACCTTGTCTGCTATGCTCAAAAGCAGCTACCTCTTGTTCTTTTTCTTCGGAGTTTTTCTGGGAAAGGTAGGCATACTCATGATCTACGGATCTACAGGTAAGCGCTTGGCCGAAAAACAGCTCAATTCAACTAAACAAGTATGCATGCACACAGCGATAGGAATTACCTTGATCGGTATTGCGGTAGTTCAAGCCCTAAAACTGTGGGTTATCTAAAACGCTGGGATTCGGTGTCGTAATCTTCGTAGAAGTCTTCGAAAGTCTTGTCGGTCGAATAGTCGTCGGTAAGTACACGGTAAACCATCAGCACCACAAAAACTTGTCCAAGCACACTTAAGTAAAATACCCAGTTAAAAGGAAGGTCCATCGTTACCATTACCGTTAGGGTAACCAATAAAAGGGTGGTGATGTACACCAAGGACATGGCAGATATCTTTAGTTTCTTCATAGCCTTACAAATTTAAGGCTTGTTCTGTCCTTGGAATACTAAAAAGCTGTTAAAGAAATACTTAAGCCGGAATCCCAACCTCTAAAGCCACAAAAAGCCCTTCGTTAGAGCGAACATTGAATACTGTCTGATCTTCAAAGATCAAATACTGCCCCTTAATGCCTACTAATTTGCCTGTATATGCGCCTTCTTTTACCAAGTTGAGACTGTTGGGTTTCTCCGGATATTGCTGCACCGGGAAATCTAAATGCGTTTCGCTCTGTCTGTCCAAGACATAGTCTTTAGCCTCCTCGGGCACAAGTGGTAATAACTTCTCACGCCAAGCAACCAAGTCTTCGTCTTGAATGTCATTTTTTAGCATGGCACGCCAATTGGTCTTATCGCTCACCTGATCCTTTAAAGCAACTTCGGTTATTCCGGCCAAATAACGATTGGGAACCTCCACTATGGCAATTGCCTCATGAGCACCCTGATCTATCCAACGGGTTGGCACCTGGCTTTTCCGGGTGACCCCAACCTTCACCGAACTGGAGTTTGCCAAATAGACAATATGCGGCTGCAGTTGCATTTTCTTCTCGTAGGCCAGATCGCGGTCTTCTTGGTCTAAATGTGCTTTACTCAGTTCCGGACGGATGATCCAATCTGCAGCTTGAGGCACATCGTAAAAACAGTCATGACAATACCCTTGACGAAAGATCTTTTTGTCCAATCCGCAGTTAAGACACTCAAACTTGAGGAATTGCAAACTGAGGGTCTTACCCAATAATTGGTTCACATTGATAAAGTCCGACTCGAAATCCAAATAATACTGGACGGGCTGGCCGTTTTGGGTCTTCATTTTTGTCAGTACTCCGCTATAGGTCATATGTCTAAAATTCCTATTTTTATCGTCTAAAGATAGCGCAAATAAATGCCAATACCCATTGTAAATTCTATTGCCTCATGGTTTTTAAAAAAGCGGTTCCATCAGATAGAACTCTTTTTAAAATACCCAGATGAAGTGCAACGTGAACTACTGAGTAATTTGCTGGCTAAAGCAAAGCATACCGAGCTTGGCAAGCGCTATGGTTTTGAGGATATTAAAGACTACGAAACCTTTGCAGCCCGTGTGCCCATTAGCAGCTATGAGGATTATCAAGATCTGATAGAGCGCTCCAGACAGGGCGAACCCAACATATTTTGGCCAACTCCTATCAAGTGGTTTGCCAAATCCAGCGGAACCACTTCGAGCAAAAGCAAATTCATACCTGTTAGCAATGAATCTTTGGAGGATTGTCATTATGCGGCAAGCAAAGATCTGCTCTGTATGTATTTGAACAACAATCCGGACTCTCAGCTTTTTGTTGGGAAGAGTTTGCGCTTAGGAGGTAGCAAGGAGCTATACAAGAGCAACGGCACAGCCTTTGGCGATCTGTCTGCAATTCTGATAGACAATATGCCATTTTGGGCTGAATTTAGCTCCACCCCGAGCAGTGAAGTATCACTCATGGCAGATTGGGAAACCAAAATGCAAGCCATAGTTAATGAGACTATACAGGAAAACGTAACAAGTTTGGCGGGAGTACCGTCTTGGATGCTTGTGTTGCTCAATGAGGTTTTAACTTCTACAGGAGAAGACAATCTCTTTAATATTTGGCCGAATTTAGAGGTGTACTTTCACGGCGGAGTGAGCTTTGAGCCTTATGTAGATCAGTACAAGCAGATTCTTCCAAGGGATCAGTTCAAGTACTACGAGATCTATAACGCCTCAGAGGGATTCTTTGCCATTCAAGACAAGAACGATAGTAAGGATCTGCTGCTCATGCTTGACTACGGGATCTTTTACGAGTTTATCCCGATGGACACTTACGGCACGGCCGAAGAGCGTGTTATACCGCTAGATCAGGTGGAGGTTGACAAGAATTACGCCATTGTGATCACGACCAATGGTGGCCTGTGGCGCTATAAAATAGGAGATACGGTTAGGTTCACCTCGGTTAGACCTTACCACATTCGCGTAAGTGGACGCACCAAGCATCATATCAATGTATTCGGAGAGGAACTCATAATAGAAAATGCAGAAATCGCTCTAAAGAAAGTTGCGCAAGAGACCCAATGCGAGATCGTAGATTACACAGCCGCACCAATTTTTATGAAAGGCAAAGATAAGGGTGCACACGAATGGCTTATTGAATTTAAGACCCCTCCGCAGAATCAAAAAGAGTTTACGCAACTACTGGATAAATATTTGCAAGAGGTCAATTCCGATTACGAAGCTAAGCGCTACAACAACACGACCTTGAATTTGCCCACGGTTCACTTTGGACGTGAAAAGGTATTCTACGATTGGCTAAAAGCAAAGGACAAGCTCGGCGGACAGCACAAAGTACCTCGCTTGGCAAATACCCGCGATTACTTAGAGGAATTATTAAAGCTGAATGCTTAAGAAACGGCCTTGAGTTTCTTTATGGTCGACTTGTTGAGTTTCTTCTCAGCGTACTCTTTAGTGACATGAAGTTGGCGATCTTCAGTACCTGGCATCTCGAACATAGCATCGGTAAGAACGGCTTCACAAAGCGAACGCAATCCGCGTGCTCCTAATTTATACTCGATAGCTTTGTCCACCACGTAATCTAGTGCCTCTTCGGTGATCACAAAGTCAATATCGTCCATCTCAAAGAGTTTCTTGTATTGCTTTACGATCGCGTTCTTAGGCTCGGTAAGAATTGCTCTTAAAGTTCCCTTGTCAAGCGGGTCCATATGAGTGAGTACAGGCAAGCGCCCAATGATCTCAGGAATCAATCCGAAGTCTTTTAGATCCTTAGGAATGATATATTTGAGCAAGTTATCGCGCTCAAAGGCATCGTCTGATTTAGAAGCGCTAAATCCAACGGCTTGCATGTTCAAACGCTTGGTAATAGCGCGTTCTATCCCATCAAAAGCTCCACCGGCAATAAATAGGATATTCTCTGTATTTACTTCGATGAACTTCTGATCCGGGTGTTTACGCCCTCCTTTAGGTGGTACGTTGACAGTGGTCCCCTCTAAGAGCTTTAACAAAGCCTGCTGTACGCCTTCTCCAGAGACATCTCTGGTAATTGAAGGGTTATCACTCTTACGGGCGATCTTATCGATCTCATCTATGAAAACGATCCCATTTTGGGCCTTTTCCACATTGTAATCTGCAGCCTGAAGCAAACGGGTCAAAATGCTTTCCACATCTTCCCCTACATAACCTGCCTCTGTAAGTACTGTAGCATCTACAATGGCCAGCGGCACGTTAAGCATACGCGCCACAGTTTTGGCCATTAAAGTCTTACCGGTACCGGTTTGCCCGACTATGATAATATTGCTTTTCTGAATTTCGATGTCGTCATCAGAAGGCGGTTGCAACAATCTTTTGTAGTGATTGTATACTGCAACAGACATCACCTTTTTGGTGTGCTCTTGCCCAATGATGTACTCGTCCAAAAACTCCTTGATGGCTTTCGGCTTTTTAAGCATCAGTTCCTTAGAAAGCTCCGCATTGCTGCTGTGAGTAGCTTCTTCTACAACTATGCCATGTGCCTGTTCAATACAGCGGTCACAAATATGTGCATCTAAACCTGCAATAAGCAAATTGGTCTCTGGCTTTTTACGCCCGCAAAACGAACATTCTAATTCTTCTTTCGCCATCTTCTTGGGTATTCGAGTAAAGCATTAACGGCTATTAGCCTCGGGTTAGTATTTCGTCGATCATCCCGTATTCTTTGGCTTTGTCTGCCTTCATCCAGTAATCACGATCTGAATCTTGGTAGATCTTGTCATAGGTCTGGCCAGAATGCTTGGCAATGATTCGATATAATTCTTCTTTTAAGATCAAGATCTCTCGGGCAGTGATCTCAATATCACTTGCCTGTCCTTGAGCGCCTCCTAAAGGTTGGTGGATCATCACGCGAGAGTGCGTTAGACCACTGCGTTTCCCCTCGGCACCAGCACACAACAGTACAGCTCCCATAGAAGCTGCCATTCCGGTACAGATAGTAGCTACATCAGGCTTAATGAATTGCATGGTGTCATAAATACCTAAACCGGCATATACGCTTCCTCCTGGTGAGTTTATGTAGATCTGGATGTCTTTGGTAGAGTCTGTACTCTCCAAAAACAACAATTGCGCCTGAATGATATTGGCTACTTGATCATTGATCCCAGTACCTAGAAAGATAATGCGATCCATCATCAAACGCGAGAATACGTCGAAGATCGCAATGTTCATTTGACGCTCTTCGATGATATTTGGTGTTAGACCAACAGGATACATGCTACTTACGATCTTATCGTAATAGGTAGAACTGATCCCTTGGTCCTTTATAGCAAAGTTTTTAAATTCTTTTCCGTAATCCATTGAAATACTAGATTAATTAGGTGTTTTTTAATTGACAAAAAAGGCGTGAATCCTCTCGGATTCGACGCCTAAAGATAATTAAAATAAGCCGGTTTAACTGTAGGCCTCTTTCACGAAGGCGTCATAAGTGACTTCTTTGGTCTTCAGTTTGGCATTTTCCTTAAAGAAATCAAGCATCTTTTGCCCGTTCAACTGCTCTTGCAAGCGTTGTACTTCTTCTTGGTTGCTCATTATTCTGGCAGTGATTCCGTCTAACTCTTCTTGAGAAGGATTCATTTGCCCAAACTGTGCCATTTGTGCCTTGATCATGTTCTGTGCATAATCCTTAAGCTCGTCAAAGGTCACCTGTAAATTGTGCTCTGCACGAAGTTTGCCTTCAATAAGTTGATAACGCAAGCCTTTTTCGGTACGCTCGTATTCTGCGTTGGCCTCCTCTTCTGAAAGTTCTTGCTCTCCTGCAACGCGCAACCAACGCTTTAAGAAACCGTCTGGCAGATCGAACTTGGTGTTGTCTATTAAGGTTTCTACTACATCGTTAAGAAGCTTCTGATCTGCTTGTTGAGCAAACTGACGCTCTGCATCTTCTTTGATCTTTTCGCGCAATTCTGCTTCTGATTTCACAACGTCTTTTCCAAAAAGCTTGTCAAACAACTCCTGATTCATTTCAGCGAGCTCGCGAGTGTTGATCTCGTCGATGGTAAATTCTACCTCAACATCCAAGCCGTGTGCATCGTCGTGAGATACTCCAAAGACGTGTTGGTTTTGGTGATCGTCCTTAAACATGGACTTGGTCTTCAACTTAACCGTTTCACCTGCTTTTGCTCCTAATAATGCTTTCTGCTGACGCTTTCCGTCAACGCGATCCAGAGATAAGGTGGTCTTGTTGTCGATACCTGCTTCTTCGTTCTTGAAAGTTCCGGTAATCTCCGCACTTTCTACAACTTCTGCTTGGCTAATGAGTTTTCCGTATTGCTTGCGGATGCTGGTTACTTGATTGTCGATCATTTCGTCATCGGCAACGATCTTGTAGTGGGTCACCGCTTTCTTAGGCTTTAGATCCACCTCGAACTTTGGAGCAAGACCTAGTTCGAATTCAAAATTGAAATCGTCTCCATCCCAATTTATGTCGGTCTCGTTCTTAGGCAGTGGGTTACCCAATACCTCTAATTTCTCCTCAGTCAAATATTTGTGCAAGGAGTCTTGCAACAGCTTATTCACCTCGTCAACCAAAACGGCCTTCCCGTATTGGCGCTTTACCATTCCCATTGGCACATGTCCTTTGCGGAAACCAGGAATGTTGGCGTTCTTTCTGTAGTTGTTTAAAATGGTGTCTACCTTCTCTGCGTAGTCCTTTTTTTCGATCGCCACAGTTACTACGGCGTTCAAATCATCAATATCGGTTCTGCTGATGTTCATAATGTGTTTTTCTCTGAAAATCGGAGGGCAAAAGTACGACTTTTTTAAGCCATCAGCAAGGGAACCAAAACTTGATTATCAGGAGGTTGGTTTTTCTTCTTTGACCAAGGAATTGACAAAGGCTTGTAAGCAGGATAGAAGGACGCTGAACAGTACGGCCCACCAGAATCCATCCACTCTAAATCCGTCTAAAAGCTCACTGGCTAAAAGCACGATAATCGCATTGATCACAAAGAGGAACAATCCTAAGGTTAAAATGGTCAAGGGCAAAGTGAAGAGGATGAGCAAGGGTTTGACCACTAAGCGCAAGATAGCCAAGACCACTGCAACTATGATAGCGCCCCAATAACCCGACACAGCAACACCCGGAAGCACATTGGCCAAGATAAGTACAGCTCCGGCCGTAAGGGCTATTTTGATAAGTGTATTCATTTCATAAAAAAAAAGCGTTACCCTAAGATAACGCTTTTTTCTATGTTTTAGCTACGAACCTAGTCGTTGCTCAAGGTTACCGTTCCAAAGGTTCCTATATCCACATTTGGAATATTGGCTCCGTACTTGGAATTGATAGCATCGATAATCAGATTTGCTGTGTAAGCATATCCACGAGGCGTTGGGTGAACTCCATCTAAAGAGAAAGCTCCACCAGTAACAAACTCGTTGGTCAACATTACACCGTCGCTCATCACACCACCGTTAGCAACTTGGGCCAAAGCAGATCTAGCGTCTACAAAAGCGATGTCGTTAGCCGCAGCGATGTTTTGAATAGCAGCGTTATATGCAGCTCCTGCAGCAGCTACACGAGCTTGCTCAGTAGCAGTAAGAACAAATTGGTTTGCCAATGGAACAGACACTCCATTGATCGCTGTAGGATCGTCACCTACTTGAGTACCCAATACGCTAGCAGCAGGAAGAACGATAAGGTCGTTGGCGTTAGCCTGACGCAATTGTCCTAATAGCGCTGCAACATCCGGAGGTAAATTCGCAGGAGGCCCTTGTAAGATTGTAGTAACGTCAGTAAGATCAGTATCTACAATGATAGGCGCGTTTCCTAGTCCTTCTGAGAAAGATACGGTACGCATCGCAGCCTCTTCCGCAGTAATAACTCCGAAGCTAACCAAACCAGGCAATACAAGGTCGTTGTAAAGCGCAAAGTTAGCATTCAAAGCCTCTGCAGTAGCAGCATCAAGAGGAATAGAATTTACAGGCACTGTTGTAAAATAAGGAATAGATGTTACGTCTGGGATATTCAAAACAACACCACCAGATCCACCAGCTGCAAGTGCTTCAACTTCTTGACTGAATACAGAAGCAAATACGTTAGGGTCTGTGATATCGTTTGGTCCGTAAGTAGACGGATCTAGGTTTCCGGTCTGATCAACTCCAGAACCTCCACTAGTAGCGTAAGAAAGGATATCGTTGTTTCCAATCCAAAGGCTAAAGAAAGATGGATTCAAAGAGGTTGCATCTCCAATTACAGTAGCAGAACCGCTAGTAGCGATACGCGCGTAATACGGGTTCGCAGTTCCAGTAAGTACTCCGTTAACATCACCGTATCCAGGTGCTACTAAGTGGAAACTCTTAGCTCCAGGAATACCCATATTGTTGAATGGACTTGCTAGACCGTTAGCCACATCGGTGGTTGGCATACCACTCAAACGAGCAGGACCAGGATTTCCGTTAGCATCTACAGCCAACACAAAGCGGTTCTCAGCGATCTGGTTACCGCTTAATAACAAGCCACCTAAGTTGTCATCAACTAAAGGCTGGGTGAATGCCCCACCACCTGCAAGTGCAAATTGGTTGGCAAGAATGTTAGGATAAGAGTTCTCTTGTCCTGTGATATATAATGCACCGTCAGCGTATCCGGCTGTTAGGGAGTTACCCACGGCAACAAAACTAGACATATTGGCCTCTCCTGTGGTGTAGAAGCCTTCGTCAGTGATCGGTTCGTCAAAATCAACTTCACAACTCGCAAAGAAAGCTGCAGAAGCGACAAATAAATATTTAATATATGTTTTCATATGCTTATCAGATTAAGTTGTGATTACAGTCTGTAGGAGATTCCCAAACCTGGAATGAATGAGCTCGACTTGTAAGTTCCTCCAAAAGGTACGGCTACCCCATTCTCAAAGTAGAAATCGTAAGAAGCGTCAACTTCTTTGAATCGTAAGTAAAGGAATGAAGCATCGATCTGGAAACGGTCGCTTAGGTTGAAAGTCAAACCAGCAGTATATCCGTTAGAATCGTTACGCGGAGTTTCTGGAGCGAAGAACCCGTCTTGCACCGGAGACTCATCAAAGTAGTATCCTGCACGCAAGGTAAACTTAGAAGTAGCCTCATATTGTAACCCGAAACGGTAAATAGAAGCGTTCTTGTAGTTTCTTCTGTTAAAGGAATCAGGGATGTTCGGATCTGCAAAGTCGATATCCAAGGAGTTGTATACATCCCAGAAAGCACGGTTGAAATCGAAAGCGAACAACCATTTCTCACAGAACTCATACGAGAATCCAACTGTCAATTCCGCAGGAAGAGGAAGTGAAGCATCAAAGGTTGTATCAGCAAAAGGAGTCAAAGGTGAATTCGGTACATTCTCGAAATCGGCCTCACCACCTTCTGCGTCCAAAATAATCTCTGAACGGTAGTTGAATCCAATCTTGATCTTGTCTGTTGGTGTAAACATTGCACCAATAGTATAACCCCAGGCATTTACCCCAGAAGCATCAACAGTAACATTAGTTCTGTTACCATCAAGATCAGTTAAAGTACGGTTCAAGTTTCGGTTAAAGTTTACAGAACCGCTCACGTAGATAGGTCCACCACCGATACTCAACTCGTCGAATAATTTAACAGATACTGTAGGCTGTACAAAGATAGCAGCCAACTCAATATTGTTAACCAAGTGCGATCCGGCCCAGTCTGTCGGGTACTCAACAGAACTTCCGTAAGGCGTGTACACTCCTAATCCAAAAGCTAGCCAGTCGGTTGCCTTATAAGAAGCATACAAATAGAAAGGGGTTCCAACAGGACTGTCAGTCTCTGAAGTGTAACCAAATTCTGAATTTTGGAATTTAACGTCGGAGAACACACCGCTCACCCCAGCAGAGATGTTGAGTTTGTTTTCCAGGTAGACCATACCGGCAGGGTTAAAAAACACCAATTCGGCACTGTTCACGACTGCCACACCCGTGTGTCCCATAGCCAGAGATTTCTGCCCCTGTAGACTCACTCGGTATCCACCTGCATAAGTCACCGCCGCAGTCAACGCAAAAACAGCGAAAATGAGTAATTTTTTCATAAAAAGGGATTAAAAATTAGTTTGTAGTATTAGTTCAATTACAAAGGTAGTTCTTTTTAAGTACTACCTATTTATTATGCATACATAATAAATGTTGTGCAATGTTATAAAAAATCTATAACATTTTGGTAAAATTCCCTAGGATTTTCGGCATGTAGCCAATGGCCGGCCTCGCCAACTTCCACCACTTGTGCCTCTGGAAAATGACGTTTGATCAAAATTTCATCCATAGGAAGGATATAATCAGATCGCGCACCTTTTAAAAACAAAGTTGGACCCGTGTAATGCGCATCAGCAGCTAAAGGCTTGCCTACCTCTTCTATATTTTCAGCTAGTACCGGCAAGTTCATGCGCAATCCGAGGATTCCTTTCTCTTTCCAATACAAGTTCTTTAATAAAAACTGTCTTACCCCAGCATCCGGCACCTCAGTAGCCAAAAGTTCGTCTGCTTGCGATCTGCTGTCCAATTGGGCATCCCATAGCAAGCCCAGACCTTTCAATATGGCTTGATGGTGCTGCGGATAGCTTTTAGGCGCGATATCGGCAACAATGAGTTTTAAAACTCGCTGTGGATAGTTGACAGCAAATTCCATAACCGTCTTCCCGCCCATAGAATGTCCGATCAAATTCGCTTTTTCCAAGCCGTGATGATCCATATAGGCCAACAGGTCTGCGGCCATTAATTCGTAAGAGAATCCACTAGCGTGAAAACTACGCCCATGATTGCGCTGATCTACCAAATGGACCTGAAAACCATCTGCTTCAAATCTATTGGCCAAGGTTTTCCAGTTATCACCCATGCCTAAAAACCCGTGCAAGATCACTAAAGGTTGACCTTCTCCAAGAATACGTGAGTGCAAAACGCTCATTACTTCAACTTATTAATATACATATTCACCACATTCTCCAAGCCCAGATAAAGCGACTCAGAGATCAAAGCGTGCCCTATGGATACCTCGTCCAAGTTTGGAACCTGCTGGGCAAAAAAGGCGATGTTATCTAACGACAGGTCATGACCGGCATTTACACCCAAACCGAGCTCATGTGCCAATTGAGCACAAGCCGTATAAGGCTTTACCGCTTCTTTATTTCCGGCGGCATAACCGCTGGCGTAGGCTTCTGTGTAGAGCTCTATCCGATCTGTCCCGACCAAAGCAGCTCCTTCTATCATGGCTGGAACCGGATCTACAAAGATCGAGGTCCGCATGCCTTTAGCCTTGAATTGTGCAATGATCTCGCTTAAAAAGTCCTTGTGTTTTTGGGTATCCCAACCGGCATTGGAGGTCAATACATCTTCTGCATCCGGCACCAAAGTGACCTGTTCTGGCACAACTTCATTGACCAGATCGACAAAACTCCCAACAGGATTACCTTCTATATTGAACTCAGTATGAACCACTGCCTTTAGGTCTCGCGCATCCTGATAGCGAATATGACGCTCGTCCGGTCTTGGATGGATGGTGATTCCGTGAGCGCCGAAATCTTGGATATCGGCAGCTACTTTTAGCAGATTGGGTACGTTTCCTCCTCTGGCATTGCGCAGGGTGGCAATTTTATTGATATTTACGCTTAATCGCGTCATGGCTTAGTATTTGATTACAAAAATACGAAGATGATAAGGGCTCATGCTCCTTAAAATTGATTAATTTGCATAAAAATTAACGGCTTGAACACGGAAGAATATATCATAAACGACGTTAGACCTTTCAGCTTGGAAACTACGGTTAAGGAAGTGCAGAACACTTTTAATAACCTGACATATTCCCATCTGCCAGTTTTTAATGAGGGCACCTATTTGGGTTGTATCTCCGAGACAGATGCGCATTGCTTTGAAAGCGACAAAACACTTTTAGATGTGCAGTATGCCTTAGAAGGATTCTTTGTTCGCGAAAAGACCAATTGGCTGGACGTTCTCGAAGCCTTTGCCCAATACAACAGCAACATCATGCCCGTATTGGACGACAATCAACAGTATTTGGGTTATTTCGAGTTGGGTGATATTATGAACCTGTTCAGCGAAACACCATTTTTACACGAAGCCGGAGGCATTATCATTGTAGAAAAGGGCGTGAATGACTATTCTTTTAGCGAGATCTGTCAGATCGTGGAATCCAACGACGCCAGACTTTTGGGTGTATTTGTTTCTCATATGGAGAACGATCTTATTCAAGCTACCGTAAAAATTGCACCTACAGGAATCAACACCATAGTGCAAACCTTTAGACGCTACGGATACAATATCGTATCACAACATGCGGAAGACACCTACATGGATAGTTTGAAAGAACGCTCCAAATATCTGGACAAGTACCTAAACATGTAATCTAAGCCTTTAAAAGCTGCGCATGAAAATCGCGATCTACGGACAATTTTACCACAAAAATTCGGGCGGCTATATCGCTTCAGTACTCAACGCGCTAGATAAAGCCAAGGCCGATGTTTATATTGAGGCCAATTTTTTGGAGCTAATACGAGCAAATGAGAACATCGAAAAGGACTACGAAGGTTTTGAGACCTTTAGCAGTTTGGATGATTCTTTCGACCTCTTTTTTAGTATTGGCGGAGACGGGACGATCTTGCGTTCCATCACTTACGTCAAGGACCTGAATATTCCTATTGTCGGAATCAACACAGGCCGTTTAGGCTTTCTGGCCACCATTCAAAAAGACGATCTAAAAGAACATATAGATCATATCCTAAACGGAGAATACTCCATTTCTGAGCGCAGTTTGCTGCAAGTAAAAACTACTCCTGCCACTGCCATGGAAGGAGTGCTGAACTTTGCCTTGAACGAGGTTGCCGTAAACAGAAAGAACACCACCAGCATGATACGGGTTGCTACGGAGCTCAACGGCGAGTATTTGACCAGTTATTGGTCCGACGGGCTTATTGTGGCTACACCTACAGGTTCAACGGGTTACTCTTTGAGCTGCGCAGGGCCTGTTATCGATCCAAAATCAAACTCCTTCGTGATCACCCCTATTGCCCCGCATAACCTCAACGCCAGGCCCTTTGTTATTCCCGACGATACGACCATCGGCTTGCAAGTGTACGGACGTGAGGATTCTTATCTACTTTCTTTAGATTCCAGGATCGTAACTTTGGCCAACGATACTGAGGTGGAGATCACTCGAGCTCCCTTTACAATTTCTCTGGTTCAACTCAACCACGACAGCTTTATTAAAACCATAAGACAGAAGCTTCTTTGGGGCGAAGACAAGCGCAATTTTAAACAATAAAAGAGGCGTTTTACTGTTTTACTTCTCGGAGGATGCAGTTAAGGCTGTGGATACCTCAAGTTTATTGTTATATTTGCACGTTTTTTCAGGGATATGAGGGCCTTATTTTTGCTGTTTTTTATGGGATTAGGAAGCTTTATGAGCTTCGGTCAAACCTACGAGATAGGAGCTGTTCTGGGCGGAACCAATTTTATTGGCGACGTAGGACGCACCAATTACATCTCGCCTAACACGCTTCACTTTGGAGGAATCCTCAAATGGAATCGCGGCCCCAGACATGCCTTCCGCTTTACTTTAATCCAATCCAACCTCAAAGGAGACGACACCAAATCCAGCGAAAGCAGACGTGCCCAACGCGCTTATACCTTTACCAATTCGATAACAGAAGCATCGCTCGGACTTGAATTTAACTTCCTGGAATTCAATATGTATTCTGGACAACCACAACGTACACCCTATTTATATACCGGTTTGACGTATTTTCGATATAATAACCTTTTTAGGGACCCTAATACCGATGTGATTCGTAAATTTGACAGCGCTTGGGATTTCGCGATCCCAATGGTTGTTGGCTATAAAGCTACCTTAGGAACCAAGATGATTCTCGGAATTGAATTTGGAGCCCGATATACCCTAACAGACGCCTTGGACGGCAGCAATCCGGTAAAGGATCTAGCAGACGACCAAAGCCTTAAATTTGGCAACCTAAACAGCGACGATTGGTACGTGTTCACAGGACTTACCTTGAGCTTTACCTTTGGTCGCCAACCTTGTTATTGTAACTTTTAGCAATGAACGATTTGGACCGTATCGATAAAGATAAGCTGCCACAGCACCTCGCCGTAATTATGGACGGTAATGGTCGTTGGGCTAAAAAGCACGGTCTTTTCAGAACCAAAGGTCACGAAAGCGGTGCCAAAGCCGTAAAAGAAGTAGTTGAAGGGGCTGCCGAATTAGGCATTCCTTTTTTAACACTTTACGCCTTTTCGACAGAAAACTGGAATCGTCCCAAATTAGAGGTACAAACCCTTATGAAACTCTTGGTCTCTAGCCTTAAAAAAGAGCTGAAGACCTTACAGAAAAACAACATACGCCTCGGAGCAATTGGAGCCCTTCAGGACTTGCCAGACAAGGCCAGAATGGAACTCAATGAAGTAATTGAAGCCACAAAAGACAATGAGCAAATGACCTTGACATTGGCCCTGAGTTACGGCTCCAGAGAGGAAATCACAAAAACTATTAAAGAAATAAGTTCCAAAGTTAAAAATAACATAATTTCGATTGAAAAGATTGATGAAGACGTTATAAATAAGCATCTTTACACGCTTAATTTACCGGACGTGGATCTGTTGATCCGCACCAGTGGAGAGCAGCGTATAAGCAACTTTTTACTCTGGCAGATCGCTTATGCGGAATTATATTTTACAGAGGTACTTTGGCCCGATTTTAGAAAGGAAAATCTATACGAGGCTATTCTGAATTATCAAAACAGAGAACGCAGATTTGGAAAGACCAGTGAACAACTCAACTAACACTATATTTTTGAATTCCTATAAAAGAACTTTACCCCTTCTCTTGCTGTTATTGCTGCTGAGCTTTTCCGGCTTCAGTCAGAAACGCGATCTGGACGCCAATCGCAAATACGAGATCGGTAATATTGAGATCACAGGACTCAAAAGTTACAACGCACAGACCGTACTTACCTTTACCGGGCTTAAATCCGGAGAGCGCATCTATGTGCCAGGGCAACGCCTGAGCGACATCATCACCAACCTTTGGGATCAGAACCTGTTCTCAGACATCAGCATTTATGTGACCCGTATGGAAGGCGATGTGGTAGATCTAGAGATCAGCATCCAGGAGCTACCAACCTTGAACAATGTCTCTATATCTGGTATAAGAGATCGTAAGGCTCGCGATATCATCAACGATAACGAGCTTAAAAAAGGGCAAAAGGTTACGCAAAACCTGCTTACTACCACTAAGAATTATATCCTCAACAAATATCGCGAACAAGGCTTTCTAAATGCCCAAGTGATCATGAGCACCTCTGCTGTGATTGACTCCGTTACTGGTTTGGACACCAAACAAGACTTGGCTATCGCCATAGACAAAGGTGAACGCGTTAAAGTTGATCAGATCACTATTGATGGCAATGAAGCGCTTTCTGACGCAAAGCTTCAGAAGGCCATGAAGAATACCAAGAAAAAATTCCCTTTGCGATTCTGGAAACGCTCTAAGTATATCCGCGACGATTACGAAGCAGATAAGCAATCCATCATCGACAAGTACAAAGAGAACGGTTATCGCGACGCGCGTATCGTGAGGGATACTTTAATTCGCAAATCCGACAATACAGTTGCCCTTGAGCTAACAGTCGAAGAAGGAAATCAATACTACTTCGGAGATATCGATTTCATCGGAAACAGTGTCTTTAGTGACGAATTGCTAAGCCGTGTCTTGGGAATCCAAAAAGGAGACACCTACAACGGAGTACTCCTAGAGGAACGCATTGCCGATGTAGGCGACCCGGAGGCTTTAGACCTCACCAACCAATACCAGAACAACGGTTACCTCTTCTCTCGTATTAACCCTGTGGAGGTAAACGTAAGAAACGACACCATAGATTTCGAGATCCGTATCATAGAAGGAAAACCAGCTTACTTTGATCACGTAACCGTGGTTGGGAACACCCGTACCAATGACCACGTGGTATATCGGGAACTTAGAACGCGCCCAGGCGAAATCTATTCGAAAGCCAATGTAGTGCGTACGGTTCGCGAATTGGGACAGGTTGGATACTTTGATCCTGAGCAGATCTCACCGAACTTTAAGAACGTAGATCCGAATTCCGGTACCCTAGATATGGAATATTCTGTAGTGGAGAAAGGATCGAGCCAGATCGAACTACAAGGTGGTTACGGTGGAGGTGGATTCGTAGGAACCGTTGGGCTTTCGTTCAACAACTTCTCCATTAGAAATATCTTTAACGGAAAGGCGTACAAGCCGCTTCCGATGGGAGACGGACAAACCTTATCCCTAAGAGCGCAGGCCAGTACATTCTTCCAAACGTACAGTTTGTCATTTATTGAGCCTTGGCTGGGTGGTCGTAAACCGATACAGTTCTCGGCCTCGTTCTCGCATACCGTACAGTTCTTTTTTGACTTTAGAAGTAGAGATGCAGACCGTTCGCGTAAGTTCTTAATCACTGGTGGATCTTTGGGAATTGCAAAACGCCTCAAGTGGCCTGATGATTATTTCCAAATCTCGCATGCGGTAAGCTTCCAGCACTTTGACCTGAAGAATTATGTTACCAACCTATTTACTTTTGGTGATGGATTCTCCAACAACTTGGCTTATACTATTGGTTTGAGTCGTGACAACACCACGGTAAACCCGATCTATCCTTTAGGAGGTTCGCAGTTTGCCTTGACGGCTAAACTAACGCCGCCATGGTCGCTGTTTAGCAATACAGACTTTGCCAATTTGCAAAACGATCCGGAATTCCAAGATGCTAACGGTAATCCAGATCAGGCGCGAATTGACCAAGAGCGTTTCAAGTGGTTGGAATTCTACAAGATCAAATTCAACGCAACCTGGTATACTCGTGTTGTCGATAAATTAGTACTAAGAACCCATGCTGAATTTGGTTTCTTGGGTGCCTATAACAACGATCGTGGGATCCCTCCTTTTGAGCGTTTCTTTGTGGGTGGTGACGGACTTGGAGCCTTTGCTTTGGATGGTCGTGAAGTGATTCAGTTGCGCGGTTATCCAAACCAATCGCTATCGACCATTGATGGAAATACGATTTTTAACAAATTTACGTTAGAACTGCGTTACCCTATCAGTTTAAAACAACTGGCAACCATATACGCATTGACGTTCATTGAAGGTGGAGCGGCTTGGGATAGTTTTAGAGATTATAATCCCTTCGTTATTAATCGTTCTGCTGGCGCAGGAATCCGTATATTTATGCCTGCGTTTGGACTCTTGGGAATCGATTTCGGATACGGTTTCGACCCTATTCCTGGTGGAATCGAGCCAAATGGATGGGAGACGCATTTTATAATTGGTCAACGTTTTTAAACGTTTTGGCACGATATTTTCAATTACTCAACTAACGACGATTATGCGATTAAAATTAATTCTCTTGGCTTCTGCCCTTATGATCGGCAGCCTGACCTATGCGCAACGTGGAGCGCGTATCGGTTATATTGATATGGAGTACATTCTGGAGAACGTTCCGGAATACCAAGAGGCTTCCCTGCAATTGGACAACAAGGTTCAGCAGTGGAAAAAGGACATTGAAAAGAAACTGGCAGAAGTAGATCAAATGAAGGTCGACTTGAGCAATGAACGCGTTTTGCTTACCAAGGAATTGATAGAGGAGCGTGAAGAGGAGATCCAAGTAAAACAAGACGAAGTACTGGATTACCAGCAGAAGCGTTTTGGGCCTAATGGCGATTTAGCTATCCAACGCAGACAATTGGTACAGCCTGTTCAAGATCAAGTCTTCAACATCGTTCAAGAGATCGCAGAGGCCAAGAAATACGATTTTATCTTCGACAAGTCTGCAGACATTGTTATGTTGTTTGCTGCGGAGCGTAATGATATCAGTGACCAGGTAGTACGCTCTATCAACAGAGCGGCTAAACGAACTCAGGCCACATCTAAAAAAGATAAAGAAGAGATCGAAGCTCGCGAAGCGCTATCTGCAGAAGAAGATGCTGTAGTTACGGCAAAAGAGCAAGAAATAGAAGCTAAGAACCAAGAGCGCGCTGCTGCTGCGGCCGCACAAAAAACCGAAAGAGAAACACTTTTGGCAGAACGCAAAAGAGTACGTGACTCTGTGCGCGCTGCTAAAAAAGCAGAGTTCGACGCTAGAAGAGCCAGATTGTTGGCCGAGCGTCAAGCCAGAAAAGATTCCATCGACGCCGCTCGTGCTGCACGTCAGAATAACGACGACGACGGAGGTGAAGACGATGGCGGAGGCCTTTAACTCACATTAAATTGATAATCTATATACTTACTTAAACATTAATACAATTACAATGAAACATTTGAAATCTTTATGCGTAGCGTTGGTGTTGTTTGTTGGAGCTACCGGATTTGTGCAAGCTCAAGATGCGGCAAAAACTGCCCATATTGACACCCAAAAGTTGGTAGAAGCTATGCCGAGCATGGTGGACGCACAAAACCAATTAAAGAAATTGCAAGCCACTTATGATGCTGAGATCAAAACTATGGCTCAAGAGTGGGAAGCTAAAATGAAGCAATACAATGCCGAGGCCGAGAGCAAGACCGATGATGAGAACATCCGTCGCTCTAAAGAGGTTCAGGATATGCAAAAGAAAATTCAGGAATATCAGCAAAACGCACTTAAGGACCTTCAGCAAAAAGAAGTTGACCTTATGACTCCACTATTGGAAAAAGCGCGTGCTGCAATTCAGAAAGTAGCCCGTGAGCAAGGATACCAATACGTATTGGATTGCGCTGTAGGGAACGGAGTTATCCTTTGTGATGGACCAGACCTTTTGACTGCCGTTAAAAAAGAGATGGGTATTTAATCTTATCTGCTTTAAACTTTTTAAGAACTGCCTTCGGATTCCCGGAGGCAGTTTTTTATTTTTAGCTCATGAACAAAAAAGGTCCCATCGGTATTTTTGACTCGGGTGTTGGCGGCACTTCCATTTGGCGTGCCATTCAAGTCCAAATGCCTATGGAGCAAACCTTGTATCTGGCAGACAGTCGCAATGCACCTTATGGCAAGAAGTCCAAGGCCGAGATCACGGCATTGAGTGTTAAGAATACGGAGTTTTTAATTGCTCAAGGAGCTAAGATCATAGTGGTTGCCTGCAATACTGCCACTACCAACGCCATAGATCATCTTAGAGCAACCTACGACCTCCCTTTTATTGGAATAGAACCAGCTATTAAGCCTGCCGCTTTACAAACCCAAACTAAAAGCATTGGTATACTGGCCACACAAGGAACTTTAAGTAGTGCTCTTTTTGCAAAGACCTCTGAAACCTTCGCCAAAGACATACAAGTCATTGAAGTTATTGGAAGCGGCTTGGTAGAACTTATTGAAAGCGACCAAATACAGAGTCCTCAGATGCTAGAGCTGCTCAATAAGTATTTGGCTCCTATGAAGGCCGCGAAGGTGGATCATTTGGTATTGGGCTGCAGTCATTATCCTTATCTTATCCCGCTTATTAGTAGTTTACTTGGCAATGAAGTGAAAATTATAGATAGTGGCCTGGCCGTAGCGCGTCAAACCCAGCGCATTCTAACGCAAAACGAGCTTCTTTGTGAGCAACAAGACCCACAGCACGTATTCTACACCAACGGCGATCCAGAGGTGCTTAAAAAACTCCTAGCAGACAATACAGCCCAAAAACAGATCAGTTATAAGGATTTCTGATCCGGATCTTTGAACCAAGAGGCGTATTTCACATAATTGTTGGCAATTCGATCTATCTCTCCCGTAGAAAGTTCAGCACTGACTGATTTGATCATTTTAGCGGGTGTTCCGGCATAGATACTCCCCGCAGGAACATGAGTATTCTTGGTCAGAACAGCTCCTGCAGCAATGATACTTCCTGACTCGATCACACAATCGTCCATAATAATACTACCCATCCCAACAAGTACATTATCGTGTATGGTGCAACCGTGTACAATGGCGTTGTGCCCTATGGAAACATTGTTTCCAATGGTGGTTGGGGACTTTTTATAAGTGGCGTGAATAACCGCACCGTCTTGAATGTTAACCTGCTCCCCTATTTTGATAAAATGAACGTCTCCCCTAATCACCGCATTGAACCACACGCTACAACGCGGACCCATTGTCACTTCCCCAATTATAGTTGCATTTGGGGCTATAAAACAATCTTCAGGGATCTGCGGATGTATACCGCGTACAGGTAAAATATGCATAATCGATTATTTAAAATAAGACAAGAGCGCAGACTTCTTTGCTGCGGAGACCAATAGTTCCTTGCCATTGCTCAGCACTACACTACCACCCTTTCCTTTGTTGTAGGCTACCACGGCGTTCACATTGACCAAATAGGACTTGTGGATACGTGCAAAGCCTTGTTCGGCCAAAATATCTTCAAAATACTTAAGTGTTTTACTGACCAGCTTTTTACCCTTTTCTAAATAAATCTGGGTATAATTGTCATCGGCCTGACAATACAGGATATCATCTACCGCTAAAACCTCAAAACCCGATTGCAAAGGGATAGTGATCTTGCCCTGCACCTGTTTAGAAGAAGGCACCAAGACTTGATCTTGCAAGCGCTCCTCTTGCTGTTTAATCTCGGTAACATAGTCTACCGCCTTGATAAGTTCATCTATAGAAATCGGCTTTAACAAATAATAGGAAGCATGAGCATTCAAGGCATCGATGGCATAATGATCATAGGCCGTGACAAAAACTGTTTCAAAGGTTCTGTCACCCACCTTATCTAAAAGGTCAAAGGCGTTGCCATAGGGCATTTCTACATCGAGAAAGACCAGATCTAGCTCGTGATTTCTGATTAGGGTCAATCCCTCGTCTATCCCTGCCGCTTCTCCGACCAAATCTACCGTTGGGCAATACTTTTTCAGATAATTCCTAAGGATCTCTCTACTGGTTTCCTCGTCTTCTACTATGATGGCTTTTAGGGTCATTTATCTTTCTTTACAATAAGGCTCACACGGGTTCCGCTGCCGTCTGTTTCCAGATCGCTAACGGTTACGTCCACCTTGTCTTTATACATTTGATTCAGGATCTGGATGCGTTTTTTAATGTTCCCCATCCCCTTGGATTGTTGTTTCTTCTGATTGGCTGTTTTTAAGGCCTTAGATCTTTGCCGTCCAATTCCATTATCGGAAATGGTAATTGTAATGGTTTCCGCATCTATTTGATCAAAGCGGATCTCTAGTTTACCCTTGGTTTCTTTATATCGCAAGCCATGCCAGACAGCATTCTCTATATATGGCTGTAAGAGCATGGGAGGGATCACAAAATCATCGACCTTGAGCTTTTCGTCTAAAATGATCTCGTAGTCAAACTTATCCTGGAATCTGAAATGCTCCAGTTTGGTGTAAATGCTCAGCAGATCGATCTCTTTAGAAAGCGGAATAAAGTCTTCTTCGCTATTCTCTAACACAGAACGCATCAGTCTGGAAAAATCAGAAAGGTATTTGTTGGCTGTCCGCTCGTCATTGTTGGCAATAAAACTATTTACCGAGTTCAGCGCATTGAAAATAAAGTGCGGATTCATTTGGGTCCGCAGCGACTTTAAGGCCAAAAGATTGTTGGCGTATTTTTGCTGACGGATACCTTTATTTAAAAAGTACGCCATGGCTAGAAGCACCAGAGCCAAGGCTACTAGTGAAGCAATTATCCACTTCTGCACTTTGTTATTCTTTTCTATCAACTCCTGATTCTCAAAGGCCAATTTATAACGGGACTCGTTGAGCTGACGTTCGTTCTCCAAACTGGTGATCCGATTCTGCTTTAAGGCGATGTCACGGCTAAAACGCGCCGCCTGAGAGAGCTCTTGTTCTTTTCTGCGATAAAGTTCGTCTACCACTGCCACGTAGTTTTCGTAACTGCTAGCAGATTTTTCGGTCATCCCCAGATCGCGATATATCTCCGAAAGTTTTCGCGTCGCGTCTTTCTGCACTACAAGATCGCCACTGGCATCTGCCTGTGAAATACTCTTTTCTAGGTAGGGTATGGCAGCTTGATAATTATCTTGTGCCACCAAAGCATTGGCAATTTTGTAATTCTGACGTTGTGGAGTGAGATCCTCTACGGCATCGTCTTCGGATTTAATGACAGTAAGGTCTAAAGAATCCAACATGCTCAAGGTCTCTGTGCGCAGTTTGATCTCCTTGTCAAAGTCTCGGTTGGCATTGTAAAAATCTGCCACCTTAGACTGTTCTTTGGCAGATCGCACTTCACTCTCATCCGCAGCTAATTCCAAGGAATTCTCAAAATAATCATTAGCGATGTTTGGTGAACCTGCCGCCGCATAAGCCTCTCCGATCTTGGAATTCAAATTGGTGATCTTAGGAGTGATCAAGTGGTCTTTGGCCACTTGTAAGCCACGCTGATAATTGTCTACTGCGTTGTCCAGATCGCCAATAGCGATATAGGTATCTCCTAAACCTTCATAGACCTCTACGGTCTGGTAATTGGTCAAATTCTTTTCCAAAAGCTGCTGATAGGTCTGCAGACTCTCTTGATGATTCTTGTTATTTCTGTACGTTCTAGCGAGTTTGATCTCTACCGCTATTTTAGGTAAGCTACGCAAGCTGCTCTTGTAATTCTCTACAGCCAGATCGTGTTGCAGCCAATAGTCGTTTATATCGCCTAAGGTCTCAAAAGCAATTCCGTTTTGAGCTGGCGTTGGGCGTTGATCTCTTGTAGACTCTAAGGCCTGTGTCACGAACTCGATACTCTTCTTAGCATCTTGTTTGAGAAACATGCGGGCCGAATCCATATACTTAGGAAACACATTGACATAATATTGTTGGCGAGAAGAAAGCTTTTTCTTGCTTACTGCACTGCGTTCTGCAGCTGGAGCTTTCTTAACCAAGATGCGCACGGTTTGATCGTCTTGAATCTCATAGTAGACCGTTTCAAAGGCATCGCTGGTTACTATTAATTGATCGCCCACACGCGCGCGAATGCTAAAGTCGCCTGCGGCATCGGTAGTTGTATATGCACCACCTGATATTTCAATATTAGCATTGCTGATGGGCTCTAACAATTCGTCGTCAAAGATGCTCCCTTTGAGAATAAAGGTCTCCCGTGCTTGTAATCTCGTTCTGCCATCGCTATTGGAATCGACCTGAGCAAGGCTCATCGGACTAAATCCAAGCAATACTAGAAAAAGTAATATATATGTGTATCTAGCAGACATATTGATGTAAACTTAGGCTTTTTTAAGCAGTAAAGAAAACTGCTCAGTGACCATAAATGCTAATATTAGGCCAAAATTGACCACTTGCCTAAAACTGTCATGAAGTTCCCTAATCGAATAGCCGAGTTGCCTCATTCTGCCTTTTTCCTTTCTGCCCACCCCGTTAGTTTTACAACAGTAAAATAAATGATATCAAGATGAAACGAATTTTATTAGCAAGCTGTTTATTGAGTGTGATGCTCTTACCATCATGCAAGGGAGAGGTAAACACCACAGACAACGAATTGGCAATAGCAAATCCGCTACCAAAAACAGAACCTAACAAACACTTCATTAAGGTCGCGCTCTTATTGGATACCAGCAATTCCATGGATGGCCTAATAGATCAAGCAAAAGCCCAGCTCTGGGAGATCGTTAATGAACTGTCATATGCCCGCTGTAAATCAGTTCAACCTAATTTACAGATTGCACTATACGAATACGGGAACGATGGCCTGCCGAGTCAAGAAGGACATATAAGACAGGTATTGAACTTTACCCAAGATCTGGACGAGGTCTCTAAAGAACTGTTCTCTTTAAGCACCAATGGCGGAAGCGAATATTGTGGACAGGTAGTACAGACCTCTTTAAACCAATTAGATTGGGGTAAAGATGCAGACGACCTAAAAATGGTCTTTATTGCAGGAAACGAGCCTTTTACTCAAGGTCGAGTGAGTTATAAAGATGCCGCACAAGATGCCAAGGAAAAAGGTGTCGTGGTTAACACTATTTTCTGCGGAGATTTTAATCAAGGTGTACACAGCAAGTGGAAGGACGGTGCCGATCTTACTTATGGAGACTATATGGCAATAGACCACAACCAGCGCACGGTGCACATTGCTTCTCCTTATGACGATGTGATCTTGCAATTGAACCTTAAACTCAATCAGACCTATGTACGCTATGGAAGAATAGGCTATGCAAAAGCAGAACAACAAGCCGTGCAGGATAGCAATGCAGAATCCTATGGAAAAGCCAATGCCGTAAGTAGAACTGTGAGTAAAGGAAGTGGTATGTATAAGAATACTACTTGGGATCTTGTAGATGCTATAGAAGCCGATGAAGATTTTGAACTGGAAGAACTCGAAGAAGAATACTTACCAGAGGAATTAAAAGGGAAATCTGCAGCAGAAATAAAAGCTTATGTAGACAAACAAGCCGCAGCGAGAGCCGAGATCCAGAAAGAGATCCAGAAACTCAATGAAAAGCGCAGACTCTTTATTGCAGAGAAGCAAAAGGAAGAAGGCACCAATGGCTTAGGTAATGCCATGTTGGAAGCCATTAAGAAACAAGCGGAAAAGAAAAACTATACCTGGGAACGATAAGCGTTCCTAAAAAATAAAAAGCCCCGAATCATCGGGGCTTTTTTTATTAGTTGATCGCAGGACAATTACAATCGTATTCTTCTCTGCGTTTTCCGAAGTCGAAGCCTACAGTGAGCTGATGGAATCCACCGGTATCAAAACGTACCGTTCCAATCTGATAAGAGTAGGTATAGGCAAATAACCATTGACCGTAGTTCACACCTACAACCGGCGTGATCAATTGCAGTTTCTGATCGCCAATATTTACACCGTCTAAGAATTCAGCTCCGTCAAAACTTCTGCGATAAGACAATGCTCCCCAAACCCGACCAAAGTCTACTTCTTTGTAGGCTTTAAAGTTAAGGTCTACAAACTTTTCTCCTGTACGCTCAGTAAGCTGAAACAAGGTAGATGGTTCAAAGGTCCACCCAGTATAACGCGTAGCAAAGGTATAGGCTGCAGATAGTAAATAACGTCTCTGATTTGCTGATTCGAAATCCTCAGAAAACAATCCTCTATTTCTAAATATCAAATTCTTTACCGTAAAGTGGGCAGAGAAATCCAAAAAGTTATAAGAAGCTCCCACATCCACATTAAAGTATGACGAACTTTGAATGATCCCTGCAATAACAGGGTCAAAGTCATTTAGGTCAAAATTTGTTTCATCTAAGGTTGATTGTACCAAGCCCGCACTCAATCCAAAGGAAAGCTGATTCAGATCCACTGGAGATCTTGAAAACATAATATGGTGTGCATAGGTGATATATCCACCCGTCTGGGCGTGGTATCCATTCTGGTCATTGAATAAGATCGCTCCTATTCCCGACTGATCTCCCAATCTGGCGTTAAAGGCCAGGGTCTGCAAATTCGGTGCATCATTCTGGTCAAACCACTGCTGTCTAGCAGATAGCCTGATCTGATTGCTGTTTGCAGCTCCCGCCATAGATGGATGCAGTAGGTACAGATTGTCCGATAGGTAATCTGAGTACACCGGAATTCCTTCCTGTGCGTTCATTATACCGCATACAAGTAGGGCAATGATTGGGGATAATTTCTTCAAGTTCATGCAATTATCTTTTTAAGGTAAAGTGTCCTCTAAATTCTTTTTCAACTTCGTCTTCCTCATAGATCACCTGGAACCAGTAGTCGCTAGATGGCATCGGGTTTCCGTTGTAGGTTCCATCCCAGCCTGGACCTAGTGGACTCAGCTGCTTGAGCAGTTTTCCAAATCTGTCAAATATATAAATTTTTGCCTTAGGGTTACTGGCGATTCCTATGATGTTCCATGTGTCATGAAAGCCGTCCTGGTTCGGGGTGAAAAACAGCGGATAGTCGATCACTCCTACCGGGATACTCACGCTTCCACATCCGTTCTGATCCACTATGGTCACAATGTGATCTCCCGGACTCACATTGGTGAACAGTCCGCTCTCTTGCAGTGGTCCGTCATCCAACTGGAAGAAGTACACACCCAGTCCTGAAGCCTCCGCTTGGATCTGATGATCGTCTGCAAAGGCACTAGTGATCACCTCGGCACTGAATGTGGTCGGTGGCGAGGATACCGTCACCGTAGTCGAGGCCTCGGCACTACATCCTAGACCACTGGTGGTCTCCGTTGCAATAACCGTATAAGTTCCTCCTGCTCTGGCCACAATGCTCGAAGTGGTCTCTGGCAATGGATTGCCGTTTAAGAACCACTCAAAGGTGTAGTCCAGATCACTCAAACCTGTGTTGATTACCGGTGGAGAGGCTTCGCCCGATTCGTTCTGGATCGGATTGCCAAACTCATCCACACACAATCTATAACTATCCTCCAAGGTGATCACCGGTAGTGGTGATACCTCTAGGGTGAGTGTAGTGATCGCAAAACAGCCCGTGTCCGTATTGGTCACTCGGGCCCAGATCACCTGTGGGTTCTCTGTGTTGATATAGCTGTCCGGTAGTGCATTGTCGCCCGTAGTGGCGTCTGCATCACTAGCGTGGTAGCTAACCACATAGATCACTGGATCTTGTCCGCCCAGTATCTCTGCATCTTGGGTAGAGAGGGTAAACTCCCCGATGCCGTCCGTGCCGTCGCCTACATTATCACAGATGCGATACACTGCTGCCGGCGGCGTGGCCGTGGCACCTTCTCTAACCTCGATGTTAAAGCTCTGTGTGGCCGAGTAACAGCCCGTTACCGTATTGGTGATGCGCACATAGATCGGCTGTGGGTTGGTCACATTCACAAAGGCCTCTGGCGTGGCAATGGCGTTGATGCCTGCATCGGCATCGGCCTCCACCTCGTGGAAGGTAACCTCCAAGTCTGTAGGATCTTGTCCACCTAGAATCTCTGGGATCTTCGTGTTTAGATCAAAGGTCGCTACTCCGTCGGTAGCTACCTCACAGATGATATAATCACTCACTTCCGGAGCCTCCGGTAGTGGGTGTACTATAATCGGCAGGGCTACCAAGGTAAAGCAGCCTGTAGTATCGTTGGTAATGCGTACCCAGATGATCTGTGGTGTCTCTATATTGCTGTAGGCCGTCGGATCGGCTATGGCCAAGAGTGGATCGCCCGTCTGTGCATCGGCCTCAGTTTCATAATAACTCGCCGATACGCCTGGCTCTCCACCTATGATCTCTGCCTCTCTTTGGGTTAGGTCTATAACCTCTATCCCATCGCCTACCGTAACCTCGTCACACACCTCTATCGGATCTGGATCCGTGTTCGGTGATGGGTTAGGCAATACTCTAATCGTTAAGGTCGTGAACGACACACAGCCCGTGTCCCCGTCCGTTACTCTTACCCAGATCGTCTGTGGGTTCACCGTGTTGGTGTAGTCCGTAGCCGGATCAATGGCGTTGGTATCGTCTTGAGCGTCCATCTCTGTGGTGTAGTACTGTACCAGTAAGCCTGGGGCACCTAGGGTAATGTCGTCTTCTGCCTGAGTCAGATCAAAGCTCGCAAAACCGTCTGCCGTCTCGTCGTCACAACGCTCCAGAGCATCCAGATCGCCTGGCGCTGCAATAAGCGGTGGCAAGCTCACAATCAGCTCAAAGCTGCCCACACTCGCGCAGCCCGTCACTGGGTCAAATAAGCGTACCCAGATCGTCTGCGGGTTGGTCGTGTTCACAAAGGCCGATGGCGTTACTATTGGCATCACTCCGGCCAAGGCGTCTGCCTCGCTTAGGTGATAAGTAAGATCTAGCGTCGCTGGGTCTTGGCTGCCGTAGATCTCCGGATCTTTGGTGGTTAGATCAAACACCGCTATGCCGTCATCGTCGTCGTCACAGATCACATAGTCTTCGATCTCTAAAGGTAGCTCCGGGGAGTTCAATACAATAAGCTCCAACTCTACAATGGTAAAGCAGCCCGTCAGGGTGTTCTCCACTCTGGCGTAGACGATCTGGCTGTAGGCCACTATGTTCGCATAAGGCGATACTAGTGGGAACAGATCGGCCTGGGCGTCTGCCAAGGTCTCGTGGTAGCTCACCACTACATCCGGCTCCCCGTTAATGATCTCTACATCTCTATCGGTGAGTATAAAATTGTCTACAAAACCGTCGTTGTCCTCATCACAGATCTCTATTGGAGTAGGATCTGGCGTTGGACTCGGTTGTGGGTTTACACGTAAGTCTAAGGTAACCACATCGCTTACAAAACAGCCCGTGTCTGGATCCTCTACCCGTACGTAGATCGTCTGTGGATTGCTCGTGTTGGTATAAGGACTCGTAAGTGGGTTGTCTCCCGTGTCTGCATCTGCAGCAGTCTCGTGGTAGGTCACTATCAATGAAGTGTCCCCTCCTGTGATCTCTGGAGTAGCCAACTCCAAGTCAAACTCCTCGACCTCGTCGCCCGGATTATTTACATCACAAAGCTCCAAAGGCGCCGGTGGGAAAACCTCCGGTGGAAAGTTTACTATCAGCTCCAGAGTGGTTGTGGAAGTACACAGGTTCGTGTTGTCGGTAACCAATACAAAGACCGTCTGTGGATTGGTCAAGTTCGTATAGGCCGTAGCAGGAGCGATCAGCGACGTGAAGGCCGCATCCTCATAGTATTCTACCGTATAGTCCGCAGGGTCCAAACCGTCCAAGATCTCTGGGTCTTTAACCGTTAAATCAAACACCACTATCCCATCGTCATTGTCATCACAAGCCAATAAAGGCTCCGGGTCTAAGATCTGAGGCGTGTCTAGAACTATTAGTTGGAGTTCTACCACAACAAAACAATCTTCTACCAAAGGAGTCTCCACTCGGGCATAGATGGTCTGGGTTCCAAATACGATATTGTTGTAAGGACTTGAAAGTGGAAGCAATCCGCTTTCTGCGTTCGCCTCTGTTTCGTGATAGGTCACCGTAAGTGTTGGGTCGCCACCTGTAATTTCTAAGGTTGCATCCTCTAGGTTGAATTCACCGAAACCGTCATTGTCAGGGTCGCAATATGTTAGTGGTTCTGGTGTCATCGCAGCATCAGGATTCACTACGATCAACTCCAAAGGTTGCACTCCGTAGCAACCCGTGGAAGAATCGTCTACACGAACGTAGATAATCTGTGGGTTCACCACATTAGTATAAATAGGCGGTAGTGGATCCACCCCTGCCTCCGCATCAGCATCACTGAAATAATACTGCACAGAATAGAACGGATTCCCATCAATGATCTCTAAGTTATTTACGGTAAGATCGAACTCTGTAAAGCCATCGATCACATCATCTTCACAAAGCGCATAAGGCGTAGGCACTGTAAAGAGTGGTCTGGCAATTACAAAAAGATCGAACTGTCCCAACTGCACACATTCTTCAGAATCTTCTGTACGCACATAAATGGTCTGTGGGTTGGTGACATTGTTATAAGCGTCTGCCGGTGTAATTGGCGCAGCTCCTACTGCAGCATCTCCAGGAGTAGTGTGATAAGTAATGGTAAGCCCTGTCGGGTCAGGAACCACTACGGTGTCGTATATAGTAAGATCAAAGGTGGTAGAACCGTCGGCTATTGGATCATCGCAAAGCTCAATACGGTCAAAAGTTCCAATATCTGTAGCAGGAAGCACTATTAGTTCCAACTCCGTAGTAGAGAAGCATCCGGTGATCGAATTCTCAATACGCGCAAAAACGATCTGCGGATTAGAAACGTTCGCATATGGAGAAACTAAGGCAGTAGCCGGATCTCCAACCTCAGCCTCTGCTAAGGTTAAATAGTAGTTCACAAAGACATCAGGTTGTCCACCAATAATGTCTGCATCGGCCAGAGTTAGGTCAAACAGAGCTACATCGTCCGCATCATTATCACAACGCTCTAATGGTGTTGGGGGGAAGGCAGTTGGTGGAGCGTAAACAATAAGTTCCATCGGTGTTGTATCGTGACAACCGGTAGTACTATCGTCAATTCTCGCATAGATGATCTGTGGGTTCGAAGTATTGGTAAAAGGAGAAACCAATGCTCCTGTTGCTGCATCGGCATCAGCCTCTGTTAAATAATAAGTCACACTTAGCGTAGGATCTCCCCCAGTGATCTCTGGATCCTTTACCGTGAGGTCAAAGGGAGCAAAACCGTCTAGGACAGCATCGTCACAAATTCCCAAAGGTGTGGGCGGTGTAAAAATAGGGAGTGGTAGTACTTCCAGATCAAAGAGACCTATGGTCACACAACCGTCTGAGTTAACCACACGCACATAGATGGTCTGTGGATTTGAGGTGTTCGTATATGCATCTGCAGGAGTGATTACAGGGGTTCCTGCAGAGGCATCTGCAGCAGTCTCGTGATAAGTGATGTCTAGTCCTGTCGGATCCGCAGCGATCTCAAAATCCCAAAGGGTGAGATCAAAAACAGTGAAACCATCTGCTACATCATCATCACACAGCTGATAGGTTGGAAGCGGTGTGGCGAGAATCACGATAAGTTCCAATTCGGTAACATCATAACAGCCCGTAACTGCATTTTCAATTCTGGCATAGACGGTTTGAGGACTAGTAACGTTAGTATACGGACTTGGTAGCGCTGTGGCTGGATCTCCTGCTTCCGCTTCTGCCAAGGTGAAATAGTAGTTTACAAAGACCCCAGTTTGTCCACCAATGATATCAGCATCGGCCTGAGTAAGATCAAACTCATCGATCCCATCTGTGTCTGTATCACATTCCTTAAGCGAGACCGGTGGATTCGCAAATGGCGTGTCTAAGACAACCAGATCAAAAGACTCGATCACAAAACAGCCTGTGGCTGCCACTTCTATACGCGTCCAGATGGTCTGAGGGTTACTTATATTGGTATATAACAATGGCAAGGCCGGAGCACCGGCTTCTGCATCGGCCAAGGTTAAGTAATAACTTACGTTGAGTAAAGGATCGTCTGCCGTCATGGCCGTAGTCACTGTACTGAGATCGAATTCGGTGGAATCATCCAGGACGTCGTCATAGTCACAAAGCTCATAATTGACTGGTGGCGTGTAAACAGGTAACGGATTGATTATCAGATCGAATTGCCCAACTATGGAGCAACCGTCTGTGTTCTCCAATCGGACGTATATGGTCTGCGGATTGCTAACATTGGTGTAAGCATCTGCTGGCGTAATTGGCGAAGTAGCCGCGTCTGCATCTGCTAATGTCTCGTAATAATTGATGGTAAGATCAGTAGGATCTGCAGTGACTTGAGTATCCCAAGAAGTGAGATCGAAGACAAAAAAACCGTCGGTATCGTCATCACAGACCACAAAGTTGGGAATCGGATCTGTCAAAACAGGAGTATCGTAAACTATGAGTTCAAGCTCGACTATATTGAAACAACGTGTAATATCATTTTCCAATCGGGCATAAACCGTTTGCGGGTTAGAAATGTTAGTATAAGGGCTTGCCAAGGCTGCCCCTGCCCCTCCAGCTTCGGCATCTGCAGTATTCAAATAGTAACGTACACTAACACCAGTGGCACCATCAATGATCTGCGCATCGGCATCGGTTAAGGTAAAAGCGGCAAAACCGTCGTTGTCGTCATCACATATAGTAAGAGGGTCTGGAATACCCGGCACAGGCGCAGGGAAAAATTCTACCAAGACCTCATCAGAAACATTACAGCCAGAAGCAAAAATGGCTTCCAAACGATAAAGCCCTGGAGTGTCAATCACTATGGTTGGTAAAGTTGCACCAGGAATAGCATCGAACATTCCAGTGGCATCGTTAAAGATATACCACTGATAAGTTGCTCCTGGAGAACCTCCACCAGAACTCAAGGCTATGGTCTCGCCCTCGCAAGGTGCAGATCCGTCCGAGATCAAAATATCATCTCCTAAATTAATATCGATATCAAAACTACCTGCTTCTATAAATACAGCTGCATCGTAAAGGTCGTCTTGGTTGTCTGCAATAACGAGTTTGATGTTGTAGGGATCTCCGGGAGTTACCATTCCCATTGCGGTAAGTACCGTGGTTTGCCCATTAAAATCAATTGGAGCCGTGGTCTCGTCTGCAAAAGGCAAAAAGTTATATGTATCAAAATAGATTTCATTGACCGCGGCACATGCGCCAGGAACATCCGGTCTAATGTTGGTTACCTGAATAGGGATGGTCGTACCTGGCAAAACTGCCAGATTCTCTACCACACCGGTCGCCGTATTGGTTAAGATAAAGGCAAAGGAATCCGAAAAACTACATTCGAAACCTTGATTGTACTCCTCCGAAGCAAAAATAAAATCAAAAGCGATCTCCGGTATGGAAGGCACAAAGTCAAATTGGATGTAAGAAGCATTGTTAAGTTCTGCGAGTGGGATACCTAAAATAGCAGCTAAATCAGCATCTCCAGGCCAGCCACCAGCTCCTAGAATCTCATCGTTAGGGCCTTCTGCCTCCTCCGCAGACCCCGTAGTCAATATCACTCCTTCTGCAAATGGGAAACCACTCCCCTCTGCGTTGAAATAACCAATCCCATTCACATCTCCAAAATCGATCCCCGTACTTGAGGTATAGTTGGAACTCTCGGCACAAGGGCTGTCGATCAAAATATCTTCTACCAGCTCTTGAACCGTATAGGTGGTGGTGTCTACGTTGATAAATGGAGATAAAGGAATATCCGAAGGCAAAATACAGCTAATGGCAGCTTCCCAACCGGCTCCAAAGACCACTGCATTAGACTGAAATCGTATCGTTAAACAACCCGTTGTAGTGGCGGGGCTGGTATACACTGTGCCTGGGGAAGTTGGGCCACTAAAGGACCCTATAACTGTACTGGTCGTGTCTGGGCCGTCGTAAATGGTCATTACATCGCCTCCTGTCTCTGTAGCAAAGACACTAAAATCCAAGGTGATTGCCATCCCGGCAGTGTCCGGACAGAGTGTTATGGTAAAATCTTCACTGTTACCGTACGGAGCAGCTGTTCCACCGGAATCGACAAATGTTCCTGTGCAGGTGTTGAAAGTACCATCCTGCATCACAATGGTTTGCGAAAAACCATATAGCGTAGCCAGGAGGAAAAAGAGGGGAAATAAGAGCTTTTTCATCGCGTTGGTCGGTTGTTAGTTATAACGGCAGGCCTTGACCCTGAGGGTATAGGAGCCTTGCAAGTAACTGAGATATATTGACAATCGCAATAAAATCAGCCGCTAAAACGGGAAAAAAAGCTGAACATTCTTAAACCCACTTTTGCTTAACCGTTACGTATATAACAGTTTAAACACAAAAAACCCGAATTATTTAACATTCAAGTATTTCCTTAAAATTCCACGTTTCGATTTTAACTGTAAACCGATAGGTAAAATCTGCATGAAATCGGCATCGAATTAAGACTAAAAATTGAATTAGAAGTGTGGCATTTCGTAATTTTGCAAAAAAACAATTTCTGATGGAAACTCGTCGCGTTACAATAGAGCCAACTTCGCAACCCACTATTGTCAAATTTGTTACAGATACCTTTTTGACACAGTCGGAAAGTTTTGAATTTGCGAATATAGATCAGGCCGGACGTAGTCCTTTGGCTAAAGAGTTGTTTTTCTTGCCTTTTGTAAAGACCGTTTATGTTTCTCAGAACTTTGTGGCCATTGAACGCTACAACATTGTGGAGTGGGCCGATGTTCAGGACCAAGTAGCAGAGCAGATCGCCGCCTATCTAGATTCTGAAAAACCCGTGATCACTAAAGCAGAAGCTCCAAAGAATGTACCTGTTTCGGTCTATGCCGAGGTAACTCCAAACCCTTCGGTAATGAAGTTCGTAGCCAACAAGACCTTGGTTAACGACACTTACGAATTCAAGACCTTGGAATCGGCAAAGAATGCACCTTTGGCTTTGCGCTTGTTTCGTTTCCCCTTTGTGAAAGAGGTCTTTATGAGCGGGAATTATATTTCCATTATGAAACTCGAAGGAATCGAGTGGCAAGAAGTAACACAAGAATTGCGTGACTTCATAACCCAGTATGTTGCCCAAGGCAAGACCATTTTAGACGATGCGATCTTGACCGAGGAGCGCGAGACAGAAGAAAAGATCGTTCCCGTAAAACCACAAGAACTGGAAGGCATCTCTAAAGAGATCGTGGAGATCTTGGATGAGTATGTGAAGCCCGCAGTAGCAGGAGATGGCGGAAACATCGCTTTTGATTCTTATGACGCCAACACCAAAACCGTTAAGGTCATTCTGCAAGGAGCCTGCAGCGGTTGTCCTTCCAGCACCGTGACCTTAAAGAATGGTATCGAGACCATGTTGCGAGAAATGCTCCAAGGCAAGGTATCTTACGTGGAAGCCATTAACGGTTAAAAACCTCTTTTTTCGACCAAATACATCTCGTAAAAAATTTACGTTCTAGACTGCTTGGTTGGTTTGGGGTAGAACTACTTTTAGGCTGTAATCACTAAACAAAAAAGTTATGGCAGTTTTAAAAGTTATCGAGGTACTATCTAATTCCAACACCAGTTGGGAAGATGCAACCAAGAACGCTGTAAAACAAGCGGATAAAAGTGTGATGAACATTCGATCGGTATACGTGCAAGAGCAAAGTGCAATTGTAGACAAAGATGAGGTTACTGAGTTCCGAGTTAATGTTAAAATCACTTTCGAGGTCAAATAGACTTTGAAATTCGCTAAATTTATGCGCCAAAATCCTCGGGTTTTGGCGCATTTTAATTCTACCCATGTTCAAATCCTATCTCTTCTCTATCCTCGCTGCACTGATCTTGCTAGCATGCAATTCAAATCCTAATACTGTGGAAGATTTCGCCTATACCAACACTCTTGTCAATGAAACCAGTCCGTATTTGTTACAACACGCACACAACCCAGTGGATTGGTACGCTTGGAACGACTCTACTTTGGCCAAAGCTAAACGCGAGAACAAACTAATGTTGATCAGCGTAGGTTATGCCGCTTGTCATTGGTGTCATGTTATGGAGCGCGAGTCTTTTGAAGATACCGCCGTTGCAGCGGTGATGAATGCGAATTTCATAAATATAAAGGTAGACCGTGAGGAACGTCCAGACGTAGATCAGATCTATATGAATGCCATTCAGCTTATGAAAGGTCGCGGAGGTTGGCCTCTTAATGTTATTGCGCTTCCTGACGGACGTCCTGTATGGGCAGAGACCTATGTTCCAAAGGACGAGTGGAAACGAGCACTATCACAAATACAGACCTTATACGAAGACAGTCCAGAACGTTTGGTAGACTATGCGGCTCGCTTAGAAGCTGGGATAAAATCTTTAGATCTGGTAGAAATAAATCGCAATGAGGTTGATTTTTCTGCCCTGAAAACCGACAGTATAGTGGCTGCCTGGAGCAATCGCTTTGACGATAAGGACGGAGGTATAGCTCAAGCTCCTAAATTCATGATGCCTAACAATTATCACTTCTTATTGCGTTATGCAGTAGAATCTAAGGACAAGGAATTGTTGGATTTTGTGCAGCTGACACTTAAAAAAATGGCATTCGGTGGTGTTTATGACCATGTCGGTGGTGGTTTTGCCAGATATTCTACCGACATGCGCTGGCACATTCCGCACTTTGAAAAGATGTTGTACGATAATGGCCAACTGGTTAGCTTATACAGCGATGCTTATTTGGTAGACCCAAACCCGCTTTACAAGGAAGTGGTCTACGAAACTTTGCAATATGTGGCCGATGAGATGACACACGAGTCTGGAGCCTTTTATTCTTCTTTGGATGCCGATAGCAAAGGCCCTAATGGGGAACTGGAAGAAGGTGCTTACTATATCTATACCGAAGCAGAGATCGACTCTCTGATCACTGAGAAGCCAGCATTATTCAAAGAATATTACAGCATAAACAATTACGGTAAATGGGAAGAGGAAGATGCCTATGTACTGATAAGACAGCAAGCTGATACAGAATTTACGGCAGCCCATCAGCTAGATCAAAACACCTTAGACGCATTAAAATCAGTCTGGAAAAAAACCCTGCTCGATTATAGAAATACACGCCCGCACCCAGGTTTAGACGACAAGAGTCTTACCTCTTGGAACGGACTTATGCTGAAAGGTTATTTAGATGCCTATCGCGTGTTTAACGAACCGAAGTTTCTAGAGGCAGCAACAAAAAACGCGAACTTTATAAAGGACAAACAACTCAAGACCGATGGCGGTTTATGGCACAGCTTTAAGGATGGAAAAAGTACCATTAATGGCTACCTGGAAGATTATGCCAGTGTCATAGACGGTTTTATTGCCATGTACGAGACCACCTTTGATGAGCAGTGGTTGAATTTGGCCAAATCGCTCTTAGAGTACGCTCAAGAACATTTTGGCTATACGGATTCTCGCCTCTTCTATTTCACCTCAGACCAAGACGCACAATTGGTAAGCCGAAGCATTGAGTACCGAGACAATGTGATACCAGCTTCTAATTCTATTATGGCGCATAATTTATTGAAGTTAGGTCATTATTTTGACCAACCAGATTGGATCAAAGATGCCCAAACCATGTTGCACAATGTACTACCAGAAGTAGCTGCTTATCCGACTAGTTTTAGCAATTGGATGCAGCTGGGACGTAACTTTCAAAATGAGTTTTACGAATTGGTCGTAGTTGGACCGCAGGCTGAAGAAGTTTTGGCCGAGATCAACAAAACATACATCCCTAATAAAATGATTGCAGCCAGCACAACCGAGAGCGATGCTCCGCTGCTTAAAAATCGATTTATAGAAGGAGAGACTTTTGTTTACGTCTGTGTAAACAATACTTGTAAACTCCCTGTGAGAACTGCAGCAGAAGCCCTACCGCTAATGGGTTATTAACCCGGTTGAAAAGCCTTTAGATAATCGGGCTCAAAATAAGCCAGATCGGCAAAATCTCCAGCTTCGAATTTGGCCTGTGCCAAATCTATAAGTTCTTTTGCTGAGGGCAGCCTGTCGTTTATAAAATTAGCGTTCTTATGCGAGCAAATAGCTGAGAACTTCTCATTGGCTGTGCCAATAAAAGTAACAGGTCCAGCTTCCAAGATCTCAGTAAAACTTTGCTGGTCTAAAATTTGTGGTTGCACAGGAACCAGATTCTGATAGCTATTATCGTAAACAGCCGTGTAAGCTTCCATACGACGTGCATCTAACATGGCCACCAAATGGCCCTCATCTGCATCCAACTGGCGCACTAAGCTGTCTAAGGTGCCGATAGTTATAAGGGGAATATCTAAAGCAAAGCACAGGCCTTTGGCTGCCGAAACACCAATTCTAAGCCCCGTATATGAGCCAGGCCCAGCACTTACGGCTACGGCCTGGAGATCATTTTGGGTTAGACCTGCATCTTTTAAGATCTCGTCTATATAGACATGTAGTTTTTCTCCGTGAGAATACTTAGACCCGTAGTCTTCTTTGACTTGAACGGCTCCGCTTGAATTGACAACAGCCACCGAACAATTCGTGGTGGCTGTCTCTAATGCCAGGATTACTGCCATAATACTATTCTTCTATTTCTTCCGCTGGTGCTTCTGATTCTTCTTTTATTGCGTCACCGCATTTAAGCAATTTGGTAACGGTATTGTACGGCCCAGTGACCACAACGTCTCCTTCTTGAAGACCAGAGATGATCTCAATATTGGAATCGTCTTGGATGCCAGTCTCGACTACGCGTAATTTTGCTTCTTCTCCAGCTTGCACGAACACGGTCTCAAACTTTTCCTGATCTCCGGATTCAGTTCTGCGCACAGCAGGACCTTTAGTACAAGTCGTATCGGTTTTAACTACAATGGCACTGATAGGCACACCTATTGCTTTTTCTCGCTTGTTGGTAATAATGTCTACCGTTGCAGTCATTCCAGGGCGGAAAGGCGAATAGAATTCTGGTTTGCCTTCTAAAAGATCCTGATAAGAACTATCTAGAATGCGCACTTTTACTTTAAAGTTAGTCACCTGATCTGCGGTAAGTGTGCTTTCTGCGGAGTTAGCTATTTCTGTAACAATTCCTTTGAATTCGCGTTTCAGATAAGCATCTACCTCTACTATAGTTGAATCTCCAAGAGATACTTTTACAATATCGTTCTCATTTACGTCTACCTCAACTTCCATATTGGAAAGGTCGGCAACGCGCAAGATCTCCGTACCTGCCATTTGCGCAGTTCCCACTACGCGCTCTCCAAGTTCAGCATCTAGTTTAGAGATGGTTCCATCCATAGGAGCGTAAATGGTTGTTCTACCTAAGTTATCACGACTCTGCTTTACAGAAGCGGCAGCACTTTGCACATTGTAATATGCCGATTGCTTGTTGGCTTGCGCTACTTCGTATTCTTGCACAGAACGGTCCCAGTCTTGCTTAGAGATCACCCCTTTTTCAAAGAGTGATTTGTTTCTGTTGTAGTTCAACTCAGCATTCTTTAAACTCGCCTCCGCTTGTGATAGGTTAGCGCGAACACTCTGCAAACTCGCTTGCGATTGATTCAAGGCCGCCTGAATAAGGTCTGGATTGATTCGCAAAAGCAAATCACCCTTTTTGACCTGTTGGCCTTCTTTTACCAAGAGTTCAATGATCTCACCAGAGACTTCAGAAGAGATCATTACTTCCACCTCTGGTTGAATTTTCCCAGTAGCGGCAACCGTCTCTATAATGTCGATCGGCTCAATTTTTGTCAGTTCCACTTTGCGGTAATCTCCGTCACCGCCAATGGTTCCAGATTTACGCAGCATCACTAAGGCAATAAGCCCTACGACTACCAGTGCAACTATGATGATTAGTGTCTTTTTACTCATGGTTTAGAATTTTAACTCTGTTGCGGGGACCCCAAAATAAAGTTCAAGGACCTTTAGCCTAAAAATATAATCGTATTTAGAACGGTTCACTTCTATCAAGGCGTTGTCGTAACGCAATTTAGATTGACTGAAGTCGAACGCATTTGTAATTCCTACATCGTATCTGTCTTTAGCATACTGATATGCTAACTCTTGAGACTCCAGTGCTACTACTGCAGCTTCGTAAGCCTTTTTAGATCCTTCTGCGTCTACATATGCTTGATAGACATTAGACTCCAGGTCTAATTTAGCTTGCTCCAAAAGGAACTCTTGACGCTTTAAGTTCACCAAACGGCGCTTTACATTATTACGCGTAGAAAAGCCGTTAAAGATAGGAACATTCATTTGTACTCCATAAGAGATACCGTCATTTAGATACAACTGATCTATAAAGGAGCGCGGAGGTAGTTCCTGTAGTATCGTGTTCGGCACTACAGCAGACACGGTCTGTCCGGTCTCGTCCACAAAACCGATCTCTTGTATACGGGTCGGGTCATTGGGATCTACCGTTTGGGTAAAACGCGAAAGATCTGACTCACGAGTGTTGTAGTTAAAGAAGGCATTGATCGTTGGATAATAGCTACTTCTTGCGATCTGTAGATCTTTTTGGGCTAAGTCTACATTAGATTCTGCGATCTTGACTTCACTGCGATTCTCTGTAGCGGCTTGAAATATCTCCGAAGCAGTCTTTTCAATGATGCCTTCGTCTACTAGGTCATAGCCTTCGTCTTCGATATCAAAGCTAGCGTAATCGTCAATTAGAAGCAATTGTGCCAAACTGATCAAAGAAATCCTTACGGCGTTCTCTGCAACTACGATATTTTGCAATTCACCAGCATTGGTCGCTTGGATCTCGAGCAAATCTCCTTTAGGTAAAATTCCTCCGTCTACCAATTCCTGAGTCTGCGCTATGGATTGCTGCGTAACCAAATTCTGCGCTTTTAGCGCATTCACATTGGCTTTGTTGAGCAGGATTTGCAAATAACTGTTCGCAACAAGCAAGGAGATATCGTCCTTCATTCTAGAAAGGCCGTAATCTGCAGCTAGTTTTGCGATCTTGGCACGCTGCATTACACGCAGGTTTTGCAAACCGGCGAATACACGAACCCCCGCATTGACTCCTAAGGAGAAGTTACGAGAAGTCTGCGTCTCTAAGATACCGGTAGTAATATTTTGAGAAAGACCCGTGTTCCAGAAGTTAGATGCGTTACCGTTTAAGGTTGGCAAATAATTCCCAAAAGCGTCGATCTTATCAATCTCAGCATTCTCTATATCGAGCTCACTTTGCTTAACGGAAATGTTGTTTTCCAAAGCATAAGTTACACATTCTTTTAGGGTCCATTTTTTCTGACCAAAGGCCAGTGTGCTAACAAAAAGCGACAGGAACAGGACAACAAGCTGCTTCATAATAAGTGTGTGTATTGAATAAGTCTATGGATAGTCAAATGTGTTACACAAAGGTAACTAAATTAGCGGCCGCCAAACTGCGCCACCGGTTTGAGTTGATTCCAAACTTTAATTTTATCTTCTTTAGTGATTCCGGATTTAACCTCTACCTGAATGCCGTCGCTCACGCCCAGCTCCAGATCTCTGCGCTCAAATTCTTGATCGCCGATCTCTACTTCCACAAAAGGTTCTTGCGTTTTAGGATCGTATTGCACCAAGGCTTCTTTTACAGCCATTACGCTGTCTGCACGCGCCAATATGATCGATGCATTTGCACTTAGACCTGCTCTAATAAAGGTAGAATCGATCTTGGCCAAAGTTCCTTTGATCTCAAACTGAATGGCTCCGTTCTCTGCTACCCCTTTAGGAGCGATATAATCTAGTACGGCGTCAAATGTTGCGTTTTCAATAGCACCTACAGTGATCTCTAAGGGAAGATTCTCTTTGATCTTTCCAACTTCGCTTTCGTCTACCTTACCTTCAAAGATCATCTGCTCTACATCGGCCAAAGTGGCAATAGTAGTTCCGTCATTAAAGTTGTTGGCCTCGATCACTTGGTTTCCTGTTTTTACAGGAACGTCAAGTACCATGCCCGATACCGTAGCACGGATCTCGGTATTGGCCGCGGCTCCCAAACCGGCAGTTGTCCCGGTCTTGATGATGTCAAAATTCTGACGAGCCGCATTTACGTTCACCTGTTCTGCGCGGTAACGCTGTTCTGCTTGGTTGTAGGTAATTTGCGCATTGTCAAACTCATTGGCAGAGATCACTCCCTTGTCGAATAGGTTCTTTTGACGCTGATAAATGTTCTTTTGATTCTCAAAGGCCAATCGGGCTGCATCGAGTTGGGTCTGAGCCGAACGAATACTGTTTTGCGCACTGTTTAAAGCAGAGACATTAGGTACAACTTTGACCTTTGCGATGAGGTCTCCTGCTTTTACAAAATCGCCCGCCTCTACAAAGATCTCATCTATAATACCAGAGATATTCGGCTTAATAAGGACCTCCTCCTTAGGTACTATGCTCCCAGTAGCTACTGTTTTTTTAACGATACTGGCCGTTGTGGCTTGCTCGGTCTTATAAACAACAGGATCTTCTTTATCCTTCAAATAGATATAGCGGATTCCGAATATAAATCCGACCAATATCAGTCCGAGTACAATGATGGTTCCTTTTCGTTTCATGATTTTTGAATTAATGTCTTGGTATTACGGTTATTCAATGCGCAAGGCATCTACTGGTTTCATTTGTGTGGCACGAGTTGCTGGGATCAATCCAGCCAAAAGTCCGGAGATGATCAGTATACTCAATGCGATTATTATAACGCCTATCCCAACACTAGGGTTGGCAAAATTTTCTACAGGACCCACATTATCCAGCACGGTATTCATGATCCAGATGATACCAGAGGCAAATGAAATTCCCACCATCCCAGAAATTATAGTAAGCACTAGCGACTCTTGCAGTACTTGCGAACGAATGTTCCAAGGCGAAGCACCAAGTGCACGACGTACCCCTATTTCCTTGGTACGCTCTTTTACAACGATAAGCATGATATTACTGATCCCGATAACGCCAGAAAGCAAGACCAAAGCTCCCACAAAGTATCCAACTACTGTTAGGATATTGAACAAACCGGTGACCTTTGCAAACTCCTCGGCCAGATCAAAATGGCCAATAGCACGTTTGTCATCTGGGTGTACTGTACGCAGTTCTCGCATTAAAGTCATTATACGAGGCTTCACAGAGGTAATGCTTACATCGTCATGTGCCGTAATGGCCATCCAACCTACATTATCAGCTCTATTGAAAGCCTGCGAAAAAGTGGTAAAAGGAATATAGATGGTATTGGCTTCTTGCTCGTTGTCGCCTTGTGAGTTGGCATTCTTAAAGGTTCCCACTACCAAAAAGTTGATTCCGCTTATCTTGATATAACTGCCAATAACCTCTTCTCCTTTGTCGTATAAGGTTCTTATCACATCTTGACCAATGACTGCTATCTTGCGTTTGTCTTCTATGTCTGAATAGCTCAAAAAGCGTCCTTCCATAATGTCTAAAGGCTGCTGATTGATGAACTCCGGATAGTCTCCATAGACATCAAAAGCTCCTGTTTTTTCGTTGCGGGTAACATTGTTGGACCCTCTGAAACCACCTAATTGGTTTCTTGGAGATACGTATTTGAGTTCTGGGATCTGTTCTTTTAAGGCCTGAACATCGCTCAGCTTAAAATTGAAATATCGCCCTTTGGGCAAACCTTTGTAAGGCATAGAGGTTCCTTGAGACCACATGAAGATCGAGTTTGTGGCAAAGTTCCCAAAGTCTGCCTGGACTCCGTTCTTAAGTCCGTTGGTCAAAGCCAAGAGCAAGACCAAGATAAAGATCCCCCAGAATACACCGAAAGCCGTTAAAAAGGTTCGGAATCGGTTGGCATTTAAAGCCTCTAATATTTCGCTCCAACGATCTCTGTTAAACATCTTATTCGTCTCTTAGGGCTTCTATTGGTTTAATATTGGCAGCGCGTCTGGCAGGAATAAAACCGGCCAGGGCTCCAGCGGCGATAAGCACAAAAACTGTAGTGATAGAGGTGTTGAAATCCACCTGCGGGGACTTGATAAAATCGGTCTCCGCATAAGGAGCGACAGCCTCCAAAAGGCCTACGCCAGCAAACAAGCCGATAAAACCTGCAATTGCAGTGATAAAGATCGCCTCTTGCATGATCATTCCAATGATAGAGCTTGGCAAAGCCCCTATCGCCTTACGGATTCCGATCTCTTTAGTACGTTCTTTTACCACAATGAGCATGATATTACTCACCCCTACAACTCCAGCAATTATGGTTCCAATTCCGATAAACCAGAACACAGCTCTAATGGTATCGATAAGACCGTAGATCTTTTTTGCTTCTTCTAAAGTGTTGAAAACACGAACAGCGCTACGATCGTCCGGGGCCACGCTGTGTTTGGTCTTTAAATCAGACTCCAAACCTTCTGCCATTGCGGTCGATAAGGCGACGGCTTCGTCAAAGTTCTCGGACATTTTCACGGTGTAGGCAATAGAGCGTATTCGATCTCCTGCATTAAACACCCCTTGGGCCGTGGTAATAGGAATAAACACTCGGTTCTCTTCACGAGCGCCTCCCGGATCGGTAAAAACTCCAACCACTAAAAAGTTGATCCCAAAGATCTTTATTTGTTTCCCAACGGCTTCTTCCCCTTTAAAAAGATCCATTTGAATCTGGTTTCCAATGACGGCTACTTTGGCAACTTCGTCTAGGTCACTCTTGTTGATAAAGCGACCGGAGACCATACTTTCATTCTCAATGAACTGCTGATCAGGATCGGAACCTTCAATACGGTAGTTACCCGACTCCTTGCCATAGGTCACCTGACCTCCCCATAAGGAATACAACGAAGTGCGGTATTCTATCTGATCTTCGTATTTCTGATTGAGTGTTTGGTAATCTTCGTTCCGCAACTGTACATAGCGACCAGGATTTAAACCTTTATACTCCTTGCTTGTCACTCCTGTCCAAATAGAGATACGATTGGTGGCATCTTCTTCAAAAGCTTCACGAACACCGTTGGAGATCCCAGAATTGAATCCCAACAGAATAACCAAAATAAAAATCCCAGAGGCTACAGATAGCCCCGTAAGGAAAGTTCGCAATTTGTTCTTGCGAATGGTTTCGAATATTTCTTCCCAGCGCTCTAGATTAAACATGAGCCGGAGATTTGGCGCGCACCTGTTCTACGCGTTGATCGTCTACTATCTTCCCGTCCTTAAGATGAACGATTCGCTTACACATATGTGCAATGTCCTCTTCGTGAGTAACCACAAGTATGGTCTTGCCTTCGTCATTAATGGCCTGGATAAGTTCCATTACCTCGTAAGAAGTCTTGGTATCTAAAGCTCCTGTAGGCTCATCCGCTAATAGTACTTTAGGATCGCTGGCTAGCGCTCTGGCAATGGCCACACGCTGCTTTTGCCCTCCACTGAGTTCGCTAGGTAGGTGCGTAGCCCAATCGGCCAGCCCAACCTTTTCCAGATAGTGCATGGCTTTTTCCGTGCGTACGGAACGCTTCACACCCTGATAATACAAGGGCATAGAGACATTGTCTAAGGCGCTTTTATATGTGATAAGGTTAAAACTCTGGAAGATGAATCCTAAAAATTCATTGCGATAACGCGCAGCTACCTTCTCATTCAAGTTCTTGATGGGCACATTGTCGAGATCGTAAGAACCTTGATCTGCCTCATCGAGCATACCCAAAATATTCAGGAATGTAGATTTTCCAGATCCGGAGGAGCCCATAATGGCTATCATCTCCCCTTCTTTCGCTTCGAAATTGATTCCCTTGAGTACATGCAAGGAATTGCTGCCCATGTGATAGGACTTATGTAGATCTTTGATGGCTATCATATCATTGCACCTTAAGGTGTTTTTAATGAAGCCGCCTTGTTGTTGGTTACTTGACGGTCTTGGTAAATAGACCGCTAAATAAGACTTTTGTTACAGGGGAGAATATTAAGGTCTTGTTAATTTTTGCTCTCCTGCACTTTTCTCCTACTTCGATATATAGCGTAACCTAGCCCTGCCATTAAAATATAGGGAATGGCCATCAGGTATACGATGCCGTTATTTACTCCCCGAGCAGCATTCTGCGTCTCTTCACTTTCTAATACAGCACGACACATAGCGCACTGCGCGTCGGCATCCGCAGTAAAGAGAAAGAGAAAAACCAGTATGTAGCCAATTCTTTGCATTATGCAGGATAATAAGGAGAGATCATAAAATAAACGATAACACCAGTAACGGCAACATAGAGCCAAATTGGAAAAGTGATCTTTGCCAGCTTGCGGTGTTTGTCAAATTGCTCTGAAAGGGCTCGCACGTATGTAAAAAGTACCAGTGGTATGATCCCGATTGACAAGGTAATATGACTGATCAGAATAAAGAAGTAGATATAACGCAGTACGCCTTCGCCGCCGTAGGCTACACTATCTGATGTCATATGGTAAGCCACGTACATGACCAAAAACAAGGCCGACAACACTATTGCGGTCTTCATCAATGACTCGTGCGCTTTGCGATTTCCTTTCTTTATCTGTATTACCGCCAACACTAGGACCACAGCGGTAAAGCCGTTGATCCCTGCGTAAATTGGAGGCAAAAAGCCGAGGCGTTCTACTCCGGGGATTCTGATACCGAATAAGACGGCTACTGCCAAAGGAATGGCAATAGAGAGTGCCCAGATTAATTTTTTGTACTTCAGTTCTGCGTTTGGGGATGTTGTATTCATTGTTCTAATAATTGTTTGATATCTTCTTTGAGGATCTGAATTTGATCGGCTTCGGTACCGTTGTAATACACAATTGGGTTTCCGTATTCGTCCAATCGGGAGCGTATATTTCCTTGCTGATCTATCAAAGCAAAGAAACCGGAATGTTCAAAGCCACCTTCTGCAGTTTCATCTTGGGCCACATATAGATTGAAACCGTTATTAGCCAGGGTATGAATGTCTATCTTTTCTCCGGTCATAAGGTGCCAGTTAGGGTTGGTTATCCCATAACTTTCTGCGTAAGCTTGCAGCACCTCTGGTGTATCGTAAGTTGGGTCTATACTAAAAGAAGCAACACCAAAATTGGGGTTGCCAAAGAACTCGTCTTGTAACTTGACCATATTTCTACTCATTACTGGGCAGATGGTTGGGCAGGTGGTAAAAAAGAAATCCACCACATATACTTTACCTTGGTAATTTGCATTGGTGATGGTCTCGCCGCGCTGATTGGTGAATTCGAATTCCGGAACAGGGCCAATGGTAGCTAGTTCCGGCTGATTCATGCTGCCTACAATTTTAGGTACCGCCCAGATCCCAAAAATCAGTATGATAAAAGAAATTCCTATATACGAATACGATTTGTTCATGGGCTAAAGTTGCTTGCGCTTGTATTTGTCATTCTTCTTTAAGGCGCGACGGTATTCTGCTAAGATAACTTGAATATCATCGTCCATTTTATCGTCTAGCTCTGCAACGTTCGTAGCATCGTAACCGTAGAGTATGCCTTGGTCTTCATCGTCGTTTCTTCCTCTAAGACGCTTGTCCTTATCGAGTATATATACGTAGTTGGAACCCAGATCGTCATCCAAAGGATAGGGAGAGCCTAGCTCGCCTTTGAGTTTTCTTATTTGCTGATCGGACAAGACCACGAATTGCCACTTACTGGTCTCTTTGATCTTACTGAGTTTTTCTTCCAAATCAGGAATTGTGCTTTCTGCGCCCTCTGGGATCAACCAAACGAATTGTAGGTCGTAGAATTCTGAGTAAGGCGTATATATCTTATGGGCAAGGTTGAACACATGGCCATATCGACTCTTTGCATCTTTACCTAAGAATCCCATTACAGTAATATTACTGTCAAAAATGATGCTATCTCCACGCAGACTCTTAGTGCCTTCTGGCAATTCTGAAATGGGTTCTCCCAAAGTGGGAAGCATGGAGAAGTTGTGATCCGCAGCGGCAAAGAACATATAGGCCACTAGCGGTAAGATGAATAAAAAACCTAAAACAAAAAACTTCTTCATAACCAGTTAAATAAAGAAGTGGTTGAGACTTTTACAAGTAGACAGTTAAACCCGAATTTTTAGTGCCATGTTGCTCTCAAAAGACAAGGAGCCAATGCAAAAAAATGTGTTTAACCTTTGTTTAAAGTCTAAAGCACTTTCGAATACAAAAATACAAAAAAGCCCCGCTAAAAGCGAGGCTCAGTTTCGTTAATTCAATTGTTAAAAGTTGAATTTGATGTGGTTACTCTTGTAGACCTCATAGATGTAATCTCCTTCTAAAAGTACGATTAGCACCAAGTAGCAGATCAAGAATACTGCCGTCCAAACTACGGCGCGTCTAAGGCCTTTGGTCTCGTCACGCATGTGCATGAAATCCCAAGTGATATAGTATGCTTTAAAGAGTGTCAAAATGATGAAGATCCAGTTCAGGTACTTCATGGCCAGAAAACGACCCTCTACCAAAAAGGCAGGCTTATAGATACCTAAGGCTACTTCGATTATTGTAACAATAGAAAGTACAATGAATACACCCCAGATCTTGGAAACGTTGGACTTGAATTTAAGCAGTCCTCTGAATATCTCTAATTTATGCTCGTGTCCCATAATGCTTTATAATCGAATTTATACCAGATAAAAGAAGGTAAATACAAATACCCAAACTAAGTCTACAAAGTGCCAGTAAAGACCAACTTTTTCAACCATTTCGTAATGACCGCGGCGCTCGTAAGTTCCAATGATCACGTTGAAGAAAATGATGATGTTGATCACTACTCCAGAGAATACGTGGAATCCGTGGAAACCAGTAATGAAGAAGAAGAAATCTGCAAAGAGCGGAGATCCGTATTCATTGCGGATCAAGTTTGCTCCTTCTACGATGAGCTTGCCGTCGTTGTTGAGTTTAGTCAAAGACTCCTCACGACTAAGTACGGTCTTCTCTCCGTTCTCGTCTAGGTATTGGGTTCTGATCAGCAAATTGTCGTTTGCTGCGAATCCGGCTTTAATATCGTCTAAAGTGTAAGTAGATAGTGTTTCTGAGTCGGTCTCGTACCAGATACCGTTGCTGCGCGTATGCGCTTCACGCTGCGTTGACTCTGCAGCAATCTCGCCAAGAGCAACACGGTTGCCATCTGTATCTACAAATTGTAGAATACGACCTCCGTTAGTTTCTACCGCTCCGTAATCACCTTTAATGAATGTCTTCCATTCCCAAGCCTGAGAACCTACGAAGATCAAACCACCAATGATGGTAAGGAACATATAAAGGATAACCTTGTTTTTCTTCATCTGATGACCTGCATCTACCGCCAACACCATGGTCACGGAAGAAAAGATCAGAATAAACGTCATGAAGGCCACATAGTACATCGGGAAGTTTCCATGCACGAAAGGAACGTGAGTAAATACTTCGTCGGCAATTGGCCAGGAATCGATGAATTTGAATCGAGAAAAGCCGTAAGAGGCCAAAAATCCTGAGAAAGTAAGGGCATCAGAAACGATGAAGAACCACATCATCATCTTACCATAACTGGCTCGTAATGGTCGGTTTCCACCACCCCAGATTTTTCCTTCAGTACCTGTTTCAACAACAGTTGTTTCCATAAAAAGAAGTTGACGTTATGATTGTCGCAAAAATAATCAATTTTATTATCTAACGAAATATAAAAAGCAAAACAAATAGATCCACAACAGATCCACGAAATGCCAGAAAGTAGCTGCTAGTTCGACACCTAAGGTATTGCCTTTGGTGTATTGCTGTTTATAATGGTTATAAATTACCACTCCCAAGGCTATCAGCGCTGCAAATATGTGCAATAAATGCACGAAAGCGATCAAAAAAACATAGGTGTAGGTAATGTTGCTCGACTCCCCGGTGAAATAGTATCCCAGGTCGTAAGTGATCTGTCTGAATCCGTAAAACTGCAAGCCGGCAAATGTAACACCAAGGATAAAAGTAGCCACAAGAAATAGCATTCCTTGACTGCGTTTTTCTTCTTTGATGTTACGCAAGGCGAGCCACATGGTAATGCTACTCAAAATAATTACCGGAGTGCTTAAAAAGAAGGCAGTCGGCATTTGGAAGTCTGCGACCCAATCGTCTCGCTCACTACTTACAATAAAGGCCGAGGTAAAGGCCGCAAAGCTCATCAATAAACTAATGATCCCAAACCAGAGCATCATACGCTTGGCGCGTCTGGCCTTGTCCATTTCATACTGTTCTAATTCCGTCATACATTAATGAATTTATCAACTACGTAAATGATCTGTAAAAGGGTAATATAGCTCACACTGGTAAGCATTAATCGTTTTGCGGTCTTTGCATCTTGCTTGCGGTAGAGTTTTATGGCGGCCCATAAGAACCAAACTCCCAACAAGCCAATAATAGCCGCAGCAACTGGACTCACGTAGAACAAACCTGTAATCCCCAAAGCAGGAATCAAAGAGCAAAGCACAGTCCATAAAGTGTATAAGACCACCTGAGTCGCGGTGCCTTTATTGCGTTTGCCATTGGGAAGCATATAGAATCCGCCTTTCTTATAATCGTCGTACAAGAACCAGCCAATAGCCCAAAAATGCGGAAACTGCCAAAAGAACTGGATCATAAATAGTGTTCCTGCTTCAATTCCGAAGTCGTTGGTCGCCGCAACCCATCCCAACATAAAAGGAATGGCACCAGGAAAGGCACCAACAAAAACAGACAATGGGGTCTTAGTTTTTAGCGGTGTGTACAAACTAACGTACATAAAGATGGAGATGGCCCCGAACAAAGCTGTTTTGGGGTTGATCACATAAAGTGTCCCAATCCCCAGAATGGTAAAAAGCGTGGCAATGATAAAGGCCGATTGTACGCTCATACGACCTGCAGGAATAGGCCTGTTCTTGGTGCGGTCCATGAGTGCATCCAAGTCGCGTTCTATGATCTGGTTGTAGGCATTAGATGCGCCAACCATAAAGTAGCCCCCTAAAGCGAGCATCAGCAATACTGTAAAGTCTATTACAGGAGTTCCTAATAAATAACCGGCTACGGATGAGAATACAACAGATACCGACAGCCTCACCTTAGTGATCTCGGCGAAATCCCTGAGCAGAGATGTTTTTGATATGCTTGCTTTTTGCGTCTCCAAAACCGGTTGCATTCCGCTTTATTTTGCTCGTGCAAAGATACTCCATAAACTGCTGCCAGCCAATGCAAGTACAAAGGAAATTACAATTTAACAGCCCACTAATAAAATGGGCCTGCTCTTAGAAATCAAAGTACCAGTTGAAAAGATCGGTTCGAATACCAAGATTGAACCAAGTAGAACTAGAGGCAAATTCGGTCGCAGTATCAACGTTTGGTGTAAAATCGCGGAATAAGAGCGACGCATAGACCTTTAAATTGGTAGCAGGGTTAATTAAATATCCGCCTTGGAATTCTCCTATAAAAACCGAAGTGGTGTTCCCCTGCCCGATCTCTATCCCTGTATCAAAGGGACGGTCTGCTTCGTCTCTGTAAATATCGCCTCCATAGTAGAAACTGTCTTCTGTAGTATTGAAATCAAAACCGCGCTCACCAAGAGTCAGTTTGGCCGAGCCAAACCAGCGCCCGTTAAAATAGCGAGCTATCAATATTCCTTCTCTAAAGTTGGCTCCCCATAAGTGGGCCATAGGTTGATTCTGATGCCCGTAATTGAGTACGATAGAATTGTGAGAATAGGTATATGGTCTAACTTGATTATATTCCGCCTGCAGATAGAGGTTCTTCACCCCAAAAGCATTGTAATACTTAGCTCCCAATTGAAAACCTAGTTTGTTCTTCCAACTCTGATCGCCGCCAAAGACATCTCCGGATGAGAATTCATCTATCACAACCTGACTGTACGCATTGATCTGATCCGAGAACTTGTATTTTCCACTCAGTCCAATGATGGCATTTCCACCTCTTGAGCCTGTGGTAAATTCAATAGCACGGTAAAAGATAACCGGATTGAGATAATTTACGTCAAATCCGCGGTCGTTGTCGTTTTCCCACATGACGGCCTCAAAAAGCCCAATATTCAAACGCTTGGTAACATTGATACTCAGATAGTGATTGGCCATGTATTTGGTTCTGAAAGAACCGTCTAAGGTCACTTCAGAACGCACATCTCGCAAAGACATCCAGGTGTTGGTGTATTTGAGCTTCCAAAAAGTGGTATTGAGTCTCAGATAAGGATATGGCGATGAATTATCACTCAGCAAAAGAGAACGGTATCCGTCTCCAATAAAGTTCTTACCGTGTCCTAATTGCACATTGAAATGCTTACTCGGTGCATAAGACAGATAACCTTCTGCTACCGGATAGTCATAAGAATCTGTGCGGAATGGCTCTGCAATATTCCTACCCGGTATTATTGCCGGATTCCCACCATCAGGACGCAAGGACTCCGCATAGCGATTAAAATAACCCGCAAAACGACCTTGACTTTCAAAAACCGCAGCGAAGAAATTTAGCTTTTTACCTAGACCTCCTTGAAAATAGACCAGGCGCGTATTATTATAAGTATCCACGCCGTCGCCGCGACCCACTTGTAGATCCACGCCGGGGTCTATGGTAAACCAATAGTCTTCTCCTTTGACTATGCCCATATGTTCGTTCCACCATTTGCGACCCAACCACGAAGATTTCTTTTTCAAAAGCTGCTGATTAGCCGCCTCAAAGTCGTAATACTTGTTCACTTCCGCATAGACAAATGGTTTTTGCGCCGTGTGATTGTTGATCCCAACTTGGTTCATTGCAGGGTCAAAGAGCGCATAATTCTGATGTGATAGCGGAATGTTCAGCTGGCTGGTGTACTCTTCGTTCTGGTATGGGAAACTTTTAATTTCCTCGTATTCGTTTTTATACTGGTCTTGCACTACGTCGGATGCTGTTGTAGGCGTCTCGTCAGTTGTGTTTACTGCGGATGTTAATGGAGAAGATCCTATTGGAAGGTCTACACGGAATTGAAACTGTACATAGGTTGGCTTAGCATTGTAGGTCGCTGGTTCTATTTCAGGTAGTGACTCTAAAACGCGTTTTACTTCATCTTTGAGTTCTTGATAGGCAGCTTCCGTATAAAGCACCTTAAACTCACCTTTAGCAGTCACCTCTAACAGAGAGACCATAGTACCAACATAATTCTCTTCTGAAACTATCTCTGGTGTCTTGAAGTTTTCGAAGAAATAACTTTGAAGTGTGTTGTTAAAACATGCTGTCAAAGCCTGGCCGCTCTGCCCTGCACAGGACTCAAAAACAGGATACTTTTCAATGTCGGAGAGTGCTTCTTGGGCTCGAATAGAGAAACAACTAAAGAAGAAAAAAACAAGGACGGATCGCAGTCGAAAATTCATCTATTTAAAAATTTTTATTTCTTCGATAATCAAGCAAATAAAAATTATCTGCATAGATCAACCGCTTCGCTTTCGCACAAAAAATTTAATTATTGCGGCGAGTAAACTAGGAATTAAATTTGTTTGTGCTCATTTCATAAAGCGTAAATAGGCTTTCGAAAGATACGTTTTTTTGCCAATCCTAAAAGCAGAAATCCCGCCGGGTGGCGGGATAACTCTTAATCGTGTATCTGAAAGATGATGGGCAGCGAAAATATCACCGGAACTGACTTTCCTTGATGCATTCCAGGCTGCATTTGCGGTAGTTTCTTTATCACGGAGATAGCTTCCCTTTCCAAAGCTTCATTACTGGTTCGAACCTTAATATCAGTTACTACACCATCTGGCCCTACCGTAAATTGACAAGCAATACGTACTTTACCCAAAAGATTCTGCTCTGCCCCAATATCATAATCGAACCTTCGCTGTACAAACTTGTGGGTCATCCGGGTAAAGCATTCCAATTGCTCCGCTCTATCCGCGTCGGCATTACAACCGGGAAAGGTTGGGATCTGCATCACATTATTAATATAGATCGGCTGCGGCGGTTCTTCTTTTGGAGCATCGGTAGTTACCAAATTAGCTCCAGAAGTCACCTCCACTACTGGCGGGTCTGTTGTCAAGGTCGTGGTTGTTGTAGACGCATGGTTTTCTACAACCTTAATTACCGTGCGTACCTGTTTGGGCGGATCGGCCTTGGCTACCGGTTCCACCTTTTGCTTTACCGTTTCAATAACAAAATTGTGCATCACAAAGACCTCCCCCTCCGAATCATCGGTGTAGGTAATGGGAATCTCTTTGATTTCGACTCGTACTGTTTCGACCACAAAAATGACGAACAGTAGGCTAAAGATCATACCAAGTTGAAAATTGCGCGTATGGTTCCAGCGCAGGTTTACTTGGCGTTTTTTTTGGATGGAAGTCAGTTGGTTAGTGTCTGTTTTCTTGGCATCTTGTTTCATGACTACTGACTTTTAGAGATACCGCACTACTTTGGCTAGTACGCAGTGCGGCATCGATATGTTAAAGTTTTTAACATACAAGATTGATGCCAAAAAAAAATCCCGCTGGCAGAGCGGGATCTATTTGGTTGAAACTTTTTAGAAATTAATCCTGTACAGCAAAAAGGATAGGTAGCGAGTACAATACCCCTACAGCTTTTCCTCGCTGCTTTCCTGGGGTCATTTTTGGAAGTGATTGAACTACTTTGACAGCCTCTTGCTCCAGTCTTGGGTGTGGTGCACGAGCACGTACATTTACAACGTTTCCGTTGCGGTCTATCTTAAACTGTACCGCGATACGCTGACGTCCAGACAGACCAAGTTCTCCAGCCAGTTCCGTGTCGAACTTCTTGTTTACGAACTTGCTAATCTTTTCAGACATACATTGCTTCTTAGCATCGTTGTTCCCAGCGTTCTCACAACCTGGGTAAATCGGTACGTTTTCAATAACTGCAAAAGGAACATCTGCAATAACTTCTTCTTCTACTTCTTCGATCTCTTCGATCTCAACGATCTCTTCTTCCTGATCCGTTTCTGTAGATTCGATCACCGTTTCCTCAACATCCTCTTCGTCTTCCACGATATCGATCACTTCTGGTGCCGGTGGTGGTGGTGGAGGTGGTGGAGGTTGATTCTGAATTTCTGTAACTGGTACTTCCTCTTCGAATTCCTCGTCGAGTTCCAGTTGATCTAGAGCCAAGGCGTCTTTGTCGTAAGTCTTATACTCTATGGCCTGCCATGCCAGTAAAAGCATTACAATCATTCCGATCTGAAAGAAGTAAACACTTCTTTTGCGTAAATCTGCTTTAGGATTTTTCTTCGGTTCCATTGCGTTTCTGAATTAATATGCTCGCTAAAATATAGAATTTCTAGCGAAAAAAGAATTAAACTTTGTTATTTAACCCGACTTTTAATCGCAAATAAAAAATTGCCGTCGCGCCAACTAACATTCCCACCGTATTTGCGACGATATCGTACACATCGGCGCTTCTACTTAGGGTGATCTGTCCCTGTAAAATCTCAATTATTGTACCATAAATCAAGGAGGTGAAAAGCAGCACTATTAGGTAAGGTCTCCAGAAGCCCGGTTCGCGTTTGCGCAACCAAAAAGCTCCCCATAAAACCCCTAGAATCGCATAGGCGAGGAAATGTGCCAGTTTATCCTGATTCGGAAACAATGGAACTTGCGGTAAATCGGTTCGTTCCATAATAGATACCACAGTAAGCAGTACTGTATACGATAAGGCGAAAAAAAGTAGCGATTTAGGCGCCAACAAGGGCTTTATATCCGGCATCGTCAAGTAATTCTTCTACTTCTGATGGATCGCTGATCTTTACTTTGATCATCCAACCGTCACCATAAGGGTCTGAGTTAACTGTCTCCGGAGCATCCTCCAAAGATTCATTGAACTCAATGATCTCTCCGCTTAAAGGTAAGAATAGGTCAGAAACTGTCTTAACAGCTTCTACAGTTCCGAAAACCTCATCTTTGTCCAAGGTCTCGTCTACTGTCTCTACTTCGACATAAACGATATCTCCAAGTTCTCCTTGGGCAAAGTCAGTAATACCAACGGTGGCGACATCTCCGTCTATAGAAACCCACTCGTGATCTTTGGTGTATTTAAGATTGGCTGGTATATTCATTTCAGCAATATTATAAGTTGATAGTATTAGTTCCCAAAATTATATCGTAACGTCAGTCCAGTACGGATCGTTGTCTGCGGAAAGGCCGTAGAAATAGCGTATTCCGAGAAAGTGTGATCGTAATAGAACAAGGCCGTTAAATTCTTGCTCAAAGCGTAATCTGCCGTAAACTGCAAGCCGTAAATGGTCTGCCCGGCAGTCACCTGATTGTTTTCAATATCCAAATAACGAATAATGGTCTTGTTGTCTCTAATCGAGGCATCTAATTTAAAGTTCAAGTCACTTTTTAGAATCTTCTTCTTGCCACCAAAGTTAGTGCCTATTCGGAGATCCTTGATGCGATACCCTAATCCGAGGATGTATTCTGTTCCTTGGATCTCGGTCAACAAGTTATTTGCAAAGCTAAGCGATAAAGCGCGATCTGTACGCACTTCTGCCAAAACTTTCACCGAATTCTTCATTTCAAAATCAACCTTCACTAGCGGACTGAATTGCTCCGTCAAGTTTACGTTAGATAAGATCAATCGGTTCTTAAAGTTCCCGGCCTGATCTACGGCCGTAGGATTGTCCTCGTTAAAGTCCAAATTGCTCTGGAACTGGTTCACAGTATAACCGGCACGATATCCATGCTGAATTGAGAATCTCTTAAAATTCTTCTTGAACCACTTCAAGCGCATCAGTCCTGTATACTTGACATCCCAATTAGGCAGTGGCACATCTCTAAATAGACCTTTGCGCACATCGTTGGCGTCCTGCCCGGTATAGGCCGAAAGGAAAGCCGGCAAGAGCACTTCTTGGTTATTACGTCCAAATCCAACTGGGAAACCAGTAGATGGATCTCTCGGGAAGTCATCCGTTCCGTAGAAATCACGCGCCAATCGCTCCGCAACAACCAATCGATTGCTTCTAAATTGATTGAAAGTCTCTGAATTGAACTCATCACTGCTTTGGAAAGCCGTGCGAATTAGCATGGTCGAAATATTGAAGTTCCCAAAAGTATTTGGGGTCAAAGATTCGTAGAGTCCGTCTTGTACAATATAATTCTCTGCATAAGATTCAGACAAGGTACGATTACCATTCAGATCGATCTTCAGATCCGGCAGGAACTCAAAGGTCATTTGGTAATCCAACTGATTGTTCTTGGTTGTGGTATACTGCTGGTTGAATTCTGGGAAAATAGTAAGCCAACCTTGACGTGCAGCAAGGGCACGTACATCCGCCTGACTACCAAACACAAATCCGGTAGTTGGTTTTAAGGTTCCAATGAATCCAATGGATTGCAAGTAACCTGGTAAGAAAGTACCTCGGTTCTCTTGATAGTTGAACTGTGCACGTTTAAGACCTGTTACAATTCCGATAACCGTATTTAAGGCCTTATCTCCGGCAGAGAGTTTCGATTTTGGTTTACCATCGGCATCGGCATCGTCGCCACCGGCACCCGGAGGGCCTCCTGCAACACCACCGCCACCAGTGTTTCCGCCTTTGGCATTTCCGCTGCTAAATACAGAGCTGCTCGGAGTAGCAGAATTTCCATCGTCGCCCGGAGCTTTCTTCTTCTTCACTCCTAAGTAGCGATAGAAACTGGTAAAATCTAAAGTCGAATTAATACGGTGTGTACTCGCATTCTGAATGGAATTACCCAAGTTATAAGTGTCCTGAACGCCATCTGAAGTAGTAATAGTAATATTGTCATAAAGATCAGATCCGTCTTGCCATTGATAATCTCCCGTATAGGAATAGGTTGCCCTAATGAACTCCAAGAATGGGAATTTATTGAACGGCAGATCGTAATTGAGCTGTAAGGATTGGAAATGTCGGTTGGGTTCCCCAAGGTCGAAGAAGCCATCCCAAACTCCTGCATCAGGATCGTCTATAAGCCCTCCATCGCTCAAGAAATTATTGACAAAGTTGTTTCGGTTCGAGTTGAAATTGAAACGCAAGGACTTGGTCAAATTATAATTAAGTGTGAACTGGAAGTCGAAAGTGTAATTGCGTTGATACAATACCGGTAAGCCCAAGGCGCCTTCTGGCAAGTTGATCTCTCTGAACTTTTGCGAGTTGAACTGTCGCATAAAGCCAGAATTAACCGTTAAACTCGTAGGCAGATAATTTACGTTCAGATCCTTTAAGAATCTCCAATATCTTCCTCTAAAGAGCGAGTCGCTTTTCTTAAAGGGTTCAAAGGTTTTCTGCGGAAAGTTGAAATTATACGTACCTCCCAAGTTGACATTCTGACTAAGAGATTCCTCGATCTCAAAATCGCGGTGGTTCTCTTCGTTATAGCTGTAAGAGAAGGTAAAGTTCTCAATGTCATAAGGCATTGGGGTCTTTTCGGTAGTGCGATCCTTACGCACTCCGATAAAGTTGATACTTTCTCTTTTGGTGTATTCTGTAGATTGACGCTGACGTGCATCGCGTTCGGCATCGGTGACCTCGTTCTCCAAGCTCACATCCAATTCCACATCTAGGAACTCAGGATCGTATTTCGGCGTGACCAATTGCTCGGAACGTCCGTAGTTGAACGGCAGTTGAACACCCCAAGATTTAGGCAACAATTGCCCTAGGTTTACATTGGTTACCAAGTCGTATGATTGCACATCCTCTAAGCTACGCTCCAAAGGTCCTTGCTCTAAAGAACCAAAACCAATGGTCGAACGCTGCCCACTTGCGCTAACGGTAGCGAAGTCTGCGATATTGGCATCCATATTGGCAATGGCTGCCCAACCGCCGCTGTTCTCCAGGTCAGACAAACGCAATTCGTTGAACCAAACCTCCCCAGCAACTTCGCGGTTCGATTGGTTCTTAAGCCCTAGCATAATGGTACGCACTGCACCAAAACTCGGATTACCTTTGATCCCAATTCGCATTTCGTTCTCAGGCCCTACATCGCCGCCTAGCTCTGACTCCGTGAAAAAGACCTCATCCGCAGCCGATAATCCCAAAGCATTTACGCGGGCCTTCACCTCTTGTAAAAGGGTAAGCGGTAAATTCAATCGGTTTTCAATAGGCCAAATACCTTCAGGATCTGAAGTGCCAAAAGAAGTAGTATTTAACGGGATCTGAATCTCGTAGTAATTCTGCGAAAGGTCATTACCCAATCGCATAAAGGCCACTAGTTCTCCATCTGCCAAAGGCGTTTCTGTAGCAATGGATTCTGCGTGTAAGAACATCTCCAAGTTCTTGTACTGACGCATGTCCACATTAAAGTTCTTATACACCCCACGACCATCTCCCGGTTCGAGCCCAACGACTCGAATGGAGAGCGATTGCTCGTTCTGACGAATGTTATTGTTATTGTTGACTAGTTCCTCGCGCTGTACTCCTGGAGGTAAGACATAAGGAATTGGAACACGGTTCTCATTCTGCTCAATGCTCACTGCCTCTGTTTCGAATAAGGTATCGTCTCCTTCGTTATCCTCTCCGGTAATATCCAAAGTCTCCAAATAACGACGGTAGTCACCACGTACCAGATCTAGAGTTCCAAAACGCAAGACTGTGTTCTGCTGGAACTCTGACATATACATACGCATGAAACGGATCGAACGGAAATCTGCAATACCATTCACCGCACGATCTGGCGCACTGATAGGGATCTTGTATTGGATCCAACGCACCGGAATGTCTGTATTGTTCTCTAAGGTTACTACCAATTCTTTAACGTCGGTGATATAGTCTTGAGACGCTCCGTTAATACTGGTGTTGTTCTCTACACTCATACCTGGATAGATAGGCACTTCATATTCGAAGTAGCTGTCTACGGTATTCATGGTGTTATCTCTGTTGATGTCTTCTACATCGGGTTGTGGTGTTGCTCCGCGATTGGTGTTGGTCACCGCTTCTGGGGAGTTACCCTCGTTTCCGTTGTATTGTTTGTATCGGTCAATGATATTACCCTCAGCCTGCAAAAAGAAAACATAGTTGTCATTGGCAGGATCCTCTAAACTTGCAAAAGCTGGGAAGGTAGCTGCCTCACCCGCATCGTTGATACCGTCATAACCGATATCCTGATTCTCTCTGTCTGGTCCTGTAGTATCAAAGGTGTAAATGAGCGATTGTTGTGACGGCACTTTACCGTAAACCGTTGGAATTGTATTAGAAGTACCTCCGTCTGCCGGAAGTCCGTTCTCGTATTGCTTTCTACCGTCTTTAAGAATATCCTCAGAAATATTACCCAAGTTAAAGGTTAATTTTCCGCGATCGGTAAGACTGGTATCGTGCGCATACGGGTCCATGAGCCAGAATTGGATGTATTCTACGTTGGTTCTTTCAAAATCCGTAGAGGTCAACTGTCTAGAGATACCCCCAAATCGGCTACCAGGATTCGGCAATGTATTGGTTCCTCCGGCTTCAGGGTTGTAGTTGTATGGTCCGCGTTCTCCTGGGAAATACGCAAGGTCTAAAGAAAATAAAGCTTGTGTCTGCCCCTGTACAATGTCAACTTCTGGGAAGATCTCGTCTATAAATACACGTCTGGTCGCAAAACTGGAAAGGTCGTCGTCGGTAATTCCATCTGGTCGCTGACGGCTGTAAAAGATAGGGTCAATCGTATACCAGGCTAGCTTGGCGCGGTTGTAGTTGTAGGCCAAATCGCCATTGGGCAACTCTCCTCCAAAACCAACTGGTGTACTAGATAAGAACCAGCTCAGCGGGGTTTTAATATCTAAGGCAGTCTGTGCTCCTTCAAAGTCGTCCACATAAGTAGTCACCGTTCCATCGAAATTGCTCACCTTAGGTGCTCCTGCAAAGAGATAGGCAAATTCCCCACGCAAGGAAACATTAGATTCCACATCGGTATCGATGTTTGGCAGGTGATTCACCATGCGCGTTAAGAACGGCACTTGAGTCGAATAATTCGCATTCAGTCCAACGATGGTATTGTTAATTGGCTCGTAACTGTAGTTGGCTTTTTGAGTGATCGGGCGCTCGTTCAAATTCAAATAAGTAGCACCAACCATAAAGTTCTCATTGAACTGGTGCTCAATGTTCAATCCTGTAAATCGACGTGTTTGCTGTCCAAAAACAGAGTTGTTCTCCGTTGTGATCTCAATTGGCGTATTACTGTTCAACAAGGCCTGATCCAATATCTGTACACGTCCTAATTGATAGTTCACGGTATAGTCTACTCCTTCTACAAGCACACGTCCACCGGCAGAAACCGTTACCGAACCTTGAGGGATATTGAATCCTCCAATAGGGATTCCATCTCCTGCAGAGGACTTATAACGCCCTTTTAACTGGAACTTGTTCTTCTCACTCGCATTTTGCTCTGCAAAGGTCTTGGTAGAAGCGTAAAGCTCACGGAAAACGTATTGGTTCTGGTTGGCGTTATAGGTAGTAGGTACATCGTAATTCTCCGAAGCCAGGTTATTACCTAATTTATTAAAGAGGTATTCACCAAATGGTTCCACCTTGGTAAAGATGATGCGTCCGTTTTGCTGATCTACGGTTAGCCCTGGAACAAAATCAAAGAAACCGTCTCCTTCTGCAACCGGGTCGTTGTTGTAGTTCAACTGATCCAGGTCGAAAACACGTAAAAGTGTGGTTTGGTTTATATCTGCTGGAAAAATATCTTCTGCTCCTGGTGCTGGAGTAATATAGTTCAAAGGAGAAGGGTCCGTGTACAAAATGTTCATTCTAAAATCGTCCCGCTCCAACTGGAAAGCACCCAGATTATAGATGTTCTTCATCATCAGATCCCAAGTTGGGGTCTCTACATTGATGATGTTACTCTTTAGCAATTTTAGGACGAGATTCTGCGGAGAGCCTTCTGCAAAGACCACATTATCGTCAATTCCGTCTACATTTACGTCGTTTCCTCCCGTTTGGTCTACGTCACTGCTATCGTTGATTCCATCGCCATCGCTATCGGTTCCGTTGTCGTTGACTCCATCGCCATTGATATCCACGTCTGCAATGTTCGGAATACCATCCATATCGTCATCTGGGTTAGAACCTGTAGAGTTCACCCCATCGTTAGAGAATTCTCCAACCTGATACACGCGACCATTAATGGTATACTGGAATGCTACTGCCAAAACCTCATCATTACTCAAGCGTTGGCTCAAGGAAACGTAACCGAGTTTTGGGTGTAAGGTATATTCGTTGGGCTGTAGTTTACGCGCATTCTCTTGCTTAGCATAATCGATTCCTTCGCGAACAGGCAATCCGCCAAATCCTGCTTCTACCGAAGCCACATCGCGAATTGCATCGTTCAAGATACTTTCTGCCGGCCCGTTAATTCCAAAGGGGTTAAAGTCGTTGTTGGAGTTGTCCGGCAAGGCAGACGGAGCAGCATTGATAAAGCCCGGTGGCACCGTTAGTAAACCAATCTTGTCTGGATCAGATTCACCAAGATCCTGCAAGGCAACAATGTTTCTAACATTTTCTGTGTTCTGTGTTCTATTGGTCACCCAAATCTCTGCCCTGGTAATTTGGATCTGTGTGCTAACAAATGGATACTGCTCTAAGTTAGCATCGTAGCGATCTCTAAAGTATTGCGAAAGGAAAAAGTGACGGTCCTCGTCATAATCCAAGGCGAAGATCTCAAAATCTGTTACTGTAGCGCCACCTTCTGCCACAACAGTGCGCGTTTCCGATTGCTGCTCAGAGAAAACTCCAGTTATTCGCGTCTTCCCAAATTGCAATTCGGTCTTAACCCCAAAAAGCGATTGTGCTCCTGTGATAAGACTTGTATTTAGGGGTAAAGCCACGTTACCTACTTCGATCTTGCGAACAATATCGTCTTCTGTAGGTGTGTATTCTAATTTGATCTGATTCTGGAAATCGAAGGTCGATTCTGTATCGTAGTTCGCCGTTACTTGCAAACGCTTCCCGACCTTCCCTAACAAACTCAAAGAGATGCGTTGGTCAAAATCAAAGGTTAGGTTCCTTCTGTTTCTCGGTGAAAAAGCGGGGTTATCTTGTTTGGTGAACAAGAGCCCTAAATCCATTTCAATAGATCCTTGTGGGATCACCTCTATGGTGTTACCTCCAAATACGGTCTCGAAGAAATTCGAGTTTACGTAAAAGTTGGGCAATAAATTTTTCTGATCTTCTTCTGAGCCGTCTTTTTTACCATCGGCAGCGTCGATCTTGGTTTTAAAGTATTCCCGCATGGATTCCTGCAGGACCAGATCGTGGTATTCGTCTGGAGTAAGTATGGTTGGATAAGTGATATCAAAGGAACCTACTTTCTGGGTGTAGATGTAGCGGTCTGTGATCGGATCGTAGGTATAAGAATCTTCCACACTGTTGGTTGGAAGTTCCATACGACCCATGACAAAGCCAGTCTTAGTAGAGTCCGTTACGGTTTCCGCTGGATCCTGGGCTAGTGTTGTTGCGGTAGTTAGTATGCTAAAAAGGAATATCAGGCCCTTAAGCAGCCTTGCCTTGCGGTAATGTTCCCTGTTCAATTGTTATAAGTTTTTTAAAGCTAGTTTGATGATGGATTCAACGCTCGCGTTCGGATCCTCTTGGACAATCTTATTCAGCACCTTGTCGGTCTGTTTTCGACTGAAACCAAGAGTCTCTAAAGCAGATAACGCTTCATCTCTATTCGTATTGCTCGAAAAGTCCGAAACATCTTCCATTGCAAACACTTTCAAGATCTTGTCCTTCAAATCCAGAATGACGCGCTGCGCCGTTTTTGCACCAATTCCTTTAACGCCTTGGATGACTGCAACGTCGCCCGCGGCAATGGCCTGCTGAACTTGTTTTGGAGGCAGTGAGGACAACATGGTTCTGGCCGTGCTGGCTCCTACGCCCGAAACTGAGATCAATAACTTGAAAATTTCGCGTTCCGAAGGTTCGAAAAATCCGTAGAGCGTATGCGAATCCTCCCGCACTAATAAGTGGGTAAACAATTTTACATTTTCCGATTCAGGGAGTAAAGAAAACGTGTGTAATGAGATGTGAGCCTCATAACCTACTCCGTTGCATTCCACTACAACAGACGTAGGCGATTTTTCAACTAGTCTTCCCTTTAAGTGGGTTATCATTCGCTAACTCTGATAAAAACCCAAATATAGCATAATTATTCACATTGACTAGTTAGATACAGCGTTAAAAAGCTAGGGGTTTAGCCCTGCTTTTTTGCTTGCTCTTTGGCGCGCTTTTCCTTTTGCTGCGCATCGATCACCACAACAGCTACCATATTGACAATTTCTTCTACGGTAGCTCCCAATTGTAAGATGTGCGCCGGTTTTTTAAGACCCAGCATAATAGGTCCAATAGAATCGGCATCGTCAAACTCCTTGAGCAATTTGTAGTTGCTGTTGGCCGCGTCCAGATTTGGGAAGATCAGTGCATTGACCTTCTTTTTACCCAACTTAGAAAAGGGATACTTGCTTCCACGCATTTCCGGATTGAGCGCAAAGTCCGCTTGTAATCCACCATCCACACAGAGTTGTGGCACATCGCGATGCAAAATCTCCACTGCCTTACGCACTTTCTCCGACGCAGGATGTTTAGATGAACCAAAGTTGTTGTAAGACACCATAGCCATGGTTGGGCTCACCCCAAAGAGCTTCATGGTATAAGCAGTCATATGAGCTATTTTTGCCAAGTCTTCTGCTGTAGGATCTATATTGATCGCCGTGTCAGAAATAAAGAGTGGCCCGCGTTTGGTGAGCATGAGGTTGGTAGTGGCCACCTTATCCACACCATCAAACCGCCCAATGGTCTCTATGACCGGTCGCACCACGGAAGCATAGGCTCTGGAATAGCCAGATATCAAGCCTTCTGCATCACCTTCGTTCACCATCATACAGGCAAAATAGTTGCGCTCGCGCATCAGTTTTTCTGCATCGTAAAGGGTAATACCACTTCTGCGACGCTTCTCCCAAAAGGTCTTGGCATAGGACTTTAAAAGTGGTAAGGTTTCGTCGTCCTTTGGATCAATAATATCAAGTTCTCCTTCAAAATCGATCTCTTCCATCAACTCCTTGATGGTCTCTTTGCGTCCTAACAGAACCGGAGTTGCAATACCTTCTTCGTATACGATCTGGGCTGCTTTCAATACATCTAAATGGTCTGCTTCTGCAAATACAATTTTCTTCGGATTGGTTCTGGCTCGGTTAATAAGCAAGCGCACGATCTTATTATCGTTACCCATGCGAGCGAGCAATTCGTCCTCATAAGCCTGCCAGTCTTTAATTGGCGCAGTAGCAACACCACTTTCCATAGCCGCTTTTGCAACTGCCGGCGGAATCGCTTCAATAAGTCTTGGATCAAAAGGCTTAGGGATGATATAATCTTTACCAAAATTCAAGCGGGTCTCTCCGTAGGCAATATTCACCTGCTCAGGAACCGGCTGTTTGGTCAATTCGGCCAAAGCCAAAGCTGCGGCCATTTTCATTTCTTCATTGATCTTGGTGGCTCGGACATCGAGCGCTCCGCGGAAAATAAAAGGAAAACCTAGTACATTGTTCACCTGGTTCGGATGATCACTACGCCCTGTGGCCATGATAATGTCGTCTCGAGTCTTGCAGGCCAGATCATAGGCTATCTCCGGATCTGGATTTGCCAAGGCAAAAACAATAGGTTTGGCCGCCATGCTTTTAAGCATTTTTGGGCTTACAATATTTCCAATGGACAAGCCAACAAATACATCTGCATCTTGCAATGCCTCTTCCAAAGTATCTATCTTTCGATCTGTAGCAAACTCTGCTTTCTCTTTAGAAAGTCCGTCTCGATCCTTGCGAATTACTCCTTTAGAATCAAGCATCACTATATGCTCTGGCTTAACGCCACATGCAATATACATGCGCGTACAACTTACAGCTGCCGCACCAGCACCAGAGATAACTATACGCACATCGCTAATATTTTTTTCTGCGATCTCTAAGGCGTTTAGTAAGGCTGCCGTAGAAATGATCGCCGTACCGTGCTGATCGTCATGCATGATCGGAATATCGAGCTCCTGCTTTAAGCGGGTCTCTATCTCAAAAGCCTCTGGAGCCTTGATATCTTCTAAGTTGATCCCACCAAAGGTAGGAGCTATCCGTTTTACCGTATCGATAAACTCGTCTATATTCTCGGTATCGATCTCAATATCAAATACATCAATTCCAGCGAAGATCTTAAAGAGCAAGCCCTTCCCTTCCATAACTGGCTTGGACGCCTCAGGCCCAATATTACCCAGTCCTAATACTGCAGTTCCGTTAGAGATTACGGCAACCAAGTTACCTTTGTTGGTATACTTGTAATTGTTAGCCTTGTCTTTCTCTATTTCCAGGCATGGTTCTGCAACCCCCGGTGAATAGGCCAATGACAGATCGCGCTGGGTGCTGTATTTTTTGGTAGGAACTACCTCTATTTTACCCGGCCGTGGTTTGGCGTGATAATCAAGTGCTTCTTTTCTCTTGGTGGGTTTACTCATCCCTGGAATTTTTTGATGCTATTCAAGCCACAAATTTACCATTCCTGTGGGCAAAAATGACCACTTCTGTGGTATTTTTAGTTTATTGCGATGGCGTGTCGCGATCTAAAAATACAATGTTTCGCATAAGACCAGTGTATTTAGTCCGTTTCACGGCACTCTTTTTAAAGAGCTCTCCAAAAACCTCCTCGGTGAGTTCTCGCCAAGCATTTTTATCTAACTGTAGTAATTCGGGTTTTGGATTAAACCTAGATTCCGAATGCGGTTTACTAAATCTATTCCAAGGGCAAACATCTTGACAAACGTCACAGCCAAACATCCAATCGTCCATCTGCCCGGAAAAGCTCGTCGGGATAGCTTCCTTTAACTCAATGGTAGCATAAGAGATACACTTGCTACCGTCTACCACGTAGGGCTTAATAATCGCTTGCGTAGGGCAAGCATCGATACAGGCCGTGCAAGTGCCGCAGTGATCGGTCACCGGGTGGTCATATTCCAATTCTAGATCTATGATAAGCTCGGCCACAAAAAAGAAACTTCCTGTTTTCTTGCTGAGCAGATTACTGTGTTTTCCTATCCAGCCCAGGCCACTTTTTGCGGCCCAAACCTTGTCTAAAACCGGAGCCGAATCTACAAAGACTCGCCCACCTATCTCCCCGATCTCTTCGCTAAGAACATGCATCAATTCCTTGAGCTTGTCTTTGACCACATAATGATAATCTTCTCCATAAGCGTATTTGGAGATCTTGAAACTGTCCTTGTCTTGTTTTTGCTGCGGATAGTAGTTATACAGCAAGGAGACGACACTTTTAGCGCCTGGCACCAAGAGCGTGGGATCCAATCGCTTATCGAAATGGTTTTCCATATAGGCCATTTGCCCGTGCAGGCCAGCTTTGAGCCATTGCTCCAATCGCGGGGCCTCTTCTGCTAAAAACTCGGCCTTGCTTATACCACAACTTAAAAACCCCAAGCGCTGGGCAACTTTCTTAATTTTTTGCGTATAACTAGTAGCTAGATTCAAACTATAATTAAAATTATACTACTAATGTTTTAAAATTAATCACAACCTAAATCGCTTGAAGATTGAGTATCAGCATTCGGGAAGCAGTTTCCAGTTGGTAATGAATCAGGAATAAATCGCCTCAATCCACTATCGTATAGCGCTTCTTCAAGGAATAGAGTAAGTAAATTGATATCGCTATCTGTTAAGTTCAAAGGGATAAATTTATCTGATAATTGTTCATCAGGAACCTCATTATTTTCAGAGATCGCATTATTCTTGTATTCAATGATCGATTTAACGGATTCAAATGTTCCTCCATGCCCATAAAATGTTACATCTTTCAGGTTATATAACTGAGGGGTTTTAAATTTGTAATTATCATCGGGGTTAGCTGTAAATCCGCCTCTTCCCTTTTTAGTCGCATCATCAACCTCCGTTACTATTTCAGGTCCTTGTAAGTCATTCATTCCTAATGCATGAAATTTCATATCATTCAGCGCAGGACCTGAATGACATTGGAAACACTGCGCTTTTCCAAAAAATAAGAGTGCCCCTTCTTTTTGGTTTTCTGTCATTGCCGAATCGTCACCTTTTAACCAACGCTGAAAAGGTGCTTCTGTGGAAAGAAGTGTTCTTTCATAAGCTGCTATTGCGAGACCCGCATTAATTTTTGTATACCTATCACTCAATGGCACATCAGAAAAGGCGTCGTCGAATAGAATTTGATAAGGAGAACCAATAATTTCATCAGCATTTATGACCAAACGATGCACACCTAATCCAGCTATTGCCTGTGTTTCAAGACCTTCAAAACCTAAATTATTTACTTCTTTAGGTGTATCTACTGTCCACTGAGCTTCTGTTCCCTCATTAGGACCTTTTGCTCCAAACTGACCATTCCAAAGCATCACTTTCTGAAAAGCTGAATTCAAAGCACTCGGCGTACGAATAGGCTGAACATCTAACTCTGCAGGTAGGTATAGTGCGCTCGGCACTCGACCTTCCCCCGCGAAACCAAAACCTACACCACCATCACCTATACCTTGTCTTAGACCACTCTGAAATCCAGCATCAACATGATGACAGCTAGCACACGAATAGGTTTTCATTCCTTGCGGTTGCATTGGATCTGTGCCTATTCCTGTTTCATGAAATAATAATCTACCCAAGATTATCTTGGATACTGTTAGCGGATTATTTGGATCGCTCGGAATACTAACTAAATCAACATCCTCTGGAAGAATTAATGGACTCACACTTCCGTATAACTCATTAATTTTCTCAGTTAAAACTGAGTTAAGATCATCATCTACATTTTGGTAAGTATCATCAGAACTACATGCCCCTAGTGATAATGTAAAAAAGCCCAAAAAAAATAATTGTTTAAGTTTTGTCATGATTTTATTTTTAGGAAAGATAACCATTTAATGCCTTGAACTTTAAGTATTTATGGTTATTATTTTTAAATGCTTTTTTATTACGTTAGAGTGCTAATAAGTGTAGACCAGTAACGATTGTTGACAATATTTTAATATGATTAACTCTTTAAAACGCCGAAAGTTAAATTGGAATCCATTGGCTTCAAAGTGATTAAAGGTCTGATCTGTATGGGAGTAGTTTTCTCTTCTAAACTTAAGACGCTAAAGAGCTGTATCATAACCAAGATCATCTCGTACATGGCAAAGTTGTTCCCTATGCACATGCGTGGCCCTGCGCCAAAGGGGAAATAATAGTCGCTGTGTTGTCTGGGTTGCTGCGGATCGAATCGGTCCGGATCGAACTCCAAGGGTCGCTCCCAGTAGGTTTCTGACCTGTGGATCTCATAAACCGAAAAGAGTAAAGTTGAATCTTCTGGCAAGCGATAATCGCCTAAGTGATCTTCTTTATAATTCACCCGATCGATAAAATAGGCCGGCGGATACAAACGCATAGACTCTTGCAAGACCTGCTGAATGTAAACGGCCTCTTTAAGCATGGTCATAATATCTACGCCAGAACGAGTCAATGCAAGCGCCTCTTCTTGAACCTTTTGTAACACCTGCGGATGACGTGCCAAAAGCTCACAGGTAAAGGTCAAAGCGTTAGATGTGGTTTCATGACCAGCAACAAATAGAATCAAGATCTCGTCAATGAGTTGCTGTTCTTCTATTTCGGAACCGTCTTCATAGCGCGCATCTAAGAGCATGTCCAGTAAGTCGTCATAGCGCTTGCCACTGGCGCGCCGCTGATTCACCAATTCCTTTAGGACTATTCTGGCTTCACCCACAGCATCCAAGTGTCTTTTAATCTTGCCACTGCTTTTAAACCACCAGACCAAGAAGGGTTGCCGCAGCTCCTTGACCATCATCTGTTGGGCCTCTTCTGTGGTGCGTTGCAATTGCGCAATCTGCTCCGCAGTAACACCCCCGCCAAAAAGTGTTTTAATGACCGTTTGGAAAGCCAAATCGTTGAATACCTCGTGTATGTTTGCCGCCTCGTCTAACTTGATCTTCTGCAGTTCCACAGCAATGACCTTTTGCATGGTATCTAACAACAATTGCAATTGCTTTTTGTGAAAAGCAGGCTGTATGAGCTTGCGCTGTCGCTGCCAATGATCCCCCTCGGCAGTTAACAAGCCACGCCCTACATATTTGGCCAGATCCCTGGTTTGGATCTTGCTCTTCGTGTAATTACGTTGATTCTTCTGAAGGGTATAGCGCAAATATTCGGCATTCTTCGAAAAGATAACGCTTGCCGCTGGTCCTATGCGAAGTTCAAAGGTGTCTCCAAGGCGCTCGAAATTCGCGTGGTGAAAGGGTAATGGATTTTTGACAATGTTAGATGCGTGCCTTAAGAATCTTAAGAAACCGACTCGCGGAAAGTCTGTATTGAGCACTTTGGTCATTCGAACAGTCCGCCTTGAGTTGCACCTGGAACACGCCCTAAATGCTTGTAAGCCGCCTCGGTAACTTCTCGCCCGCGCGGAGTTCTAACAATAAAGCCTTGCTGGATCAAAAAGGGTTCGTATACTTCTTCTATGGTCTCCCCTGACTCAGAGACCGCGGTTGCTAGCGTGGTGATTCCTACCGGACCACCTTTAAATTTGTCAATAATGGTCGCCAAGATCTTGTTGTCCATTTCATCCAGGCCGTGGGCATCAACATTTAACGCCTCAAGGGCATATTTAGCAATGGCAATATCTATGGTGCCATTTCCCTTAATCTGTGCAAAATCGCGAACCCGTCTTAAAAGAGCATTAGCAATACGCGGCGTACCTCTACTGCGGCCGGCTATTTCAATAGCAGCTTCCATGGTAATAGGCACTTTTAGAATTCCGGCACTTCTCTCAATAATAGTTGTTAGCAGCTCGGTCTTGTAGTATTCTAATCGGGAGGAAATCCCAAAACGAGCCCGCATTGGTGCCGTTAATAGTCCGGAGCGCGTTGTGGCTCCTACCAAGGTGAAGGGATTGAGATTGATCTGAACTGTTCGAGCATTGGGACCGGTCTCTATCATGATATCGATCTTGTAATCCTCCATAGCCGAGTAAAGATATTCCTCTACTATAGGACTCAGTCGGTGTATCTCGTCAATAAAAAGCACATCGCGCTCATCCAGATTGGTAAGCAGTCCGGCAAGGTCACCTGGCTTATCCAATACGGGGCCAGAAGTAACGGTAATACTTACGTCAAGTTCATTGGCGAGTATATGGGCCAAGGTGGTTTTCCCCAAACCAGGAGGACCGTGAAACAAGGTGTGATCTAAGGCTTCGTCCCTTAAGTTAGCAGCCTCAACAAAGATCTTTAGATTATCCAAAACCTGAGATTGGCCCGTAAAATCGTCAAAGGCCAGCGGCCTTAACTTGCGTTCTACGTCTTGCTCTTCGGGAGTGAAATGATCCCCTGTTGGGTCCAAGTGCTCGTTCATATAACAAATATACAAACTTGGGGTGTCGAATGTACGGTGCTTGGTCTATTATTTGAAATCACAAAGGAACGTTAATATGTAGGTTCCCGCCCATAGTTTTTGGTAATTTCGCTCAGCAACCAACCATTGACATGCGAAGTAATCTTATTACCACTTACGTCGCGCTTTTGACCGTATTTTACAGCCTGGGGCAAACCAAGAGCGTCACGGTCAAATACATCTCCGAAGAGATCACAGTAGACGCCATACTGGATGAGCCTGCCTGGCAAACAGCAGAACCTGCCACCAACTTCTGGCAATATTTCCCAACCGACAGTTTACAGGCCCGCAATCAGACAGAGATCAGATTCATGTTTGACGATCGCAAACTTTATGTGGGTATCAAGGTGGAAGCCATTGGTGACGATTATATCGTTCCTTCTTTGCGCCGCGACTTTAGAGCTGGAGGTAGCGACAATGTTACGCTAATGTTCGACACCTTTAACGATGGCGTGAACGCCTTCTTATTTGGAAGTAACCCTGCAGGAGTATTACGAGAGGCTTTGGTTTCTGGCGGAGGTACAGAGCTAAGAGGATTCACTACCAGTTGGGATACTAAATGGGTGGGCGAGACCAAACAATACGACGGCTATTACATTTGCGAATGGGCTATTCCTCTTTCTGCTTTTAAATACAACGAAGGAGAAACTAAGTGGAGGTTTAACTCCTATATGTTCGATACTCAAGACAACGAACGCACCACTTGGATCAGAATTCCTCAGAATCAATTCATTTTCAATCTGGCCTATATGGGTGACATGGTCTTTGAAAAGCCTTTGGGTAATTCTAAGAGTCCGATTTCTATTATTCCATATGTAAATGGTTTAGTAGGTAAAGATTACGATATTAACGACCCTTTTAGCGAATTCAAATTTGGAGGCGATGCGCGTTTTACGCTCTGGAACAGTCTGAATCTCGATGTGACCATAAACCCAGATTTTTCTCAAGTGGAGGTAGATCAACAAGTGACCAACCTCTCGCGTTTTGAGGTGAACTTACCCGAACGCAGGCAATTCTTTATTGAGAACAACGACCTTTTTGCCGATTTCGGAAATTCTAGAGACGCCAACCCTTTCTTTTCAAGACGTATTGGAATTGCAAGTGATGCAGACGGCAATACTATTCAGAACGACATTATAGCCGGAGCGCGACTTAGTGGAAAGGTAAATAACGACTTTAGAATTGGGTTTTTAAACATGCAGACCACAGCCGATGAGGCCAACGAGATCTCTGGGAACAACAATATGGTGGTGGCTTTACAGCACAGGGTATTCAGCCGCTCTAACATTAGTGCCCTGTTTATAAACCGTCAGGCAACTGGTGACGAACCCTTTTTAGAACCTGAAGAAGAATACAATCGCGTTGTTGGTTTGGACTATAATCTGGCCAATGCCGACAACAGTTGGAACGGAAAATTCTTTGCGCATAAATCCTTTAAGCGCAATACCGGAGACGATGATTTTTCTGCAGGCGCGCGCTTGCAGTATAACAGTCGTAGATGGCGCGTTAGAGCCAGTGGTGTTTTTGTAGGCGAGGATTTTAATTCTGACCTAGGCTTTGTGCGCCGTAAGGATATCTTTAAACTAGATCCGCAGATAGAGCATTTGTGGTTCCCTAAGAAAGGTTTTATAAACCGGCACATCTTCAGTTTTACTCCGATAGTGATTTGGAGGCCAAATTTAGATTTTCAACTGGCGGATTATTTCATGATCTCCCGCTGGGAAGCTGAACTAAAGAACACGGCTAACATTCAGGCTACAATGCGGAATCAATACGTTTATCTTTTCAACGAATTTGACCCTTCGCTAGCCGATGGAGTGCCCTTACCTGCAAATTCTGAATACGAATACACCTCCTTTGATCTGGAATACAGATCAGACAACAGAAAGGCCTTCTTTTTCAATGTGAGAAGTACTTTCGGGGGATTCTTTAACGGCTCTATCTATACCCAGCGCTTAGATCTGAACCTGCGCTTGCAACCCTACTTGACCCTTTCTGCAGAAGGTCGTTACGACAAGATCAACCTGCCGGAACCTTATTCCGATAACGAACTCTGGCTTATTGGACCTCGTATAGATGTGACCTTTAATAAGTCACTGTTTTGGGCCACCTTTATTCAATACAATTCCAATCAGGGGAATTTAGGGATCAACTCTAGATTACAATGGCGATTCGCTCCGCTCTCGGATCTGTTCTTGGTGTATAACGACAACTACTTTACAGACGATGTATTTGCGCCTCGCTTTAGAACCATCAACTTGAAGTTGACCTACTGGCTGTATCTCTAAACTTTAACGGATTTCCATTTTCCTTTACGGAATAGTGCAATGCCTATAGCCGCTATGAGTACTTCTGCCAAGGTTATGGCCAAGAGCACTCCCAAAGGCCCCATATCGAAACTCACGGCTGCCAAATAAGCAAAGGGCAGCTGGAATAGCCAAAAGCAAAAGAAATTGATCACTGTAGGTGTTTTAGTGTCTCCCGCACCGTTAAAAGCTTGGATGATAACCATTCCGTAGGCATAGAAAACATATCCGGCAGCAATAACCCGTAGACTTAATGCGCCACTACCGATCACTTCCGGATCGTCACTAAAGATCTTGAGTATTCCCTCAGCAAAAAGCAAGTAGAATACAGATACCAGCACCATAAAATAAGCATTGTACTTTCCGGTCTTCCATACTGAGATGGCAGCCCTTTCAGGATTACCGGCTCCCAGATTTTGACCCACCAAAGTAGCTGCAGCATTACTCATACCCCAAGATGGCATTAGGGTAAACATGAGGACTCGAATTGCGATGGTGTAACCAGCGAGTACTTCGGAGCCAAACTCGGCCATGATCCGCATTAAGAACACCCAGCTCGAGGTTCCTATGATAAACTGTCCAATACCTCCCAAAGATACTTTGACCAAATTGATCATCTCTGAGGCGCGCACAACTATGTCTTTGATTCCAACTTTAATGCGGCTCCATCCGTAGAAAAGAATCAAAAGTTGAAAGATCACTGCACTACCCCTTCCTATAGTAGTTGCTATTGCTGCCCCTTGCACTCCAAAGCCTGGTATTGGGCCCCATCCAAAAATGAGTAAAGGATCTAATACAATATTCAAAAGGTTGGACAAGATCAGTACGCGCATGGCTACGGCAGCATCTCCTGCGCCTCGAAAAATCGCATTGATCAAGAAAAGCAGCATGATGGTAACGTTTCCTCCTAAAAGTATTTGCGTAAATCGGAAGCCTTCTTCTATAAGATCTGGCTGTCCGCCCATCAGCCTTAAAATATCCTTAGGAAACATAATACCAATTACACTGATAAGACTCGCCACCAATATTCCGAGCATAATAGCTTGTACCGCGGTTCTGCGGGCGCCTTCGGTGTCCTTCTCCCCTATACGCCGCGCGACTATGGCAGTAACTCCCATACTGAGGCCTATGGCGACAGCATAGACCAACGTAAGCACGGATTCGGTAAGACCAACAGTGGCAATGGCATTAGCCCCCAAACTTGAAACAAAATAGGCATCGACTAAAAAGAAGACCGATTCCATCATCATTTCAAGCACCATGGGTACAGAGAGCATAAAGATAGCTCGACGAATGCTGCCTGTAGTAAAATCTTGTTGACTGCCCTTTACAGCAGTAGTCAGCAGACCGAGGTAATACCCCAAACCTTTTTTGGGAGTTTCCATAAGGAAGGCGATAGTTAGTTGCGCAGCAATATAGAACAAAAAACCCTTCCAAAATGGGAAGGGTTTTAAGATATCTAAGCTATTACTGCCTAGTGATTCATTTCTTCTTCGTTGTCTTGCAACGGAATGTGCTGCGGTACGAAGTCTTGTCCCGGGATCACATAATCTGATTCGTCTTTGTTCAGTTTACTGTAATCGTAAGCCCAACGGTGTACTTCTGGAATTGGTCCGTCCCAATTTCCGTGAATGTGCTTTACTTCTGCGGTCCATTCCAAAGTATTGGAATTCCATGGGTTTTTAGGTCCTTTCTTACCGTAGAACATAGAGTGGATAAAGTTGTATAAGAATACCAACTGCGCCGCACCAGTGATGAAGGCGAAGATAGAGATCACTACGTTCACATCTGCCAAATCATCAAAGTATGGGAAGGCTGAGTTGGTGTAGTAACGTCTCGGTAATCCTGCCATTCCAATGAAGTGCATTGGGAAGAACACCCCGTAGGCACCGATAGCGGTGATCCAGAAGTGAACATAACCGAGGTTCTTATTCATCATACGTCCTTGGAACATCTTAGGGAACCAGTGATATACACCAGCAAAGAGTCCGTAAAGGGCAGAGATACCCATTACCAAGTGGAAGTGCGCTACCACAAAGTAGGTATCGTGTACGTTGATATCTAGTGCAGAGTCACCCAAGATGATACCAGTTAGACCACCAGTGATAAAGGTAGATACCAATCCGATGGAGAACAGCATGGCTGGGTTGAGCTGCAGATTACCCTTCCAGAGGGTTGTGATATAGTTAAATGCTTTTACTGCAGATGGAATCGCGATAAGCAAGGTCGTAAAGGTAAATACAGATCCCAAGAATGGATTCATTCCGGAGATAAACATGTGGTGACCCCATACGATCGTTGATAAGAATGCGATAGCCAAAATAGAGGCAACCATAGCGCGGTATCCGAAGATCGGTTTACGGGCGTTGGTCGCGATAACCTCAGAAGTAATACCTAGTGCCGGTAGCAGTACAATATATACTTCTGGGTGTCCTAGGAACCAGAACAAGTGCTCGAAAAGTACCGGCGAACCTCCTTGGTTGTGCAATACCTCTCCAGCAATGTAGATATCAGACAAGAAGAACGAAGTTCCGAAGCTTCTGTCCATAACCATCATAAGACCGGCAGACAATAGTACTGGGAACGAGATCACACCAATGATAGCCGTTACAAAGAACGCCCAAATGGTTAGTGGAAGGCGTGTCATAGACATACCTTTTGTTCTCAAGTTGATAACCGTTACGATATAGTTCAAAGATCCTAGAAGTGAGGAAGCGATGAAAATGGTCATCGACACCAACCACAAGGTCATACCTGCTCCAGAACCTGGAATGGCCTGAGGCAATGCCGAAAGTGGTGGGTAAACTGTCCATCCGGCAGAAGCAGGTCCTGCTTCAACAAAGAGAGACATTACCATAATGATACTCGATAGGAAGAACAACCAATACGAAACCATGTTCAAGAAACCGGACGCCATATCACGGGCTCCGATCTGCAATGGAATCAAAAGGTTGGAAAAGGTACCACTTAAACCTGCCGTTAGTACGAAGAATACCATAATAGTACCGTGAATCGTAACTAATGCCAAGTATACAGAAGGGTCCATAATTCCGTCCTCTCCCCACTTGCCGAGAAGCACTTCATAAATGGTGAATTGCTTATCTGGCCAAGCCAACTGCAAACGGAAGATCAATGACATAGCAATACCAATGATTCCCATAAACAGCCCTGTGATCAAATACTGCTTGGAGATCATCTTGTGATCTTGGCTAAAGATGTACTTGGTTATAAAGGTTTCTTTGTGATGATGTCCGTGATCATCATGTTCGACCGGGTGTGCGTATCCTTGTGCTGACATACCTGTAAAAATTCTTTTTTTAATTTTTCATAGTTGTGGCGAAATTGTCCTGTTTCGAAAGCCATTCGTTGAATTCTTCTTCCGTCTCCACAACAATCTTCATTTGCATGTTGTAATGCGTGTTACCACAGATCTTGTTACATAGCAATAAATAATCAAACTCATACAACTCTAAAGGCTCTAAGCCTTCGGCTGCGCGAGCTACGTTCTTTTCATTGCGAATAGCGTTGATATGCTCAACCTTCGCAATGATTTCATCGTCTAAACGCATCTCCTCGGTGGTCTTGGTAGGAGTAAACGAAAACTGAGTTACCATTCCAGGTACACAGTTCATTTGAGCTCTAAAATGCGGCATATAGGCCGAGTGTAACACGTCCTGAGAACGCATTTTAAAGAGGATCTTTCTGCCTGCTGGCAGGTGTAATTCATTAACGATAATATCATCTTGTGCATCTGGATCAGAAGCGTCAAGACCTAATTGGTTAACACCTTCGATAAGGCGAACGTTAGCGTCTCCTAAGATGTTGTCATCGCCAGCGTAACGGGCACGCCAGTCAAACTGGTAAGCGTAAAGCTCGATAACCAATGGGTCGTCCTCGGTGTCGACATTCATAATGTCTGACCAAGTAAACAATCCGTAGATAATCAGTCCCGCCAATACGATAACTGGAATGATGGTCCAAATAAATTCCAGACGATCATTGTCTGCATAAAAAGTAGCGCGTTGTCCTTTCTTGCCACTGTACTTAAAGGCAAAGTAGTGCAATAACCACTGGGTGATTATCCCTACAATAAAGATGATGATCATAGAGATCAACCATAATTGATCAATATCTACTCCGTGCTCAGAGGCCGAATCCGGAAGTAAGACATCTGACCATTTGTAGAAAGAAACGAATGCCAGTACATAAATAAAGATAACAAAGCCCAACATGAGTTTTCCGTTGATCTTGTTGTCCTTGTCATTGGCGATCTGAGAAGTGCTACTGTCCTCTCCTGCTTTAGACATGGATAGGATCTTGCTCATCTGCCAAATACTGACAGCGAAAAGGATGATTACTACTAAGTATAAAAATGCGGTCATCGTGATAACTCTTCTTTAATATTATAACTTATTAATAATGGAACTGTTTACTTTCTTTCAAGAGTGGGTTTGCCTTAGCCAATAACGGCGCTTTGGTGAGTGCTGTGAACACGACAAAGACAAACAATCCGAAGAAGAACATAAGCGCTCCTATCTCTGGCATTCCAATGTACCAAGACGTACCTACTGCAGATGGCATAACCATTACAAATACATCTATATAGTGACCTGCCAGAATAATAATACCTGCCATGATAACAAACAGATTCACTCGCTTGTAATCACTGTTCATAAGGATAAGCAATGGGAACACAAAGTTCATCGCTACCATTCCAAAGAACAGGAGGTTAAAGTCTTCAATACGGGTTACGAAATAGGTAACCTCTTCTGGAATGTTAGAGTACCAAATCAGCATGAACTGAGAGAACCAAAGGTAGGTCCAGAAAATACTGAATCCGAACATGAACTTGGCCAAATCGTGGATGTGGCTGTCATTCACAAATTCCAGATACCCCTGAGATTTCAATACCATGGTCACCATAGCGATCACCGTGATGGCACAAACCATCATTCCGGCAAACACATACCAACCAAATAAGGTAGAGAACCAGTGTGGATCAAAGCTCATGATCCAGTCCCAAGACATCATCGATTCTGTAACGATGAAGAAAACTAGGAAACCGGCAGAGAACTTGAATAATTTCTTAAAGTATGCAGGATCGTTGGTCTCGTCCAATTTCAAAGAATACTTTCTAGAGATGGCGCGGTATAGGTTCCATCCTAAGATAAAGATACCTGCGCGGATCAAGAAGAAAGGCGTATTCAAGAAACCGGATTTACCAGCAATGATCTTGTCAAATTTATCGCTGTCTGGATTTACCAAATCGGCATCCATCCAGTGGAATAAGTGATTAAAATGTAGCGTTGACAAAAGCAACAATACAAATAGGATCACAGTTCCTACAGGCAAGTAAGCGGTGATTCCCTCCATCACTCTAAAGAGTACTGGAGACCAACCAGCTTGTGCGGCGTATTGAATAGCGTAGAATGCCAAAGCTCCAAGAGCGATCATCATAAAGAAGAAACATGCAACATAGACAGCTGCCCATGGACGGTTTTGCAACTGCCCTAGTACATGCTCGTAATGAGCATCTCCTCCGTGAGCGTCTTCTCCTGCTTGCGCTCCAGCCTCACCATGACCATCGCCATGTGCTGCAGTAGCATCGCCGTGACCTCCGCCATGACCGTCATCGTGACTGGCCATCATGGTTTTTACCTCTTCTACATCCGCAGGTACCGCTAGGAATCCTCCTATCATACCCAAGGCGCCAACCACCATAAAAATAATAGCGAAAAGTTTTAATTTGTTAGGTAGCGTATACATATCGTAATAATCTCTTTTGTCTATTATTAATGTGCTTCGTCTGTATCGTTGTGTGAGTCGTCGCCGTGAGCGTCATCACTCATCATTTCCACGGCATCAACAGCAGCAGCTTCAGGCTCCACTACAGTTAAAGGTTCTGTTCCTTTAAGCGCAGCCATAAGGTTTTGTACGTGCATGGTGATCTGCCAACGCTCTAATTCGTTGGTCTGAGAGGCATAAGATCCCATAGAGTTCAATCCGTACATCTGTACGTGATAGATACTTCCTTCGGTGATATTACGTCCTGGATCAGCATAAGACGGAATCCCTAAGAATACTTCGTTCTTCATAAGGATACCTTGTCCGTCACCCTTGCTTCCGTGACATACTGCACAGTAAATGTCGTATAGTTCTTTGCCTTTATCCAAGTTCTCTTGCGTAACTGGATGCGGATTTTTGAGTTCGGCAGTGGCCAATTCTTTTCCTTCTACAGTGTCTGGATAATCATATGGCATCCAACCACGAGGAATAGACCCTGGTGCCGGCAATAAGGCCGACTGACCATTCTCAAAGATCTCGTATTCCCCATAAGTCTCGTAACCTATAGGCTCATACATATTGGGCATGTATTGGTAATTTGGCTTGCTTTCGTCAAAACAACCCACCAACGACAATGCCGCTGCAAAAATTAAGGATAGGTTTAATAAACGCTTCATAGGTCTAGTGGTCTGATTCCTTTTCTACTATTTTAAGTTCTGTTGCTCCAGTTCCGGTTAGGAATTTAGAGACTTCTTCTGCACTGTGTCCGCCAAGATCAACTTCCATTAAAAAGTGATCGTCTGTGGTACGTACATCTGGATTCTCAGCTTTTTTGAACGGCCAAAGTTTAGAGCGCATATAAAAGGTAATAACCATAAGGTGCGCTGCAAAGAATACCGTCATCTCAAACATAATAGGCACAAAGGCAGGCATGTTCTCGATATAGCTGAAACTCGGTTTACCACCGATGTTCTGTGGCCAATCCTCTATCATGATGAAATTCATCATAGTGATCGCAACAGATAGTCCAACCAATCCATACAAGAAAGAACAGATGGCGATTCGCGTATCTGCAAGGCCCATTGCTTTCTCTAGTCCGTGAACCGGGAAAGGCGTGTACACCTCTTCTATGTGATAGTGTGCCTTACGGGTCTGCTTAACGGCATTCAACAGAATGTCGTCGTCTGTGTAAAGTGCGTGAATTACTTTTGAAGCCATCCGTTATTGATTTTTAAGTTCATTAGCTTGACCAGCCCAATCGTCGCGCTTTGCACGCCCCGGGAACTCGCCAATAATGCTGTCTAATAGATCGTATTCTGCATCGGTCATCTTGCTCACCTGATCAAAGGTGTAGATACCGAGTTGATGTAATTTTTCTTCCATTTTAGGACCAACTCCAGAGATCTTCTTCAAATCGTCTGCAGTGTCGGTGTCTGGATTAAAGCTACCAAGCTTGCTAATCAAAGTATTGATGCCTGCTGCTTTATCTGCTTCGGATAGGGTAGCTACTGGAGCTGCTTCAACCTTAACTGCTGTATTGGGCATGGTGTAATGCGGGGCATCGTCACCTTGCTCTGCTCTTAGATTTTTGTAACGATCTCCAGAAGATTTAAGGATCGACTTCACCTCTGCCTGAGCAATTACCGGGAAGGTTCTCGCATAAAGCAGGAACAATACGAAGAAGAATCCAATGGTTCCGATAAAGATCCCAATATCAACAAAAGTTGGTGAGAACATCGTCCAAGAAGAAGGCAAGTAATCACGGTGCAATGAAGTCACGATGATCACAAAACGCTCAAACCACATTCCGATGTTTACCACGATCGAGATGAAGAAAGAGAACATGATGCTTCTTCTAAGTTTAGGGAACCACATGAACTGCGGAGAGAATACGTTACAGGTCATCATGGCCCAATATGCCCACCAGTAAGGTCCGGTAGCACGGTTAAGGAAAGCGTACTGTTCGTACTCTACTCCAGAATACCAAGCGATGAAAAGCTCTGTGATATAAGCAACACCCACAATAGAACCAGTGATCATGATCACAATGTTCATAAGCTCGATGTGCTGGATAGTTATATAGTTCTCTAAGTTAGACACCTTACGCATAATGATAAGTAGGGTGTTTACCATGGCGAATCCTGAGAAGATCGCCCCAGCAACGAAATACGGTGGGAAGATCGTGGTGTGCCAACCTGGAATAACCGAAGTGGCAAAGTCAAAGGATACAATGGTGTGTACAGAAAGTACAAGTGGCGTTGCCAAACCGGCAAGTACCAAAGATACTTCCTCAAAACGCTGCCAGTCTTTGGCACGTCCAGACCATCCGAATGAAAGGATGCTGTAAATTCTCTTAGTAAAAGGAGTGATCGCTCTATCGCGGATCATCGCGAAGTCAGGCAATAATCCTGTCCACCAGAATACCAAAGAAACTGATAAATAGGTAGAGATCGCGAATACGTCCCAAAGTAGTGGTGAGTTGAAGTTTACCCAAAGTGAACCAAATTGATTCGGAATAGGTAGTACCCAGTACGCCAACCAAGGACGTCCCATGTGGATGATCGGGAACAAACCAGCCTGAATTACCGAGAAGATGGTCATCGCCTCTGCAGATCGGTTAATTGCCATTCTCCATTTTTGACGGAATAAGAGCAGTACCGCAGAGATCAGCGTTCCCGCGTGACCAATACCTACCCACCAAACAAAGTTGGTGATATCCCAGGCCCAACCTACGGTCTTGTTAAGACCCCAGGTTCCAACTCCTGTAGAAACGGTGTAAACGATACATCCTATTCCCCATAAAAATGCAACCAGTGCAATGGAAAAAACTATCCACCATTGCTTGTTGGCAGTACCTTCAACAGGCGCAGCTACGTCACGGGTGACGTCACTGTATGTTTTGTTACCTGTTACTAAAGGTCTTCTAATGGGTGCTTCGTAATGCGATGCCATATCCTTTGCTAAAATTATTTAGTAGTTACGATTCTTTAGTGTTTCTCACCTTCACTTGGTACATCACGTTAGGCTCAGTACCTACAGCTTCTAGTAGGTGATACATACGACTGTCTTTTTTCTTCTTGTAGATCTCACTGCTGTGATCGTTGATATCTCCAAAGGTGATTGCTCCTGCAGAACATGCATTAGAACAAGCGGTTTGGAATTCTCCGTCTTTAACAGTACGTCCGTCACGCTTAGCGTCTAGTATGGTCTTCTGTGTCATTTGAATACACATAGAACATTTCTCCATAACTCCACGTGAACGCACTACTACATCTGGGTTCAATACCATACGACCAAGGTCGTTATTCATGTGATAGTTGAACTCGTCGTTCTCGTTGTACAAGAACCAGTTGAAGCGACGTACTTTATAAGGACAGTTGTTCGCACAGTAACGTGTACCCACACAACGGTTGTAAGCCATGTGGTTCTGACCCTGACGCCCGTGAGAAGTAGCGGCTACTGGACACACAGTCTCACAAGGAGCGTGGTTACAGTGCTGACACATTACTGGCATAAAGGCTACTTGCGGATTCTCTGCCGGATCTTCCATTTCTCCGAATCCTCCTAGAGAACCATTGTCTCCCCAAAGTCCAGACATATCGTCTTTCTTCTTTGCATCTGCTGCAAAGTCTTCTTCAGAGGAGTAGTAGCGGTCAATACGCAACCAGTGCATATCGCGGCTGCGACGTACCTCTGATTTTCCTACTACAGGAACGTTGTTCTCTGCATGACAAGCGATCACACAAGCCCCACAACCTGTACAAGCGTTCAGGTCGATAGACATATTAAAGTGGTGACCGATAGATCTGTCAAACGGATCCCAAAGATCGGCGTCTGGAGAGGTCACAGGAATTTCCTGGTGATCCTTAGACACTTCTGGAATCGGATTCCAATCGTGTACATCTCCGTCCTTATATACATCTAAGGTGGTTTCGCGAATAATATCGCGACCCATCATAGTATTGTGCAACTGAACACAAGCAAATTCGTGCATACCAGAGGCTTTCTCTACTTTTACACCTGCTTGCATCATGTTGAATCCGTTGTAAAGCGCATAAGCGTTCACTCCGGTTTGCATTTCTTTCTGAATAGCGTTGGTCTGCCCGTAACCTAAAGCAAGTCCAACAGTTCCTTTAGCCTGTCCCGGCTGAATATATACCGGTACATTATTAAGCGTTACATCTCCTACGGTCACATTGGCGTAAGATCCGTTCAAAGCGCCGTTGGCAACATTCTCATTAACTATACCCAGTACAGTAGCATCTGCAGCAGCCATGGTCAAGTAGTTATCCCAAGAAGCGCGAGTGATCGGGTCTGGCATTTCTTGCAACCAAGGGTTGTTAGCCTGACGCCCATCACCAATTGCGGTGTTAGTATAAAGAAGTAGCTCCATTACTCCGGCAGCTCCATCTTGAGCTCCATTAGAAGTAGCATCTTCTAGAGTTGTATCTGTGTTTGCTTCCGCAGCGTCTACCGCTACTTCAACATCACTTCTAAAGACACCATCTTGTAAGGCCTCGTTCCAAGAAGCTCCTCCAAGGATAGACGCCCAAGTGCCCTTAATATAATCGTAGTAAGTCTTGTCGCTCTCCATCCATGCCAATAGCGTATCTTGGAAAGAACGTGTATCAAACAACGGACGAATGGTTGGTTGTTGCAAGCTGAAGTAACCCATTTTGATCTGAGCATCACCCCAAGACTCCAAATAGTGAGGCGTTGCACCTACAAACTGAGAAGCAGCTGCGGTAGCGTTGGCCTTCATTGCGAAAGTAGCGCTCAGCTCAAGCTTAGCGAAAGCTTCGGCAAAACCATTTCCAGGGAAAGAGTAGACAGGATCAACACCAACGGCGATCAATCCTTTTACAGTTCCATTCTTAACTCCGTTTAATACTTTAAGAACTTCTGCCTTGCTCCCTTGGCGAACCATACGAGGTTTAGCAGCGTCCATAACTACAGAGTTAGCGTTCATGTCTAACACCATAGCCTGGCAAGCAACATCTTCTGCTCCGCAAACCACAACTCCTCGCGAACCTGCAGCAGCAAGTTGAGCTTTTGCGTTGCGAACAGCTTCTGCAACTTTATCGGAAAGCCCAGCGGTAGATCCTCCGTTAAGGGCATTCATTATCTTTTTAAGGTCTGATGGCTTAACGGCAACACGTTTGTCTGCGTTAGCACCAGATAAGGTCATATTGGTTTCGAACTGAATGTGACGAGACATTTTACCGTTCTTAGGAACACGTCCGGCAGAATAACCAGCATCGTATCCGCCACCTTGCCAATCTCCAAGTATATCAGCTCCAACAGAAACAATGACCTCTGCTTTAGAGAAATCGTAATCTGCCAAAGCGCGTACACCAAATTTATTTTGGTAGGCATCTAAAGCTTCAGAGCTAGAAACCGTATCGTAAACTACGTGTTTAACGTTTGGATATTTGGCAGTGAACTCGCCGATCAATTTTGAAGTAGACGGACTAGCAAAGGTCTGTGTAAGCAATACTACTTCTTGCCCAGACATTGCATTGAGCTTAGCAGCCATTTGGCTGTCAAACTCTGCCCAAGTCGCTGCTTCTCCACCGATCATTGGCCCAGCTAAACGCTGTGTATCGTACATAGAAAGTACAGAGGCATGAACACGAGCGTTCACACTTCCGTTGTGCATGGCCAAATCATTAGATTCAACTTTGATAGGTCTTCCTTCACGTGTTTTGATAAGCACGCTGGCAAAATCAAAACCGTCTGCGATAGTGGTCGCGTAATAATTAGCCACCCCAGGAACGATCTCATCCGGAGCGTTCACATAAGGAATAGATTTAATTACAGGACCCTCACAGGCAGCCAAGGTAGCTGCTGCGGTAGAAAATCCAACGAATTTTAAGAAGTCACGTCTGGAAGTCGAAGACTGCTCCATGGTCTGAGTGTCCCCAAGGAACTCATCTGTAGGAATCGGTTCAACGAATTCGTTTTGTCGTAGCGTCTCAAGAATAGGGCTGTGATCTTTCAGCTCCTCAACACTTTTCCAGTATTTCTTGTTCGATGCCATATATAATCGAAATTTGCCTTTAGTGATTTAGTAGTGACATTTTCCACATTCCAATCCGCCGTTTTGCGCAGCAGTTAGGGTTGGGAAGTCATACTCTTTAGAAAGCGACTCGTGAATCTTAGCGTAGTACTCGTTGCTCTCTAGTTTAACATTGGTTTCGCGGTGACAGTTGATACACCAGCCCATAGTAAGTGGAGAATACTGATACATGATCTCCATTTCCTCTACAGGACCGTGACAGGTCTGACACTCCACTCCTGCAACAGTTACGTGTTGTGAGTGGTTAAAGTATGCGAAATCCGGAAGGTTGTGGATACGCACCCACTTGACCGGTTTGGTCTCTCCGGTATAACGCTGATTGTCTCTGTCCCATCCAACAGCGTCGTATAATTTTTGAATCTCTTTGTTGTAATCGATCTGGTATTCTGAGATACCTTCTTGGTAAGTCTTGTCTCCAACCTGAGCGATGTTCTTGTGACAATTCATACAAACGTTCAGCGAAGGAATCCCAGAGTGCTTGCTCTTGCGAGCAGAACTGTGGCAATACTTACAGTCGATCTGGTTAGTTCCGGCATGGATTCTGTGTGAGTAGTGAATTGGTTGTACTGGAGCGTAACCCTGATCAACCCCTACTTGCATCATCCATCCGTAAGCGAAGTATCCACTTGCTAGCAGTAAGAAGATAGCGCTCACTAAAACTAAGAACTGGTTCTGAGCAAAAGCTTTCCAAATTGGCAAACGCTCAGCACGCTCTTTATCTTCATATTCAACACCGTTAGCAACGGCAATTCTTTTTAAAGTTTTGTTAACCAAGTAGAGCATGATGGCCAACATCAAGAACACTAGTGCCAAGACAGCCAAGATGATGTCGCTGGAAACGCCTCCGCCTCCACCACCAGCTTGTTCTGAAGCAACAGGAGTTGTTGGCACAGGTTTTGGAGTGTAAGTGTAGGCGATGATATTGTCGATATCTTCGTCTGACAAGGCCGGGAATGCATTCATTACCGCTCCGTTGTACTCGTTGGAAATGGCAACGGCTCTGGCGTCACCGGATTTGATCAGCTCCTGAGAGTTGCGGATCCATTTGTAAAGCCACTCTTTTTCGTACTTGTCTCCAACACCAAACAGTGCAGGACCAGTCATTTTCTGATACAGTTTGTGACAAGCAGCACAATTGGCATTGAACAACTGTTTCCCAGCAGCTGGATCACCACCTAGATCGGCAGCGGGTGCAGCTTGGGCAGCAGCGTCAGCAGCAGCTGGCTCTTGACCAAAAGTAAGGGTTGAAAACGATAGCAGAAATGCTAGTAAAGTGAGTGATAATCTGGTAGTTAACGAACGGTGTGTCGCCTTTTTCATACTTCAGGTTAATTATCGTCTTTTAAGCGGCTTCGTATTTGCGATTTTTGCTAGTCAAAAAAGGCCATTTTTGAAGCCATAAATAACGGCACAAAACTACGACATAAAGTCGATTCTAAAAAGTGTGAATGGATTGTTAATTGGCAATTTATAACCATTCTAAATAATAAAAAATCAACGCAATGAGTTATAAAGCTATACCTTTGCAAACACAGCGAATTACTAAGATGAAAGCAAGAGAAATTAAAATGTTGATTTTAGGTCTTATAGGCCTGTTTTTAAGTTCGAGTTTGTGGGCCCAACAGGCCCAAGTTACTGTAGATGCGGATCCGCAGATAAATGAACTGCTCGCTCTTAAAAAGTCCATGGAAAAAGATAATAAACTAGCCGACGGCTACACCATACAGCTTTACTACGGCGAGCTTAACACAGCAAATTCCACCTTGCGCAATTACAGAAACAGCTTTTCTGCTTGGCCGGCAAGCATAGAATACGAAACCCCGAACTACAAGGTTTGGGTGGGTAATTTTAGCACCCGTCTTGAAGCCGATCAGGCCTTGGTTAAGATTCAAGAAAAGTTTCCGGCCGCCTTTCCGATAAAACGAAGCAGGGCAAAGAAAAAAGACGATTAAGCACAAAAAAAAAGCGTCCTAATTGGTCGCTTTTTTTTGATATATCGCTTGTAATTAAAGCTTCTTTTTAACAGCAACTTCTTGGAAGGCTTCAATGATATCACCCTCTTTGATGTCGTTGTAATTCTTGACCTGTATACCGCAGTCATATCCTTTAGAAACTTCTTTTACGTCGTCTTTAAATCGTTTCAACGAGGCCAACTCTCCAGTAAAGATCACCACTCCTTCGCGAATAAGTCGCACTCCAGAGTTTCTGTAGATCTTTCCGTTGGTCACCATACATCCTGCAATGGTACCGATCTTCGAGATCTTGAAAGTCTCTCGGATCTCGGCAGTTCCGGTGATTTCTTCCTTCATTTCTGGAGAAAGCATACCTTCCATCGCATCTTTAAGATCGTTGATAGCGTCGTAGATGATCGAGTATGTTCTGATATCGATCTCTTCCTTATCGGCAACCTGACGGGCGTTACCCATAGGACGAACATTAAATCCAATGATGATCGCATCAGATGCAGAGGCCAAAAGCACGTCGCTTTCAGTGATCGCACCTACACCTTTGTGCAAGATGTTCACTTGGATCTCTTCTGTAGAAAGCTTCTGGAACGAATCCGTCAAGGCTTCCACAGAACCATCAACATCCCCTTTAAGAATGATGTTAAGCTCTTTAAATTCTCCAAGAGCAATACGACGTCCGATCTCATCTAGCGTAATGTGACGCTGAGTTCTTACAGACTGCTCGCGCTGCAATTGTGTACGCTTGGCCGCAATAGATTTGGCCTCACGCTCGTCTTCAAAGACATTGAATTTATCACCAGCTTGAGGTGCTCCATCCAGACCTAAAATGGACACTGGAGTTGCAGGACCAGCCTTCTTAACTTGTTTGCCGCGCTCATCTTGCATGGCTTTGACCTTACCAGAGTGTTGTCCGGCAAGCACATAATCTCCTATTTGAAGTGTTCCCGCTTGAACCAAAATAGTAGAAACATATCCTCTACCCTTGTCCAAGAAGGCTTCAATAACACTACCAACAGCTGGTTTGTTCGGGTTTGCTTTGAGTTCGAGTAGCTCGGCCTCTAGCAATACCTTCTCCAAGAGCTCGTTCACTCCTTGACCTGTTTTGGCTGAAATGTCGTGAGACTGGATCTTTCCACCCCAGTCCTCTACCAAGAGGTTCATCTGCGCAAGACCTTCTTTGATCTTGTCTGGGTTGGCCGTTGACTTATCTACCTTGTTAATGGCAAATACTATTGGTACTCCCGCTGCTTGCGCGTGAGAGATCGCTTCTTTGGTTTGCGGCATGATGTCGTCGTCTGCAGCGATCACAATAATCACTAAGTCAGTCACTTGTGTACCTCTAGCACGCATCGCGGTAAAGGCTTCGTGACCTGGAGTATCTAGGAAAGTGATCTTTTGACCGCTCTCTAAAGTCACCCCATAGGCTCCGATGTGCTGGGTGATACCTCCTGATTCTCCGGCGATCACATTGGCATCTCGAATATAATCCAGAAGCGAGGTCTTACCGTGGTCAACGTGACCCATTACAGTCACGATAGGTGCACGCGACTTCAAGTCTTCTGGTGCGTCTTCTACTTCTTGAATCGCCTCTTCGATATCTGCAGTGACAAATTCCACTTCGAAACCGAACTCTTCGGCAACGATTGATAATGTTTCTGCATCCAGACGTTGGTTCATAGTTACCATCATCCCCAAAGACATACAGGCAGAGATGATCTGAGTTACAGATACATCCATCATGGTGGCAACCTCACTTACAGTAACAAATTCTGTTACACGCAGTGTTTTGCTTTCCGCTTCTGCTGCTGCCAATTCCTTCTCCGTCTTTTCACGGTGAGAGTCTCGCTTTTCACGACGGTATTTGGCACCTTTACCTTTGCTGCTCTTCCCTTGAAGTTTTTCAAGAGTTTCGCGCACTTGTCTTTGCACTTCTTCTTCGGACGGCTCCTCCTTAATTATAGGTGAACGCCTGTTTCCGCCGCGTCTGTTATCACGACCACCAGATGGTTCTTTGCTAATTCTGCGACGCTTACCGCGTTTTTCATTAGAACCAGGACCCTTCTTGGCGTCTTTATCTTCGTCTTTCTTCTTGCGTTCTGGTTTTTTGAATTTATCCAGATCGATCTTTTGTCCTGTGAAGTTAGGACCATCCAGTTTTTTATACTGGGTTTTTACCTTGTCCGGTTTTGCAGTCTCTGCCTCTTTCTCTTCAGCTTTAGGTTTTCGCTCTTCTTTGGCTTTCGCCTTTGGAGCTTCCTTTTTCTCTGCTTTAGGCTTAGGCTCTTCTTTAACCGGTTCTGGCTGTGGCTCAGGCTCGGGGGCAGGAGTTTCCTTTTTAGGCTCTAGGTCTATCTTCCCTACTGCCCTTGGCCCATCGAGCTGCGCTTTAGCTTTGATCACTTTGGAAGTCGCGCGTTGCTGCTTTTCTTCCAGTTCGCGTTCACGAGCTATCCGGAGTTCTTCTTTCTCCTTGCGCTTTTCTTCACCAACTTCTTTTGAGGCTACTTTCTTGCTTTTGTCCGTCTGAAATTCATCGAACAGAATTTGATACTCCTCTCCCGTGATCTTGGTGGTAGGACGTGCCTCCACCTCGAATCCGTTTTCCTTTAAAAAGTCAACGGCACGATCGAGCGAGATATTAAATTCTCGCAATACTTTACTAAGCCTCATTGTTTTTACTTCAGCCATAAATATGCTTCTCTCTTAGCTATTAAGAATCCGCAAGTTACAATTTACTCCTCGAATTCCTCTTTTAAAATATTCATTACTTCGACGATGGTTTCTTCTTCCAGATCGGTCATTTTAACCAGATCGCCGACTTCTTTTTCTAAAATACTCTTAGCGGTATCTAGACCGATCTTGCTGAATTCTGCAATGATCCAATCTTCGATCTCATCTGAGAATTCTGTCAATTCTACGTCTTCTTCCGCTCCTTCACGGAAAACATCGATCTCGTAGCCAGTAAGTTGGCCAGCAAGTCGAATGTTGTGTCCGCCACGCCCAATGGCCTTAGAAACCTCTTCAGGTCTCAAAATAACCTCGGCGCGTTTGTTCTCTTCGTCCAATTTCATGGAAGTGATCTTCGCAGGACTCAAAGCACGTGAGATAAACAACTGAATGTTGTTCGTGTAGTTGATCACGTCTATGTTCTCGTTGCCCAACTCGCGAACGATACCGTGAATACGAGATCCTTTCATACCCACACAGGCACCTACAGGATCGATTCTGTCATCGTAAGAGTCTACAGCTACTTTTGCCTTCTCTCCTGGAATACGGACCACTTTCTTAACAGTGATCAGACCATCGAAAACTTCTGGGATTTCTTGTTCGAACAACTTCTCCAAGAAAAGAGGATTTGCGCGCGACATGATGATCGCAGGCTTGTTTCCTTTTAATTCCACGCTTTCAATGATACCGCGTACGTTCTCTCCCTTGCGGAAGAAGTCTGATGGAATCTGACGGTCTTTTGGCAAAATAATCTCATTGCCTTCGTCGTCCAACAAAATTACAGCACGATGACGTATGTGGTGCACCTCTGCCGTATAAATTTCACCTTCCAGCTCTTTGAACTGCTTGTAAATATTTGTGTTATCGTGTTCGTGAATCTTAGAGATCAAGTTTTGACGCAAAGCCAAAATGCTACGGCGTCCTAAATCAATAAGTTTCACTTCTTCGGATACATCTTCGCCAACCTCAAAGTCAGGCTCGATCTTACGGGCCTCGGTCAATGAGATTTCTTGGTTCTCGTCTTCAACTTCACCATCGGCCACAACAATACGGTTGCGCCAGATCTCTAAATCCCCTTTGTCTGGGTTTATGATAATGTCAAAGTTATCGTCATCTCCGTACTTTTTCTTTAAAGCACTTCTGAATACATCTTCCAAAATCGCCATCAGCGTTACACGGTCGATCAGCTTATCGTCCTTAAACTCTGAAAATGATTCGATTAATGCGAGATTTTCCATCTGCTTATTCTTAATTAAAATTGATCATCACTTTTGCTTCGGCAATATCAGCATAAGCCAATGTTGCCTCTTTTTGCACTGTCACCTTGCCTTTACCTACAGGCTTAGGCTCGCGGGTCTTCCAACTCAGGGTACAACCTGAATCGTCTGCTGCTGTTAAGGCCCCCTCTATGGTGGTGCCCTCCGCAGTCTTTACTGACAACTTTCTACCAATGTTCTTAATGTACTGTCTCGGCATGGCCAAAGGCACTGTTGCTCCTGCAGAAGTGACTTCTAAAGAGAAATCTTCTTCCTCTCTGTCGAGATTGTGCTCCACTGCTCGGCTCATGGCTATACAGTCTTCTACACTTACGCCTTTGTCACCATCGATGACGATCTTGATCTGATTCGCCTCACCTATTTGCAAGTCAATCAAAAAGAGATCGGGCCGCTCTTCTAAGGCCGCCTGTACGAGTTCCGTAACTTTTTCTCTGAACATGGTCTATAAAAAGAGGGGACTTTGTGTCCCCTCATAGTTCTCAATTCCCTATAAATGCGCTGCAAATATAGCAATAATTTTTGATACTTAAAAGCCATAGAGGCACGGGTTTATTTCGTAATTTGATACTAACATTAAATCGACCAACATGCAACGTATCTTAGTTCCCACTGATTTTTCGGAGCAGGCGGAATACGCCTTAAAAGTTGCGGCCGATCTGGCTCGCAAACACGACGGAGAGATCTATCTACTTCATTTGCTGGAGTTGCCCATACATTTGGCCAATTCCGGAAGCAACGAACACTTGCCGGAATCGCTCTTTTTTATAAAACTCGCCGAGAAGAACTTCAAAGAAATGGAACGCAAGCCCTACCTTGATGGGATTAATGTTTATCAGGAGGTTGCCTACAGTGAGATATACGAAGGTATACAAGATGCTATCAAAAAAAACGATATAGACCTCATTGTTATGGGATCTCACGGCGCAAGTGGTTTTAAGGAAATGTTCATTGGAAGTAACACCGAAAAGGTGGTGCGGACCTCAGAGCGCCCTGTACTTGTCATAAAGAACGATCACGATGACTTTGACATCAAAGACTTTGTATTTGCTACGGATTTTTCTGAGGAATGCCGAGTTCCACTTGACAAGGCCTATCGATTTGCCCAACGTATAAACGCCCAAATGCATTTACTCTTTGTTAATACAGTAAGCGATTTCAAAACCTCGGACGAGGCCTTGAGCATGATGCGCAATTTTATTAAGGGTATGGGACTGGAAGATTACACCCTCAATATTTATAACGATCATTCTGTAGAAAAGGGCATCTTGAATTTTGCCAAAGAAAAAAATGCGCAATTGGTAGGTATGTCTACTCACGGACGTAAAGGTTTATCTCATTTCTTCAATGGCAGCATTAGTGAAGATCTGGTCAACCATGCCCAACGCCCTGTGATTACTTTTAAAATATAAAAAGACGGTCCTAACGAACCGCCTTTTTTTACAAAGTGTCTAAATCACAGTAAGTTTAAACTGTGGGTACGTGATATAAACGTTTCTCAATTTTTCTCTTTTTCACGGTGATGGTCTTCATGAGATCCATGATAGTCGCATCTTTATTTTGTTTGTAGATTTCGTTTAGTCCTAGAACCAAGGCCTTTGCTTCGCGCGAAGCTTTAACCCTGTCGCTAGTAGACATATGACTCATCTTTCTGCTGAGAAATTCTTGGGCTTTATCAAATAGGCTCATAGCTATTAAATATTAATAGGATAAAGCTAATGTTTGTTAGTCTTGAAAACTAGAATTTTAGCTTTTGTTTAACTATTCAAAACAAAAACTAAACATAACCAAAATTTATAGCAACTATATGCAGTGCTTATGGCTTAGTCAATTAAAGCATCATCTTCCTGATCTTCAGTGATTTCTACCGTGTGTTTCGGTAGTAATTCGATACCCTTTTGCAGCACCAAGGTGTTGGGCAAGGTTAAGTATTCTCCTGTGTCTGTTGTCATGTAGAGATAAAAACCGGTAATATCGGTCACTACACCTGTCCAATTGTAGTCTTTATCGATCACTTTTATGCGATCTCCGATTCGAACAGGATGATTAAAAAAGAGAATAACACTTGCAGTCAAATTGGATAAAATAGACCATTGGGCAAAAAAACCAACACCTAACACGGCCAAGATAGAACTTATAAATACCGTGAAGTCTTCCAATTGCACACCCCAAACTACGGCCAGGAATACAGCTGCCAAACTGTATACCAATATATAATGTAGGTTTAGGACCACCTTTCTTCGGTTGCCATCGAGGCTCTTCATTACAGAGAATCGTCGCAAGAAATGTCTCCCTAGAAAAACAGCTATAAATAAGAGTGTCAATACGATAGCTGTCCAAATTAGTTTGTGTGTCAACATGAGGTTGATTTTAGTGCTTAAAATTACATCATAGGTAGATCAAAAAAGAAAATAATTTCGATATTTATATTTAATATATTCATTATCAATATTTTAATTGAATTTAAATTTTTCTAAATTTTTTTGAAAAATGTTTTTTCAATTCAATTTTTGATTTTATTTGTACCCAGATTTCGTAATCATAGCGAGATCATTAGTCAAACATCATGAACCGTGTTTTCGAACTCGGGCTTTTGAAAATTAGGAAGTCAAATTCAAAAGCCGCTTTACGGATAAAGCAACGAGTTTTAGGGCTAACTTCCGTTGAACCGATTTTCCAACCGCAACGTATTCCTGTTGCGGCCTTCAGTCTTTATTACATACGTGTGTGAGTGCATTATAAACCCCGCTGTTTATAATTATTAATTGCATTTAACATCACAATGAAAACCAAGTACTTCGATCTAATCGATCAAACCTATGTATTCCCTCAAAAGGAATTTCAACTAAAAAATAACCAGCTTCAATTTCACGGAATTGACCTGATGAAGCTTATCGCAGAGCACGGTGCACCACTAAAGTTCACCTACCTGCCCAAGATATCAGAGAACATCAATCTGGCAAAAGATTGGTTTGCCCGGGCATTTGAGAAACACAATTACCCAGGCAAATACCACTACTGCTATTGCACCAAGAGCTCGCACTTTAAGCATGTGTTGGACGAGGCTCTAAAGAACGATATTCACATAGAGACCTCATCGGCCTTTGATATGGACATAGTGAACCATTTGAAAGCCAGTGGTAAAATACACAACGACACCTTTGTACTGTCTAATGGATTTAAACGCGACCGTTACATTCAAAACATCGCAGAGCTCATTAATAGCGGACACCAAAACTGTATCCCTATTATAGACAACTACGAAGAGATCAACTTGCTGAGTCAGGCCATTGACTCCAATTATAAAATTGGCATTCGAATCGCTTCAGAAGAGGAGCCTAAGTTCGAGTTCTACACTTCTCGTCTGGGAATTGGATACAAGAACATTGTGCCATTTTACGAGCAGACCATAAAGAACGACCCTAAGGTGGAGCTTAAAATGCTACACTTTTTTATCAATACCGGAATTCGCGATACCGCCTACTATTGGAACGAACTTCTAAAATGTCTTAAGGTATATACCGCCCTAAAGAAAGTTTGCCCAAGTTTGGACAGCTTGAACATAGGCGGCGGATTCCCGATCAAGAACTCATTGGCATTTGAGTACGACTACGCCTATATGATAGACGAGATCGTAAATCAGATAAAGACCGCCTGCGACGAAGCCGGGGTTGCTGTTCCGAACATCTTTACCGAGTTTGGCAGTTTTACCGTTGGCGAAAGCGGAGGCGCTATTTACGAGGTGCTGTATCAAAAGCAGCAGAACGACCGCGAAAAATGGAACATGATCAACTCCTCGTTCATCACCACACTTCCAGACACTTGGGCCATCAATAAACGGTTCATTATGATGGCCGTAAACCGCTGGAACGATAGTTATGAGCGTGTACTTCTGGGAGGACTCACTTGTGACAGCGACGACTACTACAACTCAGAGCAGCACCTCAATGCCATTTATTTACCCAAGTTCAGCAAGACCAAACCGCTCTATATCGGATTTTTCAATACAGGCGCCTATCAAGAGACCATTGGTGGTTACGGCGGATTGCAGCACTGCCTGATTCCGCAGCCAAAACATTTATTGATACAACGCGACGAAAATCAAGAATTGCAGGTAAGCGTTTTTGCAGAACAACAAAAATCAGAAGACTTTTTAAAGATTTTGGGATACCAAAACTCCGCAGCGAAAGATCAGAACGCTACAGAAACTACTTGGGCCCAACTTTATTCTTAATAACAATGAAAACCAAAACAACCTTTGCCGGAATCCCGGCAGAATTCGCCGGATACGATTCGGCCAATGTAGTACTATTGCCAGTTCCTTATGACGGAACCAGCAGTTGGATCAAAGGAGCAGATAAAGGGCCAGAAGCCTTTTTACACGCTGCCGAGAACATGGAACTTTACGATATCGAGACCGATACGGAAGTCTATCGCCAAGGGATCTTCTTAAACGAACCCTTAGACGGTTTTGAGCGCCCAGAAGATATGGTGCAACAGGTGTATAACGCTACCAAAAAGCACTTGCACAAACGCAAGTTTATTACCCTTATGGGTGGTGAACACAGCATTTCTATCGGTGCTATGCGCGCTTGCAATGAAATGTTCGAAGACCTAACCGTATTGCAATTGGATGCTCATGCGGATCTGCGCGCTGTTTACGAAGGCAGCCCATACAATCACGCTTGCGCCATGCACGAGATAAACCAAACTGCGAATTTGGTTCAAGTTGGAATCCGCAGTATGGATATTTCTGAAAAAGCAGAAATGAATGAAGACAATGTGTTCTTTGCTCATGACATGGCCAATAATGATGATTGGATGGAAGAGGTTATGGCCTGCATGACAGACAATGTCTATATCACCGTGGACTTGGACGCTTTAGACCCTTCTATTATGCCAGCTACAGGAACTCCCGAGCCTGGTGGACTATTCTGGTACGAGACTTTGGAATTCTTACAGAAGGTATTTAGAGATAAGAATGTGGTTGGCTTTGACTTGGTGGAGCTGTGTCCTATGCCAGGGCAACAAGCCTCTGAATTCCTCGCAGCCAAGCTGTACTACAAAATGTTGAGCTATAAGTATGCCGATAGTCCTGCAGACGACCAGGAAGAAGGCGGCTATTACAAAGAAGATAAGAACCTACAAAACGCATTTGACGATGACTACGATGAGTACTAAGGGTTCTATCCGAAACTTTATAGAAGACCATTTCTTGCACTTCAATGCTGCGGCGCTAGTAGATGCTGCCAAGGCATACGAGCAGCAATTGGAAAATGGTCATAAGATGTTCGTTTCCTTAGCGGGAGCCATGAGTACTGCGGAGCTGGGCAAGAGCTTGGCCCCTATGATCCGTGCGGATAAGATCCACTTCATTTCTTGTACTGGGGCCAACCTAGAGGAAGACGTGATGAATCTTGTGGCCCATAGCCACTACAAGCGTGTTCCGAATTATCGCGATCTAACTCCGGAGCAAGAATGGGAATTGTTAGAGCGTGGACTTAACCGCGTTACCGATACCTGTATTCCGGAAGAAGAAGCCTTTAGACGTATTCAAAAACACATCTTTGAGCTATGGAAACAGGCAGAAGATAATGGGGAGCGTTTGTTCCCGCATGAATTCCTATATCGCCTATTGCTTTCTGGAGTGATGGAACAATACTACGAAATAGATCCTGAGAATTCATGGATGCTAGCTGCAGCCAAGGCGAATTTGCCTATGGTGGTTCCAGGTTGGGAAGATTCTACTTTAGGAAACATCTTTGCCAGTTATGTTATGAAAGGAGAGCTCAAGGCATCGACCATGAAGTCTGGGATCGAATACATGACCTTCTTGGCCGATTGGTATACCCAGCAAGGTGAAAAAGGAGTGGGATTCTTCCAGATCGGTGGCGGTATTGCTGGCGATTTTCCGATCTGTGTGGTACCTATGCTTTATCAGGATATGGAGCGCACCGACACCCCATTTTGGAGCTATTTCTGTCAGATCAGTGATTCCACGACCAGCTACGGATCTTATTCTGGAGCTGTACCCAATGAAAAGATCACTTGGGGAAAACTGGGCATAGAGACTCCGAAATTTATCATTGAAAGCGATGCTACTATTGTGGCACCCTTAGTATTTGCTTACCTATTAAATCAGTAATCATGAATACCAACTCAGTACAAAGGATCATAGTCGATTACCAAAAAATGAAGCCAGAGGTGATGCAGCAATTGCTTGAGCAATACCCTGACGGCTACGACACCGAGCAACTTATTCAATTCAAGAATGCTCAAGGCCAATGGGTGTATTGCTTGGAGGTGAAAACCTCAAATGCCGTTTACTTGGTAAAGGTGAGCAGAAAATTGAACGAAGCTATAGACAAAGCCCTTGCAGAAGATGACGAGGACCAAGACTATAGCTATCAGAGCGACGATATAGAGGATAGTGCAGACTATTCCGATTATAGCGATGACTTTGAATACTCATAATACTGTGGCAGCAAAGGCCGTGATTGAAAAACATACGGCCTTTGCTTGCCATATGGCACTGGGATTTCACTTAAAGGAGATCCAACAGCAATGGGCCGACAAGGTATTGCATAGCGATGCCGACGGCCTAATGCTAGGCTTCGACGAGGGCTTTGCAGCCGTTTTCCGCTATGGCGTAGTGGTGCATTGGAATTTGAATTCAAGGCGCCGTGAAGTTTTGGAAGCCTATTTAAAGTCTAACAGCAAAGGGCTTATGCCTGCTAAGGAGTGGCGAAAAGATCAGTTGGTTTTAAGCCTGAATGACAAGAAAACCACTGTGAACCACGAGCAGGTTTGCCTGGACAGTAAAAATGCGGAGACCATTCATTTGGTGTTGCTCCACTTAGCGCAATCTGTGGCTATGGATAGTTTTTCCTTTTGGTGTGAAAAACTGTTGGAAGACACCCGTATGCACACCACTGAATTGGAGCTGAAAGGAAAACTGAGTCTAAAAGGCACCCCGCTTAAAAAATACATTGGCAAGGTGCTCAACCTAAAAAACAAGGTTGCAGAGAACCTGTATATCATCGATGTGCCGGATCTGGTCTGGGACGATATGGCCTTGGAAGAACTGCACAAAAAATTGGTGCTGAAATTCGACCTTAAAGACCGTTACAGAAGCATACAAGAACAACTCAATATTGTCAAGGAGAATTTAGATCTCTTTAAGGAACTGAGCTTTCACAAAGAGAGCAGTATCCTAGAATGGATCATTATCATCTTGATCGCTGTGGAGATTGTAGACCTCTTTATTCTAAAAATATTTTAATCCCTATTCGCAACCCATGATTTCAACTGTTGCACCGGGGACTTTTGAGCCGGAAAATCACTGGTATGAAAAGTCTCTAAATGCTACCATTCACCCAATGGTAAGTTATTTTCTAAATCTAAATCCGAAGCAGATCGTAAAACGGTATTGTCATTTAAACCCTACCGTAAAGCCAGACGAGCTTTTGGAGTTATTACAATACAAGCCTAAATACTATCACCTGTCCGGTGCAGACCTCTTACACGTTACCACGGCGACTGGGAAAAGACAAATGGTGGTCATTGAGAACAACTCTTGCCCTTCCGGGCAGAAATCCATGCCACTACTTGACGAGTTCAACGAACAAGGCGGTTACCGCAAGTTCGTCGAGGCGACCATTAAGCCATTGCTAAAAAAGAAAAAGACAGAGACCTTGGCGGTGATCTACGACAAGAACCCTATGGAGGCCTCTGGCTATGCCCACGCCCTTGCCGATATGCTAAAGCAAGAAGTTTATCTGGTTCCCTTTTATGACAAGCAAGCCAACGACCATATTGACACTTGCGGAGATTACATAAAGATCAATGTTGACGGCCAATGGAAAACGCTGCGACTGGTGTTTCGCTATTTGACCCAAAAACCTTGGAACAGACTACCAATTCACAGCAAAACGGTGATTGTGAACCCTACTATTGTTTGCTTGGCAGGAGGTCGAAACAAAATGATAGCCTCAAAGGCCTACTCCTTTTTCAATGCTGAACTGGCAGAAAAGAATCTAAAGATCCTTACTCCTCATACCATTTGGGATGTGAATAAGAATGAGATCCCGATTTGGGTGGCAAACTTTGGGGGAAAGGCAGTAGTTAAGAACCCATATAGCAATGCCGGTCAGGGGGTATACACCATAGTCAATGAAAAAGAACTTGAGGATTTCATGGCCTTAGATTTTGACTACGACAAATTCATCGTTCAAAGTCTTGTGGGTAATTACAACTGGAGCTCAACCACCGCAGAAGGCATGTTCTACCACGTGGGTACTATGCCCAATGCCAAAGGAGAATCTTATGTGCTGGATTTTCGCATGATGATACATGCCACTCCTGAAGGTTATAGACCACTTTCCATTTACTCCAGACGGGCTAAAGCACCGCTAAAGGATAGTTTGACTGACGGAAAATCTTCTTGGGATATTTTGGGAACAAACCTCTCGATTTTAAACGATGACGGTAGTTGGGGCTCAGATACAAAAAGGTTACTGCTTATGGAACGCAAGGTATTCAACAATTTGGGGATAGGGCTAGACGATCTGATCGAAGGTTATATTCAAACTGTATTGACCTCTATAGCTATAGATAAAATGGCGATCCAACTCATCAGCAGTAAAGGAACGCTGAAAAGAAAACTCTTTAAATCACTCAACGACGATTCGGCGTTGATCAAAGAAATTATCTAGATGAACACTTTTTACAATATTCCGGTTATTAAACAACTCGACCTAGAAAGCTTTGAACACAGTAGTCTAAGCTATCGCTGGCTGCAAATCGTGTCTAACGGAATAGGCCAACCTATATTCATTCCCGTAATGATCGCCAAAGGAAAAGAAGAGGGTCCAACCCTTGGACTAACGGCAGTTGTTCATGGCAATGAGCTTAATGGAATGTCGGTTATTCAGAAGGTTTTTGCTGAGCTAGAACTGGATAAACTCTCTGGGACTTTAGTTGGGATTCCTGTTATGAACATCCCTTCAATACTACTCAACGAGCGCCGCTTTCTGGACGGTGCAGATCTAAACCGTATCATGCCCGGAAAGAAAGACGGGAACCGTTCTCAAGTTTATGCCCACCGGATCGTTAATAGGATCGTAAAGCATTTCGATTATATGCTAGATCTGCACACGGCGAGCTTTGGCCGCATCAACTCTTTTTATGTTCGCGCCGACCTGTCTTCAAAGATCGCATATCAGTTGGCCTGCATACAGAATCCGCAGATCATTCTCAATGCACCACCTAAAGATGGAACCCTGCGAGGCGCTGCGGCAGACTACGGGATTGATGCCATTACGGTAGAGGTAGGCGACCCAGATCGATTTCAAAAAGGAATGATCCGTTCAGGACTTTCTGGGGTGTTCAACACTATGGCCTATTTGGGAATGTACGAGACTAAAATCGAGCAAGAAGAGGAGAAGCCTATCATCTGCAAACGCTCGTATTGGATCTACAGTAATAAAGGCGGGATCATTCAGGTGCATACCAAGCTGACCCAAAAACTCAAAAAAGGCGATCATATAGCTACTGTACGCAATGTTTTTGGCGAAGTGGTCAAAGAATATTACGCCCCTGAAAAAGGTGTGGTCATTGGTCAAAGTGTAAACCCAGTGGGGCAAACCGGAAGTCGCCTCATCCATTTAGGGATAGTATAGACCTTTTAAAAGATCTAATTGATCGGCAGAAACGCTCAAATTCAAAACACATTGAATTTTGAGCGTTTTTTCGTTAAAACTGACCCAAAATTGGACATTTTCTTGCTTTTTTGGTCGATTTTTTTATGTTTTTAGTAAAATCAGATTGAATGAGACAACTCAAAATTACCAAGCAAGTCACCTTAAGAGACTCCAAAGCAGTAACCGCCTACTTGAATGAAGTAAGTAAGATCCCTTTGATCACGGCAGAAGAAGAAGTCGAGTTGGCACACCGCATTAAAGCAGGAGACCAACAGGCACTCGATAAGCTGGTAAGATCCAATTTGCGCTTTGTAGTATCTGTTGCAAAACAGTACCAAGGACAAGGAATGAATCTCTCGGACCTTATCAACGAAGGAAACCTTGGTCTTGTCAAAGCCGCCAAGCGCTTTGACGAAACGCGTGGGTTCAAGTTTATTTCATACGCAGTTTGGTGGATCCGACAATCTATTATCAGTGCCATTTCTAATCAAGGCCGAATGATCCGTTTGCCATCTAACAAGATCGGGGCTCTAAAAAAGATCTATCGCGCATATTCTCACCTTGAGCAAGCTCATGAACGTCCGCCAACAGCGCAAGAAATTGCCAATGAGATAGACATGAATGTTGCCGATGTCAAACTCAGTATGAAAAATTCAGGGCGACACCTATCTATGGACGCCCCAATTAAAGACGGCGAGACTACAGATCGCTACGCACTTACCAAATCTAAAGACACCTTAAAACCAGACGAGTCATTAATGCAAGAAGCCTTGCAGACCGACTTAGAGATGGTCTTAGACGAATTGCCTGGGCGCCAGAGCGACATCCTTAAAATGTATTTCGGAATCGGTAATAACCGCGCCACAAGCATGGGTGAGATCGGTGAGATCTTTGGAATAACCCGAGAGCGTGTAAGACAAATAAAAGATCGCGCTATCCGCAATTTACGTCGCAAACCGAGCACGAAAGCTGTTTTACAAAGCTATCTCGGTTAAGAACTAAGCAAACATATAATTCAATTATAAATTCAAAAACAACGCATGATTAAAGAAAACAATGCAACTCCCCTATCCGATTTCAAATCCATTAAAGGCGCACAAGCAACTGGGCAAGGAGCTCGTGTAGGTCGAAGAAGACCTGCCAAACCTATAGTCAAAACCTTGACCAGGCTTACCAAGTCTGCTATGATTTGATCATCCGCAGAAATTATAAGAAAACCGGGCTAATCTCAGCTGGGTTTTTTTTTGAAAGAGGCTGGAAATTTTAACTATTTTTATTTAGATTTATTTTAAATAACGAATTTTGTGACTTACTTTTGTATCGCATTAGAATCGCAAAAATAGTCTTGCGATAAAATAAATTCACTGCTTATGTGTCACGCTGTTCAGGTCCTATCAAAGAATGTACATGGCGAATTAGCCTACTGTGAAAATTGCAAGAAATTCCAGCTTAGCTTTAACAACCTGTACCTAGAATTTACCGATGAGGAGCTTTTAAACTTTGACACTTATTTGACCAATATAGATGTAGAATATTGGGATTGTAAATTCGCCAAGAGTGCCAAAAAGAGGGTCATTCCTATCTACACCATGCAGAAGAACCTGTCTTTGGTCTTTACCAAACAAGAGTTTGATGCTTTACAAGAACTGGTGCGCTTAAATAAAAAAGAACCGCAAGCTTCACTTACGGTTCTGGATATAGATTATACGCTTTTACTAAACTAAGCGGTCACGTGTTCTGGTGCCCAAGAAGAGCACAATACGCCTGATTTCGCTTGAGCTGGATGCGCACAGCTGGAATTACCAAACTTGGCACAAGAATCACAACTTGCATCATTATTAAGAGACGCTTTAATTTCAAAACGCTCGCAAGTATAATTCTGTCTTACCTGTACTCCGTGTACTTTGCAATTGTCATTCAGCACCAAATTAGCGCAATTGATACAACTGTTTCCTAAGGATATAGCCATCTTTTTTCAGTGTTGATTTACTCAAATTTACGATTCCCTTACCTTAGATTGAATTTAAATAGCTGATTTACTGCTATTTGTGTTTAGACTGATTTAAAATTAACTAAATAAGCCACTAATAAATAGTTGAAATAAACGTATCTTTTTAGTTCAAAAATATTTGCAATGAACCACATACCAAGACTAGCATGAATAGACTTCTGACCTGTATTCTTCTACTGACCTGCCTTAAGTTATTTGGCCAAAATAATAAATACACTGTTTCTTCCTATTTAACAGAAGGCACCAAAGCACCCAACACCCATTATTTAGGAGAAGCCTGGTTAAACCGATTGGTTTCTGCGGACGGGGACCTCAACTACAACATCACCAAAGCCACTTTTAAAGCAAATTCTACTTTGGATTGGCACAAACACAACTCTCCGCAAGTACTGATCTACGTCGATGGTGCTGGCTACTATCAGGAAAGAGGAAAAGAACCGATAATTCTCAAGGCAGGTGACGTAATAGTTTGCGAAAAGAATACAGAACATTGGCATTCTTCTACCAAAACATCAGATGTTACCTATTTAGCCCTTTACGGTGGAGATCAACCCACCGAGTGGATCGAAGTGCTCTCACAAGAATACTATGATGCCGTGGCCGAAAAGCTTCAGGATTGATCCAAGATCGCCGAGCTGTATTCTAAGTAATCCCAAAAACAAAAAACCCGAGCGAATGCTCGGGTTGATCAAGTTGGCCCACTGGGGGACCGAGCGTTTAAAAAATGTCCAGTGGACATTTTTAGCGAAGGGGCCAGCCGGCGGGAGGGCTTGAGAGCCCATGCTGATCCAATAAAAAAGGCCTTAAACTTTTGTTTAAGACCTTTCTTTAAATATGTTGGCCCACTAGGGCTCGAACCTAGACTCTTCTGAACCAAAATCAGACGTGTTGCCAGTTACACCATGGGCCAATTCCATAATGAGTGCGCAAATTTAAGACAAGTTTTTTCTTCTACAAACAAAAACTGGAAAATTTACCCTCTTAAAGATACGCTAAAGTTCGTGTAAACGTTAGGGTAAGTGCCAGCAAGAGTATAAATATTATTACCTTCGCTGGGAGTTAAAAAACTTTGGTTTATGCAAGAGGCAGCTTTTAAAAAATGGAATCTATTGTTGGGCTGGGGCGTTTTTGGCGTTTCGCTTATCGTTTACATCTTGACCTTAGAACCTACTGCCAGTTTCTGGGATGCCGGAGAGTACATCACTACGGCCTCTAACTTAGAGATAGGTCACCCACCAGGGGCACCATTGTATCAAATGCTAGGCGCCTTCTTTTCTTGGTTCGCCATGGATCCTGCAAGCATTGCATATACGATTAACCTCATGTCTGCCTTTGCCAGTGCCTTTACAATTGGCTTTATGTTCTGGTCGCTGACCATGTTATTAGAGAACGTAATAGGCAAAGAAAAGCTCAAGGAAAACGCAACAGCAATTGCTGTTTTAGGAAGCGCTGGTGTGGGTTCGCTAGCATTTGCATTTACAGATAGCTTTTGGTTCAATGCGGTTGAAGCAGAAGTCTATGCCATGGCCAATATGATCTTGGCGGTATTATTTTACTGCGGATTGCGTTGGGAACGAGAAATGAACAAACCCGGAGGAGACCGGTGGGTTATCTTGATCTCTCTAATAGTCGGGCTTTCGTTTGGGGTACACTTCATGGGACTCTTGACCATACCAGCAATCGGATTCCTCTACTACTTTAAAAACACCAAGAAGGTCACCGTTAAGAATTTTGTCATAGCCAATGTGGTGGTAGTAGCAATTCTGTTGTTCATATTTAAGTTACTCTTACCACTGAGCATGAAACTCTTTAGTGGTTTTGAGATCTTCTTTGTGAATCAGATTGGGCTGCCATTCAATTCAGGGACCATTATTGCTGCCTTGCTATACATCAGCATCTTTTATTACGTGCTTAAATTCACTCGTAAAAAGGGATATGCTAAACTCAACACTTTGGCCCTTTGTGTACTTTTTATTTTTGTCGGATTCTCTAGTTGGCTTATGCTACCAGTTCGCGCCAATGCCGGGACTGTTATCAACGAGAACAACCCGAATAACGCCCGCGAATTATTGGCCTATTACAACCGAGAGCAGTATCCGGAGACGCATTTGTTTTACGGACCGCAATTCTCAGAAGACTATGTGGGTTTAGACCCTGTTACTCCTTATGTAGACGATAAGCCGAAATACGAGAAGAACGAGGAACTCGGCCGCTACGAGATTGTAAACAACTACAAACTCGCTAAACAAAACACAGACGATCGTCAGAAAGCGATCTTCCCGCGCATGTGGAGTATAGAGCACAGTGCTAATTACTTGGCCTATACAGACGGATTGGATTTCAGTATCAAAAGAGAGTACCTCAGCGAAGAGGTCATTAGACAAGAAGTAGCCAAGTTTAAAGAAGCCTATAGTCTAGGCTATGTTGATGCAGAAGGATATCACAGATTCTTAAAGGAATTTGCCGGCGTACTAGACATAGAAAAACCGAGCTTCTGGGACAATATTCAATTCATGTTCTCGTACCAGTTTGGCTATATGTACGGCCGTTATTTCATGTGGAATTTTGCAGGCCGCCAAGACGATATTCAAGGCCAAGGAACCGTTTTGCACGGCAATTGGATCAGTGGAATAAAGTTCATAGACGAGATGCGTTTAGGCCCTCAAGACAATTTACCTAGCGATGCCTTGAACAACAAAGGAAGAAACACCTATTTTTTCCTGCCTTTATTACTCGGCTTGCTTGGGGTGTTCTTTATAGCCAATAAGAATCCGAAGTACTTCTGGGTACTCTTAGTGTTCTTCCTCTTTACAGGAATTGCTCTTAAGGTTTATCTTAATGAAAGACCTTTTGAACCTCGCGAGCGCGACTACGCCTTGGTAGGTTCCTTCTATATGTTTGCTATGTGGATAGGCTTTGGAGTTTATGCCCTCTTTGACTTGATTAAAGAATACAGCACTCCTAAAGTAGTTGCTCCATTGGTTGTAGTTATTGGAATGCTTGCGGCTCCTGCCCTACTGATCTCCCAAAACTGGGACGATCACGATCGTTCGAACCGTTTTACAGCCAATTCCATGGCTAAGATGTATCTGGACTCCTGCGATGAGAATTCCATTCTATTTACCATTGGCGATAACGACACCTTTGCTCTTTGGTATGCCCAGGGAATAGAAGGCTATAGACAAGATATTAGAACAGTTAACACAAGTCTTTTCCAAACAGATTGGTATATAGACGACATGAAAAAGGCGGCCTACACCAGCGCACCTATTCCGTCTCAAATGACTCACAGCCAATACCGCTATGGGACACGTGATTTTGTGTTTGCCCAAGAAGTTACTGATGAACCGGTGAACATCAAAGAATGGCTCAATTGGATAGTATCTGACGACCCACGAACCATGATCACCTTGCCAGATAACAATCAAAAAATTAGCACTTTCCCTTCTAAGACCGTGCGAATTCCTGTAAACAAAGAAAACGTGCTGAAGTACGGCATTGTGGACCCTAAGGATGCGGATCTGATTGTGCCATATATCGACATTAAACTCAATGGAGATGTCCTTTATAAAAATCGATTATTGATGCTCGACATCATTGCCAATAACGATTGGGAACGTCCTATTTACTTTACTGGTGGTAGCTTCGGAGACGATGATTACCTCTGGATGAAGGATTATTTACAACTCGACGGAGTGACCTACAAACTCGTACCTATAAAAACTCCACGCGATCCGGATAATCCATACGAAATGGGCCGTATCGATACCGATAAGATGTACGATATCGTAACTAACTGGGATTGGGGTAACAGTGGTAGTGAAGACATTTATCACGATCCGGAAACACGCAGAAACGCCTTGACCTATCGCTCAAACTTATCACGTTTGGCAGACAGCTTAATTGTAGCAGGCAAAAACGACAAAGCCAAGACCATTTTAGACCTGGCCATGGAAAAGATGCCAGTTGAAAAATTTGGGTTCTATACTATGCTAGATCCATACATACGAGCTTATTATGCCATTGGAGAAAACGAAAAGGCAAGAGAGATCTTCAAGGAAGTTGCTCAGAAATACCAAGAAAAACTGATTTTCTTTGACCAATTCAGTCCTAGAGAGCAAGACCGCTTGGTCTCTGACATACTCACAGATGTAGAGCGTTACAGATCTTTGGTATATCAGCTTAACGTACCCGGTGAGGCTGACGATTTCATAGAACAAGAATTCGCCACCTTTAACTCCTATCTGGAGATGTTCAAAGCCCTTTATATCAGGCAAGGTCTCTTTGATGAAGACACAGACGATCTAGATCTTTACCAAGATGAGGATCCTTTACTGATACCAGCAGACACCTCTGCTCTAGATAGCGCGGCAGAAAGCCAGTAAATTGATGAAATATGCTGTAAAAATGCCTAAAGTGCTTCAAGCGGTTTACCCGAAGCGCTTGTGGAGTATCAATACAGCAGAAAAGGTTCTATACCTCACTTTTGACGATGGCCCCATCCCGGAAGTGACGCGATGGGTCATGGACACCTTAGCAAACTTTAATGCAAAAGCCACCTTTTTCTGTATAGGTGACAATGTGCGTAAACATCCTGATATCTACCAACAATTGATAGCTGGTGGACACCGCGTATCTAACCATACCATGCATCATGTCAAAGGCTGGAAAACACCTTTGGCAGCTTACTTAAGAGAAGTAGACAGCTGCCAAAACCTTATGGAAATGGAGGCGGGACAAGAAATTCATAAACTATTCAGACCTCCTTATGGGCAGTTGCGTTCCAAACAGGCCAAAGCTTTACAGAAAAAAGGCTTTCAGGTTGTTATGTGGGATGTGCTCTCTGCAGATTTTGATACAGCCCTAACCCCAGAAGCCTGTACTAAAAATGTGATCGATAACGCCCAAGCTGGAAGTATCGTAGTATTTCACGACAGCAATAAAGCTTGGCCAAGACTGCAACTAGCCTTACCCGAAGTACTAAAGTATTTTAGTGAGAAGGGATTTGCGTTTAAATGTATTCCTTAACCAGACCGATCAAGGTGTTTGCATCTTGCTCGCCGCTCTGACGCCATTTCATTTCGCCGTTCTTGTAGATCATCAAGGTTGGAAGGCCTTTAACGCGTAAGGCATCGGACAACTCTTTGTTCTTGTCCACATCGATCTTAATCACTCTGGCCTTGTCACCCAAAGCAGCGGCTACATCGCGCAAAACGGGATGCATAGCTGTTGAAGGCTCGTTCCATTCGGTATAAAAATCGAGGAGTACAGGAATGTCGGCTTCTATTAATTCTCCAAATTTTGACATATGATTCCCGTATGAGATTGGTGATCAGTAATACAAATATAGTGTTTTGAGGCAATTATACGGTTTTAGGCCCTTTTTTCAGTGTGATCACAGACACTTCCGGCCAGATTCCAACACGTCCGGGATACCCTATAAATCCGAATCCTCTATTGACATTGATGTATTGCCCCGCCCGCTCGTAAATGCCAGCCCATTCATCATAGCGCCACTTTACCGGACTCCAACGCACCAGTCCTGGGATCTCTATCCCGAACTGCATGCCATGGGTATGTCCACTTAAGGTCAAGTGAAAATGATCTTGATGAGGTATCACCTCTGCTCTCCAGTGAGACGGATCATGACTCATCAATATCTTAAAATCGTCTGAAGCAACTCCTTCGCAAGCACGTTTCAGGTCTCCAGCTTTTTTAAAGCCGCCTTTTCCCCAGTTCTCAACGCCAATAAGTGCAAGACGTTGCCCGTCACGCTCAATAAAACGGTTCTCGTTCAGTAAGAGGTCCCAACCCATTTCTCGTTGAATGTTCTTGAGATCTTCTAGATTTTGTTTTTTGTCTTCAGCATTAGTCCAATTGAAATAGTCTCCATAATCGTGGTTTCCTAAGACCGAGTAGACGCCATCCTTTGCTTTTAAGGCAGCAAATACCGATTTCCACGGCAGCATTTCTGAAGCCAGATCATTGACCAAATCTCCCGTGAACAGAATAACATCACTCTGCTGCTCATTAACCAGGTCTACCGCGTATTTAACCTTCTCCGCATTGCTAAAACTCCCAGAGTGCACATCACTGATCTGCGTAATGGTATAACCATCAAAAGCATCTGGCAGGTCTTCAAAGGTCATTTCATACTTTAAGACCTGATAGTTGTAACGTCCTTTAAACATACCGTACAACAAAGCTCCAAATGGAATAGCCGCAGCACCCAAGGCCAGTGTACTTATAAACTTGCGTCGTGACGGCATATAAAAACTGCCTTCATGACTACCGAACTTGGAGTATAAACCTACTGCTATCCGCACCAGATCTTCTCCTAACAATACAATGACAAGTACAAAGAGTTTAGGCACAAATACGGCAATAAAGGTCCCGAAGCTGTACATACGCAATGGAGTCATCACCCGATTGCCAGACATGGCCGAGATCTGATAGACGAACAAGCCTAAAACTACAAGCGACACAGCAAAATAGGCTATGTGCACCCAACGGTTGCCGGTTACTGTTTTAATGGCCTGAAAAGTATATACGTCCACGGCCAAATAAATGGCAATGAAGATGATCCATCCTATATTCATAAAAACAAAGATACTGGCTTTCAGGACGCTTGTTAAAAGGCTTCACTTTTTTTTAACGGTTTTCGTAACTTCCCATTCAAAACAACGCAATGTATCGACTCCTGACAGGCTGCCTCCTGCTCGCCTTTCTTATTGGCTGTTCTCCTCAAGGCCCAGCCCCTGCTCAACAAGAAAAAGCACTTACCTCCTATGTTAATCCGTTTATCGGCACAGGTGGTCATGGCCACACTTACCCTGGAGCCACACTACCTTTTGGAATGATGCAGCTCAGTCCGGATACTCGTTTGGACGGTTGGGACGGTTGTAGCGGTTATCACTATTCTGACGATTATATCTACGGATTCTCTCACACCCACTTAAGTGGAACAGGAGTTAGCGATTACGGAGACCTGCTACTTTCACCAACGAACTCTTTGAATTTTAACAATGGAGCAGATGGGAAAGCAGGTTATGGCTCAAAATTCTCCCACGAAAATGAAATTGCAACCCCAGGATTCTACCAAGTAAAGCTAGACGACGCTAAAGTTACCGTAAGTCTAACTGTAAGTGAACGCTCCGGGATGCATCGCTACGATTTTGAACCTGGTGTTAAGCAGTTCATTATTTTAGATCTGGACCACCGCGATAAATTGCTCGATTATAAAATTGAACAACTGTCAGATACTGAATTTAGCGGTTATCGTTTTTCTGAGGCTTGGGCCACAGATCAGCGCTTTTACTTCCATCTCAAATTCTCAAAAGCTGTTAAAGAGGTCACCTTTTTACGAGAGGGTACTAAAAAACGTAAGGCAGCCTTTGAGTTTGATAGCGAAGCACCAGGTCCGCTCCTAATATCTGTTGGAATTTCTGCAGTTGATGAGGCAGGGGCTAAAGCAAATATGGAGTCTGAACTGGGTGATAAGAGCTTTGACCAACTCAGAACAGAGGCAGCCGCCAAATGGGAAGCGCAATTGCAGAAAATTGTGGTTGAAAGTTCCGAAGAAGAATCGCTTTATAATTTTTACTCGGCCATGTATCACAGCATGCTTGCGCCGAATTTGTATCAGGATGTGGATGGTCGCTATCGCGGGATGGATCTTAAAGTGCATCAAACCACAGCTTTTGACTACTACACGGTTTTCTCTCTTTGGGACACCTACAGAGCTGCACATCCTTTATACACCATAATAGAACAAGAGCGCACCAACGATTTTGTAAATACCATGTTGGCCAAGTATAAAGAAGGCGGTATTATCCCTATTTGGGACCTCAGCGCCAATTATACGGGCTGTATGATAGGGTATCACGGTATTCCTGTTATAGCGGACGCCTATATGAAAGGCCTGCGCAATTACAACACTGCCTTGGCACTGGAAGCTATGAAACACAGTGCTACCCGCGATCACTTAGGTTTAGAGGGCTATAAAGAATTTGGTTTTGTACCCATGGAACTGGAAAGCGAGTCGGTTTCCAAGACTTTAGAATACGCCTATGACGACTGGACCATTGCTCAAATGGCTAAGGCCATGGGCGAGCAAGAAGATTACAAGAATTACATCCGCAGAGCTCAGAATTACAAGAATGTTTACAATCCAGACAGCGGGTTTATGCAAGGCCGCTTTAGAAACCAATGGTTTGCTCCTTTTGACCCTTATGAGGTCAACTTTAATTATACGGAGGCCAATGCCTGGCAGTACAGTTTGTATGTCCCTCAGGATATTAATGGATTGATTCAGCTAATGGGAGACCCAGAAGTTTTTGAAGTGCATTTGGATGAACTATTTACGGCAAAAACGGAGACTTCTGGTCGTGATCAGGCAGACATTACAGGACTTATTGGGCAGTATGCACACGGCAACGAACCCTCTCACCACATGGCCTATTTGTACAACTTTGTGGGTAAACCAGAGAAGACGCAAAAGTATGTGCAGCAAATTGGTCGTAATCTTTACGCCAATGCACCAGACGGTATTTCGGGTAATGAAGACTGCGGACAAATGAGCGCTTGGTACGTATTTAGTGCGATGGGCTTCTATCCGGTAACACCAGCGAGCAATCAGTACATAATCGGGACACCGCTACTAGAAAAAGCGACCATAAATCTGGAGAACGGTAAGCAGTTCACGGTTATTGCCAACAACTTATCCGAAGCCAATTATTACATCCAAAGTGCAAGTCTCAACGGAAAACCATTAGAGAGAAGCTTCTTATATCACAATGAAATTATAGACGGTGGTTGGTTAAGCTTTGAAATGGGTCCAGATCCATCTGACTGGGCAAAAGCGGGCGAAGCCTTGCCCAAATCTGCAATAACCGACGAACTTATTGTGACTCCTCCCTTTATTGCCTCAGGAGATATTGCCTTTAAGGAGAACACCTTGATCGAATTGGAATCTATCGATGCCGAAGCGACTATCTATTACCGCTTAGACCAGGGGGAATTCCAAACCTATGACAACCCATTTACCATTTCAGAGAATGCTGTCTTAGAGACCTACGCCAAGGTTGGAGCAGTGGAAAGCACTGTGCTTCGAACTGCCTTTTACAAGGTAGACCCCAATCGTAGCATCCGCTTGGAGTCAGAGTTTGCCAATCAATACAATGCTGGTGGTAACGACGCGCTTATAGATGGTATTCGCGGCAGTGAAGACTTTAGAACCGGGGCCTGGCAAGGATATCAAGATCAGGATGTGATTGCCATAGTAGATCTGGGCAGTATTAAACCAATAGACAATATCAAGGTGAGTTTTTTACAGGACCAGCGAAGTTGGATATTTTTACCCACCGAAGTGGAGTGTTATGTATCAACCAATCCGCAGCAATTCTATAAAAACCTACCCACGGTAAGATTTAATGCAGGACAAAAGGACGAAAACAGTAAAATAGAAACGGCCAGCTTTGACATGAGTGGTTACAGCGCCCGATACATTAAAATAGTAGCCAAGAATTTTGGCGATCTGCCCGAGTGGCATTTAGGCGCGCCGTATAACGGTAAGGCCTGGATCTTTGTAGATGAAATAACAATCGAATAAACCCAACCCATGAAACGCAGAACCTTTTTAAAGAATACTTCTCTTGGAAGTTTAGCCTTAGGAATTCCCGCCGCAGCTATGAGCTGTGCAGAGAACTCTGAAGAAAACAAAGTGGCAGATACCGGACCAGGAGGCCCTGTAGTATTGGCTACTTGGAATGTGAACAATGCCACAAAAGCTGCTTGGGACAGTCTAGCCGCAGGCAGTTCTGCGCTCGATGCGGTAGAAGCCGGTTGCAAGATAGAAGAAGCCGATATTAAAAATAGTTCTGTGGGTAAGGGCGGCCTTCCAGATCGCGACGGAAATGTCACGCTAGATGCTTGTATTATGGATCATACGGGTAACTGCGGATCTGTGGTTTATCTGCAAAATATAACGCACGCCATAACGGTGGCTCGCTCTGTAATGGAAGACACCCCGCATGTTATGCTGGCTGGTAAAGGTGCAGAAATGCATGCGCTATCCATAGGCTTGGAAGCAGAAGATCTACTTACTCCGGAGTCTAAGGCGGCTTGGGAAAAATGGAAAGAAACTTCTCAGTACAAACCTATCATCAACATTGAGAACCACGATACCATAGGCATGTTGGTCATGGACAAGGACGGCACTTTGGCAGGAGGTTGCACCACTTCCGGGCTGGCCTATAAAATGCAAGGCCGTGTAGGCGATAGCCCAATTATCGGTTCCGGTTTATTTGTTGACAATGAGATCGGTGCTGCAGTAGCCACAGGGCTTGGGGAAGAGGTAGTGAAAACCGTTGGTAGTTTCCTTATCGTAGAACTGATGCGTCAAGGGAAATCTCCACAAGAAGCTTGTGAAGAAGCTATAAGACGCATAGTTGAAAAGCCGGGCAGTAACTACAAGGACTTTCAGGTGGGTTATATTGCCATGAACAAAAAAGGAGAGACGGGGTATTACGCAATTCACAAGGGATTCTGGGCTACCCAATTCCAAGGAGATGAGAACAAAAACTTCGAGTCTGACTTCTACAACAAGTAGCCATAAGCCGCTCCACATCAACGACTAAGGTTGACAAAGACATAAAACCCAATCAACAAGGGTAAATACCTGTTTTTCAAGAAGAAGTACACATTTTATTACGGCTAAACTGTAATTATTCCTATCTTTGAGTTACATAAGTAGGTTGATGCCTTCGGGTAATCGATCAAATTTGGGGCGAAAAGCTGTCATTTATGGCAGCTTTTCTATTTTCTAATTGGCGAGGGTCCGAAAAAACGACATCCTCACTAAAAAAACAGCGACTCTGACTAAAAAAATCACTCGAAAAAGATAACTTTCAGTAGCTTAACGCCAGTTAGATCAGTTATGTCACTTAAAATCCTAATTGTCGAAGACGAACCTTTAATCGCCGTTACCATAGAAACAGCCTTAGAGAAACAAGGCTATCAGGTGATCGGCGATGCAGATAGTTATGCCTCGGCTATAGAATTTTTAGGACAACGACAAGCCGATCTGGTACTTCTAGACATACAATTAGAAGGTGACCAAGACGGAATAGAACTTGCACAAGAGCTCGACAAACGCGCAATTCCCTATTTGTTTCTCACTTCTCAGACCGATCCAAACACCATAGACCGCATTAAAGAGGTACGGTATCAGGAAGGAACCACTGCAGCTCCGAGCTCTTCCTCAGACGATATTTTTACGGATGGAAACGTGGGAATAGGTACCTCGACGGTGAACTATCCCCTGGATATCGATGCGAGCAGCACAAGAACCATCGATCTAGAAAATACGGGTAATGGTTTTATTTACGGCCTCTATAACAGGATAAACGAGGCGGCACCTAGCACATCGGTAACCAATACTTACGGAATTTTGAACTCCATAACCAGGACCAATCAAAGTGCGATCTCGGGAGTGTCTAACTCGTTCTCAAATTCTGTTTCGACTGCCTCCTTTGGGTATTTATTTGGCGTGGACAACTCCTTCGGAACCTCAACTTCTTCTTTAAGCATTGGGTTCTTTAACAGGTTTCAAGGAACCACAACAACCGCCGTTGGAATGCGCAATCTGGTAGCTGGTAGTTTCACTGACTTCTATGGCGTGTAGAATTACAACATTACGGGAGGGCATAACGGAACCTTCTATGGCCTGTACAATTTTTTTGGGGCTTCTGGTGGAAACGGTACGCGTTATGGCGCTTTTACAGAGTTCTTTGACACCGGAATTGGCAACAAATATGGCTATTATTTGGATATAGCAGATTCTGCTGGAGGCACTCACTATGGTATTTACAGTTCTGCTTTGAAAACTGGTAGCTACGCAGGATATTTTCTAGGAGACGTGGCCATAGGCACAACAACAGCCAACAATTATACATTCCCTGCAAGCCGAGGAACGAACGGTCAGGTAATGGTAACAGATACTGCAGGAAATCTGAGCTGGACCACCCTAAGCGGTCTTGAAAGCACCACGGCCAGTAATGGACTCAGTGAATCCGCAGATGATATCCAACTGGGTGGGTCTCTAAGCCAGGAAACGACGATTACTTTCGGAGCGAACAACTTAATCCATAATTTGGATGGGGCAGGCTACATTGAGGTGCAAGATGCCGGCACGGCCAAGTTCCGAATTAGCAATACAGGGAATACACGCGTAGGAGGAGATCTACAGATTAACCAAACGGATGTGACGGGAACTCGTCTTATTGATCTTACAAGCACAGGGACAACAGGCCTGGTAGATGTTTTTTCTGCAGGAATTCGTACCACTCAAATTGCAGGAACAGGAGACACCTATTTTAATGGAGGCTCGGTTGGTATTGGCTTAACCAATCCAGATGAGCAATTAGATGTGACCGATAACACCACGGGTTTTGTTGCTGACTTTTACAACGAAAGCACCGACTCTACTGCCGATGGGATTTCTGTTCGATTAGCCGCTAGCTCGCCCAATGCCTCCGCCTATTATATTGGATTTTTCAGAGGTAGCGGGGCCACGGTCTCAGGGCGTATTTCTGGCACGGCAGCTGGTACGGGGATTCAGGTGGTAACTTCTTCGGATGTGCGACTTAAAACCAATTTTGAAGAGGTCACTGATGCCTTGTCCATGATACAGGAGATCAATCCTAAATGGTATGAGTTTAAAACCAATCTAGGCCAAAGAGAATTAGGATTTATTGCTCAAGAAGTAAAAACAGTTTTACCGCAAATAGTCACTGGAGAAGAAGACAGCGACCCTAACGTAGATCCTATGATGGTTGATTATACCCGGATCACCCCCTTGCTCACAGCCGGAATAAAAGAACTTAACGATAAGGTACAGACACTTGAAGCAGAGAACGCACAATTGAAAGCACAGTTAGCTCAATACGCAGCGCTTGAAGCGCGTATAGCAGCTCTAGAAGGAGGCGATAAAAATAACAAGTCAGAAGCTCTTGCTGTGTCCGAAGAATAATCTACATTAGTGCATTTGCATTATTGTGTTTTGAGAAGAAAAGCCACTGTGGGGAGCGGCTTTTTTTATTGATCGCAGTTTGAAATTACTAGAATCGTTCATAACTTTTAAAAGGACTCCGCCGCTGTTTTTGTACCTTTAAACGCAATAACGAACCACAATTATGTCCGATTCCAAAAGACTTTTTTTAGTCGACGCTTACGCCCTGATCTTTAGGGGATATTACGCTTTTATCAAAAATCCAAGAGTGAATTCCAAAGGCGAGAACACCTCTGCCATTATGGGTTTTATGAATTCCCTCTTAGATGTAATTAAACGCGAGCGCCCGGATCATTTGGCGGTTTGTTTTGACAAAGGAGGTAGCGATGTCCGCAATGAGATGTTCTCTGACTACAAGGCCAATCGCGATGAAACTCCGGAACCCATTCTTTTTGCCGTTCCCTACATTTACCGCATTTTGGAGGCTATGCACATTCCGATAATGGTCAAAGAAGGCTATGAGGCCGATGACGTAATCGGGACACTAGCCAAAAAGGCCGAAAAAGAAGGATATCAGACCTTTATGGTAACCCCAGATAAGGATTTTGCGCAATTAGTAAGCGATAGTATATTTATGTATCGTCCGGTTTTTGGAGGCGGATATGAGACTTGGGGCGTAGAAGAGGTAAAGGCCAAATTTGAGGTTGATGATCCGTTGCAGGTGATTGATTATTTGGGGATGATGGGAGATAGTGCAGACAATATTCCGGGCTTACCAGGAGTTGGTGACAAGACTGCCAAGAAATTCATCAAGGAGTTTGGTTCTATGGAAGGTCTTTTGGCCAATACCGATCAGCTTAAAGGCAAAATGAAAGAGAAGGTCGAGGGTGCAAAAGAACTCGGTCTTATGTCTAAGGAACTGGCTAAAATCCTATTGGATGTCCCCGTAGAATTCGATGCGGAGGATTTTGAGCTTTCAGAACCCGATACAGACGCGGTAAAAGCTATTTTTGAAGAATTGGAATTCAGACGTCTGATAGACAATTTTTTAAAGACCTTTAACCAAGAAGCTGCCTCAACCAATACCGCAGATACGCCAAAAGCAGCTGCGCCAAAAACAAATAAAACAGCTGGTGCCGGGCAATTCTCCTTATTTGATGCCCAAGGTGATGCCCGCGAGACAGCAACTTCTGGCTCTAGCAGACAGACTGCCGCGGTGGCCGATCATTTTTACCAAAGCATAGACACCGATCTAGGTGTTAAATTATTGATCGACAAACTACTCAAACAAAGCAGTGTTTGTTTTGATACCGAGACCACAGGTTTGGATCCGCTAGTTGCCGAACTGGTTGGGATTGCCTTTTCTTGGGAAGTAGGCAAAGGCTACTATGTACCCTTCTCTGCCCACCAAGCCGAATGCCAAGCGCTCTTGGAGCATTTCCGTCCCTTCTTTGAATCCGAAACAATTGAAAAGATCGGGCAAAACTTAAAGTACGACATCAAGGTACTAGCCAAATACAACATGCCCGTTAAAGGACCACTTTTTGACACCATGTTGGCACATTACCTGATCAATCCAGACATGCGCCACAATATGGACGTACTGGCTGAAACCTATTTGAATTACACGCCCATTAAGATCGAGGAGCTCATTGGCAAAAAAGGAAAGAACCAGCTCTCTATGCGCGATGTTCCGCTGGACAAGCAAACCCAGTACGCCGTAGAAGATGCAGACATTACTTTACAGCTCAAACAGCATTTTGCACAAGAGCTGCAAGAGGCCAATACTCAGAAATTATTTGAAGAAATAGAGATTCCCCTTTTACGCGTTCTGGCCGCCATGGAACTAGAAGGAATCAACCTCAACAAGGATTTCTTGGGAGAGCTCTCCGGAGCCTTAGATACGGATATCAAGAAATTAGAGGCGGATATTTACGAGGCTGCGGGAGAGGAGTTCAACATTGCCTCGCCACGTCAGTTGGGAGACATCTTATTCGGAAAGTTGCAATTGGTGGACAAGCCAAAAAAGACCAAGACCGGCCAGTATTCGACCGCAGAAGATGTACTCTCCTATTTGGCAAAGGACCATAAGATCATCCGCGATGTTTTGAGCTACCGCGGACTCAGCAAACTCAAAAGTACTTATGTAGATGCGCTACCGCTTCAGGTCTCTGAGGTAAGTGGGCGCGTGCATACCGATTATATGCAAACCGTTGCAGCGACAGGCAGACTAAGTAGCAATAATCCGAACCTGCAGAACATTCCTATCCGCACCGAACGTGGGCGCGAGGTTAGAAAGGCCTTTGTACCTCGAGATGAAGAGCATGTGCTACTCGCAGCGGATTACTCGCAAATAGAGCTGCGCATTATTGCTGCTTTGAGCGAAGAAGACAATATGATCGATGCCTTTAACAAAGGTGAGGACATTCACACCTCGACTGCGGCCAAAGTATTCGGAGTGGACCCGAGCGAGGTAACACGAGAACAACGCTCCAATGCCAAAACGGTGAACTTTGGGATCATTTATGGCGTATCTGCCTTTGGTCTGAGTAACCAAACCGATCTGAATCGAACGGAAGCTAAAGAGCTCATAGAAACCTATTACAAAACCTACCCAAAGCTTCGTGACTATATGGGAGCACAGGTTGATTTTGCACGAGACAATGGCTATGTGCAAACGGTTTTAGGGCGTCGTCGTTATTTAAAGGACATCAACAGTCGCAATGCCGTGGTTCGCGGTGCTGCGGAGCGCAACGCAGTGAACGCACCTATTCAAGGTAGTGCTGCAGATATTATCAAGATTGCTATGATCGATATCTACAAAGAACTTGAATCTGGAGAATACCGCACTAAAATGCTCCTGCAAGTTCACGATGAATTGGTATTCGATGTCTACAAGCCAGAGCTGGAGAAGGTCAGCGCTATGATCCGTTCAAAAATGGAGTCTGCTTACAAACTAGCTGTACCGTTGGTAGTGGATATGGGCCTCGGCCAAAACTGGCTCGAAGCCCACTAATTTTAAAGTACAAAGCGATAGGTTGCCTTGATTAAGAAGGTATTCTGCGGACGTTGCCCTAAGAGTTGATTGTCAATAATGGTATTGAAATCATTACTGGGATCGCCCAAGCCAGTGATGCCTTGTGACCAGACCAAAAAGATCTCTGAGCCGGGAATATACTCCCAACGCAAGACCAAATTCGATCTAAACTGTACAAAAGCAAAGTCTGGATTCCCGAAAGCGTAATCGGTGTTTCCGTCGCGATCTTCATCTACCGAATAAAGCCCATCTGTAAAAGAGATCTGATTGTCGTCGTACCAAATAACGCGCTCATTGAGATCTGCTGCAGTGGCGTCATTAACATAATTGAAATTGGTAAAACTCGCCTTGAAAATAAAAGGTTGTCCGTAATACTGTATCGTTAAGTTTGGATTGATGTTATAATTGACACGCAAAGTAGTACTGAGTGATTCGTTATCGATCTCTCCTAAGATATACCTCGGCGTTTGCCCAAAAACTGTTTCAGACACGTATTGGGTCTTATTGGGATTCTTCTCGTATTCTACATCCAGAGAAGCGCTTAAAGAATTTATTGGCTGATACCGCAGTCTCAACACATAGCGTCTGAACTGGAAGTTGTTCTGATTCGCATCCGAATGTACATAACCAAGCGTACCGCTGAGGCGCTTGCGCTGATCGGTCCCAGAGAAAAGAAAGAAGAAATTCTCCTGACTGAATCGCCAACGCGGCCCACCACGCAAGAAGGTATTGGTAAAGATCCGTGGTTTATGTGCTCCTCCAACTTCGGTCCACCAGTTGTTCTTCCAATTGATAAAACCGTTCACCTCGTATTGAATGCGGTTGTAATTACCTTCAAAATCATAAGACGTAAACTGATTGAAACCTAGATTGGCCTGCCTAAACCATGAAGTTGGCTTGTTCCAGAATCTGCGTACATTGGCGTATTGACGTATGTCGTCTGCCTGGCGCAAGAACCCAATATCGTTAAGTTCCAACTCCGGAGAACGCCAGTTACCTCCAAAATTATAGCGCCAGTCACCACTTTGTCGCCCAATTTCAAAGCGACCCGAAGTCCCCGTTAAACTGGTGCGATTCGGATCTACCTCCACGTGATCTGCATCCACCCGTTGAAAAAGATGGGTCAAAGAGGTCTGTGTGCGGGCAATTGCTTCTGCACTTCCTCGGACAGAGCTGAGTACGGTGCTACCTTCTATATAGTATTTCCTGTCCTTCCAATTGTGCTTAAAATCGATTCCTCCAGAGTAGGCATGAGAATGCAAGAAATTCAGTCGGTCTTCCATATTTCTGTGCGTGGCGGTAAAGATTCCTCCTATATAAGAATTCCGATCATTGAAGTCTTTCTGAACACGACTCACAAAATAGTTAGTCAGCGGCTCAACCACCTCTTCTCTTGCCTCTCCCAGCTCCTCTATACTGGCCAATACATCTTGGTCGTCGCTTAGCTGAATATCTGCAACCGCCTTAGCAGTTACGCTTTCTAGAACACCCACAGCCCAACCGTCTTTGGTCTTTCCACTGAATTTGGCCGCCCCCAGTATGGTGGAGTTGATCGGGATATCTGCAAATTCCCCGCGAGCTCCATTAGCGGTAGTGAATCCTTGCGGACTTCGTCCAATTCTTCGCGAAAAGAATACGTTGTCGGCGCCTCCTCCCAAACGGAAATCAAAAACATTCTTGTTCTCAACAAAGAAAGGACGACGCTCTTGAAAAAAGATCTCAAAACCGTCCAAGGCAATGGCACCAGGATCTGCATCAACCTGACCAAAGTCCGGGTTGATGGTGAGATCTAAAGTAAGATCATTAGTAATCCCGATCTTGGCATCAAGACCACCTGTGAATTTGGTGTCTTCTCCGGTGCGGAACGGATTTCCCTGTTGCGGCTCGTAAGTATCTAACTGCGCCAAGGTATACGGCTGGATCTCCAATTGCTTTTGTGGTTGCAGCCCGATAAGTCCACGTAATTCGCCAAACTCACTTATCCATCCTGGCGGATTTGCCGGTAAAGGTTGCCACAAAGAACGCTCTTCATTATTAAAGTAACGCCGGGTTGATTGCAAACCCCAAACTTGTTCGTAGTCGTTTCCGAAACGCAATTGACTCAGCGGAATTCTAATTTCTGCTGTCCAACCTTCGTCGTCTACATTGACATCAGTATACCAGATCGGATTCCAACTGTCGTCAAAATTACCGTTCTCAGAAATGAACTCATCGCCCTTAACTCCACTGGCCGAGATTGTAAAACTAAAACCTGTTCTGTCGTCTCCGAAACTGTCTAAATTGATCTCTACCCAATCCCCCGGGAAATCATCACGACGCCCCATACGACGCTCAATAGTCGATGGATCTTCTTGATAACACCTAAAGGCCACATATAAATTCTTCTGATCGTATACGATCTTCATTTTGGTCTGTTCACTCGGAGCAGTACCTACATCGGGCTGAAACTCTACGTAATCTGTAGTCCATTCGACCAGATCCCAAGCCGCATCGTCTAAAAGACCATCTATTTTAGGAGGAGTTGTTTCGCCTATGGAAGTAGTGGTATAGGACCGTTTAGCGTAAATAGAATCTTGCGCAAAAAGGGCGCTTGCGGACACAAAAAATAGTGCCGCGCTTAGTGAAAGGGCACGCAACATTGTTAGTTAGTTTGATTAAAAGACACTGAATGTTTCCGAACGTGACAGTTTTTAAGATTTTTTTAATAGAAGTTTAACATCGAACCGTCCTTGTAGAGGGCTCTGCATTTTAAGTCTTCACCGCTTGTTATTCAAATAAATAATAGTACATTTGCACCCCGATTTTGTCCAAATAAGGAATGTTTAATACAAAAAATTAAAAGGGTGGATACATTAAGTTATAAAACAGCATCTGCTAACAAAAACACTGTAAACAAAGAGTGGTTGCACGTTGATGCTGAAGGACAGACGTTAGGTCGTTTGGCTTCTGAAGTTGCAAAATTGCTACGAGGAAAGCACAAACCTAGCTACACCCCTCACGTGGATTGTGGTGACAACGTGATCATCACCAATGCCGAAAAGGTAGTACTTACTGGAAACAAATGGGCCGATAAAACGTATATCCGTCATACGGGTTATCCAGGTGGACAGCGTTCACTAACCGCTCAAGAGTTGAAAGAAAAGAATCCTGCAGGTGTTGTTGAGAAAGCTGTAAAAGGCATGCTCCCAAAAAACAAACTTGGTGCTGAATTGTTCAGAAACCTAAAAGTTTACGCCGGAGCAGAACACGGACAGGAAGCACAAAAACCAAAAACAATTAATCTTAACGAAAAGTAATGGAAGTTATTCACAAGATTGGTAGAAGAAAGACTGCCGTTGCTCGCGTTTATGTTTCTGAAGGAAAAGGAAACATCACTGTAAACAAGCGTTCATTGAATGAATACTTTACTACAGACGCACTACGTTACAAAGTGAACCAACCGTTCATGTTGACTGACAACGAAGGAAACTACGATGTTAAAGTGAACGTATTTGGAGGTGGAATCACCGGACAAGCAGAAGCTGTTCGTCTGGCGATCTCAAGAGCTTTGTGCGAAGTAAACGAGGAGTACCGTGCAAACCTTAAACCAGAAGGCTTGTTGACTAGAGATCCAAGAATGGTAGAGCGCAAAAAATTCGGACAGAAGAAAGCGCGTAAGAAATTCCAGTTCTCTAAACGTTAATTGGCCGCACTTGCCTCAAGCGGCAAGTGCCAACCGTTCATTTATTATTGAAAAGCTGTTATTTCTGCCCTTAGGCAGAAAGTTAGTTTAGCATCTAAACCACCCCATAGGGTGCGTTGCTATCTAGACAGAACGTAAACTAAAACAAAATGGCAAAGAAAATCGAAGTAAAAGAATTACTCGACGCCGGGGTGCACTTTGGGCACCTCACTCGTAAATGGAATCCAAACATGGCTCCCTATATCTATATGGAGCGCAACGGAATCCACATCATCAACCTGTACAAGACTGCTGCTAAAATTGAAGAAGCTAACGAGGCACTTAAAAAGATTGCCGCTAGCGGACGCAAGATCCTTTTTGTTGCTACTAAGAAGCAAGCAAAAGACATCGTGGCAGATAAAGCAAGCAAAGCAAACATGCCGTACATCACCGAGCGTTGGCCTGGTGGAATGTTGACCAACTTTGTAACCATCCGTAAGGCGGTTAAGAAGATGTCAGCTATCGATCGCATGAAGCAAGACGGTACTTTTGACTCTCTTTCTAAGAAGGAGAAATTGCAAGTAGACCGTTTGCGTGCTAAGTTGGAAAAGAACTTAGGTTCTATCTCTGACATGAGCCGTTTGCCAGGTGCTTTGTTTATCGTGGACACGACTCGTGAGCACATTGCAGTTAAAGAGGCACAAAAATTGAACATTCCGATCTTCGCTATGGTAGATACCAACAGCGACCCTCGTGAAGTTGATTATGTGATTCCATCTAACGACGATGCTTCTAAGAGTATTGACAAGATCGTTTCTCAGGTTTCTGATGCGATCATCGAAGGTTTGGAAGAGCGTAAAGCCTCTAAAGAAGGAGAAGCTAAAGCAGCTCCAAAAGCAGCTTCTAAAGCAGCTGCCAAAAAAGAAGAAGAATAAATTAGTTTGAGCGGCCAAACCGTTCAAGTTACAACACTTAAAACAGAAAAAAATGGCAAATATCACAGCCGCAGATGTAAACAAATTGCGTAAAGCAACTGGAGCGGGGATGATGGACTGTAAAAAAGCTTTGGTTGAGGCCGATGGTGACTTCGACAAGGCTATCGAGATCCTTCGTAAGAAAGGTCAAAAAGTTGCTGCAAAGCGCGCTGACCGTGATTCTAGCGAAGGAGCTGTTATTGCAAAGGTAAACGACGGAGCTTCTAAAGGAGTTATCGTTTCCCTAAACTGTGAAACTGACTTCGTTGCTAAGAACGATTCTTTCGTTTCTTTGGCACACGATCTAGCTGAATTGGCACTAGCAAGCAGCTCTAAAGAGGAGTTTTTAGCTGCCGATTTTAACGGGATCTCTGTTCAGGACAAATTGACTGAGCAAACTGGTGTTATTGGTGAGAAGATCGAGATCGGTGACTTCCGTGTATTGGAAGCTCCTTTCGTAGGTTCTTATATCCACGCCGGAAACAAGATCGCTGTTTTGACTGGACTTTCTGCTGATGTAGACGGTGCCGACGTAGTAGCAAAAGACGTAGCTATGCAAGCCGCTGCAATGAATCCAGTTGCATTAGACGAAGATGGTGTAGACCAAGCGACTATCGAAAAAGAGATCGAGATCGCTAAAGATCAATTGCGTCAAGAAGGAAAGCCAGAAGAGATGTTAGACAACATCGCTAAAGGAAAACTAAAGCGTTTCTTTAAAGACAACACTTTGGTAAACCAAGCTTTCATTAAAGACAACAAGCAGAGTGTTTCTCAATACGTTAAAACTATTGGAGACGTAAACGTTGTTGCTTTTGAGCGCGTTGCTCTTGGATAAGCATCCAATCATATAAATAAAAAAACCCGCTTCTACTGAAGCGGGTTTTTTTATGCTTGTATTTTGACTTTTACAAATCAGTACGCGTAATGGTTAAAGAACCAATTGCAGGCGTCAATCCACCAGAAGTTCCAATAGGAGGTGTATTTACCACGGCAATCACACTCTGTGGGCTCGTAGGGTTGTCTGGAGAAGTATAAGTGTCTCCACTATCGGTCCCAGCATCGAGAACTGATAGGGTCAAGGTCTCTTCACTTACCAAAGCATCGCTTGGTAAAACAATAGAGAAACCGTCGATTCCGGCAAACCAATCTGGACTTGGATTCATTGATACCACAAAACTGATAGAGGTCTTTTCTGGATCAACAGTAACATTTACAGATTGCGCTCCTGTTGGTCCTGAGCCAGCTGCAGAAGCTGTCACAAAGAAATCCACGCTATCTTCCGTTCCCTGACTGCTCAGGTCGGTAATAAGGTCACTGCTGTCTCCAGTCTCTGCGTATGCCTGTAAACCGGCACTGGCTTGCTGACCCAACCTAAATACATTTTTGCCGGGAGCATGAACTGCTACAACCATTGCAGAAAAACCAGCATTGGCCGGATAATCTGTAGGGAATTGATCTTCAGTCCAATTGGGAGTAAAGGTAACCCGATATGTGGCTGTAACCGGATTATCGCCTTGTCCTCCTCCGTCGTCAGTGTTGTTGTTGTCGTCGCTCGAACAGCCTGTCAATACTAGGGCTGCCACAAGCGCAAGAGATAGAAACTTTTGCATAATTTATTTTTTCTAAAGATAGTATTTTTTAAATGGAACCTATCACTGGAACGTTGTTCCCGATAAAAAATTACTTTTTCTGACTATATTTGCACAAACCCGCGCTAAGGCATGAAATACAAGAGAATTTTACTGAAATTATCCGGAGAAGCCCTGATGGGAAAACGCCAATATGGTATCGATCCGGAGCGTTTAGACGACTACGCCAGAGAGATCAAAAAGATCATAGATCAGGGTGTTCAAGTGGCCATAGTAATTGGTGGCGGGAACATATTTAGGGGTGTTGCAGGAGCCTCTCGCGGTATGGACCGCGTGCAAGGTGACCATATGGGAATGTTGGCAACTGTTATAAACGGACTCGCCCTGCAAAGTGCCCTAGAGGACAACCAGGTTCCGACCCGTTTGCAAAGTGCCATTAAGATCAATGAGGTTGCCGAGCCTTTTATCCGCAGAAAAGCGATTCGCCATTTAGAAAAAGGACGTGTTGTTATCTTTGGTGGGGGAACCGGAAATCCTTACTTCACCACCGACTCCGCAGCAGTTTTACGCGCTATAGAGATCGGTGCCGATGTGATCCTTAAAGGAACCCGTGTTGATGGAATCTACACCAGCGATCCGGAAAAAGACTCCGATGCGATTAAATTTGACTATATTTCCTTTGACGACGTTATAAAGAAGGGGCTAAAAGTAATGGACACTACAGCTTTTACGTTAAGTCAAGAAAACGAGCTTCCTATAATTGTCTTTGACATGAATACTCAAGGCAACTTGGGGAAAGTAGTCAGCGGAGAGAACATAGGAACCAAGGTCAATATTTAACGAATTTTTGGCCTGATTTTTGACCTGCCCACTATAAATTTGGTTTTATGGATGAAGAAATAGACTTTATTATTGATGCTGCCCGAGAAGGCATGCACAAATCGATCGACCACCTAAAAAAGAAACTACTCAACATTAGAGCGGGAAAAGCATCTCCTTCTATGGTAGGTAGTGTTATGGTTGAGTATTACGGAACTCCAACGCCTCTAAGTCAGGTCGCCAATGTGAATACTCCCGACGGTATGACCATTTCTATTCAGCCTTGGGAAAAGGCCTTGATCCCAGAAATTGAAAAAGGGATACAAATGGCCAACTTGGGTTTTAATCCAATGAACAACGGAGAGAGCGTGATTATCAACGTGCCACCACTTACCGAAGAGCGCCGTAGAGAACTTGCCAAGCAGGCACGCTCTGAGGCCGAAGAAGCTAAGATAGGTGTTCGCAACGAACGCAAGTCTGCCAATAATGAGCTTAAAGGACTCGACATCTCTGAAGATCTGAAAAAGAACCTGGAGATCGATATTCAGGAAATGACCGATAAGCACATTACTCAGATCGACGCTATTTTGAGCACCAAGGAAAAAGAAATAATGACGGTGTAAGCCCTCGTCAATTCAGGCCCGCAAGGGCCTTTTTTAGTTAGCCTATTGCAAAAGTTTGTTGCGTTTATACTGCTATTTCTGTTGACCAGCTCTCTGGCCCTAGCGCAGCGTCCTGTTGTGACAACGCAAGACAGTATCCCGGAAAAACCACCTTCGGTATTTAAATCGGGGTTCTACCCCCTCTCTTTTTTCGATTTCGATCTGCGCTATCTGATCAAATACAACAACTATGAAGGGATCCGGTTGGGGATGGGTGGAACCACCAACGATCGCCTGTTTGAAAGTCTAAAATTCGGCGGCTATTTTGCCCGCGGATTCAAAGATCAGGCATGGAAGTACAGTTTTGGAGGAAGTATTCGACTGGCCAAAGAACCTAAGTCCTGGCTCAGCCTCACCTATGTAGATGACATTGCTGAACTGGGTAGTTTCTTTTACCTGACCGACGCTCGGGTGTATAACGTTTTTGAACCGCGCTTGGTAAATATTTCGCAGTTCTACAAACACCGAACTTGGACAACGAACTATCAGCAGCAACTCACCCCAAAGATCTTGGCGGAGTTCAAGCTGTCTCGCAGTAATATTACCCAAATAGAAGATTACCAATTCGAGATTGGCAATGAGATCTTTTCCAATTATGTAATTGCTGAGGCAACGGCTTCTTTTCGCTTTAGCCCTAAAACGAATTTCTTTTTGAGTGAAGATGGCGAGATCGAGTATTTTGACGGATTCCCAAAGATCACCGCTCAAGTTTCCCAAGGATTGAGGAGTTTTTTTGATGGCGATTTCGAATACATCAAACTCGGTCTTAAACTGGATTATTATATTAAAAGAACCGATCTTTCAAGCACCAACATCCTCTTGGAAGGTAAATTGGGTATAGGCGATATTCCACTCACTCATCTTTTTCATGCCTTTCCGAACAGTCCCACCAAGGATAGGATATTACAGCGCTTTTCGGTTGCCGGACGTCAGAGTTTTGAAACCATGTACTTTGGTGAATTCTTCTCCGATAAGTTGGTTTCCTTGCAACTAAGACATGCCCTAAGACGTTTTTATTTCTCAGATCGAATAAAACCAGAGCTTGTCTTTATAAGTCGTCACGCTTTGGGTTCCCTGGTACAAAGAGAAAGACATCTCGGTTTGGACTTCAACACCCTAGAACAAGGTTACAATGAACTCGGTATGGAACTCAATAAGATCTTCTCCGGATTTGGACTGAGTTTTGCCTATCGCTACGGCGCCTATCACTTGCCCGAATTTGAAGATAACATTTCCTTTAAGTTCACCTTCTACCTTAGTATTTAATTAACCCGACAAAATCCCTGCTTTGGCCTTTAATTTAGTACCTTTGCGCGCATTGTAAATCGTAGTAGTGGATAAACTTTTCAGTATCGGTTTTTGGAGTGCAGTTGCCCGATTCATTTTGAGGAATCGCCTCTTGATGTTAGTGGTCATTGCAGGACTTACCGTTTTCTTTGCATTGCAGTGGAAACACATGCGATTTACCTATACCGAAGCCAATCTACTGCCAGACAAGCACGAGGTAAATATAGCCTACAACAGTTTTCTGGAAACCTTTGGAGAAGAGGGAAACCTAATCGTAATTGGTGTTAAAGACACTGCGATATTTACCCCCGAAAACTTTTTGGCTTGGGATGCGCTTTCTAAAAAAATAGCCCAATATCCAGAGATCGATCTGACACTTTCGGTTGGTGATTTGCGGGTTCTTAATAAGAACGAAAAAGAACAGCGCTTTGACCTAGAGCCGTTCATTACAGATTCAGTCCCTACGGCAGAACAATTGGCTTGGTATAAATACCGTTTGTTCGAAAAGCTCCCTTTTTATAAGGGTTTGCTCTACAGCCCAAACAAGCAATCTATTCGAACCGGGATCTATTTAAAGAAAGAACTGGTCAATACGCCGGCGCGAAGAGACTTTATAATCAAGAACCTTATCCCAGAGATAGAAGCCTTTGAGAATACTTACGGCATAGATGTCTATACCTCAGGCATGCCCTATATCAGAACGCTGAACTCTCAAAACATCATAGACGAGATCGGCTTGTTCATTGGGGCCGCACTTTTGGTGACTTCGCTGATCTTCTTCTTTTTCTTCAGATCCTTTAGAGCGACTTTTATCTCTATGATCACAGTGATTATTGGGGTGATGTGGGCCTTTGGGATTCTCGGGCTCTTGCATTACGAAATAACAGTGCTCACGGCACTGATTCCTCCGCTGATAATTGTAATCGGTATCCCGAATTGTATCTTTCTGATCAATAAGTATCAGCAGGAAATAAAATCCCACGGAAACCAAGCCAAGTCCCTGCAACGGGTTATCACCAAAGTTGGGAATGCCACGCTAATGACCAACGTGACAACGGCCTCTGGATTTGCCACATTTATACTTACCAAAAGTCAACTGCTCAAGGAATTCGGTACGGTAGCCTCTATTTGTATCATCGCCATTTTCATACTCTGTTTGTGTATTATTCCGATTGTATACAGTTATATGGCCATTCCCAAATACAAGCACCTAAAACACCTGAACAAACGCTGGATAGGCAGTTTTGTCTCGTGGATGGAAAACATGGTGAAGCATCACAGGGTTGCCATTTATGCGGTTTCTGTGATCTTATTGGCGGCTAGTATCATTGGAATTTACAAAATTGAGATTTCGGGTAGTATTATTGAAGATATGCCCAAGAGCGCAGCCTTCTTTAAAGACATTCGTTTCTACGAGAAAGAATACGAAGGTCTGATGCCCTTGGAAATACTCATTGACACCAAGCGCGAAGAAGGTGTGATGAAGCTTGCGACCATAAAACGCATGGACCAGCTGCACACGGTTATCGAAGACATACAGGAGTTCTCTAACCCGATCTCTGTGGTGAATTTGGTGAAGTATTCCAAACAGGCGTATTACAATAACAACCCGGAGTTTTACCAGCTGCCCAATTCTCAAGAACGGACCTTTATACTTTCGTTTGCGAAAAATTCTGCGGATGGTACCAATCTTATGAAGAGCTATGTGGACAGTACTGGACAATACGCTCGTATTACCACTTTTATCAAGGACACACCTACAGATCGCATGAACGAAATTGAAGCCGATCTGCTAGCAGAGATAGAAAAGATATTTCCAAAAGAACGCTATTCCGTTACCCTTACTGGAAAGGCCCTAGTGTTTCAAAAAGGAACAAGCTACTTGGTACGCAACCTGATCATCTCCTTATCTCTTGCCATTTTGCTAATTGCAATCTTTATGGCTTGGATGTTCAGAAGCGTAAAGATGATCTTGGTGTCCTTACTGCCCAACCTATTACCACTCCTAGTGACTGCTGGTATGATGGGCTTTATTGGGATTCCAATTAAACCTTCTACAATTTTGGTCTTTAGTATTGCCTTTGGTATTTCTGTGGATGATACCATTCACTTTCTTGCCAAGTACAGGCAGGAACTCATCGCCAAGAAATGGAAGATCTCCAAATCGGTCTATGCAGCACTGCGGGAAACTGGAGTAAGTATGTTCTACACTTCCATAGTATTGTTCTTTGGGTTTTCGGTGTTTATGATCTCGAGCTTTGGAGGAACAGTGGCCTTGGGCGGCTTGGTTTCTGCCACCCTGCTATTTGCCATGCTATCAAACCTAATGCTACTCCCCTCTTTGCTACTTTCTTTGGAACGCAGTATTGCCAACCAAGAAACCATGCGAAAACCATCCTTGAGAATCATCTTGGATAAAGAAGAAATAGAATCCTTAAAGGATAAGTAAAACGGGGCTTGTCCGTGTCTTTGCGAACGGCTATCTTTGCCCCTGTTAAAGCGCAAATTATGAGCTATAAAGAAGTTTTAGAATTGCTCCAAAGTGAGCCTTCCTTACAAGAAATTACTGTACGCGGTTGGGTGAGATCTTTCCGCTCTAATCGTTTTATTGCCTTAAACGACGGTTCTACGATCAAGAATTTGCAATGTGTGGTAGACTTTGAAAACTTCGATGAGCAATTGCTTAAACGCATCACCACTGGTGCTGCTATTGCCGTAACTGGTAACTTGGTTGCAAGCCAAGGAAGCGGCCAGGCTGTAGAGGTTGCTGTTTCTAAAGTGGAGATCTTAGGGGATGCCGATCCGGAAGAGGTTAAACTAACTGTACTCTCTCCGAAGCGTCACACCCTAGAAAAACTTCGTGAGCAGGCACATTTACGCGTGCGCACCAACACCTTTGGCGCTGTAATGCGTTTGCGTTCTAAGCTTGCCTTTGCGGTACACGAATATTTCCAAAAGAACGGCTACTACTATATGCATGCGCCTATCATTACGGGAAGCGATGCAGAAGGAGCCGGAGAAATGTTTCGTGTAACTACGCTAGATCCTCAAAATCCACCAGTTACCGAAGACGGCGCTGTAGACTATAAAGAAGACTTTTTTGGTAAGGAATCCAACCTGACTGTAAGCGGGCAGTTAGAAGCTGAGACCTATGCGATGGGCCTTAGCAAAGTATATACTTTTGGCCCTACATTTAGAGCTGAGAATTCGAACACTTCACGTCATTTAGCAGAATTTTGGATGATAGAGCCAGAAGTTGCCTTTTGCGACTTGGATGGCAATATGGACTTGGCCGAGGACTTTATCAAATACGTTATTAAGTATGCCGTTGAGCATTGTCAAGACGACTTGGCTTTCCTAGAAGACAGACTCTTAAAGGAAGAAGCTAGCAAACCGGCCGACCAACGCAGTCCTATGCCGCTTCGCGAGAAATTGGATTTTGTTTTGGGTAACCAATTCAAAAGGGTTAGTTACACTGAGGCCATAGATATTCTAAAGAATTCTAAGCCGAACAAAAAGAAGAAATTCCAATATCCTATAGAAGATTGGGGTGCAGACCTACAGTCTGAGCACGAGCGCTATTTGGTAGAGAAGCACTTTAAGTGTCCGGTGATCTTGTTCGATTACCCAGCCAACATCAAAGCATTCTATATGCGCCTAAACGAAGATGAAAAGACCGTGCGTGCCATGGACGTACTTTTCCCTGGCATAGGCGAGATAGTTGGTGGATCACAACGTGAAGAACGTTACGATGTACTTAAAAAGAAGATCGCAGACCTCGGTATTGACGAGAAGGAGCTTTGGTGGTACTTAGACCTGCGCAAGTTTGGAACAGCAGTACACTCCGGGTTTGGCCTTGGTTTTGAACGTCTGGTACAATTCGTGACCGGGATGGGGAACATTAGAGATGTGATCCCTTATCCTAGAACACCAAAGAATGCCGAATTCTAAATAAAATTTCTCAAAGACTTAAAAACGATCTTAGCCAGAATTAAGATCGTTTTTTTTAACTTGTAAGTAGAAGTAGTTTTTATGTTAAAACAACAGCTCAATTTTAAACTCTCTCAAAAGTTGTCTCCGCAGCAGATACAGCTCATGAAGCTTATCCAGCTGCCAACACAGGCCTTTGAGCAACGCATTGCACAAGAAATGCAAGAGAATCCCGCGCTAGAGGGTGGCAAAGACCGCAACGAGGAGCGCGAAGACAATTACGAGGGAGAAGAGCAGTACGAGTCCGACGCAGATACCATAGAGACCGACATAAACATAGACGACTATTTGAGCGATGACGAGATTCCTTCCTATAAGCTCTCGGCTAACAATTACAGCAGCGACGATGAAGACAAACAGGTGCCTTATGCCTCCGGTACTTCTTTTACACAGTTTTTGATGACCCAGCTAAACACTTTCCGTCTAGATGAAGAGCAGGCCGAAATAGCCGAATTCTTGGTGGGGAGTGTAGACGAAAGCGGTTACATAAGAAGGCCCGTAGTCGATATTATGGACGATCTGGCTTTTACGCAAAACGTCTATACCACAGAAGAAAAGATAGAGCAGGTCTTGGAATTGGTACAGCAATTGGATCCGGCCGGAGTGGGTGCGCGCAATTTGCAGGAATGTCTTTTATTACAATTAGAACGCAAGTCTCCAACGGCAGAGGTACAACTCGCCATAGATATCATAGAAGACGCCTTTGAGCTCTTTAGCAAGAAACACTACAGCAAGCTACAACATAAGTTCAATATCACCGAAGATGAACTTCGCGCTGCCATACACGAAATTGAAGGGTTAAACCCTAAGCCTGGTGGCACTTATGCTTCCGGTACGCGTATAGTGGAGCACGTGGTCCCAGACTTTACCATTCGTATAGTTGATGGAGAATTAGAGCTCACCTTGAACGGGAGAAACGCTCCGGAGCTACACGTGTCTAAGGAGTATTCGGATATGCTTAAAGGGTATAAGGCCTCCAAGGAAAAGACCAAATCACAAAAGGATGCTGTGCTCTTTATAAAGCAGAAGTTAGATGCTGCTAAATGGTTTATTGAAGCCATAAGACAGCGGCAGCAGACGCTTTTGGTAACTATGAATGCCATTATGCATTATCAGCACGAATACTTCCTTACTGGAGACGAACGCAAGCTGCGGCCTATGATCTTAAAGGATATTGCAGACACCATTGGCATGGATGTCTCTACCGTATCTCGAGTGGCTAACAGTAAATATGTGGACACCCCATACGGAACCAAATTGATCAAAGAGTTCTTCTCTGAGTCTATGAAGAACGACCAGGGCGAGGATGTCTCAACCCGTGAGATCAAAAAGATCTTGGAGATCACCATTTCCGAAGAAGACAAAAAGAAACCCTTAACAGACGACAAACTGGCCAAGATCCTGAAAGAAAAAGGATATCCTATTGCCAGACGCACTGTAGCTAAGTACCGAGAACAATTAGACCTGCCTGTTGCGCGTTTACGCAAAGAGATCTAATGGGAATATTCTTGCGCATAGCGGCCTATTTGTTTCACCCCTTGCTTATGCCAATGCTTGGGGCTTTTGTTTATTACACCGTAACGCGCCGCTTCTTTGAACCACAGATCATTCAAACCAAGCTTGTCGCCTTACTCATAGTCACGGTTTGTATCCCTATAGTGAGTTTTTATTTACTGCGGAATTTGGGTTGGATCTCTTCCATGCAGCTCGAAACCGTAAGAGAGCGTAAAGCACCGCTTATGATTCAATGTGTTTTGCTGCTCATGGTGCTCAAGATGGTCTATAACCCCTACGACACTCCAGAGCTGTACTTCTTCTTTGTAGGTGTTTTGTTCTCTACGCTAGCGGCCTTTGTGTTAACAGTTCTTGAATTCAAAGCCAGTCTACATATGATGGGAGTTTCTGGTGTGACCTTTTTTGTCTTTGGACTCAGTGTGCATTTTTCTACCAATCTGTTACCGGCTTTAGGATTGCTATTCTTTGTAAACGGTTGGGTTGCGAGCTCTAGGCTATATACGCGGTCTCACACCGCTGTAGAATTAGCTGCAGGCGCTTTCTTAGGCCTTATGCCGCAGTTGATCCTTTTAGGTTATTGGTTATAAGAAGTAAAAGAGGATCCCGAGTTTAAGGGGTCTGAAGTTCACGGGTTCTTCTGCCAGTTTGGCCTCACTATCAAAAAAGGCCGTAAAATTATAAGCAGCGTAAAAATTAATGGTATTGTACCCCAGTAGCAAAAAAGCTTCTGCCTGAAACGGATTGAATTGAGTTAAATTGTCAAAGGTAAAGCGCGTCCCGTCTTGCACAAATGTAGCCCTGTTCCAATAGGCATAGCTAAAGATTACTCCGGTATGCACCCGGTAAAATTTGAACTCAGTGGGAGTACTGCTGCGCCAGCGTAACTCTAAAGGAACCTCCACATGATAGACACTAAAACGATTACTCTCAAAATTGGTTTCCTCGTCTAAAACCTGTAATACCAATTGATCATTGGCATCCTCAGAGATCGCCAAGGTGTTTCCGTAACGATTGAATCCCAAACCTGCACCCAATCCAATCGAAAAGGTTCTTTTAGAATTAATAGGCATATCGCGGACAATACCAAAGCGTGCACCTCCTGTAAAACCCCGGATCTTCACATCCGCAGGAGTATCAGTAAGCAAATTATAAGTAAGGCCAAAGTAGAATTGGTCCTCCCTGTACTTTTCGTCTACAGGCACACTGTCTTTAACGGCCTCTGTTTGGCCTAGGTCTTGCCCGGAAACTCCGAGAGTGGTCAGCAGCAAGCACCCAATAAAGAGAATTCTAGCGATCATCCAATTAAATATACCTAAAAAAAAACACCTCTACGCATTGCAGAGGTGTTTTAAAGATTAACTAAAAACCTTTAGTTCATATTCTCGAAAACCTGAGCTTGGTCCACCGCCTTACGCGTGGTATAGTTGATCTTATAAGCTTCTACTTTACGCAGTTCTTGCTTAATATCACTAACCAGTCCCATATTGGTTTCACTGTCTACCTTGAGTGCTGTTGTCAAGAAAGGAATAAGTGCTTCGTTTTTCTTAGCACGCTCAGACTCAATATAGAGTTTGATATCCTTTACATCAGCAAACTTGTCTCCTAGCTGGATACGCGCCTCTTGTCCAAAAGTGGACTGATAACGCTCACTAGGCTTCCCGGCATAGATATAAATGATACGGTCTTTCTTATCAAGCTTCTCCAGTTGGTTTGCCGTTGGCAAGTTGTTCTGGATCTTAAGCGTGTTCTGACGCATCACTGTAGCCACCATAAAAAAGAACAGTAGCATAAATACAATATCCGGTAACGAGGCCGTTGAAATTGCCGGTAGATCGCCTCCTTTTTTCTTTTTGAATTTACTCATAGTCTTGTTGAGTTTAGGGTTAAACGTCTACTTTTTTGGTTCGGCTTCGGAAAGTTTTTGTGGAAACAACAACTTTACTTGTTCTATTTGCTCTTTCAGCTTTTCTTTATCGCCACGGAAGTTACTCCCGTCCTTAGCATCGCTCTCCATCTGAATGAAGCTCTTGCCAAAGAGACGTTGGGCCTCACGCTCACGAAGCGCGGTGTACGCGGCTACCAACTCATTCTGTACTGCGATATAAGCTTTATAGCTGGTAAAACGGTCATTTTGTAAGGAAATGATCGCCTTATCAGGGTTGTCCGATGATGTTGGATCCTTCTTACCACGGCAATAGTCACAGCCTTCTTCGCCTGAACCACCTCCGTTGTCCAAGAAGGCGATAGCCGCCTCCTTAAGGTTTTTAATATCCATGATCTCATCTTCAACCAGAAGCAAATCGTCTTTATTAATAAGAACAGTAAAAATGTTCTTTTGCTTAATAATCGGAGGGTCTTCAACGTCCTCAATAGGAGGCAATTTACGACTGATACCGCTGTCTACTTCGATCGTGGTCGTAACCAGGAAGAAGATCAAAAGTAGGAAGGCGATGTCCGCCATAGACCCTGCGTTTACTTCGGGTGCAGATCTTTTTGCCATACCTTATAATTATTTAGCAATTAATTTCTTGATTCCGCTAAAGAGCATTGAACCAATGGCTACAAAGGCCAGAATGTAAAAGGTTCTAAGACCAGCTCCTACCCAGCGTGAACCGCTAGCAGAAAGCACCTCACCGTCTTTCATTGGAGTCTCAACTCCTTCTGAAATTCCGTAAGAAATGGCTACAACCAAAATGAATGCTCCTATTGAAATCAGGGTCTTTTTAATATCCCCTGCAAAGATTCCTTTAACTACGTAGAATAGTACCAACACCAATACAATGGCGAGCACTACATATGCTACGAACATGAAAGGATCTACTACGCTGCCTTGTACGCCAGCGTCACTCTTAATAGCCTCGTCTCCTGTGGCAATCACGCGTCCTAATAGAATTAGGCCAACGACTCCCAGAGCTAAGGCTACGTATTTTAAAATTTTATGTAAACCCATAATTTAAATTGGTGTGATTATTACTTCTTGTTTTTGTAGTCAACTAACATATCGATAAGAGTGATAGATGCATCTTCCATGTTGTTCACGATGCTGTCGATCTTAGCGATGATGTAGTTGTAGAAGATCTGAAGGATAATCGCAACAATAAGACCAAATACTGTAGTCAAAAGTGCTACTTTAATACCTCCTGCTACCAATGATGGCTGCATATCTCCAGCTGCCTCGATCTTATCGAAGGCCTGAATCATACCAATTACTGTACCCATGAAACCAAGCATCGGTGCCAGTGCGATAAACAATGAAATCCAGGACACGTTCTTTTCTAGTTGTCCCATTTGAACTCCTCCGTAAGCTACTACAGCTTTCTCTGCAGCGTCAATGCTTTCGTCGGCGCGGTCAAGACCTTGATAGTAGATAGATGCTACAGGTCCTTTTGTGTTACGGCATACTTCTTTAGCAGCTTCAACACCACCGCTATTTAGCGCATCTTCAACGCTCTCTGCCAACTTCTGCGTGTTGGTAGTAGAAAGGTTAAGGTAAATGATACGCTCAATGGCAATAGCCAAACCAAGGATCAAACAAAGAAGTACGATCCCCATGAAACCAGGACCTCCCTCAATGAAACGCTTTTTAAGCTCTTGGTGAAAACCGGCGCTCTCAGCTTCGTCAGCTGCTCCGGCATCTGCATCTTGAATAATGTTAGATGTTACTGAGGTGATTACCTCGTGTACATTGTTGGCATTGTACGAGTTAGCTTGTGCACTAAAACTACCTACACATACCATGGCGGCAATTGCCAAAATAGAAAATAATTTTTTCATTGCTATCGACTTAAAAGTTTGTTTTTAGTTAAGGGTTTAAAGATAAAAAAATATTTATTCAAACAAAGACAAATAACATTGTAAAGCCCCTAAAAACTTGGTTTTTATTCAAAATTAACAGGCTTTTCTTAGCAGCTTCTCAGTGTTGGGTTCATTTCGCTTGAGAATTGGGATTTTTAGAAGCCTAGACAACTCCCCTGAGTATTAAGGTATTGGAATCAGTTCCAAGGCCCTCCGTCTTGGGTCACAGCAACAAAACTGGGTTTGCCTTGCTGCTGTGCATCTCGGTCAAACCTAAAGAGCCCTTTCCAGCCACCCAGCCAAAATCGTCCTTGGCTGTCCTCCAAAAAACAGATAATCCCTTGTGAGATCAAGCCGTCCTGCTCATTAAAGAGTTCAAAGGTCTCTCCATCGTAACGATAAACCCCTTGATGCTCCGCAGCAAACCACAGATCACCCCACGAGTCTTCATAAACTGCAGAGGTCTCCATGCCAGCAACTACGCCTTCTTTAGTAAAGTGTTTGAACCCTCCATTGGCATAGCGACTAATGCCTCCGTTCATGCTGCTTATCCAAATTCCGCCTTGCTTGTCTTGGTAAAAGCCCCCGGCCGAATTGTCTTGCAGGCCGTTGTCCTCCGTAAGGAATCTAAAGGCAGAGCCGTCATAAATAGTAATCCCTTGGCCGTCAAAAGCAAACCAAAAATTGCCTTCGCGGTCTTGAAATATATCGCCAACACCGTCTGCAGCCAATGATGGCTTGGGGTTGGCAATTTGAGGTTTCGGAACCTCAAAATTGTGAAATGTTCCGTCCTCTAAATAGACCAGTCCTTTACCCGTCCCGACCCAAAGTCGCTCCTGAGGGTCAATATACAAGCCGTAAACCCCGTTGTCCGGCAAACCATCTGCCGTGGTGTAATTCTTAAAAGCATTGTCTTTAAAAAGCGTCAGGCCGCCAGAAGTAGCTATCCAAACATCGCCTGCAGCATCGACCAAGATCTTATTGATCCTGTTATTACCCACACCATCATCCTCGTCAAAATATTGTAAAACTGCTCCATCGTGACGCGCCACTCCGTAATGGTTGGTACCCATCCAAACGCGGCCTTGCTTATCTACGGCCAAAGACCGTATCCAATGGGCCACTTGCCCTTCGTAAAAGATCTCGACAAAATCGTCCACAGGCACACCATAAGGACTTTGATTGAAAATGTTGGATTGGAAGGCCGCCTGCTTTACGGGCTTTTGTTGCTGCACCTCAGTCGTGCCAGCATTAGATTCTTGCTGGCCTTTGCAAGACGCGATCGATACCGAGATAACCAGAACGATATACAAGGCGATCCTCAATGTTTTCTTTTTCATCTATTTAAGAATTTTTATTTCTCCGAAAATCAAGCAAATAAAAATTATCTGCATAGATCAACCGCTTCCCTTTCGCACAAAAAATTTAATTATTACGGTGGGTATACTAGTAATTAAATTTGTTTGTGCTCATTTCATAGAATTAAAGGTACGTTTTTCTTGTAGATGTTGGCCGCGCCCCTGCCCTTTAGGTCAGGGTCGGGCTTTCGCTACTCGCTCTGCCCCTTGGCAGGAGCTCAGACAGGACGCTCTATCCCTCGCGTGGGAGATTCGCTTGCACAAAAAATTAGTCCAAACCCCCTGAAAATGTTATTTCAGGTTCATTCAAGCCTTCCATAATCTGATCAACCGCATACTCCCCCCGAAAAGCATAATAATTACCCTTTTGGTCAATCAACACAAAACTCCCACAGGGAAAGTGAATGGGGAAGAACAATTCTTGGATGATTTTCTGTTTGTCTTGAATCCAATTTAAATCTTTACCATAAGTCTTATTGGCTTCAGGCTCATTATAAACATAAAACAAATCGGTGTGGTCAATATTCTCGATAGTGGTGTTCAACCTTTTAAAACTGGACCTTATAGACGATCTATTCCCTGTTCTTAAACAGTCGTCCATACCTGGAGAATAAATAATGACCATAACCGCGCTTTCATTTATATCCTCTCCCAATCGGCTATACAAGTTTTCGCGTAACAGCTCGTGTGTCATTTTCTCCAAGCTGCCTTTTAAAGTTCGCTTAGCTTTTACATGAACTATTAAATCTTCCGTTTCATAATCCAAATAAAAATAGGATTCAGATTCTTCTTTGTCGTATTCTTCTTTAGAAATGGTCTCTTGCCATTCGTTGATATATACTTCTGTTTGCGCAACTAACCCAGCGGACGCTGTTAGTATTAATAGCAGGGAGAATTGCAACCTTTTTGGGAAAGCTATCATAAGTATTAAATATGCGGGGAGCTTTAGAATTTAGGGAAATTGTGGGAAATTGAAACTAGGATTAATTTGCTTCGCAAATGATCCCGGAAGGGAAAGCTGTTCATACGTAGAAAACAAAAGGACTTAGCAAGCCTCGCTCCGCGAGGTAACTGCTTACGCAGTTGGTATGTACTCACTCCAAAAAATGCTCAAGCAAGCTTGGACCTAGGATTGATTTGCTGCGCAAATCATCCCGGATGGGAGAGCTGTTCATAAGTAGAAAACAAAAGGACTTAGCAAGCCTCGCTAAACTCCTTCGTCGAGACTTCGGAGTTCGCTCCGCGAGGTAACTGCTTACGCAGTTGGTATGTACTCACTCCAAAAAATGCTCAAGCAAGCTTGGACCTAGGATTGATTTGCTGCGCAAATCATCCCGTAGGGAGAGCTGTTCATAAGTAGAAAACTGACAAGACTTGACAAGCCTCGCTTCGCGAGACAGATGCTACCGCAGCTTGTATGTACTCACTCCAAAAAATGCTCAAGCGAGCTTGGACATTTTTTGTCATTCGCACATACTGGCCTGCCGTAAAGTGTAAACCCGGACCGATGAGCTTGCTCAAGGATCCGGGTTTTCTACTTTATGGCAGAGAGGAAGGGATTCGAACCCTCGATACGCTTTTGGCGTATACACACTTTCCAGGCGTGCGCCTTCGACCACTCGGCCACCTCTCTAATTAGCGCTCAGTAAATAAATCTTACCGTGCTTTTGGGTGGGCAAAAATAATAAAGAATATCAGTATTAGCCTAATTATTAGGCCAGCAATTCGTCCATTTCGCCGCAGATCGGGCTCTCGAATCTAGATTTGAGTTCTTCTCTTGGTACGCAGGCTCCCAAAAGATACATCAGCTTAGCCAAAGCAGCCTCTGTAGTTATGTCTCCGCCAGAGATCACCCCTGCATTTCTGAGGCCTACAGAAGTTGCATATTGCCCCATGGCAACACTTCCGCCAGAACATTGCGTCACATTCACCACAGGAATCCCTCGAGCAATTAATTGCTTTATGCTATTGAGTAGCCAGGCGGCTGTCGGGGCGTTTCCAGCGCCAAAGGTTTCTATTATGACTCCCTTAAGACCAGCAGCAGCCGTCATGGCCTCAAACACCTCCGCAGTTAAACCCGGAAACAATTTTACCAATGCTATCTGATTCTCAAGAGCAGTGCAAACCTCTAAGATAGCACTACTATCATACGGCAATAAAGCAGCATCGTTGAACTCTAAATGCACCCCACTCTCTACCAGAGACGGATAGTTCAAAGAAGCGAAGGCTTCAAAATGCTCGGCATTGATCTTGGTAGATCTGTTGGCCCGCAAGAGCTTGTACTCAAAATAAAGGCCCACCTCGCATACCCTCGGGCGACCTTCCTTTTGGGCCGAGGCGATCTCTATAGAAGTGATCAAATTTTCTTTAGCGTCGGTTCGCAGATCTCCAACCGGCAATTGTGATCCGGTGAGTATAATTGGCTTATTCAGGCCTTGTAACATAAAGCTCAAAGCAGAACCCGTATAAGCCATAGTATCACTGCCGTGCAAAACCACAAAACCATCGTAATTGTTGTAATGCCCAGCTATGATCTGCACCAAGTTCAACCAATGCTCCGGATGCATATTGGAACTGTCTATGGGCTCGCTGGTGCTTACAGTTTCTATCTCACAAGAAAGCAACTGCAGTTCCGGAATGTGATCTAAGAGCGCATCAAAATCGAAATTAGACAATGCGCCAGATTCAAAATCCCGCATCATGCCGATGGTTCCTCCGGTGTAAATCAGTAATATTTTTGGTGCTGTGCTCACAGGATAAACTTACGAATTCTCAAAGAGCCTTTTGGCATTGGCCGTGGTTTGCGTTGCGATCTCTTGTTCACTCACCCCATAAATATCTGCCAACTTTGCACTTACCAAACGCAAATACGAACTCTCGTTGCGTTTACCTCGATGCGGCACTGGGGCCAAATAAGGAGCATCTGTTTCTAATACCAAATGCTTTAAAGGTATTTGAGCTAAGAACTTATCGATCTTGCCATTCTTAAAGGTAGCCACCCCACCTATTCCGAGTAACATTCCAAAACCAATGGCACGATGTGCCTGTTCTAGCGTCCCTGTAAAACAGTGGAAAATTCCTCGCAAACGGTCGTGCTTTTCTTCTTCCAGCACGGCAAATATCTCATCAAAAGATTCGCGACAGTGGATAACAATAGGCAAATCCAACTTTTTAGCCAATTGTATTTGAGCTTTGAAGGCCTCTACCTGAATGTCTAGAGTTGATTTATCCCAATAAAGATCTATCCCTATCTCCCCTACAGCGGTAAAGCTTCGCTTTTCAAATTGCTCGTATACATGCTTTAGCTCTTCTTGGTAATTCTCCTTAACCGAGGTGGGATGCAGCCCCATCATCAGGCGGATTTTTCCTGGAAATTCTGCCTCCAATTCATACATCCGTTGGGTGTACTCGCTGTCTATGGCAGGAATGTAGAATTCCGTGATACCAGCAGCTGTTGCGCGGGCTACCATAGCTGCACGATCATCGTCAAAATGCTCTACATAGAGGTGGGTATGAGTGTCTATAAATTGCATTGCCTGCAAAGCTAGTCCTTTTTATTGAGCTATCTTAGCTCAAAAGTTGAGATTTGAACAGCCTGAGAAGCCTATTGGAAGATGCAGATTTTACCCGCCTCTCTTTAAAGAAAACCCTGACTTTACATTACAAAGTACTCGCTAAGATCAACGGATGTTCCTGTTGGTTAATTGTAGATACAGGAGCTTCTACCTCTTGTATAAACTTAGACGAAGCCGAGAATTTAAAGATGCAGTTCTCTGAGAGTGAGATCAAGGCCACAGGTGCCGGTGCCTCAGATCTACAAACACAGATAAGTGAAGGGAACGAGCTCAAATTAGGAGCTTGGAAACGCACAAACATGGCTTTTATAGTGATGGACCTCTCTCATGTCAATGCCGGATTGGCACAGGCAGGAGAAGACCCGATTATTGGAATTCTCGGAGCTGATGTTTTAAAACAAGCCCGTGCCGTTATTGATTACGGCCGCAATTGTATGTATTTTAAAATGTAGCTAGAAATTTTTACATTGAAGAACTTGACAACCAATTAATTCCCCAAGGTGATGAAACGCCTAAGTTTAACCATCTTACTGCTGTGCTGCACAACGCTACATGCTCAAAATGCCTGGAATCCTTATATGCAGGCTTATGCTTCAGCCCAAACCGATCAAGAAAAACTTACTGCTTTAGACTCTATACTTGCGCTGAGCTACAGAAGAGACAATAAGGTCTTTATTGACCACAGTATAATCTATATCGACCTAGCGGAGAAACACAAGATTATGTCGGCATGGCTAAAAAGGCCATGAATATTTCTTATCCACTAAATGTGACCAACCGACCAGACGAAGCGGTAAGGATTATAAACCGTGTGTTACCCTACAAAGACCAAATAGACGACACCTTCTTGGTTGGAGGATTGTATCTAAAACGCGGAGGGGCTCATTTTAGGATCGATCAGAAAAAGGCAGTAGAAGATTACACCATGGCCATAGAGCACTATAGCGGCAAAGACTCCCTATATGTTGCCGATGCCTATTTGTTCCGAGGGCAAGCCAATACCAATCTTGGAAATTTCATAGATGCCTCTGCAGATTACGACACCGCTTCACGCTATTTTGAGAATCTGGGAGATTACCAATACATGCTCTTTGCTAAGCAGGGCAATATTACCATGTTTAGCATGCACGGCTTTTTAGAGACCGCTCAATTGGAAAGAGCAAAACTTATTGGGCAAATCAAGGAACTCGGGCTTTACGAACACTTGAGTTCAGAATACTACAACCAAGCAGTAGACGATCGCAAGATCGGAGACTTTGTGAGTGCCCAAAATCAACTCTTAGAAGCTGTCAAATATTTAGATAGCTCCCAGAATAAGTTCAGCAACTATTTTGCCGTGCACGGTTTGTTGGCTACCCAATATGCAGAAAGGAACCAAATGGAAAAAGCCGAATACCATTTGGGGTTATTAGAAGAGCTAAGAGATAAGAACGCTACGGACCTGATCACCGAATCGCACTACCACGCTACCAAAACGACTATACTCAAAAGAAAAGGCTTGCTCAAGGAGGCCTTGGAATTTGCTGAAATGAGACTGGCCGATGCCCAAACCTTGGGCAATCAAGAACAGATCGTCAATGCGCTGCGCGATATGTACGAGATAACTGCAGCCATGGGTGATACAAAACTCGGCCTAGAATATCACAAGCGCTACACAGCTAAAAAAGATTCGCTTTTTGACAGTCAGAAGACCAATTTACTACTCTATTACCAAGGCTTGTATGAATCCGAAAAAAAGGAACGCGAGATCCAAGCTCAAACGGCCAATATAGGCCTGTTGGAAAGAGACAATTTGGCCTTTAAGCGTTGGTTATTATTTACTGGAATTGCCGGAGTACTAGTAACCGGGATCGTGTATTTGGTCTTTATGCAAAGAGGCCTTAAAGAAAAGCAGGCACTACAGCAAAAATTTGCCCAAAAGCTATTGCTTTCGCAAGAACAGGAGCGCAAGAGAATCTCTAAAGACCTACACGATGGTTTGGGGCAACATCTGTTGCTTATAAAGAACAGTCTTACCATGTCCGGAGACGAGGAGAACAAAGAAAAGGTTAGAGAGGCTATAGACGAGGTAAGAGCCATATCTCAGGCCTTGCATCCGTTTCAATTGCAGGAACTGGGGCTCACCAGAGCCATTAAGAATATGGTGGTACAAATAGATCGAAACAGTGCTTTGTTTATTACTGCGGATATTGAGAATGTCGACTCCTTATTCAGTAAAGAAGAAGCCTTAAACATATATCGCATCATCCAAGAGAGTTTTAATAATGTATTGAAACACTCCGGAGCCGAGGCTACTAAGATCCAGATCAAAAAGCTGGGATCCGAAGTAAAGATCAGCATACAAGACAACGGCAAGGGTTTCAATGTACCCGAAAAGCTAAAAGACGTTAGATGTATTGGTCTTAAAACACTCAAAGAGCGCGTTAGATCGTTAAATGGTGTACTTAAAATTAACAGTCGGGCCGATCAAGGCACAGAACTAAACCTTACAATTCCAGTATAACTCATGAGCAAGTCGTTGAGAATATTCATTGCAGATGATCATCCTTTAATTCTTAAAGGACTGAGTGATTATTTAAAAGAACGCGACTACAATATTGTTGGTAGTGCCGGCGATGGACAATTGGCCTGCCAAATGATCTTGAACTGTGAGCCAGATGTGGCGATCTTAGACATTGAGATGCCCGGGATGACCGGTTTGGAAATTGCCAAGTCCTGCGAAAAGAACGGGCTCAAGACTAAGGTCGTTATAATAACCCTGCACAAGGAACCTGAACTATTTAGAAACGCCAAGAACCTCAATATTTTTGGTTATATACTCAAAGAGTTGGCCTTAGAAGAAATCGAGATCTGTCTTAGCAATATTGGAGAGGATCAGCCTTATTTCTCCCCGTCCATTACGCGTCTATTAGAACAGTCTCAAGATTGTACACTATTGGACGATCTCACACCGTCCGAAGTGAAGATACTCCGGCTTATCGCTCGCGATATGACCAATAAAGAGATTGCGCATCAGCTGTATATCTCTCCGCGAACGGTAGAAAAACACAGGTCTAATATGATCTCCAAACTCAATCTGGAACCCAAGACCAACAGCCTGCTCCTTTGGGCCAAAAAGCATCAGATCTTCTTAGAATAAAGCTGTGGGGAAAAACCCTCAAATATGCTGAATTGGGCAAAATACGTATTTATACGTATTGGCAAAGGGGCACATTTTGCCGATCTTTGAGATATCAAAAATTATTGCTTTGAAAATGCAGAAAACGAAAATAGAAGACAGCTTATCTTATAGACAATATAAAACCTTAATGGTGGTAATCTTATCGATCTCCTCCGTAGTACTACTCCTTAACATTCTAACGCTAATCAATTAGTCTTAGCCAACAAAAAACCCTCCGCTCGGAGGGTTTTTTTAATCCTAGTATTTTACTATTCTTAAAGAAGAGCTAGCCGCATCACCCAATATCCGGACAATGTATACTCCAGATTTAAATATGCTTAAATCAAGCCAATAGCTCATGGACTCGGGCTCCGCCTCAAAGATCTTTTGCCCCATTAAGTTGTATACTTCTATGGCGTTGATCACTTCTCCACTTGCTATCTTAGTAAGAGTAGTACTTGGGTTCGGTATGGCGGTTACTTTTATAACACTACCAGGTTCATCCACACTCAAACTGCTATCGCCAAAAACGATATTGTCAAAGTAAATGACATTCTCTGTACTTCGGGTTTGAAAATCTGGAAAGACGATCAGCTGATCAATTCCAGTGGACGACGGTTCATCAATGATTCCTGTAAAATCAAAGACAAGACGTTCCCATTGGTTAATCACCGAATTGGCGATCTTGATCTCGCCAGTCGAAGCTCCCTCTGTTGTGGCGAATTTAATACCCACATCACTTATCACAGTCTTGTAAACCATAATAGAGACAAAGGCATTCTCTGGACTTAAAGTAAAAGTTCCTATATCTGATCCGTGCATGGTTTCGCAACCTGCAAAAGGCGCCCCACTTACGCGAGCGGTAAACTTGGCAACGGTTTGAGAGGTGTTGATGCCTTCAATAAATGGGTTTACCACTATTTCTAAAGGAGGATTATCGTCGTTCTCAAAGACCGTCCAAGTCCAATCACCACCCACGCCAGTGGCAGGTTCAAAATCTATAGGGTTGATCTGTGCTATGCTAGCGACAGAAAATAATAAGGTGTAAAAAAGTGTAGTTAATTTCATGTTATTTAGTTCTACAGTCAATGTACGACTCTCCTACTGTGTAATACCACAATTTCATACATACAAACTGTACAAGAAAATCTGATCTCTTTTAACAATCTATGTAATTGATTATCAGTAATTAATATAAATTTCGAAAGAAGCTTTGTTGTGGCTTTGTATAGTTCAAAGCTGAGGTAGGACATAAAAAAAGGCCCATACTGGGCCTTTCAATTCTTTAAATAACTCTTAATTAGAGCTCTAAAGCTTTTTTAGGATTACCGTCCATGAGTAATTCGGTAGGGTTCTCCAATGCTTCTTTTACCGCAACCAAGAAACCAACAGATTCACGGCCGTCAATAATGCGGTGATCGTAAGATAAGGCCACATACATTATAGGACGGATCTCTACTTTTCCGTCTACAGCAACTGGGCGCTCTACTATATTGTGCATTCCTAAGATCCCGCTTTGTGGCGGGTTGATGATCGGTGTAGAAAGCATACTTCCAAAAACACCACCATTAGAAATGGTAAAGGTACCTCCAGTCATTTCGTCTACAGTGATCTCACCGTCGCGTGCACGAATAGCTAGACGCTTTACCTCAGCCTCAACACCTCTAAAACTCAAGTTCTCTGCATTTCTAATAACAGGAACCATTAGGCCTTTAGGGCCAGAAACCGCAATAGAGATATCTTTAAAGTCGTAAGTGATCTTGTAGTCGCCATCTATCATTGAATTCACATCCGGATACAATTCCAAAGCGCGTACAACGGCTAGGGTGAAAAACGACATAAACCCTAAACTCACTCCGTGCTTGGCTTTAAAAGTTTCCTTGTATTCTTTGCGCAAGGCGAAGATCGGAGACATATCCACTTCGTTAAAAGTGGTTAGCATAGCTGTCTCGTTCTTGGCAGAAACCAAACGTTCGGCCACACGTCTGCGAAGCATGGATAGCTTTTTGCGCTCGCTTCCTCGAGATCCTTGGCCTGGCGATCCCATAGACGGTTTCGCGTTGACAGCATCGTCTTTTGTTATGCGCCCGTCGCGACCAGTTCCTTTTACATCTTTGGCAGCTATACCTTTTTCATCGAGTATCTTTTTAGCCGCTGGGGATGGCGTTCCGGTAGCATAGGTTTTGCTTTCGCTAGCGGTTTCCTTTTTTGCCTCCTTCTCTTCTTGTTTTGGAGCCTCTTCTTTCTTAGCATCAGCATCCGAACTGCCAGCACCTTCTGGCTTATCAGCTTCGGTATCGATAAGGCAAACCACCTCACCCACCTGCACTGCGTCTCCTTCTTCTGCTTTCAGGGTAATGATTCCACTGGCTTCTGCCGGCAGTTCTAAAGTAGCTTTATCACTATCTACCTCTGCAATAGCCTGATCTTTCTCTACCCAATCTCCGGTTTCTACCAACCATTGAGCGATTTCTACTTCTGTGATCGATTCCCCCGGTGAGGGTACTTTCATTTCTAACATTCTGGTCGTTTTTTCCTTGTTAGTAATTTATGATTCTGGCGTTTCGAAAACCGATTCGATAACGCGTTTGTGTCTTGCTTTAGATCGGGTGCTGCTTCCTGCTGCAGGCGCACTGTAAACGTGACGCGATGCAACGCGGAGTTTTACCAAATCGAAATTCATAAGCATAAAGCCCCAGGCCCCCATATTTCTAGGCTCTTCTTGTGCCCAGACATAATCGGTGACATTGGGATAGCTGTCTATGATCTCTTTAAGTTCTTCAGTAGGTAATGGGAACAACTGCTCAAGTCTAACCAAAGCCACATCGTCTCTACCTTGTTCTTCGCGGTATTCGTCCAAGTCGTAATAGAATTTTCCGGTACAGAATACCAAAGATTTGATCTTCTTCTTATCGGCCTGCGGATCGTCTATCACGGTTTGGAAGCTACCTGTAACCAATTCCGCTTTAGTAGAGACTACTTTAGGATGACGCAACAGACTCTTCGGAGTGAAGACAATTAGTGGTTTTCTGAAGTTCCACTTCATATGACGTCTGAGCAGGTGGAAGAGGTTAGCCGGAGTAGTTACATCTGCAACGATCATATTCTGACGCGAACAAAGCTGCAGATAACGTTCCATACGAGCACTACTGTGTTCAGATCCTTGGCCTTCGTAACCGTGAGGCAACAACATCACCAAGCCGTTCTGAGTTTTCCACTTAGCCTCCGCAGCAGAGATGTACTGATCTAACATGATCTGGGCGCCATTAGAGAAATCTCCAAATTGAGCTTCCCAAATTGTAAGGGTTCGTGGCGCTGCCATGGCATAACCATAATCAAAACCAACAACTCCGTATTCAGACAGCAAGGAATTGTAGATATACATCTTCCCTTCCGTATCCAAATCGTTGTGCAAGTTGATCTCTTCCGCATCGTCCTCGGTCTTGATCACCGCGTGACGGTGCGAGAAAGTACCGCGCTCTACATCCTGTCCGCTAATGCGAACGTTGAAGCCTTCGTGCATGAGTGTCGCATAGGCCAAAAGTTCTCCCATGGCCCAATCCAGATTATCGCCTTCAAAGTATCGCGTTTTGCGATCTTCTACGATACGTTGGATCTTGCGCATGAATTTCTTGTCTCCTGGCAATTGAGAGATTCCCTTTGCCAAACTATCCAAGATCTCTTGGTTAAAACTAGTGTTTACCGGTCGCTTTATATCGTCTATATCTCCTAGGATATAATCTTCCCAGTCTTCTGCAAGGATCTCAGTGATCACTGTTTTCTCGCGTTTGCGTGAAGCCTCTAGATCTTCTTCGAGCTCGCTTTTATAGTCGCTTTCTAATTTTTTAACGTAATCCTGGTCTATCACACCTTCATTAATGAGGCGTTCGGCATAGATATCTCTAGGATTCTTGTGTTTGGAGATGGCCTTGTATAATTTAGGCTGAGTGAATCGCGGTTCATCACCTTCATTATGGCCGTACTTGCGATAACCCAAAACATCCAAGAACACATCGCGTCCAAACTGCATGCGATACTCCAGAGCAAAAGTAAAGGCATGTGCTACAGCTTCCACATCGTCTGCATTTACGTGTAGTACCGGAGAAAGGGTCACTTTCCCAACATCGGTACAATAGGTAGAAGAACGCGCATCCAAATAGTTGGTGGTAAACCCAACTTGGTTGTTAGCCACAATATGAATGGTTCCTCCGGTGCGGTAACCGTCTAGCTGAGCCATTTGAATAACTTCGTACACTACTCCCTGACCAGCGATTGCAGCATCTCCGTGGATAAGAATAGGCAAAATTGCCTTTTCATTTCCGTCCAATTGGTTGTCCAGCTTGGCACGAGCAATTCCTTCCACCACAGCATTCACCGTTTCTAGGTGCGAAGGGTTAGGCGCAAGATCCATGCGGATCTGCTTGCCTTGATCTGTGGAACGGAAACTGGTCCATCCCATATGGTATTTTACATCTCCGTCAAAGAGTTCTTCTTCGTCGTATTCCTTGCTGTCAAACTCACTAAAGATATCCTCTGGAGACTTGCCGAATATATTAGCCAATACGTTTAGGCGGCCGCGGTGTGCCATCCCAACGACAAATTGTTCTATTCCCATATCGGCACCACGCTCAATGAGCGTGTCCAATCCTGGGATCAAGGCGTCAACTCCTTCTACTGAGAATCGTTTCTGCCCCACGTATTTGGAATGCAAGAAAGATTCAAAGGAGATAGCCTCGTTTAATTTTTTAAGCAGATGTTTCTTTTCTTCTGCGGAGAATTTTGGGTGATTGTCGTTGTTGTTCAGCCAGTTCTGGATCCACTTTACCTCTTCAGGTTTGCGGATATACATATACTCCACCCCAATGGAATCGCAATAAATGGCCTCTAAATGGGCAATGATCTGACGCAAAGTGGTCTTGCCAAGTCCTAGAATAGAACCGGCTTCGAACTCTGTGTCTAGATCCTCTTCGGCTAGATCAAAATTAGACAGCTCCAAGGTTGGGCTGTATTTGCGACGTTCGCGCACAGGATTTGTACGTGTGAACAAGTGTCCACGGCCGCGATAACCATCTATCAGATTCACCACACGGAACTCTTTGATCAGTTCGCCCGGAACAGCTTCAATTCCCAGTGCTTCCAAAGAGCCACTTTCTATTCCAAAGTCAAAACCTTGGAAAAAGGCGCGCCAGCTGGGTTCTACACTGTCAGGAAATTGTAAATACTGATCGTAAAGCGATGCCAGATAAGAGGTGTGGACTGCGTTTAGAAAAGAGTATTTGTCCATAGTTTGGAGACTACATCAGAATTGCTTCTACAGAAGTACAAAAGTACAATAAATCCATTAATACAAAGGTATCTTCTGTCTGTGAATTAATTGTGATTTCTCATAAAATTAGACCGATCGTTTCATGAGCATGGCACCAAACTGTCTCAAGGCTTCCTTTTTGTCGTCAGCGAGTTTGACACGTTCCAGTTCGCTATTGGCCAATTCGGTATATCGCGCAATCTCTTCTTTGATAGCACTTGCCGCTCCCGTGGCTTCAAATAATGCTTTTACAGCTTCAACCTTTCCATAATCTTCCATATCGGTTAAGCTAAAGTAATGGGTCAGCTCTTTGTGTTGCTGCGGATTCGCACTAGCCATGGCCTGGATATATAAAAAGGTCTTTTTGTTGGACAGGATATCACCGCCTACTTGCTTGCCAAAGGTTTCCGGATCGCCAAAGGCGTCTAGATAATCATCTTGCAATTGGAACGCGATACCAAGGTTCTTTCCAAACTGATAGATGGATTCACAACAGGAATCAGAAGCTTTTGCAACCTGAGCCCCCATTTTCATGGCGGCACCCAAGAGCACAGCTGTTTTGAATTCGATCATTTTAATATACTCCTCTAAACGAACATCAGTACGGGTCTCAAAATCGATATCGTATTGTTGTCCTTCACAAACCTCTAAGGCCGTTTGGCTGAACAGTTTGGCCAATTCCCTAAATACTTCGGGAGGATAATTCTCAAAGTAGCGATAAGCCAGGATCAGCATTGCATCACCAGAAAGAATTCCTGTATTGAGATCCCACTTAGTGTGCACTGTAGCCTTGCCTCGGCGAAGTGGTGCCTGATCCATGATATCATCGTGGACCAAAGAGAAGTTGTGAAATACCTCTATGGCAACAGCGGCGTCCATGGCTTCTTCAAAAGGCCGACCAAAGAAATCACAGCTCACCAAAGTGAGCAATGGTCTCAGGCGTTTGCCACCTAAGGTCAAAATGTAACGAACCGGGTCGTATAGATTATCGGGTTGTCTGTCCTTAGCAACAGCTTCGAGGTGCTGCATAAATGCATTGCGGTAGTGATCCAAAGAAATCATTGAGCAAAAATAAATCAAATGTTGCACTGCGAGTACGGTCTTATCAAAAAATTGTGATTCAAGAGCTTCTGCTGCAGATTTTACCGATAAAGCAAATGTTAATAAATAATTAAAACCTAGGAAACTTTAAATGTTTTTAAAGTTTCCAACGTACTTTTGTCTCCGAAACATTAAACAGTTTCGTATTCGTAACAGTGAAAGAATCTATAGTTAACAAAGCTGCCGAACTCTTTTTGACCCTTGGCTTTAAAAGCGTAACCATGGACGATATTGCCAATGCGATGGGTATTTCTAAAAAAACCATCTATGTACATTTCTCCAACAAGACAGAATTGGTAGACGCAGTATCCTTTTTCTTGTTCGACAGTATCTGCGATGGCATTGACACCATTTGTGAGCAATCTGCTAATCCAATAGTGGAGCTTTACGACATAAAAATGTACGTAATGCATCATCTGAAGAACGAAAAAGCATCCCCGCAGTATCAGCTCAAGAAATATTATCCCCAAACCTACAGCCGCTTACATAAGGCACAGTTCAACAAGATGCACGAATCCGTGTCTGAGAGTTTGCAAAAAGGCGTCGATATGGGACTATTTAGGCCAAGTATCGACGTAGATCTAATTGCCCGAATGTACTTTAATGGCATGACAGGAATGAAAGACGAGGCAATCTTCCCTCCGGAGAAATACACCAAAGGCTATCTCATGGAAAGTTATTTGGAATATCACCTACGGGCCATTGTCACCGACCAAGGAATGGACATACTCAATCAATTTATAAACACCACCGAATAATGCGAAAATTATTGATCCTAGCCAGTATTGTGTTTGGATTCAGCCAGGCTACTGCTCAAGAAGAGCGAGCGTATGATTTTACGCTAGAAGAGGCCATAAGCTTTGCACTAGACAGCAATTACACCGCAATCAACGCCCGACGAGACATCGCGCGAGCTATTAAACAGAAGTGGGAGACCACAGCGACCGGATTGCCGCAGATCAGTGCCAATATCCAGTATCAGAACTTTATTAAACAGCCCGTATCACTATTGCCGGCGGCCGCTTTTGACAACACCAGCAGTGTGGTAAATACGGTAGAAGATTTCTTTGACATTACCCCCAACCGAGAACCCACGGTGCCAGAAGGCTTTATTCCAATTGTATTTGGAACCCAGCAACAAGCCACTGCAACGGCAACGCTTAATCAGTTGATCTTTGATGGGAGTTATCTCGTCGGATTACAAGCAGCGCGTGCCTTTTTAGATTTCTCCGAAAATGCCAACGAGAAGACCCAACTCGAAGTGCGTCGTGGAGTGATCAATGCTTACGGTTCGGTTTTGCTTGCAGACGAACTGGTGAGCATCTTCCGCAGCAATAAAGAAAAGTTAGAGAACAACCTTTACGAAGCTCAAAAGATCTTTGAAAATGGGCTTAATGAGCAAGAAGAGGTTGAACAATTAGAGATCACCTTATTGGAGATCGCCACCCAACTCTCTAATGCGGAACGCACTGCAAGCATTGCAAGACAAATGTTCAATGTAGCCTTAGGGATCGATGTGAATACTCCGGTAACACTTACAGAATCCTTAGATGATCTGGCAGACCAGAACATTCAACTCGGCGCATTGGAGACCAACCTGAATATGGAAGAGAACGTCGATTACAAGATAGCTTACAACTTGACCGAACAGCGCTCCTTAGAACTTAAATTAGAAAAGAGCCGTGCGCTACCACAATTAAGTGCCTTTGTAAACTACGGAACACAAGCCTTTAGTGACGAGTTCAGCTTTTTTGATTCCGATCAGCGTTGGTTCCAACAATCGCTTTTTGGAGTAAACATGAACATCCCGATCTTCTCTAGTGGAAATCGCGGAGCAAAAACCCAACAAGCGCGTATTGCCTTGGATCAAGCGGAGACCCAATTGAAAGAAACTGTTCAGAACATTCAACTGCAATTCGACACGGCCAAAAGCAATTACAAATTCAGTGTAGAGTCTTATGAGAATGCCAAGAAGAATCTAGATCTCGCCGAGCGCATAGAAAGGAAGAATCAGATCAAGTTTGACGAAGGGATCTCCTCTAGCTTTGATCTCAGACAAGCACAACTGCAATTATACAGTGCCCAGCAACAGTATTTCAATGCCATGCTCAATGTGATAAACAGCAAGGCGGAGCTGGACACTATCAGCAATTCGAACATCATAAATAACAACTAAAAAATACTCAGATGACCCAGAAACTAAAATTCCTAACAGTAATACTAAGCGCACTTTTGGTGGTCAGCTGTGGTGATGGAAATAAAAGCGAGGTCCCTGTAGCCGACCTCATAGAAGAAGGCGATCTTAGCAAGCTTCGCGAGCGCCGCGACGCGCTAAATGAAGATCAAAAATCCCTGACTACGCAGATACAAAGTCTCGATGCTGCTATTCAAAAATTGGAGCCAGACCAAGGAGCTTTGATCTCTGTTCAAACTGTAAAAGACACTTTGTTCAAGCATTATATAGAGATTCAAGGCGATGTAAAGACCAACGAGAATGTCATCGTATATCCGGAATATCAAGGAACCCTGACTCGTGTTTATGTCAAAGAAGGACAACGCGTTCGCAAAGGGCAGATCTTAGGCAAGATCGACGATGGAGGACTATCTAGTCAACTCAGCCAATTAGAGGTACAAGCGCAACTAGCCAAAACAACCTTTGAGCGCCAGCAGCGTTTGTGGGACCAAAAGATAGGTTCCGAGATCCAATACTTGCAGGCCAAGACCAATTACGAGTCCAGCCAAAATGCAGTGAACCAGCTCAAGCAACAATTGGCTAAGACCAACGTAACAGCTCCTTTTTCCGGAATAGTGGACGAGGTGATCACCGATCAAGGAACTGTAGTAGCGCCGGGACAAGGTTTGTTCCGTGTGGTGAATTTGGGCGATATGTACATTGAGGCACAGATCCCGGAGCGTTATTTGACCACAGTGACCACTGGCAAAGAAGTAGAGATCTTCTTCCCTGTTTTGGGCAAGACGGTGACCTCTACCGTAGCACAGACCGGAAACTACATCAATCCAGACAACCGCACCTTTAGAATTGAGGTGAATGTGCCTAAGGATGCTGAGGTAAAACCCAACCTCAACGCCCGTCTAAAGATCAATGATTACACCGCAGAAGACGCTATTTTGATACCGCTTAACGTGATCTCAGAAGATGCTAACGGCGATCAGTATGTCTACACCATGCAACCCAAAGAGGACGGAACCGGTAACATTGCTGTTCGCAAGAATATAGAGACCGGACTTGCGCAAGGCGATGTAGTGGAGATCACAAACGGTTTGGCCGTAGACGACGCTTTGGTCATCGAAGGGGCTCGTACCGTGCAGAACAACCAGAAAGTAAGAACACTAGAAAATCAATAAGATGGGGGCCAAAAAGAAAAAACAAGTCGACAAGGAGTTTAAACTCTCCAGTTGGGCCATAGATAACCCAACCATCATCTATGTGATGATTGGTATTTTCCTCGTCTTAGGAGGAATGGCCTACAACAGCATGCCTCGAGAGAACTTTCCGGAGGTGAACGAAACTAAGATCTATATCTCTGTGCCTTATCCGGGGAATACCGCAGAAGATATTGAGCGCCTTATCATTGATCCGCTAGAAGACAAGATCAAGAACATTTCTGGAGTGGTAGAATACCTCTCTACTTCTCAAGAGGACTACGGGATCATAACTGTGGAATTTGAAGAGGATATTGAGGTTGAGCTCGCCAAGCAAAAAGTCAAGGACGAGGTAGACAGCGAGGTAGCCAATGAAGACTGGCCAACCTTTAACGGCGCCAAGGTAGAACCCAATGTCTTTGACCTGAGTTTATCCGAAGAGATGCCGATCTTGAACGTAAACCTCAAAGGAAATTACACTGTAGAGAAGCTCAAGGAATATGCAGAATACCTACAGGATGAGATAGAGGATATCAAGCAGATCAAAGCAGCAGATATCCGTGGAGCTCAAGACAAAGAAGTAGAAGTTGGCGTGGACATCTACAAAATGATGGCTGCCAAAGTGAGTTTTGACGACGTGATCAACTCCATCAGAAATGGTAATATGACCATGTCTGCAGGAAATATGGTTACCAGTGGACAACGACGCACCATTCGTATACTTGGTGAAATAGATGACCCGGGGCAGCTGCGCAATTTTGTCGTAAAATCAGAAGGCGGAAATCCCGTTTACTTGAGCGACATTGCCGATGTTCGTTTTAAGGAAGAAGACAAGACCACTTATGCCAGAGATTTTGGTGAGAACGTGGTTATGTTAGATGTGAAAAAGCGTTCTGGTAAAAATATGATCGCTGCTGTAGAGCAGGTCGATGCCATTCTGGAGCGTGTTGAGAAAGGGGAAACCATTATCCCTCAAGACGTAACCATCTCCAAGTCTAATGACCAATCTGAAAAAACGGTAAATCAAGTTAGTGACCTGGTGAACAACATCATCTTCGGTATCATTCTCGTGGTTGGTGTACTGATGTTCTTCTTAGGATTTAGGAACGCGCTTTTCGTTGGATTCGCTATCCCAATGTCGATGTTCATGTCCTTTATGATCTTGTCGGCCCTAGGCTATACCATGAATACCATGATCCTCTTTGCCCTTATTATGGGCTTGGGAATGCTGGTTGACAACGGTATTGTAGTTGTTGAGAACGTATACCGACTGATGGACGAAGAAGGCATGTCCAGAATTCAAGCAGCCAAGAAAGGTATTGGAGAGATCGCTTTCCCGATCATTATTTCTACCGCTACAACAGTGGCAGCTTTTGTTCCGCTAGGAACTTGGCCCGGGATCATGGGAGAATTCATGATCTACTTCCCGATTACGCTTTCTGTGGTTTTAGGATCGTCCTTATTCGTGGCAATTTTCATCAACTCCATGTTGGTGTCTAAGTTCATGGAAGTTGGCGAGCGTCAGCTGAGCCGCAAACAACTGATCCGTTTGAGCGCCATTATGGTTCCGCTTGGACTGTTGATCTATTTTACAGCGCCTCCTATCAAAGGATTTGGAACCCTTATGATCTTTACAGCAGCTATGTTCTGGGTGTATAGATATGTGCTTAAAGGAGCAGCAAATAGTTTTCAGCGTACCTTCTTAAAATGGTTAGAGCGTAAGTACCAGAATTTCCTAGCTTGGGCACTTCGCGGCAGAAAACCTGTGGTGTTCATTGTGGGGATCTTTGCTTTGCTGATCGTTACTTTTATGGGCTTCGGAGCCTCTATTGGTAGCGGCCGTACTGCGGTAGAATTCTTCCCAGACAACACGCCTAACCAGATCATAGTCTATATCGAATACCCTGAAGGTACCGACATTGACAAGACCAATGCCATTACCAAAGACATTGAAAAAGTGGTCTACCAAACGGTTAATGCCAGCGAATACCAAGACGGCGATTACAACTTCCTGGTTGAATCTGCGGTTTCACAAGTTGGAGAAGGCGCTGGTAATCCAAATACCGATGGAGGTAGTAGCGCCGAGATGCCACACCGCGGTAAGATCACGGCGACCATGCGTGAGTATAAGTTCCGTCGCGATAAAGACTCCGAAGCATTACGTAAAAAAGTACAAGAGGCACTTAAAGGACGTTATCCTGGAGTTTCCATTTCGGTGGAGAAAGATGCTGTAGGGCCACCTGCTGGTTACCCGATCAACATCGAACTAGAAGGAAATGACTATGAAGAGCTTATTGCAGCTGCAGAAAAACTGCGCACCTATATCAATACCAAAAACATTGCTGGTATAGACGAGCTAAAGATCGATGTGAACAAAGGTAAGCCTTCTATGCAAGTAGCGGTAGACCGTGAAAAAGCAGGAGAACTAGGTGTTGCCGTAGGCTTGGTCGGAAACCAGCTCAGACGTTCGCTCTTTGGAGAGAAGGCAGGTGTATACAAGAAAGATGGGGAAGATTATGACATCTATGTGCGTTTTGACAAGAACGATCGCTACAATACCTCTGCGCTGTTTGATCAAAACATCACTTTTAGAGATCAAAGCACTGGCCGAATCAAGGAGATCCCGGTTTCTGCTGTTGCCCAGCAACGCAATACCTCTTCCTTTAGCGCTATTAAGCACAAGGATTCTAAACGTGTAGTGACTGTATACTCTGCCCTAGCGCCAGGCTTTGTCGATGCAGGAGCAGTGGTAGGTGAGATCCAAACGCAGAGCGCGAGCTTCTTAGAGGCAGAGATTCCTAAGAACATCAAGATCGACTTTACCGGTCAGCTAGAAGAACAAGCAAAACAACAAGCTTTCTTGAATTTTGCCTTTTTGGCAGGATTGGGACTGATCATGTTGTTGTTGATCTTCCAGTTTAGCTCTATCTCTAAACCGACGATCATCATGATCGCTATCTTTTTGAGTTTTATAGGTGTATTTGGTGGTATCTTAATTACCGGAGCCTCCTTTGTTATCATGATGACCATGATGGGAATCATCTCCCTAGCGGGAATTGTAGTGAACAACGGGGTGGTACTCTTGGACTACACCCAACTCTTGATAGATCGTAAAATGGTGGAAAAAGACCTAGAGGATCATGAAATGTTGTCTAAGCAAGAAGTACAAGAGCTGATAGTTCAAGGAGGCCGCGCGCGTTTGCGTCCGGTGATTTTAACGGCTATCACAACGGTACTAGGACTTATTCCTTTGGCCATTGGGGTGAACATTGATTTCTTTAACCTCTTTGCCAATTTCGATGCGAACTTCTACTTAGGAGGTGATAATGTGATCTTCTGGGGACCTTTGGCTTGGGCTGTTATTTATGGCCTTATCATTGCGACCTTCTTGACCTTGATCATTGTACCACTGCTTTTCTATATAGTGTACCGCATCAAAACAAGACTTGCCAATTGGAGAAGTGGAAGAAAATCTGAAGCCGAATCCGTAGCTGTAGACCCTGCAGCATAAGGAGTTCTCCCAATAACTTTTATAAAGCCGAACAGCAGAAGTGTTGTTCGGCTTTTTTGTTGCCTTAAGCCGCTAGATTGTGGCTAATCTTCTTAACTTTGCAGCGCAAAATTTTAAGCAATGTACAGATCACACAGATGCGGCGACTTGCGCGCGCAACACATTGGAGAAGAAGTTGTTTTGGCCGGATGGATCCAAAAGATCAGAGACAAGGGATTCATGGTTTGGGCAGATTTACGTGACCGCTACGGAATCACGCAGCTCATCTTTGATCAGGAGCGAAGTTCGGCAGCACTAATGGAAAGCTCCAGAACCTTGGGCCGCGAGTTTGTGGTACAGATCAAAGGAACAGTGATCGAAAGAGAAAGCAAGAACCCAGACATGCCTACTGGCGACATCGAGATCTTGGTAGCGGAAATGACCATCTTGAACACGGCTAAAACGCCTCCATTCACCATAGAGGACGAGACCGATGGCGGTGAAGATCTGCGCATGAAGTATCGCTACTTAGACATCCGCAGAAATCCTGTAAAAAATAATTTGGTATTTCGCCACAAGGTGACCAATGCGGTTCGCACTTATCTTTCTGCACAAGATTTTGTTGAGGTAGAAACTCCTTACCTCATTAAATCGACTCCAGAAGGTGCTCGTGACTTTGTAGTGCCTAGTCGTATGAACGAAGGGCAATTCTACGCCTTACCACAATCTCCGCAGACCTTTAAGCAATTGCTTATGGTAGGTGGATTAGACAAATATTTCCAGATCGTGAAGTGTTTTAGAGATGAGGACCTGCGCGCAGACCGCCAACCGGAGTTCACTCAAATTGACTGTGAAATGTCTTTTGTAACCCAAGAGGACATTCTAAATACCTTCGAAGGCTTGACCCGTCATCTGCTGAAAGAGATCAATGGAGTTACTGTAGGCGATTTTCCACGTATGACCTTTGACGAGGCCATGAAACGCTACGGAAACGACAAGCCAGACATTCGCTTCGGAATGGAATTCGGCGAGCTCAACGATATTGCCCAACACAAGGATTTTAACGTATTCAACACCGCAGAATTGGTAGTAGGTATTGCCGTTCCGGGGGCGAATACATTTACTAGAAAGGAGATCGACAAATTGATCGATTGGGTAAAGCGTCCACAAATTGGCGCTAAAGGAATGGTCTATGTGCGCTGTAACGAAGACGGTAGCTTCAAATCGTCTGTAGATAAGTTCTACGATCAAGACGACTTGGCGGCATGGGCAGCACGAACAGGAGCCCAGGCCGGAGACCTGATCTGCGTGCTTTCTGGAGACATCAATACCACAAGAGCACAAATGAGTGCCTTGCGTATGGAGTTGGCAGAGCGCCTTGGATTGCGCAAAGCCGACGAATTTGCGCCACTTTGGGTGGTAGACTTCCCGCTTTTGGAATGGGATGAGGACACCGAGCGCTACCACGCCATGCACCACCCTTTTACCTCGCCTAAACCAGAGCAGATAGAACTGCTTAAAACAGATCCGGGTGCGGTAAAAGCCAATGCCTATGACTTAGTGCTGAACGGAAACGAGATCGGTGGAGGTTCTATCAGAATCCACGACAAAGCAACTCAGGCCATGATGTTCGATTACCTCGGATTCACTCCAGAGGAGGCCAAGGCTCAATTCGGGTTTTTAATGAATGCCTTTGAATACGGTGCGCCCCCACACGGAGGTATCGCTTTTGGACTGGACCGTTTGGTTTCTATTTTAGGTGGACAAGAGACCATTCGTGATTTCATTGCTTTCCCGAAGAACAACTCTGGCCGCGATGTAATGATCGATGCTCCTGCACCTATAGACCAAGAGCAACTGGACGAGCTTTGTCTTGCCCTAAACTTGCCGGAATAAGCAAAGAAGATGGTGCTTTTTCAGCGCATACTCTTATTGACTGTAGTGGCGACCATTGCCACCGGCTTCTACTTTAAAACAGACGATCCTAGTTTTGGTGATCTTCTGATTGGCTGCGGATTAGTGGTGGGCTTCTTTGTGCTTATGCCGCTTTTTATTTATTCTCGCTACAACGGAAGAGATCTATCGCGCTATATGCTCAGCGAAGAAAATATAAAACGGATGCGTCGTTATCAACACGGAGACGAGGAAGAGTAATCAATTCAAGTTTCGCTTTTCTATAAAGAATTGCTTCATCAAGCTAGCGGCCTCTTCTTCTAAGATACCTCCAGTGATTTTAGTCTTGGGATGCAACTTAGTATTTAGGTTGATACAACCTCGCTCCATATCGCGAGCCCCATAAACAATTCGGGAGATCTGACTCCAATACAATGCCCCAGCACACATTTGACAGGGTTCTAAGGTTACATAAAGCGTGCAATCGTGTAGATATTTGCCTCCGAGATAATTGGCGGCGGCTGTGATGGCCTGCATCTCTGCATGTGCAGTTACATCGGTAAGCGTTTCGGTAAGGTTGTGTGCTCTGGCAATAATTGTACCTCCAGCGACCACTACTGCACCCACGGGAATTTCTCCCTGACGGTATGCCTCTTGTGCCTCCTGTAAGGCCTTCTTCATAAAATATGTATCGTCAAAAGGTGCTGGCATGAGAGCAAAAATACGATTTCACCGCAATTCCGAGCAGCAGCTCTGGGAGCTTTCTTATTTTTGTAGCTGTGGAAGCAAAACTGCTGCAACATATAGATTCTCCTAATGACCTCAGAAAATTAGAGGAACGACAACTGCCACAATTGGCAGAGGAACTCCGCGATTTCATTTTAGATGTTATAGCAGCTAAGGCCGGACACCTTGGGGCAAGCTTGGGGGTTGTAGAACTTACCATTGCCCTACACTATTGTTTTAATACTCCGGATGATCAATTGGTTTGGGATGTTGGACACCAGGCCTACGGACACAAAATCTTAACCGGTAGACGCGATAATTTCCACACCAACAGACAGCTGGGTGGGATAAGCGGTTTCCCCAAACGAGAAGAAAGTCTCTATGATACTTTTGGTGTTGGTCATAGCAGCACAGGAATCTCTGCGGCACTGGGAATGGCCATTGGCAGCAAGCTAGCCGGAAACCTCAGCCGAGAACATATAGTTGTCATTGGCGATGCTTCTATAGCCAGCGGAATGGCGTTTGAAGGGTTGAACCATGCCGGGGTTACCGATGCTAATCTTTTAGTGATCTTAAACGATAACGCGATCGGCATAGACCCTTCTGTAGGTGCGCTGAAAGAATATTTGCTAAAAGCCACCCTGAACAACACTCCAGAACAAGACAACATATTCGAAGCCCTTAATTTTACCTATAAGGGCCCTATCGATGGTCATGATTTCGAAGCTTTGATCAAGGCATTTGAGGAACTCAAAGGCGTTAAAGGTCCAAAGCTTTTACATGTCATTACCAAAAAGGGGAAAGGTTTGGCACAAGCCGAGGCCGATCAGGTAACCTATCACGCTCCGGGAAAATTTGACCGCAAGACGGGAGAGCTCTTGCCAAAATCCGCAGAAAAACTACCTCCAAAATTTCAAGATGTCTTTGGACATACCTTGGTAGAACTTGCCAAAGAAGATCCGAAGATCATTGGTATTACACCCGCTATGCCTACAGGGAGTTCTTTAAAGTATATGATGGAAGCCTTTCCGGAAAGAGCTTTCGATGTAGGAATTGCAGAACAGCATGCCGTAACCTTTGCCGCGGGTCTGGCAACTCAAGGCTATAAGGTGTTTTGCAACATCTATTCTACCTTTCTACAGCGGGCTTATGATCAGGTGATACACGATGTGTGTTTGCAAAAGCTTCCGGTTATCTTTTGTTTGGATCGCGCGGGTATAGTTGGAGAAGACGGCCCGACGCATCACGGGATCTTTGACTTGGCTTACCTGCGATGTATTCCAAATATTATGATCTATGCCCCGGCCAATGAGGCCGATCTGCGCAACATCATGTATACCGTCACTCAAGGCTTAAAGAACCCTATCGCTATACGTTATCCGCGTGGGCGCGGACAGGTCATCGACTGGCGATCGCCCGTAAAGAAAATACATCTCGGACTAGGGAAAACCATACAGTCGGGCAGCAAAGTGGCCGTACTTAGCTTGGGAACTGTTTTGACCGATGTGCTAAAAGCTACTAAACAGCTAAAACACCAAGTAAGTGTTTACGACCTGCAGTTCTTAGCGCCATTGGATCATCATATGTTGGATATGGTCTTTGAAAATTACGAAACTGTGATCACTGTAGAAGATGGTGTGGTTGCCGGTGGATTTGGCTCCGCAGTAACCGAATATGCCGCATTTAAAAACGCAAAGATCACCATTGAATCTCTAGGTGTGCAAGGGGTATTCCCAGACCACGGAAGTATTCCCGAATTGAAAGCTGCCTCAGGCTACGACAGTGATTCTATCAAAGTCGTGATAGCGAATTACCTCTAAAAAAGCATAAAAAAAGGAGCCCATTAAAGGCTCCTTTTTCAAATATACTTAGACACGAATTAGCGAATAATGAATCGCTTCGTGCTTGATTGTCCTTGCGACACTACCTTAATGAAGTACATACCAGAAGACAAGCCTTGGTAATCCATAGTTATTGGAGAACCAGCGTTGATCGTCACGTTCTTCTGATTTACCAAACGTCCGTCCATACCGTAAACCGTTAAGCTTGTTTCGCCTAAGGCTGTGTTGCTCTCTAAGCTGAACAAGCCGTTAGAAACCGTAGGGTAAACCACTACAGCATCTAGTGGACTGGTGAACTCGTTAGTAGATAAGGTTGAGAATTTATTGGTAAACATACCGCGACCATGCGTAGAGGCCAATATCATATTGTCTGATGCTCTAAGGTCAAGGTCTAATACGCGAATGTCCATCATTCCATTGTCTGATGGGAACCAATCCGGGCTGGCAGCCGTGATATCGTCTGTAGACCAGATTCCCAATTCTGTTCCAATGATCACCTCTTGAGGCGCCAGTGGATTTTGAAGAATACACTTCACAGGAATATCTGGTAAATTACCTTCTTTGTTCTCCCAAGTAGCTCCCGCATCCGGAGAATACCAAACACTGTTCACGCCGTAGTTGTGGAAGGTCACAAAGAGTTCGTCTTCTGACTGTCCAAACTCGATATCTGAAACACTACCTACAAATCCTGGACCAGTGATCTCATTCCAAACTGGGGTCGTATCTGCATCGTCCAAACGCAATACTTTACCAGTGGCAGTTCCCACGAACAAAGTAGTTGAGGTTGTCGTAAATGGAGAAACCTTAAAAGCAGTTGGAGGTGAGTTGTCTATTAGCGCATTATCTAGGTTTGTGGTAACCGCACTGGTCGTACTCAACACATAACGCTTTATAAGCTCATTTCCTCCGGTTTGCCCGTTCGAATAAAGGATATCGAGATTCGTATCAAGTCCCGCTTGATTAATAAAAACACCTTCTCCACTATCGATCTGATAACCCGCTCCTGTAAACGGAATACGAATATAGATATGCGAGTTTCCTGGGAAAGTGGTGATGATATATTCTGGCACATCGTCGTACTCGGTATATCCTCCGTCTCCTCCTAAGCGATCGATAAAGCTTCCTGTTCCCGCAGCAGCATTGTCTCTAAACAAAGTCCCGTTGTCTTGGGTACCTCCAGCAAGATCGTCACCTGTAGAGTCGTCTGAACTGATGGTTCCGTAGTAGAACTGGGTTACGTTCAGGTTGCGCAAACGCGGTAAAATAGCTCCGGTATTCCCAGCTGCGGTGCTCAATGAATTGGCATAATAGGTGCCACCATCGGTTCCGGTCAAAGACTCGTTAGGGAATCCAGGACGGAATTCCATTTCGTGAATATCGGCATGTACGAACGGTACAGATAAGGTATTCAAGTTGGGGTTGTTAGACCATTTAGATATCTGCTCCCAAGAGTTACCTCCGTCTGTAGAACGATGCATATCGATTCCTCCGACGTAAATGATATCGTCGTCGGTTGGGTCAACAGCTAGCATCAGATCATAGAACGATTGACCACGTGTGTAGTCGTTGGCTGGAATGCCAAGGTCTGCATCGTTAGGCAAATTGGTGGTTGTAAAAGTAGCCCAGGCATCTGTAGTTTGGAAGATACGAACTGGAGTAGTCCCTGTAAGCCCTTGCGCCACAGCATACATTTTATTTGGATCTGTACCAGAAACTGCAATTTGTGTTCTGTTAGAAGCCGTTAGAATAGTCTCTAAGCTCCAAGTGTCGCCATCTGCGGTAGCGAAGATACGTCCGCCCAAACCGGCATTGGTAAAGCCAGAACGAATTCCTCCGAAGTATAGTTTACCATCCGCAGCAACCTCGAAATCATTGGGAATACCGTAAAATGTATTTCCAAAATAAGAGTACTCGAAAACAGATTGCTCAACACGAGACCAAGTCGCACCGTTGTCGGTAGACTCATAAAGTCCGGCATTCTGAAGCCCTAAGATATTCACCGGGCTGGACGAACCTCCACCTCCGGATCCGACATATCCGGCAGAACCTACGCCTGCATAAATATGTACATCGCCATCTGGGTCTTCCCAAGCGACAATATCATTTACATAAAAGAGTCCGGAACGCAGATCATTCCCGCCAGCTGTAGTGTCTCCACCTCCGGCAAGAGGTACATTGAGTCGTACCCAGTTCTGCCCTCCGTCTGTTGATTTATAAATACCGTTTCCGTTGGCAGCACCTTGGGTGTATTGCTCTCCGGTACCGATATACATTACCTGAGGGTTGGTAGGATCTACGGTCATAGAGGACACGGCGATATTACCAGGTACCCCAGAAACCAGTTCCCAGTCGCTGGCACCGTTGGTAACATCTTGATTCACATAAAGACCTCCGCTAACTCCACCAGCAAAGGCACGCTTAGCTTCTGAGTCATTTGGATCCCAAAGGATCATACGCACACGTCCAGAGATGTTGAACGGTCCGCGTTCTTCCCAAGCGTTGTCTGAGGCGCTACCAGGAGAACGATCGGCTCCAAACTGATCTACCAATTGATCGTAAGTGCGGAACATACGCTCTGGAACCGGATATCCAAGAGCCGGATCCATAGTGTATAGGAAGTCTTGTTCGTTGTAAGCGTTTGGCGGTAAACCAAGAGCGCGACGCTCCTGCTTTTCCAGGTTCATGGTCTCGTTAAACGGGTGATTCAACAGAAAATCTTGATGCTGCTTACGCAACTCTTGAATTTCTTGTGAGATCTCTTGACCATCTGACGAGCCATTTGTAGTAGCATACCAAGCCAAACCGGCTACGGCTATTGCTCCTACCACAAGTAGTTTCTTTCTCATTTTTTTAGATTTTAGCTTTTCAGTTGTTTCTTGACAGAAACAGTTTATAAAGATAAGAATTAGAAGCCCATATGTCAAACAGTTTAGAATGAACCGTTTCCGGTCATTTTTTTAAACTGATTGTGGGCGTTTCCGTCTGTGAGGGATGCAACGTAAGAACACGCCAGGAGCAGTCTTTCGTAAAGATCCATATTGGCGTAGTCGTGCTCTGCCTTAAGGCCTTTCAGCAAAAGTTTGTCATAATTGGTGCCTTGTCCTTTCATATCGCGAACCAAAGCTGCCGTATATTTTTGCAACAAGGTGTTGAGAATGGAATAGCCCATGATCTCTTTGCCTACAACCTCATCGCTGCGGTACACTTTTTTAATGCTGATGTCGATAATGTCTGCAATCTGAGCCTCGTACTGACTTTTGTCTAAGAGCCCGTGGTGGAATTGGCCTTTCATGATGGCCTCTTCATTGGCCAAGAACACCCCAACAGCTTCGCTGATCAAAGTGTTTATGGCCAAGGCCCGCAAATAAGCCAAGCGACGCGAAGTAGACTGTAGTGCAGCGTATTTAGTGGTCTGAATATTGTCTTTTACCAAATTGATGAGCAGCTCCAAAGCCATTTCTTCTTCGATAAGGCCCAGATTGATACCGTCTTCAAAATCGATAATGGTATAACAGATATCATCGGCAGCTTCTACCAAAAAGGCCAATGGATGACGATGAAATCTAAGATCGGTGCCCTCTTTCGCGATCAACCCTAAAGTTTGGGCGACGTCTTTAAAGACCTCAAGATCGGATTGGAACACGCCATACTTTTTATCGCTGATCTGTTTGGTCGGTTTTTTAGGGAGCGACTCTTTAGGATATTTCATAAAAGCACCTAAGGTGGCATAGGAAAGTCTAAGACCTCCCTCCTGGCCCGGAAAATCTTCGGTTATGATTCTAAAGCCGTTGGCATTACCTTCAAAATCGATCAGGTCTTGGTACTGTTTGGGAGTGAGCTCCTTTTTATACTTAAGCCCATCTCCAACGGAGAAGAACTCGCCTATGGCCTTCTCTCCGGAATGCCCAAAAGGCGGATTTCCGATATCGTGTGCCAAGGCCGCCGCAGCTACAATGGCTCCGAAGTCATTAAATGTATAACCGTGTACCTTTTCTAAGGCGGGATATTTCTCTAAAAGCGCCTTTCCGGCCAAACGCCCAAGGGAACGCCCAACCACAGAAACTTCAAGCGAATGGGTCAAGCGGGTGTGGACAAAATCGGTCTTGGACATGGGAATTACCTGAGTCTTGTCTTGCAAACTTCTAAAAGGTGCAGAAAAAATGATGCGGTCGTAATCTACTTCAAAGCCCAAACGGGTTGGATCTTGCTCAATTCTGAGGCGTTTGTTGGTGTCTCCGTAACGTTTTAATGACAGTAATTGTTCCCAGTTCATTGGTAAAATTTGACCTCCGAAAGATACACAAAATGCAAGGTTAATTTATCGTAAACAAGAAGTTCGATTTTGATGAATCGGATAACATTTGGCTAACGCTTTTGTAGCACTTATTTAAAAGGTGGTTAACACCACCTTTACAAAGTAGCGGTTTCTTTGTCGCAAGAAATTTTACTAGTGTAATGAAACAAATTACCACCATAATACTGCTGCTAATTACCTCCATCACAATAGCACAGTCCGGATCAGTAGTAGGAAAGCTAACTGATAAAGATTTTAACAACGAACCGCTTCCATTTGCCAACGTTATCATTAAAGGAACCTCTAAAGGAACTACCTCTGATATTGACGGGCTTTATGAGCTTGCAGACTTGGAGCCGGGGGCTTACACCATTCAGTTTAGTTACGTTGGATACGAAACACTAGAATTCGACGTAAATGTTGAAGCTGGACGCGTCACAACGCTGAATGTGCCTATGGGAGCTAGTGCAGCTGCACTTGAACAAGTTGTAATTACAACCACTAGAAAAAGAGAAAGCGAAGTTGCCCTTTTGATCGAACAAAAGAAAGCAACTACTATTATTCAAAGTATTGGCGCCCAAGAATTAGCCAGAAAAGGGGTAGACAATGCTGCAGAAGCTGTAGCTCAGATCTCGGGTATTTCACAGCAACAAGGAAGTAGTGATGTCTTTGTTCGTGGTTTAGGTGACCGTTACCAGAACACCACCATGAACGGACTTTCACTGCCGTCCAATGATGTAAACAAAAAGAACATCAACCTTGATCTTTTTCCTTCGGAAATCATTGAAAGTGTTGGTGTTTCTAAAGCTTATAACAGTTATTTCTTTGGAGACTTTAGTGCGGGTAACGTAAACATTGTTTCTAAAGAATACAGTGGTCCTGGATTCTTTAATGTTTCTATCAACTCCGGATTTAACTCTCAGGCCATAGGCGAGGATTTTGTTCGCTCAGAAGGCCCGAGTTACTTCGGATTCTACAACCGCTACGACAACGACCCTTTTGCAGTGGTATTGTCTCATGGGGTTGATCCTCAAGACGCTGAGACCAATGTTCCTTTCGCAGGGTCAATTGAAGGTGGTTACTCCTTTAATATCGATGACAATCAGCGTTTAAGTTTCTTCGGAACTGCAGTGTTTAGTAACAGCTACGAATATTTGACAGGTCCAGCAATTGATTTCACAAACGACGTTAAAGTGCGATTCCCTCAAGCTGAGTGGTACGATTATGATACTAACACAGCGATAATGGGTTCTATTATCTATAACAATAAAGAAGGACACAAACTTAAATTCACCTCGCTTTACTCGAACACCTCTTCTGATGAAGTAAGTTACTACGGAATTGGCGGAAACGGTTTTAACCGTGACGGTTTCTCCAACAACGGAGACGGAGGTTTCTATCAGATGAACGTTCAGTTCAACCAAGAGATGATCTTTGTGAATCAAATTAACGGTACCCACAAATTCGGAGACACGGTTGACGAGAACGGTGAAAAGAAATGGTTATTAGACTGGGGTCTTGGGTTTAACAAAGTATTCTCTGATGAACCAGACAGAAAGCGTATTACGCTAGAAGACTATCAGTTTACATTGGATGGTGATCCAAATACCAACCCGATCTTCTACGACAACATTGCCTTTGACAATCAGCGTTATTTTCAGAGTATCGAAGACGACGAGCTGAACAGCTACTTCAACCTGAACTACAAGGTGAATGACAACATCAACATCACCATGGGTTATAACGGCCGTACCAAAGAGCGTCGTTTTAACAACTGGCGATACGGATACGAGATCTTAGACAAATTGAACAATCCGGTTACTGACGTAAACAATTTTGATCCGTTTTTCAGTGCTGTGAATATTGATATTCCTGAAGGACGCGGACAATGGAATTTAAACGTGGCGCGTCAGCCTCAGGGATTAGATGATATTTTAGGATTGGTTAACCGTCCGCAGCCATACGAGAACACTTATAAAGGTAATTTGGACATACACGCAGGATTGCTAACTGCAGACATCCAATTAGGAGACCTATTAATCGTACCTGGGCTTCGCATTGAAAACTGGGAACAATCTATCGTATACGATGTAATTAACCCTGTACCTACCGACACGGGTGAGCGTTCTGCAAAAGAGAACCTTTTGTTCCCAAGTTTGAACTTGAAGTACGCAGTAAACGAAGATATGAACCTACGTTTGGCAGCAAGTCAAACAGCTTCTTTCCCAGAATTCAAAGAGGTGGCCAACTTTGTATACGAAGGAGTAACCCAGCGTGTAGGTGGTAACCCTGACCTTTTGGGTAAAACTGATGGAACTGGGGCTTCTTATTCTGAGATCTTCAATGCAGATTTCAAATACGAATGGTTCCCAACTCGTAGCGAACTGATTGCCTTTGGAGTGTTTTACAAGTCTATTCAAGACCCGGTAAACCGCGTTGTGGCCACAGACGCTACTGGTAACCAGCGTTTCTTTAGAACTGGAGACGAGGCTACCGTATTCGGAGCAGAAATCGAATTTAGAAAAAACATAGCATTAGACGAAGACGATAACCCACTCTTTAGTGTTGGTGGAAACTTCGCCTACAACAATACTAATCAGGACTTAAAAGCGGTTCAGACCTCAGATGGATTTACTTTTGGTACTTCTTTTGGCAACCGCACAGAATCTGAATTACAAGGTGCATCTGAATTCATTGTGAATGCTGATGTTAACTACTCACCAACCTTTGGAACATACAAGCCTAAAGGAACGTTGACCTTTTCTTACTTCTCAGACCGCATCTTCGCATTAGGTAGTGGTGACCTTGGGAACATTGTAGAAAAAGCTGTTCCACAACTGAACTTCGTATGGAGAAACTCTTTCGGAGATCATTTTGAGGCTAATCTGAGCGTTGGAAACATCCTTAACCCGAACGTAACCCTGATCCGTGAAGGAGCAGGAACTAATAACCCACTTTTAACACCGTTTGACCTTGTAAATGCCAACGGAGACGTGACGCTTTTTGAATGGAAACGCGGTGTAAACTTTGGACTATCTCTTAAATATAAACTATAACAATCTTTTTACTTTAAAACTTGAAAATGATGAAAACCAAATTCTTCTTAATAATCGGTTTGCTAGGTTTAGCTTTCGCTTCTTGTGAGAGCGACGACACCGCTGATATTATCATCGAAGACAACCGCGTTGACAACAGCGTGACAAACAACAACAACGGCACAACAGATCCAACTGACGACGGAGACACTGGAGCTGTAGTTAACCTATCTGGTGTATACACAGAAGATCTTACTCTAGACTGTGATACTCAATACCGTGTAACTGGTCCTGTTCTTATTGCTGACGGTGTAACTTTCACTATCTGTGCTGGAACAACTATCGAAGTAGCTCCTGTAGGTGTTAACGCTTACATCGCTATTCTACAAGGAGGTATGATCATGGCTGACGGTACTGCCGATGCGCCTATCGTATTCACTTCTGCTGCTGACACTCCTGGTTCTGGTGACTGGGGAGGTCTAGTAATCTGTGGACGCGCTCCTATCAACTCAACTCCTGACGGATCTGAAGATACTTCTACTACTGAAGTAGGTGGTCTATCTTATGGAGGAAACACTCCAGGTGACAACTCTGGTGTATTGCGTTATGTACGCGTTGAGTACGCAGGTGGAGCTATCGACGGTAACTCTGAATTAAACGGTGTTTCTCTTTACGCTGTAGGTTCTGGTACTACTGTTGACTTTGTACAAGTATACATTGGGTCTGATGATGGTTTCGAATTCTTCGGAGGAACTGTAAACGCAAGCCACTTGGCCGTTGTAGGTTCTGAAGATGACTCTATCGACTGGACTGAAGGATTCACTGGTACTTTGACTGATGTTTACGTAAAGCACCTTGCTGACCACGACAAAGCATTCGAATGTGACGGATACAACACTGACTTCTCTAACGAAGGTGGATACTTCTCTGCTCCTGATGTAACTAACGTAACTATTGACGGTGACGCTGGAACTCTTGGAGAGGCTGTTCGTCTACGTGCAGGTACACAAGGTATCTTCACCAACTGGGTGATCAATGACTTTGACGAAGGTTTTGATCTAGACGGTGACGACACTGACAACCCAACAGGACAAGGAGTACTAGACGGTACCCTAGCTGCTGTAGATGTTACTTTCAACAACGTAGGTCTTAAGATCAAAAACGATACGGGCTTTGCTTGGACCGATGCTGATTTCCTAACTGGAGACGGTAACGGAACCGGAACTGACTTCGCCACTTGGGGTGCAGGTTGGACTCGTGAGTAATCCGATGCAAATTCAATGATAAAGTAAAAAAGGCTCCCAATGGGAGCCTTTTTTATTAACTGTTTTAAGATCGAACTTAATTGGTGGTCACTACACGAGTGTCTTGCATGGTCCAAGTGTTAACTTGTGCGATAGCATTGTTCGAATAGGTCACTTCTTTTAGGGTGTCGCCTTGATAGAACATCCAAGTTCCGACACGTTGTCCTTTATTGTATTGTGCGATAGCCGTTTTGTTTCCATCTGCATCAAAGCTGATCCACTCCCCGTGAAGTTTTCCGTCTTTGGTGTAGAAGCCGGTTTGAGCGATCTCGCCATTATCGTGAAACAAGGTAGCCTCGATAAGACCGTTCTTTTCTTTGTAAATATTTTTGGTAGTTGCTTGAGCAAAAACGTTTGTCCCAAGGAACACTAAAACTAACATGAGGGCAATCTTCTTCATATCTTAGGGCTTTAATGATTAATAAATTCCTTACAAACATAACACTTTTTTTACTTACCAGCAACATTTACATAACATTTAGTTAACATTAGAACTATATTTAACTGTTTTTCAGTTTTTTATAATATTTTATTTTTGATAACATTGGATCACTTCTACAAGCCTCCCCACCATTAGCGGGCTTAAATAAATGCGCATTAGCTGCAACAGATCACACTCATAACATTTGCGTAACATTTGATTCTAAAATAAATTTCATTTTTGTTTTCTATTAGCGATAGACCTTATGGGCGATATTTATTTATTCATGCTGATCGCTTTGGCTGTGCTAGCCATCGCAGATCTGGTAGTAGGTGTTAGTAACGATGCCGTAAACTTTCTTAATTCTGCCATAGGATCTAAGGCCATTTCCTTCAAGACCATCATGATCGTTGCCAGTGTAGGTATTGCCTTTGGGGCATTGTCTTCTAGCGGGATGATGGAGGTTGCGCGAAAGGGTATTTTTGTCCCCGGAGAGTTTTACTTTAACGAGATCATGGTCATTTTTATGGCGGTGATGATCACGGACATACTCTTGTTGGACTTTTTCAACACCCTCGGCCTACCTACCTCGACCACAGTATCTATTGTTTTTGAACTTTTAGGAGCTGCGGTATGTATGTCGCTAATTAAGATCAGTAGATCTGGAGAGGACCTCTCTTCGCTAAGCAATTATATAGCTTCTGACAAAGCCACGACCATTATTTTAGGCATACTGCTTTCGGTAGCCATTGCCTTTACTATAGGTGCCTTGGTTCAATTTGTGACTCGTTTTCTACTCTCTTTCAACTTTGAGAAACGACCCACTTGGGCTGCGGCAATTTTTGGCGGCTTGGCTACAACTTCTATTGCCTATTTCATTATTGTAAAAGGATTAAAAGGTGCTGACTTATTACCTGAGTCTTTCAATGCTTGGGCACAGACCAACCTTTACCAATTCATTGGAGCCAATGCGGTATTTTGGACGTTGGCCTCTTTTATAATTACCAGATTCTTTAGAGTTAATATCTATAAATTCATCATTGTTTTGGGAACCTTCGCCTTGGCCATGGCATTTGCGGGGAATGATCTGGTGAACTTTATCGGTGTGCCTATGGCTGCTTATGAATCCTATTTGAGTTGGGTGAATTCTGGTATAGCACCAGACGCCTTTGCCATGAAAAGCCTATCTAAAGCGGTGCGCACAGAACCGCTACTACTTTTACTTGCAGGGATCATCATGGTATTGACCTTATGGTTTAGCGAAAAGGCCCGGCGCGTGGTTAAGACCTCGGTAGACCTTTCTCGTCAGGATGAAGTTAAAGAACGCTTCCAGCCAAACTGGCTTTCTCAGAATTTAGTCCGCTTGGCCATTGGCCTTAACCGCGGATTTACCATGGCGCTGCCAACAGCGGCCAAAGAATCTATCAGCAAAAGATTTGCTCCTACAGTAAAGAGTAAGATCTTAGATAAAGACGCACCAGCTTTTGACATGGTTCGCGCTGCTATTAACTTGGTAGTTGCCTCTGTCTTGATCTCTATCGCCACAGGATACAAACTTCCCTTATCTACCACTTACGTGACCTTTATGGTAGCCATGGGAACCTCCTTGGCCGACCGTGCTTGGGGAAGCGACTCTGCTGTTTACCGCGTTGCCGGAGTGATAAACGTGATCGCCGGTTGGTTCATGACAGCAATTACTGCCTTCTTCGCTGCTGCAATCATGGCTGCTTTGATCTTCTATTTCGAATGGGCAGCTTTAGTTACTTTACTAATTCTAGCGCTGATACTCATTGCCAGATCGTATATGCGAACCAGCCGCAATACCAAAGAGATCCGCGAGGAATTAGAATTCAAAATGGCAGAGAGCAGCTCTGTTAAAGGTGTAATTGAAGAGAGTTCTAACAATGTCTCCACCGTAATGAAACGCGGTTCCAAGATATTGACCAAAGCCCTAGACGGATTAGCCAGACAGAATTTAAAAGACCTTAAAAAGGCGCGCAACGATGCCGAGAGCCTCTCCGACGAGATGGACGATCTAAAGAACCATATCTTCTTTTACATCAAAGGCCTTGATGGCAATTCTGCCGGTGCCACGCGCTTTTATCTTATGGTTCAGGATTCTTTAGAAGATTTTGTTCAGTCCATTGGTTTTATCGCTAAGACCAGTCACAAGCATGTGAAGAACAATCACCAAGGATTGACCTTTAATCAGATTCGTGATCTGAAACAAATCGAAGATCGCCTATTAGACCTTTTTGCTAAGGTGAAAACGAACTTCGACAACTTGAGTTTAGACAATCTGCCAAATCTTATCGCAGAAAAGCAAGAATTCGACGCTTACATCTCTAGCGATATCGAAAAGCAGATCCAACGCACTAAACAGCCCGACAGCAGCGCTAGAAACACAACCCTTTACTTTAGCTTGCTGCTAGAATGTAAAGACCTTGTAGAAACCACAGCCACAGTATTAGAGCAGTATTATAAGGAGTGGGAAACCACTAAGAAACCAGAGATCCTCTAGTGCGATTTTTATTTTTTTTATTACTGCCGATCTGCTGCTTTGCCCAGAATTTGACTGGCGAACAACTCTTAGAACACGCCATTGCATATCACGATCCGCAAGGCAATTGGGAGACCTTTAATGGAACACTTTACGTGAGCATGGAAACTCCCAATGCTCCAAAACGCGACAGTAAGATCCAGATAAACCTGCCACAAGAATACTTTCAAATAGAAGCCACTCAGGGCGATAAGACCACGCGTTATCAGATAGACAGTGGGGAATGCACCATTGCCCTTAACGGCAAGACAGACTTAAGCCCATCAGACTTAGAGGAAAACAATTTAAGTTGCGAAAGAGCTTCATTATATAAGAATTACTACACCTACCTTTACGGCCTTCCGATGAAGCTTAAAGACCCAGGAACTTATGTTGATCCAACGGTCACCGAGGTAGCTTTTAAAGGCAAGACCTATTTGCGTCTAAAAGTCACTTATGAGGAAACTGTAGGTACAGACATTTGGTTCTTTTATTTTGACCCAAGCACCTACGCTATGGAGGTCTACCAATTCTACAAAGGTGATCCAGAAGACAAGGGCAAAGACACCGGAGAGTATATCTTGCTTTCTGATGAAGTTGAGATCTCTGGCATTAAAATGCCCAAAGATCGCGCCTGGTACTACAATAAGGGCGATAAATACCTCGGTACTGATTTCTTGTTTATAGCCGGTTTTAAAACTAACTAAAGCAAAAAAAAGACCCCCGAAGGAGTCTTTTTTTCAATCAACACTTAAAACAAATCTTAAGAACCACACATCAGGCAGTCGTCGTCCTGGTCGGCGTCTCTACTCTTGGCCAACATTTCACGCAACTCCTGCGGTGTCAATGGCTTGTCAGTAGCCGCGGCAGTAACGGTTTCAACCGCTGCCTCCTGAGGTTGGGGTACTGACTCCTTTTGGGTGTTCTTAAGGGTAAATTTGATAGCATCAACAGCACTCTTAGTACGTAGGTAGTACATTCCTGTTTTTAGGCCGCTCTTCCAAGCATAGAAGTGCATAGAAGTAAGCTTCGCCATATTGGCATTCTCCATAAACAGGTTGAGCGACTGCGACTGATCGATAAAGTACCCTCTGTGTCGAGACATATCTATAATGTCTTTCATACTGAGCTCCCAAACGGTCTTATACAGTTCTTTAAGATCCTGAGGGATCACATCAATGTGCTGGATAGATCCGTTAGCACGCATGATCTCTTCTTTAAGATCGTCATTCCAAAGGTTAAGCGCTACAAGATCCTCTAAGAGGTGCTTGTTCACTACAATAAACTCTCCAGATAATACACGGCGGGTGTAGATATTAGAGGTGTAAGGCTCAAAGGCCTCATTGTTTCCTAAGATCTGAGAGGTTGAAGCTGTTGGCATAGGCGCTACAAGTAGGGAGTTTCTAACTCCGTGCTTTTTAACGTCCTTGCGCAACTTGGCCCAATCCCAACGCCCGCTAAGCTCTTCGTCTTTGATGTTCCAAAGGTTGTGCTGGAACAGACCTTCTGAGATCGGAGAACCTTTGTAAGTTTCATACGGCCCATCATTCTTAGCCTCTTCCATCGAAGCAGTTACTGCTGCGAAATAGAGGGTTTCAAAGATCTCTTGGTTAAGCGTTTTAGCCTCTTCACTGGTAAATGGCAAACGCAATTTGATAAAGGTATCTGCCAAACCTTGAACACCCAAACCTACCGGACGGTGGCGGAAATTACTGTTGCGCGCCTCTGGCACCGGATAGTAGTTTCTGTCAATTACGCGGTTCAAGTTCTTGGTCACACGCTTGGTGATTCTAAAGAGCTCTTTATGATCGAAGGCCCCGTTCTTAACAAACATCGGCAAGGCAATGGATGCTAAATTACATACAGCAACTTCGTCTGCAGAAGTGTATTCCAAGATCTCCGTACAAAGGTTAGAAGAACGGATGGTACCCAAATTCTTTTGGTTGGACTTGCGGTTGGCCGCATCCTTGTACAACATATAAGGTGTACCCGTCTCGATCTGAGATTCCAAGATCTTTTCCCAAAGTTCACGAGCCTTGATAGTCTTACGTCCGCGATCTTCTGCTTCGTATTGTAAGTATAGTTTTTCAAATTCCTCACTGTGTGAATCGAAGAGTCCAGGACACTCGTTAGGACACATTAAAGTCCACTCTGCATCTTCTTGTACACGCTTCATGAACAAGTCTGGGATCCACATGGCGTAGAACAAGTCGCGCGCACGCATCTCTTCTTTACCATGATTCTTCTTAAGGTCTAAGAAATCGAAGATATCTGCATGCCATGGCTCTACGTAGATCGCAAATGAACCTTTACGCTTTCCACCACCTTGGTCTACATAACGCGCGGTGTCGTTAAACACGCGAAGCATAGGAACAATACCATTAGAAGTACCGTTAGTTCCTGAAATATAAGAACCCGTAGCGCGAATGTTGTGGATAGAAAGACCGATCCCTCCTGCAGATTGCGAGATTTTAGCAGTCTGCTTTAAAGTATCGTAGATACCGTCTATACTGTCGTCCTTCATGGCAAGAAGGAAACAAGATGACATTTGTGGCTTAGGCGTACCGGAATTAAAGAGTGTAGGTGTGGCGTGGGTAAAGTACTTCTTACTCATTAGCTCGTAAGTTTCCTTAACGGCTGCCATGTCGTCCATATGGATCCCCACAGAAACACGCATAAGCATGTGCTGCGGACGCTCAGCGATCTGTCCATTGAGCTTTAACAGATAAGAACGCTCTAAGGTTTTGAATCCGAAGTAGTCGTAACCAAAGTCACGGTTGTAGATGATAGTAGAATCTAACTCTTCGGCGTTCTTCATGATTATGTCGTAAACCTCGTCGCTCAAAAGCGGCGCCTTTTTACCCGTACGTGGGTTCACATAGGTATACAAGTCGGTCATCACCTCAGAAAAGGTCTTCTTGGTGTTCTTGTGCAGGTTGGAAACCGAAATACGCGCTGCTAATCTCGCGTAATCTGGGTGGGTAGTGGTCATGGTCGCAGCGATCTCGGCGGCCAAAGTGTCTAGTTCACTTGTGGTAACTCCGTCGTACAAACCTTCAATTACGCGCATGGCAACCTTTACAGGGTCTACTAATTCATTTAGACCATAGCAAAGCTTTCTTACGCGTGCCGTGATCTTGTCAAACATGATGGGTTCCTTACGGCCATCTCTTTTAATTACATTCATCTACAACTGTTCTTTAGTTAATTAGTGCCTAATTTTTAGCATAATGTAGGTTGGTACGCGAGGTGTAACCTGCGTATTATCAGATAGTTAAAAACGCTCCGGGCCTGGGGCAGCCCCTGGAGCAATCTTAGAAATCTGCGTCGAAACTAATCTTATTAGATTCTTTGTCTTTGTTGGTAACTCCCGCCTTCTGATACTCAGAAACTCGCTTCTCGAAGAAGTTTGTTTTTCCTTGAAGGGAGATCATATCCATAAAATCAAAAGGATTGCTGGTATTGTACTCTTTCTCACAACCCAACTCTACCAAAAGGCGATCGGTCACGAATTCCAAATACTGGGTCATCAGTTTGGCGTTCATTCCAATCAAACTTACCGGCAGAGACTCGGTGATAAATTCACGCTCAATAGTAAGTGCATCCACTATGATCTCACGAATTCTTTCCTTAGGAACCTTGTTTACTAGATGGTGATTGTGCAAGTGAACTGCGAAGTCACAGTGAACACCTTCATCTCTAGAGATTAGTTCGTTGGAAAAGGTCAGCCCGGGCATCAAGCCACGTTTTTTAAGCCAGAAAATCGAACAAAACGCTCCTGAAAAGAAGATTCCTTCTACAGCGGCAAAAGCGATAAGACGCTCGGCAAAACTTGGACTTTCTATCCACTTCAATGCCCAGTCGGCTTTCTTTTTAATTGCCGGGAAGTTCTCGATAGCCTTGAAAAGCTTGTCTTTTTCCTTCTCGTCCTTAACGTAAGTGTCAATAAGCAAAGAATAAGTTTCCGAGTGGATGTTTTCCATCATGATCTGGAAACCGTAGAAGAACTTTGCCTCTGAATACTGAACTTCATTTACGAAGTTCTCTGCGAGGTTCTCATTCACGATTCCATCAGAAGCGGCAAAGAAGGCCAAAATGTGTTTGATGAAGTAACGCTCATCGTCATTCAATTTGGTTGCCCAATCTGTAAGATCTTGGTGCAAGTCAATCTCTTCTGCCGTCCAAAAACTGGCCTCAGATTTCTTGTACCAATCCCAAATATCGTGGTGTTGAATTGGGAATATTACAAATCGGTCTTTGTTCTCTGCTAAGATCGGTTCTACTGCGCTCATTGTCCGTTGTTTTTTTTAAAATTCGATAAATTTCTCGCTACTCGGGACTAACAAATATGAAAAATTTTAAAACGAAATCTGGCGAATTAACCTCTTGGTTTTCAACAAAGTTTTTAACATCAAAAAATTCAAAGTGTTCACATTGTTTTGTTAACAAATATTGTTAAGTAACTCTTTATCAGGTAAATATGAAAATACTGTTGAAGTTATTAACAAACAGAAAATCAGTCGTTAATAGCTCTTAAAACCCTTGTGAATCCCAAGTGTTTTAGGGGTTGTGATAACATTTTGCTAAGGATTCGGTAACATGATTTTTAACAGCGGGCTTAAACAAATTTTTTGTGCTGTAACGTCAATTGGAGGTCTCTCTGAACAAAAAAACGATCAAAAAAAGTAAGATTTTGCAAAAGAATATCGCTCGCGAAAAAATCGTGTGGGTCACGATTGGTTCTTTTGGGCAACTGCGTCCAGTCCGTCGAACCAATCTTGCCCAAATTTTCTAACCAAAGCCTCTTTTACAAACTGGTAAACCGGCACCTTTAATTGTTCCCCTAAAGTGCAAGCGGTATCGCAAATTGGCCAGCGATGATAATTCACAGCAGCAAATTCACTGTAGTCCGTAACTCGGACTGGGTATAAATGACAACTGATAGGCTTTTTAAAAGCTACATCGCCAGCATTGTAGGCATCTTCTATTCCGCAACTGGCAATGCCCCCTTCTTTAAAGGTGACATAGGCACACTCCGCCCCACCAACCAATGGGGTCTCCAAGTCACCGGCTGCAGATTCTATCCAAGTGCCCTGCGCCTCAATAGCCACCTTGCCTTCTTTGCGCAAATGGGGAGCTACTTTAGGGTAGATCGATTCTAAGATCTCGGTTTCCTCTTTAGATAAGGGTGCTCCGGCCTCTCCGGCTATACAACACTCGCCCTTACAAGCGCCTAAATTACAGACGAACTCTTTTTCAATGAGATCTGTAGATACTATGGTTTTACCGAGTTGAATCACAGGGCAAAGATATTTGCTTTGAGTCAAATCGCCCACAAATAAAACAGAGAATTAGCAGGTAGTGCTATTAAGATTACCTAATTTTGCCCCCAAAATCAAGCAGTTATGGAGTTCAATACCAAAGAGATCTTCACCGCCACCATGGTTTTATTTGCGGTAATTGATATTATCGGGAACATTCCTATTGTTATTTCCCTACGGGAGCGAGCCGGACATATACACTCCGAAAAAGCATCGATCATTGCCGCTGCAGTGATGGTCTTCTTTTTGTTTTTGGGAGAGAGCATCTTAAAACTCATCGGGATCAATGTCAATGAATTCGCCGTTGCTGGGGCTTTTATTCTATTCTTCATCGCTTTAGAGATGATCTTGGGCGTTACCCTTTTTAAAGACGACGGCAGCGCTCCAGAATTGGCTTCCATATTTCCATTAGCCTTTCCTATGCTAGCTGGCCCAGGTAGTTTGACTACTTTGTTATCCTTGCGTGCTGAGTACCACATTGAAAATATCATAATAGCTATCGTGATCAACGTGATTGTGATCTATGCAGTACTGAAGACCTCAGCGCGTTTGCAACGTTTCTTGGGGAAGAACGGAATCGGGATTATTAGAAAGGTTTTTGGTGTAATTTTGCTAGCGATCGCTGTAAAGCTTTTCACCTCCAACATACAGGAACTGTTTGCTTAACAAAAGGGAAAACGAATGAAAATTTTCATCTATATTTTAATGGTAGGGGCCTTTGCCCTTATGATATACAACGCTACTCAACTCAATTTTGACGCCTTATTTGAAGGTAATAGTAAAACAGCTTTATCGCTTATTTTAGCGGGCCTGAGTGCCATTATTCTATTGCTGATCTTATTGCTCTCTAAAAAGATCGAAGAGAAAAAACGCGGATCCTAGTCGCGAACCGGGTTGAGCTTGGCGCGTTCCAGTTCTAATACACGTTGTATCATTGCGTCTTGGGCATTGGCCACCTGTTGGGCCTGATTGGTGCCATATAGCTGATCTGCCAAGGTTTGTTTGATGGCCAGTTTTAGCGTGTCGAAATGCGAGACCAGGTCCAAACTGGGCGACTTGAAACGCTCGTTATAGTTGATAAAGGCATTGGCCAAATCGTCGGACACCTCGTACTCATTCATAAAAGTACCAAAGTCCATTCCGTCAAACTGAGCTCTAGAGTTCTCCAACTGCTCGAAAACAAAATAGTTCATATAGCCGGTAGACATTACATACTCTAAGGTCTCGTTGGCAATACTAGTGTCTTTTGGCACAAACACATCCGGAGTAATTCCTCCACCACCATAGACCACCCGACCTTGCGGGGTGACGAATTTTAAGGAGTCTGACACCTTGATACTATCTACAGAACGCAATTCTCCGTTCTCGTATCGGTTCTGGTATTCACTAAAATAATCGTCCAGACCGTTGGCGTAGGAGCGCTGAATAGACCTACCTGTGGGCGTGTAATAACGGGCTATGGTCAGGCGAACGGCACTGCCATCTCCCAAAGACATCTCACGCTGCACCAAGCCCTTACCATAAGACCGGCGACCTACTATAGTCCCGTGATCATTGTCTTGTAAAGCTCCTGCCACGATCTCTGAAGCTGACGCGGAGTTCTCATTGATAAGCACGTAGATCTTGCCGTCTTCAAAATCTCCTCGCCCAGTGGCGAAAGTAAGGTCTTCGTCTCCCTTTTTATTTTTGGTGATGAGCATAAGTTTATCATCTTCCAAAAACTCATCTAAGATCTTGTTGGCAGCGTTTATGTATCCTCCAGGGTTGTTTCTGAGGTCCAAGATCAAAGTTTCCATACCCTCGTCCTTAAGATCGTCTAAAGCTTCTTTGAACTCTTCGTAAGTGGTTTCGGCAAAGCGATTCACTTTGATATAGCCTGTGGTCTCATCGATAAGATAAGAGGCCTCCACACTAACTAGCGGCACCTCTTTACGACGCACCGTAAAGTCTAATAGTTCTGGTTCTCCGCGTCGGTAAACGCTGAGCTTTACCTTGGAGTTGCGGTTGCCTTTTAAAAAGGACACTATGCTATCTCTGGAGATCGCTGCACCGTCTAACACTACATCATCCGCAGCAACTATACGATCACCACCACGAATACCAGCCTCATAGGCAGGTCCGCCTTCTATAGGATTGATAATGGCAATGGTATCGTTGTAAACGTAAAAGTTGACCCCAATTCCCACGAAATTACCGCGCATATCATTGGCAGCGTCTTCATAAGCATCCACTGGGATATAAACAGAATGCGGGTCTAGATTCTCTAGAATGCCGTTTACCGTCACGTCTACTATACTATCTGTATTAACCTGATCTACGTATTCGTAGTCGATATAGTCTATGAGTCTGTTGAGTTTGTCTTTCTTGGAGTTCTTGGCAAAGATCTGCTCGCCACCATCCTGGAAGTTCAATTTTGCGCCAATAAAAGTACCCACAGCCAAGCAGCTGCCAACAATAAGCGGAATATAGATCTTTGTCTTGTTCATTATAAGTCGTCTAGACTGATCACCTGAGTAATTTCCACACCGGCGCGTTCTAAGAAATCCAGGCCGCTGGTATCCTTATATGCAATATTATAGACTAGCCGAGTTATTCCTGCCTGATGGATCAACTTGCTGCATTCCTTACAAGGCGATAAGGTGATATAAAGCGTTGCTCCTTTACAACTTTGAGTGCTGCCGGCCACCTTAGAAATGGCATTGGCCTCTGCGTGGAGCACGTACCATTTGGTGTAACCTTCTTCGTCTTCGCAAAAATTCTCAAAGCCTGTTGGAGTTCCGTTGTAACCGTCAGAGATGATCATTTTATCCTTGACTATTAAAGCTCCGACCTGTTTGCGCTTACAATAAGAGAGCTTGGCCCATTCGTAGGCCATGCGCAAGTAAGCGACATCGTATTTGTGTTGTTTTGCAGATTTACTCATAGTCAAAGCAAGATAGCCAATTCAAAACGAAGATAATTGAACTCCGCTCCTCTATTAAACTGCCGGCTGTTAATCTTATTACAAAGTTTGTCAAAAAACTGCCAATTCAGGCTTAGAATGGCCAAGTTTCTGCCAACATAGTGACCAACATTCCAATGGTTATGCAGCAAATGGCTATGGTCCAATCTCTCGAGTTGGTCTTTAAAATGTTCTTGGCAACAAATCCCACAACAAGGGCAATAAGTACGATCAAAAGTTGCGCCAGTTCTATTCCAAGTGCGAATTCAAAAAGTGGCAAAGCAGCGCTTTCGTCCAAACTTCTGAAGAAACTTGCAAAACCAAGGCCGTGTATCAATCCGAAGAAAAGTGTCATAAAATACGTTCCATAAATGGACAGTTCAGCACCTGTCTTTCTGGTCTTGAGCAAATGGTATATGGCAGTGGCTAAAATAGTTACAGGGATGAGAAACTCAACCGCAGTAGGTGAAACCGTCACCCAACCAAAAGTTGCTGCTACTAGCGAGATCATATGGCCTAGAGTAAAGGTGGTGACCAGACCTACAACCTTTTTCCAATCGGTGAATTCGTATACCGATACCAAGACCACTAAAAAGAGCAAATGATCATAGCCGTTCCAATCTAAAACATGATTGAAACCCAATTGAAGATAGAGCCAAAAATCTGACATAACTGGGGTTTTGGGTAAAGTTACTACAAATCGCAGAGTTGCTCTTGGAGTTTAATCCTTCTTTAAGAATTTGATAATAGGTGAGTAAAAAAATAACTAAAAATACTGTTGTAGCTCCTTTTTAAAATAAGCGGCGCTCGCGGCAGCACTCGCTGTTGAATTCTCTGTGAAATTGCCGCCCTGTTCAATGTAGAAATACTCCAAACCAGAGGACACCGGGTCTGGCAAGATCTCATGATAGTTGATAGAACCATTCCCTAACTCGGTATAATCTCTACTCACCTTATGCATGTCTTTGATATGCCACATCACATAACGCCCTGGATACTTTGCCACTAATTCCTTGGGAGTGGTCTTGCCTTGATGCATTACCCAGTACATATCCATTTGGAATTTTACTTGCTGCGGATCGGTACGGTCTGCGATTATATCGTAACCAGTTAGCCCATTGCCCAGATCGGCAAACTCGTAGCCGTGGTTGTGGAAGGCAAATCCCAGATCGGTCTCGCTGATCTGCTGCCCGATGATTTTCAATTTTTTAGCAAGCAAGCTGTAACCATCTAGGTTTCGATAAGGTTCTTCTATAAAAGGCCAAGTGATGTATTTGTTGTCCATAACCGAAGCGGCGCTGATGCAGGCATCTACATAGCGACGTAGTTCATCATCCGAAGCATCCATAAAAGCGGAAAGGCCATAGTGCCCGCTACTTACCGTGAGTTCCATCTCATTGAGGATCGCCTTGAAATCTTGAGGTGTATAGCCGTATATCTTGTTGGTATCTGCATCGAAACCGTAGGTTTCAAAGTCTTCATAACCCATGGCCTTGAGTTCCTTCAAAGTTCCGACAGGGTCTTTGACCATTCTATCGCGAATAGAATAGACTTGGTAGCCTAATTTGTACTTTGTATCTGCGCCTAATCCTGCACAACTCCAGGGGAGCATAGCGGCTGCACTTGCTGTAGCAGTTAATTGGATAAATTCTTTGCGGTTCATGTTTTAGTATTATTGCATACTTGGACAAACAGCCTCCGTCCAAATGGCATATCCTTTGGAATTCATATGCAGACTGTCTGCAACAAAGATCTCAGGTTTGGGTTTACCGTTTTGATTGAGCATCGGGAACCAAACGTCAATATAATTCACCTGTTCCATAGCTGCACAATAGGATTTTAATAATCGGTTGAGTTCTAAATAGGCCAGCTGATGTTGCCAACGCGACGGGCTCGGTTTTGCCCCAATAATAAAGATTTCGACCCCTGGTAGGCTGGTTAAAATTTTCCCGACGATCTGACTCATTGTCTTTAAGGTTGACTCCGGAGTCTTACCAGAATTAATATCGTTATCGCCTTCGTAAATAAAGACCTTTTTAGGCCTAAAACGCAAAACGGCGGCATCCAGATGGTAGAGAAGATCACTTGCTTCAGAACCTCCAAAGCCCGTGTTTACAATACGCTCATCTGCGCAATCCTCAGCGACATTAGTCCAAAACCGTACACTGGAACTCCCGGTTATCACGGTGACATCCCCCGAAGGAACTTCCATATTCTTAAACACATCTATCGAGCCCTGGAATCGCAAGGGATTCTGAGCTGTGATTGGCTGAGAGAACATTAATCCCAACAGCATTAAACTAATCTTGTGGCGCATAAAGTTAGAGTTGGTTCAAGTTAATGAGAATTTCCGAACTCGGTGCGCTTATAAATGGCTTTAGCCAGAGGTCAGATCCGGTTTTGATGTTAATGTTTTTACAAAATCCTTTATTTTGTTTAATGTTTACCTATTTTCGTTAAACGTAATTAGACCAATAACAACCAACATACTCATGAAAACGATCAAGTTCACACTGCTTTCACTTGTTTTTGCGATCCTAGTTTCCTTTAAACCGGCAACCCAAGATTTTCAAGGACAAGCCTTTTATTTTTCTAAATCCACTATGGATCTAGGCCAATGGGGAGCTCGTTTAAGTGAAGCAGAAAAGAAACAAGTATATGCCCGTTTAAAGAATCGATTGGAAAAAACATATATCCTAGACTTTAATAAGGAGGAGTCTGTCTTTAACGAAGAAGATCAGATCGACGCCATGTCTGGAGCCACAGACACTTGGGGCAGCAATTTTGCCAGAGGAGCGCAATACAAGAACGTTAAACAGAACCAACTCATCCAGGAACAAGAATTCTACGGCAAAAAGTTTTTGGTAAAAGATAAGCTAGCAGAGATCAATTGGAAGATGGAAGGCGACTCCAAGATGATCGGTCAATATATGTGCTTTAAAGCCACAGCTACTGTGCCTACCAAAGAACTCACTTGGTATAATTTCGAGTGGAGTGATCTTAGAGCAGAACAACAAACCGACGAGGCCGGAAACCCCGTTGTGCCCACAACCGACATAGAGGCTTGGTACACCCTGCAGATCCCTGTTAGTCATGGACCTGCAGAGTACTGGGGCTTGCCGGGGTTGATTTTAGAAGTAAGTGCTGGTAATACGACCATGTTGTGTTCTAAAGTGGTTTTGAATCCTGCGGAAACTGTCACTATTGAAGCACCAGACAAGGGCAAGGAGATCACCAAGAGTGATTATCAACAAACCATCCGCAAGAAAATGATGGAAATGCGAGACAACAGAGGTCGCAGAAGAAACTAAGACGCCATCAGTTATTAGCATCCGATGAAAAAAATACTCTTTTTGGCCCTACTGGCCACGGCCAGCCTGAATGCTCAAGTACAAATGCAAGGTGTGGTCAAAGACAGCTTGGATGTGCCGCTAGAACTAGCCAATGTTGTCGCTATTAACGATTCTACCAATGCTTTAGAGTCTTACGGCATTACCAATCAAGAGGGCAAATACAAGCTCGAACTAGACAGCAATACCCGATACAAATTACAGGTGAGTTATATCGGATTTAAGACCTACGAGGAGCTACTTACCACTACCGACACCGATCTGAGCAAAGATTTTAAACTTGCACCAGACAACGCCTTAGATGCAGTGGAACTCGTCTATGAGATGCCAGTAACTGTTAAAGGCGATACCTTGGTTTACAATGCAGATTCTTTCAATACCGGCACAGAACGCAAGCTGGGCGATGTGTTGGAAAACCTTCCGGGTGTAGAGATCAATGAAGATGGGCAGATCGAGGTAGAAGGCAAAGTGGTGAATAAGCTCATGGTCAACGGGAAAGATTTCTTTGACGGCGACACCAAGTTGGCAACAGAAAACATTCCCTCCAATGCCGTATCTAAGGTTCAGGTGCTTAGAAATTACGCAGAAGTCGGCCAACTCAGTGGCGTGCGTAACAACCAAGACAACGTAGCCATTAACATCAAACTAAAAGAAGGGAAAGAAAACTTCTGGTTTGGTACAGTTACCGCTGGTGGTGGTTCTTCTCCAGAAGATGAACTCTATCTTTTACAACCCAAACTGTTCTACTACAGCCCGAAATACAGTCTTAACTTCATTGGAGACCTGAACAACACAGGCGAGGTTGCTTTGACCCGTCGTGATATTCGTGGTTTTGGCGGAGGTTTTCAAGCGCCGAGCCGCAGCAGCGGAACCGACATTAATTTGGGAGATAACAGCCTGAATTTTTTGACCAGTCAAGCCAATGCCTTGGAAATTGAAAGCCAATTGGGCTCTATGAATTTTAGTTATTCGCCAAAGTCCACTTTAGATCTGAGTGGTTTTGCGATCTTTAATTCAAGTAGAATCTTATCTAGAGAAACCAGTTTTGTTCAATATACAGATCCGGAACTTGGTATTCCTGACGAAGCCACAGAGCAACGCAGCAGAGAGCGTTCAGATCAAGGACTAGTGAAACTCAGCCTTAAATACCAACCCAACCTCAACAATCAAATGGATTATGATGTTTTGGGAAGGATCTCTAGAGACAGTCAAGATCAGAATCAATTCTCCTCTGTAATTGGCAATACCGAGCAGTTAGATGAAGTGACTCCCTATAGCATCAATCAGAATTTAAACTACTACTACACGCTGAACGAACGCAACATCTTTGCCTTTGAGGCTACGCATTTGTTGCGCAATGAAGATCCGTTCTACAATGCTGTTTTGGTCAATGATCCTGACGGTCCCGATGCTTTTGATAATACTGCGGAGGCGCTAGGGCTAAATACAAGCCTGGACTTTTACAATCTGGGGCAAAACCGACGCATCAAGTCCAACCAACTGGACGCTAAGTTGGATCATTATTTTATTATCAACCAACGCAGTAATCTGAATTTTACTTTGGGAACTATTTTGAGCAACCAACAGTTCAATTCGGACATCTTTCAATTCTTAGAAGACGGCAGCCGCTTTGACCCTACCCCAACAATAAACGACGGGCAAGACACCAACGACACCGAATACAATTTTAGCGATATCTACTTGGGGGTGCATTACCGCGCTAAATGGGGTAAGTTTACGGTTACTCCTGGATTTTCATTGCATGCCTACGGCAACAATAACACGCAATCTGGAGAAGAATTCAAAGACAACTTCTTTAGACTATTGCCAGACTTTGAAACGCGTATACAGTTCAAGAAGAGCGAGCAACTCACCTTCCGTTACGAAATGCGGAATCAGTTTACAGATGTTACGCGATTGGCTCAAGGATTGGTATTCAATAGCATCAACAATATTTCTTTCGGAGAGCCAGAATTGCAAAATGCCTTGGCGCATAATGTGAGCTTGTTCTACAGTAGTTTTAACTTGTTCAATTACACCAATGTATTTGCAAGAGCAGCTTACACCAAGAACATCGATCAGATTCGCAGTCTGACCAACTTTGACAATGTGATCCGTACCAGCAGCTTTTTCAATTCCGCCTTTGCCGATGAAACTGCCAGCCTCTTTGGTCGGGTACAGCGAACTTTTGGTAAAGTGAGGGCCAGCGTGAATGTGCGCTACAATTACAGCAAGATCAATCAGTTCATTCAAGGACAGCGCTCTATAAATGAAGGCTTTACACAAACCTACACGCCTGGCCTACGCACTAATTTTAAGATAGCGCCTAATATCTCGTTGAGCTATCGCTACAGTGTGACCAACAACAACCAGGGAGACCGCGAGACGACTTTCATTACCAATGCCCCTACCTTTGAGTTCGACGCTTATATTTGGAAATCGGTGACCTTTAGAACAGATTATGCCTATACAGTTCAAGAACTGGACAACGGTGACACTCAATCTTTTCAAAATTGGAACGCAACGCTCTCATACAGAAAGAATCGCGACTCGAAATGGGAATATAAAATCCGCGCCACGAATATTTTAAACATAGATTCACAGGTGCGAAATAGTGCAAATAATGTGTCTGTTTTTAGTTCAGAGACGTTTATTCAGCCAAGATTTATTACCTTCCGCTTTATCTATACACTATAAATCTAACTTAATACAGACCACCACAATATGAAGAAATTAGTTCTTTTGGCCTTTTTTATTGGGTTTGCCACCCTTTCTTATGCACAGGATTACACGGATATTGTAAAGTTTCAGTACAACCGAGCCACGCTAGGAAATATTGACAATGATGATGAAACTGAGGTTGGTAACGCCAATTTAGAAACCTATTTTGTGATCCCTGCTACACCTAAAACGATCTTTATCGCTGGTTTTACGTATGAGAACACCCGTTTAGGTTTAGATCACGACGATGATTTTCGTACCAATTTAGTGATGACCCGTCTTAACCTCGGAGTTAAGCTAGATCACGGTAACGGATGGAGCGGAACCTATGTTTTGCTTCCTAAATACGCTTCGGATTTTGACGATCTGGGTGGCGATGCCTTCCAGTTTGGGGGACTTGCCCTATTCGAAAAAAAGATCTCTGGACGTAAAGGTTGGAAATTCGGTAGTTATGTGTCTTCTGAAAACTTCGGGACCATTATTACTCCGCTTGTGGGTATGTGGTACAAATCCCCAAACCGCAAGTTCTATGTAAATGCGGTTTTCCCGATTCGTTCTGAGGCTAACTATGCGATCTCTGATATCTTTAGCGTAGGAGCCAACTTATTGACCTCTGTAAAAGCTTACGACCTTTCTGGTAATGCCGATGGGTTCTATGTACAAGAAGAGTCTATCCGCTTCAACTTGTATGCAGGAGTGAGTCTGTTCAACGGAACGCTATTGGCCAGAGCCAAGATCGGATACGATACCACAGACTACGGCGTATATCTGCAAGGAGATACTGTAGGAGCTCAAATTCTAACCTTTCAGGTTGGCGGAGACGACAGAAACAGACTCAACAGAGAATTCGACGCTGCTCCATTTATGGGTGTAGATCTAGTTTTGCGCGCCGGAATCTAAGAGCAAATTCAACAAGGTCGCAAGACCAATGATTAAAATAAACAGCAAGGAAAGTTTTCTGAACTTTCCTTGCGGTATTTTATCCAGTATCCTTTTCCCAATATAAGAACCTACCAAGCCTATTACCAGTAGGAAAGGAACGTATTTTAAGTCGTGTTTGTGAATATAGCCGTTGTTGTAATAAACAAAGGTTCGGGAAAAATCGATCATAAAATCGATAAAGGCAGAGGTGGCTACAAAAACACTTTTTTCTAAGTTAAAGGCCGCCATGGTCAAGCCGCGTATAGCGCCTCCCGTACCTAACAGACCCGCAGAAAATCCAGAGAGCGAACCTCCGATCACAGCGTTTTTATTGCTGTCTTTTACCGCAAAGCCGCTCCGCAGCAAAAAAAACACACTCAACAAGATCAAAAACACGCCCAAAACCACCTCCAGATAAGCAGACTCGAAATATTTGGACAATACCCCACCCAAGATCACAAAAAGCACAGACGGCAGGCCTATATAGAGTAGCAAGCGTTTATCCAGGCCTTTTTTGAACAAGAATATCTTACTCAGATTGCTAGAGAGATGAAACAAAGCAGTAAGGCCAAGAACCGAATAAAAGTCAAAGTAAAAATTACCTATCGGCACAAAAAATACCGAAGAACCAAAGCCACCGACTGTCCCGATGATCTCGGCCAATAAGGCCAACAGCAGGAAAGTGGTGTTTATGTTATTCATCGGAATCTGAGTCTATATGCTTATGCCATGCTTCCATGAGTTTTTTGTCTAAGGCATTAGCGATTTATTCCAAGGACATCTCCGGCCGTGTGCATGTCCGTTATGTCTTGTCTACCCACTCCATAAACGGGCTCGGTATAGTTCTCTTCTTTATCGATCTTATAGATACCAGAGGACTTATTTACCTCGTAGAGATTATCCATTATAAACAGACTGTCTGCTGTCACCTCCACTACTTTAAAAGTGGTGTAGCTGCCATATCCAACCTTATATTCATAAATATCACCAACCTGAGGCGATGCCAAGTATTCCAGTTCTCGTTTGTCGTTTGCCTGACTGGCAAAGACCGCAGCAATGACAAAGGCCACAAAAATGGCTAAACCTGCCCATTGCCAAAGTGGCCCTCTGCTGTCACTCTTGAGCCTGGTATAAGCCTGCTTGTGAGACTCGTTGAGTTTTTTAGGTTTGAACTCGGTATTGCAGTTTTCACAATGGCCTCTACCCAACTTTCCCATGGGGAAAAGCGGTATCCAGAATATATGGGCGTGTCTTCGGTAAACGTTTAAAGTAATACTGCCTGTCGCATCGCAATTTGGACAGTTTCCTGTTGCAGGTTTGGCACTGTTTAAATGCACAGCTTTGCTTCCGTATATGATCATAGGATGTTGTTTAGCAGCTTGAATTTATAAATACATTAATGTATTGAGCTAATTGCGCAACACTATTCTCTTACAGCAGATGCTTCTCTTACTCAGGCAAAGGCCTTATTTGTTTTTAAGCTTGGTTCGTAAATAATCGAAGCTATCGTCTATATCGGCAAAGAGGTCTTCTTCTGGAACAAGATCCGGAATAATATCGACCGCTTTGAGCATATCACAGGGTTGTTCCTGCAGCCCTATCAATATGACCTCGATACCTTGTTCTCTCAGATCAAAGATGATATCTTCTAAAGCGTATAAGCCCGACTGATCCACATAAGGAACTCTATCCATTCTAAAGATCACTGCATCGATCTCCCCGGGCAAACCTTTTATCTGATCTTTGAAATAAGAAGTGAAGCCAAAGAACAGCGGACCATAGAGGTGTTTAATGATCACTCTGTCTTTGAACTTTTCGTAAAACTCTACCTCATCTTGCCAAGGTTTAGAGCCGTCAATATCTGCTATATTGCCAACTTCCATACCCTGTTCGGATAGGTCTCCAGACTTTTTCATAAATAACAAACAAGCCAAAGCCACCCCGGCGCCTACAGCGTAAATAAGGCTACCAAAAGTAGTGATCAACAGCACTAAGATCAGTACCACTGCATCTGCTCTGGGTACTTTTCTAAGATGTTTGAGCCCTTTTAAGTCTACAATTTTAAAGCCAATTGGGATCAGTAATCCCGCCAAAACACAAAGTGGAATATGGGCCGCCAATTTTCCAAGTCCGAGCAAGACGGCTAACAAGAATAAACCGTGAAGCGTACCGGACAAGCGAGTCTTTCCTCCGGCGTTGATATTGACTACTGTTCCTTTTGTAGCTCCCGCTCCAGGAATACCTCCAATAACTCCCGCTATCATATTTCCAATTCCCTGTCCAATGAGCTCTCTGTTAGAATTGTGCTTGGTCTTGGTCATATTGTCTGCAATAACAGAGGTAAGCAGGGAATCTATACTTCCCAATACTGCCAGTACTACCGCGTACTCCATAATAAGTCCGTAGGCTGAAGCATCTACTTCCAGAATTCCTGCAATTTTGATAGACGGCAAGCCAGAAGGGATCTCACCAATTACCGGAACATCCATTTGCCCAAAATGAGCGATTAAGGTTGCGACTATAAGCGCCACTAAGGCACTAGGTATGGCCTTAGTGATCTTAGGAAATAAGTAATAAACCGCTATTGTTATACCTCCGAGCATTAATGCTTGTAGGTTGGCTTCGGAAAACAATCTTGGCAAATCCTGAATCACCGCTAAGGTCGACTTAGAAGATCCCAGCCCGGCAAAGGGGAATATTTGGAGTATAATGATAATGAGGCCCACCCCGCTCATAAAGCCAGAAACCACGGGATAGGGAAAATATTTTACATAACTGGCGATATTCAAAAAGCCAAAAACGACTTGCAACAAACCTCCAACTATAAAAGCCAAGAGTATGATAGGCATAGCGGCTTCCAAACTTCCATTGAGTTGGATAGCTGCTGCCACTAATGCTGCGGAAACTACCGTCATAGGACCTGTTGGGCCACTAGCTTGGGTTTGGGTTCCTCCAAAAAGGGCCGCAAAAATCCCCACGGCTATGGCGCCATATAAACCTGCGGTAGCACCCATACCAGATTGCACACCAAAAGCCAAAGCCAATGGAAGTGCAACTACTCCAGCAACCAATCCGCCAGTGAAATCTCCTTTAAAATTCTTGAAATCGTAAATCTTAGAGCTCATATTTTGAAACCAGTTTATAAAATTCTACAGACGCCCTAAGTTACTGTTTTTAGCGCCTCGATGAAAACCAGAATTTGTGGGATTTCAATGACCACGAAACCCTAATTGACCAAGTCTTCGCAAGTAGCCGAAAGCTATATTCAAGATCAATTGACCTTTAAGATGGGATTTGATTCCTGCGGATTGACAAAATTATCAGCGCGTTCAAAACGCGGACTAATTACCTCTACCCCTTCACGATTGATATAACCAAGCTTTAAATCGCTCTGCACTATAGCGAAACCATTTTTAAAGTCTAGCGCATTGCCGTATTTGGGTTCTACCAGCCAGTTTCCATCCGCAGTGATAAATCCTACCTTACCATCTAGTTGAACGGCAGCAACACCCTCATTAAAACTACGTACAGCGGGATATTGAAAAGGAATCACCACCTCATTTTGCTTATTTATAAATCCCCACTTTCCGTCTTTTTGTACAGCGCACAGTCCTTCTGAAAAATCGGCTACATCCTCGTAAATATTAGGAATAGCTACAGCGCCCTCAAGGTCTAAAAACCCGAACATATCGTCTTGTAAATAAGCAGCCAAACCCTCGTTATAATCATAGGTACCTTCGTAGGTTGCGGGCACCACTTCTTGACCACTACTATTTATAAAACCGTATTTCTGATCTTTCATAAAAAAGGTCCTTCCTTGGTGAAAATCGCCCAAGGTGTAGTCTACGTGTAATTTGATCTTCCAATCTCCTTTGGTATCGACATAACCTATGGTTTCATTTTCCAGATCCAGAGCGGCTGCCAAACCTTCGCTAAAAGGCATCATAGCGTCAAAACCTTCCGCCACAAGGGTTCCAGAGGTGTCTATAAACCCAACTTTGTCATCGGGCATACGAACGGGTGCATAACCTTCGTAAAAAGAAGTTGGTTGACTAAAGGTCTTTTCGCCAAACTGTACAGTTCCGGCGGGATCTATAAAAATATATTCTCCTCCAACCGCTCCGTTTATCAAGTCGGCACGTATTCCGTCAACATTTACACAGGCAAAGCCATTGGAGAAGGAACGGGCCAGCGGATATTTCGGCTCAATTACAAAACCGCCCAAGGTATCTATATAACCGTATTTTCCGTCTATCATGACCATGGCTAGCAATTCAGATTTTGAAATTTCTGCGGATGGCTCCGAGTCTTTCTTAGCCTCATCTTGACAAGCCGTGAGCATTCCAATTAAGGCCAAAAACAAAGTAGAAAATAAGCGCAATCTCATAGTTTTATTCTTTTAAATGTTTGATGATCAGTCCGAGCTGCCCCAAATGGTACACATCGTGTTGTAAGATACCGTCCAACAACCATTGGTAAGTATATTCGCCCTTAAAATCCGTGTCGTAATAGGTCTGTTGCAAAAAGGAATCTTCCTTGCCCTTAAGGGAGCTTATCAGATCAGTAAAACTCTGCTGATAGGCTGCCCATATAGAATTCCAGCCTTGGGCTTGGAGCTCCTTGTCTGGCAACCAATTCTCTATACAAGCATCTGTTTTACTTCCTTGGCCAGTCTTAATTTTGAGCACCGCTTCTTCTCGCCATAGGGTAAGATGTGATATCAAAGCAGCTATACTTTTTAGTTTGGGAGTTGGACGTACATAGACCAAAGACGGGTCCACCTCGGCCAACTTACGCTCATAACTACTGCCTATCCATGGCTTGCCGGCTTGGATCTCTTGTATTTGACTGATAAAATGAGCAATGGTTGCCATAAGTCTTAATCTACTCCGTTCTGTTGGGCGATCATCTTCTTTAAGAGGGCTACCTGTCCTAAGTGATAATAACTGTGCTCTATAAGTCCGTCTATATTACGTTGCATATGCCCGTATTTCGGATCGATAAAAGCTGCCCCCAGCTCTACATCCGGAATGGCTTCCACTATTTGGGCCAAAGCTTCCGTATCCTTCCAAAAAGTCTCTTGAAAGTCGGTCCATTGCTTTTGGGACTCGAAAAGAGGGAAATCAAAACTGAATTTGTCGCGTATGGTCAACTGTCCGGTTTGAAAGGCCTTGAGTACTCCGGCTATATAATAATGGATATGCTGAGAGAGCAGACCTATGGAATTGCGCCCGGCCAAGCTGCGATTCGCATTTTGAAAATCCATGTCCTGAATTTGATCTTTAAAGTTGGTATTGGCAACCCAAGTGCCATTTAAAATCACCTCCCGCAATCGATCTGCCAGTTCTTTTGATTTCATGCTACTTCTTTTTAAAGACCACTATGTCTTGATATTCTTTAGCCTCTTCGGCTCCTTTCCAAAAACCGTCGGCTATTCGTGTAACCTCCAAGCCTGCTGCGGCCATCATTTGGTTTAATTTTTCTTTGTGGATAGCGATATTTCCACTGGTCACTTTGCTGTTCATCAGTCTAAACCCATCGCCTTTAACCGGGAATCCGAAACCTTGAGTCGCTATCTGATCCTCATCGGTCTCATCGTAAAGAAAAAACGTAGAAAGCGCCGAACCGTCGTCTTTCATAACCCGTTGGATCTCTTTTAAATAATGCTCAATCTCATCTACCATCATATGTGTGAACACAGAGAAGGAAAATACTTTATCAAACTCCGCAGCCTTGTATGGAAACTCGAAATCTGTGGCCTTGGCCTTAGAATTGTTGTATAAATCGTTGAACAAGGGCACATAGGTAAAATTGAAATTCCGGAAGTCGCGGCCAATTTTTTTATTGCACCAGTCTACACCACTTTTTACAACGTCAAAACCTTCGTAACGCGCTTGGGCAGAAAGGTATTCTACCAATGAGATCGCAGTGCGACCAATTCCACTACCAATATCTAGTACATGATCGTTTGGGTCAAGGGAAAGCTCGCTCTTCAATAATTCCAATTGATGCTTACTGCTGGCCAAGAACTTTTCGGCTCCAGCTGCAGATCCGGTATAGATCGCTCCTCTGGGCGGTACATATTTATTGCGTTTGCCTTTTATTCTATCCCAAAGATCGGCTGGGAGATAATACAGATAACGAACCCAAAAGCGTTGTTTGGCTGAGAGGGAATACCAGAGCTTTCTAAAGTAGTTTTTGTTCATTGCGGCTTGGTCACAGGATTTTTGCGAATCTAAAGATAGCAATAGTCAACCAATCCCGGCAGCAAAGAATATCACAAGTATTCCACCAACTGAATATTATTACCGCAGGTATCGTTAAACACCGCAATCTTCACCGTGCCCATCTCGGTAGGCGCCACACTGAATTCAACATCTAAGCCCAACAAGCGATCATACTCTTCTTGTACGTTCTCAACGTCGAACTGGGTGTAAGGATAACCTGCATCCATCAGGGCCTCTTGATATATACGACAAGGCTCAAAATGAACCGGGCCTGGTTCCAACACCAGCTGAACACCGTCCTGATCTTCTGGAGAAACCAAGGTCAACCACCTGTCTGTTTCGTTGAGTGGAATGTCGAGTTTTTTAATGAACCCCAGCTTCTCGGTATAGAATTCTAAGGCCTTTTGCTGATCTCTTACTGGAATACTTATTACGGTTACTTTCATAAGGTGAATTTTTTAGTTGGACTGCAAATTCTAGAATCGACAAAACAATTACTTCTTTAAAATTGCTCTTTTTTGAAATTCCTTCGGACTGATACTGTTTCTTCGTTTAAAAAGTGCGCTGAAAGACCCCAACGATTTAAAGCCAACTGCATAACAAGTCTCGGTTACCGAAGCTCCACTTTTGAGTAGTTCTTTTGCTTTTTCCAAGCGTTTGTCCGTTAAATATTGACTCGGAGTTTGTCCGTGATACTTTTTAAACAGTCGCAACATATGGTATTTGGACACAAAACCTTCTGTAGACAGCACATCTAAATTCAGCTCCTCTTGATAGTGCGCATCGATATGGTGCTTTACGCCCATTATGGTTTCCAACTGTCCGGAATTGGCAAACTTGGTAGCCTTGTAGTGCTCTAAATGCTGCTGATAGATCGACATCGCTACAAGATAACAATTTGCTCGGACAGCCTAACAGGCTGTAAATCATTTGTTGAGAACACTGAAATTATTTATATTTTCAGCGCTGATTCTTTACGGTTGAGTTTATTGGTAAAAAGCTCCCATAAAGGATCTTAAAACCAAACAAAAGACTAACACATAACCATCCCTATGAAAATCAAACAATTACTCCTCGTTCTTTTTATTGCACTTACCTCAAGTACTATTGCGCAAATAGACGCAAACATTACCGACCTAAAGACTAACAAGACCGTAGCCATCAGCGATCTGTATTCAGAATACGACTTAGATAGAAACGTACCTACCCTCATAATCACTTGGAGTGGAGAATGGTGCGCTGCCTGTATTGATCTGATAAACCGCTACCACAGCTGCGATTTGTCTATGCTCAATCTCATTACCATAAACGTCGACGCAAAAGACCGTCGTGACGGTGTGCTCAACAAGGGTTACCACCGCAATTGGTCCAAATCTCTAAACTTTCACGCCAATCTTGGTGGCAGCTCCCGAGGACTCGACAACATCTTTAATGTCTCCTCTGCTCCGCTAGTCATTTATATGATGAACGGCTACATTAGCGATGCTTTAGTCAGCTTTCAGATCACGCCCTACAAATTGGTTGAATCTGGGCGCATAAATGACATTGGCTTTATTTGGAATAATTCAAGCGATCTAAACAGTCTGGCGTGGAGTTATTATGAGAACGTAAATGATCAGGCCAAATTACAAGAAGCCATTGGCTGGGTGAATAGATCTATAGCCTTAGATGAGAATTACTACAACGTAGACACCCATGCGGCGCTACTCTTTAAAACAGGAAAGTACACCGAAGCCTTAAAGCGCGCTAAAGACGCGATAGAGATCGGCAAACAAACGGGCGTGGATTACAGCGCCTCGACAGATCTGATAAATCAGATCATAGAGAAGCTTTAAGGTCGAGTTTCAAATTTTTTAATTATTTGGACGCCCAGTGTAGCAGACCATGGTCGCTGCACGACCGCGCTATTGGTTACAACTCTTGACTCGCTTGCCAACTTCGCACATGCTATATTGGCCGCAGCGTTGGAGGGTTTTTGGGCTTTTTAAGACATCGCTTGAATTGTTGCTTAGCTTAAGGCAACTATACCAACTGGCGAAACTCGCCTTTTTTAACTCTAATAGCTTTGTGAATCGTGTCCCAAAGGTCAATACGTTTAGTCAATGCCTCCTCAGTTACAATGAGCGCTTCTTTCCATTTTTGAGAATCAGTTCCGCAAAGATGAGAAACCATTTGTAAAGAAAGTGGTCCATGCTCATCTCCGTCTAGCTCAATATGTCGCTCCAAATAATATCGCAGCTTGGTGTATTGCTCATTTTTACCGTCAATTTCATTTAAAATGCCAATAAACATATCCGGAATCAAGTCTTCCCTACCAAAAGTAAAGGCCGCAGCAATTTTATGTACCTCTTGCGTTTGAATAATTTCAAATGTGTAGTTCACGAACTCCTTGACCCCCTGATCTAAATTGACAGAATCTAGAGCCACATTTACAGATACACCTTGACCTACTTTTTGCAAAAATGAGTCTATTTCAATCGTAGAAGCACCTACTTGCTGCATGGATTCCCGATACATTTCAAAATGGCTTTTAGCAATACCTAATTCATTGATATCACTTTCTTCTCCAAAAACAATTTCATTAATAAAACGTGCAAGCTCCGGATGCTTTGGAGGTGTCCAAGGGGTTTGCACATTAGTCAAATGTTGCTGCAAACTCTTCAAAAGTGACATGAAATCCCAAACAGCAAAAACATGAATTTCCATGAAGATTTTTATATCTTCAAGATCAACAAGTTCGTCGTAAAGGGAATGATTTTGCAGTTTTTCGCGCAACGGATGAATTGTCTCAAGAATCTGTTGTAAGTTATACATCAAACAATTTTTTACAAAAATAAGGACGCGACTCTCACAAAATCCGATTGAATACAATTCCTTTTCAATAGTCCAATAAGAAATTCTGATTCCTTTTTAATTACCCATTGGCGCCAGATTCTATCTGGCACCATTAAGATTTAGCAAAAGTTTGTTCCGCTTTGCGGATTGACTCAATTGAAATTAGACTTTAAAAATACTCTGGTCTTCCCGTAGTCTATTCAACACTCACTTTGTGGGATTGTTTTGCAAAGCATCAACACGCGCTTTGTGGGATTCATTCGCTCCGCGAATGTTCTCACTGCGCTCGTTTTGAAGAGCACATTGCTGACTGAAGTTTTGTACACAAAACTAGATGTCTTGTAGACATCTAAAGGAAGCAGCCGCGAAGTGGAAGGCCTAATTTGAATAAAAAAAGCCCCCTTTTTGTGACAGTGGGATTCTTCAGCTCCGCTGAAGTTCCCTTCACGCTCCGCGTGAAAATCACAAAAAGATTCACATCGCTTTACTTCAAAAATTACCGAATGATGTTTTGAAAAAACCAAACATCCAGTGGATGTTTGAGTGAGGTAGCCGCGGAAGCGGAAAACACAACTTAAAACAACAGCTTGTTGCGGGATTGTTTTGCTTCGCAAAACTTCCCTTCACGGCGCTGTTGAGAACCACAAAAGGAAACACTTCACATTACTTCAAAAAAGAAGCGAGCTTCTTTTTTGAAGCTCGCTCGCATTTCCACTCTTTCGTGGTTCATTGTACCTTGGGTGGGAATCGAACCCACACTCCCGAAAGAACTGGATTTTGAATCCAGCGCGTCTACCAATTCCGCCACCAAGGCTTATCGGGACGGCAAAAATACATAAAATGTTCAATTAATTGCCAAATATTAGGGCTAAAAATATTCGGGATGATTTTGTGATTTTTTTACCTTTGTGACCACCAACTAATACACCCACAAAAATATGCCTGGAGCTGTTCCTCAACCCAAGATTTTTGCCTGTAAACAAAGTCAAGAACTCGCTGAAAAAATTGCCGAGAAATATGGAGAACCATTAGGGAATGTGATCACTTCCACCTATTCGGATGGGGAGTTTCAACCCTCTTTTGAGGAATCGGTTCGCGGAGCTCGCGTATTTATTATCGGTTCTACTTTTCCGCCTTCGGACCACCTGATGGAAATGTTGCTCATGTGTGACGCTGCAAAACGCGCCTCTGCAAGACATATCACAGCCGTACTTCCTTACTTTGGCTGGGCACGTCAAGACAGAAAAGACAAGCCTAGAGTTCCTATCGCAGCTAAAATGGTGGCAAAAATGTTAGAGGCTGCTGGAGCAACCCGTATCATTACCATGGACCTTCACGCAGACCAGATCCAAGGATTTTTTGAAAAGCCGGTAGATCACCTTTTTGCCTCGACCATCTTTTTACCCTATTTAAAACAGCTCAACTTAGACGAACTTACCATTGCTTCTCCAGACATGGGAGGTTCCAAAAGAGCCTACGCTTATTCGAAAGCCTTAGAAAGCGATGTGGTGATCTGCTACAAGCAACGCGCCAAGGCCAATGTGATCTCTCACATGGAGCTCATTGGTAATGTGGAAGGCAAGAATGTGGTCTTGGTAGACGATATGGTAGACACTGCGGGAACCCTCACCAAAGCTGCCGACCTTATGATGGAACGCGGAGCCAAAAGCGTAAGAGCTATCTGTACCCACCCAATCCTTTCCGGACAGGCCTATGAGCGTTTAGAGAACTCTCAATTGGAAGAACTTATCGTAACCGACACTATTCCACTAAGACAGCAATCTCCAAAGCTTCGCGTATTGAGTTGTGCGCCGCTTTTTGCCTCTGTAATGCAAAGTGTGAACACCAACAGTTCTATCAGTTCTAAATTCCTGATGTAATCCGCAGAGAATAAGCCTTTAAGGCATTGTAAAAAAAGTCGGATTTACTTTCAGCTACCAAAAAAATTTGGGATATTTGCAGCCGCTTAACGAATAAGCGAGCTAAAAACTTATTATGAAGTCAATTACAATTAACGGATCTCAAAGAGAAAGCGTGGGCAAGGTAGCTACCAAAGCCTTACGTAATGCTGGAAAGGTTCCCTGCGTAGTATACGGAGGAGAAACACCGATTCACTTTTCAGCGCCAGAATTAGCGTTCAAAGACTTGGTGTACACTCCAGACGTACACACAGTTGTGATTGCGCTAGAAGACGGCACAAACATCAATGCTGTATTGCAAGACATTCAGTTCCACCCGGTAACTGATCGTATCCTGCACATCGATTTTTACCAGATCTTCGACGACAAGGAAATCACTATGAATATTCCTGTACGTCTAGTAGGTAACTCTCGTGGTGTACGTAACGGAGGGGTACTTCGTTTTGTAAACCGTAAACTTCGTGTGAAAGCTATTCCAGCTAACTTGCCAGATTATATCGAGGCAGACATCACTGAGTTGCGTATTGGTAACAAACTTTATGTTACAGCATTGACAGACGATGCTTACACCATCATGCACCCAGACAACACTGTTGTTGTACAGGTGAGAACTTCTCGTAACGCTGTTGCCGAGACAGAAGACGAAGATGAAGACGCAGAAGAAGGTGCAGAAGCAGCAGCTGATGCTCCCGCAGAAGCTCCTGCAGAAGAATAGATCTTCTAGTTCACGAACCTATAAAAGAGTCCGCTTAATTATCAATTTAAGCGGACTCTTTTTATTTTTACAAAAAAAAGATGCTCGCATTTTTAAAGCGACTTTTTGGATTAGACGCTCCTAGCGAGCCCGAGCAAGATCCCATGAAGAAATTTCTAATTGTGGGTTTGGGTAATATTGGACCCAAATACGACAACACCAGACACAATATTGGCTTTGCGGTTGCAGATTCCCTCGCACTCAGACATGAGGCTACTTTCGAGTCTAAGAAATTAGGTGATATTGCCAAGTTCCGCATCAAGGGCCGTCAACTGATCTTGCTTAAACCGAGCACTTATATGAATTTGAGTGGCAAGGCGGTGAGCTATTGGCTCAAACAAGAAAAGATTCCGCTAGAAAACCTATTGGTAATAACTGATGATCTAAACCTTCCTTTTGGTAGCATCCGATTAAAGAAAAAAGGCTCAGACGGAGGTCACAATGGTCTTAAAGACATTCAAGCCACACTAAATACCACCTCTTACAACCGATTCCGATTTGGGATCAGTGATAAATTTTCTAAGGGTAGACAAGTGGATTATGTACTCAGTGAGTGGAACGAAGACGAACAAATCGCACTTAAAGAGCGCTTACCCATTAGCGCTGATGCGATAGAATCCTTTGCCCTAGCCGGGATGGATCACACCATGAACAACTTTAACGGTAAATAAGATGCAAACCTACGCCTCGGCAAGCGATTTTGAAGGACAGACCCAAACGGTAGTTACCATTGGGACCTTTGACGGAGTACATGCCGGGCACAGAGTATTGCTCAAAAGACTCACCGACGGCGCAAGAGCTATGGGTTGCGAGTCTGTGATCTTTACTATGTTTCCGCATCCGCGAATGGTCTTACAACCAGATGTAGACATAAAGCTTATTCAAACCATAACAGAACGGCAACAATTACTAGAAAGCGTTGGCATTGACCATTTGGTCATAGAGCCTTTTACAAAGTCTTTTTCGCGTATAAGCGCAGAAGACTTTGTACAACAGATCTTGGTCAATCAACTTCAGGCTAAAAAAGTGATTATAGGCTATGATCATCGCTTTGGACGCAATAGACGCGCCGATGTAAAAGACCTCAGAAGATTTGGTCAAGAGTTCGGCTTCGAAGTAGAAGAGGTAAGTGCTCAAGAGGTTGACGAGATAACCGTGAGTTCTACCAAGATCAGAAAAGCACTTTTAGACGGCGATCTGGACACGGCAAACACCTATTTGGTCGATCCCTTTACGCTGACAGGAACTATCACTAAAGGCCGTGGTCTGGGGCGTACCTTGGGTTACCCTACGGCCAATTTGGCAGTGGAAGAAAACTACAAACTCATTCCTAAAAACGGGGTTTATATTGTGAAGAGCGAAATAGACGACACTTCCGTTTACGGACTTATGAACATAGGAACCAACCCTACTGTTGGTGGCGAAACTACGAGCATAGAGACCTATTTTATGGACTTTGACGGCGACCTTTATGGGCGTAAACTGCAGATCGAATTGCTCTCGCGCATACGCGACGAGCAACGTTTCGGATCTACTGCCGAACTTACAGCAGCCATAGCGGAAGATCAGAAAATTGCAAAGGCCTATGTTAGATCGCGTCAATAATTACCTTTTTACACGTGTAGACAATGCCGGACTGGTCTTGTTTCGCATTGCCTTCGGATTCTTACTTACTGTGGAAGCCTACGGTGCTATTGCTACTGGCTGGGTTGAAAGAACTTTGGTAGAACCTGAGTTCACTTTCAATTTTATCGGATTCGAATTCTTACAACCCCTGCCCGGAAACGGTATGTATATCTACTTTGCGGTGATGGGTATCTTTGGAATTCTGGTTATGCTCGGCTACAAATACCGCTGGAGCATGGCAGGCTACGCCTTGATGTGGACCTGTGTCTACCTGATGCAAAAATCTTCCTATAACAATCATTATTATTTAATGTTGCTGCTTACCTGGATAATGGTCTTGTTACCCGCTGCAGGTAGAATGTCTTTAGACACCAAGTTGAATCCGAAGCGCAAAAGTATAAGTATGCCACGTTGGGTATCTGTCTTAGTTGTTGGCCAGCTCTTAATTGTATTCACCTACGCAGCTGTCGCAAAAATTTATCCCGACTGGTTAGACGGAACAGTGACTCGTATCTTTATGCGAGGCAAGGCGCATTATTGGCTCATTGGCGATTTTCTACAACTGCCTTGGGTTCATTTAGGCATGGCTTATTTTGGAATTCTTTTTGACCTTTTGGTGATTCCGATGTACCTCTGGCGCAAGACCCGTTGGTTGGCCTTTGGCTTATCGCTGTTCTTTCACCTGTTCAACTCCGCAGTATTTCACATTGGGATCTTCCCGTATATGTCTATCGCTTTTGCCCTCTTCTTTTTCTCTAGCGAAACGCTAATAAAACGGTTCATGCCCAAAGAAGACATTTACCAAGGCAATGAGGTAAGACTTCCAAAAACTGCCGCCTTCACCACAACTGCCATAGCAGTCTATCTGATAGTCCAATTTGCACTGCCTTTAAGACATTGGTTTATTGCTGAACCTGTATTGTGGTCAGAAGAAGGTCACCGACTCTCTTGGCGGATGATGCTGCGGACCAAATCCGGGCGGGTAATCTACTATATTGTCGATAAGGCCGATCCGAACAAGAGGAAGATCGCTTACAACTACAAGGACCTCCTGAGCAAAAAACAATACCGTTCTTTCAGGACCAAGCCCGATTTTATTTGGCAACTTGCGCAACGCATCCATCAGATCGAAAAAGATAAAGGCAAAGATGTAGAGGTCTATGCCACGGTACGAGTCAAAGTCAATGCAGGCAGTTATCATTTATTGATAGATGAAAATGTTAACCTGGCGGCAGTATCTTGGGATCACATTAAACACAATCCTTGGATCTTGCCCGCACCAGAGAATTTTACCCAGCCCAGACCCACTTCAAGCGAGCAATAAAGTCCTTGCTACAAGACCAGTAAATAGCCCGTATTATTTAGCGTTTCCGCTGTGATAACTAGGCCGTAATGTTTAAATTTGGGGCCTAATTCAAACAGAACTCATGTTACAGGTTAGTGAAATTCGCGAACACAAAGACCGCTTTGCCAAAGCCTTGGCCAAACGCGGTTTGGACGCTATGCCGATTATAGAAGAAGTGCTTAAAGCCGATGAGCTCCGCAGAAACACGCAGGCTGAGCTCGATGAAACCCTGGCCCAGTCCAACACCTTTTCTAAAGAGATCGGGCAGTTGTTCAAAAGTGGCGAAGTACAAAAAGCCAACCTGTTAAAAGAGAAAACCGCCGGACTCAAGGAGCAGTCTAAAACGCTGCAAGAACAACTCAACGCCGCGGCAGATAAGCTGCAGGAATTGCTGTTCACGCTTCCGAATATTCCCAACGAAGCGGTACCAGAAGGCAGCAGCGATGAAGACAATGTAGAAACCGAGCGTCACGGGACTATTCCTAGCTTACACGAGGGAGCGCTTCCTCACTGGGAGTTGGCCAAGAAATACAATCTGATAGACTTTGAACTCGGAAACAAAGTAACAGGAGCCGGATTTCCGGTCTATATTGGCAAGGGTGCTCGTTTGCAACGTGCGCTTATCAGCTATTTCTTAGACAAGAATATAGAAGCCGGTTACACCGAATATCAGGTGCCTCACTTGGTGAACGAGGCTTCAGGAATTGGTACGGGAAGTTTGCCAGATAAAGAAGGGCAAATGTATCACGTTACAGGAGACAATCTGTATTTGATACCTACGGCAGAAGTGCCTGTGACCAACTTGTTTAGAGGTGACCTGCTCAACGCCAAGGACCTGCCCATAGCCTGTACAGGTTATACTCCTTGCTTTAGACGCGAAGCCGGATCTTACGGCGCCCATGTTAGAGGTTTGAATCGCCTGCATCAGTTTGACAAAGTGGAGATTGTTCGCATAGAACATCCCGATCGTTCTTACGAAGCTTTAGAAGAAATGCTTGCCCATGTAAAGGTGCTCCTAGAAGAACTTGGCCTCCCGTATCGCATTCTGAGACTCTGCGGAGGCGATCTGACCTTTGCTAGTGCCTTAACTTATGATTTCGAGGTATTCTCTACCGCTCAAGATCGTTGGCTAGAGGTGTCTTCTGTCTCTAATTTCGAGACCTTTCAGAGCAACCGCATGAAATTGCGTTTTAAAAATGCCGAAGGCAAGAACGAATTGGCACACACGCTAAACGGTAGTGCCTTAGCCTTACCGCGTATTTTAGCCAGTATTCTTGAGAATTATCAGACTGCAGATGGGATAAAGATCCCTGAGGTCTTAGTTCCTTACTGCGGATTCGATACTATCCAATAATCATTATGCCTTGCTTTTTGAAGTAGGTGGATGGGTTTAGAGCCGATCTCACTCTGGGCTGCTATTAATTTAATTGGCGTCCTTAACGCGGCTTTAAGAACTCAATTGATATCTTTACAAAAGTGCGCAATTACTTGTTCATACTGCTGTTTGTACTGCCCCTTGCTAGTTTTGGGCAGAACGACGCCTTGGCCAAAACTTATTTTGACGAAGGTAAATACGACAAGGCCCTGAGGATCTATCAGACTTTGTACGACAAGAACCCTAGAAGACTCGATATTTTTAAGGCGCTTGTTGCTACTCATCAGCAGTTGGAAAATTATGAGACAGCCGGAACTTTGCTCGCCGGACGTGCTGAGGCTTATGGACCTTATCCGCAGCTATCGGTAGACATTGGATACAATTTTGAATTACAAAACCGACCTGAGGAGGCTAAGGCCTTTTATCAGTTGGCAGTAGACGAACTTGCCCTACAGCCTAATTACGCCCGATTCATTGGCGATACTTTTGATCGCTACGGACTCTTAGAATGGGCTGTTAAGTCTTACGAAAAAGGCATGGAACTAAACCCGAATGCAGATTTTTACCTGCAGCTTTCTCGCATTTACGGCGAATTGCAGAACTACGAGAAGATGTTCGATGCCTATTTGAACCTTATGGAATCCAAACCGGGTTACGGCTCCTACACCAAAAGAAGTCTCACCCAGTTCATCACAGAGGACCCTGCCAACCAGGCCAATGTGGTCTTTAGAAAAACCCTGATAAAACGGATTCAACAAGACCCGAACTTGATGTACAACGAACTCTTGAGTTGGCTCTATGTACAACAAAAAGAGTTTCGCAAATCCTTTAATCAAGAAAAAGCAATATACAAGCGCAAAGGGGAAACTTTAGAGCATCTTTCACTATTGGCAGGTATTACAGAAGAAGAAGGAGAGTTCGATATCTCCTTGGAGATCTTGGAATATATTATTGCCAATAGCGCTATTTTAGAAGAACAACTCGATGCAGAAGAAAAACGCTTAGGGGTAATTGTCAAAACAGAATCCGACTTAAAAAAGGTAAATCAAGAATTCGATAAGGTCTTTGAGCAATATGGTATAAGCACGCGTACTTATGCGCTCCAGATAGCCTACAACGACTTTATCGCTTTTAAACAACAGCAACCTGAAACCGCGATTTTAAACCTAAAGGTTTTGGCAGACACAGACCTCAACCGTTTTGAAAAGGCTCGAGTGCGCATGAAGCTCGCAGACATACTGGTTTACACGCAAAAATTCAATCAGGCGTTAATCTATTATTCGCAAATACAAAAGCAGGTTCAAGGGAATATCCTAGCTCAAGAGGCTCGTTTTAAGGTCGCGCGAACAAGTTACTTCAAAGGCGATTTCAAATGGTCACAGATCCAATTAGATGTGCTTAAAAAGTCTACTTCGCAACTTATAGCCAATGATGCCATGGAACTCAGTTTGCTTATTAGCGACAATTCTGTAGAAGATAGCACACAGACCGCTTTGCGCAAATTTGCCAAGGCCGACCTTTTGAGCCTTCAGAATAAAAACAACGAGGCGGTGCGTTTACTAAGCGAGATTTTAGAAAACCACAAAGGAGAGGTTATAGAGGACGAGGCCTTACTAAGACGCGCCAAGCTTTATACAGCGCTTGGAGTCTATGAAAAGGCAGTAGCCGATTACAAGACCATCATTGAATTATTCAAAGAAGATATTTTAGCAGACGATGCCTATTTTCTGCTTGGGCAACTCTACGAAAAACAATTGGCACTACCCGAAAAGGCCAAGGAATTTTACGAGCAGATCGTCTTTAATTTCTCAGATAGTATTTACTTTGTGGACGCAAGAAAGCGCTACCGCAGTTTGCGTGGCGACACCATAAATTAAGGCGTCTACCCTATGATCATCTACAACGTTACCATCAATATAGACGAATCCATTCAGCAGCAATGGCTCCACTGGATGCGTGAAGAGCATATTCCGGAAATGCTCGCCACTGGAAAATTCACCAAAGCCCTTATGACCCGCGTTTTGGTAGAAGAAGAAATGGGCGGTTTCACTTACTCGGTGCAATACACCACAGACAGTGCGGAAACTCTTAAGCGTTACTATTCAGAAGATGCGGAGCGTATGCGGGCGCAAAGCAAACCTTTTGAAGGTAAATTTGTGGCCTTTAGAACTGAATTGGAAATAGTAAGCGAACACTGATGAGTGGTCCAGTTAGACCTAAGAAGCATCTTGGCCAGCATTTCTTGGTAGACAAGAACATTGCTAGAAAGATCAGTGAGACCCTCTCTTTCGATGGATTTGATCTGGCTTTAGAGATAGGTCCTGGAACAGGAGTACTGACCGAGTTCTTGGTAGCGACTGGAAAACCCATCACAGCGATGGACGTAGATAAGGAGTCTATTGAATACTTGAATGCCACTTTCTTACAAGGCAATCTCAAAGTGGTTGAGGCCGATTTTTTAAAGGCAGAACTCGCTTCTTATTTTGGAGATGCCCAAATTGGCATTATTGGAAACTTCCCATATAATATCTCTTCTCAGATCGTATTTAAAGCCTTAGAGCACCGCGATCAGGTGCTCGAATTTTCGGGTATGTTCCAAAAAGAAGTAGCCCAAAGAATTTGTCAAGGCCCGGGGAACAAGACTTACGGTATTCTCTCCGTGCTCGCTCAGGCTTTTTACGAAACCGAGTATCTTTTTACGGTGCCACCGGGCGTATTCAATCCGCCACCTAAGGTAGACAGCGGCGTATTGCGCATGCGACGTAAACCTGATTACAAATTGGCCTGCGACGAAACCTTGTTTTTCAAAGTGGTGAAAACAGCCTTTAACCAGCGTCGTAAAACCCTTCGCAACAGCTTAAAATCCTTTGATTTGTCCGATAAATTGAAAGAAGATGCTATCTTTGAGCTTCGTCCGGAACGCCTGTCAGTTTTGGAATTTGTCGAACTCACTCAAAAAATAGCGCAAGATGGCCTTTCAGATCTCTGATGAGTTAATCGACCAGGTTCATGAGTACATAGCCGCAACCCAAGATTCTCAACTCCTTGAATTGATGAGTGATTTCCACTATGCGGATATCGCTGAGGTTCTGGACGCCTTAGATCTAGAAGACGCTACTTACCTACTGCGACTCTTAGATTCAGAAACTACTTCTGACGCCCTTATGGAGTTGGACGAGGATCTACGTGAAGACTTACTAGACAAACTCTCGCCAAAGGAGATCGCCGAGGAGCTTGAGGAGATGGACACCGATGACGCTGCCGACGTAATCGCTGAACTCGACGACGCCATTGTAGATGAGGTGATCGACGAGATCAAAGACGAGAAGCACGCCCAAGAGATCCGCGAACTACTCTCTTATGACGAGAACAGTGCCGGAGGTCTTATGGCTAAGGAATTGGTTCGTGTAAAAGACACCTGGACCATAGCAGGCTGTGTTAGAGAAATGCGCAGACAGGCCAAGAATGTAACCCGCGTGCATTCCATTTACGTGGTGGACAAGAACGAAAAACTCATAGGACGACTTTCTTTAAAAGATCTGTTGACGGCTCCAGAAAAAGCCAAGATCAGCGATATTTATATTCCCAGAGTAGATTTTGTCTTTGTAGATCGCACGGGAGAAGAAGTAGCGCGTATTATGAACAAATACGATCTGGAAGCCATTCCAGTGGTCGATGAAGATCACAAATTACTAGGAAGAATTACCATTGATGATATTGTAGATTTTATAAAACTGGAAGCTGAAAAAGACTATCAGTTGGCTGCAGGTATTACCCAAGAAGTAGAAGCCGACGACTCTATTTTAGAACTCACCAAAGCCCGTTTACCTTGGTTGGTGTTAGGCTTATTTGGTGGATTGGCCTCAGTTTTCATCTTAGAGGATTTTGAAGACCTTATGGCAGACCCACAAGTGAAAGCCTTGTTCTTCTTTACACCACTTATTGCGGCGATGGCCGGTAACGTAGGAGTACAATCAAGTGCGATCATCGTACAAGGTTTGGCTAATGATATTGTAAAAGGGAGTTTGTGGAGTCGCCTTTTAAAAGAAGTAGGCCTAAGCCTTATCAACGGTATTGCCTTAGGAGCCTTGGTTATGGTCTTTGGCGCAATTATGGGCTATTCTACCGCCTTTAGTCTAACCATTGCCGTTTCTATGCTTTCGGTGATCATCATTGCGGCTCTTATTGGAACCTTTGTGCCGATCATTTTAGACAAGCGCGGCATTGACCCTGCAATAGCCACAGGCCCTTTCATTACCACGAGTAATGACATCTTTGGTATCTTTTTGTTCTTTTATCTCTCCAAGCTTATCCTTCAGTTTTGAAACCCCAGGTTTTTGAATTCACGGTAACTGTAGCATCAGAACATTTAGATGCACAAAATCACGTGAATAATCTCGTTTATCTCGAATGGTGTTTAGAGGCTGCAGAAAAGCACTGGTCGCGCAATGCCACTAACCAATTGCTGAATCAATACGTTTGGTTCGTCCTCAAACACGAGATCCAGTATAAAGCGCAGGCAGTTCTTGGAGATCAATTGTGTTTAAAGACTTGGGTTTCTAGTAATGCTGGTGTTCGATCAGAAAGACAGTACGAGATCTATAACAAGAAGAGCGGAAAATTATTGGTGCAAGCGAAAACCTTGTGGTGCTTACTCAGAGCAGACAGCAAGAAACCTACAGCTATTCCAGAGGAAATTTGTAATTTGTTTGTGGATGAGTAAGCCTATCAATATAAAAGAAAAGCTCGATAAATTCAGCGATCATTGGCATCCGCATCAAATTACCATTGTAGATGATATGCAAGTGCTTTTGGCCAAGATAAGTGGAGAATTTGTCTGGCATGCGCACCAAGACGAAGACGAATTATTCTACGTGCAAAAAGGTACCCTGCAAATGCACTTTAGAGACCGAGTAGAAACTGTCCAAGAAGGCGAGATCATTGTAGTACCTAAAGGCGTAGAACACTGCCCCAAGACCATAGACGGACAAGAAGTTCAACTACTACTGTTTGAAAAACTAAGTACTAAACACACCGGGGAGGTCGTTCACGAAAAGACTCAAACCTCTTACCCTAAGATCTAAGCTTTGAAAATTCTTCATCTAGACAAGAATCATCCTTTGCTAATAGCCCAGCTAAATGCGGCAGGCCACAAGAATGTCGAAGGTTTCAATTACGACAGAGAAAAGACACTAGCGGTTATAGAGCAGTTTGATGGCGTGGTGCTACGCAGTCGTATCACTGTAGATCGCGAGTTCCTTCAAGCCGCTAAACAATTAAAGTTTGTAGCTCGTGTTGGCGCGGGTATGGAGAGTATAGATCTTGATTATGCACAGGCTAGAAGTATTAAACTCTTTTCGGCACCAGAAGGCAACCGCAATGCTGTAGGTGAGCATGCCCTAGGGATGCTGTTAGCGCTTTTAAACAAGCTCTTTGCTGCGCATCAGCAGATAAAACAAGGGCAATGGAATAGAGAGGCCAATCGCGGGCTAGAACTGGATTACCGCACTGTTGGCATTATAGGATATGGCAATATGGGCAAAGCTTTTGCGAGAAAGCTTCGCGGGTTCGACTGTCGGGTTTTGTGTTATGATATTCTGCCCAATGTGGGCGATGCCAATGCCCAGCAGGTGGATCTAAAAACCTTGCAACAAGAAGTAGATGTGCTGAGTCTGCACACGCCATGGACACCGCTAACCAATAAGATGGTCAATTCAGATTTCATCAACGCTTTTGCCAAACCCTTTTTTCTGATCAATACAGCGCGAGGTAAGTCGGTAGTGACAGCAGATCTGGTCGAGGCCTTAAAGAACGGCAGAATTCTCGGCGCTGGTTTAGACGTATTGGAATACGAAAAGAGTTCATTTGAATCTTTGTTCGAAGCCGATAGTATGCCTGCAGCATTGGCAGAACTCTTGCAATTGAATCAAGTGATCTTGAGTCCCCACATAGCAGGTTGGACGGTAGAAAGTTTAGAAAAATTAGCCCAAACCATAGTCGATAAGATATTGAACGAATTTCCAGTCTAAGTTAAGATGAAGCGCATTATCCTTGTTTTTGGTGCCATAGTGATCTTACTGATGCTGCTCTTTCAAACCAGTAAATTACTTTGGATGAATAGCGATTATAAAGCAGAATGGATACTCGCTGTGCTCGCTTTGGTCTTTCTCGGAGTCGGCATTTGGGTGTCTCGTTATTCAAGTCCAAAGCCTAAAGTGGAACCTTGGCAGCAAGATCTGGAGAAGATCGAGGAGTTGGGAATCAGCAAAAGAGAGTTAGAAGTTTTGGAAGCTTTGTCCGATGGATTGTCGAATAAAGAGATTGGTCAACGCCTATTTGTCTCAGAAAGTACTGTAAAAACCCATGTTTCCAACTTACTGGTTAAACTCGATGCAAAACGCAGAACAGAAGCACTCACAAGGGCTCAGCAGCTATGCATCCTACCAAAGTAGGAGTCTTACAATACCATCAAAATCGAATTTGGTACTTTAGTATGAGCCGTAGTTGAAGCCGGCTCACTAGTTTTGGATCATGCTTTTCTTCGGAAATGCGTTATGGTTCAAAAATTTAAATCAACTAACATGAAATCAACAATTATTAAGTACGGAATCAGATCGCTAATTGCCTTTGATCCTTTTTGGAATCAGCTTATTGCTTTCCCTACAATTCGAAATAGGTAACAGCGAAATTTTAGGATACGCAGGTATCATTATAGCATTATCTATGGTCTATTTTGGAATCAAAGCGTATCGCGACCGTGTCAATGATGGCAGTGTGAGCTTTGGAAACGCAGTCTTGGTAGGCTTGGGAATTAGCGCTATGGGATCTTTAGGAATAGCTGTCGCGGATATGATCTATACCGGTATCATTGATCCGGATTGGGCTGCAAACTACGCCAAGGAAATGCAAGCCCAAGGTGTAGAAGCCGAGGTATGGAGCACGCCGATGCTCGGAGTTCTGATGTTCTTTATTGCCATGTTTGTAGGCGCGATCATTACTCTGATCTCTGCATTAATCTTAAAAAGAAAAGCTTAAAATGGAAGAACGAGTAACTGGCCTTGGTGGATTCTTTTTTAAGACCAAAGATCCACAAGCTGTTAAACAATGGTATCGCGAACACCTAGGTTTAAACACCGACGACTACGGCTGTACCTTTTGGTGGAAAGACAAAGATGGTAACGACTGCAGTACGCAGTGGAGCCCTTTTAAAGAAGACACCCAATATTTTAAACCCAGTGAAAAACAGTTTATGATGAATTTCCGTGTTGCGGATCTGGAAAATCTTTTAAAGACCCTAAAAGAGGAAGGCGTTACTGTAGTGGGTGAAATGGAAACTTACGATTACGGTAAGTTTGGCTGGATCTTAGACAATGAAGGAAACAAGATTGAACTTTGGGAACCTGTAGATAGTGCTTTTCTTTAAAATTGCTAATTTTAGATAAAGCAACCACTATTATGGGCGAATCCGAAAACAAAAAATCAGATGACATCTTTGACGGTTTCGAAAATGCCGCAGAAAAGGCAAAGGAGGCTGCCTCTAAAGCAGGCGATGCCGCAGAAGAAGCTGCAAAGAACATAAAAGAAAGTTGGAACGAATTACAAGAGTCCAAAAGCAACAAGCGTGTCTTAGCTGGCATTCTTGCCCTTGTATTTGGCGGTATAGGGCTGCATAAATTTGTACTCGGATACAACAAAGAAGGACTCATGCTGCTTATAGGAACCTTAGTGCTGGGAGTAATTTCATTTGGTCAATTGACTTGGGCCATATGGGTAATCACTTTAGTCGAAGGTATTATCTACCTTACCAAATCCGACGCAGAATTCTATCACACCTATCAGGAGAACAAGCGCCCTTGGTTCTAATCTAATTTTAATCTCAATGCCTTTTTCAACCAAAGGCATTGTTTTTATAATATATTATCGTAATATTGCAATATAACATTATGGGGACATCTAAAAGACATATACATTCTGTAAAGACCAATCATCTAGCGGACCTTGCCAAAGTGATCTCGCATCCGGCAAGAATATCTATCCTTAATTATATTGGAGACTGTGAGGGCTGCTTGTGTAAAGACATTGCGGAAAAGATCAGACTGTCTCAACCCACCACCTCGCAACATTTACAGGTGATCAAAAAATCAGGCTTACTAAAAAGTCGATTCGAGGGTAAGAGTCAGTATTACACTATCAACAAGGCAAGACTTACTTTGCTAAAAGAACTTTTTCAAGAATTCTTTGAAGCTACGGAAGCCAAATGCTGTTAATAACATAAATATGAACACATCAGAATTATTTACACTGCTAGAGCAGCACAAAAACGCCGCCCTACTCTTTGAATACAGTCCTGGCCAATTGGTTGGCGCCAACTATCACATAACCGAGGTTAAGCATGTGGTCATCGACGCTGTAGATTGCGGCGCGCGCGCCGACGCCTGGAACGAGACTGTGATCCAACTTTGGGAAAGCCCAGAAGAATTGGGGAAAACAGAATACATGAGCGCTTACAAAGCCCTCGGAATTCTTAAGAAAGTGGGCAGTATGCGAGCTTACGACACCAAAGCTGTTGTGCGATTTGAATACGGAAACTCCCTTTTTCACACCGCGCAACTATTTGTTAACGATTACGAAATCAAGGAGAATCAACTCCTTCTTAAATTAGCAGTAGCACCCACAGATTGCAAAGCCAAAGATGTTTGTGGCGTGCCAGAGCCCGCCGAAGTGTCTGCAGCTAGTTGCAGTCCCGGGAGTGGATGTTGTTAGGTTATGGAAATTCGCGCACTTAAGAAAAAACACTACAAAGAAGTAGCCCGTATCTACCAAGACGGTCTGGATACGGGTATTGCCACTTTTGAAACCAAGGTGCCCGATTGGAAGAAATTCAAAAAGAAGTTCCTTAAAACCTGTCGCTTTGTAGCCATTATAGATGGCGAGGTAATTGGCTGGTGCGCCTTGAGCCCTGCCTCTAGCCGAGAAGTGTATCGCGGCGTAGCAGAAAGTACCATTTACATCGCTGCGAACTCTCGCAGTAAAGGTGTGGGTAGAAAACTGCTGGAGCACTTGGTCATCGCAAGTAAGAATGCTGGTTTCTGGACGCTTCAGGCTAGTATTTTCGCTCAGAACAAACACAGTATATATTTGCATGAACAATGCGGATTCCGTCAAGTGGGTGTGAGAGAAAGAATCGCTCAGCGAGACGGTAAATGGCACGACAATATTTTATTAGAACACCGAAACGATCTAAAATAGATGAAATGAGCACAAACAAATTTAATTTGTATTATACTGCTTAACCATTAAATTTTTTGTGCGAAAGCGAAGCGGTTGATCTGTGCAAATAATTTTTATTTGCCTGATTATCTGAATAATAAAAATTATTTACATAGATGAAAAATATCCTGGTTTTATGTACGGGCAATAGTTGCAGATCGCAAATGGCTCATGGCTTTTTAAATACAACTCTGGCAGATAAGGCACAGGTTTACAGCGCGGGCATAGAAACTCATGGGCTCAACCCTGGTGCAGTGGCCACCATGGGGCGCGCAGGAATAGATATCAGCAATCACACCTCCAATCACGTTGACGAATATCAGGGCATCAACTGGGATTATATCATTACCGTTTGCGACCACGCCTACGAGAATTGCCCTTTTATTGCAGCGCCAAATGCCAAAAGGTTGCATCACAATTTTTACGACCCTTCTAAATTTGAAGGCTCAGAAGAAGACACCATGGCAGCATTTGACAAGGCTCGCGATGAGATCCGCGATTACGTCTCGGCCTTTGCTGCAGATCACTTTTAAAACTATGCCTTATCTTGAGGCATGAAGTTTTTTTATTTCCTTTCTTTTTGTTTGTTTCTCTACGGATGTAAGCAAGCCGAGAACACTGCCCCAACAGATAGCATAGAGATTCCCCCTGTGGACCAAGCCGCCATCATGATCTTGGGTAACCTGCAAGACGCCGGCGCGCCGCAATTGGGTTGTGAAAAATCTTGCTGTGCACAAAAAATAACTAATCCAAACCCTTTGGATGCTGTGGTTAGTCTTGGTTTAATAGATCCGAAGTCACAAACTAACTACCTATTTGAAGCAACTCCAGATATAAGCAAACAGCTGGCCTGGTTGCAAAAGGCCAATGCAGGCAGCCCGGCAACTCCTGAGGGAATATTTTTAACTCACGCTCATATGGGTCATTACGCAGGTCTACTCAACCTAGGAAAAGAAGCTGCCTCCACCAAAAATGTCCCCTTGTATACCATGCCTCGTATGCAGGACTTTTTAAAAACTAATGCTCCTTGGAGTGCTTTGATAGAAAACAACAATGTCCAACTTAAGGCTCTTGACAGCGCGGCAGTTGTATTGACTTCGGCGCTTAGGGTTAGCGCCCTGCAAGTACCCCACAGAGATGAGTATTCCGAAACTGTTGGTTATTTCATTGAGGGGGCCAATAAATCTGCTTTATTCATCCCAGATATAGACAAATGGCATTTGTGGGAACAATCGATAGTCGATTGGATTAAGCGGGTAGATTACGCTTTTTTAGATGCGACCTTTTTTAGCGGTGATGAATTGGGTGGTCGGGATATGAGCCAGATTCCGCATCCCTCTGTACAGGAAAGTATGGCCTTGTTTGATGCTTTAGATCAGGCCACGCGAGCCAAGGTCTATTTTATTCACTTTAACCATACCAATCCCCTGCTCCAGAAAGAATCCGAAGCATTTAAAACTGTAAAGAACAAAGGGTATAACATTGCAGAGCCTCTGGCAGTTTTTCCGCTATAGCAGCTTATTCTTCTTCTGACCGCTGGCCGTATTTCTTTTCCAGTTCGGCCTGAAACTCTTCCATAACAGGTTTTACTGTACTTTCTGGCAGATCGGCGATTCGAATATACATGAGCCCGTCTACGGCATTATTAAAGAGCGGATCAACATTAAAGGCAACCACTTTGGCGTTCTGCTTAATGTACTTTTTAATGAGTACCGGCAATCGCAAACTTCCAGGTTCTACCTCGTCGATGAGCTTGTCGAATTTGTTCAGATCGGCTTCGGTCTCATCGAAGATAAAGTCCTTATCAGCATCTTTGAGCTTGACCTTGTATTCCTTTTTAGGATTGATATACTGAGCCACATAAGGGTCGTAATAGTTCGATTTCATAAACTCAATCATGAGCGACTTAGAGAAATCAGAGAATTTATTGCTAATGCTAACCCCGCCGATCAAATAACGATGCTCCGGGAAACGCAATGTGGTATGCACTATCCCTTTCCACAGCAAAAACAGTGGCATCGGCTTTTGCTGGTATTCCTTTATGATGAAAGCTCGCCCCATTTCTATGGATTTGCTCATCATGGAGTAGAGTTCTGGTTCAAAACGGAAGAGGTCTTGCAAGTAGAAGCCGTCTATCCCGAATTCTGCAAAAATCTTAGAACCCAAGCCCATCCGATAGGCGCCGACGAGCTTTTGCTGATCGTTGTCCCACAAGAACATATGGTGGTAATAGCTGTCAAACTTATCCAAGTCCGTAGAGTTGTTGGTCCCCTCCCCGATCTCTCTAAAAGTGATCTCTCTGAGGCGCCCTATCTCTTGTAAAATGTTAGGAATACTCTCCGCCTGCGCTAAAAACACCTCATAATTCTTACTCTGCAACAAGCGCTTATCGTCTGCCGTGAGCCGAGCGACCTCTTTGGCCATAGCTTCTGTAGAGGCCGGGCCAGCGATCTTTTTAGGTGGCTTTGGAATTTTTAAGGTTTTTGGAATACTTTCTATTAGCGTTTTCTTCTGAAAAGGATTTGCCAATACATATGTTTTTCTGCGGAGGAACTCCGTAAAGTTCTTCAAACTTTCGTGTTCCTGCTGATCTTTTACTGAGATCGGATTTCCAATACGCACTTTGATCAGACGTTCTTTTTGGGTCAGCAATTCGGACGGTAGTTTAGCCGTACGCAAAGTGTCGCTCATTTTGGCCAAACGATAGAAGAGCTTACTGTTCTTGGCGTGGAAATAGATTGGCACCACGGGCACCTCTGCTTTTTGGATGAGCTTCATAGCGGCTACTTCCCAAGGCTTGTCAACCATAAGCTTGTCGTCCTTATAAGTAGAAACTTCTCCAGCTGGGAAAATTCCCAAAGCATGGCCATCACGCAAATGCCCGATCGCATTTTTAAATCCGGTGACACTAGATTTCACATCCTTCCTGTCTTCAAAAGGATTCACTGGCATCACATAGGGTTTCAGTGGTTCTATGCGGTGCAACAAAAAGTTAGCGATTATCTTAAAATCCGGGCGGATCTCTAAAAGCAGCTTGAGAAGTAATATCCCATCAATTCCACCTAGAGGGTGGTTAGAAATAGTAATGAAAGGTCCGTTTTTGGGAATTCGCTTGAGGTCTTCTTCAGGGATTTCGAATTTGATCTCGAACTCGTCCAATAAAGAGCTTACGAATTCCAGATCATTGAGATGTTTGTGCTTGTTGTAGATCTTGTTAAGCGTATCGATCTTGAGGATCTTCATTAGGGTCCACCCCATAAAAGTTCCTAAAAAACCGAATTTTTTGAGCCCCACGGCAGAGGCTACTTCTTTTGCGTTAACTAATCCCATGGCAGTACTGCCCCCAAATATAGGGAATCTAACTTTGCCCAATGACCACTTGAACGGTTTCCTGCGCTTCTTGCTTTAAGAGCACCTTTTGACCTTTAACTAAAGCCTTGATTTCCTCCGGTTTAGCGTGGCGGACAGTATAAAGAGTCACACCTTCGTAATGTGTTACACTGAAGTGCTGGCGCAAATGGGCCAACAAATCAGGTAGTTTTTTGAATTTGTTGTCAACAACCACAGAGAAACTGATAGCAGAATTCTGGATTAGCTCCACCTTCATTTTATACTGATGCAATAGTTTAAAAACCTCGCCAATATGATCCTCCATCATAAAAGAGAAATCCAGAGAAGACAACGAGATCAATACTTGGTCTTGCTTTAAGATAAAACAAGACACCATTGGGTCTAAGGCTTGTCCCTTGGTCACACAGGTACCAGGGTCTTCGGGTTTTATGAAAGAGCGCACATATAGCGGAATCTCCTTGCGCTGTAAGGGTTGTAATGTTTTAGGGTGAATTACCGAAGCTCCGTAAAATGCAAGTTCTATCGCCTCTCTGTACGAAATGTGATTCAACAATTGCGTCTTCGTAAAATGGCGCGGATCTGCGTTGAGTACCCCAGGCACATCCTTCCAAATGGTAACGCTTTCTGCATCCAAGCAATATCCAAAGATGGCGGCAGTATAGTCAGAACCCTCGCGCCCTAAGGTTGTGGTAAAGTTGTTGTTTACTTCGGAGCCTAAAAACCCTTGAGCAATGGTTAGCCCTTTGCGGTCCACCGCTTTTTTGATCAACTCCTGAGTGAGTTGCCAATCTACACGTGGATCGCGATAATTACTGTCTGTTTTTATACAACTGCGTACATCTAACCAAGTATTGGGATGCCCGTTTTCATTGAGATAGGCTGCCACGATAGTAGTAGATATCAACTCCCCAAAACTCACCACCTGATCATACACAAAAGCATGGGTTTCCGATCGGTTATGGCTCAAAAAATCGTCCATGTCAACAAAGAAATCACCAATCTGTTTGTGGATGGGGTGGTTTTTATTCGGAAACAACTCTTGCAGGATAGACTCGTGATAACTTCTAGATTGGGCAATAGCTTCCTTAACAGAGCCATCCTTTTTAAAATATGCAGTAACAACAGCTTCTAAAGCGTTGGTTGTTTTACCCATAGCAGAAACCACGACAACTAGTTCTTCACTGCCCGTATATTCTAAGACTCTCTTTAAGTTCTGTACTCCGGTCGCATCTTTTACAGAAGCGCCTCCGAATTTAAATATTCGCATGATTCTCAATATAATTTGCAATGGCCTTGCGGTCCATTTGCGCTATGTACCAATCTTTCAATAGGTTGGCACCAATAGATTCATATAGTTTTATTGCTGATCGATTCCAGTCTAGGACCACCCAATCAATGCGACCCACATCTTCTTGTTTCCCGAACTGGATCACTCGGTCTAACAAAGCTTTTCCTAAGCCTTTACCGCGCATGGATTCGGTAACGATCAGATCTTCTAAATACAATCCACGACCATTCCAAGTGGAAAATCTAAAATAGACCAATGCCATGCCCACTACTTGCTGATCCACCTCGGCAACAAAACACTTGAATAAAGGTCGCTCGCCAAAGCCTTCCCTTACCAAGGTTTGCTCGTCTATCAAAACGGCATCGGGCTCCTTTTCAAAAACAGCCAATTCCTTAATCAATGCCAACAGGGCGCCGGCATCTTCTTTGCGCGCTTCGCGGATCATAGTCTAGCTTTTTGTAATACCACAAATATCGGGGCTATTTGTGAATTTTAACGATATTTGCCTCAAATTCTCATCAACTACCTACATGGCTATCAGAAACCAAACACTGGGCGAATTTATCATTGAAAATCAGAGTGAATTCAAATACTCTTCCGGTGAACTTTCCAGACTCATCAATTCCATAAGATTGGCCGCTAAAGTGGTGAATCACGAGGTAAACAAAGCAGGTCTTGTAGACATTTTGGGCGCCGCAGGAGACATGAATGTTCAGGGAGAGGATCAGCAAAAACTCGACGTGTTTGCTAACGAGGCCTTTATAAAAACCCTGACCAATCGAGAGATTGTTTGCGGGATTGCTAGCGAAGAAGAAGATGATTTTATCGCCATTAAAGACGGTAATCCAAACAACCAACACAAATACGTAGTGCTTATAGATCCGTTGGACGGATCTTCTAATATCGATGTAAATGTTTCTGTGGGTACTATCTTTTCTATTTACAGACGTGTAACTCCAGTTGGAACTCCAGTGACCCAAGAAGATTTTCTTCAGGCTGGAAGCAAACAAGTAGCAGCTGGATATATCATTTACGGAACCTCTACTATGATCGTATATTCCACCGGACACGGAGTGAATGGGTTTACTTTGAATCCGGCCATTGGAACCTATTACCTATCGCATCCTAACATGCAGTTCCCAAAAGAGGGGAATATCTACTCGGTTAACGAGGGGAATTATGTGCATTTTCCACAGGGCGTTAAAGACTATATAAAATATTGCCAGATGGAAGAAGGCGACCGCCCATACACTTCGCGATACATCGGCTCTTTAGTATCTGATTTTCACAGAAACATGATCAAAGGCGGTATATATATGTACCCTAGCACAGCAAAGAATCCCGACGGAAAATTACGCCTGCTGTACGAATGCAACCCCATGGCATTTTTAGCAGAGCAGGCTGGTGGCAAGGCCAGCGATGGCTTTAGAAGAATCCTCGATATAGAACCTACAGAATTACACCAACGCGTGCCCTTTTTCTGCGGTAGCACCTCCATGGTAGAAAAAGCAGAATACTGTATGAAAAAGGCCGCAGATCCCCAATAATAGCGAATTTTAGTACTTTTACTTTTCATCCTAAGCATTTGGCTAAACAAAAGAACGCAAAACCTCAAGACGAGGCTATGGATTCTGGCTCAAAGATAGAGGCGATCAAACAGCTCATTTTTGGTGAGAATATTGAGCAATACGACAGCGAATTTCACACGCTGAAATAAGAGATCCAAGACCGCAAGAAGGAACTGGAGGACTATATAGACCAGGTCCGCAATGAACTTATGCAGTCTATCGATTCTATGACCACGGACATCAACATTAGAATCACGGATCTAGAGGACGCCCTCAACGATAAGACTGATGGTGTAGATAAAGCTAAGGTCAATAAAGAAGAGCTAGGAGATCTCTTGATCAAATTGGGAGAAAAACTACGCCGAACGCAAGACCAAAAAACAACCTGTCGTTGTATTAACGGCCATGGCCGGACCAGAATACCAACAAGAGGCAGAAGCGCTCGGTATTTCGGCTTTATTGACCAAACCGTATCAGCCTAAAGAGCTCGTTAAAGCTATTAAGGAAGCATTTAAATCAAGAGAAAAGTAACCTCTTACTTCTCTAACAAGTATTGGTAATCTTCGAAGTCTAGACCCCCAGTGTAGATTTGGATAGATCTTTTGATATACTTCTCGGCTTGGGCCTCACTAAAGCCTAGACCAATTGCATAACGCACTAGAAGTTGGTGTTCACCTGCGTCGATCTGATGATCTGCAAAGATGATATTGAACATGTCGTGTAAAAGCTGTAAACGCACCTCATGAGAGTTTGGTGGGTTTATAGTGTAAGTTGACGGATCTTTAAGGATAGCTTTCACTTCGGATTCGTCAATTCCCAATTTGTTGGCAAAACGATCCAATCTGCTAATTTCTTGCTCGTTGAGCTCATTATCTACTGCAGCCATTCTTACTAAAGACGCGAAATGGCTCAGGTTTCTAGAGTGCTCGTAACTCTGAAAAAGATTCTTAAACGACATAGCTTTACTTAATTGCTGCAAATATAGCAGTATCTTCTCATTTCTTACACTCAAATGGAGTTCAATTTTGCTAAAAATGCAAGCAAGCAGCCACTCGGAATTGTCGTATTTTTATAGGGAGCAAAAAAACTCCCATGTCCCTATTGGTATTTAATAAGAACGGCATTTATTGTCCGCAGGCAGATGTATATCTCGACGCTTGGCGAAAGGTGCCTAAATGTATCGTAACTCACGGGCATTCAGACCATGCGCGCTACGGACACGGGCAGTACATTACGCACAAGACCAACATTCCTATAATCAAACACCGACTTGGTAAATTGCAGGTCAAAGGATTAGAATGGAACGAGACGCTTTTGGTCAATGGGGTAAAATTCAGTTTGCATCCAGCCGGTCATATTCCGGGGTCTGCTCAAGTCCGTGTAGAATACCAAGGAGAAGTTTGGGTATTTACGGGCGACTACAAATTACAAGATGACGGTCTTAGCACTCCCTTCGAACCTATAAAATGCCATACCTTCATCAGTGAATGCACCTTTGGACTCCCAGCATTTTCTTGGGAGCCACAACAAGAAGTGTTTAACGAGATCGACAATTGGTGGGCGCAGAACAAGGCCAATGGCGTGACCTCTTTGCTCTTCGGATACAGTTTGGGCAAAGCCCAGCGGCTCCTAAAGAATGTCAACCCAGACATAGGACAGATCTACGCACATAAAACCATTTACGACCTCAACAAAGCCATGGCTGCGGATTTTGATCTGCCGGAATTTACATTGCTTGAAACTGCTATGGATAAGGCAGCATTGAAAGGTTCGCTCATTGTGGCACCTCCGGGAGTACAAAACGCAGCTTGGATAAGAAAGATAGGACCACAGACCACAGCCGCCGCCAGCGGATGGATGACCTTTAGAGGTGCTCGCAGAAGACGTGCCTTAGACAAAGGCTTTGTGCTGAGTGATCACGCAGATTGGGAAGAATTGCTTACAGCTGTAAAAGCCACCGGCTGCGAACAAGTGATCGCCACCCACGGTTATACAGACATCTTTTCCAGATACTTGCGCGAAGAACTCGGCTTAGACGCTAAGACAGAAGCCACGGCATACGAAGCAGAGACCATAGATGAAACTCAGGAAACTGCCTAAGTGTATGAAAGCCTTTGCCCAACTCATTAAGGAGCTAGACAGCACCAATAAGACCAACCAAAAGGTTGCTGCCTTGGCCAACTATTTTAAGGAGGCAAAAGACAGTGACAAGGTTTGGACAATCGCGCTGCTTTCTCATAGACGCCCCAAACGTCCTGTCAACACTACATTACTTAGAGCTTGGGCCACTGAACTGGCCAATATCCCCCTGTGGTTGTTTGAAGAGAGCTATCATATTGTAGGTGATTTGGCAGAGACCATTGCTTTAGTCCTGCCGCATCCTAATGGCAGTACCGTAATGTCTTTGACCGAGGTGGTCAACGAGATCGCAGCGCTGGGGAATCAATCCGAAGCAATAAAAAAAGCAACGATCTTAGAACGCTGGGATCAGTTCAACTACTACGAGCGCTTTGTCTACAACAAGATCATTACCGGTGGATTCAGAATTGGGGTGAGTCAAAAACTAATGACACGAGCCCTTGGACAAGCCACAGGAATTGATACCGATGAGCTCGCTTTTAAACTTATGGGAAATTGGGACCCCAAGACCATCAGTTTTGATGAATTGATCATAGCTCCTTCTGAGGCCGCAGCAGTTTCAAGACCCTACCCTTTCTTTTTGGCGCATGCTGTAGAGGGCCAAGTAGAAGAACTGGGCGACATCTCTCAATACAGCTTTGAACACAAATGGGATGGCATTCGGGCGCAAGTTATATTTAGGGCCAATACGCATTTTGTCTGGTCAAGAGGAGAAGAACTGGTCACTGACAAGTATCCAGAATTTGATGCGCTGCGAGAACGGATTCCCAACGGCACTGTACTGGACGGTGAGATAGTTTGTTTTCCCGACGGGCAGATCGGGGATTTCAACATGCTACAAACTCGAATTGGCCGCAAGAACATCAGCAAAGAACTCTTAGAGACACATCCGGTGATACTCATTGCTTATGACCTTTTAGAATGGAATGGCAAGGACTTACGAGATACTCCTTTTGAAAAGCGTCGGGAACTCTTAGACAAGCTGGTCAAAACCAAAGGCAAGAACACTCCACTTTATCTCAGCAACACTATGACCTTTGCGACTTGGAAAGAGGCCGCTGCGGAGCGAGAGCGCTCCAGAGAAAAACGCAGCGAAGGCCTTATGATCAAGCGCAAGGATTCGCATTATGGCGTGGGCAGAAAACGTGGAGAATGGTTCAAATGGAAGGTCGATCCCTTTACCATAGATGCGGTGCTAACCTACGCCATGCGTGGCCACGGAAGGCGCGCCAACCTATTTACCGATTACACGTTTGCGCTCTGGCACGAAGGTGCTTTGGTAACATTTGCAAAAGCCTATAGCGGCCTCACAGATGCAGAACTTAAAGAGGTAGACAGCTGGATAAAAAAGAATACACTAGAACGTTTTGGGCCTGTTCGCTCTGTAAAGCCAGAGCATGTCTTTGAAATTGCTTTTGAAGGCATAGCTACAAGCAAGCGCCATAAAAGTGGTATTTCCACGCGCTTTCCTAGAATACACCGCTGGCGTAAGGACAAAAACGCCGATCAGGCCAACAGTTTAGAAGATCTAAAAGCACTCATCCCAAAATGAAACGCGAAGAGCTTTTAAATATCGCCCAAGGCTGGTTTGAGAGCCGCAGTTGGAGTCCGTTCCCCTTTCAAAAACAAACTTGGAATGCTTACTTGCAGGGGAAGCACGGCTTGCTAAATGCCCCTACGGGCAGCGGTAAGACCTACGCACTTTGGACACCTATCGTCTTGTCGTATATCAAATCAAATCCGCAGTATAAAACCAAACATAAAAAAGGGATCAAAGCCCTTTGGATCACTCCGCTTCGCGCTCTATCCGTAGAGATACAACAGGCCGCACAGCGCATGGCAGACGAGCTAGAAACGGGACTAACCGTTGGTATTAGAACAGGAGACACCACCCAAGCAGAACGCGCCAAACAAAAGCGTTCAATGCCAGACCTGCTTATCACAACTCCAGAAAGCTTAATGCTACTCTTAGCCAGTAAGGACTATCCCAAACTCTTTAAAACCCTAGAGGCTGTAGTGGTTGACGAATGGCACGAACTCCTTGGTTCTAAACGCGGCGTGCAAATGGAGTTAGCTTTATCTCGACTCAAGACGATTTGTCCAAAGCTGCGCATTTGGGGCATCTCTGCAACCATTGGTAACTTGGACCAAGCTATGGATGTTTTAATGAGCGATTCCACCGAGCAAGAAAAACCCCGAGTGCTAATTAAAGCCAAACGCAAACCCAAGGTTAAAGTAAAATCCATCATTCCAAAGAAAATGGAGACCTTCCCTTGGCGTGGACATTTGGGGTTGCACTTGTTAGAGGAGATCATTCCCATTATTGAATCCAGCAAGACAACCATCATTTTTACAAATACGCGCGGACAATGTGAGATCTGGTTTCAGAAGATCTTAGAAAAGCACCCGGAACTGGCCGGCGAACTCGCCATGCATCACGGGAGTATCAATAAAGAAACACGGCTGTGGGTAGAACAAGCCATTCGCAACGAATCGCTCAAGGCTGTGGTGGCAACTTCGAGTTTAGACCTCGGGGTCGATTTTGCTCCAGTAGAGACCATTATTCAAATTGGTGGCCCCAAAGGCGTTGCAAAATTCCTGCAACGTGCAGGACGTTCTAATCACCGTCCGGGAGAACCGAGTCTGATCTATTTTTTACCTACACACGCATTAGAATTAGTGGAAGCTTCTGCTTTAAAACGGGCCGTAACAGAATCCGTAATGGAAGACCGCACACCCTTTTTACTCTGCTTTGATGTGCTGATCCAATATTTAGTGACCTTAGCCGTAAGTGACGGTTTTAAACCCGAGGAGATCTTCCCAGAAATACAGCGCACCTTTTGTTTTCAAGGCTTAACCGAAGAGCAATGGCAATGGTGTTTGAATTTTATTACCAAAGGCAGTCAAAGTTTAGAATCCTATAACGAATACCGCAAGGTGATTGTCCAAGAAGATGGGCTTTTCAAGGTTACCGATAGACGAATAGCCATGATGCATCGGCTTTCTATAGGCACTATTGTTAGTGATGCTATGCTGCTGGTCAAATACGTGAGTGGTGGTTTTATTGGAACTGTAGAAGAATGGTTCTTGGGTAAAATGAAACCTGGAGATACCTTTGTTTTTGCCGGACGAACCCTAGAATTGGTCCGCTTGAGGAACATGACCGCTCAGGTCAGAAAATCTAAAAAGCGCAGCAGTAATGTGGTGAGTTTTATGGGCGGCCGTTTGCCGCTTTCCTCCCAAATGAGTCAGCTACTCAGAGAAGAATTACAAAGCAGCAGCGCATACAAATCACAGACGCGTGAGTTACGCGCACTAAGTCATATTTTTGAACGGCAATTACAAGAATCCATAGTGCCTGCATCTTATGAGTTCCTTATAGAATCCTTTGAAACCCGAGAAGGTTTCCATGTGGTGTTCTACCCTTTTGAGGGGCGCTTTGTACACGAGGCCTTGAGTCATATTTTGGCCTATAGACTAAGTCTACTCATTCCTATCAGCTTCTCGTTGGCTTATAACGACTACGGTTTTGAATTGCTGTCTGATCAGGTTTGGGATGTACAACTCATATTTGACAATGACCTATTCACTCCGGAGTATCTACTGCAAGACCTGGAGAAAAGTATCAACGCCACAGAAATGGCGAGTCGAAAGTTTAGAGACATAGCCGTGATCAGTGGTTTAGTGTTTCAGGGTTATCCCAACAAAACAGTTAAGACAAAACATTTGCAAAGCAATTCACGCTTACTATTTAAGGTCTTTAAGGATTTTGAACCCGATAATTTACTTTTGCAGCAAGCCTATAGAGAAACCTTTGAACACGAATTGGAAGAAGGCAGATTGCGCATCGCTTTAGAACGAATTTGCAAGCAGGATTGGGTGTGGCGCCCCTGCGAAAAACCAACGCCGTTCAGTTTCCCGATCATAACCGATCGTTTACGCGAAAAGATGAGTTCAGAAAAACTAAGTGATAGAATAAAACGCATGCGCGTGCAATATGAAGCCTAATATGACCAAAACCTTAGCTTTCAATTTCGGTGGGTTGGATTGTGTTGCGCACGCTAGCGGTGCATTGTACGTCCCAGCCTACGATTGCCTGTTGATCGCCGATGTGCATCTGGGCAAGGTGAGTCATTTTAGAAAACACGGAGCTGCAGTTCCTACCGCGGCAATTCAATCTAATTTTGATCGGTTGGATATTGCGATGAAGGATTTTAAAACAGATCGTATCTATTTTTTAGGAGATCTGTTTCACAGCCATACCAACAAAGAATGGGATTATTTTTCCCGTTGGATAGAAGAACGAAAACCCAAGTCTACTTTAGTGCTGGGCAATCATGACATCATCCCTTTAAGCCGCTACGACGCTTTGGGAATTGCCACTTGTGGAACTGGGAATCTGGGTGATCTACAACTCACCCACATTCCAGAAGAAAGCCCAGAAAAGTTCACTATTAGCGGACATATTCATCCCGGAGTTCGACTGCGTGGCGTTGGGCGACAATCCATCAGTTTACCTTGTTATTTCATCAGTGGGAAACAAATGATCTTGCCCGCTTTTGGGAGTTTTACGGGCAAACACATATTGCGCCCAAGTAGTGAAGACCGTATTTATGCCATAGCAGAAGGTGAACTTATTGCCCTACACGAGACGCTCTAATTTGCGTATCTTAGACTGATGAAAAAATTATACGCAATTCTCAATGCGCTTGCTCTGTTGGCAACTATTTATGTGAATTACCTGTCCAACACAGGAGCCATTGCCGGGAAAACAATTGGTGGTGTTTCTGATGATCTGAATACCCTTTTCACGCCTGCTGGTTATGCCTTTGCCATTTGGGGATTGATCTATTTACTGCTTATTGGTTTTGTGATATACGGACTTGTGGCTGCATTTGGCAAGGTGCGTGACGATTCCTTTTTAGAAAAGACAGCAGCTTGGTTTTTACTTTCCTGCGGAGCCAATATGGCGTGGATCTTCTGTTGGCTCTATGAGTGGACGGGATGGTCTGTGGTTTGCATGTTTGTGATCTTAATTGCCTTGCTGGTCATTGTTGTGAAGAACGAAATGGAACTCTATGATGCTGCCATTCCTACCATTGCTTTTGTTTGGTGGCCCTTTGTGATCTACAGCGGATGGATAACTGTGGCGAGCATTGCCAATATCTCCGCCTATTTACATAAAACCAATTGGGACGGCCTCGGCTTGTCCGAGGTCACTTGGACCATCATTGTAATACTTGTTGCCGGAGCCGTGAACTTGGTCGTTACCTGGAAGCGCAACATGCGAGAATTTGCCTTAGTGGGTGCTTGGGCTCTAGGCGCTATTGCCGTGGCGAATTGGCATACGGAAGAAGCCATTGCTAACACCGCCATGCTAGTCATGGGAATTCTAATAGGCAGCAGCACTTTGCACGCAATTAGGAATTGGAAGTACAATCCGCTGTTTAAACTGCTGGAATACTACGGGAAGCGTTAAATAATTCTTATTTGATTTAGGAGTTGCTTTAAAAACACAAAGGAAGATATTATCTTTGCCATCCCATGAGTAAAACGCTGGTACAATCGGTGTTCAGAGAGTCTTCTTCTTTAAGAAAACTAGGGGAAGCTATATCCAAAAATCAAGCGAGGACAACACTATCGGGCCTACACGGCTCTGCCTTTTCAATTGTTGTAGCTCAGCTCTTCAAAGAAACAGACCGGCCATTTCTTTGTGTTTTTAACGACAAAGAAGAAGCCGCTTATCACCTCAACGACTTGGAACAATTGGTTGGTGAACAGGATGTGCTTTTCTTTCCTGGCAGTTACCGCCGCCCTTATCAAATAGAGGAAACCAACAATGCCAACGTACTGCTACGGTCCGAAGTGTTGAACCGCATCAACTCGCGAAAAAAGCCGGCGCTTATAGTGACCTACCCGGAAGCACTTTTCGAAAAGGTAGTCACCAGAAAAGAATTGGAGCGCAATACCCTCAGCGTAAAAGTGGGAGACGAACTCTCTTTGGATTTTGTGAACGAAGTATTGTTCTCTTATCAGTTTAAACGCGTTGATTTTGTTACTGAGCCAGGAGAATTCTCTGTTCGTGGAGGAATACTGGATGTGTTCTCCTTTTCACACGACGAACCCTATCGCTTGGAATTCTTTGGCAATGAGGTAGACAGTATTCGCTGTTTCGATGTAGAAACCCAGCTTTCCACAGAGCAGGTAAAACGCATTGGGATCATTCCGAATGTGGCCAACAAATTACTGGAAGAACAGAGGGCTTCCTTTTTGGAATACATTGCCAGAAAGACTGTGGTCTTTACCGCTAATCAACGCTTGGTCGAAGAAAAACTCGATGATTTTTACCAAAAAGCAGAGGAAGCCTTCGCCGAACTGGATCAGACGGTTAAACAACTCAAACCAGAGGAATTATTTATTAACGGTAATACTTTTTCTGCGCTGCTGGAATCCTTTACTCACGTAGCGGAGGTGCCTTCTGATGGAGAGATCGCTTTTAAAACCCAACCGCAACCCCCATTTAAAAAACAGTTCCCGGTACTGATCAAGGATCTGCAGCAAAAGCATGCCAAGGGCTATACGAATTACATATTTTGCGATACCGTTGAACAAGCCAAGAGATTTAAAGATATTCTAGAGGACGCCCAAGACGATGTTCAATATCAAACTGCGGTGTTCTCACTATATTCGGGCTTTGTCGATGCGGAATCTAAAACAGCTTGTTATACCGACCATCAGATCTTTGAGCGTTATCACCGCTTCCACCTTAAAAATGGCTACGCTAAAAAGCAAGCCATCACCTTAAAGGAACTCACCAATTTAGAAGTTGGAGATTATGTGACCCACATCGACCATGGGATCGGGAAATTTGGTGGTTTGCAAAAGATAGAGGTCGAGGGCAAATTTCAAGAGGCCATTAAACTCATTTACGGCGACAGAGACATATTGTACCTCAGCATACATTCTTTGCACAAAATTGCGAAGTACAACGGCAAGGACGGTACCGCTCCGAAGATCTATAAATTAGGATCCAACGCCTGGAAAAAACTCAAGCAAAAGACCAAGAAAAAGGTCAAAGAAATTGCCTTTAATCTTATTGAATTATACGCCAAGCGTCGTTTGCAAAAAGGCTTTCAATACGCTCCGGATTCGTATTTGCAGCACGAACTGGAATCATCATTCATATACGAAGACACGCCAGACCAAACCAAAGCCACAGAAGACATTAAACGCGATATGGAAAGCGAGCGCCCTATGGATCGCTTGGTCTGTGGAGATGTTGGATTTGGTAAAACAGAGGTCGCCATACGCGCAGCTTTTAAAGCCGTAGACAACGGAAAACAAGTCGCGGTTTTAGTGCCAACTACCATACTTGCGTTCCAACACCACAAGAGTTTCTCTAAACGTATGAAGCGCTTACCCGTCAATATTGATTATCTGAATCGCTTTAGAACCACCAAAGAGCGCAATAAGGTATTGGAAGATCTGGCTAGTGGCAAATTAGATATTGTTATCGGGACCCATCAATTGGTAAATAAAGGCATTAAGTTTAAAGACCTCGGTTTACTGATTATAGACGAGGAACAGAAATTTGGGGTAGCCGTTAAGGACAAGCTTAAGACCATTAAAGAAAATGTAGATACACTTACGCTCACGGCAACACCGATTCCACGTACCTTACAGTTCAGTTTAATGGCAGCCAGAGATCTATCAGTTATCAATACACCTCCGGCAAACCGCTACCCTATTGAAACGCGGGTTATCCGTTTTTCTGAGGAGGCGATCCGTGACGCCTTGCGCTACGAGATCTCTAGAGGTGGGCAAGCCTTTTTTGTCCATAACCGTATTGAAAATATTCAAGAGGTAGCCGGAATGTTGCAACGCCTTTTGCCTGATGCCAAAATTGGCGTGGGTCATGGTCAAATGGATGGTAAAAAACTCGAAAAGCTCATGCTTGCCTTTATGGACGGCGCTTTTGATATTTTGGTCTCTACTACCATCATAGAAAACGGTTTGGACGTTCCTAATGCCAACACCATATTTATAAATAATGCCAACAACTTTGGCCTTTCTGACCTACACCAAATGCGGGGCCGCGTTGGACGAAGTAATAAAAAAGCCTTCTGTTATTTCATTACACCACCCTATTCTGCCATGACCACAGATGCGCGCAAACGCATACAGGCCTTGGAACAATACACAGAACTTGGGGGTGGTTTCAAGATCGCTATGAAAGACCTCGAGATTCGAGGTGCTGGAGATATTCTTGGAGGAGAACAAAGTGGCTTCATAAACGAGATCGGCTTTGAAACCTATCAAAAGATCTTGGCAGAAGCTATAGAAGAACTTAAAGAGAAAGAGTTTAAATCACTCTACCAGGGTCAAGAAGAAAAGGACAAAAAGTGGATTAAAGAGACAGTTATCGATACTGACTTTGAGCTCTTGTTCCCGTCGGAATATGTAAACAACATTAGCGAACGCTTAAATCTGTATCACAAGCTCGGCGAATTAAAAGACGAAACCGAATTACAAGCTTTTCAGAATGAATTGGAAGACCGCTTTGGTCCACTGCCCGAAGAAGCACAAGACCTACTAGACAGCGTGCGCATTAAATGGATGGCCTTAGATCTAGGCCTAGAACGCGTCCTTATGAAAAAGAACAAAATGGTAGGCTACTTTATCAGTGATCAACAGTCAGGTTACTATCAAAGTAACAGTTTTGGTAGGGTATTGAGCTATGTGCAGCAGCATCCCGATAAGGTTAGCATGAGCGAAAAGCAAACGCGAACAGGACTCAAACTCTTGTTGCGATTTGGAACCATTAAATCTGTACCACAAGCGCTAGCTGTGTTGAATCCGCTGCATCAAGCAACTCAAAAGTGATAAAAGGCATCCTTGATATGGGTGATCTGCTGCTGCTTGCTGTTTAAAAGCACAGCCACTATATCGAATCGAATTGGATACTCCCAGTCTTTTTGACGCACAAAGGCGTCTGCCGCTTTGACCATTAGTCGGATCTTTTTGGGAGAAACAAAACGCTGTGGATCGCCAAAATAGTCGGAGTTTCGTGTTTTGACCTCCACAATGATAACAAGATCGTCCTGAAAGGCAATAAGGTCTATTTCGGCTCTTTTGTAACGGAAATTTCGGGCAAGGATCTCATAACCTTCCCGCTTTAAATACTGGATTGCGATAGCTTCGCCACGTTGGCCCAGAGCGTTGTGATAACTCATAAATATTTCAAACTTACTGCTCGGGGAGTAACTTCGAAATTTGCCTGCTGACCAAAAATCAGCGGATAATTGTTGTGAATATGACCGATGGGCGCGTCAAAAGCCACCGGATAGTCATAGGGTTTGACCAAGTCTAAGATAATTTCTTTTACCGTCTTTCCAAAAGGGATGCTGTTGTCGTGAATTTTGGTGAATCCACCGACTATAAGTCCGCAAAGGTCCGAAAGCAGTCCATTATTCTTAAGATTTCTGAGCATGCGATCGATGTGATACAAATATTCGTCCAGATCTTCTATAACCAATACCTTGCCACTAGTTGGAACCTGATACGGACTCCCGCACATACTATAAAGCATAGAGAGGTTTCCGCCGGTAAGCTCAGCTCGACCACTACCGTGACGATTGGAAGCAGTAGTTGCAAACTCCAATTCAGTTGTACTGCCGAACAATAGCTGTCTCAAAGCTTCTAAAGCATTCTGGTGATTGCCCAAGGCTGTAGGTAGCTCCGCCAGGTCTATGGGCATGGTAGCGTGAATACTGGCTATCCCTAGATTTTGCAGGACATTATGAAATACCGTTACATCGCTGTAGCCTAGAAGCCATTTTGGATTCCTTTTCAGTGAAGAGAAATCTAAATGCTCTAATAGTCGAATGCTGCCATAACCTCCACGGACACTCCACAAGGCTTTGATCTCAGGATCATCTAAAAGTTGCTGCATCCCCTGGGCGCGAACCGAATCAGGTCCTGCAAACTGGTGGTGCGGCTGAAGAATATTCGGAGCTAAAACTGGAACTAAATTCCAACTTTCTAAGAGTTTCAAAGCCGGCTGAAGTTGCTCCGCGGTAATAAAACGTGCCGGGGCAATTAAACCAATCTTATCTCCAGGAGTCAAAAAATCCGGTGTAACCATCCGTAATTGTATTACGTCAAAGATGCAGAATTGAAAACAATAGACAAAATATGGCCTGATAATCCTCTCATTTGTCAGATTTTCAGTACATTGAAACAAAAAATCTATTAATCCGAATTGCCTATGGAAGCTACTACCCTGTGCAATACTTCGCCTATTACACCCTATGTTCCCACCGGAGACAATCCTTGGGATTTAAATAAGGCGATCCACATTAGCCGCCGCTTGGCCTTTGGGGCTTCGCAAGCAGAGCTAGACAATGCCTTGACTATGTCTCCCGATGCTTATATTGATCTATTGGTCGATGAAGCCGTGGCTATGGAACCAACACCAACTCCACCTTGGGGTTATTGGAACCTGACCAACTTTACCGATTACGACACGGAGAACAATGAATATATTGAAAGCTGGAGGCGACAGACCGCTTACGACCTTTTGCAGAATCGCTTGCGCGATAGGCTTACGTTTTTCTGGATGAATCATTTTGTGACCGAGCTAGAGACCTATTTCTACTCGCCCTATATGTTCCAGTATTACAACATCAATCAGACCCATGCTATTGGTAATTTCAAAGACTTTGTTTCCGACATAGGAAAGTCTGGCGCCATGCTGTTTTATTTGAACGGCTTTCAAAACACGCGATTCGAACCCAATGAGAATTACGCAAGAGAGCTGTTTGAGCTCTTTACTTTGGGCTTGGACAACAACTATACAGAAGTTGACATTCAGTTCACGGCAAAAGCCCTTACGGGTTGGAATCACTGGGACGAAGTTGGCGGTGAGATCTATTTTGAGGATTCTACTTGGGACCCGAGTGTAAAGAACATCTTTGGACAAGCCGGTCTTTGGAAATACGAGGATGTGATCAATATCCTTTTCGAACAACGCCCTACGGAGATCGCTACTTTTATTTGCACCAAACTGTACAAGTTCTTTGTGAGTCATGAGGTGTCTGATTTTGCTCAGGCGGAGATCATTGCACCCTTGGCAAACACATTTATCACAAGCGGATTTGAATTGGCGCCCGTACTGCGTCAGCTCTTTAAAAGCGAACATTTCTTCGACAACTTGGCACAAGGAGTTGTAGTAAAAAGTCCGTTCGATTTCTTGTTCAATTTTACTACGGAGGCAGAACTGACCTACAATGATGCTGTAGTTAACGGCCTGAACTATTACGCTGCTGTATTGGGGCAAGAAATGTATGAACCTGTAGATGTGGCCGGTTGGCAACGTGACCACGATTGGATAAGTTCCAGTACTTTGACCGGGCGCTGGCAGGTTATTGAACTCTATGCGTTTTATATTTTAGGAAACTTCCCAGAAGATCTCAGGAATTTAGCCCTTAACCTTTCCGGAGACAGTAATGACCCGGAGTTTATCACTACTGTGATTGCCGATAGACTCTTGGGTAAACCTTTCCACACCTTGTCTGATTACGAGGTGGCGATAGATGTATTTAAAGGCGATGTCCCGCAAGGTTACTACGACGACGGCACTTGGAATTTGTACTGGGACACTGCTCCCGCGCAAGTTGCCGGATTATTGATTCACTTGGCCAAGGCCCCAGAGTTCCAACTTAAATAGAATTGCTATGTGTAACAACCATTTTCCTTCCTCGAACTATAAGAAGCTGCACGATATTAACCACGACAAGGAGCACAGCCATTGGAGCCGACGATCGTTCATTCAAGCTTTAGGGCTTATGGGTGGCGGTACTGTCATGTTGGGTGGAACCAATTTGACTGTTTCACGACCTTCGCCCTTAGCCATGGCCCTGACAGAATCAGAAAATGACAATATTTTAGTGATCATTCGTCTGAAAGGTGGTAACGACGGTCTGAACACCATAGTTCCCGTTTACGATTATGACACCTACGCCGGATTGCGTCCTAATATACGACTAGCAGAAAGTTCGCTCTACGCCTTAGACGCTGACTTTGGCTTACCGGAATTTATGAGTCCCTTGCAGTCCGTTTGGGGTAATGGCAGCATGAAAGTAGTACATGGTGTGGGTTATCCAGATCAGAATTTCTCGCATTTTGAATCCTCTGATATTTGGGCAAACACCAATACGTCGGACCCAGGTGAAACCGGATGGTGGGGACGTTATTTTGAAGAGTTATATCCAGACTATCTGGTGAATCCACCGGCTGTTCCTCCAGCCATTCAAATTGGAAGTATCGGTAACCTGATCTTTGATGGCCTAAACAGTAATTATGCCTTTACTGTGGCCAATCCGGATCAATTGAGTTCCATTGCCTCTACAGGAGTGGTACATGACGTGACCGATATTCCAGAATGTTATTACGGAGATCAGTTGCAGTTCTTGCGCGCTGCTACCAACACAACCTTCGCCTATGCCAGTGTGATCAATGAAGCATATGAAGGAGCCACTAACGACGCTCCATACGATACGCGTGAACTCTCCAATCAGTTGGCGATTATCGCTAGACTGATCAAAGGCGGTCTAGGCACTAAAGTATTTATGGTTACTCTGGGTGGTTTCGATACACATGCCAACCAGTTGACCTACCACAATGAAATCATGAATGATCTCTCTTTAGCGGTAAAGAACTTTTATGATGATCTAGCCACTGCTGGTTGGGACGACAAAGTACTTTCTATGACCATTTCTGAGTTCGGTCGACGCCCCTTTGAGAATGGTAGTCTTGGAACCGATCACGGATCGGCCTCTACCATGATGCTCTTTGGAAGCGGACTCAACGGAAGCGGTTTCGTAGGCTCTCACCCGAGCCTTACTGCAACAGATCCCTTTGGCAACCTGATCTTTAATCAAGACTTTAGGAACATTTATGCCAGCATTATGATCGAGTGGATGTGTATTGATGAGACTACGGTCAATTCCGCCTTGCTAAATACTGATTTCGAAATGGTAGATCTTGGCTTTGCCTGTAGCACGGCTTCGGTCAATGATTTTGAAGATGTGAATCGCTTTGCACACACGGCTACCTACAGAGACAGTTCTACCTTCATCAATTTCAACATGCCTTTCTCTGCGCATGTCAAAGTGGTCTTGTATAATATCGTAGGACAAGAAGTTGCAACTCTGACCAATGATATGAAGTTTGCAGGAGCGCATGAGATCGATGTGAAGAACGCGGCCAACACCCGATTACATACCGGACAATACATTTATCGTATCAGTATCGGCGATCAGCACTTTAGTAAATCTATTGTGATTAGATAAGACCTTAAGCCGCGCCAGTCGCGGCTTTTTTTTGCCTATTTTTGTGCTTTGTTTTCTACTCTTATGGCACAACCCAAAAGATATACAATTACGGCAGCCTTGCCGTATACTAATGGTCCAATACATATCGGACATTTGGCTGGCGTTTATGTACCTGCCGATATTTATGCTCGTTACCAACGCCTTAAAGGGCGTGATGTCGTATTTGTCTGCGGAAGCGACGAACACGGTGTAGCCATTACCATTAAGGCTAAAAAAGAAGGCATAAGTCCGCAGCAAGTAGTAGACCGCTACCACAAGATCATTAAAGATTCTTTTGCTGATTTTGGGATCTCCTTCGACGTATATTCGCGCACATCGGCGCCGATTCACCACCAAACTGCAAGTGACTTCTTTAAACAAATGCACCAAGATGGTAAATTTGTTGAACAAGTTACGGAGCAATTGTACGATGCCGAAGCCGATCAGTTCTTAGCGGACCGTTTTGTCATTGGAACCTGCCCAAAATGTGGTTATGAATCCAGTTATGGAGATCAGTGTGAAAACTGTGGTACTTCTCACAATGCCACCGATCTGATCAACCCTAAATCGGCCATAAGCGGCAGTACGCCAACATTGAAATCTACCAAACATTGGTTCCTGCCGCTCGACCAATACCAAGACTGGTTGAACGAGTGGATCGTAGAAGGCCATAAAAAAGATTGGAAGCCCAATGTCCACGGACAAGTAAAATCTTGGATCATGGACGGACTCAAACCTCGTGCCGTGACCCGCGACTTGGATTGGGGAATCCCTGTCCCAGTGGAGGGGGGTGAAGGCAAGGTACTTTATGTGTGGTTCGATGCGCCTATTGGTTATATCTCTGCTACCAAAGAATGGGCAGCAGCTACCGGAAACAACTGGGAGCCCTATTGGAAAGACGAGGATACCAAATTGCTTCACTTTATTGGCAAAGACAATATTGTTTTTCACTGTATCATCTTCCCAAGTATCCTGAAAGCTGCAGGCGATTATATCATGCCAGACAATGTGCCGGCCAATGAATTCCTGAACTTAGAAGGCAATAAACTCTCTACTTCGAATAATTGGGCGGTCTGGTTACACGAATACCTTGTAGATTTTCCGGACATGCAAGATGTCTTGCGTTATACTTTAACGGCAAATGCTCCGGAAAGTAAAGACAACGATTTTACTTGGAAGGATTTTCAGGCGCGCAACAATAACGAACTGGTTGCCATTTTTGGAAACTTTGTGAATCGTGTTGTAGTGCTTACCCATAAGTATTACGGCGGAGTGGTTCCGGCACCTGCTGAGTTTACCGAGGCCGATACTCAGGTTTTGGAAGGCATCAAACAGCTAAAGGCAGAGATAGAATCTTCCTTGGAGCAATACCGATTCCGCGAAGCCTTAAGCATTCTTATGAAAGTGGCCCGTAGCGGAAACGAATACCTCGCCAGTCAGGAACCATGGAAAAGTATTAAGACCGATGAGACTCGCACCCAAACGGTCATGTTTGTTGCAGCTCAGATCACTGCGGCGCTCGCCGTGTTGTCGGAGCCCTTCTTACCACATACCAGTGACAAGCTCAAAGCCATGCTGCATCTGGATGGCGAGTCAGTCAACTGGCAAAATTTGGAAGAGACCACAACCTATTTGCCAAGTGGACATAACATAGCGACAAACCAACTGTTGTTCTCTAAGATAGAAGACGCCCAAATACAAACACAACTAGACAAATTGGAAGCCACCAAAAAAGCGAACGAAATGGAAAACGCTCAAGCCGAACCTCAAAAAGATATTATACAATTCGACGATTTCACCAAGATCGATATGCGGGTAGGAACCATCTTGAAAGCCGAGAAAATGGCCAAGACCAAAAAACTAATGGTCATGGAGGTCGATACCGGTATTGATACCCGAACCATTGTATCGGGAATTGCAGAACATTATTCTGCAGAAGAATTGGCAGGCAAACAAGTTACCGTATTGGTCAATCTGGCACCAAGACCATTACGCGGGGTAGAGAGTCAAGGGATGATCCTCTTGGCAGAAGACGCAGATGGCAAATTGGTGTTCATGTCTCCAGAAGAAGCCGTTAAAAACGGAAGCAGTATTAGTTAAATGATCCGAATCGCCTATCATCCCATTTACAAGCATCCGCTGCCCTTGGGACATAGGTTCCCGATGCAGAAGTACGAACTTTTGCACCGCCAACTTTTACATGAAGGCACCTGCGAGCCAGAGCAATTCTTTGTGCCTGGCCAACCCGATCTTAAGGCCATAAAAGCCGTACACGATCCGCAGTATGTACACGACCTGTTAAATCAAAACATCGAGACTAGAGCTGCGCGCAAAGTTGGATTTCCAATGTCTGAAAAACTCATCGAGCGCGAATTCACCATTGCTCAAGGCACTTTGGAAGCCACAGAGTTCGCCTTGCAACACGGTTGTGCTTTGAACATTGCCGGGGGAACACATCACGCTTTTAAGGCAAGCGGCGAAGCCTTCTGTCTTTTAAACGATCAGGCAATAGCCGCACGCAATCTTATCAGCATGCAAAAGGCAAAACAGATCTTGATCATTGATCTGGATGTACATCAGGGCAACGGCACTGCAGAGATCTTTGATGGAGACGATACGGTTTTTACCTTTTCCATTCACGGGGCTCATAATTATCCGTTCCGCAAAGAAAAATCTGACTTAGATATCGGCCTACCAAACGGCACCAAAGACCAAGAATACTTAGAAGTGCTGGCTTTTCATTTACCGAGATTATTAGATAAGGTGAAACCTGATTTTATCTTTTACCTCAGTGGGGTGGATATCCTTGCAACAGACAAATTAGGTAAGTTGAGTTGCACCATGGAGGGATGTAAAACTCGAGACCGTATGGTATTAGACGCTTGCTACCAACGCGAGATCCCGGTTCAGATAAGTATGGGAGGTGGCTATTCACCAGATATCAAGATCATCTTAGAAGCTCATGCCAACACTTACAGAATCGCTCACCAATTTTGGAACTAATAGCTTTTTATCCAGAGTGAATTGGTGAAATAACTACGAGTATCTAAAAAGTGTTTCTTCACTTCAAATCCTGCAGTTTGTGCCATACCTTCTAACTCCTGAAAACTGTATTTTTTGGAGAGTTCTGTCCAGATAAGTTCGTCTTTTTTGAAACGGATCTGCTCGTCGGCTAAATCGACTATTTGGTCTGTAAGACTTACCAAATAGCTCCGTACTTCTCCACTTAAAGGGTTATAATAACAATAAAACTCGAATTGATCGCGATCAAAATTCGCATTGAGTTCCCTGTTAAATCTGTCTAGCAGATTCAAATTAAAATTTCGGGTAATTCCATGCGGATCGTCGTAAGCCTTGCGAATAACCTCTGGATTCTTTTGTAGATCTGCACCCAATAAAAGTGCATCTCCTGCGGCCATATTCTGATGGAAAAGCCGCAACAAATTCAAGGCATCGGCTGGCATATAATTACCGATATTACTGCCTAGAAACAATAATAAGCTGGGATTGGATTCACTTTGCAATCGGTCTTTTAGTACTTCGAAATAATCACCGACTTTTGGATTGAGCTTTAATCTGGGTAAGCGCTTAGTAAAATCCGCAGCTAAACCATCAATAGCGGCTTTGGAAATATCTACTGGCACATAGGTCACCTCGCGATTAGCGCTGTCCAAATAGCTGAGTAGTTCAAAGGTCTTACTACCATCGCCGGCGCCGAGTTCAACCACATTGAAAGGTCCGTCAAAACCTGTTTCCGTTATGATTTCTGCGGCCTGCTGGGCTAAGATCTCCTGCTCAGCATTGGTGAGATAGTATTCTGGCATTTCCATGATCTGTTGAAAGATCGCACTGCCCTTATCGTCATAAAAATACTTGGAAGAGATGTATTTTTCAGGAGCTGAAAGACCTTGCAATATTTCGTTCACTGCTGTTGGACTCATGAGCGCACAAGTCTTAAGCCGGCAAATTGCCAACGCATATGTGGATGGAAAAAGTTTCTATAGGTAGGTCTACTGTGCCCTTCGGGAGTAGAAACAGATGCTCCACGCAATACTTTCTGATTGACCATAAACTTGCCATTGTATTCGCCAACTGCTCCGGCCTTCTTTTCAAAACGCGGGTATGGTAAAAAAGCGCTGCTAGTCCATTCCCAGAGTTTCCCCCATGAAAAGTTATCGGAGGCAACTTCCCATTCGAACTCGGTAGGCAGTCTTAGATCTTTCCACTCGGCAAAGGCCGCCGCTTCGTAATAACTTAAATGCATCACAGGCTCGACAGGATTCACGGCAACTAGCCCTTCCATACAATAGCGGAACCACTCACCTTCTATCTCGTGCCAATACATAGGCGCTTTGATATCGTTCTCATTGATGAACTCCCAACCTTCTGCATGCCATAAATTAAAATTCTGGTACCCTCCGGCCTGTATAAATTCTATATATTCCTGATTGGTCACCAGTCGGTTAGAGATTTCAAAAGCCTCTAAGTAAACCTTGTGCCTACCCTTTTCTATATCGAAATGGAAGCCGTCGCCATCATAACCAACCTCATAAAGTCCTTCTTTTACAGGAATAAATTCTTGCTCATGAGTTTCATTGGGCAAATTATAAACTCGTCCGTAAAGCGGAAAAGTGGGCTGATTCCCGAAAAGACACTTGATATCGTAAGCCAATAGTTCTTGGTGTTGCTCTTCGTGGTTGATGCCCAATTCAACAAGCTCAAACACCTCTACTGGGCAATCCTCACGGCCTAATAGCTCGGCGACATTATCAGTAACATGCCTGCGATAATCCATAACCTCAGTAACTAATGGGCGTGTCATTAAACCGCGATTCGGGCGCAACACTCTGTCTCCTAAATTGTTGTAGTAGCTGTTAAACAAATAGGCGAAGTCTGCATGATAGATCGCGTAATTGGGTTTGTGTGGTACTAAAACGAATTGTTCAAAGAACCAAGTGGTATGGGCCAAATGCCATTTGGGCGGCGAGGCGTCGGCCATAGGTTGAACCGAATAATCTTCTGTCTTTAAAGGACTACAGATCTCTTGAGTGCGGTTTCGAGTTTTGAGAAAACGATCTCTTAACATGCTATAGGAGTTTAGTATCGATGATGGTTGTAGAGGTCAGAGTTTTATGAACAGGGCATTTACTGGCAATTTGTACTAGGCGTTCGCGCTGTTTATCGTCTAAGTCTCCGACAAACTCTAGCGTCTTTTGAATGTGATCAATTCGACCCACGGCATCTGAGTCTTGACCTTGTGGTAAGTCGTCGGCATGCTTTTTGGAATAGGTCACGTAACAGAACACTTCGCGTAGATCCCATCCTTTATGCTGGGCATACATCTTTAAGGTCATTACGGTACAAGCCCCTAAAGCGGCATTGAGCAATTCGTATGGCGAAGGGCCAAGATCGTCTCCCCCTACAGCATTGGGTTCGTCTGCAATAAGGGTATGGTGCGGCGTAAATACTTCGGAGGTGAAATTGTTCTCCAGATCCAAATGCACCACTACCTGCTCTCCTTTGGTCGAGATAAGTTCTTGGTCCAATTCCGGGAAGTACTTTCCTGCCCAGGTTCCTATCATATCCGCGACATAAACGGCGTCGACCTTATTGGTCAATAAATGATCTGCTCCATCTAAAGAAATAAAACTCTTTGGGTGAAAAGCAGCATGATACAATTTAGCCGCATTCTCTATGCCCACTGTGGTGTCTTGTGGAGAATGCATGATTAGGTAAGGCACCTTTAGACCATTAATGGTTTCCAGAAGATTTCTAGAACGAAGATCTTCTACAAATTGTTTCTTGATTCGGAAAGGGCGTCCTCCGATATTGACTTCCGCAGAACCTGTCTCCTGAATTTCTTCAAGACCATCTGCAAATAAATGTGTTACGTGATCTACCTCTGCCGGAGCTCCAATGGTCACCATGGCCTTTACAGAATCCAAATGGGCTGCCGCCGCCAAGACCGCAGCTCCTCCTAATGAATGTCCAATGAGCATGGCCGGAGCCTGATACTCCTTTTCCAAATAATTAGCAACCGTGATCAGATCCTCCACATTGCCAGAGAAATTCGAATCGGCGAATTCTCCACTGCTACGCCCAAGACCTGTAAAGTCAAAACGCACAACTCCAAACCCGTGATTGGTAAGCGTTCTACTGATATACCTAACCACACTCAGGTTACTGTTGCAGGTAAAACAATGGGCAAAGATTGCGTAGTGCCTCACCTTGCCATTGGCAGGGACTTCCAAACGTGCAAATAGACTGCCATTGGAGTTAGCGATCTCTATATTTTTGGTTTTCATGCTTTAGTTGTTCGCAATTTTTCGCTGTGTAAACGGCGTAGCTTTTGCAATTTTGGGGTAATCACATAACTGCAATAGCCTTGATTGGGCTGTTTGTTATAATAGTTCTGATGATCTTCTGTGGCTGCATAAAAAGCTACTGCCGGACTCAATTCTGTTACTATAGGCTCATCGTAATAGGCCTGCATCTCTTCCAATACCTTAGCAGCTGTTTCTCGCTGCTGCTCGTCGTGATAATAGATCACAGATCTATATTGAGTGCCTACATCTGCCCCTTGCCTGTTCAGGGTGGTTGGGTCGTGGGTGGTCATAAAAATCCGTAGCACATCAGCATAAGAGATCACTGATGGATCAAACTCCAATTGTACCACTTCTGCATGCCCAGTTAGTCCACTACATACCTCCCTGTAAGTAGGATGCCCGGGAACCTGGCCTCCGCTGTATCCAGACACTGCGGAATGTATGCCGTTTACTTCTCTAAAGACCGCATCTACACACCAAAAACAGCCTCCACCTATTGTTGCTACTGATAGCGTATTACTCATGAGCTGCTTCTTTTTTTAAATCGATCGATAGGGAATTCACACAATAGCGCAATCCGCTTGGCGCCGGCCCATCTGGAAACACATGCCCCAAATGCGCATCGCACGTATTACATTGTATTTCCACGCGCACCATCCCGAAAGAAGTGTCTTTGATATATTTTATCGCATTTTCTTTGATAGGTTGGGTAAAACTTGGCCAACCACTGCTGGAATCGAATTTTATTGTGGAATCAAACAGCGGTGTGTTGCAACATACACAATTGTATTCCCCAGCTTCATAAACACTGCAAAGCTCCCCAGAAAAAGGTCGCTCTGTTCCGTGTTCTCTTGTTATCCGATATTGTTCTGGGCTCAATAAATCACGCCACTCAGCTTGCGTTTTCTCTACGCGCTTATCGGGCTCAGGATTCCCTTTTACCGAAAATCTAATAATGTCGTTCCAATTTAACATAGCTTGTTTTTCAATGAATCTATGAAGTTAAAACATATGAGTCGAAATAAGGAGCAATAACTGTCAAGGTTTTGTGAAACTTTCTCCAGAAGAGTTAGTTGCCTCTAATTAACTCAAAGGCTTCCTTAAAAAAGGAAAAGCCGTCGGTCTGGGCATCTGCTACGGCCAAAACACCTCCTGTAAAACCGTCTCTATGCCAGTGGCCTTGGTTTAAATCCGGAACATCTTCTGGCAAAAAGGATTGCCCGTCTTTGTAGCAACTTAGATAAAAATACATTTTAGCTTCTACCTCGTCTGGAATAGCCATACCCCAGCCAACACCCAATCCTAAAAAATAATAGAAACTATGAGAACTTTATTAATTGCAATAGCCTTTGTATTTGGTGCTGGACTTACTGCCCAAGCGCAAGACAGCATGAAGAAAACCATGAACGACAAGACACAAATTGTTGCCCTAGAGCAAACAAAAGGGCAATTCACCCAACAGCAAGTGGAACTAAAAGCCGGAGATTATGTTTTTGCCATTAGCAATAACAAGGCCGGAGTGGATGTTGGCTTTGTACTAGTTCCAAAAGGTGCCGATGCCTCAAACCCTGACAACCACATCAAAGCGGCTTATGTAACGCAAGTAGTGGCAGAAGGAGCTACCGAAAAGTCCAATGTTGTGCATTTAGAAGCTGGCGAGTACGTGTACTTTTGCCCGCTTAACAAAACACCACAGTATACCCTAACTGTAAAGTAGGTGTGTTTAGTTAGTTGATGGAAAACCCCGGCTCTCTGGTCGGGGTTTTTTTTATAAATGGATTGCACAGATATGACACTTATCATAACTCAATGCCTCAAAAGCCTGCAACTTTGCAGCTGTAATTAAAAATACAGCCGATGAGATCTTCTCTAAAGTTTGTTGACCTTCACCAAGCAGTTTCTGTTGTTAATTCTGGCGACCGTATATTTTTTCAAGGTGCAGCCATGACCCCAAATGAACTTATCGATGCCCTTTGTGCAAGACATGCACAACTTCGAGATGTCGATATTGTTCAAATACATACCGATGGCCCTGCTCGCTATATGGAGGCGCCGTGTAATGAAGCCTTTAATTTATTTAGCTGTTTTGTGGGCGCTAATGTTCGCAAAGGTGTGAATTCCAACAAAGGTGACTACATACCTATTTTCTTGAGCGAGATTCACTTACTTTTTAGAAGAGGTTTACTGCCTTTGGATGTAGCCTTTATCCAAGTTTCACCTCCAGATAGACACGGTTATTGTTCTCTTGGGGTTTCGGTTGATGTTGCCTACCCAGCTATACAGTACGCCAAAAAAGTAGTCGCCCAAGTTAATCCGCAGGTACCAAGAACACATGGCGATGGAATTATTCATGTTAGCCAAATTGATGTTGCCGTAGCTGTAGATCGTCCAATTCACACTGCGCAGGCTCCTGCATTTACCGTGGTAGAGCAAAAGATAGGTGAGCATGTCGCCGCCTTGATAGAAGATGGCGCTACCCTTCAAATGGGCATTGGAAGTATTCCAAACGCAGTTTTGCACAATCTACAAGGGCATAAAGATCTTGGAATTCATACAGAGATGTTCTCCGACGGAATCTTACCATTGATTGAAAATGGCGTGATTAATGGCAAACACAAAAAACTCAAACGCGGTAAGATAGTAACCACTTTTGCTGTGGGTTCTGAAGCGCTTTATGATTATGTTGACGACAACCCGGCTGTTCATTTTAAAGAAGCTGCTTACACCAACAACAACGCTTTAATAATGATGAATCCAAAAGTTACCGCGATAAACAGCGCTATAGAGATAGACCTTACTGGTCAAGTATGTGCCGATACTATAGGAACCTACCAATATTCTGGCGTGGGAGGTCAAATGGACTTTATTCGTGCAGCCGCTCTATCAGAAGGAGGCAAACCCATTTTTGCCATGCCCTCTACCACCAAGAAAGGCGATTCAAAAATAACAGCACAATTAATGCCCGGTGCCGGAATCACCACAACTCGTGCCCATGTTCATTATGTGGCAACCGAGTATGGCGTGGTGAACTTATTCGGTAAAAGCTTAAAACAACGCGCAAGCGCATTGATCTCTATTGCTCACCCTTCACATCGAGAAGCTTTGGAGCGCGAAATGAGAGAACGCTTTAAAATGTAGGGCAGTCCGAAGACCGCCCCTCAGCGCTTGGGGAGCCGATTTAGGCTTTGCCCAAAAGCAGTAGTTCGTTCACCATGACTTCGGTGACATATCGTTTGTTCCCATCTTTGTCGTCCCAAGAACGGCTAGTGAGCTTTCCTTCTATAGCGATCTCCTGCCCCTTGGTCACGTAGTTCTCTACTATATTGACCAAGCTTCCGCGAACAATGACGTTATGCCATTGGGTACGCTCCACTTTTTGGCCTTGTTTGTCTTTGTAGCTGTCGTCTGTAGCCATTGAGAACTTGGCAATCTTACCGCCGTCGTCAAAGGTTAAAACTTCTGGTTCTTGCCCAAGTCTTCCGATCAACTGTACTTTGTTTCTAAGTGCATTCATAATAATTTAATTTAAAGGTTAACAGTTAAGTCTATCGAACCACCATGATCCGACAGGGCAAACATAGAGCCCCAAAAAGCACCAAGTCGGTTGACTTTCGTTTACACTTAATTGTTGTTGTTTCTAATTATTTGTTGTCGGCTAATGGTGTGCATTTATAAATTGACGCAAGTCTGCCAGAAAACAAGCTGTGAGCGAATTCATAATTCCTTATTTTTCACATAGCTCCCCCATTAATAATTATAATAATGGAAAGAGAATGTCTGGAATGTGGAGCTGTCTTGGTTGGCCGCTCAGACAAGAAATTCTGTGATGACGGTTGTAGAAATAACCACAATAATCGGATCAATAGGGCGAATACCAAGACCATTCGCAACACTAATAATTCCTTGATGCGCAATTGGCGCATACTGAATAGTCTCAATCCGAAGCAAAAAAGCAAAACCTCTAGATCTAAATTGCAAGAGTTGGGATTCAATTTCAACCTCTACACCAGAATCTATACCACCAAGGCAGGGCGCGTTTACTATTTTGTCTACGACCAAGGCTATTTACCGTTAGAAAACGATTATTTTGCATTGGTAAAACGCCAATAGTCCACTCATGAACGAAGATTTAGCTATCCCTTTGATATTCTTAGCAATCGTGCTGACCAGTGTAGGCTTAGGGTACATTTATAGCAAGAAGAACAAGATTTTACGCGAGCTCAAAAAAAGTCCATCCAAACCCATAAATACCGTAAAAGAGAAAGAATATGTCAGGCTACATGGCGTAGTGGAACCCGTGGATGAGTGTATAATCGCCCCTTTGAGCAAAAGACCATGCGTATACTATCACATCATTGTAGAACGCAAAGGAGATAAAAGCTGGCATACGGTAATAAACGACCTAAAATACAGCGACTTCTATCTGGCATCAGGTGGAGAAAAAGCCCGTATCAGAGCTCACGACAAGCGCGCATTAATGTTTCATTTGGTTGTGGACCACAACAAACGCAGTGGTTGGTCCACAGAACCAAGCGCGGCCATGACCTCCTATTTAAAATCTAAAGGATACGATGGTAAGACCTGGCTTTTTAATACCAACAAGACTTTGCGCTACAAGGAAGCCGTTCTGGAACCTGGAGAACAAGTTGTGGTAAAGGGTATTGGACGTTGGAAACGGCTAGAACAACCCATAGCCGGTTATAATTATTCCCGATTGCTAGAGCTTAGTGGAAACTTTAGGCAGCGTCTTATTGTCACAGATCTGCCTAAAGCTTTAAAAGTATTACCGAAGCGATAAGCCTACCAACTTCGCCCTTTGAGCTGTAAGGCTGCCTTAAGCACATCTTTCTGACTGATCTGCCCTACCAATTTTCCATCTTCGACGATAGGAAATCGGCGGCGTTTAGAATTGATGAAACGCTGAGCGGCATCGAATACATTCAAATCGCCGTCTATGGTTTCTACGTCCGTAGCCATATGCTTTTCTACCGTGATATTATCCATAGGTTGATTGTAGTAGCGACTCTCACTGATCTGTTTCATACAATCGCCCTCCGAGATGATCCCCACAAGCTCTCCTTTATCATTGACAACAGGACCTCCAGAGATCTTGTGTTTGATAAGGGTGTTCATTACCTCTAGCACCGGTTGATCGGGCCGAAAAGTGATCAAGTTGCGAGTCATATAGTCCGAAACACGAATGTTTTCGGCCGACCCTTTGACAGGTTTGGAGCGTCTTGCAATGTAACTTTTAATGGCCATGATCTTACTGTTTTATCCTAATATACAATTATTTAGCTAAAGTCGGTTACGGGAAAGCAGCAAAGGGAGGAAACCAATTATTTATCTTAATTTTAAGCAATGCGGTTAGATTCCGCAGTATGACCACTTAAACACATTGGATGAAACGCACTTCCCACCTGCTGTCCTTACTACTGCTCATTGGCTTGGTTTGGTACAGTTTTTACAGCTTAATGCCCACAAAAATCTCTGATGAATCTGCAGCCGAAACCGAATTCTCGACCGCTAGAGCCTTAGTTCATTTAGAGGAGATCGCTGCGGAGCCGCATTATTTAGGTTCTCCCGCACACGCAAAAGTCCGAGACTATATCGTCTCTCAACTCGAGGCGTTAGGCTTAGAGGCCAGTGTACAAGAAGCCTACGATCTGAATCAGAATTGGGGGCAACTGGTTAAACCAAAGAACATATTGGCCCGCATTGCAGGTAGCGGAGATGGTAAATCACTTGTACTGCTTTCTCACTACGACAGCGCTCAAAGTTACAGCCACGGTGCCAGCGATGCCGGTTCTGGGGTAGTGACCATATTAGAAAGCGTACGCGCATTTTTGGCCAGCGGAACAACTCCCAAAAACGATATTATCATTTGTATCACAGATTCTGAAGAATTGGGTCTAAATGGAGCTTCCACCTTCGTGAATCAACACCCTTGGGCCAAAGATGTGGGCTTAGTTTTAAACTTCGAAGCTCGCGGAAGCGGAGGCCCGTCTAATATGATTGTGGAGACCAATGGCGGCAACAAAAACCTCATCCAAGCCTTTGCAGAAGCCAATCCAGATTATCCGGTGGCCAGTTCACTCATGTATAGCATTTACAAAATGTTGCCTAATGATACAGATAGTACTGTTTTTAGAGAAGATGGTGACATTGACAGCTTCTTTTTTGCCTTTATAGACGATCATTACGATTACCATACCGTTAACGACAACTACGAGAATCTGGACAGAAATTCTTTAGAACATCAAGGATCATATTTGATGCCCCTTCTAAGCTATTTTGCCGATGCGGATCTGGGAGGTCTCAAAGCGGAAGAAGATCATGTCTATGTGAATCTGCCCCTGGTGAAATTTATAAATTATCCCTTCTCTTGGATACTACCCATGGTATTATTGGGGTGGTTCATTCTATTAGGCCTGTTGCTTTGGGGTACCAAAAAAAGAGCGCTCCAAGGCAAGGCTTGGGCCAAGGCTGGCGGGGTGTTTTTGCTCACCTTGATCGTTGCCGGACTTTTGACACAAGGGCTCCTATGGCTCTTGTATAAAGTTTATCCGCAATACGGCGAAATTCAACACGGTTTTACCTACAATGGGCATTATTATATTGTGGCCTTTGTCATGCTTACCTTGGCCGTTTGCTTTGGGCTTTACAGTCGTTTTTGTCAGGGAATCTCAAGAGCGAATCTCATGATCGTTCCACTAGTATTGTGGATGATCATCAATACGGCCATAGCAATCTATCTGCCAGGGGCCGCCTATTTTATCATTCCTGTTTTCTTCGGATTCTTTATACTGGCATATCTAATAAAATATCCGGAAGCCAATCCGCTACTTATCACCTTACTTTCGGCACCTGCGGTGCTTATCTTTAGCCCCTTGGTTCAGTTTTTCCCAGTGGGTTTAGGGCTAGAGATGTTGGTAGCCAGTGTTGTGTTCACCGCACTGTTGTTCGGCCTTATCGCTGCTGTGACCGGAGCCTTTCCGTTTAATAAATACCTCTGGAAGGTCAGCTTGTTTTTCCTGCTGATCTTTTTGATCACCGCTCATACCCAGAGCAGTTGGTCAGAAGAGCGGCCCAAACCAAACTCATTGGTCTATTATCAGGATAATCCAGAGCAAGAAGCTTATATGCTCACTTACGACGGCATTCTTGATGAGTGGACTAGGGCTGTTCTAGGTGATGAACCCGTGGCTGCAGATTCTCTGGTTAGCTCTGTGGCAGGGAGCAAATACAATACCGGATACTCTTACGGCAAGCTCGTTACAAGCGCAAACATAGCAAGCCTAGAGGGCAGGTTAACAGCAGACACTCTCAATGCCAACCGTTTTACACTTACCCTAGAGCCAAAGCGAGACTTACAGCGCATTAGCATTTATGCAGATACCAGTTATCACTTCAAAGCTTTAGCTTACAATGGCCAAACCATTGCCGCCGACAGTAGCGGTCTAATTTGGCCCAAACGACGCTCTAATTTTATGGGCGTATATCTGATAACCGACGGCGACCCACTGACCATAGATTTTGAATTAGCAGACGCCCAAATGCCAGAATTTCAGTTCTTATCTTATTCTTATGATCTGCTAGATCGGCCTGAATTTGAAATCCCAGAGCGCAGTGCAGCTATGATCCCCTCGCCCTTTGTAGTAAAGGATGCGGTTGTTACCAAAGACCGCTTTAATACAGCAGAGATGCTTCCTAGTGTACAAGACAGTATAGCTCCGCAGTAAAAAAAAGGCCTTCCCAAAACGGAAGGCCTTCTTGTTTTAAGTCGTTTGGCAATTACCAGATGCGCACGCGATCTTCTGGTGCAAGCCACATGCCGTCACCTTCTTTGATATCAAAAGCCTCATAGAAAGCATCAATATTCAATAGTGGTTGAGTAGCTCTGTAACGCCCAGGAGAATGTGGGTCTGTTAGCACCTGAGTACGCAAAGCTTCGTCCTTTGCCAAAGTGCGCCATACAGTAGCCCATGACATAAAGAAGCGTTGTTCCGGAGTGAATCCATCGATGTTCTCCGGACGTCCGTTCTTCTCAAAATACATTTGCAGGCCGTCATAAGCGCCAAGTACACCGCCAAGGTCACCGATGTTTTCTCCAAGTGTGAAGGCTCCGTTGATATATACGGAATCTACCACCTCGATCTTGCTGTACTGATCTGCCAAGGCCTTTCCGCGAGCAGTAAATTGTTCCAAGTCGGCTTCGGTCCACCAGTTGACTGCGTTACCGTCTCCGTCAAAACGCGCTCCAGAATCGTCAAAGGCGTGAGATATCTCATGTCCGATAACCGCTCCGATACCTCCGTAGTTTACGGCATCATCGGCCAAATAGTCGTAGAAAGGCGGTTGCAAAATTGCAGCCGGGAATACGATCTCGTTGTTCAGCGGATTAAAATAAGCGTTCACGATCTGCGGCGCCATCCCCCACTCACTGCGATCTACCGGTTGGTAAATATCGGCCAGGTTCTTTTTAGCCGCCCAGTCGCTAACAGCGAGCATATTGGCAAAATATCCGTTGTCTTCTTTGATCTCCAATTCAGAATAGTCTTCCCACTCGTCTGGGTAACCGATCTTCACGGTAAACTTATCTAGTTTTTCTATCGCTTTGATCTTAGTGCTGTCGCTCATCCATTCCAGATTGTTCACACGTTGCTTGTAAGCAGCGATCACATTGGCGATCATCTCTTCTGCCTTAGCTTTAGCCTCTGGCGGGAACTTAGCGTCTACATAAAGTTTACCCAGCGCCTCTCCAACATTGTTGTTTACGGTAGCCAAAGCACGTTCTTTAGGATCGCGCTGTTTTTTGGTATCTCTCAAATACTTGGAATAGAACTCCCAGTTGGTGTATTCGATCTGGGTAGTAAGCATATTGGCTGCGTTGTTCAAGGTAGTCCACTTAACTAAAGTCTTGATGTCTTCAATTGGTGTGTTCTTCATGAAATCTTCTAAAGCAGTCATATAATCAAGATCTAGAACAATTAGTTCTTCGATCTTAACAGGCACTTCCATGTCTGCCATAAGCTTGTCCATATTTACAGACGGCAACATGGCTTGTAGCTCGGCAAAAGTGCGCGGGTTGTTCAACTTGCGAACATCGCGGCTTTCTACTTTGTCTAAACGAGGCTCCTCCAATTGAGTCTCCATGGCCAAGATCTTCTCTGCAGCGGCTGCAGCAGTAGCTTCATCATCTCCTACATACTGGAGCATTTTAGTGATGAACTTCTTGTACTCTTCTCGGATCTCTTTAGATTTCTCATCTTGTAAAAGGTAGTAATCGCGGTCTGGCAATCCTGTTCCTGCTGGACTCACGTAGAAAGTGTTCATAGAAGAATCGTTGAAATCTCCAAAGGCCTGCATGGCCAAGAAAGGAGCACTTACTGCAGGATTAGTTGCCAATACAGTTTGTAATTCGTCTAAGTTGGTAATGCTGCTTATCTCGTCTAAGGCAGGTTGCAGCGGAGTTATCCCGGCAGCGTCACGAGCTACAGTGTCCAGCTTGGATTCAAAGAGAAAGATCGCTTTTGCCTGATCGGTCTCTGGGCTGTATTTTCCACTTTCTTTTGCCGCTGCAATAAGTTCCAATACATCGGCATCAGTAGATTTACGCAATACGCTGAATCCGCCCCAAGTAGAGCGGTCTCCTGGAATCTCGGTCTCTTTGAGCCAAGTTCCATTCACATAATTGTAAAAGTCATTTTTAGGAGACACCGTGGTGTCCATATTGGCCAGAATGATCCCGTGTGGGCCATCATCCTTTTGAGCCATATCGTTTTCGTTTTTACACGAACTAACCAAGAGAATGCTCGCAAAAGCACCTACAGTGGCTAGCAAATACATACGCTTCATAGAAGTTGATTTATTGATTTGTTCTTAGTTTGTGGATATAAGACCGTTTTCAGCGCAAAACGTTACACGCTTTAACGTTTATCACTGGTTTTCGGCCGCAATGATAGAATCAAGGATCGCTTTTTGTTTTTTGCGCTCCTCTTCTTCACTTTCCTTTCTGTCTAGATCAATGCGATCTTTTAGCAGTTTCTCGTTAATACGCACTTTCAAATTGGCCAATGAGGTATTGAGTTCGTCAAAGCAGGTACTAATTGCTTCGGATTTTGGCCTTTCGCTATTGATTGCTTGATCCAGCAGTTTTACACGCGTTTGCAAAACGTTGATCCGAGAGATCACACTCTGCTCAGACAAGGTATCGGGTACCGTATTGGCCAGCGAATCAGAAAAACTCACCAAACGCTCGGAACGCGATCTGATCTCCGATAAAGAAAGTGTGTTCATGGCCACAAGTTCGTTTTCAAAGTCATCGAAAATAGACCAGTCGTTTACAATCGCAATTGCTGCGGAGTTGATCCGCGGCAATTTCACACTAGCCGTGCCATAAAAGTAAGTACTGTCTTGTTTGGTCGTGTCTTCTTCTTGTTGTTGTCCTTTTTGAGAATCGCACGCCCAGAGCAGGGTAAAACCCATCAAACCGACCAAAATGTAGAGATTGCGCTGCATATTCCCCGCAAATATAACCAATTAGTCCGCCCAAATATGTTGAAAAAAACATAAATGCCTCTCAACGATGGGAGAGTATTATTCTGCTTATATTTGCTTTGCAGCTTCCTTATTTGGGGTTGTACAACCAAATAAATACTTCCTTAGTTTAAACCGAGTATGTTAAAATCACGTATCCTTGTCCTGGGTGGCTGCGGACAATTGGGAACCGAACTCGTTGCCCATCTACGCGCGCAATACGGCGCAAAAAAAGTCATAGTTAGCGATATTAAAGAAGCGGACGATGAGATGATGGCCCAAGGGCCTTTTGAGGTAATAGACGCTACCGATTACAGCCAGATAGAAGACGTAGTGATCCAATACGAGATCACCGAGATCTATCTTTTGGCAGCCATGCTATCTGCCACTGGCGAAAAGTTCCCAGAAAAGGCCTGGCAACTCAACATGACCTCCCTATTCAATGTTTTGGATCTGGCCAAAGACGGTAAGATCGAAAAAGTGTTTTGGCCTTCTAGTATTGCGGTTTTTGGGGAATCAACACCCAAAGACAACACCCCGCAACAAACTGTGATGGAACCCAGCACGGTCTATGGAATTAGCAAGCTTGCCGGCGAGCGATGGTGCGAGTATTACCACCGCAAATTCGGAGTTGATGTACGCAGTATCCGTTATCCGGGGCTTATTAGTTATAAAACGGCTCCCGGAGGCGGAACCACCGATTATGCGGTAGACATATTTCACAAGGCGCTCAAACACGACTGCTATGTTTCGTTCTTGAATGCACAGTCCGAACTACCTATGATGTATATAGAAGATGCCATTCGTGCAACAATTGCCATTATGAATGTGCCGAGGTCACAGATCAAAGTTCACAGTTCTTATAATTTAGCTGCGCTTAGTTTTACTCCGGAGCAATTAGCAGCCGAGATAAAAAAACACCGCCCAGATTTCCAGATCTCTTACGATCCCGATTTTAGACAAGAGATCGCCGATTCTTGGCCAAACTCCATAGACGATTCAGATGCGCGCAACGATTGGGGCTGGGAACACAAATTCGGGATAGAAGAAATCACAGAGATCATGCTGCGCGAACTGGGGCCGGTCTACGCTAAATAATACTCATGAAGGTTTTTGGATGGATTTTGGTTTTACTAGTAGGCTGCATCTCCTGCGCTGATGAATCCGCAGAAAACATAGTCTTAAAGAGTATGGAATACCACGGCGGCATAGCGGCCTGGGAAGCCACAGATAAACTAAGCTATCTTAAAACTACTAGACTTTACGGAGCAGATGGCAATCTGGAATCTGAATCGAATATTGTTTACACCCATCCTTTATACAAGGACTTGCCAGCCAGTATGCGCTGGTTAGATGGCGCCCAATTAAAAGCCTTTAAGTTGGATTCCACCGGAGGTATCAAAGCCAACTTTGACCTTACTGCTGCAGATAGTATCCGTTATAAGGAGAGTTTACGCACTGCTCCCTATACCCTCTGCCAGCCATATAAGCTTTTGGCAGACGCTGAGCTGCTTAAAAGGCATCCGGACGAGGTTTTAGAAGACGGTCAGGCGGTTTATGTGATAGGGTTGTCCTATACAGAAGAAGATGGCTCCGAGGGGACCAAGTGGAAATACTACTTTAACCAAGACAACTATCGTTTAGAAGCTGCTTTGGTTTTACATAATGGCAGTTATAGCTACATCCGCAATGATGTTTACGAAGAAAAGACCGGCCTATCTTTAAACGCCAAACGCATGAGTTACCGCACAGACAGTATACGTAATGTGCAATACCTGCGCGGAGAATTTATCTACGAATATTTAGATTCCGAAGAATAAAAAAAGGCTCCAAATAATGGAGCCTTATCTGTATCTATGGCTATTGAATCTATTGCTTTATCAAACGCTGTACAGCAGTACCTGCACTGCTTTGGAATTTCACCAAGTAAAGACCAGTAGCCAGTTCAGAAACGTCCACACTTAAACCAGTTTGTTGGCTTAGCTCAAGGTTAAGGACTTGTTTTCCTGTAATATCAAAGATGGTTATAGCTTCTAGAGGCTCATTTGCATTCCATTGGATCTGCAGCTGGTCTCCTGCCGGGTTTGGATACATTACTACCTGAGCAGAATCGAACTCGTCTACAGAAAGTCCGCAGAAATTGTTAGGATCTTCAATGGTCACTGTAGCAGTACAGTTGTAAACATTACCGGCGTAATCGGTGATGGTAACATCTACAGTGTTCACTCCAATATCATCGCAAACAAAGGCAGCCGGAGATAAACTCACATCCATTCCAATGTACATAAGGTCTTTGATACGAACGTCGAAACCATCGTCTGCAGCAGGGTTTCGAATTGCTACAGCAACACCCGTGTCTAAGTCTACAGTATAGACCGTATCACAGCCAAAAGTAGTGGAGCTAACTACTTTATTATCTCCTACATATTCGATCCCTTGAGAAGTTCCGCCACAGCCACCATCTGGTACTGTAAAGGAAACCACAAAACTCACAGATCCATCGGCCAGAGAAATGGCATTTACGTCTATATTGGCTGTTCCGCTAGCGTGCAGTAGCCTGCTGTTCTCAAAATCGTAGGTTAAACCAACACCTCCGGCAGTTCCAGCTGTACCCACATCGGCAAAGGCATTCATAGTTCCTGTGCTTAAGTCGTACAAGCCGATCTCTCCAGATTGGAAAGTCACATAAAGCGCCCCATCACTTCCAAAGGTCATGTCTTGCGCCTGAACATCTCCAAGTGGCGAAACCATAGCGTCAATTAATGTTGTAGCGCCGGTGTCCAGATCAAAGGTGAAGAGCGAGCGAGCGCCTGCGTTGTTCTGTAAAATATAGACCTGATTCTCTATCGGATGATAATCCATGGCAAAGAATTGGTCTGTACCTGTACTAGTAACCACTGGGGTCTTAACACTGATATCGTCCGTAAGCGGATCGTAGTTGTATAGGTGTACGTCATTTATCCCGCCAGTGGCGTTCAGATCGATGGCGTAAAGATTGTTTATCGCGTTGGTCACAGTACCGCCATTGAAAGGAATAGAAAGATCTGATTGCACCTCAACGGTAGCGTCATTACATTCAGGACCTGAAGCGGTAGACACATTCACATACATCAAGTCTTTTATAGAAGTATTGAATGGGTTAGGGTCGGCAAGACTTTCTACGGCCTCTGTGTTTAGGTCAATGGTGTAAATAATCCCACATCCAAAGGTTGAAGATGAAATACATTTGCCATTACCTACATACTCTATGGCTTGAGCAGTACAGCTACCTGATGCTCCCGGAACACCAGCAAACTGAAAAAGCAAAGTACTTACTCCGGTATTCTTGTCTATTTCGTATACATCGATCGGGCCAGTACCGTTGGCATAAATTAATCGATCGTTATCAAAATCATAGGTCATACCAGCACCGCCACCACCGGGTAATGTTCCTAGAGCGGTCCCAACTCCACTGCCAAGATCTACAGTATTGATCTCACCAGATCCAAAAGCCACATAAAGTGTTCCATCAGAATCGAAAGCCATTGCATTTGCGTTTGTAGCTCCTGTTGAAGAAGTTACCGTAGCGATAAAACTGGTTGCACCTGAACCTACGTCTAAGGAATACATGTTGCGATTTCCTGCATCGTTTGCAAAGTAATACACCAAGCCATCCGCCGGATTGTAGTCTAAACCATAGTTGGTTCCAAATCCTGTTGTAACGAGCGTAGAAGCATCGTAATTCAGCATATCTGTCTCTGGGAAATAGCTGAAACGAGCTACATTGTCTGTACCGTCGAAAGCGGCAACCGCATATAAACTGTGTGCTGAAATGACCGTACCTCCCAGATTAATCTCATCTGGAGCACAGTTCTCATCAATTGGGGCTGACGAATCTGTTGCCAATACAGTAGCACAGGCTACAAGCACCGCAAACAGCGATAGGTAGAATTTTTTCATTGATCTTTTTTAAATATTGTTGATTTACCTAAAGGTAGCGAAAAAGAAAGCTTCTTTTACTTGGGGTATCTTTCTAATCGCTTCAATGCTTAAAAAAGGGAGGGGACTTCTTAAAATCGAATGATCAAGTAAGATTTTCCTTAATTATGAGCGCTTTACAAGTAATTTTAAATTGTCTAACTTCATCCAGAGCAAACCACCCTTATGGAAAACACCACCATTATTCTTGTAGTCATGATCGTGTATATGCTCCTGCTAATTGGCTGGGGCTTGTATCAAGGTCGAAAGGTTAAAACGGCCAGTGACTTTGCAATTGCGGGCAGAAAACTACCGGGTTGGGTGGCTGCCTTGTCAGAAAGAGCTACGGGAGAATCCTCTTGGGCACTATTGGGCTTGCCAGGAGCTGCTTATGCCACTGGACTTATGGAAGTATGGACGGCCATTGGTTGTGTGGTTGGGATCATAGTGGCCTGGGTGGTCATTGCCAAACGCTTGCAAAAAGAGGCAGATAAATACCAGGCAGACACCTTTACGGGTTACATTGCTAAACGCCATGGCGATGCCGCCAAATGGATCCGTTTGGTGGGAAGTGCGACCATAGTTTTCTTTTTCTTTTTCTACGTAGGCGCGCAGTTCTTAGGCGGTGGAAAAACGCTCAATACCCTTTTTGAAATAGACCGCAGTTGGGCCATGCTTTTGGTGGTCTTGCTGGTAGTTCCTTATACTATTTACGGCGGATTCCGTTCGGTGACCTATACCGATGTGATCCAATCTGTACTCATGATCGTGACCCTGATCATAACCCCAATAGCTGGTTATTTGTATTTAAAGGGTTTTACTGCGGATGTGAACTATGCACATTCCGTAGGCGAGGCTTTAGAAAAAGCCGGCGCCGAATACAGCACCATGATGGGCGGCGCCGTGGCGAATCCAGATAGTGCTTTGGGCAAGGTCTTAATGGATTGGTTCCCCAACGCCCCAGACATGGTAGCCGGTTTAGGCAGCGGTATTATGATCGCTGTGGCCTTTAGCTGGTTCTTTGGCTACTTGGGCGGACAACCGCAACTGAGCATGCGTTTTATGGCGATCCGTTCTGAAAAAGAAGCTAAAATTGCCCGCAACATAGGCGTTATTTGGACGGTTATCGCTTACACAGGAGCCCTTTATATCGGTTGGTTGGGCATTGCCATTTTTGGCCCCGAAGGTTTGGCAGATCAAGAGACGGTTATGCCTCGGGTGTTAACTACCATATTCCCGCCAGTGGTATCGGGAATTCTCATTACTGGTGTCTTAGCAGCTATCATCTCCACGGCCAACTCGCTGTTGATCCTCTCTGCCACAGAACTCTCAGAGAACCTCATCAAACCGCTTTCTAAAAATAAATCCGAAGCAAAATCGCTACTGCAATCCAGAGCCATTACCGCAGCGCTTTCTGTAATTGCTTTATTGATCGCTTTTGTGACACCCAGCGACCTTATTTACAGTATAGTCGGCTATGTTTGGGCGGGAATTGGGTCTACCTTTTCGGTGGTGATCCTACTCACCCTGTTCTACAAATCCTATCACGGCAAAGCTGCCTTGGCTACTATGATTGCTGGCCTATTTTTCACCTTGTTTTGGATAGGTTCCGGCTTGGATGCAGTGATCTCTTCACGCATCATGACCTTTGTAGTGGCTTTGACAGTAGCGCTGCTGAGCACCAAACTGCTTAAGCCCAATAAGGCTTAATCTTTTTTGGCCATCTTTTCTAGCAGGCTGATCTGCTTGTCCATTTTCTGAACCATGGCATCTAAGAGCTGAATGTCTTTTGGCGTCACTTCTGTTTGATCCTTTGGGTCTTCGGATTTATTGCGGATGCGGTTCATCACCTTCACCACCAAAAAGACTGTAAAGCCTATGATCAGGAAATCTACCGAAGCTTCTATGAATTTGCCGTAGCCAATAGCGATCTCCTCTGGATAGGTCACGCCGTCTGCGGTGACCGCCTCGCGGATCACCCATTTTTTGTTGGTCCAGTTGACTCCGTCGGTTAAAAAAGAAAGTGGCGGTAGAAAGACTTCTTTAACCAATACGTCTACTACTTTGTTAAAGGCTGTTCCTATGATCACCCCTATGGCGATGTCTATCATATTGCCTTTTACAGCGAATTCTTTGAATTCTGAAAATAATTTTCTCATTATTCTTTGATGCTTAGTTTGATTACGCCAGGTAAAGATATAAACCACATTTGGTCTGCTCACAAAGTGTATTCGGTTTTCACGGTATGGACCTTTGACCTTTTCTTTATTTCTTTTTTTCTTGATACTTTTTTCTTGACTTTTTCTATATGTCCTTTTTAGCATTGTCCTTTTTCTTGCCTTTTTATATGTCCTTTTTACCATTGCCCTTTTTCTTGCCACTTTTTGCTTGACAAATTGCGAAGTGATGTTTTGAAAAAACCAAAAGCCCAGTGGGCTTTTGAACGAAGCAGCCGCGTAAGCGGAAGGCAATCTCTTAAATGACATCTCGATACTTTGCAGAACGATGTTTCAAAGAAACCAAACATCCAGTGGATGTTTGAGTGAAGCACCTGCGAAGCAGCAAGCCAATTATATGTCATCACTCGATGTCCGTATTATACTTTTTACAAATCTTTACTCCAAATGAGCAGAATTCCCGACCTTTAAAACATGAGCTTAGAAATTAAATCCCGCATTTGGATAGAAAAAGACGGGCAAACCCTTTTGGGGCAAGGCCGAGTGCAACTCTTAACCGCTATAGCAGAAAAAGGGTCGCTTTCTGCGGCAGCTAAAAGCATCTCCATGTCTTATAAAAAGGCCTGGCGTTTATTGGACGAGATGAACTCCGCAGCAAGCACGCCATTGGTCATAACCGCCGTAGGTGGAAAAGACGGTGGGGGCGCTCAGCTTACAGACGCTGGCCAGCAAATGATAACAGCCTTTAACGAGATCCGCAGCCAATGCGAGGCACTCTTTGAGAAGCTCGCCACCAAACTTCCGCAGCACTAAATGAAAAACCTGAATGGCATAATACTCTGTGGCGGACACAGCAAACGCATGGGGGCAGACAAGGGCCTGCTTAAACTCGGAGAGCACAGCTTTATTGAGCATTTGGCCCAAAGCATGTCGCCTTTTTGCGATAAGATTTTTCTCTGCGGAAGCAAACCGGCCTATACCGAACTTGGCCTAGACGTAATTGCCGATATTGTTCCAGATTCTGGAGCTTTAGGGGGCTTGTATTCTGGGCTGATTCATACCAGCACCAACTGGAATCTGGTGCTAAGTTGTGATGCTCCGTTGGTAGATGCAGCTATTATTGAAACGCTTATTGAAGCCTTAGATCCACAGCAAAAAGTGGTGCATGCCATAACCGAAAAAGACGCCCATCCATTGATAGGTTGTTACCACAAAGACTGTGCAGAAAGTTTTAAAAAAGCCATAGATAGCGGACATTTAAAGCTGCAACCTGCCGTGCAAAACTGCAAGCCCAAACAGGTAGAATTCCATCCGCCGCAGGCTAAAAAACTCCTCAATATCAATACCCCAGAAGACTACCAAGCACTACTGAAGCTTTACTCCTAGCGGAAGTTGAGGTATTTGCATATAAAAATTTGCTATCTTCATAATCTACAAGGGTGGAATCGTTCCCCAAACTTGTAGTATCTGAACTAACTAAACAGCACATGACCGATCTTGACATTGCCAAGCAATGTACGCTACAACACATTAGCGACATTGCTGGAAAGTTGGGCCTGAGTCCCGACGACATTGAACTCTACGGCAAGCACAAAGCCAAACTGCCACACAGCATTATAAACCCCGACAAAGCAGCGCAAAGCAAGCTGATCTTGGTGACCGCTATCTCGCCTACGCCAGCAGGAGAAGGTAAGACCACCATGTCTATTGGACTTTCAGAAGGCCTGCACCAAATTGGCAAAAAAGCCATAGTAGTGCTGCGCGAACCGAGTTTAGGCCCTGTATTTGGGATCAAAGGTGGAGCCACCGGAGGTGGATATTCGCAAGTGCTCCCTATGGAAGACATCAACCTGCATTTTACGGGCGATTTTGCCGCCATAGAAAAGGCGCACAACCTTTTGGCAGCGGTGATAGACAACAATATTCAAAGCAAGACCAACTCTTTGGGTATCGATGCCCGAACTGTGGTTTGGAAGCGAGTTATGGACATGAACGACCGTTCCCTGCGCAACATAGTGATCGGTTTAGGCGGACCTACCTCTGGTGTTCCGCGCGAGACCGGTTTTGATATTACAGCGGCATCAGAGATCATGGCGATCTTGTGTTTGGCCAACGATATGGAAGACCTCAAGCGTCGTTTGGGAAATATCTTTGTGGGCTACACTTTTGCCAAGGAGCCCATCTACGCTCGCGATTTAAAAGTGCAAGGTGCCATGGCGGCCCTGCTCAAAGAAGCAGTAAAACCTAATTTGGTGCAAACCATAGAAGGGAATCCGGCAATTATTCACGGCGGACCTTTTGCCAATATCGCACAAGGAACCAATTCGGTACTGGCCACTAAAATGGGAATGTCATTGGCAGATTATACGGTGACAGAAGCTGGGTTTGGTGCCGATCTGGGTGCGGAAAAGTTCTTGGACATCAAATGTCAAAGCGCAGGAATTTCGCCTAAGGCTGTGGTAATTACTACGACTATTCGCGCGCTGAAGTATCACGGCGGAGCCGATCTGAAAAACCTGACCGAAGAGAACGTTGACGCCCTTAAAAACGGGCTGCCCAACCTAGAAAAACACTTGGAGAACGTAATGCAGTTTGGCATTACACCCATTATCTCCATAAACCGTTTTGTGTCCGATAGCGAGGCAGAGATTGCTTGCATCAAAGAATTTGCGGCCAATAAGAATGTCCGTGTTTCTCTGGCGGAAGTTTGGGCCAAAGGCGGTAAAGGTGCTATGGATCTGGCCCAACAAGTGGTAGATATCATAGAAGAGAACGAGGCCAATTTTACACCTATGTACAGCTGGGACATGCCGGTTATGGATAAGATCAAAGCCATTGCTACCAAGATCTACGGTGCTGCGGATGTAGAATACGCCGCCAAGGCCAAAAAGGACCTGCGTACTATAGCCGATCTAGGCATAGAAGGCTTACCGGTCTGTATTGCCAAAACGCAAAAGTCACTCTCTGACGATCCGAAACAAATTGGACGCCCAAGTGGCTTCACGCTAACGGTTCGTGAGATCGAGATCGCCGCTGGCGCTGGATTCTTAGTGCCTATTACCGGAGACATGATGCGTATGCCTGGGCTACCGGCGCATCCGGCCTCAGAGCATATAGACATAGACAACGAAGGCAATATCAGCGGGTTGTTTTAACATCCCATTGAAAGTAATACACCCGAGCAAATTTCGAAAAACACGTATATTTAGTAAAGGTTTGATTCACTGTGTTTTAGTAGATAATTAAAAATGGCAACCCGTAACTATCAAGGCAAAAAATTTGACAGCCAGCGCTCCGAGCGCGTGGTCGATGCATTGACGGTAGAAGAAGCTTTGCAGATCAACATCAATGGCAAGCCTTTTACCCTGTCTATGCGCACGCCTGGTGATGACAAAGCTCTTGTACGCGGCATGCTGCACAGCGAGGCTGTGATAAACGATACAGGTTTTCACCCAAAGCTCGTTTTGCACAAGGAAAACGAGGACGGAATAGTAACGGTGGTAGATCTGGAAATTCCAGAAGATAAGTTGGGCGCCGGCTATTCGAATTCGCGTTCGCTCTTGTCTGTTTCTTCTTGCGGTATTTGCGGCAAGACCGAGCTTTCAGAACAAGGCTTTTTGGGCAAGACCTTAGATGAACCCATCACTTTTGATGGCCCTGCCTTTAGCGCTATGTTCTCTAAAATGAATCAGCAGCAGTTTGACTTTAAACAATCCGGAGGTACCCATGCTGCCGCAGCCTTTGATGCTTCTGGGGACCTTTTGGTTGCTGCGGAGGATATCGGGCGGCACAATGCCGTAGATAAGGTCGTTGGACACTTATTGCAGCTAGGCCAGCTCAAAGCGGCCAAGGCCATGACGGTGAGCGGCCGTATCTCTTACGAGATCAGTATAAAAGCATTTAAAGCCGGAATCCCTTTTTTGGCAGCCGTTTCGGCACCCTCTTCTTTGGCGGTAGACTACGCAAAGGAGCTGGGCATAACCCTTATGGGATTCTGCCGCGACGGGCGTGCAACTTGTTATTCGCATCCGCAGCGTATAAAAAACAACCCACAAAACAACATTAAAGCGAGTTAACTCATGTCAGAAAATTTAAGTGAACTTTTAGGTCGAAAAGGCCTGCAGGACAACCTCTTTGACAAACTGGGAAATTTGGCGCAGCCTGCCGGAACTCCAGACAAAGAGGCCTTGGCCCTTTTGGCCGACGAATTCCTGATCGGTAAAGCCAATACCTACGGCACCGCCACCTTTTACGATTTTCTGAAACCCGAAAACAAGGGCAAACAAGTCTATGTCTGTAATGGTACGGCTTGCGAATGCGCGGGAACTCAGCCTGGAGTTATTAAAGAACTTAAAAAGCAATTTACCGACGACCAAATTGGGCATATGTGCTGCTTGGGTCGTTGTCATGAGAATGCTGCCTTTCATTACAAGGGTCATAATTACTCCGGAGGAGCCATTGATGCCTTGGAACAGATAATTAAAGGCGAGGACGAACATCACAGTGACCGCTATAATGTGGCGGCGAGTCACGAGCCAATATTGACCGCAGCATTTACGGATGTAGACAGCTATTACGAGCCTTGGTTAGCGGTTTTAGGACAAGATTCTGCGGATGTGTTAGAAGAAATAAAGACCTCAAATGTACGCGGACGAGGTGGAGCCGGATTCCCTATGGGGCTCAAATTAGAGTTTTGCCGCAATGCAGAAGGCTCGGTAAAGTTCATTATCTGCAACGCAGATGAAGGCGATCCTGGGGCTTACTCGGACCGATACCTTTTAGAAGAGCAGCCGCATTCGGTGCTCTTTGGCATGTTGGTGAGCGGTTATGTGACCGGAGCCAATCACGGTATTCTTTACATCCGTGCGGAATATCCGGAAGCTGTAGAGATAGTTCAACAAGCCATCGACGCTCTAAAAGATCGAGGCCTTGTGGGTAGTAATATTGGTAACTCCGGATTCGACTTTGAATTTAAGATCATTCAGGCGCAGGGTTCTTATATCTGTGGAGAGGAAACAGCCCTGATCAATTCTATAGAAGGACAACGCCCAGAAGTACGCGTGCGTCCACCCTATCCTGCCCAACGCGGATTATTTAACCGCCCAACAGTGGTGAACAATGTGGAGACCTTAGCGGCGTTACACTACATCATTTCTGAAGGTGGCGAAGCTTGGAAAGCCATTGGAACCGAAAACTCTTCCGGTACCAAACTGGTTTGCCTAGACAGTTACTTCAACAAACCTGGCATGTACGAGGTTGTTATGGGAACACCCATGAAAACTGTAATAGAAGACTTAGGCGGCGGTTTTAAAGAAGCAGTGAAAGCTGTGCAGATCGGTGGGCCTTTGGGTGGTGTTGTTCCGGTGGAAAAACTCAGCGAGCTCACCCTAGATTTCGAATCTTTTAAAGAAAATGGTTTCCTATTGGGGCATGCTTCTGTGGTGAGTATACCAGAAGACTACCCCATGATCAAATACATTGAGCATCTTTTCGATTTTGCCTCTTACGAGAGTTGCGGGAAGTGCTTCCCTTGCCGTTTGGGTACCAAACGCGGCCACGAATTAGCCTCCAAAGCCATTCAAGGCAGAGAGACCATAGACCGCGAACTTTTTCAAGACCTATTGACCACTTTGGAACAAGGGTCGCTTTGTGCCCATGGGGGTGGTATCCCGCTGCCCATCCGCAACATTGTGCACTACTTTGATGACGAACTAAAAAATTACTTCAGTTAAGCTATGAAGACAGCCTATATAAACGATATCGCCTACACTTTTGAGCCTGGAGAAACTATGCTTTCATTTGTACGTAGGCATAAGGACGATAACCTGGTCCCCACACTTTGCGATGCGCCGAATTTAGATCCTTTTGGTGCCTGCCGTGTTTGCTCGGTAGAGGTCGCTTTAGAAGAAGGTGGCCCGGTAAAGACCATGGCGTCTTGTCATACCCCAGTAAGTGAAGGGCAATACATTTACACCTCAACCCCAAGTGTCCAGAAACTGAGAAAGAATATCATTGAGTTGGTATTGACCGATCATCCTTTGGACTGTTTGACCTGTGAGGTTAACGGGAATTGCGAGCTGCAAACTGTGGCTGCCCAAGTTGGAATACGCGATGTGCGTTATCCGGCTGGAGACAATCATCTGCATAAGACCAAGGATCTGAGTCATCCGTATATGACTTCGGATTTTAGCAAGTGTATCAACTGCTACCGCTGTGTTCGTGCCTGCGACGAGGTTCAGGGAGAGTTTGTTTTAAGCATGGCAGGGCGTGGTTTTGATGCTCATATCATTAAAGGTTTAGATCAGAGTTTTATGGATTCTGATTGTGTGAGTTGCGGTGCTTGTTCGCAGGCCTGCCCTACTTCAGCGATCTCGGACGTGTTCCAATCTAAAGCAATACAAGCCACAGAAACCACCCGTACCGTTTGTACCTATTGCGGGGTGGGATGTAATTTAGATGTGGCTACCAACTCTGGAGAGATCTTAAGCATTACTGCGCCTTATGATGCGGAGGTAAATCAAGGACACACCTGTCTAAAAGGGCGATTTGCCTTTAAGTTCTATGACCATCCGGAGCGATTAGACTCCCCGATGATCAAGCGCAATGGGGAATTTGAAAAAGTAAGCTGGGACGAAGCCTACACCTATATTACCGATAAGTTCAATCACTATAAAAACACTTATGGGCCAGACAGTATGGCCGGGATTTCTTCTTCTCGTTGTACCAACGAGGAGAATTACTTGATGCAGAAGTTCTTTAGAGCAGTGCTGCAAACTAACAATATTGACGGTTGTGCCCGCGTGTGCCACTCGCCTACCGCTTTGGGAATGCAACGCACCTTTGGAACCGGAGCTGCCACCAATTCCATTGAAGATCTGAAATACACCAATTGCATTATGGTTATTGGGGCCAACCCGACAGATGCCCACCCGGTAACTGGAGCCAAGCTCAAGCAGTTTGCCATGAAGCAAGATAATGTGACCATAGTGATAGATCCGCGTAGAACAGAGATAGCGCGTTATGCCGACCACCACTTGGCGCTGAGGCCAGGAACCAACGTAGCCGTGCTTAATATGATGATGTACTATATCATTGATGAAGGCTTGGTCGATGAAAGCTTTATTAAGAACCGAACCGAAGGCTATGAAGACTTTATCAAAGAGCTTATGGCTATCGATATTGACAAACTAGAAGCCGTTTCTGGGGTGCCAAGAGAGCAGGTAAAAGCGGCTGCAATTGCATATGCGACTGCGCCCAACGCCATGTCTTTTCACGGCCTAGGAGTTACCGAACATTCGCAAGGGACTTTTACGGTGATGCAAATTGCCGATCTGGCCATGCTTACCGGAAATATCGGGCGTCGAGGCGTAGGTGTTAATCCGCTCCGCGGGCAAAACAACGTACAGGGAAGTGCGGACATGGGCGTACAACCCCACCAAGGTGCCGGTTATTTGGACGTGACCAATCCGGAGATCAACAAACGCTACAACGAATTTTACGGCTCAGAACTGCCGCTACATATTGGGTATAAGATACCAGAGATGTTCGATGCTGCTATAGAAGGCAAACTCAAAGCTATTTGGATCATTGGAGAAGATGTGGTACAGACCGATCCGAATACACAGAAGGTGATCAAAGCGCTGAATGCAACAGATCTTGTCATTGTGCAAGAACTCTTTATGACCGAAACAGCCAAACAAGCAGATGTGATCTTGCCGGGCTCCTCTTTCTTAGAAAAGAGCGGAACCTTTACCAACGGAGAACGTCGTGTGCAAGCGGTGCGTCAAGTGGTAAAACCCATTGAGGGCACCAAACCAGACGGGCAGATCATAGTAGATATTATGAACCGCATGGGATATAGCCAACCCGATTACACGCCAGATGGCATGCTGGAAGAGATCTCGCAGATCGTGCCTTTCTTTGCCGGGATCAAATGGGAACGCTTGGGTCAGAACGGCCTGCAGTGGCCTGTTGCTCCAGATGGCACGGACACCAAGATCTTACACGAACAGGAGTTTAAACGCGGATTGGGCTATTTTGAATTCCATCCGTGGGAAGAAACCCAAGAGATCACCCAGCACGGGAAAGACTTCCCCTATATTTTGACCACCAATCGTGAATTGGAACACTACAATTGTGGTGCGATGACCAGGCGAACAGCTAACGAGCAGATATTAAAGAGCGATTATTTAATGATCAATCCTGCGGATGCCGAAAGTCATTTGATTAACGATGGCGATTTTGTCTGTATAGAATCTCCAAGAGGTAGGGTAGATGTCAAGGCTCGCATTACCGACGAGGTAAAACCGGGAATCTTAAGTACCACCTTTCACTTTCCAGATATCATGATCAACAACATTACCGGAGACGTGCACGATTCTGAAGCCATGTGCCCGGAATACAAAGTGGTCGCCGTACGGATCAGAAAATCGAAAGGGAAATTTAAATCTCTGTTGCAAGACAAATAAACAAAGCGCCCAACGATTATAGATATAGAATGGATCAAAACTTCCGTCATAAATGGTAAAGGATTTCTTTTTCAGATCGGCCAAATCTGCTACGTAGACATCTTGAGTTACAGCTTGTACACGGATGCGCTTGCCTAGGTAATCTGGATCTTCGTGGAATTCAACCGTCCCACCTTGATACACCCTAAAAGAACTAATTTCGTTGTCAAAATCAATTCCTCCGGTAATACATTGATTGCGCAATAAATGTCGGTTGAAATAGCGTCCACTTGAAGCGTTGACAGTGTAAGCCGGACCTCCCAAACTATGCGCGCGAGCAATTCTAAACTTCAAGGTACTGCTCTTAGGGGTTGCAGACGGCACCGCCTCTTTTAAAACGCCGAATTTTTCTGACAATACGGCAAGTTGCTCCTGCTAATTTCTTAAATATAAAAACTTAACAAACAGCTTCTTACACCTTGAAGAAAATTGGTGTTAATGATGTAGATATGATGCGGGAAAGGCCTAATTCAGTCTGGTATAACCCTCCAAATTGGTTACCCCCCAAAGGTCTAACTCTTCTTGACTCCACAGCTCTGGGAAGAAGATTCGCCTTTGGTATTTTGGGTGCATATACTTGTGCCAATCGCTACCTCCGGTGGCTTCTGAGCTACCTTTACCAGAATCCAAATACTGGGCGGCAGTGTTGTAATGATGCATCACCCATTTGATGTTGACCGTGTGATCGTAATGACGCATGGCATTTATAAGGTCAATATCTTGCTGATGGGACTCTGGTAGGCTTTTGAATTTAGTCCAGAGATTTACTTCATTGTAACGCTGCATCCAAGCGATGAGTTCGTCCTTGTAACGCGCCTCAAAATTCTTCATCAGCATGGTTGGCTTACCGGTCTTGTGATCTTTAGCAGCAACCTGCCAATACATATGATTAAAGGCGTGCTCATAAGGAGTTTCTCTATCTATGGTCTCGCGGTGGCGGTGATCAATTAGGTTGATGAGCTCTGTTGAGGCTATCTCAATTTTTCGATACTGTACCGATTGAAATCCACTTGCCGGCGTGAGCGTGTCTCTAAATTTCATGTATTGCTCTAATTCCATGCCCTCACTCATAATATGGAAGGAGTTAGAAAGCATATCGAAATAACGACTAATGCGCATCAGGTGCATAGTGAATTTTCCTGGGTCTATGTTTTCTGTAAAGGAGATCTGATCGGCCTCCCAAAGGATCATCTTAAAAAGTAATTCGTTGATCTGATGATACATGATAAAGACCATCTCATCGGGTTGCTGAGTGCGCTTGATTTGTAAACCCAATAGCGCGTCTAGCTGGATATAATCCCAATAATTGATAGATTCGGCATGAAGCAAGCCAGACAAATGTACATCCGGATTTTGACCTACTGCCTCGTACTTGGCAACAATGGCAGCCACAAGTTCTTCTCGGGTCATAATGTGTTTAGTTTTGTTGATGAGTGCGTCCGATTTGCCACTCGCTCCACATCCCTATTTGTCTCGCAAATCGAATCAAACAAATATACATCCATTTAAAATAGTACCACTTTTGGCCCGCATCTTTGCCTTAAGTAACCTAGGTTACTTTAACTATCAACACAAATGTTGTAATTTGATTTCCTTAAAGTAATTCAAAACAAGAGTTTGAAACGCAGAGCATTCATACAAAAAGCAACCTTGAGCGCCTTTGGAGCCGCCTTGGGAACAGAGATCGTCTTTGGAGCAAATATGCTTAAAGGCTATACTCCTTTGGGTTTACAGGACCCGGACCCTTTTAAAATGTTTAATAAGAACAAGGACATGGTCGTACTCAACGACAAGCCTTGGAATATAGAGGCACGTGCCCATCTTTTAGACGAAAAGGTAACGACCAACCCGAGCATGTTCATTAGAAATAACGGGCTAATTCCTCAGAATATCGATGCTTCAACTTGGATCTTGACCATAGATGGAGAAGCTGTAAAAACGCAGAAGACCTATACCCTAGCAGACTTGAAATCTAAGTTCAAGCAATACACCTATCAACTCACCTTAGAGTGCGGTGGTAATGGTCGCAGTGAGTTCGATCCGCCGGCAAAAGGAAACCAATGGACAGTAGGCGCTGTTCATTGTGCGGAATGGACGGGGGTTCGTTTGCGCGATGTGCTAGAAGATGCTGGAATTGCTAGTGATGCGGTATACATAGGCTATCACGCTGCGGATATTCACTTGAGCGGGGACACCAAAAAAGAACCTATTTCTAGAGGTTGCCCTATGGCCAAAGCATTGCAAGACGAAACCTTATTGGCCTTTAAGCTCAACGGAGAAGACATTCCCCTGGCGCACGGATATCCTCTGCGCTTGGTTGCGGGAGGTTGGCCAGCCTCAGTTTCTGGTAAGTGGGTCAATCGCATCAGCATAAGAAATAAAGTACACGACGGCGCTAAGATGACGGGTACGGCTTATCGGGTTCCCTGTAAACCTGTAGCTCCCGGAGCCAAAGTGGCAGACGAGGATATGTGTATCATAGAATCCATGCCTGTAAAGTCGCTAATTACCTATCCAAAATCCGGAGCAGTGATACAAAAAGGCCACAGTCTAGAAATTAGAGGTCATGCCTGGGCAGGAGAACTCGCTGTGACCAAAATGGAATACTCCATAGACTTTGGGAGTACTTGGAAAAGCTGTTCGCTAGAGCGACCTGCCAACCGCTTAGCCTGGCAACATTTTAGCGCAAATATTGACTTTCCAGAAGTTGGATATTACGAAGTATGGGCCCGTGCAACTGACAGTCAAGGGGTATCACAACCCATGGTCTTGCCCGGTTGGAATCCGAAGGGATATTTAAACAATGCTTGCCACCGAATAGCAATCAAAGTAGCCTAGATGAACAGTCCGGAAGAATTTAGAGAACAGGTTGGGCAGCTTTACAAAGCGCTTACCGCCCTTTTGGCCGGATTCGTAGTATTCATGGTCTTGGTAGTGGCCTATGTGAACAATCCGGGGCTCTTTGAATCCAAGGAGGAAGGCTGGGTTGCAGTTCCCGTAGAAGAAGATGATCCGGACCTCATCGTAGACGGAATCCACCAACGCACCGGACTAATTGATGCCGAAGGCCTTAATACAGTGATAAGTAATTGTACCCCTTGCCATTCTGCCAAACTCATCATACAAAACCGCATGAATGCAGAACGGTGGAACACCACCATTGCCTGGATGCAAGAAACCCAAAACCTTTGGGATCTGGGAGACCAACAAGAGATCATTGTGAATTACTTGGTGACCAACTACCCGCCAAAAGCCAAAGGACGTCGGATGGCACTAACCGATATTGAATGGTATGAACTGGACCAAGACTAAATATTTGTTGTTTTTGTTGGCGCTTACCGCTTGTAAATCGGAGCAGCTGGTGGAAGAAATTTCTCTGCCAGAGCGCAAGCTTATTGAGGTAGAGCAGCTTACAGACTTATTGGAAATGGGCCAAGTTCAGCTTGTAGATTTTAGAAAGAAAGACGCTTTTTTAAGCGGTCATATTCCCGGGGCGGTTAACCTTTGGCGTTCGGATATAGAAAATTCCGAGCATCAAACTGCAGGCATGATGGCCACAGCAGCGCAGTTAGAAGACCGACTGTCTAAACTTGGAATAGGTAATGATAAGTTCTTGGTGGTTTATGACAATAACGGCAACTGCGATGCCAGCCGATTTTGGTGGGTGATGAAGCAGTATGGATACAACAAAGTATATCTTTTAAACGGTGGCCTGAAGTCTTGGCAAGCAGGCTTGAGCAACACGGCAGTAAATCTGCAAGAATCTAGCTTTAAATTGCCCTATAAAAACCCAAAACCAGAGCGGTATTTGGACCACAACACACTTTTTGAGCTCTTGGAGCAAGAGGTCGTGGTCATAGATGCGAGATCTCCGGATGAATTTAGTGGCAAACGCCTTAAAAAAGGAGCTGCCCGAGCTGGGCGGATCCCAAAAAGCATTAATATGGATTGGGTGATCACCGTGAATCTGGATGGAGATCACAAATTCAAATCTCTGGAGGAGCTGCAAACTTTGTTTCAACAGATCGACACAAACAAAGACAGCCCCATAGTGGTCTATTGTCACAGCGGTGTTCGCTCAGCGCATATGACCTTTGTGCTCACAGAGCTTATGGGTTATACCAATGTGAAAAATTTCGATGGGTCTTGGATCGATTGGAGTGCAGCAGCGCATTTACCGATAACTCAAGACAGTTTAATAACTTTGCAAAATTGATATGGAAAAGTATTTAGAAGCCTTTTGGAACGCCTTAGTTGGCACTGCGGATTGGACTTGGAAATCAATCATTTTTGAAGTGCCTTGGTACACGAATTTCTTTTGGGGACTTACCGCTATTTCTTTAGTGGTTTGGCTATTGGAGATCGCCTTTCCTTGGCGAAAACAGCAAAAGATCTTTAGACGTGATTTCTGGTTGGATGCCTTTTATATGTATTTCAACTTCTTTGTTTTCTCTATAGTGATCGCCGGGTTCTATCAGGTATTGAGTTTGTTATTTGCCGAGGTGAATATCACGGCCAGCAGTTTGGCTCTTATTGATTTCTCCGGATGGGCTCCTTGGATGCAACTTTTAATCTTTTTCATCATCTTGGATTTTGTACAGTGGTTTACACACGTACTCTTGCATCGCTATAAATTCCTCTGGAACTTTCACAAGGTACACCACAGTGTAAAAGAAATGGGCTTTGCCGCGCATTTACGCTACCACTGGATGGAAAATGTACTGTACAAACCTCTAAAGACCTTCGGGGTAATGATCTTAGGTGGCTTTGAACCAGAGCAGGCATATATTGTGCATTTTATCGCCATTGCGATAGGTCACTTTAACCACTCCAACATCAAGATCACTTGGGGGCCACTCAAGTATATCTTCAATAATCCGGTCATGCACCTTTACCACCATGCATATACACTTCCGGAAGGTAAAAATGGTGTGAACTATGGTATTAGCTTGAGCCTTTGGGACTATATCTTTAAAACCAATTATATCCCAGAAGACAGCGGAACCATAACCATTGGCTTTAAAGGCGACGATAAGTTCCCGCAGGATTTTGTAGGGCAGAATCTCTACGGATTTGGGAAGAAAAAGTCTTAAATAGATAGGCTCACCATTGAAATTTGATCAATTGAGTTGACATGGATCTTGTTTAAAACTAACTGCATCCAGTTCCTCACAAATTAAAGCCTCAAAGGGGCTTGGAGAAAGGAGGAACAGTACTTGGACTTTGCCACGGCGTTCACAAAAATGCTGCCGCACCTTTACGTAGAGAGGCTAAAAGCCGCAAATTGCGCGTGAAACGCATCAAAAAAGAACTAGAGCCCCAAGCCGGACGAATGAGTTCCTTAGAGGCAAAGTTTTTAGATGATCAGGTAGACGCCAACGCCTACCACAAAATGAAACAAAACATCGAAGCCGAAATTGCCGAACTTAAAGCAGAGCGCAAGGAAATTCTAAACATGAAAAAGGATATCGAAGAGTACCTGAAACTAGGCATTTCCTTCCTTCACGGTGTAGACAAACTCTATAAAAATTCTAACGCTGAAATTAAGCGAAAAATAACCGGTTCGATATTTCCTGAAAATCTGACTTTTTTGGAAAACAGTTATCGAACCGCTTTCCCGGATGAACTCATCGCTGCAATCCTAAGTAAACACAGTGGGTTTCAATTTTTGGAAATAAAAAATCCCGCCATTTCTGGCGGGAAGTCCAATATGGCTCCCCCTATTATTCAAAGTTGCAGCACAAAGGATTATTTCGAAACCTTGAAATTAGTATTGTCTGAATTAAATAAAACGGAATCAACATGACCCATTACGCTACGGTCATCAGAGATGAAGTGCGCGTGAAAAAAACTATCATGATGGGTAAAAATCGCCTTGTGTTTTCGTGAGAAGAATCCAACAATTGAACCACTTATATTTTTATAGCTGAATTGTGTTAGGCCCTCATGTGCCTGATCGGGTGAAGAAACAGATCTGCCTTCGGGTAGATTAACACTATGGACCGAAATATCTTTAAAAACTCCATCAATCCTAATCAATAATGGCTTGTCATAATCAAAATAAAGGGAGTCAATTAATTCCTCGATAGATTTCAACGAAAGTTCTGAAGGAGCTAAAGAGATGGAATTTAAATTACTCTCTTTTGAATAGACAAAAAATGGTGCCTTAACTGCGGAGACGGGGGCTACCCGGTGGACTGCACTGTCGATGACTTTTGAAATAAATGTCTGACCTTCAAATAATAAAACCTCACCTTTTAGATATTCAATCGGCCCTAATCCATAGGCATTGGGACGGCTCAAAGAATCTGTTGAAATTTTACCTGACAAATCCCCTTTCCACATCACATCACGCATCTGACCAACAACCTCAATAGACGGCGAGTTACGGAAATTATCGCATGAAACGAATAACAGAGTTAATGATAGGACTAATAATATTCTCATTAGACAAAAATAAAAAAACCGCTACACTATAACAGTATAACGGTTATATCATTATCACTTAGCATTTCTGTAATTCAAGAGCGCAATCAATAATTAATTAGACCCTATCAGTTACTGAATGATGAATAATCTGTGTTAGGGAAAATAGGGATTAATCCGGCTTCACCACCTTCACACAACTCCATTACTTTAAATGCCATTTTACTCTCATCTTCATTAAATCTCCAATCAAGATATCTTTGATAATGCTCATATGAGGCCCAATTACCGTAGACGTAATATGTATTATTGCTATCATTAAAGAAGGCTTCAAGGGATAAACATCCATCATACTCTCTTGTGGTTTGTAAGCCATCAGGTGTATTAAGCAGATCAATCATTGCCTGTTTTTTACCAGGTAAAACCTTGAGAGTTACTAATACGGGATTTTTTGGACCAACAGCTTGCATCATACCTCCGTAGTCAAAAAAGTCACCTTGGGCAATAATTTCACCTTCAGCATTAAAATTGAAATACCAATAACCCTTGAGATTGATGTCTTTACCAGTAATAGAATTTTTTCCGGTCCAAGTCCCATAGGTTCTTACACTTCCATCTGGTTTAAGCGAAACTGTGTCGACCCCAGGAAGCCAGACCTCCGCATTATATTGAACATCCTCAAAGTTATCGTGGTATGCTTTTAACATAGAAGCATAGGCATCATATCCTAAAAACTCATTAGATCCATACATTGGGACCTCTATTTGGATGTCCTTACTTACAAGAGTAAGTTGTTCATCAAGCTTTTCTTCACCATGAAGGGCAAATAACTTTTGTGCTGTTGCTAAATTTTTGTCGAAATTGGGATTATCTGCGCATGACACAAGAAGCATCCCTGTAAAAAATAAAATCAGTTGTTTGAAATTTTTCATATGGTTAGGTTTTAAATTAAATGGATTTTTAAGGTTTGAAGTGAATTCTTTAGTAACTAACTTAAAGGTGAAAATTGAAACATTTCATTCGAGATCCCATTCAGTTTTATTACTTCACCTCTTTCAGGAGTAGATAATAATTCTTTCAACTTAATCATGTCGACATCAAACATTATAACAATGAAATTGTGGTCATCTATTTTACTTATTGTAGTTTTCGATTCATCACAACATTGAGCTCTTGTTTCTGAGAGTTTCATAAAGTCTTTATACACTGCAGCATAACTTGAAGTACATTTTCCTTTTATTAATAAGTTCATTGCCATTCATTTAGAATTAAAAAGTTCGAAGATGTTTACTTCAAATCGTATTCTTTCTAAATATTGTGAATCTTCATCTTTAATATAATTTTTATTATTCCATTGCCGCAATAACTGGCGCCCCTAAAAGTCCTGCAACACAATAGGTATTTGTAAGACTTACCAATTCAGCAAACATAGCTTCACGTTGTTGACCTAAAGTCATATGGGCCTGAACACCTTCAGGCCCATTATAAATTTCAGTCAAACCATAAAGGGTGTTTCCTGTTTCACCACTATTTGGATCGAAAGGATTTTTGAATTCGGGAGATTTAAACACAGAATAAGATAAAACAACAGGTTCTTGATCACCAGATAGGTGATGAGTCTCCCGCATAAATTGTTCATGGGTTTCTATAAAACGATCCATTCTTTCTGTAGCTTTGTTAGGCACTACAAATGAAACATGAAAACCAAGACTTCCTCTTTTAATACTCATATTTTTATTTTTGGTTAGTAATTATTAAATATCCTGCGACATAACCTGCCCTACGAAGACATTTACACTTTGATTTATCGGATTACCAGTAATTCTGCGAAAGGCAACTATTTGCCCGGTATGATAAATTATATCCGAGAATGGCCCGTTAATTAAATTCCAAAAAGGAGTAAGTACTTCCTGGCCATTGTAGTTTAAGCGTACACTAATTTTTGAATAATCAGGATTGCTCTCAAGTGCTTTTAAAATTGCGTAAAGGTTATTTAGAGCTCCTTTACGGTAATCTTCAAACCCTGACCTCTTATTCGAAAAATCATAAATTCTTCCGGCGAATGCATCTGAAATAGCATCGGTTAACATAGATATATGTTCAATGTTTTCATAACAGGATCTCCCATCTTCACAAGGCCTGTAATCCAAATCAATTTGGCGAAGGCCTTCAGTTGCCCAGTAAAATCTAAAACCTATACCTTCAATCATTCGGGATAATACAGTAGTAGAGGTGTAAGAATCGGAGTAGGGACCAATACTTGAAAAGGGTAAATTATTCATATGAAAGTGATTTATTATATAATGTATGGTAAAATAACATTTAATATTTAAATATGCAATACAATTGCGTAAAGCAAACCTATTTACCATAATTGACCTATCAAAATTTTATAGAATATGTTTTGGAAATTAGAAAGTTAAATCTGAGAAGGATTAGAATAGCTCAGTTATTGATTTTCGGTCAGTAATTTTTCCAATTTAACACGATATTTTTTTCGATAATTTTCTGAATGTTTGGTGGCCTCCAACTGCTTTATCTCATTCAGCATTTCCTCAGATAAAGAATGAAATTTAACCTTGACATACTTTTGGGTCCAATTCATCATTTCAGCCAAAATAGGGTACAGGTCAATACCCTTTTCAGTAAGATAGTAGTGTTTTATTTTAGAATCTTGCTTGTCTACAATAACATTTAGAATACCATATGATTGAAGCTTTTTAAGTCGATCAACAAGTAAGTTTGATGCTATTTTCTCGGGAGATCTCAGAAATTGAGAATAGGTATTTGCTCCCATAAAAATGTCTCGGACAATCAACAAAGACCATTTATCTCCAACCAGATCTAAAAAAATATTTACAGGGCAGTTTGATCTTAATTCCATAAATAATTCTAAATGATTCCTCTTAAAATAACCTTCATTGAACCATAAGGAAGTAATCAAAGGTTTTGCTAATGGCGTGAAGTAATTTTGAACTTATACTTTTTCTATTATCCTGCAAAATTAATATTATTTAAGGGCCAAATAAAAATTAAGATGAATTAATGGAAACAATTAAATGTATCATCCCTTAGTTCAATCGATTTAAATAAAAAAACCGCTACACTATAACAGTATAACGGTTTTATCATTATAAGTTGCTCCCCTATTATTCAAAGATGCAGCACAACTAAATCTTTTAGTAAATTAAGTTTTACTTACCATTCTGAATAGGGTCTGTGTTGGGCATAATTTTGTTTAAAACAAAATAAACTGGGCAGAACTTTGTTATTGGACTGATGAGCTGAAGCCCACCAACAGATACCGCTATCCATAAAAATTCCATATTAGCAGTATACAATGTTAACCCAACGCTTACTAAATAAAGTATACCAACAATAGCATCATGAGCTCTTACTTTAGAAATATTTTTTTCCATTTATGTCTGTTTTTTTTAATTAATAGTTTTTTAATCAACTCTTTTAATGAGTTCATAGATTACCCTTTTATCGAATCCATTGGGAACATATTCATTCATTTTTGATTTCTGTATAATTGAGTTGTAGATACTATTGCTCATCGGTTGGTAGCTTAAGGCTTCCATTGCATCAGACAAATTATCGAATCCGTCTCTTGTAATAGCAGAACTTCCAGAATGATTACCACTCGGATATATCTTGGTTCCAACAGCCCAATTTTTCTGCTTAAAACTTTTGTTTTTCATGTTACTTTCAAACCATGGCTTCCATAATTGAAGTTCTTCTGTAATGAATCCTTCAAGGTTTATGGGAGTGAAGTAATTGATAATTGCATAATTGGCTGATTCACCTAACGCTACTTCAGCTTTATAGTATTCGACATCTGAGATTGTTTTGATTGAATTAGTCTCGATATCGGATAAATTCATTCCTATTACCTCAGGGTTCCATATAGAAGCGCTTTGCGTAAGCTGAGTAAGATTTTCAAAATAGTTGGCGAATAGGTACCGATGAACGCCAGGAACAGATACCTCTTTGAGCATAATCCAAGAGCTCATTTTTCCGTCATCAATCGCTTTTTTAGCAATTTGAGACCAATAGTCCTTTTCGAGCCTTTCAAAGCGTTGCTGATTCTCATTTGAAACCTCTACATACATAAGTGTTACGACTTGTGCAGCAGATAAATTAAACCACAGCAGGGATAAAATAAACAGTAAAGTTTTCATAATTAATTGAGTTAAATTGTTTATATTCTTGTAAATTACAAGAAACAATTTTATTATGAGACAAATTTTATCACTTTTATTTTTAATGGCAATTTTTACTGGTTGTAAAGATCAAAATGTAAATGTTCAAAAATCAGGAGGTATATGGCACTTAAATGATGGTATTTTTAATGCCGATGGAACAAGTAAAAAGGCGGTAATTGGTTCAGAAAAAGACCTTGAAATTGCAATGGAACTTTTCGATGCGTATACAAACTTAAATTCTCAGAGAATGGTTGAGCTATCTGCAGATGTTGTAAAATTCCATCCTGGCGAAATGGCAGGGATAATTGATGTTGATGCTTCAAATACTGAGTTCATTGATCAAATACAGTCAACATTTAAATCTATTGACAGAACAGTCTATAATATAACTCCTATAGCCGTTGAAGGCTCTGAAAACTATACTGTAGTTGGTATTAATTACACTCAAGTAATTACGCACAAAGACGGTAGTACTTCTTCTGGTCATTATTTTGAGAGAATTCATGTTGAGAATGAGAAAGTAGTTCGGATAGTTCAGTGGATGCGCCCAATGGAATAGTATTCAGCCATGAAATAATTTATGAATACTTATTTTTGTGGTTTAAATACTCTCTATGAATAAAACAGATTTTAGGTCATGCTGTCCATTAAGTTCTTCTTTGGAACTAATAGGAGACAAGTGGTCTCTTCTCATTGTTCGTGATTTATTAATGGGTAAAAACACCTATTCTGATTTTTTATCTTCTCCTGAAAATATTGCTTCAAACGTTTTAATTACTCGATTGAAAACCCTTAAAGAATATGGTATTATCGATGTAAGAAAAGATAAGGATAGGAAGAACATCAAATACTATTCTTTAACCGAAATGGGGAAGGGTCTATTGCCAGTAATGGCTGAATTAGCTCTATGGTACGAGAAGCATATCTATGCAGAACCTGAGCCATTAAGTCAGCATTTAACTAATATCATTAAGAATAGCTGAGAAGCTTATATATCAATTGTTCTATATTCTTAATTCAATAAATGCAACCGGGTTAGAGCCTTGAAGAAAAAGAAAAAGCCATCGAAAATCGATGGCTTTTCTAATATGGCTCCTCCACTTGGACTCGAACCGGACCGAGGGATCACAAAATGTCCAGTGGACATTTTGCCCGAGGGGCCAGCTTGCCGGGCTGGATGTGGCCTTGGAAGGGTCCAAGTTATGCCAAAAGAAAAAGCCATCAATTCTGATGGCTTCTAGACTTATGCTCCTCCACTTGGACTCGAACCAAGGACACCCTGATTAACAGTCAGGTGCTCTAACCAACTGAGCAATTGATTATCAGTGCCTTATGCAGATAATTATGTTTAACTGTCTAAGCACTGTCAAATGACACTACGATTTCCTAAAGTTCACACTGATTCTTTAAACAAGGTATTTGTTTCCTTCTGTGTAGGAATAGATTTAGAAATCGTTTTTGTTGTAATTCCCTTTTTTTCTTTTTTAACTTTATTTGATTCTACTGGAGGATTAGGATTGAATTTTTTCAATTGAGGTAAATTATAATGGGACTCATCAATAGAAACTAGCTCTATCCCTGCGGATTTATACGCTTCTTCCTCCGAGATAAATGTGTTAGTTTTCTGGAACTTTTTTAATTTGTTGTTCTCTTCTTTTAATACCAAATTATACCGCCCCATTTTGTTCAAATACAAATTCTGTAATTTAGTATAATCTAATTTTAGATCTTCAAGATGATCACAAAATAATGATTTACCCGCTACCTTACGCGGGAATCCGTGCTCTTCAACTAACTTTATTTTAGGGTCAGTAATTATTTTTTCTAATGCAGCCTTACTGATTTTTCCAGTAAATAATTCTTTGCCTGAGGGTAGATACCAAATTCCAGCACCTATTAAGGTTTCTAATAATCCTTTTTGTCCTGCATCTAAATTACCATCATGGTACAAATCAGCAATACATACAACAACTTTAGCAAGAACCTCAGCTCTTTTTTCCAATTTATCAAAATTCATATAATTAATTTTTTTTAATCTATCCAATGTTCATTTTCTTTAATATCATTTTACTAAAATAACTGTAGCCATTTCTTTAGCTACTCAAGCTATGATCTTTTTAAACCAATTTTTTTTGTTTGATATGACAAACCTAGTCATAATCTATAATGTTAATATATAGATTATAGGCTGTTTGATTATCATTAATTAATTCAATTTTATAATCCCCTAACTGTAATGTTTTAGCTGGAATATAAAACAAATCATCACCAGAGCAGTATTCTTCAATGATTAATTGATTCTTATCATTAAAAACCTTCATAGTGCCATAAACAAAAACTGGGTAATTTACAATTGATAAATTTTGATTAGAGCCTACAGTAAAACTCTTTACATTACACAAACTTTCTAAGTAAACATCAATAGTGTCACAGGATCTGGAATAGTCATAAATATATTTTCTTAATAATTCTACAGCATTTTTGACCTTTCCCCCATTGATACAATCATCAGAGATGTAAGAGTTATATGTTTCAAAAACTGAGCAAAAATCTGAATTAATAAGTTTGTCTTGTAATTCAATTAAGGTGTAAATAAAATGGGTTTGTGGGTTTAATTCGGGTGATATATTTAATAAAATTTCATTTTTTACTTCTATTACATTAGTATAATTATCCATGGCCTTGAGATATTCATAAATGAGAAAGTAGGTTTCCCCTAATTCCAACAAAAAAGGTGTGGGGTAATCATAATCAAATTGATTTTTTTGAACTCCATTTTTCTTGTAAATGAATTTTAAAAACAATGTATGATTTTGAATTTTACTATTGTATTCCCAACCCATTGAATTAACCAAACAGTACTTATCAAAAGAGCTAGTTTTTTGATCAGTAAGGAAGTTAAACATGGACTGGTTTAGTTTTTGCTTCCCTATTTTATTGCCAATCTTTAAAACATATTTGTTTGATGATGAGCGCCAAAACTCAACTGAAGTTAAGGGTGAATCCGCATTTAAAATTTTTGAGGACAATAAAATTATTGTCAATACTACTTTAGTTAGATTTACCATTTTATAATTTTTTTTAAAATCTTTAAACTTACACGCGATGCAAATTCCCTAGCTTCAACTTCCCAAGGATGGTTATCATATTCACTTTCATAAAGCTTAAGCGCGGATTTAATGACTTTTTTCCCAGAATGATTTTGAAGATGATGACAGTATTCATGCGCAATTGTGTCAGTTAATTCAATGAGTTTGGTTGACTTTGTTAAATATATCTCCATAGTGTTATTGTTGAAGTAGTATCTTCCCATAACTGATTTATTATGATAATATTTTACTTCAAAAGAATATGGTTTTTGAGATGGAAATCTGTTCTCTAGATCTAAGAGCACAGCCTTAATAAATGATGTTGCAGGGATTAACAAATCCCTTACTTCAAGACTGTTATAATACTTCTCATTCTCTCTTTCTAAAAAGAAAATTATTATAAGGAGCACTACGCTTATTGTTATTCCTATCATCAAAAACCATTTTTAACGTTAATTATCTAACATCAAACTCTCTAACGCCCATCTCACGCCTTGATGAGATAGCTAACGCTTTGAGCATATCTCTTTTTCTTTTGCCATTTCTGATTCCGTTAAGAACTAGGACTGGTTTAAACTTATCTGAAGTAATCAGTATTAATCTAGAGATCCCAACAATCCTATATAAAAGGGGTTGGTATAACCTCAAATCTTTTATCCTAAAAAATTGTATTTCATCAGTGGTTACGTTGAATACTCCCACTCTTTCCAGTATTGTATCTGTTGTATAAGACCATTTGGTGAAATAAAGCACCAATGATTTCCATATTAGAATGATTAATGATATGAAGGCCAATTCCATTGATACAAAGGTCAGCCCTATAGTTAAAAGAAAGTAACCAATATTCAACCATTGTGACGGTCTATCAACAATCAACTGGGAATCAGAATCAAACTGCTTTGCTATTTTGAAGTCTTTATTGTTCATCATAAAACATGTTTTTGTTTATTAAATAAGGCAAGTTGTTAATTCCTTTAGGGGTTAATAAAAATTTAAACGCATTCCCCTGTTCGACTGGCACTACTAATCCTTTATTCTTCATGAGCATTAAAATATTATGTTGAATGATACGGTCCTGTATCCCCTTAAATTCGTTAGTTGTAAAGATTTCTTGTTTAGGAGGAAGATCATAACAGCACTCTAAATACTTTACCATAATTCTGTCACACAAGAATTCTAATGCAAATCTTGGGTCTGCAATATTTTGATTAATAAACCATCCATTATTGTGTAAATCAAGGACAATGTCTGTTGCTGTTTCTTTCACTATTTTTGGTAAATGTTTCATAAATTTTTTGTGTGATTATATACCATTACACTTATCGGTTTTAAATATTAAATTTTTATTTTTTCAGTCATAAAATTTGACTTTTTTTAAATTCAGATAAAAAAAATTAATCCATATAAATCTCTTTATATCTAAACCACATTTCCAAGCTCATGAACTGATTATAAAATTCTTCTTTGTTTCTAAGTTTAAATTCTACTGCCTCTTGTAATCCATCTTTTTCAATTACTAAATCAGTTATAAAACCATTTAATAATTTCATGTAAATAGTTACATCATAACCTCTATTCTTAAAGAATCTTTCAAAATGATGCTCAATAGAACCATCTGAGATTCCTACATTTTTATTAAAAATTCTCTTTTTTTGGTTTTGATCATTTATCCAATATCCTTTTAAAAGTCTGTAACTTTTGTTTGTGGTTTTATTGAAGCCATCAGTAATATTAAATTTTGGATTTAAAATACATAACATTCTTTTTAATCTAATCTCCCATTGATTTAACTCATAAATCATTTCTTGAAGTGTTGTATTAATTTTTCCATCAATACAATATTTTTGGTTGAGCTGAGTATAAAACGAATTACAGAAACGAATCAAATTGTCTCTCTCTTGTTTTATCATTTGATGTTCAAATTCAAACATTACACAACCTTCATTTTCAATAAATTGTTTAGCTTCTCTTACAGAAAGGTTTGATATATCACTTAATTTAACAGATTTAACAAATGTGAATTTTGGAATATCCCGCTCCTTGAGTTGATTAATCAAATCAATAAATGTATCATTAAATTGATGCATATCAGGATTGTTAGGATTAAAAATTAATAATAACATTAGTTTAATTTACTTTTGTTGGTACAAATATATAAAAATATTTTAATGAAAGTCATTTTTTTTGACTTTTATAATTTTATAATTTTTGGATTGAAATATTATCCGTGTTTCAAATTCATGAAAAATTTCATATTTATTAACTAAGTTTCATTAAACTAAACTTTTATTTAAAAATATATATGAAATATACCATACAATTAGAAGCGCCTAGTTACCTTACTATAGTAGTTTACCCACTAAATAAGGACCATTACCAAAGCGCACAAGAATTTATTAAGTTACATGGTCATGCCCCATGGATAAATGATATACCAAAATACGACGATAGCAGTGGTAAATCTTTCACCTTTGCAGAAGAATCAGAACATATAAATATTAAAATTCTTGATGAAAACTCCTTGATTTTGTCTGAATTTAAACTTTATGATCTTGATCATTTACCTCTAACTTGGGCAGAGAATGAAATCACACACCATGTTAAATATTTTTGGGATAGATTTGGTGATAATAAGCCTTGTCTAGTCTGCAGACTATATCACGATATTGATGGATACGTATTATGGGAACATGAAATTGAAGCAGAAGAGATGCCAAAAAAGAAAGATTTTGGATTTAAAACAGTAGGAGTAGAAGTTCGAGATTTCAATCTCACAGGTCTTGAAGGAAATTTTTGGAACTGTTTAGAAAAAAGTAAAAGTATCTTCTACAAGCAAAGCCCTATAAAGGTTACATACAGTCCTGCTGTTTCAGAACTCGCTGAAATAGAATTTTTAGATTGTTTTTTATTAGATCGTAACGGGGAAATTTTAAAAGATCTTTATGGCAGAGGTTAAATTATTATTGATGTAATTTAACTTGTTTATAAGAAGATTTAGTTTATCTAAAATCAAAAAGAACACCCTCTTCTACAGTATTGACTTTAAATGTGGTGTCTGAAAAACTAGTTGAAAACCCTTTGAATAAATTCTTGTATGAAACACCATAAAAACAAATCAAAATTCTTGGGTAGCCGTTTACCCTATATAAATTTTTAATAAAACAATGCCTTCCAATAAAGTTTATAGTATTTGTATTCCAATGATGTGAACCAAAATGCTCAAGATTAGCTTCTGACGAGCAAATCAGAATTGAGGGTTGGTTAGAACTATTTATTGATGATAATTCCTTTAGTCTTTTACGGTTATCTAATAAGTCTAGTGAAATATCTGGGAAATAAGTTACATGTATTTCTGAAGAAAAATAGCTTTTACTTAGCTTATCAATTTTATTGTCAGCAAATTGCACAATTGATTTAAAAACCAAATCTCCAACCCAATCTAATCCAGCAATATCATTTTCATTCATTTCTAAATTCAAAGGCAAGTGATTTTCTAAAGAATTTAGGTTAATCAATGTTTTGTGAAATTTATTAGAGATACGAAAGTTATGAACTCCAAACTCATATGCGCAGATTGTAAAACATGCTTTTATAGTGCGCTCCAGTCTTGAAGCAGTTGGCCCCTGCTTGTCAAGTTCTTGTAAAAAAAGTGATAGGGCATGATCATAATTATTGACTAAAAAATCTTTTAATCCCAAATTTCTGATTGAATTCTGTAGTACAACTTCAAATTCCTCTGGACTAGTTTCAGGATATAATTCAGAAATGAAATAATAACACAAACATGAATCGTTGATATAACCATTTTTGTAAAGGTAGGATAGTTTTTCTATGGTTGGTATTTCATCTCCTTTTAAAACAACTAGCATGGCCTTAATTTGCGTTTCATAAAAGTCCATTTTATGCAACCCTTTAGAAATTTTTTTCAGCTGCATTAACTGAGATTGAGTTATGGTCATGATTAATTTATTTAAAATTTATATACTTAAACTACAATCTAAAAATAATTTTTAATTGTTTGTCGGTGTATATAATTAACTGTCTATTTACTGCCAGTAATGAGGCAGTTGACGTGTTTTTTACTAAAGTTGAGGTAATGTATCAAGGCAAAAAAAAAGCCCTACATCTCTGTAAAGCTTTTGCTCCTCCACTTGGACTCGAACCTGACCGAGGGATCACAAAATGTCCAGTGGACATTTTGCCCGAGGGGCCAGCTTGCCGGGCTGGATGTGGCCTTGGAAGGGTCCAAGTTATGCCAAAAGAAAAAGCCATCATTTCTGACGGCTTTTAGACTATAGCTTGGGATAATTTACTTTCTCAAAAGTATCTCTAAGTAATAATTTTAGCATTTTCTTCCCTGTTGATGTCTTAAAGTATCTTTCTCTTCTTAAGGCATCCGTTTTTGTTATGAAAAACTCGCAATAAATTAATTTTAAAGGAATTCTTGACGACGTACTTTTCGTACGTTCACTGTTGTGATCAATTAATCGCTGCTCAAGATTTGTTGTAAAACCATGGTATAGAAGAAGATCTTTTTCGCTTTGTAATACATAAACGCAAAATGGTAAAATCATAACATATAGATATAAAAAAACCCACCTCTATTAACCAATAGGGTGGGTTAAATCTTAAATGGCAGTAAAGTAGAACAAGTTCACTTTACTGCCGTGAAGTGCAAAAAGCAACCCGAAGGTTGCTTTTTTCTACTTCTCGGCTCCTCCACTTGGACTCGAACCAAGGACACCCTGATTAACAGTCAGGTGCTCTAACCAACTGAGCTATGGAGGAATTTCGCTAAGCGGACGCAAATATAAATTTATTTTTATTCCACTACAAGCAAATTATACTTTTTTCTATCCAAATAGCCATCGATATAAATCGTTCCCATTTGCAAAGAGTACTAAGGCGATCAATAAGAAGAATCCTATCATCTGCGCGTACTCCATAAACTTATCGCTAGGCTTTCTGCCAGAGACTATCTCATAGAGCAAGAACATAACATGTCCTCCGTCTAAAGCAGGAATAGGCAGTATGTTCATAAAGGCCAAAATGATAGAGATAAGTGCGGTGTTGAACCAAAACGCTGTCCAGCTCCAAGTACCGGGAAACAGGTTTCCAATAGCCCCAAAACCACCGATCTGCGTAGCTCCTTCTTTGGTAAATACATATTTGAATTGCTTTACGTAATCTACCAGTATGTTATAGCCAAAAACGGTTCCGCCGCTAAGGCTTTCCCAAAAGCTGTATTTAATCACCTCGAATTTACCGTCGTATTCCTTACCGTAATTGTTTATTCCGGCCTTGCCTTTCTCATTCGGAGTTACAGTGATCTCCACCTTCTGACCGTTTCTATTTACCGCAAAAAGAATAGGCTTATCTGCATTTGCGGCTACGTTTTCCTGAACCATTTTCCAGCTAGCGGTCATTACACCACCGACCTCAAGAACCACATCTCCTTTTAACAAACCGGCCTCGGCTCCAGGCATGCCTGGAATTACGGTATCAATCACTGGTTTGCGCCAACGGTTAAAAGGATTGGTGTCTCCGGATTTGAACATGCGCATACCGATATCATCTGGTAAACTAATGGTCTCTTGGTCTCCGTTGGAGTGTGCTACCGTGATATTCTCTACATCTCTTAAAAAGATATAGCGGTTCAAATCGCCCAGATCTTTAAACTCTTCTCCGTTCACGGCCAAGATATCATCGCCATCTTTAAAGCCTAATTCTTTAAAGCTTTGCGCCACGGAGAAACCTCTGGGGGCAAGTTCTGGTGTAATAATGCGCTCTCCATTGACATAAAAGATCCCGATGTAAATAAGAACTCCAACAATAATATTCACTGTTACACCACCGACCATAATAATAAGACGTTGCCAGGCGGGTTTAGATCTGAATTCCCATGGCTGCGGAGGTTGTGCCATTTGTTCTTTGTCCATGGATTCGTCTATCATCCCGGAGATCTTTACATATCCGCCAAGAGGCAGCCACCCGATCCCGTAAACGGTCTCGCCGATCTTCTTTTTGAACAAGGAATATTTTATATCGAAGAACAAGTAGAATTTCTCTACTCGGGTTTTAAATAGTTTGGCAGGTATAAAGTGCCCCAGCTCGTGTAGTACAATTAGAATGGACAAACTCAAAAGGAGCTGTGCGGCTTTGACCCAAAATTCGCTCATAGCATAAAAATTAGAGGACAAAAGTAACTTATTCGTATGGCTTTAGAAAATGCTGCGGACTTGCTATAGGCCTTGTCCGTTAATTTTTAACGCATTTTTATCATTGGGAGCTTTCAATTGCAGGGGTGGCGTTAAAATCTTTAAAAACTTCTCTGGGAATTGTGGGGTCTTCCCGGGTCATCGTACCTTTGCAAAAAGCAGTCTTATCATGCTCGATTTCTTTGCCAAATACAAGTTCTTCGGATTGGTAATGTTAGTGTTATCTGCTCTTATCATAGCATTGATGTACCGCGCTTTAAAACCTCAGGACAAACTCCCAATAATTGAACCTGTGAGCGTGAGTGAAGAACTGGTGGACCCCAGTATGCAATTCGTAAAAAAATACCACAGCATACCAGACTTCTCACTTTTGAATCAGAACGGAGATACTATTAGTCAGGCCGATTACCAGGACAAGATCTACGTTGCCGATTTCTTCTTTACCACCTGTGTTACTATCTGTCCGGTAATGACCGAGCATATGACACAAATACAGCGAGAATTGCAAGGCGATCCTATGGTCAAGTTGCTATCACATTCGGTTACTCCAGAGATCGATTCGGTGCCTCAGCTTAAAAAATACGCCTTAGAAAAAGGTGTGAACGATTCGGTGTGGAATCTGGTCACCGGAGATCGGGAACAAATATACGATCTGGCTCGCAAAGCTTATTTCGCTGCCAAAAAAGATGCTGTTGGTGAGTACGGTATGATCCATACCGAAAACTTTGTGCTTGTAGATAAAGAAAAGCGCATTCGCGGTTATTATGACGGTACTGCACCAGATGATATAGAGCGCTTGCTTCAGGATATCGCCATTCTCAAAGCCGAATACTAGAAAAAACCCCTTTTGCTTTCGGAACTTATGCAGAAGTGCTATTTTTGTTGTTTAAAATCAGTCTAAATAAGCGCAATGCCTACCATAGCCAATTTAAATCGCGGGGAAAAGGGAATAATCAAGGATTTTCCCATAGAAACTGTGCCGCTTAAATTGTTAGAAATGGGTTGTTTACCTGGCATGGAGGTAGAATTGGTTCAGCTCGCGCCATTTAGTGATCCACTTTACCTCAATATCAACGGGAGTCATCTGGCCATCCGCAGAGAAACCGCCCTGCAAATAGAAATCGAACTGCTGAGCTAATGGCCAAACAATTCAATGTTGCGCTCATTGGAAACCCCAACACGGGGAAGACCTCTGTTTTCAATCAACTTACGGGACTCAACCAAAAGGTAGGAAACTATCCGGGGATCACTGTAGAAAAAAAACAAGGTATCTGCAAGCTGCCGCGAGGCGTCAAGGCGCATATACTAGATCTACCCGGCACTTACAGCCTTAATGCTTCCTCTTTAGATGAGAACGTAGTCATTGAACTGCTGCTCAACAAGAACGACAAAGATTTTCCAGATGTCGCGGTGGTGGTTGCCGATGTAGAGAATCTAAAGCGCAACCTGCTACTTTTTACGCAGATCAAAGACTTGGGGATTCCGACAATATTGGCTATAAATATGGCAGACCGTATGAAGCGCAAAGCCATAACAGTAGATCTCGAGAAGCTGGAAGAAAAGCTCAAAACCAAGATCGCACTGATCAGCTCGCGCAAGAACCAAGGTTTTGACGAACTCAAAGAGCTGATTGCCAATTACAGACAGGTCTCTACAGAACCGTGTATGAACGCCTCAGTGATTGCGCCGGAGTATTTTGATCGTCTTAAAAAAGCTTTCCCAAATCAAGAGCTATACAAGCTGTGGTTGGTGATTACCCAAGATGTGAACTTTGGAAAGGTAGAACGTAATACGGCCGATCTTATAGCAACCTTTCAGACCGAATCTAAAAGCAACTTAAAGCGACTGCAGCAAAAGGAGACCATTAAGCGCTATCAGTTCATCAACGAAACGCTAAAAGAAACCTTGGTTGTCGATACGGCCAATGCCAAGGACTTGCGCAGTCGTTTTGACCGCGTCCTTACCCACAAAGTATGGGGTTATGTGATCTTTTTTAGCATACTCGCCTTGATTTTTCAAGCGATCTTTGATTGGTCTGGCTATCCGATGGATCTCATAGATACAACCTTTAGCTCCCTTAGCGAATGGATCAAAGCCGCTATGCCAGCCGGAGATTTTACCAATTTATTGGCGGAAGGAATAATTCCCGGGCTCGGTGGAATTGTGATCTTTATTCCGCAGATCGCCTTTTTGTTCTTCTTTATCGCCATACTAGAAGAGAGCGGCTATATGAGTCGTGTTGTATTCTTAATGGACCGCAGTATGCGCCGATTCGGCCTTAGCGGAAAGAGTGTTGTTCCTTTAGTTTCTGGTACTGCTTGCGCCATTCCGGCAATTATGGCAACCCGAAACATAGAGAACTGGAAAGAACGCCTGATCACCATTTTGGTAACCCCTTTTACAACCTGTTCGGCGCGCCTGCCCGTGTATCTGATTATCATTTCATTGGTTATTCCAGAGCAGCGTGTTTTGGGAATCTTTAGCCTTCAGGGGCTTACTTTAATGTTCTTGTATCTCTTAGGATTTGCCGCGGCTATCATTTCTGCCTGGCTTTTAGATCGTTTTCTAAAGATCCGATCCAAAAGTTTTTTTGTCATTGAAATGCCCAACTACAAAGTTCCCTTGTTTAAGAATGTGGCTTTGACTGTTGTAGAAAAGACCAAGTCTTTCGTAGTCGGCGCAGGGAAGATCATTATGGCGATCTCTGTAATTCTTTGGGTGTTGGCTTCTTATGGCCCTGGAGATTTCAACAAAGCAGAGCAAATCGTTAAGCAAGAAAATATAAATAATGGTCTTTCCGAAGAGGAACTCGACGCTCAGATCGCCTCCTTTAAACTGGAGCATTCATATATCGGAATTCTCGGAAAAGGCATAGAACCTGCCGTGCAGCCACTGGGTTACGACTGGAAGATCGGGATAGCGATCTTAAGCAGTTTTGCAGCACGTGAGGTCTTTGTAGGTACTTTGGCTACCATTTACAGTGTGGGTAGTGAGGAAGAAGAGACCATTAAAAACAGAATGGCTGCAGAGGTTAACCCGGTGCTTGGAACACCGCTATTCAATTTTGCCAGTGGTATTTCACTGCTGCTCTTTTACGCCTTTGCTATGCAATGTATGAGTACATTAGCCATTGTAAAGAAGGAGACCAATTCCTGGAAGTGGCCCATGTGGCAATTACTAACAATGTCGGCAATAGCGTATATTGTAGCATTAATAACCTATCAAATCCTCAAATAAGATGATCCAGAAAATTCTTGTCTTTGTAGTCTTTGCGATCGCGGTAGGTTATCTGCTCAAAAAATTTGTGTGGAACCCTATTTTTGAATCCAGACGCAAACCGACTGTGGGTACCTTAGACGGCGGTAAGACCAAATGCGGCAATAAAGATTGCGGCTGTCACTGATCTTCGTAAACCCAAAGTTCTAAGCAGTATTCTCTGTCGGCAAACTGCACTGTTGATAAGGGATAAGGCGTAAGCTTTCCAACAACAATTCTCACACCATCGGCTCTTTCCATAACTATTGGATGGATCATGTGCTGCTCACTTGCGTTAATGCGCCCCTTTAAGGCTTGCTTTTCTCCATCCGCAGTAATTAATAAAACCTCAACATCTGCCCAGCCTGCCATGACACATTGGGCATCACTTGGGCAACGAGAATCCATAACCACTGCAGTGAACTGCAATTGCATGTCCAGTGTGCTGGCCGTTTCTCCAACTTTAAGTTGAAGTTTCTCTAAAGTTTCATCTTGAGCCATAGTCAAGCCTGTACTTAACAGGAGTAATAAAGTAAGAATCGATCTCATACACAAGTGTACTAAAAAATCGTGCCAAATTGCTACCCTCTAAACAGAAAGAAGTCTTTTTTAAGGTGCTCGATATGCTCGTCCTTATTCGTGATAATATACTCCAAGGCCAGATCTGTGAACGCTCTACCTTTATCTGTAAGAGATACCAGCTGATCCTTTACAGTGATCATATTGTTCTCTAAGGCAAGTTTTACAACGGCTTCGGAGCGCACTCGTTGCCAATTGATATGTTCATTCAAGTGATTGATATGGCGTTCTGACTCCTCCTTATGATTATTGAGGTGTAATAGAAAAGTAAGTAAAGACACTTCTATTCGCTGCTGACGTTTACGGTAAAGCACGGCAATGATTCCTTTGTTGGGTGCAAAGCAATAGACTATCAAAAAGATCAACCCAAGTACTGCAGTTATAGAACCTGCAATGGAGGCATCGAGTAAATGGGCAAGCCAGTAGCCTCCTATTGCCGAGGCTATGCCGAATCCGACAGACAACCAAAGCATTCGTTTTAAATCGTGGGTAAGCAAGTAAGCCGTTGCAGCAGGTGCGATCATTAAGGCGACCACGAGTATAGCTCCCACTGCGTCAAAGGCGCCCACAACGGTGATAGAAGACACAGACATCAGTCCGTAATGCAAGACAACAGGAGAAAATCCTAGTGCCGCAGAAAGACCAGCATCGAAAGTACTCACCTTGAGTTCTTTAAAAAAGGCCCACAACAGTAGTAAGGTGATCAGAAGTATGATTCCCATGACCCATAAGGATTTCGGACCAAGATCGGCTCCGCCAACAACTAATCGATCAAACGGAGCAAAGGCCAACTCGCCCAATAAGACCGCATCTACGTCCATATGGACATCGTTGGCGTTTCTAGAGATCATGAGCACGCCTATACTGAAGAGTGCTGGAAACACTAGCCCGATGGCTGTGTCCTCTTTGACCAAGCCTGTCTTTTGGATTAACTCCACCAAGACCACAGTAATGACTCCCGTAAGGGCTGCCAATAAGATCAACCAAGGAGAATTCAAATCGTGAGTTAGAAAGAATCCCAATACAATCCCCGGCAATATAGAATGCGAGATCGCATCACTAATTAAGGCCATTTTGCGCAAGACCAAAAACACTCCTGGAATGGCACAGGCTACAGCTACCACTGCTGCAATGAGTTGTATTTCTATTTGTGGTGTACTCATGTTTGACTGTAAAGATTTTCTGCTTCTTCGTATCCCAAGGAGGTCATAGACCACATGGTTCCGTCTAGGGTTACCCATTTTTTGTCTACCATCTGCTGGAGCGTCTTTCTAGTAAAACCTTGAAAGTTGTTTAGAATTTTCACCGCATGCGGATGCGAGATATCTTCGTGGTTTTTAGCAATAGAATACATGAATTGCAAGGTCTTTTTGAGTTCGAGTTCCCTGCGGTTCTTCTGGAAACGGATCTCTCTAAAAAGCAAACCACGGCCGGGTGAAAAAACAAAGGAGATCAGCACAAAAAAAGCAGCCACCAATACAATAACCGGACCTGTTGACAGATTGCTTTGTGTTGCAGATATGGCCGTGCCAAACACCCCTGAAAAAGCTCCGAAGAAAGCCGCTAGCGCTATCATGACACTGAGTTTATTGGTCCATTGCCTCGCCGCAGCAGCCGGCGCCAGAAGCATAGCACTCATTAGCACAACGCCCACCGTCTGTAATCCGATAACTATGGCGATCACTATAAAAAAGGTGATCAAAGTGTCGATAATGCGGGTATTGAACCCTAAGGTCTTGGTGTAATCTGCATCAAAGAGCAGCAACTTGAATTCCTTCCAAAAAAGCAAAAGAATAAAGAGTGAAACTGCCGTTATGGCCACCATGATCCAGACATCTTTGGCTACCAAGGTGGCAGCCTGACCAAAGAGATACTTATCTAGCCCCGCCTGATTAGCATTGGGTAACTTCTGAATATAAGTAAGCAGTAGCATCCCAAATCCAAAGAAGAGCGAAAGCACCAAACCTAAGGCTGTGTCGGATTTTAAATGTGTATTCTTAATCATTCCGCGGATCCAAAAAGCTCCTAACAAACCACTTATCAAGGCACCTATAAGCAATACATTGCTGTCTTTGGCTCCTGTAAACAAGAATGCCAAGGCGATTCCAGGTAGGGCTGCGTGAGAGATCGCATCGCCCAAAAGACTTTGCTTTCTAAGTACAGCAAAACTACCGAGCATTCCGGTAACTGCCCCTAAAACAGCGGTGCCCAAAGTGATCACACCCAAGGTGTAGTCCGTAAAAAGCAATTCGAAATACTCGCCTAAACTCATTGTTGTAAACTCACTTTATAATTGATTCCGTAAGTCTTGGTCAAGTTGTCGTCATTGAAAATTGTGGAGACCGGACCAGTGGCAATCTTTTTGACATTCAAAAAAGTAACCCAGTCAAAATATTCCGGGACCGTTTGCAAATCGTGATGAACAACGATCACCGTTTTCCCAGTCTTTCTGAGTTCCTTTAAAATATTGACAATAGCCTTCTCCGTTGTGGCATCTACTCCTTGGAAAGGCTCGTCCATAAAATATATCGAGGCGTTCTGCACCAATGCCCTGGCTAGGAAAATACGCTGTTGTTGCCCTCCGGAGAGTTGCGAGATCTGTCTGTTCTTAAAAGGCAGCATCCCCACTTTTTCAAGCGCTTCTAATGCCGCTTTTTTCTGAGCTTTACCCGGTCTTTTTATCCAACCCAAGCTGCCGTAGGTTCCCATCATAACCACATCTAGAGCAGTGGTAGGAAAGTCCCAATCTACACTGCCCTTTTGAGGAACATAGGCCACCAATTGTCGCTGTTGCTCATAAGGTTTTCCATAAATACCCACACTTCCGGCAATGGGGTCGATTATTCCGAGTATGGCCTTAATAAGCGTTGATTTTCCCGCTCCGTTTGGGCCAACTATCGCCATTAGCACGCCTTCTGGTATGGCCAGATCTATATCCCATAAGACTGGTTTGTAGTTGTAGGCTACGGTTAAATCGTCTACACTTACCGCTATCTTTTCCATCATTTAAGCGCGTTTACTATGGTGTTTACGTTGGAAAGGAACATTCCGATATATTCCCCCTCATCGGTTCCTGCGGAGCCTAATGCATCAGAATAAAGGGTTCCACCTATGCTCACTTCAAAATCCTTAGCCCGAACCGCAGCCTGCAGCGCTTCTATGGTGCGTTTAGGTACAGAGCTTTCTACAAAAATGGCCTTGATCTTTTTTTCAATGATAAAATCTGCTAGGCGTTGCACGTCTTGCACACCAGCTTCGGTGGCGGTACTAAGACCTTGCAATCCGACTACTTCAAAGCCGTAGGCGCGTCCAAAATAGTTGAAGGCGTCGTGAGCCGTAACCAAATATCTTTTATCTTCTGGCAGACTACCAATAATTTGCTCTACTATGGTCTCAAGATTGTTTAAATCCTCTATATAGGCCTCGTAATTGGATTTATAATAGTCAGCACTTTCAGGATCTAAAGCAATCAACTCGTCTTTCAGTGCTCCTGCCATGCGCTTCCAAAAAGTGATGTTGAACCAAACATGAGGGTCGTAGTTAGAAGCAAAGTACTCAGACCCCATAAGTACTAAAGGATCTAGTGTCTCTGCTAAAGCAACGGTCTGAATATTCTGCGACCGCATCTTTTCAAATATCTCTCCCATCTTCCCTTCTAAATGCAAGCCGTTGTATACAATAAGATCGGCATTAAAGAGCTTAGATACATCACCCTCACTGGCTTTATAAAGGTGTGGGTCTACTCCACTACCCATTAGGCCTTGTACATCAATAGAATCTTTACCGATCTGTCTGGCCAGATCACTTATCATGGTTGTGGTGGCAACCACATTAGGTTTTGAATTCTTATCTACTGATGGTTTGCATCCAACCAAGATCAGTAGAAATCCGAAAAATATAAGACTGTTTCTCATCTAATTGCTATTTCGTGTATCAATACGGTAACTCAGGCCAGCACTTAACAATAATTCTTGATCAGAGCGGATTCCGCTCCCAATAGTGGCGTCTAGTTGTAAATCGTCATTTACCAGATAGGTAAAACCGGCATCCCATAAATGATTAGGCCCGCTATCTTCTGGCAACTCTCCGTAGAGTTCTACATAACAGCCAAAGGCATCGGTGATCGCATATCCATACGCCAAGGTATAAATGTATTCCGCCTCTGGACTGTCTCCTCCCCATTGGGCTCCGAGATTGTAAGACAAACTCGAACGCTCACTCAAGGTGTGTGCAAAGGAAAATCGAAAATCTACTCCAGTATATTCGGGTTTGTAATCCCTACCCGCTGTGAAAGGCAAAAAGACATGGCCAATAAGTCCAATATTCGGAATTAGACCTCGCTCTTCTGTAATGGCAACTTTAGCTCCCAGTAGCAGAGGGTCTAAGCCACTCAGAACGCCGGGGACTTCCATCCCATTGAATTCGAAACGGGTCTCCGTGAAATTCCATCCGAGGCGTAGTTCAAAATTGTCAAATATCCCATATCGAACCAACATGGTGTTGAAAGTGGTGGACTCGGTTTGTAAACCATTAGCTTCTTCTCTGGTAAAGAATGCCCCAGTCTCGAATTGGAGAAATCCAGCTCCAACGGTGTTTGGAGCTTCGGTAGCGTCTGGCCTGTCTGTAATTAAGGGGCCAGGGCCGTTATCTTGCTGGGCATAAGCGTAGCTGCCAAGCATTAATATTGAGATCGTTATTAAAGCGTTTTTAAAATTCATTATGCGGTAAGGGTTACGTAAATACTGTTTGCTATTTCTTTGGTTAGAAAAAGTGGAGCCTTGTCTACAACAACGGTGAGAGCCCCTGTAAAGTCTTCTGTTTTTTGAACTTCTAGTTGAGTTCCGATTCCGATGTTATTCTTACTGAGGTATTTCAAGAAGTCATCCGAAGCAGATTTTACACCAATACACACAGCGCACTGCCCGGCATCTAATTGCCCCAACAATTTCTTTTGTCTGGTGGTGATATTACCATTGGCATCTGGAATAGGATCTCCATGTGGATCGTACTGCGGATGTCCAAGAAAGTGGTCTAGACGATCAACCAGCTCTGCGGATTGAATATGTTCTAATTGTTCTGCCAGATCGTGTACCTGATGCCATTTGAAGTTTAACTTCTCGACCAAGAATACTTCCCAAAGGCGATGCTTTCTAATGATACGCAAGGCAGTCCTTTGACCAGACTCGGTTAAACTAACTCCTTTATACTTAATATAAGTGAGCAGCTGCTTGTCTGCAAGTTTCTTGATCATATCTGTCACAGAGGACGCCTTGGTCTGCATGCGGTCTGCAATGGCGTTAGTGCTTACCTCGCTAGCCGCTCCCTGCTCCAAGTGATAAATTGCCTTTAAATAGTTTTCTTCTGAAAGACTATACATGTACTATATTTAACTTTATGCAAAGGTAAATTTATTTTTAGACAAGCCTAAATAATTTGATAAACTATTAACAAATTCATGCTGTCAATAAGTTGTTTCTTATGATTTAACATAAAAAATTGCTTTTTATCGATTATTTATTACATTTAATCGATTATTTATTACATTTGACATCTAACCCTAAATTTTAGACCATGAAAAAAATCTACTCACTATTGGTTTTTGCTTTTGTTCTTGTAATGGCAAGTTGTAGTAATGATGCGAATGATACCTACGAGAACAGTCCGGATGTACAATTCACAATTACTGAGCGTACCACAGATGATATTGATGGAAAAGATGAAGTTGTAACCTGTGCTGCTACGGAGCTTATAGCAGGTCAAAATTATGTAGCGGGAGAGATCTTGGTTACTGCGGATGAATCTACAGTTTACATTACCTACAGAACGTATGACGGCTGGGTAATTGATGCGACACATTTATTTGCTGGTGTTTGTGAAGACATTCCACAAAACAGAGCTGGAAATCCTAAAATTGGAGTATTTGACCACGCCACCTCGCACAGTGCAAGCGTGGACGAAGTGACTTATGCGCTAGACATCGAATTCTTTGAGCAGTGCTTTTGTGTAGCCGCGCATGCCGAAGTTAGCTTGCTAAATGATGCCGGAAACGTGATCCAATCAGAAACTGCTTGGGGTAATGGCACCTCTTTTGACGGTAACAGCTGGGCAATGTATTCTGATTTTTGCTTAGACGGCTGTACCGAAAATAACGATGGCCCTGCAGACAATCCGACTCGTTAATAAATAAGACGTAATGATATTGCATGACCTGCCAGTTTTCCTGGCAGGTTTTTTATTATGTATACTATACAGCTTCATAAAAGACTAGTCTACAGGCAAAAAATTGTATTTGAACGAATATTCCTGCAAAGTGTCGGTTTTTTCTTACAGGTAAAAATCAACCTCCTATATTCGTCCCAGATTAATTAACAACAACATGAAAAAGCTATTCTTTATTGGGGCAATGATAGCAGTTTTAACTAGCAGCTGTTCCACAGAAACTGTAAACGACGATCTGACACTAACAGATCAAGTACAATTTGAGGTAACCTCTAAGTCTATCCTGACTGCTGGCACGGCAACCGGATCCGGATCCGCAGAGATCTGTTCCATAACCTACATCATGGCCGGACAGCATACCATTGCAGGTAAACTATTCATCCTAGCAGATGCAGACAACCTTTACATTACTTACAGAACTATTTCTGATTGGATCATTGAGGAGACCCACATGTTCATTGGAAATCGCGAAGAAATCCCTGTAAATGGTGGTGGCAACCCCCGCATTGGCCACTTTCCTTACAGCGCCGTTCATTATACCAACACCAATGAAGTAGTGTACACTATTCCTAAGAACGCAGTTCCAAATTGCTTCACCCTAGCAGCACATTCAGTTGTATCTAAAGTAGATACCAATGGTAACACCGTAGCTACAGAGACCGCTTGGACAGAGGGAGAGGCCATTGGTGGCTCTAACTGGGCCATGGCCACTGATTTCTGTATTTCAGGTTGTCCAACCTCTGATAACGGACCTGTACGCAGAAGATAAACGATTAATTGATCTTAGAATTAAGCCCGATCGGTAAAGTGATCGGGCTTTTTTATTAGAATCCGCGTTCTTGTTGCAATTGTTCGTAGGCTTCTTGCACTTTACGGAATTTCTCTTCGGCGCCTTGCTTGTAGGCCTCGTCCATATGCTGCACCTTATCTGGATGATATTTCTTAGCCATGGTTCGGTATGCCTTTTTGATCTCTGAATCCGAAGCCGTCTTTTCGATCTCCAAGATCTTGTAAGCGCTATCTGCAGATTTTAAGAACATGGCTTTTACGCTTTCAAAATCTGCCTGACTTATAGCCAGATAACGCGCAATACGGCCAATCTCATCAACTTCTGCCTTGTCTACGGCTCCATCGGCATTGGCCACGCTAAATAAAAAGTGAAGGATCTGTAAACGTGATTCATAGCGTGTTTTCTGACGCATGAGCTTACAGATATTCTCTGCGGAGATAGCTCTGTTCTTGATCACATCGTTGAACACCTTAAACGCGGCGTTGGCTCGATCTTTACCGTAGGCCTGCACAAAGTACTGCCTAACATAATTGAGCTCATCGTCTTTAACGCGGCCATCTGCTCGGATAACCAAGGAGGCCAAAGACAATAGATTCAGCTCAAAATCCGCAGGAGTTACCCAATCTCCCTTTGGTTGATTAAATACTCGTTTGTACGGTTGTTTTTTGGATCCTCCTTTGTTGATCTCATCGATAAAACTACCAATGATAAAGCCTATTACAGCTCCAAAGAAACGGCCGCCAACAACCCATCCTAATAAGGCTCCAGCCCATCGAAACATAGTGGTGTATAATAAGGATTAAAATTGCGACTAAAGATAACCAATTCACTGCTTGTGCGGGCTGCTCTGTTCGCATATACTAGTACAAAATTGGTTATCTTTACACTCAAATTGTTACACAAAAACAAGAAAAATTATGTATCCAGCAGAATTAGTACAGCCCATGCGCGACGATTTGACTGTCGCAGGCTTTTCTGAATTATATACCGCTGATGAAGTTCAGCAAGCGCTAAGCAAAGAAGGAACTACCCTAGTGGTGGTTAATTCGGTATGCGGATGCGCAGCTGCAAATGCACGTCCAGGAGCGAAACACGCCTTGAACAATGAGAAGACTCCAGACCATTTGGTAACTGTGTTTGCAGGAGTGGACACGGAAGCCGTGAACGCTGTTCGCGAGCGCATGATCCCGTTTCCACCAAGCTCCCCTTCTATGGGTCTTTTTAAAGACGGAGAATTAGTACATATGCTAGAGCGTCACCACATTGAAGGTCGTCCTGCAGGTATGATAGCGGAGAATCTAATGGACGCCTTTAACGAATACTGTTAGGCGGCCCACAGAAAAAATAAGACCACGTTTTAAAACGTGGTTTTTTTATGCCTAATTTTGAGCCATGGCCAAACTCATTTCCTATCCTATATCTGCCATTTATTACTTGGTCTTTGGGCTGACCTTGGTGATCTTTCATCCGATCCAATGGATAGCGCTACGTGTTTTTGGTTATGGCGCCCACAAAGTCACAGTAGATTGGCTCCAATTTTGGATCATGGCGGGAACAGCCATACTCGGTACGCGCTACAGCTTTAAAAATCCTTATAAAGACAAAATAGGTACAGACAGGCCCTTGATCTTGGTTTGTAATCACCAAAGCTTGTACGACATTCCTCCGCTGATTTGGCATTTCAGAAAGAATCATGTCAAGTTTATCAGCAAAAAATCTTTAGGAAAAGGAATACCATCGGTATCGTTTAATCTAAGACATGGAGGCAGCGTACTGATAGATAGAAAAAATGCGGCCCAAGCAGTTGCGGCCATCGCTCAATTTGGTGAATATATAGAGACCAACAAGCGCGCCGCGGTGATCTTCCCAGAAGGCACACGCAGCAGAAATGGCCAACCCAAACCGTTCCAAGCAAAGGGACTGCTTACCTTGTTCGATACCATTCCATCTGCTCTTATAGTCCCGGTGACTATAAACAACTCCTGGAAGCTGTGGCGTTACGGCTCGTTCCCTTTAGGCTTAGGCAACAAGCTTTCCTTTTCGGTTCACGAACCCATCGTTTTAGAAACAATTTCCGACAGACAAGCACTAATAACTCAGCTAGAAAAAACAGTTCACCATGCCCTTAAATGATGCACTAATTACCAAAACCATTGCATTTGTAAAGGCAGAGCTTCTTGGCGCAGAAGGTGGTCACGACTGGTTTCACACCCAGCGTGTCTACAAAACGGCCCTCGCCATAGCCGAACAAGAAAAAGCCGATCTGCAAACGGTGGCTCTTGCGGCACTTTTACACGATATCGCCGATTCTAAATTCCACGATGGAGACGAATCCATAGGGCCTAAAAAGGCAGAAGAATTCTTGTTGAATCAAAAGTTAGACTCCGCAGCGATAGATGCAGTGGTTAATATTATTAAGCACATGTCCTTTAAAAATTCCCTAGAGGAGAATACTTATGATTCTTTAGAGCTACATGTGGTACGTGATGCCGACCGCTTAGATGCTATAGGAGCCATTGGTATAGCACGCGCATTCAATTATGGAGGTTTTAAGAACCGAGCCCTTTACGATCCGCAGATCACTCCTAAACTCAATATGAGTAAAGAAGAGTATAAAAAAAGTGCGGCTCCGACCATAAATCACTTCTACGAAAAGCTGTTGTTGCTAAAAGACCTTATGCATACCAAAACCGGCCGCCAAATGGCAGCCGGTCGGCATGAATTTATGGAAAACTTCTTATCCCAGTTCTATGCAGAATGGGAAGGTAAGCGCTGATCTAATTGGTCAGTTGCTCCAAGGTGATCTTTTTGTCCAGATCTGACAGATTAATAGTTCTAACCTCTTTGATCTCTTCTGGCGTAGCGTAATTTCTATAGATGGTGTATTTCAAATAGGTCGGATTGATAGATGCCTGCGGATTAAGCGACTCTAAATTGATGAGCCACTGGCCTGCTTCTGCATCGTCTATCTCGAATTGTTGAATGGCATAACCGCCTCTATAAGCCAGCTTCATAGCTTCTAAATTGTCAAAACGCGTTTGCTTGTGGGTAAAGAATTTCCCATCCGGACTTACGAACTGTAGGTCAAATTCCGCAGCCGGATCGTTCCATTCAAAGACAATTCTAATGTCTTTTTTATAGCCCACGTTAAGCAACCTATTCGGCAAGGTCTTATAGTCCACCTTGTCTTTGTAGTTGGCCAAAAGCTGTCGCATTTCGGCTTCTGCAATGGCCTGGATTCCAGAGAAATCTAGCGCCGGATAATCGTTGTCCAAAATAAACTTGTAAAGTTCAAAAGCCTTCTGAAACTCACCTGTTTCCTTATACATATAAGCCAGATCTCTATAGCTTTGCGCGTCGTTTGGTGTTAGTATTGCAATGCGTTGGAATACACTTTTGGCCTCATGGATTTGTCCTAACTCTTGCAGGCGATACCCAAGACTCTTTAAAGCTTTAGGGTTGTTTAGAGCCTCGTTTAAGATCTGCTGAGCTATTTGTGCAGCAAAATCGACATCCCAAGCCTCAAAATATTTGGAGGCATTCAGATAATACTCCACACCGTAAGCATTAGCCAAAGCACTTTGTTGCTTGTAAATAGCCTTGGCCTCATCAAATGATGTTGCCGCATTGAGCTGATTCATATACTCGCTTTTGGTAATGTCTTCTGCTACCAAAATACCTTCTGTGTAATCGTTGTTCTTTGCTTTGAGGTTTTCTAAACGTTTTTTAGTGCGCTCCTCATACTTGCCCAATGCAGCCGCATAGGTTTTGGTCTCTATGCGGATCACTCCATTTCTGCCTAAAGTTCCATAACGAACCCCTCCAATAACACTTGGTATGGTGGTAATGCTATAAATGTTTTGCACATCTATAGGCGGCACCTGATTTGGTCCTTGTTCGTAAATGACCTCATCGATCACAATAATAGGCAAGGAACTCCCAGTAATTGAAGTAGCAATAGAGCGGTTAAAGCCATAAGCCGGATTTGGCCCCCACATATCGTATACAAATACACCTGGCATTTTGATGAGCACTTGTCCAATATTGGTGTAGGCCGGCAAAATTTGCTCCTCTGTGATCTGCCAAGCAGAATAACCTAAGGCATCGAAATCTTTGGTTCCGATTGATGTGTTAATGCTTCTAGACCCTATACGCTCTTTACGCTCTTTTTTAGCCCGAAGTTCTACCTCTTCCAACAATTCTCCATCGGTCTCCAAATTGATCTCAAGACTAGAATTTCCCGCTACCAACTCTTTTGGATAAGTGGTTAGATAATCTACACGCAATACATCGCCGGGTAAAGCATCTATGGTAAATCGACCCAGATAGTCTGTTTTCACTTCATTATAACTTCCTTTTACTCGAACCACCGCGCCTTGAACGGGCTGGCCTTCTGTCATTACAATACCACTAACACCTTTTGCTTTTGCATCTGGTTGTTTCAAGGTTTCATTGCTGATGGTTTGGTTATAAGGATTCAGATACAGTATGTTGTTGGCTTCTAATAGATTGTAAAAGCGCTCCATACTCATGGTCTTAGAAGCGTAGCCAATCGCCGAGATCTCTATCTGATCTTGCAAGCCGATCTGTTCTTCAATGATCTGAAGTTTAAAACTCCCATCTGCTTGGGTGACGGTACCGTAATTTCGGTTTAGAATATTGAGATTCACAAATTCTACTGGCTGCTGTGATTGACCATCCAACACATAGGCATCAACATAGATAACGTTCATCTGTGCCCACATGGGAATGCTTAATAAAGCAAGGAAAATAGTAATGACCTTCTTCATAGTTTTTAGTTTTTAAAGTGGTAGGTGACAGGCCGGGAACGTAGGTGATTCCCGGCTTGTAAACCCAGACTCCCTCGGGAGTCAATGCTGTAAAACTCTGCTTAGTCGCGGCCTAGTAGCGCAACTGCTTAAGGGTCACTTTTTGCTTGAGGTCTGAAAGGTTAACGATTCCGGTCTCCTTAGTCTCATTACTCTTGCCATAGTTGGTGTAGACTGTGTATTTTAAATACACCGGATTAATACTGGCATCTCCTGCTAGAGATTCAATATTGATAAGCCAGTTTCCGCTTACACTGTCGTCTATCTCGAACTGTTCTATCGAGTATCCTTTGGTATACTCGTCTTCCATCTGATCCAGATTGTCAAAACGCGTATGCTTGTAGGTGAAGTATTTTTTTGTCGGATCTACGAACTGAATATCAAATTCAGCCGCCGGATCGTTCCATTCGAACACAATTCGGATATCGCGCTTCCAATCGGTTTGCAATAAAGAGTTTGGCAGGTCTTTGTAATATACCTTGTCTTTATGGTTAGCCAAAAGCTGACGCAATTCGGCCTCTGCCACCCCTTGGATTCCGCTAAAGTCAACACCATCGGTCTGATTGGCCAAGATTCGCTTGTAAAGCGCAAAGGCTTTGGTATACTCGCCGGTTTCTTTGTAGATATAGGCCAGGTCTCTAAAACTCTGCGCATCACTTGGATTTAACAGGGCTAAGCGCTGATAGGCTGCTTTAGCACCTTCCAGATCGCCCATATCCTCCAAACGGTAAGCTAAGGTTTTTAGCGCCTTGTCGTTCTTTGGTGCGATATTCAACATCTCTCGTGCCACCTCCGCAGCAAATTCCATATCCCACTTCTCGAAGTATTCAGAAGCATTGACAAAGAAGTCTATGCCATAAGCGGCAGAATTTGCCAGAGAACGCTGCTGATCGTAGATCGACTTTGCGGCTTCAAAAGAGTTAGCCTGATTCAACCTTGCGATATAATCACTCTTTGGGAGATCATCGATCATCACTAAAGATTGGTTGTAATTATTCCCAGTAACTAGTGCCGTTTCTTGTTTGGCCTCTGGTTTATAATCTCCTTGGGCGGCAGCATAGGTCTTGGTGCGAATAATAATTACACCATTTCTACCTAAGGTACCATAACGCGTTGAACCAACTATTCCAGGAATAACTGTCATACTGTATACATTATTTATATCGAGCAATCCATTTAACCCACCCGGCCCAACTTGGTCAGGTCCGTAAACCACATCATCGATAACAATAGCGCGTCCATTGCTCAAGTTTATAGAGGTAGGATTCACTACGCCAATGGTAGGTAATCTTAACAAGGCTTGTTCAAAGGTCAATGCCCCATCGGAGATCTCATCGTAAGTGATCTGCGCTGCGCGATACCCAAGACGATCGAATTTCTTCTTCCCATAAGCGGTTTCAATGTTTCTGTCTGAGAGGAACTCTCTTTTCTCTGACTTTAAGGTCACTTGCTCTAGCAGTTCGCCATCTACCGTCAATGCAATATTCATATTTGGCTGAGCGCTTACCTCTTTGGGGAAAGTTGTCAAATAATCCACTTGTAAAACATCGCCAGAAAGCGCATCGATCTCGAACTTTCCGTCTGCATCTGTTTTTACCTGCTTATAGCTTCCTTTTACACGAATGGTGGCTCCTTGGATAGGCGCTCCCTCTGCCATAACCACTCCAGTAACGCCTTTAGCTTTGCTACCTTGATTGGCGCTTTTAAGGGTTTCTTGACTTATGGATTCGTTGTAGGGATTCAAATACAGGATATTGTTCTTTTCCAATAGGTTGTACAAACGCTCCATAGACATGGTTTTGGGCGCGTAACCTAAAGCGGCCAGCTTGATCTGGTCCTGAGGTCCAATTTGGTCTTCAATGATCTCCAAATGGAATTTACCATCGGAGGCAGTAATGGTACCCATATCGCGGTCCAATACATTGATATTTACAAATTCGATTGGTCGTTGTGTAGATCCGTCCAAGACATAGGCGTCTATGGTCACCACATTCATCTGAGCTAACATCGGTAAACTCAGCAGAGCTAAAAAATAAGATAAAACTGTTTTCATAATAGCAACTTTAAAAGTTATCACTGCATGCACAACTAACTGATACCTAAGATACAACGCAAATGGGGAAAAAAGTAATCCCCGATAGAAATTAACGTTTGTTTGTGAGCAGAATTTACGGGCGTTGAGCGCCTTTTGGCTAATAGTAGAAACTATCTAAAGTCACCTTGCTTGTTTGTTGATACAATTTTATCAATTTGGTGCGGATCTGCTGCTGATCTGTTGCGTAATCGGTGTATACTGTATACTTCATATAGGAAGGATACAGCAAATCAGATTCGCCTAAGTGCTCCACGTTGATCAACCACTTGCCAGATCTATTATCGTCTAGGATGAATTCCTCCATGGTAAAACCGGCTTGAGCTTCTTCTAACATCCGCTCTTTAGTCAGAAACGGCGTGTGTGACCATTGGTAGTATTTCTTCTCCGGATTCACGAATTGTAGCTCAAAGGAAGCGTTAGGATCTGTCCATTGGAACACCAGGCGCAGATCGAGATCAAAGTCGGTCTTAAGTAAACTAGTAGGAAGATCCGTATAGCTAATTCGATCCTTGTGCTGTGCAACTAAATGTTGCAGCTCGTGCTCAAGCAGTCCTTGCGTTGCTCCAAGGACTAAACCATCTATAGTTCCAGATAAAAGTCGTTTGTAGACCTCAAAAGCCTCTTGATATTGCCCATCTTGCTGTAGCGCCAAGGCCAAATCGCGATAGCCTTGCACCTGTGTGGGTTCTAAAGCAATGATCTGTCGGTGTAAACCAATGGTCTGGTGTGCAAAACCATAGGACTCCATAGCATAAGCCATAATACGCAGCGCTTGAACATTCTTCGGCGCTACTTCTGCCAAACTGCTCAAAATAGCTTTAGCGTAGCCTGCATCCCATTTTAAGAAGTATTCTGACACATCAACAAAGTAAACAATGTCCTGCTTGTAACGCTTGCGCTGTGCCAGATGAATCTCTTTAGCTTGCTCAAAACTTGAAGCAGTGTATAACGATTTCAAGTATTCGGGTATCACTGCCCCAGAATCCAAACTGGGTAAAAGCACCTCTTGATAATCGTTGCCGGTAACCAAAGCAGAAGGTTTAGTCTCTGGCGGAGCTCCGGTAAGTGCAAAAGTCTTGGTCTCTATACGAATGGCGCCGTAGGCAGCAATGGAACCGTACCTATTGGTCGCGGCTAACCCTCGGAAAATAGCAACATTATCGATATTCTGCACATCTATCAAGGGCCTTTGGTCTTGAGTGTAGATTATCCCGTCCACAACAATGACAGGCAAACTGCTGTTAGAGATCGAAGAAGCAATACTTCGTGTGAAGATGAACTCTGCATCTTCACCAAAGCCTATTACCTGTACGCCCGACAATCCGGCCAATAGCTGGCTCAGATTGGTGTAGTAAGGAGGAATATCCTCCGCAAGAATAAAATCCGCAGCAAAACCAAGCGCCTTTCTCGACTTTTTCCCATAAGGAGTCTTGATTTCATCTTCGTTTTTCTCAGCCTCAATGACCACCTCATCCAAAAGCTCACCATCAGTCTCTAAGAACACATTCAAAGAACCCCCAGCAGGGACAACTACTTCCTTGTCCAGCATACCCAAAAAAGAAAACACCAAAACATCTCCACTGTTGGCATTGATCTTGTAATTACCTTCTGTATCGGTAAGCACCTGATTGTAGGTATTCTTTACCCAAACCTTGGCCCCTTGAATGGGTCCAGAAGAAGCAGTTACCTGCCCTTTCAAGGAAAGCTCTTCACTGCGCTGTGCGTAAACCACCTTGTCATCAACCTCGTTTAGCATAAGCCCTAACCCCTCTTTTGGGTTGATTCTACTCAGATCGATATAATGTCCATCGGCGTATAAGGAGAGGTCTTGTAAGGCAGTGTGATTGGCCTCAGCTCGACTATTTATACTGAAAATTGGGATGTTAAGCGGTGATAAGGGAGGGCCAAAGACGGACTCACCATCGGAAAAGAAGAGTATGGTCTCTGCATTGAAATTATTGTCTTGCAACACCTGCTCAAATCCGGAGCCTCCAAAATAAGTACTGCTCTTTAAATAAGCTAGTATTTCACTACAGTCCCCACAATTAAAATCCTGGCTTTCTTGCCATCCGGCTCCAAAACGAATAACCCGAACTTCTTTAGCTCTCACGGCTTTTAGATAAGATTCCAGCAGGTCGAATTCCTCGTCAAAACTTCTGCTAAGCTGCGAAAGAGAAGCATCCCAATAGACGGTAATACGTTCTGGATCTTCTCGAGCCTCGCTCTTAGTACCCGAACCCGTCGGAACTGATGCGATCAAATAAAAACCCATGCCTGTATCGGAATAACGTTCCCATTTATCTTGGCTAATACTTCGGGTATAAGCTACTCCTCGATCTGCACTCGCAGCTATGGCAAATTCTATCTTATCGCCATAGACCTCTACCAATTCCATACTCACCACGATATCTTCGCTCACATAAATGTTGTAATCTGATAGTGGAATCGCCACAGCTCTCATGTCCGATTTAAGCGTGTAAAAGATATTCTGGCTCAGCAGGTTCTTAGCCGGATAGCGCTTTTGATAGTCGTAAATATTAACCCGAATCTTTAAACTATCTGCCTGGTTCTCTACCACGTCAAACTTCAAGGTGTCCAAACGGGTGTTGTCTTTTTTAATGCGAACACGAGTTGCGATCTCACCACCCAAGCCTTCTTTGTCTTTCCAGTAGCCTAAAGTAGCTCTGGTGCGCATAATATTGCCTATTTCTATTGTTTTGCGTTTCTCGTTGGTCAAAACCACCTCATCTAAACTATAGGTCGTAGGATTGAGATATATGATGTTATTTTTCGCTAGCAGCCTGTAGAGATCTACCAGTTTAAAGGTCTTGGTTTGATAACCCAGGGTGGAGATCTGTAGCGCCCCGTTAAGGCCAATTTCTGCCTCGTCAAAATTCAAACGAAACTTGCCATTTTCATCGCTAACGGTACCGACTCCTTTTTCTACAAAGCCAATGTTGGCAAAGGCAATTGGCGTATTGGTAGTCCCGTCCAATACATAGGCATTGATGGTCACCTCCATTGGCTTGGAGGTGTTTTGAGCCGATGTATTTAAAACGAATAACACGGCTACGATAGCAAGAACAAGCTTCTTTAGCATATTCAATAGATTTAGGTTTAGACGGGGAGTAACCAGGTTGGTTTAAAATTAATGAAATTTAAACTCAAAGTTGTTGTCTTTAACGCTTCGCTAAGATAATGCTAGAATAGCTTGAGTTGATTCTGGTAAGGATTGGAGAACAGATCTGTTCTCAGTTTAGGTTTTTCTACGGATGGAAAATACTGCTTCTTGGCCAAGGCGATCAGGTCGTTGATCTGCTGGGCTATGGCACCTTGACCTCGCATTCTAAGTCCAAATTCAAAGCTGTTCACTTGGCCGCCATGACAGTCTGCTATTTGATTCAAAATACGTTCTGCACGATCTGGCATAGCAGCCTTTAGCCAAGCAGAGAAAATCTGTTCCAGCTGACCGTTTAGTCGGACAATAGTATGTCCAATACGCAAGGCCCCAGCATCTGCTGCAGTTTTTGCTAAAGGCAAGATCTCATGCGAATTCAAGGATGGAATTATGGGAGCCATCATTACCATGACAGGAATATTATTCTTGGCCAAGGTCTCTACCGTTTGTAAACGTTTCTTTATTGTGGCTGTTCTGGGTTCCAACAAGCGTCTGGTCTTTTCAGATAAGGATGTAATAGAGATCACAACTTGCACTAACTCTTGGTCTGCTAGGGCCTTTAAAAGATCCAGATCTCTTAACACTAAGGAATTCTTGGTGATGATCCCCACAGGATGTTTCCAATCTAAAAGGACTTGCAAACAGCGGCGGGTGAGTTCAAACTTCTTTTCCGCAGGTTGATAGCAATCTGTATTCCCTGAGAACACAATAGGACTTGGTTCCCATTTCTTGCTCTTTAGTTTTCTGATGAGCAGCTCCGGGGCATTCTTTTTAACCATGATAACTCGTTCAAAGTCCAATCCGGCGCCATAACCCCAATACTCATGAGAGTTTCTAGCATAGCAATACACACAGCCGTGTTCACAACCTTGGTAGGGATTTGCCGAGAATTCCATACCCACGTCGGGGCTATTCACCGGGTTCACAAAACTCTTTGGGTATACGGTAAGATAGCGGGTTTTGTTAGATTCGAACGCTTCTTCCTCTTTGCTACAATACTCTAAAAAGTCATCCAGCCACTCGTGTTTTTCGGAGGCGAATTTGTTGTGGACACGCTCTTGCGCGCCCCGACCTTTAAGATGAACTTGCATGTACTTTAGTGGGAATTTCTCCTACCAAAATACAAACTAATTAGGAATATTTCCAAATTTTAGGATTATTTCCTAAAACAGTACTTATTTTCCAGGGAAGATAGCCTTGCGTTTTTCTAAGAAAGCTTGAGTACCCTCTTTAAAGTCCGCTGTGCCAAAGCACTTTCCAAATTCGGTGATCTCGGTGTCAAAACCGTTCTCACCTTCTTCGTAATTCGAGTTGATCGCTGTAATGGCTGCAGCGATGGCAACAGAAGAATTGGTCATGATCTTACCAGCAATCTCGTGACACTTTGGGATTAGATCCTCTTGCGTTGTCACATGGTTCACCAAACCGTATTCTAGAGCCTTATCGGCTTTGATCATGGTAGCAGTCATGATCATTTCCATAGCGCGACCCTTCCCAACAAGTTGTGGTAATCGTTGGGTTCCGCCATAACCAGGAATAACTCCTAAAGAAACTTCTGGCAAGCCCATGCGTGCGTTGTCACTTGCTAATCTGAAGTGTGCTGCCATGGCGAGTTCAAGCCCTCCACCAAGTGCAAAACCATTTACAGCTGCAATTACTGGTGTAGACAAATTAGCCACAAAGTCAAAAAGCAAGGCTTGTCCGCTGCTGGCTAGTTTTTCACCTTCGGAAACGGAGAAATCGGCAAACTCGCTAATATCAGCTCCAGCCACAAAGGCCTTTTCACCAGCTCCAGTTACTATAATGACTTTTACATCTCGGTCTTGATCCGCAGCTTTAAAAGCCTTGTGCAACTCTGCAATGGTCTCTGTATTGAGCGCATTTAACTTGCTCGGACGGTTAATGGTAATAGTGCAAACACCATTTGCGGATTCGCTTAGAAGGTTATTGTATGACATGATTGCTCAGTTTTTCAGTAAGTTTCGGAAAGCGCACCTCAAAAACGGTTTCTACGCCTTCCTCACTTGTAAAATTAATACTTCCCCCGTAAGTTTCCACAATATTTTTCACCATTGCCAGACCCAGTCCCATACCACTGCTTTTGGTAGTGAACTTGGGTTCGAATACGAGTTCCTTATTGGCTTGCGAAATACCTACACCGTTGTCACTTACACGGATAATTGCATCTTCACCTTCGGTGAGTACACGCACAAAGATCTTTGGCTCAGGTGTATTGACCAGCGCCTGAGTACTATTCTTTACTAAGTTGGTTACCACACGAATAAGTTGTGTTCTGTCAAAAGTAGCGATCACTTCTTCCTGATCGGCCTCGAAATAGATGTATGACTCATTGAAGATATCCAAGGCCAATTTGGTGATCTTTACCACATTGAGCGTCTCGTCCTTTTGAGCCGGCATCTTGGCATAGGTTGAGAAGGCAGAAGCAATAGAACTCATGGTGTCTATTTGCTGTATCAGTGTATTACTGTATTCTTTTACTTTTTCTTTTACGTCTGGATCGTTCGGGTCGAACTTACGCTCAAAGCTCTGGACAGATAAGCGCATTGGCGTAAGCGGATTCTTGATCTCATGTGCAACTTGTTTGGCCATTTCTCGCCAAGCAGCTTCGCGTTCGCCGGCAGCTAATTTAGCTGCGCTGATCTCCAGTTCATCTATCATGGCGTTGTAGGCTTCTACCAGATTGACTATCTCCGGACTAGTGTCGTCTGTTACAATTTTCTCGTTCCTGATGCCCAGAGAAGTTTCTGTCATCTTATCGCTGATAGATTGCAGCGATTTGGTGATGTATTTGGATAGGAAAAAGGCCAAGAAGATCGCGATGCCTAACATCAGCAGATATACTTGTGCTAATCGTGTTAGAAACTCTACCAATTCCCGGCTGATAAAATCGTCTTCCTCTATATAAGGAAGGTTTAATATGGCAATGGGCTTGAATTTATTGTCTGTTATATAAGAGTACGAGGTTCGAAATCCGCGACCATCTTCGGTGAACTTCTCGACGTATTTCTTGGTCGCAGAATTTTGCAATCCCGATAAGGCCTCCGCAGGAATTTGTACTCTAGTAGTATCGCGCATTAAAGAAGCCTTTGAACTTTTGAGCAATTTCCCTTCTAAGTCATATATATATACCTCCAAATTGTGGATGTCTTTGATCTCGTAGATCTTGGTGCGGAATATCAGGGATAAATTCTCGGTCTCAACCGGATAGGTCGTTGTTTTAAGCACATAATTGATGCTCGACTTAATGGCAGCCTCTTTGCGCTCTAAACGCTCGGTATGATAGTCTTTGGCCTCTTCGCTGTATTGGTAAATAGAAACCGCAGCAATAAGTACAGAAGCTGCTATTACCAACAACAACATGGAAAGGAAAATACGTGTTCTTAGGCTGAGTTTCACCGGGCTTGGAAGCTTTTAATCTCTGTTGAAACTACAAATATTAGACCAGAATCATTCTTTTTCGGCCCGATATCTTTTGTAGAGCTTGAATCCCATCATTAAGAAAAGGGCAAATACAATAAGACCCAAGGTGCCGTAGATCCAATTCACGGCATTCTTTAAGATCACCAAAAAGACTACTGCAAAAAGTATCAAGGTAGCTCCCTCATTGAACAAACGCATGAAGTTGGAGCTGTATTTGACCCTATCGGCCTGAAGGTCCTTGTATATTAAATGACATTTGATGTGGTAAGCAATAAGCGCCACCACAAAGCCGAGCTTAACTTGCATCCATGCATCTGTGATATAAAATGGTCGGATGGCCAAGAGCCAGATCGCAAAACCAATGGCCAAGAACATAGAAGGCCAAGTAATGATAAACCACAGTCTTTTGGCCATGATCTTAAGCTGGTCTCCTAGAATGGTCTTATCTGGTTCGGGTTTCTGAGATGCCTCAATCTGATACACGAATAGCCGGACAATGTAGAAAAGGCCGGCAAACCAAGTGATCACAAAGATCAAGTGTAAAGCTTTTATGTAATTGTATTCCACGGTTACTTCTTAATCAGAGCAAGAGCTTTTGTTAACCACGCGTCATCTGTGTAAGTAATTCTTGCATGCCTAGCATCACTCCAGGTAAATAGTCCTCTCGCGGTGTACCATCTACATGATACAACCGTTCAAAGGTAATGTTTAATCTGTAGTTTGAATTGGGCAAATTAACCGAATAATTCGCGCCTAGAAGTCCCGCCATAGAAGTCCCGATCACAGTATTGTTACCAAAAGCATCTAAACCAATGGTCATACCTTCTCCCATACTTCCGGCCCAATAGTTCACCAGAACATAAATGGGCTTATCGTAAGTTTTGCCTCGCGGTTTAACCACTTCTGTCCAACGTTTATCTTCGGATACGCGATAATGGGTCTTAACCGCGTTCCAATCGGTTCTCTGACGCTCGAAATAAGCGTAGTTCTTATCGATCTCGTTCCAGAGAAAATCAAAATCAGACTTAAAATCTTGCTGCGCCTGAAGTAGAGGCGCAGCAGATAAAAAAAGGTATAAGATTAAAAGCTTATTCATCAGCTACAAAGAGATAGTTCAGATTTAAGCTGTTGAATGCAGCATTAAAATTGGCGATCTCTTGGGTAATGAGCACATCAAACTTGTTCAATTCTTCATTTATAAGAGCAGTAAGCTCATTTTTTACCATAATATCTTGCTCTGTCGGTGGGAAGTCATCCATTCCCACTAGAGAATTAAGGTGAGCCAACTTATTGGTCAACTTGATCGGGAAGTTTAAAGGATCTTGCCCAGAACGATTTTTGGTCTGATACAGGGCCTTCTCGATCTCTGAGAATTGCTCACTCAAGGTCTTGGCCTGCTCCAACAAGTCTGCAACGCGATCGTCTCCTTTGTATTGCTTTTGGAAGGCTTCCAATTGCTTGTTTACATTTCTGATCTTCTTGATAGCCTTGTGCGCTTTGTCTACCGTCTCGTTAACATCGTTGATGAAGTTGAATTGGGCGCGCATTCCTGCAATGTCGGTCTCTGCGTTTTCATCTGGCAGAATATTGAAAGTTTTCTGCTGATTTTCGCCGTCCACACTCAAAGCAACTTTATAAGTTCCAGGCACAGCTTTAGGTGCATTGGTACTTGCCCACCAAAGGATCATCCCTTTGAGGCGCTCAGCTCCTTCTCCTCGCATGTTCCAAGTGAAGAGGTTGCTGCCTTCTGATACCTTCAATTTGTTCTTCGGATCTTTGGTTCCGTAGCTCATAATGGTATCTCCGGCTTGGGTCATATAACTCAAACGAATGTCTTTGTCTTTCGGATCTTTTACGTAGAAATAAGTCATTACTCCACCCGGATGGTTTGCACCTTCGGTAAGAGAACCAGCTCTTCCGCCTCCACCCATACGATAGGTATCTTTAGGTTGGAACAGCATGGCATTTGCCTTGGTTGCCTTAGCAGCCTGACGTAAGAAGGTCAGATCGTCAATGATCCACAAGCTGCGCCCTTGAGTGGCCACAATGAGGTTGTCCTCTTTTAAGGCCAAATCCGTGATAGGAACAATAGGCAAGTTCAACTGGAATTCTTGCCATGAAGCACCATCGTTAAAAGAAACATACATCCCAGTTTCCGTACCTGCGTATAGGAGTCCTTTTTGCTTTGGATCTTCACGCAAAACGCGTGTGAAATGCTCTGCAGCAATTCCGTTGGTGATCTTTTTCCAGGTCTTTCCGTAGTCGCTGGTCTTATATAAATAAGGAGCAAAATCACCCGTTTTGTACTTGGTTCCGGCTACATAACAAACAGCGGGATCAAAGCGCGAAGGCTCAATGCTATTTATCATCATCCACTCCGGCATACCTTTAGGAGTTACGTTCTCCCAAGAAGCTCCTCCATTGCGAGTAAGGTGTACCAAACCGTCATCAGAGCCAACCCACATCAGACCTTCTGTAACTGGCGACTCCGCAGCGGCAAAAATGGTACAATAGTATTCTACAGAAGTGTTGTCTTGGGTGATCGGGCCTCCAGAAGATTTTAATTTCTCCGGATCGTTTCTGGTAAGGTCTGGAGAAATGATATCCCAGCTTTGTCCTTCATTAGTGGTTACGTGTACATGGTTAGAGAAGGTGTACATTTTCTTTGGATTGTGAGGAGAGAAGATAATCGGGAAATTCCACTGGAAGCGGTATTTCATATCTTCTGCGCCGTGACCCATAGGATTGTCTGGCCAAACACTAATACTGCGGACAGTACCTGTTCTGTGGTTGTAGCGCGTCAAGAATCCGTCGTAACTACCTCCATAAACAATGTCGTTGTCTAGTGGATCTATTGCAATATGGGCGCTCTCACCTCCTGCGGTAGATTCCCAGTCGTCTTCGCCAATGCTAAAGCCTTCATTCCTGTGGTTGATTCTAACAGTAGAATTGTCCTGCTGTGCCGCATAAATTCGATACGGGAACGCATTGTCTGTGGTCACACGATAGAACTGCGAGGTGGGCTGATTGTGATACGTACTCCAAGTTTCACCGCCGTCATAAGACACTTGTGCGCCACCATCGTCTCCGATGATCATACGCTTCGGATCTTCTGGTGCGATCCACAGATCGTGGTGGTCACCATGGGGAGCATTATAGGTGCTGAAGGTCTTTCCCCCATCTGTGCTTTTATGATAACGCACATTGAGTACATACACTAGATCCTCGTCTTGAGAATCTGCATAGATACGTGTATAATACCAAGCGCGTTGTCTTAGTTTTCTTTCGCTATTGATATGACTCCAAGTTGCACCACCGTCTTCTGAGCGGTAAACACCACCCTTATCTTTATTCTCTACTATAGCCCAAACGCGGTTTGCGTTAACTGGCGATACGGTAACTCCGATGATCCCCAAAGTATCTGTAGGGAAGCCTGGATTCTTAGAGATCTCAGTCCAGGTCTCTCCGCGATCTGTACTTTTCCAAAGCGCAGAGCCATCTCCACCACTACTCAAGCTATATGGTGTTCTGCGTACATTCCAAGTTGATGCATACAAGACTCTCGGGTTGCTAGGATCTATTGTTAGGTCTACAGCTCCGGCATCGCGGTTAGCGAACAGGACCTTTCGCCAAGTCTTTCCGCCATCTGTACTTTTGTAAACCCCGCGTTCGTCTGTTGGTTTGTAAATGTTGCCCATAACTGCGGCGTAGACCACATTGTGGTCGTTAGGGTCTATAGCTATTCTAGGAATATGGCGACTCTTTTCTAAGCCCATTTGTTTCCAAGTCTTTCCGGCGTCGACGCTTTTCCATACGCCATATCCAGAAGACACATTACCGCGAACAGTTTTCTCTCCACCACCAACGTAAATCACGTTCGGGTCACTTTCTGCTACTTCTATGGCGCCAATAGAGCCTCCAAAGAAGCCGTCAGAGATATTCTTCCAAGTGCGGCCTCCGTCATTGGTTTGCCAAATTCCGCCCCCAGTGGCTCCGAAATAAAATAAATTAGGTTTTCCGGGAACACCGGTCACCGCAGCGCTTCGACCGCCTCTAAATGGACCTACTAAACGATACTCCATGGCATCGTAAATAGCTTGGTCTACTTGGGCTAGGGATTCGAAAGGAATTGCTACAAAAACGAGTGAGAGTGCGAGCAGTGCCGCACGGATCTTTGCGTAAAACATCAGGATGGTTTTTTGGTTTACGTAAAGATAACCAAAATTAAGCCCAACAATTTTCTAAGAAGCTGTTAAAAAAGGGGTTGACTAACAGCGATCTTTATGAGATGTCAATTCATAAATTTTGCAACAAATACATAAATATGGATTGCTTTGGCTTGGAAACCAGCACAATAGAACCATACATTTATCCTCCGGCCAAAAGAGAAGGCTAGGCTAACTATTTAAAAGACAATGACAATGACATAACAACTCAACCATCGAATCATTAGGATGCTAGGCATCCAGGTTCCCGCAATTCAGGCGAAAAGCCAAAAACTAATTAAACAATCTCAATATTATGAAAATCAATGTACGCATGTTCATAATGTTACTCCTCTGCACCTTTTTAAGCACCACTAATTTTGCGCAATCACCGCAAAAGAATCCCACAATTATCGACACGCAAAAAGCTGGCAAACTAGAAGCCCTTTCTGCTTCGGAATTTGCTAATTCTGTCGTTGCAATTCAGCAATTAGAGCCGTTTCAAGGAAAGCCAAAATCTTACAAGGCCCCATTAGAACTTTTGCTTCTGAATTTTCACCAGTCCAAAAAGTTGCTGCCTGTTTACACCTTTGGCGGAATCACCTATAATGACGACGGAAAATATCTAGACAAAGTTGCCGGCGATGGGGTTTTTACCTCAACCAAAGCCGTTTATGTAAAAGCAGACAGAGCCTTACCAAATCGCAGGTATCTTGCATCGCCAGATTTTAAGTATAAAGCGGCTATGGACGATTACTTGAGTGGCACTTACGGAATCGCCAAGACAGGCATCAAGATCAGTTGTGAAACAAGAACCGTAACTTGTCCTGAAACTAATTGGTGGAACTCTTGCTGGCCCTTTTCTAGCCCATGCCAATGTGTAGAGTTCTACGACTGTGAAATCGAAGTTGATATTGAATTTTAAATACCACTAGCATGTCAAAGACCATCCGTATCGTTATCGTAATATTGATCGTGAAATTAGTTTTATCGCTCTTTCTATTCAGCTTAGACCTCAGTGAGAGTGCAGACAACTTATACAAAGCAATAATCCGATACGGAATGGTTCTTTTGACCGTTTTAGCCATTAGAAAAACAAAGGTTTGGCCCTATCTGAAAAACAGCCTTCTGTGGACTATCCTTGCTGCTATTTTAGTTATACTAGGCTTCTACCAAATGCAGGAGGTGTTAGCTCCATATGAGATAGCAAATCAGACGTATGCTAATGTAGTTTACGGGGCCCGTTGTTTAGGCACCGGATTCTTTGAGGAGCTTTTGTTTCGAGTGCTTTTATTCTCTGGTTTATTTTACGGAGTCTTTAAGCATAAACCGATCAAAAAAAGGTATTTCTGGTCCATGGTATGGGCGAGTATAGGTTTTGGGCTTGTGCACTTGACTAATCTTATCAATCCAGAAAATGAAGTAATTGGGATTGTCTCTCAGGTTATATTCGCCTTCTTTATTGGCTTGGTGTTCCAAGGTTTGTTAATTCGATTTCGATCTGTGATCCTAATTGGTGCACTACACGGATTGGTGAACTATTTCGGAGCGTATAAATCTCGTTTAGGGATACCGGTCCAATATGAAGAAACTGCTCTTAGTGAGGACTTGATAAGCCTTGGTTCGCTGACTTTGGTTTGCGCTATTATCAGCATCCCACTGGTCATACTGTTAACGCGAAAAGCAATCGAAAAGGGCGCGACTGCTTAACCCTTTAAACCCTTAAGCCTGTAACGGGCTTCAATCTTAATATTATCTTATTATGAAAAACCACATCTTAGTGGCCTTGGCTTTTATTGCCTTGGTCCAACATAATTATGCGCAAGCTGCTCAGGTCCAATTTGGGCGCCACGGAGCATGCAACACCGGTCGCGGTATTTGCGCCATCAGCACTGAAACCAGTAAAGCACAAAGCAATGCCAGTCTGTTAAAGTTAGAAGGGCATGTAATTCTCAGGATACACACTGAGCAGTTGGATGCTAGCTCTAAGTCGCTACTGACTGCAAGTATTATTGCTTCATCACCCGGCTATCTGAAAATAGAAAGGAGTTTTCAGCTCGATCAAGACTGCCAGACCAAGTTGCATGAACTAGGTTCCGATATAAGCATGCTCAATGCCCGTGATTACCCCATCAACGTCAAGCCAGGACAAGTAGATATCTATCTCACAAAATTATAAGATCATGAAAGCACTAATTGTTTTTACCTTACTCCATTCCGCCTGTGTCAACCCTGTAAGCGCTACAGAGATAAATGCACCACCCGGTCTTAGTTTTGAAGGTATCCTAGAGGCACTTGAAATTGAAATTCATAGAATTCACACGAGCTATTTACCTGAATACAAAACTTTGCAAATTGGCATTGCCCAAGTCCGCAGTGAAATGCAGTACGCCCAATCCACGGAACAACTGGTAAAGCTGATCTACAGAAAGGATCACCTTTTAGAACTCTTAGATATTACCAAGCAGTCTGAATACGCGGATATAAGTAAAGTTCGATATTTAAAAGGCCTTCAGTTAATTCGCTTACTCTACGAGAAAATGTTGGCTTTAGATCATCATTTCGAAGCTGTGACTACCCTAGGAGAGATGAGCGCCATGGCCAACCCCAATGCCTATCCGGTGTTCAACGAACTTAAAGGAATTCTCAAACAAGAGAACAAAAAGACAAGTTTTGAATTGCCATCATTGTTAGGTGATAACATCTACACTTCCATAGTCCATTCTGTGGTGTCTCTCTTTAATAGCAATCAGACCAAAAAAGAGAAAGAAGCTGCTATAAAAGAGATTGAATGTATCCTAGATTTTAGCTTGAATATGCATCAGGATCTGAACACAATTTACTTTGAAACCGCATTTTTAAAATCCAGTAGCGATGGACTATTAGAGGGCTTGGAAGAACTTTTCAGGTCCTACACTTTGCCAATTGGATATAAAAAATCCTTGGAACAATGCAGGAGCTTAGACGATTGGGATGCGCTAAAAGAAGCACTAGACAATTACCTATCTCAAATGCATGAAGCGATAGCCGACGCCAGTAAAAGCGACAAGGCGTTTAAGCTGCAAGTGAATTTAGAGTTTAGTATAGACAGACTGTTGCAATTCATAACTCAGTACAACAGTTTTATCGATCAAGGAGCAAAGTTTTACAAGAAGTTCGCTATTATGCTCAGCAGTTATGAAAACGAAGCTTTCTGCAGAGATCAAATTCCCGGAGAGTTTGCTGTACTCAAGGAAAAGATCAATAACTCGATAGACAAGTTTAACAACGCTTATAAACCCGCAGAGATCAACGGTAGTAAATTAAAAGAAGTGCTCTACGGACTCAACGAATACGATTAGACCGAATCTCGCATTTTCCGTACGGCGGCATGCAAGAAATAGCCCGTAACCACAGTAGCCAAGATATCGGCTATTGGAAAGGATATCCAAACGCCAAATACCCCCAAATAGGTAGGTAGGATCAAGATCAATGGGATTAGGAAAAAGCCCTGTTTAGTGAGGCTCAATAAGAGAGCAGGTACTGCTTTTCCTATTGCCTGAAAGTAGCTTGCGCCAATGAGTTGCACTACAATGATCGGAGTTGCTGCAAACACCCAGCGCAAGGCGTTTGGAGTTCTTTCTAAGATATCTGCATTGTTAAGAGCTGTTTGGGCGTCGGCATTGGTTCCGTTGCCAATGAAAACGGTTACGATCTCTGTTGGAAAGGTCATTATAATCGCAAAAATCAACACAGCCAAGGCCCCAGAATATTTGATAGAGGTATTAATAGATTCTCGTACTCTCTCGAATTTTTGAGCGCCATAATTGTAGCCAGCAATGGGTAAAAATCCTTGGTTAACACCAATAACAGGAAATAGCGCAAACATAAGCATGCGCGAGATTATTCCGTAAACGGCTACATCCAAATCATCGCCATAACGGATTAGTACATTGTTCAAAAGTATGGTCAAGACAGCAATAACTCCTTGTCTGGAGAGGGTAACAAAACTCAAGGCATTGATCTCGTTAACAATATTGCGTTGTAAGAAAAAGGAACTCCATTTTATTCGCAGCTCACTCTTTACTACAAAGAACCAGAGAATGAATCCAAAACAGATCGCATAACTGATAAATGTGGCCCAGGCCGCACCTTCCATCCCCATATCGAAAACGCGAATAAGCAGCCAGTCCATAAAAATGTTTCCAACTGCGGGTAACATCATGGCATACATGGCGAACTTTGGCTTGCCTTCTGCGCGGATCACATTATTGCCCATCATACACATAGCCAACATCACTATCCCGTATAACACGATGTTGTAATACGTAAGTGCTAGCTCTTTAAAAGATTCTCCCGCTCCAAAAAAACCAATGAGGTAATCCTGAAAAACAAGACCGAGTATTGCCAATATCCCAGAAGTGAAAAAGGTCAAGGTGATTTGATTTCCAAAAACCTTTAAGGCCTTTTCATTGTCTCCAGCTCCAAGAGCTCTTGACAAAACAGATCCGCCGCCAATCCCGACAGCCAAACCAATAGCTGCTATAAAAAAGGTAACAGGTATAACAACGGTAATTGCAGAAATGGCTAATGGTCCTATCCATCGACCCACAAAAATGGTATCGACTATCATGTTCAAGGACATCACCAAAATACCAATAGAAGCTGGTACCGCCTGCTGTATCAACAACTTGCTAATTGGGGCTGTGCCCAGCGCTTTGGATTTTCTGTTAGCCATTTAGGCGATAGCAGTTTTTAGATCGGCTATGCGCCAATGCTCTATCCAGTCGGCCAAGAGTTTGGCCCAATCGTCATTGTCATTCAAACAGGGAATTACAGTAAAATCCTCTCCGCCTACTTCGTGGAAGATCTCCTCACCTTCCATGGCGATCTCTTCTAAGGTCTCCAAACAATCACTTACAAAAGCAGGAGTCACAATGGCCATTTTCTTGGTCCCTGCCAAGCCCATTTTCTCTATGGTTCTATCGGTGTAGGGCTGCAACCAAGGGTCAAAGCCTAATCTGGATTGAAAAGTAGTGGTGTAGGTATCTTCTTTAAGATCTAGATATTCCGCAACCTGTCTGGTAGTTTCATAGCATTGGTGACGGTAACAAAAAGCATGTGCAGCACTTGGCGTCTTACAACAACTACCGTCTATTTTGCAATGTGAATTTGTCGGGTCGCTCTTGCGGATATGTCTCTCCGGAACACCGTGATAACTAAATAGCAAATGCTCATAGTCACTTCCTTCTAAGCCCTTTTTAATGGATTCCGCCAAGACTTTGATATAGCGCTTGTCATTGTAAAAAGGGTCTAAAGTGTCCACTTGTAAATTCGGAAAAAATTCCTGACGCAGCTCCTCTACCTTAACCGTAATAGTTTCTGTAGTTGCCATAGCGAACTGCGGATAAAGCGGAATCACCAAAACCTCATCCACACCTTGATCCACCAATTGTTGCATGCCGTCTTTTATGGTCATACTTCCGTATCGCATGGCTAGAGCAACAGGAATATTCAAATGGTTTTGAACTTTGGCCTGTAGGCGTTCGGAAAGCACTATGAGTGGTGAACCTTCTTCCCACCAGATCTTAGAATACGCTTCTGCGGATTTTTTAGGCCGGGTGTTGAGTATAATTCCACGAACTAGCAGAATTCGAGCCCAACGGGGTACGTCTATCACTCGTGGATCCATTAAAAACTCGTCCAAATATCGCTTTACATCTTTGGGATCTGTACTATCGGGAGACCCTAGATTTACCATTAAAACACCTTTCTTGCTCATGATATTTTTTTGCGAAGTTAAGCCGCTGTTGGCCTTGACTTTAGTTTCTGTTCTACTATTTGACAATAGATTAATCGACTTCCTTTATACTGTTTGACCCATGGTAAACTTCTTCGGAGTGGTTCCATAGCGCTTCTTAAAAGCTGCTATAAAGTGTGAAGCAGTGCTATAGCCCAATTTTAGGCCAACCTCGTTGACATTCAGAGTCCCTGAAGCCAATAATTGCCGTGCTACTTCCATTTTATACTCCAACAAAAAGCTAAACACAGAGTCTCCATAGATCTGTTTAAAACCTTCTTTTAGTCTATTGATGGGCATTTGAACCTCATCTGCTAATTCCTGCAAACTCGGGGGTTCGGCCATTCGCTTTATAATGATCTCTTTAGCTTGTTTTATCTTATTCACATTAGCCTCACTAGCCAAAAAAGGACATTGTGCTATATCCAATTCCTCTGGCTTGTTAAAATACAAACTCAAAAGTTCATAGGCTTTGGCCTTAAAATATAGAGGCTTTACACTTGGATGCAGATTGAATTGCAACAACTGATTCAAAGCAACAGCCATTGACGGGGTGATCAAAGTCTCTTGATAGTATTTCTGCCTGCTGTTCTCTTCGGATAGAAAAGTGATATAATTTGCCTCGTTAGAAAAGAAACTATGCAGCTTAGAAATAGGAACAATTATAGAAAGTAACCAAGAATTGGCATTTAACGTTAGGTTAATGGGCAGTTCCTTTTTTGGATTATAAAGCAAGATCGCTTTTCCCTCTGAAGCAGGAAAAGTATAGGTATTGTTGTTGAACTGAAAAAACCCGCTCCCTTTCACACAGAAGTGAAACTGCAAACAATCTTGGCGTACTTCTCTGCTGTAGAACGCATTAGCCTCTTCTTCGTTCAGGAATTCCAGGATATAAAAACCTGGATCTATACCTGTTTGCTCATAAATGCCGTTAGCGACACTTTTTTCCATTTTGCGTTTTTTATTTTCTTTAATTATTTAGACTGATTCTAAATAAAGAATTGATATTTATCATATCTCAAGGCCCAAAAATAGTGCATTTTGCGCGCCAAGGTTTCAATTTAAGTCAATATTAACAGGCTTCGATACTATAAATACCGCTAGCGTTATTTTTTAAAAATCGTAGCTATTAATTTTGCGGCGTTTGTATGAGCAAGAACACCCCAAAAACAAATACGGCTGTTGCCGATTCAAGATTCATGGTCATCGGGCTGAATTACCAAAAGGCCGATGCCGAGACTCGTGGACACTTTAGCGTGAGTCCGGCGGCCCAATTAGCGCTTCTAAATGACGCTAGAGCCCAAGGTGTTTCTGCCTTGAGCGTAATCTCCACTTGTAATAGAACCGAGATCTACGGCTTTGCCAGATCTGCAGATCAACTGATAGATCTGCTTTGCTCGAATACAGCCGGAAACAAAAAGGAATTTTTGGCGGCATCATACATTCACACAGGCAACGATGCAATAAGACATTTGTTTCGTGTAGGAACTGGTCTCGATTCTCAAATTCTTGGGGACTTTGAGATCATAAGTCAACTCAGACGTTCCTTTAAGCAAGCCAAGAACCTGGGCTTGCTCAATCCGTTTATGGAAAGGCTCATCAATGAGGTGATCCGCGCGAGCAAGCGAATTAAGAACGAAACAGCTTTATCTAGCGGAGCTACCTCGGTTAGCTTTGCAGCCGTGCAATACATCTTGGCCAGAGTACCGTATGTAACGAACAAGAATATTTTGCTTTTCGGTACTGGTAAGATAGGTCGTAACACTTGTGAAAACCTCATCAAACATACCCGAAACGATCACATTACCTTAATTAATCGCACCAGATCCAAGGCGGAAAAAATTGCAGGTAAGTTCAACTTGATCGTTTCAGATTACGCCAATCTCCAGTCCGAAATTGCGCAAGCCGATATTCTAATTGTCGCCACTGGAGCACAAATGCCAACCGTTTCTAACGCTTTGTTGCATTTGAAAAAACCGCTTTTGATCCTAGATCTGTCGATTCCGAAAAACGTGGCTCAAGATGTGGAAAACAACCCACTGGTACACCTAGTACATTTAGATCAGCTTAGCCAGATAGCGGACGACACACTTTCGGAGCGCGCCCTTCAAGTTCCCAAAGCATACAAGATCATTGAGAGTATTGAAGCCGAATTCTATGAGTGGGTAGAAAAAAGGAAATTTGCTCCTACCCTCCGCGCCTTAAAACAACAACTCAATTTATACGCTGCTGCGGAGATAGACAATCAGCGTAAAAAATTAAGCGACTTCAACGAACAACAAGCGCAGATCCTGACAGACAGGATAGTTCAAAAAATCACCACACAGGTGGCAAACCACCTCAACCAAATGGACACCGCAGAGACCGATCAGCATGAACTGATCCGCAAAGTGTTCAACTTGCAAACAGAACAATAATGGAGGCTGCTATTCGTATAGGAACCCGTCAAAGTCCACTGGCACTTTGGCAAGCCAACAAGGTAAAATCCCTTTTAGAAGCGCAAGGTCATACTTGTGTTTTGGTGCCTATCAATTCTCAGGGCGATCTAAACCTAGAACAGCCATTATACGAATTGGGTGTAGTGGGGGTTTTTACCAAAACCTTAGATGCTGCCCTTTTAGCCGACAAGATCGACCTGGCTGTACACTCCATGAAAGATATGCCGACGGCCCTACCTAAAGGTATTGCAATGGCAGCCGTTTTAACTCGAGCCGATTCGCATGATATTCTGGTACATAAAGGCACTGATTTTCTAAACGGGCCTGGTATAATTGCCACCGGATCTCTTAGACGAAAGGCACAATGGTTACATAAATATCCGCAACACGAGGTGGTCGGATTACGCGGAAACGTACAAACCCGCTTACAAAAGCTGCAAGACAACTCATGGAATGGTGCCATTTTTGCCAAAGCTGGTCTGCAGCGTGTGGATTTACTTCCAGCCAATTACCATCAATTAGATTGGATGATCCCTGCTCCTGCTCAAGGTGCAGTAGCCGTGGTTGCCAAGCAAAAAGATAGTCAGCTGTTAATGCAGTGTGAAGCCATTGCAGATAAGCAAACAACGATTTGTACAACTGTAGAACGCCAATTCTTAAGAACTCTAGAAGGCGGTTGTACAGCTCCTATAGGGGCTTTTGCAAAAATTGAGAACGAACAACTCCACTTTAAAGGCTGCCTACACAGTCTAGATGGACAAGAAGCTTTGTATATAGAACGCAGCGTTTCCAAAAGCGAAGCAGATGGGCTTGGTGAAAAATTGGCCAAAGAGCTGCTCGATCAAGGGGGCTCAGCATTGATGGAACAAATCAGAAAGGAAATATGAAACTGCTGTCGACCAAAATATTGACCGAAGAGCAAGTTACAAGACTTACTCAAGCTGGTTTTGAAGTTAGTCATTATGACAGCCTGACTATCGCTTTATTGGATTTCGAGATTCCAGAGGCAGCTACTCACTGCATCTTCAGTTCCCAAAACGCCGCAAAAGCATTTGTTGAGAACCACCCAGGCATTAAACAATATGAGGTGTATTGTGTGGGAGAAAAAGCTGCTCTACTTTTAGAAGAAAATGGGCAAAAAGTGTTAGAAATTGGGCAAAATGCAGCCGATTTAGCCCAAAAGATCATAAAAAATTATAAAAACGAGCCGTTTTATTATTTCAGCGGAAATCTGAGAAGACCTGAATTACCGCAATTGCTCGCCCAGAATCAAGTGGTATTTCACGAAGTTCCAGCCTACGAAACACAATTGAACTATCCAAGGTTCGAAACCGCATTTGAAACCGTACTCTATTACAGCCCAACCGGGGTTCAGAGCTACCATAAAAACAACCAAAACACGAATTATACAGCCATCTGCATAGGCGAAACTACCCGCTCAGAAGCTGTCAAATTCACCACACACACAGCGACCGCTCTGCACACCACTGTAGACGGTGTATTGGACGCTGCCATACAACACTTAGAAAAAGCATGATAAAGAACGATTTGTTTTTACGCGCCTTAAAAGGCGAAACAGTAGACCGTCCTCCAGTGTGGATGATGCGTCAGGCCGGAAGATACTTACCAGAGTTCATGGAGATCAAAGAGAAGTACGATTTCTTTACGCGTTGTCGCACCCCAGAACTCGCTAGTGAGATCACCGTGCAACCTATTCGCCGCTATGGAATGGACGCCGCTATTCTTTTTAGTGATATACTGGTAATTCCACAAGCCATGGATATCGAGGTAGAGATGAAGCCGAACTTTGGCCCGTACTTACCCAATCCGGTGCGCACCGCAGCCGATGTGGAACGGGTAATTGTTCCAGACGCTAAAGAATCGTTGAACTATGTGATGGAGGCCATAAAAGCCACCAAAGAAAAACTCAATGACGAAGTGCCGCTAATTGGTTTTGCAGGTTCGCCTTGGACTATTCTTTGTTATTCGGTACAAGGGCAAGGTTCCAAGACCTTTGACAAGGCCAAAGAATTCTGTTTTACCCAGCCAGAAGCAGCGCATCAATTGTTGCAAAAAATCACAGATACTACCATCGATTATTTAAAGGCAAAGGTAGAAGCCGGAGTGAACGCTGTTCAGATCTTTGATTCCTGGGGAGGTATGTTATCGCCAGAAGATTATCAAGAATTCTCCCTGCAATACATCAATCAAATTGTAGCTGCTTTGAAACCTTTGGCTCCGGTGATTGTCTTTGGTAAAGGATGCTGGTTTGCTTTAGGTGATATGGCCAAATCTGGGGCTTCCGCCTTGGGTGTAGATTGGACTTGTTCTCCGCGTAATGCACGTTATCTCTCCGGTGGGAATATAACCTTGCAAGGAAACTTTGACCCGAGCAGGTTATTATCTCCACCAAGTGTGATCAAAGAGAGCGTACATAAAATGATCCGTGAATTTGGAAAAGACCGCTATATCGTGAATCTAGGTCACGGAATTTTACCCAACATCCCAACGGAAAATGCAGGCGCCTTTATAGAGGCTGTAAAAAGTTACAAGGAATAAGAGATGTTTTGGAGAACCTTAAAGCGACTCAATTTTTCGCAACTGCTGCAGTTGTTAGGAATCACTTTAGGCGCTCCTATTCGCATGATCAAAACCGCTTGGGCCACCAAAGTATGCATTCAGATCTGTAATCGTGAATTTGGGCAAACCCATCATTTGCACAACAGAGCCAATGCCATACGACACGCCCTGTGGAATATTTTGATCATAAAAAGCCTTTATGGCAAGCGAACCAATATGGTCGCCATTATGGCTTGGGCCGAAAAGATCACGAGTTGGCACGAAGATTTCTCGGTCAACGAACCCTTAGAAAGAGCCATGGACCTACACAACAATGAGGTGGGGCGTAAATGGTTTTCGGATTATAAATTCGCATCAGAAAAAGAAATTGTCAACAGTCTGAAACAACGAGCTACCAAAGCGCGTCAAATACAAGATGTAACAGACGTTAGAGGGGCTTACGGCCGCTTGGTGTTTATAAGCGAATAACTATGATTGGAGCAGTTTTTTCAAGTATCAAAGCTTATGCGGATGCCATTCCGCTGATGAACCGCTTAGGGCTGTGGCGCTATTTTGTCGTACCTATTATTATCAGTGTGCTTGCTGCGGTTGGTATCGGCCTAGCGGCATACGGACTCAGCGACAACTTGGGTGCTTTGATAAGCAAGGCTTGGATCTTTGATTGGGGAAAAGAGACCTTTGCAGTTGTTGCAGAGATCTTAGGAGCTGTCATGATAATCACTTTTGGACTTATCGTATACAAGGCTGTGGTGATGGCTTTTAGTGCACCTTTCATGAGTCCCGTATCTGAAAAGATAGAGGCCGATCTGCGTCCGGGGGAACACTTTTACAGAAACACCGACTTTAACGACCAATTGTGGCGAGGTATTCGTATCAACGCGCGTAATTTAGGAATGGAATTACTTTGGACTGTCCCAATTTTCTTTTTAGGACTGATCCCTGTCATAGGTTTGATTGCTCCGATTTTGCTCTTTTGCATGCAAGCTTATTACGCTGGTTTCGGGAACATGGATTACACCTTAGAAAGACACTTCGGATATAGTGATAGCATACGATTTGTAAAACGCAATCGCGGTTCGGCCATTGGCAACGGCCTGGTCTTTATGACCGTACTTATCATTCCGATAGTAGGACTTATTTTGGTGCTCCCTCTTTCGGTAACAGCGGCAAGCTTGAGAACTGTACAATTAATGGACAAAGAACAACCTAAGTTAATCGATTATGCGAACTAAATTTCACGAGTACATCCAAACCCTACAAGATCAGATCACAACCGCTTTAGAAGCCGTAGATGGGCAAGCCAAGTTTAAAGAAGACCACTGGGAACGCCCTGGAGGTGGCGGAGGTCGTACACGAGTTATCGAAAATGGAGCCGTGTTTGAAAAAGGCGGTGTAAATATCTCTGCCGTTCACGGTGAATTGCCCCCAGCCATGCAAGACTACTTTAAAGTTAAAGAGGCCGACTTTTCTGCCTGCGGACTCTCTCTGGTAATTCACCCAAAAAACCCTATGGTGCCGACAGTGCATGCCAACTGGCGTTATTTTGAACTCTATGACAAACAAGGCAATGTTGTTACCCAATGGTTTGGAGGCGGACAAGACCTAACTCCTTACTATTTGTTTGAGCAAGATGCCATTCACTTTCACGAGGTATGTAAAACTGCTTGCGATAAACACAGCCCAGAATTTTACACCAAATACAAGGCCAAATGTGACGACTATTTCTGGAACGCGCACCGCAATGAAGCCCGTGGTGTTGGCGGACTTTTCTTTGATTATTGTAAGCCTACGGCCGACTTTAGTCTGGAGCAGTGGTATGACTTTGTGACCGAAGTTGGCAACAGCTTTGTTGAGGCCTATGTGCCCATAGTGGAACGCAGAAAGAACCTCGATTACACCAAAGCCCAGCGCGATTGGCAAGAAGTGCGTCGTGGGCGTTATGTGGAATTCAACCTGATTCACGACAAAGGCACGCTGTTTGGCCTTAAAACCAACGGTCGAATAGAAAGTATTTTAATGAGTTTACCGCCACACGTACAGTGGCATTATAACCATCAGCCACAGCCAGGTAGCCCAGAAGCTGCCTTGGTTGACGTATTGCAAAACCCTAAAGACTGGGCGGCGATGATACCGGCAAATTCTTAATAGAACTATGTATCCCATCATAAGAAACAGAAGATTACGCGCATCCGCAGCCATGAGAAATCTGGTTCGCGAAACGATTTTAACTCCACACGACTTTTTGGTACCCTTATTTGTGACAGAAGGTAAAGGCGTGCGAGAGGAGATTCCTTCCATGCCGGGTTATTACCGTTTGAGTTTGGATCAGTTGGCCAGTGAGGTCAATGAGCTCTGGAACATGAACTTACAGGCGGTATTGCTTTTTGTAAAAGTACCGGACAACCTAAAAGATAACGAAGGCACAGAGGCCTTGAATCCAGATGGATTGATGCAACGCGCCATTAAAGAGGTGAAAAATGCACAACCTGGTATGTTAGTCATGACCGATGTGGCTTTGGATCCTTTTTCTAGCTACGGACACGATGGTATAGTAGCCGATGGGAAAATATTAAACGACGAAACCAACGAAGTGCTGGCAGCCATGAGTGTTTCTCATGCCGCTGCCGGTGCCGATGTTGTTGCACCAAGTGACATGATGGACGGACGTATACTCAGCATTCGTGAAGCTTTAGAAGATGAAGGTTTTATCGACACGGCTATTATGAGCTATAGCGCCAAATACGCCTCTGCCTTTTACGGTCCGTTTAGAGATGCCTTAGATTCTGCTCCTGGATTTGGCGATAAAAAGACCTATCAAATGGATCCAGCCAATAGATTTGAAGCCATTAAGGAAACCCAAATGGACATAGACGAAGGAGCTGATATTGTCATGGTCAAGCCTGGATTGGCTTATTTGGACATAGTTCGTGAGATCCGCAACGAAGTAGATGTTCCCGTGGCTGTATATCAAGTCAGCGGTGAATATGCCATGTTAAAAGCAGCGGCAGCCCAAGGTTGGTTAGACCACGATGCTGTGATGCTAGAGCAACTTACCAGTATTAAGCGAGCAGGCGCGAACATCATAGCCAGTTATTTTGCTAAGGAAGCTGTGCGATTACTTTCGTAACTTAGGTGCATGAAATGAGCGCAAATAAATTTAATTACTAGTATACCCACCTGAATAATTAAATTTTTTGTGCGAAAGCGAAGCGCTTGATCTATGCAGATAATTTTTATTTGCTTGATTATCTCAGAAATAAAAATTATTAAATAGATGAAATATCTACTGATCACCCTTGTCGCTATTGGGTCTAATCTCGCTATAGCGCAACAAACTACACCGAAAACCGCTTTTCTTGAAAAGTGGGAAAACGCAAAGAATTACACTATAGAACTTGCAGAAGCCATGCCGGAAGATGCCTTTGGCTTTAAACCTTCTGAAAGACAAATGAGTTTTAAAGAGCAATTGATTCATATAAAAGCGAATATGGATTGGCTCAGTACAACTTATTTTAAGGGCACAGAGCCCAAGGCAGTTACCGATACCAAAGCCAATATCATTAAATCTCTTGAAGCCTCTTTTGACGGAGTTGCTGCGGCTGTTGCTGCAACAGACCCAGAGACTTTTGCCGAAACGGTGGATTTCTTTGCAGGCCCAAAAAGCAAATTGCAGATCTTGAATTTACTGCAAGACCACTTGACACATCATCGTGGACAACTGATCGTTTATCTAAACCTCAAACAAGTAGCGCCTCCACGCTATGTGGGTTGGTAATTTTTGGTATTTTTACTTTTGTCTAGTCAACTATAAGCCAGCACAGTGACCTTACTCATCGTTTACGCCGTACTTTCTATCTTTTTTTCGTTTCTATGTTCGATTCTAGAGGCAGTACTGCTCAGCATTACTCCCTCGTTCATAAACATTAAAAAGTCACAAGGAAAAGGCTATGCCGATACTTTAGAAAACTTAAAGAAAGATGTGGACAAGCCGCTTATTGCGATCTTGACACTCAATACCATAGCCCATACCGTGGGAGCGATCTTAGTGGGAGTTCAGGCCGAAAGTTTAGACTTTGAGATCGATTTCTTTGGAATCAATATAGTCGGAATCGTTTCTGGGATCATGACCTTTCTGATCTTGGTACTCTCTGAAATCATTCCAAAGACCATCGGTGCGACCTACTGGAAGAAGCTGGCCAATTTTACAGCCAAAGCTTTATCATTGCTGATATTCCCACTTAAATACACGGGCATATTGTGGTTCTTGCAACTCACAACCCGCCTTATTGGAAAATCTGCCCATGTTAGCACTTTGAGCCGCGAGGAATTTATCGCCATTGCAGATGCGGCGCAAGAAGAAGGGGTTTTTGCCGAGAATGAATCCACTGTAATTAAGAACTTACTGGTATTTAAATCTATAATGGCCAAAGACGTTATGACCCCTTGGGTTGTGGCCATTACCGAAGATGAGAACACCACCATTGAAGCCTTCCACGAAGGCCATAAAAACCTGAAGTTCTCCCGTATTCCCGTATACAATGAAAACGCCAATAATGTTACCGGAGTGATCTTGAAAGATCATGTGTTGGAAGCCATTATTGACAAGAAAGGACACGAGCCTCTTAAAAGCATCAAACGCGAGCTTTTGGTCACTGATAGCCGCACACCGATTCCAAACCTCTTTGAGCTGTTTATAGGCAAACGCGCGCACATGGCCATTGTAATGGACGAATTTGGCAACCCTGTTGGATTGGTTACTATGGAGGATATTATTGAAACCTTACTAGGCTTAGAGATCATGGACGAAAGCGATAATGTTGCAGATCTGCAACAAATGGCGCGTCGTACTTGGGAGGCACGCGCTAAGCGTTTAGGAATTGTGATCACCAAGGCAGAAGAAGACGATCAAGACCAATAAGATGATTGCACAAGCTTATCTGGATTCGCCATTGGGCAGCCTTCTTTTACAAGGCGATGCAGACGGAATTCAGAAGCTAAGCGTGGTGGAAGACCCTCAAGACCCATCCGCAGAAATTCCCGCCGAATTGCAATCCGCAGCACAACAAATTCATGAATACTTTCAAGGTCAGCGAAGTAGTTTTGACCTTAAACTGAACCCGCAAGGAACTTCTTTCCAAAAACAAGTTTGGACGCAACTCGCTGAAATTCCCTTCGGGAAAACAGCTACCTATATGGACATGGCCAAGCGTTTGGGCGACCCTAAGAGTATTCGAGCAGCGGCGAGCGCCAACGGTAAGAACCCGATAATGATAATAATTCCGTGTCACCGTGTAATTGGCTCCGATGGAAGTTTAACTGGCTATGCCGGTGGACTGTGGCGGAAAAAATGGCTCTTGGAACACGAATCGCCAGTACGACAAGAAAAACTGTTTTAAAATGAGAGGACTTTTCAAATTCTTAAAAGGCCTAGTTATCCTGCTGATCGCTTTGGTTGCCTTGCTCTATATCACGGACTACGAATACATCTTAAAAGGTGTCCGTGTTGTGTATATGACCGGTCACACCACAGCTTTTATAGACGATCATGTCTATTTTGAAAATGATACTATTGAAAATGCCGAACAACCTTGGGAATGGCCCAAGCACAGCGCCTATAACAGCGTTTCTATGACAGAACGTTTAAAACAGACCCATGAGGATTTGGGGACTGTTGCCTTTGCCATCATTAAAAACGACAGCCTCTGGTTTGAACACTATAGCGACGGCTATTCAGCGAGCTCGCAAACCAATTCCTTTTCTATGGCCAAGAGCATTACAACTGCCCTCTTAGGGAAGGCTATTGCAGACGGTTATATAAAGGGACTTGATCAGCCCATTGGTGATTTTTTTGAGCAATACAAAGGACAAAAGACCACCGTAGGAGACCTGTCTTCTATGGCTTCTGGCCTCGATTGGGAAGAGAGCTATAAAAGCCCCTTTAGTGTTACGGCTCGTGCTTATTATGATGACGATCTGGCCGAAACTATCTTGGGGCAAAAAGTTGTCGACGAGCCTGGACAAGAGTTTAGCTATTTAAGTGGAAACACCCAGTTACTCGGTATGATCGTACAAAAGGCTACAGGCCAGTCGCTTTCCGATTATTTAGAAACAAGTTTTTGGAAACCGCTAGGAATGCAACAGAATGCGCTTTGGCAAGTTGACGACCAAGACAATAGGTTAGCTAAAAGTTATTGTTGTATAGCTAGTAATGCCTTAGATTTTGCTCGATTCGGAAGACTTTTTAAAAATCACGGCCGCTGGAACGGCAAACAGATCTTGGATTCTGCCTTTGTAGCCAAAGCTACGCTAGCGCGTTTTGAAGGTGAACCTTATGGATATGGCTTTTGGATATCTGACCATTTGGACAAACACATTTTTGTAATGCGCGGAATACTAGGGCAATACGTGATCACCATCCCAGAAGATGACCTCATCATTGTGCGTTTGGGTCACCAATTAGGAACCCGAGAAGCAGGTGATGATTTTACCAGTGACTTTTATAAATATATAGAAGAGACCTACGCCATGATTGGCAATTAAAGTGTAATTTCACGAGCAAATCCGCTTGTTGTGTTACACAAGATCCCACTAAATAACATCCTTTTCTTAGATATTGAGACCGTTCCTGAGGTAGCAGATTTTAATTCCTTAGATACAGAAACTCAGGAGTTGTATGCCGCTAAGACCCAATATCAGCGCAAGGAGATCTCTGCACAGGAGTTCTATGAACGTGCGGGTATATGGGCGGAGTTTGGTAAGATCATTTGCATTGCAGTAGGTTACTTTACAGCTGCGGATGGCGGAGAGTTTCGCGTGACCTCTTTTAGTGGAGACGAGGCAGATCTGCTCCGTGAGTTTAACAGCCTTCTAGAAACTCATTTTAACAGACCCTATCACAGGCTCTGTGCGCATAACGGCAAAGAATTTGACTTCCCTTATCTGGCCAGACGTATGACTATTTTAGGGATTCCGCTGCCAAACCAATTGCAACTGTTTGGTAAAAAACCGTGGGAAGTTCCACATTTGGATACCATGGAACTGTGGAAGTTCGGTGATTTTAAACACTATACTTCCCTACGCCTTTTGGCAAAAGTGCTGGGAATTCCTTCTCCTAAAGAAGACATTAGCGGAGATCAGGTTCGCGAGGTTTATTATACCGACAATGACTTGGAGCGCATTATTGAATACTGCCAACGCGATACCATAACCGTTGCCCAGATCTTTTTGCGCTATCGCAATCAGCCTATCCTTCAAGAAGATCAGATAAAATACCGCTAACAAAAAAACCCCGCCCGAAGGCGAGGTCTTTCCGATTAGTTAGTTGATGAGTAAGCTATTACTCTTTGATGAAGCGATCTGTTACGATCTCTTCGCCTTCGTTTATCTCTAAGATATAAACTCCGGATTGTAAACGTGAAACGTCGATAGATTGCATCAAGGTTCCTTGAGCAACTACTTGTCCAAGAATATTTACGATTCTATAGGTCTCCTGTCCTGTTGGCTCAAGCAGACGTACATTAAGCGTGCTTCCAACTGGGTTAGGATACATCATAAAGTCTCCGTCAATATCAAGACCTTCGTCATCAGCAAAACCGTTAATTCCACCAAGTGCTGTGATGCGATCACCCATTAAGGTAGTTCCTGCATCCGCAGTAATGGTTACCTGATCAATATAGATGTGATCTGCATTGGCAGAGGCATCGCAACGGAATCTGAACTGCGCATTGGTCGGGAAGTTGTACGATGCATTATCGATACTTACCGTAGCAGTATAGAAGGTATTGTTGTTGAAGTTGGTTCCTCTCGCGTAAGCGGCAACGGTTCTCCAAGCAGATCCGTCATAGAACTGTACCCAGAAATCCTCACCGTTCTCCATACTATAAGCATAGAAATAGAATTCAATGTCGATAGTGCTGTGTCCGCTAACATCGAAAGTGCCTAAGGTCATGGTAGAAGAACTTGTGTTGTCTCTCAAACGAATTGAGTATGACCCCTCGTAAGAACGTGAACCAGCATAACGGTAAGAGTCAGATCCTCCGTCGATCCAGCCATCCCAGCCAGTCTCGAAGTTCCCTTGGTGAAGCACCACAGGACCTCCACCTCCTCCGCCTCCGGCAGATTCAGTTGTAAAGGTCACACTTGCCGTTCCGGAGTTATTTCCGGCTGCATCGTAAGCGCGAACATCGAAAGTATAAGTAGTACCTGCAGTCATTCCTGTAATGTTAGCAGAAGTACTCGCAGTAGTTCCTAAAGAAGAACCTCCTTGTAAGATCTCGTAACCTTCTACGCCAACATTGTCTGTAGAAGCATTCCAAGTCAAGGTAGCTGTAGTTTCAGTAATCGCACTAGCAGCCAATCCTGTTGGTGTGCTTGGGGCTTCGGTATCGGCTCCGCCGCCACCACCTTCTATACAGAAAGTATGAGAGGCTGAGCTACCAAAAGATCCTCCGCTGAACATTGTTCCAGCACTGCTAGAAACTGTATAAGAACCTGATCCGTAAGAACAGCAAATACCGTCCCCATATGAATCTGTGATAGTAAAGGTATAATCTCCAGCTGCCAATCCAGACCAAGTAGCGGTTACTGTAGAACCATCTGGGTTCGCAGTAGAATAACTAGCTGAGTCGATAGTTGCACCAGAAGCATCTTTTAAGGTCCAAGCTGTTTCTTCTGGGTAGTTATCTAAAGTGATAGACAAGAATACATCTCCAGTAACACAATCTGGTGGTGGAGGTGTTCCGCCATAGGCATCACCTACGTTTACTGCATACCAAGCATTGGTCACTGCGATCTCTTCTGGGCTACCTGCTCCGTAAAGATCAATAGCAGCCTGGATCGCACCTGCACGAGCATCTGTAAACTGAGAGCTTTGTGTCAAGTATACAGCAAGGTTGCGGTAGGCAATAGCTTCTGCCTTGTCCCATCCGATAGCGCTAACGTTGAAAACGTCTCCAACATCGTTGGTTCCAGAACCTCCGTTAACCAAAAGGTAGAACCAGTAATTCTGAACCCCAGAGTTGATGTGCACTCCTCCGTTGTCTCCAGAAGAAGTCCACCAGTAAGTTCCTAAATAAGTATCTGGATCGTTGAATGCATTCGGGTTGCTCATAGAGCGCAAGGCTCCGCCGCTACCTCCTGCTCCAATGGCGTCACCCATCAACCAGTCGTTAGTTCCTTGTGCATAGTGCTCAATGGACTCTCCGAAAATATCAGAAAAAGACTCGTTAAGAGCTCCTGATTGGTAGCTGTATATAAGGTTTGCGGTAAACTCAGTAACTCCGTGAGTGATCTCGTGCCCAACAATATCCAGAGATACTAGTGGTCCGTAGTTTACACCGTCTCCGTCTCCGTATGTCATACGAGAACCATCCCAGAAAGCATTCACATAGTTGCTAGAATAGCTAACATATGAATTGATGATAGCACCAGCTCCATTGAAGGAGTTTCTGTTGTGCTTGCCCATAAAGTACTTGTGGGTTTGTTCTGCACCAAAGTGAGCCTGAACCCCAGTTGCTGTAGAAGATGGAAAGGAAGTATCTGCACTGGTAATGTCAGATGCTCCACTGTAGTTGGTTCCGTTGTTCATGTCAAAAGTACGGATCCCACCACCATCGGCAGCCTGGCGTAGTCTGTATCCACCTGTGTAACTGTCTGCAGTGAAACTTACTGTTCCATTGTAAAGACTTACCCCTGTTGCAGGAGTATCTGCGTGGTGAATACGCTTGTTCTCGAACAATACAACTCCTGTCTGCGCATCTACATAAACATCGGCGCGATATACAGGAGCCGAAGCGTAAATGTCAAACTTATAAGCCAAACGCGCTTCTGTAGTGATCTGGTCGATAACCGGGAAGATCACCAATTCGCCTTCCGGTCTTTCATAACCGATCATTGCAGCATCGTCTGCTTGTTGCCACAAATATTTCTCTGCTCCAATATGCGCAGTTGCACGATTAAGTGCCGCATTTGCAGAAAGTCCTGGAGTGATGGTAAGCTCGTCAAGCCTAAAAACACTGTTAGACATTGATACTACTTTCCCTTCTTTTGCATGCAAAGTGGTTTGACCGAACTCTACCTTGATTCCCTTGTAAAACTGCTGGAATTTCTGGTGGGTAAAACCAAGTTCGTCGGTACGCTCAGACACAGCACTGAAAGTGTTGTCTGTAGAGAGCTTGAATTCTTCGGTAAAAATGCTTTGGGGAGCAGCAAATGCCTTTTGCTGAGTCTCATTAAAAACCTTGAGTTTTTTAATGGGTTTGGGCTGACTTTCTTGAGCAAAACTCATAGTAGAAAACAGCATAGCGGCCATTGCGAGGAGCAAGGACCTAAATGAATTTTTCTTCATTGTTAATAGTAATTGTTAGTTAGTGAATTTTTCAGATTATTGTTAATCCTTTGTTAAGGTAATGACAATAATTCATCACTTCTCTAAAAATGCTGAAAAATCGATAAAGTGCACGATTTGAAAATACTTGTTTATTTATTGAAAAAATTGGCTAAACATTCTGGCCAAAATTGATTGTTTTATCGAACTTTAACCCTCCATTTACTACGCGAAAACCGCAGCGTGTTTTCGCGAAAATTTTCGCTAGATTTTCGAAACTGAAATGAACTGTCACAATGCCTGAATTTAGGGCAGATTTTAGGGCTAAAAACAACAGAAAATCGGCTTATCTTTAAAGCGATGCAAACAGCACCTTTATTAAAGATCGATAAGCTCAATCTCCGATTTGGAAAAGCAGATCCTGTTCTAAAGGATATTGATCTAAAATTGTTCTCCAATGAAATCCTAGGCTTGGTCGGAGAATCAGGATCGGGAAAATCTGTGAGCAGTTTGGCTATACTTGGGCTCTTACCAAAAACCGCCAAACTCAGTGGAGCCATCCATTACATGGGCAAGAATTTGGCTGAACTTTCAAAAAAGGAGCTGCGGCATATCCGCGGCAATGAAATTGCCATGATCTTTCAGGAGCCGATGAGCGCTTTAAACCCAGCACTGCGCTGTGGTCCTCAAGTGGCAGAGGTGCTTCGAATACACAAGAAACAAAGTGAACGGGAGGCCAAAAAAGAAGTGCTACATCTCTTTGAGCAAGTCAAACTTCCACGTGTTAATGAAGTTTATAGCAGTTATCCGCATCAACTCTCCGGCGGACAGATGCAACGTGTCATGATAGCCATGGCCTTGGCGTGTAAACCCAAGATTCTCATTGCAGATGAGCCAACTACTGCCTTAGACGTAACCGTACAAAAAGAGATCATAGAACTGCTTAAAAGCTTACAACAACAAAACAGTATGAGTGTGCTTTTTATCTCTCACGACCTGGCCCTGGTCTCCGAGATTGCAGATCGTGTAGCTGTTATGTTTCGCGGTGAATTGCTCGAAGTTGCCCAAACAAAATCTCTTTTTGAAAATCCGAAGCATGCTTACACCAAAGCTTTATTAGGAAGTCGCCCGGATCTGGACCAACGTCTTAAACGTTTGCCAACCGTAGAGGATCTGTCTGCTGAACGTTTTGAATCCGAAGAAATACAACCCATTCAGCGAGCTGCAAAGCACAAAGAATTATATACGCAAGCCCCACTTCTAGAGATCATAGACCTAAAAAAGACCTACTTTGGAAAGGCTGCTTTGTTTGGTAAACCCAAAGCGGTCGAAGCAGTTAAGGGAGTTAATTTTACCGTCTTTGAAGGAGAAACCTTGGGCTTAGTGGGCGAATCCGGCTGCGGGAAGTCCACGCTGGGGAAAACCATCATGCAGATCGAGGAGGCCACCGCAGGTCAGATCAAATTTCGAGGTCGCGACATTACCCACCTCAACAAAACGGAGCGAAAGCAATTGCGCAAGAAGATCCAGATCGTTTTTCAAGATCCTTTTGCTTCTCTTAATCCGAGAATTACCATTGGAGAGGCCATAGCAGAACCTTTGGCCGTACACCACAGTTATTCAGCAGGAAAACGCAAGCAAGAAGTATTAGAGCTTCTTGAAGCAGTTGGTCTGGACAGTACGTTTTACAACAGGTATCCTCATCAACTCTCCGGAGGTCAACGCCAACGGATCGGTATTGCAAGGGCCATTGCCCTAAAACCGAAGTTGCTTATCTGTGATGAATCGGTCTCTGCCTTAGATATCAGTGTTCAGGCTCAAGTATTGAATCTGCTCAATACCTTAAAGGAAGAATACGGCTTTACCTATATATTTATCTCGCATGATCTGGCCGTGGTAAAATACATGGCAGATCAATTGGTGGTGATGAATTCTGGTTTGATCGAAGAGATTGGGGATGCCGATGAGATCTATGCCAACCCCCGAAAAGATTATACTAAACGCCTTATTAAAGCCATCCCAAAAGGGATAAAAAAGGCATAAAAAAACCCGTCCTAACCTCACAAAGAACGGGTAAAACCTTATATCTGATCGTTGCACAGATTTGGGGTTTGTATTTTACATTAACAAAAAAACTTTTTTAGCCAAATACAAGAAGGTCGTTTTTAACCGAAGTGTATTTCTAATTGCCATTAGCATAGTAGGTTATGTTACTTTAATTAGGGACTGCTAAGATGCAGCAAAAATTTAAAATGCGGGATAAAGTCCCTTTTTATTAGATGAAATGCACTTTATTTTAACATTTTAACAATCACATGCGTAATTTCTTACAAGGAGCAGTGTAAAATATTAAATGTCCATCTCGGGAACATCATCCGGAATATGAAGTTTTCCGGCTGTGGCTTGAGCTATTTCTTCTACGCTGACCCCGGGGGCGCGTTCTCTGAGAACAAAACCATCTGAAGTAATATCGAGAACAGCGAGATTAGTTACTACTTTCTTAACACAGCCCACACCGGTAATCGGTAAAGAGCAGCGCTCAAGTAATTTAGATTCTCCGCGCTTGTTGGTGTGCATCATAGCGACTATTATATTCTCTGCACTGGCGACCAGATCCATTGCACCACCCATTCCTTTGACCATCTTGCCTGGAATTTTCCAGTTCGCTATATCTCCGTTCTCTGCCACTTCCATAGCTCCGAGTATGGTCAGGTGTACGTGTTTTCCTCTGATCATGGAAAAGCTCATGGCAGAATCAAAGAAGGAGGCTCCGGGTAAGGTTGTAATAGTTTGTTTTCCGGCATTGATCACATCCGGGTCTTCTTCTCCTTCTATAGGGAAAGGTCCCATTCCAAGAACTCCATTCTCACTCTGGAATTCAACGCTGATATCGTTGCGAACATAGTTTGCTACCAAAGTCGGGATACCAATTCCCAAATTCACATAATAGCCGTCTTTGACTTCTTTAGCGATGCGTTTCGCAATTCCGTTTTTATCTAGTGCCATTATGTTCTTGGTCTTACAGTTCGTTGTTCAATGCGTTTCTCGTATACCGCTCCTTGGAAAATACGCTGTACAAATATTCCAGGAATGTGTATTTGATTCGGATCCAATTCACCGGCTGGAACCAACTCCTCCACTTCGGCAACTGTGATCTTAGCAGCTCCACAAATATTCGGGTTGAAGTTCCTGGCTGTACCTTTGAATATAAGGTTACCCGCAGTATCGCCCTTCCATGCTTTTACAAAGCCAAAGTCGGCATTGAAAGCATACTCTAATATGTGCATCTTGCCATTAAACTCTCGAACCTCCTTGCCTTCTGCCACCTCGGTGCCATAACCTGCGGGGGTGTAAAAGGCTGGAAAACCAGCTTGGGCGGCTCGGCAGCGCTCGGCCAAAGTTCCTTGAGGGATCAATTCCACCTCCAACTCTCCACTGAGCATTTGTCTTTCAAACTCCGCGTTCTCCCCTACATAAGAAGAGATCATTTTTTTGATCTGTTTGCGTTGCAGCAAGAGTCCCAATCCGAAGTCATCTACTCCCGCATTGTTAGACACACAGGTAAGGCCATAAATATCCTGTTTAGACAAATAGCCAATAGCGTTTTCAGGGATTCCACTCAGGCCAAATCCTCCAAACATGAACATCATGTCTGAAGAGACACCCTTGCAGGCCTCTTCTACGTTGGCAACAGTTTTATTGATCATAGGTTTTGTTTAAAACTCAAATTCGTTGGGCACTTCCTCTGTCGGAGTATTGTTCTCTGCCCACTTCTCGCAATCGGTCTCAATGGTCAACTCGTCTGGTTTTTCAAACTTTCCTGTTGAAATGTCGAGACCCTCTTCTTCATAACACTTTTTCATATAAATACCCCAAATCGGCAGCGCCATGGTAGCGCCTTGTCCATAAGCAGTCGAGGCGAAATGCGTAGCACGATCGTCTCCCCCAACCCAAACACCGGTCACTAAATTTGGAACTATCCCCATAAACCAACCATCACTGTTGTTCTGTGTGGTTCCTGTTTTACCCGCAATTGGGTTTTTAAAATCGTAAGGATAACCGGTCACAGCATTTTTGTAAACTGGGGTATTGGTAGCCCAAGTACCGCGCAGTCGTCTACCGGAGCCCGCCTGAGTAACCCCTTCCATCAAACTTAAAGTGACATAAGCTGTTTCTTGCGATATAACATCTTTTGCCTCAGGAGTGGCCTGATCCAATACGGTTCCGTTTTTATCTTCAATACGCGTGATCAAGATCGGCTTGATGTAAACTCCCTGATTAGCAAAGGTGCCATAGGCACCAACCATTTCATATAAGGTCACATCTGGAGTACCTAAAGCAATAGAAGGCACTTCTGGTATATCTTCTGGATCTACCCCCATACGGGCCACCAATTCAATTACGGGTTTTGGCCCTACTCGGTCAATAAGTCTGGCGGTTACCGTGTTCACCGATTTACCCAAAGCATCACGCAAGGTAAGTGTACCTCCATAATCGCCATCAGAATTCTTTGGGCACCACTCTTTCATATTACCGTGTTTTCCTTGTGGAATACAATAAGGAGTATTGGGTAAGGTGTCACAGGGCGACATATGCATCTGATCTATAGCCGTAGCGTACACAAAGGGTTTAAAGGTAGAACCGATTTGTCGCTGGCCGGTCTTTACCATGTCGTACTTAAAATGCTTGTAGTCAATTCCACCCACCCAAGCCTTGATCTCGCCGGTTTGTGGCGTCATAGAAAGCAAAGACGCTCTCAAAAATCCTTTGTAATAACGAATGGAATCCATTGGAGTCATCGTAGTATCGATATCTCCTCCCCAAGAGAAGATTCGCATCTCGGTCTTTTCATTAAAGCTAGTAATGATCTCCTTTTCTGACTTGCCTTGTCTTTTTAAAATTCGCCAGCGATCTGAGCGGCGCATAGCTGCATTCATTATACCGTCTACCTCATCCGGAGTAATATCTCTAAACGGAGCCGTTTTGTTCTTTTTGTTTTGCTTGTCGAATTCTGCTTGTAATTGAGCCATATGCATGTCCACAGCCAATTCTGCATATTCTTGCATGCGGGAATCTATAGTGACATAAACCTTAAGCCCGTCGCGATCGATATCGTAATTCGTGCCGTCTGACTTAGGATTGTCCTTGGCCCACTGCTTCATGTAGTTTCTTACGTACTCTCTGAAGTAGGTCCCGATCCCTTCATCATGTCCTTGCGGCATATAGTTGATCTTGAGCGGCAAGGCAATAAGAGAATCTCTGGTTTGCTCGTCAATGTAATCGTATTTCGCCATCTGGCTAATTACCACATTACGACGTGCCAAGGATTTGGCTTTAGATATCTCGCGCTTAGGGTTGTACTGTCGCGGATTTTTTAACATTCCCACCAAAATGGCGCTTTCTTCTACGGTGAGATCCATAGGTTCTTTGCCAAAGTAGATGTTCGAGGCCGATCTGATCCCCACAGCTTGGAAAATAAAATCCATCTCGTTCAGATACATAGCGACAATCTCCTCTTTGGTGTAACGCTTCTCCAAACGAACCGCAATGATCCATTCTTTCATCTTCTGGATTACCCGCTCTACCGTATTACTCGCTACATCGTCGGTAAAGAATAGTTTGGCCAACTGTTGGGTTATGGTACTGGCGCCACCGCGTTTACCGAGAAAGATAGCTGCACGTAAGAATCCTCGAGCGTCAATTCCGGAGTGATCGTAAAAACGCGCGTCTTCTGTTGCGATCAATGCCTCTACCAAATGCGGCGGAAGCTCATCAAAAGTAATAGGAGTTCTGTTCTCCTTGTAGAATTTTCCAATGGTCTTTCCGTCTGAGGAGATGATCTCTGTCGCGAGATCCTTTTCTGGATTTTCCAGTGCAGTTTCATCCGGCAATTGTCCAAAAACGCCCCAAGAGGCTAAAAGGAACATCAGGATAATGAATAAAAAGCCACCAGCTACCAACTTCCAAAATAGAAAGATGTACTTTCTAAGCTGCGACTTTTCCATAGCTTGTTTCTTTGTTACTTGTTTTGCCATAGTTAGTCTGTTTGGGGAAGCTCTGCACTGATTCCCACATCCGTTATGCCTGTTAATCGTTCAACGCCATCTACCGCTCCATTATTGCGGACAGCATGTACTATGCTCAATTTATATTCGCCTTGCTCGGTAAAACGAACGCCTTGCTTATACCAGAGCTTGTTTTCTTTAACGCTGCCCAAACCGCTGCCCATCCAGGTTCCGTCTGGGTTGGCCATTCGGTATTCTAATGTGTCTGTAATGACCTTTCCTTGCGGAAATTCCATGATCGCTATTAGAAACAAATTATTGAACGGATAATCGTTCGTATTGCGCACATTGATAAACATATTGTATGCCGCGGTGGAGTCCAATTGTGGCAGTGTAGCTTGGACAGTATCTGTAACCGACCAGCCATCGGAAAAAGAGGTGTTCGTACTAAAAACAGCATCGCCGGTGCAACTGCCCATAAGCAGTGTCATCAATACACTAAAAACTGCTAATTGCTTCACTTTTGTTTTGATTTGGCCTGCGGTTGAGGCTTGCGCTTCTGATTGCGACTCTTATTTCTGCGTTTCTTTCTGCGTTTTTTAGGCTGATCGAATCGGGTCAGGCTATCTTGACCTGCGCCGTCGTTAAATTCGAAAGTGCTCAAGTTCACCTCGACCTTGTAGTCTTCTAAACTGCTCGCTTTCTTGCCCTTTTTGTTGATGCTAATGATCTCGCGCACTTGTTCGGCAGAAAGTTCATACCACTGCATCCAGTCGCCGTCGTAGGCGTACCAAAGACGTTCTTTAAAGATGTCTATTTTTTGACAAACTCCAGTTCCCTTCTCGGTCTGTAAGCGCACATCGCTCTTTGGAAAATTCTCTAAGGCATCCAAATAAGTGTCCAATTCGTAATTGAGACAGCATTTCAACTTTCCGCATTGTCCGGCTAATTTCTGCGGATTTAGCGACAGCTGTTGGTATCGCGCGGCGGCCGTATTTACAGATCTAAAGTCCGTAAGCCAAGTAGAACAGCACAGTTCACGTCCGCAGGAACCAATCCCACCCAAACGAGCAGCTTCCTGACGGAACCCAACTTGCTTCATCTCAATGCGAGTATTGAACGCACGGGCGAAATCTTTGATAAGTTGTCTAAAGTCCACACGGTCTTCTGCCGTATAGTAGAAAATTGCTTTAGAACCATCTCCCTGAAACTCCACATCGGAGATCTTCATTTGTAAGCCCAATCGAATGGCTATCTCTCGAGATTCTTTTTTAATAGCTTCTTCTCTTGCACGCGCCTTATGCCAAATGTCAATGTCTCGCTGTCCTGCTTTGCGATAGATCTTTGGGAGTTCGTCTACGGCTTCCTTGATCCGCTTTTTCTTCATTTGAACACGCACCAATTCTCCGGTAAGGGTAACTTGACCAATATCGTGTCCGGGGCTGGCTTCTGTAGCGACAATATCGCCAATGGATAGGGTCACTCCATCTGCGTTCTTGTAGTAGTTCTTACGACCGTTCTTAAAACGGACCTCAACGACATTAAAAGGACTTACCTCTGCCGGCAAGGCCATATTGCCCAACCAGTCAAAGACCGTGAGTTTGTTGCAGCCATCTGTGCCGCAAGTACCGTTATTTTTACAGCCTTTGGGCAGGCCATCCGCAGCGGAGGCACATGAAGTACAGGCCATAGAGAGATATATATTGCTCAAAAAGTCACCTTTTTGAGTCGGAAGTTAATACTTGATTTCGACCCTAAAGATAGGCAATAATAACGTATCTGCTACCCGCAAAAACAGCGGCAACCTACTTTTTGAACTTCAGCTTTTCGGAACGTCCTTTTTTGAAAATCTTGTTGCTGTTGTGCTGGCCAGAACGCAATTGCTTTTGCTCCTCATAAGGCAAATGCGTGATCTCTTGACACTCTTGGCTACAACAATTTTCCATCTTTTCGGCACAATCCTCGCACTGAATAAAGAGCAAGTGACAAGCCTCATTGGCACAGTTCACGTGGGTATCACATGGTTTTCCGCATTGATGACAATTGGCGATCACATCTTCGCTTATGCGCTCACCTCTGCGGTGATCGAACACAAAGTTCTTGCCGAGGAATTTGTTCTCTAACTCCTGGGCCTTGACCTGACGCGTGTATTCTATGATTCCACCTTCTAGTTGATAGACCTGCTGGAATCCCTTGTGTTTGTAATACGCACTAGCCTTTTCGCAACGAATACCACCGGTGCAATACATCACTAGCTTCTTGTCTTCTTTATTGTCTTTAAGATCCTCTTCAATAATGTCTAGAGAATCTCTAAAAGTGTCTACATCTGGAGTTACTGCCCCTTTAAAATGTCCGATCTCACTTTCGTAATGGTTACGCATATCGACCACTACCGCATTGGGATCTTCTAAAAGTTCATTGAAGGTCTTTGCGTCTACGTGGACTCCTTTATTGGTAACATCAAAAGTTTCATCGTTAAGACCATCTGCTACGATCTTGTGACGCACCTTGACCTTTAATTTTAGGAAAGATTTCAGGTCTTGTTCTACCGCGATATTCAGGCGGCAGCCTTCTAAAAAGTAGATCCCATCTAAAAAGGCCTTGAATTCCTCAAAGCGTTTTGCAGGAACTGAAAGCTGGGCATTGATGCCCTCATTAGCGACATAGATGCGTCCAAGGACCTCCATCTCGTTCCAAGCGATAAACAAATGATTTCTAAAAAGTTCGGGGTTGCCGATCTTGGCGTATTGATAGAAAGAAAGGGTCAAACGGTCTTCTCCCGCTTGTTCAAGTAACTCAGCCCTCTCCTTCGCACTTAATTTGTTGTACAGTTGCATGCTATACTTGCGTTTAAGTTGAAAGAAAAAGTATTTGGCCGCAAAGGTAGATTATTTAAATGCTTAAACAAAACCCACAAAAAAAACACCAAAGTGGAATATTTGGTGTTTTTTTCGAATGGCTAATTCGTTAATACTTATTGTTTTTTAAGAGTGACAGAAGGAGTAGCTAGCCACCATCGAGGCGGCAGTTAAAAATGACTACTAGGGTAACTGCCAGTCCTTTTTTGTTAACCATTTTGGTTTGATTCATGTATTTCACAGCAATGAATTTTCCCTTTGTATCTGATAGACTGTAAATTCATAAATGGTTGCGTGATTTGATTGAAATAAAGCAAAAGAAATAGTATTTTAGCCTTCTATCTTCAATCACATTATACTGCCGATATGAGTAACGAAAAAGACGCCAAATTAAAAGCCTTAAAACTAACATTAGACAAGCTCGATAAGACCTATGGGAAAGGTACGGTCATGAAAATGGGAGACGCTGCTGTTCAACAAGTTGACGCCATTTCTACGGGTTCATTGGGGCTAGATCTGGCGCTCGGTGTTGGCGGTTTGCCCAAAGGTCGTATCATTGAGATCTACGGGCCAGAATCTTCTGGTAAGACAACCCTTACCCTACACGCTATAGCGGAAGCTCAAAAAGAAGGTGGAATTGCTGCTTTTATCGATGCGGAACACGCCTTTGATCGTTATTACGCAGAAAAGCTTGGAGTAGATATCGAGAACCTGATCATCTCACAACCGGATAATGGAGAACAAGCCCTTGAGATTGCCGACAATTTGATCCGTTCCGGAGCCATCGATATAATTGTTATTGACTCGGTGGCGGCTTTGACTCCAAAAAGCGAGATAGAAGGGGAAATGGGAGATTCTAAAGTTGGTTTGCACGCCCGATTGATGTCTCAAGCGCTCAGAAAACTAACCGGATCGATCAGTAAGACCAATTGTACCGTGATCTTTATCAATCAGCTGCGCGAGAAGATCGGTGTTATGTTTGGTAATCCAGAAACTACCACGGGAGGAAACGCCCTTAAGTTCTACTCTTCTGTACGAATAGACATCCGCAGATCTACACAGATCAAAGATTCTAACAGCGCAGTTATCGGAAACAAGACGCGCGTAAAAGTGGTGAAAAACAAGGTTGCTCCACCATTTAGAACTGCAGAGTTCGATATCATGTACGGCACTGGAGTTTCTAAGGCTGGAGAGGTTATTGACCTTGGTGTAGACTATGAGATCATCAAGAAAAGTGGTTCTTGGTTTAGTTATGACGGCACCAAATTGGGACAAGGCCGTGACGCAGTAAAAACACTTCTTAAAGACAATCCAGACCTGATGGATGAGCTAGAGGCCAAAATCAAGGAGGCCATCGCCATCATCAATGAATAAAATTTTATACTTTCATACGCAACCCTAGCGGAGTTTTATCATCTACACAACAACTCCGGGACTGTGGTTGCTAACTGTGCAGCAAGTTTTAAGTAACAAAGTTGCACCAAGCTGGCGTGTTAGTAATAAAATTCGCGGATCAAAGTGGCTCTGGAAGCACTGATAGACAGATGTAAAAACAATGAGGCAAAAGCTCAAGGTGAGCTTTACCAATTGTATTCTGCCAAATTGTTTTCAGTTTGTTTAAAATACTCGCGAAATTATACCGAGGCACAAGACAATCTGCAAGACGCTTTCATTACCATTTTTAAGACCATTGGTCAGTTTAAACACAAAGGTTCTTTTGAAGGTTGGTTAAAGCGTGTTACTGTGAATACCGTACTGCAAAAATATCGCAAACAGCGAGTTTTTGACCTGGTCAATGAGCAGCAGATAGAAGCAGAAGACGTTGTAGTTGAGAATACTTCCGTTCCCTTGGATTTTTTGTTAAAGATCATTCAGGAACTCCCTGATAGGTATCGGTTAGTGTTTAACCTTTACGCCATGGACGGCTACTCGCACAACGAAATTGCAGAAATGCTCAACATTTCTGCAGGAACCTCAAAATCAAACTTGGCGCGTGCCAGGATGATTTTAAAAACAAAGATTACGGCTTACAACAATAATAGTTCGGCCGAAGGTTATTAGACAATGAGCGATAAAAAGCACATAGACCGAATTTTTCAAGAGGGCTTCAAAGATTTTGAAGCAAACCCTCCTGCAGAAGTATGGGACAACATCCAGGCTGCGTTGAAGAAAGAAGAAAAAGACGACCGCAAGATCATCCCGATCTGGTGGCGTGTTGGTGGTGTGGCTGCACTCTTAGCCCTGCTACTAACTGTAGGTGGTGTTTTTTGGCCGGATTCGGATCAGAACAATTCGTTTTCTAATGAAGCGACCGATCAAATGCAGCAGATCGATACTCAAGATCAGATCAAAGATCAGAAAACAATTGAAGAAATGGTCAAGGAAAATGAGGCAGATGCAATTGCTGAGCAGCAAAGCGATGACCAACAAATTAACTCTTCGGAAAAGCCCTCTGCTGCGGACGCCAAAATTGGTAACAGCAAACAAAGAGACGCGGTAGCGGACAATACAAACAAAAGCAAGACCCTTATTGACAAGTCCGCTGTAGATAAATCACTCAATACAGTGACAACTGCATTGACTAGCAATGATAGCTCGACCGAGCAAGACAAGACAGCAACTTCCAATTCAGAAACCACAGCGATAACTGCTACAGACAACACCGAGAATACAGTTGTAAATGACAAAACCGCCGATGCGCTTCTAGAGACGCAAACAAACACAGCTGCCACTACTGCTTCCACATACAATAGTGAGAACAAAACAGACCCTGAAGCCCAAAAGGATGAAGACGGGAAGATCTCTATTTTCGACGCGATTGAAGAACAAAAAGACATAGAAACAGCTACACTATTGGACCAACAAGATCCGATAGATAATCGTTGGAGTGTTGCTCCTCAGGTAGCTCCAGTGGTTTACGGAAGCTTTGGCGAAGGCTCTACTGTTGGAGCTGAATTTGCCGACAATCGCACTTCATCTGATGCCAACTTGAGCTATGGAGTTCAAGTGCAATACCAAGTGAATAACCGATTGGCGGTTCGTTCTGGAGTGAACCGAGTCAACTTAAGTGTGAACACTAACGATATAGAGTTCGCTGTTGCTCCGGCCGCATTTGACGTTGGGTCTAAATTTGTCAATGGCAACATTGCTTACACCGTTGGCGATAAGGGAACCTTGATCAACAGATTCGCTCAAGCGGCTCCTACCGAAGGTTTGGATTTGCCAGAAGTAAATGCCTTTGAAGGTTTACTCAATCAGCAATTCGAATATTGGGAAGTTCCCGTAGAACTGTCCTATGCAGTCTTGAATAACCGATTTAAAGTTAACGTCTTTGGTGGATTTAGTACGCTTTTCCTTCAGGACAACTCTATCACTGCTATCAGTGGGCAGCGCGAAACCGAATTGGGTAGTGTTGGAAACTTGAACAGTTTGAGCTTTACCACCAATGTTGGTTTAGGGTTACAATACGACATCAGCAAGCGCTTTGCAATTAATGTAGAGCCTGTCTTTAAATATCAACTCAATCCGTATGCGGACTCTAGTATAGGGTCACAACCATATTATATGGGAGTTTACAGCGGTTTGAGATTCAAATTTTAGGTTAGTTTTTTAGTTGGTTAGGTTAGTTATTGCAAAAGCAATAATACCTTGAAAGTCGCTCTCTGCTAGGAGAGCGGCTTTTTTTTGAGCAATTCTTTACTCTCTAGCTCGCCAAGAATAATTTCTCGTGTTTTATTTCTCAATGCCTGTTTGTCTCGAAGTTCCATATTTGTTGTTGGAATACTCGGCAATACCGAGGCGCGCATTTGGCCTGGATTCCCTCCAAAGAAACGAAAAGGAAAGCGCTTTTTATTGTCGTAAAAGACTAAAGGTGCAATAGGAATCTGATGCTCTATAGCCAGTCTAAACGCGCCATCTTTAAAACTGTCTAACAGTACTGATTCATCATCTGGTACTCCACCTTCTGGGAATATACAAACGCTTAGGCCGTTATTGAGTCGCTCCTGAGCTTGCTGAAAAACAGCCTTTCGGCTCTGGGCATTGTTTCTGTCCACCAAGATACAGGTGCGCTTATAAAAGAAGCCAAAAACAGGAATAGACGCCAGTTCTTTCTTCCCCACAAATACAAAGGGCCGCTGGACCGCATGCAGCATCAGCATTATATCGGTCATAGACTGGTGGTTGGCCACAAACATATAGCTTTGCTTCGGGTCGTATTTCTCCAAGCGTTTCACTGTGGGCACAAAACCCATCCCCCATAAGACAAAACGACCCCAGCCTCGGGCAATTTTAAAATACAGCGGATACCAAGAATCGCGGGAGATCAAAACGAGTAATACCGGAAATAGTAGTACAATGGGCAGAGCCACGAGTAGGTAGAACCAAATCCGCCATAGGAGCTTAAAAGGTGCGCTGATCCATTGCATGAAGACCAAAAATAAAAATTCCAATTCAGTTCCAATTCATTAGAGCAAACTTTGTAAAAAAAGTAACTTTGCCAAAAACAACGATATGGCTAGAATATTAACCGGAGTACAAAGCACAGGAACCCCGCATTTAGGGAATCTGCTAGGTGCGATCTTACCGGCTATTCAAATGGCGGAATCGCCAGAAAATGAGTCTTTTCTTTTTATTGCCGATATGCACTCGCTAACGCAGATCAAAGATGCGACTACTTTAAGAGACAATACCTATCGCACAGCCGCAGCATGGCTGGCATGTGGTCTTGATATAGAGAAGACCGTATTTTACAGACAAAGTGATGTGCCACAAGTAACCGAACTGGCCTGGTACTTGGGTTGTTTTTTTCCTTATCAACGTTTAACACTTGCACACTCCTTTAAAGACAAGGCAGACCGTTTGGAAGACGTCAATGCTGGGATCTTCACCTATCCTATGCTGATGGCTGCAGATATTTTGGCTTACGATGCCGAGATCGTTCCTGTGGGTAAAGACCAGCAACAGCACTTGGAGTTTACCAGAGATGTTGCCAGCAGATTCCACGCCAAGATGGGCGAGTGTTTTGTTTTGCCAGAAACCGAACTGCAGAAAGACACCATGTACGTGCCCGGAACCGATGGAAATAAAATGAGCAAGTCTCGAGAGAATACCATCAATATCTTTTTGCCAGACAAGAAACTACGCAAACAAATCATGGGTATACAAACGGACAGCACGCCTTTAGAGGAGCCGAAAGACCCAGACACTTGCAATGTCTTTGCCCTTTACAGCTTAATGGCTAGTGAAGAAGAAACCGCAGCCATGGCTGAGAAGTATCGGGCAGGCGGCTTCGGATACGGACATGCAAAGCAAGCCCTTTTTGAATTGATTCAAACCAAATTTGCAACCATCCGAGAACGCTTCGATTACTATATGGATAATTTGGAAGAGATCGATGCTGCCTTGGCCGTTGGAGCTGCAAAGGCAAGTGCAGTAGCCAATGAGGTAATTGGACGCGTACGTCAAAAGACCGGCTATTAAGCGCGAATAAACAGTTGGCCTGGCAAAGGTCTTATCCAACCTTTTAGTTCTAAAGACAACAAAAGCGCAGGTAGGTTGCCTACGGAGGCATCCCAATTTGCCCTCAGTTTTTCTATATGCACTGCTTGATCTGTAGGCAACAACTTATATACTGCTTGCTCCTGCATATCCAGCTTAATTAAGCTTTCAAAATCTAGGCGAGTTTGCTGCGGATGCTGCTTATCCCAACCCAAATTAGCGACGATTTTAGGAACATCGGTATAGATCTGTGCAAGCTGCCTTTCGATCAGGCCATGGCAACCTGCACTTTGTGGATCCGACCTTCTCCCTGGTATCGCATAGACCTCCCTATTGTATGAAAAGGCCATTTCTGCAGTACTTAGGCTACCTCCTTTATGGGCAGATTCGACAACAATTGTGGCTTCTGATAATCCTGCAATGATCCTGTTTCTGCGGATAAAAAAACGATTGTGAAAACCGCTGTCGATCCAAGTTTCAGAAACCAGACCACCTTGCTCTAAAAGTTGTTGGGCAATTTTTTTGTGTGCTTTTGGATAAACCTCATTCAGGCCTTGTGCCAAACAAGCAACCGTTGGCAAGCCAAACTCTATGGCCGCCATATGTGCAGTTATATCAACCCCAAAAGCCAATCCAGAGACCACAACAGGATTGTAGGGTCTCAGTTCTCGGATCAATGCGCGACATTGTTGTTGTCCGTAGGAGGTCATCCTTCGTGTACCGACTACAGATATCCATCGCTGCTGTTGCCAAGGTATATTTCCTTTGTAAAATAGAATTAAAGGACCGTCTGTGCAATGTGTTAGAATTTTAGGGTAGTCGGGTTCATAATATGCTAACGCATTTACATGATTCTCGGACATTAACGCTTGCTGATCTGCGGCAGCAGCCAGAGCTTCGTCCCATTTCCAATTGTTTAGAGCGTGCTGGGGAACCCATGACAATTCTTGTATGGCTTTTTTAGAAGCAGCCAAGACAGCATGAGGCTCTTTAAAGTGCGTAAGGAGTTTTTTTGCCACGGCATTACTGATACCTGGCTTATAGTGCAAGGCCAAAAGTGCTTGCAGCTCAATAGTATTCAAAATCGCTAAAATTGCAGGAGAGTGATTTAAAAATACAACAAAATTCAGCCTGTTGATAAGTTCTTACCCGCACTTGTGCTCTGGATTCAAAAAATATTAAATTTGTTTTCATGCGCCTTGACAGTTACATCAGCGATTTACTTTACCGATACGAATGTGTGATTCTACCTGGTTTTGGAGCGTTTCTAACGCAGTATCAACCAGCTAGAATTCATAAATCTACAGATGCTTTTTATCCACCGAGCAAATTGTTGTCCTTCAACAGACAATTGCAATCTAATGATGGCTTGCTTGCAGATCATATTGCAAAGTCTAAAGACATCAGTTATGCCGACGCTTTAACTGCTATACGGAGCTATACGCGCTTTTTGGAGCACGAGCTCGAAGCAGGGAAAAACATCATTATCGAGGCTGTAGGGTCACTGGCTATGGAAGCCGGAAAGATCACTTTCGAGCCGAGCGCTGAGAATAATTACCTCACAGCTTCTTTTGGACTTTCTCATTTTGTGCAACCTGCAATGAGTCGTTCATCTGAAGAGGCCATTGCTTTAGAGGCAGAGCCACTGCTGTTTACCCCTACACAAGAACAGCGTCCGGTTTATTTAAAATATGCTGCAATAGGGCTTATTGCGATTGGTTTAAGCAGCTTCGGAGGTCTTAAGATTTATGAATCTGGAGTTAAACAACACAACTATGTGCAGTCTCAGGACGCTAAAGACCGCGTTCAAAACAGTATTCAAGAGGCAACTTTTGTAATTAGCAATCCGTTGCCGAGCTTAGAGGTAAATCTTCCGAAGTACCAAGGTCGCTACCACATTATTGCTGGGGCATTCCGTGAAGAAGCTAACGCACACAAAAAAATTGCTCAGCTTCAAGCACAAGGCTTCGAGTCGCGCTTATTAGGCAAGAACAAGTATGGCCTGCACCAAGTGAGCTATGAGAGCCACAGCGAGAGATCTGCAGCGCTAAAGGCCTTGCGTAATATCAAGAATAACAATAACAAAGACGCCTGGTTGTTGGTAAAACAATTCAACTAGTTTCAAGCTTTCTATTTTCCCAACATCTAAATAGGATGTAACTTTGCCAAAATTTTAGTTATGGAGGCCAAGACACCTAAAGATTCTTGCACAATTATTACCGATCTGGTTTTGCCTAGTGAAACCAATCCGCTTGGAAACATGTTTGGAGGGGAGCTACTAGCGCGTATGGACCGTGCTGCAAGTATCGCTGCCCGAAGACACAGCCGCAGAATAGTGGTAACCGCCTCCGTGAATCACGTTGCTTTTAACAGAACCATCCCCTTGGGAAGTGTAGTTACTGTAGAGGCTCGAATCTCCCGCTCTTTTAGGAGTTCTATGGAAATCTTCTTGGATGTTTGGATAGAAGACCGCGAAAGTGGCTTGCGTTCTAAAGCAAACGAAGCCATCTATACCTTTGTAGCGGTAGACGACACTGGAAATCCGGTGCCAGTTCCTCCTGTAAAGCCAGAGACTGACTTGGAAAAGCAGCGTTTCGACGCAGCTTTAAGACGACGACAGTTGAGTTTAGTACTTGCCGGAAAAATAAAACCCTCCGAAGCAACTGAGCTCAAAGCTCTGTTTACGGAATAACCGTAGAGATTCCTTACCCGAACTTGGATTTTAAAAACTTTGCCTTATTTTTAAGTGCTTTTAAAAGAGCAACTTAAAAAAATTGCAACATTCGGGGTATGAGAAACAATCTGTTAGGGCGTACTACGCCCCTTCCCTATTTAATCAAACTAAGCAACATGAGAAAAACTACACCTTTTCTCGTTAGCACGAAGAAGTTATTAGCAACAGCTGTTGTGGCGCTTTTCGCGCTTACGAGTTTTGCCCAAAATCCGTATGCTTTTATTTTTAATGGCGAGTATGTGACCTTGGAAGAAAACATCCAGACCTTTTCATGGGATCAAATGCCAGAAACCTCTAAACTTGGAGGTGGTTATTTTGGCTGGATCCAATTCGAGCAAACGCCCAATCAACAAATTCAAGATTATTTTGAAACCAATGATCTGCGCTTGCTAGATTATGTTGGTACTGGGACCTATCTGTTCTACATGGCAGAAACTACACCTATCAGTGTATTGGCAGAGCGCAAAGTGCGCGCCATAGCTCCGGTAGATGGTCGTTTTAAAATGGCGCCAGAAATTCTAAACAACGAAATTCCGGATTATGCCCTGAGCGGAGATCGCATTTTAGTGACCTTAGAGTATCACGACATTGTAAACAAGGACTTTATTTTAGACGACCTTCGCTCGCAACATATCGAAGTTGTTCAGGTATACGACAGCGCCAATTATATGGATCTGATCATTCCTGATAATTGTTTGGAAACCTTGTCTAATTCTGCGTATGTGAGTTATGTTGGACTTGTCCCAGCTCCTCCTGTTAAGGAAGATGTGCAAGGAAAAAGCTTACACCGTTCTAACGGTTTGGATACTCAAATGGTCGGCGGATGGAACTATACCGGAGCCGGTGTGGGAGTTCTAGTACGCGATGATGGTCTTATAGGCCCTCACATCGATTTTCAAGGCCGTATAGATAACATACCTGCTACCTCTGGTGGATCTCACGGAGATGGCGTAGCTGGTATCTTTGCAGGTGCCGGAAATCTCAACCCGCGTTACCGCGGAATGGCAGCTGGTTCAGACATGTATGTTTCGAACTACTTCGCCTCTTTCTTAGATAGTCCAACAACCAGCTTGATCAGTGACGGAACTGTAATGATCACCAACTCTTCTTATGGAGATGGTTGTAATGGAGGATACACTTTGAACGCCCGTACTGTAGATCAGCAGACCAACGATTTTGAAAGCGTGTTACACGTTTTCTCATGTGGAAATTCTAACGGATTAGATTGTGGTTATGGTGCCGGTACCCAATGGGGTAATATTACTGGAGGTCACAAGCAAGGAAAGAATGTAATTGCTACGGCCAACGTATTCTTTGACGGAACACTTGTAGGAAGTAGTAGCCATGGGCCAGCTCGTGACGGTCGTATTAAACCAGATATTACTGCACACGGCCAAGGACATATCTCAACCGGAGCAAATAACACTTACAGTGCCTTTGGAGGAACCTCTGGTGCTTCTCCGGGAATCGCTGGAGTTTCTGCTCAGTTGTATGAGCTATACGCCGATACGCATGGAGGAGTAATGCCAAAATCCGGACTTGTAAAGGGAGCCTTATTGAATACCGCGAATGATGCTGGTAACGTTGGACCTGACTTTAAATTCGGATGGGGAATAGTGAATGGACTTCGCGCCGGTAAATTGCTTAGCGAAGATCGTTTTATCGTTGAATCGATCAGCAATGGCGAGCTTAACACCAATACGCTTACTGTTCCAGCAGGAACCACGCAAATGCGAATAATGATCTATTGGACAGATCCGGCTGCAGCTGCTGGGGCGTCAACAGCGCTTATCAACGACTTGGATTTAGTGGTTAAAGACCCTTCTGACACTTCGTATTTGCCTTGGGTATTGGATCCAACTCCAGATCCTGTGACTCTGGACTTGCCTGCTACCAATGGAGCAGACCACCTCAACAATATGGAACAGGTATTGATCAACGATCCGGCTGCTGGTGATTACACAGTAGAGGTAAGTGGATTTGACGTACCATTCGGGCCACAAGAGTATTTTATCCTTTATGAGTTCATTCAAGAGAACCTGACAATGGTTTATCCGAACTTTACGGAGACCTTAGTTCCTGGAGAAGTTTCTGTGATCCACTGGGATGCTATCAATACTACCGCAGCTTTCGACTTAGAATATACGGTAGACGACGGTGCAACCTGGACTCCAATCACAACGGTATCTGCCACCACAACCAACTACAGCTGGACAGTACCAGAAGAGTTGACCGGAAGTGCACGTGTTAGAATAACCAGCGGTACTTTTAGCGATGAGAGCGATAATAATTTCTCTATCGCGCCTCAAGTTACAGGTGTAGAGATCTTGCAAGTTTGTGATACCTCTATGTCTATTACATGGGATGCCGTTCAGGGCGCTGAAAACTACGACGTTTACCTATTGGGTGAAAAATATATGGAAGTAGTTACCAATGTGACTGAAAATTGGGCTTCTATTCCAATTACCAGTGCTACCGATGACAACTGGATCGCCGTGGCGGCCAAGAATGATACAGATGGCTGGGCTAATTTGCGCACCACCGCTATAAAAACAGATGGCTCACTAAACTGTGACTTCGCGAACGATCTAGCGGTGTTGAGCATTGACAATAGCGGTAGTGAGTTCAACTTTGTTTGTGATGCTAGTCCGATTACAGTTAAAACGACCATCTTCAATTCCTCAATGAATCCTCAAAGTGGATTTGAAGTTAGCTATCAGTTAGATAGTGATACTCCAGTTACAGAGACGTTTACAGGAACCATTGAGCCGGGAGCTATCGCTCAATTCAGTTTTGCCACCCCACTCAGCATTGCAGATGCAGGCAATCATGATATAAGTGTAACGGTGAATTTAGTGACTGACGAAGACAGCTCTAACGACAATCAGACCAATACTTATTTTGTAGCTACCGAGGCGAGCCCAATTAGTGATTTTGAAGACTTCCAGACCACTGGTTTCCCATCGGAAGGATGGTATATTGACAACCCAGATGGAGACAGAACTTGGCAGATCAACAGCTTCACTGTTGGAAGTGATGGAGAGACCACACGTGTGGGGTTTGTAGACAACTTCATCTATGACGCCATTGGCCAATTGGATGCTGTGGTAACAGAAGTTTACGATCTGACCGGTGCGGATGTTCCAGGAGTCTTGTTCGATCTTGCAAAAGCGCAGCGCGTAGCAGGAGATGGAGACGGCCTTCGCGTAGATGTCTCAATAGATTGTGGAACCACTTGGGTAAATGTTTATGAGAAGTTCGGTTCGGACCTATCGACTATTCCAGGATTCAGAACTACGCCATGGATACCGACTGCGGCCAGCGACTGGCGTAACGAACAGATCGATCTTTCTGCCTTTATAGGAGAGCAGATCCAGTTGCGATTTGTAAACATTGCTGGTAACAGCAACCGTACTTTCATAGATAACGTCTTTGTACTGAATAATTATTTAGGAACTGCCGATAACGCATTGACCGGTATCAGCATGTATCCGAACCCAACGCAAGGCGTGTTCACCATTGCCAGTTCTAATACCTTTGAGACCATGGATATGACCATAAGCAATACGCTAGGGCAGATCGTCATGACGCAAAACAACTTAGAATTGGGTAGCGGAAACAGTGCTACTGTGGATGTTTCAGGTTTGGGCAGCGGAGTTTATTTTGTACGTCTAAGCGCAGGCGGCAAACAAACCGTTAAGAAGTTAGTTGTACGCTAATAGCACTCCACATAAACAAAAGAAAACCCCGCGATCTGCGGGGTTTTTTGTTTTACATCTTAAAGATCCAATCTGCGGGGTTGAGTTTCGTAGTATTCTTGTAGATCATTAACTTGATAATGGTCTTTCCGCTTGCGGGATTTTTAGCTACAGTTCCTACTTGCTGCTTGGTAGTTACTTTCTGCCCAGGGCTCACCGTTACCGATCCTAAATTGAAATAAACACTGATATAACTTCCGTGTTGGATCTGAACCAGCTTGTTGGCACCTTTGATTTGTTTTACATCTAAAACCACTCCATCGAAAATAGAACGCGCTTCAGCATTGTTCGTAGTCGCTATCTCTACACCACTGCAAAAAGTCTCGATATTTGGTAGCTGCGGATGGCGTTGTTTTCCAAAACGCTTTACAACTACCCCATTGGTAACTGGCCAAGGCAGTTTGCCTTTATTACTGGTAAAGCTATTTCCCAAGGCTTTTGCCTCCGCAGTAAGTGCAAAAGTAGTAGAACTTCCACCTGTGGTTTTCGCCCCAGAATTTGAGTTGGACTTGGCAATAGCTGCACGGATCAGCGCATCGATCTGCTTGTCGATCTCATCGGCCTCACGCTGCTTGCTTCTTATCTGTCTAGCAAACTTAGACTCGTCTTTCTTGAGTTCCGCAACTAGGGCTTCTTGCTGCTGCTTCTCTTTGCGCAAAGCCTCTTTGGTCTTTTTATTCTCAGCGATCAAGGCCTGTTTCTCTTTTTGCTGTTCCAGTAAAGATTTATTGAGCTCTTGTAGCTCGACTGTTTTACGTTGAATACTTTCGCCTTGCTCTTTGCGATACTTGGCGTATTGATTCATATACTGGACACGCTTGTATGCCTGCAGAAAATCCTGAGAAGACAAGAGAAACATGATCCGGCTTTTGCGCGATTTGCTCTTGTAGCTCTTCACTACCATTTGGGCGTAATCTTCTTTGATCTGTGCCAATTCTTCTCGAAGTTGCTCTATCTTTTTTAGGTTGACGTTGATTTCTCGCGTGAGTAAGTTGGCCTGTCTATTGGTGATTCTGATCAGGTTTTCTTGTGCGCGGATGCGTTTGTCTATGTCTTCTACCTCAGAAAGTACAGAACGCTCTTTCTTTTGGGTGTCGAATAAAAGGGAATTGATCTGCTTGATCTCTTGCAAGATCTCTCTGCGTTTCTGTTCTAAAACAGTGCGCTCGTCTTTTTGAGCCCAGACCGCATTGCTCGAAAGCAAAAAAGTCAACAGGCCAATACATAGCAGTCTTAAGGTCATTAATCCAATTGAATTTCGGTCAGTCCGTCTGGCATAGTAAACGGAAAACGGATCGGAATATTTAAATCTACAGATCGAAAGTCGATCTCTAAAGTGGTGATCGCATCATTTTCAGAGGCTTTTATCACTACCTTTTTAGGCAAAACCTGATCTCCTACCTTTTGATAATCAGGGTAATACATTCTGAGCTGTCGTCCTTTAGACTCCTGGTCGATCCCTTGGCTTGCGATTTTAAAGAAATCCGGGTTCAAGGCAAGAAAATGTGTGAACAAAGGCAATTCTTGCTTCGGAGCCAGCTTGTATTGGTTGTTCTCTACACTCTTGTTATAGGCCTGAGATTCCAAAAGGAATATAGATTGGCCTAGTAGTATATTCTGAGCCTTCTCAAAATCGATCTCAGTACCTAACCAATCACTTATTAGCGCAAAATCTCCATCGAAATAGGTATTGCTGATGCGCTCGTAATATTGCACACGATCTGGAGTGAGCATGGCCTTGGACAAGGTTATTCCCAGTAGGGAAGCCTTGATCCAAATGGTCTTGTTCTTTTCCATCCGCAGTGAAACCGTAATGTTCTGGGATGATTTCGCATCCTCATAATCCACATTGACACGAGCTGCCAAGGTTTCAAATTGTGGGGCTGCCGCCTGATGCGTCTTTATAATATCTTTTACTGAGAAGCCGGGATTGGCATCTCTGGAACCATTGATGAGCTTAGCGCTTCCGCAGGAACTCAGCAGAAAAACAAAGGCGAGGATTGTATGTATTCTCAATTTATGCATGGTTTAGGGCAGTTGAAGATCTTGGGCTTTTTTAGCGTATTCTGCAGCTTTGGCCGCATTGCCTTTTTGATTATATGCCTTGCTGAGTTGATCGTAAAAATCGCTTTCCATAGCAGGGTTGTCTATCACATAGTCAACGCCCTCTTCCATCACTGCGATGGCCTTATCCGCCTGATTAAGACCTAAAAGACTAACTCCTTGTAACAAATAAAGCAAAGACTGGGCCGGATATATCTCTAAGGCTGTCTCACTGAGCTCCAAAGCATCTTGATAGGCGTTGTTTTCTATCTGGAGTAAAATGGTATTCTTAAGTAGGTTATAGTCCGTATTGTTTGTGGCAACTGCTTTTTTGTAAAATTCCAGCGCCTTACTCCTTTGGTCTTGTTTTAAGAAGAAATCTCCTAATTGCTGCCAAAGTGCCGCACTGTTTGCCGTAGTTGAAAAACTCGCGATTGCAGCTTCTAATTCCGGTTCGTAGTCCGGGTTATCGGCCACAAAATCCATAAAGTCTGCCAACACCTTGTACTTGCTAGACGCATCGATATTTCGCGCGTCTATAACCTCTTGCATAGAAGCCACAGCAGCTTGTTTATCACCATCTTGTAGGGCAAACTTGTACAAGGCCAAATGCACCAATTCCGATTCCGGAAAACGCTCTAATAACACATTCGCTGCTTCTTTAGCCTTGTTTAGATCTCCTTCTGTACTGTAGCGGTAAATAAGTTCCAGATAGTCTTTCTCTGTTGCGGCATCGCTATTGGTTATTCCCTCCAGACGATTTATCTCCGAAGAAACATCGCCTGTTATGCTAATGATACGCTTGCGCAATTCGTCGCGCTTAGCATTACGCCCAACTGCCGCGTCGAGCTCGTTAATCAATGCCATGGCTTGGTCGAACTGTGCAGTCAACACCAATAAGTTTGCCAAATCTTCTTTATACACGGCGTCAAACGCAATGAGTCTATTCACCACAGGAATCGCTTTTTCGTAATCTTGCGTCCGGTGATAGACCTCATAGAGCAATTCATTGGTGTCTAAACGCCCTGGAATTATGCCAATACTTTGCAGCAAGGCAGATTCTGCCGCTTCATACTGTTGAAGCTCCAAATGATTCTTCGCCATTTCAAAATGAACCACTGCTTGTTGCTCTTTGTCGTCGCCAGCGGCATTTAAGGCCTCGCTAAGCGCTTCTAGTGCTTTTTCGTAGTTCTGTATCCCCTTCTGCTTTAAACCCTCAAAAAAGCGCTCCTGAAAGGCGTCAGAGACATTACCCAGGTCGTCCGTTAAAATGTCCTCGTCTTGGGCATAACCAGCCAGTGCCGATCCGCAGATCAACAAAAAACAAAGCAAGATTTGCCCAATAGATTTCACTTCACATTATTTTAATTCGGAATAATCGCCCAGACTTACCTTTTTAAAAGCCCCGTCAAAATGCACCTTATTACCAATCATAGCCTCTTCTAAAGTAGCGTTTTTAATGGTCGTCTCGGATTGTATTATACTATTTTTAACGTTGGAATTCTCCAAGGTAGTATTAGCTCCTATACTCACATGAGGGCCCACTGTGGTGTTTTTTAGAACTACTCCGGAGGCAATGCTACACGGAGGAATTATCTCGGCATTCTCTAAAGTGATGTCTGTGGCAACCAAGCTTTCTCCTTCTTGGTGCAAAAAGTTGAGCATTTTGGCATTGGTCTCTACCGTGATGGTCTTGTTCCCACAATCCATCCAGTGATCTACAGTACCAGTCTTAAAGACCTTCCCTTTGGCCATCATTCGTTTTATGCCGTCATTGATCTGATACTCTCCACCATTGATAATGGCGTTCTCCAATACGTATTGCAGCTCCTGGCGTAACTCATCGACGTTCTTGAAGTAATAGATCCCAATAACCGCCTGATCGCTCACAAATTCCTCTGGCTTCTCAACCAACTCCACGATGTTATTTTCTTGATTGAGCTTAACCACTCCGTAAGCTTCTGGGTTGGCTACCTTCTTGGTCCAGATCACACTATCAGCTTCTGGATCGAGCTCAAAGCTCGCACGAATCAAAGTGTCTGCATATGCGATAACCGCTGGACCGCTTAGTGAGGGTTCCGCACACATGATTGCGTGACCCGTTCCCAAAGGTTTATCTTGTCTGTAAATAGTGCCTTTTGCTCCAAGACTTTCGGCCAGCTCTGTAAGGCTTTGTTCAACCTCAGGGCCAAAAAAAGCAGGATCTCCAATAACAAAAGCTACCTCATCGATAGGTTGTTTTAAAATGGCCACAATATCGCGCACCAATCGGTGCACTATGGGCATTCCTGCAACAGGAACTAAAGGTTTTGGAACTGTTAGTGTATGTGGTCTTAGGCGAGAACCTCTTCCCGCCATAGGGACAATGATCTTCATAATTGAGGCTGATTAATTCTAATTTATTTTATTGAGGCTATTGTTTGCCTGTTGAGCCGAATCCTCCGGCACCACGAGCAGTTTCTGAAAGTGATTCTCCGGTATTCCAGACGGCTTGCTCGCATTTGGCGATGACCAATTGAGCCACGCGCTCTCCATTGGTGATCTTAAAGTCTTGTTCAGAAAGGTTGATCAAAATTACACCGATCTCTCCTCTGTAATCCGCATCGATAGTGCCGGGAGCATTCAAAACAGTAATCCCGTGCTTGGCAGCTAAACCACTCCGTGGGCGCACTTGAGCTTCATAGCCTTCTGGCAATTCCATAAAGAGCCCTGTGGGCACTATGGTGCGCTGCATGGGTTGTAAATTTATAGGCGATTCTAGGTTGGCTCTGAGGTCCATACCTGCAGAACCGCTGGTCTCATAAGCAGGCAACTCATGGGCCGATTTATTGATGATCTTAACTGAAACCATAGGTTTAATTGAGGTTAACTGTTGTTCGCTTTAGTTTCCGTTGTCTGGATTTGGTGCACTCGGATAAGCCACCATATCGCGCTCAGGGATATCGCTTAGTTTGGTATAATAGGTATTTCCATCCAAACTATACTGAATTACACATTCCTCAGGAGCTAGTTTGAATTTATCGCTGAGCTCCGGAACAGGGTTTCCGTATTCTCCGTTAGGAGCATCGCTCATATTCATATCAGGTTTCTGAGGATTCACCCAATGAGCCACATAGGTCTTGTCGTCGCCTGGTTTGGTAGCCAAGGATAGATGTTGTCCTCTAAAGTAAACCGAATCTATCTGTACGCCGCTTTGCATAGCACTAACTGGAATTACCAAGTTAACTCCTGAGCCACCCATCTCCACTCCGGCAACCCATTTCTGAGTGTAAGCATCCGTTACGGTAAAGGGAGGATCGCTCTCTAATTTCTTGTTGCTACAGTCTGAATTCGCCATAAATACTAAGGCTAAGAGCCAAATTCCAAAAGTTCGTAGATGATTCATAATGTGGTTTTGAGACAAGACTTCAAAAGTCTTGCCATAAAAATAAGATTTTATAAACTTACCGCTTACAAAAAAGGCTTCCCGTTTCCGAGAAGCCTTTGTTATAATAGCTTTATCAGTGATTATCCGTTCAAGGCCTCTGCACCACCAACGATCTCCAAGATCTCTGCGGTAATTGCAGCCTGACGGGCTTTGTTGTATTCCAAGGTAAGCGAAGCCTTAAGCTCTCCAGCGTTGTCTGTCGCTTTGTGCATCGCAGTCATACGTGCTCCGTGCTCACTGGCTACAGAATCGCGAATGGCTTTGAACAATTGCGTTTTCAAACTCTTTGGGATCAACTGCTCAACGATATACTCTTTGTTTGGTTCAAAGATATAATCGGCAGCTCCACTAGAAGCATCGTCAGACGCTTGTTGGATAGGCAAGAATTGCTCGTGCATCACAATTTGTGTTGCAGCATTCTTGAACTTGTTATACACCAACACAATCTGATCGAAATCTCCATTGGTGAAGATGTCCATCAATTGCTGTGCAATAGCCGCACTGTTTTCAAAGTTGAGTTCGTCAAAGATCTCGCTGTTGAAATCGACAACCTTCTCGGTTTTACTAAGAATATCGTTCCCCTTTTTACCGATGGTCATAAAGGCGATCTCTTTCCCGGCATAAGTAGTCTCTTTCAACTCCTTACACGCCTTAACAATATTACTGTTAAAGGCTCCGGCCAAACCTCTGTTGGAAGTAATAGCAACTACCAACACTTTGTTTACCTCGCGTTGCTCTGCGAATGCGCTTCCGCTGTCGCCTTCTAAACTAGCGCTCAGATTCTGAAGCAATTCAGTAAGCTTATCCGCATAAGGACGCATAGCCGTGATCGCATCCTGAGCTTTCTTCAACTTGGCTGCAGATACCATTTTCATGGCACTGGTAATCTGCATCGTAGAAGATACTGAGGAGATCCTGTTGCGTATTTCTTTTAAGTTTGCCATGTTGCTTTATTCATTGAAGGTTGGCATCCCTTAAAAAGAGATGCCGACCCTGATTATGCTTGATATTTAGCCGAGATCTCTTTGGCAGCAGTTGTCAAAGTATCGATAACCTCGTCTGTCAATTTTCCTGCTTTAAGCGTATCCAAAGTACCGCGGTGCTTGGTGTTCAAGTATTCGATATAATCGCGCTCGAATTCTTTTACTTTCTCTACAGGAACTTCGCGTAACAAGTTCTTAGAACCTGCGTAGATGATCGCAACCTGATCCTCAACAGTATAAGGGTCATTTTGAGCTTGCTTTAAGATCTCTACGTTACGCTTACCTTTTTCAATTACGTTCAAAGTAGCCGCATCCAAGTCAGATCCGAACTTAGCAAAAGCTTCTAGTTCGCGGAACTGCGCTTGGTCAAGCTTCAAAGTACCTGCTACCTTCTTCATGGATTTGATCTGTGCAGATCCACCCACACGAGATACAGAGATACCTACGTTAATCGCCGGACGTACACCCGAGTTAAAGAGGTCAGACTCCAAGAAGATCTGTCCGTCAGTAATCGAGATCACGTTAGTTGGGATATAGGCAGATACGTCACCCGCTTGGGTTTCGATAATTGGCAATGCTGTTAGGGAGCCACCACCTTTTACCTTGTCTTTCAAAGAAGCAGGAAGATCGTTCATATTCTTAGCAATATCGTCATCGTTGATCACCTTAGCAGCACGCTCTAGTAGACGTGAGTGTAGGTAGAAAACGTCTCCAGGATATGCCTCACGTCCTGGTGGACGACGTAGCAAAAGAGATACCTCACGGTAAGCTACCGCTTGCTTAGAAAGATCATCATAAACGATAAGCGCTGGACGTCCTGTATCGCGGAAATACTCTCCAATCGCTGCTCCGGCAAATGGTGCATATACCTGCATTGCAGCAGGGTCAGATGCATTAGCCGCTACGATAGCCGTATAGGCAAGAGCTCCTTTTTCTTCTAGCGTACGAGCAATGTTCGCTACTGTAGATGCCTTTTGTCCAACGGCAACATAGATACAGAATACAGGCTCGCCTGCATCGTAAAATTCTTTTTGGTTGATGATGGTATCGATACACACTGTAGTCTTACCAGTCTGACGGTCACCAATCACCAATTCACGCTGTCCACGTCCTACTGGGATCATGGCATCAACAGCTTTTATCCCGGTTTGAAGCGGCTCGTTTACCGGCTGACGGAAGATTACCCCAGGAGCTTTGCGCTCTAGCGGCATCTCAAAGGTCTCGCCTGCAATTTCACCCTTACCGTCAATTGGTTCACCCAAAGTGTTCACCACACGGCCAACGATTCCTTCTCCTACGTTGATAGAAGCGATTCGCTGCGTACGTTTTACAGTAGCTCCTTCTTTAATACCTTTTGATGGTCCTAAAAGTACAACCCCTACGTTGTCTTCTTCCAGATTCAGTACAATTCCTTCTAGTCCGTTTTCGAATTCTACTAATTCCCCATATTGAGAATTAGACAATCCGTATACGCGGGCAATACCATCACCCACGGTAAGAACGGTTCCAACTTCGTCTAACGAAGCAGTAGCCTCGAAGCCGGATAGTTGTTTTTTTAAGATCGCTGAAACTTCAGCTGGATTTACTTGTGCCATATCACTGTTTATTACCGGAGCACCGCTCCGAAAGCGTAATTATTATATGCTATTACTAAATTCTTTTCTAAGTGTACTCAATTGGTTAGAGATACTTGCATTGTACTGCATATCTCCAACACGCAACACGAAACCGCCAATGATCTCTGGGTCGATCTCGTTCTCCAGGCTAACATTATCGCTACCTGTTAGGGTCTTTGCTTTGGCTAACACCTGTTCTTTCAAGGCACCATCCAAGGCCACGGCAGTAGTAACTTTTACCACCTTTACACCCTGTGTGTCGTTATAAAGCCCAATGAAACCTGCGGCTACATCGCCTAAGTACTGTGTACGCTCGTTGGCGGCCATTACTTTGATCAGGTTTTGAGTTGTCTTTTGAGTACCCTTGAACAACTCCAATAAAACGGCTTCTTTATCACTGCTTTTAATTACTGGGCTTTGAAGCGCCAATCGCAGCTCTTTGCTCTCTGCTACAGTAGCATGAACGCCTTGCATATCCTCAAAGACAGCCTTGACGTTGTTATCTTCTATAGCTTGCTGCAGGGCAGCTTTTGCATATCGCAATCCTACTTTGCTGCTTTTCATAGCTCTAGTTTAGTTTAGCGTCACCTAGAAGGTTCTCAACTAATTTTTGTTGCTTACCAGCATCGGCCAATTCGGCGCGTACCACTTTTTCTGCGATATCTACAGAAAGTGAGGCTACCTGGTTTTTAAGATCGGCAACGGCAGCTTTCTTTTCGCTTTCGATGGCGGCCTGCGCTTGTGCGATCATTTGATCTGCAGCAACTTTAGCCTCGTCCTTCGCATCAGCGATCATTTTAGCTTTCATATCACGAGCTTCTTTAAGCATGGCGTCACGCTCTGCACGTGCCTCGTTCAACAATTTCTTGTTGTCTGCCTGAAGATTCTCCATCTCCAACTTGGCTTTCTCGGCAGCGTCAAGGGCTCCTTGAATATTGTCTTCGCGCTCGTTCAATGCGTTAAGGATAGGTTTCCATGCAAACTTTACCATCAAGAAAATCAACAGTAAGAATAAAACAGTCTGCTTAACGAATAGGTCGAGCGAAAAATTTTCTAATAATTGTTCCATAATACTTTATAGTGCTTTAAAACTGTGCGTTAACAAACACTTTCCTGCAACCAACCGTTGCAGGAAAAGTGTAGTTCTTAAGGTTCTTATTTTCCTAAGAAAATAGCCGCGAATGCCAAACCTTCTAAAAGAGCCGCGATAATAATCATCGCAGTTTGGATCTTGTTAGTAGCTTCTGGCTGACGAGCGATACCTTCCATTGCACCTCTACCGATTTGACCTAGACCAATACCAGCACCGATTACGATTAAACCAGCACCTACAAGGTTAGGAACCAATGAAGTAGCTTCTTGAAGAATTGCTAAAGACATAATTGAAATATATAATTAAACAAATAAAATTCTCTCTTAGTGGTGATCGTGCTCTTCTACCGCCATCCCGATGAACAAAGCCGAAAGCATTGTAAAGATGTAGGCCTGAAGAAAAGCAACAAGCACCTCGATCAATGTGATGAACATCGACAATACTAAAGACAAGGTTGTTGACCCTACCGCTGTCATATCGTTCTGCATATTGATCCCGATGGCAATCAAACTCATTACCACAATGTGTCCCGCTGTAATGTTCGCAAACAAACGAACCATTAGCGAGAATGGCTTAATGATCAGCGTTCCCGCCAATTCAATTACAGCCAATAGCGGACGTAGCAAATAAGGTACTCCTGGCATCCACAATTGGTGGCTCCAGAAATGCTTGTTACTGCTTGCCAAGTAAATCACCAAGGTAAAGATGGCTAGGGCAGCAGTTACTGCTAATTGTCCTGTTACGTTAAATCCAAAAGGAGCAAGTCCCAATAGGTTCAAAATCCAAACAAAGAAGAATACGGTTAATAGGTAACCAGTAAAATTGCGGTATTTAGCACCGATGTTTGGTTTTGCAATTTCGTCTCTTACATAGATCACTAATGGCTCCAATACACGAGCGAAACCAGTTGGGATCTTTTGAGTTTTATATTGTTTGGCCAAACGACCAAATAAGAATAACATTAATAAACCGATCAAAAGGATACCCAAAACACTCTTGGTGATCGAAAGGTCAAACGGAGTAGTTGCATTGGTTGGGTGATGCGCATCGTCAAACTCCACAGCGGTGGCACCAGCATTCAGCTCGTAGATCTTTCCGTGGATCTTCACAAAACGGCTTCCACCCTTTTCTACGATCTCTTTTCCTTCATCGTCGTGGTGGAAAGCAGAAGACATAAACGCAGTCAATCCGTTTTCTCCCCAAAGGATTACAGGAAGTGGGAATCCTACGTGACTCTCTTCGCCATCAGGAAAATGTGTGAATAAATGGAAATCGTGTGAATCTTTGGTGTGGTGTACAATGTACTCTTCGATCTCTTCTGGGGTGTTAACTGGGTCTCCATGTCCGCCATTTTGAGTTTTTGGGTCACCCTTGGCAAATGCAGTTAACGAAATAAGAAAAACAAGACTAAAGGTCGTTACTGTTTTTGATACTAGCTTCATTCTAAATTGCTTCCTTTTTGAAGTTATTATAACAACTCCCAAATTTTGGCGCAAAGGTAGGCTTTATTTTCTGTTTAAAACAGCATCATTCTTCATTTTTTGCAACTCTTTTTTGACTGAGCAAGATCGAAAGAAAAAACACTTCAAAAATTAATGCGATAAAGAGCGGACTAAGCAAACTTATCGCTTCTGAATTTGTAAAGGATTCTCCGTTAAACAAATAGGTGTTAAAGACGATCAAAAACACAAAGGCCTTGAGCACAACGCTAGCTAGGTAAAGGAATCCCAGCTGATCGGCAAATTTTTGGCTTGCGCCTATCCAACGCAAACCGAAACACAGCACCACTGAAAAAATACCGTTAAAAAGATAAATTTCACTGAGTGGAAATGGCAATTCATTACCTGAAACGGCTATAATATTCTTATGCAAAAAAAGTCCACCAAAAAGTATAGCTATGAAGACTACGGATAAAAATCCTAGTTTTTTGCTCATTTATTTGTCTTTATTAAAGCGATTTACACGATGTATAACAGAAAACATCGACGCAAAAATAGCAACTAAAGTGATGGTGGTTTCTAAGAAAGAGGTATTAAATTTAGAATCGAGCCAGGTTCCAAGTAAATTCCCCAACCAGATGATCAAACCCATCTGCAAGCCGATACTTGAAAAAACTGCCCAGTTCTTAAGTGCTCCGTTTCCCTTTTCTTTTGGCATTCTTATTCAGATATAAATTACCATAGATATGGTAAGAGCGAACTTTAATACATGGTAGTCTTGGCCTTTTAGACCTCGCTAGTATTAATTAGATACAGAAACGTCCTGACCCTTTTTAGATGTGCGCACCCCGGCCACTGCGGCGGAAGCACTCAAAGCATCTTCTATAGCATCTTTGGTCAAGCCGCCCATTACACAGGTAGCATTGAAGTTAGCTCCTGGTTCTACAGCCAGTTTGTTGGCAAATACCTCTCCCTCTATAACAGCCGTAGCGCGTAAGGTCAAAGTACCCGCAACCGTTAGTGTTCCGGAGATCTTACCTTCTACATCCGCATTTTCACAGTGTAGCGCTCCTTTTAAAGATCCTGTTTTACCGACAACCACCTTAGACGGAGTTGTCAAATTGCCTTCTACGGTACCTTCGAGCCTGAAGCCGCCTTTTGATTTGATGTCACCAACCAAATGCGTGCCTTCGCTGATCTTGTTCTGATTGGTACGTGTTTCCATTCCTGGGCGTGATTTTTTGTCAGAAAACATAAGATTTAGTTTTGGGGGTTATCAGGATTCTCAGATTCTTGCTCCAAATAAGCCGCAAGATTCTTGTGTATTTGTATGATTTTGTAGTTGTCTCTGCTGATGCTAAAGTAGGCCGGCTTTAATTTGTATCGCTTGTTGTCCTTTAGGAGTTCACCAAAACCTAAAGCGCCTAATTTGCTGTCCAACCCGTGTACCACTACCAATTGTTGCTCCGGAGTGTAATAATCTCTGGAAACACTCATCTGACGGTAATTCAGATAGTTAATGGCCGAACTGATCGTGTCATGAACTGCCTGGGCAGCCTCATTGTCGTTTACATCAAAGCTGTAGACCAACTTAAAGGAATTGCTCGCATCAGCGTCAATAAATGAGCTGTCCGCTAACCTGGGTATGGTCGTAGAATAGATGAACTGCGCTTTTTTACCTTCTTCGCTGTTGGGATAGTTTAGCGCGACAAAATTCAAGGCCTTTTTATAGGCTTCAAAACCATCTCTTCTACCCAAAGCGGTTGCTTTAAGTAGTTCTAGCTTTGGAACTATCTCATTCCCGTTGTAGACTGTGATATAAGTATCACAACCCGAAATCACCTCTTCGTACTTAGAGGCTTCAAATGCCTTGAAAAGCTGATTGTATTTGTACTCCGGACTCGACTCGTCTGTAGCTAAAGCTGCATCTGGGTTGTTGATGATCTCTGCATAACGAGAATCAGAATAATTGGCTGTGATATCGTTCTTGTAATAATCTCTCCGGCTTGCATTGCCAATTTCGTTGTAGATCTTGTACAAATTGTATTTAGATGGCAATACCAAACGTTCTTCTGGATTCTTGGTCAGCAAGGTCTCTAGGCGTTCGGCTGCTAAAGGATACTCCTTAAACTTTTCCTTATAGATCAATCCCAACTGATAGTAGGCAAAATTCCTGTCTGTGGTCAAGGTGTCGATCTTTCCTTGGTCTGTCGGAATCTCAGCTAGATACGTTTCTGGCTTAAAGCGTGGATCTTCTCCTATAGAAAGCCCTGCAGAAACGATCTCTTCTGTATCTACACCGCCAACGGTATTTTTATCAGATCTTCTCCAATCGTCTTCCAGTGCTCTATCTCCCCAACGTCTTCTAAACTCCTGTTTTCCATAGGCTACAGTTGTGGTGTTGTAGAAGTAGAAGGCTCCAGCTTTAGAATTGTCTTCTTTACTGCCTTCAAAGAATTCGTTGTCCTTGAATTCATCGCCACCACTCTTGGCTCTATCTATGGAGTCTTGAATAGCACGTGCTTTCAAGGCATCTGTGTATTCGGTAAAATATGCTAAACGCTCATCCGGGCTCATGGCTACCAATCGCAAAATACTGTCGTTGGTGGTTGCGGTAAGTTCGTAGGCAATTACGTCATCTAGATTATCTCGTTTTTTCTTAAGGCGTCTGTACTCTAGTGTGTTGGGACGCATTTTTACCAAGGTGCTGTCGTAATATGCCCCGGCAGTTTGATACTTTGCTCGATCAAAGAAAATAGTTCCTAAAGTTACGTAGTTGCGCGCCTGCAAATAATCGTCTTGTTGGTTGGCTTTGATGGACTTATTGTAATACTCCATCGCTGTGGCGATACTGTCATTGCTCTGATGGTAAACCCCTATCTGATGATATATCTTATCCAAAAACGGACGGTTCTCTCGATTCTCTGCCAAATCGGTCAGCATTTCTAAAAAGAGCGTTTTGTCGCCGTTCTCGTAATCAAAGTTCTTCGCCTTTTCTATATAGGCATTGATCATGTAAACTCTTGGTGTCTTACGATTTAGCGCAATAACCTCATCAAAAGCCATATTAGCACTATCTGCAAATTGCAAGCGATTATAGATTTGCCCTTTTATGTAAAGCAAACGCCCTTTGTTGTCATTATCTCGGGTATAATCCGCAGCAGTCTTAATGTACGGCAGTGCTGCTTCTAAGGTGTCTAGGTTTATATACGCCTGCCCGATCATGGCCGAGGCTTCAGCCAATTCTTCGTCTTCTATTTCGCCGCGTTTGATCATGCGGTTCAGATCATCTATGGCGATCTCTTCGTTATTTAGTCTGATGTTTGCCTTTGCTTTCCAGATCTTAGCAATGTTGATCTTGTCTCCGGTAGGATATTTTGAAAGCACATAGTTAAAGGCTTCCAATGCGGGAATGAATCGCTGATCGAAATATCTGGCCTTTCCCAAAAGAATAAAAGCTTCATCCATCTGCGGATTGCGCTCCTTCCCGTCTATGTACATGGAGTTCTTCTGGATCGCTTTGGCGGCCTTTTCTTCGGCCTTTTCGAAATTCGGATTCTTTGACTGCCCTGGTAGGCTCACATCTTCCAAAATCTCCAAGCGTTCTACGGGAAGAATTTCCCAGTAATTATCGCGATAAGTATCGGCAAGCGATTGGCGGCCTTCGTCAAAGGCCACTTGTCCGTTGTATAGTTTGTTGTATTCCGCGGCAACAGCGTTCAGGTTGCGGTTTACAAAACCGTCTTTCTTTGTAGAACAGCTAATAATGCATAAGCTGCAGATGAGTAACGCGCAGGCCCCGTAGAATCCCCGTTTGAGCATTGTGTAATTTTATATCAACTAAACTGAAAAAAGCCTGTTTTAGTATGCGTTTTTCCAGAGAAAGGTAAAAATACATTTCTTTTTCAATTATTGGGGGCTTAGCCTTAAAAAATGAGGCATTTCCACAGATTTCGATGTTTCATTTTGGCAGAATCGTTCGTACTTTTGCAAAAAAATTTGCCATGGCAGACTTTCACGAACTCAAAATAGCGGCCGTTGAACCACAAACAAGCACGGCAGTAAGTCTAAAATTTCAAGTACCCAGCACTTTAAGTGAAGCTTATCAATTTGTTGCAGGTCAGTACGTTAACCTAAGTGCCGTGATCAACGGAAAAGAGGTTAGACGCGCCTATTCCATTTGTAGTGCTCCCAGTAGCGGAGATTTGACAGTGCTGGTCAAGAAAGTTGAAAATGGGGTGTTCTCTAGCTTCGCCAATGAGGAGCTTCAGGCCGGAGATCTCTTAAAAGTGGCTACACCAGAAGGTAGATTCGTGCTTCCTCAGGCCGAATCGGGTCACTATTTATTTGTAGCCGCAGGAAGTGGAATCACACCAGTGCTTTCTATGATAACTGATTGCTTGCAAAATCGTCCAAACACCAAGCTGGTGCTGGTTTACGGTAATAGAAATCAAGACGGTACTATCTTCAAGGCTGAACTAGAAAACTTACAAGCTCAATTTCCCGAAAGGCTGCAGATCGAATGGATATACAGCCGCCAAGATGGAGACAGTTTCCACTTTGGACGCATAGATCGCAGTAAGGTTGGTTATGTGATGAACAACAAATATCAAGACCAAAAATTCGATGAAGCCTTTGTTTGCGGACCTGGCGACATGATCGATACTGTAATTGAAGCTTTAGCAGATTTCGGCATGCCACAAGAAAAAATTCACTTTGAGCGCTTTACCGTTTCTGCGGATGATAAAGAAGCTACCACTACCGAAGTTCCAGATGGAAATGCGGCCATCACTTTCGTTATTGACGACGAAAGCAACACCATTACAGCACCAAATTCGATCTCCGTACTTGATGTGGCTCTAAAAAATGATCTGGATGCTCCTTATTCTTGTCAAGGAGGAATCTGTAGTTCGTGTATTGCTCGAGTGACTTCTGGTTCTGCAGAAATGCGCAAAAACCAAATCTTGACCGATAGTGAAGTTGCCGAAGGTTTGATCCTTACCTGTCAGGCGCATGCAACCTCTGCTCAATTAACTGTCGATTACGACGACGTTTAGTCCAATAGCCTCAAGGTCTGGCGCACAATAGCGTCCAAAGTTTCTTGTTCCTGTTCGGTCTTTAAGGCTACACGCATTCCAATTAAGGCATTGTAAATTGCAGCTGCTGTTGCTTTTGGATTCAGATCAGCGCGTAACTCGTTCTGGTATTGCGCTTTTTTAATGGCCATTTCCCATGCCTTTTGCAGATCCCATTGATTCCCTCTCACTATGGCAGCAACATCTTCATCTACGGCAGCCATTTCTGTTGCAGCATTCACCAGCATGCATCCCCTGGGGTGAAAATCATCTATATCTTGCTCAATTATCAATGAAAAAATAGCTTCCAAGGTCTCTTTGATATCGGCTGCAGTTTCTATCAGATCGAGTTGTCTGCCAATCACTCTTTTTCGGTATTGATGCAAGGCTTTTAAATACAAATTGCGCTTGTCACCGAAGGTGTCATACAAACTCGATCTGCTCACCCCTAAATGTTCCACAAGATCGTTGGCGGAAGTGGCGTGATATCCCTTCTTCCAGAAAAGCCCAACGGCTGCATCCAGTACATTTTCTACCTCAAATTGTTTGGTTCTCGCCATTTGCGAATGCGTTGCTTGAAAAACGGGGGTTTTTAGCGGTATTTCAAAGGTAGTAATTTATCGGAACATTTGTTCCAATTAATTTTAACTTGCTGATTTTCTGTTATTTAACCTTGTTGGCAAACAGCGATGTAAGATGAAGGCAAAACTTCCGGAATCTGCTTAGAAAACAGGCATTATGGAACGATTGTTCCGTAATTAATTTGCTCGGAACAAACATTCCGAAATAACACAACCAATTGATTATTAGTTGTTTAAATAACTTTGTTGATTAAGTCTACCACAGCCGTTGCGGGAATAGAGTTTATGGCATTTTCGTAGCCAGCAGGATGAGTTTTTCCATAAACTGAGGTTGGAATTGCCGGGAACTTTTCCAGATCTGGAAGCAGACTATGCGCATCACTTTGACCAAAAGGAGCAAAGCCTAAATACGGATGCGTTACTCCCCAGAGCGTGACCACTGGAACCCCATAATTTGCTGCCAAATGTCCGTTGCCACTATCCATGGCTAGCATTAGATCTAAATTAGATATCAGTGCCAGTTCATCTCGAAATTTCAAGAGACCTGCAACTACTAAAACATGTTCCAAACCAGAAGCTAATTCCAATAGAAAATCTCGCTCATTGGGAGCCCCAAAAAGTAATATTTTGCTTTTGCCCGTAGCATTTAGCCCTGACAAGACTTCGCGCATTTGGTCAGAACTATAGGTCTTTGCCGCAAAGGCCGCAAAGGGAGCCACCCCAACGATCTTTCCTTTCCATATCGCCAGCAATTCTAGAGGGGGCTTGGGCATGGGTAAGCGATCTAAAGAAGAAAAGTCCTCTAGCGATACTGGAAATCCTAAGGCGTTAAAAACATCAGCATAGCGCTGTTGCGATGTCTTTAATTGTGTCCAAGTCTTATTTGTGGGCTTACAAAGGGCTTTCTTTGCAGTGCGATCTTTATCTATGGCTGCGAGTGCAACTGCGCTGAAACTCAAAAAAGTCCGTAGTAATTTGGAGCGTAAAACATTGTGACAATCGGCAAGGTGGGTTACTCCTAGCCCTTTAAGCTCAGAAGCCAATCGGCGCATGCCGAGCACCCCTTTATGGCTACCTTTTACTTCGGCAGCTTTAAAATTTACTTCCGCTATCCCATTAAAAATAGGTTGGTGAAATGCCTTAGAGACAACCGTGATCTGCACATTTGGATAGGTTTGCCGTAAAACTTGCAGCGCGGGAACCAACATGGCTACATCTCCCATAGCCGAAAGGCGAATAATGGCGATATGCATGTTCTTTTCCAAAAAAGTGAATTGAAGCTTACTTCTGTCCGCGAAGAACCGGATTGAGTTCGTCGTCGTTGTACATTTTCATCTGTTTGTAGACTTTCATGTACTTGTCTCCTGCAGCGATATCTTCTAGCAACTGGTCAATCGCCGTTGAAAGGTCAACGCGTTGCTCCAGTAAAACGTCTAGCTTCTTTTGACAGGCAGCTCGGTGTTCTGCCGAGGCGTCTACGCGTTCGGCCTCCTCGTTCATATGATAGATCTTTAAGGCCAAAATAGAAAGTCTATCAACTCCCCAAGCCGGACTCTCTGTGTTGATACGCGCATCGGGCTTAGGGTCTACCTCCTTGTACTTGTCCAAAAAATAGCTGTCTATGTACTCCACCATATCGGTTCTGTCTTGGTTAGAGGCATCGATCTTACGCTTGAGCTCCAAGGCCGCAACAGGGTCGATATTCGGATCGCGAATTATGTCTTCGTAGTGCCACTGAACAGTGTCTATCCAGCATTTATGGTAGAGCAAATGAGCCAGTAGATCATCTTTTTCATCGTAAGGATTGTGGAATTCTTGGTCCACATTATCTAACACGTGATACTGCTTGATTACTTCTTGAAAAATAGGATTGGCCTTGGCAGAAAACATAGTTTAATTTTATGGCGACAAAGATACACTAAATGACCATTCTAGCTGCAATGGGCAGCAAAAGAAAAGCCCATAACAGGATTTCTGTGATAGGTCGCTGCTGATTGCGTTCTGTGAGACTAGCCAAAGCTACTGCTAACGGAAAAACTAAGAACACTACTGAATTGTTGGTGGCCGGCTGTACACCTAAAGCAATGATCCAAGCAACTGCTGCAGCCAGAACGATAAACAAGGGTCTCTTTTTGCGGATAAGCATTATCTTTCGATAACCAAGCCAATAAACTGGAATCATAATAACTGTCAAAATCAGCAAATAAACCGTAGGCCAGGCAGTTTGCATATTCCTCCACTCCGAAAGGTCAAAACGCCAATCTTGTAATTGGAAATACTGCGGAAATTGATCGTTCACCAACAAGAAGCCTGCTAAATAGATCATCCCAACGGTCAAAAGAGCGAAAAAAGGAACCAACCAATTGCGGTAATCTGAAGCGTCAAAGAGCAAAACACTTAAAAATACCAAAAGCAAGTTGCCTCCTGCCCCATACCAGGCCAATGAAGCAATGGCTATCCAAAAGGCGGCATCGAAGAGCTTTTTCTTGACCGATTTTTGACTTTGCAGGCTGATCAAGCGTCGAATTGCCATTAAAACAAGCACATATGCGATCACTCCCGTGAGTTCGAGCTTCGATATAGCCAGCATGGATAATAAACATACGTAGCCAAGAACTACAAAGGAATTCTTCTTAGATAATTCGTTCTTTCTGACGATAAAATCGACAAGTAAAACACTGAATATCAGCAATCCGGACATTCCCAAGAATTCCAAAATAGCCCAGACGTCATAACCCCGATTACAGGTATAGAACCAATCCAAGGTAAAAATCAGCAGTAAATACAGTGAAACCCACAGAAAATTTAACGGTTTAGAAGTTGCGAAAATCCTTGTGAGCATCTAGAGAATTTGTAATTTTGTCAAGTAAATATAAAAATATGAGTTGGAGAGGTTTTTTTGAAGGAATTCAATCATTTTTTGAAAACGTAGCGTTTGCACCGTACGAATGGTTGCGCGCTTTAGAGCTTGAAAACTGGTGGTTAGCCAATACAGTTACTTGGCTATTCATTTTGGTAGGATTTGTTGCTTTCTTCTACTGGATGAAGCAATTGCAGATCTTCAATCAGAACAACGAAGAAGACCGCAGCCAGGTTTCTCACTCATTCTTAGGATAAGTCAAAACCGATATCGGTTCTATAATACATCGTATCAAACTGTAGCTTAGCTGCATTTTGGTACGATTTTTTTAGTGCCTGTTTGTAATCATCTGCCAAGGCTGTTACTGCGATAACACGGCCTCCATTGGTCACCACTTGCCCGTCTTTTTCTGCTGTCCCTGCGTGAAACACTATCGCATCTTCTACCGACTCTATACCTGTAATGGTCTTTCCTTTTTCATAGGCTTCCGGATATCCTCCTGAAACCAACATCACTGTAGTAGCTGCCTGCGGATTCACTTCAAAAGCAGTAGTGCCTAAAGTTTGTTTATCTGTCGCTACTAGTAAGTCCACCAGATCCGATTGAATTCTTGGAATAACCACTTCGGTCTCCGGATCGCCCATGCGTACATTGTATTCAATCACTTTTGGGGAATCGCCAACTTTGATCAATCCTAAGAAAATAAAACCACGATAGGTCAAACCTTCTTCCTTTAGGCCATTAACGGTTGGAATCACCACCTGCTGCTCTACCTTCTTAAGAAAAGCATCGTCTGCAAATGGTACAGGAGACACGGCTCCCATCCCTCCAGTATTCAGGCCGGTGTCGCCTTCGCCTATACGCTTATAGTCTTTGGCGTTGGGTAAGATCTTGTAGTCTTTTCCATCGGTCAGGACAAAAACACTAAGCTCAATTCCATCTAAGAACTCTTCGATGACCACAGTACTGCTAGCCGCACCAAATTTTTGATTGGCCAACATATTTTCCAATTCTCGCTTGGCTTCGTCTAAGTCTTCTAAAATCAAAACACCCTTTCCGGCGGCCAATCCGTCTGCCTTCAGCACATAAGGTGCATTTAGGGTCTCTAAGAACTGCTTTCCGGCTTCCAGGGTATCTGCGTTAAAACTCTTATAGGCAGCCGTTGGTATGTTGTGACGTGCCATAAATCGTTTCGCGTAGTCCTTACTGCCTTCTAATTGTGCAGCTTCTTGAGACGGCCCTACGACGGCTACCTCTTTTAACTGCTCATCGGCTTTGAAAAAATCGTAAATCCCATCTACCAAAGGTGCTTCTGGGCCCACAACCACTAAGCCAATGCCTTCTTTTAAAACCAAGGCTTTGATACCTTCAAAGTCGCTGACACCTAAAGCTACATTGGTTGCAATTGTCGCGGTTCCGGCATTTCCGGGTGCCACAAACAAGTGTTCGCATTTTGGACTTTGGACTATCTTGTGGGCTAAGGCGTGTTCTCTACCTCCGGATCCGATGATAAGGATGTTCATTTTTGCTGATTTTGACCGAGGGACAAAAATAATTGTTTGTAAATTGACCTACTAATTTTTCGATTTGAATTTGTTCGATTTTACACTAAAAATCAAAGGTTTTCCGCTAGAGAAAGCTCGTAAAAGCTTGCAGCAAATTCAATCGATCCCAATTGACGTAAAAGCAGATTACCAAGCCCAAAAGTGTTTGGAGATCGCAAATTATCACCTGGCAAACACTCCGTTTTACAAGGCGTTAGTTGGTAAGGATTCCGTAGTGGATTTTAGCAATTTACCCTTGCTCACAAAGTCAGATCTGCAACAGCCTTTAGCAGATCGTCTCAGCAGTCAATACAAGACCAAGAATGTTTACATAAACAAAACGTCTGGATCTAGCGGGCATCCGTTCATTTTTGCGAAAGACAAATTTTGCCACGCCCTGACTTGGGCCTATATCATAGATCGTTTTGGTTTATACCAGCTCGATTTCAACCGTTCGTATCAGGCCCGATTCTATGGCATTCCGCTTAAATTTCCGGGTTATCACAAAGAGCGGCTCAAAGATCTGCTCAGCAAGCGCTATCGCTTTCCGATATTCGACCTCCAAGAGAAGGAGTTGGATAAGATCCTAAAACACTTTAAAAACAAGCGCTTCGAGTATATCAATGGGTATACCAGCTCAATAGTGCTTTTTGCAAAATACCTTAAAGCCAAAGACATAGTGCTCACCTCGGTTTGTCCGAGTCTACGGCTTTGTATGGTTACCTCAGAAATGCTTTTCAAATCTGACAAAGCCTTAATGGAAAAGCAGTTTGGGGTTCCTGTAGTCAACGAATATGGTGCCTCAGAATTAGACCTTATTGCCTTTACTACTCCCGATGGCAATTTTGGTTTAAACACGGACACCCTGTATGTAGAAGTGGTGGACGATAACGACAAAGCTGTTCCTATGGGAATTCCCGGTCGGCTAATAATTACTTCGCTTTACAACAAGGCACACCCCTTTATTCGTTATGATATTGGTGATCTGGGCGTGATTGCTGCCGATGATAACGGGCAACCTTATCTCAAAGAGCTTATTGGTCGCACTAATGATATTGCGCACTTACCAAGCGGGAAAACGGTCCCAGGGCTCACCTTCTATTATGTAACCAAGAGCGTTATTGAAGATTCTGGCAAGGTCAAGGAATTTGTGGTAGTGCAACAAGACCTCAACCGCTTTAAAATACGATATGTAAGCCCCCAGCCACTATCCGAAGCAGAAAAGAAAACCATGGAAAAGGCGCTAGAAACCTATTTAGAGCCCGGCCTGATCTTAGAATTTGAACACTGCCAGACCATAGTCCGATCGGCTCGAGGGAAACTAAAACAATTCAGCAGCGAATACAATGGCTAAACACATCTGTATAGTAAGTAATTATTATCCTCCAGAAATGGGGGCTGCAGCTAATCGTATCCAGATATTAGCCGAATCGCTACAGGCCAAAGGGATGCAGGTTACCGTGCTTTGTCCGCTGCCCAATTACCCTTTTGGAGAACTGTTTGAGGGCTACCCTAAAACTGGGCCCTACACCGAGCAAATAAACGGTATCCAGACCATTCGATTGAGCACTTTCGCAACCAAATCAACCAAGCCTTGGTTACGCTTTAAGGCCATGGGTGCCTTTGCAAAAAGTGTGAGCAAGCAATTGCGGCAGCAGCATCCCTACGATACAGTGATCATACAGTGTTCGCCTTTGCTTGTGGGTTATCACAGTCTTAGAACTGCGAAAAAGTTAGGGTTAAAAGCAGTGATAAATATCTCTGACATTTGGCCGCTTGCAGCAGTGGAGCTCGGAGCCATGCGCAAGGGACTCATTTACGCTTGGATGCGTAAGATGGAAAAATTCATTTACCGCCATGCAGACGCCATACTGGGCCAATCCGAAGAAATACTTACCCATGTGCAAAAAGAGGGCGCTACAGCACCGCTCTTGCTTTACAGAAACTATCCGAGGGCGAATACAGCTTCTTTGTGTAAAACGCCCGGAAAAGATGTGAAAGTGGTCTATGCAGGCTTGCTAGGTGCCGCTCAAGGGATCTTAGAATTGTGCAAACAGATCGAATTACCTGCTAATTGGGAATTCCATATTTACGGACAGGGGAACGAACAAGAAGCTATAGTATCTTACCTGAACGCCAACTCAAAATCTATCATTTATACGGGTTCGCTAACCAAAGAAGAGCTGCACGGCAAGCTTTCTGATTATCACCTGGCCCTGGCACCGCTTAAAACACGTATTTATGGCTCTGTACCGTCTAAATTGTTCGAACTGCCTCATTTTGGCTTGCCGGTCCTCTATCTAGGTGCTGGAGAAGGAGCGCAGGTGGTACAACAATACAAGCTCGGTTGGAGTGTTCCTGGTTCCGATTGGAATGCGATGAACGCGCTAATTCTGGAATTAGACGGCGACAAAAGTCAATGGCCTAAACCAGAGGAATTACAGCAAACTGCACGTGAAAATTTTGTTCCAGAGCCACAAATGGAACGATTGGTAGCCCTTTTAGATCAGTAGGCTTTTTCGTCTCCGCGGATGGCATTGTAGACCGTTTGTACGATGATCTTAAGGTCTAAAAGCATGGACCAATTCTCCAAGTAGAAAATGTCGAATTTTACCCGATTGATGATGTCTTCGTCTGTCTCAACTTCTCCGCGGTAACCAGTTACCTGAGCTAAACCTGTGATTCCTGGTTTAATGAAATGGCGTACCATGAATTTATCGATACGCTCAGCATACATATGGGTATGACTAACCATATGTGGTCTAGGGCCAACAACAGACATTTCACCTTTTAACACATTGATGAATTGCGGTAGTTCGTCTATACTGGTTTTTCTAATGATGCGTCCTACACGAGTAATACGCTGATCTCCACGGGTGACCTGGTGCAAATCCGCCATAGGATTTGGACGCATGGAGCGGAACTTATAACAGAAGAATTCTTTGTAATCTAAGCCATTGCGTTTTTGCTTAAAGAAAACAGGGCCTTTGGATTCTAGCTTGATAATAATTGCCAGTAGCGGGGTAAGCCAGCTCAGCAATCCAACAATGATAATTAAGGCCAATATGATGTCAAAGCTACGCTTGATGAACAGATTGAACGGCTCTAAGATTGGGATTCGTCTTAAGGAAAGCACTGGCAAATATCCGTAGTAATTGTACTCCAAGCGTCTGGAATAAATCTCTTTATTATCTGGAACAAACTTTAAGATCTTGAGGTTGTTATCTGCAAAATCGACCAAACTGCCCAACTGGTCGTTGTCTAATTCTGCAATAGAAGAGTAGATCTCATCGATATTGTTGGCCAGAACGAAATCGAAAACCTCTTGCATTTCTAGTTCTTCTCTGGCGCTGAAATCATAGGTCTTAATAAGCTGATAACCGTATTCCGGATTATCGGTAAAGAACTTGCGCAGCTGTTCTGTTTTTTGGTTAAGCCCTAAAATGATCACGTTCCTGTAGTTACCTCCTACTAGTCGGTATCGCTTAAGCAAGTAGTAGATCGCAAGCTTAAAAGCCCCAATCACTCCAAATACCTTGGCGATATAGACCAGTACTTCTACAGGGTCTTGATCCATTTCGTTGTAGATTCCAAAAAAGGCAAATACAAGTAAGGTAAATAGAATGGATTGCAGTCCTATCAAGGATAAGATCTTTACCACTTTGGTAAAGCGGTAGATCTCATAGAAATTTGATTTTACCGAGAGTACTATCCAGGCGAGGGATACAAATATGATATACGAATAGTAGGCAGAATTAACTGAAAAGAATCCCTGTGCCAAGAAATGGATTGTTGCCAGATCTATAGCATACTGTATGGGTCTTATGTAACCGGAATATCGTCCGCGTTTTGCAAATACCATTACTTGCGAATGTGCTTTGAGAAGTCTTTGTGTTCGCTTTTCAGCAATTCTTCCGGACTTAAGTTCTTAAAATATTCATAGGTCTTAGCCATGCCAGTGGCACGATCTATTTTGGGCTCCCATCCCAGTATTTCACGAGCTCTGGAAATGTCTGGCTGTCGTTGTAAGGGATCGTCCTTAGGTAGCGGCTTAAAAACAATTTTTTGCTCGGTACCCGTTAGCTTGATGATCTCTTGGGCAAAGTCAAGAATACTGATCTCATCAGGGTTACCAATATTCACGGGCAAGCTGAAATCGCTGAGTAAAAGGCGATACAGACCTTCGACCTGATCGTTCACATAACAAAACGAACGCGTTTGGTGACCGTCGCCGAAGACTGTGAGGTCTTCTCCGCGCAAGGCCTGACCTATGAATGCGGGAATCACGCGCCCGTCATTGAGTCGCATTCGAGGACCATAGGTGTTGAATATGCGAGCGATTCTAGTTTCTAAGCCGTGAAAGCGGTGGTAGGCCATAGTGATAGATTCCTGAAAGCGCTTGGCCTCGTCGTAAACGCCTCTTGGTCCGATGGTATTTACGTTGCCGTAATATTCTTCTGATTGCGGATGTACTAAGGGATCTCCATACACTTCACTGGTCGAAGCGATGAGGATGCGGGCATTCTTCTCTTTGGCCAATCCCAATAGATTGTGAGTCCCTAAAGATCCAACTTTCAAGGTTTGAATAGGGATCTTAAGATAATCAATCGGACTAGCTGGAGAAGCAAAATGCAGAATGTAATCCAATTGTCCTGGCACATAAACAAAGGTGGTCACATCGTGATGGTAGAACTCAAAACGTTCCTTACCAAAGAGGTGTTCTATGTTCTTGAGGTCGCCGGTTATAAGATTATCCATGGCTACTACTCTATAACCTTCTGCTATAAAGCGGTCGCACAGATGGGAACCTATAAACCCGGCAGCGCCAGTAATTAAAACGCGTTTCGCCATTAACTGATTTCTTTTCGGCCCACCGAAATATAGTGAAATCCTTCAAGAGCCATTTCATTGACATCGTACAAATTGCGTCCGTCAAAGATCACTGCTTGATTGAGATTGGTTTTTAGGGTTTCTAAGTTGGGCGTTCTAAAAATACTCCACTCCGTATTGATCACAAGAGCATCAGCATTTTCTGTAGCCTCATACATGGATCTAGCAAAATTAATGCTGTCGCCTACTTTAGCTTTTACATTCGGCATCGCCTCCGGATCGTAAGCAGTAATTGTTGCGCCCAATTCCAAAAGCGCCTCTATCATATATAAAGATGGAGCTTCTCGAATATCGTCGGTCTCTGGTTTAAAAGCTAAGCCCCAGAAAGCAAAGTGTTTTCCAGCCACTTGATCCTTAAAATAGCGCTTGATCTTAGGTACCATAGACACCTTTTGTGCATTGTTCACGCCGATCACGGCCTCAAGTATCTCAAAGTTGTAGCCAGCGTCTTTACCCGCTTTATGAAGTGCCTTAACATCTTTAGGGAAACAAGAACCACCATAGCCTATACCCGGGAAAAGGAAGCGATTTCCAATACGAGAATCTGATCCCATTCCGGCGCGGACCTTGTCTACATCAGCACCAACTAGCTCACAATAATTTGCCACCTCATTCATAAAAGTGATCTTGGTTGCCAAAAAGGAGTTTGCCGCGTACTTGGTCAACTCTGCTGACTTCTCGTCCATCACAATAATCGGATTACCCGAACGCACAAAAGGAGCATACAAGCGCTTCATTTCTTTTATTGCTGTTTCATCTGTCACACCAACAACAATACGTTCTGGCTTCATGAAATCGTCAACCGCAAAACCTTCTCTTAAGAACTCAGGATTAGAAACAACCGCAAAAGGAATTTCTGTTTGGGCGGCGATTGTTTTCTCAACCAATTCTGCAGTACCTACCGGCACCGTGCTTTTATCAACTATGATCTTATAAGACTTAAGCTGTTTTCCAATATCTTCCGCAACGCGTAAAACATAAGAAAGATCGGCTGAACCGTCTTCGTCTTCAGGAGTAGGCAAAGCTAAAAATACTATATCTGCATAATCAAGACCTTCGCTGAGTTCTGTAGTAAAACGCAAGCGTCCAGCTTTAATGTTTCTGTCAAAGATCACATCCAAATGTGGTTCATAGATAGGAACCTCTCCGTTGCGCATACGATTTACCTTATCCACATCGATATCCACGCAAAAAACATCGTTTCCGGTCTCTGCCAAACAAGTTCCGGTAACCAATCCTACATATCCTGTTCCAACTACAGCTATCTTCATTTAATTATTTATTTTTTTGGGGGGCCTTGAATTTTTCGGTTAAAACTAATACAATAAACTTAAAATTACCTAGCAGATAACGTTTCCACATCCGGCCTGGTTCTTGCAAAAATCTATAGAACCATTCTAGGCCAGATCTTTGCATCCAAAGTGGCGCTCGCTTGGTTATCCCGGCAACAACATCAAAACTACCTCCAACACCCATGATCATATTCACATTAGCCAAAGCTTCGCGGTTCTGGTATAAGAAATTTTCCTTGATCGGAGAAGTAATGGCCACAAATAAGATCTGTGCTCCACTTGCCGCAATATCTTTTGCAATTTGAGCCTCCTCATCTTTAGTAAAATACCCATTTCTATAACCTGCTACCAGACTTTCGCCATACTGTTGCTTATAAATAGCAGCTACCTTACTTACCACTTCTTCTTTGGCTCCAAAGAGATATATCTTGTATTGCTTCTGATGGGCCAGAGCCACTAGATTTGCCATTAGATCTATACCCGCTACTCGCTCTTTTAGCGGTTGGTTCAGGAACTTGGAAGCCCAAATTACCGCCTGTCCATCTGCATTGATAAGATCTGAATTATTCACACTCTCCCGCAGTTCAGGGTCGGATTGCATCTTTACGATCTTACCTGCGTTCACGGCCACATGATGAATCTGTTTCTGAGCACTGATAGCCTCATCCACCAAGGCAATGGTCTGGTCCATATCCAGATCGTGGATCTGCGTATTAAGCATGTGGATTTTTCTGGCAGTCATGCAGTTCTCTTGTGGGCTCGCCGGCAAAAATACGAAAACAGCGGTAGCTGAGCGGTATAAATCAGAAGGAGTTGTAGATAGGGCGCAAGAGCATGGCAAAACCTTAGTTTAACGGCTTGTTTAGCCTTTTAAAGACTACATTACGCCATCGAAGGCTCGGGCGTCCTCATTGAGTCTTTTGGAATTGATTTTATTGACAATACGCAGTATGTTTTTCTTTTCGCGGAGGTAGTCACTGTTCAAATATTTGTGATTTATTTGCCGAGCATGCAGGTTCTGTTGTTCCTGCGGACTCAATTCTGATTTGATCGGCGTTAAGTCGTAAATCTGAAAACGGCACAATTTGATTCGCTCGAAACAGTCCTGATTCTTTAGCAAAAATTCATGTGTTTGACGCAGATCATCTGCATTCTCGTCACGATAACCGATAAACATGGTTGCCCTAAGACTAATCCCAGCAGCTTTAACATCGTTTACAAATTGGTCCAAACGCGCAACGGTTGTACCTTTCTGCATATCGTCTAAAAGACGCTGAGATGCTGTTTCCAACCCAAATGAGATTCGTGTTAAACCTGCTTGTTTTGCCCGAATTAAAGTTTCTCTATCCAGACCATTTCGCTTGCGATTATCAACATGAACCGCACAGAACCAAATAGGATTGTCAACTATTCTGGGTAAACCGTCGATAATACTGTTCCAAACCTCAACATTGCTGTTGAGTTTTAAATCTGTAAATGCAAATATGTATGTTTTGACTTGTTCTGAAAGTGCTTTGAGGTCGGACAGTACTTTTTCTTTGGATTGAGAACGATATGAACGCCCGTTTACAAGGACCACATCGGTACAAAAATTACATTTGCCCCAGCTACAACCTCTACCAGTCATGTATGGAATGATGCGGTTTGGGTATTTGTCCCATGGAAAATCAGAATAATCAGGCACCGGCAATTCATCCATCTTTTTAAAGATGTATTCATTCACTGTATTGTGTTTGTCTTTGCTGTAAACTCCGGGGTATTTGAACACATCCTCTCTCGCAAAAAAATCCTTTAGTAAGTCTCCTAAATACGCGTCGATCTCGCTTCCAACAACATAATTTACACCATCAATCGCCACGAACTGAGCAACATGATTGAGATCGTTAAAAGCCGGGCCACCAATTATGACCGGCACTCCAAGAGACTTCAAATGAGATACAACCCGTTTACAAATAGTGTAATTTTCGGTATAGGTAGAAATAAGCACCAGATCCGTCTCGGCCGGAATGGAATTGATCACCGTTGAAGCTAGTTTGCGCTTTTTTAAAAATCGCTCTTTGATATAAGGCAATTTTTCTGCCTGCTGAATCATACTACGCACAGCTCTAGATTGGCTGAATACAATACGGCTGCGGTAATAATCTATTTTACCTTCTACCTTTTCTCTACTCCTGCTTTTGATACCATTACTAAGCGGGCTGATCACATTTAGTGAAAATCCAGCATCGCGAATATATCGAGCCACCAAACCCATAGAAATGGTCGGGTAGTAGGAGAAATTATTTAGATCGATTAGAGTGATATGTTTGGCGCCCATAGAGAAAACCTTAGTGATGACTTGAAAAATAAACCCACACAATGGTAGCTATCCATACTAAGTTAGAAAAATTCTATCAATCAAGTCGCTGACTAATAAGGGCTTCTCTTAAAATGACCAAATAAATCGGGATACTGGTATAGGTGAAAAAATTTCCAGAGAGCAATACAGCAAAGGCAAAAAGAAGCAGGAAAAATAAAGTGCTGCGATTTACTCTAAAGGTAAAATAAGCTCTATAGTAACACCAAAAATACAGCAGCGCACCTACGATTCCCCAAAAGTAAAGTACATCAAATAGGTCCATTTGAGAGCGAAGACTAAAATCTGAGGTGCCGCCAAAGAGGTAGTTTAGAAAGCTCCAATTCTCTTGAATGTAGGGAAACGTCTGATTCAACAATAGCTGATCTCGGTACGAGAGTGCCGCGGTCATAAGGCCCTCTTGCTCTTGAATTTCGCGAAATATTGGAACCTTGTAGAAAAGAAAATAAACGCCAACGACCAAAGCCGAGATCCCAACGAGGGTAAGTGGTCTCTTATAACGAAATCTTCCGTTTACAAATACCAATAAGGAGAACAGCAAGACTCCCAAATACAGTGTTTTAGTCCCCACTATTAGGCAACTGCAGACTATAACCCAAAAAAGAAGCTTTTTGTAAAAAGAGTCTGGATTTTTAAAATAGAAGTAACCTAGCGCACAAAGGTAAACGTAGGTGCTGGTTGCAGAAGTGACCAAAAGACCATTAAAGCCAAAGCGATCTCCCAGATAGGTTTTCAGTACATATGTTTGCGTAAACAAACCCAATAGAAGAAGCACAAAATTAACCAGCAAGAACCCTTCAAAGCAACTAAAAAGTAGCGCTCTTCCTCGCGCATTAGGTTTGTAAACATTAAAGCATCCGAACAGAACAAGAGGAAAAAGGAAACGACTAAAAACTACTAGATTCTCTTTACTGAATTTAGGATCTAAGCTCAACTGTCCAATAACAAAAATCACAGCTAACAGTAGTACTGCGAAAAGTAGTTTTTTGGTCCTTTTAAAATGCAAGAGCAGCAATGACCCAAGTCCTATAAACGCAATCCCTTTTATAATTTGTTGGAGGTTTGTGGTCTCCGCTGCATACCGTTGGAACTTGGCGTAAAACTCTATTGCCAAAAACACCAGGAGTAAAATCGGAGCCAAATAGGTCTCAAGGCCTTTGGTTAATCTGGTATTAAATGTACTAGGACCCTCCATCATTAGAGCAGTTGGTATTGAACCGGATCAGTTCTGGATATAAACCCTTTTAATTGCTTTAAGGAATAGGGCGTAAAGGCTTTTGGATGACCAATTATCACAAAGTTTGTAGCATGATCAGCGTGTTTTGCATAGCGATTAAACGCCTCTCGCAAATAGCTGGCTTTATATCCATCCATACTAACAACAGAGCGAGAATATCTAGTAAGCAGGCGCAATACATCCGATTTTTCTTTCGTGATCGCTTGCCCATCTCCATAAGCCTCATGACTTTTTCCCCCGAATAACTTTACCCAAACGAATCGCCAGAAAAACAAAGGTGAAACCCTATGGGCGCTAATGGGTATCTCTTCAAACACCCCTTCTTTCTCGGGTTGATTCGGATCTTCAGTAAAGCGGTAGTACGTTGTAAAGTCTTGGATCGACCTAAAATCGTAGAACTGATCGTCTGAATTGTAATAGCCTCCGGGAAATGCAGTGCTGTCGCGTTGTATATTATTGGCCAATAGCGCTTTCCCAATAGCTTCAAAGGGTTGGGCACTCCAACCACCCGCCCTGTAAGAACTGCAAGCTACACCGCTAATACCCCTCAATACCTCGTGATAACGTGTCACAAGCTCCATAACCTCGGCTTCTGAAAAATCAGCAAGCCTATATCTGGAAGTGTCGATGTGCCAGCTACTGTCTTTAAAAAAGGAATCTTCCCAATGTGGGTGTATGTGTAATTGGATGGCGTGACCCGCTTGTGCCAGTTCTCGAATCTGTCCGGCAATGAGATCATAATCTGACTGCAATTGTGGAACGTCATCTTTTTGACGCTGTAAAGCCATTAAATACCCCGCATCGACATAGAAAGTTGCTTTAATCGACAAAGGGTCTAGAATTGCTAGCAATTGTCTTGTAGGCTCGATAACGCATTGGGATACTGTTCCGGTTTGTTTTCCGAAAAATAGTTCGTAGTCGAGCGTAATGTAAATGTTCACTAGATGCGATATTTAAAGATTAATTGCAGGGGTAAATTAAGCAAATAATACAGGATCTGCATAGCTCTAGGCTGAACCTGTTTCCAGGCGAAATCTGGTTTTAGCTCAATCTGTTTCGCAGACACCAAGCGATTACCTGCAATAATATGAGGCATTTGAAAGGGTTCTTTTTCTTTGAGCTTACTATTTACCGCGCTCAAATCGTGATCTAAAAATGTTTTGAGATCGGACAAGCTTCTCTCTGGCGATGCCACCAGCGATTCATAACGCAAACGCATTACCTTTTCTTTCCCCAAAGTCCACTGTGCGAGTAATCCAAAAAAATTGATAAGCTTATAATAGATCATTGCAGACAATGGCGATTTCTGCGTCTGAACCTTTTTACCAAATGAAAAGATTACCCCTCTAACATCGCGTACTACATAAACTACTTTAACCTCAGTTTCTTTGAGTCGGGCCAATTGCAAGCCGCGGGAGATATACTTGGCAGAATCTAAAAGTGCTTCATTGGGATGCGCTGCCACGACGTGTTCAAATAGTTGTTTCTGAAAGTCTTGGTATACCCTATTAGAGCCAAACAGCGACTTTATGATATGTCCGTGGCCTTCTACGCGGTCTCGAAGTTGATTCATCTCGATTAGTTCTTGACAGCTGTAGTTCTGCTCCAAACGCTTAATCACTTTAGACCAGAACTCGCACTGGTCCAGATCAGCTCCGCAGCTACAAGGCTTCTTGTCGAGATAATAATCTAAAAATTGATGCATCTCTCCCAAGGTGGTAATGCCTTCAGCATTGCCAAGTAAGGTGGCTAGCAAAGTTGTTCCGCTACGGCCTGCGCCCATCAGGTAGATTATCTTCACGCCTGGAGATTAATTGGTTCAACAAAATAAAGGCTAGCAAGATACTCATGTATTTCACACCAAGCGAGCGTTCCAGCATACTTTCGGTGATCATAGCCAGTAAAAATCCGCCCCACAAAAACAGATCAACACGCTTGGAAGACCTTAAAAGCATACGCGTAACCAGGAGTATTGCCAGAATAAAACAGAGCGCACCATATAAGCCAAAAGTGCTTAAAAATTCCATGTATTGATTGTGGGCGTTATAATTGTTTCTAAAGGCAACCTCTTCACCCATTTGCTTATAAGCCTGCATACGTAGCTCGTTATCTTCTCCTGGGCCTGGGCCAAATAAAGGTGCTTGTTTGAACACCTCATAAGAAGCCTCTAATCGTTCAAATCTGGTGTTCTCACGCTCTTTAGCCTCCTGAGAAAATACATAAAAGAACTTGTCTTGTAAATACTTTGAAGGATGAAAAATCACAAGACCTACCACAATAAGTAGAACTGCAGCGGCACCGAGTTGTAACCAGCGTAAGTTGCTTTTTACTATATAGATCAGCCATAAAATTCCGGCAACAATTAAGGCATTTCTGGCCACTAATTGGAACAGCAGTACTGTGAATAAGAGCCCAATTAATAATCGCCATTTTGCTCTTATAAAATCTGTGAAAAAGACATGGCCTATGATCCAGCAGATCAGTAAACCGAGATATGCAGGGTGTCCATCTTCTAAAGGTGTGGTGAAATTAAAATTCATATAGCGCCAACGCAGCAGATAGCTCAATGGTTGTTTTTCGGCAATCATCGTCTTTATAACCGGATAATAACAGACAATTGCCAAAAGCGTAATTCCGCCAACTAAGCCCCAAAAGAACCAGCATCGTAATTTATGTACTTGCTTATGCCCGCTCAGTAGTAAAAACGCCAGTGGCATGATCAGTAAGGGAACCGATCTGAGCAATTCCTTGGTAGCGTTGTCCCATTGTCCGTAGAAAAGTCCCGTTATGCGCGGTAACACTATCAAAAAGGCCACCAACAATAAAGAGCCGAGCTGTTTTTTTTGCACAGGAGCAGCTCCAAAAAAGTATTGCAATAATCCGCAGGCAAGAACTAGTACCATAGCAATTGTACTGAACTGATCTTGGAAAGGCAGTGTGATTCCCAAGAGCAACATTGAACCGGCCGTTAAGCGCTCAAAAAAGGGTTTATTATCAATTGTAAATGCCAAAAGTTCGGGTATTGTGTATTTAGTTGCGCATTCGAATAACTTTAGCTGGCACGCCTCCAACCACACTGTAATCTGCCACATCTTTGGTCACAACGGCTCCTGCGGCAATGATCACATGGTTTCCAACTTTTACACCCGCTGTTACTATCGCGTTGGCACCTATCCAAACGTCGTTTCCGATCTGGGTGCTTAAATAGTGCTTGCCCTGTTTTTGTATCGGAATATCCAGGCGGTCATCTTTGTGGTTTCTAGAATAGATCTTGATATCGGGCCCCATAATCACATGGTCTCCAATAGTAACATTGGCCTGTATCATGCTGCGAGTTCCCAACTCCGAATCATAACCCACACTGCTGTTGGGCGAAATCTCTGCGCCCGTTTTTACGCGTAATTTTTTACCGCAACTCTTTAGATAATTGCGCACCAAAAAAGCCCTCAAAGCCGGAAAGAACAAGGCATAAGGGCGGTAGTCTTCTGGCGTGTTCTTAAAAAACACTACGTAGATAAAAAAGAAGATTTTTCTCAGCATTGGTATTCTTTTATCAAGCGTTGACAAACATGATCTAGGGCCAAATCTTTAAACGAATTTATCGCTGCTTCTTGCATGTTCTTATATTGGGCTGGCGATATTGCTATGGCTTTCTGCATAACCCCAACCAGTTTTTCAGGTTGATCCAGAGGGAAAACAAAGCCGTTCTCAGTATCCCTTACCTGTTCCAAAAATTGTGGGATGTCACTAGTGATCACTGGAGTTCCGCAAAACATAGCCTCAACGGTTACTGTTGGAAAGCCCTCTGACCTTGAAGGTAAGACTAAAAATCGAGCTTGATTGTAAAGCCCCCTAAGTTGTGTGTGACTTTGGTCTATTTTGAGGTCAATTTGATATCCTTCTGCAACTAAAGACTCAAATTCTTTTTGATACTGCTCCCCCTTTCCCACTACACAAAAACGCAGCTCCTTGCCTAGCTTTTGCAAGGCCTGGAAAAAGATGTCTATCCCTTTTACATGAAAAAACGAGCCGACATATATAAAATCATAGATACGCTGTGCGTCTGGTTCTGGGTAAAACACCCTATTGTCAACACCTACGGGAAGTACGAGTTGATTCTCAATCTGCAATTTTCCTTTTACTTTCTTCGCCACATGCTGCCCCACGGGAATAGCAAGATCTACTTTTCTAGCCAATGGCCGATACAGCCATTGGTTCTTTGCAGTTACATCTGCGTTAATATCTCCTCCATGGAAGGTTACCATCAACTTAGTCTTGGGATGGAATATCTTATAAAGCCAGACCATGCCGATCAAAGGGACAAAATAATGCAGGTGAACAACCTTATAAGACCGAAATAAGAACGGAACAAAGCCAACAAAGAACTTAAGGTATTTCCAGGCAGAACCTAAAGGCCCAGTCATGGAGCGCTTCATAGTATAGAGTTCAAATTCCAGATCATCTCCAGCCATATTCGTCAAGGCTTCGTACTGATTCTTAACAAAGATGCCCGAATACTTCTTAGTAGCACTCGGGTACATATTGGATACGATAAGGACCTTTCGTTTACTCATTGCTTGGACTCAGCTTGCGTTTGGAAATAACAAATCTTATCCGTCCAGATTTGGGAACTGTTTCTAAAGTAGGGTAAGCTTGAATAAAGGCCAAGGCCGTAAAGACTATATAGCCAGCCAATGGCCGTAGGGTTATCCCATTACTGAGCAGCGAAGTTGCCAAATACCCCAGAACCACGCCGATAACCAGCATCCTGGGTCGGCGCTGTTGTATGACTAACGACAGTAGAAGCCCTAAAAAAAGTAGGGTGTAAGGCAGTCCGTTTTCGACCAAAAAGGTAAGTAGATCGTTATGGGAGTTCTTTTCGTCGTACCACCAATCGCGTGTAGTAATAAAGTCGGCTCCCTTCCCTTTACCAAAGGCAAAATCGGCTACTGTGTAGTCCTGCAACATCTCGTATTTCTCCTCGTACATTGTTATACGGCCAGAGGAGTATTTGTTCCAATCGAAGCTTGGAGATAGTGTTACAAAGGCCAATAATCCGAAAGGGATAAGTATTACCAAGCGGAGTATTAAGCGCTGAAAGGTTTTGTGCATGCTAAACAGCATCGCTCCCATAAAAACCAATAGAAATACCAAGGCCGAACGAATCTGGTATCCGAAGTTCAAAAACAAGAATCCGCCGGTGAGAAGGGCTATCACAGAGAGATACTGCCGTTTTAGGTACAACCAATAACTGAACCCTATAAAGACCCCTACTAATAGATAATTGTGAGTGTGTAATCCTGTAAAGTATACCGGAAGCCAATTGCGCCAGTGATTGTATGAAGGGTCAAACAAAGCAATGCCAACTAGGGTAAGGGCAACACAAAGCCAACACAGGCCCAGCAATAATGTTTTGAGATTATAGCCGTGTTTGCGATGCTGAACCATTAACACGCAAAAGAACAAGACCGGAGCGGCGAGTTTTAAGGTATACTCCATGCTGTCCAAAAGCCCGACGCCGTTGTAGATAGCCGTGGCAATATTGAAAAGCAGCATGGCCCCTATTAGACCCAAGCTAAGCAAAAGTCCTCTGGCGTACTTTAAGTTCTTTGCTAAATATAGCAGCATAAGCGGGAGCATCAAATACTCCAGCATTCGGCCGATTTCTTTGGGAATCCCTAGCGGGTTGAATTTTATATCGTTGGGTGTTAAATGGCGTTGCCACCAACCAACCTCAACCAGCAAATAAGAGAAAATCAGTTTAAGCACCAGCAAGATCACCAAGGTTTTTACCAAGGTGTGATCTATTCTTATGATTTTTGGTCGGCTTTCGCTCATGATCGACTATAAGATGCAAAAATTCCCTTAGGGTTGCCACACTTTTTTACGAATATAATAGGCCCCGATCAATTTAGACAAGACAACGCTTACAGCTGTTGCGGTAGCCACTCCATATATTCCATAAGACTGAACCAAACTCAGATTCAATATAACATTGACCACAAAGGCAATGAAAAGTATGTTTTGCCAGTAAACTTGATAACCTGTCATTTGGAACATTGCACTGACTGGCCCAAGTATAGCATTAACCAATTGCCCTGCGGCTAGAATGATCAAGGCCCAGGCAAAGGGAATGAATTCTTCTCCAAAAAGGCCTAAAATGAAGTTTTTAAACAAGAATATTCCTAAAAACAGGCCCGAAGCCACAACAGTGTTCACAACTACAGTAAAGCGAATCATTTTTTTGAATAATGCGATCTGATTGGTGGCGTAGGCTGCGGCGATTTTAGGCGCCAAAATAGAATCTGTAGCTTGCATGGCGAAGCTCACAACAGCAGCTACTTTGATAAGCACGCTGTAAATACCTACCTCAGCACTGTCTTTAAAGATTCCCAATATGATACTATCTGCCCACCCTAAGAACACAATCAAGGAGGCGCTAAGCAACATGGGCAAGGACTGTTTAACAAAGTGTCGTGTTCTGTAAATACTCTCTTTAACAACCGGAAACACCGTCTTTCTCAAATACGCAAGACTTATGAGTACTAGAGCCAATACAGCAGCAGTATGAGCCATAGCAGCTGCTATGGGTTCGTTTATATCAACCGCCCAAAGAAGCGCAAAAAAGAAGATCAGGCTGAACAGAAAACGGCCACCATTAAACAAGAAGGCATACAGACTGTTCATGCGCAGGCCTCGAAAAATAGCAGCGTGTAAAAGCACAAACGAAAACAACATCACGCAGGGCGCAGTCCATTTTAGAAAAGGTGTTAGTTCGGGATCATTGAAAATCGCCACACTTATTAAATCCGCAGTAAAAAAGATCCCTGCACTTACCAACAAGGTTGCTAGAAAGAGATAGGGTAAAAGCTTGAAATATATGCCTCTTGCATTGTTGATATTGTCTGCTAAGGCAAATACTTTGACAAAATGGGTGTCTATTCCCAGGCGACATACTAGGGAGCTCAAAATCATGACCGAAAAACTGAGCGACAAGCGCCCTTGAGTCTCAGCCCCAAAATACTTAACAACAAAGTATATGAAAAGATAACCACTCAAAAACCCAAGCATTCGAATTGCCAAGGCCTTGCCACCTTTGGCCAGGATCTCTTTATAGTCTGTATTTAATTTGATGTTCTTGATGGAGTTAATCTAATTTAATAGGTGCATAGCCTACCCTTTTTGAGCGAATGTAAAAATCGTCAAAATAGAGCGTTCTGCTATTTTTTTGTTGTCCGGAACTATACAGTCCAAATTTATAATAACTACCCTCGGTATTATACATATTCCTACCTCTGGCATAGACAGTGGGTTCATCGTCTTTTAGGAATACCTCACCATTTATGCTAGGTTTTGAATATCCGTCTATATCATATACACTCCAGAGGATTTCATTGGCAAATTCGTACCAGAGATTAGGTTCTAATTGAATTGGTGATCTGAGAATCTTTGCCTCTTTAAGATCGCCTGTTTGTAAACCAGTAACGTAGACCAGCTGATACCCTTGGTCCTTTGTATATTGAACAATTAAAGAGGCTGGCGGTTTGGTTTTGTGCTTATTGGTCTTCCAATTGTAACCTGCTTGTGGCTCATCATGCCATTGGTGGATCAAGAACCAAATATTAGAATCCTCTGCTTTAAAGAACGAATCTGGTAGCATGAATTTAAATCCATAGGTGCTTCTGTATCCCAAGGAATCGTGCCCTGCAATGACCAGCTCGGTTCGGTTCCCACCATGGGTACGTTCGTCAGGGTGGAGTTCCACACGGAGAACTTGGTTATTTGGATTTGTGGGATCTGCAGAAATTGCAATTCGCTCAGGAGCTGCTTTCTGGAATCGCCAGAAGCCTGCAAAATCATTTTCAAAGGAGTCTTCTCGCAGATACTCCGGATAATTACTTTCCGGACTGTAGTTTAATTGAACATCTTCCAATTGGTCGTTCTTACAAGCTAATACGCAAGTCAAAACCAGAATGGACAACAGACAATTTGTTACTTTTCTTTTCATGATCTTCTTGCATTAATTCGTCTTCTTCTAACCAAATAAATAAACATGCCAATTCCTATGACTATCCCAAGAATAAAATATAGCATAGATCTTTTAAGAGGGCTAAACTGCATTTTTTGTTGCTCTAAAAAGCTCAATATCTGAGGCGCAGTATACTCATAAATATCTGGGCGTTGTTTGATCATGGAATGACCCACATCTGGGATCACCACCAACGCTATATCATCTCCTTTCTCTCTCGCTTTTGCCTCAAAAGTTTTTAGATCGTCAATTTTTATATGATGGTCTTGGTCTCCGGAAAAGATCAAGCTAGGAACCATACGAGCAGGAGTTTCCGTGTAGACATTCCAAGGCGAGAACCACTCGGCATTCTCGGCCCCTATTCTATCAAAACCATAGCCCAGACTGTCATTGCGAAGTACCGGAGAATAGGCAACGATATAGTTGGGTCTGTATTTTGAAAACGGTGCCAATTTCCTAGGATTGGCCAGAGTGGAGGCAAATGCCATTTGGCCCCCTACAGAATTGCCTATCACCACAATTTGATCCGGGTCTAGATGGAGTTCATTGGCATGTTCCCTTAAATAGTAAATAGCATCGTGAACATCATCAAGGGCATCCATTGGGCTGGCACCCGGAAATGTTTTAGAAGTGCGGTATTCAACCACGTAGGCTTGAGCCCCAGAGGAAGACAAATCACGGGCGAGGTCTTTTAATTGAAACCAGGTAAAGTCAATCCATCCGCCCCCGCAAAGCAACACAAACGCCGGCGCCTTTTCTTTTTTGGGGATTCGGTCATTTACCTTCATACTTAATATTCTTAAGGCCTCCCCATCAGCTGTCTTTTTAAAGGTTAAGGTGTCTTGCGCATAACCGATCTGACAATGGGCCAAAAAAATAAAGACAGAAGCTTTGATGACAATATGTTTGACTGAAATGTAAGTCATTTTTAACTGGTTAAATGCAGCATGAGTATTCCATGTTTACAAGGGATTTATCTGTTATTGAGCTCAAATGCGCTGCCATCAATGCTAACCGAATTTCCAATTGTTCCAGAATACTCGCCATTGCTGACAAGAAAGAATCGTATCCTTTCTATATTATCAATTCTGGTCCTGAATACCATATCAAAAGGTAAATTTATATCATCTATAACTTTAGCGTACGTATCAAATGATCTCTTTTTTGACTTACTCACATTGGACAATTGGTGTTTAGAGCTGGGTTTTGGAAAAATCTGAACAGCCAACTTGTATTTACCATTAACTTTTGGGTGGGCTATACTGTCGAAGATTATTGTGAATTCAAACCGGCCTTCAAATTTCCTAGTGGCTATATTATTAATTACAATTTCCTCAAAAAGCGAATCTCGTCGCTTGAGTGGCAACAAATCACTCCCGTAAAGATAATCGGCCTTAAAATACTTTACGGAATCCCTTTGGCTAACCCAGAATTCATCCTTTGACCTATCAGGCAGGTCATAATTTTTATTAATGTATGAAGCCAGATACTCAGTGACTTTTATTCCCCCGGACAATGTTAAATGATAGGGGTCCTTAAAGTCATGTACATCAAGTTTCAAAGTATCATACAGATCATTGAAATTCAAATAGTTAACTCCGTATTTCTCGCAATACCTTTGAATTTCTCGGTGTACCTGATAATTGCGTCGGCTAGCAGGTAAATCTGGAGCCGTGATGATCAATAGCTCAAAATCGTGCTTTTCTGACATTTCCAGGATTTGCTCTAGCTCCTTGAGATGCCTTTGCTCAAAAAACACCTTTGTGGTGTCTAACGGTGGGGTCAAGGTTTTAAAATTCACATACTTTTTAGCCTGTTCTTCTGGCAATGATTCTAAAGCACCTACGTAACCATTATACCTAAAAGCCCTATTGGGGATAGTACCTCTTGTTCTGTTAAGCGATAAATAATCAAAGGTGAACCAATCCTGATGATTTCTGATTAAAGGAGAATATACGCTGGGCAACTCCCTTATAGAATAGGTGGAAAGTGCTTTTTTTAATTTTTGTGAGGAAAAAATGGTTTGTTCATCCATTAGTCGCAATTGCAACCCTTTCTCTTTCGTGTTCAATTCAGAAAAAGAGCCTCTGTAGAGTTCAACCACCACTAATTTTGGACTAGTGCTTTTCAAAGCGTGATCTAGTGCCATGGAAGTAAAATCAAACTTCATTAATGCAGTTCCCTTATTAAAGGACACGGTATTGGTAAGGCTGTCTAAGACCGCAGGATTGATGCTTGCGTACATATGAGAACTACCCAATAAGAGAATATCAACATTTGTTCTAGAGCTAACCCATTCAAACTCCTGCCTGGTGTTCATGTAATCAATTACTGTTATGAAAATCTTATTGAAATACCAAAAGCCTCCGCAGAGTAAAAAAATTAAAATGAAGACATTGATTTTGGACTGTTTACCCATTATTTCATTAGGTGAAGGTAATTAATATTGCAAGGCGACAAAGTTGGTGTTTGATGTGTCCATTTTCCTATCAATAATTTCAGAAATCATCGATGATCACTGGATTTCCAATTACTCCGTTGTATCCGTTGGCATCGAACAGAAAAATTCTCACACGTTCAATCTGAGAAATTTCAGAATTTAAGACCTTTACAAACGGTCTAGTTATATTTTTAAGCTCAAAGGAGAAATTATCGAACCCTCTATTCTTTCCTTTACTTTGTAGAGCGCGTTGATACTCATACCCTTTCTTTGGAAAAACTTGAATTCCCAAATTGTATTTTCCATTATACTTAGAGCTGTTATCATTAAAATGAAAGCTAAATTGAAGTCTGCCTAGAATTTGTCTTACCTCAAAATTACTAAAACTCAGTTCAGGCAAAAGGTATCTCATAGCCGAGTCCCTAAGCATTAACTTACCCTCTATCGCCTGTAGCTTACGGTTCGTAAAATCCCGCTGTATATGCTGCCACTCCGAATCTGCTGAACGGTCTGGCAAATCAAAGTTCTCATAAATAAAATCCCCCAATAATTTCGATGATTTGATAGCCCCGTAAAAATTCAAGTGACTAGCATCCTTAAAGTCTTGAATCTTTAAATCCATTTGCTCATAATACTCGTTCTCATTTAGGTAAGGAATATTATATTGATTCACCAGGCTATCTAGTTCTAAATATAACTGCTTATTAACCCACGGATACCACAGATCTGGAGCCGTGTAAAAAAGCAATTCAAAATCATGATTTTCGGACAGTTCTTTTAAGTATTTGATCTCCTCGATGTGAATTGCCCTGAAATATGGGTCTGCCTTACTTGATTGAGGAAGCACATCTCTAAAAAATTTAAAATCCTCAGCCAAACTATCATGGATTGAGCTATAAACTCCCATATAACCACGATCAAAGAAGTTTTTCCTAGGATCTATCTCCAATCCCCTATACAAACTTTTATAATTTAGAGTAGGCCAATTCTTGTGATTTCTGATAAGTGTAGAATACACTCCCAAGATCTCCTCACTCGAATAGATTTCTCGGACTCGCTTGAGTTTTTGCAAAGAAGCATGGGATGCAAAGTCCAAAGCTCGTAATTGAAAGCCTTTGGAAATATCAGTCTCAATCTTTGCAACCGACCCGCGAAAAATCTCGACAGCTACGAGCTTTGGTTTGCAAGACTTAAGTGCTTCTTCTATGATAATGCTAGATAGTTCAAGGCGAAGACCATCACTACCAAAACTAAAACTTCGGCTCTTGGTTTGCTTGTCAACTACTGCGGGTATTGTAGAGGTAAAAACATGAGAGCTACCAACGAAAAGTAAATCTATTTCGCTGTTCTTTGAAAATGATTCAAATGCTTCTGCGGTATTATTCAACTTATGTTTAGAAGCAAAAACCTGATCCAAATACCTAAACCCTACACATAGTAGGATAATAAAAATGGCGCTATTTATTATAGATCTAACTCCCATCAGAACTGAAAATAGATGAATTCAGATACTCCGTCTTCCCCGTAAATCCCAAAAATCAATATGACAAACACAACTATGGCGTAGAAAACAGGACGAATAAAAAATGGCAGCTTGTCTAAGATCTTGACTGCGTTAAATCTGCGATGGACAGCATCGAAAATCAACAGTAACACAATCGCTATAAGGCCAGCATAAAATTCAGGCTTTATCAACCCTAAGTCAAAATAATTGGTCTCCTTGGACCAGTCGAAGATTCCCCCAGCCACATAAAGCGCATCCGCCGTGCTGTTGGCCCTAAAGAATATCCAGGCAAAGGTGGCTATTACAAAAGTGAGTGGAATGAACACTAAGGTGCCAACAATGCCCTTGCGACTTAGCTTTAAGCCGTGATTACTCATGGCCTTTTCCAAAACAATGAAGAGTCCGTGAATAGCTCCCCAGATAATAAAAGTAATAGCTGCTCCGTGCCAAAGTCCACTGACCAAAAACACTATGAATAAATTGGTGTACACACGCAACTCTTTCTTACGACTTCCGCCTAGCGGAATGTAAACATAGTCTCTAAACCATGTCGAAAGTGAAATGTGCCAACGCCTCCAGAATTCTGTGATCGATTTAGAAAAATATGGGGCGTCAAAGTTCTTCATTAAATCAAAACCTAGCGTGCGCGCTGCTCCAATTGCAATATCACTGTAACCAGAGAAATCGCAGTAGATCTGAAATGCAAAAGCTATAGTGGCCACTACTAATGCGCCTCCACCATAGCTCTCCGGATCATTATAAACCTGATTTACCAAAATACCCAAACGATCTGCAATGACCATTTTTTTGAACAGTCCGAAAGCCATCAATAGTAGGCCAGTGCGCGCATATTTATAATTGAATTTATGGGTCACAAAAAATTGTGGCAACAGGTGTTTTGCACGTTCAATAGGCCCGGCCACCAATTGTGGAAAGAAGGCCACAAAAGAGAAGAAAGCCAATATGTTCCGCGTCGGTTTGATCTTCCCGTAATAGATGTCGATGGTGTAGCTCAGGGTTTGAAAGGTGTAGAAACTTATACCAACCGGTAAAATTATGTCTAGGGTTGTCGCTTGAATCTCGCCTCCAAAAAAGCGAAAGCTCTGCACAAAAGAATCGATAAAGAAATTGGCGTACTTGAAGTAGACCAGCAGTCCTAAGTTAGAGACCAAACTAACTAAGAGCAGGGCTTTTCTTTTGGGTTTTTTTACGGATTCACCCAGGGCTTTGCCAACAAAAAAATCGACAAAAGAGCTAAAAATGATCAGGAACAAAAAGCGCCAATCCCACCAGCCGTAAAAGAGATAGCTGGCTCCGAGGATCAAGATATTTCTCAAGGTCAATTGCTTGGCGACCAACCAGTACAGCACAAAGAATACTGGAAAGAAAATGGCAAAGTCAATTGAATTGAATAACACGGGCGCTGGTAAATTTTAGAGCATGCCTACAAAGTCTAGTTTCTGCTTTTTATCTACAATTTGCAGAGATCGAAACCCTTTATGCCCAACCAAGAAAACAATAATATCGGCTTGCTTGACTGCATCAGATGCTTCAGTGAGCTCACGCCCATGACTGTTTTGCAAATTCGGTTCTACTTGTAAGACCTGGTGACCTTCGGCTATAAGTGTATCGGTCACATAAAGTGCGGGCGACTCTCTTAGATCGTCAATATCGGGTTTAAAAGCCAAGCCCATACAGGCAATGACTGGTTCGCGTTTATGCTCAATTTTAAAGGCGAGCGCTTTGTTCTTTATTTTCTCAATAACCCACTCAGTCTTGTAATTATTCACCTCGCGAGACTTGCGAATTATCTTACTCTCCTCTGGGAATTCCGAAACAATAAACCAAGGGTCTACAGCAATACAGTGCCCTCCTACTCCCGTTCCTGGGCGTAAAATGTTCACCCTTGGGTGTTTATTTGCCAAAGCGATCATCTCCCAAACATCAATCCCAGCCTTATCACAGATCATAGAAAGTTCATTGGCAAAAGCGATCTGGTTATCCCTAGAGGCATTCTCCACCAACTTAACCATCTCTGCGGTCTTGGCATTGGTCGGGTGCAGGTCTCCTACCACAAAGTGTTTGTAAAAGGCAATTGCCTTTTGGGTAGACTGCTCGTCAATTCCGCCAATTGCGCGGTCGTTGTGCTTGAGTTCGTGTAAAACATTTCCAGGTAATACACGCTCCGGACAATAGGCCATATAGACATCGCCATTTAGTTCCGGACGTCTGTCATGGATCAAGGCTCGCATCTTCTCCGTGGTTCCAACCGGAGAAGTAGACTCTAAAATCACTAGAGCGCCCTTTTTAAGCGTTGGAATTATCTTTTCGGTGGCAGCGGTCACAAAACTAAGATCGGGCACGTGATCGTCTTTAAATGGCGTAGGAACGGCAATTAAATAGACATCTGCCTCTTCTGGTTGGGTTGTAGCACGCAAATGTCCTTTGTGCACTACATGATGCACCAAACCGTCTAGGTCTGGTTCTACAATATGAATCTGCCCGCGGTTAATGGTGTCTACCACGTGCTGATGTATATCTACGCCTATCACTTCCAAGCCTCGGCTGGCAATTAGTGCGGCGGTAGGCAGGCCAATATAGCCCAAGCCCATCATTACTACTTTTGGTTTATGTGCCATGTTATATTTGGTTCATAAAACTAACAATTCTTTCACAGGCCTTTCCGTCTCCGTAAGGGTTGTGCAATTGGCTTAACTTCTTGTATTGCTGCGGATCGTCTAAGAGCTTCTGCGTTTCAGCAACGATAAGATTCACATCGGTACCGACCAACAATACCGTACCAGCCTCTACAGCCTCAGGGCGTTCGGTTGTGGTGCGAGTCACTAAGACCGGTTTGCCCAAACTCGGGGCCTCTTCTTGGATTCCTCCGCTGTCGGTAATGATGATATGCGAACGCTTCATCAGCCAAATAAAGGCAGGATATGCCAAAGGATCTACCAAATGAATATTAGAAATATCTTGGAGGTATTCATTAACAGGGCCTTTTACGTTCGGGTTCAAATGTACCGGATAGATCAGCTCTACATCCGCATTGGCCGAAGCGATCTGACTTAAGGATTTACAAATGGCCTCCAGACCATCTCCGTGATTTTCTCTACGGTGGCCAGTGATCAGTATCAAGCGTTTCTGCGGATCCAGCAGCCCTTTAAGCTGTTCAATTTCCGAGTTGGAATAATTGGGTTGTTCCACAATTTCCAAACCTTTGAACAAAGCGTCTATCACCGTATTTCCGGTAATACAAATGGCAGATTCGGCTGTGTTTTCTCTTTTTAAGTTTGCTGCAGAGGTTGGTGTAGGCGCAAAATGATAATCTGCAATCTTGCCTGTTAGGGTCCTGTTGAACTCCTCTGGAAAAGGATATTGCCTGTTAAAGGTTCTCAGGCCTGCTTCCACGTGACAAACTTTAGCCCCACTGTAAAAGGCTGCTATTCCTGCAGCCGTTGATGTTGTTGTATCACCGTGTACGTAAACGTAATCCGGATTAAACTTTTCCAAAACCGGTTTTAAACTCGTGATTATATCCGCAGTAAGGCTATACAAATTCTGATTCGGGCGCATTAGGTTCAGGTCAAAATCAGGGCTTATAGCAAAGAAGTCAAGTACCTGATCTAACATCTCGCGGTGTTGTCCTGTCACGCACACTTTTACCTCCCAATTGGTCTGGCCAAGGGCGTGGTGTACCAAGGGAGCCATTTTTATGGCCTCCGGACGGGTTCCAAAAACAATTAAATGACGGCTTTTAGTCATGGTTCATTAGTTGATGCAGACTGGCTTTCCACTCCGGGGGATTCACGCCAAAGACCTCTTTGATCTTTTCCTTGCTTAAAACGCTGTAGGCTGGGCGCGCTGCAAATGTAGCATAATGCGCCGTTGCCCCAACTTGATTCTCGTGCTTTTTTGATAAGCCGGCAGCGATAGCCGAGGCAAATTCATACCAGGTGGCCTGACCGGTATTGCTGTAATGATAAGTTCCGTATTGCTTGTGATTCTCGCTAATTAAGGTCCAGATAAAACCTGCAAAGTCTAAACCGTTGGTCGGAGTCCCTGTTTGATCTGTGGTTATGCTTAAGGTTTGTCCGTCCTCTAGTTTTTGTCTAATAGATCGGTAAAAGTTATGTCCATAAGGGCTGTAAAGCCAAGAGGTTCTGACTATAAAATGCTCTGGTAATTTTGAACGAATAGCAGATTCGCCTGCTTCTTTAGAAGCCCCATAAACATTGATGGGTGCTACCGACTGATCTTCTCGATAAGGTGCCGAAGCGGTTCCCCCAAAAACATAGTCCGTAGAAGGATGTATTAGCGTTGTGTTATGTGCGGCACAAATTTCTCCCAGTTTAGCCACAGCAAAGGCGTTCACTGCAAAGGCAGCATCCCGTTCGGATTCGGCTTTATCTACCGCCGTGTAAGCTGCTGTATTAATGCAGTAATCAAATTTATGCTGTTTGAAAAGCTTCGCTATCTCTTCGGATTTTGTAAGGTCAAGCTGGTCGCGATCCGTCCACAGCACTTTAGAAGCCAAATCCTTTGTCACAGTGGCCTGTAAACATCGGCCAAGTTGACCAGAAGCTCCAGTAACAAGTATGCGCTTTGCTGTCATTTTGGAATTAGAAGTTAGTCGGGTCGAAATAAGGCAAATTCTGATCTTTCTCAGAAATGATCATTTCGTCTTTGGGTAGACGCCAATCTATGCCTAAGGTTGCGTCATCATATCGAATTCCTGAATCTGCTTCACGATTGTAAAAGGCATCGCACTTATAGGCAAATATCGAGCTATCTGATAAGGTAATGAACCCATGAGCACAGCCTCGTGGGATATAAAGCTGTTGCTTGTTTTCTTGATCCAGAATTGCACTGTAATGCTGTCCAAAACTCGGCGAGTCTTTGCGCAGATCTACCACAACATCTAATACTTGGCCTTTGACAACGCGTACCAATTTGGCTTGCTGATGGGGAGCATTTTGAAAATGCAATCCACGCAGCACACCCTTAGTAGATCGTGATTGATTGTCTTGTACAAAGGAGGTTTGAATCCCTGTTTGGGCCTGAAATTTCTCTTGGTGAAAGGTTTCGCAGAAATAACCGCGCTCATCCTCATAAACCTCAGGAGTGATCAAAAAACAGTCTTTTATTGGAGTCTTATCAACTTTCATTCTAGTCCAGCTGCATTAGATAATTTCCGTAACCACTTTTTACCAAGGGTTCGGCCAATTTTTGCAATTGCGCCTTATCGATGTATTTCATCTGGTAAGCCGCCTCTTCTATGGCCCCAATTTTAAGGCCTTGTCGCTGTTCAATAACCTCAACGAACTGACTTGCCTGCATAAGCGATTCGAAGGTTCCAGTATCTAACCAAGCGGTTCCTTTGTCCAATACCGCAACTTGCAATTGCCCATCTTGTAAATACACATTGTTCACGTCTGTGATCTCCAATTCGCCGCGCGCACTTGGCTGAATATTCTTTGCAATTTCTACCACGCGATTATCGTAGAAATAGATTCCAGGAACGGCGTAGTTAGATTTAGGTTTTGCCGGTTTTTCTTCTATGCTCACAGCTTTGCCAGCTACATCAAAATCGACCACTCCGTAACGCTGCGGATCGTTCACGTGATAGGCGTATATAATTCCTCCCTGCGGATCATTATTGGCCTGTAAGAGTTCTTTAAGGCCGCTGCCGTAAAATATGTTATCACCCAAAATAAGGGCTACCTTGTCATCGCCAATAAACTGTTCGCCGATTATAAACGCTTCTGCCAAACCTTTGGGTTCCGCCTGTGTGGCATAACTAAAAGAACAACCGAGTTGTTTACCATCTCCCAAAAGGGTCTTGAATAGCGGAAGGTCTTTCGGAGTTGAAATGATCAAAATCTCACAAATCCCCGCGTACATCAAAGTGCTCAGCGGATAGTAGATCATGGGCTTGTCATAAACCGGCATAAGTTGCTTACTCACCGCTATGGTTAGTGGATGTAAGCGCGTACCGGAGCCTCCGGCTAATATAATCCCTTTCATAGTCCAAGTCTGTTTTTGTGGTTTAAATACCAGTTCAAGGTTTTGTCCATACCCGATTCAAAATGCTCTTGTGCTTCCCAACCCAACTCTGTTGTTATTTTGGAGGCGTCTATGGCATATCTAAAATCATGTCCTGGTCTGTCAGTCACAAAACTGATCTGCGATTTGTACGACTGCCCGTCCTCTCGTGGAACTTTTTGATCCAGCAGTTCACAGATATAATTGGCGATATACAAATTGTTTCTTTCGTTCTTGCCGCCAATATTGTAAGTTTCACCGAGTCTACCATTTTCTAAGGCCCGATGTACGCCGCTGCAATGGTCCGCCACATAAAGCCAATCGCGAATGTTTTGACCGTCTCCGTAGATTGGGATATTCTTCCCTGAAATAGCAGAACGAATTATAGTTGGGATGAGTTTTTCACTGTGCTGATGGGGTCCGTAATTGTTAGAACAATTGGTTGTAACCGCTGGGAAACCATAGGTGTGAAAATAGCTGCGCACCAACATATCAGAAGCGGCTTTTGAAGCACTGTAGGGACTGTTGGGGGCGTAAGGTGTTTGTTCGGTAAACAAGCCTTCTGCGCCTAAGGTTCCGTAAACCTCATCGGTAGAAACGTGTAAAAAACGAGCGTTCTCACAGCCCGACTTGAACTTGTTGGGCGCATCCATCCAATGCTTGAAAGCAACTTGCAACAAGCGATGTGTGCCTACCACATTGGTTTGTACAAAGGCATCCGGATTAGAAATGGAGTTATCTACATGAGACTCCGCGGCAAAATGAACTACCCACGCAAAACCGTATTCTGAGAATAAGGAATCAACCAAAGTGGCATCACAGATGTCACCTTCTACAAAGTGATAATTAGGATTAGATTCGGCAAATTCGAGGTTTCTTAGATCTCCTGCATAGGTTAGTTTGTCTAAGTTGACCACAGTTAAGTCCGTAGTCTCGAGCAGCATTTTAATGTAATTCGACCCAATGAATCCTGCGCCACCAGTAACCAGTATGGCTTTACTGTTCTGGGGCATCGGCAATGCGTCTTAATCGAACATACATGAATCTGAAAAATGCTAGCAAGCAAAAACCACCGAACAATACAACTGGAAGCATGATCATTCTGCGTTCAGCAAAACTGCGATCTGCCGGATATACCGCCAAGTTAGACATAGGCACCACCGTCTGCTCGGTTAAAATGAGCTCCTCTCTTAGCAATTTTATTTCATTTTGGATTTCCACCTTAGAGCGTATCAGTTGGTCAAAATCGTCATCTTTTTCAACGATCAGCGTTCCGCTACCAGAGGTTTGTTTCTTGGTGGCGTCTCTAAGCTCTTTGATCAGCGTGTCTATTTGCATAACCGTTTCTTGCTTAGAGCGCAATTGATCCTGCAAATTGTTTACAGACATCTCACGCATTTGCTCAATGGCAGGATTATTGTTTATATACGCGAGAAGAGCGCTGATGATCTGCTCTTTTCCGTTCGCTTTAAAACCAACTTCAAGGTTGTGGTATCGATAATCCGTATCGAATGTTTTGTAAAGTGCAAACTCGTCATCTTCTTCAAACTCAACATTCTTTAAAACAGACTCCAAGCTGCGGTTGCTATCTTCGAAACGACTCACTATGTCTTGCATTCTGACCACTGGGGTCACAGCGATGCTTATTAACTCAGGATCTTCCATATCAAGACCCACAGCCTCCATAAAGGCCTTATCGCTTTGGTCTATCTTTTTCTGCATCAGTTCAACGGTCTGGTACAAATACCCTGCGCCGTCAAAATTAACTCGTACCAAGACTTTCGCTGTTTTCCCTCGAGCCTCAGATTGTTGCCAGAAATAGCCTCCAGCGGCTCCTCCCACAATTAAAATCAATGCAATATACCAGTACTTCAACAAGAAATCTATGGCCGAAAAACCTAATCGAACTGTGTTTCGATAAGACTTTCCAACAGCGTTGAATAGATATCCCAGATCTATTTCGTCAGACAGGTGTTGGTTGTTACTCATTGTTAGTTAGCTTAATATTTGTTCCAATATTTTTTCTGTGATCAGATAAGTGGGTTTTACTCCCGTTGTTCCCAAACCGCCAGAAGCCAAAGTGCTTCCTGTTTTTAGTGGATTATCTGAAGCGTAATACGCGTAATTCACCTTTACTTTTTTGCCTATACTGCCTCTTATTTTAGATGCAGATTGAATGGCTTTCTGATAATGCGCACCTTCCATTTCCAGGCCGATCACATTCCAAGTTGATTCGTAAAAGAACTGCAAAATATCTTTATTCTGCAAGGATGTTCCTAAAACTGTGATCATAGCCCCGGTACATACTTTGACATCGTCGTCTGCAAACATGGCCTTCTTTAAACGGTTTTTAAAGGGATAATTGTCTGCTGTTCCTTCAAAAATGTGTGCAGAAGGAATCATAATATCGCCTTTGTCACCTTCTAAAATCCCCGCTTTCCCCATAATGGATACGGATTCTACGTTTAAGAAGTGCTTTTTGCCTTGCTCACATTTGTAGGGTTTTAGAAGCTCGTCCATGGTTTCGTAAGCCTGTTCGCCAAAGGCGTAATCCATAACCACGATTATTGGATGCAGCTTTTCTGCTGAGGTTGCGTCTGTCGCGGCAGGAGTGTAGTCTGGATAAGACTCCAGATCAAAGATCTGCACATCGATATTGGTGCCACTGCTGTCCTTAAGATAGATCATACCTTCCTGCTGTGCCTTTTTGTAAACCTTTGCCCTTGAGGTTTTACTTTCTTCTTTGCTGAGGGACTGATAGACCTCTAAGGCAGATTTTTTAGCGAATTCAGCAGGTAAAGCACGTTTGGCGTAAAGCGTATTCATAACCGAGTGCATATTAGCGCTTATAATGTGAATTGGACGCTTGAGCCAATCGCGACTAAAGAGTTCTTTTTTAATATTATCTGCCCACCTTTCTCCGTGAATGTGATGTCCGAGTCTTTCTCGTAAAACAGGTGAAAAAGTGATTAGGCGCTTGGTTTTATTCAGATGTTCGTCCAAGGCCAATTTACCGAGGTGATAAATGATGCTGATGAATCTGTTCGGATTCTCCTTACAGCTAAAACTGCTGTAAATATTGTTCACCTCTTCGAAAGTACGTCCAAGGATATTCGCAATATGTGTAATGGCTATCTCTTTATCTACCTGGCTCAATTTTGCATTCTTAGCCACGGCTTCTTCCACCTTTTTCCAATCGCGGATGTATTCGCCCTCATCGTCAATTAGGACGCGCTCCATGATCTTGTGTGATTCTATATACAAGAAGGTTAGGTGCGTCAAGATATCGTAGATCTCTGAGCGGCCTCGAGTAACCTCGATATTCATTTGCTCTTTATCTATACGATAACAGTTTCTGCGGCGTTTTGCCGGAACTATAGGTTTAAAGTGCGAGTTCGCATAGCCCTCATTACTGGTTAAGTTGATGTAGCTACATTCTTCTATCCCATAGGGAAGCCTATCCATAACATACAACAAGCCATTGAGCTCTATTTTCTCATCTGCGATGGAGCCATAGATCTCCGGTTGTAAGGTCAATAAGGAATCGCGAAGTGTTTCTCCAGAAACGCCCATGGGTTTGTAGAAACCACGGTTAAATAAGTGACGCATGGTAATATACATGCGCTCTATTGCCGCTGTACTTTCTTGGGCTCTTGTACGTTCTAGCGTTGGGTTAACTGCCATACCGATTTTGGGCCAAAGATACAGAAATTAGCCTTGCAGCCTCAATAAGGCGTCTGCTATTTTACGGTCATTCGATAGGCGAGGGATCTTATTCTGACCTCCTAATTTCCCTTCTTGCTTCATGTGAGCATTAAAACTTCCCGGTTTTAAGGGAGTAATAACCAGGGTTCTTAAAATTGAACCTTCTAAAAGATCCGCATAATAGGTGTTCTGTGCTTGTAGTTCTTTGTCCAGACAGCGCGCAACGGCCTGCAGATCGTCCGGTAAGGATTCTGCCTCTACCAACCACTCGTGATACGGCAGACCAGAATCTGGATTGATCTGTGGCGCAACGGTGAACTCGTTGATCTTAAGGCCAAAAGTGTCTATGGCCACCTTCATGGCCTGTTCCACCTCTTTACCAATAACGTGTTCGCCAAAGGCCGAAATAAAGTGTTTGATGCGTCCGGAAACTATGACACGATAAGGTTTAAGGCTGGTGAATTGTACCGTATCACCTAAATTATACGCCCAAAGTCCAGCGGTAGTAGAGATAATCATCACATAGTTCACTCCCAATTCAACTTCCCACACGGGAACGCGCTTGGGGTTGTCTTCGAAGAACTCCTCCGCTTTAATAAACTCGTAGAATATCCCAGCATTTAGCAGTAACAGCATTCCCTGCTGGTCTTGACTATCCTGATAGGCAAAAAACCCTTCCGAAGCCGGATACAGCTCTATACTGGGCACTTTTCTGCCAATAAGTTCTTCAAAACGCGCCTTGTAGGGAGCAAAATTTACTCCGCCGTAAATAAAGAGCTTGAAATTCGGGAAGAGCTCGCCAACTGGCTTTCCGCCTTTAGCGATCAAACGTTCAAAATACATCTGTACCCAAGATGGAATACCGCTTATAACGCGCATATCTTCGGGTAGGGTTTCCGCAACTATGGCATCGACCTTGGTTTCCCAGTCGTCTATGCAATTGGTCTCCCAGCTTGGCATGCGGTTCTTTTGTAAATAAGACGGCACATAATGGGCCACAATGCCCGAAAGTCGTCCTGTTTGTATACCGTTCTTGGTTGCCATTTCTGGGCTGCCCTGCAAAAAGATCATTTTGCCATCCACAAAGTCTGCTTTTCCGGTCTCTGCGATATAACAAAGAATGGCGTTTCTTGCTGCCTTGATGTGCTCGGGCATAGAGACTTCGGTAATAGGAATATACTTTGCTCCGGAGGTGGTTCCAGAGGTCTTGGCAAAATAGAGGGGTTTCCCTGGCCAGAGTACATCTGCCTCACCGGCCACTACTCGGTCTACATAAGTCCGCAGGGCTTCATAGTCTCTAACGGGTACCTTGGCAGCGAATTCGCGGTGATTGTTTATGTTCTCAAAATCGTGATCGCGTCCAAAAACTGTTCCCTTGGCAGTTTCCAATAGGTTTTTCAAAACCTCCATTTGATACTGCCTTGGTGCCGCAGACCATCGGTTTATGTCTCGTTTTACCTTTTTGGCAAGTAATTTTGCTGCAAATGATTTTAGCGACATAGGGCCTTAGTCAAAGTCTATGAATTGCGAAGGATCAATGGGGTATCCATCACTCCAAAGTTCAAAATGTAAATGCGGTCCTGTAGAGAGTTCTCCGGTATTACCCACTATTCCAATTACTTCACCAGAACTAACCAGGTCTCCCTGCTGCTTACTCAAAGAGGAGTTGTGTTTATAGGCGGAGATCAAATTGTTTCCGTGATCGATTATCATTACATATCCTGTATCTGTTGTCCAACTGGCAAAGATCACGGTGCCGTCTGCAACCGCCTTAACAGGAGCATCTTTGGCGGCAACGATATCTACAGCAAAATGCTTGGCATTAGGATCATAAGCATCTGTGAGGGTTCCGTTCACTGGAGGGAAGAGCACAAAGTTCTTTTTGTTGTCTGCCTCAAAAATGTTGTACTTGTCTTCTTGCTCTACTTGATCGCGTAGCAGTGAATCTGCCTTAGAAGCGTGTAAGTTCACCTCTGAGAGGTCTATTTTGGCCGCTTCAATAATAGAATCCCTATTAAAATCTACCGTAGATACATCGCCACTCAACACGCGTCTTATAGAAGCAATATACTGCTGGTTCATAGAAACTACCTGTTGCAAGGAGTCTGTGGTATACGCCAAAGACGTCGCCTTGTTCTTCAGTGAGGTTGACGAATAACCCGGAATATACTCCCGCAAGGGTGTAAATGCAATGATCAAAGTGGTGATCCCAATGAGAAAAACCGCAAATAAAGTTGAGAAAACAAAGACGTTTAGCCGATTCAGTTTAAAAGAGAATCGTTCTTCAAAGGTGTCGTCGTTGAGCACTACCAGTCGGTATTTGTACAACAACTTGCGCGAAATTCGTTGTCTTCTTGATTCTTTCTTATTCATAAATCGGACCCTTACCGACAAAGATAATTAAACAGTGCTAGCCAGTGCTAAAGTTGGTATAAAAACGTTTTTTCTAACGAATTCTTGTTACATTTGTTCAATAATACAAAGACTATGAACGCACTTTTCATTCCAATGGCAATCGGTTGGCCTCAAATAGTTTTGATTGCAGTAGTGGTATTGCTGCTTTTTGGTGGCCGTAAGATCCCAGAACTCATGCGTGGATTAGGAAGCGGAATCAAAGAATTCAAGGACGCCTCCAAAGAGGACGATTCCAATAAAAAGATAGAAGAATAATCCCGAGAAAATATATAGAAAAGCCGCTTTAAAGCGGCTTTTTTTATGACTTGTCGGCAAACTTCAGCGACTTTAATATCGCCTCAAGTTCAAACTGGTAATCTCGTTTATCTATAGAGGGGGCAAAGGTGAAACCTTCAACGATCAGATAACGATTGTTCGCTTCATCTCTAATGGCGTAGTTTACAAATGGTCCGGCCATCCATTTATCGCGTACTTCCCATGTTCCCTTGGTCTCATAGGCAAATCGGCCATCGATCTCTGCTTCGAAAATAAAAGGTGAATAGGCCTCTTCGGTAATAAAACGTCCGCCTTCATCTACAGTAACATTATCGCCGCCGATTGAATCGCGCAGTTTTATAATGTCGTTGATCACTTCTCCCTGCGGATCTATAGCGTCTAAGCCTACTTCATATGCTATGATATTCAAACTGCCTGTTCGAATGTCCTTGCGGATCCAAAAGAAATTGTCTTCTTGTTTGGCCAAGCGGTAGGCAGTAGGAATTAGCATATTAACCCCCATCTTTTCTTGCAATGGAGCCGTGTTCATAAGGGATTTATTGATTCTTCGCTGCTTTTCCGTGATCTCGGTCGCCTTTATAGCAGCAATGATGTCTCCTGATTTTTCGTTGAGCTGGGCAATGAGGGCATCCTTATCCGGAGCTCCAACAAAAACACCGAGTTGTGGCTTGGCATATGGGTTTTTGGCGTAGCGCACATAAGTGCTGTCAGATTGCGTGAACTGCACAAAGGTGCGGTTGTACTTGGCAAAACCTGAAAAAGCAGATGGTGGGATCTGATTCATGTTGAACATCGGTTCATCTTGAGGGAGTCCATCTACAGGTGCAGCAAATACCGAACGTACTGCTTCCCCTACTCGGCCTTCCCAAAGCTCGTTAGACATCACGATCTGTAGGTTGTTGATATTTCCGTTAGATTCTGCGTATATGCGGGCTGATTCCTTATTGGAATCTGTGCAAGAGGCTAAAACCAACAGCCCCACTAATGCTAAAAAGTATCGTATTTTCATTGTTTGATTTTTTTACCCCTTGGAGACCTTAAGTTTCATTCCGGGTTTTAAAGCATTACCGCTAATATCGTTCCAAGATTTTATGTTTTCCACGCTAACGCCAGGAAATTTTTGAGCTATACTCCAAAGCGAGTCTCCTTGCTTTACGGTGTAGACCTTTGCTCCTTGACTATTGGTCTGGGTAGTGGTGGTCGACGTAGCCCTTGATCTGCCTGGGTTTCTGGGGTAAATGGTAAGTCTTTGCCCTACCCTTAAATTATCTCCTCTAAGGTTGTTCCAGCGCTTTATTTGCGAAACACCTACCCCGTATTTTTTTGCAATTTTTCCTAAATAATCACCGCTGCGGACACGATATCGGATCTTCGCATCTTGTGCTACGAATTGCGGCAAGGGCTTTTCTCTCTGAGCGATCTCTTGGGTTGCTAGACCATAAATGGCGTCTTCGTTCGCAACAAATGGACCCACTGCCTGAACGGGCAATCGCAAAACGTAGTTTTCATCCTTTACCACGGGAATAATGCCTAAAAAATAGCTCGGATTTAGGAACTGCAATTGTTCCACGGGAACATTGGTGTATCGAGATACTTGCTCCAAAGTAATGAGCTGCTTCACCTTTATAGTATCTGTGGCAATATAGGGCGTGCTTGGCAAAGTCGGTTTAAATCCGTGCTCTTCGGCATATTCAAACAGATACATTGTTGCTAAAAAGCTCGGCAGATAACCTGCAGTTTCTCGTGGCAAATTATTTCTGATATTCCAATAATTGGTATAACCTCCTGATCTGCGGATGGCCTTAGATACGTTACCAGGGCCAGAATTGTACGCTGCCAGCGCCAAGTCCCAATCCTCAAAGGAATTATAAAGACTCTTCAGGTATTTACAAGCCGCTTCTGTGGCCATTAAAGGATCTGAACGTTCGTCTACATAGGAACTCACATCTAAACCGTAAATCTTGCCGGTTGTGAACATGAATTGCCACAAGCCAGTGGCTCCAACACGAGATTTTGCGGTAGGGTCTAAGGCAGATTCTACGATGGCAAGATACTTGAGTTCTAGGGGGATTTCATGACGATTCAGTGCCTCCTCAAACATCGGGAAGTAATAATTGCTACGCGCCATGAGTTTGCCCATAGATCTGCGCCTGTTCTTCAAATAGTATTTGATTACGCTCTCTAGCTGCGGATTGTATTCTACATTGAACGGCGTTTTGGCGTCTATGGCCTTTAGGCGTTCTTTAAGTAATTCTGTGGGAAGCTCTTCGTATTCGACAGGTTCGTAGTCGAGGTCGGTAATGGTGGTATAAAGCTCTTCGTAAAGCGTGTTGTTAGACAGTTCGCTCAACCATAGACTGTCCATTTTACTGGCTAAAGGGTCGTCCTTTAGGTCGAAAATAACAGAATCTTTTGTAACCGTGGCGAATTCCACGCTACTAAAATCTCCCTGATTCACTGCAGTTACCAGGGTGTCTACAACTTGAATGGTGTCTCGTGGCAACTGGCCTTGAACACCGCTATTCTCTTGTGCGCTCAGTCTAGCATCGGCGCCCAAAATCAGCAACAAAAAAGATAGAATAAGGGCTCTCATATCATCGTGCAAAATAAGTATTCGCGCTGGCAAACACAATTGTTTAACGTTTCTTTGCTGCCCTATAATATAAAACCCGCCAATTAGGCGGGTTTTTGATAGGTTTTTGTGTTTATCTGATAATCAGTTTCCGCGTAGCTGAACTGCTATCAGAGACTACCTTAAGTAGATACATCCCAGACGGTAAGTCGGCACTTAACGCTTTAGGACCAGCACTTCCTGATAGATCAAAAGAAGCAACCTGCTTTCCAGTTATATCATAGATTACTGCCGATTGCAGCTGCTCACGCCCTTGATAATCAAGTGTAAATTCTCCGTGAGATGGATTTGGGCTTATGATTAGGCCATTTTCAAGATCGAATTCGTCTACATTAAGACCATCGTCAACAATAAAAGACATATTATCTATCATGGTCTTTCCCGGACCTGTTCCCGGTTCAGGAATTACTGCAGTAACTCTAATGCGTGCATCCATGCCCTCTACACCAGAGAGTAATCCGCTAACATCAATGGTTTCCGAATAGTTGACACTTAACAAGCCAGATCCAATAAAGGTGTCTGTCCAGATATTAGATAAGGGTGTGCCGTCCATTCTGTAAACGTCAATGCGCAATTCGCGCGGCACAGTGATTGGATTTCCTAAACCAAAATCAAACTCCGCAGTAAAGTCAAAAGAAAAGCTTGCAGCGACAATAGTGCTCGGAATACTGACCACCTGCTCCAATATCCACTCGGTATTGTCAATATTTGAATCGAAAGAAGAAAAGGCTGCAAAAGAACCGTCGGACGGTCCTATCTCAGCCAGACAACAGCAAAGGTCCACGGAATCCGACTGTACCCGCCAGTTTTCTGTACAAGAAGTAGCGCCTGCATCCACGCCATTAACAGCATCTATGGCCCAAGGCGCCAAAGTCCCATCTTCAAAACTGCCGTTACTTAATAATTCAACTTGTGCAGTTGAAAGGTTTACAGCCGCAATTGCAGAAAAAAATAGTAGTGCTTTTTTCATCTTTTTAAAAATTGGTTACTATTATATAGTGTCAAGATATAATATAAGGTTGCTTAAATAGTTAATCTAAAATCGCGGCAACTCCAGGAAGGGTCTTGCCTTCCAGCATTTCTAACATTGCGCCCCCGCCAGTAGAGACGTAGCTCATGCCTTCTGCCAATCCAAATTGCTTGGCTGCCGCCACAGAATCTCCACCGCCAACAAGAGAAAAAGCTCCGTTTTCAGTCGCCGAAACTATAGCCTCTCCAAGGGAAATAGTGCCATTTGCAAAGCTTTCCATTTCAAAGACTCCAACCGGGCCATTCCAAAGTATGGTTCTAGATTGAGACACTACTTTAGCAAAAGCTTCGCGTGTTTCGGGCCCAGCATCCAAGCCCATCCAGTTGTCTGGTATTTGATCGATAGGACAAACCTGAGTATTGGCGTCGTTCGCAAATCCATCCGCAGCTAATACATCCGTAGGCAAATGAACATGAACCCCTTTGGCCTCTGCTTGTTTTAGGATCTCAAGAGCGAGCTCCATTTTGTCGTCTTCTACCAAGGAATCCCCAATAGAACCTCCTTGGGCCTTGATGAAAGTAAAGGTCATTCCTCCGCCAATGATCAGGTGGTCAACCTTGTCTAGAATATTTTCTATGATAGTGATTTTTGACGATACTTTTGCCCCTCCTAAAATAGCCGTTACCGGCTTTTCTGAGTTGTTTAAAACCTTGTCTACACTGGCTATTTCCTTGGCCAAAAGATGCCCAAAGCACTTTTGCTCTGGAAAGAATTGCGCAATTACCGCAGTGGACGCGTGCGCTCTATGCGCAGTTCCGAAAGCATCGTTCACATAGACATCTCCTAAGCCAGCAAGCGCTTTGGCAAAAGCCTCATCTCCCGCTGTCTCTTCTGCGTGATATCTCAAATTCTCCAAAAGCAAAATCTCTCCAGGCTGCAGCTCAGCAGCTGCGGCCTCTGCAGCAGACCCAACGCAATCGTCAACAAATTTTACATTAACTCCGAGTAAATCACTCGCAGTTCCAACTATATGTTTTAATGAGAATTCTTCTTGACGGCCTTTGGGTCGTCCCAAATGTGACATCAGTATACAGCTGCCACCAGCCTCCAATATTTCAATAATGGTAGGTTTAGCAGCTTCTATCCGAGTAGTATCGGTAACTTGGAATTCATCGTTTAGCGGTACGTTAAAATCTACGCGGATCACCGCTTTTTTGTTACTAAAATTAATGTCGGCTAATGTTTTCAAAAGGACTGTGTCTTTAGATTAATTAATAGTTTGAAACGCGGGCAAGGCATAGGGAAGATTGCCTCTTTTACGGCTGTAAATATAGCAGATTTTGAGGTGTTTATATCCTGTCAAAACGTTTATCTTTAGGCCATGCTTTTTAAAGATGTTTTGGGTCAGAATCACCTAGTCTCTCATTTGCAAGTTTCTGCGGAGCAAGGTCGGGTGCCGCACGCCCAATTATTTGTTGGTCCCAGCGGTGTAGGTGTCTTGCCCATAGCTTTAGAATATGCCGCTAAGTTATTGTCAATGAGCAACTTAGACAGCCAAAACACTGTAGTTGAGCGCGTTAGACGGCTGCAGCACCCAGACCTGCATTTTGTGTTTCCTGTAGCAACTACTGCGGAGGTAAAAAAGCATCCTGTTTCCGATCTGTTTTTAGATTCATGGCGGAGTTTTGTCGCTGAGAACCCTTACGGCAGTCTGTTCGAATGGTATCAACACATTGGGATCGAAAATAAGCAGGGGCGCATTGGCGTAGACGAAGCCCAAGATATGGTCAAAAAACTTTCTTTAAAGGCGCACCAAGGGGGCTATAAGGTTATGATCGTTTGGATGGCCGAAAAGATGAACACGGAATGTGCCAACAAGATCCTTAAGTTGGTAGAAGAGCCTCCTGCAGATTCTGTACTGATCTTGATTACCGAGAACGACGAACAGATTATTGGTACCATACGTTCACGCTGTCAAAAATTGAACTTCCCTTTACTTCCGCAAGAAGCCATAGCAACAGGTTTACAAAACAAGTTTGATCTTGATACTGCTACAGCTCAAGCTCTGGCTAAACGCGCTGAGGGTGATTTTAGCAAGGCCGTACATCTTCATCTTCACGACGGCGATAATGTCACTTTTGAGCGGTGGTTCTTGTATTGGGTTCGAACAGCCTTTAAAGCAAAAGGAAATAAAATGGCCATCAATGATCTGCTTGCCTGGAGCGAAGAAGTTGCAGCCAGCGGTAGAGAAACTCAAAAACAATTTCTGGCCTTTTGCACAGAATTCTTTAGAGATGCGATGCTGATCAATTACGGCGCACAAGAAATTGTATACTATATTCCGGAGAGTCCCGACTTTGATCTTCACAAATTCGCTCCTTTTATTCACGAAGGCAATATTCAAGAAATAATTGCCAATATTTCTTCTGCTTTATATCATATTGAGCGCAACGGAAATCCGAAGATCATCTTTTCCGATCTGGCCATTTCTCTTACTCGTTTAATCCACAAAAAAGCATCATAAGTAAAACTTATTGCTTTTTTAACCCTTCATAGTTCGAGCTTATAAATAATGGCCTCAAATAAGCCGTTTTAAGCGCGTTTTAAGTTTTGGCCTAGTACATGGGTATTTATAATGACGAAAGCTATTTAGCGGCAATCTATAGGTAAATTAGCGCTTTCGGAGCACATAAATGAGAGAAGAATACTCTCCACTGCTCCAAGCAGACATATTGGAGCGTAAACCATTAAAGAAAGCTCGGATCAAATTAGATTTTCCATTTCGGTATTTCTCTGAAAGCAAACTCACATAAAATGAATCGAAGACCATAGGTTTAATATCCTCGACAAAGAAATGTTGATTGGTCAATTCTAAAATGCTCTTTTTTGAAAAGTGCCATAAATGTCTAGGCGCATCGTAAGCCGCCCAATCGGATTGGTAGTGTTTAGCATCCCAGCTTTTAAAATTAGGAACAGCAATTATTAAAATTCCCTGCTCTTCGAGTTGGGTATGAATCCACTTGAGATATTCTTTAGGGTCTGGCAAATGTTCTAGAACATGCCACAGGCTAATTGCAGTTGGTTTTGGTATCAAACCGTCAGGGCGTTCCTTAAAAAGATCCAGATCTTTTACTTTCGCTAAAGCTCTCGCTGCCGAATTGGTTTCGATTCCTGAAACTGACCAACCACGAGTTTTGGCATACAGCAAAAAGCCTCCTGTACCGGCGCCAATATCTAAGAGCACTTTTTTGCCAACAACGTGAGATTCTACTAAGTTCAACTTAGAGCGCACAGACCAAAATTTGACCATTTGGTAGACCCTATCCACAAAAGATCTTTTAGCATCAGTGTGCGAAATATAGTCCTCGCTCTCATAATATTTTGCTAGCTCTTCCGGAATAGGATCGGTATATAACATGTCCAGCTCCGCATCATAAAGCAAACTAAATAACTCTCCACTTAAGAAGTGATCTTTGACTTGCAAGTGGGTTTTTAAGTCCGATCTGTTTTTGTTCATGTGCAGATGTTCCACGTGGAACATTTAAAATTATCGGCCCATATAAACGAGTAAAACCGAAATATCATTCGGAGAAACTCCGCTTATTCGAGATGCCTGAGAAATGGTTGTTGGGCGAATTGTAGAAAGCTTTTCTTTAGCCTCAAACGACAAAGACTTGAGTTTAGAATAATCGAAATTATCTGGAATGCTAATTCCTTCTAAGCGATTAAGTTTGTCTGCATTGCTTTTCTCTTTTTCGATATAGCCTGCATACTTTACTTGTATCTCGGTTTGCTCCAAAACCTCATCGCTAAGTTGATTGTCGTGGATATAATCAAAGACCGCAGGGATCTTTTTCATATCGTCCATAGTAATCCTAGGGCGCGAGAACATACGCACCATTTTATCGCTTTGCTTAACGGTAGCACTGTCTTTAGATTCCAAGATCGGGTTGGCTAATTCCGGACTTACGCTAGTTGTTTTAAAGAAATGAATAAAGGCGTCTGCCTCGGCCTGTTTCTTCTCCATATTCACCAAGCGCTCTTTGGACGCCAATCCTATCTCGTATGATTTTGGAGTAAGCCTAAAGTCGGCATTATCTTGTCTAAGCAAGGTTCTGTATTCTGCTCTAGAGGTAAACATACGATAAGGCTCTTCTGTTCCTTTGGTGATCAAATCGTCAATCAATACACCAATATAGGCTTCACTTCTTTTAAGAATAAAAGGATCTTTTTCGTGCACTTTTAGGTGTGCATTTATACCCGCCATTAAACCTTGTGAACCCGCTTCTTCATAACCAGTTGTTCCGTTGATCTGGCCAGCAAAGAACAAGCCTGAAACCAATTTTGTCTCTAGGGTATGCTTTAATTGCGTAGGTGGAAAATAATCATACTCGATGGCATAACCTGGTCTAAAGAACTTCACATTTTCAAAACCAGCCACAGAACGCAAGGCTTTAAATTGTACTTCTTCTGGCAAGGAAGTAGAGAAACCATTTACATAATATTCTACCGTATGCCATCCTTCTGGTTCTACAAAAAGTTGGTGTCTATCTTTATCTGCAAATCGGTGGATCTTGTCTTCTATAGACGGACAATATCTAGGGCCAATACTTTTTATTCTACCATTGAACATAGGTGAGCGGTCAAAGCCTTCACGCAACAAATCGTGCACCAAATTACTGGTGTACGTCATATGGCAAGAACGTTGTTTTGTCAGCGGCTTGATCTCCGGTAAATAAGAAAACTTGGCTGGATCATCATCTCCTGGCTGCTCAAGCATTTTTGAAAAATCCAAAGATCGACCGTCAACTCGAGGCGGTGTTCCGGTCTTCATTCGACCTGCGTCGAAACCGAGATCAACCAGATCTTTTGTTATTCCAACTGCAGCGCGTTCACCTGCTCGACCCCCTCCAAATTGTTTCTCGCCAATATGAATTAGGCCGTTGAGAAAAGTACCGTTAGTTAACACTACCGCTTTTGCTCGCACCTCGATTCCTAAACTGGTTTTTACGCCAGCTATTCTATCACCCTCGACAATAAGCCCAGAAACCATTTCCTGATAGAAATCCAGATTCGGGGTTTGTTCCAATAGCGCTCTCCATTCCGCAGCAAACAGCATGCGATCACTCTGAACTCTCGGACTCCACATGGCAGGGCCCTTTGATTTATTGAGCATTTTAAACTGGATCGCCGTCTTATCACTTACAATCCCGCTGTAACCACCAAGCGCATCTATCTCTCGAACAATTTGCCCTTTAGCTATACCGCCCATAGCGGGGTTGCAACTCATCTGAGCTATATTCTGCAAATTCATGGTGATCAATAAAGTCTTTGATCCCATATTCGCGGCAGCGGCGGCAGCCTCAGATCCGGCATGCCCTGCACCAACAACAATTACATCATACGATTCAGCAAACATAAGCGCTACATTGTTCCACGTGGAACATTAAATTTCTACGCGGCAAAGATACTACATAAAAGATTACCGAAAAAGTAAGATTTTAGACTATATATTACTGATTTTCAAACAGTTGAATGGCTTCTTCCTCAGCTAGACGCATCTTTTTCGCTTCAGATTCTGTTTTATCCTTAAAACCAATGCAGTGTAGGACTCCATGCGCCATTACTCTGCATAATTCCTGATCATAAGTAACATTGAAATCCTTGGCATTATCCTCTATGCGCTCTAACGATATAAGAATATCTGCGCAGACCTTCTTACCTAAGGTGTAGTCGAACGTGATTATATCCGTAAGGGTGTCATGATTCAAATACTGCTGATTGATCTCCAGTAAATAATCATCATCGCAAAATAGATAAGAAATATCACCAGCATCATAACCGTGCTTTGCACACAATTCTTCTAACCAAGACGTGACCTTTTCCCAAGACAGGATCTCATGGTCGGTTCTGTTCTCAAAGTTGATGTTATCCATCGTTTCCTTTAAAGTACTCTTGTACGCGCTTTTTATAATCGCGCTTCATCGGCAGGGCTTCTCGGTTAAGAATTTCTGTAGTATTGAAGTATTTCTTAACATCCAGACTAGAAGGTAACAAGGGGTTTGTATAATCCCTTTTATTGGTCTCAGACTCTCTGCGCTGTTCCTGTCCCTGCTCAAAAGTCGCCTCATCTAACTTAAGCATCTCGTACTTGAGTTCTGTCATTTTTTGCAAAGTTCGCTCATTGAAACCTTTTTCCAAAAGCTCCTCTTCTATCTCTTCCATTTTCTTGAGAATATCTCCTCCGGAGCCTTTCAGGCCCTCCTCTCCCATTTTATCCTCTAACTGCTTGCGCAGCATTTGTTGTTCCTGATAGATTCTAAACAACTCACCATTTAAGTCCTCGTCTGAGCTACCATTACTTTCTCCGTTTCCATTATTAGAGCCTTGACCTTCGCCTTGACCTTCACCTTCTCCTTGGCCTTCGCCTTCTCCTTGCCCCTGGCCTTCACCTTCACCCTCACCTTCTTGACCTTGTTTCATGCCTTGTTGCATTTGCTCATTCAGACTTTCCTGTGTCTTAATAATATCAGGTAATTGGAAGCCTCTTCCTTGGCTACCCGAACCCGAGCCTGCACCCATCATCATCTGATTCTGCATGCTGTTTAAAGCATCGCTTAAAAGTACCGCCAGGTCATTAGCACCTGTAACTGTATACTGCTGACTAGTCACTCCCATCATTACGCGGTTCTCGGCCAAACGCTCTAGCGACTTTTCTATGTTGAAAGAGACATCGGTAAGTAACTCATTTATGCTATTGCCTATCATGGGTTGTCGCAGCGCCAAGGCAAAAATAGAGTCGTCTATATGCTCAAAGTGCTGCTTTAAATTGTTCTGCATTTTAAGCTTGGTGGAGAAAATAGCACTGTTGTAATCAATGCGTTTAAAGTCTTCCATCAAGGCCTCCTGTTCAAAGGAAAACAACACCAAATTATCTAAGATCTGCCGCAACATATCAATGTCTTCTTCCATGCCTTCCATAGAGGCACCCGCCATTTGCTGTTGCATTTGCTGACCCATTTCTTGCATTTTCTGCCCTGCTTTCTGTTGCTTCGGACTGGCCTGCTCCTGATCGTTGTTCTTTAAGTCTTCTGTAGCGTTCTGCTGGTCCTCTTGTACCTGCTTCTCTCCGGTTTTATCTTGAGGAATTGGCATCGGCTCCTTAAGCTCCTCGTTCTCCTTTCTGAGGTCTTCTAATTGCTTTTTGAGTTCTTCAAAGGCCTCGTTGAGTTTCTCTTGCTCCTCTTGGGTGTTCTCTTCGGAGGGAGCTTGGCTCAACTCCTCTTGTTTCTTACCCAGCTCTTGCAGATCGTTAGCTATTTTCTGCGCTTTCTGAGATACGTAATAACGCTTGGTCAACTCTAAGAGCTGTTCCAGATTCTTCTCCTGATTCTTATTGTTCTTGGCTAAACGCTCTAATTTTTCAGACAGTTCTTCTTTGTTGATCTTGTCTTGAAGCTCTTGCAGCTCCTTGAGAAGCTCTTCGTTCTTCTCTAACATCTCCTCATTTTCCTTGAGGCGTTCTTTAAGCTGTTCTTTAAAGGGATCTTCTTCGTCCTTTTGAAAATCCTCGAGATTGTTTTCCAATTGCTTCGAGAACTTTTTCATGAGCTCGTCTTGCTGCTCCTGCCGCTTAAAGAAATTCTCCAGCTTCTTCTTGTCATTCCAGTTCAAGTTGGCCTTTTCCTTTTGGGTTTTAGCCAATTCTTTGAGCAGCGCCTCGCGCTCTTTCATGTCTTTAAGAGTCTCGTCTAGATTGTCTATGGTCTCTTCTTGCTGTTCGAGCTGCTTGTCTTCGGACTCCGAATCTGTCAAAACACGATAAGAATATATGCCGCTCTTGCTACTTTTGCCTCCACGCAAACCATCGTTGTCAAAAACCTCGAAATAATATTCGTAGGCCACGCCTTTTTCTAAATTCAATTGTCCGGGAAAGGTCGCTACAAATTGGTCAAATGTGCCTTTGTTAATAGGCAGATCCTCTCGAACAGCCATGTTTTCTTCACCACTGGGATAGTAGACCAATTCCAGTTTCTTTAGGCCATAGTCATCAGAAATACGTCCTAAAAAATAGGCGATCTGATCATCTATACTGTCTTTTTGGGTGCTGAGTTGTATGTTGGGGTATTCGTCCTTAACAACGCTTATGTTGAAATTCAGATTCTCGTATTCTTTGAGTCTTGCGTTAGAAGTGGTAATGGCGTAATCTAAATCGTCAAACAGTCGTAAATCCTTGCTAAAGGCGTCAGACTCACCCTCAAAAACATAGGTACTGTCCTTGGTTTTAAGCAGGGCCTGTTCTGTCTTAACCGTTTGTAATTTCCAACTTACAGTAGTTCCTTCTGGTACGGTCGCGTTCCCGGAATTATTTAAAACCTCGTCTGCCTTGCCCGTGTAAGCGGGATAATCCAAGGCCATCTCCATGGCAACCAAAGTGGGAACCTCCACCACTTTTAAGGTGAAAGGAATGGAGTTCACGGAATTTGCGCTAAGGCGAAACTCAATGTCTGTATTGGGTCTTTTAAACTCGTATTGAAAAAGGCCGGGGCCTACGGGTTTCATTAAAAAACGTTGGCCATTATAGGTCAAATAGGCAGTTTCTGGCATCACATCGCCAGAGGTCGCTACGCGCAACACAAAGGGCTGGTGCTGTATAGCCTCTAAGGATTCGTTCTCTAAAAAGAAGGCAAAGGGTGCCGGTGGCTCATAGGCTGTATCGTAATTGACCACGCGCTTATAAGAATCTGTGAAAAGATCCTTCCCGCCCAAAACACTGATCACCAAAAAGAGTAAAACGGGAATGGCAACGTATTTCAAGTAAGGTAAATTTCCTGCGTAATTTATGGCGCGTTTAAAGGGTATGGGTTCTAACTCTGCCGCTTTCTGGTCTATACTCGCCGCCAGGAGTTCGGACTCCCTTTGGTTTTGATTGAGTTGAATCACGTTGAGTAATTTATCACTCACCTCCGGGAAGTGATTCCCGATAATCTTAGAAGCCTCTTCGTGGCTGATCCCTTTTTGCAATTGAAACAAGCGCGCTAGCGGAATTGCGATGAATCGCACAAAAAGCATTACCTCTACGGCCACAAAAGCCCAGAATAAAATAGCGCGTCCCGCAGAGTCCAACCATAAGAAATGCTCCACCAAAAGTGTGACTAACAAGTAGAGTAAACCCGCCGCTAGAAACAACAAACTACCCTTTATAAGGGCATTGGTGTAGTATTTTTTAATAAATTGTTCCAGCTTTTGCTGGATGATCACAAAGGTGCTCATAAGGCGCTATTACAGGCTTGTAAACTTCTAAATTACGATTTTATTTGCCAGATCGATCTGATTTAACAGTCGTTTAAGGAAGCTGCAAAGACCGTACCCAATCCGCAGTAAGCAAGACAAACCCACAACTTATGTTACAAGACCTCAAATACCTCTCTGCATTTTCTATTCCGGCAGTGGCTATATTTTCTCTTTGGATGGGAGAAAGCTGGGCCTACTTTACACCCGTTTTTGCCTTTGTGCTTATCCCTATCATGGAATTATTACTACCCGTAAACACCGAAAATCTAGATAAAGAAACCGCCGATTCCAAGTTAAAGAACAAGTTCTTTGATGTGCTCTTATATCTGAACCTGCCTATCGTTTACGGAATAATCGGATATTTCTTGTGGAGTTTATCTTGGGCCGACTACAGCACCTCTGCCATTATTGGTTATACCTTCTCTGTGGGGATTGTGCTGGGTGCCAATGGCATTAATGTAGCCCATGAGCTGGGCCACAGAAAAACAGCTTGGGAGCGTAGTTTAAGTAAAATACTCTTGTTGCCGGCCCAGTATATGCACTTTTACATAGAACACAATTTTGGACATCACCTGCATGCAGCTACAGAAAATGATCCTGCATCTGCAGCCTACAACCAATCGGTATACTCTTTTTGGTTCACCTCTACAACAAGGCAATATCGCAACGCTTGGCAAATTCAAAAGCGCCTGCTTAAAGCAGACAATTTGAGCTTTTTTAGCCTCAAGAACGATATGTTCTGGTATTTGCTACTGCAGCTAGCCTATTTTGGTGTGTGCTTTGCCTTTTTTGGGTTGATGGGACTCTTGCTGGCAGCCGTTATAGCCCTCGTTGGGATACTTCTCTTAGAAACCATCAACTATATTGAACATTACGGATTGCGTCGCACCAAAACCAAAAGCGGTCGCTACGAAAGGGTGTCAGAGATCCACTCCTGGAATTCAAACCACGTGTTGGGTCGTGTTATTCTTTATGAACTCACCCGTCACAGCGACCACCACTACAAAGCCAGTAAAAAGTACCAAGTATTGGAGTATCACGAAGTAAGTCCGCAGTTGCCATTCGGCTACCCAACCTCTATGGTCTTAGCTATGGTTCCGCCGCTGTGGTTCTCCATCATGAACAAACGCGTTCCCAAAGAAATGGTGGCGCTGCAAACAGCCGCTTAAGCGTTTAGATTTACTGTAGTCTGCCATAGTCATTCGAGCAATTAAACGTAAATTTGCGACCAAATTTTGCCAGTTATGAGTAATGCTGTACGCGTACGTTTTGCACCAAGCCCTACAGGCCCTCTACATATTGGAGGTGTCCGCACCGCCCTATTCAACTATTTGTTCGCTAAAAAACACGGCGGGACCTTTGTGCTCCGCATAGAAGATACCGACCAAACTCGTTATGTGCCGGGCGCAGAAGATTATATTATCGAGGCATTGAACTGGCTCAATATACCTTTTGACGAAGGCCCAGGAAAAGATGGTGGCTTTGGCCCTTACAGACAAAGTGAACGCAAAGCAAACTACAAGCAATATGCAGATCAGCTCATTGCTTCAGGACACGCCTATTACGCTTTTGACACTCCAGAAGCACTAAGTGATTTACGAGCGCAAGCCGAAGCCAACAAAGAAACCTTTAGCTACGGTTGGGCAAATCGCGACAACCTAGACAACAGTTTAGGGCTTTCTGAGGCCGAATTGCAAGAACGTCTGGCATCTGGTCTTCCGTTTGTGATCCGTTTTAAAACGCCCGCAGACGAAACGCTTACACTTAAGGATATTATCCGCGGAGAAGTAAAGGTGCATACCTCCACCCTAGACGATAAAGTACTTTTTAAAAGCGACGGAATGCCAACCTATCACTTAGCCAATATAGTAGACGACCATTTAATGGAGATCACACATGTAATTCGAGGTGAAGAATGGTTGCCTTCTTTAGCCTTACACTCTTTGTTATACCGCTCTATGGGTTGGGATGCGCCAGAATTTGCCCACTTACCCCTTATTATGAAGCCTGTTGGAAAAGGAAAACTCTCTAAGCGCGACGGTGACAAAATGGGCTTCCCGGTGTTCCCACTCCAGTGGAATCCACAAGAAGGAGCCCCTTCTGCTGGTTACAGAGAAGACGGCTATTTACCAGAGGCAGTAGTAAATATGTTGGCCCTTTTAGGGTGGAACCCAGGCACCGAGCAAGAGATCTTCTCTTTGGAGGAGCTAGTGGCTGCCTTTGACTTAGGGCGCGTAAACAAAGCTGGTGCTAAATTCGATCCGGAAAAAACCAAATGGTTTCAAACCCATTATATTCAACAACGCTCTGACGAGCAATTGGCCGCGGCCTTTGGAGAATTCCTAGCCGCCAAGAATATTAGCACTGCCATGGACCTAACTCCTGTGGTGGCTTCCTTAAAAGAACGCATCACTTTTACAGAAGATCTATGGACCCTAGGTTCCTTCTTTTTTGTTGCTCCGGATGCTTACGATGAAAAAGCGGCTAAAAAGGCCTTTAAAGAAGACACGCCAGCCATTATGCAAAAGGTGGTCGGGCTACTAAATCAAATAGAAGATTTTACTGCCGAGAATGCCGCTGCTACTGTAAAAGGCTGGATCCAAAGTCAAGAAATGGGCTTTGGCAAAGTAATGATGCCTTTACGCCTGAGCTTGGTAGGTTCCCTGCAAGGCCCGGATGTCTTTGAAATTGCCGCACTGCTCGGTAAAGCGGAAACCATCAAACGTATTGAAGTGGCTATAGCCTATATGTCCTAGAAATAAATAATCCCTCTTACAGCCAAGAGGTTGTTGTTTCCTTTAAGATCGCTCAACTCCGGATTGGTTCCGTTAAGCGCATTCAACGTATTGGTTAGCCCGCGCATATAAAGCAGGCTGATTCTAAAGGGTTCTATTCCGAAGGTCAAGCCCCCAACGATTCTAAAATCGATAGTAGAAAGATCTCTAAGGTCTTGTACTCGAGTTAGTGTATAACCCGCCACTAGGTTGTTCTGCTGACTCTCTTCTGCTGGTTTAAATTTACCTTGAACTGCAATGGCCGGACCAGCCTCCACGCTGAGGTGATGTCTAAAGATATTGTAACTGGCCAGGAACTGTAATTGAACCGATTGTTGGCTCATGTTCACTAGTTCGTCACCATTGATACCAACGGTTTGCAGGTCAACTTGTTGGTTGTAAAAGGTCACGGCATAGATAAAGTCCATGGTCTTGCTATAGGACCCACGTGTCTCAAGGCCTAAAGTGAAGCCATTGGAGCTGCTTAAAGGGAGATCGTCTGTATCTATATCGGAGAACAAATAACCTCCGGAGACGCCAATTTTGTTGTAATTTCTATCGATTCCTTGTGCTGCCGCAGAAAAATTTAGGAGCAGGACTGTAACAATTAGGGGGAATATATGCCTCATAGTATAGCTGAAAGCTGCAAATGTATTGCATTTTTCTTATCTTCTCTTAGTCATTTTATAACTTAAAAATCAACCCATGGAGTATATTCTTATTGGTCCTGCCCTCTTGTTCAGTTTACTGATCGTTGTGTCGGCTTTCTTTATAGTCAAGCAACAGACTGCCGCTGTAATAGAGCGTTTTGGACGTTTTATTGGCATTCGTAACTCCGGAATTCAACTCAAAATTCCCTTAGTCGACAGAATTGCTGGGCGCATCAACCTAAAAATCCAACAGCTGGATGTAATAGTTGAGACCAAAACCAAAGACGACGTGTTTGTGCGTCTTAAGATCTCTGTACAGTTTCAGGTAATCAAAGAAAAGGTATACGAAGCCTTTTACAAGCTAGAAAACCCACACGATCAGATCACTAGTTATGTGTTCGATGTGGTGCGTGCAGAAGTACCTAAAATGAAGCTTGACTACGTTTTTGAGCGTAAAGACGACATTGCTATTGCTGTAAAGCGTGAGCTCAATGAGGCTATGCTTGATTACGGCTACGATATTATTAAAACCCTGGTTACCGATATTGATCCGGACGTACAGGTAAAAGCTGCAATGAACCGAATCAACGCTGCGGAGCGTGAAAAAGTTGCTGCCGAATACGAGGCAGAAGCAGAGCGTATCAAGATCGTTGCCAAGGCTCGTGCAGAAGCAGAAAGCAAGCGCTTACAAGGTCAAGGTATTGCAGATCAGCGACGCGAGATAGCCCGCGGTCTGGAAGAGTCTGTAGATGTGCTTAACAATGTTGGTATCAACTCTCAGGAGGCCTCTGCCTTAATTGTGGTAACGCAACATTACGACACCCTACAGTCTATTGGCGAAGAGACCAATACCAACTTGATCTTATTGCCTAACTCTCCACAAGCAGGAAGTGATATGCTCAACAATATGATCGCTTCATTCACAGCCAGTAACCAGATCGGTGAGGAGATGAAAAAGCAGAACGCGGCTCGTGGTGTGGGGAAAAATAAATCGGAATAAATCATGAGATCCATTCTAATCCTGTTGTTCTTAGGCATTGGGTTTACAACATCGGCCCAAACCGAAGACGAACTTAAAGCCCTAGCTATTGCCCAAGCCAAAATTGCTTGTGAAGCCACAGAGAATTCGGACTATGAAACCCTCTTTGACTATACTATGCCTGAGGTTTTAGAACTAATGGGCGGCCGCGAAAGCGCTTTAGGCATGATGGCCGAAACCATGAAAAACATGGAAAGTCAAGGTTTTAGTATCACCAGCAGTGAAGTTATTGAAATGACAGGCTTTGCGTTTGAACAAGACCAGTATCGCTGTGTGATAAAGAACAAGGTGGTGGTAAGGATGAGCCCGGAGCAATCGACCCAGTCCATTTCTCATATGTTCGGAATCTATAAACCCGAACTAAACCGTTGGTATTTTATCGAGGGCGCACAACTCAACAATGAGGCGGTTATAGGGATGATCTTGCCAGATCTTAAAACGGCATTAAACGTCCCTCCAGATGAAAGAACAATGATAGACAACTAAATAAAGCCCCTGTATGAGGGGCTTTTTTTATGCAAGTTCTTGAGCTTCTTTGACCAGCAAGTCGTTGCGGTCTTCTAAAGCTTTGCTTATAAATTCTGTCGCTTCAGGTGTATTTTCCTGATCCTTTTTAAGCAGCACGCCTAACACCAACATCGCAGCAATTCGGGTACCTGCCTTTTTTGCAGCGGTTGCAAACAAGGGTTCCAATTCCTCATAAGACACCTTCTCTGCCAACTCAATTATACGGCCTCTAGTGGCGTTTCTCTTGTCTTCTGGTAGATTGGTGTACTTCTTTCCTAATTGCTTAATTAGATCTATCGCAGCGCGCTCAGGAGCTTGTTGTTTGGGTTTGTTTTGCTGCGGAACTTGGGGTTTCTGTTTTGCCCAAGTATCGCGCAGGCCAACGGTCTTGTTAAAGACCAGAGCCCCAGGCTTACTGTCCGGGTCTACATTGAAATAGCCCAAACGTTGAAACTGGAAATGTTCTAAAGGTTTTGCGTCTGCCAAAGAAGGCTCTAAACTCGCCTTGCGGATCTTTAAGGAATCTGGGTTCACAAACTCCATAAAGCTTTTGTCTTTGTGCGTGTCTGGCGATTCATCCAAAAACAAACGGTCGTATTCACGTACCTCTGCCTCTATGGCATGATCCGCAGAAACCCAGTGCAAAGTACCTTTAACTTTGCGCAAACTCGCCTCGGTTCCACTACCGCTCAGACTGTCAGGATCATAACTACAGTTGATCTGTGTGATATTGCCTGCAGCATCTTTCTCTACAGATTCCGCCTTAATAATATAAGCGCTCTTTAAACGAACTTCTCCGCCTAAGGTCAGCCTAAAGAATTTGCGCCCAGCTTCTTCTTTAAAGTCTTCACGCTCTATATAAAGTGTTCCTGAAAAAGGGATTTCTCTGTTGCCGGCATTCGGATCTTCTGGATTGTTTTCTGTTTCCAACCATTCCTCTTGCCCTTTAGGATAATTAGTAATCACCAGTTTAACTGGGTCCAAGACAGCCATCACGCGATTAGCTACTTTATTCAAGTCCTCGCGTACACAGTATTCCAAGTGTGAAACATCAACTAAGTTCTCACGCTTAGCGATCCCCACACTGTCTGCAAAATTCTTGATAGAATCGGGCGTATAGCCTCTGCGGCGCATTCCAGAAATGGTCGGCATACGCGGATCATCCCAACCAGAAACTACGCCTTCTGCCACCAATTGAGCCAATTTGCGCTTACTCACAACCGTGTGTGAGATATTTCTACGCGCAAATTCACGCTGTTTTGGGCGTAATTTTGCCGGGTCGTGGATCTGGTCTAAGAACCAATCGTATAGTTCGCGGTGGGGTAAGAACTCCAAAGTACAAAGCGAGTGAGAGACTTGCTCTACGTAGTCGCTTTCTCCGTGGGCCCAATCGTACATGGGGAATATGCTCCAGTCCGATCCTGTTCTGTGGTGATGCTTGTGCAAGACACGATACATGACCGGGTCGCGCATAAGCATGTTCGGGGAACTCATATCTATTTTGGCGCGCACTACGTGTTGGCCTTCTGGCATTTCGCCCGCTTTCATTTTAGCAAAAAGCTCTAAATTCTCTGCTACAGAACGATCGCGGTATGGGCTGGCCACACCAGGCTCATTAGGTGTTCCTTTTTGTTCTGCTATAGCTTCTGAGCTTTGAGAATCCACATAGGCCTTTCCGGCTTTGATAAGTTCTACTGTCCAGTTATACAACTCCTGGAAATAATCCGAAGCATAACATTCCCGGTCCCACTCGTATCCCAACCATTCGATATCGCGCTTAATGGCGTCTACGAATTCTTGTTCTTCTTTGGCTGGATTGGTGTCGTCAAAGCGCAAATTTACAGGTGCATTATAACGCTGACCCAAACCAAAATTCAAACAAATGGCAGAAGCGTGCCCCAAGTGCAAATAGCCATTGGGCTCTGGTGGAAATCTAAAGCGAAGTTGCTGGTTTGAATACGATTTTGAAAGATCGTCTTCAATGATTCGCTCTATGAAATTCAAGGATTTATCGTCGCTCACAGCCTTTGTTTTTAATGACTGACAAAGATACCAAAACCCAAGAATAATCTATCTTAGCGGAAAATTTTTTTAGGTGGGAATCATTCGCTTACATAACGTTAGAGTATACGCCTCACACGGCTGTTTAAAAGAAGAAACCATTATTGGTTCCGATTATCTGGTACAATTAGAAGTTAAGGCAGATCTTCAAAATGCCGCTGCTACTGACGATCTCAACGATACTGTGGATTACGTGCACCTAAACCGCATCATTAAAGAAGAAATGGCGGTACCGAGTAAACTGCTAGAAGTTGTAGCTAAAAAGATCAATACGCGCATTTTAGAGGAGCTGCCTATGGTAAGTTATACCAAGGTTTGCGTGGCAAAGATCAACCCGCCAATTGATGGCGATGTAGCCTCGGTAGAAGTTTGTTTAGAAGACCAACGCTAAAATCAAGGGAAACTTCCCGATTTACAACGAATTTTTTTACATTTGCCCTCCACAATGGCATCGTGGCCGAGTGGCTAGGCACAGCTCTGCAAAAGCTTGTACAGCGGTTCGAATCCGCTCGATGCCTCAACAAAAGAAAACCCGCTAGATCTTAGCGGGTTTTTTTATTCTGTAGTCTCAGTTTGTTCGCTCTGTAGTTCCTGTATACCCTGTTTAATGGATTGGTTTGGGAAGAATCCTTGGTAGAGTAAGATCAAGCCAAATCCTATAATAAGAATACTCACCCAACGCTTGGTTCTAAAAATAAAGCGCGGCGTCAGTTTAGAGCGCAATTTTTTAGCTAAGGTGATCTTTACTAGATCCGTAGAAAAGAAGACAATTAAGACGGTACTTAGAAAAAGGATAACTCCTTCTTTAGAAGAGGTAAGTGCATTAGCCATGATCATGGTTCCCATCCAACCGGCAAGAACACCAAAGTTCACAAAGTTTAAAAGGAAGCCTTTTAAGAACAAGCCAGGTAGGTTCTTTTTAACACTGACCGAATAGTGTTCGCGTACAATTTTTATAAAGGATTTAGAGATGCGGATGTAAGAAATGATCCCATAGATCACTAAAATAGCACCTCCAAAAATGATTAGATTCGGGTCGTTTTGCAGTTTTTCTAAGATCTTTTCTGTACTGAAATAGACAAAGACAATAAAGAGTATATCTGCAGTAAAAGCTCCGATATTAAAGAATAAAGCCGCCTTAAATCCCTTAGAAATAGCGGTTTCTATAAGCGTAAAAAAGACAGGCCCTAAAGCAAAAGCTAATAAGAAACCATAAACTGCCGCATATAATAAGCCGTCTGTCATACCCCATAAAAATACGAATATTTACAGGGGTAAAAAGTCAAAATTAGAGAAACCTTGGTTGCTTCAGAGAAGTCATAAAAAAAGCTCATAATTAAGAATAATTACGAGCTTTAAAATTGTTTGGTTGTGCCTTTAGTACATGCGTTCTATTCGGCCGCCGGCAAAGGTTTTCTTTTTGAGTTCGGCTGGTTCTCCATATACGTAGATATCGCCACCAGCAGTGACCTTCAGCTCTGCTTTGTCTTTGGCGTGGATCTCTGCTTCTCCTCCGGCAGCTATTGTTACTTTAGTATAAGAGGTAATTAGGTCTTGACCCTCATAAATTCCTCCAGTATTCAAGGTTACTTCTTGCCACTCGGTCTTGCCAGAGGTTTCTAAAATTCCACCGGTAACCGCGCGTGCTTTAAGACGTTTTACATCTAAACCAACTTTAATGGTACCTCCTTCTTGAGCTCTCAACTCCAAGTCGTCTTGAATTAAAGTTTCATTGACAGTGATATAAGAACCCTCGTTGGCATCGATAGTTGCAATGCTTTTAAAGTAAACGGCTACAAAGGTATCGTCGCCATTGAAACGCTTGTCAATCTCCATACGGATCTTGAGCTTGCCATTGTCATTGATAATCTTTACGTAATCTACATCACGGCCTTTGACCACTACCCGATTCTCATCGGCAGGGATCATATTCACCTCAATTAAGTCAAAAACCTTAAGGGTATCAAAATCTCCAACCTCTTTATTGATCTCTTGGGCAAAAAGTTGACTTGTAAAGACTAGGGCTATAAGTGTAATTATCTGCTTCATATTTCTTTTAGATTGCTACACTAAGGAGTCGCACTATCGCAAAATGTTACAGTGCATTGGGATAATTGTGATCTTCTTTGTGTCCGAGCAGGTTGTAATCCAACTGTTTTTTAACCAAATCGGCATTCTTTAAAGTGATATATACTTCATCTCCAAGCTGATACATTATTTTTGTGTTGACTCCAACTACAGCCATTTGGTCGCGGTCAAAATCAAAATGGTCTTCTTTAAGATCTCTTAAGGAAACCATTCCTTCACATCGATTACTTATGATCTCCACATAGATTCCCCATTCAGTGACTCCAGAAATAACACCTAAGAATACCTCGTCTTTGTATTGACTCATGTACTTGACCTGCATGTATTTAATGCTGTCGCGTTCTGCAGTAGAAGCTGTATATTCCATATCACTGCAATGACCACAATCTCTTTCGAATTGGTCTTTGTCTGCACTCTTCCCTCCGTCTAAATAATGCTGCAACAAACGATGCACCATAACATCCGGATAACGGCGAATCGGTGAAGTAAAGTGAGTATAATAATCAAACGCCAAACCGTAGTGACCAATATTCTCCGTGCTATAAATAGCTTTACTCATGGATCTGATCGCTAAAGTGTCTACCAAGTTTTGTTCTTTTGCTCCTTGTACATCTTTTAAAAGCTGATTCAAGGCGGCGGTGGTAGACTTTCTGTCTTTTACAGAAAAACGGTGTCCAAACTGATAGGCTATGTTTCCGAGTTGTGCCAGTTTTTCATCGTCAGGCTCGTCGTGGATTCGATAAACAAAGGTCTTTGGAGGATTTTGTTTTCCTATGAATTCTGCCACTCTTCTGTTAGCTAAAAGCATAAACTCTTCTATAAGTTTGTTGGCGTCTTTAGAAGTTTTAAAGAAGATCCCTTCTGGATTATTGTCTTTATCTAGATGGAATTTGGTTTCCACTTTATCAAAAGAGATGGCTCCAGCTTGCATGCGTTTTTTACGCATGATCTTCGCTAGAAAATCTAAAGTTGAAATAGCCTCAACTATTGGAGCAGGAACCTTGTAAGCACCTTCACGAATAGAAATATCTTCCGGAATTTCAACTTCAGTAAAAGGAGCTTGTTGTTTAGCTTCTATAACTACTTGAGCTTCTTCATAAGCAAAACGCGCATCAGAATAGGTTACTGTTCTACCAAACCACTGCGACTGGATCTGCGCATCCTTACTGATTTCAAATACTGCAGAAAAGGTATACTTCTCCTCATTAGGACGTAAAGAACAAGCATTGTTAGAAAGCACTTCCGGCAACATAGGCACTACTCTATCCACTAAATAAACAGAGGTGGCGCGCTCAAAAGCTTCTTCATCTAAAATGGTTCCTTCTTGTAAATAATGAGACACATCCGCAATGTGAATACCAATTTCATAATTGCCATTTTCCAAGACCTGGAAAGAGAGTGCATCGTCAAAATCCTTAGCATCTTTAGGGTCGATAGTAAAGGTTAAAACCTCACGCATATCGCGCCTTTTTTCGATCTCTTTTTGAGTGATAGAAGTATCTAACTGATCTGCAAAAGCTTGCACCTCATGAGGAAATTCATACGGTAATCCGTATTGCGCTAAAATAGCATGGATCTCTGTATTGTGCTCACCTTCAGGACCAAAGCTCTTTATAATACTACCAAACGGAGAGTCTGCAGATTCTGGCCAGTCTTCTAACTTAACCAGTACTTTATCACCATCTTGTGCTTTCCCGATCTTGTTCTTTGGAACAAAAATATCTACCGACAATTTAGAAGCAGAAGTATCTACAAAAGCGAAATTCTTTTGGATTTGAATGGTTCCGACAAACTCTGTGCGTTTGCGCTCGATCACTCTGGTGATCTCCCCTTCTAATTTTCCACCTTTTCTTCTTTTGAATATATAAACCTCTACTTTGTCTCCGTTTAAAGCTCTATTGAGATTGCTTTGTTTTATAAAGACATCTTCTTGCATGCCTTCTACAATAACATAGCCTTGCCCTCTGCTAGTAACATCTATAGTACCCTCGTGATAGAAGGATTTAGCAACTATCTTGAATTTCCCTCTATCGATCTCCTCCACTTGTCCTTTAGACTGTAATTGTCTGAGTTTTTTTATGATCTGATTGCGACCACTTGGATCTGTAACTTGTAATTTGGCTGCAATTTGTTTGTAATTGAAACTCCTGGAAGGATCTTTTTTCAGGATACTGAGTATGCTTCGGCTAAGCTGCTGAATATTAGTTGTTCCTTTTTTCTTTCTTTTTTTCTTCCCCATTAGAAACTTTAAGCGACAAAAGTAGACCAATAAAGCGAGAATGCATTTTTTAAGCCTAAAAGATTTGGTAAATTAGACTCATGGAGCGATTTGAAACTATAGCCATATTCACCTATCCTTCAGAATATACTGTACTAGAGCATCTGCTTCAGCAGCAGGCTATTCGCTATGTTTTTCAGAACGAGACCATGATCTCTGTCCTTCCTTTTCACTCCAACGCCATAGGCGGAATCAGACTTAAAGTACATCAGCAGGACAAAGAAACAGCTATCCAGATCATCGAAGATCTAAAATCCTCAGGCAGACTTCAAATAGTCTAAACAGTTTTTAACAACATATATAATTATCTCTTTTTTTCTTTTTTTTAAATTGAATTATTGATGCTTATTATAGGGTGTTGACAACTAGTAAAACTTCTTTTCAATAAATTTTGAAGGCGTTTAAAAAGTAGTTTATTGACGTGTTCTTAACAACTAATTACAGATCTTGTAGATTGATTTATAAAGGATTGAGAATTTAAGTTCACAACTGTGAATAACTCTAATAAAAAGTGAATTTTTAATAAGTGAATTTCACAACGGCTGTTAGAAACTTCCTGTATTTTTGTAATAAGTTCATTATAACATGGAATAATTAAAATTGGTTTGCTACAATTATTTTATAAGGAGCTTTTTTAATTGAAAAACCAAATTTATTTATCGATAGGCAGTAACAATTTATAAACATATAATCTACAGCCTATAGCTAATTACTCCTCCGTATTTGAATCAATATTGATATAAGTATAAGCGCGAAACCTTAAACACCACATTATGAATATCTCCATAGGAAACGACCACGCCGGTACCGAATACAAAGCTGCTATAAAGGCGCATCTAGAAGCCCAGGGTCATAAAGTGAGTAATCACGGGACCGACGATAGTTCCAGTGTTGATTATCCTGACTTTATTCATCCAGTTGCTACAGATGTAGAAAATGGCGCTGCAGACTTAGGGATCATTATTTGCGGAAGTGGAAACGGAGCTGCCATGACAGCAAATAAGCACCAACAAGTAAGAGCTGCCTTGTGTTGGACTAAAGAAATCACAGAGCTAGCCAGATTACATAATGACGCAAACGTACTTAGTATTCCAGCTCGTTTCACCTCTTTACCACAGGCTGTTGCTATGGTAGATGTTTTTTTAAACACGGAATTCGAGGGGGGTAGACACGCTAATCGCGTGAATAAAATTGCTTGTATGTAATACCGATCTTATGGGCGGGAATCATCATCATCACGATACCAAGGGCGCCAAATTAGTGGTGTCTATCTTGCTCAATGTGATTATTACCGCTTCTCAGGTTATTGGAGGAGTTATCTCCGGCAGTCTTGCTTTACTTTCTGATGCACTACATAATTTTAGCGATGTACTATCATTGCTTATAAGTTATATCGCAGAGCGACTTTCCAAACGTTCTGCTTCTATAACAAAAACATTCGGATACAAGCGGGCCGAAATTATCGCTGCTTTTATAAACTCCAGCACTTTGCTCATTGTAGCGGTGATCTTAATTGTGGAGTCTGTAGAGCGTTTTCTAAATCCTCAAGAAATTGAAAGCAATTTAGTGATCTGGCTGTCTGCAATTGCTATAGTTGGAAACGGCTTAAGTGTTCTTTTACTGCGGAAGGAAGCCGGCAGCAACATGAATATGCGCTCTGCCTATTTACACTTACTAACCGATATGGCCGCCTCGGTTGCGGTACTCATTGGCGGTTTACTTATGAAATACTATCAGCTTTGGTGGGTAGATAGCGTCCTTACCATGGCCATTGCCTTGTATCTGATCTTTATGGGATATAATCTTTTCAAACAATCACTCAAAGTACTAATGTTGTTTACGCCGGCAGGAATAGAGATTGAGAACATCATAAAAACCATCAACGAATTTCCAAGTGTTCAGGCCATGCATCATGTACATGTATGGCAGGCCAATGAAGACGAGACGCATCTGGAAGCCCATTTAGATCTACACGAGGATATCCGAATTTCTGAGTTCGACACACTTTTACTTAAAATAGAAGCGTATCTTAAAAAAGAGTACGGAATCAATCACGTAAATATTCAACCAGAATTCAATAAAAACGACGCCAAAGATGTCATTGTCCAAGACTGATCTTACCATTACAATTAAAACCTTTGAAGATCTCAACATCAGGGAGCTCTACGAGTTGCTGCAACTGCGCAGTGAGGTTTTCGTGGTAGAACAAGATTGTGTTTATCAGGATCTGGACGGAAAAGATCAGAAGGCGCTGCACATTATTGGTACGCGCAACGGAAAGATAGTGGCTTATACCCGCTGCTTTAAGCCCGGAGATTATTTTGCAGAAGCGGCCATTGGTAGGGTAGTGGTGGCAGAAGAATTTCGCAAAGACGGTTACGGACATCAAATCATGAAAGCCTCTGTAGCTGCAATATCAGAACACTACAAAACCAATATTATTAAACTTTCTGCGCAGACCTATTTGATCGATTTTTACAACAGCCACGGTTTTAAAACAACTGGGGAATCTTATCTAGAAGATGGAATTCCGCATATCGCAATGATCAAAGCCTAATGAGAATCTTACTCCAAAGAGTCGATAATAAACATCCAGACCTTTTAAAGTTGGTGCAGCAGTTGGATGAGGAACTCAAGATCACCGATGGAGACGATCATGACTTTTACGACCAGTACAATGGTCTGGAAGACATTAAGCATCTACTTTTGGCCTATACTGAAAATCGCGCGACCGCGTGCGGCGGTTTCAAAGCCATAGATAACGCCACGGCTGAAGTAAAACGCATGTACACTGCCCAAGAAGCTCGTGGAAAAGGCCTTGCAAGAGCCGTTTTACAAGAGGTTGAACTTTGGGCTAAGCAAGAGGGTTTTGAACGCTTGGTCTTAGAAACTGGCGTGCGTCAACACTCGGCAATTGCGCTTTACCAGAAAACTGGCTACCAACGTATGGTAGAAAATTATGGCCCTTATAAGGGTGTGGCAGAGAGCCTGTGTTTCTCCAAATTACTTTAGGATCTTAGCATAACGCTGCGGATCATTAAGCACCGCAAGGGCTTCTAAGATCTCCGGGTTGTTCACGACTTGATATTCGTACAAACCTTCGCGATAGAAATAGCGCTTTAAGATCTCTTGCTCTAAAAGAGATTTGATTTCTACCTTTTTGTCGCGCAATTCGTCTTGCTTAACCTCGTTTATGGCAGCTCTCAATTGTCCGTAGGCCTTATCAATCTTGCCCTGCAGTTCGTCACTTTTTGCTTTATTAAAGGCGGCTTCAAAAGCTTTTTCCGTTTCAGTCTCGTATTCGAATCCATCCTTGTCGAGAAACTTTAAAAAGGCCTCAAAATCTGCATCGGTAAACTCAAAATTAGCCCAAGAGTCTAGCTTTTTCTTGTAATAGTAGTCCGTGGCGAAATTAAATATGGCATTATCTCTAAGCAAGGCTGTGGTTATAGGGCTGTACTTAGAAGACTCTAAGACTATGTCTGGAAGAATTCCCCCTCCGTCGTAAACAGTTCTGCCGCCACGCGTTTTAAAGGCGTTATACTCGTCTGGCTCGGCGCGAACCGGATCTCCGTTCTCGTCCCTGTTCCAATAATCCAAGGCTTGAATACATCGACCGCTTGGCGTGTAATATCTGGAAATAGTGATCTTAAGCTGGGTCCCATAAGTGAGTTTTTTTGGGCGCTGTACCAAGCCCTTTCCAAAACTGCGGGCACCAATTACCACCCCGCGATCCAGATCTTGAATGGCTCCAGAAACGATCTCACTTGCTGAGGCTGATCGACCATTGACCAAAACCACCAATGGGATCTCTGTATCCACTGGGTCTTGTTGGGTCATATAGGTGCGGTTGTATTTTTTAATGACGGATTTTGTTGTGGTAATTACCTCTCCCTTATTGACAAATAAGTTCACCACATTAATGGCTTCATTGAGCAAGCCCCCAGGGTTACCCCTAAGGTCCAAAATGATTTTTTTAGCCCCATCTTCTTTCAGATCTTCTAAAGCCTTATGGGTTTCTATAGTGGTCTTAGCATTGAATTTACTCAGCACGATATAGCCAGTATCACCTCCAATCAATTTAGAGAAAGGCACCGCTTTAATGCCTACTGCTTCGCGGGTCAACTGTGTGGTGTATTCTTTACCTTGACGCAAATATGTTAACGAAACCGTAGTGCCAGGAGCCCCTTTTAAGAGGTCTCCGGCATCATCGGTAAAATCACTTAAGGAGATGTTGTCTATCTTAATAATTTCGTCGCCAGCCTTGAGTCCAGCCTTGTCGGCCGGATAGTCTTTAAAAGGCTCCATTACAATGATCTTGCCTTTTGCTGTGCGTGCCGAAGCACCAATTCCGGTATATTCTCCAGAATTATTGATGCGCGCGTCTTCTACCTCCTGTTCATTCCAGTAAACCGTATATGGGTCCAAGTCGTCCAACATTCCGGTGATGGCTTTGTCCATCAGTTCTGCTGGAGTGGTCTCGTCTACATAATTCATATTGAGTTCTTTGAACAAGGTGGTGAAAATCTCCACCTGTTTTGCAATTTCAAAGAAGTCGTTTTTAAAAGCTGTGGTGCTGATCAAAATCAGCCCTAAAACCATAGGGATTCCGATACGTTTTACGCGTTTAAGCATAGCTCGATTTTTTATGAGTTCGCAGATCTTTTAGATCTTTTCAAATAGCTTCTAATAATAAAGAACACCAGGCTAACAACCAATAAGAAGGGCCAGAGGTATAGCACTCCTATAAAAAAGGTCAACAGTCCGTTCCACCCGCCTTTTAAAGCATTGGCGATCTTGCTGCCAAAAGACACCTGAGCCTGAGCCTCCACAGTCTCTTTGTAAAAGCGAAGGCTAATCGTGCTCATGCTCACCTGACTTTGCAGGTAGTTCAATCGTCCTTGTTTAGCTTCTATCTCTTCGCGGATACTGGCCAGTTCGCGTTCTATCTCCAACATTTCTTTTACGTTCTTAGCCTTGCTGAGCAGTTGCAGATAGCGCTCCTCTAATTTGCGTTTGGCTTTGAGTCGGGCTTGGAGATCGACAAATTCTTCGCCCATATCTCTGCGCGAGATCCGTTTGGTGTCAAAATAATCCACGCCTTGACCGATAGAATCCACTAGGGTCTCAAAATTTGCCGAAGGTACGCGGATCACCAAGTTTCGATAGACTTGGTTGTATGATTTTCCGGTATTGTCGTCTTGCAAGTTTCCGCCCGTTGCAGCGATGGCTTTTCGAACGCGTAAATAAGTAGCGTCCATGTCTCGCGTAGCGAATTCAATGTCTGCCGTTTTGATGATCTTGGTGTCATCGGTTTTCACATCCTGATCTTCGGAGTAGTTGCTCTCCACAACAAATTCTTCCATTTCACTCCAACCTGCCTCATCGGCTGCGGCGTATTTCGCAGAAGAATTTCCGCCGTCAGAACAGGCTAAAAAAGTCCCAAAAAGGGTAATAAATAAGGTTTTCATCATTCCAATTGTTTTAAAAGTTTAACCATTAACAGGCGTAATTCATTTAAAGTTGGAAGATTCTTGCCCGTGTAAACAAAGAGTATCAAATACCGTGCAGAAGTCTTTTGGAATTGGCTTTTCTCCAATCTATAGGCTTCTCGCATCAAGCGTTTAACACGATTGCGGTCTACAGCGCTCTTAAAATTTCGCTTAGAAACGGCAAAGGCCGCTTTATGCGCTTGCAGCTCAGCAGGCATAAAACGCATCAGCAGCGGAAACGACTTAGCACTTTTACCTTCGGTAAATAAGGCCTCAATCTGTTTACTGCTCTTTAATCGCTCCGAAGCAGGAAATTTTAGCATAGGTTAAATGTAACCAATTAAGAGGCTCAGAAATCCCAATTATTTCTAAAAACAAAAAAAGTCCCGCCATTGCGGGACTTTTAGAACTTTTATGCGGGCCAATTAAAGCTTCTTCACATTGTCGTCTGGACTCACGTCCGCCATTAATTTAGACGGATCGATCTCGATGCTCTGAATGCTCTTACCGTTGTTAGGAATCTCGAAATCGTAGGTTGGGTACGCCCAAGCCCAGCCTTCCAATATCGTGCGATTCACCCCAGAGTATGGGTTGTCTTTCGTGCCTCGCATTATGCGCAATGGAATATAGAATGACTCTTTAGAACCATTGGCATAAGTTACCATTAGATCTATTGGCATTGGCATTAGCCCAGTGCGTTTAAGGGTTACTTGTGTTCCGCTGTCTGTAGCAACCACATTTTCGATACCGTAATCTATAGTGTTGGTAGTTTGTCCAAAGTCTTGCAAGTACCAATCTAACTCTAAACCAGAAACCTTCTCGGCTACACGAATAAAGTCGTTAGGCGTAGGATGCTTGAACACAAAATCGGTGTAATAACGCTTAATGGTCTTGGCCAGGTTTTCCTTCCCGATCACATAACCCAACTGCGCCATAAACACAGCACCTTTGCTGTAAGCAGCAATACCGTAAGCCATGTTAATGTCATAACGATCCGCATGGGTGGTCAAGGGTTGTTCCTTCCCGCTGTTGGCTAGGTAAATATAACCGCGGTACGAACCTGAATGTGGGTTTTCGGAATTCTCTCCCATGATCTCGTTCATCGCCTCGCTGGAAATGTAAGAGGTAAAGCCCTCATCCATCCATTCGTGAATAGATTCGTTGGTTGCTAGTAAGAATTGAAACCAACTGTGCGCCATTTCGTGAGCTGTCACACCAACTAAAGAGCCGAATTTACGCTCTCCGGTGATCAAAGTGCTCATGGCGTATTCCATTCCTCCGTCTCCTCCTTGGATCACAGAATACTGCTTGTAAGGATAGGTTCCAATATGGGTGTTGAAGTATTCTAAAAGCTCCGCAGTTTTAGGTTGCAATTCTTTCCAATTCTTTAAACTCTGTTCGTTCATGGTCTTCTTGTAGTAGAAGTTCAATGTTACTCCATTAGCTCCTTGATAAGTATCGTGGATATAATCCGGATCTGCTGCCCAAGTAAAGTCATGAACCATAGGAGCGTCGAAAACATAAGTCGTTTTGCCGCGCTTGGTTTTAGGTTCACCGACCAAGTATCCCGTACCGCCTACAACGAAATCTTTATCGATACTCAAAGTGACTTTCCAGTCTCCCCAAACACCATGAAATTCGCGTCCAATGTAAGGATGAGCATGCCAGCCTTGAAAATCGTATTCCGCTAATTTTGGGTACCACTGCGTCATGGAGTAGGCTACACCTTCTGCATTATAGCGCCCACTTCTGCGGATCTGTACAGGTACTTGCGCATCCCATTCCATATAAAAAGTGGTACTGGCTCCAGGCAAGATGGCCTCTGCTAGATCAACCTCCATAACCGTGCCCACAACCTCATAGTTGAGGTCCATACCGTTTTGAGTCAGTTTCAAGGGTTTGATGTAACCAATCTCTTCTGGGTTCAATTTAGATATACGATCTTTTACTCGCGGATCTGCATCGGCAATGGTTCTGGAACGAACGTCCATTTCGCTGCCTGGTTGAAACGCATTGAAGTACAAATGATAGAATACACGATTAAGCGTGTCTGGCGAATTGTTAGTGTATTCAATGGTTTGCTTTCCTTTATACTGATGGGTTTCAACATCAAAGTCGATGTCCATAGTATAATCGGCCTTTTGCTGCCAATAGGAAGTGTTGTTCTGCGCATAGCTGCCTAGCGCAAAGCAAGTCAGCAGCAATAAAACTAAATTTCTCATTATCGAGCCATTTTATCTGCCATAAGAATGGCGTTATACATGTTTACCATATTCCCAGATTTGGAGATCTCTCCAAAGGCCTGAGCGTTTGAGCTGTCTCCTCCAAGAACTACATTTTGTGAAGAGCTCAAACCGCTTTTCATCAAGATATCTTTTACTTGAGCAGCCGATAGGCTTGGGTAATAGGAGCGAATAACCGCAGCAACTCCGGCAACAGCTGGCGCCGCCATAGAAGTTCCTTGCTGATACTCGTAAGTGCTGTTTGGCATAGTTGACCAGATCTTGGTTCCAGGCGCAAACACATCAACAGAAGTATTTCCGTAGTTAGAAAAGGAGGCAACCATTTCACTTCCGTAGTCGTGGTGCAACGCCCCAATGGTGATAAAGTTGTCTGCGATCTCAGAACCGTCTAATTCCTGATCGTTCGGGTATACTTGAATTCCATCTAGATCGAAGGCCTCATTACCAGCTGCATTAACGATCAACACATCTTTGCTAGCTGCATATTTAATGGCGTCCCAAACCCATTCTGGGTGTGGAGAATAGTACTTACCAAAACTAGTGTTGATCACCTTTGCACCATTGTCTGCCGCGTAGCGGATCGCTAAAGCGATGTCTTTGTCGTACTCGTCACCGTCTGGCACTGCGCGCAGCACCATGATCTCAACATTGTTAGCAACCCCGTTCATCCCGAGGCCGTTGTTGCGCTCTGCAGCAATGATACCAGCCACATGCGTTCCGTGAGACACATCTTCTTTGTCTTCAGACGGACCGTCTACATCGTTATTTCCGTAAGATTTGTCGTTCCAGTCGTCTGGGTTATCACCCAAAACAACTCTAAAATCCTCAGTCATGTTGAAATGCGTTTCCAAACGGCCAGAGAAATACTCGATTCCTCCCTCCAATTGCTCAATTACATCTGGCACTGAATCACCATAGTTGAGCATTTGGGTCAGCATGCCAATTTGCTGCTGCGTTGCTGCGTCCGGGTTTGAAATACCCTGAAGGTCTTTAGCGTTGTAGTCCTCTTTGCCTAAACGCTTAGCAATAGCTTCGTGAGCGGGTTTTACTTGCCCCATAATGGCATTGTATTGGTTCAAACCGGCCTGTACATCGGCTAGTTCTTTATCGTACTCTGCCTTGGCTTTTTGATAGATAGCATAATCGGCGCGATCTGCCGCACTGATGGCTGCTTCGGATTTACCTTCGAACTTAGGGCCTAGTTTGCGCAGATAGCGTACATATTCCATGTTCTCGCCAATGATATCGCCTAAGAAGTTCCAACCGTGAATGTCGTCAACATAACCGTTGTTGTCGTCATCCTTACCGTTGTTAGGGATCTCATCTTTGTTCACCCAGATCACATCGTCCAGGTCTTCGTGTTCAATATCGGTTCCGCTATCGATCACAGCAACGATCACCGTTTGCCCCTTTTTCTTGTTGAGTAATTCTGCATAGGCTTTATCTACGCTCATTCCAGGGATGGTGTCTGCAACAAGGTCAGCAGCACCCCAAGCCTTCATTTGGGCTTCTGTAAGCGGCTCCACTTTTAAAGGCACGGCATCGATATTTCCAATTGGAGTGGAAACCAATGGGGCAGGTCCGCCACAGGCAACCAAAAACAGCGACGAACATAGTGCTGGCAGGATCATCTTCTTCATATTCATAAATATCATTAATTAAATAGATTGTTAAATGTATAGGCTTGGTCAAAACGCACACCTTTTTCGGTGTGTTTAACCGTAATAATTTCGTTATAAGGGTCGTGTTCTAGGAACAAATAGAATTCTTCTGTTGCGGCTTTGTCTAAAAAGGCCGCTTTTTCATCTAAGGTCAACAGTGGTCGGGTGTCATAACCCATTACATAGGGTAGCGGCACATGCCCCGCCGTTGGTAAGAGGTCTGCCATAAACACCAAGGTCTTTCCTTTGTATTGAATGTGCGGAATCATTTGCTTTTCCGTATGTCCATCGGCAAAAAGTATTCCAAAGCCCAATTCACTTGACTGGGCATAAGGCAAATCTTGAGGGTCTATAAAGTGCAACTGCCCGCTCTCTTCTAACGGCATGATGTTCTCCTTTAAAAACGAGGCTTTCTCTCTTGCGTTTGGATGCACCGCCCAATCCCAATGTGATCTGTTGGTCCAGTATTTGGCATTTTTAAATGCTGGTCGGTATCCGCTCTTGTCTGCGTTCCAGACCACCGAACCTCCGCAGTGATCAAAGTGCAAATGCGTCATGAATACATCGGTAATGTCCTCCGGATGAAAACCGTACTTGGCCAAAGATTTTTCTAAACTATAATCGCCCCAGAGATAATAATAGCCAAAGAATTTCTCCGACTGTTTATTACCCATACCGGTATCGATAAGTATAAGACGATCGCCATCTTCGATAAGTAAACAGCGGGCGGCCATGTCGATCATATTGTTGGCGTCGGCGGGGTTGGTTCGCGTCCAAAGCGACTTGGGCACCACGCCGAACATAGCGCCACCATCTAACTTAAAATTTCCGGATTCAATAGGGTAGAGGGTCATCAGTAATTAATAGTTATGCAAAATACTAAATGCCAAAGACTCTTGTGAGATTAAAGCCCAGATTTTTGGAATTGTTAACTAAGTATTTTAACAATTTTAGCACTTATGGGTTCAATGCGATCAAATCTTGTTATTTTTAAAAACCAAACCGCAGCACATGATCGAATTAGCAGGGATAATCGTTTTAGGGATTTTGGCCCAATGGGTGGCCTGGAAATTTAAGATTCCAGCCATTTTACCATTGATCCTGATCGGACTTTTTGTGGGGCCGATCTCTACCCTGATTTCCGAAGACGGCACCCAGTGGATTCAGCCTATTTACAATGGCGACAAAGGGCTATTCCCCAATCAGCATTTGTTCAATTTTGTGTCTTTGGCTATTGGTATCATTCTCTTTGAAGGTGGCTTGACCTTAAAGCGCGGAGAGGTTTCAAAAATAGGTCCGGTTATTGGAAAGCTAATAAGTTTGGGCTCTATTGTGACCTTTGCGGGAGCTGGTTTCGCGGCTCATTATATCTTTGGATTAGACTGGCGCATTAGCTTTTTATTCTCTTCTCTGATTATCGTTACGGGACCAACAGTGATCACTCCCATCTTAAGAAACATTCCATTAAAAAAGGACGTTTCTGCAGTGTTGAAATGGGAGGGAATCTTGATCGACCCTATAGGTGCCTTGGTGGCTGTATTGGTCTTTGAGTTCATTAGCGTGGGAGGAGATGCCGGTTACACCAAGCAAGCTTTGGTAGAATTCGGGAAGATCGTGCTCATTGGTTTTGCCTTTGGTATTTCTGGCGGATATGCACTGTACTATGCCATTAAAAAGAAATTTATTCCGCACTACTTGCTCAATGTGGTGGCTCTTTCTGTGGTGCTGCTCATTTTTGTGGAGAGTGACGTTTTTGCCCACGAATCAGGACTATTGGCTGTAGTGGTAATGGGAATGTTCTTGGGTAATAGTGATTTGCCCAACCTCAAGGAACTGCTTTATTTTAAAGAATCACTCAGCGTTTTACTGATCTCTATTCTATTCATTTTATTGGCAGCCAATATTTCATTGGACGACCTCTTGTTGGTATACACTTGGGAAACGGCAGCCCTTTTGGCAGTGATCGTCTTTGTGTTGCGCCCGGTAGGCGTTTTCATGTCTACTATAGGCAGCAGTTTAAAGACCAACGAAAAACTCTTTATCTCATGGGTAGGGCCTCGTGGTATTGTAGCAGCGGGTATCGCTTCGCTTTTTGGAACCAAATTGGTAGAACAAGGAATTCGCGGGGCTGAATATATCACGCCACTTGTCTTTGCTGTGGTTTTAGCCACGGTATTGCTCAATGCGGCAACCGCCCGCCTCTTTGCCCGATTGGTAGGGGTGTTTTTAACTACTTCGGACTCGATTATTATAGTCGGGGCCTCTAAGCCGTCTCGAGTGATCGGGAAATACCTCAAAAAGAACAAGCGCGAGGTTGTATTGATTGACACCAACGCGAACAATATCAACTTGGCGCGGGAACTTGGGTTGGATTCTTTAAATGCCAACATTTACGAAGGCGATCTAACCGACAATATCGAATTTAATGACGTAGGCTATCTCATTGCCATGACCGGGAATGACGAGATCAATAAATATGCACTAAACAAGTATAGCGCAACTTTGGGTGAGAATGGTTCCTTCCGACTTATGAGCGATGAAGAACGCAAAAACGGTTTGCAAAACGGAAGTGCTCCAAGCGAAGTACTTTCTACTACTCATGACTATGCGGACCTTACAAGAGTGGCTAATGAGTTTCCTTCTATTCAAGAGATAGACATAGATTCTGCCGCTGTTTTCCAGCGCTTATTAGATTATATATATGACCACAAAGATATGGTGGCTTTGTTCTTAAAAGCTCCGGACGGAGAGTTGAGCTTTATTACTAATCCTTCTGAGATGGAGGTGGAAGAAGGTTCACAACTCGCCTATTTAGGAAAGACCATCGATGTGGAAAGTGTACTTAAAAACGGGTAGAGTAATCAGAAGTGCATCCGCAGAAAATAAACCTTTAAAACTAACGCTCCAAATCACAAAGCCATCTGTTATGAAATACGTCTTCTTTTTTGCAGCTGCCTTAAGCCTCGGATCTTGTAAAGACGACGATGTGGCCTGTGTAACTTGTGATAATGAACTAACACAAAGTTTTACTCTTTGTCGAGAGGCAAATGGAGACGCTTCGGTTAACGGTCAAGATACCGACACCGATTACGATGTTTACTTATCGAATCTAACGCAACAGGGAACGAGCTGCAACTAGTCGTTGAGCTTCAATACTGCCATAAAGGCTTCCTGAGGAATTTCTACATTACCCACCTGACGCATACGCTTCTTTCCTTTTTTCTGCTTTTCTAAAAGCTTTCTTTTACGGGAGATATCACCGCCATAACATTTGGCAGTAACGTCTTTTCTAAGCGCTTTCACCGTCTCACGAGCAATGATTTTGGCTCCGATAGCGGCTTGAATTGGTATGTCGAATTGTTGTCTTGGAATAAGTTCCTTAAGCTTCTCACACATCTTTTTCCCAATGTCATAGGCGTTGTCTTTGTGCAAGAGAGCCGAAAGGGCATCAACAGTATTTCCGTTTAGAAGCACGTCTACTTTTACAAGATTAGAGGTGCGCATTCCAATAGGTGCGTAATCAAAGGAAGCATATCCTTTAGAAACCGTTTTGAGGCGGTCGTAAAAGTCAAAAACGATCTCTGCCAAAGGCATATCGAATGACAATTCCACACGCTCTTGGGTCAGGTAGTTCTGATTGGTGATCTGGCCGCGCTTTTCGATACACAGGCTCATTACCGGACCAACAAAGTCTGATTTGGTTATGATGCTCGCTTTGATATAAGGCTCTTCTACGCGATTCAAGGTAGAAGGCTCTGGCAGATCGGACGGATTGTTAACCAAAATGACCTCGTCTGGTTCTTTATTGGTATAGGCGTGATAAGACACGTTTGGTACCGTGGTGATCACTGTCATATTGAATTCGCGCTCTAGGCGCTCTTGAATGATCTCCAGGTGAAGCATCCCCAAGAATCCGCAGCGGAATCCAAATCCAAGTGCCGCAGAACTCTCTGGTTGGAAAACCAGCGAAGCATCATTAAGCTGCAATTTTTCCATGGAGTTTCTCAGTTCTTCGTAATCTTCTGTATCGACAGGGTAGATCCCAGCAAATACCATTGGCTTTACGTCTTCAAAACCTTCGATCATTTTAGTGGTAGGCTGCTTGGCGTCTGTAATGGTATCACCCACTTTTACATCGCGCGCATCTTTTATCCCTGTAATGAGGTAGCCCACGTCTCCTGCGCCTACTTTTTGCTTCGGAGCTTGTTTGAGTTTAAGCGTACCTACCTCGTCTGCAAAATAGGTTTTGCCTGTAGCCATGAATTTGATCTGCTGTCCTTTGCGGATCTCACCATCGATAACTCTAAAGTAGGTTTCTACACCGCGGAAAGGGTTGTATACCGAGTCAAAGATCAAGGCTTGCAAAGGCGAGTCTGCATCTCCTTCTGGAGCAGGAATACGCTCAATAATCGCATTCAGAATATCTTCTATGCCAATACCAGTTTTAGCACTAGCAGGAATTACCTCCTCGGCACGGCAGCCTAAAAGGTCGACTATGTCGTCTGTAACTTCTTCCGGGTTTGCACTTGGCAGATCCACTTTGTTAAGCACCGGAATGATCTCCAAATCGTTCTCTAAGGCCAAGTACAAGTTAGAAATGGTCTGCGCTTGGATGCTCTGTGCAGCATCTACAACAAGTAGCGCTCCTTCGCAGGCAGCAATAGATCGTGACACCTCGTAGCTAAAATCCACGTGGCCAGGAGTGTCGATCAGGTTCAAGACATAGGTCTCGCCCTGGTACACGTACTCCATCTGAATCGCATGACTCTTAATGGTGATCCCGCGTTCACGCTCCAGGTCCATACTATCTAGGAGCTGGTCCTGTTTTTCGCGCTGGGTTATAGCGCCGGTAAATTCCAACAGGCGATCGGCCAAGGTAGACTTGCCGTGATCGATGTGTGCAATGATGCAAAAGTTGCGAAAGTGCTTCATATACTTGCCTTTGGGGCTATTTGGCGCAAAGATAGTGCAAAAGCGTGGCTTTTAGTAAGATTTTAAAAGAATCTGAATTTGCTTAATTTTGCAGCCAATGGCCAAGATAGGAGACATAGACGTAGGAGAATTTCCATTGTTGCTCGCACCGATGGAAGATGTGAGCGATCCACCCTTTCGCGCCTTGTGTAAAGAGCAAGGGGCAGATGTGGTGTATACGGAGTTTATTTCCTCCGAAGGACTCATTAGAGATGCTGCAAAAAGTGTGATCAAGCTCGACATTTATGAGAAGGAACGCCCTGTTGGCATCCAGATCTTTGGGGCCAATATGGATTCCATGCTACAGTCTGTAGATATAGTTACTGCATCAAAGCCAGATATTATAGACATCAATTTTGGGTGTCCGGTAAAAAAGGTCGTCTCCAAAGGTGCCGGCGCCGGCATTTTGAAAGATATAGATCTTATGGTCAAGCTCACTAAGGCTATGGTAGAACGCACTCATTTGCCCATTACTGTGAAGACTCGTTTGGGTTGGGATCACGATAGCATCAAGATCGTCGAGGTGGCCGAGCGTTTACAAGATGTGGGCTGTAAAGCCATATCAATTCACGGACGAACCCGAGCACAGATGTATAAAGGCGATGCAGATTGGCGCCCAATTGCGGAAGTGAAGAACAACCCACGCATGCACATTCCTGTTTTTGGAAACGGCGATGTGAACACCCCAGAACGCGCTGTAGAGATGCGGGATGAGTATGGTTTAGATGGCGCCATGATCGGTCGGGCAAGTATTGGCTATCCTTGGTTCTTTAGAGAGGTGAAGCATTACTTTGAAACCGGACAACATTTACCGCCTCCTACTATGCAAGAACGCGTAGACGCAGCCAGACGTCATTTACAAATGTCTATCGATTGGAAAGGGGAGAAGCTGGGCGTTTTTGAAACCCGCAGACACTACACCAATTATTTTAAAGGAATTCCTCACTTTAAGGAGTACCGTTCTAAAATGGTGACCAGCGATGATTCTGCAGATGTATTTGCAACCTTTGATGAGGTTTTGGAACGTTTTGGAGACTTTCAGTTTGCTTAGATCTTAGCAAGCATTTTCTCGTTCACATTTCTCGAAGCAATATTGGACGCAATTAGGCCAAGCACCAACATGGTGACCAAAACTACAAGGGCGTTCAAAACTGTGGGTTTAACCGGATAGGGTAAAGTTGGTGTAATTGCTACCCATCCGAATTGCAACTGACACCATACAATAATAAAACCGAGCGCCAGACCTATTACCCCACTTACGGCCGTAAGCAATACACCGTGATAGTAAAAGATCTTCCGGATTTCACTACCCAACAAGCCCATATTCTGCAGGGTTTTTAAATTGCCTTTTTTATCTAAGATCATCATGATTATAGCGCCAATAACATTGAAAAGCGCAATGATCAACACCAAAGTAAAGATGAGATATACGGCCACGTTCTCTGTATTGAGCATTTTGTAGAGCGCGTCGTTTTGTTGTAATCGTGTCTTGATATCGACAGGATTTTGAAACAGTGTTGCAAGGGCTTCTTTCACCTCTTCTGGGTCGGCACCAGGATCTAATTTGATCTCCAAGCCAGATACGATGTTCTCATCATATCCTAATAAACGCCGGGCAAGATCTATATCAGCAAAAACAAAAGTATCATCTACATCTTCATTGACATTATAAATGCCGGTTACTACTACCCGCTCTTTTCTAAAGGCTTGAGTTGGGTCTAAGATCTGCCCCGTACCGGGCTTTGGTGCGTAGATTTCTAAAAGCTCGCTGTAGTCATAAGTACCTAAAGAAAGTTTAACCGAAGCTGTAAGCCCAAGCACCACTTCATTTTCTCCTTGGCGAAACCAATCGTTAATGAACAGCATACTGTCAATAGGCACAACGGAACCAAAACGCGCATCTACTCCTTTTATAGTGGCAATGTGGTTTTTTCCTTTAAAGTTTAGGTAAACGCGTTCTTCTACAACTTCAGAAATAGCTAGGACTCCCTCTGTCTTTAATATTGCCTGTCGCAGGCTCGCATCACTAGTGAATGTTTTTCCAGTTTCCGGAGAGACCTTGAGATCGGCATCGAAAACATTGGCAAAACTCAGCGAAAAGTCACGAAGCCCAGCAAAACCGGAAAGTACAATATGCAAAGCCGCCGTAGCAACTATGACGCCTATCGCTGCAATTCGCGTGATCTTATTTATAGCGTTGTTATTGCTTTTGCTCCAGAGATATCGCTTGGCAATGTAGAAAGGAGTGTTCAACTCAAGACTTTTTTCTTTTCCCCAGTAAATCAGGATTTCTAACAGGGTCAACCTCGCCTTCTAAAGCTTTATCTATAGATTCGATGTACTCTAGTGAATCGTCGAGGTAAAAGATCAAGTCCGGCATTTTGCGCAATTGGTCGCGCGTCAGTTGGGCTAATTGATGCTTGATGTTAGGCGTGACCGTTTTGATCTCCTCCATCATTGCTTTGGCATGAGCCGCCGGAAATATGCTCAGATATACTTTAGCAATAGACAGATCTACGGTGACATTTACTTTGGTAACAGACACCACCAAATGAGTTTGTCCTGCCTCGCGCAACATTTTCTGTATGAGCGTGGCAATGTCACTTTGCAGGATTCCTGCTATTTTTTTCTGCCGATTGTTTTCGTTCATACTACAAAAGTAGCATATTTACTTGTTGAATACATTATTCTAGCACAATTGAAATTATAGTGAGATGCGAAAGATCGAACATATAGGAATAGCCGTAAAAGACTTAGAACAAGCTAATAGTGTGTACGCAGCACTTTTAGGAAAGCCTCATTACAAGGTAGAGACAGTGGAGTCAGAAGGCGTTGACACCTCTTTTTTTGAATGTGGCGATTCAAAGATTGAACTGTTAGCGGCGACCAATCCGGAGAGTCCCATTGCTAAATTCATTGAAAAACGAGGAGAGGGAATACACCACATCGCATTTGCGGTAGATGATATAAAAGCAGAAATAGAACGGCTAAAAGCGGAAGGTTTCCGAGTGCTGAACGAAACCCCAAAAAAAGGTGCTGACAATAAAATCATTGCGTTTTTACACCCAAAATCGTCCAATGGAGTGTTAGTTGAGCTATGTCAGGACAGAAATTGATTCAAATAGTTTGCGGATAAATTAACTAATTTTACATTTGCACACTGTTTCAGGACCCATAGCTCAGCTGGTTAGAGCACCTGACTCATAATCAGGGGGTCGAAGGTTCGAGCCCTTCTGGGTCCACTAGATTGTAAAATAATAGTTACTAATTCTCAGAGAGTGAAGGTTTTCCTTTGCGATTTTAAAAAAATTAGTACATTAGAACCCGATTATGCGACCCCAAATCGTAAAAATAACAGTCTTAGGACTGTGTTTGCTGTTGCCCCAATCAATAGCTGCCCAGAGTCCACCACCGCCTACGGGTCCCCCCCCACCGGGACTTCCCATAGATGCATCAAGCTTTGTATTGCTTATTTTTGGTCTAACCCTTGGGGTGTTTATTGCGTATCGCAGAAAGCGACTTAGCTAGACTGACGCAAGAGTTTCTGAACGTATTTTCCTACCACATCAAATTCAAGATTGACCGTATCTCCGACTTTCAAGGAATTAAAATTGGTATGTTCGTAAGTGTATGGAATGATAGCAACGCTGAATTCCGTGTCCGTACTGTCTACAACAGTTAAACTTACTCCGTTTACCGTGATTGAACCTTTTTCAATGGTAAGATTCCCAGGCATGAGTTCGTGTTGGAATCTATAGGTCCAGCTGCCATCTAATGACTCCGCAGCGATACAAGTAGCAGTTTGATCCACATGACCTTGAACAATATGACCGTCCAAACGAGCTCCCATTTTCATAGCACGCTCCAAATTAATCCCACTACCAATAGTTAAGGCTCCAAGATTCGACTTTTGAAGTGTTTCGTCTATAGCAGTAACAGTGTATTGGTTGTCGTCTAGAGCAACTACAGTTAAACACACTCCATTGTGTGCCACGCTTTGATCGATTTGAAGTTCCGGTGTCATTGCCGCTTTCATTCTGATATGAAGGTTGCTACCCTCACGCTCCAAATGAACAACTTCGGCTACTTCTTCTATGATCCCTGTAAACATCTTAATATTGTTGTTAACTTTGTGATGCAAAAATACGAATAATCGCCCAGCTGATTAAGCTAAGCGGTCAAGCGTTTAAGACCATAAGCTTTGAATAAAAAGGAACAGATCACAGTGGGGATCTCTATTGGAGACCTAAACGGAATTGGTGGAGAGATCGTCTTGAAAACCTTCTTGGATTCACGCATGCTCGAATTCTGCACACCCGTGATCTTTGCTTCGGTAAAGCTCATGTCCTTCTATAAAAAGCATTTTGATTATCCGATAAATCTTCACGGAATAAACAACCTGGATCAGATCGCTCATAAAAAGATCAATGTGCTCAACGTCTGGAAAGAAGGAGTTGCGGTGAACTTCGGAGAAGAAAAGCCCGAAGCAGGAGCTTTTGCTATAAAGAGTTTTAAGGCTGCAGTCACCGCCCTTAAACAAGACAAGATCGATGTTTTGGTCACCGCGCCTATTCACAAATACAATATTCAAGCTGAGGACTTCAAATTCCCAGGACACACAGATTACTTGAATGAGCAGTTAGAAGGCAACAGTATGATGTTTATGATCAGTGAGTCCTTGCGCGTTGGCTTGCTCACAGATCATTTGCCTGTTAAAGATGTATCGGCAGCGATTACTCCAGAGCTGATCACCACCAAAATAAAGACAGTAACCCAAACCCTGAAACAGGATTTTGGGATCATTACTCCTAAGATCGCAGTATTGGGCATTAACCCTCATACCGGAGATAATGGCGTCATTGGTAAAGAAGACGACGAGGTGGTGCGGCCAACTTTGGCAAAACTTAACGAAGAAGGCACCTTAGTTTACGGCCCTTATGCCGCCGATAGTTTTTTTGGCACTAAGAATCATTTGAACTTCGATGCGATCATCGCCGCATATCACGATCAAGGTTTGGTGCCGTTCAAGACCTTATCATTTGGGCAAGGGGTGAATTATACCGCTGGACTAGATAAAATAAGGACTTCGCCTGACCACGGAACGGCCTATGACAAGGCCGGGAAAGGGGAGGCAGACCACACTTCATTTAAAGAGGCTGTGTTCAGCGCTATTCAGATCTACAAGACCAGACAAGAATATTTGGAGTTGAGTGCTAATCCATTACAGAAAAGAGCCCGTAAAGTCTTGGCAAAAAAGCGCTAAGGCTTCGTAGTCCGTTTTAATTTATTTTTTATCTTTGCAGCCGTCTTTGATAGAGACGGGGTAGTAAACGAATTGATTGTGAAGGATTTGAAAGCATATACCATCCCGTTTGTGGGCCTTAAAATAGGCAGCCATCAGTTTGACTATCAGATAGACAACACGTTCTTTGAGCACTTTGAGTATGACGAATTCCACAAGGCTAACGTAAAAGTTGATCTAGAATTAGAAAAGAAAAGCACCTTATTAGACCTGCATTTTCAATTCAACGGAACCGTCAATGTCAATTGTGATTTGACCAATGAACCATATAATCAGCCAATTTCTGGCAATTTTGATCTGGTTGTTAAGTTTGGTCAAGAGTACAATGACGAAGAAGAAGATCTTCTGATTTTACCCCACGGTAGCTACGAGGTAGACGTTGCACAGTACATATATGAAAGCATTGTACTTGCAGTTCCAGCCAAAAGGGTGCATCCCGGTGTAGCAGATGGGACTTTAAAATCTGAGGCACTCGACAAACTCGAAGAACTCAGTCTGAATAATCAGGCAGAACAATCTGACGAAGATCAAACAGATCCGCGTTGGGACGATTTAAAGAAATTATTAACGGATAAATAAATAAGTAATGGCACATCCTAAGAGAAAGATCTCTAAAACCAGAAGAGACAAGCGCAGAACGCACTACAAGGCAACTGCTCCTCAATTGGCCACAGATCCTACTACAGGAGAGACGCACTTGTATCACAGAGCGCACTGGCACGAAGGAAAGCTTTACTACCGAGGACAGGTTCTTATTGACGATACCGAGTCTGCGGAAAGCTAGTAGTACCTGTTTGTAAATTATTACTCTCGCTATCAATTTATTTGATCTGCGAGAGTTTTTTATTACATATGCCCAAAATTGTCATAAATGACCCAATTTTGGCTTGTTTTAATCGAAAATTCGTTATTTTCACTTCCTTTTAAGGCATAATGCCTTTTTTTGTGTACTGAATTCTGTAAAATGAGTAAGATCACAGCAGCTATTACCGCTGTCGGGGGCTACCTGCCAGATTACGTACTGACCAACCAGATTTTGGAGACTATGGTCGATACGAACGACGAATGGATCACCACCCGAACGGGAATCAAAGAACGCCGCCTTTTAAAAGACAGCAATAAAGGAACCTCTTATCTGGCTATTAAAGCTGCTCAAGATGTCCTTCAGAAAAGCGGTACAGACCCAAAAGATATTGATATGGTCATTATGGCCACAGCGACTCCGGATATGCCGGTAGCAGCAACAGGCGTTTACGTAGCCACCCAGATTGGAGCCGTAAACGCTTTTTCTTATGATTTAGTTGCAGCTTGCTCGAGTTTTCTTTACGGAATGTCTACAGCAGCACGTTATATTGAATCTGGACGCTATAAAAAAGTACTGCTTATTGGAGCAGACAAGATGTCTTCTATAATTGATTATGAAGATCGTGCCACTTGTATCATTTTTGGTGATGGAGGTGGTGCCGTGCTTTTTGAACCTAATGAAGAAGGTTATGGCCTGCAAGATGAGGTTTTAAGAAGCGACGGGATTGGCCGTGAGCACTTAAAGATCGACGCGGGAGGATCCATTCTTCCTGCTTCTCATGAAACTGTAGATGCCAAGCAGCATTATGTTTTCCAAGACGGGAAGACCGTTTTTAAATTTGCGGTTTCCAATATGGCAGACGGAGCAGCTCAGATCTTAGAGCGCAACAATTTGACCGGCGATGATGTCGCTTGGCTGGTACCACACCAAGCCAATAAGCGTATCATTGATGCTACTGCAAGACGGATGGGATTGGATGATAACAAGGTCATGATGAACATTGAACGCTACGGAAACACCACTTCGGCTACCCTGCCGCTGTGTCTATACGATTACGAAAAACAGCTCAAAAAAGGAGACAAGCTAATTTTTGCTTCTTTTGGCGGTGGATTTACCTGGGGGTCGATCTATCTGACTTGGGCATATGATTCATAAAAACCACAACCTAATAAACTAAAAAAACAAGATCCGATGGAAATTAAGGATATTCAGAATCTCATCAAATTTGTAGCCAAATCTGGCGCAAATGAGGTAAAATTGGAGACGGACGAGTTTAAGATCACCATTCGTACAGGAATGGAAAGCAAAGGTCCGGAAGCAACTTATATTCAGCAGATCCCTGCCGCCGCCGCTGCTCCTGTTGCTGCTGCTCCAGCTGCCGAAGCTGCTGCTCCAGCTGCCCAAGCTCCTGCTGCTGCAGACGATTCAAAATACGTAACTATCAAATCACCGATTATTGGAACCTTCTACCGTCGTCCGGCGCCAGACAAACCTATGTTTGTTGAGGTAGGCGACAGTATTGGTAATGGAGATGTACTTTGTGTGATAGAAGCCATGAAGCTCTTCAATGAAATCGAGTCAGAAGTATCAGGAACGATCGTTAAGATCTTGGTTGACGACTCTTCTCCAGTGGAGTTCGACCAGCCATTATTTTTAATCGACCCTTCTTAGTCAAATCGCATTACATAGTGCGTCTGGGTCTAAGTACTTCGGACGTAAAAAAATCACAGTGTTATGTTTAAAAAAATACTGATTGCCAATCGGGGAGAGATCGCCTTGCGCGTAATTCGAACCTGTAAAGAGATGGGTATTAAAACGGTAGCCGTTTATTCCACTGCCGATGCGGAAAGTCTTCATGTGCGTTTTGCCGATGAAGCCGTATGTATAGGACCGCCCGCCAGTTCTGAATCCTATCTTAAAATAGCTAATATCATCGCTGCGGCAGAGATCACCAATGCCGATGCGATTCATCCAGGATATGGTTTCTTGTCAGAGAACGCAAAGTTCTCTAAGATCTGTGAAGAGCACGATATTAAATTTATCGGCGCCTCCGCAGAGATGATCGACCGTATGGGAGACAAAGCTTCTGCAAAAGCAACCATGAAAGCTGCAGGAGTGCCTTGTGTCCCTGGATCTGATGGTGTTATTCCAGATTTTGAAACCTGCAAGAAACTAGCTGTAGAGACAGGATATCCTGTTATGCTTAAAGCTAGTGCCGGAGGAGGAGGAAAAGGAATGCGCGCCGTTTGGAAAGAAGAAGACTTGCAATCCGCATGGGAATCTGCACGACAGGAGAGTAAAGCTGCTTTTGGAAACGACGACATGTATATGGAGAAGCTCATTGAGGAGCCGCGCCATATTGAGATCCAAATTGTAGGAGATTCTACAGGAAAGGCCTGTCACCTCAGTGAGCGTGATTGTTCTGTTCAAAGACGTCACCAAAAGCTAACAGAGGAGACTCCTTCTCCTTTCATGACCGATGAACTGCGCGATGCCATGGGCAAAGCAGCTGTAAAGGCGGCAGAATATATCAATTATGAAGGCGCGGGTACAGTAGAATTTTTGGTGGATAAGCACCGCAATTTCTACTTCATGGAAATGAACACGCGTATTCAGGTAGAACACCCTATCACAGAAGAGGTTGTAGATCACGACTTGATCCGTGAGCAGATCAAAGTTGCTGCTGGGATAAAGATCTCTGGTAAGAACTACTACCCACAGTTGCACTCTATCGAATGTCGTATCAATGCGGAAGATCCTTATAACGACTTTAGACCTTCGCCAGGACGCATTACAGTTTTGCATGCGCCAGGAGGACACGGAGTTCGTTTGGATACACACGTATACGCTGGTTACATGATTCCACCAAACTACGATTCCATGATCGCTAAGTTGATCGTTACCGCGCAAACGCGTGAAGAGGCGATCGCTAAAATGAAGCGCGCATTAGATGAGTTTGTTATTGAAGGAATCAAAACAACCATCCCATTCCACCGTCAGCTTATGGAAGAGCCGGATTATGTAGAAGGAAACTACACCACCGCTTTCATGAATGACTTTGAAATGCGCGAACCTGAAGAAGAATAAACATTCGCAACAGATATTGAGAAATCCGGAGTCTAATGGCTTCGGATTTTTTTATTTTTAGTCCATGCGAGAAGGTTATTTTAAGCATATCGTTTTTGTTTTGGTCTCAATACTTGTAGTGATTATTGGCCTCAAGACCTTAGGGCTGTACTTCGCATTTGCCATACCGCTGTTCATGCTCGTTTTTATTATCATCGTAAAAAATTCTAAGAAGTGAATTTGTCGTATTGGGAACACAAGAGTTGGTTTGCCAACTTAGATTTTGTTATAGTGGGGAGTGGTATTGTCGGCCTTGCTGCAGCCATTGAATTACGACACAAACATCCCAAGTCCAAGATCGCGGTTTTGGAGCGGGGCATGTTGCCGTCTGGCGCTAGTACTAAGAATGCTGGCTTTGCTTGCTTCGGAAGCGTTTCGGAGCTCCTAGACGACCTTTCTGTTCATAGTGAAAAGGAAGTGGTTGCTTTGGTTAAAAAACGTGTGTATGGCCTAGAAACACTAAAAAAACTGTTGGGGACAGACGCCATCGGTTATGATCCCTGTGGAGGATATGAATTATTCACCCTGCAAGACGAAGCGCTCTACACACAAAGCTTGGAAGCGATCGGGAGGCTAAACAAGCTTTTGGATCCCATATTTGATGCTCCGGTTTTTAGCAGGCTTGAGAATTCCTTCGGATTTGATAATATTCAGCCGCAACTGATCTTTAATGCATTTGAAGGAAAGATAGATACTGGCGCTATGATGCAGGCCTTTATAAAGAAAGCCTACGGTTCTGATATTCAGATTATAAACGGTGCTACGGTCACGGCCATGAGTGATTCAACCGGCGGAGTTTCTCTTGAGATCAATGGAGAATTTTCTATTCGTGCCGGTCGAGTTCTAGTAGCAACCAACGGATTGGCCGGAAGTCTGTTAAAAGAAGATCTAAAACCCGCCAGAGCACAAGTCTTGATCACCGAACCCATAGCCAATTTGCATTTTAACGGCACCTTTCATTTAGACAGAGGCTACTATTATTTTAGAAATATAGATGGTCGTATTCTCTTTGGGGGCGGGCGTAATTTGGATATGGAAGGAGAAACCACTACGCTTATGGAAACCACAGAACAGATCCAAACTGCTTTAGATTTACTGTTGCGCCATACGATTTTACCCGGTAAAGACGTTAAAATTGAACAACGCTGGAGCGGTATCATGGGAGTCGGAAGCAAAAAGGCGCCTATTGTAAAGCAAGTGTCAGAACACGTTTATTGTGGCATTCGTCTGGGAGGTATGGGAGTTGCTATAGGAGCAGACACAGGTACTTCGCTCGCCAAGTTGATCGATTGATGCGCAAACTGATCCGTTTTGTAATTAAAACCTTTATTTGGTTCTTGGTCTTATCTAACCTTTGGGCATTGGCCTATAAATATTTGCCTGTTCCAGCTACGCCACTTATGGCTATTCGGTATTTTCAGACAGATGAGAAGGCGAGTATTCAACACCACTGGGTCGCTATAGAACAGATAGCTCCAAACCTACAAAAGGCAGTTATATGTGCAGAAGACCAACAGTTTCTTAAGCATAATGGATTTGATGTGGCCGCTATAAAAAAGGCTCGAGAGCAAAACAAAGCAGGCAAGAAGTTGCGCGGGGCCAGCACCATAAGTCAACAAACGGCAAAAAACGTATTTCTTTGGCCACATAGGTCATGGGCGCGAAAGGGTTTTGAGGCTTACTTTACTTTTTTGATCGAGATGTATTGGAGCAAAGAACGCATTTTGGAAGTCTATTTGAACAGCATTGAATTTGGTCCAAGTATTTATGGAGCTCAAGCAGCTGCTGAGCATTGGTTCAATACAGATGCAGACAAATTAAACCGAGATCAAGCCCTAGGGTTAGCGGCTATCTTACCCAATCCATTAAAATATAGGCCGGTGGCTCCTAATGCCTACATAGCTAAAAGAAAGTCTTGGATCAGCCAGCAGATGTATAACTTTGGCCCTCTTGATCTAGAATCGGAAAACGCAAAGAACCTTGGAACAAAATAAATCCGAATTAATAGCCCTCTGTCATGCCTGGTTGGACAAACGCTTAGATGGCCTTAAACAGGCGCAATCCGCGGTAGATGAATCTTTACAGGGTGCCGTAAAAAGCAGCGCTGGAGACAAGCACAATACAGAAAGAGCGCATTTACAACTACAGGCCGAAAAGCTGGGGCAGCAATTCAAGGCGATAGATCAGCAACGTTTAGCGCTATCCAAGATCCAATCTGGAGTCGCTACAGGAAAAGTGCATTTGGGCAGCTTGGTTGAAACAGATCAGCAGCGCTATTTCATAGCTATTGCCGCTGGAGCTTTAAAGGTTAAAGGAGATCAGATCTGGGCAATAGCCCCACAAAGCCCTATTGGCCAATTACTACTTGGAAAATCGGTTGGAGAAAGTATCGATTGGAACGGAAATAGTCAGCAGATAATTAAGATTCACTAATCGTCTGCAGCGGCGTCGTAAACCTCGATTTCCAAGGCCTTTGCCAAACCATTTGCCTTATGCATAGCGTCTTCTTTCGTATCTGTTTCGTAAACGGTGATGTGCTTATTGGTTTGGTAAAAAAGGTTGATCCGGAACACGGTCTTGCCCATGTTGGCCTCCGCAGTGATTACGCGAGCCCTATAATTTTTTACCGTTTTAAAAACGGACACATATTCTATTTCAGGCAACGGTTTCCAATTTCCAACCGTAACACCCCAAACCGAATACAGGTTCCGATATCGCTTTTCAAAAACTTCAACTTCGGCTCCTTCTCGTAGTGCCAGTCGGGCAGAAACCCCGAGGATGATAAGCCCAAACATGGTGCCTTGCGTGAGCAAATAAACCCCAAAGAGTGCAACCACGATAGAGAAAAATACCTTGATCTGAGAAATAGGATTTAAAAAACGCATTAGCGGTCAATTTTTAAGTGGATTTCTGTTCCTGGTTCAATGCTCTCAGAAGTGTTGAAGAACAACTCCTGCTCGCCATCTTGGGCTTGAACAAGGTAATGACTTCCTTTGAAATAGCTCGCCTTTACCCTAGCACTAAAATCTGCTTGCTGCTTGGATAAATGCAGTTGATGTGGAAACAAATACTGCCCATTGGGCAAGGCATTGATCTCTCCAAAGAACCCGGCCTGATATGCGCTTGAGATATTCTTATAAAGCTGATCTGGCGGCCCAAAAAACGAGACTTTACCATTTTCTAATATCAACACCTGATCTGCAAAACTCAAGGCTTCATTTGCATCATGTGTAGCTGTGACACAGGTAATTCCTGCGGTTTTTAAATAGTTGTAGAGTTGTCTGCGGAGTCTGGAGCGTCTAAACTCATCAATGTGTGCAAAGGGTTCATCTAGCAGCAGTACCTCTGGCACTAAGGCTAAGGCCTTGGCAATAGCCACGCGTTGTTTTTGCCCGCCGCTAAGCGATTTTACCTTCTTTTCGGCAAAGGGTTCTAAGTCCAATAAAGTTAATAGTTCTTGTGTGCGGACAGCTTCTTGCTGCGGATTCAATCTGGAAAAATGCTCTTGAATGTTCTCGCTGACTGTGGTGTAAGGCATTACATTGGCCTCTTGCGCCACTAATTTCATATAAGGTGCTCCGGGAACCAGTTGATTCTTCGGCCCGAGTACAGCTTCACCTTTCCACAGGATCTCGCCTTGGTCCAGGTCCATCAACCCGTAAATAAGATGCAGCAAAGTAGATTTACCACTGCCGCTTTCTCCCAAGATCGCTAAATGGTCTCCGGTATTTAGAGAAAACGCTAAGGGACCCAACAGCTCTTGTTGCTCCTGATAGCTGAATTTGTCAATTGAAACTGTTAACATAGAAAAAAGCCCTTGCTGTGGGCAAGGGCGATTTTTTATCCTTTTATTTTGTTGCTGACGTCTTCTGGTAATACGCGATATCCCATATTGTAGAGCGTAAAGCCAAAGAGATCGGCATAAAGCTCAATGGTTTTAGTAACTGGTGTTCCCGCGCCATGTCCTGCATCTTTTTCAATGCGGATCAAGGTCGGATTAGCTCCACCATTCTTGGCCTGAAGTTCTGCAGCGAATTTAAAACTGTGCGCTGGCACAACACGATCGTCGTGATCTGCTGTGGTTACCAAGGTAGCCGGATAATTCACTCCTTGCTCCACATTATGGACCGGGCTGTAACCCAGCAGATATTCAAACATTTCTTTGCTGTCTTCTGCGGTTCCATAATCGTAGGCCCATCCCGCACCGGCTGTAAAGGTATGATAGCGAAGCATGTCAAGCACGCCTACGGCTGGTAGCGCCACCTTCATTAGGTCTGGACGCTGAGTCATAACGGCGCCGACTAGTAACCCTCCATTAGAACCACCTCGAATGGCAAGGTAATCAGAGGAAGTATAGTTGTTTTCGATCAAGTATTCTCCGGCAGCGATGAAATCGTCAAATACATTTTGTTTTTGCATTTGCGTACCGGCATCGTGCCAAGCTTTTCCGTATTCGCCACCTCCACGAAGGTTAGGCACGGCATAAACACCGCCTTGTTCCATCCAAACTGCGTTGGCAATACTAAATCCAGGGTTGAGTGAGATATTGAATCCGCCGTAACCATAAAGGATAGTTGGGTTCTTACCATTAAGCTCTAAACCTTTTTTATGCGTAATGATCATAGGCACTTTGGTGCCATCTTTAGAGGTATAGAAAACTTGTTTACTCTCGTAATTGTCTGGGTTGAAATCGATGGCCGATTTGCGGTACAAGGCAACTTCTCCGCTATCTGCTTGATAGGTAAAAATGCTACCTGGTGTGTAGTAGTTGGTAAAGTTGAAATAGATCTCTTTTTCTTCTTTTTTGGAATAGAAACCCCCGGCAGAACCTATACCGGGCAATGCTACTTCACGCACTAGGCTTCCGTCATAGTTGTATTGCATCACCTTGGAGATGGCATCTACCGAATATTCTGCAAAGATGTATCCTCCACCTGTTGAAGGGCTGAGTACATGTTCGGTTTCAGGAATTACGTCTTCCCAATTCTCCCAACTTGGATTGCTGGCGTTGGTCTTAACAATACGTTGGTTAGGGGCATTGAGGTTGGTCACCAAATACAAGGTGTCTCCGTCATTGTCTAACATATAGGTGTCGCTGTCCACATTGTCTATAACAGTAATCAGTGGTCTGTCTGGGTTTTCCAGATCTTTCAAGAACATTTTATTTCCGGAGGTAGAAACCGAGGCGGAAATAGACAACCACTTGTTATCTTCAGAAACGCCACCACCTACATAACGGTGCTTTTCCGCTGGCGTTGCACCAAAGACAACTGGGTCTGCATCTTGGTCTGTTCCTAGCTTGTGGTAATACAATTTATGCTGATCGGTCTTGGCAGAAAGCTCACTGCCTTCTGGTTTGTCATAACTAGAGTAGTAGAATCCTTCGTTCTTGTACCAAGAGATACCAGAGAATTTCACATCGCGCAAGGTGTCTTCAATGATCTCTTTGGAGGCGACATCCATGATCAGGATCTTACGCCAATCGCTTCCACCCTCTGAAATGCTGTAAGCCGCTAGAGACCCATCCTCAGAGAAACTCAAACCTGATAGAGAAATGGTTCCGTCTTCTTTAAAAGTGTTCGGATCTAAGAATACTTCGGCGGTTTCTGGATCGTCTCCGGTTTTATATCGGTAAACTACGTATTGATTTTGCAGCCCGTCGTTCTTTCTAAAGTAGGTGTATTCGCCTTCTTTAAATGGAGCTGTTACTTTTTCGTAATTCCAAATGGATTTTAAACGCGCCTTGAGCTCGTCTCTAAAGGGAATGGTATCTAGAAAACCATTGGTTACCGCATTTTGTGCGTCTACCCATGCTTCTGTTTCTTTGCTTCTGTCGTCTTCTAACCAGCGGTATGGATCTGGAACGTCAACTCCGAAGTAAGTATCTACGGTGTCAACTTTTTTAGTTTTGTGATATTCCACAGTGGGTACAGGTTGAGAGGTGTTTTCTTGGCAGCTGATGGCCGCGATAGCCAAAACGGCTACTCCAATTATTCGCTTCATCGAAATTACAATTTAACCAGTGAAAAAAAGATCTTTTACCGCCTGTTTTAAAGGCAGCTAAAGGTAAGAAAAACTGCTCTTTGTTTTAAGATACAATTCGCAGTTTAACAGCAGCTTGAGACTCGCCTCAAGTAAACAGTGGTGTGTAAGCCTTCCAATATTTATAAATCAGCACAACATTGAGCCCAGCTACAACCAAAGCAATGCCTATGTCCGGTAGATCTAAAAAGATGTGGAACAAGACGATATTCAGTGATATCGGTGCCAAGAGGATCAGCGCAAAAGGTACCCATCGATTCAGCAAAAGCATAAGGCCAACCAGAATCTCCAAGGCCCCAACAATGTATAAGACATAACCGGTGGCATCTAAGGAAGTCATAAATTCTGCAGCCCTAGGTGGAAAAGCAGGCGGACTTAAAAACTCAAAGAATTTGTTTGCTCCAAAAACAAGTAAAGACAAGCCTAGGAGCCATTTCAGGATTTTAGAAAAGGTGGAATTCATACTAGGGGATGGTTAGTTAGTTGCACACAAGTATGAATTAAAGATACTAAAAATAAAAAACCCTGTGGTCTGAAGATCACAGGGTTAAGTATTTTAATAAAATCAGTTCCTATTGCTTCAAGAACTGTTTGTTGATCACTGCTCCACCAGTTTCGATCTTTACCACATAAGCTCCACTAGCAAGTGCTGCCACATTGATCGATTTGTTGGCAACCACACCAGACTGCACCAATGCACCGTTTAGGTTGTAAATGGTGTACTGCGCATCGGTAAGTGGCGTTCTATAATCCAATTGCAGGATCTCTGTCGCTGGGTTAGGATAAACAGTAAGAGCAACTTCGTTGGTTTGCTCTTCTACACTTAGCGGCTGGCCTTCATAGATAGTCACTACTTGATCTACAGCTACATCTTCGAAGGTGTCAACGGTTCCAGATGGCCATTTAACTACTAAAGTGTTGATGTTGGTATCTGCACCTGTTCCGAAGTGCGTGTTCAGCGTACTTAAGAAACGGAATCCTTCTCCATTGCGCACATCGCGAATTTGAGTCCCTGAATCGGTAGTCAATTCAATACGAGCTCCAATTCCGTTAATGTTACTAGGGTCTCCTACAGTGTTGATCACCAACCAGTGGTTATCGTTACCAGAATTGAGACGGATGAATCCAGAGTTGAAAGCATCGACAAATCCGTCGTTGTTCAAGTCTCCAAAAGCTCCGTTGCTTCCACTAATAGCACCAAAGTCAATGGTTGTAAAAGTTAGATCTCCGTTTCCGTAGAGGATGTTGCCGTTAGAAGCGATATCTAAGAAACCATCGTTGTTAAAGTCGTAAGTGGCATTCTCGATTCCTGTCGCTGTAACTGACAGTACACCTGAGGCGGCAGTTACATCGGTAAAGGTGTAGCCCGCTCCAGGACCGTTATTACGCATTAATTTATGTGCTCCGGAGCTGGCTCCTACAAACACGTCCATGTCGCCGTCGTTGTCAAAATCTCCCCAAGCAGAAGACCAAGTTTGCATTGGATCTGCAAGACCAATGGCCGCTCCGTTCTCCGTGAAAGTTCCGTCACCGTTGTTCAGGTGCATTTGGTTGGTTCTACGAGCAACCTCTCCACCACATTTAGCGATGAACATATCCAATAAACCGTCGTTGTTGTAGTCTATCCAAACCGATCCGTAGTTACCTCCAGAAGGATAATCCCCCAAGCCCCCTTGGTTAAAAGTCAAAGCTCCAGTACCGTCGTTAATGTAGTATACGTTTGGCGCAACATCGTGACAAACAAAAGCGTCCATGTCTCCATCGTTATTAATGTCTACAAAGTTGGAACGCTGAGAGAACACGAATTCTGGGCCAGAAACTTCTATAAAGCCATTTCCGGTTCCGTCAGAGCGCATAAAAGTCACTCCGCTACCACCACCGTAAAGCAGATCGGTGTAACCGTCGCGGTTGTAATCCGCAGCAGCTAATGACCAAGAAGGTGTATAGTTGGCCGAAGTTGTAGAAATATTGCGAGTTACAAAAGTTCCGTCGGCTTGTTGCTCTAAGATATTCACATTGGTAGAACTAATAGAAACTATGTCGTCTAGAAAGTCTCCATTCATATCTACTACAGCTCGGTTAGAGCCAGTAGTAGAGACGGAGGTGAATCCGAAACTAACCGGATCTACTGTCCCTGATTCTTGGGCAAAAACAGCTCCCACCGTAGTTAAGGCGAGGATGCTTAAAATAATTTTCTTCATCGTTTTTTAGTTAAGTGTTTCAATTTTTTAGTCGCAGGACTCAGTAAGTGAGTTGATCCAGGCTTCCACCATGGCAACAGCTTCTTCATCGCGTATAGTTCGGCCCAAAAGGGGCATGCGGTATTCTTCTGCCTCTGAGTTCACTCTAAAGAAGAGTACAGAAGTATCAATATCGCCAGGGACAACGATCTTGGTATTAGGCGGGATCGGAGTTTCGGGATCCACACAAACACCGAGGTTCACATTGTCCGCAGATTCGTTAAAGGCAAAGCGCACCGGGCGATAATCACAATGACGGTCGTCTGAGTGGCAATGCGCACAATTTATATCTACATAAGATCGCATTCTGAGGCTAATAGGTTGCGAGGTATCTCTCCAATCAATCACCGTTTGGATCTCAGCAGGCAGACCTTCTGCCAAATAACCCATGGCGATAAGTTTGCGCAATTGATTCTCTACGCCATCTGCATAAGGGTAATCACTGTTGATGTGTTGAGGTTTCAGACCGATAGGAATTGGATCCAATTGTGTTTTGTGGCAAGTAAAGCATTCCGCTTCGGATGGAATACGGTAGTTAATACTGCGTTCCACGCCGTCTTGTAGCCAATTTACCTCGGTAAAATCACCATCCAGATTCAAGGTGGCCTCTGTTTGGGCCTCATTCCAAATGTATTCGGCAAATTCCCAACCTTCGGCTGTGCGATAGATTAAACGGGTCTCAATGATCTGAGTGTCGCCAGCAGGCAATACATTGTCGTAATAGAAGGTTTTGATCAAAATAGTACCAACTGGCATCTGCAGTAACTCATATGATTCTGTGTACTGCGCTTGAGCACCATCTGGCATCCAAATGAATCGCTTCTTTAAGGCGTAATCGGTAAACAAGGTACTGATTGGCTCGTATGGCAATACACCATAGACCGGTTCTTGGTTGGCCATGGCACCTTCAAAGAAATTGTAATCTGAAAGATTGTCGTAAGGGAATTGTTCCAGATTGAAATTTACAGGACTGACAGGTGTGACTGTGACATTAATGGTTGCTCCTATGCAATTGTCTGTGCCGGATTCGCACAGAGCGTATTGCAGAGTGATGCTTCCGAATATGCCACCGTCTGCGGTATATTCTAAAAGATCATCGCTAGGGTCGTTGGGAGTGTTGTTGGGATCGAGTACGTTGGCTGTGCCAGAAGAAACGCTTTGTACCAGTAATTGGCCTTGAGTAGGCACATTGACATCGTTGGCAAAAACATCAATGATCACGGTTGCATTCTGAGCAACAAAGGCGACATCATCAATGGCTTCGTAGGCCAATGGTGAGTAGTCATTGTCGTCTGAATTACATCCTATCAGTACCCCTAGGGCAAGACAAGAGAGTCCAATCCTTTTAAAAAGGCTGATCATGGTTGGCACATTAGTGTAATAATTAAACAAGAACGGGACAAAAAACCCTACCACATAGGGTTTTAACAAAAATATTGTAAAAAAAACAACCATCCGAGCAGATGGTTGTTAATCTTTAAATGGGGATAGACCAGAATGTTTATCGGAACATCGGTTTGTACGCGTCCCAGTTTTTGTACATCAGGTATCCGTTCAATAAGGCTACCAAGATAGCAGGCCCGATATTTGGCAAATTCAAAAAGGCGTGGAACAATACTATATTAATGGAAATCGGCACCAACATTACTAAAGCTAATGGCACCCATTTTCTAATTACCAGGAGTAATCCAACGACAACTTCGGTAAGCCCTACAAGGCCCATCAAGTATCCTTTGCCTACATCTGTTGCGTCAGAATAACGCAGGGCAGTGAATAAATATTCGGCCTGAGGGTATCCGCTAAAATCAAAGTCTTGTAAAAACCAGAAGAATTTGTTGAAACCAAAAAGCAACAACATGAGTCCTAGTCCGACTCGGATAATAAGATTTAAATATTTCATTTTAACTGTTTTGGGTTGATTATGAGGTCTTAGACGAAGCCTCCCCAAACAGCTTACAAAAGATTTTCCTTATCTAAGTGTTGCGCTATCTGAACTGCATTGGTTGCCGCCCCTTTTCTGAGGTTATCACTCACGATCCACAAGTTCAAACTGTTGGCTTGACTCAGGTCTCGTCTAATTCGCCCAACAAAAACATCGTCCTTCTGGTGCGCATAAAGTGGCATAGGATACGTATTGGTATCCGGATTGTCTTGAACCACAACACCTTGAGTGGCGGCCAGCATGCTGCGGACTTCGCTGAGGTCAAAATCGTTTTCAAATTCAATGTTCACAGATTCTGAGTGGCCTCCCTCCGTCGGTATACGTACGGCTGTAGCTGTTAGCGCAATGCTTCTGTCATTTAGGATCTTTTGTGTCTCGCGAACTAGTTTGAATTCTTCTTTGGTGTAGCCGTTAGACTCAAATACGTCGCAATGTGGCAGGGCATTCTTATAGATTGGATACGGATAGGCCATTTCTCCTTGTACTCCGTTTACCTCGTTGTTCATTTGGTTTACCGCTTTGCTCCCAGTTCCAGAAACCGATTGATAGGTAGAGATCACCACACGCTTTATCTTGTACTTATCGTGCAGAGGTTTAAGCACCATAACCAATTGAATGGTAGAACAATTAGGATTGGCAATGATCTTGTCAGCTTTGCTGAGGTTATATGCATTGATCTCAGGAACTACCAAATTGATATCTTGTTCCATGCGCCAAGCCGACGAATTATCGACCACGGTACAACCGATCTCGGCAAATTTTGGCGCCCAGGCCTTAGAAGTATCACCTCCAGCAGAAAATAAGGCCAACTGAGGTTTCATGTCCAGCGCAGTTTCCATGTTTACCACCTTATACTGTTTCCCTTTGAACGCTATTTGGGTTCCTACCGAACGCGCTGAGGCAACCGGTATAAGTTCTTCAATTGGGAAATCGCGCTCTTCTAAAACGCGAAGCATGACCTGGCCTACCATTCCGGTAGCACCTACAACTGCTACTTTATACATGATTTAAAATTTAAAATGCAAAAGTAAAGCATGAGGCTTAAAGGAGGTCTAAAAAGAAACATAAAAAAACCGCCTTGGGGGTAGGCGGTTTCAGCTATCTAATCTTAAAAGAGATTACTTTTTAAGTAGGTCTCTGATCTCGGCAAGCAACTCTTCTTGAGTTGGTCCAGCCGGAGCCTCAGGAGCAGGCTCTTCTTTTTTCTTAGTCTTGTTGTAGGCCTTAACGATTATAAACAATACAAATCCTACAGTAATTAAGTTGATGATGGCATTCACCCACTTTCCATACATAATTGCATTTTCTGGAGAAGTCACGGTTCCATCAGCAGCAACTACGGCCTCGTCTAAAACGACTTTCATGTCGGCAAAGTCCAATCCGCCAGCGAAGTGCCCAACAATAGGCATCATGATGTCGCTAACAAATCCATTGACTACAAGACCAACAGCACCGGCCAGGATCACAGCCACTGCTAAATCAATGACGTTACCCGTCATGATAAAATCTCTAAATTCTTTTAACATGGAAATTGATGTATTAGTTAATTGACTACAAAGTACTAAAAACTAAGAAGGAATGTAGTCTGGCGAGCTGAAGTTTTTAACAGACTTATCGAAGAACGACGCGCTTTATTCGACCACCGACAGCCGTGAGTAATTCATAAGAGATGGTACTGGCTTTTTTTGCCAATTCTTCTGCGGATTGCTGCCGGCCAAATATTTCCACGGAGTCACCTTCTTGGCAGGCAATACCTGTCACATCTACCATAATCATGTCCATGCATACATTACCGACAATTGGTGCGTGTTTTCCGCTTACAATCACACTGCCAACACCCTTTCCTAAAGCACGCGGCAGACCATCGGCATGACCTACAGGCAAGGTTGCAATGGTCATTGCATCCGTAGCGATATGACCACGGTTGTAACCTACACTTTCACCTTGCTTTAATTGATGCAGTTGACTGATAACCGTCTTTAAACGCATGACCGGTTTGAGTTGTTTATCTAGACTCGCCTCATTGGCGTAACCGTAGAGGCCAATTCCAGTTCGGACAAGATCGTAATGTGCTTGCGGATAGTTAATGATACCAGAAGTATTGGTTGCGTGCGCAAAGAATTTGTCATCGCCGTTTTGTCGCAACGATGGGAGAATAGCATCGAATGCGCTAAGCTGTTTAAGGGTAAATTCTTTTTCTGCGGAGTCTTCACTAGCTGCTAAATGCGTAAAGGCCGATCGCAGACTCAGCGTATCTTCCTTTTGTATGGTCGTGGCAGCTAGAACAGCTTTAGCAGGGTCAAAGCCCAGCCTGTTCAAGCCAGTGTTTACTTTAAGGTGAACCGGATATGCAACTATTTTTTGGGTTTGTGAAAATTGAGTGAAAAGGTTCAACAGTCGCTCAGAATAAATACTTGGTTCCAAACACTTACTTACCAGAAGTTCGAAGTTGGCCGGCTGCGGATGCAAAACAAGAATAGGCAAAGTAACGCCTGCATCTCGTAAAAAGGCACCTTCGCTAACATAGGCTACGGCTAAATAGTTAACGCCCAGTTCTTGGAGTTCCAGAGCGATTGTAGTGGCATCACCTCCGTACCCATTGGCTTTAACCACCGCAAGCATGCGACAAGTTGGTGCCAATTTAGATCTTAAAAAACGATAGTTGTGTTGGAGTGCACCAAGGTCCAGTTCCAATACAGTTTCTGCAGCTAGACTCATGCTTTCTTTTGCTTCGGACTGATCTCTTCCGGATCCTTTACCTCCATTTTGGAGAGTTTCTCGCGGAGGTTCGCCTTGTAAAAAGCGGCGCGGCTCAAGGGCTCGTATTCGTCGGTTTCACCGAGTAATACCAAATTGTCATTGGCAGATTTTCTGTAGGAGTACTGCGCCAAGTTTCCGGTGCGCGTGCAAACCGCGTGAACTTTGGTCACATATTCCGCAGTTGCCATAAGTGCGGGCATTGGACCAAAAGGATTACCCTTGTAATCCATATCTAATCCGGCCACAATAACGCGAATGCCCCGGTTAGCCAGATCGTTACAGACCTTGACAATCTCGTCGTCAAAGAACTGCGCCTCATCGATACCGACCACATCGCAATTGTCTGCTAGAATAGGAATATTGGCCGCCGCTGGAACAGGAGTGGAGCGGATCTCGTTGCTGTCGTGAGAAACTACCATCTCATCATCGTAACGTCTGTCTACAGCTGGCTTGAAGATCTCCACGCGTTGTTTGGCGAATTGCGCGCGTTTTAATCTCCGGATGAGTTCCTCCGTTTTACCAGAGAACATAGAGCCGCAGATGACTTCTATCCATCCGAACTGTTCTTGCTGATTTACGGTGTTTTCGAGAAACATTTTGTAATTTACTACACGAAAAATGACAAAAATCCGTTAGAATTAACGGATGGCGTAAAGGTAACAAAACGTCCAAACAAAAAGGAGCTAATTTGATAAGTTATGGATTGAACTTTACTTTTTGAGATCGCAAACAGACTAACAAGAGCGAATCTTTTAAAATTCAAATCCAAAACTTCTGTAAAGTGAGAAGAATGAACAAGACCATCCATGCCGAATTGCGCGAATTGGCACAGGAAATATTAGACGGGCCCAAGGCACTCAGTGCAGTAGATCTCAAAGAGAAGGCTCAAAGACTGTATGAAAAACTCATCATATTGAGTCATTTGGAAGCTCAAGTGGGCGTAGATCCCTTGACCACTCCGGTACCAGATAGTGAATCATTAGACTCCAAGAGCTATAGAGAACAGAATTGGTTTACCGAACCTAAACCTGTTGAAAAACCAGTACACGATGATGAATTGGTGGAACCACTTATAGAAAAGATCAAAGACATAGTGGCTCAAATGCCAGAAGAGTCAGAGAAAGTAGACGCCTTGTTGGAGGAGGTTTTACCCAAAGCCAAGTACATCAAAAATGACTTAGAAGAACTTGCTGCAGATTACAAGCACACTCCAGTTTTTGAGCGTAAGCAAGAAACACCCCCAACACACACCGCCGTGGAAACTCCGGAAGCTCCAGAGGCTGCAGAAACCACGAACAATTCAGTAGATAAACCACGCTCGCTCAACGATGCCTCAGCCGCTAAAGCACAGATTGGGCTTAACGACAGGATTGCATTTATCAAACACCTTTTTGACAACAAACCAGAAGACTATGCTCGCGTAATGTCTCAACTGGATACTTGCAATTCGTTTCAGCAGGCCGAAGATTTCATCAATGGACAAGTAAAGCCGGAGTATAACTATTGGTTAGAAAAACAAGAGGTGGCTGAGCGTTTTATGAGTATAATAGAGCGTCGATTCTAAGCTTATGCATCCGGGAAAGCTTGTTTACTGGGCCAGTACAATGGCCATTTGCCTTATAATGGGCTATTCTGCAAGCATGTATTTTACCAATACGGAAATGGTAGAAGGTTTCTTCAGGCGTTTCAGCTATCCGGATTATTTGGTTATTCCGCTAGCTGTAGCCAAAGTTCTCGCCATTATCATGATCCTCTGGAGAAAGATCCCCTGGCTTACCGAGTGGGCCTATGCCGGTTTATTCTTTGACTTAGTACTCGCCTTTTTTGCCCACGAGCGTTTAGGAGATTCCGTTACCTTTGTACTGTTGGCAGCCATTGCGCTACTGCTATCGTACTTTTTTGGTAAATACTATCGATGAACGCTTCACTTTATTTGGTACCCACGCCGATAGGCAACCTAAAAGATATCACCTTACGAGCTTTAGAGGTGTTGCAGTCTGTTTCTCTTATTCTAGCAGAAGACACCCGTACCAGCGGGAAACTTTTAAAACATTACGAGATTGCTACTCCGATGCGTTCGTATCATATGCACAATGAGCATAAGGCTACTGCGGCTGTAGTCTCGCAGATGCAGGCCGGACAGACCATAGCTCTGATTTCTGACGCCGGAACCCCAGCAATTAGCGATCCTGGTTTTCTTTTGGTTCGAGAGGCCTTGGCAGCCGGATTAGAGGTGGAGTGCTTGCCGGGAGCTACAGCTTTGATACCTGCATTAGCCGCAAGCGGCTTGCCCTGTGAACGTTTTGTTTTCGAAGGTTTTTTACCCGTTAAGAAGGGCCGTGCAACGCGGTTAGAAAGTCTTAAAGACGAGCCTAGAACTATGGTGTTTTACGAATCTCCGCATAAGCTACTTAAAACTTTAACGCAGTTCGAGGAGTTGTTTGGAAGTGATCGCAAGGCTGTCGCTGCCCGAGAAATAACCAAACTGCACGAAGAATTGGTTCGTGGAACCCTATCAGAAATAAAAAGGCACTTTGAAACCAAAGCTCCTAAAGGTGAATTTGTTTTGGTGGTAGCCGGAGCTTCTTAAAGATGCTTCCCTTTATTCCAACCGTGTTTTCCTAAATATTGATTGCCACTTTCTATAGCGCCAACTTCAATAGAAGTACCCATAGAGTCGTTCCAACGATTTAGGTACCCGAATAAAGAGATCACACCGAGCATCTCAACGATCTCGCCTTCGTCCCAGTGTTCGTACAAGCGCGCTTTGATTGCCTTGTCTACTTGATTAGGTACAAGTGAAGCTGCTAATGAAAAGTCCAAAGCAGCGCGTTCTGCTTCGCTAAAGGCAGGGTGGGTGCGGTATTCCCAAATATTGTCTAATTGCTCTTGTTCCGCACCATAACGTTCTGCGGCGCGAATAGCGTGGGCCTGACAATAACGACATCCGGTGCTGTTACTACTCACCCAAGCGATCATACGTTTTAAGGCTGAGGTGACACGCCCTTCATTGGCCATAACTGCTTTGTTAAGGTTAATGAAAGCTTTGCTAATGGCTGGCCTGCGTTGCATGGTTAGTACGCTGTTTGGGCAAAAACCAAGGGTTTCGTTGAAAAATTCGGCCAGTTTGGCGGTTTCCGGATCGTGGTCCGGAGAAAGTGGAGTCACTAAAGGCATTGGTTCAATTTTTTATGTTGTGAATTTACAAATTTAAGGCGGTGAATCCGGGGATACCTTACACAAAAAACAGACTTTTGGCTACCTTTACCTGCAGAATAGAATCCGCAGTCACACCTCAGCAATTATGCAATGGAACCTCAAAGAAAAACCAGATAAAGCTACTGTACAGCAGCTCGCAACAGCATTGGGTATACCAGAAGTTGTGGCAATATTACTGGTTCAACGTGGTATCACAAGCTTTGAAGAGGCCAAGGACTTTTACAGGCCTTCCTTGGAGGCATTGCACGATCCCTTTTTAATGCAGGACATGCAGGCAGCTGTAGCTCGAATTGAGCTGGCTATAGCAGAAGAAGAGCTTATTATGGTATATGGTGATTACGATGTTGATGGCACCTGTAGTGTGGCACTTATGGCTTCTTATTTGTTGCAAAGGTATCCAAAGGTAACTACTTATATTCCAGATCGTTATGCCGAAGGCTATGGGGTTTCGCTTCAAGGCATTGATTTTGCACACGACAATGGGGTTGGACTTATTATTGCTCTGGATTGTGGCGTCAAGGCCATAGATCAAGTGGATTACGCCGCCATAAAGGGTATAGATTTCATTATTTGTGATCACCATACGCCGGGCGAAGCATTGCCAAATGCTGTAGCAGTTTTGGATCCGAAGCGATCGGATTGCCAATATCCTTACAAAGAGCTCTGTGGATGTGGTGTTGGTTTTAAACTCATACAAGCCTTGGGGCAGAACCGCGGAGAGCAGCTCCAGGATTTACTGCCTTATTTGGATCTTGTTGCAACGGCTATTGCTGCAGATATTGTTCCAATGACTGGAGAGAACAGGGTCTTGGCCGCTCATGGACTACAAGTGGTCAATGAGAATCCGCGACCTGGAATTCAGGCATTATTAGGACAACGAGATAAAGAGACCTACGATATTTCTGATCTCGTTTTTGTGGTGGCCCCACGGATCAATGCAGCTGGTAGAATGAAGCACGGAGATTATGCGGTGGCTTTGCTAATGGCGGATGCAGTTGATTCCTGCCTCGCATTTGCCCAAGAGATCGAAGCTTTCAATGCTTCTCGCAGAGCGACGGACGAACAGATCTCCGCAGAAGCTTTAGCTAAGATCTTGGATGAACAAGAAGAAGATAGAGCAACCACCGTGGTCTATGAACCGCATTGGCACAAAGGAGTTATAGGAATAGTCGCCTCTCGACTTATTGAGCAGTATTACCGGCCTACTTTGGTAATCACTAAATCTGGAGAGGTCTTGGCTGGTTCTGCCCGCTCTGTCAGCGGTTTTGATGTTTATGAGGCCTTAGCCGCCTGTAAGGAGCATATGATTCAATTCGGTGGACACAAATACGCCGCAGGCTTTACTTTAGAAGAATCCGAATACGAGAATTTCAAAGCGGCTTTTGAAAAAGTAGTCGGGCAAACCTTAGACGATTCCTTAAAGATTCCCCAGATCAGTGTGGACCTGCAGCTTTCATTTGCAGACATAACTCCTAAGTTCTACAGACTCATAAAACAGTTCGCACCATTCGGTCCGGGAAACCGCACTCCGGTTTTTGCTACTCGAAATCTGACAGACAGCGGTTGGGCAAAACCAGTTGGGTCAGACGGATCACATCTTAAGTTCAAAGCTACAGATGGACAATTCGCTTTTGACGCCATAGGCTTCGGTTTGGGTAAGAAAATCGATCTGATCAAAGATAAAGCACCTTTTGACCTGGTTTACAGTTTGGATGAGAACCATTGGAATGGTAGGGTAAGCTTACAGTTACGCGCAAAAGACCTGAAGAAGGCAGAATCCTAGCTGCATAGCGTAGAATTATGTACTTTTATTTTTGCAAAGCAAGGCCAAGGTTTTGTTCAACTAACGCAATTTTTCTGGGATGAAACAGATAATAATATTCTTATTGCTCATCATTGTGGGCATATTGGGCTATAACGCCTACAGTAAATACAAGAGATTCAATCCACCAGGGTCAACCTACCAGGCACCGGCCAATATTGACCTGAATTACTACGATCAGGAGGTTGTTGCAGATTATCATCAGGCGGTGGCCAAAGTAAATGGCCATGTGGCTCAGATGTGGAGTTTTCACAGTATTGATGTTAGAGCCCCTAAGAAAGACAACGAGGCCACAAAAGCTGCTGTGGTCACTTATGAAGAACTGATGGCCAAACTAAAAGGTCTTGAAGCTAAATTGCAGGAATCTGCTAGGCTCAAAGAAGCAGGCATGAACAATGTTCAGATAGAGGCTAAGGAAATGGGCTTAGATACTGCAAAGGCCTCTTTAAAGAGCAAAAAAGAAATGCTTTTGGGGTGGTTAGAAACGGCACCCGCAGACTTCGAATTCGGTATTGGATCAGAAGGCCCTTTGGTCTATGAAATTCAAGGTATTTTAATTAAGATGGGTTACCAGATGGAACACGATGGAATCTATCAATTAGCTACCACTAATGCCGTAGAATCATTTGAAAGAAAGAATGGTTTTTATGCCGATGGCCGAATGGATCCGTTAACGGCTTATGCGCTTTTGGCGAATTAGAATTAAGCTTCGAAAGTCTTTAGTTCAAAGGTCTCTCCATCAAACACACCATAGGTATAATGGTTTATCCAATCGCCAAGATTGATGTATTTCGACTGGGGGCCAACAGCGATCTGCATAGGTAAATGCCGATGACCAAAGATCAAATAATCGTAGTGCTTGCTCTCCAGTTTACGCTTACAATAGTGGACAAGCCATTCTCCATCTTCGCCCAGAAATTTTTTGTCTTCGTCTCCGGAGATAAGCTTGTTCTTTACCGATAAGTATTGCGCTAAGCGCATTCCCAGGTCTGGGTGAAACCAGCGAAAAAGCCAATTGAAGAAAGGGTTGGTAAAAACTTTCTTCATGCGTTTGTAACCAGTATCGCCAGGGCCTTTTCCATCTCCATGACCCAAAAGGAACTGCTTGCCATTGAACTCGAATTCCTGAATGTCTCTATAAGTAGGAATGTTCAATTCTTCTTCAAAATAGGACTTCATCCAAAGGTCGTGGTTGCCAACAAAAAAGTAGATCGGGATACCACTGTCGCGAATTTCGGCTAGTTTACCCAACACCCGGACAAAGCCTTTTGGCACTACCGTTTTGTATTCGAACCAAAAGTCGAAGAGATCTCCTAGCAGAAAAATAGCAGCAGCGTCGTGTTTTACTTCATCTAACCAACGGACAAATTTCTTTTCTCGCGGCAGACTCTCCTCTGGCGTTGGAGCACCTAAGTGATTGTCACTGGCGAAGTAGATTTTCTTTCCTGCAGGGATTTGCATGCGATAAAGATAGTAAATGCGCCTCTAGTTCTCAGAAGCGAACCACTCGGCAAAGCTAGTGGCGGTCTCTTGAAGTTTTAAGGAGTGCAACTTTATGCCATCTGGTAAGCGTTTGGCTATCTTCTCGGCAAAGTCAATCACCATCATTTCGCTGGTGGGCTGATAGTCAACCAGAAGCACATTGTGCCCTCTGTCTTGTAGCTCTTTCGCCAATTCCACATGCGGCGTATTCTTATTAAATACCGTTGCGTGATCAAAAACCTCTACGATCTCTTCTTTAACGATCTTTTTCAGGTCTCCAAAGTCGATGACCATGCCGTGTTTTACATGAGAGGGATCGGTAATGGGCTGCCCAATCACAGTCACATACAGGTTGTAACTGTGTCCGTGTACATTGCGGCATTTGCCGTCATAGCCCCACAGGGCGTGACCGGTTTCAAAAGAGAACTGTTTGGTAATTCTGATGTTGCTCATAGTTCCAATATGCGATGCAAAGGTATCAATTATGTGGTTCGCGCAAGGCCGTAATACTTATTTTTATACTTGATAATCAGGGCTAAGGCTCGGTACAGTATCCACACCAGCAGGGCGTACCAGATCCCATCCATCTGCCAACCAAAGTACTTGCTAATAAATAAAGTTGGGATAAAACCTAAAAGCGTAGAACCCAAGAGCACATTACGCAGGTATTTCATCTCTCCTAAGCCTTTAAAGACCGCGTCTAAAGTAAAGGCCATGGCACTAATTGGCATGGATATTAGTACATACCAAAAAATATCGTCGTACACAGCAAGCACTTCTGGCTCTTTGTTAAATAACACTCCCAAAGGTGTATAAAAGACAAGCCCCACTGTGATTAGAATAGCACTGACAATCAAATTATAACCACAAACTTTTTTGGTTAATGACCATAGGCCTTTGTAGTCCTGCCCGCCCAGTAAACGACCCCCTAGAATATTTCCGGCAGCCCCGTAACCATCTAAAAAGAAGGCAGCAAAGAGCCAAAGATTAATGGCTATGGTGTAGCCCGCAATTTCGTTGTCACCCAAAGCCGTGGCTTCTCTTACTGCCAGAATTAATGCGGCATTCAAGGCCAAGGAACGAATCACCAGATTACCCCACATGCTCACCAAACGTTTTACCTCTGGGTGCAAGGTCTTTTTAAAGCGCAAGGAGACTTTGGTCTTGGTTTTGAGCAGCACGGTCACTAATATGGCCATTACCGCTTGAGCGATCAAGCTGGCCCAGGCAGCACCTTTGATGTTCATAGGCTCAATAAAGCCTTCAATGCCGTATACCAAGGCAAAATCTAAAATAATGTTCACCACTACTCCCGTAGTTGCTACGATCATGGGCCAAAAGGTATTCTGTAAGCCGCGAAATATGCCAAATATTGCAAAGGTGTATAGTGTGAGGGGGAAGCCCCAAACGCGAATGTTGTAGTAATCTACGCTGTAATCCAGAATTCTTCCATCGGCTTCCATAAGAATAAAGATCTGCCGCGAAAAGAAATAAGTACTCGCCAAAATGATCAGGCTGGTCAACACATTAAAAAAGACAGCTTGCGCCGGAAAGCTGCGGAGTTTATCTAAATTCCCAGCTCCTAAGTTTTGACTGATGATAGCCGTTATGGCAGAACGAGATTGCCCCAACACCCAAATAAAGGTAGAGAGTAGTGTACCGACTATACCTGCCGCAGCCAGCGATTCTTTACCAAATTCGGGGATGTTACCCACCACAGCCGTGTCGGTGAGCGAAAGCACAGGTTCTGCTATCCCCGATATTATCGCTGGGATGGCCAGTTGCTGTATCCTTTTAAAAGAGATATCAACCAAGAGCTTTAGGATTTAAAGGCAGTTCGTAACAATAAAAAGGGTGCTCACTTTGCTTAGGGAAGTATATATTGCCCAATCGTTTGTATCCACGCGCTTCGTAAAACTTTTGATTCCTGTGATTCTGGCTAAAGGTATCTAGCCGGATGGATTCCACATTGTTCACTCTTGCAAGCCCTTCTGCAAAATCCATTAGTGATCTGGCTAAACCCTGACCTTGAAACTCAGGATGCACCGCCAACCGATGTATGTAATATTGCTTTCCATCTTTGGTGAGCCAATCGATCTCCTCGTATTCGGCATCTTTGTGGGTGGAAATGGTAATGGTACCTGCAAGGATCTCATCTTGAAACAAGAGGTAGAGCTCTTGGCGTTTTAAGTCGAGCTCAAAAGCCTCTTTAGACGGATAATGCGCATTCCATTGGTAGATCCCACGGGAGATCATATCCTGAGCACAAGCCTTTGTAAGGGCCAGTATTTGAGGTATTTCTTCTTTTTTTGCGAGCCGAATCATTAATTCGCATTACTTTTGTACAAAGGTAATTAAAGCCACCACCAAAATGAAGAAGATAATCGTACCGGTTGGAAATACCGAAAACGGAATCAACAATTTGAACTATGCTGTGAAGTTTGCATCCATGAGTGGTGCCACGGTTTATTTGGTAAATCTATACAGAGAGTTCTCTAAAGTTGGTGGGCTTACCAAGGTGAATGAATTACTGCACGAAGAGAGTGAAGCCCAACTGCAAAAGATCATTGATTCTGTAGATACTGGCGACGTAGAAGTTTTGGCTCGCGCTATTAAAGGCGATCCTTTTGAAGGGATTACCCGCATTTCCAATCAGTTGGAGGTTGATCTGATGATTGTTTCTCCGCAGAGCATAGACATCAAAGATGAGGTGTATTTGGGGAGTATCACCGGGAAGATCATTAAAGAGACGGACATTCCAGTCTTAGTAATTCCTCAGGATTATATTTTTAGAAAGGTGGAGGTGATCTTGATGGCTATTAAAAGCGGTAAGATCGTTAAAGAAGGCTTGCTGGATCCGCTTAAAGCCATGCTTGACCTTTTCTCTGCCCGTTTGAATGTACTACATGTGATAACTCCAGATTCAGAGGACAGTGACCTAGAGCACGATGAGGCTTTGAAGGCCTTAGAGAATAAATGCACCACAACAGAGAATGCAACCATTTACCAAGGGGTGTTGGAGCACTTCCAGTCTAACAATCCAGATATGTTGTGTGTGATCCGCAGAAAGCGCGGATTCTTCCAAAAGCTGTGGGAAACCTCGGCGGTTATGAAAAAAGACTTTTACACCAGCAAACCTTTGCTGATCTTAAGCGGTCAAGAATAAAATTTTATTATTTTTGCTTCCCGCAATGGGGATGTAGCTCAGTTGGCTAGAGCGCTTGACTGGCAGTCAAGAGGTCGTCGGTTCGAGCCCGATCTTCTCCACATCAAGCAGAAAATCCACACTGAAAAGTGTGGATTTTCTATTTGCATAAGTGCGAGTCATTTCGGAACATTTTTCTTCGAAAAATGAATCCGAAGAGTGCGAGAATGTTCGGAAGATTTGGCGAAGTCAAATCAATCCGAATCTTATTTTGTGCTTGAAGTCAGCACCAGACAGAGTCTGGCGCTAGCGGGCGCCACTTTATTTGACAACCTTTAGCCCTGGAATTATAAACTTCAATGTATCAATTCCTTTTATTACAGTTAGCAACTCGCTATATTTTTGTTTTTTTAACCTGTAAGGAGGCATAATATCTTTTAAATAGATATGCTTTTCAGAGGAGGTTTTAATAACGGCTGCTTCTGATATTGGAATACTGTCCTTAAAAAATATAAAGCCTTTGTTTCTTTTTATACTTGTTATCTCTAGATTAAATTCAGTCTTATATTCAATCGTAGGTTTATCTTTAAAAAGAATTAAAATTAATACTAGCATACTGAATGATAGCATTAATATTAAAGCTAAAACTCCAAGGTTGAATTTTATTATTCTCATTAAAATTTTATTTTTAAAAGCCCTCTGCAAGTAACAGAAAGACCCATCGCTAGCGCCAGACTCCGTCTGGTGCTTCAATAACCCAAAAAACCAATCTCATCAATTTCAAGAATAGAACCTTTTCCAGAGAAGTTGCGCGCGCTGCTCCATTTCCAATGAGAAGGTTTAGTTACAAATCCAGCCTTTACAGGATTGTTGTGAATATAATCTAATTTTTGTTTTATCACTTTATTACTCCAAAGCTCAATAGGATGGTTATGATGTTGCCAAAATTGGAAATGCCAGACATCATTATTGCCTTTTGCAGCAATACTAAACATAGATAAAAGCCATTCCTTACGACTTTCTCTAGAGTGAGATTGAATCGTCTCAATCAGCTGTTTGGAAGTAAACCTTTTAAAATCTCTTAACAAGGACGAATGTTCTCCATGTTTTGATCTAAAAATCAGATGAACATGACTAGGCATAAAACAGAACGCATAAACTTCCATACCCTTATTTGCTCTACAAAAGGAGAGACTTTTAGCCAAAACATTAAAGTATACCGCACGGGTAAAGACATCGACCCAATTAACGGTAGCAAACGAAACAAAATATGCTGCAGTTGGATTATGGAATTTGTATTTCCTGCTCATAATCCGAAGCTACAAAAGAGTTTCTGCAGATATCTATTGTAATTGAACCCATTTATGAATTTACAGTTATGGTTCTATAATTTATAATTAGCACCGGACGGACAATACAACACCAGACGGAGTCTGGCGCTAGCGTGTGAGCTCTGTTCTACTTCACGGGGCGCCTAAACCAAAAAAGCCCAGCTCTAAAAGAGACAGGCCTTTTATTAAAGTTCAAAGATTGGTTATTTCTTTTTAAAGAGTCCGCCAATAAGTAATGAATACAAGATTCCCATAATAGTGGTATTTAGTTAGTTTCTTAAAGTTATGGCTACTGTGTGCCAAATCAAAATATCAGGGGCTGCCCCTTTAACAGCTATTTAGGTTTCTGCGGCTGCTTTTTAACAACGCCTTACGAGTATCAGTTCGCAATTTTCCCGTAGTTAGCACATGCTTTCTAACCAACGCATTTTACTTTATCTATTCTTGCTGATGGGCACTGTTTGTTTTGGGCAAAGTCTAAGCGGCAGAGTCACCGACGAACAAGGCAAGTCTTTAGAAGGGATCACGGTGATTAACATCAGCAAAGTCAAAGGAACCGTAACCAATAATAAAGGTGCTTATCAGATAAGTTATACCGATGGAGACACTATTGTCTTTGCCGGATTGGGGTTTGCGAATTTCGAATTTGTCGCTAAGGATCTGCCTGGGGATATGGGACCATTAAACATCACCATGACCCTAGAAACCACAGAGCTTGATGAGGTTGTGGTAAGTTCGGACCAACTCTCTGACGAACAAATTGCCGAGATCATACAGCAGAACTTTGGGTTGATCATGCCCACCAAAGTACTCAGCAATGCGGAGAAAAAACTCTATTCTGCCTCCTCTGCTCACGACTATGGCGCCGTCTCTTTTGATTATATTTTGAATCTCATAAACGGCCGGATCAAAAGTCTTAGAACCTTAAACAATTGGGAAAAGCAAGATGCTCTAATTGACAAGCTACAGGCTGCCTTGCCAGAAGAATTCTTTAAAGAGGAATTGGGCTTGGAGGCCGTTGACATCTATCCCTTTTTATTGTATTGTGTGGAAACTTCTAGTGCTGTTCCGACTCCGGATAAATTAAATTTGACCCTTACGGAATTCCTGTTGGCTAAGTGGAAGCAGTACCAAGAGCAAAGGGATTAAATTTGGTTTTCTCCTGCTGAGGTTTTAGCTTGCTGTTACCGCAAACCAAACCAGACCATGCGCTTTCATCAAAATATCTTCATATTAACTCTAATTCTCATTCCTGTCTTAAGCTTTGGGCAGATCGATTACAAGGTTGCCGATATTCCGGAGCAGTTGTTAGCGGATGCCAATAGTACTGTTGTTGAGCATAAGGTAGAGATCGATATACCCAATAACAGGAAGATAATTACCTGCGAACGTCGTGTGATCACCGTGCACAATAAGGCCGGAGATAGGCATGTGGACGCCTTTGTGAATTATGACGATGAGACCAAGGTCAAAAGTTTAAGAGTAGATGTGGTCGATGCCAACGGCAATCTGTTGGAGACTTTCCGCAAACGTGATTTTGAAGATGTAAGCGCTGTGAGCGGCGGAACCCTTTACAGCGACAGTAGGGTGTTATTCTTAAACTATACTCCCACGAGTTATCCGTACACAGTGATCTTTGAGAGTGTTGTAGAGAGCGATAATACCTTCTTTATTCCTCGTTGGACCATGTATCAGAACACCTATTCCAGCATATGGAACAAATACGTTCGTATTAAATACGAGCCAAGTTTGGGCTTGCGGTATAAGACCTTTGATCCTAAGGGTCAATTTGAAGTGGAAGAGCAAGAAGGGTTTCTAAAGATCTCTGTGCGTGAGCAAGGAGTGATCAAAACAGAAGAGATGAGCCCGAGTTTTACAGACTTGGTGCCCACTGCACACTTCGGATTGAGTTCTTTTAGTATAGATGGAATAGACGGACAAGCCAGCAACTGGCAGGAACTCGGAGCCTGGCAGTATCGCAATCTTGTTGCAGGCCTAGACGCCTTGCCTCAAGAGGTTGTTGCTAAGGTGAATGCTTTAGTTGCAGATGCACCAAATACGAAAGAAAAGGTGCGCCGAATTTATGAATTCATGCAAAACAATACGCGCTATATCAGTGTGCAATTGGGTATAGGTGGACTCAGACCCTATCCGGCTAACGAAGTCATCGAAAAAGGTTACGGTGATTGTAAGGGACTCACCAATTTGACCATGGCGCTGCTAAAAAGTCAGGGGATAGAAGCCAATTATTGTGTGGTGTGGGCTGGCCGCCATCAGCGGAGTATCGATAAGGATTTTGCCTCTTTACAAGGCAATCACGTGATATTAAATGTGCCTTTGGAAGAAGAAGAATTGTGGTTGGAATGCACCAGCCAGACCATGCCCTTTAACTTTCTAGGCGACTTTACAGATAACAGAGATGTAGTTGCCCTTACGCCTGAAGGCGGCATCATTAAACGCACGCCTAATTATACTATAGACCAGAACACACTGGACACCAGTGGCACCTTTAGTTTGGACACAGACGGGACATTAAGCGGAACGGTGAATCTGGTTTCTAAAGGAATTCAGTACGACATAAGAAGCGCCTTATTGCACGAAGATCAGAAAGATCGCATCAGCAGTTATAAAAGCTATTGGCGCTATGTTGACAACCTGGAAATACAAAGCATCAGCCTAGAAGAAGATAAACAGGACATCAGTCTCAGTGAAGAAGTAGTTATCTCAGCCAAGGATTTTGCCAATTTCTCTAGTGAAAAGGTGATAGTGCCTGTAAATGTTATGGATCGTTATAGCTATATCCCGCGCCGATACAAAGAGCGCACTCAAGAGGCCGTCTTGTTACGTGGAGGGGTAGACAATACCAGTTTCCGTATTGAGATTCCCGATAGTTATGTTGTCGATGCCTTGCCATCGCCTGTGGTAATAGAATCTAAATTTGGCAGCTACACCTTGCTCGTATTGCCCGACGGCGACAAGGCCGTACAGGTGAATCGGACCTTGGTTTTACAGAATTTTCGAGCCGCCACAGAGGAATACAAAGAGCTGCGCAGTTTTATGCGAACTGTTGCCAGAAGCGATGCAGCCAAAATGGTTTTGCTCAAGCAGTGATCCGTAATCGGATCCGTTAGCTCCTTTATAAAATCTTAATTTTTAAGCCCGTAGTGTTAAAAACGCTAGCACTACAGGCTTTTTTTGTACCTTAAAAGTTCATTACAAAACCAACCAGTTATGGCAAGCCTAAGCTTAAAGATCAACGGGGAAACTCGCACTGTCAATGCTTCGCCAGACACACCTCTTTTGTGGGTGTTACGCGATGAGTTAGACATGGTGGGTACCAAATACGGATGTGGGATCGGACAATGCGGATCCTGTACCGTACACTTAGACGGCAATGCTGTTCGCAGTTGCCAACTTCCAATCTCTAGCTTGGAAGGTAAAGAAATTACGACTATAGAAGGTCTGTCTGAGGCTGGTGATCATCCGGTTCAAATAGCTTGGAAAGAAGTAGATGTTCCGCAGTGCGGTTACTGCCAAGCAGGGCAGATCATGACAGCTTCTGCCTTTTTAGAGCAGAACCCCAATCCATCTAACGCAGAGATCAGAAACGCCATGCACGGCAATATATGCCGCTGTGCTTCGTACAACCGAATAGAACGCGCTGTTGCATTAGCAGCCAAAAAGAACGCTTAAACCCAAGACGTCATGGAAAACAATCAGAAACTCACTTTTAGTCGTCGGGGTTTTATAAAGACTTCGGCTTTGGCCGGTGGCGGAATGCTTATCGGTTTCAACTTATTTCAGGCCTGTAAGGAAGCAGCACAACCTCCGGTTGATATTGCCGCTCTAAATTTTAATGACTTCAATGCCTTTATCAAGATTTCAGATGAAGGATATGTTACCATATTTTCACCAAACCCAGAAATTGGCCAAGGGGTTAAGACCTCTATGCCTATGATCATTGCAGAAGAGCTCGATGTGTCTTGGGACAAGGTCCATGTGGCCCAAGGGATTTTGGATACTAAGAATTACCAGCGTCAGGTTGCTGGGGGTAGTCAGTCTATTCGCTTCGGATGGGACGCATTGCGTCAGACCGGAGCCACGGCCAAACAGATGCTCATAAATGCGGCTGCAGCCCAGTGGGGAGTAGATGCCTCGAGCTGTACGGCAAGTCAAGGAGTGATCACCAACACCAATGGTGATACGCTGCATTACGGACAGGTGGTCAATCAGGCTGCAACCATGGAAGTGCCAGAAGATGTAACCCTTAAAGAACCGAAAGACTACACTATTATCGGAATCGATACCGGCAATGTAGACATCGATGAGATCATAACAGGGAAACCACTGTTTGGGCTAGACTACAAAGCAGAAGGCATGGTTTACGCTAGTGTGATGCGCCCACCTGCTTTTGGTAATGCGCTCGAAAGTTTTGACGATGCCGATGCACGAGCAGTTTCTGGTGTTTTGGATGTGATCAGCTACGACAATAAGATCGCTGTTTTGGCAACCAATACTTGGGCAGCCATGCAAGGCAAAAAGGCTCTAAAAGCGATCTGGAAGGCAGACAGTACGCTAGAAAGTACCGCAGACCACGATCGTATTCTCAATGAGATCTTAGACGGAAATCAGTTCAATACCAGAAGAGAAGACGGCGATATCAAGGCCGCCTTTGCCGCTGCGGACGAAGTGGTAGAAAGAACCTATGAGTCTCCATTTTTGCCACACAATTGTATGGAGCCTATGAACTTTTATGCGGATGTAACTGCAGATAGAATCCACTTGGTTGGTCCTATCCAGACTCCGGCAGGTACCGCCTCAAGAGTTGCACAACTCTTGGAACGCAAAGAAGAAGAGGTTTTCTTGGAAATGACCCGTATGGGCGGTGGTTTTGGCCGCCGACTCTATGGCGATTTTGTTTTGGATGCCGCTCAGATCTCTAATTTGGCTAAAAAACCGGTCAAGGTTGTTTACAGCAGAGAAGACGACATGACTGCTGGGATCTACAGACCAGCGATCAAATACAGAATTGCAGCTTCTTTAAAGGATGGTGAGATCACCGGATATTATCTTAAGGAAGCAGCTATAAATTCCAATATGTATGGTTTGATCCCGCATTTCTTCCCAGCTGGGGCGATCCCAAATTACAAGGTAGATACAGCCAATTATCAGAGTAATATTACTATTGGTGCCTGGCGTGCACCTTACACGAACTTTTTGGCTTTTGCAGAACAGACTTTCTTTGACGAAGTAGCTGCTAAATTAGGTAAAGACGCGGTGCAAATGCGCCTCGATCTATTGGAAAATGTAAAGGGAACCACCGACGAAAACATCCAATACTCTGGCCAGCGCATGCAAGAAACCATAAAGTTGGCTGCAGAAAAAGGTGGATGGGGTAAGGCTCCAGAAGGTGTTTACCAAGGGTTTTCAGCTTACTACAGCCATAACACCCACGTCGCTGAGTTGGCCGAGGTTGAATTGGAAAATGGATACCCTGTGATTAAAAAGGTTACTGTAGCAGTAGACTGTGGAATCGTAGTGAATCCTTTGGGGGCTAAGAACCAGATAGAGGGTGGAGTGATCGACGGGATTGGACATGCCATGTACGGGGACTTTGGATTTGATCAGGGAAGACCTACGTCTAACAATTACGACACCTATCGCTTGATCCGTATGCGTGAAACACCACAAGTGGAAACCTATTTTGTAGAGAATGGACTTTCTCCTACAGGACTCGGTGAGCCTGCTTTACCTCCCGCTGGAGCTGCGATTGCCAATGCGATCAATGCGGCAACTGGGCAGCGCTTAATGAAACAGCCTTTCATTAATGAGTTAAAGCCCGCAGACATGACAGAGGTGATCGGATTTACGGTTCCGCTTCCCGGTATGGAATCAGAGAAGTGCTAGAGGTTGTATTTCTTTTTTAACTGCTGATAGGTTTCTGGCGTATCGATATCCTCATAGGCTGATTCGATCGGGTAGGAAGCCACAGTAATGTCTGAAAGTTGAAAGAGTTGTTTTGCGCCCACTTCTCCGTCTAAACGGGTCAAACGAGCAAAGATATTTTTTCGAAAAATAGCGGGCACCGCCTGTAATTGCGGATATTTAGTGCAAATTATATCTGCTTTTGTTTGTTTAAAAGTATCGATCAAGCCATTGAGGGTTGCAGTTTGTACAGTCGGCATATCGGCAAGCAGCACCATGATGCCTTCTGGATCGCTGTTTTGAGCTAAGGCTACTCCACGCGCTAAGGAATGACCCATACCGCGCTCCCAATGTGGGTTTTCAATTAGTTTTATATCATATTTGCTGGCGGTTTCCTTAAGGCTAGTGCTTTCTGCTCCAGCTACGAGATAGACCTCAGAAGCATTGATACTCATCGCCGTTTCCAATACAGCTTCTAGTACGCTTAACTTGCCCCAGGGCAGGAGCATTTTAGGTTCTCCCATGCGCGAAGAGTTCCCGGCGGCTAAGATCAATATGCTTATAGGTAAAGCCAATCAGTCGTGAATTCCTGTGGTTTTGTCTTTGAGTGGCTGCGGATGTTGCCCTCGCATGCAAGCAAGAATCTCCGCAACTATCGAAACACCGATCTCATATGCAGTTTCTGCGCCAATATTGATGCCTGCTGGCCCATGAAGATTCTCAATGAATGCTGTAGCCACCTCCGGGTAGTGTTCAATGAGCGCATCAAAGAGTTTCTCTCTGCGCTTTTTAGGACCAAGCAGTCCTACATATGCAGCATCGGATCCTATTAGACTCCCTAAATATTTGAGGTCTTTAGAGAAGCTATGTGTCATCAACACAACGGCAGTTCTGCTATCTATATCAGCAACTTTTAGTTCTTCTGGCGTCCAGGGATAGTAATGTGATGCGCCGGGAAAGTTCGCTAAGGTTTTAGGGTCATCAACAGGCGCAACGACAGCAACTTGGAAACCGATTCCAGCAGCGATTTGCGTTAATGCCACTGCATCGTGTTCCGCTCCAATGATCATAAGACGAATGCTTGGCACAACTTCTTGCGTGAATTCTTCTAGAGGTTGCGAGTCTGGCTCCGCATGAAAAACAGCTAATGACTGGCCACCGTAAAACTGAAACACCGATTGCGCTGTTGGTTGCAAGCCTTCTTGCCGACTAAATTTAGAGACAATGTGGAAACCCTTTCGAGTAGCTTCTTGCGCAAGTAGCGCCTCTAAGATATCTTTTGGACTCGCAATAGGTTCTATCAGAATATACAAAAGGCCTTCACAGCCTAAACGGTATCGGCCGTCGTAATGCATCATCTTAGGTATTCCTCGCTGAAACACTTCTGCCGCTTGGCGCAAAATATCTTTTTCCACACAACCGCCGCTAACAGCACCGTGCATGCTTTCATCTTCTAAGATCAACATACGAACCCCAGGCCTGCGGTAGGAGGAGCCGTCTAGGGCAACTACGGATGCCAAAACTGCTTTTTTCCCTTCTTGCCCTGCTTTGAGGGCTTTTTCGAAAATCGCTTTTAATTCGTGGAACATGTCTAAAATTAAGCATTCGATTTTATCCGAGAGGGCCTAAGCAGTTAAAACATCTTAAAGCGATGCGTATTTCTAAATATGCCTCGAATTTAAAGACCAATTATCGTTATATTTGGTAGGATATAACGCAACATGGTAACTGTTACAGAAGCCTTAGACATCATATCGGCTGTTGTTACCGCTACACGAGAACAGAGAAATTGTTCACTAGAACAGGCTCTTGATCACGTTTTAGCTGAATCTATTTACAGTCCGATCAATATGCCGCCATTCCGACAATCGGCAATGGATGGCTATGCCTTGTCCATGCACGAAAGTCTTACTTATCATGTGGTTGGTGAGGTAGCAGCAGGTTCTTCACATAACCCAAGCTTAAAACCTGGAGAGGCAGTACGCATTTTTACAGGAGCTCCTGTGCCCGACAGTACAAACAGTATTGTAATACAAGAAAAAGTCACCCGCAAGGACGAAGTTCTGGCCTTAGACGATGCTCCACAAGAAGGGGCCAATATTAGACCTGTTGGAGAACAACTGTCTAAAGGAGATGTGGTATTAGCTCAAGGGACTCGACTTAGCCCTGCTAGTCTTGGACTGTTGGCTGGAGTTGGAGTATCGGCAGTGCCGGTTCATAAAAAACCTCGTGTTGCCATTGTGGTTACTGGCGATGAGCTTAAAGCAGCCGGAGAAGAACTTAGTCGTGGGCAGATCTATGAAAGCAATGGGCTTATGCTCCGTGCAGCGCTAAAAGACAAAGCTTATGCAGATACTTTTGTGCTTAAGGCAGAAGACAAGCTAGACAACCTCACTAAGACCCTGGAGAAGGCGTTTGAGACCGCCGATGTTGTTTTGGTTTCCGGGGGTATTTCTGTGGGCGATTACGACTTTGTAAATGAGGCCCTGTCTCATCTTGGCGTTAAAACGCATTTCTACAAGGTGAAACAAAAGCCGGGTAAACCACTATTATTTGGAACCAAAGACCAGCGAATGGTGTTTGCCTTACCGGGAAATCCAGCCTCTGCTTTAAATTGCTTTTATGTATATGTTCACTTGGCTTTAAAGCTTTGGGAAGGTGATGCTGAGGCTAGAATTAGCTTTAGACAAGCCACTATTACTGCGGATTTTAATAAGAAAGGTGACAGAGCCCAATTCTTAAAGGCTAAAATTGGTGCTAATAACACTGTGGAGATATTGAACGGACAGGCTTCTTCTATGCTGCAGAGTTTTGCGGTTGCAGATGCCTTAGTATATATGGAAGAAGACATGGGCTTTGTAGCTAAGAACACATCGGTGAGATATTTAAAAATTGACTAATGGAATTACAACTAAAGTACTTCGGAAGAATAGCGGAGCTTACGGGGAAATCCGAGGAGGTGCGTTCGGCGACGGTCGATACCGTTGCAGCTTTGAATGACGCACTTAAGAAGGAGTATCCTGGGCTTGCTATGGCGAGCTACAGTATTGCTGTAGACCACCAAATTGTAAGAGGAGAGTATCCACTTCCGGCCAAAGCGGAAGTTGCACTATTACCCCCATTCTCAGGAGGTTGATCATGGAAAGGTATAAGCGTCAAATACAATTAGAAGAAGTTGGGACCCAAGGTCAATTGGCTTTATCTGGGGCCTCCGTATTGGTTATAGGTGCTGGAGGTCTGGGCAGCCCAATTTTACAATATTTGGCGGCAGCTGGTTTAGGAAAATTGGGCATTGCAGATGCTGATACAGTGTCTTTGTCTAATCTGCATCGGCAACTATTATACACTACGGACGACGTTGGTAGGCCAAAGGTAGAAGCTGCACACCAACGCTTAAAGGCGATCAATCCAGAGGTTGAGACTCAGACTTATTCTGAGGGAATTCATACAGCGAATGCCGCAGCTGTCTTTGAGCAGTACGATCTGATAGTAGATGCTACAGACAATTTCCAAGCGCGTTATTTGATCAACGATGTTTGTGTTGCACTAGATAAGCCTTGGATTTTTGGAGCCTTATACAAAAGCGAAGGCCAATTTGCACTATTCAACTATCAACAAGGACCAAGCTATCGCTGTTTGTATCCGCAGCCACCCAAAGCAGGAGAAGTGCCTAGTTGCGTGGAAATAGGTGTTTTGGGAACTGTTTCAGGCATTATCGGGATGCAAATGGCGCAACTAGCCATGCAATTTTTTCTATGGCCAAACGAGCTGCCCAATAAGGTAGTGTTCTTTATGAATATGAAGGATTTTAGCCTCAGAAGAGTGCAATTGCAGAGAAGTTTTGACGCCAATAATACCGTCAAATCCTCTCCTAAATTACAGAATCAAGAGCTATCACCAAACATCTATATTGATCAGCTACCCGATTACCAAGCTGCGGATTTTCTCGACGTACGTGAGCTAGACGAACTTCCGGAAGTACCTGAAATTCCAATTCACAGGATACCCTTGAATCAACTATCAGGTCGCTTTGACGAACTCGATAGAGCGCAAACATATATTGTATTCTGTCAAGGCGGACAGCGAGCCCGTAACGCGGTAGATCTTATGCGGAGTCAAGGCTTTGAACATGCTTATGTACTTGAGGCCTCTGCCGCAGTCTTAAAAAGAAAAATTGAAAATAGTAAGTGAGCATGAACACTATTAAGAACGTATTTAGAGAAGGACCCATTAGTCCTGATTTTATAGCACAATCCATTGCTAAACATCAAAGCAAAACAGGGATAGGTGCGCACGATATATTTTTGGGCCAGGTCCGAGCAGACCAGGTAGGTGAAACCACCGTTGGAGCTATTGAATATACGGCCTATACAGAAATGGCCAATAAAGTGATGCATCAGATAAGAGAGAACACTTTCGAAAGATTTGAAATTACTTGCATGCATATCTACCACAGCTTGGGACTTGTCAAAGCAGGAGAGATCTGTTTATTCGTCTTTGTTTCTTCACCTCATAGAAAAGTGTGTTTTAGAGCCTTGGAGTACGTGGTGGAATCTATCAAAGCAGAAGCCCCGGTTTTTGGGAAAGAACTGCTAATGGATCAATCACATCAATGGAAAGTAAACCAGTAATATGGTAGACATTACACATAAAGGAACTACCCTGAGAACGGCTGTTGCGCGAGCTGTGGTCCGCGTTGGGTCCGAAGAGACTCTCACCGCCATTCGAGAAGATAGAGTACCAAAAGGCAATGTATTGGCCATGGCAAAGGCTGCCGGTCTATTAGGGGTTAAAAAAACACCGGATCTATTGCCGGATTGCCACCCACTTCCAATTGAGTATACCGCAATTGATTATGAATTCCATCCGTTGGAGCTGCATATCTTGATGACAGTAAAGACTTTGTATAAGACCGGAGTTGAAGTGGAAGCCATGCATGGGGCTAGCGTTGTGGCTTTGACTGTTTACGACATGCTTAAACCAATCGATAAACAGGTAAGTATCGGAGAGATCAAGTTGTTAGAGAAATTTGGCGGCAAATCCACACACAGAAAGCGACTTTCTAGAAATATAAAAGCGCTGGTGGTCGTCTGTTCCGATAGTATTTCAGCTGGTGATAAACAGGACAAGGCTGGCAAAACAATCGTAGCAGAATTGGAAACTCACGGTTTAGACAAAATCGATTATACGATAATTCCTGATGAGCCGGAAAAAATAGAATCTGTTTTGAATAAAGGAATAGCTCAAGGATGTCAACTTATAATTTATACCGGAGGTACAGGACTCTCGCCAAGAGATCTTACCCCAGAGACCCTGGAACCCTTAATAGAAAGGCGTATTCCAGGGATGGAAGAGGCCATCCGTTCTTATGGGCAACAACGCACGCCCTACGCCATGCTATCACGGTCTTTGGTTGGCACCATTGGCAATGTTTTAGTAATGGCCTTGCCAGGCTCTACAAAAGGTGCTCAAGAGTCTATGCAAGCCGTTTTTCCGGCGGCTTTGCATTTGTTTAATGTAATGGGAGAAGAAAGACACGATTAATGGAGGCACTAAAGGACACATTTGGCAGAGCGCATAACTATTTGCGAATCTCATTGACAGAGCGGTGTAATTTGCGTTGTACCTATTGCATGCCTGAGCATGGGATCCCACTGAGCCCCAGGGCACAATTAATGACAGCAGACGAGATCTTCGCTCTGGCACAGCAATTTGTAAAACTTGGGGTTACTAAGATTCGCCTAACTGGTGGCGAACCCTTAGTGAGGAAAGATTTTGAAGAGATCTTATCGCGTTTAAGCGGTTTGCCAGTCGAATTGACCATTACTACCAATGCTGTGCTGATTGACCGTTATATCGCCCAATTAAAGTCCGCAGGGATCAAAACGATCAATGTTAGCTTAGACACCTTGCATCCAGAGAAATTTAAGTCCATAACGCGACGCGACGATTTTGCCGCTGTAAAACGAAACATTAAACTGCTGCTTGAAGAAGGGTTTAAGGTTAAGATCAACTGTGTGCTCATCAAAGGTTTTAACGATGAGGAGATCGTTGATTTTGTTGCCTATACGGAAACTATGCCGGTAATCATGCGATTCATAGAGTTTATGCCTTTTGACGGCAACCGCTGGAACAAAGACAAGCTAGTAGCAGAACAAGAGATCTTAAAGTCGGTTTTTGATCATTGGACTGTATCAAAAGTAGAACGACTTACCGATAGTTTAAACGACACTTCTCGTAACTATAAAGTAAAAGGGTATGCGGGCAGCTTCGCGATGATCAGTACGGTTACCAATCCCTTTTGTGATACTTGTAATAGAATTCGACTCACAGCCAATGGCCGGATCAAGAACTGTTTATTCTCCAATGCTGAGGTAGACCTTTTGACGCCCTTCCGAGCCGGTAAAGACATTCAGCCGCTAATCAGTCAGGCAGTCAAGGCAAAATTTGCAGTGCGTGCCGGGATGGAATCCGACGAATCTTTCAGCGATCCGGAGAATTACAATAACAATCGCAGTATGATCGCCATTGGAGGTTAAGCACTATAGAATGCAATGAGTGCTGTGACAACTTCTTGCATAGCTGCTGGCAACTCGGTTTTATTCCAAGGGTGTTGCATGCCAAAAACATGATCTGCTCCATCGATAACTACCAAACTGCTATCTGGATTCCAATGATGCAAGGCCTGCGCTTCTTTAAGGGCTACCGTAGGATCTTCCGTTCCGTGAACTATTAGTTGAGGTACTTTGAGCTCTTTAACGGCTTTACTGATAGTGAGCCGTTGTTCATTAGCTATAAAATCCAGATAAAACTGAAATTTATGAGGAAGCAGCTGTCCGGTTCTGCTATTTTCAATATGGGTTATTCCAGAGGCCTTCCATGCTTCAAAATGTGGGGTTCCTTCTAAAAATCGCGCCCTATAATCACTAACCGCGGCTAGGGTTGCCAATTTATTTATCCTTTTGTCTTGGGCCGCAGTTAACATAACGATCCCACCGCCTCTACTGTGGCCGAGTAGGTAGATATTTTTAGGTGGATCCAATGGAGTTTTTTCGGCTTTGCTAAAATGATCTAGAACCACTTGGAGGTCGTTCATTTCTAGGCTGTAATTGTTCTCTGAAAAGGCCTCCAGATCTGGGAAGTCTATGGGTTGTTCTACGGTTCCACCATTGTGAGAGAAATTGAACCGCACAAAATCAAAACCAACTTCTGTAAAAGCATTAGCCATTAAATGCCAAGCTCCCCAATCTTTAAAACCCTTGTAGCCATGGCAAAAGACGATCAGATCATCTCTTCTGTCTCCCTGAGCCAAATGTAGGTCTCCAATAATAGCGCGGCCGTGATCGGGTAATAGTTGAAAGGAGTGTGTCATGGTCAAATTTCTTTTTCTGTAAACGGGAATTCTGGATTGAAGAGTTCTTCTATCAACTTGCTTAGCTCTTGCTCAAAACTATTCAAGGTGGTTTCGGTGAGTTGATGGTCGAGTTGCCTACTACCGGGGTTTTTCCACCCAAAAGCCATAAAATCTTCCGACTGTTTTCTAAAAGATATAATTCCAGCTTGGTCGGGTATGATATTGTGCTCAAGCCAATACATATAGCCGTACATAAGGACTTGAAATGCCTTACTGTACTTATAATCGGTTGTTAGAACGTCCCAATTAGCCAATTGCAGTTGGTTGGGCTCTACTTTACCAGTCTTGTAGTCTATAATACGAAGCTTTCCGTCTAAAGTGTCGACTCTATCTGCTGTTCCTCCTAAGTGTATCGCGCCCAAACTTGAGTGGTTAAACACAGCTCGAAGCGGCATTTCTACTGCTATTAGATTAATTTCACGCCCTGCTTTTAGGTGCTTTAGGTCGCTTTCAATAGCGAATTGCACGTATTTCTGGGCAACTTCGAATACAATACGATTTTTACCCGCTAGGTAATGTTTACCCAAATGCTTTATACTTTGGGCTGCCAAAGTAGGTGTTATTTTAGGGAAGAGTGTCTTTAAGACAGCTTCGGTAAGCTTGCTACCTTCTAGCGGTTTATAAAGCGTTTCAATGGACTCGTGCACCACAGAGCCTAAGGTATTAAGAGCAATGTCTTCTTCTAAAATATCCGCAGGACCAACACCTAAAATCTTCTGTTTGTAGAATTCGATTGGGTTCCAGATGTAGTTGATCAGGCTGGATGGACTAAACTGTTTAGCCGCAATCTGCTCTAGCCTTTCCAGTATATCTGAATCCTTGGGAATTACCTTTAAACCGACCTTGGTCGCATTCATCTTAGTTTTAAGTGTTCTTTGGCTGATTTTATGCTGCGGATGATTGTTGCGCAGCTGTTTGATAAGCCTGCTTTCTTCTTTGGCCTGAAAACCGGAACCGACAGCGGTGTAGAATAAAGTAATGTCTTTGGCTCTATGCAATAGTCTGTAAAAATGATAAACGAATATGGCGTCCTTCTCAAAGAGACCCGGTAAGCCGTATTGGTATTTCATGTCGTTGGTAATGTAAGATGGAGCTGCACTGCCACTTGGAAGAAGTCCTTCGTTGACAGAGCACATGATAATCCGCTGAAAATCCAAAGCCCGGCTCTCTAGTACACCCATTATCTGCAAACCATCGTATGCATCTCCCTGAAAGTCCAACTGCTGTTTGCCAGCAAGTTGCCTAAAGATATTGCGCAAGGCTTCTAGTGATTTGAGCGAGCCATAGCGATCTTGCATATTTTTTAGTTGTGTGCAAGCCGCCAATAGTTTTACCGACGCAGTTCTATGAAGATCGTTGGAGCTCTCGGCTACGCTAGCTATGATTTGTTCTAATCTATTCAGAGCGGACTCCGCTTCTAATGGCCAACTCGCAAATAACAACTCTAGCAGTTGTTGATCTTCAGCCTTGAAGTTAGCGCAGATAGCCTTTGTATTTATACTGATCTGATTTTCACGGGTCATTTTTTGTACTAAAAGCGCCCCATCTGGCAATATCAATTGGCAAACAGGATGTTCCAACACCTTGAATAGGGCCTTGTAATAGAAGTTTTTTGGATAACGAATATGGAGTTCCAATAAGGCCATGATCCACAGTGTTAAGGGTTGGCTTTTTAGGCTAACCCCCATGGTCACATTGACTTTTTCAACATTAGCTGGAAGCGAGTTCAATAAAGGCAATAGAAGTTCTTCATCTGCTAAAACAATGGCGGTGTTACGCTGCTGATCTGCAGATAGCCCTGTGAGTAGGTTTCCAATTTCTTTTACTTGGTCCAGCGCATTAGCCGCCTCTACTAGGGTAATATTTTTAGGCGTACTGTAATTATCCGCAATAAAGAGCGGCTGATGGTTTTCATAATACGACCAGCTTTTAAAATAACGCCGCATAAACAATGATGCGCTATGTCCTTTGTCGCCTATAAAATGATTATCTGCATCCCACAGTACAAAATGAGATCCCTGTGCAAGAAACTCTTGAAAAAGGAACTGTTCCGCAGTGTTCAATGCGTTAAAGCCTATGAACGCATGAGGCCGACCTCCTTTAGCCTCCAAATAATAAGCTATTTGTTCTGTGGCTTCCCGATACACCATACCTTGATAACCCAAACCTTTGGAGGCGAGTATTTCTTTAAGATCGCTGTAGTATTCAGGAAGCTCATTCCAAAACTGAAGATAAGCACGAACCATATCCGACTGGGTGTCGTGGGTGGACCAGTGATTCAATTCTTGTATGCTCGCCAAATAGGAGAAAAAAGAGTCGGTCGGCACCAAATACCTGTCTATCTCATTAAAATCACCTAGAAGAATAGTAGCCCATGAGCTGAAAGTGTCAAAGTCTTCTTTGGGTTGATCAGGTTGGTGATTTAGATACACCTGGTAGCACTCAAATAGCAAGGGAAGCTCGTCTATGATCTGCAGATCTGCAACCTCTTGAATAAAGGCTTCTATAGGAATAATGTCAGGTAAAAAGCCGGGCGCTATTTGACTTTCCTGTATGCATTGCCGTAGAAAGTTGCCAGCTCTGATGCTGGGCACTATGCAGCGAAGTTGTGCAGGGTCTGTAACCTTTTGTCGTAAATGATCCCAGCACTGGGCAATGAATGCTTGCATAGCATAAAAATAAAAAACGCCACCGATACTCGGAGGCGTTTTTTTATGTATTTGAGGGATTTCTTATTTCTGCAAAGAAATCTCTACACGTCTGTTTTCTTGACGTCCAGCTCTAGTGTTGTTAGAAGCGATTGGACGAGACTCACCGTAACCTACAGAGATTAAACGAGAAGACTCCATTCCGATAGTCATTAGGTAAGACTTAACAGAAGCAGCACGATTCTCAGAAAGCGTCTGGTTAGTAGCATCTCTACCTACACTGTCAGTGTGTCCTTCGATAACGAAAGTAGTGTTAGGGTATTCTTTCATGATGTCAACGATGTTCTGTAGAACAGCATAAGACTCTTGACGGATAGTTGATTTACCAGTGTCGAACAAGATAGTCTTAGAGTACTCGTTCAAAGTGTTGATCACTTCTACAGTTACTTCTGGACATCCGTTGTTAGCAACAGTACCGGCAACATCAGGACAGTTGTCATCTTTGTCTAGTACACCGTCACCGTCAGAATCTGGCCAAGGGCATCCGTTGTTAGCAGCAGGACCTGCTTCATTAGGACAGTTATCGTCAGAATCTTTGATTCCGTCACCGTCTGCATCAGGACATCCTCCTAAAGACTTAAGACCAGCTACAGTAGGACAAGCGTCGTCTGGATCAGCGATACCGTCACCGTCAGTGTCAGGACAACCGTTGAACTCAGCAGCACCAGCTACGTCAGGACAAGCATCGTTACGATCTTCGATACCGTCACCGTCAGAATCAGGACATCCGTTGAATTCAGGAAGACCTGGAGTTTCTGGACACTCATCGTCTTTGTCGTAAATACCGTCTCCATCAGTGTCTTTACCACCGAAAGTGAAAATCACACCAGCAGAGTGCTGGAAGTGACGAATTCCGTAAACATCTTCGAAAGCGTGCTTGTAAGTAGACTCAACATTGATACCGAACTGCTCGCTCAACCAGAAACGGAATCCGGCTCCGAAGTTCATAGTACCAAATCCTATGTCATCTACCCAAGTGTAACCACCACCAACTCCAATTACTGGATCTAGCCATCCACCTGGACCACCGATCACATCTTTGAAGCTATAGCTAATACGCCCGTCTGCAGCATAGTATGCAACGTTGTCAATTCTGAAATCACCGATTTTGCTGATACTGTTTACAGATCCGGAAGCAGTTAAAGTAAGGCCAGAACCTACATAACGTCCAACAGAGAACTTAGATACAACTGGAATAATGTTCCAGTGGTCGTTTACGTTGAAGAACTCTTGGAAGAAGTTACCCTTAGTAGGTGCTGGAGTTCTTCCTACATCCTCAGTACCAACTGGGAAAGTATCCACGGCATTAAACTCAACGCTGAAAGCCCAAGGATTGTTTTCGTCTTGTGCATTCGCAGTACTTAACCCTAGGACAAGCAAGGAAGCAACTAAAAATCTGCTAAGATGTTTCATATTAGAAAATTTAATTTTTTTAAGTGTTAATTGAAGCAAAAATATGTTGTTAAATTTTATTAACAAAAGCAAATCTACTAAAATTTTTGTAATAAGCTTTTATTCTAGAGCCTATTTAGGTTTTTAGCCGATTACATTTAACTTTTTACCCACTTTTTTGAAGGCTTCAATCGCCTTGTCAAGATGCTCTTTTTCGTGGGCCGCAGAAAGCTGTACTCTGATCCTTGCTTTCCCTTTTGGAACCACTGGATAAAAGAACCCTATTACATAGATTCCTTCATCTAACAATAGGTCTGCCATTTGCTGTGACAATTTGGCGTCATGCAGCATTACTGGTACAATTGCGGAGTCTCCGTCTATTATGTCGAAGCCCGCATCCATCATCCCTTTTTTAAAGTAAGCGGTATTGGACTCCAATTTATCTCTAAGACTGGTGTCATTGCTCAACATATCAAATACCTTAATAGAAGCACCTACAATTGCTGGTGCCAATGAATTGGAGAATAAGTAAGGTCTTGAGCGCTGACGCAGCATCTCTATGATCTCTTTTTTGGCAGTGGTGTAACCGCCCATTGCGCCTCCCATAGCCTTGCCCAAGGTTCCTGTGATGATATCAATTCTACCCATCACTCCTTTTTCTTCTAGTGTACCTCGACCGGTTGGGCCAATGAAGCCAGTGGCGTGACATTCGTCTATCATCACCATGGCGTCGTACTTATCGGCTAAATCACAGATCTTATCTAGAGGAGCAACCAAACCATCCATAGAGAAAACACCATCGGTTACTATGATCTTGAATCTGGCTCCGGCCTCGTTTGCTGAGATAAGCTGTTTTTCAAGATCTTCCATATTGTTGTTCTCGTAGCGATATCTGGCCGCTTTACAAAGGCGTACGCCGTCTATGATAGAGGCGTGATTCAAAGAGTCGGAGATGATCGCATCTTCATTGGTAAGTAAAGGTTCGAACACGCCGCCATTGGCATCAAAAGCTGCTGCGTAGAGGATGGTGTCCTCAGTACCATAATAATCGGCGATCTTTTGCTCCAAGGTCTTATGGATATCTTGGGTTCCGCAGATAAAACGGACAGACGACATCCCAAAACCGTGGGTATCCATGGCGTCTTTTGCGGCTTGTATCACTTCCGGATGGGCCGACAGTCCTAAATAATTGTTGGCGCAGAAATTCAGCACGGTTTCTCCTGTGCTTATGGTGATCTCCGGACCTTGTGGAGAGGTGATAATTCGTTCTTTTTTAAAGAGCCCGGCTTCTTTGATACCTTCGAGTTCTTCTTGCAGATGCTGCTTGATATTTCCGTACATGAGATGGATTTTTTACAAAGGTATTAAAGCCTAAGAGCATTTACCAAGTATCCAGTTCTATTTCTTCTTGTACGTAAACGAGTATTTTCTTGAATTTTTTAAAGCCGAGTTGTTGCAGAGCGTCTTGATAACGATCTAACTGTGCTCTGTAGGTCGGATCAGGGCTTCCGAACTTGTAATCTATGATCACAACGCTATCCGTATCTATGACCAATCGATCCGGACGATGGATCTCTCCAGAGCTATCTATAATGGCAGCTTCGTTCTTGGCTTCTACACCGACGCGAAAATATGGAGCCACCTCAGGATGCTGGATCAGCTTCTCTAAAAGAGCCCTATCTGTAGCCAATTGTTCACGTGAGTAACGAGCCAGCACTTCCAGGCGTTCGAATAGCAAGGGAAGTTCCTCTTCTGAGGCTATCTGAGAAAGCCACAAGTGCAAGCGGTTTCCTCGGTCTTGGGCGGCTCGGGTTTCTTTTTGGTATTTGTCCCGTGGACTTGCAATAAGGCGAATCTTATTGGCTGACTTATCACTGCTGATATATGCCGACGGAGCTTCTTCGGTTGCTTTTTGCTGCTGCTCTGGGACTACAGGCGTTCCCCAAGTCAGGCTATTTTGGTCTGCACGCTCGGGTTCGCAGGCCTCTAGATAAGAGCGGACCAATCCGCCAAATGTTTTTTGGTCTGCCTTGGTGCTACTGCTAATCAGGTGTAATTGATCTTCGGCACGAGTCAAGGCCACATACCACACATTAAGTTCATCAAAGAAACGCTGCTCTAAGAAACGCTCGTAGGTCTCTGTATCTGTTTCCTTTATGGCATTAATGGGTAGGTGGAACTCTTCAAAACCACAATAATGCTGCGGATCAACTGCATACCAAAGATATTCGTTGCGCTTATTGATCAAATCAGCATCTGTAAATGGAATAATAACAACCGGGAATTCAAGTCCTTTAGACTTGTGAACCGTCATAAGTCTAATGGCATCTAAGTTTTCTGGGAACTGCAAACTGGCCGCATCTTCTTGCTTTTTCCAATCCTCAAGAAAGTTGGTAGTCGCGCTGCTGTTGTGCTGCTCAAAATTTCTGGCCACATCCAGAAAATGCCTTTCGTAGGCGGTGATGTAAGGCTGCAGTTTAAAACTTCTTATAAGGTATTCCAAGGACTCATACAGCCCTAGGCTATTCATATGGTCTAAAGAAAAATCGAGCCGCAATGCTTCAAGTGTCTGTTGAAGTGCGTCATTAGAGTCCGCAATAACCATCTTAAACAAAGTGTGATTCTGCCCTTCAGCTCCAGTTATTTCCAGGTAATTCCACAACAAGGCCAGACGTATTTCTGCATCCGCAGCTTTATCGCGCAATTGCAATCCGCAGATCAGCAGTTGAACCAAAGTAGATTCCTTTAGTAGTAAACTATCTGGAGAAACCACGGCGTAATCTTCTTGTAGGGCTTGAGCCAAGGTTTTACTGTCGTCTTTCTTACGAGTCAATACGCAAATGTCCTTTAGGGCATATCCTTGCTCAAGGCAGCTGTCTATCTTTGCTTTAACACGATCTATGTACTCCGGATCGCGTTCTTCCTTATTTTGCGCTTCAAAGAATTCTAAGGTAACCTGGCCGCCCTTTTTATCGTTAAATTCTTGCTCGGCCTGTTCTAAATAGCAATCGCGATACGGACCTTCTGCTAAGTAGGTCCCCAAATGCTTGAACAATTTGTTGTTAAAGTCGATGACCTCTTTGCGAGACCGCCAGTTTCTGCGGAGTTTGTGCAACGAGGCGGCGATAGCAAAAGGAGTCTGACCTTCACTCAGGTCTAAAAATTGCTCCGGTAAACCTCCCCGCCATCGATAAATGGATTGTTTGGCATCGCCCACTAAGAGCAAGGTGCCTTGTTGGTCTGTTCTGTCTTGTTGCGAGAGGGCATTGTCTACCAAAGGAACCAAGTTATTCCACTGCATGGACGAAGTGTCTTGAAACTCGTCTATAAAAAAGTGTCGGTAGCGCTCTCCAAGTCGCTCATAGATAAAAGGAGCCGGTTGGGCCTTGATCTCGTTGTGGATACGTCGGTTGAACTCTGCAACCGTGACCAAGTTTTGATCGTCCTTTATGTTTTGATATGCTTTTTGAACATAGTTGAGCAGGGTCATAGGAACTACTTCTCTATACAGGCGCTGATACCAATCAGTAGCAATGGCATATTCCTTAGCCTGATAAAACAGTGCTATCAGCTGCTCGCGCATGGCATCTATCGCATCTTTTACCCAAGCTTCTTGTTTTTGGGTGTAGAAGTTGTAGTTCTCAATATCCAATTGCCATTTGTTGTCCCACTTGACCGCTTGGCCGTCGCGTAATTTGATCATGTGGTTCGGATAGCTACCTCTATTGAAATGAGAGACCTCCAATTGAGAATCCGCAATGCGTTGAAGCGTTTCTTTGGCAATATTGATTAAGCTATTTTGAGTTTCTGAGCGGCGTTTTTCTAATAGTTTGGTTAGGGTCTTGAGGTCTTCGGTCGATTTTTCCTGTAGCCGTTTAACGGGCTCAATACTGTCTTCAAAAAGCAACACCTTTGCTTTGTCCAAGAGCGGGCCACTAGGATCCCAACTGCGGTCTTCTTCGGTGTTTTGCAAGGCAAAATTCACAAGGGTCTCTGTTAGAAATTCATCCTCACCGGTTTGCGCCAGGACTGCATCAACCGCTTCTTGTAAGAGTAGGTCGGCCTCTGTAGTTACCTCAAAGTCAGATCTCAGTCCGAGGTCTCGTGCAAAGGTCCGCAGTAACCTATGATTAAAACTGTCAATGGTCTCTACCGCAAAAGCCCCGTAATTATGCAATAGGTCTTTCAAAACGCCTTGGGAGCGTCTGGCTAGCTCTGGCGCTTTGATATCTAAGGCTGCACAGACCTCATGTTGCATGGCCGTGAGTTTATCCTTTTCTTGATATTTTGTGAAGTGATCGAGCTGCTGCAAGATCCGCGATTTCATCTCGGCAACTGCCTTGTTGGTAAAGGTTATAGCCAAGAGCGAGCGGTAACTGTCTGTCGCAGCTGGAATCAACAATTGCGTTAAATAACGCTTCACCAAGGCAAAGGTCTTTCCACTACCGGCAGAGGCGGCATAGAGCACAAAAGGTTCTTTTTGGTCAGTAGTTTTTATAGCGACGGATTTACTAGGGTATTAAAAGTAGGTATAAATCTATGTTATTCCCGCATAACAATCTTATAATACGGAAGCTTAATTGTCCTGCAGCTAATTCGTATCTTTATACCACTTAAAACAAGACGTTTAATTTAAAAACATACAATATGTCATTTGAACTACCAGCCTTGCCATACGCGCACGACGCCTTAGAACCGCATATCGATGCCCGCACCATGGAAATCCACCACGGAAAACACCATGCAGGATATACTAGCAAACTAAATGCAGCTATCGAAGGAACTGACCTTGACGGAAAGTCTATCGAAGATATTTTAAAGAATTTAGACATGAACAACGGCGCCGTTCGTAACAACGGCGGTGGGTTTTACAACCACCGTTTGTTCTGGGAAGTAATGTCGCCTAATGGCGGAGGAGCACCTTCTGGAGCTCTAGCCGATGCCATTAACGAAGCTTACGGAAGCTACGAAGGCTTTAAAGATGCCTTTGCTGCTGCCGCAGGAACTCGCTTCGGATCTGGATGGGCTTGGCTTTGCGCTCACCCAGGAGGAAAAGTTGAAGTTTGCTCTTCGCCAAACCAAGACAATCCACTTATGCCAGGTGTTGGTTGCGGAGGAACCCCGATTCTTGGGATTGATGTTTGGGAGCATGCCTATTACCTGAACTATCAAAACCGTCGCCCAGATTATGTACAAGCGTTCTTTAACGTAATCAACTGGGATCAGGTTTCTAAAAACTACGAAGCGGCCAAATAAGATCCGTCAACGTAAAAAGCAAAAAGCCATTCCGATAAGGAGTGGCTTTTTAGTTTTGTGCAATTGGTAAGAGTGTCCATTGTGGATCTTCCGGCTGATGGGTCTCGGCAAATTCTTCTGGTGGCATCAGCCAATACTGGTCGTCATAATCGAACTCAAAGAGGTAGGTGGTCAGGTCTGTATAACCAGAGGCCCAAGTAGCATCACAGAGATACCATTTATCGTTCAGTTTGACAGCGTTCCAGGAGTGATTTGGAATTTTTAAGCGTTCTATCTTTAGTTTGTTGATCGGGCCGTAACCGTCTACAATGGTAACCTCTATGCCGGCGAGTTCTGCCATCTCTTTCAGGAGGTAAGAATATCCGCTGCAAGTGGTGCGTTTCTTTTTTCTCAGGATCTGAAAGATCTCCTTTTTAAACTCGTAATTCCACTGCTCTAAAGCCAAACTGTCTGTATGCAGTTTGCGACGCATCTTGTCATTTTCAAGCATCAGCGGGTAATCACCTTTAATATTCTGACACACCCAAATATAGATGGCTCTAAAGCGCTCCACATCGGTTTCCAAGGGTGCAGTTAACTGGTGTACCAAGATGGGTAAGGCATATAGATCTTCGCCTTTAAGGTCTCTTGCAAGCGCATCTGCCCGGGTGAGATCGATATGTTCGAAATCCTCGCGTTGTGCCTGCGTAGGAACAATAAAGGCAAAGAGTACTATAAGTGTAAGCTGTCGCATTCGCTACTGTTGCTCTGGTTGCCGCGATTTTTTAGAAGGTTCTGTTCTTAAGGCCGCGATGATGACTACCGGATCGTCTGCCAATATTGGCGAGATAAAACTAGTATCTGCCTCAATGACAACTTGGGCATCTTCTAGACCTAAAGCTGTAATAAGCAATACATCGTCTTTGTTGAGCTCCTTTGGGAATTCGAACTTTCCATCCTCGTCCGTTAGGACATAATCCAAAGAGCCTTTAAGAATAACAGTAGCGCCTTCTAAGGGTCCATCAGTGCTAGAAACTACACCACTAACCGTACGTGCTTGAGCAAAAACTGGATTTGAGAATAGGCTCAGCATAAGGCAAAGCCCCATAAAACTTAAGGACTTTAGCAGTCCACTTTTAAAATTAGATTTCATAAGATCATTTTTTTACATTTCCAATAAAACTAGAGCAGTCAATTGTTAATGGAAAGTTATATTGAGGGAACAGCGCGTTTGAATGAGCGAATAGGTTTGTGCCCGCTCCTTAAAGAAAAGAAAATTATTCCTCCTCCACAACCGTTGCCAAGGCCGGTGTCTTTAAAAGGTATATCAAAGCAGCCACTAGAATGAGATTCTTAAAGATATACTGCCCGACAAGACTGAAGTAAAATGGCGGTTCTGAAAAAGCGAGATCAGGAAATAAAAACAGCGGAGTAAATGTAAACAGCATGTGAATCAAAGCGAATTTAACTGCGGTTTGGCGGCAACAATTTAAAAGTAAAAGCACACCTACTGCAGTTTCCCAAGCGGCTAGAAGAATAAGAGCTGCCTCTGTCGGCAATACGCCAAAAGTCAAAGCTTCTATAGTTTGTTTTGCTAAAACCTCAGCAGGACTCGCTCCAGGGAAAAATTTAAGCAAGCCGAACCATAAATAAGCAAGGCCAATGGTAATGGCCAAAAGGTGGTTGTTTTTTAATCTTTGGTAAAAGCGCTTCAAAAGGCGGAGACATTTAAAATGCAATCCTAATTAAATCTGAACCATAGAAGAATGACAAATGTCACTTTTTCTTCTTTTTAGGTTTGGGCTCGGGCAATTCTGCCGCGGTAAGGCGCACCAATTCACAGAGCCATTCACTATTGTCAAGTTGTTCTTCTATTAAAAAACAATTCTTAGCGCCAGGGTAAGGCGGTGCCTCGGTTGGAGTTCCTATATAAGCCTTGCCGGAGGCAGTAGGTTTGACAAAGAATTTGTCGTCGCAGATCATTCCAAAGAATTTACCGTTGCAATACAGCCCGTACTCACCGAACATTTTTTTACAAATGATATTGCCCGCAGGACTGATCTGCTCTACTACATATTCAACAAAATAGGAATCTGAAGCCATAGTTTGAATTTACACTACAATATAGATCAAAGACTCAAATAATAATTCAAGGCTATCCAAAATCTGTGCGAAGCCGGGCCATCGATAAAGGAGTTGATCCGATAGTCTAATCCAAATTCGAACTTTTCAGTATCTGTTATGCTATAACCCACAAAAGGGATCAAGCGAATTTCAAGATCGTAGTGGCCGGACTCGAACTGATTCAGGTATTCATGATTGATCTTTAAATAGAATTCCTTTGGGTCCACGGTTTCTCCATTAAATGGTATCTGTGATGCTAAGCGATACCGGAAGCGAAACTGCGGAGCGCTGTTTGCAGTAAAGGTTTGGTCCGCAGCAATACGCTGAGACAATCTAAAACGGGCCAAGTTATTGGTCCATATATATTGCTGTATGCTTCGATGCACGATTTGCTCTCCTCGAATACGGAACAAATAACCTAGGGCTAAGGTCTTATTATAGCCCACTTTTTTGGCGACCAAGGTGGTGAGGTCGGTTAAGATATATTGGTAGTCAAACGAGTTGTCGTCTTCAAATAGGCCTTCTTTAAAACCTTGACGAGACGCTACCTTAAAGTTGATCTTATAACCGTGGTTCAAGCCTTTATTGATGTTTACAGCTGGCAGAATACCAAACTGATACTCACTTTGCCCGTAGGTGCTGGCCGAAACAAAAAAGGCCAATAGTAATAAGACCTTATTAGTATTCAATGTTGTCTAAATTCTTTGGAATGAATTCTGCCGATCTCAATGGCGCTCCTTCGGCATCAAAAAGAACTTCATAACGCTTGTATTTCCCGTTGTCCTTAGTGTGGATCACAACCTCATACCTCAGGGTGAGTTCCGCCGCGCTTAGACGCTCATGCAACCATTCAAAAACCTGCTCGGCAGGGCCGCTGTACTGAAACTGGAGTTTGTCTAAAGTGTAATGACCAAACCGCTCTTGTAAATAGTTCTCCATAAGTAAGCGCACTTGCTCTGGAGCGTGGCGCCAACGATGATCTATCTCAACGTCTTCTAGCTTACCGAAGGGGTCGAACTCAATACTATAGCGCTTACCGTGATATCGCGTTTTTGCTTCAACAGAAGTACCATCTAGAAAGTATTCCTTATACCAGCGGATCTTTTTGTCAAATGGAGCTGTATCTATGAACTCTAGTGCTTTTGTAGGCACACTATCTCTACTGATACGAATCTCATTTTCGTATTTCTGCTGCGCAATTACTGTTGTAGAAACAGCAAGTAACGCAATTATTAGGATGGACTTAAAAAATTGCATCTTTTGATAGAATCGAATATAAAGATACGACCTAAGACCGATAATCGAAGGGGATTGAAATTAGATCAGTCTCCAGCTATAGGTGAACCAAATAGACCTACAGCCATTTCTATAAAGAGTAAAATAGCCAAGAGAACTATGGCAATGACTATGATATCTCTGTACTTCTCATTCTTAAAAATGCGAAGTGCAAGTTCAACGGCTACAGCTGTACCAGAGATCAATAATGCTGCAAGAGCGAAGTCTTCCTTGCCCCAATTGACCGTTTGGTCAAATTGCATGGCCAATGCTGGTATTAGTAGCAAGCTAAGGCCACCGCCAAGCATGGTAATAAACCTTTTGTTCTGTGCGAGCATAGTATTTATATAGGTGAAATTAAAGGTTCTAAGAACGCGGAGATTCCTAGTTGTACCACACGGCATATCGTTTTCTGCGGAGTTCAAGCGCCAAGGCTTCTTCCATCTTTAAGGCTGCTTCTCTACTGGGTAAGGGGTTGAGGTGATTGTAAAGGCTAGGTCTTAAGTAAAGGCCATATTTTTCAACCAGTTTAGAAGAGATCTTGTGGCCTTTTTTGCTGATGTAACCAGACTTGTGTTGTGCAAATCGCTCTTTGGGTGAAGTACTTGTCATGCCTACATATAAGCATTGGAGCACTCCGTTGAATTGTGGATTAGCGCTACGGAATTTAGCATTCTCCGTAAACACTCTTTTTGAGAGCTCTACCACATAGACATAATATTGAGATTTGGACATGGCATAAAATTACTGAGAATTCTGCCTTGTTTTATAAAGCAACCGCGTAAGCGGAAGACTTTGAGTTTTCAAACTCGCTTATACCTTTGTAATTGAAACCGACCCTCCAGACAATTTTGATTAAATCAACTTACAAAATTGCCTGGAGGGCCGGATCTTCACCCCATTTGGGGCTCGAAGCTTTTTGATGCTTAAAATGATGAATTGAAAAGGGAGTCGTTCAGGGAGTTTCTTGACTTTATTGCATAAAAAAAGATTGGTGAAATGAAGTTTTACGACGTGAAACCTAACATCCAGTGGATGTTTGATTGAGGCAGCCGCGTAAGCGGAAATCATTAAATTTTATGGATAGGCCAAATAGGTCGGTTGTTCACTTTACTGCATAAAAAAAGGTAAACGAGAGTTTACCTTTTTTTGCCCCAAATCTACCATGAACTTAACCTACTTATGCTATGGTAAGCTCAAATATACTCTTTTAAATTTCACTAATTCTTAATTATTAGATAAAAAACAAGATATTTCGTTGAAAAGCATTTTATACCGAATTAATTACGGTAAAACCTCATTGAAACCCAGGTTTTATAAGGTTTTTCCTACATTAGTTAACGAAGCTTTTACCTTTCCAACCTTTTCCTCCTTATAATAGAGCTCAATGTTGGCATCTTTGTAATTGAAGCCGACCCTCCACAGTTTTGTCATGTAAAACCGACCAGCTTGCGGATGTTTGATTGAGGCAGCCGCGTAAGCGGAAATCATTGAACTTTATGGACAAGCCAAATAGGTCGGTCGTTGACTTTATAGCATAAAAAAAGGTAAACGAGAGTTTACCTTTTTTTGCCCCAAATCTACCATGAACTTAACCTACTTATGCTATGGTGATTCAAATATAAACGATTCGGTCAATTATAATTAAGGCTTTTCCTACTTTTAGATTAAGGACGCCCTAAATTCGATAAACGACAAGCCTATCGATAAAAGGGCATTTTTTTTAACAGATTTTAATAGGCGCGCTCTGGGTTGCCTTCAAAGAAGTTTATGTACGCCTGATTTACAACACGTTTGCCTCCAGCAGTTGGGTAGTCACCGGTGAAATACCAGTCTCCTAAATTCTTTGGACAGGCTTGGTGCAGCTTCTCTACAGATTGGAACAACACCTTTACTTCTGCATTCAAAGATGATCCATCTGCAAGCAGCTCAGCGATCTTATCAGAGAGTTCTTGGTCACTGAATGGTGCATAGAGCTCCTTTACATAATTGGTCACTTCTGCGTCTGGCAGGTGATGTTGCGCTTTACATTTGTTGTAGATCTCCTCTACAATTCCAGACGTTCCTCGGTCTTCATGCAGGGCCAAGGCAGCTTGGAAAGCTACAAAATCCTCCAATCTTGCCATATCGATTCCGTAGCAATCAGGATAACGGATCTGCGGAGCCGAACTCACCACTACAATCTGCTTCGGATTCAGACGATCTAACATCTTTAAGATACTCTTTTTTAAAGTCGTTCCACGCACAATAGAGTCATCTATGATAACCAAATTATCTGTTGGTTTCACTACGCCATAAGTGACATCGTACACGTGTGCAACCAGATCGTCACGGCTGCTATCTTCGGTAATAAAGGTGCGTAGTTTTACGTCTTTAATAGCAATCTTTTCTGTGCGGATCTTCAATTCTTGAATGCTGAGTAGATCCTCCGGGGTCAAGTTGCCAGCTTTATCTAGAATGGCTTTGTTTTTTTGCTGATTTAGCTCGTCTTGCGCGGCTTCTACCATCCCGTAAAATGAAGTCTCCGCAGTATTCGGAATAAAAGAAAAGACAGTATTTACAGTGTCGTGACCAATAGCCTTTAAAACATCTGGCATCAACAAACGGCCCAATTCTTTGCGTTCTTGATAGATCTCTGCATCGGAGCCTCTTGAAAAATAAATGCGTTCAAAGGAACAGGACTTACGTTCCAAAGGCTTCAAGATTTCCGAGATCTTTACCTCCCCAGATTTGCGAATAATAATGGCGTGACCAGGCTCTAACTCCTCTACAGCATCAAAAGGAACATTGAAGACCGTTTGAATGGCTGGGCGCTCTGAGGCCACCACTACCACTTCGTCGTCCTTGTAAAAATATGCTGGACGAATTCCAGCAGGGTCGCGCAGTACAAAAGAATCTCCATGTCCTAAAAGTCCGGCCATGGCGTAACCACCATCCCAATCTTTAGAGGACTTTCGAAGCACTTTGGCTACGTTGAGATTGTCTACTATATAAGGAGAAGCGTCTTTTTTATTGAGTCCCTTAGACTTTGCTTGTTTGTAGAGTTTGCGAACGGCGTCATCTAAAAAGTGCCCGATTTTCTCCATAACAGTAATGGTATCGGCCTTTTCCTTAGGATGCATTCCCAATTTGATCAAGTTGTTAAACAACTCATTGGTGTTGGTCATGTTGAAGTTACCTGCAATAATAAGGTTGCGGTGCATCCAGTTATTCTGTCGCAAGAACGGGTGAACATTCTCTACGCTGTTCTTTCCAAAAGTTCCGTAACGCACATGCCCTAAAAGCAGCTCTCCTATATAGGGTATATTCTTTTTTTGTGCCTGTACATCGTCTGCATACTCAGGATGCTCACTGAGCTCCGCATTGATTCTTTCGTTTATCTGAGAGAAGATATCTTGTATAGGTTGAGAGGCATGAGAACGCACACGACTAATATAGCGTTGGCCCGGTTCCACATCGAGTTTAATGCTTGCAAAACCAGCGCCGTCTTGTCCACGGTTGTGCTGCTTTTCCATCATTAAGTACATTTTGTTGACCCCGTAAAAGGCACTGCCGTACTTTTCTTTATAGTACTCCAGAGGCTTAAGCAATCGGATCATTGCAATTCCACATTCGTGTTTTAATGCGTCACTCATGGTTGTTTCCTTTCAATAAAAAACGCCCGTAATTGGGCGTGTTAATCTATCTCTATTTCGAATTGAGTTAATTGTTTAAACTGCATCAAGCGCTGATGCACTTCTGCTTTGTCTAGATCTTCCATACGTCGAGTTCCAAACTTTTCCACACAGAACGAGGCCAAACACGCGCCGTAAATAATGGCTTGTTTCATGGTCTCGAAGTTGATCTCTTCGGACTGGGCTAAATAGCCGGCAAATCCACCGGCAAAGGTATCACCTGCTCCTGTTGGGTCGAATACTTCTTCCAAAGGCAGGGCAGGTGCAAAGAAGATCTCGTGCTCGTCAAACAGCAGGGCACCGTGCTCTCCTTTTTTAATTACTACGTATTTAGGGCCCATTTGACGGATCTTCTTGGCGGCAGAGACCAAAGAATATTCTCCGGTAAGTTGTCGTGCTTCCTCGTCATTAATGGTGATGACATCGATCTTTTTGATCACTTCCATGAGTTCGTCCCAAGTGTTGTCCATCCAAAAATTCATGGTGTCCAATACAACGAGCTCCGGTTTCTTTTCCATTTGGTCTATGACTCCCAATTGAATGCTTGGATGTAAATTTCCTAGCATTACCACACGGGCGTCTTTGTAATCCGCTGGAACCACAGGGTCAAAATCTGCAAGTGTGTTGAGTTCGGTCACTAAGGTATCTCGGGAGTTCATATCGTGGTGATACTTTCCACTCCAGAAGAAAGTTTTCCCGTCTGGAACAACTTCAATCCCTTCTATATTAAGGTCTTTTCCTTCTAGAAAATCGAGATATGATTGTGGAAAATCTCCGCCTACTACAGAGACCAAGGCGGAATCAGCTTTAAATTGAGATGCGGCCAGACCTATATAAGTGGCTGCGCCACCTAGTATTTTGTCGGTCTTTCCAAATGGGGTTTCGATAGCGTCGAAAGCAACGGTTCCGACGATCACTAGTTTACTCATAACTTGCCTTTGGTTCTGCGCTGCAAATATACGTTTTTTAATACGTACAAAACTAGAGGTGCGGGAGGCTTATTTTCTTCCGAAATCTGCCGGGATCTCACCCCAAGCTTTGGTTTCCCATTTGGCGATCTTTGTTTTGTATTTATGGGTTTTGAGCCAGTGTTCCGCTCTAGCGATCAATTCAAAGAGTTGGGCGTTTGCGGCCGTGCGTTTGAGCTTGGTATTGCACTTCTTGCGTTTTACCCATCCCCAAGCAATTCGCGAATCGGTATACAACATACGGTCGCTCTTAATTTTGTCTAGGTAGGCCAATCCGTGCACCAAGGCAAGGAATTCTCCTACGTTATTGGTGCCTTGTTTAAAAGGACCTTGATGAAAAAGTTGTTCTTTAGTTTGGGTGTCGACGCCGCGGTATTCCATCAGCCCCGGATTTCCGCTGCTGGCGGCGTCTACGGCAATAGAGTAAAGCTCAGGTTCGCCATAAGCTGCCTTCTGCTCTGGAGTTAGTGTCTTTTTTTTAGAACTGCCTTTACCCTTATAATCTTCGTATTCGCCTTGGTAGTAGGCTTTTTGGGCTTCAAGACGGTCTTCAAAGGATTTGTATTGCGCACCTTTTACTCCTTTAATTGCCTTCTGACAGGCCTCCCAGGTCTCGAAGATCCCGGTTTGCAAACCGTACCAGACCACATAATATTTCTTTTTCTTGGCCATTAATGAGCTAAGATCAGGTTTTCTAGCACTTTTGGAAAATGCTCGTATTCTAATTTGTGGATCTTAGCAGCGACATCTTCTGGACTGTCACTTGGGTCCAGTCTGGTCTTGGCCTGAAATATGATACCACCTTCATCGTAGTGTTCGTTCACATAGTGAATTGTAATGCCACTAAAGGACTCCTTATTTTCAACTACTGCCTTGTGAACATGCATTCCGTACATGCCTTTACCTCCGTAGTCGGGTAATAAGGCCGGATGTATGTTGATGATCTTATCCGGATAATCTGCGACCAAGTACTCCGGAATCTTTAATAGAAAGCCGGCTAGAACGATCAAGTCTGGCTTAATTTCTTCTAACATCCTCCCGAGGATCTCTTTAGAGTTTAGTTGGTCTTTGGTAAAGGATCTGGCGGGCACATTTAAGGCCTCAGCACGCGCTAAAACTTTGGCATCCTTCTTGTTAGACAGCACTTGAACCACCTCCGCGGTTTTAGTAGCCTGGAAGTATTTGATGATGTTTTCTGCGTTGGTACCGTTTCCGGAAGCAAGGATCACAATTTTGGGCTTCATAGACCGTAGAATGGGGTGTTTCAAAGAAGTAAATTAGTATAAATCACAAAAGTAAGGCAAATCAGAATTACTTCTATCAAAATTGATTACATTGGAGTTACATTTTGTGCCCAAAATGGTGTTTTAATGTAAAATATTTTATTTTTGCCACTTAATTAAAACCTTAAAAACAAAGATTATGTCAGACATTGCATCACGAGTAAAGGCGATTATCGTTGACAAACTAGGAGTTGATGAAAACGAAGTAGTTAACGAAGCGAGTTTTACAAACGATCTAGGAGCCGACTCATTGGACACTGTAGAGCTTATCATGGAGTTCGAAAAAGAATTCGACATTCAGATTCCAGATGATCAAGCAGAAAACATTGCCACTGTAGGACAAGCAATTTCATATATAGAGGAAGCCAAGTAAACTTACTATGGAACTTAAGCGAGTTGTAGTAACGGGTCTCGGAGCCTTAACCCCAATCGGAAGTAACATTCAAGAATATTGGGACGGTCTTTCTAACGGAAAGAGCGGATGTGCCCCTATAACCTATTTCGATACTGAAAAGTTTAAAACGAAATTCGCTTGCGAGCTTAAGAACTATAATCCTCAAGACCATTTTGACAGGAAAGAGGCGCGCAAATTAGATCGATTTGCCCAATATGCGCTCGTTTCATCAGATGAAGCCATCAAAGACGCTGGAATCAATCTCGATGAGGTTGATAAATTTAGAGTTGGTGTAATCTGGGGAGCAGGTATTGGAGGCCTACAGACTTTTCAAGATGAAGTTATAAATTATGCAGAAGGGGATGGAACACCACGTTTCAACCCCTTCTTTATCCCCAAAATGATAGCCGATATTGCCCCGGGTAATATCTCTATCAAACACGGTTTCATGGGCCCGAACTACACCACGGTATCTGCCTGTGCTTCTTCTGCTAACGCCATGATCGACGCATTGAACTACATTCGTTTAGGACATTGCGATGTGATCGTTACCGGTGGATCAGAAGCGGCAGTAACTATTGCAGGTATGGGTGGTTTTAACGCCATGCATGCACTTTCTACTAGAAACGACAGTCCAGAAACAGCGAGTCGTCCATTCGACGCTACGCGAGATGGATTTGTCCTTGGCGAAGGTGCAGGAGCATTGATCTTAGAAGAATACGAGCACGCTAAGGCGCGTGGCGCTAAGATCTATGCTGAGGTTATTGGTGGCGGCATGTCCAGTGATGCCCACCACATGACTGCTCCACACCCGGACGGGATCGGAGTAGAAGCAGTAATGCTAAATTGCCTTGCCAATGCTGGCTTGGATCCGCAGGAAGTGGATCATATCAATACTCACGGAACATCTACTCCTTTGGGCGATGTTGCAGAGTTGAAAGCGATCTCCAAGGTGTTTGGAGACCACGCGAACAGCATCAGCATTAATTCTACCAAGTCCATGACAGGTCACCTGTTAGGAGCTGCAGGAGCTATCGAGGCGATTGCCTCTATCTTGGCAATGCAACACAACCTAGTTCCTCCTACCATCAATCACACTACGGTAGACGAGAACATCGATCCGAATTTAAATCTTATACTCAACAAAGCAGAGTCACGTGAAGTGAAAGTCGCTATGAGTAACACCTTCGGTTTCGGAGGGCATAACGCTTGCTTGTTGTTTAAAAAAATGGAGGCGTAAGACTTAATGACTTCCATACGAAACATATTCAATTCCCGTGCTGAAAAGGACGGGAATTTTTTTCGCGCTATAAAGAAGATATTGGGCTTTGCACCGGGGAATTTGGCCTTTTATGAAGAGGCTTTTACCCACCGTTCGATGAACCAAAAGGACGACGACGGGATCCAGCAGAATTACGAACGTTTGGAGTTTTTAGGCGATGCTATGCTCGGTGCTGTGATCGCTGCGCATCTGTTTAAAAAAGTCCCTCACGGCAACGAAGGTTACCTGACCAAAATGCGCTCTAAAGTAGTAAGTAGAGAGCATTTGAATGAATTAGGCCGCGATCTTGATCTGATCAAACTAGTGCGGACCAACATTCCTGTAGAGAATTTTAGCGGGAATATTCACGGCAATGTCTTCGAGGCCTTGATAGGAGCCATTTACCTAGATAAAGGCTTTAAATATTGCGAGCGATTCATCCACAAAAGAGTAATTAAACCTTATGTGGATATTCAAAAACTAGAAGGCAAGATCATCTCTTACAAGAGCTTGCTTATCGAGTGGTGTCAGAAGCACAAGAACAGCTTTAAATTCATGGTCTATGAGGACAATGGCAAAGACGATCTGAAGCATTTTGCCGTTAAGCTTACTATAGACGACAGAACCATGGCCAAGGCTCGTGCCACCTCTAAGAAGAAGGCAGAAGAGCGCGCCGCCAAAAGGGCTTATTACAAGCTACAAAGACGCATAGAAGGCGATAAAGAAGCCGCAGAGCAGACCTCGGCTTAATCCGGAGAACTTTATGAGCACACACAAACTGGAACTGACTCTCGATGACGATCTGGACAACAGTGTTGTTGTTGCTATTCACTGCAGCGAGCCAGATTATCGCATGGCGTATAAGATCAATCAGCAATTGAATCTAAAACTGCTTCGCGAAAAGCAAGATCTGGAGTTTGTCTACGCAGAAGGAAAAGCTGAATATCCGTTCTTTTACTTTGAAGATTGGGAACAAGACAGACAGTTTCACTTGGTGGCTAATTCCACAGAATTACAAGTGGACAAACCCTTGGCCTTGAGTGCAGATCTGTTTGGTGAAAGCGTGGGTCCGAAGGCTCGAAAAGTGCATCTTTTACCCGAAATTAAGCAGGCGGATTACCTCTTAAAGATCACATCAACAAAGAATAACCATTCCGAAAACGTTATCGTTTCAAGAATTAACGAAATTGCGCAGGTTATTACTGCGTATGTCGTAGATTTACATTCGGTGAAATCCAAAAGTAACCTAATTTTTGAATGATGCCTACCCAAAAAAAGACTAAAATAGTAGCCACTTTAGGTCCCGCGACTTCGGATCGTGAAGTGCTAAGAGATATGATCCTAGAAGGGGTCAATGTATTCAGAATTAACTTCTCTCACGCCAATTATGAGGATGTAAAAGAGCGCATCGCTATGATCCGTTCCCTCAACGAAGAGTTAGACAGATCCACAGCGATCCTGGCAGACCTTCAAGGGCCTAAACTTCGTGTTGGGGTTATGAAAGAGGAGGTGGTAGTAAGCCCAGGCGATACCATTAAATTCTGCACTGGTGATGAGTTTGAAGGCACCTCTGAGAAGGTTTATATGAACTACGATAAATTCCCTGCAGACGTTAAAGTTGGGGAGCGTGTTTTGCTAGACGACGGGAAGTTGATTTTTGAAGTAGTTGCTACCGATGGCAAATCCGAAGTGAACACTAAGGTATTGCAAGGAGGTCCGCTGCGATCTCGTAAAGGAGTAAACCTACCCAATACAGATATTTCACTACCGGCTTTGACCGAAAAGGATAAGGAAGATGCTGTCTTTGCCATTTCTCAAGAAGTGGATTGGATCGCCCTTTCGTTCGTGCGTCACGCAGACGATTGCAAAGAACTCAATGCTTTAATAAAGGAGCACAGCGAATACAAGATCCCTATTATTTCTAAGATCGAGAAGCCAGAGGCTGTAAAAAACATAGACGAGATCATCGCCTATTCGGACGGCTTAATGGTGGCTCGTGGAGATCTAGGGGTGGAGATTCCTGCGCAAGAGGTACCACTTATCCAAAAGCAGTTGGTACTTAAGGCCAAGAAAGCTCGTATTCCGGTGATCATTGCTACCCAAATGATGGAAACCATGATCTCTTCTCTTACGCCTACGCGTGCCGAAGTGAATGATGTGGCCAACTCTGTCATGGACGGCGCAGATGCTGTGATGCTTTCAGGCGAGACCTCTGTTGGGAAGTATCCGGTAGACGTTATAAAGACCATGTGTAAGATCTGTAAAGGAGTAGAAGATTCACCACTGATCAAAGTGCCTCAGAATCCGCCGCACATCAAGACCAACAGATATATCACCAAAAGTATTTGCTACCACGCTTCACTGATGGCCAATGAGATAGACGCACGTGCTATCTGTACTTTGACCAATAGTGGTTATACCGCCTTTCAGATCTCTGCTTGGAGACCTGCAGCGCACATTTTGGTATTTACATCGAACAAGCGCATTTTATCTCGCTTGAATTTGTTGTACGGCGTTCGCGCGTTCTACTACGACAAATATGTAAGTACCGATGAGACCGTAGAAGACGTAAACCGTATCGCTACAGAAAAGAACTATGTGGTAAAAGGCGACTATCTGATCAACTTGGCTGCTATGCCTATTGCAGATAAAGGGATGGTCAACACACTGCGTGTTTCTCAAGTATAAAAAAAGACCCCGAAGGGCCTTATTCTTGCTAACGTTTTCGCTTATTTGTAGGCACGGATCTGTTGTATCTGCATGCCTTTTTCTGTAGCGGTAATACTAACGGTACGCTTTACCTTTTTAGCTTCATAGCTGTAGAGCAGCTGCGTTAAACCATTGGCGTCGCGCTTAATGTTTAGGGCATCAAACCAACTGTCGGTCTCTTTTTTTGGCCCTTTGATCTGCTGACTGGCTTTTCCAGTTTGCTTAGGGTACTCAAATTCCTTTGGAATATCAAAGATCTTTTGAGCAATAAAGTAGGCTTCATGCCAAGTAGCCTCTGGGAGCACTAAGGTCTCTGTATTCACTGGCTTACTAGCCGTGCCACCATTCACTTCTGTATAGCTAACTTTCGGGTATACCTCTTTTAGCTCCTTGGCGTAGCCAGCAGGCAACATATCTTCTTCCGGGGGGAAGTACTTAGACAGATAACCGTTGAATACAAAACCTGTTTTGCGGTTAAAATTCACCTTGTCCATTCCACCTTTTATATTGTTGACCTTCATGGTGTTTTGCCCTTCGTGTTCAACAATTTCTAGCTTGGTTCCGTAGGGAATAATAGCTAGCTTTTCACTGTTGAGATTGTCAAACTCTCTAAGGCTGAGGCCTGTTCTCGCGGTCACGTAGCGATAGGTGACCTCACTGTCTTCCAGAGCTGCTTTGGCATCTGTAAGATTCTCAGTCATGGCCAACTGCTCGTTGATCACGCTTTGCGTTTCTGATTCTTGAACTTCTTGAGGGGCTTCTTTACAAGCGACTAGGGTGAGCGCTCCCAATAGGGCTAAGCTCGATAATTTTACTGTGTTCATTTTGCAAGTTTTAGCGTTAATAAAAATGTTATCGTAGCTTTCTTTGCAAGGAACTGCAGTTCTTATTTTGGGTGTTGGATTCCCGGTTTGTTAGTATAACGCTACCGGTCAGAATAAATTTTTCAAGGAATATGCCAACTAGCAAAAATTAGTGTTTTTTAGCACTTTTTTAACTAAAACCACCTGTTTTTAAACGATTTCTATTCAATTTTCGCTAAAACTTGACCAATCCAATCAGATTTATGACTTAGAGAAACATCCGGAGCAATACCTACTACCTCATATTTCAAATAACGTTCGTATTTAGACGAGGTGAGTCCTAAGGAATAATTATTACAAGGAGTTATAAGATCTGCTGTAGAATAGTTTCCAAAACCATAAGCCAAGGCGCCTTTGGTGTTTTCTCCATAAGTGGTTAGCGGTAATTGATTCTTAGCCTTTATTAGAAAATGCTCGGCATTACTGGCTACAAAATTGTTTTGGATCAGGTGAAACTCCAATTGCTTTTTGCGCTTTTTGAATAGTTTTAAAAAAGGATCTGAGGTTCTGGGGCCTCCGCCGCCATTATTGCGTAAGTCCAAGATCACTTTTCCAGAAGTCAACTTTTCTTTTAAGGTTTCTAGGAGTTTCATGGCCTTGGCGTAGTTCTCATTGCTTCCGCCAAAACTTCCAAGACGCACATAGTGTACACCGTTACCATAATCCTTGTACTGAAAGGTATCGCCTTCTATGTAATAATTGTTAGCAGCATAGCTCGCGGCAAAGTCTTCTTTTACCCATCTTTCGGGATACAATCGGCCATTGGTAAGGTCAACTTTTCGTCTTTGCGGTTTATGATTGCGATCGTAAAAGTTCCCAGAGAAGTCCTCGCCAGTTATGCGTAGGGTAAACTTCAGCGACCCGACAGGCCAATCCTCATAATTGCTCTCTAGAATGTACCCGGCATAATCATAGTACTTATCCGCTACTTTTACCACGGCGACACGATATACCCCAGCTAGTTCGTAAATTCCGGTTACAGGATCATCTGTGGTAGTAACGGCATTCGAGCTTAGGTCTTCCGGAGATCCCTTGTAAAATGGAGTCAGGCTTGCATAGTCTTTTTCTTTATCAAAATCTGCGATATAGATGTGATTATCCTTTACGGCGCCCAAATAGGTCTGTAGGTAATAGAGGCAATTCAAAGCCAAATTTTCATCGTTTCGCATATCTTCTTTCAAGCCTGCAATTAAGAATTTATCGGCAAGAGGAGATTTCCACTGCGATTTAAAACTCGGGCTTTCTTTGGCTTTGGCAGCAACAAATTCCAGATCGCTGGCGCAGTCGCAATCCTGTGCAAATCCAAAACTAAAAAACAGTATAAACAGTAGGCAAATGGTACTTTTCATGAATGACCGTTTATGCTTTATAAATATGGTTTTGGGGATAATGTTACACTAGAATTCAAATTTTAATTGTTCGCTAATACTTTCCTTCTCCACTGCTTTCTCGCTCTTTTCGTTGTTGAGGTTAGAAATGGAGATTCCCAGTAGCCGAATCGATTCTTTTAATTTCTCCTGATACAGAAGTTGTTTTACTTCTTCTAAAATAAGGTCTGCCGTAGCAATATAAAAGGGAAGGGTTTTACTCCGCGTTTGTAAACTAAAATCGCTGTATTTGATCTTGAGTGTTACGGTCTTCCCGGCGATCTCACTTTTGGCCAAACGTCTTTGTATCTCTTCTGCAATGCCCTTAAGCCTTTCTAGCATGAATACTTCGGAGGTGATATTCTCGCTAAAAGTGCGTTCTGCCGCTAAGGATTTTCGCGTTCGGTCTGGTTTTACTTCAGAGGTGTGAATTCCTCTCACTACTTCGTAATAATAGTTACCACTTTTCCCAAAGTGTTCATCTAAGAATTCTCGTGATCGCTTTTTTAGGTCCGCCCCGGTAAAGATGCCCATTTGGTACATTTTTTCTGCGGTAACTTTCCCAACTCCATAGAATTTTCGGATGTCTAAGGCCTCTAAGAATTCTTCCACCTCTTCTGGCGGCACTGTCTTTTGTCCGTTGGGTTTATTAACATCACTGGCCACTTTGGCAATGAACTTATTGATGGAGATCCCTGCGGAGGCGTTAAGGCCAGTTCGCTCTTTGATCTTGGCCCGAATTTCTCTGGCGATCAGCGTGGCACTGGGGTTTCCTTTTTTGTTTTGAGTTACGTCCAAATAAGCTTCGTCTAAAGAAAGGGGCTCTACCAGATCGGTGTATTCAAAAAAGATCTTTCGGATCTTTCTGGAGATCTCCGTATAACGGTCAAAGCGGGGTTTAACAAAAATAAGCTCCGGACAATTGCGCCGGGCCATTACGCCACTCATGGCCGATCGCACTCCAAACTTTCTGGCCTCATAACTCGCTGCACTGACCACGCCGCGTTTAGAACTCCCGCCTACAGCTATCGGTTTACCCCGCAATTCAGGCCTATCCAATTGCTCCACCGAGGCATAAAACGCATCCATATCTACGTGTATGATCTTTCGTAATTGCGGCGCAGGTTCCATACCATAAATTTATGATATCTTCGTTAGACTTCAGGCTTTGATCATGATAGAAGTAGAACGTAAATTTTTAGTGGTATCGGACGCTTTTAAGGCGGATGCGATTCGCGTAGAAAGCATGCAGCAAGGGTTTTTGTCTACAGATCCGGAGCGCACTGTGCGCGTTCGTGTTTTAGATAACTCGGGTAAGCTGACCATAAAAGGAGCTAGTAGTACTGACGGCACTTCTCGTTTTGAATGGGAACGCGAGCTTCCCTTGACAGAAGCGCAGCATTTGTTAGATCTCTGTTTGCCTGGAATGATCAGTAAGCAGCGCTATATTATTCCCGTAGGAGCGCATACTTATGAAGTCGACGTTTTTTCAGGAGACAACGAAGGCCTTATCGTTGCAGAAGTAGAACTAAGCGCTGCGGACGAAGACTTTCCCAAACCTGATTGGTTGGGAGAAGAAGTGACCGGCGATGCTAAATATTACAACAGTCAACTCGCTATAAAACCTTATTCAAAATGGCTAGATACCTCCTTTCTTTAATTGCATTAGGAGTTCTTGTTTATAGCTGTAAGCAAGAGCCCACGGCCCGCCTCACTGTAGAGGCTGCTGATCAAAAAATTTCAGTGGCCCAGCAAAAGGCCCAACTGTTACAAGACGGTTTTGAGATCTTCGATTATGTAGATGAGGCCACGGGTGACACCATAATCATGCAAAAGTACTTTATGGTCTTTTTAAAGAAAGGTCCTAATCGAGATCAGCCTAAAGCACAAGCAGACAGCTTGCAAGGCTTGCACATGGCGCACTTAGGGCGTATGTATGAGTTGGGTTATGCTGACCTTTCTGGCCCCTTTGACGATGAAAGCGACATTAGTGGTATAACTGTTTATAACGTACCGACACTGCAAATGGCAGATTCTTTGGCCAATATGGATCCCATGGTCAAGGCAGGGCGCTTGGTCATTGAGATTCACCCATGGTGGGCAGGAAAAGGCTATCCTTTACGTTGATCTTTTAGGGCCGATGCTAAGGCTTTCACAGTGTTTTTGTCACTGTGAATTTCTCCCTTTTTTATTGCTGCGGAGTGGATCGCACTAAAGCCGGACGATAATATTGCATTGATGTTCTCAGGGCGTATACTGCCTCCAGGCATGATAGTTATTTCATTTCCATAGCGAGCTTGCCAGGCTTTTAGATTTTCCAATCCGTCAAGGGCTGTTTTGGCTCCTGCTGAGGTCAATATTCTAATGAAGCCAAGGCTTATAAGAGTGTCTATGGCCGATTCTGGATCTTTCATTGTATCTATGGCCTTGTGGAATGTGAGTTCCAGATCACCGGCGGCCTCAACAAGTGTTTTTAAGGTTGGTATATCCAAGTTTCCATCTGCAGTTAAAGCGCCGATGACTACGCCCTGAACTCCCAAGGCTCCCACCGCTTCTACACTGTTGGTCATCTGCCGGATCTCCTCCGCAGTAAAAACAAAATCCCCGCCGCGCGGACGAATTAAGACCTGAGTGTTTATTGTATATGATTGGAGTACTTGTTCCACCAAACCCAGTCTAGGGGTCACGCCACCAACTTCCAATTGTTCACAAAGCTCAATGCGGTCTGCACCACCACTAACCGCAGCAGTGACAGATTCCAAACTTGGGGTACAAATTTCTAGCAGCATTAATCCATTACAATTTCGTCCAAAAAGGTCCAAGCTTTGTTGCCAGCGCCTTGTTTCCCGTCTGGTATGATCCCGTAATTAGGGATATCAATACGGATATGCGTGACCATTTCTTCGGGCATACCAAATACCTCATTCGCCACATTAGAAAGCGAGTCCTTTGCAATGATAGCAGTAGTGTTGTAAGAGCGACCGTCGGCAAGCGTAGCACTTATTTGACTTTTGGTCGGGGCGTAGATCCACTGACCCGGTGCATGATAGAATCCCAGTTTGAGTTTGTTGAGTTTAACCGGAGTTTCAAAACGGATGTCTACACGCAGATCGTCTCCCCAAAAGCCCAACCACTCTTTGTCGCCGTGGCGTGTGCTGCTGCCATGGACCCCGTTGTTTAAAGCGGCAATACCTCCGCTGTTGTAGGCCGGGTGTGGTTTTTTATTGAGCTTGATCTTAGCATTGATTCCTTTATGTAAGGTAAATTCTTGTGTAAAATTTACCGCATTTGGGTCTGTTTGATCTGCAAAACGCGCTTCTAGCATAGCAGAACGCTCTACCATTATAGGTTCTGAATAAGCTATCCAGGCCTGCTCATTAGACCAACGGTATTGAATTTGCTGTTCAGGGAGCGGCCCTGATAAGCTGATTCTGAGCTTGTCTTCCTTACTTATTTCAGCGGTGATCTTTTCCAGAGGATTGTAATAATTACGCCCCATAGCGTCCAGGCGTTTGAGCAGGGGTTTCAGCCTTTTTAAGAAGTCAGGGTAAGAGACCTCGGGCTCTTCTTTAGCGCCACTCCAAACAACCTCTGCCATCGCCATTGTGCGAGGATAAGCCATGTATTGCAGCTTTTCTTCGGTTTGCATATATTCGGTCCAAACATTGCCTTGAGCCCCTAAAACTAGAGCTGCTTGCTTATTATTCAAGGCTTCCGGGATAGGATCAAAACTGTAAACCTTCTCTAAGGGTAAGAACCCACCAATAGCCAATGGCTGATCTGCAGAATCGTCCTGATAATAGTCAAAATAGGCATGAGAAGTTGGGCTCATGATCACATTGTTGCCAGATTTCGCTGCTTGAATCCCGCCTTCAACACCCCGCCAAGACATTACCGTGGCCGTTGGGTCCAAACCGCCTTCTAAGATCTCGTCCCAACCCAAAAGCTTTTTCCCTTTTCCGTTGAGGTAGCCCGCAATTTCACTGATAAAGAACGACTGTAATTCATGTTCGTCTTTGAGATTTTCGTCTTTGATGAGCTGTTGGCAATGCGGGCATGCTTTCCACCTTGTTTTTGGGGCCTCATCGCCTCCAATATGAATGTATTCTCCAGGGAAGAGCGCAATGACTTCGTCCAACACATTAAATAGAAAGTCAAAGGTCTCCGGCTTGGGGCAAAATATATCGTCAAAAACACCCCATTTTGTGGCAACAGCAATGGAATCACCGGTACAACCTAAGTCTGGATAAGCGCTAATGGCAGCCGTGGCATGTCCGGGCATTTCGATCTCTGGAATAACTCTAATGTTCAAGCTTCGTGCATAGGCCACGACTTCTTTGATCTCTTCTTGAGAATAATAACCGCCGTAGCGCTCACCGTCGAACCTTTGTGGGCTATCGTTATAATGACCAATTAGTGTCTCTGGTCTGTAGCCGCCGTGATTGGTCAGTTTGGGATACTTTTTTATTTCAATGCGCCAGCCTTGATCGTCTGTCAAATGCCAATGAAAGCTGTTCATTTTCATTAAGGCCATTACATCTAAATAACGCTTCACTGCGTCCACTCCGAAGAAATGTCTAGAAACATCCAAATGCATCCCTCGATGCTCAAATCGTGGGCCGTCGGTAATGGTTAAACCAGGTAGTTCGAACTTTTCAAAGGCCAGTTCTTCTGCTTTTTCCAATTCGGTTGGCAACAATTGTCTTAAGCTTTGTAAACCGTAGAATGCACCAGAGGCGTCTTTTGCAAATATGCTAATTTGATCGTTAGAGATATCAAGACGATAGTGTTCTGTCTCCAAGGTATTGTCGCTTATTATTTTAAGCTGTGCTTTGTTGGAGTCGGTTGCGCGGCTCACATTGAAGCTCGGATTCATTCCAAAGTAAGTGTCGATAAAATCAGTGAGACCTTCCGCATAGGAATCTACAAAGTAATTGAGCTCGGCCTTCCAGATAAAACTAGCATCTTGGGGCTGCATTTGTGCAGGCGCGGGCAGTATGGCAACCTCTTCATAACTCAGTTTCGGATGGTCATTGTCAGGGTCGCAGGACGATAAGGTCAGCGAAAGAAAGCTGGCAAAAACAATTAAGCGTTGCATAGAATTTTGGCATCGGTTCTTCGCTAAGTTAAGGATTCCGAATGTGTATTTGACGCCTGATCTCATTTCCGTCGGCATCTACCACCGTGAGTAGATGATGGCCTGCCTTAGGCAAAAGGGCCATTTCATGAAAGGTATCGGTATTGCCTAAATAGGTGTTATCCAGATACCAATAGAGTGTAGTTTCAGATTTTCGATGTGCTACCTTAAAGACTACCTCGCTTGGCTTTTGGCTAAAATCTTGGGCGAGTATAATATCCGAACTGTCCTTGGGAAATATGAATTCCATATTGGGTATCTCCTCTGGAAAACAACCCTGCTTAAATACTGGCAGCGGTCTGTATTCAGGATGATTCTTGGTGTAATAGTGTTCTAAGAAAGGCGGCAGAACGAACCATTTTTCTGCGGTGATCTCAGCTGCTGGGTAACAATCTAAATTCACCTGATACTCCTTTTGATCGTCTAAAAATACAGTTCTGTGATAAGGACAGCTCAAGGTCATTACTTTGGCCTTCGCAACCCATTGCTCTTGTGCATTTTCGCAAGATGCCCCGGCGATATGCCCACTTTTTGTGCATATGTTTCTTTGAACCAGATCGTCAAAGGGAGGCGCAAAGAATTCACTTTTTGGCAAAGCATCAAAGACATTAAAGAGAAGTGGCGCCGCGGCTTGCACACCTGTTAGACCTGGCCTGCCTTCGCCATCTGCATTACCTGCCCATACTCCTACAGTGTATTTCGGGGTAACACCAACTGCCCATGCATCTTTGAAGCCATAAGAGGTGCCCGTTTTCCAAGCTATCTGTTGTGCCCCGTTAAAGCTATCCCAGAGTTCTTGTCCAAAAGGACGATTCACTTTTTGCAGGGCTTGAAAGGTGTTGAACAAACTCCCCGCAGTAAAAAGAGGAGCTTCGAAAGTGGTCTTGCCAAAGTCTAGCTGACTGTCTTTTATGATCTTCGGAGTGGAATATTCTCCAGTTCGGTATTGAGATGAGTTTCCACTGTAGTGATTTAAGGTGGCTCCCATGGCTGCATAAACAGCTGTTACTTCCCAGAGTGAAGCTTCAGCGCCTCCCAAAATCAGCGACAATCCGTAGTGATTTGCCGGACGATCTATACTATTAAGGCCAGCTTTTTGGAGTTTTCTGTGAAACCGTTCTTGGCCATAGCTTTCTAATAGTCTGACTGCCGGAATATTCAGCGAACGTGAAAGGGCTTCGCTGGCCGAAATAGCGCCTTGAAATTCATTGTCAAAATTGCTGGGATTGTATCCGTTGATACTCGTCGGAACATCTTTGACCAACATATCCGGTAATAGGCTTCCGTCTTCTATGGCACTTGCATAGAGCAGTGGTTTTAAAATGCTTCCTGTGCTTCTTTTGCTGCGGATGATATCCACGAACACTTGATGCTGCGCAGACGTTGGGCTGTTGCCAACATAGGCCAGTACATCTCTTTGGTCTGTGGATAAAACTAAAATCGCCGCATTGTGGATCTGATTGGCCTGCAGACCTTGATGATGCAAACGCATACTGGTGTTGAGTTGCTGCTGAAGCTTATAATCTAAAGTAGTCTTTACCCGCTGTCCGGCTTGTTCTTGCACCATTCTGTCTAATAAATGTGGGGCCAGTTGTGGCAATGGTAAAGGCTTCCCTGGTAAGGGTTCCTGTACAGAAAGTTCGTAATCGGTTTGGGTGAGTTCGCCTCTTTCTAAGAGTTTTTTGAGCAGTCTGTTTCGCTTTTGGAGCAACACTTCTTGCCCTTTTCCTGGATACACTAGGGCAGGTGCGTTGGGCAGTACGGCCAAGGTAGCCATTTGCCCCCAGCTCAGCTCGGTTGCAGGTAGGCCATAATACCTCCAAGCCGCTGTTTCCAAACCGATAACATTACCACCAAATGGAGCATGCGCTGCATACAGCCCAAGGACTTCCTTTTTGCTGTGTCGAAACTCCAAGCGAGTAGCCTGGATCATTTCTATGAGCTTTTCGGAATATGTGCGTGCTTTGTTGTCACGCGACAGACGTATTACTTGCTGGGTAAGCGTACTGCCTCCGCGGCGAGAATCGGTCATCAAATTATTCCAAAGCGCTTTAGTTACCGCCACCGGATTAACTCCCGGATGCTGATAGAAATACTCGTCTTCAAAAAGCAGGATGCATCGCTCGAATTTATGAGGCACGCTATCTGAGGCCGGAAATCGCCATTGTCCATCCGCAGCAATTCGCGCTCCCAACAAATAGCCCTCGCGGCTCTCTATCACTGTAGATGTAGGCGACTCGAATAGAACTCGAGGTAGGCAAAACAACCAATAGAGCAAGCCAGCTAAAATAAGGCTTCGCCTAAGGCCTAACCATTTAAAGAACGCTATGAACCTTTTAGTTATTCGCATTATTGTTTAACAGTTACCCATTGCCCTTGTGTTCTGGCGTAGTAGTTATCACTATACATGGTGCTGCTGTGTGTTCCAGCTAAATAATATCGGCCTAAATAAGAGGCATTGACCACCAATTCAAAGGTCATGGATTTGCCAGACCGCAGATCGAAATAGTAGTTCACTTTGTCATCTCTAATGTCTGTATATCGCGCCGGATTCAAACTGCCTTGCACGGCATCTGTAAAATTGGTGTTTACAATTTCCCAGCCACTAGGTACAAGTTGCGTTAGGGAAAGGTCTCTTAGGTCGTCATTGGAGTTGTTCAAAATGTTAATGCGGATCTTGAACTCCGTGCCTTGTCGCAATTCGGTCACATTGATGCGCTTGCCTTCTTTATCTAAAAAATCGGTGCGCAGCGATAGATTTTTGGTAGCTGCTTTTTCTGCCCCCATCGGATAACGTCCTTGTTGGATCAGCGAGGCATAAATACGACTCTCTCCTGAATTGTTTAGGCTGATGGAATTGTCTCCCATAACAAAGGAAAGCTCTTGCAGTAAAATACTTTTCTCGGAACTCAAGGCTGTAGTTTGTCCGTTTTGATTCAAGCTCACCCTAAAGGATTTTCCACCATTGATCTTCACCATTTTTCCAAGAGCCAAAAGACTGTAGGCCGTCTCTTGGGTATTGAGCCAACGCTCACTGCTTAGTTGGGCCGCTATGGATTGGGCCATTTCGCGTTCGTTTTCGTCTTGCAGCAGGGTCATGATCTCTAGGGCCATAGCCATATTACGCAGGGCTGAGCCATAGGTATACCAACTGTATCGTTGATTTTCGAATTTAAGTGTGGCTTTTTCTAGCAGTTCTAATGCTGCGGATTTGTTCCCGGTCAGGGCGTAGGCCCCAGCCAAGCGCCACAGTGCGGCATTGGTTAATCCGCCGCTTTTTCTGAGCCTGTTCATGGCTGCCAGTTCGGGCTGCCCGGCCAAAGCCAAGGTGTATAAGCGATATGCTTGGGCATGGGTTGTGTTATACGATTGCGATGATTTGCGCCATTGTTTGGCTGCCAGACTTTGATAGCGGATCCAATTAGAAAGGAACCCAATTGGTAAGGTATATCCCTGTTGTTTGGCCTCTAATAAAAAATGACCTGCATAAGAGGTTCCCCAATCACTAGATTGGGACTCACCCATCCAATAGCCCAAACCGCCAGAGGTATTCTGGAATTGTCCTAAACGGCGTATCGCAGCTTTGATATTCTCTTCCGTACGACGCGCTTGTGTTGAACTTAGGGCAACCAGATCTTTGAGATAGAGTTGCGGAAAGGCACCCGAGGTTGTTTGTTCCACACAGCCATGTGGATATTGGATCAAATAATCCAAACGCTTTTCCAGATCCATAGGAGGAATGGTAGACAATTCTAGAGTCGCCTTGTTCGTCCCTGCGGTCCCGAAGGTTGCAAAGTCGATCTGGTTCTGGGTTCCCGCTTCTAACGTATAGGTTTTAGATGTTCTGCTGATGGGATTCGGATTGTAAATATCGATCTCCAAGGGGTAAGACGCCTTATGGCTTCCGCTTTGAGCCAGGACTTTAATGTTTTGTACTGCATCGCTGGCTTGGATCTCGTATTCAAAGTTCACGATCTGTTCCCCTGGGCTATCAAAACGAACCGTCTTTGTAGTACTTCCCGTTGGTTTTAATCCGGAGGAGGTCTCTATGCGCACTTGTGCTTGTTTTACCTTTGGATCCATAGCAAAGACAGTTACAGGTAGAGTGAGTTTCTCACCTGGAGAAAGCTTTCTAGGCACTGAGGCCAAGACCATCAGCGGAGTGCGCACTGGTGTGACCACTTCTGTCTTACCATAGGCCTGAGTTTTATTGTCTCCGGCAACTACCATGGTTTTTACAGACCCTATGTAATTGGGCATGGTCAAGGTATGTGTGGCAGACTGCCCGGGGGCTAATTTAAAGGGCCCCAGATAACTTACCACAGGTTTAAAGCGGTCTGCTTTTCTGTTCTTGGCTCCCGCTGCGGCATCGCCACCACCTACTGCATAGATATTGTCAACCTGAGTAGAGAAGGCCCCCATCACCAGATCGTAGATATCAAAGGTCTTAACCCCTAAGGCTTGTCGGGCGTAAAAAGCTTTGTGAATATCTGGCGTGCTGAATCTGGTGAGATCCAAAAGGCCTTCGTCTACTACCGCTAGGGTATAGGTCATAGCTTTTCCGTTGGATTCAGATACTGTTACCTGATAGTCTGTTTCTGGCTTCAATTCAGAGGGGATTTGAAGTTGCGGAGACAGCTCGGTCTTCGGATTGTTTACCATTATAGGAACCACCCCGTAGAGTCGCATGGGCAGGTCGTTTTTGGTTCGCTCGTGCGGTTGCAATAAACTGATGTTGATATACACATTTGGAGCCATCTCTGGAGTAATGTCTAAAGAAAGCTCCGTATTGCCTTGCTGTGTACTAACCCACTGATAATGCAATACCTCTGTGCCATTTTCTACACTGATCAGCGCCGTGCTACCTGCACTCGAAGGGAACCGGATCTGTGCTTGTTCACCGACATTGTAAGTGTCTTTGTCTGATGAAAAAAGGAGCATTTTAGCACTCTCGGAGCCAGCTTGTCCGGTTTGCCACCAATCTTTAAAGAAATAGGTTGTAATTCCCGTTGCATGGCCAGAAACTGGGTCTTTGACACGAATTAAATATCGGCCTCGCTGCTCGTCGGGAATATTGAGATCAAAGCTTCCTTTTCCATTACTACCCGTGGTGACCTCAAAGGTTTTTACAGGTCTGTAAACGCTGCTGTTCTCGTATCGAGACAAATTATCCCGTCCGCGGTTCCACCACCATCGCCAAGAGATCTCAAAAACCTCAACGGTGAGCTTTCTGTTGCCAGAGGCTTTTCCTTGTGCGTCTACTGTGACAAGTTCGAACCGATGGTCTCGCTGGGTTTCAAAAGATTCATAACGTCCTAATTTAGGAGACTTCAGCCCGACAAAATGTGCATAAGGCGCAAGGGGTTTGTTAATCACATCTATAGAGAAATCGCCGCCGCCTTCGTACACTTTGGTCACAAAAGACGCTTGTAACATTCCTGGGGCCTTATCACTTAGTTGCAGTTGTTCTTTAAAATTAAAGGCGCCTTCGCTATTGAGGTCCGCATCTAAAAAGTTAAACTCCGAAGTAGAAAAAGTCCGCACCGGGTCATTAAAGTCAAAATTGGTAAAATCTTTAAAAGGCGAAGAAGATTCTGCTAAGGTCAAAGAGACATTGGCTTTTAAATTACGCGCTGGCGCCCCATGCAACCAGGTGCTTTTCAAGGTTCCGGAAATGGGGCCGCCGGCCTCTAAAACAGCCTTCTCAAACTCCAATTGTACTTTTAAGCGATTGGGTTTAATTGTAGCCACTCTCAAAGTCTTGCCAAAACTCGCGCCACCTACTCTAACCGTGGCATTCCAATTTCCTGTTGGTGCCTCTGCAGCTGTAGTCAGTGGAAAATAGTAAAAGCCGTCTACGCTTCCACGAACAACCCGACGCTCCACTAGTTTTCCTCGGGCATCTATGAGCTCAAGTTTTACAGGATGATCTTCTGGCAAGGGATTGGCCGCATCATTCAGAACAAAGGTTAGGTGAATGCTATCTCCTGGGCGATGTACGCCACGTTCGGAATATAAAAATCCTTTAAGGCCTTGTTGCACTTGTCCTCCCGACACATCAAATTTAGATAGAGAAAGAGCCATGCCATCGTCTATGCGTGCATAGGCGTAGTTAGCTGCTTTTTGCGCTACTACAAAGGCGGCCTTATTGTCGGTGTCGAACACAATTTGTCCTTGTGCATTCGTTGTGCGACTGGCAATGACTTGCTGCTGATAGTTGTAAAGAGAGACCTTGACTCCGCCCATAGGCTCGGAGCTGATAAGATTGTTGGTAAAGACGTGATAGGTTCCGTTGTTACCTGCCTTTACGGTTATTCCTAAGTCTGAAGCCATTAAATTGGACTGCACAATTCGGTCTTCATTGTAGTAAGCCGGATGGCAAGGATTATCTCTTTCTTGCCAATTGTAATTGTAAGATCGCCAGCGGTAGATCTCGTTGTCCCAATAACGGGATTCTAGGGCATCTTCGTCGGCACTTTCCAGATCGCTGTCACTTGTGTAATCTCCGTAATATTCATCTTCGTACTCGTTTTCTTCTCCTGCTAAAATGGTCTCACATGCAAATAGACTGTATTCTGGCTTAAAACTGAATTCTACTCTGTAGACGCTTCCGGGGCTGGCATCGAAGAGTTCTGTCAGATCTAAAGCGTGCGCTTTCCAACTGTTTGCGCTCACTATATTGGTATCTACCAGCTGTAGCGTTTTTTTGGCCACACGTCTGCCTACGCGTCGCAGGTAGTAATCGCTGGAATTGTTCAGAGAACTTTCTTGCAGGAATTGTAAGAGGTTGTCTTGAAAGATCTCTACGACTCTTACATCTATTTGGGCCAGGTTAACCGTTTCAAAATAAATGGGATTGTTCTTCGCATTCGGGATGATTGTTCCCTTAGAGAGCAAATTGACTTGTGGCTTTAAGGGATCAAAAGTGACCGTGTCGGAATAAGAGTTCTTTAAAGCGTAGCCATCGGTGTTCTTAAGCCCGGCAAAGACTACAAGATCCAAATCGCCTTGCGGGCGACTTGCAGGATAGATCAGCAGCGAATTGCCATCTGCCTCAAACCGTAAATTATCGTTACCTCCTAAATTCACTAAACCTCTAAAATCTTGATCTGGATCGACAGGATCGGAGAAGTTTATGGTGAGTCTGGTACTGGGCGCCTCCGAAGTATTTACGTCCAAAACGGTGAAATTGTTTCTTCCAGGGATTATAAAAGGGGCTGTACCCTTATTGTCTGCTCCGATCGCCTTTCCATCCCAACGGATTTGGATCTCGCTGTCGTTTTCAGCACGCGCTATGCTGTCAATCACAAAGCTGTAGTATTTATTTGGACCGCCAAGCGAGTCCCACTTAACTGCGAGCTGTGCTCCACTTTGACTTGCACTGACCAGTTCGCGGGCTTGATTCAAATAAAGACCATCGGCCGCCTGAATGCTACCTTGTAAAAATTGATAGCTCTTGTTATAAGACTGTAATTGCCCGAGGTCTACTTTGAAATTGGGTGCTATGGTTTTAAAGGAGAAGGTAAATTGACGTTTGTCCGTGGGAAGATCCTCTAGAAAATCAGTCAGATTTACGGTAACCGAATATTCAGTATCGGCCTTTAAAGCTTCATTGGGCGTAAAGATCAAGGAACGTCCATTACTGATCTTAAGTGTACCCGCTACGCTTGGTCTTATTTTAAAACTACTGGCAGGAAGCTGGGCCTCTGCATCGAAGTTGGCTAGCGGCCTTATAAAGTCAAGGACTATGGGTGCATGCACAGAGCGCACCCCTTGCGTGTGATAGGATAGGTAGTCCCGGTATTGAAAAAGTTGATCGTCTTGTGTTGATTTGGGCTTACAGGCAGTTGCGAGTAGTAATAAAACGAGACTCGCGCGGAATAATGACTTCATAGTCGGCGATGGTTTAACGTCAGTAATTAAAGGTACAAAAAATCTAAGCCCAAAAGGGCTAGTAAATTCCTGAAGTTAAACTGTAAGGCCTTCGGAATAAGGCGCGTTGGTGGTTGAAGACACTTAAATAACGCAGCTTTTTTTAATTGCGTATGCTGCGGATTTGAATTTGGGAAGATTTTAACAGACTTGGGTTTAATCTGCAGTAAAATTGTACTCCCTTTCTACCTTACAGATCCGTACTTTATAGCTAGAATACCATTGGTTCCTGCCCATTTTTTGCGCTAAGAGGTGATCTGCTTGTTGTTTCCATTTTGCTATGGCCTCCAAGCTGTCCCAATAGCTAACAGTAATACCTAAACCGCTGCGGGCGCTTTCTATTCCTAGATAACCTGCTTGTTGGGCTGCGAGCTCCTCCATGAGTTGTGCTGTGGCCGAATATCCCTTTAGATCATCGGTTTGATAACTGCTAAAGATAACGGCATAGTAGGGTTTGTTGAGTTCCAAGGCTATTGTTGATTTTCGTAGATTCCAATAACCAGATCCCCATTGGCATTCATATGGGCTCGATACATACCGGCAGTGTTGAATTCCATAGCGACGTTGCCGTCTTTGTCTATGGCGACAATGCCTCCATCGCCACCTAAGCCACCCACTTTATCGTGAATAACGGTTCTGGCCGCATCTTGTACACTCATGCCTTTGTATTCCATTAGGGCAGAGATATCGTGTGCCACCATTGCACGTATAAAGTATTCGCCCCAACCGGTAGAAGAAACGGCACAAGAAGCATTATTGGCATAGGTTCCAGCCCCGATTATCGGCGCATCGCCTATACGGTTCCAGCGCTTGTTGGTCATACCTCCGGTAGATGTTCCCGCAGCAAGATTTCCGTTCTTGTCTAAGGCAGCACAGCCAACTGTTCCAAATTTGGAATCTTTAATAAAGGGGTCTACAAAGGCTGTTTTTTCGTCGTGATCCAACTGTGTCTTTTGCTGCTCTTTGATTCTGAGCAGACTGTTGTAGCGTCTTTCGGTAAAAAAATACTCCGGATCAACCAGTGCGATCCCGCGAGTCTCTGCAAAGATCTCTGCGCCCTTACCGGCTAACATCACATGATCTGAATTGTCCATCACCTCTCGCGCCAGATCGATTGGATTTTTAATGCGAGTGACTCCAGCAACCGCCCCGGCATTCAAGGTTTTGCCATCCATTACAGAGGCGTCTAGTTCGTTGGTCTCTTCGTGCGTGAAGACCGCTCCCTTGCCGGCATTGAAAAGCGGAGAATCTTCCATGACATTGATAGTAGCAGTTACCGCATCCATAGCATCTCCACCATCTTCCAATATTTTATGCCCAACGCGAATCGCTTTTTCGAGTATTTCCTTGTAAGCAGTTTCTAAAGAATCGGTCATATTCTTCTTTAAAATAGTGCCTGCACCTCCGTGGATAACTATACCAAAAGTGGGTTGTTCAGTGCTTGTTTTTGTTGCTTCGGAGGTCTGATTCTGAGTCGAATCGGCATTATTCCCACAAGAAATCAGTGCGGAAAATGTTAAAACTGCAAAAAATTTTCGGATCATGATCTAAGCGTTTTTTCACCTACTAATATACGTCAAAATGCCCACAGTTATTGGGAAGCTTAAAAATCAACCGTGTAGGAAAAACACCTTAAAACCTTACACAAAATATCGATGAAATGCATAAAAATTAGCTGAAATGCAATAATTAGTATTTTTTTTCTATATTTGGCTCAACATCATGTCCCAAATTTGATGTCCCCGTATTATGAACCTACTTAGAACCAGCCTCATGGCAGTGGTCCTGCTATTCGTGGCCACTTCCTGCTCCAAGGATGACATCCCTGTGGAGCCAGAATCAAACTTTTCAGTAGACCTTAACTTGGCCAATAAAACCGATTGGACCATGGCAAATGAAATCCTATCCTTGGTGAACGCGCATCGCAGTACCTTAAATCTAGAACCAATTAAGCTCGACCGTAGAACGGCAACAGCTTATGCGGTGATGCACACCGAGTACATGATCGATAAAGAGCGCATTAGCCACGACGGTTATGCACAACGTTCTCAAGCCCTATTGAGTGAAGGCGCTCTTCGCGTCGGAGAGAATGTAGCTAGAGGATATCGATCTGCAGAAGATGTTGTCAATGCATGGCTGAACAGCCAAACCCACCGCAATGTGATCGAAGGCGATTACACCCACAGCGGATTTGGTGTTATGCAAGACTTTAGAGGAACCTATTACTTTACACACCTATTCTATTCGGAATAACTTTACGCTTAGTCACGCACTTTTATATTCGCCAGAATCGCCGTACCTTAGATTTTCACTAATTATACGGCGATATGGCAATTGCAAAACCCTTTAATCTGAACACCTGGTTGGAAGAGAATCGCGAACTTCTCAAACCTCCCGTAGGCAATAAAAACCTTTACGTCGATGCTGATGATTATATCGTTATGGTTGTGGCGGGTCCTAACGCGAGGAAGGATTACCACTACAACGAAACTGAAGAGCTCTTCTATCAATTAGAAGGAGAGATCGAGGTTATCGTTCAAGACAACGGTGAGCGCAAAGTGATGCCTTTGGGTCCTGGGGATATGTATTTACATCCTGCTAAAACACCGCACTCTCCTGTCCGTAAAGAAGGTTCTATAGGTTTGGTCATAGAGCGCAAACGCGCCGGGCAAGGTTACACCGATGGCCTCTTGTGGTTCTGCGACAACTGCAACCACAAACTTCACGAAGTCTATTTTGAGTTGCACGATATAGAAAAGGACTTCTTACCACATTTTAAAGAATACTACAATTCAGAGACCTTAAGAACCTGCGATAATTGTGGGCATCAAATGGAATCTGATCCCCGTTTCACAGCAGATTAATCTTCCGTTGTAGAATTTGGCGAAATCGTTTGCGAATGCCTACCTTCGCAGCACAATTTTATTGTCAAAATTTATAATTAATATGAAATGAACACAAACAAATTTAATTGTTAGTAAACCTACAGTAATAATTAAATTTTTTGTGTGAAAGCGAAGCGGTTGATCTATGCAGATAATTTTTATTTGCTTGATTGCCACAATAATAAAATTATTAAATAGATGAAAGCAGTTGCAACGTCCTTTGGAATGGACAAAGCCCTTAAAGAACTTGGTCTTGAGGCGGTTAATCAAGGAACATCAACAGGATCTGAGTGGTTCTCTTCTGGAGACGAGATCGCTTCGTATTCTCCGGTAGATGGTCAGTTGATCGGTAAGGTGACCACCACCACCAAATCAGACTACGAAAAAGTAATGCAAGCTGCTACCTCAGCTTTTAAAAGTTGGAGAGTTATGCCAGCTCCGCAGCGTGGAGAAGTGGTACGCCAATTTGGTGAGGAACTTCGTCGTTTAAAAGAGCCTCTCGGAAAGCTTGTTTCTTATGAAATGGGTAAATCGTACCAAGAAGGTTTGGGTGAGGTTCAAGAAATGATTGATATCTGCGATTTCGCAGTTGGACTTTCGCGACAATTGCACGGACTCACCATGCATTCCGAGCGCCCAGGACACCGCATGTATGAGCAATACCATCCACTTGGAGTGGTTGGGATCATCTCTGCTTTTAACTTCCCAGTCGCCGTTTGGTCTTGGAACACAGCCTTGGCTTGGATTTGTGGCGATATATGTGTTTGGAAGCCGTCTGAAAAGGCGCCACTTTGTGGAGTTGCTTGCCAAAAGATCGCAGCACGTGTATTCAAAGAGAATGGTCTTCCAGAAGGAATTTCTTGTTTGATCAATGGAGACTATAAGGTTGGTGAATTCATGACCACAGATACACGAGTACCTCTTATATCTGCAACAGGTTCTACTCGTATGGGGAAAATAGTAGCCCAGACTGTTGGAGCTCGCTTAGGGAAGTCACTTCTTGAGCTAGGTGGAAACAACGCTATTATTGTTACTCCGGATGCAGACATTAAAATGACTGTGATCGGTGCTGTTTTTGGTGCTGTAGGTACTGCGGGACAACGTTGTACCTCTACACGCAGATTGATCATTCACGAGAGCATTTACGATCAAGTTAAGAATGCGGTAGTAGATGCTTACAAGCAGTTGCGCATTGGGAATCCTTTAGACGAAAACAACCACGTAGGACCACTTATCGATACTGATGCGGTTGCGATGTATCAGAAAGCCTTGGACAAAGTAGTTGAAGAAGGTGGAAACATTGTTGTTCCTGGCGGAGTTCTAGAAGGAGAAGGTTACGAAAGCGGTTGTTACGTAAAACCAGCCATTGCAGAGGCGGACAACTCCTTTGAGATCGTTCAGCACGAAACTTTCGCTCCTGTATTATACTTATTAAAGTATTCTGGCGATGTTGAAAACGCTATTGAAGTTCAAAACGGTGTGGCTCAAGGCTTGTCTTCTGCCATCATGACCAACAACTTGCGAGAAGCAGAGCGTTTCTTATCTCATGCAGGTTCTGACTGCGGAATTGCCAATGTGAATATCGGCACTTCTGGAGCCGAGATCGGTGGTGCATTCGGAGGTGAGAAAGAGACCGGAGGCGGACGTGAGTCTGGTTCTGATGCCTGGAAAATTTACATGCGCAGACAGACCAATACTATAAATTATACTACAGATCTTCCATTAGCCCAAGGTATTAAGTTCGACCTTTAGGTTCCGGCTAAATTAGATTGATTTAGTATTTTCATAGACCAATTAACGGTTTATGGATAGAAGAGATTTTTCAAAGAATATGGCCCTTGCTGCCTCCACGGTCGGCTTGGGCTTTTTTGTTACTTGAGAGCTCTAAAATTAGTTTCTTCCCGATTCATCGGGGTAAAGTTGCCAAACCGGATCGCTCTGGTAGATGGTTTTGGTGGCAACATCAATTGCGGTTAATGGGCCTTTATATGCCGCTGCCGTATCGATATTCCAAACGTTGGCACAGTTGACCACCTCGCTTTCTCCAATTTTGGTAACAGGAGTATGTCCAATATAGATCTCTTTAAAAAGGGTCAATCTTTTAGGATACCGCGGATGCTCCACGGGCATTTTGGGGTCGAGCCCGCAAGCCATTTCCCAAAGTGTTCTATCCCAATAGACCATATTAGGATAGTACTCATGCTGAGGCCCATGCGGGTTGGTAAACCCGGCATGTACAAAGAGTCTATTGTTTTTATCGATCCAATAGTTGACCAATTGGTCTAGAAATTCAATATGTCTCGCTTTATATGCTGCGCATTTGTCGCTGTAATTGGCTTTGGTCATTTCGCCTCCGGAAGCCAACCATAAAGGGTTGTTTGAGTGTACCTTTAAATGCTGGGAGAGCAAATAATCGTGATTTCCTCGAATAAATACACAGTGCTGTTTTTTGGCAATTTCAATGAGAAACTCTACGGTATTGGCTGCATCGCTCCAGCCATCCACATAATCGCCTAAGAAGACCAGGGTGTCTTCCGCAGCAATTGGAATACGATCCAAGAGTTGCTCAAGTGCTTTTAAACCGCCATGTATGTCGCCTATTGCGTAGGTTTTCATTGTTGCTTGTCTGCCAGATCTATTAAAAAGATGATCAACACAATGGCTGCAATGATGCCCACCACCAAGAAAAAGATCTTCCAGAAGGAATACGGGCGTTGGCCAGAGAGCGCTCCTGTCTGTCCGTTGACAAAGAAGTTGTATTGTTTGCCTTTAAAACTATATGCGCTGATATAGATGGGCAGCAGAATATGCTTAAAGGTCTCGTCTGTGAGTTTCATGTTTAGGGATGAAACACGCTGGGTATCTCCACCCATATCTCTGCATACCCAACGGTGGGCGATGCGTTTAGCCTCCTTGTTGGATTCTATATGTCCTTCTTTGAGTGGTATGGTATACTTCTCTGTCACAAATCCGGCCAAAAAGGAACTGTCAAAGGGTTTGAGCTCCTTTAAATTCCAGCGGGCGATCTTACTAGGGATTCGCCCAGATTTTTGTTCCGAAGCTTTGATCAAGGTATCGTCTACAAAACCAGAAATGCTCCCGCTTGCCGGAGTCCAACGTGTTCTGCGTTCCTGACGCATCCTGGTAACCGTTTTTCCGTTTACGGTGGTCGTATAGGGCACGGACACATAATAGTAGTCTCCGCGTTGTCCGGTATAGGTCGCGTAAAGTTGGGCATCAAAGGTCCAATAGGGAACATATAGGCCTTTGGTGAACTGCGGATCTAGCGCTGCTTTTTTGAGCTTATTCGGAGCAAACCACAGCTTTTTGACCCAAGATTTGAATATGGAATGTGCCTTTTCCTTGGTCAATTGAAAAGGAACGAGAGCTCCAGGTAAGATCCACGCTTCCTTCTGCTGATCTTCAATAATGAGCGGCATGCTGCAATACACACAATGCAGGGACTTATAATTCTCCTCTATGTGCTGGTTTGCACCACAGTTCTTGCATTGAATTAGTGAGATGACCTCGCTGTGTGAAAGATGCCCAAGCTCCTCCAAATAGGGCCGAAGCTCCAATTCTTCGAAACTATTTGTAGCAGCTGTAATGGTTTCGCTGTGACCACAGTATTCACACTGCAACTCGGTTGTTCCAGGCGCATATAGGAGTTCCGCCCCGCAATTGATGCAGGCCTTCTTTAATTCTGATTTAGACTTGGGCTGTGCAGCCTCCATCGCTTATGTGGGTTCTGAGATTAAGCAGGCAGTGGCGGTGGGGTCGCTCCTCCTAAAAAGGCTTTGAGTTCTTCTACATCCTTTAGTGGTGCCCAGTCGCTCATGCCTTGCTTCCAAACCAAGGAATCCTTGTTTACTGTCCTGTTGGCAAAAAGGGCGCGCAACTGTTCAAAACTAACTGGGCCCGCTTGTTGACCATTGTAGGCGTAATAGTATTGTACTGCTGTTGGCATTGGCGGCGGCACGGCTCCTGTGGGAGCCGCTGCAGGCGCTGTAGCTTGTCCTGCTCCACCCATAAGGCCTCCCATTTGTTGGGCCAATACGAATCCCATACCCATGCCCATTCCGGCGCCGGCAGTTCCGCCTTCATTGGCGGCTGCCGCCTCAATGGCTTTAGCGGCTTTGAATTTGGCCAATTTGTCCAGGTCCAATTTGTCAATGCGGCTGTATTCGAAGATCTCCTTTTTAAGGTCTTCTGGCATGGAGACATTCTCGATAAAGAATTTCTCCAAAGAAATACCAACACTTGCAAATTCTGGTTGCATAACCTCTTGACAGGTCTCACTCAATTCTGTGGAATTGGCTGCGTAGAGTTCTATGGGTAAGTTGGCTTCTCCAATGGTGTCGGTAAAGCGCGTTGCGATAAGACTTTTTAGATGTTCGTTGATCTCGAAGTTGGTAAAATTGTTGTCTGTTCCAACAATGTCTACTATGAATTTATCGGGATCACTGATCTTAAAGGCGTAGGTTCCAAAGGCGCGGATCTCCACCAATCCGAAGCGATCATCGTTAAGTGTGATCGGGTTTTTAGTACCCCATTTCTCGTCGGTGAAAAGGTGGGTATTCACAAAGTAAACCTCGGCCTTGAACGGACTATTGAATCCGTATTTCCATCCTTTTAAAGTAGCGAGTATAGGTAAGTTCTCTGTGTTTAGCGTGTAGGTTCCTGGTTCGAATACATCGGCCAGTTCTCCTTCGTTAATAAAGACCGCCATTTGCCCTTCTCGCACTATGAGTTGTGCACCGTTCTTTATTTCATTCTGGTAGCGTTCAAAACGGTGACAGATGGTGTCGTCCGTATAATCCAGCCACTCAACAATGTCGATGAATTCGTTGCTGAGTTTCTCTCTAATCTTGTCAAAAAGGCCCATAGGTAGATAATGTTTAATGTTGATGGTTAAAGATAGGAATTTAGGGATTTAATAAGATTAAGTTTCCTTTACTATATCCCGCTTCCGATAGATTAGTGCAGATCATCGGATTTTGTTACAGACTACCCTTATTTCTTTAATTGTATTTTAATTTCCGCAAAATGCGAACACATTCCCTGTAGGAGTCATAGATCCCTTTACTGTAGGCTTTCAAAAAAGGTTTGGCTTCTACCAGCTTGTCTTTTGCGTCTGGAAAATCGTTGAGATAACAGATCAAATAAGTGTTAGGTAAATTCCGTATATCCTGAATCTCCATTTTGGTCAATGGAATTTCCTTTTTCAGCTTTTCCAAAAGGGCATTGTTAGCGTTGTAAAAATGATGCAAGGTCTTTTTATCAAACTGCGGAGGGTCAAAAAGTAATTGGGTCTCGATAGTGTAGGAGCCGTTGTCTTCAAATTTTATAAGAACCTCCTCTAAAGGGTAGTATTTGGTCTGATTGTTCAACCCCAAGCTCACATATTCCACGATCTTGAAAAAATCGTCATTGTATTTTATGCTGACTTCATCTAGCGCCGAATAGAACAAACGTTTTTGTTCGTTGATCAGCTCTATATCTACTCGGGAGTAATAGGTTTCATCTTTGACTTGCTTGGTATGTCCTGCCCAGCAAAGCACGAATAATTCTTTAAAGACCTTGTAGTGAGAAGGCATATCGGCGTGCCGGTTATTGATAAAATCGATCACCCCGTCTAAGGTAAGTTCAATATTGTTTCTGGCGTGCTGCTCAATGGCTGCAACAATTTCTGAATTGTGATCTACTAATTCAATATCAAAGGCCTGAGGTTTAGAAATACTGCCTTCTCTAAAGAACACGGTACCGCCCCAATACTTCCAAATATTCTTGCGCAAAGAGGTGATCTCATTTATGGAGCGAATGGTAACCAAGCCAACTACCTTACCATCTTCCAGATCTGGAAAGTTGATATTCTCGTATTGGATTTGCGGCGGATTGGTCAAATAGGCATTGATCAGGTTTTGGATCTTGGAATCGTCAAAGAAATCCACCCCAACAATCTCATTGTTAGCGTCTTCTACGCCAATTATGATATAGGAATTGTTGGCCGGATTCGAATTGCTGAGCGCGCAGATATGCTTTAGAAATTTGGCTTTCCCTTCCTTTGAGCCAATATCAATGCGGCGTTTCTTATCATAAAAACTACTCTCGTCATTATGAGCGAGCAAGTATTTGACAAGTAGCCGTTTATTGATCATAATATTAGGCCTGTTTATTTACGATCATAGACGAAGCCTGATCCACACACATCATGGTAAGATCTGCAATGTTTACATGCGGCGGACGCGTCACTGCAAACCAAATGGCCTCTGCAACATCTTCTGGATTTAAAGGAGTATAGCCTTTATAGACTTGGTCTGCCCTTTCTGAATCGCCTTTGAATCGTACTTCGCTGAATTCGGTCTGCACAAGCCCAGGGTTTACCGCTCCCACACGGATAGGAGTTCCGTTGAGGTCCATGCGCATGCCTTGGTTAATGGCATCGACAGCATGTTTACTTGCGCAATAGACGTTTCCTTTGGGATATACTTCTTTGCCAGCGGTAGAACCAATGTTGATTATATGGCCTTTTTCTCTTTCCAGCATGCCTGGAAGTATTGCTTGGGTTACATACAATAGGCCTTTTACGTTGATATCCATCATGGCATCCCAATCGGTGCTGCTGCCTTCTTGTATGTAGTCCAAACCGTGTGCATTCCCGGCGTTATTGACCAAAATGTCAATATTCTTAAACGCTTCTGGCAGGCTATCAATGGCTTTATTTACTGCGGATTTATCTCGTACATCAAATTGCAACTGGTGTACATTGGTGTACGCTGAGAGCTCCTGACTTATAAGCTGAAGGCGTTCTACTCTTCGTCCGCACAAAATGAGTTTTATCCCTTCTTTTGCCATAAGACGGGCTGTGGCTTGTCCAATTCCCGAGGTGGCACCTGTAATTAAGGCTATCGAATTCTTCATGTATTTTGGCGATTTTGTAATTGAAAATAATGCATTTTTAGACACTTCTGGAAGCGCAAAATTGAAACCCTGTATTTAAACGTTATTGTCCTCTTAAAAGCAGGTCTTAAAATTTATAAAAAACGCTTATTTTTCAGGCCATAGCACTCCTTATGTTATCAAGAACTTTTAACCAACTGTTAACAAGACTTGTCGCAGAAAATAGGCAATTTGCGCTTACTAAAATTACCATCAGAAAAAATCAATAAAAACAGCATTTATGGAACAAGCTACGGCAAGTGTTGATATAGGAGCATTAAATGCAAAAATTGAACAGGAGAGCGCCTTTGTGGACCTGCTAACCTTAGAGATGAACAAGGTGATCGTGGGGCAAAAGCACATGATAGAGCGCCTTTTAATAGGCCTTTTAGGACAAGGACATATCTTACTAGAAGGGGTGCCTGGTCTTGCTAAAACCTTGGCCATTAATACATTATCTCAGGCAGTACACGGCAGTTTTAGCCGTATTCAGTTTACTCCAGACCTGCTCCCGGCAGACGTTATCGGAACCCTTATTTACAACATCAAAGAAAACGACTTTAGCATAAAGAAAGGACCCATCTTTGCCAACTTTGTCTTGGCAGATGAGATAAACCGTGCACCAGCCAAGGTGCAATCGGCCTTACTGGAAGCCATGCAAGAAAAGCAGGTGACCATCGGCGACGAGACCTTTCCGTTGGACAGACCATTTTTGGTCATGGCCACACAAAACCCGATTGAGCAAGAAGGAACTTATCCGCTTCCGGAGGCTCAAGTAGACCGTTTCATGTTAAAAACGGTAATCAACTATCCGCAGCAAGCAGAAGAGCAACTTATCATCCGTGCCAACTTAAAAGGTGCTTTTGAAAAGGTCAATCAAGTGGTGACCATAGAACAGATCACAAGAGCTCAGCAAGCGGTGCGTGAAGTTTATATGGATGAGAAGATCGAGAAATACATACTCGACATCATCTTTGCTACTAGAAATCCGAAGCAATTTGGATTGGCAGATCTAGAAGGGCTGATTGGCTTTGGAGCTTCGCCACGTGGTAGTATCAATTTGGCCATGGCCTCCAAATGCTATGCCTTTATTAAGCGTAGAGGATATGTGATTCCGGAAGACGTTCGTGCAGTGGTTCACGATGTATTGCGTCACCGGATCGGGATCACCTACGAGGCTGAAGCAGAAAATATTGACTCCGTAGCCATCATCAACAAGATTGTCAATCAGATTGAAGTACCATAGAAGCGCACCTTACTAACCAAGACAAACTCAAGAGAGTACAGTAATGGATACAGCAGCACTTCTTAAGAAAGTACGGAAGATAGAGATCAAAACGCGCCGCCTAAGTGACCACATCTTTGGCGGAGAGTATCACTCTACCTTCAAAGGGCGTGGTATGACCTTTAGCGAGGTGCGTCAATACCAATACGGCGACGATGTACGTAACATCGATTGGAACGTTACTGCTCGTTATAACGAGCCCTTTGTAAAGGTCTTTGAAGAAGAACGCGAGCTAACCCTCATGCTTTTGGTAGATGTTAGTGGATCTGAATTATTCGGTACCAAGGAGCAGTTCAAAGAAGAATTCATCACGGAGGTCGCAGCTACTTTGGCCTTTTCTGCCTTACAGAACAACGACAAGGTAGGGCTACTGCTTTTTTCGGATCAGATAGAACTGTTCATTCCGCCTAAAAAAGGAAAATCGCACATACTGCGAATCATTCGCGAGCTTTTAGAATTTGAACCTAAAAGCAGACGTACAGATCTGGATCAGGCTTTAAAATATCTGATCAATGTGATGAAAAAGAAAGCCATTGTCTTTGTGCTTTCTGATTTTATGACAGATCAGTACAAGGAGACGGTGAAGCTAGTAGCGCGCAAGCACGACCTTACAGGAATCCGCATATTCGATCCGCGAGAAGAAGATATTCCGAACCTCGGGGTGGTACAAATGCTAGATGGCGAAACGGGCGAAAGCATGCTGGTAAATACCGGTTCTAAATCGGTGAGAAAAAACTATAACCGCTATTACCGCGAACGTGTGGACTACTTCCAAGAGGTGTTCTTAAAGAGCGGGAGCGGACAGATCTCTTGTCGAATAGACGAGAGTTACGTAAAGAAATTATTGGGCTATTTTAAAAACAGAGCGTAGCTTGAAAAGGCTTTTTATATACAATATTTCAGTGGTTGGGCGATTATTCTCCCTCTTGTCGCTATTGTGTGCAGCACAATTGCAGGCACAAGTTCGCGCCGAATTAGATTCTACTAAGATCAAGATAGGCGAGGAACTGCGCTACCGCTTGGTTGTAGAGTCCGATACAACTGACATTATTCAGTTCCCAGAAGGTCAGACTTTCTTGCCGTTGGAGGTTATAGAGGCCTACCCCATCGACACAGCCTATAATCAACAGCGCCAAACTTTGATAAGAGAATACGGCCTCACGCAGTTTGACAGCGGGCAGTATTTGATACCCAGACAACGCGTTATTATAGGCGAGAAGGCCTTTTTTACCGATTCCTTACTCATTGAGATCGACGACGTAGTGGTAGATACCACCAAGCAGAAGATGTTCGATATTCGGGAACGCATGGATGTTGGTGAACGTCCGGCCAACCTCAAATGGCTCTGGATAGTTCTCCTGCTTGCAGCCATTGGTGGTGGATTGTATTGGTTCTTAAAGCGGAAAAAAGAGAAAGCGGAGGCAGAAGCTGCTATTCCGCCTTATGAGGAGGCCATCGCGGCTTTAAAGGCATTGGATGAGTCGCCGCTTGCCATGCAAAAGGGCTCTAAAGATTATTATTCGGCACTTACCGAGATCGTGAAGCGCTACTTGGATAGAGAAGTTGATTCGGCAGCTCTTGAGAGTACCTCTGCAGAACTTATAACGCGACTGCAAATGCACAAGGATGCAGGTAGTTTTGCTTTTAGCGACAACATGATAAAGGCTTTAGACAGTATTCTAAAGCGTGCGGATCTGGTGAAATTTGCGAAGCAACAGATAGCTCCGGAGATCGCAGCAGCAGACCGTCAAGAGTTGGAACAAGTGGTCAATCAGACCAAAGAAGCCATTCCGGAACCAACAGAAGAAGAACTTTTAGAGGACTTACAGTATCAGGAAGAACTCAGAAAACAACAGCTCAGAAAACGCTGGATCATAGGCACACTGGCCGGAATTGGAGTATTGGTGATAACCACAGGAATTCTTGCGGCAACTTTAGGAGTTGACTACTTAAAAGACAATCTCATTGGTCACCCTACCAAAGAACTGGTAGAATCCACTTGGTATTTGAGCGAGTATGGCGATCCGGCAGTGATCATAGAAACTCCAGAGATCTTGGTGCGCAAAGAAATTGTACTACCAGATTCGGCTATAGAGATCGTCAAGGATATGAGTTCCTTCTCTTACGGAAGCTATGTGGACAATTTCTACATCGCTGTAAACACCACCGAATACAAACAACCTGTAGAACCAGATATGGATGCCGGTATTGAAGCGGCACTGAAGAATATTGAAGCAAAAGGTGCTCAGAATCTCTTTGTTAAGCAAGAGAGTTTTGAAACCGATAAAGGGATCAAAGGGGTTAAGGCCTATGGCTCTTTCAATGCTACTCAGGGTAACGGAAAACTCGGACGCAAGCTCAATTACGAAATGTATCTTTTTGGGCAAACTGGAGCCTCTCAACAGGTTGTCATTGTTTCAGAAGAGGACGATCCATACGCCAAACAATTGATAGAACGCATAGTTGCTTCCATAGAGTTAGAAGTTAACATTACACAACCTCAAATAGGAAAACCACAATGATCGCGTTAAATTTTGAATTTGTAAATCCAGAACTGTTCTGGCTCCTGCTTTTGGTGCCGGCGGCAGGGGTTTGGTATTATTTGAAGCGCGACAAGCAAACGGCTTCCTTGCGCATGTCTAGTTTAGATGGGTTTAAGGCTAGCGGGAATCTATTGGGTAAACTTAAGCCGCTATTATTTGTACTTCGGATAATAGCCTTGGTGATTCTTATCACTGCCATGGCCCGACCTCGCACCTACAGTGAAAATTCAAGAACCAAGACCACCAAAGGGTTAGACATTGTCATGGCCATAGACGTATCTGCAAGCATGCTGGCCCGAGACCTAAAGCCAAACCGTTTAGAGGCTTTAAAAAAGGTGGCTGCTCGCTTTATCAATGCGCGCCCAAACGATCGTATTGGCCTAGTAGAGTATGCCGGAGAGAGCTACACCAAAACGCCACTTACCAGCGATAAGACCATAGTGCTCTCTTCGCTTAAAGATATAAGCTACAACCGAATCATTGAAGGTGGCACCGCCATTGGAATGGGCTTGGCAACAGCCATTAACCGCCTAAAAGAAAGCAAGGCCAAAAGCAAGGTGATCATCTTGCTAACCGATGGAGTGAACAATACCGGTTTTATCGATCCTAAGATAGCCAGTGAACTGGCGGTGGAGTTCAGCATTAAAGTCTATACCATAGGTTTGGGAACCAATGGCTTGGCCATGTCGCCTATTGGGCAAAAGTCCAACGGAGATTTCCATTACGGGAAGACTCCGGTTCAGATCGATGAGGACTTGCTCAAGCAGATTGCTGCAGAGACCGGAGGAAAATATTTTAGAGCTTCCAGTAACACGCGTTTGGAAGAGATTTACGACGAGATCAATACTTTAGAGCGAACCGAGATCGAGGAGTTCAAATTCACTACCTATAGCGAGATGTTCAGAAACCTCACGCTCTTGGCTTTTGGAATTTTGCTGCTCGAGGTGCTTTTACGTTACACCCTTTTTAGAAGTTTTGTCTGATGGTACAGTGGGAAGAAATGACATATTTCTATTTGTTAGGCGTAGTGCCAATTTTGTTGGTATTGTTGCTTGGCGTGCTGTATTGGCGCAAGCGCACACAACAGAAATTTGCAAATACAAGTTTGCTAGACCGACTTTCTCCGGAGCGTTCTAGTATTAAAACTTGGTTAAAGGCCCTTGTTTTAGGCTTAGCTTTTGTTAGTTTGGTGTTTGCCTTGGTCAACCCGAAGGTCGGAACCGAATTCAAAACGGTAAAACGCGAAGGCGTTGATCTGGTATTTGCCTTGGATGTGTCCAAGAGTATGTTGGCAGAAGATATTGCGCCAAATCGTTTGGAGAAATCCAAACAGCTTATCAGCGAGGTGATCAATTCGCTTTCGGGAGATCGCGTTGGGATCATTGGGTACGCAGGGAGCGCCTTTCCGCAGCTACCCATTACTACGGATTTTGGCTCGGCCAAGATGTTCTTGCGCAACATGAACACCGACATGGTGTCTTCTCAGGGAACTGCGATTAATGAGGCGATCAATTTAGCGCAGACCTATTACAATGATGAGGAGCAGATCAATCGCGTATTGTTCATTGTTTCCGATGGAGAAGATCACGAAGGCGAGGCAACGACCATGGCTCGTGAGGCTGCAAAAGCTGGCATTACCATCTATACCATTGGTGTAGGAAAAGACGATGCAGAAGGAGCTTGGATACCTATTAAACGCGATGGAGTGCTTATTCGATATAAGCGAGACGAGAGTGGAAACCGCGTAAGAACCAAACTCAACGAGCAGACCTTAAAAGATATCGCCGAAGCCTCTGGCGGAGCCTATTTGAACGGTAATAATACGGCTGCATTGGTAGAAGGCGTGAACGAGATCTTGAACAATTTGGACAAGACCACTTTTGATTCTCAACAAGTGGCAGATTTTAAGGATCAGTTTCAATGGTTCTTAGCGGCAGCAGTGTTTTTCTTGCTGTTGGATATCTTGTTCTTAGAGCGCAAGACCCAGTGGTTGCGCGGTTTGAATTTATTTAACGAGAAGGAGGAATAAAGATGAAGCAGTTTAAATTCATAATGTTGATACTCTGTATTGGTTTAAGCAGTTCTTTAGTGGCTCAGGAAGATCTTGAGACCCTTGCAAAGACTTCTCAGACCTTTAGAGCAGATGCCGATGTGGCAATCAATAAAGATGAGTTTGTAAGCGGCGAGGCCTTGTACAGAAAGTCCATTTCGTTAGAACCGCAGAATACGGCGAGTAAGTACAACTTAGGGAGTGCTTATTATAAGAAAGAAAAGAATAAAGAGGCCATGCGTCGCTTTGTTCAAGCGGCAGAAGTTGCCGATACCAAAAGTGAGAAACACAAAGCTTTTCACAATTTGGGCAATACGCTCATGAATGCCAAAATGTATAAAGAGGCTGTAGAAGCTTATAAAAATGCCTTACGCAACAACCCTACTGACGACGAGACCCGTTACAATTTAGCCTTAGCCAAAGAGATGCTAGAAAAAGAGCAACAGAACAACGGCGGTGGCGATAATAACGACGACAAGGACGAGAAGGAGAAAGACAAAGAAGATAAAGAGGGCGAAGAAGGTGAAGAGAAAGACGAGCAGAATCAAGAGCAAAACAAGGATCAAGAGCAAAAACCTGAACAAGGAGACGAAGAAGAAAAACAGGGAGATCCTAAAAAACCAGATCAGCCACAAGAGCAAGAACAACAAAAACTACAACCCGGACAGTTGTCCAAACAACAGATAGAAAGCCTGCTGGAAGCCATGAATAACGAAGAACAGAAAGTTCAGCAGAAAATGAACGTCAAAGACAAGAAAGGCGCTAAAGTAAAATCGAACAAGGATTGGTAAGATGAAGAAGTTAAGATCGATAGTATTGGTGCTAGTTGCGCTCTGCGGTTTCAGCGGATGGGCACAGGTGCAGTTCAATGCCTCTGCCAGTAAAGAGAAGCTGGGCATCAATGAGCGCGTACGTATCGACTTTCAGATGAATCAGGACGGCGATAACTTCAGTCCACCAGACTTTGACGGTTTCCGTGTGGTTGGTGGCCCGAATCAATCGGTGAGTAATACCTATATCAACGGGAAAAAGACCTACTCCAAGACCTTTAGCTATTTTTTATCTCCCATGTCTCGAGGGAACTTTACCATAGGACAAGCCACCGTAGAGATAGACGGAGAGATCTATAAGACCTTGCCGCTAAAGATAGAGGTGACCGCTGCGGTAGATGTTCCTAAAGACGGCAATAACGCAGAATACGTAGCCAGTGAGAACGTGCATTTGGTAGCCGAGGTCTCTAAACGTGACCCCTATCTCAACGAAGCCATCACGGTAACCTATAAGCTCTATGTTTCTGAGGATGTCAGTGTAACGCGAGCTTGGAGAGAGATAGATATTCCTAAGTATGCAGATTTCTGGAGTCAGATCAAAGAGAACCGGCAGCGGCGTGTTTTCGAGGGCAAGTTCAGAGGCCGTGACTACCGATATGTGATCTTGAAGACGGCTATCTTGTATCCGCAGAAAACAGGAGAACTCAATATTGAACCTTTGGTATTGGATGTTCCGGTTGAGGTATTGAGCAATAAACGCGACTTCTTTGGCCGCCGCTTAACCACAACGGTTAACCAAACTGTAGCTGCCGGAAACTTGACCATAGACGTAAAGCCTTTGCCAGAGCAAGGTAAACCAGTCAATTTTACGGGTGCTGTGGGCGATTTTAAATTCAACATCAGCGCTTCGCGTAATCAAGTAGATGCTAATGAATCCTTAGAGATACGTGTGCAAGCGGAAGGCGATGGAAACCTAAAGCTCTTTAATTTACCGGAATTGACCTTGCCAAGTTCCTTGGAGGTATACGATCCGAAGCGAGAAGACAATGTAAAGACCACTAGCAATGGCATGAGTGGTTCCATAGCTACGGTATATACTGTAGTGCCGCAGTTTAAGGGAACCTACCCGATACAGCCGCTTAGATTCTCGTATTTTGACCTGGCTACAGAAACTTATAAGACCATTGTTTCTGATGGTACGGTGATCACCGTGGAAAATGGTCCTGTGTCTACAGAGACTGCATCCACAGAGAACAATACAAATTCTGGAGGGCCCAAAAACATCATACAAACGGGAGATCAGTTCAAATACATTAAACTCAAATCTTCTTTAAAACCGATAGCTTCTTCCCAGTTCTTTAAGTCGCCGCTGTATTGGTCATTAATGGGCGGGCCTTTACTGCTTATCCCGATCTTTATAGTAGCGGGTAGAAAACGCAAAGAACGCTTAGCAGACGCAGAAGGGCAACGCAAACGCAAAGCAGATAAATTGGTTAAGAAATACCTTTCTGAGGCCAAAAAGAACCTGGGGCAACCTGCATTGTTCTATGAGTCCTTAGAGCGTGCCTTACACAATTACCTAAGAGCCAAATTGCGTATTGAAACTACAGAGATGAGCAAGGAAAAAATTGCTCAGATGTTAGATGAAAAAGGGGCGGAAGAAGATGCAAAAACTAATTTCATTGGGCTTTTAAAGAGCTGTGAATTGGCCCGATACGCGTCAGGAATAAGTACCAATGTTGCCGCCGATTATGAAAAGGCCACACAAGTAGTAACCCAACTCGACAAACAATTGTAATGAAGAAGTTGTTATTGATCTTATTAATGGCTTTGGTGGCGTCTGTGCAGGCGCAAGATGCTGATGCATTGTTCGAATCGGGGAAAGAGCATTATAAAGCCGACGCATTCCAAGAGGCCATAGCTGATTGGAAGGCCATATTAGATAAGGGCCAGCATTCTAAAGCGGTTTATTTTAACCTTGGAAACGCTTATTACAAGCTGGGTGAGGTAGCTCCGAGTATCTACTATTACGAGAAGGCCTTGCAATTGGACCCTACAGATAAAGAGGTGAAGAACAATCTGGTCTTTGCTCAAAATTTGCGTATCGATGTGATAGAGCCTTTGCCGAAAACGGTATTTACTCGGTTTTATGACGGTACTATTGGTAGTATGGACAGCAACCTTTGGGCCTGGCTTTCTATTGGTCTTTTGATAGCAGGAGTTTTGAGCTTTCTAGGCTACTATTTCTCTGCCACTACGGTTAGAAAGCGGATCTTGTTCGTTGGATCTTTAGTACTATTTGGCCTGGTGCTTTTTAGTATCACTGCGGCTTATTTGAGTGCTGCGGATGAGATAAATGAGCGTTCTGCTATTGTGTTTTCCGACACTATGGATGTGCGGGAAGCTCCAAAGAACAGTGGGACAGTAGCTTTCCAGCTTCACGCGGGCACTAAATTAGAGATCATCGATCAAGATGGAGACTGGCTGCGCATCAAACTCAGCAACGGTAAGGACGGTTGGGTAAGCGCCAGTGCCCTAAAGGAGCTTTAATTCTCCTCGTTTAAACGGAGATCTTCCTTGGTCTCGTCTATAATTTCTTTAGCGTCTTCGATAAGATCGGGTAGTATGGCAGGAGCTATGGGCTCAATTTGGGCGTAGAGTACAGATTCCTCCTTGCGCTCCTCAGAAAGAATAAAACCAGACATTCCCCAGTCGTTGAACCACATTAGGGCAACACTGACAATAAAGACCATTTTAAGACCACCAAAAGCAGCGCCTAAAAGTTTATTTAAGATACCAATAGCAGCAAAATCTGCGATCTTGGTTAGCATTTTACCTGCCATTTGAACCGCTACTACAATCACCAGAAAAGTGATGGCAAAAGCCGACAGGTTGATGTATTTCTGTTCCCAGTCGACCGAATTCTCTAACCAGTTTCCTGCATACCCAGAGAAATAGATGGCTCCAAAAACTCCGGCAACAACTCCTATAAGAGAAGCGACTTCTACAAAAAGGCCCTTTTTCCAGCCACCCCAGGCTGCCAGACCTATAATAACCACTAGGGCTAAATCCAAGCTATTCATGTTGCTAATTTGCGATAAATATACAAATCAAACGCTGGGAGCCTTATCTTTGTTGCTTTAAAAGCCGTATGTCTAGAGATCCACAACTTAAGGCCCGCTGGGAAGCCGTCACAGAATTGATCAGCAAACGATTTGCCGATGGGGCTCCCTTAGATCTTGATGCGATCATATACCTGATAGGGCTGCAGGAGTTTGGACAGTTCGATCGTCGCTTTAAAAAGGACGACAAGGTCAATCTGATGCATATTGCCATATGCCGCTTGTTGGAACCTTACGGCTATTACCGTTTCGACTATCAAGACGAAGACGGCTGGCCGCATTATGAAGTAGTCACGCCTTTACCCCCTTTAAAGGCCGGGGAGCAATCCGTGCTCATGAAAGAAGCCATAGTACAGTACTTTCTAGAAAAAGAAGTCATTGAATAAGCGAGGCTTATCCACAGGAAAATTTTAAATTTGCCCTCTGCAAAGAAGATTAGTGATGCAAGACGAAATCAATAAATACATAGACGAGGTAAAAGGATTTGCTACCGAGACCGCAGAAGAGCTAGAAGCCTTCCGTATTAAATTCTTGGGTAAGAAGGGAATCCTCCGAGGCTTGTATGCCGATTTAAAGGAGGTTTCTGCAGAGCAGAAGCGCGATCTAGGTCAGGCCATAAATGCCCTGCGCCAAGCCGCCGATGAGAAAATGCAGGAGCTCAAGAACTCCATGGATTCTCAGGCCACTGTTCAAGGGCAATTTGGTGATTTGAGTCGTCCGGGGAATCCTTTGCATGTTGGGTCAAGACATCCAATTTCCATTGTAAAGAACCGTATTATTGAGATTTTTTCTCGAATCGGTTTCAACGTATCCGAAGGCCCTGAGATCGAGGACGATTGGCACAACTTTACTGCGTTGAACTTGCCAGAATATCACCCTGCACGAGACATGCAGGATACCTTCTTTATTCAGACCGATCCAGACATCTTGTTACGTACCCATACCTCTTCGGTACAGGTGCGTTATATGGAGAACAATCAACCGCCTATCAGAACCATTTCTCCTGGACGCGTTTATAGAAATGAGGCTATTTCTGCACGTTCGCACTGCTTTTTCCATCAGGTAGAAGGCTTGTATATAGACAAGGACGTGTCTTTTGCAGATCTTAAGCAGACTTTGCAATATTTCACCACAGAGCTGTTTGGAAAGTCGAAGATACGCTTGCGGCCGTCTTACTTCCCATTTACAGAACCTTCTGCGGAGGTTGATGTGTATTGGGGCTTGGAGACCGAGACCGATTACCGCATGACCAAAGGTACCGGTTGGTTGGAGATCATGGGTTGTGGGATGGTAGATCCTAACGTATTGGAGAATTGCGGGATTGATTCTAAAGAATACTCCGGATTCGCCTTTGGAATGGGGATAGACCGTATTGCACTCTTGTTGCATCAGATCTCAGACATCCGTATGCTCAGCGAGAACGACATTCGCTTTTTACAACAGTTCAAAGGTTCTTTATAGGTCATGAGAAAGGATATTGAAATACCTGAGGTGACTCAGGTGTATATTGCCGCTGTGCGCGAATGGGACAAAGAGTTCCTCGCTCAGAATTGGTTTGTATACCTGATCAATAACTGGGACAAGACGCTACAGACTACTTTGGTAATGTCTCGCGGGAATGATTCCGACAGAAAAACTTCTACATTAAGACACGGACTCAATGATGTTCCGCCGGGTAAGGCCGTAAAGGTAGAACTGCTACCCGATGAGGTTCTCGGATTTACTAATGAATATTTGTTGACCTTCTTTGCGGACGACAAACTTTACGACAAGACCTTTGTTTTTGAGCCTTACACAGTGAAAGAGGAGGCTGCTTCAACGCTTCCTGTTATGGATACAGATGGCGTTATAGCTAAGTAAGTTTATCCGCTAACTTATTGAACACCTTCTTGGGGTCTTTACCTTCGTAAAGTACTGCATAGACCGCATTGATAATAGGCGTTTTCGCCTTTTTCTTTCCATGAGCTTGGTTGAGCTTATAAGCGCTTTTAGTGGCGTAATATCCTTCTGCAACCATGCTCATTTCCATCATGGCGCTTTTTACAGTATAGCCTTTCCCGATCATGTTCCCGAACATGCGATTTCTACTAAAAGTGGAATAGCCTGTAACCAATAGATCGCCCAAATAGGCCGAACCGTTGATGTCGCGCTTCATCTTGTGCATCTTTTTTACGTAGCGTTTCATTTCGCGTATGGCATTGCTCATCAATACCGATTGGAAGTTGTCTCCATAACCTAAGCCGTGACAAATACCGGCCGCCAAAGCATAGATGTTCTTAAGCATTGCAGCATATTCTGTGCCTATTATATCGTCACTGATATTGCATTTGATATAATCACTGCGGAGCTGTTTGGCCACCCAAGCTGCCTTATCTTGGTCTGCACATGCAATGGTGAGATACGACAATCGCTCTAAGGCCACTTCTTCCGCGTGACATGGGCCAGTGATCACTCCAATGTTCTCAAAAGGTATTTTGTAATGGGTGTAGAAATGATCGCCTACAATTAAGCTACTTTCTGGAACGATCCCTTTAATGGCAGAGAATATGATCTTGTCTTTAAGGGGTTCACTTGCTTTGTCTAGTTCCCCTTGCAAGAATGCGGAAGGGATCACAAAGATCAAGTAATCGCCATAGCGGATCATCTCATCAATTTCGTTGCTCAAAACTAGTTTTTCGGTCTCGAACTCTACAGAGCTCAAATAGTTCGGATTGTGCTTCTGTTTTTTAATGTGTTCCAAGGCATAAACAGAGCGCATATACCAGCCCAGCTCGTCTACATTCTCTAGGAGCATCTTTACTATAGCAGTGGCCATACTACCACCACCAAAGACCGCAATTTTAGGGGATTTCGCCATTACTGCAATTTGGTTTTCAAAAATAAACAATTAAAAATAGCTTGTAATTAATTGTATATCAAGTAATTGTGAGTTTGGCACGTTGTTTGAATTTCCTTAACTGAACTTTAATACCAAGGATATGAAGACATTAAAATCACTTTCAGTACTTGCCTTTTTGGCCCTTATTTTTTCGGCCTGTTCTACGCAGGTTATTTACGAAGACGATGTTGTCGTGGTGAACGATCCTATTCCGGACCCTGTTCCACTATCTGCGGTATTGAATTCGCACGAACTCTGGTATGTAGACATTAACCGTACCACAGGAAATGGAGAGATCCCATTCTTGCAAAAGGCCTTTACAGTTTCTTTTTTAAACGGAACACTTTGGGCGAACAACAACCTGGTTGGTATCGGGAGTCAAGGAAACGGATTCGGACTTGATGTGGGATACTACGATGTACTCGAATACGATTACATTTTAGAGGTGAACCACGACCTGGATGGATTCTATCCACTAGAAATTACACCATTGAGCCATAACGAGATCCGTGTTTATTACCGCCCTGCTAATATTAGCTATGTTTTGGTGGGGTATCAGCGAAACACTTTTGATTACGATCTGGTATTCTATGACAACATTCATTACTTCTTGCAGGAGTATGTGGCTTGGGAAAATACTATGACCAGTAGTTATGGTGATGCTAATCCGTTTGACAAGGAGAACTTTTTACAGTTCTTACCGGCAGGAGGTTTAGATAATTTTAGGAGTTCTAAAGACCCAGTTGGCACGAATATTGATTTTATATTTTGGGATTACGAAGGGGTATATAATGTAGCTGATGATGCGAGTGATCCCTACATAAAATATTTAACACTAGATTATGATTATTTGGGCAATGAATACTTTGAACTCCACGTTATCAATGACAGCACCATCGAACTTTACCACCCGCAATCGGGTACGTTATACCGATACAAAGGACGGGGGTACATACAATACAAGAGAGCCGAAGTTAAACGCCAAAGTAAAGCGGACATACAGGCTCAAATAAAAGAGTTAGTTAAGACTTAAAAGTTTTTTTGGTTGGTTATTTAGTTGGGAATCGCTCCCTAAAAAGTTAATAGAAGTGTTAATTTTTGGGAGCGGTTCTTTTTTTGTCCAGTTGCAAGAAGGAATGCTTTCAAGTTCACCCAGAAATCTTGCTGCAGCGCTGATTAGATTTATAAAATCAGACAGCAACTACTTTTAATAGCTTAAGAAATAGTCTAATTTGAATTGGGGAGGGGATGTAAGTCCCCGGAGTTAAAAATCAATTACCACCGATTCTTATTATCGTACAAAGGCCAATAACTGTATACTTTTCACTTTTTAATCTGTCGCTCATTGCACAAACTTATTAGCGAACCTCAAGACCTCTAGTGATAACCATTCAATGAAGTTCAACTCGTCCGTTGTCCCTTCGAGATCTAAATGGGAATGGCTGTTGAATTCATAAAACAAATGATCAACTCCTTTCATCAGGAACGGAAATAAACTAATTTGAATTGGGGAGGGGATGTAAGTCCCCGGTTGTACATTCATAAAATTCCAATCACATAAAGCGGCGAAGACAACTACCTATAAAAGTTCATCTCGTCCAGATATACCCAAACATTGTCGGGTAAAAGCGGCCTGATGTTCTTTCCGTCTGCAATGGCTTTACGGATAAAGGTGGCAGAGATCTCCATTATGGGCGCATTTATACGCTTAACCTTGGGGTGATCTTTCCAAGCCGGATCTACTTCACCTTCACTAATTCGTGGATAAACATACAACTCATGCCGCTCAGCAATAACCTCGTGATTCTTCCACTTGGTAAAGCTCTTTAAGTTGTCTTCTCCCATGATCAGGGCGAAACTGTGCTTTGGATATTTCTCTTCTAAATAGGCCAAAGTGTTGACCGTATAATTAGGCTGCGGCAGACCAAACTCTATATTACTGGCCTTTAGTTTAGGATATTCTTCTACAGCAATACGAACCATAGCCAATCTATGATGATCTTCTAAAAGGGTTCGTTTCTTTTTGTGTGGATTATGCGGAGTGACCACCAACCAGATCTCGTCCAGATCGGAGTGTTCTGCCATATGATTAGCAATGGTCAAATGCCCAATATGAATCGGGTTAAAAGTACCAAAGAACAAACCGACTTTTTTACCCACCTTGTTTTATGAATTTACAAAGTCATCCACCAGGTCCTCTGCCTCTTCTAGAGCGTGTTCCAAGGTGTCGTTTAAAATGATATGGTCAAACTGAGGCGCAGTTGCCAATTCTACCGAGGCCTTAGCAATGCGCATATCTATTTTGGCCTTGTCTTCGGTCTTGCGTTTTTTAAGTCTGATCTTTAACTCGTCTACGCTTGGCGGTTTTACAAAAACGGCCAAGGTCTGTTCCGGGAATTTTCGCTTAAGGCGCAGACCACCGGCTACGTCAATATCAAAAATCACATGCTTGCCTTCTGCCCAAAGTCTTTCTACCTCTGATTTTAGCGTACCGTAAAAATTGTCGCGATACACCTCTTCCCATTCCAGAAAGTCACCGTCTTTTATGTGCTGCTTGAACTTTTTAAGGGACAAAAAATAATAATCCTTGCCGTCCCTTTCCTCACCACGAGGTTCGCGACTAGTGGCCGAAATTGAAAAAGCAAGATTCAATTTTTCTTGGGCCAACAGATGACGCACTATTGTTGTTTTACCACTTCCGCTAGGGGCAGAGAATACAATGAGTTTTCCTTGCTTGCCGTTCATTAGAGTACGTTAAGGCATTGTTCTTTGATCTTCTCCAACTCGTCTTTCATGCGCACAACTATTTGTTGCATCGGGGCATAGTTGGACTTAGAACCAATAGTATTTATTTCGCGGCCCATTTCCTGAGAGATGAACCCTAGTTTTTTTCCGTTGGACTGTTTTCCGTCCATGGTTTGTATAAAGTAGTCCAAATGGCTTTGCAAGCGAACCACCTCTTCGTTGATATCGTACTTTTCCAGATAATAGATCAGTTCCTGCTCAAAGCGATTTTGATCTACTTGCTCTTTCAGATCAGATACAGCCTTGGTCAATCGTTCACGTACACTGCCCATACGTTCTGGGTCCATAGCTTTCACAGCTTCTAAATGTTCGCTGATATTTGCCACGCGTTGTTTGAAATCTTTTTCCAGATCGGCTCCTTCACTGCTACGGTAATTCTTAATTGCTGCCAAAGCCGTTTCTAAAGCTTCTAAGATAGATGCGTATTCCTTCGGATCGATATCCTCTCGTTCGGTTTTAAGCGCATCTGGTAAGCGCATAGCCATCTGCAGGTGATCCATGGCATCTCCAGGCACTACAATGTTCAATTGACGAATGTATTCTTGTACTACAGCGCCGTTGATACTTGTAGATGTAGCTTCTCCTGTAAGTTCTACAAAGAGTCCTAAGTCTATTTTTCCCCTAACCAAGGCTTTAGAGACCTTGTTGCGGATCTCCAACTCCTTTTCTCGATAGTGGGATGGAATTCTGGCGTTCAGATCCAGGTTTTTACTATTGAGTGATTTGAGCTCAATGGTTATCTTTTTATTTGGGAGATTAACTATGGCCTTCCCATAACCAGTCATGGATTGTATCATACTGCGCAGATTAATACTGGGCAAAGGTAAGAAATAGCGACCTACTTGGGGTTGCCGTCTTTATCAAATCGCGACTTGAGCTCGCGTTCGGTAAAAAACAAGATCAAAATCAACAAGGTCGAATGCCCCACCAAGGTGATCAGTATATTCAAATGCGGATAAAACAGATAACACATAAAAGGTAGTGCAAAACTGTAGATAGTGATTTTGATCATCAACTGGCTGGAATAGTGATTGGCAAAATCCCAAGTCGCTTGCGTCTTCATAGAATTGGGCGTACGGTAGCCGTAAAAAGAATTGATCTTTTTGGGAGGATATTTGTTAAACAGCCAAGCCAAAAGGATCATCACACCTAAATAGCCAAGTGAAATGTATAGTTCTACTGCATCAGTCATCTAAAAATGCACAAATTTTAAGTTCGCTGTAATATAGCGCATTTGGTGCAACAAAACCCACATGCCCACCGTGTTCTGGAGTTTCGAGATAAAGATATTCAGAGCTTTGTGCCAGTGCTGTTGGGAAACTCTCCGTTTGTTTCAGAAAACTGTCATTGGTTGCATTGAGCAGCAAGCTTGGTGTTGCTAGGTTTGGCAAGAACTGCCTACAACTGTTTTGGGTGTAATAATCAAGGGCGTCCTCAAAGCCGTGAGCCGGAGCCGTATATAGATTATCAAAAGTGTAAAGTGAATCAATTTCACGGATCGTTTTAAAGGATATCCTATCGGGGAACTGTTTTGCTTTCTGATAGAGTTTTTGCTTCAGGCTTTTTAAAAAGACTGTGCGATACAACCAGTTTTCTCTTCTGTCAAGGGCTTTGAGTGTACCGTGCAGATCTAGCGGGGCCGAGACTGCCACGGCTTTATCGACCAATTCCCAACCAACTTGTTTGCTGCCTAAGAACTTAAGCAAGAGGTTCCCGCCCAAGGAAAACCCGACTAAGGCAAGTTGGTCCACTTCGTAGCTGTCGTGCAGATGAGCTATTAGAAATTCAAGATCGGCTGTGCGCCCGGCGTTGTAAGTGTAATATTTTCTATTGGGAGTTCCACTACATCCTCTGAAATTCAAGGCAGCAACGTTCCAACCTTTATCGGCTAAGGCACGGGCGGCTCCCTTCATATAAGATCGGGCGGTATTTCCTTCCAAGCCGTGTAAAAGGATCGCGTATTTGGTGCTGCTCGGCTCAAGAATAAGGTCCAGATCAACAAAATCACCATCGGGCAGTTCAAGACGCTGTCGTTGCTGATACGGATTGTTCACGCGACGCAACTTGGCAGAATAGATCGTTGCCAAGTGGCCGTTCTTTATCCAGGCAGCGGGTTGGTATTTAGGGGTCAGTAGTGGCATTGTTGCAAGTTACCAATGTCTATTGGATATTGTTGGTTTTATAGCTGCAGATATTATGCACGCATAGTAGAAACAAGTATCTTTGACAAAAAATTTTGCCCATGTACCTAAAAGAATTTGAGATCCGTTGGAGCGATATAGATGCCAACAGACATTTGGCCAACAGTGCTTACGTAAACTTCATGTCGCATACTCGAATGAGCTTCTTGATCGATCGCGGAATAGATATGAAAGCTATGGCCAAACATCAAATTGGCCCGGTAGTTTTTAACGAGAACATCTTTTACTTCAAAGAGGCTTTTCAGGGTATGAAGATCCGCGTGAGCTTTGAATTGGGAGGCGTGAGCAAGGATGGGACCTTCTTTAGATTCGTTCACAATTTTTACGATCACAAAGGGCGCAACATGGCGCATTGTGAAATGCAAGGAGCGTGGATAAACTTAATGACCCGCAAACTAACGCCTCTGCCAGAAGACTTGATGGAGCTGCTAGAGGAGTCTCCAAAGACCAAGGACTTCAAATGGCTCACCAAAGACGATATGCGAGCCGCAGGCAAACGTCCGGTAGACCTGGACGATTAAAAGATAAGCGCTCTACCTAAGAGGGCTTTTTTATTTCTTAATTGGATTTTTTCGCTTCCTACTAGATAAGTAGACCCCAGTGAAGATCATTACGGCGGCACCAATTCGCAAACTGTTCAAGGTGTCTGCTCCTGCCAGTACAGCAAATGCTGTTGCGATCACAGGTTGCAGATATATAAAGGCTCCTATAGTTGATGGACTCAGCTCCTTAAGGGCAAACACATTAAGTAAATAGGTCATAAAGGTGGTTCCCACCACAACAAAGCTCAGCCCCCAGATCTGATTCCAGTCGAGCCCTGTCCAATCTACAGCAGCAAATTCGTTCCAGCCTACTGGCAAATTCATAAATACCGCAAAGAGAAAGAACCACTTCATCAAGGTAATGGAGCTGTATTTAGCCACTAAGGGTTTAACCATAATCAAGTACACAGAATAACTCGCCGCGTTGACAATGAAAAGCAAATTGCCCAAGGGAATATTAGGAGCATTGGGTTGGGTTTTTGCCCCAAACAGGATCAGCATTAAGGCTCCGGCCAAACCAATTCCAATTCCGGCAGCTTTAATAAAAGTGATGCGCTCTTTTAAAAAGAATGCAGATAAGATCAGCAGTAAAACTGGAGACAAAGTAATGACAACCGAACTGTTTATTGGTGTAGATAAACTCAGCCCCTTAAAGAACATCAACATATTGATCACCATGCCAAAAGCAGCACAACCCACAAAACGCGGCCAGTCTTTTTTGTCTATTTTTTCGTTGGGGAAGAACAAGCTCACCAGCCAAAACAAGGCAGCGGCACCTGTCACACGTAATATGATAAAGCCGTATGCGCCAATAACATCGGGCATCAGGCCTTTGGCAATGGTGTGATTAATGCCGTATATGGTACTGGCAGCCGTAGCGGCCAAAAGGGCGAGCCATCTTAAGTTGTTCATGATAGAGCTTCAGACGCGGCTGCGACAACTTTCTTACTGTTACCAACAAAGATCTGGTTGTCCAACACTAAAACCGGACGTTTTAAAAAGGTGTAATGATCTAAAATAAGTTCGCGGTAATCGGTCTCGCTCAAGGTTTTTTCGTGTAATCCACGGCCGCGATAAAGTTGAGCGCGTTTGCTAAACAAGGCTTCGTAACTACCTACCAATTGTTGCATGTGGTCCAATTGTTCGGGCGTGATAGCTTCTGTTTTGATGTCTTGTAATTTTACATCCGACGGGAGTTTCCACTCCGATAAAATACGTTGACAAGTATTGCAAGTGCCAAGGTGAAATACAGTGCGCATGATGGTATTTTTGGTTGATTCAGCTTCTTTACAAAAATACGGCAATCCACTCCAAATGAACTACCTTTAATAAAAATTTGAATATGGAATTCAGCATATATACCTCTTATAAAACCCGAACAATCCTGGACAGATTCTTAGCCGATCTCAGTTTAGAGCAGCTCAACACAGTGCCACCTAATTTTAGAAATAACATTTTTTGGAACATTAAACACGTGGTGGTTACCCAACAGCTTTTGGTGTATAATCTTTCCGGATTGCCTATGGGGCTTAGCGAACAAGAAGTATCCGACTACAGAAAAGGAAGTCAGGTTACCGCTAATGTTGGCCAAACAGAAGTGGATCTGCTGCGCAAGCAACTTTTTAGTTTGCTGGATAAAACCCGAGCCGATTACAACAAAGGACTCTTTAGCCGCTATAAGGAATACACAGTTTCGACGGGTACAACTTTATCCAATGTGGACGAAGCCATTGAGTTCAACAATTTTCACGAAGGCCTGCATTTGGGCTACGTGATGGCTATAAAGCGGGCACTGGGATATTGAGCCAAGGCCCTATTTGTTTCCAACTGAAAGTCAAGGTCGCTGGGCCGTCTGCATAACTGCCAATGCTATAGGTTGGGTAATAGAAGACCATGCCAGTATCGGTGAATCCGTAGGTGTCAGGTAAAAAGAAAGTGTCCTCATCGAACAAGAATTGGCCACTACTGATGTTTGCGTCCAAGGCAATGCCATTTTGAGTGCGGAAACTGCGTTCTGCGAAGGCGGTGAACTCTGTTACATCATCGATGAGCTCATCTAAAGTATATGCTACTCCTGTCTCCGGGTTTAAATTCAAATAGGCCTCGCTACCATAACCGTGGGCTCCTCCCGTATAAGTGTAATAAACGGTACTGAGACTTATAAGGTCTTCGTTTTGAAAGCTCAGCCTATGCTCCAATTCTAATTCGTAGGTCAAGGCATCTTCTGGGAAGTCTCCGTAGTAATCTTGAAAGCTCTTTATAAAGGCATCTACGGCAGGCTGCACGCCAGCAATTAAACTGTCGCCAGGCATTACGGTACTGCTTATTATCTCTCCCAATTGTTTTTCTATCTGCGGATTGATTAAAGCCGCTCTGGGATCTGCAGGATCGGCCTCAACATAAAAAACCGAGATCTCCGGACATCGGCTTTGTTCACAAAGCATCAGAGCTCCGGGATTTACCTCTTTTTGAATAAAATTCAAGCTGCTAGGATCGCTACAAGCAGACAACATCAGCAAGGAAAGCAAAAGAAAATACAGGCGATTATTCACGGGCAAGTTTTATGTGCTTAAAGGTAGCCACTAATTTAATAATGAGTCCCAGATAACGTATTTTTATAAAGTAAAATTTAGGCGATGAAGTTCAATACCAAAACCATACACGGCGGGCAACACGAAATAGATCCGGCTTACGGCTCGGTCATGCCACCTATTTATCAGACCAGCACCTATTCGCAAACTACTCCTGGAGGCCATAAAGGGCATCAATATGCCCGTTCCAGTAATCCCACCCGATCTGCCTTAGAAGCTTCTTTGGCTGCTTTGGAGGATGGAAATCACGCTTTTGCCTTTGGCTCTGGATTGGCTGCTATTGATGCGGTACTCAAGTTGCTCAAAGCAGGTGATGAGGTGATATCTACCAATGATCTTTACGGCGGAACCTACCGACTCTTCACACAGATCTTTGAAAAGTTTGGTGTGAAGTTTCATTTCGTGGGGATGCAGCATGCAGACAAGGTGGCTTCTTATGTCAATGAGAATACCAAGTTGATCTGGGTAGAAACTCCTACCAACCCCATGCTGAATATCATAGACATTAAAGCAATAGCTGCGGTGGCCAAAGCCAATAAGCTGCTCTTGGGGGTAGATAATACCTTTGCCACGCCTTACTTACAGCAACCCTTGAACCTTGGAGCGGATATAGTCATGCATTCTGCTACCAAATACCTCGGAGGGCATTCAGATGTTATTATGGGCGCTTTAATTGTTAAGGATCAAGAGTTAGCAGATAGGTTGTATTTCATTAGAAATTCTAGTGGAGCTGTTCCTGGGCCGCAAGATTGCTTTCTAGTATTGCGAGGAATTAAGACCTTGCATTTGCGTGTGCAGCGTCATTGTGAGAACGGCCGTGCCGTAGCAGAGTTTTTAAGAGGTCATCCAAAGATCGATAAGGTGTACTGGCCAGGGTTTGAGGACCATCCCAACCACCAGGTGGCTAAAGCCCAGATGAAGGATTTTGGAGGCATGATGAGTTTTTCTACTGTAGACGATTCCTATCAAGGCGCCGTGAATGTGGTAGAAAAGCTTAAAATCTTTACCCTGGCAGAATCCTTGGGAGGTGTGGAATCGCTTGCGGGACATCCAGCAAGCATGACGCACGGCTCCATTCCTAAAGAGGAACGTGAAAAAACAGGAATAAAGGATTCCTTGATCCGCCTCAGTGTGGGGATCGAAGATGCAGAAGATCTAGTTGCTGATTTAAAACAAGCCTTGGCTTAATCCAAGTAATACACATACCCTACCTGAACCCAGTAGATCCAATCGTTGTACTTATCGGCTAGATAAGTCTCGTCGTTAGGGTTAAGGCCGTCTACCCAGTTAGAGAGGTAGTAGTGCCAACGCGATTCGATAAGTAGGTCACTTAAAGGACTCAATTTAAAACGCGTTCCTATTCCCCAAACAATAGACCAAGTGTTGTCTTGTTGGTCGTTTACCCCGCCAATAAATGGATCGAAGGTGTTTTCTGGTGAAAGTCCGATGATACCCGGCTGACGCGAAGTCGTGCGTGGGTTAAAACTTACATAATGGAATCCGACGCCCACATAAGGTGCCCAGCGGTAAGCTCCCGCCACATAGTCTCTAATACTCAAAAGGGAAGTATTCCAATCCGGTTCCGATCTCAAATACTTGGCCTCGACCTTCCATGTCGCGTAAGTCTTGTCCTTCATCTATAGGGCTTTCTGCCTCTTCTCCGAAGTGATTCAACTTGGTGTAATGGAAGTCGATCTCAGAGCGAACTTTGAAGTGATCGCTAAAGTAGGTATCGCGAGCATAACAGTTACAATCCGCTCTATATGCGAAGTTGATATAGTGAACAAGGGCAAAACCGATACCCATGTTTCCTTTGTTTGTTTCGAAGTTATTGTGCAGACCATAGTCCGATTGGAAGGCGACCGGACCAGACAGAAGTCCTACCTCGTGCGAAAACCCAAGTTGGCCACGTACGGCAGAACTGCCCGCTAAAAATAAGACGAAGACCAAGAATGCATATCTGGTTTTCATGGTATTACGGATTGATTTGAGACTTAGCAAATATATAAAAATACCCTTAACAAGGAAATTAAGCTTTTTTAAGTGCGAATTTTATGAAAAACAAAGCCTCATTTATAGAGATAGGCTATCTTTGCCCCGATTTACGCAAACGTTTTCGTAGATCGGGTTAGGTTCTCCGCCGGGGAACGACGAATCAACCTTAATAAAGCATATTTAGCGACGCTTTAGGAGTAGAGCTCCGGAGCGTTAAATTAAACTAAAAATGAAACAAAGCATTAAAGACTTTATCGATGCGGTTGCTGCAGACAATCCGAACGAACCGGAATTCATGCAAGCCGTAACTGAGGTAGCAGAAACTGTGATCCCATTCATCGAGTCCAACGAAAAGTATCAGAACGCCAAGCTTTTAGAGCGTATGGTAGAGCCTGAGCGTACCATTATGTTCCGCGTGCCATGGACAGACGACGCTGGCAACATTCAGGTAAACAAAGGGTATCGTATTGAATTCAACTCGGCCATTGGTCCTTACAAAGGCGGATTGCGTTTTCACCCTTCTGTGAACTTGAGCATTCTTAAATTCTTAGGATTCGAGCAAGTGTTTAAAAACAGCTTGACCACCTTGCCTATGGGCGGTGGTAAAGGAGGATCCAACTTCAACCCTAAAGGAAAGTCAGATGCAGAAGTAATGCGCTTCTGTCAGAGTTTTATGACCGAATTGGCCCGCCACATCGGACCAGATACGGACGTTCCTGCCGGAGATATCGGTGTAGGTGGTCGTGAGATCGGCTATATGTTTGGGCAGTACAAGCGTCTGCGCAACGAGTTTACCGGAGTTTTGACAGGAAAAGGTTTGGCTTATGGTGGATCACTAATCCGTCCGGAAGCTACCGGTTACGGAAACGTATACTTTGCGCAAAACATGCTAGCAACCCGAGGAGAGAGCTTTAAAGGCAAGACCGTATTGATTTCTGGTTCTGGAAACGTAGCCCAGTTTGCTTGTCAAAAAGCCACTGAATTGGGCGGAAACGTTGTGACCATGAGTGATTCTGGCGGATTCATTCACGATCCGGATGGTATTGATGCCGATAAATTGGCCTTTATCATGGATCTTAAAAACAATAAGCGCGGGCGTATCAAAGAGTACGTTAACCAATATCCATCGGCTAGTTTCCATGAAGGAGCTCGTCCTTGGAGCATTGCGGGCGATATTGCCTTACCATGTGCTACTCAGAACGAACTTAACGGCGAAGAAGCCAAGATGCTAGTGGAGAATGGCGTATTCTGTGTTGGAGAAGGGGCGAACATGCCTTGTACTCCAGAAGCGATAGAAGTATTTCACGATAAGAAGATCCTTTTCTCTCCAGGAAAGGCCTCTAACGCTGGTGGTGTAGCTACTTCGGGTCTAGAGATGTCTCAAAACTCGTTGCGTATCAGCTGGAGCGCAGAAGAGGTAGATGAGCGCTTGCACAAGATCATGAACGACATCCACGATGCCTGTGTGAAGTACGGTAAAGACGGTGACGGTTACGTAGATTACGTAAAAGGAGCCAATATTGCCGGCTTTGTAAAGGTAGCAGATGCGATGCTAGCGCAAGGAGTGGTATAAATAGCACTTTTAAGAGATATTCAAGCCGTCGAAGCAATAGTTTCGGCGGCTTTTTTGTAGATGGATAAAGGAGAGAATTGCCTTGGGGTTGTCTCTGCTTAAGCTAAAAATTAGAGTTATAGAAATTATTTTTTGGCAATTAGAGATAACGCCAAGACAGTTCTAGCAATAAAAACTATTTTAGCGTGTTATTTAGAAGAAAAGCTTCCTGCATGCGATCTGCACTATTCTTTGTTTTTTTGCTGATGGGTCTCTGGTCGACTGCTCAAAATTTTGAGGACAGTTGGGTAGGGTACTTTTCCTATAACGCGACCATGGATATTGCCGAAGGTCCTAATGAGCTGGTGGTGGCTGCAGAGAATGCCTATTACGAGTTCGACCTCACTACTCGCGAGTTTGAAACTACTTCTTCTATACAGGGGCTATCTGGCGAGGCTATTTCTGCCATTTATTACAGTCAGGCCAATGACTTGACCATAATCGGTTATGAGAACGGCCTCATCGAGGTGGTCTTAGACGATGGAGAGGTTGTTTCTGTGGTGGATATTCTAGACAAGCCTACCATCCCTCCAGATGAAAAAAAGATCAACCATTTTTATGAATTTGAAGACATACTGTACATCAGTACAGACTTTGGTCTTTCGGAATACGATCTCAACGCACTGGAGTTTGGAGACACCTTTTTTATAGGAACTGGAGGCACCAGACTTAGGATCATTCAGGCTACTGTAGTAGATGGTTTTATCTATGCTTTGTCGCCTTTAGAAGGCTTAAAAAGGGCAGATCAATCCAGTCCAGATCTTATAGACTTTAACCTCTGGGAAACTGTTATTACTGCCCAGCGCGGGGTGGTAAACTTTGCCGGAACACTCTACTTGTCTCGATTCGCAGGGCAGATCTCTCGACAGAATGAAGGCGGCGGCTTTACCCTTTTAGAGACCTTGGATGAGGGTATCGTAGATTTTCATGCCACAGAGGAATACCTTATTGCTACCACACTTACACAAGTACACGTTTACAATACCGATTTTGAAAAAGTTGCCTTTGTAACCAGTTTACCAGGTTTTGACTATCGTCTTAATGTTGCAACTGCTAAAAACAACAACATTTATATGGGAACCCGAGAGTTCGGACTTTTAGAGGTTCCTTTTGGCAGCAATACACCCACGCAGATATTACCAGACGGACCTTTGCGCAATCGCGTATTTGCCATAGACGCGGCGCCCAATCAACTCTATGCCACCTTTGGTGATGTTACGGTTTCTTTTAACCCATTCCCCTTGAGTCGTTTTGGAATGAGCCGTTTGTTTAATGAAACTTGGCGCAACTACAGCTATGACGAGATCTTTCAGGCCAACGATATAGTCAACGTGACCATAAATCCGGCCGACACTTCTCAGGTCTATTTCAGCTCGTTCAATTCGGGTCTTATGGAGCTTAGAGAAGGCGTGCCTACTATACTTTTAGACGACAGCAACAGCCCGCTAGAGACCATATCCACAGAAATTACAGACATCCGTATTTACGGGGCCGACTTTGATCGGGAAGGGAATTTGTGGTTCGTGCAATCTTTGGTAGACGATGGTTTAAAACGATTAACACCCGGCGGAGGAATTGCCTCTACGGATGTGACCTCAGTGATCCCAGATGGAGATCTGGCCCTTACTGAACTCAAAGTGAGTCGTGAAGGTTTTGTTTACTTCGGAACTGCACAGAACGGTGTTATTGCGCACAATCCGCAATCCGGAGAATTCAGAAGGATAGCAGAAGGTATTGGCAGTGGGAACCTGCCTTTTAACGATGTCCGCGCCTTAGAATTCGACAACAATAACCGCCTTTGGATAGGAACTACCCAAGGCCTGCGTGTCTTTTTCAATGTTGGAGGTGTATTTGAAGAGGGCAGTAATATAGACACCAACCAGATCATCATACTAGAGAACGGTGTGCCGCAAGAGCTGCTTTTTGAGCAGCCCATTACCGATATAGAGGTAGACGGCTCCAACAACAAATGGGTGGCTACTGCAACCTCTGGGGTCTTTTATTTTTCGGCCAACGGCCAGGAGACCTTGCAACGATTTACCAAAGACAATTCTCCGCTGCCGTCTAACAATGTGCAAGACATTGCCATTGACGGCCTGAGTGGACGGGTCTATTTTGCAACCACCAACGGATTGGTCGCCTTTAATGGGCGCGCTACAGATCCACGAGACGATTTACAAGGACTTTACGCTTTTCCTAACCCGGTACGCCCAGAATACAGCGGTCCGGTAACCATAGATGGCCTTACAGAAGGCGCCAACGTAAAGATCACCGATCTGCTCGGCAATTTGGTCTTTGAAGAGACCTCAGAAGGAGGTAGTGTGCAATGGGACACCACGGCCTTTGGCAAGTATCGGGTAAAATCCGGAGTATACTTCATTATGGCCACTACAGAAGATGCCTTGGAGACCAAGATCTCTAAAATCATGATTGTTCGCTAATGCATGTCACTACGCCTGCACTGGTCATTTCATCCTTAAAATACGGCGAGGCCGACCTAATTGTAAAATGCTACACCCGGCAAGCCGGGCTTAAGTCTTATTTGCTGCGCGGTATTTTAAAAAGCAAGAAGGGCAAGCTTAAAAAGGCCCTTTTTTTACCCCTTAGTCTGCTAGAAATTGAGGCCAACCACAAGGACAATCGCAACTTGGAATACATTAAAGAGGCGCGTCTTTTGGTGCCTTATCAAGAGTTACATACAGACATAGTAAAACAGGCTTTGGTGATGTTCTTGGCAGAGATGCTGCAGCACTCCATTCAAGAAGAAGAGCCCAACAAGCCGCTGTTCGACTATTTGGCGGAATCCTTTGTTTGGTTAGATGAAGCCAACAGTTTTGCGAATTTTCATATTGTTTTTTTATTGCAACTGAGTCGTTATTTGGGCTTTTACCCAGACGATCAGGCAATGGAATTGCCTTGTTTTCATCTACTTGAAGGCAGATTCACCGAAGCGGTCATTGACCCGATGTGCAATTGCGAGGAGGTAGTTGGGCATTTTAAGCAGTTTTTCGGTATAGATTTTGATGCATCTACAAGCGTCAAAGTGCCAAAATCAGGCCGATTGGCGGTGCTTAATTTGCTTTTGAGGTATTATCAGCTACATTTGCAAAATTATAAAGCACCCCAGTCTTTGACGGTGTTGAATCAACTGTTTTAGTTTCATGCGAAATACCCTGTTTGCGCTCTTATTTTTGGGGGGATTAACGCTGTGCAACGCCCAGACAATACAGGTGGTTAGCAATGCTGACCAACAACCTATTTCTGGGGTCGCCATCTATACCTTCAGCAAAGATTTTGCGACCATCACAGACTTGGACGGCAAGGCCAATCTGGATGCGTTTCCGCAGAACGAGCCTATTATTTTTCAGCATATTTCGCACAAGACGCGGCAGCTTAGAAAATCGCGTATCATTCAGGAGAACAACCGCGTAGTACTTACCCAAGACTCCGATCAGTTGGAAGAAGTGGTTCTTTCGGTGACCAAGTTTGTTCAAGACAAGAAAGACATTGCTCAAAAGGTGCTTACCGTTTCGCAGCGAGACGTGAGTAAGTTCAATCCGCAGACCGCCGCAGACCTTTTAGAGAACAGTGGCCAAGTATATGTACAAAAGAGTCAACTGGGTGGTGGAAGCCCTATGATCCGTGGTTTTTCTACCAATAGGGTTTTAATTGCTGTAGATGGGATCCGTTTTAACAATGCTATTTTCCGCGCCGGAAACGTGCAAAACGTGATCTCTATAGATCCGTTTACGGTAGAGCGCACCGAGGTTATCTTAGGCCCGGGTTCTGTGGTCTATGGCTCGGACGCCGTTGGTGGGGTGATGAACTTTTTTACCCAAAGACCAGGTTTCTCCTTTGTAGAGGGTATGTCGCTCTCTGGAAATGCCTTTACGCGTTATTCCTCGGCCAATAACGAAAAGACCGGCCATATCGATTTCAATATCGGGATGAAAGAGTGGGCTTTTCTCACTTCGGTAACCTTTAGCGATTTTGGCGATCTACGCATGGGTTCTCGTGGCCCAGAAGATTATTTGCGCCCTGATTTTGTGGAGCGCATTGGTGGAGAAGATGTGATCAGCAGCAATGACGACCCTGAACGGCAAGTGGGTACTGCTTATAGCCAATTCAATTTGATGCAAAAGCTGCGCTACAACCCAAGCGCACGCTGGGATTTCGACTTGGGCTTGTTCTATACTTCCACCGGTGATGTGCCGCGCTACGACAGACTCATCCGCAGAAGCGAGGGGCAATTGCGCTCTGCTGAATGGTTTTACGGGCCCCAAGAATGGTTGGCCACCAAGCTGCAGGTGCAACACAAGGCAGAAAACGGCATTTTTGACGAGGCAAAATGGATTGGGAGCTTTCAGCAGTTCAAGGAAAGTCGTAACGACCGCGATTTTGGATCGGATATTCTCTTTGAGAACGCTGAACGCGTGGCTGCTATTAACACCAACTTGAACTTTAACAAGCAAATAGGATCGGCCAGTTTGTTCTACGGAGCCGAATATGTATATAATAAAGTGTTCTCCAGCGGAGCCCAACGCAATATCATTGATGGCACTATGGTAGCCGATGCTTCGCGTTATCCGGACGGATCTACCTGGCAGTCTATTGCCGCTTATTCTTCTTTACAGTGGAAGCTCAGCCCACAGCTTAATTTTCAAGGCGGATTGCGATACAGTCATGTGCTTTTGGATGCCACCTTTGACGATACCTTCTTTGATTTTCCGTTTGACAAGGCCGAGATAAATACAGGAGCCTTTACCGGTTCTGCCGGTTTGGCCTGGAACCCCAACCCGACCATTGGTTGGAAGCTCAATTTCTCAACAGCCTTTAGAGCGCCTAATATAGACGATGTAGGGAAGGTCTTTGACTCTGAACCTGGTTCTGTGGTGGTGCCCAACCCAGACTTGAAACCCGAATACGCCTACAGCGGAGAATTGGGAGTCACCTTGAACTTTGAAAATGTGGTACAATTAGACGCCACTACCTTTTATACCCACCTAGACGATGCTTTGGTACGCCGAGACTTTACTTTAGACGGGCAGACCCTTATTGATTATCAAGGCGAGCCGAGCAATGTGCAGGCCATTCAAAATGCCGGAGAGGCACGGGTTTATGGTTTTGAAGCTGGGTTGAACATTAATTTCACAGACTACCTCCGCCTCAGATCACAATACAGCATTACCGACGGTTATACCGAAGAAGATGACGGCTCTCAGGCGCCGATACGCCATGCGGCTCCTCCTTTTGGAAATACCCGTTTGACCTATCGCGGCAAGAAACTTACTCTAGACGCCTTTGTGGAATACAACGGCCAGTTCGACTTTACAGATCTGGCGCCAAGTCAGCAGAATAATGCTTTTCTCTATGCCCTAGACGAGAACGGAAACCCTTTTGCTCCAGATTGGATGACCTTGAATTTGGGAGCCCAATATCAGCTTAGTGAGTCTTTATTGTTCACGGCTAACTTAGAGAACCTTACTGACGAGCGTTACCGCCCGTATTCTTCTGGAATCGCTGCTCCTGGGAGGAATTTGGTTATGGCGGTTAAGTATTCTTTTTAGGTTTTCTTTTTTTTTGCTTATTCTTTTGTCTTAAAATCCTGTGTTTTTCAAGGACTAGTCCTTGAATCAAGCTCAAACATCATAAAATCATCCTTTCTTTTAAAGCAAAAATCCTCAATACCTTATAAACCCTGATTGCAAAGGAAATTTGACCAAAATTCCTTAATTTCGCTCCCTTATTAGAAAAGACCCATAAATGAGCGCGAAATTTGCTGAATATAAAGGACTTGACCTTCCCAAAGTTGCGGAAGAAGTACTTGATTTTTGGAAGCAAAACCAGGTGTTTGAACAGAGTGTGACCAGTCGTGAGAGCGGAGAACCTTTTGTGTTCTTTGAAGGCCCACCATCGGCTAACGGATTGCCTGGAATTCACCACGTTATGGCCCGCGCCATTAAAGATATCTTTTGCCGCTACAAAACCCAAAAAGGCTACCAAGTAAAGCGTAAGGCCGGATGGGACACTCACGGCCTGCCAATTGAATTGGGCGTGGAGAAAGAACTCGGCATCACCAAAGAAGACATTGGCAAAAAGATCACGGTAGAAGAGTACAACGCAGCCTGTAAAAAGGCCGTAATGCGCTATACAGACGTTTGGAACAACATGACCGAACGTGTAGGTTATTGGGTAGATATGGACGATCCGTATGTGACTTACGAGCCCAAGTATATGGAAACCGTTTGGTGGCTCCTAAAGAACATCTACAAGCAAGACCTGCTGTACAAAGGCTATACCATTCAGCCGTATTCGCCTAAAGCCGGAACTGGTTTAAGCTCGCACGAGCTGAACCAGCCAGGAACTTACCAAGACGTTACCGATACCACAGTTGTGGCGCAGTTTAAAGCCATAACTGAAACCTTGCCAGCTAAGTTGCAACAGTATACTGACTTGCATTTCTTGGCTTGGACCACTACCCCTTGGACCTTACCGTCTAACACGGCTTTGACCGTTGGGCCTAAGATCGAATATTCGGTGGTAAAGACTTACAATCAGTATACTTTTGAGCCCATCACTGTGGTTTTGGCTACTGCCTTGATCGGAAAGCAATTCAGCGGCAAATTTGAAAAGGCAGAAGACGCAACTGCGTTAGCAGCCTATGAAGCTGGAGCTAAAAAGGTGCCATTTTTGGTGGTCGATACTGTTATGGGGGCAGATCTGGTAGAAAGCCGCTACGAGCAATTGCTTACCTACGCCTTGCCTCATGACAACCCAGAGAACGCTTTCCGTGTGATCGGGGGAGATTTTGTTACCACAGAAGATGGTACCGGTATAGTACACACCGCACCGACCTTTGGTGCAGACGATGCCAAGGTGGCCAAAGAGGCCTCGCCAGAAGTACCGCCTATGTTGGTCAAAGATGAAAACGACAACTTGGTACCCCTTGTTGACCTGCAGGGGCGTTTCCGTCCTGAATTGGGCGAGTTGGGGGGCAAGTACGTAAAGAACGAATATTATACCGATGGACAGGCGCCAGACAAAAGCGTAGATGTGGAGCTGGCTATTATCCTGAAGACCGACAATAAAGCCTTTAAGGTGGAGAAGTATGTGCACAGTTATCCAAACTGCTGGCGTACGGACAAACCTATCTTATACTATCCTCTAGACAGCTGGTTCATTAAGGCGACTGCCTTTAAAGACCGTATGTTCGAACTCAACCAAGAGATCAACTGGAAGCCTAAGGCAACTGGTGAAGGCCGTTTCGGAAACTGGCTATCTAATGCCAACGATTGGAACCTTTCTCGTTCGCGTTTCTGGGGAATCCCATTGCCTATCTGGCGCAGTGATGACGGTAAAGAAGAACGCATCATTGGTTCTGTGGCGGAACTTAAAGAAGCTATGGCAGAAGCCGTTAGTGCTGGTTTTATGGAAGCCGATCTGTTTGCCGACTTTGTGGTGGGCGATATGAGCGAGGAGAACTACGCTAAAGTAGACCTACATAAAAATATTGTAGACCAGATCACCTTGGTGAGCCCATCTGGCAAGCCGATGAAGCGCGAGAGTGACCTCATTGACGTATGGTTCGATTCTGGTTCTATGCCCTACGCCCAGTGGCACTATCCGTTTGAGAACAAGGAGATGGTAGAGAACACCTGGCGCAAGGCAGACTTTATTGCCGAAGGAGTGGATCAGACCCGTGGTTGGTTCTACACCTTGCACGCCATTGCTACCATGACCTTTGACGACGTGGCTTACAAGAACGTAGTGTCGAATGGTTTGGTCTTGGACAAGAACGGCCAAAAGATGTCCAAGCGTTTGGGCAATGCCACCGATCCTTTTGAAACCCTAGATAAATACGGACCGGATGCCACCCGTTGGTATATGATCCAAAATGCGAATCCTTGGGACAACCTCAAGTTTGACATTGATGGTATTGGTGAGGTGCGCAACAAATACTTCGGAACGCTTTATAATACCTACAGCTTCTTTAGTTTGTACGCTAACTTGGACGGCTTTAACTACAGTGAGCCAGATGTTCCAGTAGCAGACAGACCAGAGATCGACCGTTGGATCCTATCAGAACTCAATACCCTTATCAAAGTAGTGGATGAGGCCTATGCCGATTACGAGCCTACCAAGGCTGCCCGAGCCATCTCGAACTTTGTGCAAGAGAACTTGAGTAACTGGTATGTGCGTTTGTGCCGTCGCCGTTTCTGGAAAGGTAGCTACGGCCCAGACAAGATCTCTGCATATCAGACCCTATGTACTTGTTTGCATCGTGTGGCGCAACTCAGTGCTCCGATAGCTCCATTCTATATGGATCGATTGTATCAAGATCTCAATGCTGTTTGTGGCTTGGAATCGGCAACGTCGGTTCACTTAAGCGATTTCCCAAAGGCCAACGAAGCCTTGATCGATTCCGCTTTAGAACACCGCATGCAGAAGGCGCAAACAATATCTTCCTTGGTACTCTCGTTACGCAAGAAAGAGCAGATCAAAGTGCGTCAGCCATTGCAGCGTATAATGATCCCTGTTTTAGATGCTGCGGATAAGGCCGAGATTGAGCTTATTGCAGACTTGGTAAAATCCGAAGTAAACGTAAAAGAAATAGAACTGCTAGACGATGCCAGTGGCATTTTGGTGAAGCAGATCAAACCGAATTTCAAGGTCCTCGGGCCAAAATTCGGAAAAGACATGAAAGCCGTTGCAGCGGCGGTTTCACAGTTCACTCAAGAAGACATTCAAACCATTGAGCAGAAAGGTGAAATAGCAGTTGTAATTAATGAAAAAAATATTATTTTAGGCCTGCCTGACGTGGAGATTAGCTCGCAGGATATAGAAGGATGGTTAGTGGCCAATAATGGTCCCCTCACAGTTGCCTTAGATGTTAACATCACTCCGGAGCTCAAGAGCGAAGGCATTGCCAGAGAATTGGTGAACCGCATTCAAAACGTACGCAAGGATTCGGGCTTTGAAGTCACAGACAAGGTGTCTGTAACTATTCAAAAGGCCCCAGAACTGGAAGCTGCGGTAGCCGCAAATCTGGATTATATTAAAACGGAAACTTTAACCGCGAGTCTCGAGTTTTCTGACGACCTAAAAGAAGGCACGGAAGTTGCATTTGACGATATAGAAACCCGACTGGCGATAAAAAAATATTAGGATTATGGCGCAAGAAGTTAAAAACCGATACAGCGATAAGGAGCTCGAAGAATTCCGTCAGATCATCATGGAGAAGATGGATAAGGCCAAGAAGCAACTCGAGCTTATTGAAAGCGCTTACAAAAACGATTCAAATAACGGAACAGACGATACCTCTCCTACCTTCAAAGCTTTTGACGAAGGCTCCGAAGTAATGTCTAAAGAGGCGAATTCGCAATTGGCTATTCGACAAGAGAAGTTCATTCGCGATCTAAAGAACGCCTTGATCCGTATAGAAAATAAGACCTATGGCATTTGCCGTGTAACCGGGAAACTCATCAATCCGGAACGCCTTAAATTGGTGCCGCATGCTACCTTGAGCATCGAAGCCAAAAACATGCAGAAATAATACAGACGCCCCGCTTTGGGGCGTTTTTCTTATGCGTTATTTCTCCATCATTTTGCTGTGGCTAAGCTTTAGCCCTTGGGCCTTGGCACAAATAGAGACCATTAAGGATATAGATGCCTCTACGCTGCAGGTTTTGCAGGTAGATGTGGATAATATTTCTAGACTCACTGTTAGAACATCCCAAACCAATCGCTTTAAGGCCTTTATGAACACAGAAGGCGAATTTGCCGCAGAATTGGTGTTGAATCTCATCGAAGTGGGCGGTACTTGGAACGTCAATATTGGTTTTGCTCCGGGCTTTGCCCCAATGGACGATAAATTGGGGGCACACAAGGTCATAGCGGCAGAACTTACTTTAGAAATTCCTGAGGGAAAATATTTGAACGTTTCCGGACGTTGTTTAAGAGTGACTTTAGACGGTGAGTTCGCGCAAGTGGAATTGCGTTTAGACGGTGGAAATATCAATGCTAAGAATTTTTTGGCCGCCGGGGTGCTGGCCACTTCAGATGGAAATATAAACGTTAAAGGTCTTGCCGGACTCTACGCAGAAACGGTGGGTGACCCTAATAAGATAGACAACCGATTACCCCAAAGTGGAACCCATAAAATAAGCGTTGTTGCCCCACAAGGTAACATCCGTCTTAAAGCCAAAAATTAGTGTATTTTTGTAGCCTTAAAACCTTCTAATGTCTTTAAAGAAAGCAGGTATTATCATCTTTATCGTTTTGCTGATCGATCAGTTCAGTAAGGTGTATATCAAAACCCATTATCAATTACACGGCGGCTTTAGTGTCCTAGGACAGGACTGGTTCCGCATCTATTTTATAGAGAACGAAGGCATGGCTTGGGGTGCAAAGATCCCGGGGCAATACGGCAAGCTATTCTTGACCTTGTTCCGTTTGGTAGCCATAGTCGGAATTGGTTATTGGTTGTGGGATTCAGTAAAGAAGCAGACCTCGCGTATACTCACCACGGCAGTCTCCTTTATCTTTGCCGGCGCTTTCGGAAACATAATAGATTCGGTTTTCTACGGGATGATCTTTAACGATTCCTTAGGCCAAGTGGCGACTTTTATGCCAGAAGAAGGCGGTTATGCGCCTATCTTTTACGGAAAGGTGGTAGATATGTTGTACTTCCCCTTATGGTCTGGCGATCTGCCGGAATGGATCCCATTTTGGGGCGGAGAGCGATTCACCTTCTTTGAACCCGTTTTCAACATTGCCGATGCTTCTATTACCTGCGGAGTTTTGATGCTCTTGGTATTCCACAAGAAGGCCTTCCCTAAAAAGCCAGACACGGTAGCCTCACTAAGCGACGATTAGAACTTATAGGTGTGCTCTGGGCTAATACAATAGTCCAGTGGAATATCAGTATCGCTATGCGGGATCTCATCTTCCGCAGCAAAGAAAGAAAGTCCAATCTTTATTACTTTAGATTTACACGCTGCCAAAAAACGGTCGTAAAAGCCTTTGCCATAACCCAAGCGGTTCCCCTGTTTGTCGTAGGCCAGTAGCGGCACAAAGACCACATCGAGTTTATTAGGGGGAATTTCTATTCCATCTATGGGTTCCGGAATACCCCAAGGGTTCTCTTTAATTAGGGTGTGATCTTCCAACAAGATATGGGTCAAGCTCATATCTTCGAACTTACTTTTAGGGACCACCACACTTTTATCCTTGCCCTGCAAGATGTGTAAAAGGTATTCGGTATTGACTTCTAACTGGCGGCTAATTGGGAGAAAGATATGGTAATAGCGGGCCTCCCAAATTGGAAGCTGCAAGGCCGCATTGGCAATAGCCAAACTGGCATCTTCCAGCTCCTTTTCAGATAGGGCTTGGCGCTTTGATTTGTACGCTTTACGAAGGGCTGCCTTGGTCATAAGTTGGCCGTAGAGATATGAAACAGCGCATCACCTTGGTAAACTATAGGCGCCTCGTTCACATTGATCACATAACCCGCAGCATTAGAACGGATCCAATAATGGACCTTGCCATACGGGTCGGTTATGTGTCCCAGCACATGGCCTACAGGCACACTTTCTCCTGCTTTTACTGCCGGTTTGAACATACCCGAAGTAGACGCTCTAAGCCAGCGGCTTTGTGTAATTACTACGGATTTTTTCTTAGGAGAACTCACCTTGAACTTAGAGCGCAACATACCCAACTCGTTCAACACTCTCTTAGCTCCGTTTACTCCAGTGTTGCTTACAATATTGTCAATGCTGTTAGACTTTCCGCCCTCAAAGAGCAGGGCAGTAATATCGTTTTTCTCACAATAGCTGCGGAACGATTTTTTTATGTTTTTGGAGTGCAGTATAAAGGGCGCATTGAATACCTCTGCCAGTTTGTTCTGGGTTTTGTCTGCTCCGGTGATGCGGATGTGAGGTACATTGAACCTGCTGCTGCCTCCCGTGTGAAAATCCATACAGTAGTCTATGTTAGGCATGATCTGATGAGTGAGCTGGTATGCAAACTGCGACGCCAAGGACCCAGATCGGCTCCCTGGAAAAACACGGTTCAGATCACGACCATCTGGAAACTCTCGCGACTTCTGAATAAATCCAAAGATGTTTACAATTGGGATACAGACCACGGTGCCTATTTTAGGTTTGTTGATCCCTTTGGCAATGAGTTGTCGCACAATCTCTATTCCGTTCACTTCATCGCCGTGTATGCCTGCAGTGAAAAGTACTGTAGGACCGTCTACCTTGGCCCGCTCAATAATTATAGGCACATCAATCTTGGTCTGCGTATGCAGGGTTGCGATACTTAGGTTGATCTCCATGGAAGCTCCGGGAGCGATTACCTCGCCACAGATCTCCAGGTGTTTTGCTTGGTTTTTGGCCATTAGCGTTTGTTTCTTTCTATATAGCTGATAAAGTGCCGAGCCACATCTATGCCCGTGGTGTTTTCTATGCCTTCTAGCCCTGGTGTGGAATTGATCTCCAAGACCAAAGGCCCTTTTTGAGAAGGTAAAATGTCCACCCCACAGGCTCCAAGACCAAGAGTCTTGGCTGCGCGTATGGCTAGCGCTTCTTGTTTGTAATCGAGTTTAACCGGAATTGCGGAGGCTCCCCGATGCAGGTTAGACCTAAAATCACCGTCCTTGCTTTGGCGTTTCATGGCAGCGACCACGTTGCCTCCAACCACTATAGCTCGTAGATCGGTGCCTTTAGACTCCGCAATAAACTCTTGCAGCACATAACGTGCCCCTAGGCTGTTTAGTGTCTCTAAGGTAGAAAGTGCGCTTTGCCGACTTTCTGCCAAGATCACACCTTGGCCGTGCGTACCTTTGAGCAATTTAATGATAACCGGAAACGATTTCCATCCTTCTAAGAGCTTCTCCGGATCGCGGTTGTTGCCCAAAATGGTCATAGGAGTTGGCACTCGAGCACGAGACAAGAGTTGAAAACAAGTCCATTTATCGCGTGAAGTGATTATTGATTCACTGCTCACGGTAGTAAAGACACCCTGCGCTTCGAACTGCCGGACCACAGAAGATCCGAAGTAGGTATTACTCGCACCTATACGTGGAATAATGGCGTGTAGGTCGTCTATCTCATCGCCCAGATAATGCACCTTGGGTTCGCCATCTTCTATGCTGAGCACACAGTGCATGGGGTCTATGATCTCCACATCGTGGTTGCGCAGTTCGGCCGCCTTAAACAGACTTTGGGTCGAGTACAATTGCGCGCCGCGCGATAGAATAGCGATGTTCATGAGCCGCTTCAAATGGTTTGCTACTGCAAAATAGCAAAAAATCAGCCGCTTAGGTGAAATTAGAATCTGTAGGTGATCTGCCCTCGGATAAAACGGGGTGTTCCAGGGGTAAAATGGATCTCTTCCACCGCAACCGCTTCGTTCTGCAAACGACTGTTGGTTGCAAACTGGGTTTCTTCCCATTCGGTGTCAAAAATATTTTCTATCGAGATGCCAAAGCGCCAATTGCCCACGCTATAGCCAATATTGGCATCGTTGATAAAATATCCCACGGCAACTATGGAGTTGTCCTCATTTGCAGGGCGGTCGTCAATAAATCGATACCGCAATCCGGCACTAAAACCATCGGCAAGGTCAACGGTGGCAGATCCCATGGCTGTCCAAGTTGGGGCCAAAGGAATGTAATCCTCCCCAGCGGCAGCATCTAAACTTCGGGCGTAGGCATAGTTCAGGTCCTGTTGCAGATACAGCCATGGCGTAGGCTGATACCGTAATCCGAGGTCAAAGCCCAGACGACGGGTCTCCCCGCTAGGTTCTACTATGGCTTCGTCACCGACGTAAACAAACTCTTGTTCCAGGTACAAATGCCAAAGGGCAAAATTCACAAAGAGCTTGTCGTTGGGTTTAAAGTTCAGCCCGAGGTCTGTTCCAAAGGCTTTTGGCAAACTGCTGTCTACAGCTCCTGGAGTTACAGAAACTCGGGTATCATTAGAGTGGAACCCCAGACCATTCTTTAAGTATAACTGAACGCTATTACTTGGCTCATAGAAGAGATTGAACTTTGGGCTCAGTCTCAGTGAATTCGCCGTAGGATTAGAGAAGTTGGTGGCGAGCCCGTCTGTATAATCAAACTGAAATCCATCAAGGCGCAAGCCTGGGTTCAAGCGCCATTTCCCAAATTTTAAATTCGCAGAGGCAAATAGGAATCCGTGGGTTTGGTCAACATCTCCAAAGGCTAATTGCTCCAAGGTTTCTTTCCGATTTTTGGTGCGAGCAAGTTCCAAATCGTCTACATTGTCGTAGCGCAATCCGGCCCCAAGCTCATACTTAACAGTCTTATTTCCTAAGTCGAATTTATGGTCAAGAGTGGTCTGAAAACCCATCAGTTCACGATTCTCAAATTGCCTGATCTGATCTCCATCTACAGGATTCTCCAAAAAGAAGGTGAAGTTCGAAAATAGTTCAAAGTAATAGCGAGAATAGTAAAGGGTAGAATTTAGCTTACTGCCATTGTTGAGGCGCTTAAAGTGATTGACCACCAAATTAGATCTCGAGGTATTTCCACCTTCTGTATCGTCTATGGCCCCAAAGCGATCTATCTGTCCAGAACGCACTGCTCGCCAAGGGATCTGCCCAGATGCTGTCCACTTACTAGCAAAATGTGAAGCGCTAAATTCCAACTTCTCGTCTTGTGCTATTTGCGTACTGAACTTAGTAAATAGGTTTACACGATTAAAGTTCTGCGGACTTATAAAAGGGCCGTCAAAGGCATTGAAAGATCCGGCAGCATAAGCTTGGGTCTTTGGGCCATCTAAAAGCTTGAACATGCCAACAGTCCTAAAACTGGCAAAATCAGCATAGCTTACACTCAAGCTGTTTTGTTCTATTTGGTCCTTGGTTTTAAAGGCTACATAACCGGCAGTGGTAAAATCGCCTTGAGCTACTTGGTAAGGACCTTTGCCAAAATCTATGGTCGCAAGCGTTTCGGGGATCACAAAATGCAAGTCGCTGTAACCTTGGCCATGCGCATGTGATACCATATTGACCGGAAGGCCATCGACACTCAAATTAATATCTGTTCCGTGGTCTATATCGAACCCGCGCAAGAAGATCTGTTCTGCTTTTCCTCCACCGGCATGTTGTCCGATAAAAAGTCCGGGCACCCTTTGCAGTAGTTGCTGAGAGGAAAGCACCGGATTCAATTTTAGATCCACATCACTTATTTGTACATCTAAACCTACGGCCGGACTGATCACCACTTGAGACAGCGAAAGTCTCGCTTCTTGAAGGGCCCAGTTATTTTGTTCTTGCGTTAAAAAATCCGCAGCAATAAAGATTAAAGTCTCAAAACCAATATGAGAGAACTGGATCTCATCGGTAACTTGAACACCTTCTAGCATAAAGAATCCATTGGCATCACTATGGGTGTGTTTCACCTTGGACTTGTTTATCACCACTACGTCTTGTAAGGCTAAGCCAGAGGCATCTGTGATGTAACCTTGTAGGTTTTGTGACAATAGGCTAGTTGAACTCAATAGTATAAATAGAATTTGAAAAATAGGACGCAACATTGTTTTTGTTTTGGTTGTTTGTGATACTTACGCAAGTGATAGCTGTCTGGATTTCTGCCGATGCAGAATTATGAATATTGCATCCAGAGGCTGCTGTTTTAAATGAGCAACAAGCTGTATCTTTGAGTTGTGGATAAGGCTTCCGTAAAACTTCAGATCGCAACACTTCCAGCTGCTCCCGGCGTATATCAGTATTATGACCAGGAGGGAAAACTGTTGTATGTCGGCAAGGCCAAGAATCTTAAAAAACGCGTCTCCTCTTACTTTACCAAGCAGCACGACAACGGTCGAATTCGGCTTATGGTCAAAAAGATCGCGAAGATCAAACACATAGTCGTAGAAACCGAAAGTGATGCCCTTTTGTTAGAGAACAATCTGATCAAGAACCAACGGCCGCGCTATAATGTGTTGCTCAGAGACGATAAGACCTATCCGTGGATATGTATAAAAAACGAGCGTTTTCCAAGAGTTTTCCCCACGCGAAAGGTTATTAAAGATGGGTCAGAATACTTTGGCCCTTACACCAGCATGAAAACAGTGCACACGCTGTTGGATCTTATTCGAGGGTTGTATCCGCTGCGCAATTGTAATTACGACTTAGCGCAACAAAAGATAGACGCAGGCAAGTACAAGGTCTGTTTGGAGTTTCATTTGGGTAACTGTTTGGGGCCTTGTGAAAACAAGTACTCAGAAGAGCAGTACAATCAAAATATCGAAGCTATCCGAGAGATCATAAAAGGAAATTTTAAAGATTCCATTGGGCGCTTTAAACAGCAGATGAAAGCCCATGCCGAGGCCATGGAGTTCGAGGACGCCCAGCGCATTAAAGAAAAGCTTACCGTGCTAGAGAACTACCAGGCCAAATCCACCATAGTGAACCCCAAGATCAACAATGTGGATGTATGCTCGATAGTTTCGGACGAAAGCTATGGCTATGTGAACTTTTTACAGCTGTCCTACGGTTCTATAATACGGTCGCATACTTTGGAAATGAAGAAGAAGCTCGACGAGTCGGACGCGGAATTACTCAGTCTGGCTGTAGTAGAAATGCGGCAGCGATTCAATTCCCAGAGCAAGGAGATTTATCTGCCCTTTAAGCTAGACTTGGGCGACGATATTAAAGTACATGTTCCCAAAGTGGGTGACAAGAGGCACATTCTAGATCTTTCCATTCGCAATGCCAAATATTACCGAATGGAGCGCTTTAAGCAGACCAAGATCACAGACCCTAACAGACACGAGAATCGGATCATGGCCCAGATGAAAAAGGACTTACGTCTGTCTGAGGAGCCGCGTCATATCGAATGTTTTGACAATTCTAATATTCAAGGAACCAACCCTGTAGCGGCCTGTGTGGTCTTTAAAAATGGCAAGCCCAGCAAGCGCGATTACCGCAAGTTCAACATCAAGACCGTAGAAGGCCCTGACGATTTCGCCTCTATGGAAGAGGTGGTTTACCGTCGCTACAAACGCCTATTAGAAGAGGAACAACCTTTACCGCAGCTCATTGTCATTGACGGAGGAAAGGGCCAGCTTTCATCGGCCCTAAAGGCTTTAGAAGCTTTAGACCTAAGGGGCAAGATTGCCATAGTCGGTATTGCCAAACGCTTAGAGGAACTATTTTTTCCAGACGATCCTATTCCGCTTTATTTAGACAAGAAGTCAGAGACACTAAGGATCATTCAACAGCTCCGTAATGAGGCACACCGCTTTGGAATTACTTTCCACAGAGACAAGCGTAGCAAGGAAGCATTGGAGACCGAATTGGAGACCATTCCCGGGATAGGAGAAAAGACGGTGATCACCCTATTACAACATTTTAAGAGTGCCAAGCGCGTGCGCAACGCAACCTTTGGCGAATTGGAGCAACTTGTAGGTGTAAGCAAGGCCAGTTTGATAGCCAGGCACTTTAATATTACCCCCTGATCCATGCGACTAACCGCTTTTCTTTTTGTGTTTTTATTGCTGATGGGAACCGTCTCAAGCGCCCAACAAGACACCACTGATGTCAAAGTAGGCTTGGTGCTTAGTGGCGGAGGTGCAAAAGGTTTGGCGCATATAGGAGCCCTAAAAGTTATCGAAGAATCTGGTTTGCGCATCGACTATATTGGCGGGACCAGTATGGGAGCAATTGTTGGAGGGCTTTACGCCTCCGGATACAGTGCTGCTCAGTTAGACTCCATATTTAGAGCTCAAGATTTTGACAAACTCATTCAAGATGAACTCCCGCGAGATGCGCGTACCTTTTACGAAAAAGCAGATGCAGAGAAATACGCAATAACCCTACCTTTTGACGGTTTCAAAGTAGGCGTGCCTGCCTCGCTCTCCAAAGGGCAAAACGTATACAATCTACTTTGGCAGCTCACCCAACATTTGGGTGGCGAAGTTGACTTTAAGGCCATGCCAATTCCGTTCTTTTGTATGGCTACGGATGTGGAAAGGGGAACACCCGTTATGTTGGAATCTGGCTATTTGCCTCGAGCCTTAACGGCCAGTGGGGCTTTGCCATCGCTTTTTAGCCCCGTGGAGCTCAACGAAAGAGTGCTTATTGACGGGGGCGTAGTCAATAATTATCCGGTAGATGAACTGCGCGCCAAAGGAATGGATATCATTATCGGGATAGACGTTCAAGACGAACTGCGAGATAGAGAAGAACTAGGGTCGGCCTTAGATATTTTGGTTCAAATAAATAATTTCCGAACCATCCAGGCCATGGAAACGAAGATCCCAAAAACGGACATCTATATCAATCCGGCCATAGACGAATTTACCGTAGTGTCATTCGATCAAGGCTCGGCCATAGTGCAATCTGGAGTAGATGCCGCTTTGGAGCAGCTCGATGCCTTAAATGAACTGGCAAGTAAACAGCAAAAGGCTGCTTTGATCTACAATGTAAAACAGCCCTCGGCCAAGCTAAAGATCAATCAGGTAGATATTAGCGGAAATGATAAATACAGCCGTTCTTATGTGTTGGGTAAACTCAGACTCAGATCGCCTTCAGAGACTAGTTTTGCAAGTTTTAGCGACGGGGTGAATAATCTTATGGCTACCGGGAATTTTCAAGCCATAGATTACGACTTCAACCGCACCGAAGACGACTCCACCAAAGTTTCCATCAGACTTAAAGAAAGCAACAATAGAATGCTGCTTCGTCTGGGAGCGCATTACGATAATCTGTACAAAAGTGCTGCGCTGGTCAATGTGACCTTTAAAAGGTTGTTGACCAACAATGACATTGCTTCTTTTGACCTTGTTGCAGGCGATAACTTGCGTTATAATTTCGACTATTATGTGGACAAGGGTTATTATTGGAGTATCGGATTACGGTCTTATCTCAACGAGTTCGAGACTAATGTGGGGCAGGAATTGTTTCTCAATGACCTGATAGATCCGGGACAGATCAATCGGCTGGCCTTAGAGTACTTTGAATGGACCAATCAGTTTTACGTGCAAACCCTATTTGGTAATGCCTTTGCATTTGGCGTTGGAGTTGAGCACAAAAAGATGATTCAATTCAGTGATACCTTTGGGCTCACTCCAGACGATTCAAGAACCTATTTTGACGATACCGATTACGGAAGTTTACTCGGGTTTCTAAAATTCGACACTCGAGACGATGTGTATTTTCCAACCAAAGGATTCTTCTTTGAAGGGCAAATCAACGTCTATCTCACAGCTTCTGGTCGCAATGACAGATTTGAAGAGTTTTCCATTGCTAAGGCCCGTTTGGGTGGAGCCAAGCGCTTTGGAGATTTTACATTAATTCTAGGTACCGAAGGAGGCTTTAAGATCGGAGACGATTCTACCCGAGCTTTCGACTTCTTTCTCGGCGGATTTGGTTTTAGGCAAACCGGAAATTTAATGCCCTTTGTAGGCTTGGAACCTTTGAGCTTTAGAGGAGATACTTACCTAAAGGCAGACCTCCGTTTAGATTACGAGCTCTTTGCCAATAATCACCTCTTTGGGATGGTAAACATTGCAAATATTGGCAATAACCTATTTACCAACAATGCATGGATAGATGCCATAGATTATAGCGGTTTTGGTGTGGGTTATGGCTTCGAAACCTTTGCAGGACCGCTACAGCTCGTCTACAGTTATTCTCCAGAAGTAGCGGAAAGCAGTTGGTATGTTTCGTTAGGTTTCTGGTTTTAATGACCTGAATTGAACAGTAGTTGAATTATTCAGGTTCTATAATTGAGATAATCGCTACCGATGGCACGCATATTTTTTCGATATTTGTGTAATGGCACCTAAACGGAATTACAGACTGTTTTTTAAGCTGCGAGACAGGCTCAAGCGCAATCCGGAATAAGGAATTGTACGACCCGCAAGGGTATAGCCTGACTCTTTACTAACGTAACAATTCAAACAGATGCCTTTTTATCATTCTTTAGGGAAGATCCCACACAAGCGACATACTCAGTTTCGCAAGCCAGACGGAACGCTTTATGCCGAGCAGCTCTTCGGCACCATTGGTTTTGATGGTATGTCTTCTAATTTATATCACGAGCACAGACCTACGCAGGTTAAATCTATTGACAATCAATACAGCGTTGCCCCAAAGGTGGCACGTCAGAACAACATGCAATCCTTTCGTTTTCATGGATTCAAAGTGCCTCCTACTGCAGACTATCTAGAAAGCCGTAAGATCATTTTGACCAATAGCGATTGCAACATCATTTTGGCGGCTCCTACAGAGTCACAGAAAGACTATTTCTACAAGAACACAGATGCAGACGAACTGATCTTTGTGCACCGAGGAAGCGGGAAACTGCGCACCCATATGGGGAACCTGGATTTCAAATACGGAGACTATCTGCTAGTTCCTCGCGGAATTATTTACAAGATCGATTTTGACACGGACGATAACCGACTATTCATAGTAGAATCATATAGGCCAATTTATACGCCCAAGCGTTATCGCAATTGGTTTGGGCAACTTTTGGAACATTCGCCTTTCTGTGAGCGCGACATTCGCCGTCCGCAGGAATTAGAAACCTACGATGAAAAAGGCGACTTTTTGATCAAGATTAAAAAACAGGACGACATCTTTGATATGGTATATGCCACGCATCCATTTGATGTGGTGGGTTACGACGGATACAATTATCCCTACGCCTTTTCCATTCACGATTTTGAACCTATTACTGGGCGCATCCACCAACCGCCACCAGTGCATCAGACCTTTGAGACCGATGCCTTTGTGGTGTGTTCCTTTGTGCCTAGACTGTACGATTACCATCCGCAGAGTATACCTGCACCATACAATCACAGCAATATTGACAGCGATGAGGTGTTGTATTATGTAGATGGCGACTTTATGAGCCGCAACGACATAGATGCCGGGCACATTTCCTTGCATCCCGCGGGGATTCCGCACGGGCCACATCCGGGAGCGACAGAGCGCAGCATCGGGCAAGTAAAGACAGACGAATTGGCCGTTATGGTAGACACTTTTAAACCCTTAAAGGTGACCGAAGAAGCGATGAAGATCGCAGACGGCGATTACTTTAAGTCATGGTTGGAGTAAGACATAAGAACATATTGTCAACCCATTGTAGGGCGATGTGGTAAGGAATGCTTTTTCTTATCAAGCGTTTATTTAGTTACATCACCCTTAAAATTAAAAACAATGATTACAGATAATACATCACAAGCTTTGGAGAAAATTGTCCCTCAGGCCGATGACTTTTTACCACTATTAGGAACCGATTTTGTAGAACTATATGTAGGCAATGCCAAGCAGGCTGCCTTTTATTACGAGCATGCCTGGGGCTTTACTCCAATTGCCTACAGCGGATTGGAAACTGGAAACAAGGACACAGTGTCTTATGTTTTGCAACAAGATAAGATCCGTTTGGTACTGACCTCTCCGCTTAAACCGGGAGGCCCTATCAACCAACACATCAATGATCACGGAGATGGCGTAAAGGTTGTTGCCCTTTGGGTAGACGATGCCAAAAAGAGCTTTGAAGAGACTGTAAAACGCGGCGCCGAGCCCTATATGGAACCTATCACGCGAGAAGATGCCAACGGCAAGGTGGTCCTTTCTGGGATTCACACCTATGGTGAAACTGTGCACGTCTTTGTAGAGCGATCTGCTTATGACGGGCCTTTCTTGCCTGGATATAAAGCTTGGGACAAACCAGTTAATCCTAAGAGCGTTGGTCTTAAATACATAGACCATATGGTGGGTAATGTAGGCTGGAACGAGATGAACAAATGGTGCGAGTTCTATGCTAAAGTAATGGGCTTTGCACAATTGGTTTCCTTTGATGATAACGACATCTCCACAGAGTACACCGCTCTTATGAGTAAGGTAATGTCTAATGGGAACGGTCGTATTAAATTCCCCATAAACGAACCTGCAGAAGGCCGCAAGAAATCTCAGATCGAGGAGTATATCGACTTTTACAATGGAGCTGGGGTGCAACACATCGCCGTGGCTACAGATAACATCATTGAAACTGTAGGGCAACTGCGCGACAATGGCGTAGAATTCCTCTATGTGCCAGAGACCTATTACGACACAGTTTTGGACCGCGTGGGAGAGATAGACGAAGACCTAGAGCCGCTTAAGGAATTAGGCGTTCTTATTGATAGAGACGACGAGGGCTATCTATTGCAGATCTTTACCAAGCCTGTTTTAGACAGACCTACAATGTTCTTTGAGATCATCCAGCGAAAAGGAGCTCAGTCTTTTGGAAAAGGAAATTTCAAGGCGCTTTTCGAAGCTATTGAGCGCGAACAAGAAGCCCGTGGAACCTTATAAAACGCTAAATAATAGTTAAAGGCGGATTTAAACTCCGCCTTTTTCCTACTTTTTGGAATAGAACTTGCAATCCCCATATTAAACACTTATTGCCCACCTACTATGAAACGATTATTAACATTGACCTTATTGCTCGTCTTTAGCGGGCTTATGGGACAAACCAAAAAGGCCTATGGGGATGGCGAATGGTTTCGGTTCCGGATTCATTACGGCCTAATAACTGCCGGTTATGCAACACTCGAAGTAGATCAGAAGACCTTTAACGGAAAAATCGTTTACCACGTAAAAGGCGAAGGCCGCACAACGGGGGTGACCAAGCTGTTCTTTAATGTTGAGGATTACTACGAATCTTACATAGATACAGAAATGGATATTCCGTATCGTTTCATTAGAAAGATAGATGAAGGGGGCCATACCAAAGACATTCAAATCGACTTTAACCACGATACCAACAAGGCCTTAGTTTTTAACAGAAAACACAATGAAAAGGAGACTTTGAGTTTTCCTAAGGATGCGCAAGACATGGTCTCGGCCTTTTACTATCTGCGCAATCGTTTGGATGTTTCCAATATGCAAGAAGGCGATGTTACCGAGATGAATATGTTTTTTGATAAAGAGAACTACAAATTCAGACTAAAGTTCCTCTACAGGGAAACGCTTAAAACTCGTTTTGGTAAGATTCCTTGTATGGTGTTTAGACCCTCTGTTATGGCCGGGCGTGTTTTTAAGGAGCAGGAGAGTTTGACCGTTTGGGTCTCTGACGATGAGAACCGCATTCCGGTGCGCATAAAAGCGAGCTTGGCGGTTGGTAATCTCAAGGCCGATCTGGTAGAATTCAAAGGCTTGAAACACTCTTTTACACTTCGAGTCGAAGACTAGCTTAAATGGACGAAAAACTACAAGACCAACTAAAGCAATTACAAGAGAAGTTCAAGAACTCTGGGCAGGATATGAATTCCTATCTAGATGGCTTGCTCTATGACAAGTATTTGACCTATTGGGATTATATCCACTTAGACACACTCCTGAGTTTACAGATTCCGCGAACCTATTTTCCGGACGAGAAGATCTTTATTGCCTATCACCAGATCACCGAACTGTATTTTAAACTCATAATTCATGAGCAAAAGCAGATCATAGACGATAAATTGCAACAGGCGGACTTTTTTACCAAACGTCTGGAACGCATCAATCGTTACTTCAGGATTTTAATTGATTCTTTTGACGTGATGATACGTGGCATGGAAAAGGAGCAGTTCCTAAAGTTCCGCATGTCACTTTTACCCGCTAGTGGATTTCAATCGGCTCAGTACCGCATGATCGAGTTCTACAGCACGCCTATGGAGCATTTGGTCCATGTATCCTTGAGAGATCAGTACTCCGAAGCAGATTCCATTGAGGATATGTACGAACAGATCTATTGGAAGCGCGGCGCAACAGATCTAGAAACCCAGAACAAAACTTTGACTCTAAAACAGTTTGAGTTTCGTTATACCCCGCGCTTTATACGTATCATGAATGAGGTAAAAGGGCAGACCTTATACCACAAATACTTGGCCTTGCCGGAATCAGAAATAAATAATCAAGCGCTTATAAACGAATTGCGAAAATTCGACGTTAACGCTAATGTCAATTGGTTGCTCATGCATATGGGTGCGGCATTTAGGTACCTGCACAAAGAAGGGCAAACGGTCTTGGCAACCGGGGGAACCAATTGGAAAGAATTTCTTCCACCAAGTTTTCAGAAAATCCATTATTTTCCTAATCTTTGGAGTCCTGAAGAGAAGGAGAATTGGGGGCGTGAGTGGGTTACTCATGCTTATAACAGCGCAAAAACCAAACAACATTGAAAAGATTATTGTGGCTAAGTGTAGTGCTTGGACTATGCTGGGCTTGTGAAAAGGAGAAACCAGAAGAGGAAGTTGCAACCATCACCGAGGCGCCCAAGATAGAAGAGGCCTACGGATTCATTCTTAACGATTTTAATGTAGTACGCGATACGGTTCGCTTTGGCGATACCTTTGGCGTTATTATGGATAACAACCATGTGCCCGCAGCTAAGGTTTACAGTGCGGTGGAGACTGTTAAAGACAGTTTTGACGTACGCCGCATAGTGACCGGAAAGCCTTATGTGGTCTTAAACTCCAAAGACAGTCTGAATCAGGCCCAGGTGTTCATCTACGAGAATAACCGCATAGAATATACTGTGGTAGATCTGCGCGACAGCGTGGCAAAAGCCTATCACGGACGAAAACCTATCCGTCTGGTGGAGAAGACGGCATCTGGAGTCATTACTAGTTCGCTCTCAGAAACCATGGAAGAGCAAAATCTTAGCGCTTCTATGACCGATCGCTTGGCTAATATTTACGCCTGGACCATCAACTTCTTTGCCCTGCAACAAGGAGATCGTTTTAAGGTAGTCTACACGGAACGTTTTATAAACGACACTATTCCAGCCGGAATAGAAGACATAAAAGCGGCCTATTTTGAGCACAAAGGACGTCCGCTATTGGCCTTTAATTTTGTGGAAGACCCAGACTTGGGAGTTTCAGATTATTATGACGAAGAAGCCAACAACCTGCGCCGGGCCTTTTTAAAATCGCCCATCCGCTTCAATTATAGACTTTCTAGTAGGTATAATTTAAAGAGGCGTATTGCCTATTACGGCTACAAAGTTCGCCCACACAAAGGAACAGACTTCGCCGCTGCTGTAGGTACTCCTATTATCGCTACTGCCGATGGAACCGTAATCGAGTCGGCCCGAAGAGGTGGAAACGGTAATTATGTGAAGATCAAGCACAACAGCACTTATATGACGCAATACCTGCACATGAAAAGCCGTAAGGCCAAGGTAGGTGACTATGTGCGTCAGGGTGATGTGATCGGTTGGGTAGGGATGACTGGAAACACTGGCGGGCCTCATGTTTGCTACAGATTCTGGAAGAACGGGCAACAAGTAGATCCGTTTCTACAAGATTTACCAGCCTCCAAACCCCTTGCAGATTCTCTCAAGCCTCAATACTTTGAGTATATCACTCCGCTCAAGGAAAAGCTGGATTGTATTATTTTTTAGAAATTTCTTAAAAAACGGTTAATAATTATCTGATAGATAATGAATTCTATCAGATTTTCAACGGTATAATGCTGTATCTTAAGAAAGTATCAAAAAGTGCTTATTTAACCTTAAGGTAATGTTAAAATACAGCACTTAGTAATACTTTTGTACCAATCAAAATTAACTGTTTTATGAGAAAAATTACTTTCTATTTAACCGTGGCTTGTTTGTTACTCGGCGCAAGTGCATTTGCGCAAGGGGTAACTACAGGGGGCATGAACGGTCGTGTCCTTGACAACAACGCCGAACCTCTTCTAGGGGCTAATGTGGTTGCTGTCCACACGCCAACTGGAACGACCTATGGTGCGATAACCGATTTCGACGGTTTTTATCGTATCTCAAACATGAGAGCTGGTGGTCCTTACACCGTGACCATCTCTTACGTTGGATTTGAAGACTTTGTTAGAAACGGAGTGTTCTTACAACTGGGTAACTCTCAAAAAATTAGTGTTAACCTTGCTGAATCTACCAATGCGCTAGACGAAGTATTGATCGTTGCACAGCGAAACAATGTTTTCGATTCAAAGAAAACAGGAACAGAAACTACAGTGTCGTCTAGAGACATCGCAACACTACCTGCAGTTACTCGTTCTATCGCTGACTTTGCGCGTATTACTCCTCAAGCTCAGCTTACCGAAGGTAACGACGGATTCTCTATCTCACTTGCTGGTCAGAACAACCGTTACAATGCGATCTACATTGATGGTGCTGTAAACAACGATGTGTTCGGTCTTGCAGGTTCAGGTACTAACGGTGGACAAACTGGAGTAAACCCATTCTCTGTGGATGCGGTAGAAACTTTCCAGATCAACATTGCGCCGTTTGATGTGCGTCAGTCTGGTTTCTCTGGTGGATCTATCAACGCTATTACGCGTTCTGGTACTAACGAGGTGCAGGGATCTGCTTACTACTACCTACGTAATGAAGGCCTTGCTGGAAAAACTCCTACAGGTCTTGTTGACGAAGGTGAAGCTCGCGAAAAGCTTGATGATTTCTCAGCTAAGCTATACGGGGTACGTGTAGGAGGTCCTATCATTAAGGACAAACTATTCTACTTCATTAACTACGAGCGTCAGGATGAGGAAACTCCTCAGCCATTCAACTTTAGCCAGTACGAAGGGCGTTCTTCTTTAGAAGACATCAATAATCTGGTTAACTTCTTGCGTTCTACTTACGGGTACGACCCAGGAATCTTTAACGCCAACACGCGTACATTAGTTAGTGACAAGATCACTGCCAAGTTAGACTACAACTTGAACAACGCTAACAAGTTTACTTTGCGTCACTCTTACGTAAAAGGAGACAACTTGGAGGCACGTAACTCTAACCCATTCAACATTGGATTCATCAACGGATCTGAGTCTTTCTTGACTACGACCAACTCTACTGCTTTCGAATGGCGTTATTCTGGTACCAACGTAGCGAACAACCTTGTAATTGGTTACACCACTGTACGTGATGACCGTGACCCTGCAGGTTCTCCATTCCCTACTGTTGATATCCAAGACGGAAACGGAACTATCTCTTTCGGAGCTGAGCCGTTCTCTACTGCTAACTTGTTAGATCAAGATGTACTTACTATCAACAACAACTTTGAGATCTATTCCGGACGCCACACCATTACCTTGGGTGCGAACTTCGAATATGCTAAAGTGAAGAACCTTTTCTTCGCCTTTAACTTTGGTGACTATACTTTCGAAGATCAATTTGACGACAACGGAGTATTGGTATCTAGCGGTTTGAACCAGTTCCTTACTGGTCAGCAAGCCGATGTATATCAGCACGGTTATTCCCTATTGGGTAACGGTGTTGTTGGTGATGAGTCTGCTGGTGCAGCCGAGTTCTCAGCTTCACAGCTAGGATTCTACGCCCAAGATGATTTCCAAGCTACAGATGACTTGAAAGTTACTTTCGGTCTTCGTGTTGATATCCCTTACTGGGAAGACGGACTTGCAAATGATGACTTTAACAACCGTACTGTTGGCTTGCTAGAAGCTGCTGGTAAAGACCTTAAAGGTGCTCGTGTTGGACAGTCTATCAACGCTAACCCATTGTTTGCTCCACGTCTAGGTTTCAACTGGGATGTAAACGGAGAAAGCAAAACTCAGATCCGTGGTGGTATGGGAGTATTTACTTCTAGACTACCATTGGTATGGCCAGGTGGTACTTACAACAACAATGGTATCACTGGTGGATTCAACTTTGAGTTCGGTCAGGATTTTGAGCCAGACGTGAACAACCAGTTCGAAGATCCAGCTCCAGGTTCTGGAGGTGTAGGTGGTAACGTAGACCTTATCGCTGCTAACTTCAAATTGCCACAGGTAATGAAGTATAATATCGCAGTAGACCAGAAACTTCCTTTCTGGGGTCTTATAGCCTCTGCAGACTTCTTGTATACTGATGTTATCAACGACATCTTGTACCAGAACTTGAACCTAAAAGGCCCAACCGGTGCTTTGAACGGTGCTGACAATCGTCCAACATATAGCCGTAGTGATGAGATCGACCCAACTTACCAGAGAATCATCCTTGCGTCTAACACAACTCTTGGACACGCATACAACGTTACAGCTACTATCCGTAAGCCATTTGAGAACGGATTCCAAGGACAAGTGTCTTGGTCTTATGGAGATTCCTTCAAAGTATTTGATGGAACATCTTCTCAGAACTCTTCTCAGTGGAGAAACCGTCAGACTGTAAACGGTAAGAATGCTGATCTTGATGTAGATGCTCGTTCAGACTTCTCTCTAGGACACCGTATTACTTCTAACGCTTCTTACGAGATCACTTGGAATGAGAATCTTAAGACTACTTTCGGATTCTTCTACGAAGGTGTTCAAGGAAACCCATTCAGCTATGTATACCGTGAAGGTCGCGATATCTTAAACGATGACTCTCGTGACAACGCACTTATCTACGTACCTGCTAACCAAGGTGAGATCAACCTGGTAGACCAATCAGATAATGGTGGTCTTACTAGCGCTGAGCAGTGGGCAGCTCTTGATGCATTTATCGAGGGTGATGACTACTTGCGTTCTCGCAGAGGTCAGTACGCAGAGCGTAACGGTGATCGCGGACCATGGAACCACATAATTGACTTCAAAGTGCTACAAGACTTTAGCTTGAAGCTAGGAAATACCAAGCACACCTTCCAGGCGTCTTTGGATATCTTCAACTTCACTAACTTGTTGAACAAAGACTGGGGTCAGCGTAACTTCGTTCCAGGAAACGTAGGACTTTTAAGAACAGTAACTGCAGGGCCAAACCCAGCCTTTACTTTCGATCCTACTCAGTTCGAGGAAGGTGTTCGTGTAATCGACGATTTCGGACTACAGTCATCAAGATGGCAAATGCAGCTTGGATTGCGTTACCTATTCAACTAATTCGAATAGGTTAGGCAATACAGCTTAAACAAATATTTAACCCTGCAGTAGAACACAGTTCACTGCAGGGTTATTTTTTTATGTCTTACCTTTGTTTAAACAACTTCATTTAACCATGTATACCACCGTTCAGTTTTTGCATTCGTATTGGGCCTATTTGGTCGTTCTTGTTGTCTTTTTGGCCACCTTCAATGCCTTGCTAGGCTTTTTTAGTAAGCGTGACTATGGCGCCAAGGATTTTCGCATTTCTTTGTTCGCCCTTATCGTAACGCATATTCAACTCCTGATCGGTTTGGTGCTTTATTTCGTTTCTCCGCTAGGATTCCAATCCATTAGCGACAATGGTATGGGGACGGTTATGAAAGACTCTGTATTGCGTTTGAATGCGGTGGAGCATCCAACGGTAATGTTGATCGTTGTTGTTCTAATCACCATTGGTTACTCAAAGCACAAGAAGAAATTGGTTTCCAGGCCAAAGTTCAAGACCTTGATGATCTTTTATACCCTTGCGTTTGTGCTTTTATTGAGCCGTATTCCTTGGGGGCAGTGGTTTGATTAAGCTTTTGGCGCATACTGCTGCGCAGCACCGGGCTTTCCACACTACACGCTTTGCCCGCCGAAGCATGCAAAGGAGGGGTAGTTTGTTGCAATCCCTTGCGCATGGACGAAAGGATCATTAACAATCATACTCCAGCTTTAACTTTCAAGGACAAGTCCTTATACCTTTATTTTCTACTTTTTCCCATTGCCGCAAAAAGTAGACAAAAAGGTCTAGCGACGCTCGCTCGGCTTTGAAAACCTAGCTACCCTCAGCCACAGATTCATTGAAAGCTCCTGAGCCTAGCGGCTCAGATCGGCACAATGAATCTCAAACCCAACCGCTGCTAGCTGGTTTTCTACAGCCTCGCTCGGAGTCGCGTTAAAATAATAGTGACTAATTGATAAGCTTCGCCTAAACCTGCTTTCTCGCTCTTTTATTACGCCGATTACGGTGATACCTTCCGTTTCTGGTAAAGAAGGTCACAAAACCCCAAATAAGGCAAATAACGCCTATTAAAATGAGGATGTCTTTAGCTTCTGTTGGAATATTCATAGCCTTAAGATACAAAATATCCTTATAAGCTACGAAATATCAATTACTTGTGTATTTAGTCTATTTCCTTGATCAAGTAGACCAAAACAGGAAAGTGGTCCGAATAGCCTCCAGTAAAGCCACCATTAGCAAATGAGCGATATGGATAGCCTTTATAACGCCCTCTAGGGTTAGAAAGGTAAGCCTTGTTGTAAATCTCAGCCTTGTAGTAGCGGTAGCTGCTGTAGTCCTCTTCTAAAAGCGCATCAGACAAAATGATCTGATCAAAAAGGTTCCAGCCATCGCGGTAGGCTAAGGTTCCAAGTCCCTTTTTAAACATGGCTTCCATGGGGTTGTATAATTCCTTTGGGCCAACCTTGTCCTTGTCAGCTTTAGCGCCTAGGGTTTTCTTTATACTTTTGTTCGTTGGGTCGTCGTTAAGGTCGCCCATGGTGATGATCTTGGCGTAGGGATCTTCACTGTGCAAAGAGTCGATGATGCTCTTGTTAAGTTCTGCAGCTTGCACACGCTTGTAACGGCTGCGAGCTTCCCCTCCGGAGCGAGAAGGCCAGTGATTCACAATAACGTGGATCAGGTCTCCATCTAACATTCCAGAAACTACCAATTGATCACGGGTGTAAACACGTTTGTCACGGTCCTCGTTGTCGTAGATAAGAAGGGGTTTTGCTTCGTAATTCGTGGGAGTAAATAAGGACTTTTGATATAGTAGTGCCACATCGATCCCTCGGCGGTCTGGCGAATCGAACTGAATGATCCCGTAGTCATAAGGCAACAATTCCGGCTGATTGACCAAGTCTTCTAACACTTTGCGGTTCTCTGTTTCTGCCACTCCAATAAGCGCTGGCGCTGTACCTGTTACATCGCGACCCACATCGGCAATAACCTTGGCCATATTGGCAAGCTTTGCGGCGTAGATCTCTTCGGTCCAGTGATCGCGTCCTTCAGGGGTTCTGTCGTCGTCAAATGTGATGGGGTCATCTTCGGTGTCGAAGAGGTTTTCTACATTGTAAAAAGCAATGGCGTTTACTTTATAGGATTTTTGTCCTTGTGCAAAAACTGCTGTAGAAATCAAGCATATAAGGCCAAAAACAAGAGATCTGATATTCATATCAAGCTGCAATATTATATTTATGTAAATGGGTAAACAAAACCTAGGCCAAAAGTAGTTATTCTCTGTAAAAGACGTAGTTTTGTGGACCATTAATTAACTATTTAATAATCGAACTTATTCAAGCTTTTTCTAGATTCAAAAGAAAGACAGAATAAGTTCATCAATTCAACTACTAAACAGCATGAAGAAATTCTTTGCCAGCTTGTTTCTTGTTTTGATCTGCGGATTCGCTACAGCTCAAACACAAGTTACAGGTGTTGTTGTTGATACCGATTCCAGTGAACCTATCAATGAGGTTCGGGTTCTTATCAAAGGAACCACGCTTGGAAATTTGACCGATGCCGAAGGTCGTTTTGCGATCAGTGATCCGGAACTCCCACTTGGCGAGCAGGTCTTGGTGGTATCTAAAACAGGGTATCTTACCCAGCAACTGCCCATCACTATTCTAAATGGGCAAACCGTAAACATCGATCGTATTTTAATGGAGATCGACCTTACCGAGGTCGAAGCTCAGATTGGGATCATCAGTCTTTCTGATAACCAATTGGACGATGAAAGCAGCTCTGCTTACAACATCTCCGGGCTTTTACAAGCTTCTAACGACGTGTTTTTGAACGCAGCAGCCTTTGATTTTAGTGCTACTTTCTTTAGACCGCGTGGTTATGACAATGCGAACGGAAAGGTACTGATCAACGGTATTGAAATGAACAAACAATTCAACGGTCGCCCGCAGTGGTCGAACTGGGGAGGTCTTAACGACGCCCAGCGCAACCGTGAATTTACCATGGGAATCAAAGCCAACGAATACCAATTCGGTGATTTGGCTGGGGTTAACAACATTGTAATGCGCGCCAGTCAGTACAGACAAGGGGGTCGCGTATCTTACGCCATGGCCAACAGATCTTATGCAGGTCGAGTAATGGGCTCTTATAACAGTGGTGTGAACCAGAACGGATGGGCATACAGCATTTTGTTGTCGCGCAGATTTGGTGAAGAAGGATACATTCACGGTACTTTATACGATGCTAATTCCTTTTTTGCATCCGTAGAGAAAAAGATCAACGACAACCACAGTTTGAACTTCTCTGCTTTGTATACGCCAAACCGCAGAGGACGTTCGGCTCCATTGACCCAAGAGATCCGCGATCTTAAAGGGATCCGTTACAACCCGAACTGGGGTGATTTGAACGGAGAGCGTCGCAACAGTCGCGAGCGTGAGATCGAAGAGCCGGTGATCATGTTGAACCACTACTGGAACATAGGTGAGAACACCACCTTGAACACCAACGTGGCTTATCAGTTCGGAAAGATCGGGAACACCCGAATCGACAACGGAGGTACACGTTTGGTTGAGTTCAACGGGCAAGAAGCGTATTTAGGTGGTGCTCGTAACCCGAACGCAGATTACTACCAAAACCTCCCGAGTTTCTTTTTGCAGGATGCCAGTCCTACCGCTCAAGACTTTCAAAATGCCTTTTTGGCCCGTCAGAGTTTTGTGAACGGAGGTCAACTGGACTGGGTAGCCTTGTATCGCGCTAACGAGATCTCTGTAGCCAACGGTGGAAACGCTATTTATGTGTTGCAAGAAGATCGCACAGACGATACACAGTTTACCGCTAACACTATTTTGAGCACGCAGCTTACAGAGAATATCACTTTGAACGGTTCTTTGAACTACAGAAACTTAAAGAGTGAGAACTTTGCAGCTGTAAAAGACCTTTTAGGAGCTAATGGTTATTTAGATGTAGACTTCTTTGCCGGAGACGATTCTAACACAGACATTGGCCTAAGAGCACAGTCAGACTTAAGAAACCCTAATCGTTTAGCAGGTCTTGGCGATCGTTATAAGTACAACTATGAGATCAACGCTGATGTGATCACAGGATTCGCTCAGGCGCAATTCAAGTACAACAAAGTAGATTTCTTTGTTGGAGCTAACATTGGTTCTACCAGCTACCAACGTACCGGACTGTTTGAAAACGGAAATTACCCTGGAGCTAGTTCTTTTGGAGACAGCGAAAAGGTGAACTTTAGCACTTACGGTATTAAAGGTGGAATGACCTATAAAGTGACCGGACGTCACTTGATCGACCTGAACGGAGCTTACTTTACCAACGCGCCGAGCATCAGAAATACTTTTGCTAATGCGCGTCAGAACAATATCGTTTCTGCAGGAATCGAAGAGGTGAAGATCCAAACGGCAGACTTGAGCTACATTTACCGCTCACCTATCGTTAAAGGACGTATCACCGGATTCTACACCCAAGTACAAGACGGATCTGACATTGGGTTCTTCTTTACAGAAAATCAATTTGGAGCTACTTCTTCTGCCTTTACACAGGAAGTTACAACTGGAATAGATCAACGTCACTTAGGTGTTGAGATGGGAGTTGAAGCACAACTTACTCCAACTATTAAAGTAAAGGCGGCTGCCTCTGTAGGCCAGTACATCTTTACAAACAACCCTAATGTAGCTTATTACAGTGATGACTTTATCGATTCCAATACAGGATTGCCATCTTTGGAGCCATTCACTATTGGAGACGGTACTGCCAAACTTAAGAACTACCACGTAGCTGGTGGTCCGGAGCGCGCTTACCAGATCGGTTTCGAATACCGCGACCCAGATTTCTGGTGGGTTGGACTTACAACTAACTACTTCAGCAATGCTTATGTAGATGCCAGTACGCTTCGCAGAACAGATGCATTTACTCAAGATGTAGACGGATTGACCTTTAACGATTACGACCCGGAAGTTGCTCGTGGTTTGTTGCAACAAGAGCAACTAGACGATTACTTCTTGGTTAACGTTGTGGGAGGTAAATCATGGAAGGTTGGAGACTATTTTGTAGGTTTCTTTGCAACCATTAACAACGTCTTGGATCAGCAATATGTTACCGGTGGATTTGAGCAGTCACGACTTGCCAACTACCGCGATGTATTAGACGATCAAAACAATACAGGAGGTCCTGTATTCGGGAACCGCTACTTCTTTGGTAACGGTACGACATACTATGTCAACTTATATTTACGATTTTAATAGCTTTTAAAAAATTAATCATGAAAATCATGAATCTATATAAACTAATGGCCGTGCTACTTTTTGTAGCCGTAGGATTCTCCTGTGTTCAGGACGATGAATTTGACCTGCCTAACACCACTGTAGACATTGTAGAGGTAGAAGGTAATGTGATCACGATAGATGCCCTTAGAGGTATCTTTGAGCAGGCTGTTGCCGATGGCGATAGCGAAGTAACTTTTACTGCAGAGGACAACTTGGTGGTAGAAGGATATGTTGTCTCTAGCGACGAAGGTGGAAACTGGTTCGAGGAGATCGTTATTCAAGACAAAGCAGAGAACCCAACAACTGGAGTTAAGGTGTTGGTAGACGTAAACCCATTGTTTACCCGTTTTGAAAAAGGTCGTAAGATCTTAGTTAAACTAGACGGATTGACTGTGGCGGTTACCAATGGAGTACTTGGCCTTGGATTAGGTGGAGGAGACTTCATCGACAAATTGCCTCCATCTGTATTGGTTGGTGAAGGTTCTGATGAAAACCTTTGGAGAATCTTTAGAACCGATGAGGTTGCTACTATCGTGCCTCGTGAGACCACTTTGGCAGAGATCAGCGCTTCTGGTGGTGATTCTGACCTAGAGAATGTATACATCCGCATTAGCGATGTACAGTTCAACAGAAACGACGTACTTGGTGAAAACCCATTGACCTTTGCTGCAGAGCCGACAGACGAGTTTGACGGCGATCGTACCCTTGAAGGTTGTGAAGGCGGTTCTATCATTGTACAAACCTCTACTTTTGCTGACTTTAAAGCACTATTGTTGCCAAACGGTCGTGGAGCTATAGACGGGATCCTATCTCGTGATTTCTTTGATGATTTCTTCACTATGGTAATCAACGAGCCAGCTGATATTGCCTTTGGTGATGTATCTGAACGTTGCGATCCTGATTTCACAGCTTGTAGTGGGCCTTCTGGTGGAGGTTCAGCTTTCTTTAGCGAAGACTTTGAAGGAATTGGTAGCCTTGCAGATCTCGTTTCTGCCGGATGGACCAACGTAAACACTGTGGGCGGAAGCACCGAGTGGGTATTGGGTACTTTTAGCGGAAACAACTATGCGCAGATCACCGCTTTCTCTAGTGGAGAAGATACTATCGAGTCCTGGTTGGTAACTCCAGGTATCGATATGGATGGAACTACTGCAGAAGAACTTATGTTCGACGTACAAGCTAACTTTGACAACGGAACTGTACTGAGTGTACTTTTCTCTACTAACTTCACCGGAGATCCAACCACAGCAGATTGGAACTTATTGGATGCAACTATTCCTGTAGGTCCTTCTAGTGGATTCGGAACTTTTGAAGCTGTAGGTCCTGTAAATGTTTCTTGTTTAGAAGGTACTGTACACTTTGCATTCTTGTACACCGGATCTGAATCTGGTGCATCTACGCGTTATCACGTAGATAATGTAGAGGTGACCGGAATCTAAGAACGATTTTATATACACTTAAGAACCCGCCTAGAAACAGGCGGGTTTTTTGTTTTAAACCTTTTAGAATTCTGGGAGTCAACTATATATCTACAGAATCACTAAATTTGAAAAAACCATCCTACCATGAAAAAGATAAGCCCCATCTTTCTCTTCCTCCTTTTTAGCTTCAGTCTAAGCGCCCAAGACCATACGGGAGTTTCATACGGCCCAGAAGACCGTCAGTTTCTAGACATTTGGATTGCGCCATCTAGCGCACCTACTCCAGTATTTATCTATGCCCATCCAAACGGCGGCACTACGGACTTGCCAAGCTCCATTACGGACGATCTAAAAAACGTTGGAATCTCTGTGGTCTCTTGGGAGTCAATTACAAGCTTGACTTCAATAGAAGACGTAGAAACTGCATGGGCAGATGCTGAACTTATGTTCGAATGGCTTGAAGCCAACGCCGAAGTCTATAACTTTGATATGACCAATAAGATTATTGGTGGCTCTTCAAGAGGTTCCATTGTGAGTTGGATCTACGGTCATAGACCGAATCCCAATGTAAAAGGATTGTATATGTACAATGCCTTGCCAGATGGTATTTGGGCAAATCCTTCGTGGTGGTTGCCAACCGATGAGGTCAATCTAGATTCGCCATCTATATTTTTCGTTTACCGTTTTGAACCTGGTACCGATGATAGCCATGATCCCGAAAATGGGATCATCATTATAGAGGCTTATGATGATTTAGGAATTGGAGATAGACACACCTTAGTGCATAGTATTGAATACTCAGGAAATACAGACCGTTTTCAGTTTTTGGTGGATTTTGCATTGTCGGTGATAAGTCCGTTAAGCGTTGAAGAGCAGGAATTGGGAGGCATTACCTTGTTTCCAAATCCTGTAACTGAGACTTTAAATTTTGAAACTACCTTAAGCTATCCATCCCTAAAAATTTATTCTGTAATTGGACAACTGATCTTTTGCGGGGATTATAAAAGCCAATTAGATGTCTCTGACTTCTCTGCCGGAACTTATATTATTGAGTTGAGTGATGATCAAGGGCGAATGCATCGCGATCGATTTATCAAGTATTAAAAAACCCTCCGAAGCTTATGGCAACGGAGGGTTCACTTGGTTGGTTAGTTACTTGTCTTTTCCAAGCAATTTTTAGTTTTTCTAACGCTCCACTATGATAAAGTCAGAGCGACGGTTTTGCTGATGTTGCTCATCGGTACATCCGCCAGAACAATCCACTAATGGATCGGTCTTACCTTTACCAATTCCGCTAATACGGCTGGCGTCAATTCCTTGCGAGATCACGTATTGAACAGTAGATTGCGCTCTGCGTTCAGAGAGCTGCATATTATAACGGTTACCACCGCGGTTGTCGGTGTGACTTTCAACACGGATCACCATGTTCGGATACTTCTTCATAACTTGAACCAGTTTGTCTAGCTCAAAAGCAGCCTGCGGCTTGATGTTAGACTTATCGAAGTCAAAGAAAATAGGTTCTAGTACCACACGATCTTCTTGAATGATCTCTTCTATAGGATCTAGACCAATGCGTACAGGCAACGGACCATCTTCAGAAGAACTAGCTACGGCAGTACCGCTTTCGTAGTCTTCTTTTTCTGCGGTCAAGGTGTAGTTCACATCGCACTCGCCCATAAATTCAACTTGCCCACGATCGTTGGTCATTTTAGTGCCTAAACGATTACGGCTGCTGTCGTAAATATCAACTTTAGCATTTGTTATAACTGATCCTGTTACATTGTCTACCACGGTTACTACCATGTTCACATCACAAGGAGGAATTCCAGCTACCTGATAGATGTCGTCACTTCCTTTACCGCCTTCGCGATCCGAAGAAACAAATCCGCTCATGCTCGCCTCGTCATACATAAAGGCAAAGTCATCTCCTCCGCTATTTACAGGTACTCCAAGGTTGGTTACTTCATTGCCTTCTGATTTGAAAACGTCTAAACCACCAAGACCTGGATGTCCGTCACTAGAGAAGAACAGAACTCCAGAGTCGGTAACATGAGGGAAAACTTCTTTTCCTTCGGTGTTTACAGCAGATACATTTTTAGGCGTGCCATAGCTGCCATCAGCATTAACACTCACACTGTAGATGTCGGCCATACCTTTACCTCCAGGCATATCTGACACAAAATAAAGTGTCTTACCATCTTTACTTAAGGCAGGATGTCCTGTAGAATATTCACTGCTGTTAAACGGAAGCGGCTTTACGTCAACCCACTTACCATTTACCAATTCTGCAGAGTACAGATTCAGTTGGTTTACACCGTCTTCATCTTTTTTGTACTTTCCTTTATAATAGTTGTTTCTGTCAAAATAGATGCGGTTCCCATCGGCAGAGAATGCTACAGTTCCTTCGTGAAACTTGGTGTTTACATCACCAGGGATCAATTCTGCGGAGCCAATAGTTCCATCGGTCCAATTGGCGGCGTAGATATCTAAGAATGGCTGGTCATTCCACCCGTAGTCTCTTCTGCTCGTATTTCTGGCAGAGGAGAAAAACATAGTGTTGCCACTCATGGTACCACCAAATTCCGAAAATTCGGAGTTGATGTCTCCGGCGTTCTCTACAGTATACTGAGGAGTGCTGTTAAGCAGTCCAGGAATGTAGTTCGGGTTCTTCATGAACTCAACAGCGCGTTTGTCTCTTGGCTTCATGCCCGCGAACTTTTTCATCGCATCATTAGATGCAGCGAAATCGCCGTTTGCCTTTAAACTCTGCGCATAATTGTATACGGCTTCTGCATCTACATCGCTGTCGTCCATAATACGCTTGTAATATGTAGCCGCTTTTTCTGTGTCGTTAATGTTGTAGTAGCTGTTCGCCAAACGCTCGTAAACGTAAGAATCAGCTTTACCGCGAGCTATAAGGCGCTCGTAGTCTTCAATTGCTTCGGTATATTCCAAGCGATCGTAGTGCTTGTCGGCTGCCTTTGTATCTCTGTTCTGAGCAGTCAAGCTGGCCGTGCTAACCGTTAGTGCGAATATAAAGAGGTATATTTTTTTCATGTTCTTCGAAGAATAGGATTAGAAATATCTAGGCGACTTGAGCACGCGCTTATTTAAGAAGATATCAAAGGTTAGAATGATTTCGTGCGATGCGCTGGTCACCACATCCAGATCAGAAACTACGCTGTCGTAAGCGTATCCGATTCTAAAGTTTGGTGTGGCTTGAAAACCGATAAGACCGCTAAAAGAGTCGTCTAGACGGTAAGAGGCACCCAGCTCGAATTTTTCGTAGAACAGTGCGTTTAGGTTCGCATCAAAAGAGAAGGGTGCATCAAAGGCCCCTTTAACCAGAACGTGTGGCTTAAGCTTCACATTTTCTGAAATATCAAATACATATCCTGTGGCGGCAAAGAAGTGATTGGTTTCAGAACCGTACTTCAGACCGTTTTCGTCCAAGTGTACCGAATTCAACAAGTTCGGAACAGACACAGACAGGTAGAATCTGTCGGTGTAGAAGAACGCCCCGGCACCGATATTCGGATAAGTGTTGTTAATATCTTGAGAGAAGAATGGATCTCCTGGGTCTGTCAACAATAATGTAGACAAAGCTACATCGTGGAAGGTGGCACCGGCTTTAAGACCAAGGGCTAACTTAGCATTATCGCTTACCTGAAGGGTGTAAGAGAAATCGATGAATACGTTGGTCTCTTTCACTGGACCTAGTTCGTCCTTAATGGCAGAAAGTCCAAGTCCTGTTTTCTCACCTATCGGCGCGTGACCAGAAAAAGTGATGGTCTCTGGAGCACCGTCAAAACCAGACCATTGTCTGCGGTAAAGCGCTGTCATTGACAGGGATTCTTTAGACCCTGCATAGGCCGGGTTTATCACATTCATATTATACATGTACTGGGTGTACTGCGGATCTTGCTGAGCGTCAGCATCCTGTAAACCAAGAACACAAAATACGAGTAGTAGCGTGTAGAGTTTTTTCATTCCTGTTTAGTTATATCAATGCAAATTTTTGATGTTTCACGCTTGGTATTTTAAGGGGTAAAGCAGTGTTTATAGCCGCTTAGCCAAACCAATGGAAACACTAATTTAACCAAAATTATGATAGTTCAACCCCCAATCTATAATAATAGATAAGCGACAGAATTCATCGACAAACGCGGGGTTGAAATCCTAAAATTTATGAATTGAGAAGCTCGCATAGACGGGAAAATGGTCGCTGAATCCGCCTAAATGTTTCTTCCCAACATAGGTCCTAAACGGATTTCCTTTGAATCGTCCGCTGTATTCCCTGAGGTAGAGAGGGTCAAAAATATCTGCGGATTCAAACCGGAGTCCAAACTTGTCTTTGGTTCTCAAAGATTCGCTTACCAGAATCTGATCGAACAGATACCAACTGTCTCTGTATTTGGAACTGCCGCGTTTGCGGGTATGAAGCATTTCCATGGGGTTGTAAAAGGCCGATGGAACTAGATTTTCTTTAATACTTGCAGAATCTGGATTGTCGTTAAAGTCGCCCATAATTACCATATCTGCTTCTGGATCTTCTGCTCGAATGCTCTCCACCACTTCCAAACAGGTCTGAGCTGCTTTTACTCTTTTGTATTCGGTAAGTTCGGCTCCTTCTCGTCTAGAAGGCCAATGGTTGACCATAAGATGTACTGGAGCTCCTTCCAAAAGGCCCTTAACGTAGAGGATGTCTCTCGTATAGTCTCTTTGTCCATCCAAATTATTCACATATACCGCTACCGTTTTGCTGTCTAACACTTCAAAATGGCTGTCTCGGTAGAGTAGTGCCGTGTCAATACCGCGCTCATCTGGAGCATCAAAATGCACATAGCGATAGCCGTATTTTCTGAGGTGTTTGCTGCCAACTAGATCGCGAATCACGGTTTTGTTCTCCACCTCGGCGATTCCTACAATTGCCGGAGGTTCTCCAAGTTCGTCCACACCTATTTTGGCAATTACGGAGCCGAGCTTCTTAAGTTTCTTTTCATAGCGTTTTCGGTTCCAGCGGCGTTCGGATTTGGGTGTAAAATCATCGTCCAAAGTATATGGATCATCGTGGAGATCGAACAGATTCTCCAAATTGTAAAAGGCAATGTTCTGTTGTTTCATGCGAATAGCTGAAGGAGTTGGTCAAATTACGAAAATTCGCTGCAACCTCCCTTTTTATAAGGAATTGAAGCAGTAAAAAATACATCGAATCAAGTGGTTTTGTACCTTTGCACCCATGCTAGAGCAAAAAGAAATAGCTTACGAGAAAACCGTGTTGGTCGGCATAGTGACTCAGGGTCAGGATGCCGATACCCTAGAGGACTATTTGGACGAACTCCAATTTTTGGCCTACACGGCCGGAGGAGAGGTGACCAAAAGATTCACCCAACGCATGGAACGTCCAAATCCTAAGACCTTTATCGGAACAGGGAAAATGGAAAAGCTGCAGGAGTACGTAAATGAGAACGACATCACTACGGTGATCTTTGACGACGAACTCACTCCTGCGCAGCAGAATAATATAGAAAAATTACTGCGCTGTAAGATCCTAGACAGAACCGGGCTGATTCTTGACATCTTTGCCCAAAGGGCCAAGACTAGTTATGCCCGAACACAAGTGGAATTAGCGCAATACGAATACTTATTACCTCGATTAACCGGTTTGTGGACGCACTTGGAACGACAGCGCGGGGGTATTGGAATGCGTGGTCCTGGAGAAACGGAAATTGAGACAGACCGTCGTATCGTAAGAGATCGAATCGCCTTGCTTAAAAAGAAACTTCAGACCATTGACAAACAAATGGCCGTGCAACGTGGAAATCGTGGAGCTTTGGTGCGCGTGGCTTTGGTTGGTTATACCAATGTGGGAAAATCCACCTTGATGAATGTGATCTCTAAATCCAATGTGTTTGCAGAGAACAAACTCTTTGCAACACTTGATACTACGGTGCGAAAGGTAGTGATCGGCAATTTGCCATTTTTGTTGAGTGACACTGTTGGGTTTATCAGAAAGCTGCCAACGCAATTGGTAGAATCCTTTAAAAGTACTCTGGACGAGGTTCGCGAAGCAGACCTGTTGTTACATGTGGTAGATATCTCGCATCCGAACTTCGAGGAGCATATCGAATCTGTAAATGGTATTTTAGATGAGATTCATTGTACCGATAAGCCCACACTTATGGTTTTCAACAAGATCGATGCCTATACCCATGAGGTCATTGCAGCAGATGATCTTACCACAGAGCGCACAAACAAGCACAATACTTTAGAACAGTGGCAACGTACCTGGATGGCCCGAGCTAACGGGGATGCCATTTTTATATCCGCCTTGAACAAAGAGAATCTCGAAGAATTCAGAAAGACGGTTTACGAGAAAGTTCGCGAGATACATATCACGCGTTTTCCGTATAATCATTTCCTTTATCCGTCTTACGAAGAGGGAGATCAAGAATAAAAAAAGCCGCTTTTTAAAGCGGCTTTCTTTTTGTTTTCAATACTAAGGATTTAGAACTTGTAGTTCACACCAAAGAGCCAGTAGCTCTGAATATCGTTGTCTACATTGTCGAAAGTAGGAGTTGGGTCACCGTCCATAACATTGGCCAAGGCATTTGCCAGAGCTTCTTGTTGGTTACCTCTTAGACCCAATTCAAATCCAATACCGATACCTTTCCAAAGGGTGTAGCCCAAGGAGTTGATCCAAGTCCAGTTAGACAAGTCGCTAGACTCATAACTCTGGAATGCCGATAGGTTGGATTTAAAGTTTAGTTTTCCGATAGATCGGGTATAGTCTACCAAGATCTTTGCTCCTAAAGAGGAATTGAACACGGCGTCGTTATCTGCAAATACAAAGTTGTAGTTCAACGGGTGTACTACCACAACTAAGTTTTCGATAGGTGTCCAAGTGGCACCCACACCAAGATCCAAATACCCAGGATCGTTAAAGTTGTTCAAGATAGTAGAACGGTATTCGGCCAAACCGGAAATAGCTAAGTTCTTCGCAATGTTACGACCGTAAAGCGAGCTGATGTTGAATACATCTGTAGCCTCTTGAAAGCTGTCATCGTCTGTTGGGTCATCTTGATCGTCAAACTTAACCCAGCCCAGATTCACGTTAAGTGCGTTTCTCCAGAAAAACTTTTCTTGTTTTAGGTTGGCAAAGCTGTTAAAGGTGATCCCGATATTTCCTGAAGATACATTCGGCGTTCCTTGCGCATACCAATTACTGAATTCAGAAACGTTGAATCCTACGGTTCCAAAAGCTCCAAATTTCCAACCCGGCAGGGCGTCCAATTGTGCTTGTAGTCCGTTTGCGCGACCTTGAATGGCAGCGATAGAGTCTTTCTTAACTGCAATGGCAGCTTTTAGTTCTTCTTCGGTTTCTTGTCCCCAACTGAGTGCGGGTAATACCAATAGGGCAAAAAGTAGTGCAATTCTCTTCATTGCTTGAGTGTTTTTTATTGATAAAACAGGGCGCTATCCCTCTTAATTAGTTACCATGCAAAGATACGGCATATAATTCCTGTAGAAATCGAGGTGTATTAAAGTTTAGGAATTTGGATGAAAGGACGTAAAACTTCGATGTTTTACCTGCGCTTGTATATGGGCACAGAAGAACAGGCTTCGCCAAAGAGTACGCTTTTGGCCACTCCTTGCAGTCTGTTGCTCAAGGCGATCAAGGCTTGTTCTGGGATGTCACGATCTCCGCAGCCTTTAATAATAACAGGTTTGTCTTGAAATTCGCTTAAATCTAGCTGCTCCATGAATTGCTGCGCATAAGTCGTCATTGCTGTAGATTTGTCTCCTAAAACCACAGTCTTTGCCACAGGATTCACTAAAGAAGCGACCAGCATAAAGGCCCAGCCTGGTAAAATTGCATCGGTGCTACAATGCACGGCTATCACCTTGTCTTGATAAACACTGAAATCAGTTTTTTGTAAATGCGCGCGAAACTCTTTTTCCTTTAGAATGAAACCGGCTTCCAGCCATTGTGAAATGTCGAGATCAACAACTTCCACCTCTGGAAACAAAGCTTCCAGATCTAGGTTGATCAATGGGCTTTTGGCCACTCTATTTACAATGGGTTCTTCCATACTTTAGGCCTTGTTTTGCGCGTAAGTTCTAAGACCAATAGCGGTTTCTTTTTCTGATTCGATATGGGTAAGTACGATATCATCAGATACAACCAAGGGTTGTTGTTGGGCCCCGGTATGCAATTGCTGATAGGCATTAATATCCACCTGCTTGCGGGCTTGCAACTGTTTTTTCAGATCCATTTTGGCTATCCCAGCATTCCAGCTCGAGAGCACTTCTCCTTGGAACACCTTAGATTTGGAACCACTTCCGTAAGCGATAAATCCAAGTGATTTGCCTGTTAGATCAATGCCATCTTCTTGGGCATGCATAAGCAAACTCACCAATGCCATGAAAATAGAGGCTGTGTACATGTTTCCAATTACAGAAGATGCGCGTTCCGTAATCTCTATATGATCTGAGACAAACTTGGTGTATAAGCTCGATTTGGCAACAGCCCGTTTCCAGCCTTTAGGGTCCTCATCTGGACTACCGACCTCTGCTATCAAGGCTTCGTAAGTTGGGCTGTCTTTGATCCAATCCAACCAGTTGCGCAAAATGATGCGACGCCCGTGATAGGCATAAGGCAAATGAAAGACCAAGTAGTCCCAATTCATAAAATTGGCAGTGCTTTTTTGCTCCTTATAATGCGCTAATGCTTCTGTGATCCTGTCGGAATAACAGGCATTCGAATATTGCCCGTCAAAAACAGGCTCTTCGCGGTAAACGTTTACAATGCGATGTGGGTCCGACCATAAGGAACCTGTCTGTTCAGATTTCGGTAGAGAAATAGCTGCGGATTCAGTCAACTCTTTTAAAAGGTCTTCTTTAACAAAGCTACGGCGTGGCTTAAAGAAGTCGCCCACACTTTGCATTCCAATGCCCCATGTATCTCCAAGGCTTACTATTTTAGGGTCCGCAGTGATCAAAACAGCTACTGCTCCTGCACCCTGGGTGTATTCTCCTGTGGAGTGTAATTCGTATTTAGAAAGATCTGAAGCAATGACAATTGCTTTTCTGTTCTGTCCTCCTTTTACCCAGTCCAAACAATTTTGCATGGCGTCTACAGCACCAACACAGGCAAAGGTCAGGTCAACAACATCGCAGTTTTTAAAACAGCGATTGCCATATTGAGGTGCTAAACGCTGTTCCACATACTCTGTGGCATAGGTTGCAGTGGGTTTGGAACCGTCTACAGCACTTTCTGTTCCAACGTAGATGCGGCCAATTTCTCGCGGATCCAGGTTGTTGTCGTCAATGAGTTTCCAGAGTGCGTTGGCTGCAAAACTAGCAGCGTCCTCATCTGTATCGGGCAAGGCCATTTGCTCTAGGCCAAGTCCTTTTCTCAGTTTTTCATAAGGGATTTCTCGTGCTTCGGCCAGATCTGCGATATCCAAATACAATTTGGGGATATAGACAGCTATGGCATCGATTCCGTATGTGCTCATACCTTAAATTTTTACAACATGCCCAGTTCCAGTTTGGCTTCCTCGCTCATCAGGTCCTGGCTCCAAGGTGGGTCAAAGGTGATCTCCACTTCGGCGTCTTTTACAGCTTTGATGGACTTAACTTTATCTTCTACCTCCTTGGGCAGGGTTTCTGCCACCGGACAGTTTGGTGTGGTTAGGGTCATTAGTATTTTAACGTCCATGTCTTCATTGACAAGCACGTCGTAAATTAGTCCTAATTCATAAATATCAACTGGAATTTCCGGATCAAAAATGGTCTTTAAGACCTTAACGATCTTTTCTCCTAGTTCTGCAGTATCTACAGTTTGCTCGCTCATATTTATGCCTTTAATTGAGATTGATACGCCACGGCGTATAGTTTGATTTGTTTTATCATAGAAACCAAGCCATTGGCTCGGGTTGGAGACAAATGCTCCTTAAGACCTATCTCATCTACAAAGGCGAGATCTGCATTTACAATGGCCTCTGGAGATTGTCCAGAAAATACACGGATCAACAAGGCGACTATTCCTTTGGTAATTATCGCATCACTGTCTGCCGTAAGCATGACTTTCCCGTCCTGAAGTTCGGCATGTAACCATACTTTAGACTGGCAGCCCTTGATGATGAATTCATCTGTTTTGTACTGCGGATCGATAAGGGGCAAGGATTTCCCCAAGGCGATCATATGCTCGTAGCGCTGCATCCAATCTTCAAAGAATGCAAATTCTTCAATTATTTCTTCTTGAATTTCCGCTATGGTCATTCTTCTATTTTTTCCAATTGTATTAAAACTGTGTCTGCATTGACAAGATTGACTTTGCCGTCATCTGAAACAGCAACTCCATTAACAGCACCGAGCCCCTGCATGAATTGTTTTTCCAATTCCATGCGACCCTCACAGAACATTTTGGTAGACCCTAGGGCCTCTATTCTGATGCTGCTGCCATTCTGAGAAAAGTTTCCAAAGATCTTGTTGCAGCCAGAGGAGCCATTCACGCTATTTCCGCTAGCGTCAAAGGTCAATTCCATGCCTTCGCTGCTCAGATCTTCGCCATTCATAGACACGATCTTATAATTTCCGTTAAGCTCCATATCGGCTTTAGCTTTACCGTTGGTAGCACTTTGTTTACTGCCGTTACAACTCAGCATTAAGCTGAGTACTAATAGTATTGCGATTCGCATAGACTTCAAATTTAGGTTTAACTAAGCATTTGCTGTGCGCGTTTTACTCCAGCTACCAAACGATCAATTTCCTCAGTAGTATTGTAAAATGAGAAGGACGCCCGCACAGTTCCAGGGATCTGATAAAAATCCATGATAGGCTGTGCACAATGGTGTCCGGTACGCACTGCTATACCTAATTTGTCAAGAATGGTGCCAACATCATACGGATGCACGCCCTCTAAATTAAAAGAAATAACTGAGGTCTTGGAGGCCGAGGTTCCATAAATACGAAGTCCAGGAATCTCGAGCAACTGCTTAGTGGCATATTCCAACAACTCATGCTCATAGGCTGCGACAGCTTCTAAACCAATCGAATTCAAATAATCTATTGCGATTCCAAAGGCAATACCACCAGAGACATTTGGAGTTCCTGCCTCGAATTTGTGCGGCAGTTCCGAATAGGTTGTTTTCTCAAAGCTCACTTCTTTGATCATCTCACCTCCACCTTGATAAGGCGGTAATTTATTCAACCAACTTTCTTTGCCGTAGAGAAAACCGATACCGGTAGGACCACACATCTTATGGGCGGAACTCACGTAAAAATCGGCATCTAAACCTTGCACATCAACCTTCTGGTGAGCACAGGCCTGTGCTCCATCTATCAAAACGGCTGCCCCGGTTTGGTGGGCCAATTCTATGATCTCTTTTACAGGATTAATGGTGCCTAAAGCATTGGAAATATGGTTTACAAATACGAGTTTGGTCTTGCTCTTTAATAAGGATTTGTACTCCTGCATTTGCAAAGCACCTTCCTCATTCATCGGGATCACTTTTAAAACCGCTCCGGTACGTTGACAAAGCATTTGCCATGGCACTATGTTGGAGTGATGCTCCATGGCCGACACTATGATCTCGTCTCCCTCGTGCAAAAGGTTGCTAAAACCGTTGGCCACAATATTGATACTGTGCGTGGTCCCAGATGTGAAGATTACCTCGTGTTGTTTTTCTGCCCCTATAAACTTCTGAATCTTTTTACGTGCAGCCTCGTAAGCGTCTGTCGCTTCTTGAGAAAGCGCATGTACTCCGCGGTGGATGTTCGCGTTGTAATTGCTGTAATAATCAACAATACTGTCAATGACCACTTGCGGTTTTTGCGAGGTGGCGGCATTGTCAAAATACACCAAGGGATAGCCATTCACTTCGCGTTTTAAGATTGGAAAATCTTTGCGAATAGCGGTAACATCAAAGGGTATTTTGGCTGTTTGATTCATCAAGTCTGAGGGCTTACTTATAGGTTAAAACCGAGTTGAACTCCGATCTTTTCGGCGATCAACAGGTTGATACGCTTTTTGAGTTCTGGGATCTTAACACTTTCCAAAACGTTATTGGCAAAGGCGTACATCAAAAGGGCGTTGGCCTCTTTTTTTCCAATACCACGAGAGCGCAGATAGAACAGTGCATCTTCATCCAATTGACCAATGGTACAACCGTGCGAACATTTCACATCGTCTGCAAAAATCTCCAACTGTGGTTTGGCGTTAATGGTCGCCTTGTCACTGATAAGGATGTTGTTGTTCTGCTGGAAAGCATCGATCTTCTGAGCGATCTTATCCACCAAAACTTTCCCGTTGAACACCCCTACAGCGGCATCGTCATAGATGCCTTTATAGTCTTGGTGACTCTCGCAGTTCGGAGACTGGTGATGTACCAAGGTGGAATGATCCACATGTTGTTTCTTCTCAATAATGGTCACTCCTTTCAGCGTGGAATCACAATGTTCTCCCTGCTGGTAGAAGTTCAAATTATTTCTAATGAGTTTTCCGCCAAAGGAGAAAGTATGCACGCGGCAGTTGCTGTCGCGTTCTTGCTTTATGTAAGTGCTGTCTATCAGCGAAGCGGTTTCAACATCGTTCTGCACCTTGTAGTAATCAACAAAAGCGCGCTTTTCTGCAAAGATCTCCGTAACCGAATTGGTCAAGATCGGATGTTCTGCCAAACTCTGATGACGCTCAATGATCTGTACATGTGCATTCTCACCAACAACAACAAGATTGCGCGGTTGAATCATCAGCGCCGCTTCACTTCCTGTAGCAAAGTTGATGATCTCAATAGGCTTCTCAACTTCCTTGTGTGCAGGGATGTGAATGTAAGAGCCTTCTTTGGCAAAAGCTGTATTGAGTGATGTTATGCTGTCTGTCTCCGCAGCTTTATTAAAATAAGCTTCAATTACAGGGCGGTATTTGTCTTTGCTTAAGGCCGCAGAAAGCAAGCAAACGTCTATGCCGTCGTGTGTTGTCTCCGACAAGAAAGAACTGTAAACGCCATCGATAAACACAACCTTGTAAGTGTCAACATCGTGCAAGAAGTACTGCTTAACATTCTTGTACTCCAAAGCATCCGATTTCTTTGGGAAAACGGTGTAATCTGCTTTGAGCATCTTGTCTAGCGGGGTGTACTTCCAGGCTTCCTGCTTGCGCGATGGGAACCCTCCGCTCTCAAAGTTCTTAATGGCTGCAGCGCGAATATCGTGAATCACATGTTGATGATCCAAGGTATCTTCATAGGCCATATAAGACGAGATCAGTTTGTCTTTTAAACTCATATTAGGCCGTTTTTACTTCTTCTTTGATCCAGTCGTATCCTTTTTCTTCTAGCTTCAAAGCCAGATCTTTATCTCCAGATTTAACGATCTTTCCGTCCATTAGTACGTGTACTTTGTCCGGAACGATATAATCCAAAAGACGTTGGTAGTGTGTGATCACTAGAACAGCATTATTTTCACTGCGGAGTTTATTCACCCCGTTTGCAACAATGCGCAAGGCGTCAATATCCAAACCAGAATCGGTCTCATCCAAAATAGCCAACTTAGGTTCAAGCATGGCCATTTGGAAGATCTCGTTGCGTTTCTTTTCACCTCCGGAGAAGCCTTCGTTCAGAGAACGCGATAAGAACTTGCGATCTATCTCCAAAAGCGCTGCTTTTTCGCGGATCTTTTTCAACATCTCTGCGGCTGGCATTTCTTCCATGCCTTTGGCTTTGCGCGTTTCGTTAATGGCTGTCTTTACGAAGTTGGTTACCGATACTCCCGGAATCTCTACCGGATATTGGAAAGAAAGAAACACGCCATTGTGGGCGCGCTCTTCCGGATCCATTTCTGAGATATCTTTGCCTTCTAACAGCAAGCTGCCTTCTGTCATTTCATAGTCCTCATTACCTGCTATAACAGAGGCCAAGGTACTTTTTCCAGAACCGTTTGGACCCATAATAGCGTGTACCTCTCCGGCACCGATCTGCAGGTCAATTCCTTTTAGAATGTCTTTGTCTTCTACACTTGCGTGCAAATTTTCTATCTGTAACATCTTACTGTTTTGTTTCTTCAATTTCTATATCGGGTCCAACAGCTGTCGGACTTACTTCTACAATTTTCTTAATGGTCAGAATAGAATCCCAACCTTCTGCATTAGCTGGTTTTGCCTTAACAACGGCTTCCAAGGTCACTGGAACCATATCGTAAGGTGTCTTTTGCCAATTTGCTGCTTTGGTAGCCAACTCTTGCGTCATGGCATCGTTAGTTACGGTGTACATCACCTCATTAACTTCCAAAACGGCATTGTCTTCGAACAGCAAAAAGTTGCCTTTGTACGTTTTAGTAGTTGTCGATTGCTCTTCTGCACAGCTAGCAAGAAGGGCTAAAACAAAAAATAGACTAACTAGTTTTCTCATTTTTATCCTACTGAGCCTTCTAGGCTGATTTCTAATAGTTTCTGAGCTTCCACAGCGAATTCCATTGGAAGTTTGTTCAGTACTTCCTTACTGAATCCGTTCACGATCAAGGCAATGGCCTTTTCCGTATCGATACCACGTTGGTTACAGTAGAAGATCTGGTCTTCCCCGATCTTACTGGTGGTCGCCTCGTGTTCTATGGTTGCGGATTTATTCTTAGCCTCTATGTATGGGAAAGTATGCGCCCCACACTCGTTCCCCATCAATAGCGAGTCACATTGTGAGAAGTTACGTGCGTTCTCCGCTCTGGAGTTGATCTGTACCAATCCGCGGTAAGAGTTCTGCGACTTTCCGGCAGAGATACCTTTAGAGATAATGGTGCTCTTGGTGTTTTTCCCAAGGTGGATCATCTTGGTTCCAGTATCGGCTTGCTGGTAATTGTTGGTCACCGCGATAGAATAGAATTCTCCGATCGAGTTATTTCCTTTAAGAACACAGCTTGGATATTTCCAGGTTACTGCGGATCCGGTCTCTACCTGTGTCCAGCTTATTTTGGCATTGGTCTCACAAAGCCCGCGCTTGGTCACAAAGTTGTAAACTCCACCTTTTCCGTCTTTACCTCCTGGATACCAGTTCTGTACTGTACTGTATTTGATCTCGGCATCGTCTAGGGCAATAAGTTCCACTACAGCTGCGTGCAATTGGTTCTCATCACGTGATGGTGCTGTACAACCTTCCAAATAACTTACGTAAGAACCTTCGTCTGCGATCACCAAAGTTCTTTCGAACTGTCCGGTTCCGGCTTGGTTGATTCTAAAATAGGTCGATAGCTCCATAGGACAACGAACGCCTTTAGGGATGTAACAGAAAGATCCATCACTAAAAACTGCCGAGTTCAAGGCGGCGTAAAAGTTATCGCGTTGCGGCACTACAGAACCGATATATTTCTTAACCAGTTCAGGATGTTCTTTAATTGCTTCGGATATGGAACAGAAAATGATTCCCTTTTCGGCCAAGGTCTCTTTAAAGGTCGTCGCTACAGAAACCGAGTCCATTACGATGTCTACCGCAACACCGGCCAGTTTCTTTTGCTCTTCTAAGGAGATCCCCAATTTGTTGAAGGTCTCCAACAATTCTGGGTCTACCTCGTCCAAACTCTCATACTTGGCTTTTTTTGCAGGAGCCGAATAATAAGAAATAGCTTGGAAATCTGGTTTTTCGTAGTTCACGTTAGCCCACTCAGGCTCTTCCATTTCTTGCCAATATCGAAAAGCCTCCAGACGCCATTCGGTCATCCATTCGGGTTCTTCTTTCTTTTTAGAAATGGCGCGAACAATATCTTCGTTCAATCCCACAGGAAAGGTATCGGACTCAATATCTGTATAGAATCCGTACTCGTACTCTTTGGTCTCGAGTTCCTTTTTTAAATCGTCTTCGGTAAACTTATTCATGGATTGATTATTGCTTAAAAATTAGAGCGAAAAGCTTTCTCCGCAGCCACAAGTTCTGTTAGCGTTGGGGTTATTGAACACAAAGCCTTTGCCGTTTAGTCCGCCACTGTATTCCAGGGTTGTTCCTACCAAATACAGAAAGCTGCGCTTGTCGACTAAAATGCGAACTGCGTTATCTTCGAACACCTTGTCCTCATCGGCTTTAGTATTGTCGAATTTGAGTTCGTATGACAAGCCGGAACAGCCGCCACTTTTAACTCCTACGCGAACGTAGTCAGTGTCGGTATTGAAGCCCTCCTCTTGCATGAGCTGGGCTATCTTGGTTTTTGCTATATCACTTACTTTGATCATTCTTTTGTAGACTGATTCTAAATTGTATGCAAATATACGGCAAAAGGCCCGGACATTAACGTTTTAACATATTATTAAAACGTATGGAATAATAAGGCTTTTCAATGCTTCTTTGCTAGAATTCAGCGAAGCGTTCGTCGAAGATAAAATTGTCGTCGGTGAGGGTTTTTAGAAAGGCAATAATCTGCGCTTTTTCTAAAGCAGTTAGCGGGATTCCCAAGCTGCCGTCCTCATTTCTCAATAAGGGATCCAAAGTAGGGCTGTCTGTAATGCCATTTGCATAGTGATCTAAAACAGCCTCAAGGTCGGGCAATCCGCCGTCGTGCATATAAGGGAAAGTAGCCTCTATGTTGCGCAGGCTCGGTACTTTGAACTTTAAGCTATCACTTGGCTGCCCGGTCACTCTAAAGCGTCCAAGATCGTTAAATTCAGGGTCTATACTTAGGCCATTATTGCGATAGGTCTGATCTGTTTGGAGCACTCCAGCATGGCAGCTGGAACACTTGGCTTCAAAAAGTCCTAGACCGGCCGTTTCTTCTGCGGTCAGGGTAGTGCCGTCGTTTCGCAAATAACGATCGTATTTGCTGTCTGCGGAGACCATCATTAGCATAAATTGAGACAAGGCCTTAAGAATATTATCAGGGTCTATCTGCCCGTTGTCAAAGGCGGCTGCGAACATATCCACATACTCTGGGTCTTGGCTTAAAGTAGCCACAATATTGCTAAAGGTATTGTTCATTTCTACCTCCGTAGTGATCGGAATAATAGGCTGAGCATCTAAATGATCTGCGGCGCCATCCCAGGTGAAATCTTCCATAAAAGCCATGTTGTGTAAAGGCTGCGCATTGCGTTTTCCAATGGCGCCATCCACACCGTGACTGGTAATGTGTGTATGGTGAGTAAAGGCAAAGGCCTGAATGTGACAAAATCCGCAGGAAACCACACCGTCTGAAGCTAAACGCCCGTCATAGAACAGCTTTTTACCCAGTACAAAACCGTTTTGAGTGGGCGGGTTTTGACTCAGGTCATAGGTTAGATCCGGGAAGTAATCCGGAATTTCAAGTGTCAGCGCCACATCTGTATCTACAGTATCTTCTAGCGGATCTTCTGAAACTGGAACAGCCTCATAAGGCTCATTATCTCCGCAAGAAAGGAGTAAGAAACTAAAGAGTACTATGTAGCAAGATCTAATCACAATTATTCTACAGAAAAGGCGGTTGCAACATTACTGGCTATGATAGGTGCGTAGACCGGATCCACTTGAATATCGTCTTTCTCTTGAAGTGAATAGGACTGGAGTCCGGCATCAAAAATACGAGCCACATCAAAGATGAGGTTTACATTTACCGTATTGTCGTTCACAGTGATATCTTCGGAAAGGTCTAGTTCTATGGTCTTGTAATTATCTAAAGTTGTTCCGTGAGAGCCAACGTGGATCAAAAAAGGTGCGTTCTTGGTGGTTCCAGCGTCATAATCGCCCTCGAACTTGATGAATTTATAACCTGCAGACCAAGCCCAGAGCATGTCTGTTTCTTCTGCAGTTGGTATAAAGTTGTTTATTCCGTTAAGAGGATAGTTGGACTGATCCACGCCAAATCCGAAGCGGATCTTAGTGTATTTTCTACCGTCCACATTGGCAAGCGCTACTTTCTTACTAGCATTATCTGCCTGGTTGATCACAAAATAACTTTCGTTTTGTGGTACGGTGTATTCTTGTCCGTTGGCTCCAATTAAAACGATGTTGCTGATAATATACTTTAACTCACTCACGCGATATACTTCTGAGGAGGCATTAACGTAATTTTGAGATTCTAAGATCAGATCGCTGCCAGCAACTTGATTCTTAAAGATCAGGTTCACCTCTCCAGGAAGCGCCTCGGCATCGTCAGACTTACAACTCCACAACAGGCTAATGGTCAAAGTGAGTAGGAATAACTTTTTCATTTACTTAAACTTTACGATTAAGGCGTCTTTGCCACCTTTGTTTAAACTGATGTCCCCATCTGAACTATCGGTATCACCTACCGCAACAAAGCTGCTTGCATCTGCCGGGGTGCAGTCGTTGAACAATTCAACTCCGGAGCCACCAATACTATCTTGCCAAAGCAGGTCTCCGTTAGTGGTGGTCATGATAACCCAAGCATCGTTCTGACCTTGGTTGGTTCCGACTTGCCCATCACTACTACGGCTGGTTCCTACCATTAGGAGTTCTCCGTCTAGCATTTGGTTCACCGATCTGGCCGATTCAAACAAACTGCCTCCGTAGCTTTCTTCCCATAGAAAATTACCGCTATCGTCAAAGGCTACAGCCCATAGATCTGCGTTGCCTTTTGGTGCAGAAACATCGCCATCAGTAGAACGGCTGTCTCCTACCATAACGTAATTGCCCGCTGCGGAATGTACCAATCCGTAAGCAATATCTATCTCAGAACCTCCAAAGGATTTCTCCCAAAGTAGGTCGCCACTATCACTAATACGCACGGCCCAAAAGTCATAACTGCCCTTGGGGTTGGAAACGTCAAAATCATCACTTTCTGAAGCGCCCGTCATTAAAAACCCTCCGTCTTGGGTTTGTAAGACCTGATAGCTTCTATCATTATTGGTTCCGCCAAAAAAGCGTCTCCAAATAAGATCACCATTAGCATCCAGACGCATGCCCCAAAATTCGCCAACGCCGTGTTTAGGGGTAACAGCAACTCCCCCAGCAAAACCGTCATTTCCAGCGCCACCACTAGCGGTTATGTCTAAAAATCCACTTACAAAATATCCTCCATCGGCAGTCTGAATCACCGAACTTGCCTGATCACTGCCTGCAAAACCATAACTCTGCTGCCATTGCAGGTCTCCAGAAGACGAGAGCTTTACTATCCAATAGTCTTGAAACCCAGCGTTTGTTGTTGCATCTCCATCGCTAGATCGGCTAAAACCAACTAAGGCAAAGCCACCATCTTGAGTGTTAATGATGTCTGCGCCGCGGTCGTCTGCGGAGCCTCCATAAGTGCGGCTCCATAAAATGTTTCCTGTGGGGTCTAAACGAAGTACCCAATAGTCGCTATCGGTCGCTGTTTTGTCAGTAATGTCCCCATCGGTGCTTTGCGTATAGCCCAATACAGCGAAACCGCCATCGGCAGTGCGTACTACAGCATTGGCCACATCATCTCCAGAGCCTCCATAGGTGAACACCCAGTCTACAACTCCTTCAAAATCTGCAGTTTGACCTGTATCGTCTGTGGTGTCATCGGTTTGGCTGCCGTCATCGGTATTGTCTGTAGGCAAGTCAGATTCAGAACAAGCTGATAGGCTTAAAAGCAATAATAATATGTACCAAAAGCGAGTTCGCATTAACGTTTAATGAGTTTTTGTGTGACGGTGTCATTGATCTGCAAGGTGTAAAATCCAGCAGCGAGTTCGCTTACATTCAGGTTAACTGTGGTTGCATTTGCATTCGAATCTAGCTTCTTTACCAGTTGGCCTGCCAGGTTGTATATCTTAATGGACAAGATTGGAGCTGTAAATTGAATATTGAGTTGATCTTCCATAGGATTCGGATAAGCGATCGCTTCTAATATTTCTGCTTCTGCAGCGCTTAAAACACTGTTGTCTCGAACCAAAAAGAAACCGTTGTCTTGATCTGAAACTACTATGTTCCCACTTTCAAAAAAGGGATAAACGTTCCAAGATCCGGCACCAGTCCCTGCGTTGTCACTGCTTGGCCAAGTGTCAAAATAATGAGATTCTACTACAGTTCCCGAGTCAATTCCGGAGATGTCTAGCACACGCAAACCGGCACGATAACTGGACAAATAGAACTGATCTCCTACCACATAGCCGTTGTGGTCGGTGGCGGAGTTTTGACTAAAATAGTTGAAGGCGAATTCCGGATTGTCCAGATCTGACACATCGAAAATGATGGTTTTGGTCTCGAATCCGAAGATGATCTCGTCAACCTCATCGGCCAAAAGAAAATAGCGTTGATCTTCTGTAAGCCAGCCTTGGTGGGTGTATCCGGTGTCGCTGTAGTCTACCATAGACAACATACTAGGGTTGTCTTTGTCTGTCACGTCTACTATGACCACCACATCTTCATTGCTGCCAAAAAATAGTTCTTTGCCCACATGTTCCGTGTCTGGCCCTGTGTAAGTCACAATTTGAGCATCGTGACTATAGCCGCTATCTGCAAATCCACCTGCAAATTGAGGACTCAATGGCGTTTGAATGTTCACCATGTGAATTCCACCACCAAAAGTGTCGGTTCCAATGGCGTAAGCAAATCCAGTATCTTCGTTTATGGCGATGTTATGTGCGCTTCCAAATCCGCTGTAGTGAGCGTCTTCGTCAAATGTGACTGGCGGACTACTAACGGTTCTCAGGCGTGTTAGGTCAAAGACCTGCATGCCGTGATCGTCGGCCTCACTAACTATAAAAGCGTGGTTCTGATATACTTTAATATCACGCCAAATGCTCGCTTCGGTAAAAGTGGGAAGCTTCCCTAGATATACCACATCTAAAGGGTTTGAAATATCTACAAAGGCGGTTCCATTGCTAAGTCCAATTATAGCATATTCCTTGCCGGTTTCGGTATCTGTCCACCCCCAGTTGTCATTAGCTAAAAAAGCGTCAAATGTTTCTAGCGGAATTCGGTCCATGAGGTCCAGACCTTGACAAGGGAAGCCATCGGCAGTGCCCGATTCGCAAGGAATCTGAGCCACAAGTAGATTAGAGCTTATAAAAAGCAGGGCGAGTAATATCTTTTTCATCTATTTCAAAATTTTTATTTCTGCGATAATCAAGCAAATAAAAATTATCTGCATAGATCAACCGCTTCGCTTTCGCACAAAAATTTTAATTATTCGGGCGGGTAGACTACTAATTAAAATTGTTTGTGCTCATTTCATGAGATAGCAATTAGTATGCTAATTTAAAACAAATTAGTCGGGTCTTACCCTACTGTCTTGCAACAATAAAGAGTCCTCCACTTATATCGCTCACAATAATATTGCCAGAAGGCAAGTACGGATATACACTCCAGACACCGTTAAAAGAGGTGTCATCGTTGTCTGGGTAGGTATCAAAAAAAGCAATTTCGGTAAGATTGGTTGCTGCTATATCGCTGATGTCAATTAGTCGCATTCCTGCAGTATAGTTGGCCAAATAGAAATTGTTGTTCTGCACGTAACCGTTGTGGTCTATAGCAAAGGTTGGGCCCAAATAAGTGGTCTGAACCACGGGAGCATCCAGATCAGAAAAGTCAAAAACAATGGTTCTACTGCGAGTACCTATTTGTACTTCATCAAGCTCATCTCCCAATAAAAAGTAACGCTGATCTTCTGTAAACCAACCTTGATGGGTATAGCCAACATTAGAATATTCGCTACTGGCCAGTGCAATAGGGTTGGCTTTGTCTGTAATATCTACGATGACGATCTGATCCTCGTTACTTCCTATAAATATCTCTTTACCTAGGTGCTCGGTGTCTGGACCATTGTAAGTAACCACCTGAGCATCGTGTGTATAATTGCCATCGGCGTATCCACCTTCTACTACAGGGTTGATTGGATCTTGTATGTTTACAAATAAAGGGCCACCTTCAAAACTGCTAGCCCCTACAACATAAGCGTAGCCAGAATCTTCATTGATCACAATGTTGTGAGCACTTCCAAACTCGCCCAAAACAGCATCCGCAGTAAAGATCTCGGGAGCGCTAGTTACATCACGAAGTCGAGTCAGATCAAAGACCTGCATGCCATGACCTTCTGCTTCTGCAACAATAAAAGCGTGATTGTTATAGGTTTTTATGTCTCTCCAATTACTGGAGGAGGTTGCTGAGGGCAACTTACCCAGATATACAGGGTTCGATGGGCTAGTAATGTCTACAAATGCGGTTCCGTTGTTGAGACCCATAAGGGCGTATTCGCGTCCTGTCGTAGGGTCCACCCAGCCCCAAGAATCGTTGCCGCGAAGAGCGGTGAAGATCTCTAAAGGAATCTGACTCATTAGGTTTATGCCATTACAGGGATAAGAGCCAGCTTGACCGCCATCACAGGCCAGGAATCCTATGATACTCGGTCCGTCATCTACGGGATCGTCATTATTATCATTTTCTGTTACAACTGGATCCGGAAGGCCACCGTCATCAGAGGAGCAACTGCTCAATGTGCAGATGGCGATCGCCGCCATAAAGCCCCCAAATACTAGTTTAGTCTTTAAAGTTACCATACCTTTGCAAATTAAATATTATCAACATACTTAAGGGTATTTGGCATGTTAAAAAACAAGGACGAATCGCGCACTCCGCTGTCTGAATTTGGAGAATTTGGACTTATAGATCATCTGACCAAACATTTTGAAATTCAACATAAAACCACCGTTAAAGGAATAGGTGATGATGCAGCTATAATTACTGCGGATGAGCAGTTGGTTGTGACCACTGATCTCTTGGTAGAAGGCGTTCATTTTGATTTGAGCTATATGCCGCTCAAGCATTTGGGTTATAAATCCGTTATAGTAAACCTTTCCGATGTTTATGCCATGAATGCTGAGGCCAAGCAGATCACAGTATCCATAGCGGTTTCTAATCGCTTTCCTGTGGAAGCTTTAGAAGAACTCTATGCCGGAATCAAGACGGCCTGTGATATTTATAGGGTTGATCTGATTGGTGGAGATACGACTAGCTCGGTGACGGGACTGATCATTTCGGTGACAGCCATTGGTGCTGTAGCAAAGGACCAGGCTGTACTCCGCAGCGGCGCTAAAGAAAATGATCTTTTAGTAGTTACCGGTGATATTGGAGCGGCCTATATGGGCTTACAAATATTGGAGCGTGAAAAAGAGGTATTCAAGGTGAATCCTAACGCACAACCAGACTTGGAAAACTATACCTATTTGTTGGAGCGACAATTAAAACCGGAAGCCCGCAAGGATATTCCTGCACTCCTTAAAGCCTTAGAAGTAAAACCCACGGCAATGATCGATGTGAGTGATGGCTTGTCATCAGAGATCTTGCATTTGTGCAAGCAGAGCGAGGTTGGGTGCAATCTGTACGAAGATAAATTGCCCTTAGATCCGCAGTTCATTTCGGTTTGCGAAGAGTTTGAGGTAGATAGCACAACTATGGCGCTAAATGGAGGGGAAGATTACGAATTGCTCTTTACCATTCCTACTTCGGATTTTGACAAGATAAAGGGTAACCCAAACTTGACAGTGATCGGGCATATGACTCCGGCCAATGAAGGAATTCACCTAATTACAAGGGCAAACACCAAGATTCCTATTGTTGCTCGGGGCTGGAACGCCTTTAATAAGGAAACTGATCAGGAATAGATCTCGTTCAAATAAGACTTAAACCTGTTGTTGGTCTGTTTCCAATATTCGGTTAGCGGAACCTTTTGTCCATAGCCGTCATCTGTAAACTCCTTATGACAACGTTTACAGCGGTATTCGTTGATTTGAAAGTGATGGTTGGCCGTGAGTTCTAGTCTGTGACCAGTTAGTTTGCAGCGGAGGAATTTTGAAAACATAAGTAGGTTAATGGGTTACGTTGGGTAATCGGTATTTGGAGCGTCTGATAAAAAAATCGCGCAAGCACTCGTTGATCTCTCGAGTCTTGTTAGTTAGTCTTTCCAGTTTTCCCTGGGAATTCGTTGTAAATTCTTCTTTACAATGGGTACAGCAATACTCGCTAACAGAATCGGTTACCTTTTGCTTTATAACAAAATGGTGACCAAACGTTTTGCAACGTAGCTGTCCAAGGGCGGTAGTTTTGATGGTAGTTGCGTTCATAGTTTTTAGCATTGGGGATGAGAAATATAGGAATTAATGCAAAAAACACGATGAAAAGTATAAAAAAATCGATGAAATGCATTATAAAATGAATTTTGTTAAGAAAATTCGTACTTTATCAATGTTTTCAAAGGGACTCATATGTCCGGTTTCAAGTATTTCAGTCTGATTTTTATTAGCCTTTGCGGCCGAGATAAGTTCGTTTACATCTACCAAAGGATCTTCTTGACCAACAAGGAGATAGCCATTTTCACCTAGGTTCTGAAACAAAAGAGCGTGATCTTCTCTGTGTATCATGGCCTGAGTAGCAGCAATAATGGATTCAGAAGACATGGTACAAGCCTTCTTAATAAGGTCTTCAATTATTGGCTTTAGCTTTCGTTGCGCTTTTGGCGGGAACAAACTAGGGACAACAGTTTTGACGAATAGCTGCGGATCTTTGCGGATTACCTCAATGGCTTGTTGCCTTTTTTCTTTACGCTCCTGGGAATCTGCTTTCCAAGTGCTGTTGAGCAAACCGATTCGTAAAATCCTGCCCGGTTGCATTTTAGCCATAGTTAGGGCTACATATCCTCCCATGGAATGGCCTATGAGTTTAAAAGTATCTACACCTATTGCGTCTAATACTTGAAATACATCCGCAGTAAAAGACTCCATTCGAGGCTCAAGGCTCAATCGACTTTTACCATGTCCCGGAAGATCTATACAGATCACTCTAGCGGATTTTGCTAAAGCGGTAACGAAGTTATCCCACATGCTGTAGTCTTCTAAAAAACCGTGTAAGAGCACCACTACTTCACCTTGACCTTGGTCAGTATAAAAAAGCAGTTCTGAATTTTGGGGCTTGGTCATATTGTGTATCTTGGGATGCGCTAGCTAAACGATGAGCAAATCTAAAGAATTACTGCTTACGGCCTTTGCCCTTTTTGCTCTCTTTTTTGGAGCAGGCAACTTATTATTGCCTCCGCTTTTGGGGTACAAAGCAGCTGGGGATTGGCCTATTGTTGTCCTAGGCTTTGCCATTACCGCCGTACTAATACCTATTATAGGAATATACGCCCATGCAAAGTTGCAAGGCACTATGTACGATTTTGGCAAAAAGGTCTCGCCACTTTTCAGTGCTATCTTTTGCATAGTGGTTTACGCCATCTCTATTACCATTCCTGCACCGAGAACGGCCGCCGCTACACACGAGATTGCTGTATACCCTCTTTTTGAAACTCCGTCTTGGCTTACCAGTACCATTTATTTTGCTCTGGTTTTGGTCTTTGTGCTGAACCGAAGTAAGATCATGAGTATTATAGGTAAGTATCTCACACCACTAATTGTGATTATGCTTTTGGCGGTGATCGGAATAGGGATGTTTGCCAGTGAGGCAATAGTGCATGAAGCTACAGACCTATCACCTCTAACAACAGGAGTGCTGGAAGGCTATCAGACTTTTGATGCCATTGGGGCCGCGGTCGTGGGAGCTGTCATTATCATCTCTTTGAATCTTAGAGGACATACCGATTACGAATTTAAAAAGCAGCTCATTTGGAAAGCGGGGCTTATTGCAGGATTGGGCTTGTTGGTCATGTACGCAGGATTGGTTGCCGCAGGAGCCTATTATGGAAATGACATTTTAGGTACCGATGCAATGAGCAGCACCATGCAACGCGCAACCCTTTTAAGAGGCATCATTCAAGGAACTTTAGGAGCTCAGGCCAATACACTCTTAAGTTTGCTCTTAGCATTGGCCTGTTTTACCACGGCTGTGGGAATCATAGCTGGTGCTGCAGATTACTTTAAAGGGGTCTTTAATGAGTCAACTCGAGTTTATAAACTCACAGCTGTAATTGGCTGTGTGCTTGGAGTGGTCATTGGACAGTTAGACTTTCACTCGATAATAGTAGTGGCCATACCGATACTTGCTTTTATCTATCCGCTTACCATAGTATTAATTGTACTCAATGCCTTGCCCGATCGCTACGGTTCGGACAAAGTATTCAAGGCAGTTGCTTTAGTGACATTCTTGTTCAGTATACCAGATGTGATTTCCGGTATATGGGGAGCAGAAGCCCTTGGCAATTCTTTGGCTTGGATTCCACTTTCACAATTCAGTTTGGGTTGGGTCTTACCCGCTTTGTTAACCTTTGTTTTTGCCAATTTTTTGTTTCCACGAGCTGCGGATTGACGTCTATCTGCCGAAATCAATACTTTCTTAACATTTTGGTGATTTTTCGAAATCGTTGTAGTAGTTAATCTGCTTAAAATCAGCAGTTAAAAAGAAGAATAAAAGCTGCGGATATCACAATTAAGCGCCTGTAAAATTTGAAATTTTTTTCTCAGACCGACTTAAAATTGGGAATCTGATAATTCTTGTGAATTCCCCTTTGATTTGATTTGCAAGCTAATTGTCCTTGGCTACATTTACCCCGTTAGCAAAAACACCCATTATGGCTATTACAAAGCAATTTTTAAAATCAAAGCCGGTATGTAAAGTGACCTTTACTGTACCAGCAGAAGAGGCCAACGAAGTAAAAGTAGTTGGTTCCTTCAACGAGTGGAATCAAAAAGCTACTCCGCTAAAGAAACTAAAGAACGGAACCTTTAAAGGAACTGTGAATCTAGATAAAGGTGCCTCTTACGAGTTTCGTTATTGGATCGATGGCGCTTACGCCAACGACGAACAAGCCGATGCATACCAGTGGAACGACTTTGCAGGTGCAGACAACTGTGTCTTGAACCTCTAAGGTCTGGTAGTATTTAGTTCAGATGAGCCTCTCATTTTTTGAGAGGCTTTTTTTGTACCTTTTAGTTTTTAAACTCAACGTCATGAAAAAATTACTCTTCCTCATCGCATTTTGTCTTTGCTCCATTACTTACGCTCAAGATTATAAGAAAGATCTCGATGCAGTGGTTGCAGCGTCAGAAGGGTATATTGATATCTTCTACAAAGGTGACACTACATTGGCTTACACCTATATCGATAAGAGTCTTCGCAAAGTCGGTTGGCGTTTTAATGAAGAAAAGAAGGCTTATTCCGGTAACAGAGAATTGCCTTTTGAGGCCGTGATAGATCTTTCGAAACGATTAAAAGAAAGGCCTATTCCCAAGGAAGCTCAAGCTATTCGAGAGGTTGAGGTACTAGAGGTCAACGATAAGATCGCGATAACTAAGGTTACGGCTTCTTGGGGTATTGACTATTTGAATCTTGTTAAAAAGGACGGAGCGTGGAAGATCATCAATATTGCTTGGCAGTCGGCTCCACTATGGACCTATAGACCAGAGGATTAATCCTTGAGGCTCTGGTAGTTTTGAAGTTCAAAAAGCTCACCTAAATAAATGCAGATTTATAAATCTAATTTGTCGCCCGTTTGAAAGAATTAAAATAACAGTTACCTTCATTCTGGGGAGGGGTTAGAACCCCTTAACCTAAAAACCCATCCTTTTTTCTATCCATTCTGATTCAGAAAGTCATGGAATTTCTAACAGAAACCAGGCTGCGCTAGAAAAAAATAGCTAATCTACGTGGCAATAAAGGCGAGAGGGACGAAATATCAAGAATTCATTATCTGCTCGATCTCCTCAACCTCAATAGGAATATTGCCCATCAGATTATGCGGTGCTCCCTTTTCTTGAACTACAACATCATCTTCTAAACGCACGCCGAAACCTTCTTCTGGAATGTAGATTCCAGGCTCAACGGTAAAGACCATATTGGCGGTCATAGGTTCCCACAGTATGCCATAATCGTGAGTGTCTAAACCAATGTGGTGTGAAGTTCCATGCATGAAGTATTTCTTATAAGCCGGCCAATCCGGGTTCTCATTCTGCACATCAGCTTTGTCTATTAGACCTAAGCCTAAAAGCTCCGAAGTCATGAGCTTTCCAACCTCTACGTGATATTCCTTCCAGAGTGTGCCGGGTACCAGCATGGCTGTGGCTTCATTCTTTACACGATTCACTGCATTGTAGACCGCTTTTTGACGGACTGTAAAACGACCATTTACCGGGATGGTTCTGGTCATATCACTGCTGTAGTTGGCGTATTCTGCGCCTACATCCATTAAGATAAGATCACCGTCCTTACACTGCTGATTGTTCTCTATATAGTGCAATACATTGGCATTGTTCCCGCTAGCAATGATAGGCGTATAAGCAAATCCTTTAGATCTATTTCTAAGGAATTCGTGCATGTATTCTGCCTCGATCTCATATTCCCAAACCCCTGGTTTTACAAAATCCAAAACACGACGGAATCCTTTTTCTGTTATGTTACAAGCCGTTTGCATCAAGTCCAATTCGATCTGATGTTTTACCGAGCGCAAGCGCTGCAAAATTGGGTTTGCTTTGGCCCAGGTATGTGCCGGGAACTGCGCTTTGGTCTTGGCGATAAAACGATCCTCACGGGTTTGGGTCTCTACCGCCTGACGGTAGTGTTCGTTCGTATTGAAATAAATACTTTCGGCTTGAGTCATGAGTTCAAAGAAGATCTTGTCAAAGTCTTGCAACCAATAAACCGTTTTGATCCCAGAGGTCTCAAAAGCTTTTTCCTTAGTGAGTTTTTCACCTTCCCAGACGGCAATGTGAGCGTTGGTTTCTCGTAAGAATAATATCTCGCGGTGTTTTTCTTCTACAGCATCCGGAAACAACAACAAAATGCTTTCTTCCTGATCCACTCCGCTTAAAAACAAAATATCTCTATGCTGATTAAAAGGCATAGTACTATCTGCACTAACCGGGTAGATATCATTACTGTTAAAGACCGCGATACTCTTTGGCTTCATGGCTGCCATAAAGTTCTTACGGTTGTGAATGTATAAGCTGTTGTCTATCGGATGGTATTTCATGATCTTCTAATTGAGCCCTAAAAGTAGCAAAATCTAAGCGTTTAAAAGGCTTAAGCCTGATGTTAAACTTCATCTAAAATTTTTGTGCTGGGAGCCCGAAGTCGTAATTTAACATTCTGAATTAGTTCATTAACCAACCATTGATAAAAATGCGACACTACCTTCTCGCGCTGGGAATGCTCAGTTTTAGTTTTCTAAACGCGCAAACCCCGGCCACTTCTGCTGCTCAAGTAGAAGCTGGTATCCAAGCCAAAGCACAACTCACAGAGACCTCATTAGTTAAGAACCTACCATTTACCAACATTGGCCCTACGGTCATGAGTGGTCGGGTAGTAGACTTGGCTGTAAACCCAGACGACCCTACCGAATTTTACGTAGGCTACGCTAGCGGTGGTGTTTGGTACACCAACAATAACGGCATCTCATTCACGCCAGTATTGGATAACAGTCCTACGCAAAATGTAGGGGATATTGCAGTAGATTGGAAAAACGGTACCCTATGGGTGGGAACTGGAGAGGTGAATGCTTCGCGTTCTTCTTATGCGGGTATTGGTTTACTCCGATCTGATGATATGGGTGAAACATGGACCAATGTGGGTCTAAAAGATTCGCATCACATCAGCAGGATCTTGATCAACCCAAACAACCCAGATGAACTGGTTGTAGGTGTTGCAGGGCACTTGTATTCTACCAACGCTGAGCGTGGTGTATTCAAAACCTTGAACGGTGGAAAGACCTGGAACAAAGTACTTTTTGTAAACGATCAAACAGGAATAATAGACCTAGCTGTTGATCCGAACAACTTTAATAATATGTACGCCTCTGCTTGGGATAAGGACCGTAAAGCTTGGAACTTTAGAGGTAGCGGAACAGGTAGTGGAATTTATAAATCTACCGATGCTGGTAACACTTGGACCAAGGTCAGTGTTCCTAACAGTGGCTTTCCAACAGGAGAAGGAGTGGGTAGAATTGGACTTTCGGTTGTTGATGCCAACACCGTATATGCCATACACGACAATCAAGATCGCAGACCAGATATGGGAGGTGGTCGTGGCAACGGTGGTTTGACAAAGAACGATTTTAAAGGTATGGCCAAGTCCGCCTTTTTAAGTTTGGAAGACAGTAAACTCAATGCCTTTCTAAGGGAGAATCGCTTTCCGCAGCAATACCAAGCCACTAACGTAAAACAAATGGTTCGATCTGGTAGCTTGGAACCAGCAGATCTTGCGCTTTATCTTGAAGATGCTAACAGTCAGTTGTTTGATACTCCTGTAATTGGTGCTGAGGTCTATAAAAGTACCAATGGTGGAAAGACCTGGAAAAAGACACACGAAGGTTATTTGGATGATCTGTACTACTCCTATGGCTATTACTTCGGAATGATCCACGTAGATCCAAGCAATGCGGATAATATCTATGTCTACGGAGTTCCTATTTTGAATTCTAAAGACGGAGGAAAGACCTTTAAATTCATAGGTGGTGACAATGTGCATTCAGATCATCATGCACTTTGGATCAACCCTAAAAAACCTGGACATCTCATTAACGGAAACGACGGTGGAGTGAACATCTCCTATGATGATGGAGAGACCTGGATGAAGAACAACAGCCCTTCTGTAGGGCAGTTCTACGCTATCCAAGTAGACAATGAAACTCCTTATAATGTCTATGGTGGTTTGCAAGACAACGGCGTTTGGAAAGGTTCAAGCACCAATACCGAATCTACGCGCTGGCAAGCGAGCGGACAATACGGTTTTGAATCCATTATGGGTGGAGACGGGATGCAGATCCAGGTAGATAGCCGAAACAGTGATATCGTTTACACCGGATTCCAATTCGGAAACTACTTTAGACTCAATTTGGGTACAGGAGACCAGAAAAGACTCAGCATAAGACACAAATTGGGTGAGCGTCCGTATCGCTTCAATTGGCAGACACCGATCCTGTTGTCTCCGCACAACCAAGACATCTTGTATTTGGGTGGAAACAAATTGATGCGTTCTATGAACCAAGGAGATGATTTCGAAGCTATTTCTGGCGATCTAACCACTGGAGGTAAAAAAGGAAATGTAGCTTATGGAACCTTGACCACTATAAGCGAATCCATCTTTCAGTTTGGAATGATCTATACCGGAAGTGACGACGGACTTATTCATTTGACCAGAGATGCAGGTGGATCTTGGACCAATGTCTCGTCTGGTTTGCCGAACGATCTTTGGGTATCTCGTGTAGAGGCTTCCAAGCATAAAAAAGCGCGTGTCTATGCAAGTTTGAACGGCTACCGTTGGGATGATTTTTCTCCTTATGTGTATGTAAGTGAAGATTTTGGAGCGACTTGGAAGAACATCAGCAGCAATTTGCCTGCCTCTCCAGTAAATGTGATCAAGGAAGATCCTAAGAATATGAATGTATTGTATGTAGGAACAGATAATGGGGCCTATGTTTCTATAGATAGAGGTCAAAGTTGGCATCCGTTCAGCGAAGGATTGCCTAATGTAGCGGTACACGATCTAATTGTTCATCCGGATGCTTCCGAACTTGTTTTGGGTACTCACGGCCGTTCTATTTACAAAGCCGATGTTTCTATGTTGCAAGCTATCAGTGCCGAGGTGATGAACAGCGTGGTGATCAAAGGCCTGGACCCGATAAATCATTCCAGACGTTGGGGAGCTTCCTTTGGCAAGTGGTACGATGCTTTTGAACCTGAAGTTACTGTGGACTTTTACAGTCCTGAGGCAGGAAAGGCAAATGTTACCATAACCAATGCTGCTGGAGTAGAGGTACAGAGCATGCAAGTGCAGGCAGATAAAGGCTTCAACACTATGAATTACGACCTGAGCATGAGTTCCAAGGCCCAGAAAGCCCTCAGCAAGGATAAATCTGCAGGAGTATATCCCGCTCAGAACGGGAAATACTACCTGCCAAAAGGAGACTACACCATTACTATAAAGGCTGGTGGAAGTTCTGCCAGTTCGGCCTTAAGTCTGAAGTAGATAGCGTATTTAAAATAAATCTAAATAACAAGGGAATCAAACTTTAATTCTTGGGTTTGATTCCCTTGTGTCGTAAATTTGTACCACTAAAAAGTAATCGCAATCCTATGGGAATTTTATCCTCTTCAATTGCCCGTAAAGTCGCCATGGCGCTTTCGGGATTGTTTCTTGTAGTTTTCTTGACCCAACACTGTGTGATCAATATGACCTCCGTCTTGGATCCAGACACCTTTAACAGCTGGTCTCATTTTATGGGAACTAACGGTTTGGTGCAGTTTGCACTACAGCCTGTTCTGATCTTTGGTGTGGTATTTCACTTTGTGATGGGTTTTGTCCTAGAAATGAAGAACAGAAGTGCCAGAGCTCACAAATACGCCATGTACAAAGGGAGTGCTAATGCATCTTGGGCTTCTAGAAACATGATCATATCTGGTATCGTTGTATTGGCCTTCTTAGGACTTCACTTTTATGATTTTTGGGTGCCAGAGATCGTACACAAATACATCGAGACACATCCGGAGGATCCGACACGCTACTACGCTGAAACAGTGCACAAGTTCGAAAGCCCTGTTCGCGTTGGACTTTATGTGTTAGCTTTCGCATTACTAGCCGTACACTTGTGGCATGGATTCTCATCCAGCTTCCAATCGGTTGGATTCAACAACAAATACTCCAAGGCACTTCAAGGATTTACCAAAGCCTTCGCCATTGTGATCCCGTTGTTGTTTGCTGTGATTGCGCTTTACCATCACTTTAATCAAATTCCACACTAATACTATCGCATATGTCAGTTCTAAATTCAAATATACCTGCAGGACCACTAGCCGATAAGTGGACAAAACATAAAAATGAAATTGACCTGGTTAACCCAGCCAACAAGCGTAATATAGACGTGATCGTGGTGGGAACAGGTTTGGCAGGTGGATCTGCTGCTGCTACCCTAGCAGAGCTTGGGTACAACGTAAAGACCTTCTGCTATCAAGATTCTCCAAGACGCGCGCACTCAATTGCAGCCCAAGGGGGAATCAACGCTGCTAAGAATTATCAAGGAGATGGTGACTCTACTTACCGTCTCTTCTACGATACCATCAAGGGAGGGGATTACCGCTCTCGCGAAGCCAACGTTTACCGTTTGGCTGAGGTGTCTGGAAATATCATTGACCAATGTGTGGCTCAAGGAGTTCCTTTTGCTCGTGAATACGGAGGTCTGCTAGATAACCGTTCCTTCGGAGGGGTTTTGGTATCTCGTACCTTTTATGCCAAAGGCCAGACAGGACAGCAATTGCTGCTCGGAGCTTACTCCGCCATGAACCGTCAGATCAACCGTGGGAAGATTAAAGCGTTTAACCGTCATGAAATGCTCGACTTGGTGATTGTAGACGGAAAGGCACGCGGAATCATAGCGCGTGATCTGGTTACTGGAGAATTAGAACGCCACTCAGCACACGCTGTAGTCATTGCTACAGGTGGTTACGGAAACGTATTCTACCTTTCAACCAATGCCATGGGAAGTAACGTAACTGCTTCTTGGAAGATCCACAGACGCGGAGCTTACTTTGCCAACCCGTGTTTTACGCAGATTCACCCTACGTGTATTCCAGTATCGGGTGACCATCAGTCTAAATTGACCTTGATGTCCGAATCATTGAGAAACGACGGACGTATTTGGGTCCCTGCCAAAAAAGAAGATGCCGAAGCCATCCGCGCAGGTAAGCTTAAGCCAACAGAACTTAAAGAAGAAGATCGCGACTACTATCTGGAGCGCAGATATCCATCATTTGGTAACCTGGTACCTCGTGACGTTGCTTCGCGTGCAGCCAAGGAGCGTTGTGATGCCGGATTCGGTGTGAACAAGACTGGAGAAGCTGTATACTTGGACTTTGCCGCGGCCATTGAGCGCTACGGAAAAGAACAAGCCGCTATTCAAGGAAATCACAATCCGACTAAAGAAGAATGGCTCGCTCTAGGAGAAAAGGTCATTGAAACCAAATACGGAAACCTCTTCCAGATGTATGAGAAGATCGTAGATGAGAATCCGTATAAAACCCCAATGATGATCTACCCTGCGGTACACTATACCATGGGTGGAATTTGGGTGGACTACAACCTGCAAACTACCATTCCTGGTTGTTATGCAGCAGGAGAGGCTAACTTCTCAGACCACGGAGCCAACCGTTTAGGAGCTTCTGCGTTGATGCAAGGTTTGGCAGACGGTTATTTTGTATTGCCATATACCATTGGAGATTATTTGTCTGATGATATCCGTACCGGACCAATTAGCACAGAGACCCCAGAGTTTGAGGAAGCCGAGAACAACGTTAGAACTACACTGGAGAAGTTGGTTAACAACAACGGAACCAAATCCGTAGATCACTTCCACAAACGCTTAGGTAAGATCATGTGGAACGAGGTAGGAATGTCTCGTAACGCAGAAGGTCTTAAAAAGGCCATGAAAGAGATCAAAGCCCTACGCGAAGAATTCTGGAAAGAAGTTCGTGTGCCAGGCGAGATGAACAGCATGAATCCAGAGTTAGAAAAAGCTATGCGAGTAGCGGACTTTTTAGAGCTTGGAGAACTATTTGCCAAGGATGCATTAGAGCGCAATGAATCTTGTGGAGGTCACTTTAGAGAAGAATATCAGACCGAAGAGGGAGAAGCCCTTAGAGACGACGAAAATTATATGTACGTAGCAGCTTGGGAGTATAAAGGCGAGCCTGCAGACGCAGTGCTGCACAAGGAATCGCTAGACTACGAAAACATAGAAGTTAAAACCAGAAGTTATAAATAAACCGTTATGAACTTAACACTTAAGATCTGGAGACAAAAAGATGCCCAGTCCAAGGGTAGCATGCAAACCTATTCCATTTCTGGAATTGAAGGCGATATGTCTTTCTTGGAAATGCTGGACGTACTCAATACTGAACTTATTGAAAAAGGCGAGGAGCCTGTAGTATTCGATCACGACTGTCGTGAGGGGATCTGCGGATCTTGTTCGCTTATGATCAACGGAGAGCCTCACGGACCAGACCGTTTGATCACTACTTGCCAGCTGCACATGCGTAAATTCAACGACGGTGACACTATTGTGATCGAGCCGTTCCGCGCTAAAGCATTCCCGGTTATCAAAGACCTAATGGTAGACCGTTCTGCTTTTGACCGCATTCAACACGCTGGAGGATACATTTCTGTAAATACTTCAGGTAACACCATAGACGCTAACGCTATTCCAGTAGAAAAGGCAGACGCAGACGCTTCCTTTATGGCAGCGGCTTGTATTGGTTGTGGAGCCTGTGTGGCGGCTTGTAAGAACGCCAGCGCGATGCTATTCACCTCAGCTAAAGTGAGCCAATATGCTTTATTGCCTCAAGGAAAAGTGGAGGCAACCCGCCGCGTATTGAACATGGTGGAGCAAATGGATAAAGAAGGTTTCGGAAACTGTACCAATACCGGAGCTTGCGAGGTAGAATGCCCTAAAGGGATATCTTTAGAGAACATCGCTCGAATGAACCGTGAGTACTTATCTGCTAGCGTTAAAGGCTAATTACATTGCACGCAAGTGCTGATTGGAAACATTCTGAATTCGCTGTAAGAAGATATTATTTAGAATGGTCTGCTTGAATTTTGTGATTTCGTAAGGCTTCACAATGATATCATTCATACCTGCTTTGAAGATACTGAATCGAACTTCTTCTATTTCTACAGCTGTTAGGGCCAAGATCGGAATACGCTTGTTGAACATACGTATCTCTTTAGTAGCCTCAATACCGTCTTTAATCGGCATATTGATATCCATGAGTATAAGGTCAAAGTCTTGTACCTTGGTCATGTCTATAGCTTGTTGTCCGTTTTCTGCGATAAAACAGTTCACCTTGTGTTTCTTTAAGATCTTCTGAGTTACCTTCTGATTGATTCGATTGTCCTCTACCACTAAAATGCTCTTACCCTCTAGATTTTTAGGATCGATCATAGAAGTAGAGTCCTTTTCTGGAGTTTCTTCAACCACCTCAAAGCTCAGCGAAAAACTGAATTCCGAGCCTTGGCCCAGTTCACTTTTCAGGTGGATGTTAGACCCAGATTTGTTCAGCAATTTCTTCACAATTGGTAAACCCAGACCAGTGCCTTGGTAGTTGTAATTCTCTTCTTGTCCTATCTGTGAGAATTCATCGAAGATATCGTTTTGTTTTTCTGACAGAATTCCAATTCCGGTGTCTATCACACTAAAACTGGCTTTTACGGCTTCACCAGCTAGAGACTCTTTAACTACCTTTACGGTTATAGTACCATTCTCCGTGAACTTACAGGCATTGCTAATAAGATTCATCAGGATCTGCGCCAATTGCATAGCGTTTCCTCTAACGGTTGTTGGTAGTTCGTGGTCTATTTCTAGTTGAAACTTGTTTTTGTTCTGAATCAATAGATATTCGAATGAGCCTGAAAGAGTGCCTATCAGGTCTCGCAAATTAAACACTGTATGTTCGTCCTGTTGGCTGTTGGAGTCGAGTTTATTGATCTGCAGCACATCGTTAATAAGGGCCAAAAGATAATCTGCAGAGAACTTTAGTAAACTCAGGTCTTTTTTGTGTTTGCTTAGCGACTTGTCTTCCATTAATAGCGTGCTCAAACCGATCACCCCATACAGTGGTGTGCGCAATTCGTGGCTTACCGTAGAAAAGAACTTTGTCTTGGCCTTGCTCATGCGTTCAGATTCTTCCTTGGCCTTTTTGAATTCGCGGTTCTTTATCTTGAGCTTCTGAACTAGTTTCTTCCTGTTTCGAGAAACTAGAAATAACAAGATCATAGATAACAAGCAAAAGGCCGAAAGCGTGATCAGGTAGTTATTAAGCTTGTTCTTATTTGCAAGCATTTCTTCTTGCATTTGCTGTTCCAACTGAGCCGCCTTCATATCTCGTTTGAATTCATCTACCTGAAATTTAGCAACCATCATCTCTGTTTCGGTAGAGGCAATATCGCTTAGATTTTGGCTGAGGTATTCGTTGTACTTTTCCTGCATTTCAAAGGCTTCCTTGTACCTTTGCTGCTCAAAGAGACTCTGACTGTAACCGTAATAAGCAGATTCTAACTCCACGGGGAGATCGGCGGCTGTGGCTTCTTCAATTACCTTTTTGTAATACAGATCTGCAGTTTCATAGTCTTCTTTGACCAAGTAGTACTCCGCAGAAAGTCGATCTAAACCAATACCAAAAGATTCAAAGTCATGGTGTCTTCTCAAGGCTTTAGATTTGACAATGTGAATGTAAGCCGCTTCATAATCTTCCAGGTCCATTGCCGTCAACGCTGCATTGTAATGCGCTTTGGCAAGTCTTAAAGAATCTTTGATTTTAGTGAAGCCTTCTATAGCCTGGTTGTGGTATTTTTTGGCGAGTTGATAATTGACATTTACGGTAGAATACATATTGCCCAGATCCATATAAGACAATGCTACAGCAGTGTCATTTTTGGCTTCCATGGCGAATTTCTGAGACTTTAAAAAACTCTCTTTGGCATTAACGGTGTCGGTAATTACTAGATAATCATAGGCCAAATTGCGATAGGCCAGATGCAAAAGCTCTGGTTTCTTCAATACATCGGCAGCATCCAAAAGCGTAATATTAAGCTTTAGTGATTCTTTGTATTTTCCATTAAAGTAATAGGAATCCGAGGAGTCAATCAACGCACGAAACTCCCTTTCTGTAAGGGGTTTTTTTCCATCTGTCAGGTTTTGTGCCGTAGCCTGAGAAAGGCAAAATAGCAATAGGCCTAGAGCACAAAAGCGCAATACGGGGTAGCACTTATGCATAATTCATCGATAAATTTGGGTATTTCAAAGATATGAAAAAGAATGTAAAAACCTAGTTTACAGTGTATTTTGAGTGTATTTTATTGTTTTATCTTTAGACTGATGAAATCCAAACTACCACACACAACAACCAGTATCTTTAGTGTAATGTCTGCTATGGCAGCCAAATATGGAGCTTTGAATTTGTCTCAAGGCTTTCCCAACTTTAAGATCGATCCGCTTTTGAGCGATTTGGTGGCAAAGGCCATGCGCGAGGGTCACAACCAATATGCCCCCATGCCTGGACTTTTGCCGCTAAGAGAGCAAATATCGGCGCAAACCCAGGCAGCACATAACAAATACTACGATCCTGATTCAGAAATAACCATAACCGCCGGTGCTACCCAAGCAATTTATACGGCTATTACTGCTCTGGTCCATTCTGGAGATGAGGTGATCTTATTTGCACCTGCCTACGACTGTTATGCCCCTGCAGTCGAGTTGCAAGGAGCCAAAGCAGTAGCGCTGCAATTAGAAGCGCCAAATTACCGCATCGATTGGGAATTGGTCAAACAGCACATCACTAGCAAAACACGAATGCTTATTATCAATTCTCCCCACAATCCAAGTGGAACCTTGCTGTCTCAAAATGACATGCTGGCCTTAGAGCAATTGGTAATAGATCACAAACTTTTGGTACTCTCTGACGAGGTATACCAGCATATTGTATTTGATGGTCAGACACACTATAGTGCAGCTCGATTCGAAGCTCTTGCAGCACGTACTTTGATTAGTGCTTCCTTTGGGAAGACCTTTCATGCCACTGGTTGGAAGCTCGGCTATTGTCTTGCTCCAAAGTCCTTAATGGAAGAGATCCGTAAGGTGCATCAATATTTGGTCTTTAGTGTGAATCATCCGGTTCAAAGAGCCTTAGCAACCTATTTGGAAGATCCGTCGAACTATTCCAATTTGGGAGGGTTTTATCAGCAAAAAAGAGATACCTTTCTAAGAGGATTAGAAGGCACGGCTTTTAAAGCAATTCCCAGCGGGGGAACCTATTTTCAAATGGTCGATTACAGTGCCATTTCAAGAGAAAGGGACGTTGATTTTGCGGCCCGTCTTACACAGGAATACGGCTTGGCTGCCATACCGACCTCCGTCTTTAATAAAGAGGAGCGCAATGATCATATGCTGCGATTTTGTTTTGCCAAAACAGACCAAACCTTAGCAGAGGCCGCTTCAATTCTCAAACAAATACAACCGCAATTGGCCTAAATAGGTCATAATAAAACAGTAATACTATGGAGGCTGAATTTATCAATGCTGTACGCGAGGCCCGTTTAAAGGATATTGAGGCCTATTTGAACACCCAACCGAACTTGTTGAACTGGAAAGATCAACGCGGATCTACGGCTTTGTTGCTTGCAACATATTACGGTCACGAAGCTGTAGTGGAGTATCTTTTAAAGCGCAACCCAGAGATCAATGCCCAAGATCAAGCCGGGAATACGGCTTTGATGGGGGTTTGTTTTAAAGGCTATTTGAATGTAGCTAAAATGCTTATTCAAGCAGGGGCCGATGTCAACAAGACGAATTTCAATGGAGCATCAGCGCTTATCTATGCGGCCATGTTCAATAAAGATGAACTAGTCGCTTTATTGTTAGAAAATGGCGCCGATACTGGGCAAAAAGACGAAAGAGGTCTAAGTGCAAAGGACCATGCTCAAATGCAGGGATTTTCAAACTTGGCAGCTTTAATTGCAACTTATGAATAAGAAGTCCAATTTAACCCTTGCAATTTTACAGCAGGATTTGGTTTGGGAGAATCCGCAGGCCAATCGAATGCTTTTTGAAAACAAACTGTCAGAACTGACAAAGCCATGCGATCTGGTGGTTTTGCCCGAGATGTTCACTACGGGTTTTAGTATGAATGCTGCGGACTTATGGGAGGAACCGGACGGCCCAACTACGCTGTGGATGAAGCAAATGGCGGCTTCTCATAACTCAGCCATTACCGGAAGTATCATCATCAAAGAGAACAACAAATTCTATAACAGATTACTTTTTGTGTATGCCGACGGAGAAGTTCGCACCTACGATAAACGTCACTGTTTTACTTTGGCGGGAGAACATGAGGTCTATACGCCAGGAACCGAACGATTACAAGTGGAATTAAACGGTTGGCAGATCTGTCCGTTTATCTGTTACGATCTGCGTTTTCCGGTATGGGCGCGGAACACTTCGGATTACGATCTATTGCTTTATGTTGCTAATTGGCCAAAAACTAGGATAAAGGCTTGGGATACACTCTTGCAGGCTCGGGCCATTGAGAACATGAGTTATTGTGTTGGTGTAAACCGAATTGGAGAAGACGGTAACGGCTATCCATATGTTGGACATTCTGCAGTTTATGATTCCCTTGGGGAGCTGATTTCTACTGCGGATTTTGAATCGCCCATTGCTCAAATTGTTGAACTAGATGCTACGTATCAGCAAAAAGTACGCGACAAGCTCCGCTTTTTAGACGATAGAGATTCTTTTAATCTGGAAGTCTAAAGGTCACTTCTCGAATCCAGTTGGAATTCATTTCTTCTGCGCCTTGGGTGTAGAACACAGGCTCTGCCTGCGTCTTATTTAAAAAATTTCCAGGATCCCAGCGGCCGTTGCCATTTAGATCGTAAATAACGCGTATATAATATTCCCCTGGAGCGATGTATTGAAACTTGACAGGCTTGGCTGTTGTGATATAATAGGAGTCGTCTAGGTCGTCATTGGATTTGACCAGCTCCACGATCACGGGATAGGACTTTACATTGGCAAGGTTTACCGTTAGCGTACCGAAATCGCTGTAATTCTGTGTCGCTACACGATAGTTTAAGGTGTCGTTCTTGTTGCCAAAGTAATCAGTTATAGCACCTGGTAGGACCTCTATGTTATAAGTTTGAGATTCCTTGTATTCAAAAGGGAACTCTACGCGATTGTAAAGACTGTCTATCTTGTACTCAAAGCCGATCTGCATGGAATCCTTATTGGTGATCTTGATTAGCTCCGGTAACACACTATCAATTGGCGTGTCACTTTTTAAAGCGAATACCTGGTCAAAATCGATCCGTCCGGATTTCTCTGCACGAACATTCAGTGTGTCCAGATTAAAGTCTCTCCAACGCAGTACCAAGGTGTCTAAAAGGTCTTGGTTCTTAGCGTGGAATATCAGACTGTCTGCTTTAATTTTTGGGCGGATCCACAACCGAATACTGTCTCTTTCTTGGTCTTTGGTCTGTCTGGTCTCAAAACCATTGGCTGGAGCTGCTAACGCTACCTTTAAGCTATCCGCAGCACCGCGATAACCAAACAATACTTGGCCGCCCGATACCTGAACCGGACGCTCCAAATTGTAATCCAGGACTTCCTTAAACAAAGACAGCTCATAAGTTGTATCCGTAGGAACTTCTATATATTGGTTCAAATAGCCGATCTTGTCTTGCCCAGGTTCAAAGGTGTAATTGAAGTTAGAATCCTTCATGGCCGTGAGCAGGTACTTTCCGGCCTTTAGGTTTTCTAGTGCAAAGCTCGAGGTACTATCGGTCACATTGGTGATATAGTAAGGTTTTTCTAAAAAGACCACAGAGTCGGTATAGGTAGAATCTACTTGATACAACATGACCGTAAGGTCTTTTTCTGGCTCGCGCAAAAAGGCATCTTTAACGCGACCACTTACCGATAGGCTGTCTATGTAACTGCCAGTTGAGAAAACATAACGATAATAGGGATATTCGTTGTTCTCGTTATTGTCTGCAATACTCTTTCCAAAGTTTATGGCGTAAGTAGTATTGGGCTTTAAGGTATCGTTGATCTTGATCTTAATGAACTTGGCAGCACCCAAGGGTGAAATATCTGGTGGATTATCAAAAGGAGGCGAAACGATCATTTGCCGCGAGGCGTTGTTGAGCCTGATATACTCATCAAAATAGATCCGGATTTCCTTAGCGTCAAAATTCACGCTGTAGTTCTCTGGAACAGTGCGAATAACAACCGGAGCAATGGTATCTCTAGGGCCACCTTCTGGGCTGCCTTTTTTTGCGCAAGAAATAGGGCTCAAGGCTAAAAGGGCGGTCACTGCGATCGCTAAAAGTGCTTTACAAAAGGCGGGCAATTTCATCTATTTAAAAATTTTTATTCCCTTGGTTGTCAAGCAAATAAAAATTATTTGCATAGATCAACCGTTTCGCTTTCGCACAAAAATTTTAATTATAGCAACGGGTATACTAATAACTAAATTTGTTTGTGCTCATTTTATAGTGGGCAAAGTAACAACTATCTCTGTTTTTTTACGGACTATACCGCTACTTTTTTGGTTCAGCTTATTCGGTCATCGCAATAGTAGCAAAACTAAGGCGTACATCCGCAGCGTTTAACAGCACTTTTGCACAGGCTTCTAAGGTAGCTCCGGTGGTTATCACATCGTCGACCAATAATATGTGCATGCCTGCTTTAGGTTCAAAGGATTTGCCACATTTAAACCGATGTTCACATTCAAAACGATGCTTGCGATTCAGTTTTACACTAGATTTCGCACTGTCGATACGCTCTAAAGCCTTGAGAGCTACTTGGGTTTGGAGAGTCTCGGCCAAATCCGCAGCAAACTTATCTACTTGATTATAGCCGCGTTTTCGCAATCTTTTTTTGCTGAGTGGGACTGGTACAATTAAATCAAACTCGGACTTAACCTCCAGTTGATTCAGCATGGTTCCCATCCGAAGCGCAAAGTAGGACCCTAATTGTTGCTGCCCTTTGTATTTGAGTTGGTGCAATAATCGTTGTGTAAGATTAGTTTGTTCAAACCGCAAGAGCGAAAAACCGCTCTCTAGATCCAATAGGCCATAGAATCTTTGGGTTAACGGATTGTTTTTGATATTCTTTGGGAAGCAAATAGCCAGTTCATTCTGACAATTAACGCATAAGACCTGCAAACCATTAGCAAGTCTACGGTCACAACCGCAACATAGGTGCGGAAAAAACAGCTTTAACATTTTAGAAAGGATTATTCGCCAAAAAGAGGCGTTATATGGGAAGTGACTGCTACCTTTGCATTCTCACAATCAATGAAATATAACAAATATTTATATTATGAGTACAGAAAACAGCACAACCAAATTTAAAGTGCTTTTAGGCGTATTGGCCTTTTTACTAATCGCTTTAGGCATTTACACGGTAAGTTTATACAACAGCAGCCGTGAAACCACCAACAGCCTTACCGAAGATAAAGTAAAGATCGAGGCTGAATTAGAATCGCTGATCAAGGAATACGATGTGGTGATCCAGGAGAACGATATTAAAGACAAAGATCTATTGGCTGCCAAAGAACGCATTCAGGTGCTATTGGATTCGGTTAAGGATTCGGAAGCTAATATGGCTTTGATCCGTCGTTATCGCTCTGAGATCGGGCGTCTTAAAAATGAGCGTCTGGAACTCTTTAAGCGTGCTGATAGTTTGATCGCGCTAAACCAAGTACTGCTTACAGAAAGAGATAGTACAGCGACCATCTTGTCTCAGACATTAAGAACAGTTGATTCTGTAGCAATTGAGAACCAGACCCTGGCAGAGACCGTTGCTAAAGGAGCGGAAGTGAAAGTAGCAGACCTAGCTGCAGGAGCCGTTATAGTGCGCAACAGTGGTCGAATCGTAGATACACGTCGTGCGAGCCGTGCAGATCAGATCCGTTCTTGTTTTACACTAACGGAGAACGCTATTGCCAAGCCTGGAGATCGTTTGCTATTGGTGCAAGTGATCAATCCGAAGAACAACGTTTTGGGAGACAAAGCGGTTATGAATTTTGAGGATGAGACCTCGTTGACCTACAGTGCAACGACCAAAGTGTTCTATGAGAACGAAGAACTAGACGTTTGCGTTATGGTCAAGGCGGCAGAAGAAGATCTAGTAGATGGTCTTTACACGATCAATGTGTTTGACGGAGCAAAACAAGTGGCCTCGACCACCCTTACGCTCAAGTAACTAGTAGCCTTTAAAAAAACAGAGCCACTGCGATGCTATCGTGGTGGCTTTTTTTATTTTTGCGCCATGGCACAAAACGACGATCAATTCAAGCGCGTTATATCGCACGCAAAAGAATACGGATATATCTTTGGATCCAGTGAGATCTATGACGGCCTTAGCGCTGTTTACGACTACGCTCAGAACGGGGTAGAACTAAAAAAGAACATCCGCGACTACTGGTGGAAATCTATGGTGTATATGCACCAGAATATCGTAGGGATAGACGCTGCTATCCTTATGCATCCAACCACTTGGAAAGCTTCTGGGCACGTGGATGCCTTTAATGACCCATTGATAGACAACAAGGATTCCAAAAAGCGTTATCGTGCCGATGTGCTAATTGAGGATTATTGCGAGAAACTCAATCAGAAAGCGCAAAAAGAAATTGCTAAGGCGAGCAAGCGTTTTGGAGAAAGTTTTGACGAACAGCAATTTGTGCAAACCAATCCACGCGTCATTAAATACCAAACCCAGCAAAAGGAGATCTTGGAACGCATGGCGCGGTCATTAGACAAAGAAGATCTGGCAGATGTCAAAGCTTTGATCGAGGAGTTAGAGATCGCAGATCCTGTTTCTGGATCCAAGAATTGGACCGATGTGAAGCAGTTCAACCTTATGTTTGGGACCAAACTCGGGGCCTCTGCCGAATCTGCAACCGATCTTTATCTGCGCCCAGAAACCGCGCAGGGAATCTTTGTGAATTTCTTGAACGTTCAGAAGACTGGTCGCATGAAGATCCCCTTTGGGATTGCCCAAACCGGAAAGGCTTTTAGAAATGAGATCGTGGCGCGACAGTTCATCTTTAGAATGCGAGAATTCGAGCAGATGGAAATGCAATTCTTTGTGCGTCCTGGAGAAGAACTCAAGTGGTACGAATACTGGAAAGAGACCCGACTTAAATGGCATTTGTCTTTAGGAATGGGTGCCCATAATTACCGTTTCCACGACCATGAGAAGTTGGCGCATTACGCTAACGCAGCTGCTGATATAGAGTTCAATTTCCCCTTCGGATTCAAAGAATTAGAAGGAATACACTCCAGAACAGACTTTGACCTTAAAGCGCACGAAGAACACTCCGGAAAAAAACTACAGTTTTTTGACCCTGAGCTGGGTGAAAGCTATGTGCCCTATGTGGTGGAGACTTCCATTGGTCTGGATCGTATGTTCTTGGCTGTACTCTCTCACAGTTTGGAAGAAGAGCAGCTGGAAGACGGAAATTCGCGTACTGTTCTGAAGTTACCCGCTGTCTTGGCTCCGGTTAAAGCAGCAGTACTTCCATTAGTGAAGAAAGATGGTTTGCCAGAATTGGCGCAATCCATAATAGATGACTTGCAGTGGGAGTTCAATGTACTTTATGACGAAAAGGATGCAGTAGGTAGAAGATACCGCAGACAAGATGCCCTGGGTACTCCTTTCTGTATTACCGTAGATCATCAAACGCTAGAAGACAAAACGGTGACTATCAGACATCGTGATTCCATGGAGCAGGAGCGTGTTGCCATTGCCGACCTGGGTACTATCATCTCAGAAGCTGTAGCGATCAAAACTTGGTTAAACAAGTAATCCCTAGTGATTTAGTAGGGTAATTTTAACAAGTTTACTTTCAATGCCTTAGCGGGTATTCCTTGAGAAGCATGATGTAGGCATTCGCATTATTGTGCTGATAATCAATGCGATATTTACCATTTTATGCCAAAATTATTACCGTAATTCGTTGTTGTTTTGGTTGAAAGCACGTACATTAGATGACTTTTTAACTAATGTGCTGACTAAAAATTAAACTTTAACATGAGACTGAAAAATTATCTTTCGGTGCTAATGTTGTTGCTCGGTGTGCTAACACTTCAAGCGCAACAAGGCCCGATATCAATTGGGACAGTTGACAAGATGACCTATGTAGAGCCACTTGCTTCTCGCTCCTCTCTAATTCCGGCGACTAATGTTGCTAAAGAAGCTCAAGACGGGCGTATTCGTTCCAGCTGGATCAAATCTGTACCGGGAAAAGGCTTTGGGTATGACCCGAATGCACAAACAAGAGACCCTTATTCTGTAGCAGGGATGATCCCAACTCGCGGAACTGGTTTTTCTTTTACTTCTGCTTTTACTTCTTCTTCGCCAACTGATCCTGCCGGAGCTATTGGGCCTAATCACTATTTCGCAGTATTCAATACTGGATTTAGAATTTTCGAGAAGGACGGAACACCCCTTACAGGACAACTTTCGCCGCTAAATATTTTTCCAGATCCAGGATGTTGTGATCTTACTGTTTCTTATGACAACGATGCAGATCGTTGGGTAGTAACATTCTTAGGTTCGGGAGCTCAGATCGCCGTTTCGGATGGGCCAGACCCATTAACCGCCGGTTGGTTTGTTTACGAGGTTTCTACCATTAATGATTATCAGAAACTTTCTGTATGGAGCGATGGTTATTATATTACAGACAATATTTCTTCACCAAGTTTGCGTATAACTGCTCTCGAGCGTGATGCAATGCTTGCAGGAGATCCAGGGGCTCAGATCCTATCATTTGGATTACCAGGAATTGCTACCAATGGTTTCTACAGCCCTCAGGCTTTCAACATTTCAAACGACAACTTTCCTGCTACAGGATCTGCTCCTATCGTTTTCTTACAGGATGATGCCTTTGCTGGCGTTGATACAGGAAATGACCACATCGGACTTTGGGAAATTGACGTGAACTGGGCAAGCCCAGGTAGTTCTACTGTATCTGCGAAACAAGAGATTCCTCTAGATCCTTTTACTTCAGTTTTTGATGGAGGATCTTTCTCTAACTTGCCGCAACCAGGTGGTGGAGCTGTGATCGATGCGATCCAGTCAACTATTATGAATCAGGCACAGTTCCGCAAGTTTCCAACGTATAATTCTGCGGTATTCAACTTTGTAGAAGATGCTGACCCAACTTCCGGAAAGCTCGCTGCTATTCGTTGGGTAGAATTACGTCAGGATGGCGACGGACAACCTTGGTCTTTGTTCCAAGAAGGAACTTATATCGCACCAGACGGAAAGCACGCCTGGATGGGATCTATGATCATGGATAATGCCGGTAATATCGGTATGGGTTATATGGGTATGTCAGGACCGACTACTCCAACTACTGTTCGTGTAAGTTCTTACTATACCGGACGTTTTTCTACGGATGCCCCTGGTGAAATGACCGTGGCAGAGACTTTGATCGAGCCTGGAGTGGGGAACCTTCCAAACTTCCGCGCGGGAGACTACAGCAAGATCGATGTGGACCCTGCAGACGATCAAACCTTCTACTTTGTGAATGAGCAAGTGATCTCTGGAGGTCGTGCGAACGTGGTAGGAGTTTTCAAATTAGCGCCAGACCTAGACAATGATACTGGGGTGATCGCTATAGTACAACCAGACAGTGGAACGCTTTCTTCTACAGAAACTGTAGAGGTAGTTGTGCGTAACTTCGGATTGGTTGAGCAAACTAACGTACCTGTTTCTTTCAATGTGGACGGAGGAACCGATGTGACAGAGATCGTTGCTGGGCCAATTCCACCTTCAAGTAATGTGACCTATACCTTTACTGCTACTGCAGACCTTGGTACTATAGGAACTACTTACGTAATTAACGCGAGCACTGCTCTTGCTGGAGATGAGTTTGCTGCAAACGACGGTATTTCTAAAGAAGTGACCTACCTAGAGGCTAATGATGTAGGTGTAACTGCACTTAACAGTCCTTCTTCTGGATCTGGTCTAACTGCTGCAGAGACGGTAACAGTTACTATCACTAACTTCGGAGGCGAGACGCAAACGACTATTCCAGTTTCTTTTGCTATAGATGGAGGTACTCCAGTTTCTGAAACTTACACAGGTTCTATTGCCAGTGGTGAATCAGACACTTATACTTTTACAGCAACAGCGGACCTTTCTGCACTTGCCACTTACGAGTTTGTAGTAGGAACTTCACTTGCTGGAGATGCTGACACTTCTAACGATGCAATAACTGTTGAGGTAGAGAACACTGTTTGCCAGCCAGAAGGTAACTGCGAAGGCTTTGGCGATGGGGTAACCATGCTACAGCTTGCAGATCAGGATATCATTGTAGATTGTAACTCTACCGGATACGCTGACAATACGGATATCGTATTTACTTTCATGCTAGAGGACAATCCCTACGATGGAGTGCTTCAGATGGGATGGCCAGATTCTTCTTATGCGATGTGGATCGACTGGAACGACAACTTTGTTTTCGAACCTACCGAGATCGTAGAGTCCGGAAGTGTTGCTACAGCCGATACAGACTTCCCTTTCAACATTGACCTATCTGTATTCCCTGGTCTAACTACCGGAGAGCACCTTATGCGTGTTCGTGGAGAGGACACCAGTGGAGACGGTAATGTATTAGATCCTTGTGATGACTTGCAATTTGGTCGTACCAACGATTACACTGCTAATGTTACCGGTGTTCTTGGTGTGGACGAGCAAGGAATTGCCGATGCTGACTTGATCATCAGTAGCTCAGATCAGAAGGTTTTCCAAGTTACTTTGAGTAACCCACAAATTACTTCAGACCTTAACATTCAGGTACACAACGTAATGGGACAAAAGATCCTTTCTAACATGATCGCGAATCAAGGAGGGACTTTCACTTATACGCTAGACATGTCTTATGTTTCTAGTGGAGTTTATCTTGTACGTGTTGGTAACGCCAACTACGGAAAAGTTAAGCGAATCATAGTTAAGTAATTAACTAACCAACCAATCCTAAAAGGCGGAATTTTTATTCCGCCTTTTTTTGTATATCAGTGATACTTACCGGGCCTGCCATATCGCAGCGGTTCATACGTCTTAAACGACTGAACTTAACCCAAACCTCCAATTGATCTGTTTTGAATTCGTCTTTCAGGTCTATGGGGTCTACGTATTCATTTTCTAGTTTAAGCACTACTGAACAGCCAGAGCTTTCTGCCTGAACCACTACAGTAGCAGCTTGATATCCTTCTGCTGTCATCATTTGTTCTTTAGCGGCTTTTGCTGCGGAGTCTTCCTTTGCTTGCTGGCCCGAATTGCAAGAGGCTGCAATGCAGAATGCAAAAGCAAATAGTGTAATAATCGGTTTCATCTATTTAAAAATTTTTATTTCTATGATAATCAAGCAAATAAAAATTATCTGCATCGATCAACCGCTTCGCTTTCGCACAAAAAATTTAATTATTCCGGCGGGTATACTAATAATTAAATTTGTTTGTGCTCATTTCATATGCGGCGCATTTAAGCGTGAAAGTACAAAGAACGTACCGAATTAGAAAAAGGCCCTTAGCTGTACGCTACCCGTGTGTATGGCTTTGGATTGTTCACTTTTGCGTCCGAAGTAAGAGAGGTTAGCATCTAAATATTTGGTGATCTTTTGCTGCAACAGCAGATTCCAAGTAAAGTTACTGCCCGGCTGTAAGCCTTCTAAGATCTGATAGGCGACAGGAGAAAAGGTGCTGCCGCTAAAGCTGTTATCTATATAATTGAATTCTGCAGTGATGGAGGCGTTCTGTGATTTGTTGTAGGCGAACAGCAGTGTAAATCTGTGCTGATCCAAGGCTTCTTCTCCTATGGAATTGGCCTTTCCGGTAAAGCTATAACCCAGGTCTAAACGAGTGGTTTTATTCCAAAGGTAAGATAGCTTCGGATTGTAGGTTTCCACCTCGATACTAAAATTGCGACTTGGGAAGTTCTCTGCCAGGCTTTCATTTTCAGACCAGATACTTCTAGCATTTAACAGAAAGAAGGTGCCAATTTTATGATTGAAATTTAACTGATGGCTGCGCAAACGATTCTCTTGTAAGCCCGTGGCCAATAAGTTGTTATTTGCTGTATTCAGATAGGTGTAACTGGTGGTATAGCGTTGTTTTCCCCTATTAAAGAAGAGTACATTCTTAAAATTGAGTTGCAAACCTAATTGGTCATCGCCTCCATCCTCAAAGGGATTGATCTTAAAGCGTCCGTCGTTACGCCTTACCTTGCGATCTACCAAATAAGAGGCTTGATTGTAAAATTTAGACAAGAGTTTCTTGAACTTGTTCTCGCTGGCGGCCCATTGTTTGGGCTGCAAAGTGATACTTTGGCTAAAAGCGTTTTGATTTATGGGTACAAAGGTTCTGTTGGGCAAAAGCACACGGACATACTCAGCCTCGTCTTGAAATTGCGCGATCTCAAATTCGTCCAATTCTTGTATGCCATTGTCGTTATAATCGTTCCAGGTGTAAATTCCCTGTCCGGGTTCTACAGCAACATAGGTGAATTCTTGTTGTGGGACTACTCCGCTGTTAGATTCAAAAAGAGTAGTGGCTACCAAGGCACCTTGCCATAACCGCTGATTGTAACTCAAACGGCCATTGAGCACTTGTTCGTCTGGCATCTCGGTTTGTTCAAAACGCGTTCTGCGATAATTGGCAATAAGGCTTAACTGTGTAGCTTGGGTATTTAAGATTCGGGTTTTGGCGTAATAAGAAGCCGCCTTCGCTACCCGTTCTAAACTGTTGTTCATCACACTGTCGGTGACGCGATTTATATAACCTATCTCCAAGTAGACTTTAGTGGAATCACCCACGCCCGCATAGGCCTGATATTCGCTAAAACGCTGGCTCAATGGAGTGAGCGAATCATTGGCAACCGCGCGCTGCTGATTATCTTCAAAATTGAACTTGCTACCAGCCCAATACTTGCCCAGATTTTGCCTAGCATTTACAAAGACTCTTGCGAATTTCGAATCCAAGCTGTCTCCGCTACTATTGAGTATACTCGCGGAGATCAAGGCTTGTGTTTTTTTATGTTGCAAATTACTGGTCAGTACATGTCTTGACCCATTAAAACTGCCGTCAAAATTCAAGTATTGAAACTCATAGCGAGCCGCCCCCCATTTTTTAAGAGCTCCTTCTACGCCTCCAATGGCATAGGTCTGATCTCCATCGGGCATAAAAAGGTTCCAGTCACGGGTAAATTCCACATTAAAAAGACGTTCTATGGACTGGTATTCTTCTTGCAGATAATTGACATTGGCAAAGGCATCTAATCGTGTCGCAAGACTGTCTTTTGCCAAAAGTCTTTGTGCAAGGGTCAATCGCGCTGCCAGACCGTTGTTGTTGTCATCGTCTATGTCAGAAAACAAATTGCGATCACTACGACTGGCACTGAGCTCGAAACCTATTTGTGTTTTTTCTGAGGGGCTGTAGCTCCCGTAAAGACCACCAACTTGAAGCAGTGTCGGTGCAACCAAAGGAACTACTGGTGCATAATCTCCTTGAGACACACCGCCTACAGGGGGAACAAACTCAAAGATCCTGCTTATGGTATTTTCCGATTGGATAACGTAATTCCCGTTATTAGGTCCTACAAAGCTGAATCGAACGTTGAAAAGTTCATCATCTGGATTGTCAGAGAACACAAATGCTTCTATTCCTCCTATGGTTTCGCGACGGTAGAGGATCTTATTCTCAGAAAAAGTGTCTGGCACAGCAGAAGGCGCATTCATTAAGCTCAAGTCGTCTCCCGCAGTCTGAAGCACGGCCACTTGATCTTCTGTCAAGTTTTGCTGTAAGGGCTGATTCTTTGCGTCGGATTCGCTATAACCATAAGCACTTATCTCAAAATTGTCACGTTTATAGCCACCTTCTCCATAACCGATAAAGCGGGTATAATTGCGATCGGTGAACTGATATTCCACCACGATACGCATAGAGGCATTTATAGGAAAAGTAGGGTTAAAGCGAATCTCACCGGCGTTGTAATCTATTACATAATCCTTGTTCTCTCCGCGCTCCAAAAGCAAGCCATTAACAAAAACGCGTTCACTACCAGAAATGATAAGAATGAACAATTCTCCATTGGGGCCAACAAGTTTATAAGGTCCTTGATTTCCCTCTTGTCCAGTAAAAGTGCTGCGACTAAAAACCCCGCGTACCAAGGCCCCGGCCACTCCAAATCGAGATTCACTACTGTCCTTGTGTTTTAAGGTTCCTCCAATAGATATCCCTTGGATCTTTTTAGTGAAATTCCCAAAGTAAGTCCCGCTTTGAATTAGGTTTATATCGCCTGCGCGGATGTTCCAATTATCGCCGTAAAGCTCTACGAATATCTGATCGAACTCATCTAAATTTTGCGAGTAACCGCCTTCTTGAGTAGGAATATTAGCGTCTTGTATGGAAGCTCTTATAGATACTTTTTCGCTGAGTCGGCCAGTGATCTGCAGGTCTAATTCTGAATTCACCACAGCGTTCTGATTGTTCCCAATGGTTACGCCTCGGGTAATACTCCCGTTGGCATTCAGACCTTGAAAGGGTGTGCTGTTACGCTGGGTAGTTGCCTGTTGTAGGCTGTAAAGTCTGTCTAGGTTGCCACTATTGTTCACAATCAGATTCGGGTCTAGATTTGCATAGCGACGGGTGAGAAATTCAGGGTAACGCAAATAACGGATCTCTACCGAGTCAGCGGGGCTGGCTGTTTTAAATCGCAAGCGAGCACGGGTAAAGTCTATTTCGTATTGAGAGGCATCTAGCAGTTGTCCATCCGCAGTATAAACCTCAAAGAAATTCGGATTGATACTCACCGAATCTACCACCAGACTGTCTTGGGCGGCTAATCTAATATTGCGACGCAGCTTATCCTGGGCAAAGGTTCCCTGGCAGATCAGCAATACGATTACAAGTAAAGTTTGGCGCACCCTAAGGCATTTAATCAAGCTATATATAAAACTGAAAGGAACTAGAATTATTTTGTTGATTTGTTAATGAAAATATATGACTTACCACTTCAGTAAATGTACAATACTGTCTTAACTTAGCATATTCGCTAGCCGTACTATTTTTCAGGGATAGTCGCTGTTCTGCGCTGGCAATAACAACTTATTTTATGAAGATCATTTCTTACAACGTAAACGGAATACGCGCGGCCATGAACAAAGGCCTAACAGATTGGTTACAAGCCGCAGATCCGGATGTGTTTTTAATTCAAGAGACCAAAGCCATGCAAGAGCAGGTAGATACTGCGGCCTTAGAGGCTGCAGGCTATCCGTACCACTATTGGTTCAGTGCAGAAAAGAAGGGTTATAGCGGAGTAGCCGTTTTGTCTAAGCACGAACCCAAAAATGTAGTTTACGGTACTGGGATTGATTACATGGATAGCGAAGGGCGCAACTTGCGTGTCGATTTTGATGAGGTCTCTGTTATGAGTTTATATTTGCCTAGTGGTACCAATGATGCCCGTTTGGGACATAAGTTCAAGTATATGGACGACTTCAGAACTTATATCGATGACTTAAAAAAGGAGGTGCCCAACTTGGTCATTGGCGGAGATTACAACATTTGTCACGAGGCTATCGACATTCACGATCCGGTCCGCAATAAAAAAGTGTCCGGATTCTTGCCGGAAGAACGCGCTTGGCTAGACGCTTTTATGAAAAGTGGTTTTATAGATTCCTTTAGACACTTAAACAAAGAGCCTCACAATTATACCTGGTGGAGCTATCGTGCAAATGCCAGAGCAAACAACAAAGGCTGGCGTATTGATTACAATTTGGTCTCAGAACCCTTGAAAGAACATATTAAACGCGCAGTGATCTTATCAGAAGCTGTTCACAGCGATCATTGTCCACATATGGTAGAGCTCGATTTTTAAACTGATAATTGCAATTGAATGAGATATAAAGAACTTCCAGGAACCGGAATACGAGTGAGTAAGATCTGCTTAGGCAGTATGACTTGGGGCCAGCAGAACACCCAAGACGAAGGTTTTGCGCAGATGGATATGGCCTTGGATATGGGCGTAAACTTTATTGATACTGCAGAGATGTATTCGGTGCCAGGGCGCCCAGAAACTCAAGGAAGCACAGAGACCATCATTGGTAACTGGTTTGCCGAGCGCAACAATAGAGACAAGGTCATTTTGGCAACCAAGATAGCAGGACCCAGCCCAACTTTCAAACACATAAGGCCGAACCTCGGTTTTTCTGCGGATGCTTTAGAAGATGCTTTAAACAAGAGTTTGACTCGCTTACAAACAGATTATATAGACCTCTATCAATTGCATTGGCCAGAAAGAGCCGTGAATATCTTTGGGGTTCGCGACTACAACCATAAGCCAAATGCCCGCTGGGAAGATAATATTGGTGAGATCTTAGACCGTTTAGAAGGCCATGTGAAGTCTGGCAAGATCCGTCATATTGCGGTGAGTAATGAAACCCCCTTTGGACTTATGCGCTATATGGAAGAACACCGCAAAGGCAAACTCAAGATCGTTTCTACTCAAAATGCTTACAGTTTGCTGCAGCGCAGAGATGAGATTGGCCTCTCTGAAGTTTTGCAAATGGAAGACATAGGCTATTTGGCCTATTCTCCTTTGGCTTTTGGTGTACTCAGCGGTAAATACCTCAACGGGGCCATGCCTGCGGGAGCTCGCGTTACTTTGTTCCCAAATTACAACCGCTATAATGGTGAAGGTTCTCTTGCAGCAACACAGGCGTACAAAGATATTGCAGAAAAGCACGGTCTGAGTTTAACACAGATGGCCTTAGCCTTTGTAAATGACAGGCCATTTATGACTTCGAATATTATCGGTGCGACCAGCTTAGAGCAACTAAAGGAGAATATAGAAAGTATAGATATTCAGCTTTCTGAGGAGGTGATCCGAGAGATCAACGAGGTGCACAGCCGCATGCCCAATCCGGCAGCCTAACCAAATAGGATCCTAACCAGATCTGCAACCTTGGCGATCTTAACAACTTCTATGGTGTAGTCGCCAGCATTTACTTTGTTCTGATCTGAAATAACGATCCTTTCGAAGCCGAGTTTTTCCGCTTCGGAGATGCGTTGTTCTATGCGTGTAACTGCACGGACTTCGCCAGAAAGGCCTACCTCCGCAGCAAAACACTGTGACCTATCCACGGCAATATCGACATTAGAAGAAAGCACAGCTGCCGTTAAGGCCAAGTCAATCGCCGGGTCTTCCACACGAATTCCACCGGTAATGTTTAGAAAGACATCTTTAGCTCCTAGTTTAAAACCCGCCCTTTTTTCTAGTACAGCCAAAAGCATATTGAGTCTCTTGACGTTAAAACCTGTTGCCGAGCGTTGCGGGGTGCCATAAACTGCACTACTGACCAAGGCTTGTACTTCTATAAGTAGCGGACGCATGCCTTCTAAAGTGGCAGCAATTGCTGTCCCGCTCATGGGTTCGCTGAATTGTGAAAGCAGTATTTCTGACGGATTGGTCACTTCTCGTAATCCGCTGCCTTGCATTTCGAATATGCCAAGTTCGTTGGTGGAACCGAAACGGTTTTTGTGCGCTCTAAGCAGGCGATACACATGATTACGGTCGCCTTCAAATTGCAGCACGGTGTCTACCATGTGTTCCAAGATCTTTGGACCGGCAATGTTCCCGTCTTTGGTGATATGCCCGATCAAGATCACTGGGGTATTGGACTCTTTTGCGAATTGTAGGAGTTCTGCAGTGCTCTCGCGAATCTGAGAGATGCTTCCCGCGCCGCTTTCTATATGATTGGTGTGTAGGGTTTGTACCGAATCGATGACCAGGATTTCTGGCTGTACCTCACCAATATGTCTAAAGATCTGTTGGGTTTGCGTTTCGGTCAGGATCAGGCAGTTGTCTGTATTCTCGGCCAATCGAGCGGCACGCATTTTTATTTGCTGCGCACTTTCTTCTCCGGAAACATACAAGGTCTTGGCTTTGAGTTGTAGCGCTACTTGTAGCATTAAAGTACTTTTCCCTATTCCGGGTTCTCCTCCTAGAAGGACTAAGGAGCCTGGGACCAATCCACCTCCTAGCACACGATCTAATTCGGCATTGCCCGTTGCAATACGTCTTTGAGTCTCTAGTGAGATCTCTGAAATCTTTACTGGTTTGGGAGCACGCTTAGAAGTTGTGCTTGTTGTTTCCCAAGTTTTTGACTTTTCGGCCTTTTGTAGCACCTCTTCGCTAATGGTGTTCCATTGTTTACACGAATTGCATTGGCCTTGCCATTTGGCGTATTGGCTGCCACAATTTTGACAAAAAAATGCTGTTTTGGTCTTGGCCATATCAAGACCGAAAATAGGGATATTTCTGCGTCCCGAGAAATCTGTTAAAGACTTCTTTGAAAGGAATTTTAGCCTCGCCATTTTAGTTCACTAAAAAAATGAGCCGCTTCACTAAATAAATACAGCTTAGGCTCAGGATTTCAGTTAGCTTGAACACTTAAAATAAACCGCATGTAATGAAAAAATTACTCTTTTTATTACTAGTTCTCCCCGCTAGTATTCTCTTTGGGCAGGCTGTAAACGACGAGTGTGCCAACCGATTAACAATTAGCCCTGGCGTTGGGACATTTAACGAATTCAGCGTAGATACCTCTACCGCCACGGAATCCTTAGACGCTTCTTGCGAAACTGCCAGCCAAGTGAACCTGGATGTTTGGTATGAGTTTACCATGCCGGTAAGCGGAAACCTTAGAGTGACCAATGTTCCCAATACTGTTCGTTCTGTCTTATACGATAGCTGCTCAGGGACTGAATTAGCATGTTTTGGAGATGATGGTTTCTTTTATAATCTGGTTGGTGGAACCACCTATGTATACCGACTCTCAGAACGAGACATCTTTGCCGGCAATGTGAACTTTAGAATGGAAGCTTTTGCCAGCGCAGTTAATGACGAAAGCGCAAACCGACAAGCATTGAGTGTTTCTACAGCAACAACTACGGTAACGGCTTTAGATTACCGAGCTGCAACCGAATCGGTTGACGGGCCTTGTGAGACCGCTAGCCAAAATCAGTTAGATCTCTGGTATGAGTTTACAATGCCTGTAAATGGAAACATAAGAATAACCAATATTCCTAATACTGTTTATAGAACACTTTATGATACTTGCGGCGGAGTTGATCTGGTCTGCGGATCTGACGATGGGTTCTTCTATAACTTGACCTCTGGAACCACCTATGTGCTACGCATGTCAGAGCGCAGTCTCTTTGCCAGCGCAGATGACTTTACTATACAAGCCTTTGAAACGGCTGCTAATGATGAATGTGTTAATCGCAACAACATAATAGTGAATACAGGTAGTGTCACTAATACTACACTAGATTTTAGAACTGCCACAGAATCTGTCGATGGTCCTTGTGAAGCGGCAGGAAACACCCAGCACGATCTCTGGTATGAGTTTACAATTTAACTGGTGGGATAGCCGCGGCTTCATCGCCGAGTGAGGTTCCCACAAGGCATATAGCTTCAGGACAAGGTTTTGCTGTCAAAGCAACTGCGGCCGGTACTGCGGAGTTCAACAATGGTATGCGTCGCAATTTCAATAACAACACTTTAAGGAGCACTGCGGAGTCTGTTTTGGATGGCGATAGAATATGGATACAGCTTCAAGCAGCAGCCTATCAAGCTAGTAGTACTGCGCTTATTGGATTTTTAGAAGGTCAAACCAAAGCGGTAAGCCCAGGTTATGACGCCAAGCGTTTGGCTACCTATGTTTCTGTCTATTCTCATAGCCGCTGGGGTGATGAGCTAGGCATACAAGCTTTGGGTCGTTTTGATGATGAACAGATGATTTTCTTAGGAGTCTCTAGCCAGCTGCGCGGTTTTTATGAATTCACCATAGGTGCTTCTCAACTAGAAGGGGTAGCAATTAGTCGCGCCGAGCTATACCTCTACGACAGAGTGCAAGATGTTTGGATCGACCTAAACCAAACAGATTACCATTTTACTGCGGACGAAGGAAATCACCCATTCCGATTCGAGCTGCATTTTGAAAGGCCTACTACTTCTGGGCTTACAACGAACATGAAAACCTATCCTAATCCAACTTCTGGCAATGTGATGCTTCAGGCAGAAGCCAAAGAGATCACTGGAGCAAGACTTTACGATATGCTCGGAAGATTGTTGTGGAGTAGTGAGCGCAGCTTTACGCAGATGGAATTAGACCTTAGTAACTTTCCCAAAGCTACCTATCCGTTGCACTATCAAACTGCCGGTACTTGGCAGGTAACGCAAATTGTAGTGCGATAGAAATTAAAAAGCCCTGCAACTGCAGGGCTTTTTTTTACCATCCAAAATCTTCTTTGATCTTGTCTGCTTTGTCGAGCATCATATCTATGGTGATGAAATCCACCTCTTCTTTATCGTAAGCGCCTTGATAGGTGCGCATGGCCTTTTTAGGTTCGCCCATTTCCTCGTAATAGCGCGCCAGATAATAATCACCTAGAACGGTGTCTGGATATTGACTTCTGGCCAATTTTGCGATCTCTCCTAGAGCTTCCCATTTCTGGGTCTTCTCTGCAGCAGTTGCTACCGCAATAAAATCTTTGACGCGAATGTCGTTCTCCAATCCAAAAAGCTCCTTGATGGTCGCGTATTTTTCTATCAGATAATCATACGGAGAGCCCGGCAGTTTAAGCAGTACTTCTTTGTATTCTTTTTTGCTGATGGGTCGGTATACCTGGAAAATCTGTTCCAGCGCTCGCGGAATTGCGCGCCCTACCAGCGAATAATGTGTTGCTCCTTCAAAATTGTCAAAATAATACTGCAGATTAGGGCTTTCAATTGTCTTGAGTCTTTCGTTGAGATCCACGGAGATCTCCATGAGGTCTTTCACATCGTCAGTACCAGTGGCCAAGTAATAAAAGATCTTGTCCTCTATGCTAGGCAATCTTTCTGCCAAGCGCTCATCCATAAGAGGAGCTAGATCGGGACTCAAAGAGATATAACCCTGAAACAAAGGCGGCTCTTTAAAGAGGTAATAATTGATGTAGTTGGCCGTAAAGTCATGGCCCACAGCGATCACAAACTTAGCAGTGCGATAATTATCGTCTAAAAAAGGAATGAGTTCCATGCCGATAAACTCAAAAAAGGCAGCGCCTGTCTCGGCAGGGAAAAACTCAGTGTCGTCGTAATAACAGTCGTCATAGCGCTGGTCTCCGCCTTGCATTATACCTACAACTATGGCCTCTGGCATATCTTCCCAATACGAATAATAGTCTACGTTACCAGCTACAGGCTCAAATAGGTAATTGCCGTCTAATGCCAAGACAATGGGGTAGACCTTTTCTTCTTCGGAGCTGTAGCTACGCGGGAGCTGGATCTTGAGCTTTCTATTTGCGCCCAATCGCTCGGAGGCAAATTCTTCATAAACAACTTGGGCTTGAAGAATCCCGCTATTGCAAAGAGCGAGGATCAGCAGTAATAAAATACGCTTCATGATAAGGGACTTAGTTAATTACGCCCCGTAAGGTAAAAAATTATTTCTTGGCATTGAGAATGGGCAGTAGCAAGAAGGACGCTCCCCCAATAATGATGTTCAATACCGTTTGAGACCCCCAGATGACCCAACCATAGGCTTCACCTTGTTCTTGCGGTATTCCAGAAAAGGCAAAAACGGCACCTATGATCAAAGGGTAGGGAAAGATTCCCAAGCCACCGTTGGTGGTGGACATAGAAAAGCTTCCCGCCACAAATGCCACCATGATCGTTCCCCAAGGAGTGTCTTCCATATCCGGCACCGCGTATTTAATTACCCAAAACATCAGGATGTAGAAAATCCAGATCAGCAGGGTTTGAAAAATAAAGGCTCCTTTGCGCTTCATTTTTAATATACTCTTGGTGCCTTCTAAGATCCCAATAAGAAAAGTGTTGATCTTTTGTAGCATTCTATTTTTACTGTGTCGGATAACCCTAATGGCGATCAATAAGCCTGCAAATCCTATCCCTATAGCTAATACTGCCCAAAGCGGATTTACTTGTTGACTTTCAAAGTAATTGAGCAGGTTGCCGCTCTGTAGAGCAAAGGCTGTGGCTACAACCGTTATTAGCAGTATGAGGTCTGCTACACGTTCGGAGATGATGGTCCCGAAAGCTTGTTCAAAGCGCACTTTCTCATAACGCGCAATGGTCACTGCCCTTAAGACCTCTCCAGATCTTGGAATTCCCAAATTGGCCACATAAGCCACCATTACAGCCATAAAACTATTGGCCAGTCTTGGGTGGCAATCTAAAGGTTCTAGCAAGTACTTCCAGCGGTAGGCTCTAATGAAGTGACTCACAAAGCCCAAAAAGAGCGAAACCCCAATCCAAAACGGATCAGCCGTTTTAATATTTTCCCAAAGGGCGGCGCGGGAATCTGGCCCCATTTTGCTTAGGGAGAACCATATCAATGCAACTCCTATACCTATCGGAATTCCAACCTTAAGGAATTTGAGAAGACCCTTTTTCAATGTCTGGTTTATTGTAGGAGGTTATTCTCCTCATTAGGGAATACCAGCGCAGGTTTAAAATTCTTGGCTTCTTCTATACTCATGATCGCATAAGTGATCAAGATTAAAATATCGCCAGGGGCAACCTTACGGGCAGCGGCACCGTTAAGGGTGATCTCGCCACTGTTGCGAGGCCCAGGAATAGCATAGGTCTCTAAACGCTCACCATTGTTGTTGTTTACAATTTGCACTTTCTCTCCTTGCACAATATTAGCGGCGTCCATCAGATCTTCGTCTATGGTGATACTGCCAATATAATTCAGATCGGCACCGGTAACTTTTACGCGGTGAATCTTTGATTTAACTACATGAATTTGCATGCTGCAAAGGTATTAATTTTTTTACCCTAGTTGAGTCCCATATTATCGATCAACCTTACCTCGCCGGCAAAGGCCGCCACAAAGGCTCTATAGGTATTACTAGGATGTTTGCGGTAAGCGGTTTGTAAATTATCGGTAGCAGCTATCTCAAAATATTCCAAGTCGAGCATCGGATTTGCGGCAAAGGCTGCCTCTGCCTCACGAACTAAAGCTGGAATCGACTTCGAATCGAATTCGTCTTGCGTCTTCTTTAGGATCTCAAAGATAAAGGGAGCTGCCTCTAGTTGCTGCGGAGTCAATCTGCGATTCCTAGAACTCATAGCCAAGCCATTTTCAGCGCGATGAATAGGACAACCTATGATTTCTACTGCTAATTGTTCTAAAGCCACAAGCTTGCGTACTATCTGTAACTGCTGGAAGTCTTTTTCTCCAAAATAGGCTCGGTCGGGCTCGACAGCTCTAAACAACAGATTTAGTACAGTTCCCACGCCGTCAAAATGGCCTGGTCTGTGCTTGCCTTCCATGGCCGATTCAATAGCTCCAAAGCGGTATGACTTGGCCTGTACAGCTCCGCCGTAAAGATCCGCAGCCTCTGGAGCAAAGATCACGATCTCCGGATCTATAGCATTTAAAAATGCAACGTCTTGCTCAAAAGGGCGTGGATATTTCTCCAGATCTTGGGCGTTGTTGAACTGGGTTGGATTCACAAAAATACTCACCACGACACAGTCGTTCTGGGCTAGCGCTTGAGTCACCAAGGACCCGTGTCCTTCGTGTAGTGCGCCCATGGTAGGAACAAACCCAATTTGCGCTCCGCTTGCGCGTTTTTGGCTCAAGGTTTGCTGTAAGGTCGATATGCTGGTACAAATGGCCATTTGAATCTGCTAGAAGGCCCGCAAAATTAAGAGTTTAGCGGGAATCTTCACTAATTTTTCGTAATTTTGCAGAGTTTTTGAAAAACATCAGTAATTAAAAATCCTGTATGAAAGATAAAAGAATCTTGTATGTGTCTTCTGAAGTAATTCCCTATTTGCCAGAGACCGAGATTTCTTCGATGTCGTTTGAAGCGCCGCGCTTAGTGAATAACAACTCCGGACAGATACGAATTTTTATGCCGCGCTACGGCAATATCAATGAGCGTCGTCACCAATTGCACGAGGTGATTCGCCTGTCTGGAATGAATTTAGTGATCAACGATATGGATATGCCGTTGATCATAAAAGTAGCCTCTATACCTAAAGAGCGTATGCAGGTATACTTTATAGATAATGAAGAATACTTTAAGCGCAAAGCAACCTTTGCCGACGAAGATGGTAACTTGTTCCCAGACAACGACGAACGCGCTATCTTTTTTGCCAAAGGAGTTATAGAGACGGTAAAGAAACTAAACTGGGCACCAGACATTATTCATGTTCACGGTTGGTTAGCGTCTTTGTTCCCGCTTTATTTGCGTCAATACTACAAGGAAGAACCGCTTTTCGAAAACAGCAAGATTGTTACTTCGGTTTACAATACTGGCTTTGAAGGCACGTTAGATAGTTCTATGGTAGAGAAGGTCAAATTCGACGGAATCGAAGGAGACGCACTAGAGGAACTCAACGAAGCCGATTACAACAGTATCATGCGTGTTGCTATCTCGCACTCTGATGCTGCCATTGTTGGATCAGAAGAGATTCCTCAAGAATTGGAAGATTATCTTAAAAAATGGGATAAACCTGTGTTAAACTTTCATAACATAGATTCCTTTTCCGAAGCGTATTTGGACTTTTACAACTCCAAAGTGTTATAATTTTATGAAAAGCGTATTGAACAACTTGAACACCTATCGTGTGTTTCTTGCGGCATTGGTGCTCGGAGCGATCACCCTTGCTTGTGATGAAGATTCCACTACTCTTGGCGGAAATATCATTGGAGGAAATAATTTCGAAACTAGCATTTTTGAGGGCACTCAGGTAGTATCTTACACTGCACGTACCCCAAGAGTACAAACTAACGGACTGAATTCGTATCAGCTCGGAACCTATACCGATCCTATTTACGGAACAACAACAGCCAATGTGCTAACCCAGTTGTTATTCAACCAGCCTGGTCCGAATTTCAATGACGAGCCAGAATTTCAGACAGTGACTCTGTCTATCCCTTATTTCAATACTTTGGATATTACTGCGGATGAAGCTAACACCTATATCTTAGATTCTGTCTATGGTGATCAGCCAGTGCATTTACAGATTTTTAGATCCAATTATTTCTTGCAGGATTTTGATCCCGAAACCGGATTTGAGGATCCGCAAGATTACTTCTCAGATCAAGGGCCGACTTTTGAGAGTTTTATGGGCGAGCTGATCTATGAGGACTTAAGCTTTTTCCCATCCGAAGAAGCCATTACCATTAACGAAGGTGAAGACGACGAAGAGGTCTTGGAACCGCAATTGCGCGTGGAGTTACCTGTTGACTTTTGGAACGAGTTGATCTTGGATATGGAGGGTACGCCAGAACTGAGTTCCAACAATGCGTTTAAAGACTATTTTAGAGGCATGTATTTTAAAATCACCCCCTTGGGTGATGAGGGAGTGCTGTTCTATTTTGATATTACGGAAGCAACTTTAAATATTGAGTACACCTATCAAGCTATCGACGTTGCAGACACCGACGGCGATGGCGATACTACCGACACCATTACCATTGAAGATGAGGTAGGATTCAATTTCCAAGGGATTACTGTAAATGTATTCGATGCAGATTACAACCCTGCTATTGAATTGCTACTTGCAGATCAAGACACTACCAATGGAGAGCCTTACCTTTACTTAAAAGGAGGAGAAGGTTCTATAGGTGTTATTGAGCTTTTTGGACCAGATACCGATGGCGATGGTGAACCAGATCAACTTACCGAACTTAAGGCTAATGACTGGTTGATCAACGAAGCGAACTTAGAAGTCTTTGTTGACACAGATCAGGTTCCAGGAGGTAACAACGAACCAGATAGGCTCTTTTTGTACGATATGGACAATCGTCGTGTTCTGATCGACTACGAAATTGACAATACCTTTGCCAATACTGCAAACGATTTTAAAAGCTCGCATCTAGGGCCTGTAGTCCGTGATGCCAGCGATAATGGTATCAGCTATAAGCTCAGACTCACAACCCATCTGAACAACATCATTTTAAGAGATTCAACCAATGTTCGACTTGGTTTGGCTGTGGTTCAGGATGTGATCACTACCAACTTTAGAAAGGTAGAGAGTCCTTTGAGTGAAGATATCGATAATGTGCCTCCGGGAGGTGTAAACTCACAAGAAGGTACTATAGTGCACGGTAACGCTTCGCCCGATGCGGCCAAGCGTCTGAAATTAACCATCTATTACACAGACCCCGAATAAGACCCAGAAATTATGTGTGGAATTGTAGGCTACATTGGCCATAGAGATGCTTACCCTATTATACTCAACGGACTACGACGTTTAGAATACCGTGGCTATGATTCGGCAGGTATTGCACTCTATGACGGAAATGATATTGAAATGTGTAAGACCAAAGGAAAGGTAGAAGACCTTTCTCAAAAGGCAGATGTACACATTTCAAAAAACGGACATTTAGGAATAGGACACACCCGTTGGGCAACCCACGGAGTGCCAAACGATATCAACTCGCATCCACACATTTCTAACAGTGGAGATTTGGTGTTAATTCACAATGGGATCATAGAAAACTATGCGACCATTAAGAAGGAACTTGAAAAACGCGGTTATTCCTTTAAGTCAGATACCGACACTGAGGTATTGGTTAATCTTATCGAGGAGATCAAGAAACAAGAAAAAGTAAAGCTTGGTAAAGCGGTACAGATCGCTTTGAACCAAGTGGTCGGAGCCTATGCGATCGCGCTGTTTGACAGAAAGAAACCCAACGAGATCATTGTTGCAAAGTTAGGATCTCCTTTAGCTATTGGAATAGGCGACGAGGAATTCTTTGTTGCCAGTGATGCTACACCTTTCATAGAATTTACCAACAACGCTATCTATTTGGAAGACGGCGAATTGGCTATAATACGTTTGGGGCGTGAGGTTCGCGTACGAAAGATCAAGAACGACAAACTGGTCGATCCTTATGTACAGGAGCTTCAGTTGAATCTAGAACAAATAGAAAAGGGTGGTTATGATCACTTTATGATCAAAGAGATCTATGAGCAGCCATCGGTAATAAAAGATACGTATCGCGGACGTTTGCTTGCAGATCAGGGAATTGTTCGTTTGGGCGGTTTGGAAGATCACATTCAAAAATTCATGAACGCAGACCGTATTATCATTGTAGCCTGCGGAACCAGCTGGCATGCCGGTTTGGTGAGTGAATATATTTTTGAAGAATGGGCGCGAATTCCTGTTGAGGTAGAATACGCTTCGGAGTTCAGATATCGCAACCCTATCATTACGGAAAACGATGTGGTTATCGCCATTTCGCAATCCGGAGAAACTGCAGATACCCTAGAGGCGATCAAATTGGCTAAGTCTAAAGGAGCCTTTGTTTATGGGGTATGTAATGTGGTAGGTTCTAGTATATCTAGAGAAACACATAGCGGAACGTATACGCACGCTGGTCCTGAAATTGGTGTGGCTTCAACCAAGGCCTTTACTACGCAGATCACCGTTCTAACGCTTATGGCTTTGCGTTTGGCCAAAGAGAAAGGCGCAATGTCTCAAAGCAACTATATGATGCACCTGCGCGAATTGGATCTTATTCCAGAGAAGGTTGCAGAGGCATTAAAGACCAACGATCATATTGAAGCTGTAGCTAAGCAGTTCAAAGATGCAAGGAATTTCTTGTATTTAGGGCGTGGATACAATTTCCCAGTGGCTCTTGAAGGGGCTTTAAAACTTAAGGAGATCTCTTACATTCATGCGGAGGGATATCCGGCAGCAGAGATGAAGCACGGTCCTATTGCACTTATTGATGAGAATATGCCTGTAGTGGTGATCGCTGTAAACAGCAACCACTACGAAAAAGTGGTGAGTAACATCCAGGAGATCAAGTCTCGCGACGGAAAGATCATTGCCGTAGTGACAGAAGGAGATACCACAGTTACCGAAATTGCCGATTACGTAATGGAAGTACCAAAAACTCCCGAGGCTTTAACGCCACTTGTGACGACAATTCCACTGCAATTGCTCTCTTATCATATCGCCGTAATGCTAGGTAAAAACGTGGACCAACCACGAAACTTAGCCAAGTCTGTAACGGTAGAGTAAAAATTTCTCAAAAAAAGCATTTAAGCCTCCCATTTTTTCGGTTAAAGAACTATCTTTGCACCGTTAAAAATGAGGGGCTTATTAGCTCTTCTAAATGAAGAAATTAAATCCGAACAAATGTCAGACGTTTCAGGTAAAGTTGTACAAATTATCGGACCTGTTGTAGACGTAGAGTTTACAAGTGGTCAGGAGCTTCCACAAATCTACGATTCTCTAGAAGTTGCCTTAGGTGGAGGAACCTTAGTACTTGAGGTTCAATCGCATATCGGTGAGAACACAGTTCGCACCATCTCTATGGATTCTACAGACGGTTTGAGCCGCGGTGTAGATGCAAAAGCAACCGGGCAGCCAATTCAGATGCCAATCGGAGAAGATGTTTACGGACGTCTTTTCAACGTAATTGGAGATGCTATCGACGGAATTGGAAACCTTCCTAAAACAGGAGACAACGGACTTCCTATTCACCGCGAAGCACCAAAATTCGAAGATCTTTCTACTTCTACAGAGGTGCTATTTACCGGAATCAAAGTAATCGATCTTATTGAGCCTTACGCAAAAGGTGGTAAGATTGGTCTTTTCGGTGGTGCAGGTGTAGGTAAAACAGTATTGATCCAGGAATTGATCAACAACATCGCAAAAGGACACGGTGGACTTTCAGTATTTGCCGGTGTAGGCGAGCGTACTCGTGAAGGGAATGACTTGCTTCGTGAAATGTTGGAATCTGGAATTATCAAATACGGTGACGACTTCTTGCACTCTATGGAAGAAGGCGGATGGGATCTTTCTAAGGTAGACAAGCAAGCCATGAAAGAATCTAAAGCGACATTTGTATTCGGACAGATGAACGAACCTCCAGGAGCTCGTGCTCGTGTAGCACTTTCTGGATTGACTATTGCTGAGTACTTCCGTGATGGTGCCGGAGACGGACAAGGAAAAGACGTACTTTTCTTCGTAGATAATATCTTCCGTTTTACACAAGCCGGTTCTGAGGTATCTGCACTTCTAGGACGTATGCCATCTGCGGTAGGTTACCAACCAACTTTGGCAACAGAGATGGGTGCTATGCAGGAGCGTATTACTTCTACAAAGAAAGGATCGATTACTTCTGTACAGGCGGTTTATGTACCTGCGGATGACCTTACTGACCCTGCTCCAGCGACAACTTTCGCTCACTTGGATGCAACTACAGTATTGTCTCGTAAAATTGCTGAGCTTGGTATCTACCCTGCGGTGGATCCACTAGATTCTACTTCTCGTATCCTTACTGCTGACATTCTAGGAGACGAGCACTACAACTGTGCGCAACGCGTAAAAGAGTTGCTACAGCGTTACAAAGAACTTCAAGATATCATCGCGATTCTTGGTATGGAAGAACTTTCTGAAGAGGATAAAATGGCCGTAGGACGTGCACGTCGTGTACAGCGTTTCTTATCTCAGCCTTTCCACGTAGCAGAGCAGTTTACCGGTATCCCAGGAGTACTTGTAGATATCAAAGAGACTATCAAAGGATTTAACATGATCATGGACGGTGAGCTAGATCACCTACCAGAAGCGGCATTCAACTTGAAAGGTTCAATCGAAGAAGCCATTGAAGCCGGAGAGAAAATGTTAGCCGAAGCCTAATCACCAAATAATTAAAAGATGCATTTAGAAATAGTAACTCCAGAAGCAACACTTTTTAGCGGCGAGGTAAAATCTGTGGCTGTGCCTGGGGTTGAAGGAGAATTCCAAATGCTGAACAATCACGCAGCCACTGTTTCTTTACTTGGTCCTGGAACCGTTAAGGTTTGGGGAGATGTAAAGCTAGACGAAGAGGTAGCCGATAAGTTTACCCAAGGTAAAGACGGCATCACTCGCTTAGAGATCACTTCAGGTACTGTAGAGATGAGCGACAACAAAGTGATTGTCTTGGCAGATTAAGTGCTTATAACTTTATAAAAAGAAAGCCTTTCCATTTGGAGAGGCTTTTTTTATGCTTGCTATTGTTTGAAAAACAGGGGAAAACCCCCTTTTGTGGGCAATACTAAATACCGACTTTTATGGTCTTAATCGGAATAATTCGTTGCATACAGTAACCTCACAAACAATATTAGACTATTCCTAGACTTAAATCTTAAATTATGAAAAAACTACTCATTGCATTTGTGGCCATCGGATTAGCGGCTTGCAGCACAGACAACTCAGAAGACGTTCAACTTCAGACCACAACTGCAGATAGAGTTGCAGCAATCATGGATTTGGAACCAGATCCTGCCTTTGACAATTCCAATAGCGGACTATTCAAAGGAATAATTGCCAGCTATGACCTAAAAACTAAAGGTACTCTAGCTATTAATACCACCGAAAAAGGCGGTTTAGTAGCGGCGGCGAGATTACATAAGGTAAACGATGGGCTTGAGCGCGAGGTCTATTTCGAAGGTGTGCAAGATGTGTCGGATCCGGATCGATTCTATTTTATTGGAGACCGCGGTTCTTTTAGCATTTTATTAAATGATGAGAAGCGCCTAGTGGTAGAGCATTTTGATTTTGACGGCACCGATTCATATGTAGTAGCTTACAAGCGCTCTCGCGGAGGGGATGTTTCTCTGGCCATGGGTACTTTTGATGACGATTACACAACCCCTGGGGGCTTTGAGGGCAACTGGGATGCGATTCATCGCGGAGCTGTTTATACTTCTCCAGCAGGAGAGCACTCTACCTTTGCTACCGACCTTCTTATTGTGGATGAAATTGTTATCACTCAAGGGTCGAACATGTACATCAATCAAGATGGAGCACAAACCAATGACTCATTTACCGAAACCTGCTTTTACAACGCGACATTTCCACATGTTTGGTTTTTTGACACTACGGGATATCGCGAATTTATTGGCTACAATCAAACGACCACCTTTGCAACAAGGGTAGCTACTTGGTCTTTAGCTTATTATTTCTTTGGAGGGGAATTCATTTACGATACGCCTGCTTGTGGAACTTCGGAAGCAGCTGGTTACGGTACTTTCAGTTGGGATGGAAACAACGGTCGCTTGCGAGTTGATACATTATCAGACCTATAATCGAACTTAACTGAGATAAGAAAGCCTTTCCAAAATGGAGAGGCTTTTTTTATTTACTGCATCGCTAAATACAATAAGGCTGCAATAGCTCCTCCAATTAAAGGACCCGCAACAGGGATCCAGCTGTATCCCCATCCGGAATCACCTTTGTTTTTAAGAGGAAGAATAGCGTGCATTATTCGCGGGCCTAGATCTCTGGCTGGGTTGATCGCGTATCCCGTTGGACCTCCTAAACTAATACCCACAGACCAAACTATAAAGGCCACTGGGATGGCCCCTAAAGACCCTAGGCCAATTATCCCTTCTTGTTCGCCTACAGATAATTCCGGGCCGACAATGTAAAATACAGCGAAGACCAAAATAAAGGTTCCCAAGATTTCGGTCATTAGGTTTCTAAAGTTGTTTGCTATAGCAGGAGTGTTGCAAAAAGTAGCATGGATACTCGCTGAATCCTCGGTGGCATCGTAATGATCTTTATGGGTTATCCAAAGGGCAACCATCGCAGCCATAGCACCAATGAATTGCCCGGCAATATAAATAGGCACTTGAGACCATTCAAACAATCCGGTAATCGCTAAGGCTACCGTCACAGCAGGATTGATATGAGCTCCGCTGTACGGTCCGGCAATAAGAACTGCTACATAGACTGCCATGGCCCAACCCGTGGTAATAACTATCCAGCCGGAATTGTTTCCCTTGGTACCTTTGAGTACCACATTACAGACCACTCCATTTCCCAATACCATTAAAATGAAGGTGCCCACAATTTCTGCTATAAAAGGAGTCATTTTTTATATTCTTTAGTTGTTTATTCTATCCAATTTGCTGCGCGTTTCACCGCTTTATGCCAAGTGCTGAGATACTCTTCTACTCGGGCCTGATCCATTTCTGGCTCAAAGCTACGGTCTATTTTCCACTGCGATTTCAAGGAGTCCAGATCTGGCCAAAACTCAACGGCAAGGCCAGCTAGATAAGCAGCCCCTAACGCGGTGATTTCTAATAGCTTTGGTCTTACCACGGGAAATCCGAAGATATCTGACTGGAACTGCATGAGTAAATTATTGGCCGTAGCACCACCGTCTACCCGCAATTCTGCACCGGCCACTCCAGAATCGGCTTCCATAGCTTTTACAATATCGTATACTTGGTAGGCAATACCTTCTAGCGTTGCTCTTGCAATATGCGCCTGCGTGCTTCCTCGCGTTAGTCCAACAATGGCACCTCTTGCGTAAGGGTCCCAATGTGGTGCTCCAAGTCCGGTCAATGCAGGCACAAAGTAAACGCCTCCGTTGTCTGTCACACTGCTGGCCAAAGCTTCAATTTCTTTGGCATCGTCTATTAGTTTTAATCCGTCTCTGATCCATTGCACGGCAGCACCTCCTACAAAAATACTACCCTCTAAGGCGTAGGCGACCTGATCATCGATCTGCCAGGCTATGGTTGTGAGTAGGTTGTTCTTAGAATAGACGGGCTTATCGCCGGTATTCATAAGCAAGAAACAACCCGTGCCGTAAGTGTTTTTTACCATGCCTTTCTCCGTACAGAGCTGCCCAAAGAGAGCGGCTTGTTGGTCTCCGGCTATACCGGCAATAGGAACAGTTCCACCAAGTATTTCACTAGCGGTTACTCCGTAGACCTCGCTGCTGGATTTTACCTGAGGCAAGACCGTTTTTGGAATGTTGAGCAGTTGCAGCAGCTCTTTATCCCAGTCTAAAGTGTGTATATTAAACAGCATGGTGCGGCTGGCATTACTCACATCGGTAACAAAGCTCTTGCCATTAGTGAGTTTCCAGATCAGCCAAGTGTCTATAGTTCCAAAGCAAAGATTGCCCTGTTTTGCTTTTTCTCTTGCGCCTTCTACATTGTCCAAGATCCACTTGAGTTTGGTCCCAGAAAAGTAGGCATCGATGATCAGCCCGGTCTTTTCCTTGATATTCTCGATATGTCCTTCTGCCTTGAGTTGGTCACAATACTTGGCCGTTCTCCGATCTTGCCAAACAATGGCATTGTAGATAGGCACTCCGGTTTCTCTGTCCCAAACCACAGTAGTTTCGCGTTGGTTAGTAATACCTATGGCTGCAACGGCCTCGGAGGTGACCTGAGCCGATTTAAAGGCCTGACGCACGGCATAGAGCTGAGATTCCCAGATCTCCATCGGATCGTGTTCTACCCAACCCGGCTGTGGAAATATTTGCTCAAAGTCCTTTTGACCAACCCCAGCATTCGAACCGCTGTGATCAAAAAGAATAGCACGAGAAGATGTAGTTCCTTGATCTAATGATAGTATGTACTTTTTTCTCATAAATCTGTTATTAATCCAGCACATATTGTCCGGCCAGATCGTTAAAGCTTTTAAGCTGTTGGTCTTGCCAAGACTGATCTTTGTCTAGTTCCGCAGCAAGTAAATTAGCAACTACTGGAGCTGCATCTACTGCAGCTCTAGCATCTAAAAATAATAATCTCACCCGTCTTGCCAGAACGTCCTCTACTGTTCTAGCCATTTCTTCTTTAGCGCTCCAAACTACTTGTCCTTTAGTGTAAGGATAGTCCGGATGAATTTTTTTTGCGTATTCGGCTTTACTAGATTCAAAGTCTAAATAGGCGTCCAGTAGACTGCCGTACATTTGTAAATGGGGAAAATCAGAATGTTTTTGCTCGCTAATGTTCCCTTTTATAGGCAAGGATTTTGTGACAGAGGCTGCAGGTTTGAAATTGTAGTCCTCAATTATAGTGTCTACCACATCTTCTGCCATTTTTCTGTAGGTGGTCCATTTGCCGCCTACAATACTCACCACGCCTTGTTCGCTCAGAATTTTATGGCTTCTGGAAACTTCTTTAGTGTTGGTATCATCCTTTTTAGGTTTAGCCAATGGGCGTAATCCGACAAAAACAGAGCGTACCTCTTGGCGCTCCGGCGCTCTTGTTAAGTACGCTCCTATGGTCTCAAGTATGAATTCGATCTCCGACTCCAAGGCCACCGGTTCTATCTTCGGTTTTTTGATCAGGGTGTCTGTTGTTCCAGCCAGGACCTTACCGTTCCATGGAATGATAAAAAGCACGCGTCCGTCGGAAGTCTTAGGGATCATTAATGCTGTATTGCTCTGCAAGAATTCTCGGTCTAGCACCAAATGCACACCTTGACTAGGAACTACGGTCTTTTTATGATTAGGGTCTTTGAGCTTTAGCACTTTGTCTGTAAAGATGCCTGCAGCATTGACCACCACTTTGGATTGTACGCTGTACACCTGCTCGGTTTCCATGTCCTCGACTTCGATACCTGCTGCGGAGCCGTCTTCATTGCTTAACAATCCAACCACTCGCATATGGTTCATAACCAAGGCTCCTTGTTCTGCGGCGGTTTGAGCCAAATTAACAGCCAACCTAGCATCGTCGAACTGTCCGTCAAAATAAGAAACACCTTTGTGTAGGCCATCTCGCTTTAATGTTGGCAAGGCCTTTAGCGTCTTATGTTTGGAGATCAATTGTGATTTACCCAGGCTGAATTTGGTGGCCAGTAGATCGTATAGCTTTAAACCAATAGTATAGTAATAACCACCCCACCAGCTGTAGTTTGGGATGATGAATTCTTGTCTTTTGAACAAGTGTTTGGCATTTTGCTCTAAAAGCCCACGCTCTCTCAGGGCTTCTTTGACCATTTTTACATCTCCCTGTTGCAAGTATCGCACCCCACCATGAACAAGTTTGGTACTCTTGCTCGATGTGCCTTTGGCAAAGTCATACCATTCGAACAAGGCCGTTTTATAGCCGCGACTCGCCGCATCAACAGCAATACCTAAACCGCTAGCGCCACCTCCGACTATAATAATGTCAAAAGATTCTTGCTCGAGCAAACGAGCGAGTTGAGATTCTCGGGTATTCAATTTTTGGATAGTTATTCTTCTTTAAAAATACCAAATAAAAAGAGTAATTTAAAGTACAATGCTGGGAATCAGGTTAAATTATCATTAGGAATCATAAGAGCGATAACTCGCGATGCACTAAATTGTTTGAGCCCGTAAAATCTCTGTATTTTTGTGATGATGAAGCAGCTTCCGGATAAATTGGCAAAACGCTTAGAACAACGCTTGCAAAATAATGCCTTGCGCAAACTAAGTGTTTACAATCCGACCTTCGACTTTTCTTCAAATGATTATTTAGGATTGGCTGCTGCGGAGCTCAACTGGAGCCATAAATCACATAAGCTAAAGGGAGCCGCCGGCTCGCGTTTACTCACAGGGAATCACAAGGCTTATGAGGTATTGGAAAAGCAAATTTGCAGTTTCCATAAATCGCAGGCTGCATTGGTCTTTAACAGCGGTTATGCAGCAAATTTAGGCCTGTTGGGAGCTATCGGACAGCGCGGGGATCATATTTTTTACGATGCATTGGCACATGCTTCTATTAGAGACGGCTTACAGCTTACCAAGGCTAGGAGTCTCAAGTATCGCCATAACGATCTGATGCACTTACAACAACTTTTAGAAGAACATAAGGAGTCTACGGGCACCTTGTATGTGGTTACGGAGTCTGTTTTTTCAATGGATGGAGACAGTCCGGATCTAGAAGCCTTGGTCAACTTGTGTGAACGTTACGAAGCCTATTTAATAGTTGATGAGGCGCATGCTCTTGGTGTAATAGGAGAGCGCGGGCATGGACTTGTACAGGCTTTGCAAATGCAAGACCGAGTGTTTGCAAGAATAGTGACCTTTGGGAAAGCCCTAGGCTACCATGGTGCTGCAGTGCTTGGCTCAGAACCATTAAAGAGCTATTTAGTAAATTTTGCACGTTCTCTTATCTATACTACGGCTTTAGCAGAAGACATGGTCTATGCCTTGGCAGACCGTTATACTTGGTTGTCTAATTCTACTGAGGCTATACAGGAGATAAATAAATTACATTGTAATATAGCATTATTACGATCATATATTGAAAAATATGGATTAAACGAATACTTCATTGTGTCAAATAGCGCGATCCATTCAGTAATAATTCCCGGAAATGAGCGTGTAAAAGCATTGAGCGACAGTTTAAATGAAGCAGGCTTTGGTGTACTGCCAATTCTTGCACCCACAGTGCCAGAAGGAGCAGAACGTCTGCGGATATGTCTACACTGTTACAACGAATCTGATAGTATTGAGCTTCTTGCGGAGCGCATTGCGAGCTTTCTGAAAGATTAATTCAATTTCTCTAAGACCTTGCGTATTTTTGCAATATGCAATTATTCGTGACCGGAATAGGAACAGATGTGGGGAAGACCGTAGTTGCGGCTATCCTCACCGAAGCGCTTCAAGCTGATTATTGGAAACCTGTTCAAGCCGGAGATCTAGCGAATTCAGATACGCACAAAGTCGGGCGACTGATCAGCAATGATAAAACGGTCTTTCATCAATCGGCCTATGCCTTAGAAACTCCAATGAGTCCGCATGCCGCTGCTGCCATCGATGGGGTGGAGATCGGTCTAGATAAGATCAAACGCCCTAAGACAGACAATCATTTGGTTATTGAAGGTGCTGGCGGCTTGTTGGTTCCATTGAATAATAGCGATACCGTTCTCGACATTGCCCAGCCTAGCGATCATATAATTTTGGTCTCCCGTCACTATTTGGGAAGTATAAATCACAGCCTGTTGAGCATAGCCTTGCTCAAGGCTCGAGGATTTAAGAACATCAGTCTTGTTTTCTCTGGAGATGAACATCCTACTACGGAGAACATCATAACAACTACCCATCCTGATGTGCCTGTATTGGCGCGTATAGATCAGGAACCATACTTCGATCAGAATGTGGTCAAGGCTTACGCGGACGATTTTAAATCTAAGCTGCTATGAGTTTGTCCGATAGAGATTCCAAACACCTTTGGCATCCGCTGACTCAGCATAAACTCGCTGGGCCGGCTTTTCCCATAACTCGGGCCAGTGGTGTTTACCTGTGGGATGAAGCTGGGAATTCCTATATCGACGCCATTTCGAGTTGGTATATCAGTATGTACGGCCATTGTAATCCTATGATCACCTCTGCCGTTGCAGAACAAATGCTGCGGATGGATCAGATCGTATTTAGTGGTTTTACGCACGAGCCTGCTATAGCAATGTCAGAAAAGCTCATGGCCTTGCTGCCTAAAAATCAACAGAAGGTTTTCTTTTCCGATAACGGCTCTACCAGTATTGAGGTTGCCGTTAAAATGGCCTTGCAATATCACTTCAATCGCGCTGAAAAGCGCGATCTCTTGCTGGCCTTCGAAAACGGCTTCCACGGCGACACTTTTGGGGCTATGTCTGTTTCAGGTTTGGATGTTTACAACGGACCTTTTAGCGATTTTTCTTTGGAGGTCAAGCGGATAACACCTCCAAATGGATCCAACAACGAGCAGGTTTTAAAAGACCTCAAAAAGTATTTGGAAACTGGACGGGTGGCGGCTTTTGTATTTGAGCCTTTGGTTCAAGGGGCTGCTGCAATGCAACTCAACGATGCAACTGGCTTGTCTTTCATGATCGCAGCTTGTCATGCTGCAGGGACTCTTTGTATAGCCGATGAGGTCATGACCGGTTTCGGAAAAACAGGGACATATTTTGCCAGTGAACAACTTAGCGAACTCCCTGATATTATCTGCTTGAGCAAGGCCCTAACCGCCGGGCTTTTGCCTATGGGACTCACTACTTCTACGCAAGCGGTTTACGATGCTTTTTACAGCGATCAGTTAGCCGACGGATTCTTTCACGGGCATACCTATTCTGCAAATCCTTTGGCGTGTGCTGCTGCCATTGCTGCCATGGAGCTGCTTGTATCCGACGAGATCCAACAGAATATCCAAAGGATAATTGATTCCCATCAGGAATTCGATGCCGAGATAAAAAAACATGTTGCAGTAGCCTCTACCAGACAATGTGGTGTGATCTATGCCATCGATCTTAAAAAAGAAATACCGCGTTACGGCAAAGAGCGTGACACCATTCTACAATTCTTTATGGATCGAGGGGTTTATTTAAGGCCTTTGGGTAATACGATCTATATAGTTCCTCCATTTGTGATTCAACAAGAGGAATTGCAGAAGATTTATGAAGTTCTGAGACAAGCCCTAGTCGCTTTCGGCACTTAGCAATCGGTTGTTGATCAGATCGTATTCCTGCTCGGAACCGGAGACTCTAAAGCGGATGTATTTATAGGCCCACTCATCACCGGATTTATCGCCCCAAACCAGTATTTCTCCGCTGTTCTTTGGTCCTTTTACCGGGATCTTTAGATCTGCTGTGCCTTGGTTACCCGAATAATTGATATTCCCCTGAGCAATACCCGACACTTCTATAGGCTCGCCCAATTGTTCTATGACCCACTCACTTTCTTGGGCCTTTGTCAAGGCAGTCTGATAGGGTTTTGACTCTTTAAAAAGCGCCGAGACTCCAGTGACCAATGAAACCACAAAAACTACTATTAAAACAAGCACAACCAAGCAACCTCCTGTTGGGAGTGCCCATTTCCAATTGCGTTGCCACCAATTTTTCTGAGGTAATACTTCATCCATAGTTTCTGATGCTTCAAATGAACTTTTAAAGGCCTATTTTTGCAGAAATTTACAAAATTTTGATGGACCACATAAGCATTTTAGGAATGTCTTCCGTGTCTGCATTGGGCAGCATTTCTGCAGTTGTTTGGGAAAATTACAGTGCTGGTCAAGCTTTGTTTTCTAAGACTACAACACCATCTGGTCCTGTTGCTGTTGCTCGTTTATCTCAGCAGCTTGAGCAGGAGGTAGAACAGCTGGCTCAACAAAATCCCAATTACAAGCGTCTGGACAGAACAGCCTTGTTGGCAATCTTGGCTGCTAGAGGCTCAATGGATGGTATGCAGATTAAGGGAAAATGGGGAGTTAACATTGGGTCATCGCGCGGAGCCACGGGACTTTTTGAGAAATACCATCAAGATTTTATAAACCGCGGGGAAGCCCATACACTGTCTTCTCCCACTACTACCTTGGGGAATGTTTCCACTTGGGTGGCTCAAGATCTTCAGCTCCCTGCAATGAGCTTGGGACATTCTGTAACCTGCGCTTCTGCAATGCATGCTGTACTGAATGGAATTGCTTGGTTGGGTTCTGGTATGGTTCAGGCAATGCTTGTTGGAGGGACCGAGGCGCCACTCACTGCCTTTACCATTGCTCAAATGCAAGCCCTCAATCTTTATTCAAAAAATACAGACGGCTTTGCCTGCCGTGCTCTGGATCTTGATAAAACGGCCAACACTATGGTGTTGGGAGAGGCGGCTGCAACAGCTGTTTTAGTTTTAGGAGACCATCCACAGGCACAAGGACTTATATGTGGTTTTGGCTGGGGTACGGAAACCTTAGATCATCATACTTCTTTAAGTAAACAAGCAGATTGCTTTCAAGATTCCATGAAAATGGCATTAACCGCAGCAGGACTGGAAATTGTAGATGCTGTGGTGATGCACGCTCCGGGAACTATCTTGGGCGATAAGGCGGAATACCGGGCATTACAAGAAGTATTTGGTTCTAACTTGCCTTATTTAGTATCAAATAAGCACCTTATTGGCCACACCTTAGGAACCTCCGGCATGCTCAGTTTGGAACTCGCCATGCTAATGCTACAACAGCAAGATTGTCCTGTAAATCCATTTTTAGAACAAGCGATAGAAAAGCCTCAGCAGTTTAAGACCGTAATGATCAACGCGGTTGGATTTGGCGGAAACGCCGTGAGTCTAATTGTATGTAAATAAGCCGTGAAAAACTCAGGCTTTGAACCGCAATTTATCTGCATACGAATCTTATATTTGCATATCTAACCCAGGCTTCGGCAACCAAATTTTAACGGAGCGAGAATAGCGAAACTATGCGACACGACTGGACCCGAGAAGAGATCATGGAAATTTACAATACGCCGCTTATGGAGTTGCTTTATCGCGCTGCTACAGTGCATCGCGAGCATCACGATCCAAATACGGTACAAGTCTCTACGCTCTTGTCCATTAAGACTGGTGGCTGTCCGGAAGACTGCGGTTACTGCCCTCAAGCGGCCCGATATCACACCGATATTGAAGGTAATGATCTAATGACTGTGCAGCACGTAAAAGCTCAGGCTTTGCGTGCTAAGGCATCGGGGAGTTCACGAGTGTGTATGGGAGCAGCCTGGAGAAACGTAAAGGATGGTCCAGAGTTCGATCAGGTCTTGGAAATGGTTCGTACCATTAACAAACTCGATATGGAAGTTTGCTGTACCCTAGGTATGGTGACCGAAAATCAAGCCAAGCGATTGGCAGAAGCCGGTTTGTATGCCTATAACCACAACTTGGATACCTCAGAGGACTATTACAAAGATGTGATCTCTACGCGCGCTTATCAAGACCGTTTAGATACCATTTCTAATGTTCGCAAGACCAATGTGACGGTTTGTAGCGGCGGAATCATTGGAATGGGAGAGAACCTGGAAGACAGAGCCGGAATGTTGGTAGCCTTGGCTACACTAGATCCGCAGCCAGAATCAGTACCTATCAACGCTTTAGTAGCCGTAGAGGGCACTCCGATGGAAGACATTGAGCCGATCTCTATCTGGGAGATGATCCGCATGGTAGCCACTACGCGTATTGTGATGCCAAAAACCCAGGTGCGCTTGTCTGCAGGTCGTACAGAGATGAGCAGAGAAGGACAAGCCATGTGTTTCTTTGCCGGAGCGAATTCCATCTTTGCCGGAGACAAACTATTGACCACGCCAAACCCTGACGTGAACCAGGACATGGAAATGTTTAAAATGCTTGGGCTCACTCCGCAGAAAGCGTTTGTAAAGAAAGCACAACCGGAAACAGTTGAGGCAGAAGACTCTGCATACAATCCTTTAGGTGAAAAACCCAAATGGACGCGACCTGGGCATAAAATTGCCCGTAATGAAGCGGCGCGAAAGAAGTAAACTTCACTACTTTTTTTATTACAAACTACAATTTAAGTCTCCCTCTGGCGTTCTTTAGACTGGAAACACCATTACCCAATCTTAATTCGAACACCTATGAGAAAGTTGCTAGTATTAGCAATTGTTGGGCTGTGTTTAGTTTCCTGTAGTAAAGACGACGACGCTCCGAACAATTGCAAACAACCCGGAAGCATCATTATTGAACAACTCAACTCGACCTCCATCTTATTTTCTTGGGGGATCGACGCAGAAACCGCCTGGGAGGTTGAATACGGCCCGGTTGGTTTTGCTTTAGGCACCGGTACGGTCCGCCAAACCTCACAAGAGAGTTTTTTCATTGAAGACCTGGAACCAGCTACGGAGTATCGCATTTATTTGCGTACCAATTGCGGTTCTGATGGGTTTAGTGAATATATATCTGTGGATGTAGTTACTGCAGAGCCGAGCGTGACCTGTAATCCACCGTCTAATTTGCAGCTAGTGAGTCTAAGCGACACCACTATTGAGCTGTCTTGGGACGAGAATAACGAGACTGCTTGGGAGATCGAGTACGGGCCAACAGGTTTTGCTTTAGGAACCGGAACTACAGAGAATACCTCGCAAAATTCATTCAAAATAGAAGGGCTGAGTCCATCGACCACTTATGAAATCTATGTGCGTGCCAATTGTGGTTCGGACGGATTCAGTACCTTCTCAGATGCTCTGGTCATTACGACCGATAGTTAAGTAGAGTATCGCTAGGGGCAAAAGGGCGGGGATATCCTCGCCCTTTTGTTTTTCTTCAAACCGCTCTAGTCCCAGATTGCCATGTAGAAGGATCGTTTTAGGTTATTTAAATGTTTCGTAATTTTAGCCCCGATCTTAAGAAGGAGTATGCAGTTAAGTCCAATAGAAGTTCGCGAGACCATTACTAAGGAGGAGTTTAAAAGAGAATTCTTAAAACCCCAAAAGCCAGTTGTGATAAAACGTTTTATCGAAGATTGGCCAGCCTTTGAGAAATGGGATCTGGATTATATGGCCACCGTTGCCGGAGAGAAAGAGGTTCCTCTTTATGACGACCGTCCGGTAGATTACAAAGACGGATTTAATGAGCCACATGCAAAAATGAAGATGAGTGAGTATATAGACTTACTTAAGCGCGAACCAACCAAGTTCCGGATATTTCTTTGGAACATTTTAAAAGAGGTGCCTGAGCTACAAAAGGATTTCTCCTATCCTGATTTTGGTATCAAACTCATGAAAGGTTTGCCTATGCTTTTCTTTGGAGGTGAGGACTCTTACACGTTTATGCACTACGATATAGACCTCGCCAACATCTTTCACTTTCACTTTCACGGGAAGAAGCAAGTGATCCTTTTTGACCAAGCGCAAAATGATTATTTGTACAAGATCCCGCATTCACTCATTACGCGAGAGGACATAAATTTTGCCGATCCTGACTATGAGAAATGGCCTGCTTTAAAACAAGCTAAAGGTTATATCGCAGACTTGGAGCACGGTAATGTGCTCTATATGCCAGAGGGATATTGGCATTATATGCGCTATATAACGCCAGGCTTTAGTATGAGCTTACGCGCCATTGCCCGCAATCCGAAGAACCTAGGAAAGGCCCTGTATAACATATTTGTAATGCGACACTTTGATAATGCCATGCGTCGCATGAAAGGACAAGCTTGGATAGATGGTAAGAACGAGAAGGCCGTGGTGAATACCCACCGTAAATTGGGGATCTCTTAGTATTACAAATTCATCAATTCATTGATCTTCTCATAGATCAAATGCGTCTCCCAACCTCGGTAAATGAGGTAATCTGCCAATTTCTTTTTCTTTTTCTGCGGATTGGTCTCGGTTAGAGAAGCAAAGCGCCTTTCCGCTAAGTTGTGGAAGGTGCTGTAATAGTCTGCCTCTGGAATTTCCTTTAAAGCCAGTTTTACATTATAGGCAGAGATGCCTCGGGTTTTGAGTTCGCGAACAATGCGTTGTTTTCCCCACTTCTTGTTTCGGAATTTACCTCGAGCAAAACTCTGTGCAAAACGACTTTCGTTGAGGTAATTGTGCTGCATTAAATGCAAGATGATCTCCTCTTTAGCAGCGGGAATCATGCGCATCTCGGTCAACTTTTTCTCCACTTCTTTATGGCAGCGATCCTGGTAGGCACAATAACGTTCCAGCCGAGCCTGAGCCTCTTCAACAGTATAGGTTTTACGGTGTTGCGCACGATTCATCGGCTTCAAAAATACACATTCAAGCATGAAAAAACGAGCTATGAAATGTCATAAATAAACGACAAAAAGTAAAATAAACTTTACATAATGGAAAATATTCTATACTTTTGAAACATCAATCATTAAAAACGAATAGTAATGAACACGAATTATTTATTTCCGCATCGCTACAAAAAATGGGGCTGGATGGTGCTCATCCCAGCTGCTATTCTGGGATTTTTGACAGTTCTCAACGATTACAGCCCGGCATTTTTAGACCTGCCTGTCTTTGCAATTGCTGTCGATGAGATCTTTGGAGAACGCAAGTATTTTGGATTTATCGATAACAACATTCTTAACGAGATACTGGGAGTGCTTATCATTTTAAGCGGTCTGGTTGTCGCTTTTTCTAAGGAGAAATTGGAGGACGAGCTCATCAGTAGTATTCGCCTAAAGAGCCTGGTCTGGGCCACTTATGTGAATTACGGCGTGTTACTGCTGGCCTTTATCTTTGTTTACGATCTTTCCTTTCTATGGATCATGATCGTTAATATGTTCACCATTTTGGCGTTCTTTATTATTCGCTTTAACTGGCAGTTGCGCAAGCTGCACAATACGGTTAGCAATGAAGAATAATATCAAAGTAGAGCGCGCGCGTCACAACATGACCCAGGCAGCCTTGGCAGAAGCCGCCAAGGTAAGCCGCCAGACCATCAATGCCATGGAGTTGGGTAAATACGTCCCCTCAACGGTATTGGCTTTGCGATTGGCAGCCATCTTCTCCACCACCGTTGATAATCTTTTTGAATTAGAAGATTCGGATTGGTAGTTTACTGCTGATCGAGTTCTTCTAAGGTCTTTGCTGCCGAGGCATTGATGCTTCTGTAGCACTTTAAAACCCAACCGAAGACCAAGAAGAGTATGATTCCTCCAATAGGCACATACCAAAACATCACGGAGCCTTCTACAAACACATCTTGGCCTTTAAAGAGCTTCGCAAAGACCGGCAATATGGCCACCATAAGCAGCGGGGTCATTCCTAAATTGATCTTTTGAAACAAGAGGAATCTACGTTTACGATCGGTAAAGTCTTCCATCAACTGCTTTTGAGTACCTGAACTTATGGGTAAATTTTGTAGATCGCGAATGGCGCTTAATGAAAGTATGGGAAGCACGGTCAAAACAGCGATCGCTACAATAGCGCAAAGGCGTAAATACCAAATGTCTAGCTTGCCAAAATTAACAAGTATATAAGCTGCAAAGATATAGCAGAGCACGCCACCAATAGTTTCGTAAGTGTTGAGCTTCTGATATTTTGCGCGGTATTTTTGAGTGGTCATTTCCATAATTAATTGATCTGTTAACTGTTGTTGTTTTTCGATTTTCAGATTCATCTGCTGCCAGGCAGCTTGCATTTCATGTAGTTCCATAACTAGTGCTGCGGTTTATTGGCACGCATTTGTGCTTTGATTCTATTTAATCGGGTACCGATATTGCTCGGACTGTAACCCGTGATCTGTCCAATTTCTTCGTACGATTTTCCGTCTAAATACAAGAGGACTATCGCCCGATTCACTTCACCCAGTTGTCTGATCTGCGCGTACAAATACTGCGTGCGCTCGTCCATTAAGGCATCTTGCTCTTCTATGATTCTGTGCAACTCCGGTATGAGTTGCTGATCGTCTGGCTTGCGCTTTTGCAGCTTTAGATACTTTATCGCCGTATTCAAGGCCACGCGATACATCCAGGTAGACCAACTGGAATTTCCTTTAAAAGAACCAAAAGATTTCCAGAGTTGATATACCATTTCCTGATAGAGGTCTTGGCGCTCTTCTGGTCTATCTGCATAAGCGTTGCTGAGCTTATAGAGAATACCTTCGTGCTGTTTGATCAGTTTTGTAAAATCGGCCGATTTACTCATCGATTATAATAGAGACTCACTGCGTTAGTACACCCTTAAGGTAAAAAATCACACTCAGGCATAAAAAAAAGAGGCCATTGCCTCTTTTAGTATTTATTTCTCAGCCAATCTGACCTGCTGTACATAGCCCTTAAACTCGTCAATTATATAGGCGCGCAGACTCCCAGAAATAACGTAATAGAGATTGGTATTTGCCGTACCCTGAACCTTGAGGTATTCGTAGCGTTTTAGGGTGATCTCATCTTCCCAAAGCTCGTGCTGGTCAAATAGGTTTTTGAAGTGTTCGTGGAGGTTCATATCATTCAAAGATATAGAACAATACGGGTAAAGCGCTAATTCCAAAATTCTCAGATATGGCTGTTATTCTGTAATCAGTGGCGTTGAAATTGTGAACAGCAAGGGGGCGTATGTCAACATAGATTCCTTGGCCAAACGCCTTGCTGCGCGTTGAGAAACCAGCACCTAAGTTTAATTGCATTTCATAGCTGTATTTCACATTGTAGAAATCCCCTCTAATTGAGTTGAATTCGTATTCGACTATGGAATAATCATACCCTAAGAGCAGATCAAAAGGTGCTTTTGGAGCACTAGCACAAGCGAATAAAAACAATAGGGGAATACATAAAAGTAATTTTCTCACAAGTCAGAGTTTTAAAACAACACTCCCCAAGTTACTAATGAACAAAACATTCAAAAGCACTTGGGGAGTAAGTCCGTACTAATTTATGAATTTATGGATTGATTTGAGAATTGATAATCCGCATGAGGGATTGCAGCAAAGTACCATGTACTGCGAAAAGCCCGACCCGAACAAAGAGAGGGGCATGCCCAAAAAAGAAAAGTTTTTAAAACAAAAAACCCCCACCGCAAATGCGATGAGGGTTTCTTAGGGTTAATTTACTTTCTTACCATTTTTATCTTTAAAATGATATTCCAGATACGTGTAAGCATCTCTAGGTTGGATTTTTACCCATTTTTTGTGCTCCATGAACCATTTGGTTCGCACAGATGGAAAGCCTTTGGTTAAGAAGGCCGCTATAAAAGGATGCGTATTTAACGTCAGATTTTTATAGTCTTTTTTACTTAAGCGTTTTAGGTCTTCGGTAATTCTATGGACCACACTGATTGGAGCTTCGATCTCGCCCGACTGTCCGTTAGGATCTTCTTCTCGGGTTTTGATATTCACTTCCGGTCTTACGCGTTGTCTGGTAATTTGGATAAGTCCAAATTTACTAGGCGGCAAAATCTTGTGTTTTGCTCTGTCGTCTTCCATTTCCTTGCGCAAATGGTTGTAGAGTTCGCGTCTGTGTTGGGCTTTACCCATGTCTATAAAATCGATCACGATTATACCACCCATATCGCGAAGACGCAATTGGCGCGCTACCTCGGTAGCGGCAATTAAATTCACTTCTAAGGCTGTGTCTTCTTGCGATTTGGACTTGTTGGATCGGTTTCCGGAGTTCACGTCGATAACGTGGAGGGCCTCGGTGTGCTCAATTACCAAATAGGCGCCTTTGCTCGTCGATACCGTTCGACCAAAGGAGGTCTTGATCTGTCTTTCAATTCCAAATTTCTCATAAAGAGGAACTTTAGAATCGTAGTACTTTACAATGTTCTCCTTCTTGGGTGCAATTTCTTGCACATAATCTTTGATCTGATAGTAGAGTTGCTCGTCATCGCAATGAATGGCGCTAAAATTGTCATTCATTAAGTCGCGAATCATAGAGGTTCCTCTGCTCATCTCACTAAGCACCTTAGAGGGGAGGTGCGCCCCTTGTAGCTTCTTGCAGATGGCCGTCCAGCGGTCCATTAAATTCTGCAGGTCTTTGTCCAGTTCAGCTACTTTCTTTCCTTCCGCAACGGTGCGTACTATGATCCCAAAACCTTTGGGTTGAATACTGGTCACCAGGCGTTTTAGTCTGTCTTTTTCTTCTTTTGTGCCGATCTTTTGCGAGATCGAGATCCGATTGGAAAAAGGAACCAATACAATATATCTACCTGCTATGGACAGTTCCGAAGAAATTCGGGGTCCTTTGGTAGAGATCGGCTCTTTTACAACCTGAACCAAAATCGATTGATTGTTTTTAAGCGCGTCGTTGATTTTTCCGTGCTTATCAATCTCTTTTTCGAAAGGAAAGTTCTTTAGAGAATACTCTTTAAGTTTACCTGTGCTTACACGTTTTATGAACTTCATTAAAGAAGGAACGTTTGGCCCCAGATCGTGATAGTGCAAAAAGGCGTCCTTTTCGTAACCCACATTCACGAATGCTGCATTTAGGCCGGGCACCGTTTTTCTGATCTTGGCAATGAAAACATCACCTACAGAAAACTTGTTGCCGTCTTCTTCTTTGTGCAGTTCAATAAGTTTTCCATCTTTTAAAAGGGCAAAATCAACTTCAGAGGAACCGGATCTAATAAATAATTCGTAGTTCACTCGATGTAATTTTATATCCATGAAGCCCTAAGGCCATCACAGATGGATTAAACATATTATTTTACAGGTTTTACTTCTAAAACCATTGAAAATACCAGCCTTTTCGCTCAGCAAAGCGGGCAGTTATTTTCAGTATCAAAGAACGATTTGTTAATGCTGAATACTAAAAAAGTAGTGAAACACTACTTTTTCTTGTGACGATTAGCGCGTCTTCTTTTCTTGCGCTTGTGCGTCGCTACCTTATGTCTTTTTCTTTTTTTACCACTTGGCATAGGTCAGAATCTATTAGTGTTATTATTTAACCTCCACGTTAGACTTAACGCTCTCTACAAATACTTTTGCAGGCTTGAACGCTGGAATATTGTGTGCAGGTATCTTGATTGTTGTATTCTTAGAGATATTTCTACCGGTTTTCTCGGCGCGAGTTTTGATGATAAAGCTTCCGAATCCTCTTAGGTATACGTTGTCACCACTCTCCAAAGAATTCTTCACCTCACTCATAAAGGTTTCAACAGTAGCTTGAACATCTCCTTTTTCCATTCCAAGTTTCTCTGAAATTCTCGCTACAATATCTGCTTTCGTCATTATTAATGTGTTTTTTGTTTAAGGGATAATTTTACAAGAGCGCAAATATAAACATTTTAAATTCAATTAATAAAGCTTAATTGCTTAAAAAATAACGAGATATCGGCTACCTTCGCTCCTATGAACGCGGTCCCCTCCGAATTTTCTAACCCACTAATTGCGTGGTACTTACAAAATAAACGTGAACTGCCTTGGCGACAGACCAAAGATCCCTACAAGATTTGGTTGTCCGAAATTATGCTGCAACAAACACGCGTTGAACAAGGTTTACCTTATTATTTAAAGTTCACAGCGCGTTTCCCCGAGGTGAAAGATCTGGCCGAGGCCAGCGAACAAGAGGTCTTAAAGCTGTGGCAAGGCTTGGGTTATTATTCCAGGGCCAGAAATTTGCACGCCACAGCCAAGTATGTGGCTTACGACCTGAATGGTCAATTTCCAAATAATTATGGGGAACTGAAAAAACTCAAAGGAGTAGGTGACTATACCGCAAGTGCGATTGCCTCGATTTGCTTTGATGAGGCCGCCGCAGTGGTTGATGGTAATGTATACCGGGCGCTATCGCGTAGTTTTGGTATTGATACTCCTATAGATAGTTCTGCGGGTCAAAAGGAATTTAAAACTTTGGCGCAAGAGCTAATAGACAAGCAGCAGCCCGGAACTTTTAATCAGGCCATTATGGAATTCGGGGCGCGATTGTGTACCCCCAAGAATCCAGATTGCGAGCACTGTTTCTTTGCAGATAGATGCGTGGCTCGAGCTCAGGATAAGATTAGTGCCTTGCCGGTAAAGAAAGGCAAGATAAAAGTAACTAAGCGGTATTTTAATTATCTGATTGCCCAAAGTCCGCAGCATAAAACACTACTGCAACAACGCACCGCCAAAGGGATTTGGCACAAGCTCTACGAGTTTCCAAACTTAGAGACCGAGCAGTCGGCAACGGTTAAGGACATTAAAAGTAGTTCGCTATTTGGGCAAATATTTTCTGCGGATGCCGAGGCTGATCCGATACGATATAACGATAAAGCGGTAGTGCATAAATTGTCTCATCAGCACTTGGAGATCACCTTCTGGATAATCCCTACAACCACAGAACCAGAGGGAGCTATTTCTGCGGAGGAGCTCAGGGAATTTCCGGTGCCTGTGGTTTTAGAACGATTTATAAACAGCTACGGCTTTTAAGCCAAAATTTTAGGTATATTTGATTTTGATGTGAGGAGTTTTTGACTCCTTCGTAGAAGTTAGAATTATGAGCGGGACGATAAACAAAGTGATCCTTATTGGCCATACCGGCGACGAGGTTAAAATGCATTATTTTGAAGGTGGGGGAGCCATAGGTCGATTCCCTTTGGCTACCAACGAAACCTATACCAATAGAACCACTGGAGAAAAGGTATCCAATACCGAGTGGCACAATATTGTCGTGCGCAATAAAGCCGCAGAGATTTGTGAAAAGTACCTCAATAAAGGAGATAAGGTATATATAGAAGGTCGTTTAAAGACCAGAAAGTGGCAAGACGAACAAGGAAACGATCGGTATTCCACAGAGATCCAATGTACGGACTTTACTTTCTTGACCCCAAAAGCAGAAGGCGGAGCTCCTGCAAATATGGGAGCGCCGGGTCAGATGGCACAGCCATCTGCGCAGCCACAGGCTGCTCCTGCGGCAAAGCCGGCAGCCCCGGCGCCAGTAGAAGAGGACGACGATGATCTTCCTTTTTAGTAACTAAACCCAATAACCCTTGGATCTGGAACCTCCGAGTATACTGTTAGCCTTAGCATATTCCAACGCAATTAGTCTTGCAGTCATTGTACTGCTTTTACTTTGTTCTGCGCTTATTTCAGCCTCAGAAGTTGCCTTCTTTTCACTTTCTGTAACAGATCTGGAAGCAGATACAGAAGCGCCTTCTAAAAAGCTCGCCATTGTCAATGACCTGCTAACCAAGCCAAAAAAATTACTGGCCACTATCCTGGTGTCTAATAACTTTATAAATATTGCCATCATCTTGCTTTTTGATTCGGTGGCTGAGGTTTTCTTTGGAGGATTAACCGCTAGTGTGCTGGGGATTCCTTTGCGTTTTGTTGTAGAAGTGGGCGTTGTGACATTTCTGATCTTATTGTTCGGGGAGATATTGCCTAAGATCTATGCTTCGCGTAACAATTTGTCCTTTGCACTTTTTATGGCCTATCCGTTAAAAGCTTTAGAATTTTCGCTCTCGCCACTTTCAATTCCCATGCGATCCATGACCCAGATCATAGAGAATAGATTCGGTCAGAAGAAATCTAAGTTCAGCGTAGACCATTTGTCTCAGGCCTTAGAGCTCACTTCAGAAGATGACACTACCCAAGAAGAACAAAAGATCTTGCAGGGCATAGTGACCTTTGGAAATACCGATGCAAAACAGGTCATGAAGCCACGCATGGATATCTTTGCACTCAATAAAGCAATGGCCTTCAAAGATATTTTACCCGATCTGGTCGCTAACGGCTATTCGCGTATTCCGGTATACGAAGACAATATTGACAATATTACTGGTGTACTCTATGTAAAGGATTTATTGCCTTATCTGGACAATTCAGAACTCGACTGGGTTTCCTTGCAAAGAGAAGCTTATTTTGTACCAGAGAACAAGAAACTCGACGATCTGTTGGCCGAATTCAAGGAGATGAAAATGCACTTGGCCATAGTGGTTGACGAATACGGAGGTACTAGTGGCTTACTGTCTTTAGAAGATATATTGGAGGAGATAGTGGGTGAGATCTCTGATGAGTTCGACGATGATGATATCATTTACTCTAAACTAGATGACACCACCTATGTCTTTGAGGGCAAAACCCCGCTTAAAGACGTCTATAAGGTGATCGGTTTGGACGACCCTTCGCTTTTTGAAGAAGCTAAAGGCGAAGCAGAATCATTAGCTGGATTTCTGTTAGAGATCGCCAAAGGGTTCCCCAAAAAGAACGAGGTACTAAAATTCGAGAATTACACGTTTACCATAGAAGCTTTTGAGAACAAACGTATCAAACAAATCAAGTTGACCATAAAGGAATGAGGTATTTTGCCGCATTAATATTCAGTATACTATTTTTAGGGAGCTGCCAAGAACGAGTGGTCGTAAAACCTGCTGCTCAATTGCGATTGGAATATCCTAAGGCTGTTTATGCCGAGGCCGACTTTGACTGTGACTACAGCTTCAGTGTAAATCAGATCGCTCGCGTTCAGAAAAGAGCTAACTGTTGGGTCAATGTAGATTACCCGGATATAAATGCGACCATTTATATGACTTACCGCCCGGTGGAGAACAACTTAGACTCGCTCTTGTTTGATGCCCAAAAACTCACCTATGATCATACTGTCAAGGCCAATAAGATCTTGGAGCAACCGCGTATTGATCCTATCAATAAGGTGTATGGTATGTTTTATATGATCGATGGTGATGCTGCTACCCAATCTCAATTCTATGTTACCGATTCTATCAATCACTTTGTGACAGGCTCGGTCTATTTCAACGCCAAGCCGAACTTCGATTCTATTTGGCCTGCTGTGGAGTACCTGCGTGAAGATGTACGCCGTATCATGGAGAGCATGAGCTGGACACAATAAACCTTTTTTTATAGCCTGATCCTATTATTTTTCAGACCTTTGCAACTTCATGCAACAGGCCAATCTCAAATGGATTTTTTTGGTGCTTTTAGCACTGATCTGGGGGAGTTCTTTCATCCTGATCAAAAAAGCGCTAGTTGGTCTGAATCCGGTTCAGTTGGGAGCCTTGCGCGTGCTGATCTCTGGTGCTTTTCTCTTGATCGCCGGCTGGAGTAAACTCAGAAAGATCCCTAAGAAAAGCTTACTTTGGATCACCATCTCCGGCTTTTTAGGAACCTTTTTTCCGGCCTTTCTTTTTGCATTTGCAGAAACCGAGATAGATAGTGCTATAGCCTCTATCTTGAATTCTTTAGTGCCGTTAAACACTATTATTATCGGACTGAGTCTGTTTGGAATTGGAACTTCCAGGCAGCAAGTAATAGGGGTGGTTATTGGCTTTATCGGGACCGTTCTCTTGATCTTAGGTGGTGCAGCTTTAAAACCCGATCAGAATTATTTCTATGCTCTTTTTGTGGTTTTAGCCTCGGTGATGTATGCTACCAATTCCAACATCATCAAAAAGCATTTACAAGAAGTGCCTCCTTTGGCAATTGCCGCGGGTAATTTTGCAGCCATCATGGTACCTGCCTTTTTTGTTTTGCTTTGGGATGGGTTCTTGCAGACCAATCCATTAGAGCGCGAAGAGGTGGTCTCGTCTTTGGGCTATTTGGTGGTGCTTTGTCTGTTTGGAACTGCTATGGCCAAGGTTTTGTACAACAAATTGGTGCAAATGGCAACTCCTGTTTTTGCGGCTTCTGTTACTTATTTAATGCCCATTGTTGCTGTACTCTGGGGCCTTCTTGACGGAGAGCGTTTTACCCTGCAAGAAGCCCTTGCTTCACTACTTATTTTGGTGGGGGTTTATTGGGCCAACCGCGGACGTTTACCTATCAAGTTGAAGCGGCAATAGGAAAGTCAGTTTTTACTGCGGATTTTTACGGTGTGAAATTTAATTGAAACCGTTTGTCTTTTTGGTATTTAGCCCTATATTTGCACCCCTCTTAAGCAATATTGATTTTGTGCTCAAGAGGATCAGTTTAAAAACAATTTAATCAAACGTTACGCCATGTACGCAATTGTAGAGATAGCAGGGCAGCAATTTAAAGTTGCGAAAGACCAAAAAGTCTTTGTACACCGTTTGGCCACAGAAGAAGGAAAGAAAGTTGCTTTTGACAACGTACTTCTTATTGGCGATGGAGACAAAGTAACTGTTGGCGCCCCGGTTATAGAAGGTGCCCAAGTAGGTGCTAAGGTGCTTAAGCACTTAAAAGGTGACAAAGTGATCGTATTCAAAAAGAAACGTCGCAAAGGTTACAAAGTAAAGAATGGACACAGACAGTATTTGTCTGAGATCGTAATTGAGAGCATTGTTGCTTCTGGAGCTAAGAAAGCTGCTCCTAAGAAAGAAGCCAAGCCAGCAGCCAAGAAGGAGGCTCCAAAAGCAGCGGCTAAGCCTGCAGCTAAGAAAGAAGCTCCTAAGGCAGCAGCTCCAAAAAAGGCAGCTCCAAAGAAAGCCGCTAAAGACGATCTTAAAAAGATCGAAGGTATTGGTCCTAAGATTGCAGAAACTCTTGCTGCAGCAGGGATCGCTACTTTTGCTGACCTTGCCAAAGCAAAGCCAGCTGCGATCAGTGAGATCATCGCTGGAGTTCGTGGAAACCACGTTCCAGACACTTGGCCACAACAAGCTAAACTTGCTGCCGATGGTAAGTGGGATGAGCTTAAAGAATTACAAGACAAATTAGACGGAGGTAAAGCATAACCTCTAGTAGTAACTTATAAAACCGAAAGAAGATGGCTCACAAAAAAGGAGTTGGTAGTTCGAAGAACGGTAGAGAATCAGAATCGAAACGCTTAGGCGTAAAGATTTTTGGTGGACAAGCAGCCGTTGCTGGGAACATCATCGTACGTCAACGCGGTACTGCTCACAATCCAGGTGAGAATGTATACGCCGGAAAAGATCATACCTTACATGCCAAAGTAGACGGTATTGTGAAGTTTGAAAAGAAGAGAAACAACAAGTCTTACGTTTCAATTATTCCACACGGAGAAGCTTAAGAAATAGTTTGTATTGAGATAGGAGAGCCCTTGCATTTAGCAGGGGCTTTTTTTGTTTTTCGAATCAGCTGAGCGATAGCGGGCTGATTCAAACATTTTTCACAAATCTTACGTTTCAATTATTCCACACTTCAGAAGCTTAAGAAATAGTTTGTATTGAGATAGGAGAGCCCTTGCTTTTAGCAGGGGCTTTTTTTGTTTTTCGAATCAGCTGAGCGATAGCGAGCTGATTCAAACATTTTTCACAAATCTTACGTTTCAATTATTCCACACTTCAGAAGCTTAAGAAATAGTTTGTATTGAGATAAGAGAGCCCTTGCTTTTAGCAGGGGCTTTTTTTGTGTAAGAAAGAGCAATAAAAAAACCCCCGCCTTGGGCGAGGGTTTTTAATTCTTTCGGCAATTAGATCCTACCAGAATTCTGATTTAAAGCCACCTTTGGCCGGATAGTTTCCGGTAATGATGTCAATTAAATCGATAATGGCCCAAACTAACAAACCTCCAGCAGTGATGATAAATAGTAGGTTCCAATACCATGGGCTACCTAAGTACCATCTGTGTGCTGCAAGTCCACCGAGGAACAACCAAAGCAATAAGGCAACACCTTGACTTTTTTGTCCTGCTGCTGCAGGCGAGTAAAGTACTTCGGCATTCTCGTCACTTTGTGCCTCAACAGACACGGTTGCAGTTCGCTGCACCGGGAAAGAAGCTTGCGCTACCGGAGCGGCTAGGATCAATGCAAAAAATAAAAGTAGAAACTTTAATTTCATAATTTGTATTGATTAAGTTTACAACAAGATACAGAACATCATCCGAATTCAATGCGATTTTTAAAATTAATTTTGGCCATAGTGCTTGTTTCTAGTACCGTTTCGGCCCAAACCACCCACGAGTATTTAGGGGTGATCACCCTTTCAGATTCCTCCTTTATCTCTTATAAACTCAGCTTTGAGGAGACCAATGGTTTTATTAAAGGTTATTCCATAACAGACCTTTCCGGGCCGCATGAGACCAAGAGTATGATCACCGGAACTTATGATAAAGACGAGAAGCAGCTCAAGTTTCGCGAGTCGGGGATCGTTTATACCAAATCGCCAATTACACAGACAGATTTCTGTTACATTCATTTTGAAGGCCGTCTGGCCAAGCTCAACGACCGCAGAAAACTCGCTGGTACTTTTGTTGGCAAATACGACGACGGAGGTTCTTGTATCGACGGGGAGATTGATATGAAGAGTTTGGTCAAGATAGAGAAGCGCGCCGCAAGACTAGATAAGGCTGTAGACAAAAGTATCTTGGTGAGTAAAGAAAAGAAAGATGCGGTCAATTTATTGCGTACACTAGACACCTTAAATACCAATTTCTTGCGAGCGGACGAAGTAGTACAGGTCTTCTCCAAAGACGATAGCGTAACTTTAACACTTACCGATGTAGGCCGAGAAGACGGCGATCGTATCAGCATTTATGCAGACGACAAGATCTTAATTCAAAACGAGGCCATTGGCAATAAACCACAAAGTTTCACCATTAAGCTCAGCAGTAAACCAGTAACCCTAAAGGTAGAGGCGACAAGTGCAGGTAGCATTGGTGCAAACACAGTCCAACTGACACTCTCAGATTCGCTCAATGTTATAGAAGCGATTACCAATATGGAAAAAGGAGAATCGGCGTCCATGGTGCTTATAAAACAATAGCAAACAAAAACCCTCACCGATTGGCGAGGGTTTTCTTTTTCGTTAAGAAACTATTAGTATCTGTAGTATTCTGGTTTAAAAGGACCTTCTTGCTGAACTCCGATATAGTCGGCTTGTTCCTTTCTGAGTTCTGTAAGTTCCACACCTATCTTGGCCAAGTGCAATTTCGCTACTTTTTCGTCCAAGTGCTTTGGTAGCATATACACTTTGTTCTCGTATTTGTCACTGTGGTTCCAAAGTTCAATTTGTGCCAAGGTCTGGTTTGTAAAACTGTTACTCATCACAAAACTCGGGTGACCTGTAGCAACACCAAGGTTCACCAAACGGCCTTCTGCAAGGATGATCACATCTTTTCCGTTAAGGGTGTATTTATCAACCTGAGGTTTGATCTCTACTTTGGTTGCTCCGTGGTTCTTGTTCAACCATGCCATGTCGATCTCGTTGTCAAAGTGACCAATATTACAAACAATAGCCTTGTCTTTAAGAGCCTCAAAGTGTTGTCCTTGTACAATGTCTTTGTTTCCGGTAGCGGTGATCACAATGTCAGCGTTCCCGATTACGGTCTCTAATTTTTTAACTTCATAACCATCCATAGCAGCTTGTAGCGCACAGATAGGGTCTATCTCGGTTACGGTAACAATACTACCTGCTCCGCGGAAGGAAGCCGCAGTTCCTTTTCCCACGTCTCCGTAACCACAAACTACAACGCGTTTACCAGCAAGCATGATGTCAGTACCTCTGCGGATAGCATCTACCGCACTTTCTTTGCAGCCGTATTTGTTGTCAAACTTACTCTTGGTTACTGAATCATTTACGTTGATGGCTGGCATTGGCAAAGTTCCTTTTGCCATACGCTCATACAAACGATGAACTCCAGTAGTAGTTTCTTCTGACAGTCCTTTGATACCGGAAACCAATTCTGGATACTTATCCAGAACCATATTGGTCAGGTCACCTCCATCATCTAGAATCATATTGAGTGGCTTTCTGTCTTCTCCAAAGAAAAGGGTTTGCTCAATACACCAGTCGAATTCTTGCTCGTTCATTCCTTTCCAGGCATAAACCGGAATTCCTGCAGCGGCAATAGCAGCTGCAGCTTGATCTTGCGTAGAAAAGATATTACAAGAGCTCCAAGTTACCTCGGCTCCAAGAGCAACTAAGGTTTCAATAAGTACTGCCGTTTGGATGGTCATGTGAAGACATCCGGCAATTCGTGCTCCTTTAAGGGGTTGCTCATTCTTGTACTCTTCACGCAGGGACATAAGTCCTGGCATTTCTGCCTCAGCGAGTTCAATCTCTTTGCGTCCCCAGTCTGCAAGACTGATGTCCTTAACTTTATAAGGCGTATATGCAGTTGTATTCGTTGACATATATGTATATTTGATATTAATACCGCGCCAGCTTTAGCGCTGTGCAAAATTAAGCAATATCCAGTAATTCCGGTGCCTCTTTACAAAACTATAACAGCTCAGAATCAGACTACTGTTTATCTCTGGAAGATAGAAGAGACTTTTGAGGAGCTTGCAGCCGGAATCGAATTGCAGCCAGCTCATGCCGATAGGGTTCAAGGCATGAAAAGTGACATTCACCGCCGAGGGTTTTTAAGTATCAGGCATTTGTTGGCTATGGCCGGTTACAACGACCACGACCTCTACTACAATGATTTTGGCAAACCGCACCTAAAAGATGGGACGGGGATCAGTATTACACATTCCTTTGAGTTTACCGGTATCATAGTAGGGCCAAATGCCGTTGGTATTGATATAGAAAAAGAACGTGGAAAGATCCTTAAGATCGCCCATAAGTTTACACCGCTGGAGGAATATAGAACCCTGGCCAATGAAGAAGCCTTGATCCGTAAATTGAGTTTGGTCTGGTGTGCCAAGGAAACCCTTTACAAAATGTTCGGACAACCTGGATTGAGCTTCTTACAGCATATAGATGTACACGATTTTCACTTAGGGGTAGATCAGCAGACTACTGCCACCATAGATTTCAAGGGAGCTAAGAGTGTATACGAGGTGTTTTTTCTAGAGTTTGATGGATTCAGTTGTTGTTATGGATACCCAAAGACAAACTAGTATTATCCAAGCGCTATTGAGCGCAGCACAGATTGGAAAGCGGCAATTAGCTATTCTGGTAGATCCAGACAAATTCGATCCCGCTTCTGCCCATGAATTCTTGACTGTGATACCGAAGCAAACCACGCATCTTTTTGTAGGAGGCAGTGAGGTTCCCACAGGTGCAACGGCAGGAACTGTAGCCAGTCTCAGACCGGCGGGCCTACCAATTGTTTTGTTTCCGGGGAGTCATGATCAATTGACCGATGCTGCGGATGCTGTCTTATTCCTCTCTCTCTACTCCGGAGATAATCCTGAATATTTGATCGGGCAACAACGCAAAGCCGCAAAGTTTTTAAGACATTCCTCTTTGGAGGTCATCCCGACGGCTTATTTACTGATCGATGGAGGGAATCAGTCTGCGGTCGCTCGTGTTACCCAAACCCGGGCCATGTCGCAAGACGATGTAGAAACCGTGGTCGAAGTAGCTCTGGCAGCACAGTACTGCGGAGCGCGTTGTGTTTATCTGGAAGCTGGAAGTGGTGCACTAAATCCAGTACGTCCGGAGATTATTAGCGCAGTACGAGCTGCAATTAATTTGCCACTTATTGTTGGTGGAGGGATTCGCTCCGAAGCACAAATGAAAACCGCCTATGACGCAGGAGCTAATCTTTTGGTCATGGGAACCGTATTTGAAAATCACAACCGATGAATGTATCTGTAGAACTTACTTTGAGCCCTTTACAGGATGATTTTGAAGCTCCAATAATCGCCTTTATAAAAACCTTAAGAGCTTCTGGGCTCACTGTATTGGAGAATCCTTTGAGCACACAGGTTTACGGGCCCTATGACCAGGTGATGGATTTGTTGAACTCCGCAGTAAAAGAGGCCTTTATAGATCTGAATCAAGTGGTCTTATATTTAAAAATGGTTAAAAGCGATAGAAGCGACTATGAACCCCATTTTTGATTTTTTCCTTTCTCCGTACTACGAACGCACAACCTCGTTGATTGTACTGGAAGCCGTGGCTTTCGTCTTTGGAATTGCCAGTGTGATCTACGCCAAAAAGCGAAATATTCTGGTTTATCCGACAGGCTTGGTCGCGACTGTTATCACGGTCTACATTTTTTTGCAAGATGAGCTTTTGGGCGATATGATGATGAATGTCTACTATTCGGCCATGAGTATCTACGGTTGGTGGAACTGGGCACGCCGAAAAGACGATGCTTTGGTGGTAAAAGTAAGTCGGACAAACAGTCGTGAGAAATGGATAGGTTTCGGCCTCTGTTTGCTCACCATGGCAGTGACTTATGGAGTCTATACGGCCTCTGGGACAACAATAGGCACGTCTAATTACATCGACATCTTTACTTCTGGTATATTCTTTACTGCCATGTGGTATATGGCGACCAAGAAATTGGAGAACTGGACCTTATGGATCTTTGCAGATGTGATCAGTGTTCCACTCTATGCCTACCGAGGTTGGGGTATGCTTGCTTTACAGTATTTAATTTTTACCTTTCTAGCTATTCAAGGCTATTACGCGTGGAAGAAACACTTAGACAACAAAATAGCGAGCTGATAAAGGTTGCCATAGTTGGCCCGGAATCTACCGGAAAGACCACCTTGGCAAAAGCCCTGGCAGCTCATTATGAGACTGTTTATGTGGCCGAATACATGCGTCATTACTATGAGCAAGTTGTTGTCAGGGATCCTTTCCGATCGGATCTTTCAGATATTCTGCCCATAGCTCAAGGACAAATTCGCGCGGAGAACGAAGCCTTAGCCGTGGCCAATTCACTGCTTTTCTGCGACACTAACCTTTTGGAGATTGCCTGTTATTCGGACTATTATTTTGGAGAGATCCCTGCGGAATTAGAGCAGGGTTTGACCCAGATGCATTACGACCTTTATTTATTGACTTATATCGATGCGCCTTGGGAAAATGATCCCTTGAGAGACCGTCCTTTCGATAGACAAAAACTATTTTCTATTTTTGAAGAACGATTAAAGCAGCAAGATGCTCCCCATTTGTTGCTAAAAGGTGATGAACAGACAAGATTGGAAACGGCCATTCTTGAAATTGACAAATACCGCGAAAGACGGCATGGATTTTAACCGAGAAGACGAACAACAAATTGAGCAACACGGCTTGTCAAAAGCACAAGTTTTAGGACAGCTCGAGATGTTTAAAAGGGGTTTCCCACCCACCAAGATCAATACCCCAGCAGTGATCGGCAACGGGATAAGCAATTTTAATTCTGAGGAGCGCAAGAAGTATATTCAATACTTTGACAAACACAAGAACAGTTCTGATATTGTCAAATTCGTGCCGGCATCTGGCGCTGCCACGCGCATGTTCCAGACCTTAAATACGCTGCTTACCCATTACGATCCTGATAAGGAAAAACTCAAAGATTTTATTGCTCACCACAGGTTGACTCAATTAGAGGAGTTTTTGAATTCGTTTTCTGAGTTTGCTTTTGCTAATTCACTGCGCAAGGCGGTCCGCGAACTCTATCCGGATTACAAATACAAAACTAAAGGGCAGCGTGCACTTATTGTGGCAGAGGTTCTCTTGTCAGAAAAGGGACTTAACTTTGCTCGTTTGCCTAAAGGGCTAATCCCATTTCACAAATACAACAAGCACTTCACAACCGCTTTTGAAGAGCAACTTTATGAAGGTTGCTTCTATGCAGCTAATCGCGATGAGGTCTTTGTTCATTTCACCTTTGCTCCGATACACGTGGAGTATTTCAAAGAGGCGTTTGAGAGTATAAAGAGTCGGGTTGAAAAAAAGACCAAGAAAGAGGTTCATGTTTCGTATTCCTTTCAAAAGAGCTCTACAGATACCATAGCGGTAGACATCAACAATGAGCCCATTCGCGATAAGGAGGGGAAACTAGTATTTCGTCCAGCAGGTCACGGAGCGCTATTGGAAAACTTAAACGAGATCAATGCCGATGTTGTTTTCATTAAGAATATAGACAATGTCATTGCAGAAGAGTACGTGGAAGAGATCTCTGGCTACAAGAAAATGTTAGCCGGAAAGCTGTTGTGGTTGCAACATAAGATCCATCATTATGTGAAAGAGTTGCGGCAAGAGGAGATAGACCCGGAACTAGTTACCGAGGTAAAATCCTTTATGTGGAACGAGCTCAATATTAAAGATGTGAGCAACAGTATTTTGCATTTGCTGAGCTTACTGAACAGACCTACCCGCGTATGTGGTATGGTAAAAAATACAGGATCTCCTGGCGGAGGACCGTTTTGGGTTGTGGATAAAGATGGCGTGCAGTCCTTGCAAATTGTAGAATCTGCACAGATAGATCTCAAAGATCCATCGCAGCGCAATATATTCCACGAGTCAACCCACTTTAATCCGGTAGATCTGGTTTGCGGGGTTCGCGATTACAAAGGAGACAAGTTTGATCTTTCTGCCTTTACCGACCCGAACACTGGTTTTATTACCCATAAGGACAAAGACGGCAATATTGTAAAAGCCTTAGAATTGCCAGGATTGTGGAACGGTTCTATGGCGCATTGGAATACCATTTTTGTAGAAGTTCCTCTATTGACCTTTAACCCGGTTAAGACGGTCAACGATCTCTTACAACGCGAGCACCGACCCAATATGTAATGGATAGAGCGCAACTCTTAAGCGAATTACATTTTAAGATGGCTCGCTCCAGTGGCTCTGGAGGGCAGCATGTCAATAAGGTTGCGACCAAGGTTGTTTTAAGCTTTAACCTTTATGACTCTTTGGGTTTAACCGAAGATGAGAAAACGCTCTTAAAAACCCGACTGGCTTCAAGGCTAACTTCCAACGGGCAATTGCAATTGCACTGCGGAGAGACCAGGAGTCAAGTTCGAAATAAGCGTTTGGTGATCCAACGTTTCTTTAACCTCTTGCAGCAAGGATTAAAGACAGAAAAAACGCGCAAAGCGACTCGCATACCACGAGCGGTTAAGCAAAAGCGCAGCGAAGACAAAAAACGACAATCGCAAAAAAAAGCAGATCGTCGTCCGCCGCAAATCTAGTTTTTCCTTATCTTTGTATCACGATCTCAACAAAGGGGTGCTTTGTGTAAAAACAAGGCTGAGATTATACCCATTGAACCTGGAACGGGTAATGCCGTTTAGGAAGCCGAACGTTAAGAAAACGTCCAGTGGACGTTTTTAGTGAGGTGCTGGCTTGTCGCGTTGGATGTTTTAGTTCGATTTTGAACAGATGCCTTTGCGCGCGCTTTGTGATGATTATTTCAAAGCAGAGATTAACCTAATTATTGGTTGAAAGCCGTAGCTCGACGATCGAATGTTGTTGTTCTTGATGCGAATCTGGAACCCCACTTCAATGGACTGCATCCGCAGTAAATACTTTTAACCAACATAGAATAATTACCTCTTTTTATTCCTCTAAAACGGATAGATATCCACAGACGAATGAAACGTTTAATGGTCGTGCTATTTGCAGGAATGACTACCTGGATGGCACAAGCGCAAACAGTAATTGACACAACCAAAGTAGAAGCTCTAGATGAGGTTCTTGTAAAATCTGTACGGGTGGAGGCAGACTCTCCAATCACGCACAGCAATGTCACCAAAGAGGAACTTGCTCCGAGAAATTTAGGGCAAGACATCCCAATTTTATTGAATTATTTGCCAGGTGTAGTAACCAATAGTGATGCTGGGGCAGGTGTAGGTTATACCGGAATTCGCGTCCGCGGTAGCGATGCTTCCCGCGTAAATGTTACCCTTAACGGAATCCCTTTTAATGATGCTGAGAGTCAGGGGACCTTTTGGGTGAACCTGCCGGACTTTGCATCTTCTGTAGAGAACCTACAGTTACAGCGTGGGGTAGGAACTTCTACTAACGGTTCTGGCGCTTTCGGTGCAAGCTTGAATATTTTGACGGACGCTGTCTCAGAAGAGGCCAACGGAGAATTTGCGAACTCCTTTGGGTCTTTCAACACTCGAAAACACACTTTAAAGTTCTCTACCGGATTGCTCAATGGCAAATGGGAGATAGCAGGGCGTTTATCTAATATTACTTCGGATGGGTATATAGACCGAGCCACTTCCGATCTAAAATCCTATTTCTTACAAGCTGCTTATGTGGGAGAGAATACTCTGGTTAAAGCTATCGCTTTTGGTGGTCGTGAATTGACCTATCAAGCGTACTTCGGAATTGATAGAGAAACCCTTGAGACCAATAGAACTTTTAACCCAGTAGGGCAGTTCACCGATGCCAATGGAAACATTCAGTTCTACGACAATGAGGTAGATGATTATGCGCAAGATCACTATCAACTGCATTGGAACCAGCGTTTTGATAACAACTGGTCTGCTACGGTAGGGCTTAACTATACTTATGGCCGCGGATTCTTTGAGCAGTATCGTGAAGATGAAGATTTCGAGACCTATGGATTTACGCCAATTGAACTCGGCGGTGAAGTGATCAATACTACAGATTTGGTGCGTCGCCGATGGTTGGATAACGACTATTACGTGGTCAATACTTCTGTAAACTACAAGGACAATACGGTAGATATAGTTGGTGGTTTCTTTTATAGTTACTACGGAGGAGATCACTTTGGAGAAGTGATTTGGGCCCAGAATGCTGGTGGTTCTCAAATTCGCGACCGTTACTACTTCGGAACAGGTACTAAGAACGAGTTCACCACTTTTGCCAAGGCCACTTATCGTATCGATGATCAATGGACCGTATTTGCCGATTTGCAAGGCCGGTTCATCGATTATCAGGCAGATGGAACCACTTCAGATCTCATTGAGCTGAATGTAGATGATAACTTCAGTTTTTTCAACCCTAAGGCTGGTGCGAGCTATAAAATCAACAGTAATGATCAGCTGTATGCATCTTATGGACGAGCCAATAGAGAACCAAGACGCGCAGATTACGAAAACGGCGTAACCACTGCAGAGACCTTAGACGACTTTGAACTTGGATGGCGTCATACAGCGAGCAAGAACAGTTTCAGTGCTAATGCATATTTTATGAATTACCGCAACCAATTGGTATTGACTGGAGCTTTGGATGACGTTGGGCAACCGATTCGCGCCACTAGCGGAAAAAGTTACCGCCTAGGTTTGGAAGTTGAGGCTAATTTACAAATTGCTCCAAAACTAAACTGGCGACCCAATATTGCAATCAGCAGCAATAAGAACCAAGATTTTACAACCTCACGCGATGGCGAATTGGTAAACTTGGGTACTACAAACATTTCCTTCTCTCCAGAATTGATTGCAGGAAGTATTTTAACGTATATGCCACAAGAGGATCTGCAGATTAGTTTCTTGTCTAAGTACGTGAGTGAGCAATATATGGGCAACATTGATAGTGAAGCCTCTTTGTTAGATTCTTTCTTTGTTAACGACTTGAACATTAGCTACAGCTGGGAAACTGCCCCACTAGTAGAGCGCATTGTCTTTAGTGGGTTGGTGAACAATATATTCAACGTGGAGTATGTATCTAACGGCTACTTCTTCACCTTTGACGACGATTTTAGTAATCCCGGAACCGTTACTACCATTGAAGGCGCTGGATTTTTTCCTCAGGCGACCATTAATTTCTTAGTGGGCGCGAGTATCCAGTTCTAATTATTGATGGTAAGTTGATCTCCGGATCTAGAAATACGGTAGGTGAGCATCGGGTACTGTCCTTCGCCTGCCGTTAATTGTCCGGTAATGATGTTGTACTGATTGCCATTACAAGGACAAGTGGCTGTAAGCCCGTCCACAGTCATGGTAGAACAATCGCTTAAAGGCGTATTGGGGCAAGCGATCTCGAAGGCTGTATATTGACTGTTGTCTATGTTGTAGATCACTATACCACGTATTCCTTGTAAGCCAGTTACAAAGGAATTTCCAGGAAAGTTTAAAGGATTGTACTGCGGAAGGTTCAGATCTAGCGTAAGATTCACGTTAATGTTGGGAAGATTCGGATTGGCGCGCAGCGGGCCATCATCGCCACTGCATCCGACACTCATCAAACCAACAGCCATTACGTAAAGTACAAATCTGAATGCTTTCATTTTTTATAACAATTTATAATCCTTGACTATTAAACTCAAGGGAGTGCAAATTAGTGTATTCTGACTGAAAATTTAAAAATTTAGTATCTTTACACACGAAATCCCGTGCTGCATGGGATTTTTTGTGTTTTTTGAACAGGCGCCCTCTACAGGGCGTTAAAAGAATGAAGTTATGAGTAATGTATCCTATTACACCGCAGAAGGATTAAAGAAACTACGTGAGGAGCTCAATCACCTCAAAGATGTAGAGCGTCCTAAGGCTTCACAGGCTATTGCCGAGGCCAGAGATAAGGGAGACCTTTCTGAAAATGCCGAATATGACGCAGCTAAAGAAGCGCAGGGCTTGTTGGAAATGCGAATTTCCAAGCTAGAAGAGACCTTGGCCGGAGCGCGACTTATCGACGAGTCTCAGTTAGACACATCTAAAGTATTGGTGCACTCTACTGTTACCATTAAGAACACAGCGAACAATGCCAAGATGACCTATAAATTGGTTGCTCAAAGTGAGGCCGATCTAAAAAGCGGAAAGATCTCTGTAGATTCGCCTATCGGCAAAGGGTTGTTAGGTAAGAAAGTGGGAGAGATTGCCGAGGTTCAAGTGCCAAATGGCGCAGTGAAGTTCGAGATCATGGAGATCACCAGAGGAGCATAGATCCTTCCACATAAATTATATAGCCTCGTTCTTTAACGGGGCTTTTTTATTTGCTATTTTTAGATTCCGATAAACAACAGACCTATGGCCAGTATCTTTACTAAGATCGTTCAAGGCGAAATCCCTTCTTATAAGATCGCCGAAACCGAAGAATTTTATGCATTCTTAGATATCAATCCGAATGCCAAAGGACACACCCTCTGCATTCCCAAAAAAGAAGTCGACAAGATCTTTGATCTGGATCAAGAGACCTACCAAGGCCTTATGGCATTCTCTCGGGAAGTGGCTTTGGCTATCGGTAAGTCAATTCCGTGTAAACGTGTGGGAATGGCGGTGATAGGACTAGAAGTTCCGCATGTACACGTGCATCTTATCCCTTTGAATCACATGGGCGAGATGACTTTTTCAGAAAAGGTAAGTATGAGTCAAGAGGAGTTTGAAGCCACTGCCGCAGCTATTCGCGATCAGCTTAAATAATTCAATCCAAATACAACAGCGGTCGCGACCAAAGCGATCCCTGTTAGCATTACAATGAAGGCAAGAGGTTTCCAATGCCTTTTAGAAGAGCGCATCTTGGTGCTCTTTTTGTGATAGTCGTAAACCCTTTCAATATCTGGAGTCCAAGAGACCGGAAAGATCTCTGTTTCACATTTGGTGCAATACATCTTGGAGCTCAGTTCATCAAGAAACCGCTTATACCAGCGGCCGTTTACATAGGGCTGATAGAATTCCACCATCAATCCGTCTGTGGTATAACACTCCGGACAGTTGGTTTTGAGTTCTGCTTTTCTAATGAGTTTAGAAGTAGTGGTCATAGATGCGTTTTAAAGGCGTTTGAGTTGAATTTCCATCGTAGTTCCGGAGTCGATTTGACTCTTTAGCACTCGAATGTTGCCTTCGTGATATTCTTCGATAATACGCTTGGCCAGCGACAAACCCAAGCCCCAACCGCGTTTTTTGGTGGTAAAGCCCGGGTTAAAAATCTTCTTGAAGTTTCTTTTTGGAATTCCTTTCCCAGTATCAGTGATATGTATGGTAACCGTTTTGGGTTGCTCGCTGATTTCTATGCTGATAGTACCTTTGCCTTTCATAGCATCGATTCCGTTTTTCACCAAATTCTCAACTGTCCAACCAAATAGTTGTTCGTTGAGCATCACAGGGATCTTCTTCTGAGGCAGATCCAATTCGAACTGAATCAGTTTAGAAGTTCGGGCTTTGAGATAGTCGTAGGCCAACTGGGTTTCTTTAACCACATCCCGCTCTTCTAAATTGGGTTTAGAGCCTACTTTGGAGAATCTTTCTGTAATGGTTTGTAGGCGTTTAATATCTTTTTCTATTTCTGCGATATAGGCCGGATTGGTGTTCTCTGCTTTCAAGATCTCTGTCCATCCTACAAGAGAAGATAGTGGCGTGCCGATCTGATGGGCCGTTTCTTTGGCCATCCCTGCCCAAAGCTTATTCTGTTCGGCCGATTTAGTGGTCTGGTAAAAGAAATAAATGAATCCCACAAAAAGTAGAATGACCAGCAAAATGGCCAGCGGATAGTATTTTACTTTGTTGATAATCGGGGCGTTTCCGTAGTAGATGGTGTTCAGCACTTCTCCCTCAAAACGCGTTTCTATAGGTGAGTTGGTTTGCTTGAACTGTTCCACCATTTGCTCTATCTCTTCTCTGCTGAGCTGTGCACCCTGGGGTATATTGCTCAAATCGTAGGAATCTCCTTTGTGTGTATAAAGAATGAGCGGCGTAGTAGTATTGCTTCTAATGACCTCAATGATCAGCGGGCTCTGGTCCGTGCCTAGTTCATCAGTGCTGGTCTCTGCCATTTCTTGTAAGGCCTTGGCAAAGATCTGCATCTTGTCGCGTTCGTTGTCTTTGAGCTGATTGTAGAACAAATAGGTGTTGTAGCCAACTATCCCTACAATGACCAAAGTGAACACGATGATCGCTCTGCGCGTAAAACGAGTATTTATCTCCATAGCCTGAGCTGTCTCTGGCTAAATATAATGTAATTATGTTGAAATTATTGTACGGATTTAGCCCCCTTTTTTGTGATTCACCTAAGAGAATAATTACCTTTGTAGCCATGCTTACAATACATCCGGAAAACATTTCAACGGGCAAATTGCATGGTTTTTTATTGGCCTCGGTATCTCCGCGTCCAATCGCTTTTGCAAGTACGGTAGATAAAGACGGAAAGGTTAACCTTTCGCCTTACAGTTTTTTCAATGTGTTCAGCGCCAATCCACCCGTAGTGATCTTTTCACCAGCTCGCAGAGTTAGGGACAATACCGTAAAACACACCCTAGAGAATGTCTTGGATGTGCCAGAAGTTGTGATCAATATTGTCAACTACGACATGGTGCAACAAATGTCACTTTCTTCTACCGAATACCCTAAAGGAGTGAACGAGTTCGTGAAAGCCGGTCTTACCGAGTTACCCTCCGAACTTGTCATTCCTCCGCGCGTTGCAGAAGCGCCTGTTCAGCTCGAATGCAAGGTGCTAAATGTGGTTGCCTTGGGAGAAGAAGGCGGAGCGGGAAACCTTGTGATCGCGCAGGTAGTTCGCATGCACATAAAAGAAGAGATCTTAGACAATGAAGGTCGTATCGATGCCGCTAAGATAGACACGGTGGCTCGTATGGGTGGTAATTGGTACAGCCGGGCAAAGACTGGAATGTTCGAGGTGCCTAAACCATTGAGCACACTTGGTATTGGTGTGGATCAGATTCCGGAGCAGATCCGTTTGAGTACTATTTTAAGCGGAAACGATCTGGGTCAATTGGGCAATGTAGAACAATTGCCTACCGAGGTTGAAAGCGCCAGCTTTATGGAGGCCTTTCATCCGGAGGTTTTGATCCAAGGAGATCGTGAGCAAAAACATCAACTAGCAAAAAATTATATCGCCAAAGGAGCCGTTTCAGACGCCTGGAAAGTGCTCTTATCAAAGTAAGATTATGGAAGTACAAGGAACTTTAAAACTCATAGACGAAACCAAAACCTACGGTTCTAACGGATTCAGAAAACGCGAAGTAGTGCTCACTACAGAAGAGCAGTATCCGCAGCATTTAATGATAGAATTCGTTCAGGATAAGACAGACCTATTGAACAACTTTAAAGTCGGGGAATCTGTTAAGATCAGTATTAACCTTAGAGGTCGCGAATGGGTGAATCCACAAGGAGAAACTAAGTATTTCAATTCTATCCAAGGATGGCGTATTGAGCGCATGGAGGCCGACCTCCCTTCAGACATGCCGCCTATACCACCGGCCGATGCCTTTGAGCCAACTAGCGAGTTTAGCGAGGAAGATCACGACGATCTCCCCTTTTAAGCCAAAAGCTTAAGTGGGCTTTACCCGAACCATAGAGGTCATCTTTAAACGGTTTTTGCCGGCACCCTTTACTATTGCGGTGCTGCTTACCTTGACCACCTTGGTTCTGGCCTTACTCACAACTCCTGCCCCCGCAGAAGGATCTCATTTTTTAGAATTGCTCTCTTACTGGGAGCGGGGTATCTGGAACAAGGACCTATTGGTTTTTGGCTACCAAATGATGCTCATATTGGTATTGGGTCATATTCTGGTGCTCAGCGCGCCCATGAATCGACTCATTCAGGGCCTAACGGGTTTGGTCAGCAATACGGCGCAGGCGGTCTTGCTGGTAAGCGTAAGTACGCTTTTGGTCTCCTTTTTTAATTGGGGGTTGGGATTGATCTTCGGAGCCATTATGGCTAGAAAGGTAGCAGAAGCTTCTACCCAACGCGGTTTTAAGATCAATTATCCACTTGTTGGAGCTGCAGGTTACTGCGGATTGATGATCTGGCATGGCGGCATAAGTGGTTCCGCTCCATTAAAAGTAGCCGAATCCGGACATTTACAGCAGATCATGGCAGGTATTTCAGATACAGCTGTGTTGGCGCAACTACCAGATGCCATTCCGGGCAGTGCAACTATTTTCAGCTGGTGGAACCTCTTGCTATTTGCACTATTACTCATTCTAATTCCACTGGTATTCTATCGGCTATCTAAGCACGCCCCCCACACTGAGGTTCATGTTAGACCATATAGTTTAGAGACAACTGCGCAACAGGCCGAGGGAGCTGCCGAGCGCTTAGACGCTTCCTTGTGGTTTGGTCGTGGAGTCGGGCTACTTGTGTTGGGTACTTTTCTATACCAATACGGATCGCAACTACTGCAACTAACTTTAACCCCCAATATGCTGAACTTCTTTATGCTTGGGATGGCGCTACTGCTTCACGGATCGTTCAATTCGTTCTTGGCAGCTGTAGAAGAAGCTATAAAGGGCGCGGCGGGTATTTTGATACAATTCCCACTCTATTTTGGGATCATGGGGATTATGGCAGAGAGTGGCATGGTAGGGCAAATTGCAGACTTTTTTGTGTCCATTGCCAATGAGACCACGCTTCCTATCTTTACTTTCTTTAGCGCTGGATTGGTCAATATCTTTGTGCCCAGTGGTGGTGGCCAATGGGCTGTGCAAGGCCCTATCGTTATCGAATCGGCCATGCAGCTTGGCGTGCCATTGCCAAAAGCAGTAATGGCCTTGGCATACGGGGATCAGATCACCAATATGTTACAACCCTTTTGGGCCTTACCGCTTTTGGGAATCACCAAACTCAAAGCCAAAGAGATCTTACCTTATACTTTGATCATTATGTTGGTGGGTAGTGCAGTTTTTATTGCAGGCTTATTACTGCTGTAAAATAAAACAACCCCGCCAGAAGCAGGGTTAGTTTCGTTGGTTTTAGGTTACTAAAATGGCAAACTCAAATAAATTAAAAAAAACCTACCACTTTAGGTTTTGTAAAGGTTATAAAAATTTCTAACATTCGCAATATCCGACAGTTAGTAGATTCGTCATGCTCCATTTTTTAGATCAATCCTTGAGATTTCCGGACCCAACTGAGGCCAGAGCAGATGGTTTATTGGCTCTAGGTGGAGATTTAAAGCCGCAGCGTTTATTGCTGGCGTATCGCTCTGGGATCTTTCCCTGGTTCTCAGATGGCGACCCACCTTTATGGTGGTGTCCAGATCCGCGGATGGTTTTGTTTCCTGCTGAGTTTAAACGGTCTAAAAGTTTGCGTAAGTCTATTCGAACAGGTGGCTTTGCAATAACCCAAAACACCTGTTTTGAAGCAGTGATTCGTGCTTGTGGGGCTGCACCCAGACCCGATCAGTTAGGCACCTGGATCACCGAAGAAATGGTTCAGGCCTATATAGAATTGCATCAAATGGGACATGCCCATAGCGTTGAGGTTTGGTATCAAGACGAATTGGTTGGTGGACTTTACGGCATTGACCTGCCGGAGTTCAAGGTTTTCTGCGGAGAAAGTATGTTCTCAAAACGATCCGATGCCTCTAAGGTTGGATTCAGCTTTTTAGCAGCATCACTTTTGGAGCAGAATTACAAGCTGATTGACTGTCAGATGTATACAGATCATTTGGCGAGTTTGGGGGCTAGAGAGATAGTACGTGCAGACTTTTTAGAATATCTCAAGGAGTAGTTCTCTTAGTATTTCCGCTGAAAATCAGTATATTCGAGTCCTACTTAAACTAAAGCGCTATGACCCCTATCAAAAAAATAATGGCTTTGGCCTTTATACTTGCCATGCCTTTTGTTGGATTTTCACAATCCGATTCCCCTTTACCCAATTACATTACAGAAGAAGAATCGCTATTGGTCAGTGAAATGACCTTTGCAAGTGCGATTCCAACCCCTCCACCCAGTTCAGCGGTTAGAACAATGGCCGAATGGGAAGAGATCGAGTATCTTGTGATTACTTGGGAACCTGCTTTTCCAAACATACTACGCCAAATAGTGGCAGCTGCCGTAGAAGAGGCAAAAGTGATCATTGTGACCCAAAATGAAGCCTCCGTAGCCTCTTATTTATCATCAAACGGTGTTGATTTGACCAATGTGATCTTTTTAGATCAACCCTGGAACAGTATCTGGATCCGCGATTACGCTGGGAACACTGTCTACTCAGACGATGTAGGCGAGTGAGCCTTGGTAGACTGGATTTACAACAGACCGCGGCCATTGGACGATGTTATTCCTTCTGCCCATGCTACCTATACTGGCAGCCCTATCTATATTACCGATTCTGGCACTAACGACCTTGTCAACACGGGAGGTAACTTTATGAGCGACGGTCTGGGTAACGGATTTGCCTCTAAGCTTATCTTAGAAGAGAATGAGCCAGGGAACCCTTACGGTGTAAGCCCTAAAACAGAAGCTCAGATAGATGATATCATGCTCGATTATATGGGCATCTCTAATTATATTAAAATGGATATGTTGGATTACGATCTAATCCATCATATCGACATGCATATGAAGTTGCTAGATGAGGAAACCTTGCTTGTAAGTAAATATCCTCCTGGCGTGGCCGACGGCCCACAGATCGAAGCCAATATCGATTATGTTTTGAGCAATTTCAACTCGCCTTTTGGAACGCCTTACAAGGTCGAATGGATAGACGCGCCGCCAAGTGTGGGAGGCAATTATCCAGATACCGGAGGCTATTATAGAACCTATTCGAATTCTGTTTTTATCAACGGAACAGTTATAGTGCCTACCTATCGACCAGCAGTAGATGGGCCTGCCTTGGCCAAATATGAAGAATTATTACCAGGGTACAATGTGGTGGGTATAGATGTGGATAACTCCGGAGAGAACTTGATAGCTCTATTTGGAGCGATTCATTGCATCACGCATTCTATTGGTGTGGCCGAGCCTTTGTGGATAGTGCACCAGCCTGTGGCAGAAGCTACAGAAGGACTCAATGTGGTTTTTGACGCTATGATCAAACACAACTCAGGCATCAATCAGGCTAAGGTATTTTGGCGAGAAACAGGAGCTGGCGCTTATAATGAGATCGATATGACTCCGGCTGGAGGAGACGATTGGACAGCCAATTTGACGATCCCTTCTGATGTGGATATTGAATATTATATCTGGGCAGAGGCCAATTCTGGCAAACAACTAACCAGACCCATAGTTGCGCCAGAGGGTTATTGGACCATAGACGTGGCTACCCTCTCTGCTGCCGAGTGGGCAGATAACAACATTATAGGGCCTTATCCAAACCCGGCCGATGATCGTGTCAATTTTAGACTCAATAATATCGGAGGACCAGTAAGTGTTGAGATCCACAACATTTACGGACAGCGATTGTACACATCCGCAGTACAAAGCAGCAACGGAGTGATACAACTAGACCTCAATCCAATCTGGAGCGGCACACTTATAGTCACTTTTAAGGGTGAATTCGGATCCGTACAGCGTAAACTCATAAAGCAATAGAACAAATCGCTACCCCTTACCAAATTGGTGAGGGGTTTGGGGTTTCTCCGTAAAAATTGGCAGGCGACTGCGCCAGAAGATTTACTTTAAAATTCGTACCTTGCCGTAGTTTCCTACAATACTGTGAATAAGAGGTTTAATCTATTAAACTTCACAGTTTTGGCAGAAATTTGCTTTCAAATTCATCCCTGTATATGTCAAAGTATCTTTGCTTACTCGCACTTTCCCTGTTTTCCTGTGGAGCTTTAGCCCAGGCCGATAACCAGCAAGGACCTGCAGTCTCCTCAACCCAGATCGATGTGTTAGCAGTATACGAAGACGTGGTGGCTCAAGGTTATCATTCTGCTCAGGTCTATCAAAAACTAGCCAGTGGACGTTTCTTAGAAAAGAATTATACTGAAGCGAAGAAATGGTATGTCAAGCTGTTTGCCCTTAACGAAAAGCCTGAAGCTATCGAATATCTTCGATTTGCAGAAACACTAGAGGCGCTTAAAGAATTTGACTTGGCGCAGACCTACAAAGCCCAATACGAATTATTAAAGGAGAAGGAATAGGTTTTAGACCTCCTTGTATCTGAAGCAAGAAGTAAGGTGGTCATTGACCATGCCTGTGGCTTGCATATGAGCGTAGATCACGGTTGTGCCCACAAATTTGAACCCGCGCTTTTTAAGATCCTTACTAATGGTATCGCTTAAGGGAGTGTTGGCAGGAACTTCCTTTAAACTCTTATAACTGTTGGTTATTGGTTTGCCCTCGGTAAACCCCCATATATAATCGCTAAAACTTCCAAACTCCTCTTGAACCTTCATAAAGGCTTGGGCGTTGCTAATTGTTGCTCTTACTTTGAGTTTGTTGCGGATAATTCCCGGGTTCAATAATAGCTCAGCTACCTTATCTTCTCCGTATTTGGCAATCTTCTTATAGTCGAAACGGTCAAAAGCGCGCCTAAAGTTTTCGCGTTTGCGCAACACGATGATCCAACTCAATCCCGCCTGAAAGGTTTCTAAGATCAGGAATTCAAAAAGGGTATCATCGTCGTAAACAGGGGTTCCCCACTCTTTGTCGTGGTACTTCACATAGAGCGGATCATCCCCACACCAAGCGCATCGATTGATTTTATCCATGATCGAATAATTAGGATTGTTCTTAGGAACGATCAAGGTAGTAAGTTTTTTATTTTATTTGCGTCTGATTGGCTATGGAAAGTATCATGGAAACCCCAACATTGGATTTAATTCAGCAAGGGCTAGAGAAGGCTATGAGTTATCAAGAGTACAAGGAATTGGTTAAGCAACACGTGGAAAACGATACCAATACTGGTCCGGAAGTCACGGAGTCTTTGGCGCAATACACGCTCTTAAACGACAGACGAATGAAACGCTGGGCCAAAACCTTTAAATTGGACGAGGCTACTCGAGCGCAAATTGCCAAAAGAGATAAGCCCCTAACTTGGCTGGTTCTAACGGAAAGCTGGTGTGGAGATGCAGCTCATGCCACGCCCATCATGGATGCCTTTGTCCAGGAAAATCCCAATATCGAGCTCAAGATCCTATTACGCGATGAGAATTTAGAATTGATGGATGCTTTTCTGACCCAAGGCGCTCGATCTATCCCTAAACTTATCGCTTTTGACAATACCCGTAAAGAGCTATTGGGCAGCTGGGGGCCAAGACCAACTCCGGCAACGGCCATGGTCAACATCTTTAAGGCAGAACACGGAAAACTCACTCCAGAATTCAAACAAGACTTGCAAGTTTGGTACAATAAGGATAAGGGTAAAGCCATAGCAGCAGATCTTTTGGAACTGCTCTAACCCTGACCGGGAAAATAATAGGTGATACTGCCGAGTTGGCTGTTTCTTTGCGCTTTAGAAAATACAGTTTGAGAGGCATAGTCTAAAGCAGCATCCCAGAGACAACCGTTAGTGGTGCTGCTGGAATTCTCGTTTATACTTTGCGCAATGACCCGTCCTTTTGCGTCTACACTGATGTTTACTACCACGGTTCCGGAGGCAGCGCAGGTATAGACCGGGTTGGGAACATATAAGGCATTGCGGTCAACCAGACGATAGCGGATACTAGTATTGCTTTCATTGCCATCTACTACCTTTTTTTCTGGAGCCTCGTAAGGGTCCGTTTTTTCAAAACTTGGATTGTCTTTGGCGCTCTCTACATCTTTAATGGCTTGATCTAGCGCCTTTAGGCGTTGGTCAAAATCGTCTTGATCTTCTTGAGATTGGTTGCTTAAGGCAGTGAGCTCTTTGCGGGTCTCGTTAAAGGCCTTGTGGGTTTTAGTTTGCTGCGCAGAAGCTGTGGTTTCTTCTTGGAGTTCTTCTTCTAAAAGGTCTGCCAGCAGCTCTATATCGTATTCGGTCTGCCGATCTTCTGCTACTTTTTTTCTGATCTGAAAACCCCAAAGCAATAGTGCCAAGTTCCCGGTGATCAGGAACGAGAGTATAAAAGCTTTTAAAGACGGAGTGTACTTCATGGGGCTGAATTCGTATTGCTAATATAAGCTGAATTGCGGGTAAAAACTTAATTACAAACTACTTATGTAATCTTCGAATGCGGTTATGTCCATTGCATCTTCAACGCTGTAGGTCCCAATTTTAGTGCGTCTTAAGGCAGAAAGATATGCCCCATTGTCTAAAGCCTTACCAAAATCATTGGCTAGAGATCTTATATAGGTTCCTTTACTGCATTGCACTATAAAATCCACCTCTGGCGGCGCTATTCGACTTAAAGAGAAGTGCAGGATCTCAACTTCTCTGGGTTTTATTTCTATTTGTTGTCCTTTCCGGGCGAGTTCGTAGAGACGTTTTCCGTCTTGTTTTACTGCGGAGAAAATTGGAGGATATTGGGTTATGGTTCCTTGGAATTGTTGAGTCGCAGCTTCTATAGCAGCCTCAGTTAATCCACTCAGGTCAAATTCCTGATCGATCTCGGTTTCCATATCAAAACTCGGGCGGGTAGCTCCAAGGGTAAAGGTCCCGGTGTATTCTTTATGCTGCGCTTGAAACTCCGTGATGCGCTTGGTAAACTTTCCGGTGCAGATCAGCAGTAAACCACTGGCCAATGGGTCTAAAGTTCCGGCATGCCCTACTTTGATCTTTTTAAAGCCGAATTGCTTTCTAATAAGCCATCGCACTTTGTTAACCACTTGAAAGGAAGTCCATTCCAGAGGTTTGTCTATTAGCAGTAGTTGTCCGTCTAAAAAGTCTTGTCCGGTCATCTTAGTAATAACTCACGCCTATGGCAAGGAGTCCTACCAAAAGGCAATAGATAGCAAAATAGGTGAGCTTAGATTTCTTTACCAGTTGTATCATCCAAGTACAGGCAATGATCCCACAGATAAAAGCAGTGATGAATCCGGCGCCTAAAACTACGAATTGAGTATCCGGGCTGCTCAAAGCTCCGTCTAAAATGTCTTTAGCGATCTTTCCAAAGATCAGCGGAATGACCATTAAAAATGAAAAACGCGCAGCTTTTCCTTTATCATTACCCAAGAGTACAGAAGTAGCTATGGTCGAACCTGAGCGAGAAATACCTGGCAACATGGCCACTGCTTGGGCAACTCCAATTACAAAAGCATTGCTATAAGAAACGGGCTTAAGGGTATTCTTCGCGCGATCGGCCAGAAATAAAAGCGCAGCCGTTAGCAAGAGCATGGCTCCGACAAAGGCGATATTTCCACCAAAAAATGCTTCCAATTCGGACTCAAAGAAAAACCCGATCAAGGCAGCGGGGATCATGGAGATCACAATTTTTAAAGAGAATTGTGTTTGTTCGTTCCACTTAAAGCTCAGCAGACCTTTTAAGATCTCCCAAATGTCTTTTCTAAAAACAACTATAGTACTCAGGGCTGTTGCAAAGTGCAAGACAACAGTAAATAACAAACTCTCTTCCGGCACTGCATTGCCGCCCAAAATAGCTTTTCCAAGCTCCAAATGGCCGCTGGAAGACACAGGTAAAAATTCGGTGAATCCCTGAATGATCCCAAGAATAATAGCGTCTAGAAGCTCCATGAATTATTGCTCCTTGTCTGTTTTGAGTAAGATGGCGTATACTTCGATCCCAAAGCCAAGTAAAACCAAGAATGGGGCTAAACGGATTCTTCGCCAGTGATAGATGTCTGGATTAAAAACGTTAGGATCGTCACTGCCGCCACCTGCCATAAGAATAAAACCTAGAGCGATACAGGCTAGCCCGATCAACATAAAGCGATAGTTCTTTTTGTTAAAGACAAACTGAGGCTTGGACTGTTGTTTACGTTTTTGTTCTCCCATTTACTTGAATTCTGTAAAAATTATGGAATCTCCTACTTGCAACTGCGAGATATGATTGGACACTCCAAGGGCAAATTTAGCTAAATGTACGCTAGCGGTCCGGTTCAAAGTGGTCTTTTTCAAAGAATTTAACGTCAGACCTTGTTCTAGCCCCCGATTGATATAGTAGCGCTGGCCCGTATCCGCAGTAATAAAAATATCAAAATCACTACCTGCTTCTACCGCCGTTATTTTGACCTGTTTTACCAAACAATCATGAGGTTGGGTGTCTCTTATTACCAACAGCTCCAAGAGCAAGACACAAAGTAAGATAAAGGCTAAGAGTGTTCCAAAGATTATTAAAACTGTTTTTCGCATACTGCAGCTTTAGTTGTAAAGCTCGTCTATACGCAGGTTTAAAAAGCGTTGCGTTGCAAAATAAGTGCTTGCCCAAGAGATCAGGAACCCAAAGACAAGTACTCCACCAAAAAGACCGCCTAGTAGTAGCTTATCGTCTAATAGGTTGAGTTCGGCAAAGCTCTTTTGCAGGTAATATAACACCCCCAACATGCCTGCCATGGCCAAGATCGCACTGAGTAATCCAAGTTTTATGTTTTGCCAAATAAATGGTCTGCGAATAAAGGCTTTGGTGGCTCCAACCATTTGCATGGTCTTGATTGTAAAACGCTTGGCATAAACCGAAAGTCTGATAGAACTATTTATAAGCAATACGGCGATAACCAAGAAAACACCTGTAATCACAAGCATCCAAAGGCTTATGCGTTTAACATTGCTTTCCAATTTTTCTACCAAAGGTTTGTCGTATTCTACCTCTTCTACAAAGGGTTTGTCTAAGAGTTCGTTGGTAATTTCTTCAAAGGTATTGGCAGTTACGTAGTCCGCGTTGAGGTATACGTCAATGCTGTTTTGCAGCGGATTGTACCCTAGATAATCCATGAAGTCTTCACCTATAGCCTCGGCATGTGCCTCTGCCGCTTGCTGTTTGGAAACATAGGTGGCAGATTTTACATAATCTGCCATGGCTAAGCCTTGTCGTAGCTGGGTCACATCGGCTTCTTTAGCATCGTCTTTCAAATAAACCGAAAAGGGAATCTGCTCTTTAAAATAGTCGCCCACTTGTTTGGAGTTCAATACGATGAGCCCCAACATTCCCAAAAGGAACAAGACCAAGGTGATACTCAGAACTACAGAGAAGTAAGATGAGATCAGGCGTCTTTTTTGGAACTTTTCGTATTTGGAACTCATATCGGGCTTGGGCTTTACTAGAGGTAAAAATACATCCTTTTTTGGAGGCTGCCTTAATAACGTCTAAAGTTTTGGTTTTCGTCTGTTTGAATTTCTAAAGGCCCAATTTTACTGCGGATTTCCTGTGGGCTATTGGCACAATAATTTTTAACTTTGCGGCTATTGTTTTTAGGCAATTAGAAAATTACCAATTCGCGCATAAAATCTGGCAATGAGCAGTTATCACTTTAACGCCATCGAACAAAAATGGCAACAGTATTGGGCAGACCAAGAGTCCTTTAAGGCATCTAATGAAACAGCCGATCCGAAATATTATGTTTTGGACATGTTTCCTTACCCTTCAGGAGCTGGACTTCACGTAGGACATCCTTTAGGATATATAGCCAGTGATATCTACTCGCGTTACAAACGTCATAAAGGATTTAATGTTTTGCATCCGCAGGGATATGACTCCTTCGGGCTACCCGCCGAGCAATACGCAATTCAGACTGGGCAACACCCAGCCATCACCACCAAAGAAAATATTGCGCGTTACCGTGAGCAGCTCGACAAGATGGGCTTCTCTTTTGACTGGTCACGCGAGGTGCGAACTTCGGACCCGGAATACTACCGCTGGACCCAGTGGATCTTCCAACAACTCTACGAGAGCTGGTATTGTAAATCGCACGAACAAGCCTATCCTATCAGTGAGCTGGTTAAGGTCTTTGAAGAAGAAGGAAATGTCGGCATCAATGCGCGTTGTGACAACGAGGTGGTTCCATTCACGGCAGAGACCTGGAACAACTACAGTGACGAGCGTAAGCAAAAAGTACTCTTGCAGTACCGCTTGGCCTATTTGGCAGAGACCGAGGTCAACTGGTGCCCAGGTTTAGGAACTGTTCTGGCCAATGACGAGATAGTGAACGGGGTGAGCGAGCGCGGTGGATTCCCTGTGATTCGCAAAAAAATGCTGCAGTGGAGCATGCGTATCTCTGCCTATGCAGAACGTTTACTGCAAGGGTTGGATACTATTGACTGGACAGATTCCCTAAAAGAATCGCAGCGAAACTGGATTGGTAAATCAGAAGGTGCTTCGGTGATCTTCAAGGTCATTTCAGACGATGTAAACATAGCCGATGCTCCCATAGAGGTCTTTACCACGCGACCAGATACCATCTACGGAGCGACCTTTGTTACTTTGGCGCCAGAACACGATCTGGTTGGCAAAATAACCACGCATCAGCAGCGCAAAGAGGTAGCAGAATACATTGCTGCCACGGCTAAGCGTTCGGAACGCGATCGTATGGCCGATGTTAAAAATATTACTGGAGTCTTTACCGGAGCCTACGCCAAACATCCGCTAACAGAAGAGCCTGTGCCTATCTGGATTGGCGATTATGTACTTGCCGGATATGGAACCGGCGCGGTTATGGCTGTTCCATGTGGAGATCAGCGCGATTGGGACTTTGCTACGCATTTTAATATTCCTATAGTCAACATTTTTCAAGATGTAGACGTATCAGAGGAGGCTCACACAGATAAAGAAGGCACCGTGATCACCAACAGTGACTTTGTGAGTGGCATGCCTTATAAAGAGGCTTTCAATGCAGTAATCGATAAGTTAGAGGCTTTGGGTAGTGGTAAGCGCAAGATCAATTACAGACTCCGCGATGCGGTCTTTTCCAGACAGCGTTATTGGGGAGAACCTTTTCCGGTCTATTATGTGAAAGGTTTGCCGCAAATGATACCTAGTGAACACCTTCCCTTGGTGTTGCCAGAGGTAGAGAAGTATTTGCCAACAGAAGACGGAGATCCACCTTTGGGTCGCGCCGATGTTTGGGCTTGGGATACCGAGAATAATCAGGTGGTTGCTAACGATAAAGTGGATCATATGACTGTTTTCCCTTTAGAGCTTAACACCATGCCAGGTTGGGCGGGGAGTAGTTGGTATTTTTTCCGCTATATGGATGCTCAGAACACGGAAGATTTTGCCGGCGAGGCTGCATTAGATTATTGGCAGAACGTAGACCTCTACATTGGAGGAAGCGAGCACGCCACAGGGCATTTGTTGTACAGTCGTTTTTGGGTGAAGTTCTTGTACGACCGCGGATTCATTAAGGTAGATGAGCCGTTTAAAAAACTGATCAACCAAGGGATGATCCTTGGAACTAGCGCCCTTGTTTACAGAAAAAAGGGGACAAACACCTATGTGTCTGCAGGTTTGGCCAAAGACATAGACACCGATGCTCTCAGAGTAGATGTGAACTTGGTAAATGCTTCGGATGAGTTAGATGTGGAAGCTCTTAAAAAGTGGCAGCCCCAATTTGCGGATGCCGAATTTGAATTGGAGAACGGGAAATACATCGTTGGCCGCGAAGTAGAAAAAATGTCTAAGCGTTGGTTCAACGTAGTAAATCCAGACGATATCTGCGAGCAATATGGGGCAGACACCCTGCGTATGTACGAGATGTTCTTAGGACCTTTAGAGCAGGCCAAACCCTGGAATACTGCTGGTATAACTGGAGTTCATAGTTTCTTAAAAAAACTCTGGAAACTCTACCACAGCGGGCCAGAAGGTAGTTTTAATGCCACAGATACAGAACCTACAGCGGAGCAGCTTAAGACCTTGCACAAGACTATCAAAAAGGTGACAGAAGACATTGAGGCCTTTAGCTTCAACACTTCCGTCTCCACCTTTATGATCGCCGTTAACGAATTAACAGCAAGCAAATGTAATAGTCGGGTTATTTTGGAGCCTTTAGCCGTATTGATCTCTCCTTATGCGCCACATATCGCAGAGGAGCTTTGGGCAAAACTAGGCCACGAAGAGGGAATATCTAAAGTGCAGTATCCGGAGTTTAACGAGGCCTACTTGGTAGAAAGCACAAAGGCTTACCCGATCTCTTTCAACGGGAAAATGCGCTTTACCATGGAGCTACCTATGGATATGGATAAAGCTGCAATAGAAGCTGCTGTTCTAGCAGACGAGAAGACACAGCAGTATCTGGAAGGCCGCACTCCTAAACGGGTAATTGTTGTTCCTGGTAAGATCGTAAACATTGTAGGCTAATGAGAATTCTGCTCTTCTTGTTTACTACAACTTGTATGTTTGGACAAGACATGCCTGCAGATTCCGTGAAATTTCCAGACGACTTTTTTGGTCGATATAGCGGAAAGCTGACCATAGATAATGGCAGCAATGTTCAAGAAATCGACATGAGCTTTGAGCTATCTGCTACCGATACTTTAGGTGTGTATAACTATGTTTTAGGGTATCAGGGACAAGCTCCGCGGCAATATTTGCTCAAAACAGTAGATGCCAACAAAGGGTTGTATCGGGTTGATGAGCAGAATGACATTGTATTAGATGCCCGCTTGGTAGGTCAAACCCTGATCAGCATCTTTGAAGTGCAGGGCAATCTTATCACAACACGAGAAGAATTCTTTACAGACAGGCGGATGATCTTCGAGATCACTATGGTGCAAACTGATAAAGCTGAAATTAGCGGGGGTACATCCGAAGAAATTCCCGAAGTAAAAAGCTATCCGGTTAGGGTGGTACAGCGTGCCTATCTGACCAGACGCGACTAAAAGCCTGACAAAAATTCCACTTTAAAATTTGGCAGCAAATTTGCTGTCTATTTGTATCTTTAATTGAATTAAACAAGACACGAATGTTAGGATATTATATACTGGGTGGAATTATCTTTTTGGTAAGTGCGTATGTGAGCAACACCCTAAAAAGCAAGTTTAAAAAGTATTCCAAGGTGCGTTTGCAAAATGGGATGAGCGGAGCTGAGATCGCCCAGAAGATGCTAGACGATCACGGCATTCGCGATGTTCAGGTCATTTCTACGCCTGGAATGCTTACAGACCATTACAATCCCTTAAAGAAGACGGTTAACCTTAGTGAAGGAGTCTACAATCAGCGTAACGCTGCTGCTGCTGCTGTGGCCGCACACGAAGTAGGGCACGCCGTACAACACGCCACAGCCTATTCTTGGCTTACTATGCGTTCTAAGATCGTACCTGCGGTTGGGATTGCGAGTAAATTGTCTAACATTGTTATAATTGCAGGCTTGGTGCTTGCCTCTGCCGGGAGTGCTTTTGGTACTGCCGTATTTAGTGTTGGTATCGGACTCTTTGCCGTAACCACATTGTTTGCCTTTATCACTTTGCCCGTGGAATTCGATGCTTCTAACAGAGCGCTGGCTTGGTTGGAGCGCGAAAATATGGTGACCCAGCAAGAGTATGCCGGTTCTAAAGACGCTCTAAAATGGGCTGCCCGTACCTATGTGGTAGCTGCCTTAGGCTCTTTAGCGACTTTGGTCTACTTTATTATGATGTTTATGGGGAGCCGTGATTAACCGGCGATATTGTCTGGGTTATAGCCCAAGTAATCGGTAAAGTTCTCTTTAAATACTATGCCGTAATCTTCGAGTTCTTTTAGAATAGGCTCGTAGACTTCTTTAGCAATAGGAATCTGTACTCCTGGAGTAGTGATTTCACCATTTAAGATCTTTAAAGCGGCTATGGCTACCGGCAGTCCAACTGTTTTGGCCATGGCCGTTTCTACAGTATCCTCTCCAATGATAACCATATTGGAGTCTATTTGTTTGCGCTTGCCGTTTAGTTCGTAACCGAACTTGTGGTACATTACTATCATGTCCTTATCGTTATCGTCTAAGGTCCATTTGTCCATCAAGATCTTTTGCAGGGCTTGCGCTGGAGTAGCATTTTTAATGCCGATGGTCTTTTTGTTGTTAAAGAGATCCAATTCCATGAGTTTGTCCCACATCTCGTCGTCCTGATCGATCTTTAAGTTGTGGCGCATCTTTAGTTCGACGGAATCTGTAGGCGAGTAGGGTAAAAAGCAATTTACGAATTCCCGATAGGTCATTGTTTCTGTGTTCTGCAGATGATAACTATCGTCTGTCATGCCCAACTGAACAAACATATTCCAAGCGCGGCTAAAGCCAACACGCCTTATGGTGCCTCTGTATAAGGTCAATACGTCTTCCAAGCTGTAGGCCTCGCGATATTTAAGTGAGTTACGGTTGGCGTAGGCTTCAAATCGGCCGTAGTCTTCTATGTCTAAGAACTCGGTTCTTCTAAAGAGTCTGTGGTAGGGAATGTATTTGTAGGTGCCTTCTTGGATGAACTCCGCAGCACCACCTTGACCAGCTACAACCACATTACGCGGATTCCAAGTGAACTTGTAATGCCAGAGGTTGTTGTCGCTCTCCGGAGCAATTAAGCCTCCGGTAAAGGACTCAAAAAGCAACATTTTTCCACCATTATCGCGAATTCTGTCGATGACAAGCATGGCGCTCATATGATCTATCCCTGGGTCCAAGCCAATTTCATTCATAAAAACCAAACCTTTAGACTTGGCCTTAGTATCTAAACTGAGCATTTCATCGCTCACATAAGAGGCGGTAACCATATGTTTGCCAAACTCCAAACAGTCTTTGGCCACCTCTATATGAAAACGAGCGGGAAGCATGGAAATCACCAAGTCTGCACTTTGAACCGCAGCTCTGCGGTCTTTTTCGTTAAAGACATCGAGCATGATAGCTCTCGCATTAGGGTGCCCATCGGTGAACTTTTGAGCGGCTTGTATAGACTGATCGCCTATGGTGATGTTCAAATTTTCTGAGGCTGATTTGTCTAGTAGATAGTTGATCAAACTGCTGGCAGAACGACCAGCTCCTATAATTAAAAGTTCACGCATGGTGGCTTAATTTTGTACCTTCGTAGTGCTGCGAAAATACAAATTGTACCTCTTAGCTCATGCGGATTGAACACAAAAATTTTGCTCTTGCGGGAATTATCTTTACCGCCCTTTCTATTGTTTTAGGTGCCTTTGGTGCTCATGCCCTTGAGGCGCTGTTATCTGCCGAGAAATTGGCCAACTTTGAGGTTGGGGTAAGGTATCAAGTCTATCAAGGCTTGGCGCTTATGTGGTTGTCTTTGGTGAGCTCTTTAGATAAAAAAGCGCTAAAACAAGTGTATTACTTGTGGCTGATAGGGGTCATTTTTTTCTCCGGATCTTTATACGTACTTGCATTCACGGAAGTATGGGACTTTACACCTGGACCTTTGGTTTTTATAACTCCTCTTGGCGGTACCTTACTAATTTTCGGTTGGCTGCGCCTCTTGCTGGCGCTGTGGCGTAAATCCTAAGTAAAAAGCTAGATTTCGCGCCCTGTTTAGGCATTAATTTCTATTTTTGTAAACCAATTAGACATCTGATAAATTAAAAAATAATGGTCGACAACACCCCTTCCACGAAAACGATTTCGTTAGACAACTACGGAATAAAGAACGCGAAGGTTAACTACCAACTAACGCCAGAACAATTACACGACATTACCATAGCCAAAGGCATGGGTCGCGAAGCCTACAATGGTGCACTTGCGGTAAATACAGGAGAATTCACAGGACGGTCCCCCATGGACCGTTTTATCGTTAAAGACGACATTACCAAAGACAGAATTTGGTGGGGTCCTATTAATATTCCCTTTGATTCTGATAAGTTCGATGCGCTTTACGACAAGATCACTGCTTATTTAAGCGAAAAGGAGATCTACGTTCGGGATTGCTATGCTTGCGCCGATCCGAATTATCGTACAGACATCCGCGTGATCAATGAGTATCCGTGGTCCAATATGTTTGTTTACAATATGTTCTTGCGCCCAAAAGATTCTGAGCTAGAAGGTTTCAGCCCGGAATGGACTGTGATCAACGCTCCAGGTTTTATGGCAGATGCCGAACTAGACGGCACCCGTCAGCACAACTTTGCCATTCTAAACTTTACTAGAAAAACTGCAATAGTAGGTGGAACAGCTTATACGGGAGAGATTAAAAAAGGGATATTCAGTTCGTTGAACTTTACACTTCCTGTTTTCGAGAACACTTTACCAATGCACTGTTCTGCTAATGTTGGGAAAGATGGTGACACTTCTATTTTCTTCGGACTTTCGGGTACCGGGAAAACAACCTTATCTGCAGATCCTAACAGAAAGCTCATTGGTGACGACGAGCACGGCTGGACAGCAGAGAATACTATCTTCAACTTCGAAGGTGGTTGTTACGCCAAAGTGATCAATATGTCTCGAGAAAGCGAGCCAGAGATCTACGATGCGATCAAAAAAGGTGCGATCCTAGAAAATGTGATCATGGACGAGAACGGCGTAGTGGATTATACCGATTCTTCCATCACACAAAATACACGAGTAAGCTATCCGATTTATCACATCGAAAATATTCAAGTGCCTTCTATAGGTAAGAACCCAACGAATATCTTCTTTCTAACTGCGGATGCTTTTGGAGTACTACCTCCAATTTCGAAACTAACTCCAGGACAAGCTGCGTATCACTTCATTAGTGGATATACGGCTAAAGTGGCAGGAACAGAAGCGGGTATAGACGAGCCTGTGCCAAGTTTTTCTGCTTGCTTCGGAGCTCCATTCATGCCTTTACACCCAACCAAGTACGCAGAAATGCTGAGCAAGAAGATGCAAGAGGCTGGTGTAAATGTTTGGTTAGTCAATACAGGATGGACCGGAGGACCTTATGGTGTAGGTACGCGTATGAAGCTCAAATACACCCGTGCTATGATCACTGCGGCTATGGACGGAAGTCTAGAAGCGGCCAATAAGGACAACTACCACATACACTCCGTATTTGGAGTGCATCAGCCAAGAACTTGTCCAAATGTTCCTGATGAGGTTTTGAGTCCTCGGAAGACTTGGAATAATGACGAAGGTTATTATAAGACAGCTGCCAAACTTACGTCGAGTTTTAGAGAGAACTTCAAACAGTTTGATGATATGGCCAGCGAGGAAATTCTAGCCGGAGGACCTTTAAAGTAAACAGCTCTTAGATAAACTAAAAAGCTCCGCAATGTGCGGAGCTTTTTTTATTTCTTCTTGTTGACTTCTGCAATGTATTTTTCCAGTGCCATGGTCATCGATGGGGTTTCTGGGGTCGGTGCTTGAATATTGATCTCCAAGCCGCGTTCTGAAGCCGCTTTTACTGTAGTGTTTCCGAAGACCGCAATACGCGTGTCGTTTTGCTCGAAATCTGGGAAATTCTCAAAGAGAGACTTGATTCCGCTCGGGCTAAAGAAAACTAAGATATCGTAGTAAACGTTGCGAAGATCAGAAAGATCACTTACAACGGTTTTATAGAAGGTCGCTTGTTTCCAGTTTACACCAACTTCGTCCAATAAGGCCGGTACTGTCGGCTTTAACATATCAGATGAGGGTAAAAGGAAAGATTCGTTCTTATATTTTTTGATCAACGGGATCAGCTCTGCAAATGTGCGTTTACCTACGTAGATCTTACGCTTGCGATATACAACATACTTTTGCAAATAATAAGCCACCGCTTCTGACTGGCAGAAATACTTTAAAGTATCCGGTACTTTAAAACGCATTTCTTCTGCAATTCTAAAGAAGTGATCTACGGCATTACGACTGGTAAGTATGATAGCCGTATAATTGGCAAGGTCAACCTTTTGCGAGCGTACATCTTTAGCAGACACACCTTCTACGTGAATAAAAGGTCTAAAGTCGATCTTTACCTTATGTTTTTCAACCAAGTTGAAATAAGGAGAATTCTCTACTTTAGGCTCTGGTTGAGACACCAAAATTGTTTTCACTTTCATATCCCCGTTTTTTTCCTTTTTCATCCTTTTAAATCAGCACTTTATACAGCAGAATAAAGGGTGAAATTTCAAGTGCGCAAAGATATAAAATAAAATAGAAGAAATTGCGAAAAATCAGGTTTTCATTGTTTTTGTAGCTGTAAATCAGGCCCATAATATAAGCTCCTATCGCGAGCAGTCCTGCGAGGTATAAGACCCATTCACTTTGTAGTGGACCGTATCGATAAACTACACAGAATCCAAGAAGTCCTAATCCGATCAGATTCAGAAAGCTCAATTTTTCGAAAACATAGGTCCCTACTAGGTCTTCCAACTTAAAAACAACTCCTAGAAGTCGCGTTAAGAGGAATTTGATACTGAAAAAGCCGAATATTGCTGCAGTCATTTGCAAAAAAAAGGATAGACCTGGAGAACTGCCTGCATTTAATTCAACACTTAAAAAACTTCCGTACAGTGCCGCTCCAATAAGTCCAACCAAAAACAATAGGGTCGGAAATGGGCTAGTTGTGTGTTGCGATTTACCAGAGATTATAAAATAGCGATTGCTCAACGGCAATTGTAAAAAACTCCGAAAACTCTCCTGGTAATTGTAGGCGGCGATAGCCAGGATCAGCAGGGCTAAAACTACCAGGCTAATGATCCAAGAATCTGAGGTTATTTCTCTAAGACTGAGTTCGGCGATTTCCACCGTCTAAAGGTAACCTAAATGTCGCTTGTATGCAGCCGATCAATTACAAAAATCTTCACATTTCTTTAGTTGAAAAAAACTACATTTGCCTCAAAACAGGCATGTCAGAAGGACTTGTAGTCATACCCACCTATAACGAAGCTGAGAACATCTCGCGCTTGCTGCGCAATGTATTCTCCTTGCAGCGCGCTTTAGATGTGCTGGTGGTAGACGACAATTCGCCGGACGGAACTGCGGGGCTGGTCAAGGCCTTGCAAAAGGAATTCCCTGGTAGACTACATCTAGAAGAGCGATCTGGTAAGCAAGGACTCGGAACTGCTTACATTCACGGTTTTAAGTGGGCTTTAGCAAGACCTTACGAATACATTTTCGAAATGGACGCCGATTTTTCGCACAATCCGAATGATTTGTTGAGGCTTTATAACGCTTGCGCAAAGCAAGGGGCAGATCTGGCAGTTGGGTCGCGTTATGTAACGGGAGTCAACGTTGTGAACTGGCCCATGAGCAGAGTTTTGCTGAGTTGGATCGCTTCTAAATATGTGCGTTTCATTACCCGTATTAAGGTGTTTGATACTACCGCCGGATTTGTATGTTATAAGCGGGAAGTTCTAGAAACTATTCAGTTGGACAAGATCCGCTTTGTAGGTTATGCATTCCAGATCGAAATGAAGTACAAAGCCTATCTTTTAAATTTTAAAATCACCGAGGTTCCCGTTATCTTTACCGACCGAACTCAAGGGGAGTCTAAAATGAGTAAAGGTATCATATCAGAAGCTATTTTTGGTGTGATAGGCATGCGACTAAAACGCCTGTTTGGACGTTTAGAACTATAGACTTCCAACCCAAACAAACCAAACAATGAGAGATATTCTTATAAAAAATGCCCAAATAGTTAATGAGGGGCAGGTAATGAAAGGCGATGTACTGATCCAAGGAGATCGTATCGCAGATGTTGCCGATAGCATTAGCGTAAAGTCTGCCGATACCAAGGTTATCGATGCAGATGGATCTTTTTTGATCCCTGGAGTTATAGACGATCAGGTGCATTTTAGAGAACCTGGTTTGACCCACAAAGGAGATATTGAAAGTGAATCCAAAGCGGCGGTTGCCGGAGGGATCACCACTTTTATAGAACAGCCGAACACTGTGCCACAAGCCACAACTATTAAACTACTAGAAGAGAAATTTAGTAGAGCAGCTGAGGTTTCTTGGTCTAACTACTCTTTTATGTTTGGTGGGACCAATGACAATTTAGAGGAGCTTAAAAAAGTGGATCCGACCAAAGTGGCTGGTATCAAATTGTTCTTGGGGTCTTCAACCGGAAATATGTTGGTGGACGATCCTGAAGTATTGGAGGCCATTTTCTCTAGTACAGACCTTAGAATTTCCTTGCATTGTGAGGACGAGCAAACCATTCGTGAAAACCTAAAAAAGCATATAGAGATCTACGGTGATGACATTCCAATGGAGCTACACCCTAAGATCCGCAGTGAAGAGGCCTGCTATATTTCATCGAGTCAGGCTGTGGCCTTGGCTAAGAAAACAGGAGCTCGTATTCATGTGTTCCACCTTTCTACAGCCAAAGAGACTAAACTCTTCAGCAATAAAAAACCGCTTAAAGACAAGCAGATCACTGCAGAGGTTTGTGTGCATCACTTGCATTTTACAGATGAGGATTACAAAACCAAAGGGTCTAAGATCAAGTGGAATCCGGCAGTAAAGACCGCTAAAGATAAAGAAGGCCTCTGGAAGGCTTTACTATCAGATAAGATCGATGTTATTGCCACTGATCACGCACCACACACTTTGGAGGAAAAATCCAATCCTTATACCTCGGCTCCTTCTGGGGGGCCATTGGTACAGCATGCTTTGGTAGCGCTTATGGAATATGTGCATCAAGGGGTCATATCTATAGAAAAGTTGGTAGAGAAGATGTGTCACAACCCAGCTGTTCTCTTTGAGATTAAAGACCGTGGTTATATTCGAAAAGGGTATAAGGCGGATCTTGTTTTGGTAGATCCTAGTGCCCCTTGGACTGTAAATAAGGACAATATCATGTACAAATGCGGTTGGTCTCCTTTTGAAGGAACCAGTTTTAAATCGCGTGTTACGCATACTTTTATAAATGGTACCTTGGCTTACGAGAATTTCCATCTGATGGAAAAACCTAAGGCCGAACGTCTGACCTTTAATCGTTAATGAAGAAACTCTGGTACATAGGCATCGCACTCCTGCTTTGGCAGTGTCAGGATATAAAGTATCCTGAGGCTCCCGAGAACCTCATAGATAGGGAAACGATGATCCAAGTGTACACAGATGCTTATTTGGCCAATGCTTCTAAGAATTTCAACAGGACTATCTTACTCAGAGAGCAAATAGCGCTTACCGAGTACATCTACAAGAAATACGATATTGATAGTTTGCAATACGAGAAGAGTAATGCCTTTTACAGCACGGATCTGGACAATTACAGAGATATGTTTCTCCAAGTTCAGGAGAATATCAATGCCAGATTCCGAGAAGTTGATTCTATAGTTCAACAAGAGGAAGAAGACAAGAAGCGCTACAAGGACTCTATGCGTGAACTGCAGAAGCGTAGACGAGACAGCCTTGGCTTAGGTGTACAGGACAGTACAGAAATTGATACCTCAATTCCAGCTAAGACCGAAGACAGTCTCACAAAACCACCAGTTAAAAGAACGCTTCAGGGAGAGATCGCCCCTAAATCTAAAAATGATTCTGGGCTTTAAAAGCATCGCAGATTCGCTCAATGGTCTGTTCCCAAGGCGTGAACTCAAAATCGAGCTTCTCCTTTATTTTGTCGCTTGAATAATTGGATTGTTTATAGATGGAGTCTACCAAGGCCTGAGATAAGCGTTGCGGCGTTCCCAAAATTCGACTGGCTAACCAATCTGTGCTTGCCGCTATGCGCATGCACCATTGCGGGACTTTATATTTGGGTTCATTACTGCTAAAATGCACAGCCAGATCGGTGAAAAAGCTCTTATAGTCCTTATTGTAGGCAGATAAGAGGAACTTCTCTCCTTCGCAAGCCGCACTATTCGCAATGAGAATTGCTGCTTTTACTACATCCTGAACATCTACAAAGCCAGATCCTCCAGGAGTGTAAAAAGGCATACCATTAGCTCCTTTTTTAATAAGATTGCCACTGGCGGAATTCCAGTGCCCTTCTCCTAATATCACCGAGGGGAGTAGCATACACACTTTTAGACCTTCTTGGCCACCGCGCCAGATCTCCATTTCTGCGCCGTATTTAGAAATGGCGTAGCCGCTTCCGGGTTGCTGCGGATTCCATTCGGTTTCTTCGGTTATGGCTTGACCCGCAAGAGCCTTGCCCAAGGTGGCTACGGAGCTGATATGACAGATCTTAGTAACGCCTTTGCTAAGGGCTACATTGACCAAGTTCGCCGTGCCTTCTATGTTGATCTTTCTTAGTTTTCGTTGGTCTCTCGGGTCAAAGGAAATAAAGGCTGCGGCGTGATATATGGTGGTGATTCCTTGGCAAGCAGCTTCTAAAGAGATAAGATCTAAAAGATCGGCCTCTAGCCATTCTACCTTATCCAATTGTGCTTTGGGATACCTGGCCGCGACCATCTTAAACTTTTCCAAACTGGCCTTGTCGCGATATATCGCGCGGACCTTATGGTCTTGAGCGGTGAGGCTACAGACTAAATGACTGCCCACTAAACCGGTGGCTCCAGTTACAAGAATCATACTGCTAAGGTACTGCAATCACAGCAAATGCAGTTAAAATTCCCGCCCTGACTTTCATATTGAGAGGGGGTCGGCTATCTTTGCCCAAAATTTATAGCGATGCCGACCAATTTTGTTGCCGAATTGCAATGGAGAGGGATGATTCACGATGTGATGCCCGAGACAGAAGAACACCTTAATGAGGCCATGCGTGCTGCCTATGTTGGTTTTGATCCAACTGCAGATTCCCTGCACATTGGGAACTTGGTCCCCATTATGCTTTTGGCACATTTTCAGCGTGCGGGACACAAGCCTGTAGCTTTGGTTGGTGGTGCAACCGGGATGATCGGAGACCCTTCCGGTAAATCTAGCGAACGCAACCTTTTGGACGAAGTTACTTTGCGTCACAATCAGGAGTGTGTGCGCAAGCAGTTGTCTCATTTTCTCGATTTTGACTCCGGAGCAGATAATCAGGCGGTAATGGTGAACAATTACGATTGGATGAAAGAATTCTCTTTTCTGGATTTTATTCGTGATGTCGGCAAACACATTACAGTGAACTATATGATGGCCAAAGATTCGGTTAAGAATCGCCTTTCGGGAGAAGCCGCACAAGGTATGTCATTTACCGAGTTCACCTATCAATTGGTGCAAGGCTATGATTTCTTGCATTTGTATCAGCATGAAAACTGTACCCTACAGATGGGAGGAAGCGATCAATGGGGTAATATTACAACAGGTACCGAGCTTATTCGTCGTATTGGCGGAGGAAAAGGCTACGCATTGACTTGCCCCCTGATCACCAAGAGCGATGGCAGTAAATTTGGGAAAAGCGAAGGAGGCAATGTATGGTTGGATCCAAAACGCACTTCTCCTTACAAATTTTACCAGTACTGGATTAACGCTGCCGATGAAGACGCAGAGAATTACATAAAGATCTTTACTTTCTTAGATCAAAATACCATTGAGCAGCTTATTGCCGAGCACAAAGAGCAACCACATATGCGTTTATTACAAAAGCGTTTGGCAGAGGAAGTGACCACAACGGTTCATGGACAAGAGGCCTTGGAGCAAGCCGTAGCTGCGTCTAATATTTTATTTGGTAAAGCCACTGCGGATGGTTTACGCGCATTAGACGAACAGACTTTTTTAGATGTTTTCTCCGGAGTGCCTCAGGCGGAACTAGCTAGAGCAACCTTGGATCAAGGAATAGATATGATTGCCGCTCTTGTAGAACATTCGGGCTTTTTAAAGTCAAATGGAGAAGCGCGCCGTGCGCTTAAAGAGAATTCTATCTCGGTAAATAAGGAGAAGGTATCTGAAGACAAGACCTTAGACGCATCAGACCTTATTAACGATAAGTTTATCCTACTGCAACGTGGAAAGAAGAATTATCTGGTCTATCAGATTGTAGACTAAGTAAAAACCCGCTTCCTTGGAAGCGGGTTTTTTTCTAACCAACTAATTAACTAACCAAATTATGAAGATTAACTTTTTTCTCTTTCATAGAAAACGCGTCTTAGCATCGCGTTTAAAAAGTTACTTTCTCATTCTTGGGTAATCAGTCGTAATATTTTCTAAAGCTTACAAAAAGTTTGAAACCTCTGGAAAGGGAACCATCGTGCTAATCAAAACAGCTATGGAGTCTTTGACAATCAAGGTAATGGCAATTAGCAAACTGGAGACCATGGTCGCTACGGCTGCATTGTTATCCTTAATGGCTTCGAACTCATTGATGCGTTTGGTCAAGGCCGAGAACAAGAGGAATACTGCTGCGTTTATAAGCACAGCTACAATGAAGCCTACAGTTAAACTTAGGCCAGCATAAGTCAGAACCTGCCCTGTACTTAAGCCTGGATCTTGAACAACGGCAGCTCGGACCACATTGGTTATCGAGGGAACAAGCTCGCTTAGAATCAAGCCGATCGAGATAAATATCCCTCCGCAGAAAATGGCAAAAGCCTGATTAGAAGCCTCAAGGCGTTCTTGCCTAAAGAAAAAGTATCTAAGGAGTTTAAAACTCATAAAGAAAATACCAACGGAGAGGATCAATCCAATGACTAACTCCAGTAGCGATAAATAAAACAAATTGTCCATAACCAATTATTTACTGTTTAAAACGATCTCCCAATGCGTCAGGTCGTCCATATTGGCGCTGAGTTGACCGATTCTGAAATATTTTGAGGTGGTCTCCCACACATAATAGCGTTTACCGCGCCACACCTTGTAAAGGCCACTGGCGGGAATATTCAAGCCTAAAATAGAATGCCTGTAGTAACTGCTGTTCAGGATAGCTACATCATAATCAAAGTGCTTGAGCACACTGTACAGCAACACAGTACGTGTATCACAGTCTCCTTTTAGTGTGGCGATGAATTCCGCAGGCGCTTGTATGCCAAATACCTTGTTGCCTATACAGCAGTCTGGGCAATTTTGCAATATGGTTCTAATATTATCGTCTTCGTACTGATCTGCGTTTTGGCAAACTCCCTGAAACACCAAGGCATAGGGTATGTCTTGGATGCAACTGGTCACCATTTGGGCAAACTCCATTTGATTAAGCTGCTGTTGTTCTCCTATTAGGGCGAAAGTTTCGTAGAGCAAGGCCAGACTCTCTTGGCTTCTATTATCTAAAAAGGCGTATAGATCTCCCCAGAAATACCTCGGATTCCCTGCAGGTTGGTAAGTCGCAGCTATGTCTTGAAGCGCTAGATAGTCTTCTTGAGTTACTCTAAGTGGTCCTTGGTAGGATTTGCCGTTATTGTCTTTCCAATTGCGATATGAACTCCAGATAGGAATGGCTTGCTCATTCACAAGAAGGGTGTCTGCCCTCACGGTGTTTTCTTCGGAATAGTCGTAGCTATAGGTCGCGGTGTGTTCTCCCACTTTATGCAAGAAAACTGCGAAACAGATCATCAGCACCAATATAAAAATGATGCGGAAACGCATTCTAGAAATGACATCGGTCTCTGCTTTGGGTCTTAAAATTTGTTTTACCAACCAGCTGGCTGCCACCACCGCTATAAAATAGATCAGCCCGGATTTTATGCCAAAGGCATAGAGTGCCCCAAAGACCGCAAGGGTGATCAGCAATAATAAAACCAGCCACAAACAGCCTCTTGCCAGATTGCTAGCCGATTTACTCATTTAAAGAACCATAAGATTGCATCCGCGTAGATCGCTTTGATCAAATCTACCTAAAATTTCGAAACTGCCATCAGGATAAACCCTACCCAGGTCTTGGGTAGCGATAAAACTGCAGGAATAGTAGTTGGCTAGGTCTATCACAGAGACGCCGCCCGTACCACCAGAGAGGTAGTGCAAGGGGTCGTTGGGTTGGCGGGTTAGAATTTTCATCCACGGAGGGCCTGTGAAAATGCCAGCTCCTTTGGAGTAAGCTTGAGACAAGAGCTCTGTCATGCCGTATTCAGAATGTATCGCTATTGGCCCAAAGGCTTTTTGAAGCTCGGCGTGAAGCTCCGTTCTTATCATTTCTTTCCGACGGCCTTTCATACCTCCGGTTTCCATAATTATACCCTTTTTTACAGGTAGGGGACCTAATTCGGCCAAGTCCAGAAGTGCAAAAGATACTCCGATCAGCAAATATGGCTGGTTCTCTTCTTCTAATTGAATCACCATTTGGCGTAAGCCGGCCAAGTCATCCAAATAAAAGCCACTTCTTGTATCTCCGCTCGTTTTGATCCACTGATCTACCATATAGACCAAAGAGGCGTCGTTGCGCTCAAGATAACTCGGGAGTAATCCTAAGATCACATAGTCATTTAATGAACCGTAGTACTTTTCAAATCCGAGGGTGAAACTCAGCTCATAAAGGGAAGGGTCTGCTACAAAATGTTCACTGGGAACACTGCCAGTTGTCCCACTACTTCTAAAAGTTATTGCTTCGGATTTTTGATCGGAAATAAGACGATGCTCCTTAAATAGTTCCACAGGCATAAATGGAAGGTCCTCTAGTTGTGTCACCCGTTCAGGATCGCGCCCCAAATAGTCGCAAAATTGTCTGTAAGGACTGCAATGTGCGTACTGATACTCAAAGACTTTTAGGGCCGACTCTAAAAAGTTTTCGGCCGTAGTATCTCTTAGCAGTTGTTTGGGATCCATTCGCGCTGAATTGCGGACTAAAAATAATTAAAAAAAAAGCGCTTCCCAATCCAGGAAGCGCCTTAAGTATAATCTAACGTTCGAATTAACGAACCACTAATTTCTTTGTAGAAGTAGCACCGTTCTCAGTAACCTGAACCAAGTAGATTCCAGAAGACAAAGCTCCAATGTTCAAGCGAGAATTAGTCACCTGAGATTGTAAAACTTTTTGCCCTAGAACGTCATAGACCACTACGTTTTTTGTTTGGTTTGTAGCAGATACGATGTTAAGCACGTCACTAGTTGCTGGGTTAGGATACATGGTGAATCCGTTGTTGTTCTGAGTGTCTACACCTAGAACCTCTTCTCCTTGTACTACTATGTTGTCAATGAACATAGCTTCAGATCCAGAGTTAGAACGGAATTCGATAACCAATTGGATAGTAGCCTCGTCTGGAACATTTACAGATCCGTTCAACCAAGCTCCTTCGATACCAAGATCGTTGATGTCAGAACCAAAAGTGTTCAAGATGTCGATCTCTGTAGATCCAGTAATGTCTCTCACAAAAATGCGGATCACATCGTTCGCACTGCTGTTAGCTCCGTCTGCGTATTCGTAGCCAGTTGCCTGGATAAAGTAGTCTATACTAACGCTTACGTTTTGAAATCCTGTAAGATCCAATTCTTCGAATTCAACGATCATATTACCGTCAGAATCCTGAAATTGGTAACCCTGAACCCCGTCAGTGAAGGCACCAACTGTTCCAGTAAAGTTAGTAACCCCTACGAAATCTCCGTCAGTTAGACCAGTACCTGGCTCGTCATAAGGCGTATAACGCGCGTTCACTTCCATTTCTGTTCCTCCAAACTGATCCACAGGAGTTTCACCCGCGTTGTTGATAAGATCATGCGCAACAGCTGCATCACCTGTGTCTGTGTATTGTCCGTCGTTTACTCCGGCTTCAATAACTTCCTCTTCAAAACTTGTACTTGAAATTACTACCGTCTGCGCCTGCACGAGTCCTGCTAGCATAAGGGTTGCAATGAGTGTAATTTTCTTCATTATTACTTTAGTTAAAATTGATGATACAAAGATACAATAATACCTCTAGCAGCCTCTTAAATTATTTCTAAAAAAAGCCTCTTAACTTTATAATAACACGGGTCTTACCACTTATTGTAGCGTCCTTTAGCTGCAGCAGACTATGTTAACCGAATGTTTTGATTGCTTTACATAAAGTTTATATCTTGTAGAGGTAATAGGCACCCGCCTTCAAATAACATTATCTTTGAGTCATTCAAATCCGCTTGGATATGATGTAAACCGCTGGTGAAATTGAGTTTGCCGCCTGTCAAAATTGAAATCGATGAAGAAAAAGGATATGAAGATTCTCCTGGTTGACGACGAGCCAGATATCTTAGAAATCGTTGGGTACAACCTCTCTAACGAGGGTTATCAGATCGCGACAGCAGAAAACGGATTGGAAGCTATCGAAGTCGCTAAAAAGATCAACCCACATCTCATTATTCTCGACGTGATGATGCCAGAGATGGACGGCATGGAAGCCTGCGAAAAATTGCGTGCTATCCCAGCGCTCTCAGAGACCATCATTGCCTTTTTAACAGCCAGAGGAGAAGATTACTCTCAGGTCGCTGGTTTCGAAGCTGGAGCTGATGATTACATCACCAAACCCATCAAACCTAAAGTTTTGGTCAGTAAGGTAAAAGCGCTCTTAAGACGCTTCAAAGATGCTGAGGAATCAAGTAGTGCAGTAAGTTTGGGAGATCTGGTGATCAACAGAGAAGAGTATAAGATCATCAAAAAAGGGAAGGAGTTGTTCTTGCCTCGTAAGGAGTTCGAACTACTCGCTTTATTGGCTTCTAAACCCGGGAAGGTCTTTAAACGAGAAGAGATCTTAGAAAAAGTTTGGGGTAACGAGGTTATCGTTGGAGGTAGAACTATCGATGTTCACATCAGAAAACTGCGCGAAAAGATCGGAGATAAAAGTTTTAAAACGGTTAAGGGTGTAGGCTATAAATTTATTGTCTAATTCCTTTAGCTAATTAGTGTCTAAATCTGATTCAAAATATTCTTTTGCGGTGGTGACATCGCTTTATCTTGCGATTGTAATAAGCTTCGTGTTCTTCTTATTTTTAAGATTTACCGATCAATTAAACCTTTGGTATGTGGTCGGTGCCTTTCTTTCCATTTGGATACTGGGAATACTCGTTGTAGAATTACGCACGCGCAGATTTATTCTGAGGCAGATCAAGAGTATTTACGACGAGGTTAGTTCCTTAGAAGAAACCACTTTGGAGAACGATAGTGTCACCACCGATCTGGCGTCTTTTTCTAAATCTGTAGAGCGATTCACCAGAGAGAAACGCATGGAGATCGAGGCTATGCAGATCCGTGAGAACTATCGGAAAGAGTTTATGGGTAATGTCTCCCACGAACTCAAAACACCATTGTTTACCGTGCAGAGCTATATACTCACTTTATTAGATGGGGCCTTGAAAGACAAGGCAGTTCGTCGTAAATATCTAGAACGAGCTAGTAAAGGAGTAGAGCGACTTATCGTAATTGTTCAAGACCTGGACATGATCTCTAAATTAGAGGTGGGAGATCTGAACTTGAACAAAGAACGCTTTGACATCATAGAACTTTTGCAAAACGTCTTCGACCTATTCGAAATGCGAGCTCAGAAGAAAGGAATCACCTTGACTTTTGATACCCAATACGCAAAACCGATCATGGTTTATGCAGATCGAGAGCGTATCCAACAGGTAATAACCAATCTTATCGTAAACTCGATCAAATACGGAAAACAGGACGGAACCACAGAGGTAAGCGTAGAAGATCTGATCCAAAATAAGGTGATCATTCGAGTTACCGACAATGGAGAAGGTATTGAAAAGGAGAATCTCACGCGATTGTTCGAACGTTTCTTTAGGGTAGATAAAAGTGGTTCCCGCAAAGAAGGTGGCTCCGGATTAGGCCTTGCTATCGTAAAGCATATTCTAGAGGCACATGGCGAGAAGATCTATGTAGAGAGTGAACTCGGTGTGGGTTCTGAATTCTCTTTTACCCTAGAAATGAGCAAATAGGTCCGAGAGCTTAATTTGATCATGACCCATACGCAAGCCAGAGTATAATGGTACTTTGCCAAGGGCATCCAAAGTAAATCGATCTTGAGTAACATAGGGAACAAGGCCTTGGGCCGATAACTTTTTTGCCAAATATTCTTGCTCGTATTGCCCAGGTGTGGGAATAAACAAAGCTTTCTTTTCTAATGCGGCCAGGTCCATAATAGTGGTGTAGCCTGATCTGGAAATGATCACTTCACTCGCGTTAATGGCAGTTTCGAGTTCCTCAGAAGTCATATAAGAAACTACTTTTACTGCCCCGTGAGCATATCGCTCTTGCGAACCATCTGGCTTGCCTGAAACACAAAGTACACGCTTGTCAGTGTCTTTAAAAGCTTCAAGAAGGATATCTTCTAAGAGGCTGCGCTGTGGCTCTGGGCCGGAGAGCAGTAACAAATAATCGTTTTTTATAGGGAGGTCTCTTTTTGTAAACCGACTCAGTGCACCTATATAATTGGTGTTCTTAGGAGGCTTCGCCGGATGTCCCAAACGCCCGGACAAGTTTGGTTTTGCCTTGTGATCGGGCACCCAACAAGCGTCAAATTTCTTGATGATCTGCTTGTGTAGTTTAGAACTAATGCCCGTTGTAGATCCACTGAGCACCTCTAACTGATGCGTAATAAAAACTGAGTAAACCTCGCTGCTTCTTACCCCTAAACGATTGTCAGAGATTATACCATCCACAAGACCATCTGCTACCCATTGTTTTACCAATTTGCGCTCTTCTTTTGCAGCTTTGAGCATTCTTGGGCTCTGCAACAGCATTTGGGCTTTAAACAAGTGTTTTTTCTTGGAGTAACTGATGTTATAACCCGGAAGTTCTTTATAGGGCAACTGCGGAAACTCTTCACGCAGTAAGGCCAGGGCAACACCGTCACTGGCAAGGAGCACCTTGAAATGCTGCGCCAATAAGGCACGGATTATTGGGATACAGCGGGTGGCGTGTCCAAGTCCCCAGTTCAAGGGAGCAACTAATATTGTTTTGTTCGGTTTCATTTGGGGTGTTCAATTGCAAAAATAGCAATATGGTGGGGGATTTTATTTCCTTAATTTTACCAAAATTTAAAATTCGGTGGGCAGCAAGAACAAACTGAAAAGATTCCGGGAGAACGAGACCTTCGACAATGTCATCCAACCAACCAGAGAAGAGGTTGTTACCAATGCTTTAAAGCTAAAAGGCAATTGGAATCGTGAGGTCTTTAAAAATGACAATCCCTTAGTTTTAGAACTCGGTTGTGGAAAGGGAGAATACAGCGTTGGTCTTGCACAGGCGAATCCAGATAAGAATTTTATTGGGATTGATATCAAAGGAGCTCGATTTTGGCGTGGTGCTAAAACAGCTCTAGAAGAACAACTTCCCAATGTACGATTTCTGCGCACCCAGATCGAACTGGTCGACTTTCTTTTTGACACTGATGAGGTTTCGGAGATCTGGATCACTTTCCCAGATCCGCAGATCAAATACAAACGTACCAAGCACCGCATGACCAATCCCGTTTTCTTAGCCAAATACCGAAAAATTTTGGGTGATCCGGGTTTGCTACACCTAAAGACCGACAGCGAGTTCATGCACGGCTACACTTTAGGATTGCTACAAGGAATTGGGGCCGAGATCCTCTATGCACACCACGATGTTTATGGCAATGACTATTCTCCAAAAGAAGTGACCAGTATCCAAACCTACTACGAAAAGCAGTATTTGGAGCAAGGCAAAAAGATAACTTACCTCAAATGCCATTTGGGGAAATAATTTTTTATCTTACCCTTGTAAAGTACCTCTATGGGGCTATTTCCACATTTGATCTTCGGTTTTGTCGCAGCCTTTATTGGGGTGATTCCACCTGGTTTATTAAACATTTCTGCTGCTAAGATCAGCATGCACGAAGGGCGTAAAAGCGCCGCAACCTTTGCTGTGGGTGTGGGGGTTACTGTTCTGGTTCAGACCTATATCGCACTCTTGTTTGCGCGCTATTTGGAAATGCATCCAGAGATCATTCAGCTCTTGCGCCAGATAGGTTTGGGGATCTTTCTTTGCCTTACGGTATATTTCTTTTTCATCGCTAAGGACTCCAGACGCAAACCTGCCGACGAGGTAACTAAAACCGGTAAAAACCGTTTCTTTCTAGGGATGCTGTTGGCTGCATTAAACCTGCTGCCGCTGCCGTATTGGGTGTATATCAGTATTACTTTCAATGCCTTCGGATGGTTTGAATTCACGCCAAATGCGATTTTACTGTGCGTACTCGGATCTGTTCTAGGCACCTTGGCCATGTTGGGGATCTATATACAGTTCTTTAAACACCTCAAGAAAAAACAACATACCGCCAAGGTCAATATGAATTATGTCATAGGGGCCATCACAGGAATTGTTTCCATACTCACACTCATTAAGATAATTAGCAATCTGGAATGACAGAAGTATCTTTTTTTGACCGAGTTTACGAGGTAGTAAGGCAGATTCCAGAAGGTCGAGTAACCAGCTACGGCGCCATTGCCAAATATTTGGCTGCTCCTAAAAGCGCGCGGATGGTCGGCTGGGCTATGAATGCCTCTCACGGGAAAGATGTTCCAGCCCATCGGGTGGTGAATCGCAAGGGACTCCTCACAGGCAAACATCATTTTCAAGGCACCAACCTAATGCAGCAACTCTTAGAAAACGAAGGAGTCGTTATTATTGACAACCAGATCCAAGAATTAGACAAGCACTTTTGGGATCCGCAGCAGGAACTACCTCCACCCTTTTAAATCACTATATTCAACCCTGATTTTGGCATCAATCATTTTGATGCTCGGCTTTTATTTTGTGGGGCTTAAGTGGTATCTTTGTACTTTAGAATCTTTCTAAATACGAAAGTTTTTCATGAAGATAAAGAAACAAGAAGTACTGGATGCCTTAGCGACAATTTCTGTTGCGGGAGCCGGACAAAATATGGTAGAGAGCGGCGCGGTCAAGAATGTGATCGTATTTGCCGATGAGGTTGTAGTAGATCTGCTACTGACCACTCCTGCCATGCATATAAAGAAGCGCGCAGAAGCCGATGTGATCAAGACCATACAAGAAAAGATCAGTCCGGAGGCTAAGGTGCAAGTAAACATAAAGGTGGAGGCCCCAGCTCAACCACAGAAGCCCAATATGATCAAAGGAAAGCCAATTCCAGGTATTCAAAATATCATAGCCGTAGCTTCTGGTAAGGGTGGAGTAGGGAAATCTACAGTTACCGCGAATATTGCCGTGAGTCTACAGAAAATGGGCTTTAAGGTCGGGGTTTTAGATGCAGATATCTACGGACCATCTATTCCGATCATGTTCGACGTAGCCGACGAGCGCCCGCTTTCTGTCAATGTAGATGGAAAGAGCAAAATGCGTCCGGTAGAGAGCTATGGTGTGAAGATCCTCTCCATAGGTTTCTTTACCCAGCCGAATCAAGCCGTTATTTGGCGTGGGCCAATGGCAGCCAAGGCCTTGAATCAGCTGATATTTGATGCCGCTTGGGGTGAATTGGACTTTATGCTGATCGACCTTCCTCCAGGAACGGGAGACATTCACTTAAGCATAATGCAAAGTCTACCTATTACCGGAGCTGTGGTAGTGAGCACTCCGCAGAATGTAGCATTAGCAGATGCCCGTAAAGGAGTGGCCATGTTCCAGCAAGAGAACATAGATGTTCCTGTTTTAGGTATCGTAGAGAATATGGCGTACTTTACTCCTGCGGAATTGCCTCAGAATAAGTACTATATCTTTGGAGACTCCGGAGCCAAACATTTGGCAGAAGACCTTCAGGTTCCGCTATTGGGAGAGATCCCATTGGTGCAAGGCATTCGAGAAGCAGGAGACGTTGGGCGACCAGCGGCTTTGCAAACCGAAACAGCCACAGAAGAGGCCTTTGAGTCGCTTACCAGAAATGTGGTAGAGCAGACTGTAAAACGAAACGAAAATTTACCGCCTACAGAGGCAATAAAGATCACGACTATGGCTGGTTGTTCGGCTGTAAAAAAGTAAAGATGACACAAGCAGAGGTAAAACAGAATGTAGAAAAGGCCTTGGATGAGATCCGTCCTTTTTTAGTTAGCGATGGAGGAGATATCTCTCTGATCGAGATCGCAAACGATATCGTCACCGTAAAACTACACGGCAATTGTGTTGCCTGTAGCGTTAACCAAATGACCTTGAAGAGCGGCGTGGAAATGACCATTAAGAAATACGTGCCGCAAATTCAGAAAGTGGTTAATGTCGATTAAATGATAAGGGTCATTGCTGTGTCAAGAGGCCCAAAATATATTTGCCAGAAATAGTACCGCATACACTTTATGATCAAAACCGATATACTCATCATAGGAGCCGGACCAACCGGATTGTTCGCAGTTTTTGAGGCTGGCTTGCTCAAGTTAAAGTGTCACTTGATAGACGCCCTGCCGCAACCTGGCGGACAGTGTGCAGAGATCTACCCTAAAAAACCGATCTACGACATTCCGGCCTTTCCAGAGATCTTGGCCGGAGATCTGGTAGACAATCTAATGAAACAGATAGCCCCGTTTCAGCCAGGCTTTACCTTGGGTGAACGTGCAGATACCATAGAAAAACAAGAGGATGGTACCTTTATCGTAACTACTAATAAGGGCACGAAACATCAAGCTCCTGTTGTTGCCATTGCAGGTGGCTTGGGAAGTTTTGAACCTCGTAAGCCACTCTTAGACGGGCTTGAAAAGTTCGAAGACAATGGTATTGCCTATATCATACGCGATCCGGAAGTTTATCGCGATAAGAAAGTCCTGATTGCTGGAGGAGGCGATTCGGCCTTAGATTGGAGTATTTTCTTAGCGGATGTTGCTGCGGAGGTTACCTTGGTGCACCGACGCAATGAGTTCCGCGGTGCGTTGGACTCCGTAGAAAAAGTACAAGAGCTCAAGAATCAAGGTCGCATAAAACTAATAACTCCGGCAGAGGTAACTGCTCTTCATGGTGAAAACCAATTAACTGCAGTAACGGTAACTAATTCCAATACCAAAGAAGAATCCAAAATAGAGATAGACAATTTCATCCCCTTGTTTGGGCTTTCTCCAAAATTAGGCCCGATTGCCGATTGGGGGCTCGAAATAGAAAAGAACGCCATTAAGGTAGACAATACTTTAGACTATCAGACCAACATTCCTGGAGTCTATGCTATAGGCGATGTAAATACCTATCCGGGCAAATTGAAGCTTATTCTCTGCGGATTTCACGAGGCTACTTTGATGTGTCAAAGTGCTTATAAACGAATCTTTCCAGACAAACGTTATGTGATGAAATACACCACCGTTGGTGGCGTAGAAGGTTTTGACGGTAGTAAGAAAGAAGCGCCCAAAGCGGTTGTAAAAGCGATAGAGTAAGTCTAATGAGCGATATCACCATCCACATTACAGATCGCGAGGGAACTGCTCACAAAGTTCAGGCACCTACAGACATGAATATGAACCTGATGGAAGTAGTGCGCTCCTATGAGCTCGCTCCAGAAGGGACTATAGGTATTTGCGGAGGAATGGCCATGTGCGCCTCCTGTCAGTGTTATGTGGAGAGCGATCATGACTTGCCAGAAATGGGAGATGACGAGGACGCCATGCTTGGGCAAGCTTACTTTGTTCAAGACAACAGCCGATTAGGATGTCAGCTGCACATCACGCCAGATATGGATGGCTTGGTGGTTACCCTGGCTCCAGAAGAACCTTAGGCCTTCATATAGTCAGACAAGAGCTGCGGCCCTTCTAACAGTACCCTTTCAATTTTTAAGACGCCAGTTTCATCGGTGGCCAATTGCCATTTGATCAGTGAGATGCTACCATTTTCTATCTCGATGCCGGTTATACTTCTTGGATGTACGCAACTGCCATCATTAAAATATGGCGTTTCTCCAGGTTCTGGAAATCTGGGTCTGTGGGTATGTCCGCAGATGGTCATTAAGTGGTCACGATCGCGGATCCATTTCTTGGTGCGCTTCTCCACTTTAATGAGTTCCTTATAATTCTTTGCAGGACTAGTTGGGTCGTAAATACCCACCACTTGCAATGGCTTCCAAAGTACCCGAACCAAAAAGCGACCCCATTTCCAAAACAAATAGTTCCACCAATCTGCTTGGTGCCCATGCGCCATAAAGATCTCTTGCCCGCTAGTCTCGTGTTTTAAAATAATGGCTTCGTTATAGGTGATCCCTGGAAACAAAGGCACCTCTTCTCCGGTCTTCGGATCGAAATAATGTGACAAATGCTTTTCTACATAGCTCTTGTTCTTGTATACCATGTCGTGGTTCCCGTAAATAGGATGGAACCTGCATTCCTTGTGCATTTCTTTGAGCAACTTATAGACATTGGTATGTGCCGGATAGATATCTTCGAACTGACGGTTTTCCCAAAGTTCATCACCATCTCCTAGTTCAATGTAGGAGAATCCACTCTTATAATAGTGTTTCATGGCGTGAAAGTACATATGCCTGTTGCGGGCAAAGTCGTCTGCAAAACTGTTGTCGCCTCTGTGGCAATCACTAAAGAGGATAAATTTAGAACTGTCGTTGAACGGAAGCACTAAGGCATTCTTGTAGGCGCGGTCAAAACGGGTTTTGGTAGACATAGATGTGCTTTCTCTCGAATAAATATCCACAAAAAAACCGAGGAATTAAAAACTCCTCGGTCCTGATATTTAAATCGTGCTTGTTTTTTATTTGAAAGCGTTCTCTCCGGTAATGTCCAATCCCGTAATCAGCAGGTGAATATCGTGGGTTCCTTCATAAGTGATCACACTTTCAAGGTTCATCGAGTGACGCATAATGCTGTACTCTCCAGTAATACCCATTCCGCCTAACATTTGTCGTGCTTCGCGAGCTATGTTTATAGCCATATCCACATTGTTTCTTTTGGCCATAGAGATCTGAGCAGAGCTTGCTCTACCTTCATTTCTCAAAACACCCAAACGCCACGTTAAGAGCTGAGCTTTGGTGATCTCGGTGATCATCTCGGCTAATTTCTTTTGTTGCAATTGGAAGGCCGCAATTGGCTTGCCAAATTGAATGCGTTCTTTAGAATATCTAAGCGCAGTATCGTAACAATCCATAGCGGCACCGATGGCACCCCAGGCGATTCCGTAACGGGCAGAGTCCAAACATCCAAGCGGAGCTCCAAGCCCTGATTTATTAGGTAGCAAGTTCTCTTTAGGAACCTTTACATTGTCAAAGATCAATTCTCCAGTTGCACTGGCTCTTAGCGACCATTTGTTGTGGGTTTCCGGGGTGCTGAAACCTTCCATGCCTCGCTCCACGATAAGTCCGTGAATTCGGCCTTCTTCGTTCTTAGCCCAAACTACAGCAACATCTGCAAAAGGTGCGTTAGAGATCCACATCTTGGCTCCGTTGAGCAGGTAGTGGTCTCCCATATCCTTGAAATTGGTGGTCATACCACCTGGGTTTGAACCGTGATCTGGCTCGGTAAGTCCAAAACAACCCATAAATTCTCCAGAGGCCAGTTTTGGCAAGTATTTTTTACGTTGTTCTTCGGTTCCGTATTTATAGATCGGATACATCACCAAAGAAGATTGTACAGAAGCAGTAGAACGTACACCACTGTCTCCTCGCTCTATCTCTTGCATGATCAGTCCGTAAGAGATCTGATCCAGTCCGGCTCCGCCGTACTCTTCAGGGATATAAGGCCCAAAGGCACCAATCTCGGCCAAACCACCAATGATCTGGTTTGGGAATTCGGCGCGTTGTGCGTAATCCTCAATAATTGGAGAAACATCTCGCTTTACCCATTCGCGGGCAGCATCACGCACAAGCTTGTGTTCTTCGGTTAATAAATCGTCTACTTGGTAATAATCCGGAGCTTCAAAAAGATCGGGCTTCATTGCTTTGTATTTGGTTGTGCCAAAGGTAAATATTGCCCCGCAGAAGCGAAAAGGATTTCGTTAAAAATTAAAGCAATAGGCCAAACTTAGCCGCGACTTAGAAAATCGGCCAACAAACGGTGAAAATGATGCACGCCTAGTTCTCGTGTTGGCGAGAATCTTCCGGCTTTGTAGAATTTAGACCTAAGGCCGTTGTGCACATTCTCTACCACGAATTCGTCTTCTCGTTCCACCTTTTCCAATTGGGCTCCTGCCCCTTTATTCAGTTTTGATGGATCCCAGACATAGCTTAGAAAAGAGACTTTGGTGCGCTCCGCACTTATGGGTTTGACCACATTAACAGAACAGCCCCAAGGGTAGAAATTCAGCATGATGTTGGGGAATACCCAATAGTAATAGGCGGCCACTTTTTTGCCGTAGTCGATGTGTCCTTCTGGTAGCTCAAATACTTCGGTAGCCTCATCCGTGTATCCTATCTGTAAATTACAGTGCTCGTAACAGATGGTTTCGTAACTGCCGTAGTCTAGAACCTCGTTCAATCGTTGGTGAACAAAGGGAATGTGAAAACCTTCTAAATAATTATCACAGTATAAGGCCCAGTGAGCGTGTACTAAAAAGTCTTTGCTAAGGGTTGGGTCAAATTTAAAATCATTCAGGGGTAAGAAGCCAATTCGCTCGTTCATACGGTCGAACACCTCTTGCAGGTCAAAGCTCGGTTCTAATCCGCCGAAAAGGAAAGGTCCATACTGTTTTAGTGGAAACCGATGCAGATTATCGCAAGGTCTTGGAAAATCTTCGGTCTGATCGAATTCCGGCATATGCTCAAAAGTACCAGCAAGGTCAAACCTACGTCCGTGGTAAAAACAGCTCAGTTTCTTAGCTTTCCCGGGGTGTAAGGCTACCAAATTCCCACGATGTGTACACACATTGCTCAACAGATGAAGATCTTCTTGGCTGTCTTTGGTGAGTACCATGGGCTCGGTCAAAAAGCCATCGAGCAAAACAAAGGGATAAACCGACTGTGGCAAAGCAACCAGTGAGGTATCACCTAACCACTGCCAACCTTTGTAAAAGACTTGCTCTTTTAAAGCTTCAAAAACCGCAGGGTCCTTGTAAAAGGATGCGGGCAGAGTTTCTGCTTTACGGATATCTGGATCGATGTGAAAATTAAATGCCACAATTACGTATCTTGACCATTGTACGCCCTAATGTAATGATTTAAAATACAATTCCGCAGTTCGCGGAGCTTTCATGGCAACAGCTACTCAGAAAATAGGCCTTCTCACAACTACTGCTTTTGTGGTCGGAAACATGATCGGTTCTGGCATATTCGTGCTGCCGGCCACCTTGGCAAAATACGGTAGTATAAGCCTCTTAGGTTGGGTCTTTACAGCAGCAGGAGCCATAGTATTGGCCAAAATTTTTGCCAATCTGAGTAAGCTTGTAAGTAATCAAAGCGGTGGGCCTTATGTTTTCGCTCGAGCAGGCTTTGGGGACTTTATTGGCTTTTTGGTGGCCTGGGGTTATTGGATCTCTGTTTGGGTAGTCAATGCTGGGATAGCCGTTGCAATTATTGGCGCACTTTCGGTCTTCTTTCCGAATTTAGAAGAGAACGCCCTGCTGTCGGTCTTAATAGGCCTTGCCTTTATCTGGTTCTTCACTTGGATCAACATTCGAGGCGTAAAACTCTCCGGTAAGTTTGCCGTGGTCACTACTGCTTTTAAATTATTGCCCTTAGTCTTGATCATTGTGGTGGGAGCCTTCTATTTTGATCTTGACAACTTTCCTGCTTTCAACAATTCTGAAGCTACAGATTTTGACGCCTTCTCGGCAGTTTCCACCTTGACCTTGTTTGCGTTTTTGGGTATAGAAACTGCAACTATTCCCGCGGAGAACATTAAAGATCCAGAGAAGACCATTGCTAAAGCCACGCTCTTGGGTACAGTCATAGCTGCCTTAGTTTATGTTTTGGGCACTGTGGTTCTCTTCGGATTATTACCTGCCGGTCAACTGGCAGATTCACCTGCTCCCTTTGCGGAGGCTGGAGCGGTAATAGCTGGTGAGGTTGGAGCTTATTTTATTGCCGGCGGAGCAGCGATAGCTGCTATTGGAGCTTTGAACGGTTGGACCTTAGTAGTAGGTCAATTACCTATGGCCATGGCCCGGGACAATATGTTTCCCAAGGCCTTTGTAAAGAAGAACAGCAAAGATGCTCCCTATCTTGGCTTGATCTTAGGAGGAGTGCTTAGCTCTGCAATTATGCTTATGAATTTCAGTGAGTCCTTGGTAGATCAATTTGAGTTCATTGCCCTGTTAACCACCCTGTGTTGTCTGGTACCATATCTCTTTGTGGCAGCGGCCTATGTACTTATTACTATAAGAAAGGGTTTATTTGCCGAAAGGAAAATCCAAATAGGAACACTCGCTACAATTGGTGTGATCTATTCTATCTGGGCTATTTATGGCTCCGGAGTACAAACAGTCTTCTACGGGACCTTTTTACTTATTGCGGGTTTACCTGTTTTCGGTTGGATGAAGTACAAACAAGGCAAAAGCGCATAAGGCCTACATTTTTAGGTAAAAGTCCTTTACCAGATCGATATACTGCTCCGTGTACTGGTGACGCTCAGTCTCTATGATCATTGTTGTATGTTCAAGATTCTTTTGCAGCTTAGTGAATTGCAACAAACTTCGTTTTGCTGAAGCTTCAGGCCGTCCTTTCACGTCGCAGCGACGGTAGAGGTTCAATCCGACCTGTGCAGCAAGAGCGATAAATTCATCCGCAGCATCAAAAGGTATCACAACCGCAAGACTGCCCTGATCTGCCAAAAGTTTAGCGGCACAAACCACCAAATGATCAAAAGGTAGAGCATCTGCAAAGCGCGCTTGGTCGCGTTGCTCGTTGCCAGATTTATAGTCGGCCGTAAAAAATGGCGGGTTACTCACTAATAGGTCGTATTGATCATCTATCTCTTGGGCAAATTCCAAAAGGCCGGCATGGTAACAGAACAAGCGATCTGCCCAAGGGGCAGCTTCAAAGTTTTCGGTACATTGTTCATAAGCGGCGTCATCGATCTCTATAGCATCTATAGTCATCGCAGCACTTCGCTGGGCCATTTGTAAGGCAATGATTCCAGTGCCGGCTCCAATGTCCAGTATAGAATCTGCTTCTGGATCAATCTGTGTCCAAGCTCCCAGCAGTACACCATCGGTACCGATTTTCATGGCGGCACGGTCTTGGGCAACAGTAAATTGTTTGAATTTGAAGGGTTGCATCAGCCTTCTAAATAAAGGTCAATAAGGCCTTCTGGAGTGTCGAGCAAAATAAATTTCTGAGCTCTATTCACTTCCTTTATAAAGGCATCGTTAATGGGGATTAATACTTCGGTTCCGTTGGCGTCGATGATAAACAAGTCTTGCGCAGTTTGGTCATTGACCGCAGTAAGCGTACCGACATCTCCATGCTTGAGATCTCTTATTGTAAATCCAATGATCTCGTGAAAGTAGAATTTGTTGCCTTCTAATGGAGGCAATAGGTCTAAAGGTAAATAAAGATCACTGCCCAGTAGGGCATCGGCGTCATCTTCGCTATAGACATCCTCAAATTGAATACGCAGCATGCGCGATTTATGCAAACTGATAGACTCAATAAAAAATGGAACCAGATTGTGGTGCAATTCCACAAATACTGATTCCATTTCTGTATACATTTCGGGTTCGTCTGTGTCTAAAATGACTAAGAGCTCGCCCTTAAAACTGTATTTTTTTACGATTTTACCGAGAAAGAAACAGTCTTCCTTGCGCATCTCGTAAACTTAAGAAGGTTTATTCTTCTTCTTTAGCAGCGTCGGCTTCTGCAGCAGCCTCTTCGGCAACTTCTTCACCTTCTGCTTCTGTAGATGCAGCAATACGAGCTTCGTTCACAGCCTTTTCAGCAGCAAGAGCTTCTGCTTTGGCCTTGGCCTTAGCATCTGCAATACTTGCTTCTTTTTGGCTTACCGCTTTGGCCTTTTCTTCCACCCAAGCGTTGAATTTAGCTTCTGCTTGCTCCTCAGTCAAAGCTCCTTTAGCTACACCACCCATTAGGTGATTCTTTAGCAAGGCGCCTTTGTAAGAAAGAATAGCACGAGCCGTGTCGGTTGGTTGAGCACCATTCTGCAACCACTGTACAGCACCATCAACATTAAGGTTGATCTCTGCAGGGTTTACATTAGGGTTGTAAGTTCCCAACTTCTCCAAAAAACGTCCGTCTCTTTTTGCGCGAGAATCCGCGGCTACGATCCAGTAAAAAGGCTTTCCTTTCTTACCGTGTCTCTGTAATCTGATTTTAACAGGCATAAAAATTAATTTTTGAGGTGCACGACCTCGGTTATAATTAAGGGCGCAAAGATAGGATAAATTTTAGTTGAAACTCAAGAGATTATATTTTTTCTTTTACATTTGTGCAAATGCTAAAAACGCCTACTATGCAAAGGATTGCCCTATTCGCCCTTGTTGTTTTTACACTTTTTTCGTGTGAGGATATTCAGGACAACAATGCTATCATTCAAGGAAATGCAGACGATGTCTTCTTAAAAGGAGGTGCGGTTGCGACTCGTTTTGACGACGGAACCGTTGTTATTGCTGGATCTACAGATAGTGAAGAGCTTAATATTACACTTACCTCTGCAGCCATTGGATCATATACTTTTGGACTAGGTAGCCCAAATGGTGCAGTTTTCACAGATGCTAGTGGAGAATCGTTTTCTACGGCAACTGCCTTAGGAAACGGAGAGGCTATAATCTCCGAAAGCAATTCTACAGACAATACAATTTCGGGAACATTTACATTCAATGCGCACACTTTCGCCTTGCAAGACACACTAAATTTCTCTCGAGGGGTATTCTTTAAGGTACCTGTTATCGGTGGAACCGGATTGGCCGACGATCCTGGTTTTTCTCAAGGAATTTCGGCTACCATAAACGGTGCGGCTTTTGAGGCGGTGACTTTAGATGGACAAAATATCACAGGATTCATAGTTATTAACGGTATAGAAGGAACACAATCCATCAATCTGAGATTTAATAACACTATAGCTCCGGGAGATTACGATCTCGCGTTAGGAGAGTTCGAAGCGACCTATGGTTTGGACGGGGTTGCTAGTTCGGCGACTTCTGGAACTTTGACCATTATTTCTAACAATGTTGGAACAGGAGAAATTCAAGGAACTTTCTCTATTGCCGGAGACGGTTTTGAGATCACAGACGGCGCCTTTGCAGTGATCTACTAAAACAGCGAACAAGATATTCAAGACCCGCTTTTTGCGGGTCTTTTTTTATGCACAATTTTGCGATTCATGTTGATAAGTTCAGCGCAATTTTAGGTTGATTTTACTTACTTTTAAAGTTCACTTTTTGGAGCGCTCAAGCAACTTATGTATTTAATATTTGACACGGAAACCACGGGGCTTCCCAAGCGTTGGGATGCGCCTGTTAGTGATACTGACAACTGGCCAAGGGCCATTCAGATCGCTTGGCAGTTGCACGACAGCATGGGGAATCTTCTGGAACAGAAAGACTATTTGATAAAACCAGATGGCTTTAATATTCCTTTCGAAGCAGAATCCATACACGGAATCTCCACGGAATTGGCAGCTGCAGATGGTGTGTCCTTAGAGCAAGTGCTAGAAGAGTTCAATGACGTTTTGACACGATCTCAATTTGTTGTTGGGCAGAATGTAGGTTTTGACCTTAACATAATGGGAGCAGAGTTCTACCGTGAAGCAGTAGATACTTCCTTGCTCTCTTTGCCGGTATTGGATACTTGTACAGAGACAACTGCGGAATTGTGTCAGATTCCTGGAGGTCGAGGCGGCAAATTCAAATTGCCTACGTTGACAGAATTACACGAGCATCTTTTTGGAGATGGTTTTGCCGAGGCTCACAATGCTACGGCCGATGTTGAGGCAACAACACGCTGTTTCTTGGAGCTCATAAGAAAAGGTGTTTACACTACTGCCGAACTCAAAGCACAACCAGATTATCTGGAAGCTTTCCAAAAAGCCAACCCACGCCCTGTAGATGTGATTGGGCTGCAACACATCAATCTTAAAGAAGCATCTGCAAAACTAAGAGCTAAGCAACAAAAGCAAGCGGAAACGATAAGTACGGCAGAGCAAAGTGAGAATATCTCGGCTTTGGCTGAAGTGCCCTTTGCGCATTTACACAACCACAGTCAGTTTTCTGTACTACAAGCTACAGCCTCTATTGAAGATTTGGTCAATGCAGCGGCCAAGCACGAGATGAATGCTGTTGCCCTGACAGACCGCGGGAACATGATGGGAGCCTTTCATTTTGTGAGTGCGGTAGAAAAATTCAATAATGGTTTAGAGGACGATCAGCAGCATAAAAAGATCAAACCCATTATTGGCTGTGAGTTCTTTGTATGTGAAGACCGTTTGAACAAATCGCAAAAAGACAACGGCTACCAGGTCGTGTTTCTGGCTAAGAATAAGGCTGGTTATCACAATTTGGCTAAAATGGCCAGTATTGCTTATACGGAAGGATTCTACTATGTGCCTCGAATAGATAAAGAGGTGGTCTCCAGGTATAAGGATGATCTGATAGTTCTAACGGGTAATCTCTACGGAGAAGTACCAAACAAACTCTTAAATGTTGGAGAGAACCAAGCGGAAGAGGCCTTGCTCTGGTGGAAACAAGAGTTCCCTAATGATTTATACGTGGAGATTGTCCGCCACGGACAAGAAGACGAGGATCGGGTGAATCCATCGCTTATTGCATTGGCTCGCAAACACGATTTACCTTTGGTTGCTTGTAATGACACCTACTATATCGATAAAGAAGACGCCAACGCTCACGACATTCTTCTTTGTGTAAAAGACGGAGAAAAGCAGGCTACACCTATTGGTCGCGGTAGGGGTTATCGCTACGGATTGCCGAATCAAGAATACTATTTCAAAGGGGCTGATGCTATGAAGAAGCTCTTCGCGGATTTGCCTGAGGCCATTGAGAATGTAGCCAGAATAGTAGATCAAATAGAACCTTATACGCTTGCTCGTGAGGTACTGCTTCCGAAGTTCGATATTCCGGAACAATTTCAAGTTGCAGAAGACGAGACAGATGGCGGTAAACGCGGAGAAAATAAATACCTAAGACATCTTACCTACGAAGGTGCAAAGAAACGATATCAAGAGATCACCCCAGAGATCGAAGAGCGTTTGGATTTTGAACTGGACGTTATTGCCAATACAGGATATCCGGGTTACTTTTTGATCGTTCAAGATTTTATTGCCGAGGCTCGGAACATGAATGTTTCCGTTGGGCCGGGTCGTGGTTCTGCGGCAGGTTCTGCGGTGGCTTACTGTTTAGGGATAACCAATATAGACCCTATTAAGTACGACCTGCTTTTTGAGCGCTTCTTGAATCCGGATCGTGTGAGCATGCCCGATATCGATATCGACTTTGACGATGAAGGCCGCGGGCGCGTAATGGATTATGTGATCCAGAAATACGGGGCCAATCAGGTGGCGCAGATCATTACCTACGGAACCATGGCTGCGAAATCTTCTATTCGAGATACTGCACGTGTTTTGGACTTACCTCTGGGCGATGCCGATAGAATTGCCAAGCTGATCCCTACTATGGGGAAACTGGGCAAGATATTCAATATGGAGGCCTCCAAACTCAAACAGAGTTTTAGGGCAGACGAACTACAAAAGGTCAATGAGCTTTTAAACCTCTCGGAAGGTGAAGATCTGGAAGCTCAAACGATCAATCAGGCACGTATGTTAGAAGGATCGCTAAGAAATACGGGAATTCACGCCTGTGGGGTGATCATTACTCCAGATGACATTACCAATTTTGTGCCTGTAGCGACTGCCAAGGATTCAGAACTCTATGTAACCCAGTTCGACAACGCGGTTGTAGAAAGTGCCGGTCTGCTCAAGATGGATTTCTTGGGCTTAAAGACGCTTACTCTTATTAAAGACACCGTAAAGCTGGTTAAGATAAAACACAATGTAGATCTTGATCCGGATAGCTTCCCGCTAGATGATGAGAAGACCTATGAACTTTTCCAACGTGGAGAAACGGTAGGGATCTTCCAGTACGAATCCGTAGGGATGCAAAAACACATGAAAGACCTCAAACCCACGGTCTTTGATGATTTGATTGCCATGAACGCTCTGTACAGACCTGGGCCTATGGAATACATCCCGAGTTTCATCCGCAGAAAACACGGGCAAGAGGAGATCACTTATGATCTTCCTGATATGGAAGAGTATCTTAAGGAAACTTACGGAATCACGGTTTACCAAGAGCAGGTGATGCTACTGTCTCAAAAGTTGGCCAACTTTACCAAAGGTGAGGCCGACGTACTCCGTAAGGCGATGGGGAAAAAGCAAAAGGCCGTACTGGATAAGATGAAGCCCAAGTTTTTGGAGCAAGCAGCATCCAACGGTCATGACAAGGAAATGTTGGAGAAGGTTTGGAAAGATTGGGAAGCCTTTGCGAGTTATGCCTTTAACAAGTCGCATTCTACTTGCTATGCTTGGATTGCCTATCAGACAGCATACTTAAAAGCACATTATCCGGCAGAATATATGGCTGCAGTGCTTTCTAACAACATGAACGACATCAAGCAGGTGACTTTCTTTATGGAAGAGTGTCGTCGTATGGGCTTGCCTGTTTTGGGTCCTGATGTGAATGAATCCTTCTATAAATTCACGGTTAATGACGAAGGAGCCATACGATTTGGAATGGGAGCCATTAAAGGTGTTGGCGGAAATGCGGTAAAGACCATAGTGGAGCACAGAAAAGATGGCAAGTACAAATCTGTGTTCGATCTGGCCAAGCGGATCGACCTTAGAGCTGCCAATAAAAAGGCCTTTGAGAACCTAGCTTTAGCTGGAGGTTTCGATGGATTTGACACCCACAGAGCACAATATTTCCACGACGAAGGCGATGGGGTGACCTTTTTAGAAAAGGTGATCAAATACGCCCAGAAGTTTCAAGAGAACGAAAATTCTGCACAAGTGAGTCTTTTTGGAGATTCTTCGGAGGTTCAAATTCCTGAACCTACCGTACCTCCTTGTGAGGAATGGGGAACCATGAAAAAACTCAAGCAAGAAAAAGAGGTGGTTGGAATTTACATTTCTGGGCATCCTTTAGACGATTTTAAAACTGAGCTCAAAACCTTTTGCAATAGCACTACAAGAAATTTCAGTGACCTGGAAAGTTATGTCAATAAAGAATTGACCTTTGGTGGTGTGGTGAGTGATGTTCAGCACCGAGTCTCAAAGAACGGAAAAGGCTGGGCCTTGTTTACGGTGGAAGATTATGACGATGCCTTTGAGTTTAGAATCTTTGGAGAAGAGTATCTGAAGTACCGCCATTTTTTGGTCCCCAATAGTTTCATCTATGCTCGGATCTTTGTCAAAGAAGGTTGGGTGAATAGGGATACAGGTAAAAAAGGCGATCCGCGAATGCAATTCAATCAGATCCAAATGCTGCATGATGTCATGGATCAGTACGCCAAAAAGTTGACCATTCAGCTCAAGATAGACGAGTTACAAGAAGAGCGGATCCGAGTTTTGAAGGAGCTGATGACCTCTCACAAAGGGGATCAGCAATTACATTTTATAGTTTATGAGATGGAAGAGAAACTCAAGCTACAAATGCCTTCGCGCAAGCAAAAGGTAAAGATCTCCAACGAACTTTTAGAAGCTTTAGATGAGGCTTCAGTCTATTACAAGCTCAACTGATGCCCGAAAGAATCCCACACAAATATACCGTAACTGTAAAGCAATCTGCGCTGCGTCTCAATACCACGTGGGGCACAAATGAATTTGTCTTTTATGATCTAAATAACAACGCGATCTTCTTTGTGCAAGACCTAGATCCTTAGTGCCTTAAGTATTTATAAGTTAACTCAATACGCGAATAGGGTTTTCTAATATATGCTCTGTAAGGTTCGGGATAAAAAAAGACTACTTTTGTGTAACATAAAATTTAAAATACCATGGCTTTAGAAATAACAGATGCAACTTTTGAAGAAACCGTTCTTAAGAGTGACAAACCAGTAATGGTTGACTTTTGGGCTGCTTGGTGCGGACCTTGTCGTATGGTAGGTCCTATCATTGATGAACTGAGTACGGAATTCGAAGGAAAGGCCGTAGTTGGAAAAGTAGACGTAGATGCTCACCAAGAGTTTGCTGCAAAGTACGGAGTGCGTAATATTCCAACTGTTTTGGTTTTCCAAAACGGAGAAGTAGTAGGACGCCAAGTTGGTGTAGCTCCTAAGAATGTTTATGCTGAGGCAATCGAGTCTTTGTTAAACTAATTTATAGAACTATTAACTTGAAAAGGTTGGCCTTATGGTCAACCTTTTTTAGTTTAGCCATACATGGACATTCAAAAGGAGATCAACGAGATATCGGGCTTTAAGAATTTAGAGCTTTTGGCTGCTCAGGTGGTAGAGGGCTTTATCTCCGGATTGCATAAAAGTCCATTTCACGGTTTCTCTGCGGAGTTTGCCGAGCACAAGATCTACAACCCTGGAGAGTCCACAAAACACATCGATTGGAAGCTCTACGCAAAAACCGATAAGCTCTACACCAAGCGCTATGAGGAGGAAACGAACTTGCGATGCCATTTGATCATCGATAATTCGAGCTCCATGCATTATCCGGAGCTTAAAGAATATTCGATAGACTCGCTCAACAAGATCTCGTTCTCTGCTTTGGCTGCGGCGGCAATAATGAACTTGCTCAAACGTCAGCGCGATGCCGTTGGGATGAGTATCTATTCCGATACTTATGAGTATTACGCTAACGAAAAGGGGAGCGAAAGGCACCATCAGCAGTTGTTGCATCAACTCAATGCGGCAATAATTAAACCCGGCCGATCCAAGCAGACCCAGACCTATACCTTTTTACATCAGATAGCAGAAAAAATGAAGCGCCGTTCCTTGGTGTTTCTCTTTACCGATATGTTTCAGACCGAAGCATCTCGAGAGGCTCTGTTCGAAGCATTACAACATTTAAAGTATAACAAGCACGAGGTGGTGCTCTTTCACGTTTTTGATAAGGAGTTGGAGTGGAATTTCGATTTCAATAACCGTCCTAAGCGCTTTGTAGATGTGGAGACAGGTGAACATATAAATCTTTATGCAGATTCGGTACGCGATGATTATCAGACGGCAATCTCCAATTATTTTGAGGAGATCCGATTGCAATGCGGCCAGTATAGAATCAAATATGTTGAAGCCGATGTTCGCAAGGCATTTGATACTATTTTGACCACTTATTTGGTGGAGCGACAAAAGTTCGCCTAGGGTTAAAATTTCTTAAATTTATATTTGCCACATTCAAATTGAACTGTATATTTGCAGTCGCTATTACAGCCTGGGGCGTTAAACCTCCAAAAAGTATGGTAACAATTTTATCTAAAATCAACTGTTGTTGATGTCCTCCTTCGCCGAAGCTTCGGAGGATGATAAAAATTGGTCTGGTAGTTCAGTTGGTTAGAATACCTGCCTGTCACGCAGGGGGTCGCGGGTTCGAGTCCCGTCCAGACCGCAACAAAGTAGAACCCTTCACGATTAAGTGAAGGGTTTTTTTGTTTCCAAGCCCAAAAGCTTGCTTTTGAGGCGTAGGAAACAAAAAAAGACTTCTCCTGCTGCAAGCAGGAGGTAAGGGTTCACTTTATTGCTGGACCACCCCTGCGGACCATTTTTGCGAAGCAAAAATGAATCCCGTCCTTGTCGTATCGAGTCAATTTTTTCGCGAAAGTGAAATGCTTTTTTTGTTTTGAACGAAAAAGCTTGCTTTTAAGGTGGAAAAACAAAAAAACGCAATTGGCCGAAGGCCATAAAATTAATTCGTTATAAGAATCCCATCCTAATTGAATTGTGGAGTTTTTAGAGATTTGTTTAGTCCCAGGTCAGACGAATAAATTGAAGCTCGTCTTCGTTTTCTGATAGTGTTTGAAAATACATGGTGTTACCCTGCAAATAAATGCCCGAAAACGTGATTGTAAATCCTAGATCAATGTTTTTTAATAGCTGCAAGCTCCCTTTATCAAATAACTGAACTGCAGATTTTTTGGGATGCTTATTTGCTTCGTAAACCGGAACACTTTCTGGCACTGCTCCTTGATATACACGTGCAATTATTGTGTTGTTAACAAAGATAGGCCCGTAATTAGAGTTAAATATGTATGCGTTGAGTAGATTGCTAATATCGGTCATATCTGCCCCTGCATCACTGATTTTTTTGTAGTTCATATTGACATCTTCCAATCCTTCTGTAGATAGTTCATAGTTTGTCGTTTCACCAGAGGCTATGTTGTAAACCTGTAGCTCTGGTAGTCCAGAATAGACTAGATAAATATTCTTGTTATCGCTATCTGCAAAGACGATCTCATTAAAACCAAAATCCTTTTCTAAGTATGCCTCAGGAAAACCAATATCCAAAATTTTTGCCTCATCGTTTTTTAGGTCGTATTCCCCTAAAACTTTGAAGGATCTAAAAAAACCTTTAACGTCCTTTTGTTTGGATACCTGCATATTGGCATTTTTGATGAAAAATTTACCCGTTTCCCTTTGGTAGATCAATCCATTATCTTTATCAGGATATAGGAAATGGTTCAAATAATAAGGTTTATCTGAATTACTGTTTATTGGAATTTTCCTCTTTATATTGCCATCAGTATCCATTACGGTAAAGTAAAAATATCCAATTAGAAAAATAGTGTCATTTACGACTGTGATTTCGTTAAAGGGTTGCACTGAATTTGGCCCTTCTATTTCTAATTGTATGCTTCTTACATAGGCTTCACTCTCGAAATTGAAGATATCTATAGCGTGTTTGACCTCGTTATAGCCGTAATACAAACTTGATTTACTGTCAAATGCCGTGGTGTTATAATATTGACTGAGTTCAGGCTTTAGTTTTATGCTTAAGGTATCCCGAACTACAGATGAAATGTTGGCTATTGGCTCCCCATCAATGGGTTTTTTAGTAGACTCAGATTTACTATTACAACCGAATAAGGCAATGAGAAATACCCCCAGAATAATTAGAATTTTCGTTTGCATATGAAGTAGATAAAAAAAACGAAAAGTGGGTTGAACATCTCAGTAACCAATTTTATATGTTAAAGGTACAACTCACTTGCATATTAAAATTGCACTAAAAGTGCAATATTAATTATTCAACCATACTTACATTCAAGGTTTAATTGTAGGCGTAAACCGAAAAGCCTTGGATAGAGTAGGTGCTTAAATCATAATTATGAAAAAAAATGTATTATTCGCAATCGTATTCGCCTTTTTGTTTGCACCGTCAATACTAAATCTGGATAGTATCAACGCAAAAGATACTTCTTCGCGTAGTTTGAGAGGTAATACTGAAGTTATTCAAGAAACTGAAGAGTGCTTTTCGGGGTATAGATATATGTGTGGAGGTGTGGGTGATCTTTGTGATATCACTACTTGGATATGTTATCAGTTTCGTACAAACCAATAACATTCTTTAATGCATTGACTAAAAGAATTTAATTACAAGTAAAAGGAAGAGTATTCTTCCTTTTTTAATTTACTATATGAAGATTTGGTTTATTTCACTGGTAATTATCCTTTTTTCTTGTTCCCGAAACTCTAAAGAAGTTGGAATAGATTATAAGGAGAATCAAAAGCTTGAAAAATTAAGTACAGATACCTTTTCAATAAAAGATTGGAATTATTTAGGCACGGGGAAATCTAAGAAGGTGCTGCGTCAAAAGGACTCCCTGTATTTTATTACGCTTAATACCTCGCAACAGAAGTTGGAACTTGTCAATCTCACAGCAAAGAAAATTGACACCATTCTAGATTTTTACAATACGGACCAATTCCTAAAGCGCAAATTGGAATTTGGTGATTTTTTAGCTGTGAATCTGGATTCTATTTTCCTTTTCTCGAATAAAAATGCCAAACTCTGCTTAATAAATAGCAAGGGAGTTATTAAGAAGATATGGAATATCAATGATGTATATGAAAGTGGACAAACTGATGACTTTTTCGAAATTACAACTGTTGATTCATATTCATTTCATTTCGATCTTACAAACAAGAATATTCATTTTAGAACATTTCCACCTTACAATTTTGATTCTGATAAGGAATTTTACAAAAAGGCTTTTGCAAGAAAATTTAATCTGGAGAGCGAGAATTTTTTAGAATCATTCGGGGAATGGCCAGACCAATACGCGAATCAAGATTTTTTAAGACCCAATAATTACAATTTAAGCTACATTCCCTTTTTTGATAAAGGGATCTATTTTTTGTCTATGAAATACGATCACAACATTTATAAGTATCAGGCAAATAATGACAGTTTAGTAGGGGTTTTTGACGGCAAGAGTAATTTTTTAAACACTTTTGAAAAATTACCAAGAAAGCGAGATGCCCAAAAGTATATCAGCTTTATAACAACCAATGGGTCGTATAATCGGCTTATGTACGAGGAGGAATCGAATAGATTTTACAGAGTGGTTGTACATGAACAACCCTTAAAGAATCCGTTAACCAATAGATTAAATAACCCAACTTTTAACAGGAGTTTCTCAATTATCGCTTTTGATGAGAACATGATTAAAATTGGCGAAATGGCTTTCGATGGATCAGCATTTACCTTTTTTGCCGTAACACCAACGCCTTCTGGTATATTGATAAACTCTAAAAATATCGAAGATGAGAGCGAGAACATTTTTACTCATATTAATTTTTAACCAGATATTGGTTTCTTGTAAAAATGAAAGTGCTTATGCTTACTGTGAAGATTTTACTGCTTACTTAACACAAGAACTTCAAGTTGACAATTTAGAGGGAGAGAATATTTATTTTTTGCTTCCAATCAACGGCTGTGATAACTGCATAAAGTTAAATATAGGTTTGTTAAGTAGTACAAAATACAATGTACAGCTGATCTTAGTTGGTGAAACTTTTGATACGGAAAGGGTATTACAAATTCAAAATTTGTATGATTTGTATGATAACATTTTAGTTGATGATAAGTTTGTGATATCACAATATGAAACAGGTTTTTCCAAACCAATGATTGTTGATATGAAAGATGGTAAATGTATTTATCATCTGAACATAAGCGACTTTAAAATTGAAGAAGCAAAAATGTATTTAGACAAACGAGCACTATAATTTTAGAACATCCTGCTTAATTGATATTCTTTATATTTCGTAGTTGTTAAGGCAAATAACCACCATTTTGTTTAATTTAAGCCTCTCCCTACAATGGTAATTCTTAACCAACTTGAAGTTTTCTTCCTTTAAAATATTAGTTGTTATTATGGTCTTGACCATAATAGGTCTCGGTTTGGCTTCGCGTTTGTCATTGCGCTTAAACCCAAGTAAAACACCTCCTTCTATACGTGTTGATTACAGTTGGCCGGGGGCATCTTCTAAATCTGTCGAACAGCAGATCACAGCTACCTTGGAAGGTGGTTTTAGTACCCTTCGGAATATAGAAAAGATAAGTTCAAGGTCTTCGAAATCTATAGGATATGTACAGATCAGTTTTGATAAATATGCCGATATAGACATAGCTCGTTTCGAAGTAGCCACTGTGATACGGCAATTGTATAAAAGCTTTCCGGTTAATTGTAGTTATCCTGTGATCAGTGTTAACCGCCCGGATGATGATCAACAAGGTGTTTTTTTATCTTATAGTGTTAATGCCCCGCGTTCTCGTTTGGAGATACAAGAGACAGTAAGTGCGCGTATTGTTCCCCAGATCGGTTCTTTGAGTGGCATTGATCAAGTGAACGTTAATGGTGCCAATCCTTTAGAGTTCCTTATTAGTTTTGACAATGATAAATTAAGGGCCTTAAATATAGGGAAGCAGCAGCTTGTCTTTGCAGTAGACCGCCTGTTCGAACGAGTTTCGATAGGAAAGGTGCATCAAAGCATGCTGGAATTCAACGTGGTGGTTAAACCTGGGCCGCAGCAATTACAATGGCATATTCCCTTAACTGAGGTTGGAGGAAAGATAGTTTACCTCGATGAGATATCTCAGATACGCAAGCAGGAACAAGAAGCCAGAAGCTATTACCGTGTCAATGGTAAAAATGCCATCACTATTGGTTTGAACGCGACCAAAGACGCAAACACTATCGCCCTTGCAAAAGAGGTTGTCCTACTGTTGGATGAGATTCAGAAAACACTGCCATCAGACTATACAATCGTAAAAGATTACGACAGTACCACATACCTACAGGAAGAACTAAGTAAGATCTATAAGCGCAGTATTTACACCCTCATAATCCTACTATTGTTCATAGGTTTGGTGAGCTTGTCTTTGCGATATCTCTTTACGGTGGTTATCTGCCTGGTCGCAAATATTTGTATTGCTTTTGTCTTCTATTATTTATTCAGGGTGGAGATTCAGTTGTATTCTCTGGCGGGAATAACAATTTCTTTAGGCATTATCATTGACAATATTATCGTAATGACAGATCACCTCAGAATGCAGGGAAACAAAAAAATCATTATTCCCATATTGGCCTCAACCTTAACTACAATGGGTGCTTTGAGCGTAATCAACTTTCTGGATGATGAGTACAAACTAAATTTGATAGACTTTGCTAAAGTTATAAGTATAAACCTTGGCGTCTCCTTGGTAATTGCATTTTATATGGTGCCCGCGATTCTAAAGCGGATCGCATACAAGACAAAGCAAAAAAATGTAGCGATTGAGAGATTCTCGATCTGGTTCTATCCAAAATATGCAAAGTTACTACGGTTCTTACTCGGGTATAAGAAAGGGGCTATCATCTTGCTCATCCTGATCTTTGGTGTGCCTTTCTTTATGCTTCCAAAACAATTAGAGAGCAATCAAACCTGGTACCAAAAAGCGTATAACAATACACTGGGTAATGAGTGGTATTTAGAGCATATACGGCCATCTGTTGACAAATATCTAGGGGGTAGTTTCAGACTCTTTTCGTACTTCGTTTATGAGAATGCCTTTTACGGCCGTAACGAAGAGACAAAACTTTATGTAATAGGCAGCATGGAGAAAGGAGCCACAGTGCATCAAATGAATGAGGTTTTTCTAGGTTTGGAGAATTATTTGAGTCCAATGGTCGAAGTGGATAGGTATGTGACCAATGTATATAGTGGAGATTACGCCCGTATGGAAATAACCTTTCAAGAGGATTTTGTAAACACAGCATTTCCTAATCAACTAAAGGCCAGATTAATTAGAAAAGCCTTAGATTTTGGCGGCCTAGAATGGAGTATTTACGGTGTTGGACAAGGCTTTAACAACGGTAATGCTGTTGGGGCTATCAATAATTATTCGGTACAGGCTAGAGGCTACAATTATGAAAAATTAAGTGAATTAGCTCTGCAATTAAAGGAAGCACTAGAGGCACATCCCCGTATACAGGAAGCCCAAATCACTGACAATAGTGACTTTTCAAGAAAGTCCGGTTATGAATATCAGTTTAGCTTAGACAAACAGGCCCTGGCATTGCAAGGCAGTTCGCCACAGCGTTTTATGCGGCAACTACAAGATGTTAGCTTGCAAAAGAACACAGATCTTAATTTAACATTGGCAGGGCAAAACTATCCCTTGCGTTTTGAATCTACAAGGGCTTATGACTTTGACCTTTGGAATATTAAGAACAACCCAATGGACAGTCTTGATTTCCCAAAACGCTTCGCCAATGTAGGAACGGTGGTAAAGGTAAAAGAGCAAGAGAATATCGATAAAGAGAATCAGGAATATCTGAGAAAAATAAAATTTCAATATACTGGTGCTGCAAAATTCGGAAGCCGATTTTTGAGCAAGACCCTAGACAGTATTAATCCTACATTACCCATTGGTTTTACCTTTGAGCGTAGCCAGAGGAGTCTAAGTTTTTTCAAAACAGAGGAAACCTCGCAATATACTTGGCTACTTCTTTTGGTTATTGCCATAATATATCTGCTTTGCTCAACACTTTTCGAAAGCTTTACGCAGCCATTTATAATTTTAAGCGTGATTCCCATTTCTTTTATTGGGGTGTTTTTGACCTTTTACTGGTTTGATTATAATTTTGATCAAGGCGGTTTGGCCAGTTTTGTTTTGCTTAGTGGACTCACTGTCAATGCATCTATATTTATTATAAATGATTTCAACTTTTTGCGAAAGACCGGTATGGATGGACTCTCAGCTTATATAAAAGCCTTCAGGCAGAAGATATTCCCAATTTCACTTACCATTATCTCTACCATTCTCGGTTTTATACCCTTTGTGGCTGACGGGCAGAATGAAGTTTTTTGGTTTGCCCTAGGAGCGGGGACTATAGGCGGTCTGCTTTTTTCTTTTGTAGGAATACTAATTTATCTGCCCCTATTTAGCTTAAGAAGAGCTAGAAAATTTGATGATGCATTTTGAGTTTGCAGAAATTCTGATAACTTCGTGATTCTCCCCGATTTATATAATTGAGGTCAGTTGTAAATAACTGATTGCACAACTAGTTGTTTAGGAACAGCATTGTTCTAAATGCAAATTGTCTATGTACAAGCCTTTCAGAGTACTATTGGTAGAGGACGAACCTCTTGTGCGTAATGTTTACGTATCTAAACTAGAGAGTTACGTCCAGCAAGCTCAAAAGGTTCTTAGTGTTTATGAAGCCAATAATTGTGAGAAAGCTTATTTCTATATATCCAAAAGCGTAACCCCATTTGATCTGGTAATTTTGGATCTTCGAATTCCCGCCAGTTCACAATACAATTTATTCAACGGTATCGATGTGGGAAACCTGCTACTTAAGCAATACAGTGAAACGCCGCTTATTGTGGCTACAGCAAATTATTCCTGGTGGCACCTGCACCGTATTTTTGCAGAGCTCAATCCCAAGGGTTGCTTAGTAAAGAGCAGTATCAAAGCATGGGAGATAGATCGTGCTATAGCGGCCGTGGTTACTGGCGGCAATTATTATTGCCAAAGTACAACAGCCTATCTCAATAAAAATCCCTTAAAGGAACTAGGTATGGATAAAACCGACCTAAAAATGCTCAACGAGTTAAACCAAGGCTCAACGAATAAAGAAATGAGAGCGTCTTTGCTGCTATCTAAACGAGCTATAGAGTATCGTAAAAAGCGGCTTAAAGAAAAGCTTGGGGTTTTAGATCAAAGCAACCGAGCCCTTATCTTAAAGGCTAAATCTATGGGTATTATTTAGTTGCTCTAAAATTTCCGTTGAGGTATTCTCACACAGAACAGTTGTTCTTTTTAAAATTCCGATCAAAAGATATCAGCCGAGAAATTTCGTTCCAAAAAACATATTTGCACTATATGCGCAAAATTTATCGCGTTTCTTTCAATATTCTTGAAAAACAAAAAGATTAATTCCGTAATCACGAGATCATGAGAAAACTAAAATTATTCACCCTAGCTGCAGGAGTGGCCTTTACATGTTTGAGTCTGGTTAATACCACCTCGGCAGAAGCATCGTTTACAGAGGCAAAAAAAATTAATCAAATTGACTGCAGAGATGCAGCTGGAAGATTAACTGGATCAGGAGCCGAATGTATCCAAGGCGAAGGTTATTGTGTTCCAAATCCATGCGGCGACGAAAACAATAATTAATCCTAAAACTAATATTCATGAAAAAACTAAAATTATTAACTGTCGTAGCAGCGGTGTCGGCATTTTCGTTGAGTTTTTACGGCTATTTTCAATCGGATGCTAGTGTAATAGGACCTGTGAAGAAGATTATGGAAATTCCTTGTTTCAATAACGAAGGTTTCTATGCATCTATCGGAACTCTATGTGTACAAGGCGGAGGTAATTGTGCTCCAAACCCTTGCCCTGATGGAACGAATCAGTAGTAAAAACTAAAACCTGAATAGCTAAGTAGTGTCGGCCCTTTATGGACTGCGCTACTTTATTTATTGTATTTAATCTCATTACATTTAATGTTTCACGGAATTCGTAAATGGTTATGAAAAGAATGCTGCCTCAAATTCTTATTTGTTTTATGCTATTGTTCTCGGTAAGTTGTGTTGAAAAAGAGGATCACATAGATTATCAACAAGCCTCATTAATTGACATTACCCAGGCCGAAAAGAACTTAGAAGTACGCCTAGCTTCGCTATTTGGTGAGAGTAGATTCATTCCATTAATGGAAATAGCGGAAATAGATGCCTTGGCGAGCATAGACAAAGTAATTGAACACAAGAATAAATTTTTTGTTCTTGATAAGAAAAAATCGAATATCCTCGTATTTGACCAGAGTGGTAAGTTTCTAAATAAAGTAGGCATCCGAGGTGGTGGCCCAAAGGAATATGAATCTATCTTTGATTTCGATATTGATAAGAAGAATGATGAGATCATCATTCTAGATGCACAAATTCGTTTGACGATTTACAATTCAAAAAACGATTTTGTGCGAAAGGTTGATTTTAAAGGATTCTACCCAGAATCACTCTCGGTTTTAGCGCCCAACGTACTGGCCTGTTCCATCGGCTATATAGAACCTGGTCAATACGCTATAAAAATAGTAGACACAAAAACTGGAACTCCTACTGGCTATTTCGGGAAATATCCTGATGACTATGATGATTACAAAAGTTTTGGATTGTCTGGAGGCATGAATAAATCGGCAGATAAGGTGTATTTCACTTACAAGTCTTCTTCAGTTATTCTTTCTCTGGATAATGAACTCAATTTCACACCCGTATACCGCTTTAATTTTGGTCCAAAAACATGGCCAGAAGAACAAAAGTTCGATCTTCCTGGTTTTGACGCAAAAACCAATGCCAGAGATGTGGCATATTTAACCAATAAGTACTATGTGGATTCGAATATGATAGCATTCTCTTTTATAAACGAGAGTATGTATAATCTGGCTTATTATTTCAAGGATGCCGATAAAACCTATATTCCTCAAAATAAGGCCGACGACCTCACACTGCGATTTTTGGAAATACCTGTGGGTAAAAGTAGTACCAGCGAATACATCAGCGGTTTACAATTTGAGCGCTTTGAAATCTACAAAGAACTCAGTGATGAATTTACTGGTGTATTGCAGAATATAAACCCCGACTTGTTACCAGCCTTAGACTCTTTGAATTACGAGAACAGCGACCTACTGTTTTTTTATAACTTCAATTGATCCAACCCAATGAAAGAAAAGATTATATGGACGGTAGCGCTTGTAATTCTTTTGTCCCTTTCGGGTATTAAGGCATATAATATATGGTTAAAAAAGGAAGATGCACCTGTTGAAGTAAAGGCAACCTTGAAGGAAAATATAATTGATATTGGTAGAGTTGCTCAGAGCGGTGAATCTAAAGCTACCTTCGAGATCACAAACGATGGAACTAATCCAATTCGAATAGAATCTATTGATGCTGACTGTGATTGTACAGTTATCGACTGGGATTCTAGCCCGATCAAACCGGGGCAGAGAACTTTCATTACCTTACAGTACAATAATGAAATCACTGGCTTTTTTGAGCAAAAAGCCAATGTCTATTTTGAAAAGTCAAAGGTGGTCCTTTTGTTAATTATGAGAGGTACGATCTGTTGAGCCAAAAAAAGGTATAAGTTCATTTAATAAATAATATTTTTCAGCTTGCCAGAAGCATCAAATATAAACCCAGGCAGAAAGATCATTTTCGTTTTGCTCGTGGTAGTTAGCCTTGTATTTTTAGTCTGGTCGCGGCTCGTATTGGTGTTTATCTTTTTGTTGATTGTATTCGATTTTGTTACTACGGGCTATCTGTATTCTATTCTAAGACCTCGGCTTCCATCCATTGTTTTAAAATTAATATCGCTTCTGTTTTACATTGCGACACCCGTACTATTTGCTGTGTTAATACGTACTTTATTTTTTGACTACTACTACGTGCCGACAGCCTCCATGGAAAGAACTATTTCTAAAGGAGAATATGTTCTTACCAACAAGGTAGCCTACGGTTCTCGTATACCCAGAAGTTGGAAAGAGATCCCTGTTTTTGGTAATTTATTTAAATCTCATGTAGACACGATAAACTTCCAACCCTTTACTTCATTGAATCCCTTTAAAGATTATCAAAGAGAGGATATTGTCGTTTTTAAGGCTATTGACCAAATCGATAAGTATTATGTAAAAAGAATCGTTGGTTTACCCACAGACACCCTTCTAATAGCAAATGGGCAAGTTTCAATAAATGGCAGCCTACTTCCCGATAAAGAGCAATACTGCAAAAACTATCTTGTCACCAACACTCTGGGAAAGAGGTCAATAAGAAATTTATCAAATTCAGAATATCGGGTATTTGTGAACGAGGAGGCAAATAAGAACCTAAGCATTGGTCCGGACACAATTACAAAAGGTTCCCGCCTGCTGGGAGGGAGTCAACACCCAAATTGGGATGCGAATAATTATGGACCTCTTATAGTTCCTGGGGAAGGTCTGACTGTGCTAATCAATAAGGAGAATTATCCACTCTACAAGTATATCCTAGAGAATTTTGAGGATTGGCAAACTCCTGTTCCTTCTGGCAATGAAACTAATTTGCATACATTTAAGCAGGACTATGTTTTCGTCTTAGGCGACAACCGAGATGGCTCAATTGATTCTCGTAATTTTGGAGTAGTACCGTTTAATTTTCTTCAAGGAAAAGTAGTTAAAATTATCCGCTGATATGAATTGTCAATTGCACTTTTAGCGCAACTTTTATAAGGTACTTATTCTTAACTTCCATCTATCTTATGATATTATAGGCGGATACCGAAAAGCCAAAAGAGAGTAGGTAGGGTTTAAATACAAACTTATGAAAAGAAAAATGAGAAACTTAGCTGTTGGAATGGGATTACTTGCAAGTGTAGCCATTTTTACTAGCCCTGAGAAAGCCATTGCCCAAGATGAACCTGTTTTTGACATGTTTCTAATGGCTGGACATGATTTTTGCATCGACTTTTGGGTAAATTGCATTGGCTTAGACCCAGTTATTATCGAAACGAATTGATAAGGCCTTATTAAATTAAGAAAATAAGCGCATAGTATTACATATGCGTTTTTTTTTGCTATGAAATTTCAACTATTACTTTTTGTTCTTGTCTTTTTGTGCGGTTGTAAATCAGAGAGTATTGAGCAATCATCAAAGGGCAATTACACTTTAAATTTAAAAACGACGGTTCGTTATAGTATCGATTCGCAGACTTCTCCCTATTATCTCAGGCATCAATACCTGCCGGAAGAAGAAAAATTAATTATTTCAAATACGAACAAGAACGACAAGTCATTAATAGAATTAGATCTGGTTAGTCAGAAATTAAGACGCCTTGCTAACACTAAGGTCGAAGGAGGAGATAATACTTTGGGTAATGGACATTTCTATTATCATAACAAGGACACAATCTTCTTTCTGGGGCCTTACAATCAAACACTATATTTTACCACAGAAAGCGGAGAAATCTACGATCAAATCAAATTTCGAGATGCCAATCCGGATCTCGAGCTGGGCCAAGTCCATTTATTAATGGGTACTAATTCAGGAATATTCGATAACAAGGAATTAACCTTCGTGGTGTTTCCGAGAAATTTGAATTCTAGGAATATGAAAATGGCAGTAAATGACCCCCTTTTTGGTCGGATTAATATCGCTTCCCGCAAGTTGTCAGCACTTCCGCTGAAATATGAACTGGATTATGTGCAACCTGTTCGTTATCCTGGACATTTAACTCCTATTGTTACTTCATCTGCAGAAAAAGGTATTGTGTTTACTTTTCCGACTAGTGACAAAGTTTACTGGTATAAGAATGGGAAATTGGAATCGAAAGAGTTTAAGAGCGATTATTTTGAAAAGTATATACATATGAACGACTATGAAAGAATTATGAATTTTCATATAGAGGCTTTTCAGAATAAGAAATTGCTATACAACCCAAAGCAGAAGCGTTATTTCATGTTTATTTCATTAGGAGTTCCTTTGGTTGATCCAGATTCTGGTAACCTGAACGATATGCATTCCAAGCCTTTCGTGATATTAGTCCTTGATGAGAGTCTTGACAAAATTTCTGAGCACCGTTTCGAGGCCAGCACATACAATTTGGGTTGTTCATTTATTAGCAACGATGCTCTTTATCTATCATTAAACAATCCCAACAATGATAATTTTGATGAGGACGCCTTCCAATACGAGGTCTATGAATACGCGAAAATATCTGACTAAGGCTTTTTGGGGTCTTGTTCTTCTGTTCTTTTTAGCCTGTAAGCAGACTGGTGCATATTCCGATATAGCTGCCGATTTCGAGAGTTATTTGAACCATATATCGGGGCAGGAAATTAGTGGTCAAAACGAAATTTATTTGGTATTGCCAATGGATATTTGTCCAAGCTGTCTAGAGAAAATAAAAGGATTACTGGAAGCACAGACTTTTAGAGGGGATCCTTCTGTCTATTTGGTAATGAGTTCCAAAACCAAAAAAGAAGCTAATTTCTTCTTAAACGATGCTTTAAGGGGCAAATATAATATCATCTATGACAAGAGATTTGAAGTGGTGAATACTAGTTTTTACAAAAATTCCATGGTTTATTTCTTTAAGTATGAAGAGGGCAGGTTGAGTCAGTTTTTTTACTTTAACCTAGCGGAGAACTTTGATAGATTTGCTCAACAACTAGGAGGTAGATAAGCTGAGCCCGGAATAAGGTCTAGTTTTAAATTTATACTTTCTAATATCCGAACGGACGTTTTGTTATTAGCTTTAAGCTGAGAGGAAATCAATTAACTTTTGAGTGATAACATGAAACTTCTTATCTTGGTACTTTGTCTGTTAACCTTTATTCTCCTCCCCTGTCAAGTTGTTAATGGGCGAATTACCAAGTGTAATTATTACTCTTCTTAAGTTGCCTAAAATGAAGATCAGCCCCATGTTCAATTTTTATGGATCTTTGATTCCATATCGTATCACAATAAGTACATGCTATATTGCAGGTTTACTTTTGGTCAGTAGTTGTAAGAATGACCCCAATGCTGGAATCCAGGAAGAACAGCTTTCTAACTTCGACAAAAGTGCTCCGCAAGTACAAATTGTAGCGTTAGAACAGCAAGTTTTTGATAAACAGTTGATATCGAATGGTAAAATTGAATCAAGACAGAAAAGTGAGCTTAGGTTCGAGATCAATGGGCAGATCGCTACAATCAATGTGCGTAACGGCCAAAGAGTGATCAAGGGCCAGCTATTGGCCCAATTAGACAATGCCATACAGATCAATGCAGTAGATAAGGCTCAAATTCAGCTCGATAAGGCCAAAGCCCAATTTGAAGAAGATAAGATCAATTACGGGGCTTCTATGAACGGACTAGACAATATTCCTGATGAGGTTTTAAAGAATTTAAAACTAAGATCTGGAATGCAAGAGGCCGCCAATGCTTTAAACGAGGCAAAATTACAATTAGGACAGACCTATGTCCGCGCTCCTTTTTCAGGCCTTGTGGCCAACCTTGAAACCCGAGCAGGTGATTATATAACCTCAGCAGATGCGTTTTGTACCTTGGTCGAACCGCAAAATCTGGATGTTGTTTTCGCTGTGCTTGAAGCTGAATTTAACTTTGTTTCGATCGGGCAGACGATAAATGTTGTTCCGTTTTCTGATGACCAAGCTACATACACTGGTTTAATCACTTCTGTCAACCCCTTAGTAGACGGGAACGGTCTTATCACTATCCGCGCAGCTATAGAAGACGCTGGAAACAGGCTTTACGACGGGATGAATGCCAAAGTGTTTATAAACCAACCTCTAGATAATGTTTTTGTGGTTCCTAAAGAAGCTTTGGTGCTGCGTTCTAACCGTGAGGTGGTGTTTGTCTATGAGAACGGATCGGCAAAATGGAATTATGTAGATGTGATAGCTGAGAATAATTCTCACTATGCGCTTAAACCAGGGAGTTTAAAAGTAGGGGATTCTATAATTGTATCTGGCAATTTAAATTTGGCCCATGATGCTAGAGTCGAGGGTGTATTTAATTCAAACTAATTGACTTTGAGCTTCAAATTAAAATTTATGGGCATTAGCTGTTTCTTGCTATACTTAGCTTGTGGTCCGGATAATTTCCAGAGAGAAGTGCCAATAAAGCCACAATTAACTCGGCAAACAGATAAGATATTTGCGCTTGACAATGAAACCTCGTTCGAGTACTTACAGCCAAACCTGACTGAGCTGAATGACAGTCTTTATTTTACTTTCTTCAACCGCAAAAATCACAGCATCTATGCCTATCATTATGATTCAGGAGTGCTAGTGCATAAGATAGTACTTGACCAAGAGGGTCCTAATCAATTGCCACTAAGGTATGGTCACCTGAGTTATTTTGTGCAAAATTGGGACAGCATTTTTGCCACGAATCTGGATGCCTACTTTATAATTGACAAGTTTGGGGTGGTTAAAGACAAAACAGAATTAACATCACAATCTGGGTTCTTTAAAAGAAAAACCTTTCATCTTGACCAAGCTACTCAACTAAGGGGTGATCAATTGGATTGTGGATTCAGTCAAGTATTGCCAGATCAACAAAAGCCCAATTTCAAGCGAGTTGTATACGATATAAAATCTAAAGAGGTGGTAAAGGTGTATATGGATGAACGCGAGTTAGTATCTGGTTATGACGAGATATTAGCTCGCAATACGGTTACTGCCGAAAACGGTGGAATTAGAAACATGGGTTTTTATATTGTTAGAGATGGTGACCTCTTATACACCAGCTATGAGATAGGAGACAGCATTTATCATTTTAGAAAAGATGAGAAGATTGCCAGCTATTATGCGGGCTATTCTGATCTAGAAGTATCCACTATCCAGCAGTATTTTGACAATACTCTTGTTAAAACTTTTGAAGGGGGGATAAGTATTGGGCCTAATCCAGATCAATCACCTACCTATTTGACAATGGCCATAGATCCAAATGGAAGATACATTTATCGGCTTTTTAAACATGGATCTCGAAGGATAATTGATGCAGAAACAGAGAAAGAAACTGCTGAGCTGATAGGCTTGTCTTTAGTTGTTCTAGATTTGGAAACAGAAGCCGTATTCTCTTATAAACTCCCTCATGAACAAATACAGATCTGGGACAATTTTTTTGTCACAGAGGAAGGCCTGCATTTTCCCGTACTGGAACAAGAAGAGGAAGATGAAAAACGATATATGGTATTTAAACTCCTATAATATTTGCTATGGTCAAGTTCCTAATAGATCGACCGGTTGCAGTGCTGATGATTTCTATGGCATTTATTGTCTTAGGAGTCGTTTCGGCCATTCAGATACCTACATCATTAATGCCAGATATCGCAGTACCAGAGATTAGCGTTCAACTTGCATATCCTAACAGTACCGCCAGAGAATTAGAGACCAACGTAGTCAGGCCTTTGCGTAACAGCTTATTGCAGCTGAGCAATTTAAAGGATATCCGAAGTGAGACCAGGGATGGATTTGCGACTTTAAAATTACAGTTCGACTATGGCACGAATACCGATTATGCCTTTGTTGAGGCTAATGAAAAAGTAGATGCTTCACTTAATGTCTTACCTCGGGACCTTGACCGTCCCAGGGTTGTCAAAGCTTCACTGACAGATGTTCCTATTGTAAATCTATCAGTGAGTTTGAAAGATGGTTTTACGAAACTAGACTTTTTAGAACTGAGTTTGTTTGCAGAAACGGTACTTAAGAAGCGCTTGGAACAACTTCCGGATATTGCTTTTGCAGATATTAATGGTCAAGTAAAGAATGAGGTGCGTATACGTCCGAAGCTTGACAAACTTAGGTCTCTGGGTATTACCAATAATACTTTAATAGAGGCGATAAAGCAGAACAATTTTGACCAGGGGAATTTGGTGATCCAGAATGGAATTTATCAATACAATTTTAGCTTTACCAATCCACTTCGAGATGTTGATGATATAAGATCACTCTACTTGAATTTAGAGGGCAAATTGTTTCAGATGCAGGAATTGGCGGACATAGAGATGGGGATTCAGCGCGAGAAGGGCAATGTATTCGTAGACGGGCAGCGTAGTATAAATTTCGCGATCATCAAACAAGCCGAAACCCAGGTTTACAAGGTGCAAGAAGAGCTGGATTTGCTTTTGCAGACGTTAAGAGCAGATTATCCTGAGTTGCAGTTTAAAACTAATCAAGATCAATCCAGATTGTTAAAACTTTCAATCGATAACCTAAAATCCAGTCTGCTACTGGGAGGTTTATTCGCAATTTTGATCCTGTTCTTCTTTTTAAAGGACTTAAAATCTCCATTAATCATTGCCATTGCAATACCCTTGTCCCTAGTTTTGAGCTTATTGTTAATGTATGTTTTGGGGCTTTCGGTAAACATTATATCGTTGTCGGGTCTAATTCTCGGCATTGGAATGATGATAGATAATGCCATTATTGTTGCAGATAATATCGCTCAAAAACTAGAAAATGATCACTCGATATCAGAGGCGTGTGTTAAAGGTACCAATGAGATCATTTCTCCTTTAATAAGCTCTGTTCTTACAACTTGTTCCGTGTTTTTGCCTCTTATCTTTTTAAGCGGGATAACCGGAGCTTTGTTCTATGATCAGGCTATTGCTGTTTCACTCGGTCTAGGGAGTTCCCTTGTGGTTTCAATTCTTATTATACCAGTTTTGTGCAAGCAACTTTACCATAGGGAGTTTGGATTCGATCGTTGGTTAAAGGGTCGCTTGCAGAATAATGGATTGGAGAATATGTATGTAAAGGGATATGCGTACTTCTCAAAATCACCTTGGGTTGTATACTTGGTTTCTTTGGTGGGTATCGTGTGCGCACTGCTGTTCTTTCAACTTATTAGTTACGAGCAGCTGCCAGATTTGGAACAAGGTGAAGCTCAATTGACTATTGACTGGAATGAGCCCGTAAATTTACAGGAGAGTCAGGTTCGTATTGCAAGCCTGATCTCCGGAGTTGATGATATTCAGACCCAATTTGCGGAAATCGGCGAAACCCAATATTTGTTGCAGTCAGAGCTGGTTAAAAGTCCATCAGAGGCCAGGATTTATTTAAATGCAGGTACCAATGCAAATATAAAACGGAGTCAACGACAACTTGCAGAGAAACTGAGTCAACAATATCCCAAGGCTAATTTTGGCTTTAGTAAACCAAAGACAGCATTTGAGTATATTTTTGGTTCTGATAATAGAGAGCTAATAGCCAAGGTGTACCCTAAATCATCCCTAGAAGTGCCTCAAGTAAAGGAGTTGCCTGATATTGCTGTTCTCTTCGGTAATACTACTAGCTCTGAAATACCTACTAAAGTAACTGTGGCTATAGAAATACTGCACGAAAATCTGCTCTTATATAAGGTTGATTATGCCGATCTGCTTTCCGAGCTAAAAACCACCTTGGGAGAGAACTTTATAGACGATCTCAAGACGGCTGAGTCCTTCATTCCTATCAATCTAGTATACCAAGCTGACAATTTTGAATCCATTTTTAGCGATCTTTTTGTTATGAATGAAGAAGGGAAACAGATTGCGGTAAGCAACCTTATCGAGGTTAGAAACGACAATCAATACAGGTCTATAATCGGTTCTAGAATTGGAGAATATTTAGAGTTTGAGATGAACTCACCTAATGATGTCGAGAGGCAGATGGATTTAATTCGTGAGCGGTTTAAGCCTAGTCCCTATGATATAAAGTTTGATGGTAATTGGTTCTATAAACAAGAATTAGCCGGGGAATTGGCCGTTGTTATAACGGTCTCATTGCTGCTTTTATACTTGATAATGGCTGCTCAGTTCGAATCCTTTTGGCAACCCCTGATCATTATCCTAGAGGTTCCAATCGATATTGGTGGAGCCCTATTATTATTATGGCTTTTTGGGGGAACTATAAATTTAATGTCCATGATAGGGATTGTGGTTATGAGCGGCATAATTATTAACGATAGTATATTAAAAATCCACACCATTAACCTTTTGCGAAAAGAAGGTAAACCACTAGAGGAGGCAGTGAAAGAAGGTAGTAAGCTACGTTTGAAACCCATAGTCATGACTTCACTTACCACAATTTTGGCTTTAGTACCATTTCTGTTTATCGATGGATTGGGAAGTCTTTTACAGCGTCCTCTTGCTTTGACAGTGATAGGAGGAATGTTAATCGGAACCTTCATTAGCTTGTACTTAATACCACTGCTATATATGCAGTTTGCAAAACTTAAGAGATGAAAAACCTGGTACTTATCGTGTCTTGTATGGCTTTTGGATTAAGCTATGGCCAGCAATTATGGTCTCTGGAACGCTGTATTGCGCATGCCCGGGAGAACAATATTGATGTAGTTGCCCAAAAGTTGGAGAATCTAAAGAATGAACAAGACCTTACTGCAGCAAAGCTCGATCGTTTTCCAGATTTGAACTTTAATGCTTCTCAAAGCTATAGATTGGGCAGTTCTTTCGATGTTTCAACAGGAATCGGGCAACAAGAAAGTCGCTCCTCTAACTTTAGCCTTAACTCTACATTGGTCTTATTTAACGGCTTTAGAAAAAATGTCAGTATTCAGCAGGCCGAGCTAATTCAACAAAAGGGCCTTGCGGAGTCGGAAAGAATAATCTATGAGACGGTTTTGCAAATAACAGATCTTTATTTGGAGGTATTGTTGAATAAGGAAATATTAGAAGTAGCCAAAGAACAGCAAGAAATTAGCGATAAGCAAATAATTAGATTACAAGCACTGTTTGATAAGGGTTTGGTCTCAAAAAGTGAACTATTGGAGTTTCAATCGACAAATTCGTTAGACTACAAGGAAGCTATTCTTGCGCAGACCAATGTAGACAATAGTTTAATACGTCTAAAAGAGCTTCTCGATATTGAGGATATAGTAGATTTTGACATCTCACCGCTTGATCAGGTTGAGGATGGTACGTTATTGTCTGATACTCCTGATCAACTCTTTGACCAGGCAGTGCGGAACAATCCAATTTTGCGATCGTCAGAGCTGCAAACTCAAATAAGCGAGAAACAGGTGCGTATAGAGCGTTCTTCTTTTTACCCTCAGCTCAGCTTTAACTATAACTTTAGTACTTTTTACTTTGGGATTTTAGGGCAAGACGATGTTATCTTTAATCCAGATACGGGAACCTTTATCAACAACGATTTTTGGACACAACTCGACAATAACAAGATCAATTTTATAGGATTTACGGCTTCGGTTCCAATTTTCGATCGCTTAAGAGGCAGGTCGGCCGTAAAAAAGGCAATGATCGATTTTGACATCAATCAGAAAGTTTATGAGAACCAAAAGAAGGAGCTAAAGAACCGGATCTCTATTGCATTAAATGATATTGAGGCGGCAATTGCGGGGAAAGAAGCTACTGCCAGAGGTCTTGAGGCACAGTTGGAGGCCTTTCGTATAATTACTCGCAATTATGAAAGGGGTAATTTTACCAGTCATGACTTTTTAGAAAGTAAATCCAAATTGGCCCGCGCTCAGAGCGAGGAAATACGAGCAAAGTACGAACTGGTCATAAAGAAGAAGTATTTGGAGTTTTTAATAGGTCTTCCATTAGCTTTCGATTAATACGTCCGAATAAGGTGATTTCGAGTTTGCCTATCAAATCGGTTAAAAACAAAACGAAATATTAGTTTGCTAGATCCCTTCAAGGTCCGTATATTTGCCGCGTTGTGTAAGACCGGTAAAACGGTCGAAGTGGTCAAATTAGACCGATGAAGAGCTTATCCTTTTGGATGGGCTTTTTTTGTTTGAAGTGGATTGTCAATAGTCGGGCGCTCCATTCTTTGCTTGGTATTAGCCCTTTGTAATCTCGTTTTTCTAATATGTTCTGATTTGGGTCAATCGCTAAAACAGAAGACTCTTCAAACTGTTATGAAAATGTTAAAGTTATCTATCTGATAGTGAGTGTCTATCGGTTTGCACCTTTCATTTACTAAGAAAACCTTAATTTTAAAATACATATTCATCCCCTACAAGCCATTTGATCTTTGCTTGATTAAATGTTATTCTACTTTTGAGGCTACGGTTTCGGCAGAATAACACTATGGTTACCCCCTTTGAAGGGAGATGAATTGACTTCGGTCAGAATAACCAAACAATAAGCACTATGCCCTATTTTATAAATAAGGCTCAAAGAGATCAATTCTATAGCAAAGAAGGCCCAAAGTTGGTCCTCTCTAAAAATTCGGCAGAGATTCTGGCCGTAAATTCATGTTTTGAAAATTTAACCGGCTATTCGGAAGAGGAACTTCTAAAGGGGCAATGGTCCTTATTGGAAGCACTCAACGAGTGTCAGCAGGTGCAATTTTCTAATGCTATTTCCAATATAGCCAGTTATTTAAATAAGCTCTTATCGCTCACTTATAAGAATGGATCGCAAGAGTTTGTGCGATTGGAGATTCTTCCAGTTAAGAATCCTGAATATGTACTTGTTAAAGTGGGTCGTGATCTATCACGTCAAGATATCATTGACTTATTTGGAAAAGAGCATCGCTTTTATCAGCAATTCATTCACGGCCTAAAAGATGGTGTAGTGATTACCGATAAAGAGACCAAGGTAGTGGACGTTAATGACGCTTATCTCAAAATGACAGGGATAGAACGCGATGAAATACTAGGAACCATCCCACCCTACCACTGGTCACCAGAGTTCTTTGAAGAATTGGTTGACGTCAGAACTACTAATTATCAAGTAGATAGACCTTCTTTTGAAGCTACCTTTTTTCACAAGAATGGAACGCCATTTCCTGTGTCTATATCTATCTCCACAATAAAGGATGATGAAGGCGAGGTAACTTCTGTGGTTACTGTAGTGCGTGACAGATATGCTCTTTCTAAATCTCAGAAACAACTCGAAAGCGAAAGAGAATTCAGTGCTCGGGTTATCAATGGTCTTCAAGAAGGACTTATTGTTATTGACCCGCTCGGTAAGTTTTTAGATGCTAACCCGGCATTTTTAAAAATAATCGGCTTTGAGAGAGAAGAAATAATAGGGATCAGCCCACCATATCCCTATTGGCCACCTGAGCATATGGACGAGATCATCACTTCCTTTACTAATATCATGGACAAATCCAACAAGGCTGCGCGTTTTACCTTTATGCGTAAGAACGGGGAACGTTTCCCAGCCTTGGTGTCTGTTACTCATTTGCGAAACGAGAGCGGTGAAATTACTGCTCATGTGGGATCCATTTCTGATATCACAGATAGTTTTGAGTTCGAGAACAAGCTCAAATTGGCCAATGAATTTTCGGAATCATTGATCAACTCGCTGCACGAAGGACTATTGGTCATGGACATGGAGTCAGTTATTATCGATGTGAATCCAGCCTTCTGCAGAATGGTTGGCTATGATGCCGATGAGTTGGCAGGAGCTGTGCTGCCTTTTGGGTTTTTAACGCCGCAAGCGGCTAAGGAATTCAAATCTTGTGCAGCAAATGTTTTACAAGGTAGGGGGTTTTCTGGTTTTGAGTCTGAGTTTAAAAGAAAGGATGGCAGTACATTCCCTGTCTCTGTTCACAATCAGATCATTCGCGATAAAGAAGGATTGGTAATTGCTCATTTCTGTACTATTCAAGATATTTCAGATCAGGTGAGGCTTATTGAGAGTCAACGCAAACTCACAGAGAATTCCATCAGAAAAAAAGAGGCAATTTTGGAATTAGCTGGACTTGTTGGTAGCAACTACGAGAATGCTTTAAAACGCATTACTTCTCTGACTGCAGAAGTACTTGGAGTAGAACGGGTAAGTTATTGGGTGCTCAATAAAGATTGGTCTAGCATGAAATGCAAAGACCTTTACGATAAGCGAACCGGAAAACACACAAACGCAACGGTATTCCTTGCAAAGGATCATCCGGAATATTTTGAGTCTTTAAATCACCATAAGACCATAGCGGTAACTAACGCCAGAGTGCATAAGTTTACCAAGAGTTTCAATAAGGTGTATCTCGAGCCTAATGGGATTACTTCTTGGATGGATGTGTTTATTCAAGGCCATGACGAAGATAATGGCATCATAGTTTTTGAACACGTTGGGCCCATGCGCATTTGGGGTAGTGAAGAAGAGCACTTTGCGACTTCGGTAGCCAGTTTGGTCTCTTTGATCATTCAGAGTGAACAACGTATGAAAGCCGAAAAGAAACTTATAGAGCTCAACAATAAGTTATCTCAAACAGTTGATGAACTCAATACCCTCAAAACGCAACTTGAAGATCAAAACGTCTATTTACGTAAGGAGTTAGACATGACCTTTAATTTCGAAGAAATGGTCTATGCCAGTGCCAGTTTTAGCGATGTGCTTACCAACTTGGAGCAGGTGGCGCCTACAACCGCCTCAGTGCTTTTATTGGGTGAGAGTGGTACAGGGAAAGAATTATTGGCCCGCGCGGTGCACAATTTGAGTAATAGGCGAGAGCAACCTTTTATAAAGGTAAACTGCGGAGCTATTCCGAGAGAGCTTATTGAAAGTGAGCTATTCGGACACAAGAAAGGGTCATTTACTGGCGCAATAGCCGATAAACTTGGTAAGGTTCAACTTGCAGACAGCGGAACGTTATTCTTAGACGAGATAGGAGAGCTGCCACTCGACATGCAACCCAAGCTCTTGCGATTCCTGCAAGAAGGAGAACTCGAAATGATAGGAGACCCTAAGACCAAAAAGGTAGATGTTCGAGTCATAGCCGCCACCAACAGAGATCTCAAGGAAGAAGTAGAAAAGAAACGCTTTAGGGAAGATCTGTTCTTTAGGCTTAATGTATTCCCAATACAAGTGCCACCCTTAAGAGAACGCGTCGATGATATTCCCGTGCTTATACAGCACTTTGTAGATAGGTTTAGTGTCAAATACCACAAACAGATTCAATTCATTTCAGATACAGTTATGCGTAAACTCATGGCTTACGCTTGGCCAGGTAATGTTAGAGAGTTAGAGAATCTTATGGAACGGGCTGTGATCTTATCAAATTCAGAGACCCTAAGAATACCAGAATTTGAGACTCCTGAGGAAAATTTGGACAAAACGCGTAGTCTTACACAATTCAATGGAGGTATTTCCCTAGATGAGGCGCAGCGGGCGCATATTCTTAAAGCGCTAGAAAAGTGCCAATGGAAGATCAACGGGGAGCAAGGCGCCGCCAAATTACTCCAATTAAAACCGAGTACCCTACGGGATCGCATGAAAAAACTCGATATACAACGCCCGGCATAAAGTAACGGAATACCGTTATTTACCTTTCTTGTACATTTTTCCTGACGGAATACCGTCACTTGTCAATTATTAAAGACACAGAGTTTTCCTCTTTTTCATTTTTTAAAAACTTGAAAATCAGTAATATATAATTTTTTTGCTTCTTTGCTGATACAGTTTGGCACAGCTATGGCATAAGGAGTAACAGCAATATGAGTGCGTTAAAACAACATATAAGTTTCGAACAAGTCGAGTTCAATCATGAACAGGGAATCATGATGATCACCTTTACCGAGCGTCAAATTTCTGATCATGTTGCGCCCGATGAACTAGAACAATATGTTAGAGCTATTGAGTTTTTGTGCGATAATAAATACACCCCGTTTTTGATTGATATGACCCGCGCCAAAGGAAATGCTCCAATAGCTATTGCCAAGTATTTTTCAAGGTGTTCTAGACTGAATAAATTGCGCTTGGTAGACGTATTTGTTGCTAAAGAGTTAGGATCAATATTAACCTTGCGTTCATTTAAGCGCATTTACGATCCACTCATACCATATAAGATATGTAGTTCGTACTTCGAAGCGAGAAAGTTCTGCGATCAGTATGTGGCGAATTATTAAACAAGACTTTTTGTTGCGATGTTTAAGAGGTATGGATTATGAGACAAGAAGATTACAGTGACAGAAGTCTGTTAGAAGTTGGCAATGTGGTAGTTCTGGTGTCTTTGGACGAACATGGAAGGATTACAAGATGGAACGACTGCGCAACGCGCAAATTTGGACACACTAGGTCCGAAGCGATAGGAAAGCCACTTGCCAATTTTTTAGAAACGAAAAAGAATTCAACTTCTGAGAAGGAGTTAGTGCAAATGCTGCAAATGTCTATGGGGGTAGACCATAGCGAGATTAAAGAGTTCACAGGATTGAAAAAAAATGGGTCGCGGTTCCCATTAGAACTCGAACTTCGCGCGCAGCATACTATCTCCGGGCCCGTTTACACCGTTGTGATGGTAGATATTTCACGTAGACGGGCCTTGGAAGTTGATTTACATAAAAAATCCACTTCCCTGGACCTGCTCTTATACCAGTGCAAATACAATTTAAAAGCGCCTTATTTTTTCGCGCAAGGACTAATCAAGCTCATTAAAAAAGAACCCTTAGGACATGAAGCCTCCAAGTTGATCGGCATGTTGGAATCTAGCCTAAATGGCGGAAAACAATTGTTAGAAGACCTAACCACGATCTCCATATTAACGGAGACCTATCAGTTGGACGAAACCGTAGATTTTGACCAAATGTTTGAGGAGTTATCTATTGGTTGTGGGGCTTGTCCCGTTTTCAAAGATTTAAAGTTGGAATTCGATTACGATACCGAGTATCCATTTAGATCCAATAAGATCTTAATCGAACGCCTTTTGAATGCTGCCGTGCGCTTTGTTAATCGATATACCTATGGAGAAGATATCCGCGATAAGCGACACCTGAAAATAGGAGTTCAAACAACTCCACAAGGCGCAATTATCGCCATGACCTTTAATCATCTAATTCATGACCTGGCATTGAAAGAACACGGAGAGGTCTTTAGGCCGAACCAAGGCGAAGATGTCTCTCAGGTCAATATGAGTTATTATTTGATGAATTCAATTCTTGAGCTTTTTAACGGTTCAATAACTATAACAGCAACAGAAACTAATTGCTCTGAAATTCAAATTAGTATCCCTAATCCAAAACCAGACAAACCTTATGAAGAGCATAGAACATATCGTATTGATAGACGACAACAGAACAACTCATTATATAAGTGAGCATCTGATCAAGTGTTTTGATCCGAATATAAAAACCACTTGTTTCTCTAATGGTGGTAGTGCTTTAGCTTACTTTAACAGTTTAAGCGAATACAGTAATCCCCAATTTCGCTCCATTCCAAATTTGGTCATCCTAGATTTGAGTATGCCAGATATGAATGGTTGGGAAGTGTTGGAAGAATTTGAGCGCCTGCGCTTGTTTCATATGCAAAGCATTGATGTGATCATTCTGTCCAATTCAGATTATGACGAAGATATTAAGCGTAGTGATGTGAATCCGTTTTGTAAAGGTTATATAGTTAAACCCTTGACATTAGAAAAACTCTCCAACGCCATAACCATATTACGTAATGGTTTTATAGCTGGTTAAACAGACTTTATTGTACTTGCTAAAGTGGGGTTTTGCAAAGTTGAATTCACTAAACCTCATACACATATTCCCGCAGCCCAGCAGGTCGTTTTTGGAAACGTTTTTAAGATTAGTGAACAAAGAAGACCAATACGCTGAAACAAGCCCATCGCAAAGGATGGGCTTATTTGTTTGAGCATAAGGCATTCAGACGAAGTAATCATTGCATTATCAGCTGTCCAACGATTATATAGGACAACTTTTATAGGGTCATTGCACTAATGCCAAATTATCTTGCCGTATAATTTTACTACTTTTAGTTTATCACCAACTAACTACAAATGGACATTAATGCCATTGTCAATTTTTTGCTGATAGCAGGAGTGATACAGGGTTTTATCTTCAACCTGGTGACCTTGTTGTTTAGAAAGCGCTTTAGCATTGTGGTTTTATACCTCAATCTTGTGGTGCTCTTTATTTCATTGAATAACCTACAGGCGTGGCTTATTGAGGTTGGATATTCTTCGGACCTCTTCTATATCAAGAATATGCTTGTACCATGGTATTTCTTTATCCTGCCCATGTTTTATGCCTTTATTATTCACTTCTTAGAAGTAGATAAGACCATTATCGGTTTTGTGAAGTTTGCCATAGTGGTGTTTGTTGCGGAGATCTTGCTCAGGTCGGCGGTGATCTATCACGTGTATTACAATGTGCCTGGTCAAGACATTGCTCTGATTAGCCAATACACGATGATAGAGGATATTTTTAATCTGGCCTTGAGTATCGCTATTTTTTACAAGGCCATTGAGTTGGTTTTCAAACGGGAGAATGTCTATCAGTCCATGCTGAGTTATGACGACCTCAAGTGGTTAAAACTCTTCTTTAAGGTGGGAGGATTGGTGATGGTCTTTTGGGTTTTCGCCAAGATGGCAGATTTTATGTTCGGCATCAAATGGGGGTATAGTGTATTGCGCTTAGGGACCTCCGTATTACTCTATTGGATTGGTTATCAAGGCCTGTATCGTTACAATATTGTACAAGACAGAATTCAGCTTCGCAAACGCATTGCCACCAGTAATAAGTTTATTGGTATAGGAGCTATAGCCACCTCCAATGTAGATGATAAGCATCGGGAGGAATTTAAAAAAGTCCACGACTTCGTGGTGTCAGAAAAAAAGTATTTGGAGCCGGAACTCAGTATGAGTTCATTGGCAGAAACGCTTTCTATAAGCGCAAGCCATCTTTCTAAACTGGTAAATAATCACAGCGGCTTTAGCTTTTCAGACTATATCAATTCCCTACGCGTAGAACAGGCTAAAAAGCTCCTTGCAGATCAAAATTTTAACAACTATACCATGGTAGCCATTGGCCTGGAGTGCGGTTTTAATTCCCGCTCAACCTTTTATGCCGCATTCAAGAAATTTACAGCGACTACCCCTACAGAATACCTGAAAAAGGTGTGTGCAAGCTAGTCCGAAATTATCGCTGGACGTCCTATTTTATCTTGTAGCCATTTTTTGAGAATTCGATCTCTATAGGGGGTCTTACTTTAGATCCACTAACAAAAACAAGGTGTAATGAAAAAGTTTTTTTTACTGCTGATCTTAATGTTCAGCATAAGCTTTACGTACGGACAAGAACAAAATAAGTTAAAGACCTATAAAGTGATGATCAAAAAAATGGACGGAACTCGAGTTCGTGGTTATCTTGTAAAGGTAGACGATGATGGAGTTACGGTAGACGTAAGTAAACGTTTTGAAGAAGACGGCTTGGTTGTTATTGCAGCTGCGGATATAGCCAAGATAAAGCTCAGTAGAAAAGGGGCTGTTACCCGTGGAGCCCTAAGAGGGCTTGCCGCCGGAGGAGCTTTGGGTGCAATTGCAGGATACATAGATGGCGATGATAACAGTGGGTTTATTAGTTTCACCAAAGAAGAAAAGGCAGTAGTTTTAGGCACCTTCTTTGGGTTATGTGGAACCGTAATCGGGGCAATTATTGGAACCAACAGGAAGCATTTTCATATCTATGGATTTATAGACGAATTTCGAAAGTATTACCCGGAGTTACAACAATACGACCTCTTTCACGATCAGACGGGCGACAATATGCTTGATAAAAATTAGAGGGCTCTTTCGCTATTGGAATTATTTATTTTCAAATAAGTGCTTAATAATCGTTGTTTATAATTTTATTAAGCGTACCTTGCGCCCATTATTGGCGATGTGCAGTTATGCATCGCAACGTATTGAGGACAAGTATTTAATGTTCCCAAGGATTTTTTGACAAGCAGTATTTCTTCTAGCAGCAAGTTTTCTTCCACTAGTATTTAGTATCCTTTCTTTCTTCCTTTATCATTTATCACTACTCGTATGGTTTACTTTCTAATTCCTTCGGATTTAGACGTTGCCGATAATCAATTAAACGCAATCAGTATGAAATTGATTCAATTTATTAAACAGGTATTTTTTACCACAACATCAAACACAATGAAAAAAGGAACTGTAAAGTTTTTTAATGAAACTAAAGGATTCGGATTTATCTCACCAGAAGACAACAACGAAGATCTATTTGTTCACATGAGCGGACTTATTGACAATATCAGAGAAAATGATAAAGTTCAATTTGAGGTGGCTCAAGGCCGCCAAGGCATGAATGCTATCAATGTAGAATTGGTAGACTAAGTTCTTTTAGGGTCTTAAAAAATCCCATAAAACGATATGAAGCTCACCCTAAAAAGGTGAGCTTTTTTTATTGCCGATCAGTACACCTAATTTTTACCAGAAGGTATCAAAATCATCTCTTCCTGCGGAGCGATGAGGTATTCTGCTCCCTCTTCCGTAACTATGGCCATCTCTTCTACAGAGATGGTCTTAATGTTTTCTTCGTCCAATTTCCAGGCGTGAAATCCGTCAAATGCAAATGTCATTCCTGCTTGGAGTTCTTTTTGAGCTGCCGGTCTAACCGAAGGGGCCTGAGAGCCTCCTAGATTCGGACCAACATCATGCGCCACATATCCTACCGGATGGCCTGTGCTCCACATCACATACTCGGAACCAGCCTTTTCCATTAGAACGCGTTGAGCACGGTCTACCTCAATGCCTTTTACGCCAGGAGCCATAGCGCTCAAGGCTGCTCTATTCCCCGCCTTGGCACTTTCCCAATAGTGTTTTATCCGCTCTGGCAGTTCTGTCTCCCCTGGTTTCAGCACATAAGCAAAGCGTTGAATATCGCTTACCCAACGGTCGTATACTTTGATGCCAAAATCGATCTGTATTACATCACCTGGCATGATCACTTTGTCCGTGGCATGTGAATGTCCGCGGTCTGGTCCCGAATTCACATTTGGGTTTTGGTCGGGCGCCCAACCGTCTTTTACTCCGTACTCGGCCATTTTCGATTTTAAAAAGGCAGCAATGTCCGCATCTGTAGAAACGCCCGGCACTACTTGTTTGTAAGCCTCGATTTGCCAATCGGCAGTAAGCTGAGCCGCCTTGCGCATTATGGCTACTTCTTCTGGTAATTTAATACTGAGCCATTGGTATACGAGTTCCGTGGAAGAAACGAGCTTGTCGCTCGTTTGTCCTAGGAGTTCTTCCAGTTCCATGCGTTGGGTGTAAGACAAGCCATCCGCAGTAGAATTGGTTGCTGAGGAGTTTACCGCTATGGTCTTAAAGTTTTTGCCTTTTATAAACTCCGCAGCCTCCTTTAAGGCGGAGTTTCCCCTGGCCACCGGTACAACTTCTTTGTGGATCTTTAGATCTGCCAAAGCGGTCGATTCGCCAGAAGGTGAATAGACTTTAGAATGGAAACCATCTGCATCCAAATAGAACAAGAAAGCAGCTGTTCCACCAGCATTCTCACCACCAATATGATCGGCTATAGGGTCGTTGTTATTTTCTCTACAGACTACTATCCAACAGTCCACTCCAGCGGCCTGCATGGCCTGAGGTAATAGTGTATTGATACGCTCCTTGCGAATTTCTGGCCAGGGATTCTCTCCCCAATAGACTACAGGATCAAATGCAGTAGCTGTGGCTTCTGGTTGAACTTGTTCTTTGCAACTCAAAAGCAAGAAAATAGAAAGGATGGTAAGTGCTAATTTGTTTCGCATGGCCGATCGGTTTTTCTAAGAAGCCTAAAAATACTACAGAAAACAGCAAAGACCTAATGCAAATCTGGATTCTGTGTGTAATCAGAATTAGAATATTTTGCTCTAGCGGATTAATGCATAGACCTAGATATTAAATTATATGATTCCACACTGAAATGCGGTACTTGGATTTGTGCTGTTTAATAGTTACTTTTTCATTTTTAAAGTGTTATGCTTAAGCAAATATCTATTCTGCTAGTGGCGCTAATATTTATTTTGGCCAGCTGCAATTCGAACGACAATGAAATAATTGCCACAGATGATACCGTTACTGCTACAATCGATTTAGCGGTAAGTGTAAAAGCTTCTTTTTATAATGCCACCATAACGTGGGATCTTCCAAGTTCTCAAGTAACGCCAGATCTTACTTACGACTTACGTTTCAATGGTGAAATACTTGTTTCTGGAATTTCTCCTGCTGACGAAAGTTATTTTATAGATGGTCTGCAGATGAATACGTCATACAGTGTAGATGTGATCGCCAGAAACACTTTTGGAGAAAGCACTGCTTCTATTGCCTTTTTTACCCTGGATTTGGCAGATTTTCCAGCCAAAACAAGTAAGATAAGGTCCTTTGATTTTGGAACACAATTCGATGTTAGAAACTTTAATTATAATGACGATTACAGTTTGATTAATTCTGTGAACAGTTCAACGGGAGGGGTTTATTCTTTTAATTATGATAGCGCCGCAAAATTGACCGATGTTAATTTTGGGTTAGACTTTACCGGTCAATCTATAAGTATGATGTATGAAGGAGATTCACTGCGTTCAGTGCTCTTACGAGAAACAGATGATTTCTTATTTACGATTAAAACAACTTTTGTAGACATAGTTGATCCTGAAAGTTATACTGCCACAGTCAGAGAATTGGATTGGGAGACAGAAGAAGTGCTTTCAGAGGTTACACATTCAATAAACCTTAGCCTTGATAGTGATGATCGGGTTGTTTACTATAAATTTACGCCAAGCGATGGTACTCCATCAACAGTCGTTGAATTTGAATACGAAGGTGATAACCTATCCAAAATGGTCATAAACGGAAATGAAAGCGAAGCCTTGATTTTTAAATACGATTCAAACCCAAATTACTTTAAAGACTTTCCCGGTTTCCCGAGTCAATTTCGTTTGGATACTTATGATCTATCTGCATTTTTAAGCAATCAATTGATATATATTCCGCAGTTAATGTTTTTTAACAATCAAAATAATTTAATTGCCAAAACAGTAGGAGGTGTGGTGGTCAATGAAATTGCTTACGAGTACGATGAACTTGGATTTCCATCGAAAATTCTACCGCAAACAAATAACAGCACCAAGCGCGAACACCGCATTGAATACGTCAATTTAGACTAATAGGCCCTAAGCCAAAATACTCTCATGACCACTGTCTTTTACAAACAGACAGGAAGAGTTAGTGGCTTGTGTCATTTCTTCTACAAATTCAAAACGCAGATCGGCATCCATGCCAAAGATATTCAGATCTGCTCTTGGGGCATCGGGCAAGATAGCTCTGAAATTACCCACAAAGATCTCGGTCAAAGTCTCGGGTAAACGGGCCAGGCTTATGAGTTGTTGCATGAAATTTTCGGCATTCTCGCGCTCGGATTCATCGGCTATTACCATTACTAATCTGATCTTGGCTTGCCAGTTCTTCATCAGTTTGTAGGCAATCAAAGTGGAAAGGTCTAAGTTCCCAATATCCCATCCCAGATTCCAGTTGTCTTTTCTGCTGCTGAGCCAAACATTTATAGTGTCTCGCTGCCCTAAGAGAGCCGTTGGATGCTGCTGATACACCACACATCCTATCTCCAAGCGAATGCACTCTTTTATCACAGGCCGGAGCTCTGTCTCATAATCGTCATGCGCTTGAAGGTTTAAGAACACTATGTTAGGCCTAAAGAAAGCTCCCAACAAGGCTTGGTTGCCGTAATTGACCCCTTTGGCAAATTCTGTAGTGTTAATGATAGTCCAACTAGAGAATACGTCTTTGTCTCTAAAGGATTGAGCCAGACTTTCGAGTTGTTCCCCCATAGTGCTGCCTTCGGAGCTAGGTTCTATTCCTAAGAGTTTTATAGAGCCTTTAGGATGAGCGATGTTGCGCAGAAAGTCAAAATTACCTCGTGCTCCAGTCAAGTCGCGTACGGGAACCATAAGATTGGGTTTCCAAGCGCGTTGCTGCATTTTTTTCATGCCCCAAGTGTGCTTTGCTGCCCATTCCGCAAAAGATACAAAGAGGCCGGAGCGCACATCTTCAAAAGGTGTTTCTAAATTCTGACGCGACAAATACCAATAGACCGCCAAAACGATCCCTATGGTCACTAAGCTTATCGTTGGGTTGATGATAAACATGGCCAATACCGAGGAGATTAGCCCCAGCCAAGGGATCCATCGCCGTACTTTGAATAAGGGTCTGTAACTGATAAGGCCTAAATTTTGCTCAATGATCACCACTATATTAATCATGGCATAGGTCACTAAAAAGAAAAGAGTAACCAAGGGAGCCACCGCATTTAGATTGCGCAGCAGCATAGTTGCAAAGATCAAGATGCCGGTTACTATCATTGCATTTCTGGGTTGCCCATTAGCGCTTGTTCCTGCTAAGAACTTTGATTTGGGTAGTACTTGATGCTCTCCCATAGCGAATAGTATTCTAGAGGAGCCAACCAAAGAGGCCAAGGCCGAAGAGAAGGTTGCGCCTAATATTCCGGCTATGATCAAGGGGCCAACATATGCCTTTTCAATAATGATGTTGTAGTTGCTAATGAGTTCTGTTTCTGATGCGGATCTCGCCAACCAAAAAGCCAATAACATATAGATCACAAAACTCACCGCTATAGCCCAAAGGGTTCCTTTTGGTATGCTTGAGCGCGGATCTTTTAGTTCTCCTGACATATTTGCGCCAGCCATTATGCCTGTTGCTGCAGGGAAGAAAACCGCAAAGACCAACCAGAAATTACTGCCCTTGAATCCGTTTTCGGGCGATCCTTTAAAGCTTCCCCAGCTCAAAGCTTCACTTGTGGGGATCTGCATAGAACCGTCATAAGCAGCCAATACTACCGATACTAAAGAAGCAATAATGATCACCATAATGATGTACTGGATCTTAATGGCCAGATTGGCACTTATATAGGCAATGGTTATTAGGCCTGCAAAGACGCAGACATCCACCAGAAAGGCATTATGCTCCGGGAATATACCAAGCCAACCCTCCCTAAATCCGAAGATATACATAGTAACTGCCAAGCCCTGTGAGATATAGCGCGGTATACCTAAACTGCCGCCAACTTCGAGGCCCAAAGACTGTGAGATTATTGCGTAAGCCCCGCCGGCGCCTATCCTAATATTGGTTGTAATGGCAGACATAGAAAGGGCTGTGCAGAGAGTGATCAGAAAAGAAATAATAATGACCAACCAAGCTCCTAGAAGCCCAGCGTTTCCAACGACCCAACCCATCCGCAGATACATAATAACCCCTAAAATGGTCAAGAGCGTAGGGGTAAATACACCTCCAAAGGTGCCAAATTTTTTATGTGCGTTGTTGGCTTCTTGCATAGACAACACAAGATAGCAGAATTAGTCAAACGAGACTTAACAAAATTCTAACAACTCAAACTTGCGATTGGCTGCTATTCTTTTAGGTTAAGGTAAAATTTACGATTAATGAAAATGATAAGTGTACAGCGAAACAGTAAATACGAAAACAGATTCCACCCCAATATGGGAAGGCTCCGAACCCGAGTGATCTATATTAAGAAGTGTGTTTTAGGAGTGCCTATCAAAACCCTTTACAAATACCGTGAGACTTATTACGGTGAGGTCAAAGCATGCGCAGACTGTGTGCTTAGTGCCTAGTGATTACTGCGGATTTTAACGCAAGCTTAACCTCTTAATTTGCTAGCTATCATTATCTTAAGGTAAAAACAATAGCCATGAAAAAACCTTATATAATAGATAGACCCCTAGCCGATATGCACGGCGATGGAGTTCGCTTTAACGAACAGCTAAAAAAGCGCGCAGCTAAGCACGTCCAAAGTAAGCTAAAAGCCAAGTCACAGAAAACCAAATAGAAAGCCCGACCTATGGCCGGACTTAGCTAATTGCAAAAAGGTTAAGGACTAAAGACTGGTGGCAAATCCGTTTAAGACTTCGGTAGCTCGCTCTTGCCCTAAGGTTTTAGACCTGAGCATTCCTGCTTTGAGCAAGGTCTGCGCTAAATTGATCTTACCCGCGTCGTCTAAAAGCGGTAGATCTTTAAGTTGAAAACTCTTGGTCTCGGTAATGAATTCTATTACAGGCATCAGCGCCGCAGGAAGCGTTACTTCTTTATTGTAGAGCGTTATGGACAGTTCTGTATCACTTATCTGTTCTACAAAAGACATGCTGTTCTCCTCTACCACCAATTGTGTATCCAAGTTCAAATGATGAATGGCTTCTGCTTGCGCTATAGGGTTCAGTGTGCTCACTCGGAACCTATTCAGCGAATGCTGATATAAATGGTTCAGTCCTGATTGTAGTTCCTGAGGTTGCCCAAGTATACCCAATATCCGCTTGTAAACGGCTTCATATTGCTGCGGATTGTTCCAAAAGTCGGGTTGGAATCCGCGGCGTAGGTCCAGGTGTTCTTGGCTGAGCTTATTGATCTTATCGATCATGAAATCTTGCCAAGTGAAGCCCATAAACCCTGTGGTGATATGGATAGACCGTTTGTTGGACGTCTTAGCCGCATGCATCAAGCCTCTCGGGATATAGAGCAGGTCACCTGGGTTCATGGTAAACTCGTCAATAACGGCTCCGGGTTGGTGCAATTCCTGTTTGAATCCTTGGTCCTTGATGGCTAATTCAATAGGGGATTCGTAGATCTTCCAATCTTTAGAACCTTCTATCTGTAAAATGAATACATCATAAGTGTCGTGATGAATGGTAAACCCCTGACTGGAATTTCCTGGGGTGCAATAAATATTGGTCTGAAAGCGCTGGCCAAAATCCGCAGTAAGGGTATTACACAAGGATTTTAAGGTCTCCACGCGATCCTGTAATTGGGAGAGGATCAAGGTTGCGCCTTCTGAGTATTTCTCAATTACCCGATTAAGGTCAATAATATTTGTCCCTTCTAGGGTTAATTGGTTGGCGTCCAGATCAGAATCTTTGTGGGCCATTCGCGTATTGGGCAGGGTGAGTTTTTGGCTCGACACTATATGCTCCAAGGTTGCCGCACTTAGAATGTGATTGAATCGCTCTGGGTCGTCGGCCTTAATGTGTAAGTGCCTTTGCTCAAAATAGTCTTGAAAAAACCTCTCCCTGGTGTAGGGAGAGATTAGAAAATCTAATGAATTCTTCATAGAACAATCATTAATCAATATCACAGAATGTGTTCGGATCTTGCTGTGCGCCCAAATCGGCTACACTACCGGTGTCCGTAGTGGTCGTGGTGCAATCGTCGGACTCTCGACAACTAACTGTCAAAGAGCTAATTGCAATTGCACTGACCAGCGCGTACTTCAAGGACTTAGGAAGCCCTCTTTTAACCGCGGCCTGATCTGTTGAAAATGTCAGTTTGTTTTCCATATCATTCATTTTAAAGATTTCTCAAATCTATTCTGATGGCCTGCGGCAAAACATACCCGGTAATGGGGATATTGGAAATTTGGACCTTTTCAAGCCTTTTTATGAGCTGACTTTGGTGTATGATTACTCAGATGCGGCATAAAAAAACCCCTGCCGGGCAGGGGCGATAGACTAAACTAATTCCTAATTCCTAAATTATGCGTTTAATCTTTTTGGGTTCAAAGTGTTTTTTAGGAGTTGCATAAATGTAAGGGAGAGCACAACTGCGGTAGACATTCCCATAAGTACGGTGGACAGGAGTATAACGACAACACCGTTAGTGTAAGTAAGTCCCCAGTTGGATAAGACCGCATTGGCAAAATCGGTATTGATCTCTAACATATAAAAGCCCATAAAGGCGGTAAAAATGAGAGTAGCTACAGAACCGCTCAAGAATCCGATCTGCCATCCATCGGCATAAGAAAAACTTGGACTGTTTTGTTTAAACATATTACTAAAATATTAGACAAAAGTCAAAAAATCAGATGTTAAGCTTTGTTAAAACCCCGGTAATAGTGTAAGCTCAGCAGTATTTATTAGACTTATGAAAGCAGATACAATTGTTCAATTTGTGATTGTCCAAGGCGATTGTACCATAAATTATGTTAATAAGTAATTGTGTTTCAATAGGCTTTGTTTAAGTATTTTGTCCCATATTTAAACTGTCTAAAAAGCACACAATTTTTGCGAATGGATATAGTTGAGAAAGCGCTCGAATTCGAGCAAAGAAAGCACTCTTTTAAGACTACATCGGACCGTATTCTCGCTGCACGAGAAGTTAAGGAGCTGATCTTGGGAGTGAATGAAGTCTATAAACAAAATCGCGATGCCAAGCTCATGGAACTCATGAAAAGGCTCACCGTGATCAAACAGAAAATAGAGAAAAGGTTAAAAGGGAAACCTCTAGTAGCCTAACAAAAAATCCGCTTTAACGAGCGGATTTTTTTATAGATCAATTTCTGTGATTCCCAAAGCTTGGAATAACTTAGCGAACCCGCTGTAGTATTTCTGTTCAAGTTTGATTTGCTTAACACGCGCTTCCACCAATTTTTGTTCACGGCTGTTTACCAAGAAGACCGAACTTTCGCCCAGCTCGAACTTACGGATCTCTGCAGCGAGCATTTGGGTGTAGGAATCAACCATATTGTCGTTTATGTTGATCTGTGTACGCAGTGAGGACAGCTCTTGCTGTAAGGCATTGACCTTGTTGGCAATACTCACTTGGGCTAATTCTTGCTCAAAGGCGTTGTCTTGGATTTTGAATTTAGCCATCCGCAGTGCACCGCGCTCTTTACGCAGAAAAAGAGGAAAACTTGCATTGACCCCAAATTTGTAATCGTTGCTGTTAAAGGTCTCTGTTCTGTCTGGAGTGGTGCTAAGGGCGTTGAATTCCAGATCTATTCGGGGCAACAAATTGTTGGCCTTGAATTGTCGATCTACCTCTAAAGCCTCGCCTTTGTATTGTAATGATAATAGCTTCGGATGATTACTCAGGTCAAAGGCTTCCACATTCATAGGAGAAACTCCCAAGGTCTGCGCCAAGGTCATTTCCAGATCTATCTCCGGGATCACATCCGGGCGAATCTCCATAGGCACGTTATTGGCTATCCACAAATAATTCGACAGTGTCAAGCGTTTGTTGTTCAGCTCAATTCGCGCCTGTTCTAACAACAAGGAACGGTTCTGAACGGGAATATTGGCCTCCACAGTGTCAATAATCGCCTTATCACCCAACAACGCGCTCGCTCTTACCCCTCGAAAGCGTTGCTCGGCATTGCCCAAGAATTCCCTTTGCAGTAGCAGCTTCTTGTAGGCTTGTAACCAATCGAAATAGGCTTCACTTGCCTTGTACAAGAGTTCGTTCACCAAAAGGGTCTGCTCTTGCTTAGACTGTTCTACAAAGAACTTGGCCTGTCGCAGCATGGCACGACGCTCATCGATAAGAAGGCCCTGAGCTACAGAAACCGACAGTCCGGCGTTGTAGAGTCCATTCTCGGGTACAGTTCGCTCTGGATTCAGAAAAACGCCTTCGTTCTCTTCAAAACCTGCTTTAAGTTCAATTCCGTACCAGGTCGGGATCTTAAAGGTAGCATTGAGCAGATCGTAATACTCGCTGCCTTTGAATTGCTTCTGATCGTAATCAACTTCGATCTTCGGGTCAAAGCCCCCACGAGCTTTGAGCAGCTCTGCCTCGGCATTGCTCAAAACAAGTTCAGCTTGTTTGGCCACCGGATGGTACTCCTTGACATAGCCCAGATATTCTCTGTAGCTGAGCAAAAGCGTGTCCGATTGGGCAAATAAACCCACTGAGCAAAAAAGCAGTATGTAAAACAGATGCAGTTTGTACTTCATCGTATTATTTCTTTTTGGTCGCTTTGGTTTTGTCTTCTGCCTGCGGCTGATAGTAATCTGGTGGGAACCCGTTGAGCTGTCGCCAGAGTTCGAACCAAATCGGCACATCGTTCAGTAAGGCCAGGGTAAAGGCTCCAGATCCTACCCTTAGCTCCTTGGGCCATTCGTGGTCGTTCGGATCTTGTGCTATCAGCACCCGGTATTTTCCATTTTCACTGATGTAGGTGTCTATGGCAACTACAACTCCGCCGTAAGTTCCGTAGGATACATTAGGCCATCCGCTAAATACTATGGCTGGCCATCCGTCGAATTGAACACGCACTTGCTCTCCAACGTGGATCAGTGGAATATCGATAGGACTCACATAAGTCTCCACCGCCATACTAAAGCCTGAGGGCATGATCCGAATGATAGGATCGCCTTCTTTGATGGTCTCGCCTACACCGCCCACTATAGCGCGGTTGATATAGCCGTCCTGAGGAGCTTTGATATAATATAGTCCGGAGCGCACCTCAAAACTCGCATATTGACTTTGCAGTTTAGCTACTTCTGCATCGGTGCTGAATTTGCTGGAGGCTGCCGTGAACTTCTCGCTCTCTGCCTTAGAGAGTTTGTCGGCATACTCGGCTTGAACTCGGTTGAGCTCTATACGAGCGTTGATAAGTTCGTTACGCGAAGCCAAGAGTTTATTTTGTTGGGCAACTAATTTGGCCGCCGTCTCTTGAGCTTTTAGCCGTTTATCTTCTAATTCGGTACGAGACTTTAAACCGTCATTGAGCAGGCTTTCCGTACGCTTGAATTGGGCTACCGCAATGCTGTCGTTGATACGGGCAGCGATAAGGTCCACGCTATCACTGGTTACCTTGAACTGAGATTGCTTGATCTTGATCTTGGCTTGTTCTGTTTTTAATCTCAATTCTTGATTGAGTGCCGAGATCTGATTCTCCAGCGCTTTGACCTTGCCTTCATAACTTTCAGAAGAAAGGGCTTTAGCGTCTATCTGACGCCCAGTACGCGCTAAGTACTCCGGGTCAAAGTACTCGTCTTTGATCTCAGTGATATGCAAAATTGTATCACCCTTTTTTACAAAGTCACCTTCTTGCACATACCATTTGGCCACCGTTCCGGGGATAGGTGATTGTATGGTCTGCGGACGAACATCTGGAGCCAATGTGGTCAAATAGCCATTACCCGATACATTTTGGGTCCAGGGCAAAAACATGACCACCAAAAAGATGACTGCAAAGATCTTTAAGAATCGATTGAAATATTTAAAGTGCCGTTTATGAAAAACCAGCCCTGCTGCCTTGTACTTTTCCAGAGAAACTTTCTGGTTGAGTTTTTCTTGAGAGATGTTTAACATAATTTACTTTTTAAATGCACCTTTTTCCATGGTGAGTGTTGTGTCACAAAATTCTCCCCATTCCTCGTCTTGGCTTACTACCACCAAGGTCCACGGATGGGATTTGTCAGTTAAGAATGCACGCAATCTGCGAGCCTCTTCCGCTTTGAAATGATCTAATGGGTCCTTGAGCAACAACAGCTTTGGTGCGTGTACTATGGCTCTGGCCAGTAAGATCTTTTTTCCTATGGTAAAGGGAATCTGGCGGCCTTCAGGATAGAGTACGGTATCTATGCCGTCGTCCAAAGACTTTACAAATTCCATAAGTCCTGCATTTTCTATGGCCCAGTTCACGCGCTCTCGAGTTATGTCCGGATCGCCAAAGGTGATGTTCTCTAGCAAGGTTCCCTCGAAAGGAGATTCTTCTGATAGTGTTTGGCCCACCAAGGCTCTGAATTTGCTCAAATGAATGGCAGAGCGGGCTACAGAGTTGACAAACATTTGTCCGCTTGTTGGAGGCACGATCCCTGATATGACGCGGAGAAGGGTAGTCTTTCCACTACCGTTCTCGCCGGTGATCCAAATGCGGGATCCCGGTTTTAGATCAAGGTTGATATCCTTTAGAATCGGAAGCTTTTTACCAGGTACCTCAAGACCGATCTCTTTGAGTTCAATAGCTAAAGTGTCTGAGTTTAAGAAAGAGGTGTCTCCTTCTTGTGGCTCCAGCTCTTTATCTACTACCTGACCTATCTTTTCCAAAGAGGTTAGCACATCGTAGATGGTTTCTAGTCCCGTAATGAGTTTTTCTACGGAATTGATCACGATAATGATGATGATCTCCGCAGCGACAAACTGCCCAATGTTCATTTCCTGATTCAGTACCAAGATTCCTCCGATAAGCAGTAGTCCTGCCGTTACCAAGACTTTAAATCCAATGAGCTGTATGAATTGGATCACCAATACTTTAAAGTGTTTCTCTCTTGCTCCTAAATATCCGACCACTAAGTTGTCGTTCTTTCTCAGTGCCAAACTGGTCTTTCCAGAGAGTTTAAAGCTCACAACTGTACGCGCCACCTCTTGTATCCAGTGGGCCACCTTATACTTGTTCTTAGACTCTTCCAGACTGCTGCTCATCCCGCGCTTAGCGGTAAAACTGAACAATAAGTACAAGAATAGTAGCAAGAGTATGCCGTAGGCGATAAAGAAAGGGTGGTAAAGCGATAGCAGCAACAGACCAAAAATGATCTGCAGTAAGGCTGCCGGGAAATCTACCAAGATCTTAGATAAGCCTTTTTGTACTGTGAGCGTATCAAAGAAGCGGTTGGCCAACTCTGGCGGATAGTAATTGCGGAGTTCACTGAGTTGGATCTTAGGAAATCGATAGGCGAACTCAAAAGAAGCTCGAGTAAATATCTTCTGCTGAATGTTCTCAATGATGCGGAACTGCATCAGCTGTAAAGCTCCAACAAAAGCGGTTCCTAGGGTTACCAAGATCACCAAAACGATCCAGGAAGAACTGATCTGTGCTCCTTGGATGAGGTTAATGATCGCCTGAATTCCCAGAGGTAATGACAAACTAACGGCTCCCGCAAAGATCGCATAGTAAAATACCTGGATCACGTCCTTGCGATCCAGCTCTAGCATTTCGGTTAGCCTTTTCCAGGGGGTGTATATTATTTTCTGACTCATGCGTCTATTTTTAAGGTTGATAAGACCAATTGTTTAAAGAAGACCGAGGGCGGGCTGCTTTTTTTACAATCGGTAATGGAGGTGAAGTGATCCATTAAAAAATGCTGATGCAAGGCTCCATCAACTACCGTACTGGCCAAACTGGCCGGGTGCTGGTACTCCGGGCAAGCCTCGAGTATCATATCTCGAACCCGATGGATCAGGCGCTTGTATATGGCGAAGTAGCCTTCTTTGTTCTCGTCGTCCACTTCTTTGGTGAGATAACTTTTACTGAACTCATTGACCACGATCTGTCCGAGTTTAACCTCGTCGATATGGGAAAAGCTTGCATCGATCTGAACAGGGCGAGTAATAACCTCTAGGGCTTGTTTCAGTTTTTCTTGCGGATCGGTCATGCTGTAAGTTTCCATAACCAATTTGTACTCCAGCCATCCCCAATACCAATTGGTCAGATAGAGCAGGAGTTTGTGCTTGTTCTCAAAGTAGCGGTAAATGGAACTTTCATTTGATCCGATGCGTTGCCCTAGCTTTTTAAAGGTCAGGGCTTCAAATCCGATCTCGTCAATGAGAAGGATACTGTGCTCAATGATCCTAAGGCCTAAATCTGATGACTCTGGGTCTTTCAGATAGATCTTAGGATGCACGGTAATGGTCAGGTTTGAAAATAGTCTCTCCATATCTGCAATAATTCGTCGCAAAAATAATAGTAATACTATCATTAATCAATAGTTTAACTTTTAATTAAGAAATAGAAACTATTAAGAATGGCAGAATTCTTTAGTTTTGAAGCACAAATCAAAGTGATGATCAAAGACATAATCCATAAGAGAAGATCCGTGTATCCCGCTATGTACAGCGATGCGCCAATTGCTAAAGAAACTATAGAGGAATTGCTATTGGCGGCACATCAGGCCCCTACACACCGCAAAACCCAACCTTGGCGATTCAAGGTTTTTCATTCAGAGCAGCAACGAGCAGCCCTCGGTGATTTTTTGGGGAAGAAGTACAGAGACACCATAGGGAATTACTCGGAATTCAAGGAGGCTAAAATCAGAAACAAACCTACGCAAGCGGCTTGTGTGATCGCCATCTGCGTGCAAGAAGATCCAGAAAAGCGGGTGCCTTATTGGGAAGAATTGGCGGCTACCGCCATGGCTGTACAGAATATGTGGTTGCTATGTACTGAGCTAAGTCTAGGATGTTATTGGTCATCTCCGGCACTTATGCAATACCTGGAAGAATTCGTCTCCATGGAAAACGGAGAACGCTGCATAGGATTCTTCTACCTCGGGCATTTAAAAGACCAGCTGCCCGATCCTTGGCAAAGAAAGCCCTTGACAGCTCACGTGAGCTGGTTTTAAAAGAAGCCGTCGAAATACTTGGCTGCGTAATAAATGTAAAAACCGAGGTAGATAAAACAAACTACCAATTTCATAAAAGTAGAGGCTAAAAAACCTAAAAAGGACCCGAATGCCGCCTTGAAGGCCTGGTTAGACTCGGTCTGATTAAAGGCTATCTCGCCAATAAGCGCGCCTACAAAAGGCCCTATCAAGACACCAAATGGAATTGGTGCGATCAATCCAACTATTAGACCAATGGTCGTGCCTATGGCACCGGCGTGACTACCTCCGAAGCGTTTGGTTCCCACAGCTGGAATCACATAATCCAGTATAACAATTACTATGGCTATAAATAAAGTTATGCCTAAAAACCAGTAGTTAACCGGTACTGCCGAACTTAAGAACAACACTAAAAGTCCCAACCAAGATATAGGAGGTCCTGGCAAAACCGGAAGTACACTACCTATAATTCCTCCGAAGCATAAAAGCAGCCCAAGGATCAATAAAAAGATATCTAGCATACCCATTGGACGTTGGTCGGTCTGACTTGTTACAATCTTTTTTAACTAAAAAATTAGTTTAAACTAAATATTTAGTTATATTTGATTTCAGAAAAGACAACTGATGAAACAACTCACCAAAGCAGAAGAAGATATCATGCAACTCCTCTGGGAGCTAAAAGAAGCCAATGTGGCTTCGCTTTTAGAAGAACTTCCAGAACCTAAACCGGCCTATAATACAGTTTCTACCATAGTTCGAATCTTGGAGAACAAAGGTTTTGTGGACTATAGAAAAGAAGGACGTGGCCACGTTTATTTTCCAAAGGTGAGCAAAGAGGCTTACAGTAAACACAGTCTTAAGAAGTTGCGCGATGGCTATTTCCAAGGTTCTTTTAAAAGTATGGTTTCTTTCTTTATGAAGAACAATGACATGACCTTGGACGAACTCGAGTCTGTGATGAATGAAATTCAAAAAGAGCAATAAAATGGCACATTACTTAATCCAAACCTTGGTATTTCAGCTACTCTTTTTGGGAGTCTACGATCTATTCCTAAAAAAGGAGACCTTTTTTACTTGGAACCGCTGGTATCTTTTAGGTACTGCAGCACTAAGTCTTGTATTGCCTTTTATACAGATCTCAGCCATAGGCAGACAGATAAGTCCGGAGCTGCGGGTACAATTGCCAACTGTGTTTATTGGAGGCGAGGGATTTGTACCTACTGTTCCCAACCCAGAAGAGTTTGTTTTTCCGTGGATGGTACTTTGGCAAATAGGAGTAGTTTTGGCTGGACTTTGGTTTGCCAGCAAACTCTTTAAGATCTTCCGCCTCAGTCGCAGCGGGCAGCGCACAAGACTCCAAGATTTTATATTGGTAATCTTACCTAACACCAAAACGGCCTTCACTTTTTGGCGAACCGTTTTTTTAGGTGCGGATCTGGCACCTAAGCAAAGAGAGATCATTTTGCAGCACGAACAAGTGCACGTAAAGCAGTGTCATACTTTCGATCAGCTCTTTTTTGAGTTGCTGCGGATAGTATTCTGGTTCAATCCACTGGTGTATCTGTATCAGCTTCGCATGACCTCATTGCAAGAATATATTGCAGATGCTGAGGTTGCCGCCAGTAAAGGCAAAAGCGCTTACTATCAAGAGCTATTATCGCAAGTATTCGAAACAGAACATGTTTCATTCATCAATACCTTTTTTAATCATTCATTAATCAAAAAACGAATCAGTATGTTACAAAAATCAAGATCGAGCAGTGCAAAATTGCTCAAGTTTGCTCTGGTGTTACCTTTGCTTATGGCAATGGTTGTTTACACTTCTTGCTCAGAGGAGACCGCCTCTACAGATCTGCCGGCAAAGTCTGGCCAGAACAGCGATGTGATGACCAAAATAGAGGAGCTTTCAGAGGCTATCATGGCTAAAGGAAACCTGACCGAAGACGAGCGTCGTGCGCTGGAGTTCCTAGCCACACCTGCCAAAGAAGGCGATAAGATCTACGAGTCTGTAGAAGACTATCTCAGAGATACCGATGGAGTAATTGTCAATGGCGAAAGGGTGGTTCAATATCAGAATTTAGAGGATATGCCTGTACCCTTTGCCGCTGTAGATAGAGTGCCAATTTACCCAGGGTGCAGTGGAAACAATGAAGAACTCAAAAAGTGTATGAGCCAAAAATTGACCCAATTCATCGTTGACGCTTTTGATACAAAAAAGGCAAGCAGTTTAGGGTTGTCGGGAAAATTGCGTATTGCAGTAATGTTTAAGATAGACACCGATGGAAACGTAGTAGACGTAAGAGCCAGAGCGCCGCATCCGGAGTTGGAGTTGGAGGCAAAACGCGTGATAGAACTGGTTCCACAGATGAGTCCGGGAGAAAATGATGGCACCCCAGTTGCTGTGCTTTACTCGGTGCCCATTATTTTTGAGGTGAGTGAATAAATATCTTCCTTACATAATAGTTTTAGTGATTTGCGTTAAAGCCGGAGCTCAGACTTCGGCTTTGGCCGTTGGAGACAGTTTGGTCCAGACCGGGGCCTACTCCGCAGCCATTGAGGTGTACAACCAACTCCCAGTATCGCCTCAGGTTTATGAGCGGATCGCTACTGCCAACGAGGCCTTGGGCCGAAATGCCGAAGCCTTAGCTGCGTACCGTTCTGCTTTGGAGTTGAATGCCCATGATTTTCGGCTTGGATACCGCTACGGAATCCTCTTATCTAAGAGCAACTATTACAAAAAAGCAGACAGTTTGTTCAGCGGCCTACATTTAAAACAGCCTACCAACGCCTCTGTTTTATATCAACGAGGCTACGCCCGTGAACAACTCAAGGACAGTACGGCGATTATAGATTATCTCAAAGCTTACCGTGCAGACAACAACCAACAAAATGCCTTGTATCGCATTGCCAAACTCTTACTAGAGAAAAGATCATTTGTCAGTGCCAAGGAATATATAGACCTCGGTTTAAAGGCAAATCCTAACAGTACAAGATTCTTACTTTTAGATGGCTTGAGTTATTTTGTCAATAAGTCATATCACGATGCCATCAAGCGCTTTGAGCAGCTTTTGGAGTTGGGAAAGGACAACGAATCCATTAGAGAGCATTTGGCGAAATCCTATGCCCAAACCTACCAATACGAGCAGGCCTTAGAGCAGTATAAAGTACTTATTAATCAGTACGACGATCGCAACGCCAATTGGCATTTCTCTTTAAGCACAGCCTATCTCGGTCTCAACGAGCCAGAGAAAGCACGCAGGCATATAAACATTGCCATTGGACTTTTAGACGTTCCCTTAGACAGTCATTTTCTGGCCTTAGCCATTACCTATAACCGCGAAGGGAATTACCCCGAAGTTATGAAGGCCTTGCAAGAGGCGCTAGCAGAGAATCCGCAGAATCAACTGGCCAAGTATCAATTGGCCGTTGCAGCAGACAACCGCTATGCCGATAAGGCACTGGTTTTACCTTATTATGAGGCTTATTCGAAACAATTTCCCAAAGGCCGCTTTATCGATACGGTACTTTATCGGATCTCAGATATAAAAGAGCAGTTATTTATGGATAAGGATTGAGTTTTTTATTCGGAGCCGTTTTGCTATTTTTAGCCCGATGAAAGGGTTATTTCTCAGTGTTTTATTATTGTTTTTGAGCGTGTCTTTGCAGGCTCAAGATTCGATCAATTGGATCAGCATCACTGAGGCAGAGGCCGCGGTTACCAAAACACCTAAACCCGTCTTTATCGACATTTACACCAATTGGTGTGGCTGGTGCAAACGCATGGATAAAAGCACGTTTCAAGATCCTGCTTTTGTAAAATACATCAACGAGAACTACTACGCAGTAAAGCTCAACGGAGAAGAACGCGATTCTATTACCTATCGCGGATACACCTTTAAATATGTTGCGCGGGGCAGACGCGGTTATCACGAGCTCCCGGCTGCTTTTATGCAACGTAAGCTAAGCTATCCTACCTATATAATTCTCAATGACATACTTACTCCTTTGCAGGCTTTTAAGGGGTATAGGACTGCGGAGGAATTTTTACCCATAGTCACCTTTTTGGGAGAAGGTCTGTACAAGAACACTAAATGGGAAGACTTTATGGCTAAATGGCAAGCAAAAGATCAATAATTATGAAAAAAGCTTGCTACTTTTTATTGCTGCTGATGGTTTCTTGCCAGTATTTTGAAACAGAGAAAGTAGATGCCGATACCTTGTTCAAGCAAGAAATGGCGACCATCAATTGGGATGAAGTGGACCAATATCCCTTATTCCCCAATTGCGATGAGACTCAAGATAAGGCCACACAACTGCGTTGTTTCCATCGGGAGCTGAGCGGCTCCATAAGTCAGGTTTTACTTGATAGTGTTCCAGGAATGGTCCAGTCATTGCGTGATACCGTTTGGATGGACATGCGTATTGATACCAGCGGTGTATTTAGTATCAAAAATGTAAAAATGGATTCCATTATTCGGGTACAACTGCCCCGTTTGGAATCTTGGCTCAAATCGGCCCTGGTCAATATGCAGCCTGTCTCACCAGCCACAAAAAAAGGGGTGCCGGTTGCCACGGAGTATACCCTTCCGCTGGTGCTGGCTACAAATTGAATTTATATCCCAAACTGAAGTCTACCGGAAATTCACCATTATCGTCTATAGTTAGCCCAACTAAGTCGTTATAGGCCAAAGTCAAGTATCCGTTCCCAAGCTTAATATCGGCACCTAAGCCCAGAAGTATAGGAGCTTGCAAATTGCCTCCTGAAACTTCCATGTCTACAGAATTCTCTGCCGGATCAGTTGAGGTGATCACTGTTTTGGAATAGGTATAGGTAGCCAGACGTGCATTGGCAAATACATCAACTGTAGCAGATTTTACAAATTTGAAGCGATAATTCAAAGACAGTTGAGAAGCCGTGTAGTCAAAATCCTCAACGGCAAAGGTTTGTCGGAACTGAAAAACTATGGCGTGTCGCGCAAGCAGTTTGCTGTCTAGAATTTCGAATTCTACACCAACCAAAGGTGCTATAGCGTTTTGAGGGTTGGAAGTGTATCGGTTATTGGTCACTCCACCAAATATGCCCAAACGGGTCTCTAAGGCAACTGTCTCTGAATTGGAAGTGTAATTCGGGTCCACACTTGCGTTGTAATCATTGATAAAGCTGCGCAAGCCGGCTAAGGTCATTCGCAGACGGTCTGTAGACAGTCCGCTCCCTGTTGTGAGCTCGTTCAAGGTACTTTTATACTCCTCTTGATATTTGCCGTCTACCCGCGTATTGACCAATTCGTAATACTGTCCGTCTTTCTTAACAAAGTATCTGTATTGTTTGTCAAAGGTGTTCCAGAGCAGATCAATAGTGCCGCTCACTTCTGTTTTTAGAGCTAAAGATTCTCCGTTGATGGTGTAGCTCTGTTGGGCAAATGAGTATGTAGAAATACTAAAGGCTACAAGAAAGATAAGGGATTTTAAACGTTGCATGCTCAGCGATTTAGGTGAACTAAAAGTACATATTATTTTTTATACTCCCGACCTTTCCAGCGGTAGGAACCGCTGCTGGCTCTAAGTAAAATGATAATCAAAGTCCAGGGGTATATTAAATTCGCGACGATTGTCTTGAGCAGTAAGTTTTGGGTGCTATCTAATTTTTGATAAGCCAGTAGCCATATATCGCAGCATACTTTTATCCCAAAATAACCACCTAAGATCCACCAAAATTTTGAGTCATAGAAAGTGCTTGCCAACAAAACAATTATCCATAGGTTACCCAAAGTAACTACCAACCCCATGCTGTTTGAGTTTTGCAAGCCTACGGCTTGGGATTTTTTTATCCAGCGAATGCGCTGCCAAAAATACTCGGACCAAGAGCTAGCTCCGGCTACTGTTAAGGTCGCTTCTTTACTGTTCAGATAAAGGATCTTAGCTTTGCTATTGACGGCTTTTTTAAGCAAGAACATGTCGTCGCCACTTGCAATATCTAGGTTTCCATTAAAGCCACCCACAGCAGTGAACCAAGCTTTGTTATAGGCCAAATGTGCGCCATTTGCTACCATAGGTCTATCAAAACCTGCCGCGCCGCGTCCGAGCTGCGTGATCCCTGAAGTTTCTATTTGCTGTAGCCAATTAAGTAGGTTGTTTTCTGAAGCCAAAGCAATTGGGCCTAGCATTAAGTCAGGATTTTGTGCAAGTCCTGCTTGCATCAAATTCCACCAGAAATCTGGAACTGAAACGTCTGCATCCAGTGTTATTATCCAAGGATGTTTGGCAGTATTAACCCCTTGGGTGATGGCATCTTTCTTAGTAGCAACAGATTTTTGGATCACCTTTAAAACACGGTAGTCCGCCTTTGAACCATTTAAAGCAGCATGTATCAAATCAACGGACTCGTCTTCGCTACTGTCGTCCATAAAAAGTAGTTCGATAGTTCCTGTTGCGGGAAGCTTTTTAATGCTTTCTAGAAGTGAACCTATGCGCTGGGCCTCATTTCTAAAAGGAATGATAATAGTGGCATTAAGCTGGTTCGCATCCGAAGCAAAATCCAAAGACTTCAATCTGCTTATCCCTCGGTAGGCCCAAATGATCAGCTCCGCATAAAGTAGAAGTACTATGCTCGTAAGCGTTATCATTTTGCAGCCTTTTTATAAGTTGTAATGATCCAGCTACCTATTACGGCAGGCAGACCGAAGTTCAATATCCAGCCTAGCAATACAGCAAAAACCACGGGAACTTGATCCACGCCAATCAGGCCAAATATCATAACGGCTATCCCACTTTTAACTACCACATCCAAAATAAAAAGCATGGGCGTAATACTGCTCAGAAGATAATAGGCAAGAGCAAATGGTAATAAGGTCCAATAGTCAAAAGGAGCTCCAAAACCAAACAGCATCCAAAGTAATAAACTGCAAAATACCGCATAGCGGAGCAGGCTGTGCACGGTAGTCCAAATTAAAATGCTATTGGGTAAGGCTCTGGTCTTGTTCCAAAGGGCTTCTAAGGACAAGCCTTGGAACAATAACTGTCTTTTGCGGATCAGCCAGCCAAAGAACAGCAGCAACACAAAAACAAATCCTAATAAGAGGAAGTTGAGTCTGGAGATCGGGAGGTCGAATTTGGTGCTCACCCAAATAAGGGCGGGAGTTCCCAAAATCAAAGTGAATGTCATTTGTTGCATATTGCCCAAAAAGTTGAGCCAAAGGATACGCTTGCGCTTTGCCGATTCAAAGAACAAGGCCTTGGCTCCGTATTCACCTACTCGCTGCGGGGTAAGCAGAGAAGCTGCCAAGGAAGCATAGGTCTGTTTCCAAGCGAGAGTATAGCTTAAGGGCTGCGTAGTTGCGGTGAGTAGTTGCCATTTTCTAGCTTCTAAGGCCCAATTGAGAAAACTCAATGCTATCCAACAAATCAAAGTCCAAACTGCCATGTTCTCGGTGATCTGCTTCCACAAGGCGCGCAATTGCCCTTGGTGGTCTACAAAGAGTTTGTTGTAAAGAAAAAAGGCCATCGCCACCAAAATGATCAATTTTAGGGCGACTAATAGATATTGATTAGCTTTGTCTGAGAAGACCATGGCTTGCTAATTTAAACAATCCGCAGGCAGTAGGTTAGCATTCGTGTCAAAATAAGCGATGAGTAAAACAGAACGCATCATATTAGGGATAGACCCCGGAACCGCCATTATGGGATTTGGGCTCATTCGCGTAGTTGGTAAGAAGATGGAATTCATGCAATTGCATGAACTACAACTGCACAAATATGCGGATCACTATGTAAAGCTCAAGCATATTTTTGAGCGAACTGTACAGCTCATAGAAACCTATCACCCAGACGAGATCGCAATTGAGGCACCATTCTTTGGAAAGAATGTGCAATCTATGCTTAAGTTGGGCAGAGCCCAGGGAGTTGCCATGGCGGCAGGACTTTCCAGACAAGTGCCTATTACGGAGTACTCGCCTAAAAAGATCAAAATGGCCATAACCGGTAACGGAAATGCCAGTAAAGAACAAGTGGCTAAAATGCTGCAAAGCATCTTAAGCATTAAAGAACTGCCAAAGAACTTAGACAGTACAGATGGCTTGGCTGCTGCCGTTTGCCATTTCTATAATGACGGAAAGATAGCAACGGGTAAATCTTACTCTGGTTGGGGCGCTTTTATTAAAGACAATCAGGATAGAATAGGCTAAATTCATACAGACCAATATAACAAAGTAATTTTCGTGGCCGGAATTTATATCCACATACCCTTTTGCAAACAGGCCTGCCATTACTGTGACTTTCACTTTTCCACCAGCTTAAAGCATCAACAGGCTATGGTGGATGCCATTTGCCAAGAACTCGTTTTACGAAAAGCCGAACTTGCTGATAAGATCACTACGCTCTACTTCGGAGGAGGTACGCCCAGTTTACTCAGTGCGCAACAATTGCAGCAGATCTTCAACACGGTAAACCAACAATACAAGCTTACAAATGACCTTGAGTTTACCTTAGAGGCTAATCCGGACGATATTTCAGAAAGCCTTCTTACAGCTTATAAGGCCATTGGAGTGAACCGTTTGAGTTTGGGAATCCAATCTTTTAAAGAAAAGGACCTGCGTTTTATGAATCGGGCCCACAATGAGCAACAGGCCAGGCAAGCTCTGAATTTGATAAGTGAGCAGTTCGATAATTATTCCATCGACCTTATTTACGGCGTGCCCGAAATGTCTTTAGAAAGTTGGCAGCAAAACCTTGAGACGGCCTTTGAAGCCGGGGTTCCGCATTTGTCTTGTTATGCCTTGACCGTAGAGCCAGATACAGCCCTAGATCGCTTTATTCAAAAAGGAGTTGTCGCTCCGGTAGACGAGGCTTTGGCCAAGGCGCATTACGATCTACTCTTAAGTATGACCCAACAAGCGGGTTATGAGAATTACGAGTTTAGCAACTTTGGCAAACCGGGTTTTCACTCTAAGAACAACACGGCTTATTGGGAAGGAGTCCCTTATTTGGGGATAGGTCCTGGGGCTCACTCTTTGGTAGCTCATACACGCAGTTGGAATGTCTCAAATAATGTGCTTTACATCAAAGCGCTTCAAGATAGCAAGCGGCCGCATCAGTCAGAAACTCTAAGTGTGAACGATCGTTATAACGAATATATCATGACTGGTTTACGTACAGCCAAGGGCGTATCTCTACCCAAGATCGCTGCGGATTTTGGCTCGGTCTATCGCGAGTATGCGGAATCTTTATTGCCAGAATTACAAGCCAAGCAATGGATCTTTTTAGATGGCGATACCTTACATGTGCCCAAGGATGCCAAATTCCTGTCTGATGGTATTGCTGCGGAACTTTTTAAACTCCTTTAAGCTAAGATTGCTTAACTTGACATCATGATCGCAAGACTTCAAATAGGGGAGCGCGAGCTCGCCATTGATCTGGATAAGCCTTTGGATATTTCTATTCCGATGCGCTCCGGAGCCGATAATCCGAATGCTTGGTATGTAGGCCATCCGGAGTTCAAACCAGTAAAGCTGGACGATTGGGAAGGAGCTGTACGAGCTGGGGCAGCGGTAAATTTTACCAGCATGCATATTATTCCTCATGCCCACGGAACTCATACAGAATCGCTAGGGCATATCACGGCAGAGCAACATTCGGTGAACCAGAGTTTTCACCGCTACTTTTACTTGGCTCAGGTGATTAGTGTAAATCCCGAATCTAAAAATGGTGATGCTTTGATCGGTAGTCATCAGCTGCAAGATCATTTAAAGGAGGTAGAAGCCGTAGTGATAAGAACGCTGCCTAACGATAAGGATAAACTCAGCAAACAATATTCGCACTCCAATTGGCCTTATTTGACTAGAGAGGCTGCAGCCATGCTCTGTCGTAAAGGAGTACAGCATTTACTTATTGACACCCCTTCTGTAGATCGTGAGGAGGACGAAGGTAAGTTGGCAGCGCATCGCGCTTTTTGGGATATGGATGGCATGCCTAGAGAACATGCGACCATTACCGAATTTATTTTTGTGGAAGATCAGATCCAAGACGGCCAGTACGTGCTGGAGTTGCAATTGCCCAATATAGTGAGCGATGCCGTACCGAGCAGACCTGTCTTGTACCGGATAATAAGTGTGGAATGATTCGAGCGATTCTCTTTTGCCTTATTTTTTTTGGTCATAACGCCGCTCTTAAGGCACAAGAAGACTTTGCCCGGGTTGATGCAGTAATTCAGTTATACCCTGCCCAAGCCCAATCCGCAGAACAACTCGCAGCTTTCATCAATAGAGACTTCACCTCAGAGGCCGATAAACTCCGTGCCATTTACGGCTGGATCATCAACAATATTGCCTACGACCCAGCAGAGTATAAGGCCCTAGATTACAGCTTCACCACCGTAGCCGAGCGAAACAAGAAACAAGAGAAGTTCAGAGAGCAGCTCATAACTCGCGTTTTGGAGAAACGAGTCGCGGTCTGCGAAGGGTATTCGTACCTCTTCGAACGGCTGTGTGAATTGACCGGAGTGCAGTCGTATTTGGTGCGTGGTGATTCCAAAGCTTCCTTAGATGATATAGCGCGCTCCTTCGATGTAAATCATATGTGGAACGTAGCTTATATTTCGGGACAGGCCAATCTTTTTGATCCCACTTGGGGAGCAGGACGGTATACGGACCGGTTCATTAAAGATCCTACCTATCGTTTCTTTAGGGCAGATCCGCAGCATTTTAGTTATTCCCATTTTCCGCAGTTGCAAGAAGATCAATTGCTTGAATTTCCTTTAGACCGAGCTGTTTTTGAGCGTATGCCGATCATAGTAGACGAAGCCATTAGAGATTTTGCCTTGCTGTCGCCCAAAGAAGCCGTACTACAAAGCACCAATAGTTCTGGGAGATGGTTCTTTAGCCTCCCGGTCCCGAAAGGTCTCACTGTGAGTTTGAGTGTGGATGGCGGCGGAACTAAACCTGTAAAGACCACTTGGAACAAAGAAACTGCTACCCAAGATTTCGAAATGGAGATTCCGTTGGGGGCAAAATTTTTAATTGTGCATTTGGACGAGCGCCCGGGTGTTGTTTATTTGATCGATTAGCATGCACATAGAAGATTTTAGAAATTACTGCTTAGCTAAAAAAGGAGTGACCGAATCGTTTCCGTTTGATGAGCATACCTTGGTCTTTAAAGTAATGGGTAAGATGTTTGCCTTATCTGGATTAGAACGCTTACCAGCTCAGGCCAATCTTAAGTGTGACCCAGACAGAAGTGTGGAGCTCCGTTCACAATATGATGGCCTCATACTTGCTGGGTATCACATGAGCAAGTTGCATTGGAATACGGTACTAATAGATTCCGGTTTGCCTCCCAATTTAATCACGGAGCTGATAGATCATTCTTATGACCTAGTGGTGGCCAAGTTTAGTAGGAAACTCCGTTTAGCGTGGGAATCGCTTTGAGTTTTCGGTAAGTGCTAGGCGAGCTGCCTTGATATTTTTTAAACTGACGGTTAAAGTTGGCTATAGAGTTGTATCCACAGCGCTCTGCAATGGCCGGCATTTCCATTTCTAGATCTTGGATCAAGAGGTTACTAGCAGCTTCACAACGGATCTCATTTAAGAACTGCACATAAGATTTCCCCGTTCGTTTTTTAAAATACTTGCAAAAAGAGGATGGGGTTAAGGCGATCTTATCTGCTACCTGCTCAATATAAACGGGTTCTCTATAATGATTCATGGTGTACTCAATAATCTTACTCATCCGGTCAGAGTCTTCTCCGCGGTAATTCTTAGGCTGCCCTAGCTCGCTTATAGTTTGTATTTTTTGGTTGGAAAGAGCAGCAAGTAGGGCAATGAATTGCTGAAAGCGTGCTGCGGACTTTGCCTGTGACAGCGCTTCAAATTGGTTGAAAATACCCAGATCAATATCGCTCAAATACCAACCACTACTTTCAGACTTAAAGCTATTTTGTAAACTACTTATCTCTGGAGTGACTTCACAGATACTTGCCAGCCATTCTTCCAGAAAGAATACAGATATGCGTTCAAAAACTTGCCCTTTAATAGGTTCGCATCTAAACAGATGCGGCTGTCTTCCGCGTACACAAATCAGACTATAGGGTGCAAAAGGTATTAATGTGTTTCCACAGAAAAGTGTTCCGCTACCATTAATTATAAGACTTAATTGTGTTTCTGGATGTTGATGTAAATGCTTATAAAACTGCAATTCACGATCGTGCTGTACCGTAATGGAAGCCGTTTCAGATTTTGGAATCGTAAAAGGTAAGACTTTAGAACCGATCATTTATTGTCTATATTTTTAACATAGTTAATCAAAACTAGACAAAATAGTATTAATAATGGAAAATTTATTCAAAAGCTATGCAGGCTTTAGGTCGTATTTTTGACACTATAAAAACCATTTCAATATGAAAGTAGCATGGCAAGGCGTAATGCCAGCAGTGACCACAAAGTTTACACAACAAGACGAGTTGGATTTGCCGTTATTTGCAAAGAACATTCAGGCTCAAGTAGATGCAGGTGTCCATGGAATAGTTCTGGGAGGTACCTTAGGGGAGGCTAGTACACTCTCTGTCGAGGAGAAAAGAACATTAACCAGGCATACTGCTGAGCTGGTAAAAGGAAAAGTTCCTGTGCTTATCAATATTGCCGAGCAAACCACTAAAGGAGCTGTTCTGGCCGCGCAGCAGGCCCAAGAAGATGGTGCTAACGCCCTAATGATGTTACCACCTATGCGTTATAAAGCCGGTCCGAAAGAAACAGTTGAGTACTTTAAAGCGGTAGCCACAAGTACAGACTTACCGATTATGGTTTACAACAACCCGGTGGATTATGCCATAGAAGTTACCTTGCCTATGTTTGAATCTTTATTGGAGTGCGATAACATACAGGCCGTTAAAGAGTCCACACGGGATATTTCTAACGTAACTAGAATTAAGAATGCCTTTGGCGATCGTCTTAAGATCATGACTGGGGTGGACACTTTAGCCTTAGAAAGTTTGCTTATGGGTGCCGACGGATGGATAGCAGGTCTGGTCTGTGCATTTCCCAGAGAGACCGTAGCTATTTTTGAATTGCAAAAACAAGGTCGAATTGCCGAGGCTTTAGAAATATATCGCTGGTTTTTACCATTGCTTGAGTTAGATATTAACCCTAAATTAGTTCAAAACATTAAGTTGGCTGAGGTCGCTACCGATTTGGGCTCTGAATATGTACGTGCGCCGCGCTTGCCACTAGCAGGAGCAGAGCGTGATCACGTATTAAAGGTTATAGCAACAGGTCTTGCAAACAGACCAGAGTTGCCAAATTTTTGATCCATGTTGGAAATTAGACCCACTTGCGAGCATTGCAATAAGCCTCTGGCGGTTGATTCTACCGAGGCCATGATCTGCACTTTTGAGTGTACCTTTTGTAAAGCTTGTGTCTCTGGACCTTTGCGGAAAGTTTGTCCCAATTGTGGCGGCGGATTTACTCCAAGACCTATACGCCCAAAGAACACACTTGCAAAGTATCCGCCAAGTGATAAAGTAGTATTTAAACCAGTTGATCTGGAAGCTCATTATAAAAAACACTTCAGTTCATGATAACAGGAAAGAGTTACATAGCCAGTCAGCCCTCGGCTAAGGGAACAAAAACTTTTAGAACTTTTGACCCGCAAAAAAATGCGGACAACCCTTGGACTTTTACCGAGGCCACAGAAGCCGAAGTCGATGACGCAGTTCAAGCGGCAACCCGCGCTTTCGAGTCTTTTCGTTCCAGTAGCGGAAAAGATAGAGCCGCGCTGCTCAATGCCATTGCAGATCAGATCATGAACTTGGGGGACGAACTTATTGAAACCTACTGTGCAGAATCTGGTTTGCCTGCTGGTAGGGCCCAAGGAGAACGCGGGCGTACGGTTTTTCAACTGCGGAGTTTTGCAGATCTGGTGGCCGAAGGTTCTTGGGTGGAGGCCAATATAGATACTGGTGACCCGAGTAGAACTCCCGCACCTAAGCCAGACCTAAGAAAAATGAACATTCCCCTAGGTCCGGTGGCCGTCTTTGGCGCTAGTAATTTCCCTTTGGCTTATTCCACTGCGGGCGGTGATACGGCTGCCGCTTTGGCTGCAGGCTGCCCTGTGATCGTAAAATCACATCCCATGCATGCTGGTACTGGCGAGTTAATTGCTCAGGCCATAAGTACTGCAGTCAACCAAAGTGGATTCGATCCGGGGATCTTCTCCAATTTGAACTCTAGCGGTATTGAAGTAGGGACGCAATTGGTTTCTCATCCGGGGATAAAAGCAGTCGGTTTTACAGGTAGTATTAAGGGCGGACGTGCTTTGTTCGATCTTGCTGCCGGTAGAGAAGAACCCATTCCTGTCTTTGCAGAAATGGGAAGCATAAACCCTGTGGTGGCTTTGCCTTCTGCCATGGAAGAAGATGCTACCGGTTGGGCGCAGAAATACGCCGGTTCCATCAATTTGGGTACGGGTCAGTTTTGTACGAATCCTGGGTTGATCTTAGGCTTGGATTCGGATGCTTTCCGCAGTTTTGAGCATCACCTACAACAGGCCTTTGAAGAATTGGCTCCGCAGTGCATGTTACACCCAAAGATCAAACAAGCCTTTGACCAAGGTAAAAGCACCGCAAAAGAACAAGCTGGGACAGCGACCGTTGTGGACGAGACAGCAGTTGTAGCCGCTAATTATGCAAGCCCAATGGTTTTGAAGGTGTCTGGGGGGGAGTTCGTAGAAAACGACCAGTTACACCGAGAAGTCTTTGGTCCTTATTCGCTGCTGGTAAGCTGCAGCTCTAAAGAGGAACTAATAAGCATCATTAAGAATTTAGAAGGTCAATTAACAGGAACAATATTAGCCAGCCCTGCGGATTTATCTGGCGAGCAAGATGTGGTAGAAGCTCTTCAAAACCGCGTAGGTCGCTTGATCTTTAACGGGGTTCCAACAGGGGTTGAGGTTTGTCCATCGATGTTACACGGCGGACCTTATCCAGCATCGACAGATTCCAGATTTTCTGCTGTAGGGATTCATTCCATAAAGCGTTGGGTAAGACCTTTTAGCTTCCAAGATTGGCCGAATGAGCAGCTGCCTCTAGCTTTACAAAATGAGAATCCACTCGGTTTACGTCGTTTAGTTAATAATAAATGGACCCATGAAGCAATTTAGATTTACCCTGCTCGCTGCGAGTTTGACGCTGCTCTTTTTCACGAGTAGTTGCGAAGAATCCCAGAACAATTCTGACCGTTTGGCTGCCTTAATATCGGCCCATGAGAATTACGACAGTTACGATCATAAAGTTTACAAACTCGGCTTGTATACGCCAGAGCGTTACGCCAAAGACGCTGTCTTTGCAGACTCTCTGTTGGTGGAACTAAAAACCTTGGATACTGTAGGTCTAAGTGATTCTGAAAAGATCTCCAAAGAGCTGCTCACCTTTGTGCTTAAAGATAAAGTAGCTTTCAACACCTATAAGCGTTATTTGAATCCTCTGTTGTCTGATTCTGGTTTTCATCTAAATCTGAATTACCGGGTGCGTCCGTTGAACAACTATGCGCAAGTGATCGATTATTTGAACGTGCTCAATGCCATTCCCGATTATGTCGATCAGCATTTTGCGAACCTGCGACAAGGAATAGCAGAAGGACAAGTGCAGGCCGCAGTGATCTTTAAAGGTTATGAGTCTACTTATGACGATCACATAGTCCTCGATTACAAGGACAGTTACTTTTTTTCCCCATTTGAAAACTTACCTGCCGGACTTACAGATACCCAGCGGGATTCGGTTTTGACTGCTGCAGAGTTAGCTGTGGAACAGAATGTAATTCCCCAATTCATCCGAATTAAAAAATTCTTTGAAGAAGAATATTACCCTAATGCACGAGAGGATATCGGGATTTCCAGTCTGCCTGGTGGCGCAGAATTTTATCAAGATCGGATCAATTTCTACACTACTTCGCAGCAGTATACGGCTCAAGATATACACGATATTGGGCTTAAGGAAGTGGCTCGAATCAAGGCCCGGATGGAGCAGATCATAGCTAATCTAGAGTTCGAAGGTTCCTTTGCAGATTTCTTACAGTTCTTAAGAACAGATCCGCAGTTCTATGCCAAGACCCCACGAGAGTTACTCATGATAGCTCGTGATATGGCCAAACGTGCAGACGAGCAATTGCCTCGATTTTTTAAAACCTTACCTAGAAAGCCATATGGAGTTGCCCCTGTGCCTGATGCTATTGCACCCAAGTATACTGGGGGGCGTTATGTAGGTACTTCAAAGAACAGCACCAACCCTGGATATTATTGGGTGAACACCTATGATCTGCCTAGCAGAACCTTGTATACTTTACCTGCCTTAACGGTGCATGAAGCTGTGCCGGGGCATCATTTGCAGGGAGCGCTTAACAACGAATTGGGAGACAGTATCCCACAGTTTAGAAAGAACCTCTATCTGTCTGCCTATGGCGAAGGATGGGGATTATATTCAGAATATCTAGCTGCAGAGATGGGCATGTACACTACCCCTTATGAAGAATTTGGACAGCTCACTTACGAAATGTGGCGCGCCTGTCGTTTGGTGGTCGATACTGGAATTCACGCCTTGGGTTGGACTCGTGATGAAGTGGTGGATTTTATGGCGAGTAATACCGCCTTATCTATTCACGAGGTCAATACCGAGACAGATCGTTACATCTCATGGCCGGGCCAGGCCTTGTCTTATAAGATCGGAGAACTCAAGATCCGAGAACTGCGACAAAAAGCAGAAGAAAGTCTAGGATCGGATTTTGATATTCGCGAATTTCACGAGGTCATACTTGGACAGGGAACAGTAACCTTGGATATTTTAGAACAACGAATCAACGCCTACATTGAGCGCAACAGCAAATAATCACGTTTTTGAGTGCATAGACGGGCACACCTGTGGCAACCCGGTGCGCGTGGTCACTACAGGGCATCCGGAGCTCCAAGGAGCAACAATGGCAGAAAAGCGCTTGCACTTTTTAAAAGAGTTCGATTGGATCCGTAAGGGCCTGATGTTCGAACCCCGAGGCCACGATATGATGAGCGGGAGTTTTTTATATCCTCCGGCAGACCCAAAGAATGACTGCGGAGTACTGTTTATAGAAACCTCAGGCTGCTTACCCATGTGCGGTCACGGTACCATTGGTACGGTGACCATAGCCATAGAAAAGGAACTGATAAAACCCAGAACCCCTGGCGAACTTCGCTTAGAAACACCGGCAGGGCTTGTACAGGTGAAGTACAAAGAGCACTATGGTAAAGTCGAGTGGGTGCAAATCCAAAATGTACCGAGTTTCCTTGCAGCTAGTGGCTTATCAATAGACTGTCCGGACTTGGGCGAAATTAAGGTCGATGTTGCCTACGGAGGTAATTTTTATGCCATAGTAGATCCGCAAGAGAATTACATCGGCTTGGAAGATTTTACTGCCGGGCAGATCATCGCTTTTTCTCAAGTGGTGCGCAAAAGACTCAATGAAAAGTATCCGGATCGGTTTGTCCATCCGGAAGATGCCAATATAAACGGGATCTCCCATATGCAATGGACAGGCAAGACAATTTACAGCAGTTCTCATGGCAGAAATGCGGTGTTCTACGGTGACAAAGCGATAGATCGTTCGCCTTGTGGTACGGGCTCATCTGCGCGCTTGGCACAATTACATGCTAAGGGTATACTAGCCCAAGACCAAGAGTTTATTCACGAGAGCTTTATTGGCTCTACCTTTAATTGTAAAATTGTAGGAACCACCAAAGTGGGGCAGTATGATGCGATAATTCCGCAGATTCGTGGCTGGGCCAAGATCTACGGACAGAATACCATCAGTATTGATCCTACTGATGATCCCTACGCTTATGGATTTCAAGTAATATGAGCAAAGAAGTTCTAGTTATTGGAGGAGGAATTGTAGGGCTGTGTTGTGCCTACTATTTAAAGCAAGAAGGGCACCAGGTTCGTGTGATCGATAAGTCTAAGATGGATCAAGGGGCCTCTTATGTCAATGCGGGTTACTTAACGCCGAGTCATATCATTCCTTTGGCTGCTCCCGGGGTGATGAAAAAAGGCCTTAAGTGGATGTTCAATTCGTCAAGTCCACTTTTTATAAAGCCCCGATTGGAAGCCGATTTTATAAAATGGACCTTGGCTTTCAACCGCTCTTGTTCGCAAGCAAATGTTGACCGATCTGTCCGCGCTATTCGCGATATAAACCTGCTCAGTCGGGAGTTGTTTCCCGAGCTGAAATCCGCAGAAGATTTCAATTTCCAACTGGAGCGCAAGGGGCTCATCATGCTGTGTCAGACGCAAAAGATGCTCGATGCCGAACTGGAAGTAGCCAACTTAGCTGCAAAAGAAGGCCTGGAGGTCGCTCCGGTAACGCGAGAAGAGATCATTGCGATGGAGCCTGATGTAAAGATTGATACCATAGGTGGGGTACATTTTGGTTGTGACGGACACACCACACCCAACCAGTTGATGGCAGAGCTAAAGAATCGATTGCCGCAATTAGGCGTTGAAATTCAAACTCAAGAAGAGGTGCAACGCCTAGAAACCCAAGGCGATCGAATTGTCAAAGTTGTGACCAATAAAGACACCTATGCAACAGATGAGGTTGTCCTGGCTTCCGGAAGTTGGAGCGCTAAACTAGCGAAACAATTAGGTATAAAAATGCTCTTGGAGGCAGGGAAAGGCTATCGTATAAATTCGACCAGAGACCTAGGAATTAAGATGCCTGCTATACTCTGTGAGTCAAAGGTAGCCGTTACTCCCATGGATGGTTTTACGCGTTTTGCAGGGACCATGGAGATCGCAGGAATCAATCACAAGATTCGTCCAGAAAGGGTGGAGGCTATTGCCAAGGCAGCTACGAAATACTATCCTGATGTTGCTTTAACACAGGCTGAGAAAGCTGAGGCTGCCTGCGGATTGCGCCCTGTCTCACCAGATGGAATGGCATATATAGGCCGTTCAGGTAAATGTTCAAACTTGGTCTTGGCTACTGGTCATGCCATGATGGGTTGGAGTATGGGGCCTGCAACAGGGAAACTAGTTTCAGAACTGATCTCTGACAAGAAGACCTCAATGGATCTGTCGCCCTTTAATCCTGATAGGAAGTTTTAAGGATCGTAGCGCATATTGAGCAAGTGTGGCTTGAACCCAGCTTTTTCATAAGCCCTTATCGCCGCTGCATTCACCGAATAGACATCTAGGCGAATTTCTGTTAAGTCTCGGGCTTTACACCAAGCAATTAAAGCCTCTGTGACCATGCCGTTATAACCGTTGCCACGGTGCTTTTCTGGCACGAACATAAAACCCAAATAGCCGTAATGGGTATGTTTTAGATACTTGCGGTCTTCTAAGATCTTGGCGTAGCCAGAGGCGACTATATCGCCATCTAATTCTGCGACTAAAAGGGTTGAGTTTGGTCCATCAATTAAGGGTTTGAACTCGTAATAGCTAGTAGTGCTTGGATGAATGGTAGGGTCCATGGGCAACTCCGCAGCGATCAATCCCATTTTAAAGGTTTGCAGGACTTCCATATCCTCATAAGTAGCTTTGCGAATGCGCGGTTTCATCTAACAAGACATATCTGCAACGATCTTCCATTGCCCGTTGATCTTTCTAAATACTACCAAAAACACCCCATTGGCATCGCCTACATTGCGGTTTAAATGGTAACGGCCCATAACGGTATAAGAGTCAGTTCCGGCAGGGCTCACATCGTCTATGGTAAATTTAAGTGTCCCTGAATGGTCTGCAGTTGGATAGCTCTTTTTATAGCGATCTAAAGTGGCTTGCCATCCTTTTACCAAGCCTCCGCTGCCATAGAATTTCAAGGAATCACTCTTCCAATATCCCGCCATAAAGCCCTCTAGGTCGTGGGCAGACCAAGCCTTAGATTGATCGTCCATGACCTGTATAATGGCCGCTTTGTCAGTTTCTTCTTGAGTTTGGCTCAATCCGGTTTGGGAAAAGAACAGCAGCCCCAATCCTAATATTAGATAGCTAAGCTTCATAATCTTGCATTTTGTTTTCGCTGAATACTTTAGAAAGATAAGATAAAAGTTGCTCTGCATTGTGCGGGCTAAATACCATGGGTGGTTTTATTTTGATCACGTTGTCGTCCGGGCCATCTACAGACATTAAAAAACCGTAATACTTCATGCGGTTGGCCAGGTATTTGGCCTGTGCTGTAAGGGGTTTTAAGTTGGAGTCGCACAGTTCAAAGCCTAAAAAGAAGCCTTTGCCCCGAACATCTGCAATGATAGGATACTCTTTTTGCAAGGCTCTTAGTCCGCTGAGGAGTTGACCGCCAACACTTTGGGCGTTTTGCATGAGATCTTCTTGCTCAATAACGGCCAAGACTGCAGATCCAATGGCGGCAGACACCGGGTTTCCGCCAAAGGTGTTGAAATATTCCATGCCGTTGTTAAAGGCTGCGGCTACCTCCGCAGTACAAACTACTGCCGCTACTGGATGCCCATTGCCTAATGGTTTGCCTATGGTCACTATGTCTGGAACCACATCGTATTGCTGAAACCCCCAGAAGCTGTCTCCCAAGCGACCCATACCTACTTGCACCTCGTCTGCTATGCAGAGGCCACCGGCAGCTCTTACTTCTTTGTAAGCTGCTTTTAAAAAGTCAGGAGGTAGTGGTATTTGCCCGCCACAACTAAGTACAGATTCCAAGAGCAGCCCGCCTAGTCTTATTCCTTGACTTTCCATGACCTCAATTTTTCGCCCCAGATCCTCTGCATAGGCTAAGCCTGCTTCGGCTCCGCGGTGATTGCCTCTAAAGGCATCAGGAATTGGAAAAACGTGGGTAGTAGCCGGAGGCTCATAACCTCCTTTTCGCGCGAATTTATAGTGACTCAGATCCACACAGGTTCTGGTGTTGCCGTGGTATCCGCTTTCTGATACCAGCATATGTCTAGACCCTGTCACCGCTTCTGTCATTCTAGCAGCAAGCTCATTGGCCTCACTGCCCGAATTCACAAAATGCACTACACAAAGCTCCTTAGGAAAGGTCTTTAACAGGTCTTCTGCAAACTTGATCACATTCTTATGCAAATAGCGGGTGTTGGTATTCAAGGCTGCCATTTGTTTTTGAGCAGCCTCCACTACCTGCGGATGTTCGTGCCCAACATGAGCAACATTGTTTACGGTGTCTATGTATTTGCGTCCCCAGGAATCTACCAAATAAACGCCCTGTCCGCGAACTATATGCAAGGGGCTGTCATAGGACAAACTCATGCTATAGCCCAAGACCTCTTTCCGTTTTTTTAGCAGTTCGTCGGATTGGTTGTTTTCATCACCATTGAGTTCGGGATCTTTGAAAAACAGATTCGGATCTGGACAAAGGTCCCGCCATATTTCCCGCTGATGTGCATAACAGACCCCCGGAAAATCATCGGTATAATCTAAGAGGTCGAGCATAAATTGATAATGCAAATGAGGCGACCAATTGCCATTTTCGTGAGCGGCTCCAAGCATACCCACTAAACCACCTGCGGCTATGGTGTCCCCCACTTGATGTGCTAAGGCAGTCTCTGGAATCAAGTGTCCGTAGAGCGTGTAAAATTCCAGATCTTCTTCCTTGTGTTTTAGGACCACTAAGCCGCCGTATTCTTTGTTGCCTTGGTCGTTGACAGCAATCACAACTTCTCCTGCATGTAAACTGTGTACAGGGGTTTTAGCGGGCAGCCAAAAATCAACACCCAGATGTACGGTTCTACTTTGTGCGCCGTAGTTGCCCACCGTATCGTAGGCAGGATCGGTATAAAGAGGTCGAGGTTCTTGATAGCCTCCGGCAATGATTTTGTCTGGATTTTTGGCCTGTAATCTTTCGATCTTAAACTCGAACAATTCCAGGTCGTTGAATTCTTCCTGAGTACCTATCCACAAACTAGAGACACTGAGGTCCAGATGTTGTGCTGTTTTAAATCTTGTTGTTGGAAATATGTCGATAAAGCTTCTTTGCTGCTGATTCGCCCAGGTCTCAAAGGCCTGAGTCTGTGGGTGGGCATCATACCCGCATGCCTTTCTAAAACTGTAGTGGGCAAATCTGGGGTGGATGGTGCTCCATATTTTTAGATTCTCCCAAACGGCCTTTTGACTTATTTGCAGGTATTGATTGTCGGGTTCTGCCAAGGCATTGATTTTTCCATGCACTGCGCTTAAAACCAAACGCATACCGATCAAAGTATAGAGGTGCTGTAATTCATCTTCTTGCAGTGGGAATACCTCATGCACTCCTTTTAAAAAAGGGGTGAGGGAATCTAAAGGGTCAGGGAATCCACTGATGAGATACGCGCAACAAACAGCAATTTCGTTAATGGTCTGCCCGTAGCTCGCATCGCCAAAATCTATTAGTCCGTTTATCTGTTCTTTTTTGATATCGACCAGAATGTTATTGTCGTTCAAGTCGTTGTGAATCCATTGTTTTCTCAGTTTTTGATATGCAGCCTTGTCGGCTTTATATCGATCTAAGAAAAATGCCAATAATTGCCTTTCGGCAGTATTGAAGTTGTGGAGTTCGTCTTGGCACCAGTCAGCCTTATTGAGTTCCCACTTCGGATTCAGACTGCAAGCATCCGCATTAAAACTTTGTAGCGCCTCTAAAAGTCCGCCGCTCGCTTTTCCAAGTTCGTATCTGAGTTGTTTTGTATGCGGATTTACGGCAGACCATAACTTTCCAGGAATCCAGCTAATAATGCGTAAGGAGTGTTGGCCACTGTTAAGGGCGATGGTACAATGAGATTCGCCTGTCTTAGTTTCTATTGGAACCGGAACTTTTATTCCGCTGTGCTTTTGGGTGAGATACAAGAGCAGCTCTTGCTCAAATTTGGCTGTATCCTGAGCTGCATTTTCGGGTCCGAGCTTAACTAAAAAGTCTTGCGCATTACTGGTTTTAAAATGATAATTCTGAGTGTATTCTCCGTAGAGCAAGTCTAAGGTTCCATCCAGGCCATAATGGGCCTTTATTTCCTTAAGGATAGCTGCATTTGCAGTTTGGGTCATAGCTTCTTATTTTAGCCGAAATAAAGTTACGTAAACTGTAGTTTTTCAACGGGCCGATTTTTCCACTAATCGTACCCAAATTACCACCTGTCGGCACTAAACGGCGTATTCGTCGAAACTTAAACGGCAAAATTTGTATTATTTAACACTTTTGCATATCCATGATACCCCTATGAAAACATTAGAAATCCTATTACTAGAAGATGATCAAATAGAGATCATGAAGCTAGAAAGGGCTTTTAAAAAACTCAGCACCCAGCACAAGGTGATCCCCGTAAACAACGGCGAGGACGCTTTAGAGTATTTAAAAGATGCCCGCCGTTTACCAGATCTCGTATTTCTAGACCTCAATATGCCGCGATTGAATGGTCTGGAATTTTTGGCGATCCTAAAGAAAGACGATCGCCTTAAATTCTTACCGACAGTTGTACTAACTACTTCGAGTAACAAAAAAGACCTTTTTGCCTGCTATGAGATTGGCGTTGCCGGATACATATTAAAGCCCTTGCAATACCAAGACTATGTAAACCGAATGGGCGCTGTTTTGGCCTATTGGGAAAATAACGAACTCACAAAACCTGTTTTGACGTAACACATCATCCATGAAAGGAATTATATTTACAGAACTTATAGAATTGGTCGAAGAAAAGTTTGGCCTAGAGACCGTAGACTATATCATCGATCAGTCAGATTTACCTTCAGGTGGGGTTTACACCGCTGTTGGAACTTACGATTTTGGAGAGATGCTACAGCTTTTAATGCATCTCAGTGCAAAGACAGGAATAGATGTCGGCACCTTGCAGCGCGTTTTTGCAGAGCATTTCTTTCAGGTCATTAAAAGAGAATACCCTTCTTTTTTGGAATTGTACAAGGATCCTATCGAAATGCTTGCTTCTATCGAGAATCACATTCACGTGGAAGTGAGAAAGATCTACCCGGACGCTCAGCTCCCTACTTTTGACATCCAAGAACAAAGTGCGAACCACCTTGTAATGGTTTACAGCTCTTCTAGATCGATGTATAATTTTGGTTTGGGATTGATGGAACAAACCTTTAAACACTTCAACCAAGAAGCGACTATAACCATGGACATGCTTAAAGAAGACGGATCTGAGGTTAAATTCGTAATTTCCAGTAATGGATAACAACGAGCATAGACTCCTTCTAAGAAAACTCGAACGGGAGAAAGCTGCCAGGAAACAGGCAGAAAAGATCCTGGAGGACAAAGCCGCTGAGCTCTATCAGCGCACGGAGCAATTGCACGAGGCCAATGAAAAACTGGAGGTGCTTCTGGGCGAAAGAGATTCCCAGCTCCAAGGAATTTTCGAGAATATAGTCGATGCCTACGTGGTGATGGACTTAGGTGGGAACATCTTGCGAATGAACGAGGCAGCGACCAAACTCTTCGGCTTTGATTATGAGCAGGAAAAGGTCAATGTTACCTCATTGATCTATCCAGAAGATTTTGTCTACGCTATGGAGTCCTTTCAAGTGCTAACAGAGAAAGGATATTTTACCAATTATCAGGCTCGCGTGTTAACCCGTCATCAAGGTGTCCGATGGGTACAGATCAATGCCTCGGTAGTACTAGACAATAAAAAGCGACCCATAGCTGCTCAAGGTATTGTAAGAGACATAACAGAGCAGCTCAACGAAACCAATGCTTTGTCTTTTATTTCTGAAGTTTCTCAATGTATATTAGGAAAAGTTAATCTCATTGAAATAGGTACAGCAATCGCAAAAAGGGTTGCTGACTTTTTGGGCACAAACGATTGTATAGTGTACATTAAGCGTCCGGAGATGAATGCTTTGCAACAAATTTCAGCTGTTGGCGCAAAATTGAATGACTATGGAACTATAGTAAATCCAATAGAAATTCCTCTTGGTAAGGGTATTGTTGGAACGGTTGCAAAATCGGGCATCGGGGAAATTATACCTGATACCACCGCAGATAACAGATATATAGTTGATGATGCGATTAGGCTATCTGAAATTACGGTTCCTATACTATTGAATGGTGAATTAGTTGGAGTTATTGATGCTGAACATCAGTCGAAAAATTATTTTACCGAATTCCAATTGGGAACATTAAATACTGTTTCTAATTTGGTTGCATTGCAATTGAATTCGGCTTTAGATTTTGAAGCACGCAAAAAAAGTGAAATGCGCAATGTAAAATTGTTGCGACAACTTGAAAGGTCTAACAACGAACTCAGTGAATATGCTCATGTAGTATCTCATGACTTGAAGTCTCCATTGCGAAGTATAAATGCACTTACGGCTTGGATACGAGAAGACAACTTCGATACTTTGAACACTAAGTCAAAAGAACATTTTGATCTTTTAGAAAGTACTATAGATAAAATGGAAAAATTAATTTCTAATGTTCTTAAATATGCAGCTATAGATCAAAGCGACGAAGATTTTTCTGTTGTGGACACAGGAGAACTAGTCTGTGATATTGTCAAAACAATATATATTCCGAGTCGCATAGAAGTTCAAATTCCGAAGCGGCTTCCAGTGGTTTTGGCCAGTCGGGTAATGTTGCAACAACTGTTTCAAAACTTGATGGTGAATGCAATTAAATACAACGATAAGGAGAAAGGTTTTGTAAGGATCTGCTCCGAAGATAAAGAAACCTTTTACCAATTCAGTGTGACCGATAATGGACAGGGAATTCCTCCGGAATACCACGAGAAGATATTTAAGATATTTCAATCCCTAAATCCAGACGGTGAATCCAACGGATTAGGACTGGCCTTGGTTAAAAAGGTAGTGGAATTTTACGATGGAGAAGTCTGGTTAGAAAGTACCCCAGGCGAAGGCACGACTTTTTACTTTACCCTAAGCAAGAAAAAATGATATTCGAGAATCCAAATCCCCGCGAGATCGCTCAAGCGATGCAACAAAATGCAGCTCCAGATACATTGTTTGTAGTCATGGTGGCCGAAAACACGCCCTTAGATGTTGCTCAGTTAATGACTGCGCTTAACGAAACAACCTGTCAGTATATTGGTGGGATCTTTCCAAAACTAATCTTTGACGATAAGTTACTAAATCTAGGTGTTATAGTGACTCAGCTCAAGGGGCTACAGAAAATTCACACGGTCCGTGGTTTGGCGGACGTAAGTTATGCCCTTGAAAAGCATCCTGAAGTCTTGGGTAGTGATTATTGTGTATTTGCCTTGGTAGATGGTCTGGCTTCTGGTATCTCCGGATTCCTTTCTGAGCTTTATCGCAGCTATGGAAGTGAAATCCGCTATTTTGGAGGAGGAGCTGGCAGTCTGAGTTTACAACAAGCGCCCTGTATCTTTAGTCGTGAAGGTTTCTTAGAAGATGCCGCTGTTTATTGTTTGCTGAACCAGACCACGCATTTGGGAGTGAAGCACGGTTGGGAAAAGCTGGGGGGTCCTTTTATTGCTACCAAGACCAATGCCAATATAGTCGAAGAGATCAATTGGAAACCTGCCTTTGAGGTTTACAGGGAGCTTGTAGAGGCCGATTCTGGAGCGAGTTTTGACAGTCAAGCATTTTTTGATATTGCCAAAGGATACCCTTTTGGGATGGTACGTGAAGGCTCTGAATGTATTGTTCGCGATCCGATCGCGGTAAATGAGCAAGGCCATTTGATTTGTGTAGGTGAAGTTGCTGAAAACACCTTTTTAAATGTTTTAAAGGGAAAGATTGACCCGCTTATCATAGCAGCTGGACAAGCCGCAGCAGAAGCTGCAGATCAAGCCGGAAAGCCTACCGCGGCTATTATAATTGATTGTATATCGCGAGTACTTTTTTTGGGTGATGACTTTGAGCGCGAAGCAAAAGCAGTTTCTATCGCTTTAAGAAATAAAGAAATTGATCCTACCATTCGTGGTGCGCTTAGTTTAGGAGAAATTTCTTCATTTGGCGAAGGCTTTTTGGAATTTTTTAATAAGACCACTGTAGTGGGACTATTTGAATAGCGATGTCTGGAGGAACTCTACAAACAATTTTTAGTCTTTATGAATTGTCTATGGCAATTGGGAAATCTTTGAATTACCGGGACAATTGCGACCATTTTATGAAAGTGTTTTTAAGCCGCAAGATGCTCAAAGCAGGGTGGATAGTACAGCTACACAATAACAGATTAAGATTGCGATATGCTATACCTGGGCCTTATAGACCCAAGGAAGAAGTTGATATGGATTTTATACACGGTTTATTAAACGAGAATAAACCCGTCTGCGTTTCGGTAAATAAAAGAGTTAAAGATATATGTCCAGTTCCTGTTTCTGGGGGCTTTATAATTGTGTTTCCGATTACAAATGATAGTATTTTATCGGTTCATAGCCCCAGAAATGAGCCTTGGAGTTCAGTAGAGTTAAGGCAGTTGGATCCTATTATCCGTAAATTTGGAGTTTCCCTAAAAGCTTCTGCCGATTACGAAGAACAAAAACTCTTAACAAAAAGATTAGAACGAAATAATAACGATCTTAATGATTATGCTCATATTGTATCTCATGATCTGAAATCACCCTTGCGTAATATTCACAGCTTAGTGCAGTGGATAGAAGAAGACTTAGACAGCGATGAGCCCAAAAAAGCGGCTACCCATATGCCTTACATTTACTCAAGTTTGGAAAAAATGGACAGTTTGATCTCCGGTATTTTGCGATACTCCAATTTGCGAGAATTACAGGAGAGTTTGGTGAAAACAGATCTCAACAAACTCATCGATGAGGTAAAAAGCATGCTGCTAGTACCTTTGGGTGTTCAAATTGTCATTCACGAGATGCCCCAAGTACGTGCAGATCGCTTACGCATGAGTCAAGTCTTTCAGAATTTGATGGATAACGCTTTGACGGCGCTAAAACGCTCTGGAGATTGTCTGGAGGTCGGATATAAAGATCTAGGATCTCATTATGAGTTCTATGTCAAAGACAACGGTCCGGGTATCGCTAAGGCACATCAGGAAAAAGTATTTCAAGTATTCCAAAAGCTCGATGCCGACTCTACTAAAAGTGGTATAGGTCTGGCTATAGTAAGTCGTATCGTAGAAGATCACGGCGGACAGATCAGGTTAGAGAGTCGCGAGGGTGAAGGGGCCGCGTTTTATTTTACCCACCCAAAATAGTACCTTTGATTGCTATGGAGCAGCCTAATCTAGATTACCTTAAAGAGATCTCAGACGGTCAACCGGAAGTGATCGCCCAGTTCGTTGGGATCATTAAAGAGGAATTCCCCGGAGAATTCGAGCAGTATCAGCAGTTAATGAAAGAAAAAGATTGGCAGCACGCGGCTGCAATGGTTCACAAGCTTAAGCATAAAATTAGTATTTTAGGCCTGAAGGAAGGAAGAGCTGTAGCGGTAACACACGAAGATGCCCTAAAAGGAGGTGATTATCAGCACAGTGAAGCTTTTGCTGCCGTATTGAACAAGATAGAAGTATTTTTAAAAGACAAATAATTGCTTATGAAGTGTATTATTATTGATGATGAGGCTACCGCTAGAGCCGTTATTGAACAACTTTGTCAGCAGATAGGTGGTCTTGATGTAGTAGCACAATTTGACAATGCGGTAGCGGCCCTGAAGTATACCAATAAAAGCAAGGTAGATGTAATATTTTTAGACATTCAAATGCCTTCATTTACCGGTTTTGATTTTTTAGACTCTTTAAAAACAGATACACAGGTTGTATTAATTACAAGCAATCCACATTTTGCGCTTGAATCATATAATTATGCGTGTGTTGAAGATTATCTTTTAAAGCCAATAAACTCACAGCGATTCATCAAGACTATCGATAAAATATCGCGAAAGTTAGGTAGGATTAGTATGGAAAATTCTACAGAAGCGATTGAAAAGGATAATGATGTTTTATTTATAAACATTGACCGAAGATTAGTCAAGATTGTGATAGATGAGATTTATCTTATAGAGGCCAACGGTGATTATGTGTTAATAAAAACTTTGAATAAAAACTATTCTGTGCATGTTACAGTCAAGAAATTACTTGAAAAACTTCCGACTAATAAATTTGTTAGAGTTCATCGTGGTTATGTTATAAATATTTCTAAGATTACTGATATTGAAGATAACAGTGTTCTTATTGAGTGCGATGTTATTCCTATATCTAGGTCAAATAGACCAGAATTAATGAGAAAATTAAACTTATTATAGTCACATAAATTTGTCCTATTCTAGGGTGTATATTGATTAAAATAATTTGTGGTTTACTTATTTAATAGAGTTGCTCATCATTGATAAATTGCAAACAGAGTAATGTTTTTATGAAAATGTCCCTAACGATCTCTTTGAAGGTATTGTCTGAGCAATAAACCACAAGAGAATCATATTTGCATACTTATCATTGATTCGAGCATCTCATTTAGCGAACAATTCTCTTTAGTTCGTTAGGACAAATCCCTGTGAGGTATTCTCTTCAAAGCTCGAAACAATTAATTGCCTTTTAATGCCCATTCATCTGTGCAGACTGGTTATTAATCGAAATACCGCGAGTTGAATTATTGCTGAAATCTATCTTTGAGCAATTAACAAAAATTCTGTGCACGTGCCAATCGTTCTAAAAAGCATAGATAATTATGTGCTACTTAAAGGCAGCAGTATACCTTCAAATCAAATAGATGAAATTATTCAGTTCATCACTAAGAAGCAGGAGGTAGTTGGAAATTTAAATATAACAGTTGAAAAGAATTTTTTTAATTGTAATGGCACATTACGGCGATTTGAGCAATGCTTGGAGAATAAAGCCATTGTATCGATAATTTAGTAAACCAAACCTTGGGTTAAAGGTATCATCTTATTTTTGTTTGATTCGTGTTAATGGATTAAGATGCGTTAGTGATTCTATAAGGTGTGCCTAGGTCTATGCGGGGCAATAATAGCGTTAGATAACAACCCAAGGTTTTTACTAAATTATAATATGTCATTTCTTTTGGACTTTTTTGATATTCTAAAATTTAAAAGTCAAGTTTATAGCTTCTAACTATTTAAGGTTCGTAGCTGTAGTACCAGTTTAAGTGTGATTTAAAAGTTCCAAAAGAGTATTCTTAATAAAAACATATTTTATTTCATGCGCAGTACCATTATAATCTATTGCAGAAATCAAGAAGGCTTGATTGATAAAATTCCATTCGGAAGGTTTTTAGATGAAAATTCAAATTACAGTTTTTGTTTTGTCAACGACGGCAGTGATGATGCTACAATAACTGTAATTTGAATTTTCATCGAAAGACATTACAAGGAACAAGTAAAGGTGTTATATTCCAAAAAGTGCCTGGGCTACTATCATGCCTTACAATTGGGATTGAGATTTGTCCTTAAAAACAATGAATTTGATTATATAGGATTGCTGAAGACAGAGCTTAGCATCGAGTTGATGGATTTTGGTTTTCTTGAAAAAGAAATAATTAATAGTACAGAATTGGTAAGAGTAAACAATATTTACGATTTTAACGGTTCTCGCAAAAAAGGTGTTCGGGGTATCGTATATAAACTATTAAAGAATCTAGAGCATTCTAATTCATAAAGCAGAAATAAATAAACCCTCTACGTTCTTAAGCGTAGCGGCGATCCTGTGGTTAATATCTTTTCCTAAAATTTGGAGCTAGATCTAAAGGCTAGCCTTCAGATTCCAGGCCGACTACTAAGTATTTACTTAGCCTACAACAACTTTACTTTGGTAGAATCCAATACTGTTCAGCTGCAGTGGGATCAATCTATCAATACCTTTGGATTGGGCGAGATCAGCATCGCTGCCTAATCACAACAGACGTTTTTGTTTTTCAAAGAATGCATCGGCCTGTAACTGCATAAGTTCGCGGGCCTTTTTTCTTTTGTAGTCGTAGGCTTCTTGCTCTTCGGCTATATCTCCATAGACACGATTGTTAAGCGCCAGGTCTGTGCTCAATAGTATCTTTCGCTGTTCTTTTTGCTGCGCTGCCCAGGAGGCAATAGCGCCTTCTTGTTCCTCGAGTTTATGATCATAGGGCCCTCTGGGAGAAAGCAATTTTGCGAAGATCGGTGAAGTTTCTACCGCAAGGAATAGTAAGAATATAAAGAATGATGGCAACCACGGAAGCTTCTCTAGAGCATTTACACGAGCCATAAGGCCGTCAAAGCCCTCAATTACCGGTTGGGTCTCAGTGACCTTATTGTCGTATTGAGTTTCTAAGGCAGTGATCTGTGTTTCCAGATCGGCAATTTTAGCGGCATTGGTAGTTCGCAGCTCGGTCAAAGCAGCCAATTCTGCATCGTGTTTTTCACGCTTTTCCTTGTATACTGGCCCTTTGCCAACCAGCTCGGTACCGGCACGCCCTTCTGCTTCTGCTATATAAGTTTCATAAAGCGCATTGACGCTAGTTTCCTTACTGACAACTTCTTGCTTCAGGGTCTCAATTTGCCCGTTGAGTTCGGCTATCTTGGGCTGATATTGCAAAGCGATCTGATCTTGATTGTCCAAGGTCATTTGATTCTTTTCTTCTAATAAGACCTGATCTATCTCCTTTTCGAAGATCTTGAGCTCTAAGGGTTTTGCAATGACCACGGCGATGATCACAGCCAGAATGAGTCTGGGCGTGGCCTGAACCAATTCGTCCCAGAAATTTCCACGTTTCTTTATGGTCGATACGATGAATCTATCCAGATTAAAGATGAGCAAGCCCCAAACCAATCCAAAGGCCACGGCAATGCCATAATTGTCAAATACGGTGTAAAGCGCATAGGTTGCTGCAATGGCAGCCATAACTGCGGTAAAGAAGACTGTGGCACCTATTCCTGCATATTTGGTGCGCTCCCCGGGAGCACATTGGTCTAAGATGTCCGTATCTGCTCCGGAGCAGAAAATGAAAAATGATTGTAACATGATTGATGAATTAAAGTGTTCGCCGCAGTAGTGGACTGCATCCGAGAATATTAGAACGCAATTTGTATGCTTTTGTTACATAATAAAGCATTAAAAAAGCCTCGATAAATCGAGGCTTTCATTCATTTGTGGATTAGGTCTACTGTTTCATCAGCACTTTAGGCGGATTGTTATCTACCTTTTCCACATCGATATAGTTGATCTTATCGGCCTTTACCAAAGCGAGTGCTTTTTCTGCGGATATCTTATTGCCGTCCAGATAGAAACTGGCGCCTTGAGCTATAAGATCCTTGATGGCCTCTATAGGCTTTTTTGGTGGTGGTGGAGGCGGAGGAAGCGAAGTATCTGGAGTTTCTACCACTTCAATGATAATGACTTCATCTTCCGGATCGCTGCTGTTTAGTTTGGCTTTGCGCTTTACCTTGGTTTGCACATTTTCTACCTCAATGATTTCTTCAAGCTCTTCTTCAACTTCTTCCACCTCTTCTATTTCAACCAATTTGTATTTAAGGTTTTGTGCATCGCGAACTTCTATTTCTACTTCTTCCACAACCGGAGTTGGTGGAGCTGGTGGTGGTGGCGGCGGTGGAGGAATGATCCCATATTGATAACGCTCCGGGTTGGCCTTGTAAAAGTCAGTTTCTTTAAAAATTTGGTTTAGCTTGTTCATAAAACCTTCGTCTGCATTTTTGATACGCAGGTCTAAGCTAGAATTCTCAAAATCGTTCTCATTCCAATTGCGAGTAGCGGCATTTACTGCTTTTTTAAAGTCGCGCAAGCTCGTTTTGGTTCCGTTTACATACACGGTTTTGCCTTGTATGTTGATACGCAGTTCTTCGTTGGTGTCAAAGACCTCGGTTGTGTTGTAATTTAAACTGGTTCCTGATGTTTCCGTGATTGGGATTTCTTCCTCCAACAATATTTCTTTAGTGGTGCTAAAGCTGTAGAGTAGAATTGCGAGTAAGGGCAGCAGTAATAGGCTTTTTGCCCATTGGATCCTCTTGGGTGATGAATTCTTCATGAGTGTGAATCGTTTTTTGATAGATGAATAATTAATGGCACTGGCCAAGTCCGGACAGGTCCTCGGGTTCAAATAGGCCAGTAAAGTATTTTGATATTGACTCTTGGGCACGCCTGTATTTAGAACAGCCTCATCTGCCAAGAATTCGTGATTGAGTAAAATGCTGTGTTTTAAAAGGTAGACCAATGGGTTGAACCAAAAGACCACTTGTAGCGCTTCTGCCAGTAACACATCGGCGCTGTGCAATTGCTGCGCATGGGCTTGTTCGTGTAGCAATACTTCCTTGGGAATTGCCCGCTGTGCGAAGCGTTTGCTGTTTACGAAAATGTATTTAAAAAAGGTGTGTGGTTGTACTGGCCTTGCGAGTAATACATAGAACAAAGGTCTTTGTGATTGCTTCGGATGGGCCCAAATACGTCTCAATAATTTGCCGAGATTCCACACAAAACGCACTGCGAATACAGCAAAGCCTAGCCAGTAGATAGTCCAAATAAGGGAGACATAATCTAAAGTAGACCAAAATCCTGTGGCAGTGGAAGTACCTTCTGCAGCCGATATAATTACAGTAGCTGCATCGGCATCCGCAGTGATATATGTTGTAAATGTTACTAAGGGAATCAAGGCCCCAAGGACCAATCCGCCTAGAAGGTACCAACGCTTAAGCTGGTGCATGCTTTCCCGCTCTAAGAGCAGCTTGTAGAAGCCGTAAAGCAAGGCCCAGCAGGCCGCCGATTTTAAAACGTAGAGTTCCATGATCATTTGTTTTTGATCTCGCGATCGATAAGACTTCTTAATGATTCCAATTCTTCTTTGCTGAGGTCAGTTTCCTTGGCAAAGAAAGAGGCAAATTGCGCAGCAGAATTGTCAAAGAAATTCTGGATCATTCCTCGCATCTGTTTAGAGAAATAAGACTCCTTGGCCACTAGCGGATAATATTCTCGGGCACGCCCAATTTGAGTATAATCTACAAAGCCCTTATCGCGCATGCGTTTTAAAAGGGTAGCTATAGTGGTTTGTGCAGGTTTTGGGTCCGGATAAGCGGCTATAAGATCGTTCATATAGGCTTTTTCCTGCTCCCAAAGGATCTGCATGAGTTGTTCTTCTGATTTTGATAAGGACATACTTTTTACTTCTTTCTTCTCTACAAATGTAGAATAATAATTTAATTCTACAACTGTAGAAGGAAAAATTTAACAATTTAAAAAGCTATTCCCAGTGTCTCTACCTATTGTATGGAGTTTCGTTTATCCAGTGAAAACCGCGATTAATAAGGCGGAACTGTGAAAGGTCGCGGGCGCGAAAACGGATCATTAAACTGTCTTGCTCTAGCACACCTTGCAGGGTCAATTGTAAAGAATCCACTTGTTTGATCACGAAATTGGGATCACTTAAGGTGTCCAAGCGGCTGCGTAAACTCAAATTTGTTCCGCTAGAATCTAAAACAAAGCTAAAGCGCTCTAAACTGTCGTTCATTTTTTTAACAAGCGCATATCCCTTTCTGTCAATCACTAAATAGCGCCAACGGTCCGAGCGGGTTACAAGAGGTGCAATAGTGTCTTGGTTTTTAATGAACTCTTCGGCTTCCCAAATGCCATAATATTGCGGTTTTGGGCGTTTGTCTCCATAACTGCGCTCTGACGAATAACCCTGGTAGCCCATAATGGCAAACAAGACAAGTATTCCAGCCACTTTGAACCACATCATTACCGTGTGATAGGTTGGGTCTTTTGTGGGTTTGAAATAAGTAAGGGCTTCGGTGGGTTTGTTCTTAATGAAAATGTGACTGAATCGTTTCCAATCCGCAGCAAACAAAAACAAGCCAAAGAGCATTAAATGGGCCGAAAACAATTTTACAGGAATATCGTAAAACATGTTCATCATAAAGACCTGCAACATCACTCCAAAGACAACCAAACCACCCAAGGCTTGCGTTCTTTTTGAAATAAGTAGCAGCCCGCCCAATACTTCCATTAGCCCGGTAAAGAGGTTGAAGCCTTCGCTTTGGGCCATATAGGTCCAAGCCAGACCCATAGGCGACATATCGCCCACGGGTTGTAAAAGCCTTATAAGTGAGGGCCCTGCAAATTGAGTCTTGTAGATCTTGGCAAAGCCGTAGGTGAACATAAAGAACACCAAGAAGATCCGCAGCACTACCGTAAACCAGTAAAAGGCGGCATTGTAAGAAGGGCGTTTCCTATCTAGAACAGACCATATGACAGTACCAATTAAAGAGAGGCACAGCAGTACAAATAGACTTGCGAAGGCCATAGAGGTATCACCGCTTCCGGTAGAGAAGAACTCCAAGCGTCCTTCCATACCTAAAATGTCGCGACCGGCCCAAACCAATAAGGGTTCTAGCAAGCGGTTACCGCCAAACATTAAAACGATATAGCCCCAACAGTAGAGCGCTACAAAGCGGAAGCTCCACTTTTGGAGCCCCGACCAGTTTTCATGGGCTTGGTACGAAAAAATCACAAATTACCTATCTAACCCTTACTCCTCCGGCGCTGAGAATGGCCTTAGACTTGTCTTCTGGCAAAGTAAAGGTGAGCGATTCCCAAGCGGTACCACCTAGTCCGGTAAGCTTGTACTCACCGCGAACTTTGGCAATGCTAAAGGAGAATTCTGCTAATTCATCCGGATTACTAGCCGTTTGTCTTTTGCCAACCATCCCGAACTGATCTACAGTAACTGCCAGCCCGCGTCTTGGACTTTCAAAACTAAGGCTCTCCCAAGCACAACCTACACGGCATTCCATTTTTATTTCTTTACCTTCTTGAGAAATAGTAAGGTTAAAAGTTTTCTTCTGGTCAGCATTGCCCATTTGTGCAGAAGCAGATAGCGCGGTAAAAAAACAAAGTAAGATTGTAGCTATATGAGATTTCTTGAATTGCATAATTGTCGATTTATGAAGTTTAATTGTTGTTGTTTTCAGCGTAATAATGATAGAACATAGGGATGGTCTCTATGCCTTTCAGATAGTTCCATATCCCAAAATGTTCGTTGGGCGAGTGGATGGCGTCGCTGTCCAGACCAAAGCCCATTAGCAAAGTTTTGCTTCCAAGTTCTTGTTCAAATAGGGAAACAATAGGAATACTTCCTCCGGATCGTTGTGGAATAGGGGTCTTTCCAAAGGTGGATTCATAAGCCTTTTCTGCGGCTTTATAGCCAGGAAAATTAATTGGAGTGACATAACCTTGCCCCCCGTGATGCGGTTTAACTTCTACCCGAACTCCAGCTGGGGCAATGGCCTCGAAATGCTTTTTGAATAGCTCCGTGATCTCTTTCCAATCTTGATTTGGCACCAAACGCATAGATATTTTGGCAAAGGCTTTACTGGCAATAACGGTTTTTGCACCTTCTCCGGTATAACCTCCCCAAATTCCGTTCACGTCTAAAGTTGGGCGAATAGAATTGCGTTCGTTGGTGGTATAGCCGGCTTCCCCGTAAACTTCGTTTATGTCTAGCGCATCTTTATAGGCTTGCAAATCAAAGGGCGCTTCGGCCATTTTTGCTCGCTCGGCTGCGGAGAGTTCTTCTACTTTGTCGTAAAAGCCCGGTATGGTGATATGATTGTTCTCATCGTGCAAAGAAGCTATCATTTTGGTTAAGATGTTGATCGGATTTGCCACGGCTCCTCCGTAAAGTCCGGAGTGCAGGTCGCGGTTGGGGCCTGTTACTTCAACCTCCACATAGCTTAGGCCTCTGAGCCCTGTTGTTATTGAAGGAATATCATTAGCGATCATTCCGGTATCGCTGATCAAGATAACGTCGTTGGCCAATTTCTCTTGATTCCGCGTTACGAACCAACCCAAACTTTCACTGCCAACCTCTTCTTCGCCTTCTATCATGAATTTTACATTGCAGGGCAACTGATCGGTCTTTGTCATATATTCCAGGGCCTTGACATGCATATACATTTGGCCTTTGTCGTCACAAGCCCCGCGCGCAAAGATGGCTCCTTCCGGATGCAGCTCGGTCTTTTTAATTACGGGTTCAAAGGGTGGGCTGTCCCAAAGATCAAGGGGGTCCGGTGGTTGTACATCGTAATGTCCGTAAACCAAAACGGTGGGTAAGGCCGGATCGATTGTCTTTTCGCCGTAAACTATAGGGTAACCGGGAGTCTCACAGATCTCTACCTTATCACAGCCGGCCTCTAACAAACGTTGTTTGATCACCTCCGCAGTGGCGATCACATCTTTTTCAAAGGCAGAGTCTGCACTGATCGAAGGTATTTTTAAAAGGTCTATAAGTTCCGATAAGAATCGGTCTTTATGTTGTTCTATATAGTCTTTGGTACTTTTCATTTGAAATTTTTAAGGCTCACTAAGGTATCAAAAATTGTCTTAATTTGGGTGTTTAAGTAGTCCCTTAACAATGAACGATTCTTCTCTTAGCGATTCTAATTTCTTTGAACGTGTATTGCCTTTTTTTGAGCAGATAGGTATTCCGTACCGTTTAGAGCCTTTGGCTTTTACATCTTTTTTACCCGGAGTGGGTTTGCACAAAGGGCAGTTATGGATAGACCAAAGTGCGCTTGTAGCCGTAGGCGATGTTTTGCACGAAGCGGGACATTACGCCGTCACTGAGGCCGATAAAAGAGCGACTTTAGGACAAGAGGTTTTAGAGGACAATTCCCAAATAGGGGGAGAAGAGATGACGGCTATGTTATGGAGCTATGCGGTGGCCTTGCATTTGGCGATCCCACCAAAGGTGGTGTTCCATGAGCAGGGCTATAAGGGTCAGGCAGATTGGATCTTGGAACGTTATGCTGCCGCCGATTTTTTTGGATTGCCACTACTGCGTTATTTCGGGATGGCGCACTTCCCAGAAGAAGGCCCTGAATTCCCTAAAATGAAGCAGTGGTTGCGTCCCTAGAAAAAATTAAATAAGTGCTTTTGGATTTAGCAATTATAATTATATTTGCACCCCTAAGTGATCAAATCACACGGTAATGCGGATGTGATGGAACTGGTAGACATGCTAGACTTAGGATTTAACCAAATAAAAAGTGTTAATTTGCACTTTATGCGGGTGTGGTGGAATTGGTAGACACGTCAGACTTAGGATCTGATGCCGCAAGGTGTGGGGGTTCGAGTCCCTTCACCCGCACTTAAAGCCGAAGAGAAATCTTCGGCTTTTTTATTTCAAAAACAAACTGAAAAAAGACTCGGGTACAACATAGGTACAACATTTGACCTATTTTCAAGATAAACTTTGATTTAGTGTCATATACTTCCATTTGATATTAACTACTATGTCAATCAATATAAATTCATAGAATTTAGGTTTTCTCGACTCTTGTTCTTCGATTATGAGTTTATTATCATACAATATTCCCGAAAGTTAAACTCGTAAAATACTTCCATCAAAAGACTACGGCATAAAGCCATCGCTTCTGCCCATCCTCATTTATTCCGTTTCCTTTTGAGCGAATATTTTATCTTCCGTTTGGTTCACTGCTCAAATATTGTTTAATCAAAAATTTGAGTATTATGACAACAAAAGCGAGTACCACAAGAAAGCGTAGAAGTACAACGACTATTGCGAAAAAAGAAGTGAACGGAAAGAAAGTTCCGGTACTTCAAATCGAGAACATTCCCATTGGCAAAATCAAGCCAGACCCTAATCAACCGAGAAAGACCTTTGATGAGAAACAGCTACAACAACTCTCGGAAAGCATCAAGGAATTTGGTGTGTTGCAACCAATAACGGTTCGCAAATCTGGAAAGGACTTTATCATCGTTATGGGTGAAAGACGATTTCGCGCAAGTAAAATAGCGAACAAGAAAACTATTCCCAGTATCGTAAGAACCTATGAAAACGATGAAGTGCTGGAAGTTCAAATTATCGAAAACCTACAACGGAAGGACGTAGAGCCTACCGAAGAAGCTGAAGCAATAGCCTATCTGAGCGACAAGTATGCGCCCTCTGAAATCGCAAAGCGCTTGGGAAGAACGGACAATTTCATAAGACAACGTTTGAAATTGGCTGGATTGATTGACGGTTTCAAACATTTCGTGCGCAGCGGTGAAATGACCATATCGTTAGGTGTCGGTGTAGCACTTTTTGAACCCGAGGTACAACAAATGATGCTGGAAACGATGGGCGAAGAATTCAACGCACATCAGATAAACCGAATGATAAACAACCGAACCTATGATTTGGAAAAAGCACCCTTTGATGTTGAAGACAAAGAATTAGTCGCTAAAGCGGGTTCTTGTGTAGAATGTCCATTCAATGCTGCCAATCAAGGCAATCTGTTCAGCGATGCTTTTTCTGAAAGTAAAATGCCGTCCAAAGGAATTTTTTCGCCTACGCGAACCTGAATTCTTTCACCAATCTCGACCGTTTCGGGATTGACCGAAACAAAATCCTCATTTCTATAAACCAATGCTTCATCGGGTCGCGCATCCAAAAGTGCCTTTATATTTCCCTTCGCCCTATTTACCGCAGCGTTCTGGAAGAGTTCGCCCACGGCATAAAATAGCATTACGGCCACACCCTCGGGATATTCGCCTATGGCAAATGCCCCCAAGGTGGCAATGGACATCAAGAAAAATTCCGTAAAGAAATCACCGTTCCTGATACTGTTCCAGCCTTCTTTAATTACAGGAAACCCAACGGGAATGTAAGCTACAGTGTACCAAATAATCCGCACCCAGCCCCTGAAGAATGGGAACGTATCGAAATAATCTATGGCAATGCCCGTAATCAGCATTAAAAAGCTGAAAATGGCGGGCAAGTAGGTCTTAAAATTGGATACCTCTGCGGCACTGCTATGGTTATGTCCGTCATCGTGACTGTGCTCACCTTGATGTTCTTTCGGGTCTAAATCCCGTAAGTTTACTTTTTTCTTTTTCATTGCGTTTTTCGGTATTTATTTAAAATTTTGGCTATGTCTTCGGGCATTTCCATTCTTTTCAATGGTGGCACATCGCTTCCACCGGTATTTCCAATGGGTACGTGGTCGATAAATGATTTCCAACCACCAACCAAGAGCTGAATTACCTGACCCAGAACTTCTTTTGTGTTTCGCTGGCGTAACCCGAATTTTAACATTGACCAATGGGTATAGGTATGTTCCAACGGGTAGGATTGACCGAGAATATGGGAACGTTCAAGGTGATGCCAAGCTTGGGATGAATTTCCACTATGTAATGAAGAACGATATAGGTTCAGTTCATCTAAATAAAATGCTCTAAGGCCTATTGGTATGGTGGTATTAAATTTCATTATTTATTATTCATTTTTAAAGTGCAAGGTATGTATCTGACCTATGCAACGGAAGTGCATTATTGTCCGCTGCATTTGTCACAAATACCCTTCAGTACCAAATTGGCATCCTCTGCCACAAAGCCTTCTGGCAGATTGATATGTGGAATCTTATGTTCGGTCAGGCAAACGGTCTCATCGCAATTGTTACAATGGAAATGCAGGTGCAAATCTTGTTCAAGGTTACAATCGCAACCAGGCTCACAAAGTGCATATTTTTGTATGCCTGTACCATCATCTATTTGGTGCACAATTTTCTTTTCTTCAAAGGTGCGCAACGTTCTATATAAAGTCGTACGCTCTGCTTTCGCGAAAGCGGCTTCAATATCTGTCAATGATATGGCTACTTCCTTTTCTGCCAAATATTTATAAATCAATAACCGCATCGCCGTCGGGCGAACGCCATTTTCAGTGAGTCTTTGTTCTATTTTTTTCATTTTATAATTGTCTGTATTAATGTCCGTGTTCTTCCGCTTCGCCCTTTTTTAGTTCCGCCATTAGGTAGTAGGCGTTGTTATAGGCGTATTGTGTGTTCGGTTCTTGTTCGCTCAAAAAATCAATGGCAATCCAATCGCCATCGTGGGTGCCTTTGGTGATTTCAATGGGTTTGAATGACCAATCGTCACCTTCCTTTTCTGCCGAGAATACAAAGAATCTCTCGCCATCGGCTGCTATGGCAGCTTCGGGCATCGCCTTAGTTTGTGTATTTTCCGTTTGGATGCGCCCCTGAATGTACATCCCGGGAATCAGGTTGCCTTCCTTGTTCTCGATTTCAGCGTGTACGTGAATAGCCTTCGGATTTTGTTCAAAGGTCTTTCCTACGGAATAGATTTCGGCAGTCAGTTCCTTTCCGGGAATGGACTGTACATTGAAAACCACTTTTTGCCCTTCTTTCACCTTATGGACATCCTTTTCGAAAACCATCAAATCTGCGTGTACGTGATGGGTGTCCACAATTTCCATAAGGTCGGTCTGTGGTTCTACGTACTGCCCAGTCTTAATTTCTACTTTTTGGACGAATCCTTCAATGGGGCTTCTAAGAGATACACGCTGATAAATTGTACCGTTTCTTACGCCTGGTGCGCTGATACTCAACTGTTGCAGTTGCGCCTCAAGACCTTTTACCATACTTCGGGATGCCTGGTATTCGGCTTCTGCCTTTTGAAAATTGGCACCGCTGCCGACACCTGCATCGTACAGGGTTTTTTGCCGCTCATATTCCTTTTTAAGAAATTGACTATTACTGAAAGCATTGAGGTAATCCGTTTGTTTCTCGATGATATTGGGGTGGGACAGATAGGCGACCGTTTGCCCCTTATTAACCTTATCACCCTCGATAACTTCGATGGATACCACGTTGGCACCTACTACCGTTGTGATGGTGGCCTCGTTCTGAGGTGGGACTTCCAACTGCCCGTTGGCTTGCACATAACCGCTCATATTCCGCATTTGCAGGGTGTCGATTTCCATTTGTAGTGCATCGAACTGTTTAGCTGTGAGCATTACTTCCTCGGCTTCACCCTCGGAATGTTCTTTTTCCATTTCCAGATTGGCATTTTTATTCCCTGCGGTTTCTTTGTTGGAATCGCCACAAGCGGTCAACGCCAAAAGCATCGCCAACAAACCAATAGCTGTGTATTTTGATAGATTCTTCATTTTATTATTTGAAATATTGTAGTGCAAAAACTGATTTTAGATAATTGTCGAGCGCGTCCAGCGCATCCATTTCCGTCTGTATGGCATCCCTAATAATTTGGGTGAATGCGGCATAATCCACGGCACCTTCCTTATAGGCTAATAACGCACCCTGTCGCTGTTCCTCGGCAAGCGGTAAGGCCTTGTCCTTATAGAATCGCCAGGATGCTTCCCATTTTTGATACGCTTGTACAGCTTGTCGATATTCCGATTGCAGTTGGCGTTTGGTAAAGTCCGCATTGGCTTTTGCAATTTCACTTTGGATTTTGGCTGCCTTGGCCTGACTGCGTTCTGTACCAGAAAACAATGGAAGGGATATTCCTGCCTGATAAGTGTAGAATCCGTTACTGCCATTCACCCGTTGCAATCCGCCCTGAAGGTTGAGATTGGGCAACAAATCGGAACGTTCAGCTTGGTAGCTGGATTCGGCTTCCTCAATCCGCTTTCGCGAAAGTTCCAGTTCTGGATGGGTTTCTATGGTTGATGGAATTCCCAGTACTGCCATTTCATTTTCATCAAGGGTGTCGGGAACAGTATAGAACGTGTCGGAAACCAACCAAAGATTAAGCTTCTGTAGGGCAATGGCATAGTCACTTTCGGCCTGTTGAAGTTTATTGTTGATTTGTAATGCCTGATTGGTTGCCGATGAATATTCCAAACGTGAAATGGCCTCTACCTCGTAATTCAGTTCAATCGCCTTTTCAAATTGCGAGTAGATGGAATCCAGTTCACGATACAGTTCAAATTTCTGCCGTTGCTGATAGGCCTGTGACCAAGCTTTTTTGACTTCCTGTTCCACTTGCAATGCGGTAAAGTCAAGTGCGGTTTCCGCCAAGGCGATACGCTGTTTTTGCAACCGCTTCTTCGCACCGATACCGAACAGGTTGATATTCTGTTGAACCACGCCAACAAGGGTATAAATGCCCTGACCATCAGAAACTTCCTCACCACCGGTAAACACTTGGGTATTCCCTAAATCATAGGCCGTACCTTTTAGGGCGTTCTGCTTTTGAATTTCCAGTTGTTTTGTTTTCAATAGCGGATAGTTTTCTTTGGATATTTCTACCGCTTGTTCCAATGAAACAACAGGTAATGTATCGTTCTGCCGAACTTGTTGCGCTTCCGCTTTCGCGAAAGCAAAAAAGAAACAGACCACCGCAGAAGCGGTTACGATTTTCGGATTGACCTTTATCTTGCGTTCCGAACGTCTTTCTACCCATTGATAGAAAATGGGAAGAATGAATAGAGTCAACAAGGTGGATGTAATCAATCCACCGATAACGACCGTTGCCAGCGGTCGCTGAACTTCTGCCCCTGCCGATGCGGAAATTGCCATTGGCAGAAACCCAAGGATATCGGTAAAGGCCGTGAGCATAATGGGGCGTACCCTTCTTTTTGTTCCTTCAACGATTCGCTCTTTTAGGTTTATAACGCCTTCCTCTTTCAGTTCGTTGAATCCGCTAATCATTACCAATCCGTTCAGTACGGCAACCCCAAAAAGCACGATAAAGCCAACCCCTGCGGAAATACTAAAGGGCATATCCCTAAGCCAGAGAGCGAACACGCCACCAATAGTCGCCATCGGTATGGCCAGATAAATCATCAACGTCTGCGGAAAGGATTTTAATGCAAAATATATCAGGATGAATATGAGTAATAGCGCAATAGGAACCACGGTCTGCAATCGGTCGCTGGCCCTTTCCAGATTTTCAAAGGCACCACCATAGCGGATAAAATAACCTGGGGGTAAATCGAGGTTTGCATCCAGCTTGTCCCTTATCTCATTGACCAGCGATTCCACATCGCGACCACGTACATTAACGCCTACATAGGTTCTGCGATTGGTATTGTCCCTGCTTATCTGCATCGGTCCCGGTGTGTATTCGATGGCCGCCAGTTCGTGAAGTGGAATTTGTGAACCGTTCGGTAGATTGATATAGAGATTACGGATATCGTTGATATCGCTTCGGTTCTGCTCATCGAGCCTTACCACCAAATCAAAACGCTTTTCACCTTCAAAAATGACCCCTGCGTACCCACCTGCAAAAGCGGATTGCACCATCATATTGAGTTGGTCGATGCTTACGCCGTATTGGGCCAGTTTGTTTCGATTGTACTTTATCGTCATCTGCGGTAAGCCCGATGTGGCTTCTGCCCGCATATCGCCTATACCTTCAGTACCTGCGATGATTTTGGTAATCTCGTCCGCTTTGGACGCAAGTACATCGATATCCTCACCGTATATCTTAATGGCAATATCCTCACGGATGCCTTCCAATAGTTCATTGAACCGCATTTCGATGGGTTGCGTAAATTCATAATTGACACCAGGGATAATGCTCACCGCATCCTTCATCTTGTCAATAAGTTCATCCTTGGATTCGGCAGAAACCCATTCGTCCTGCGGTTTCAGGATTACGAATACATCGGCAAAGTCCATAGGCATTGGGTCGGTAGGCACTTCCGCAACACCGATACGGCTAACTATTTTTTCCACTTCGGGAAATTCGGCCTTTACGATGCGTTCTATTTTTGTGGTGGTCTCGATGGTCTCGCTCAATGAGCTTCCGGGTTTCAAAATAGCGTGGAAAGCAATATCGCCCTCGTCCAATTGCGGTATGAACTCACCGCCCATTTTAGTGAACGTGAAGATAGCCACGGCAAAGATGGCCACCGCTATACTAACGACCCATTTTCCTTTTTCCAAGGCATTTAACAATAGGGGCTCATACTTGCGTTGTACCCAATGTACAAAACGGTCGCCCCACGATTTCTTTTCCTTTTTTGGCGGTTTCAGGAATAATGCGGACATCATCGGCACATAGGTCAGACATAAAACCATTGCACCAATCATCGCAAAGATGAACGTAAGTGCCATAGGCTGGAACATCTTGCCCTCGACACCTTCCAATGCCAAGATGGGTAGGAAAACGATAAGGATTATCAGCTGTCCGAAGAAGGCTGCGTTCATCATTTTTTTGGATGCATCGGCTGCAATTTCGTCACGGTCTTTCTTATCCAAAGATTTCTTTTTAAGCACATAACTGGCCATAAGAAATACACTCGCTTCCACGATAATGACCGCCCCATCTACGATAATACCAAAGTCGATTGCACCCAAGCTCATCAGGTTCGCCCATACGTCAAAAACATTCATTAGGATAAAGGCAAACAATAGGGATAGGGGAATGGTCGATGCCACAATCAGTCCGCCACGCCAGTTCCCCAAAAGAAAGACGAGTACAAAAATCACGATGAGCGCGCCTTCCAGAAGATTGTTGCGTACCGTGCCCGTTGTCTCACTTATGAGTTTACTTCTATCCAACAAGGGTTCGATGACCACGCCTTCGGGAAGTGATTTCTGGATTTCCGCCATCCTATCCTTAACGCGGACAATGACCTCGTTTGAGTTTGCGCCTTTGAGCATCATCACCAGTCCACCGACGACCTCGCCTTCGCCATCCTGCGTTAATGCCCCATAGCGAACGGCGGAACTGAAGCGTACATCGGCCACATCGTTTACGGTGATGGGCACACCATTTTCATTTTTAATAACGATTTTCTTGATGTCATTGAGGTTGCGTACCAAACCTTCACCCCGAATGAAGTTGGCCTGGTGGTTCTTTTCGATGTAGGCACCACCCGTATTCCTATTGTTTGCTTCCAAAGCTTTAAATACATCGGTAATGGTAAGCCCGATAGCCTTCAATTCGTTGGGGTCAACGGCCACTTCATATTGTTTAATCTTTCCACCTATCGCATTGATTTCAACGACGCCAGGCACCATCGCCATTTGTCGTTGTACAATCCAATCCTGCATCGTGCGCAAGTCGGCAAGGGAATACTCGTCCTGAAACTCAGGCTTGACCTTTAAGGTGTATTGGTACACTTCGCCCAAACCAGTTGTAATAGGTCCCATCGATGGCTGGCCCAATTCCTCTGGAATTTGCTCGCGTACCTCAGTCAGTTTTTCGGAAACGAGCTGGCGTGGCAAAAAGGTTCCCATATCATCGTCAAAAACTACCGTTACCACCGATAGCCCTAATCGGGAAATCGAACGGATTTCCTTGACATCGGGAAGGTTGCTCATCGCCACTTCCACGGGATAGGTTACGAACTGTTCGATATCCTCTGTACCCAGATTGGGCGATTGCGTGATGACCTGTACCTGGTTGTTGGTTATATCCGGCACAGCATCTATGGGAACTTGGGTCATACTGTAGATACCGGCACCGATGAGTGCCAGTGTAAGCAGACCGATAATAAATTTGTTATTGATTGAAAAATCAATGATTCTGTTAATCATAGATTTAGGTGTTAATTCAGTTAAAAATGAAATTGTGCTTTCCCTTCGACTGCGCTTTGGACAGGCGCGCAAGGCAAATACACCATTTGAAGTTTCCTAAAGCTGAAAACTTCAAAACTGGATATAGTAATCCTGTAAAACTGAATTAAACCTGCGGGGGCTGAAAGAGAGAGAAAGTAATATCCTTACCGATACTGTCGAAGTGGGCAAAGTTATCCTGTGGAATGGTCGCTTGAAGCGGTTCGAAGTTAGCAATACCAAAGTGTATCGTGTGAACGTGACAGCAGTGGCACTGGCAGAACGGTGAGCAAAGTTCGCAATCGTCACCGTGGTCACCATCAAAATCAACTACTGAAACGGTTTGGGAATCGTCGGCGACATCACCAACATCGCTACAAGGCACCACATTGAGCGCCAAGAAGTAAATCGATAATATGATTGCCAAAACTTTCACGATGCAAAGATAACAGAATTTCGGTGCAACAGGGTTGCAAAGTCCTATTTCAACGAATCAATCACACTACCGCACGTTAACATTGCATCACCATAATAAGGATTACGGATTTCTTCTTCGGTGCTCAACCAAACCGCACCTTTATTGTTGTTTGCCATTGGGCATTTTTGAACGTATAGGGGGTTGTCAATGCTTTCGAGATTCATTGCTATTGCAACCAAATTTTCATTGAGAATGACGAAATGACTACGTTGGTTTTCTAAATTAGAATTACTTGCAATGGCATCCAGCATTTCAATACTTTTGGATAGATGGGTTTTGAGCATTTTGTCCAAATCGTTTTGTGATATCACCTTCATTTTTTCGGAAGATACTTTCGCAAAATCGGAAACTTTTTCTGCATTACTCGCTACCAAAGCATCTTTGAGTTCAAGGTATGACGGCAAAGCCTTCACAAACTGTTCTTGAAAAGAAGTTGAAAGTGACATTTCCATCGCCATCATTTCTTTCTCTTCTTCAGTACTTTGATTCATCATCGATTTCTTCCCCTGCAATTGCGCAGCTGCATCTACGGTAAAAGTGCCATTGGTCACAATCTCATCGCCATTTTTTAAACCGGATGTAACCGTAAACATATCGCCATTGCGATTGCCAAGAGTAACTTCCCGCATTTCAAAAACAGGTTCGTTGGCGTTGGTTTTGATGTACACCAAAGACCGTTCACCCGTCCACATCACAGCACTTGCAGGTATGGTCAGGTTTGATTCCGTATTTACCGTTGTTCCTTCTACTTTGCCAGTTACGAACATTCCGGGTTTTAGCATTCCATCGCTATTTTTGAGATTGGCCCGAACGGTTACGGTGCGGGTTTGGGTATTCAGAACAGGGTCTATAAATGAGACCGTTGCATCAAATTCCTTATTTGGATAAGCATTTGTCGTTACTGAAATTTTCTGCCCTTTTTTAAACTCTGAAATCTGGTTTTCGTAGGCATCAAATTCCGCCCATACAGAGTTTAGGTTACTCACCTTTACAATGGGCTGTCCCTGTTTTACATAGTCGCCTTCGGCAGCCATTTTTTCTGAAACCGTTCCGGATACGGTCGCATAAATCGGAAAGTTCTCTTTGACCTTGCCGGATTCCTCTATGCTATTGATTTGGGCTTCCGAGAGTTTCCAAAGTTTCAGTTTGTTGCGTACCGCCTTGTATAGTGAGGGTTGCGATTCTTTTAGCGAAGCCGCAGTAATCAATTCTTGCTGAGCAGCTATCAGATTAGGTGCATAAATGGTTGCCAACAATTGCCCTTTTTGTACTTCCTGACCTTCAAAATTGACGTTGAGCCGTTCAATTCTACCATCGAAATAACTGGCCTGCACCGCATTTTCTTCCTCGTTCATCTTGATTTTTCCCGAAAGGGAAATCATATTCTCATCATCTACAGAAGCATTTCCCACGATGGATGTTTGGATGTCCGCCAATGCCATCGCATTTTTGGTCATCTTTATTTCGTTCATTGCAAGTCCATCAGCACCTGATTCCGCAGGAATTAAATCCATTCCGCAAATGGGACAATCACCTGGTTCGGGTTGCATAATCTGGGGGTGCATCGAGCAGGTCCACATTTGACCTTCCGCTTCTGTGGAATGGTCGTGCTTATCTGTCATAGATTCTTCCGATGAGCCACCGAAAATGAGCCAACCACCAAGCAGTCCGACAACGACTGCAATAGCGATATATATGAAATTCTTGTTCATAGCTATTTATTTTTCGTTCTGTAATCGTTCAATCATTTCTTTCATTTCGGCAATTTCCCTGCGCTGTGCCTTGATGATTTCTTCTGCCAGTTTCTTCACCTCTGGGTCTTTGATGTCCGCTCGTTCACTGGTCAATATAGCGATGGAATGATGCGGTATCATTGCTTTCATCCATAGTACGTCACCTACTGTGGATTTTTGGTCGCGAACCAAAAACAATGCCCCAAAAAACAAGACCAAACTACCTAAAAGAATGGCAATATTCTTTTTCTTGTCGGTGTACATCTTCCGCATAAAAAACCACATAATGACTGCCATTGCTGCTATGCCCAGACAGACCATATAGAAGCGCGTTAGGCTGAACCATACGTGGTCGAGTTCATAGGTGTTGAGATACATTGTGATGTACATTGCTACAAATGAGCAAGCCAGCATCATAAAAAATGTTCTGTATTTTCCTTTGTTTGCGTGTTTTGAATGTTCCATAGTTTTTGAATTTTTGGTGTTATTTGTTTCTCTTTTTTATTTTTCTGATTGTTGGTGAACTGATATACCATAACAAAAACCCGCTCAATACGGTAATCAATCCAAGTAGGGAAAAGGCACGTAGTACGGTTGTATTGAAATCGTCGCGACCTTCATAATCCATCGTATGGGTCATCCATAGAAAGTCGAACCAACGCCAATCCCGATGACGTAGCGTTTGGAATGCGCCATCTTTTTCGGAAACGTAGGCCTTGATGTTTTTAGGTGTTTCATAGCTGATGACATAGGCCGGAAGCGGTCTGCCACGATACTCGCTATGGCTGCCTACTTGCTCGATGCGCTCGATTCCTTTTACTTGAAGTTCCGGCAACATATTCCGTTCAGCGATTTTCAGAGCTTCACTTTCTGAGATTACTTTCTTTACTTTGCCTGTCTTGGCATCAAAGAGCTGTTTGTCATTAATCCAGTAAAAAGGTTTACCACCGATTTCCCGAAGTTCTACCGAGACTATTGCTTCTTCAAGATTCACTTCGGATGGACTTATCAAACTTGTAAAAGCAGATGCCTTTACTGGGTCTTGCCGAAATTGGTCACCGTGTATTTCGTCAATGTCTGTCCAACTAAAATACATCCCACTTATCGTCCACATCAAGAACTGGATGCCCAAGAAGATGCCCAAATAGCGGTGTACCTTTCTAATTTTTATCGCTGTTTTTCTTTTTACCATATAACTTAATCAATGTTTGAACCTTTAAGCCTAAGCGAATTGGCTATGACCGAAACCGAACTGAAACTCATCGCCAAAGCAGCTATCATTGGTGATAGTAAAATCCCAAAAAATGGATAGAGCAATCCCGCAGCAATGGGTATTCCCAAGGTGTTGTATATCATCGCAAAAAACAGATTCTGCTTAATGTTTCGCATTACCACATCGCTTAAATTTCTTGCCTTGACAATACCGTGTAGGTCGCCTTTGACCAAAGTAATGGCAGCACTTTCTATGGCCACATCAGTACCCGTTCCCATTGCGATGCCTACATCGCTTTTTGCCAAAGCAGGTGCATCATTGATACCGTCACCTGCCATCGCCACGACTTTTCCATTTTCTTGTAGTTTTTCAACTTCCTGCAATTTGTTTTCGGGAAGCATTCCCGCTTGAAAATCTGCAAGATTGAGTTCGTTGGCCACTGCCTGAGCTGTATCGTGGTTGTCGCCCGTGAGCATAATCACATCGATTCCCTTGTCCTGTAATTCCTTGATGGCCTTGGCACTCGTTTTCTTAATTTTATCACCAATTACTACATAACCGACAAGGTTTCCATCAATCGCGAGATAGGAAACGGTTTTGCCCTGCTTTTGGAAGAATTGGGCTTTTTCTTCCATTTCTTTGGAAAGCGTCGCCTTTGCATATTCCATCATTTTGGCATTTCCTAAAGCCACCTTTTTACCGTTTACATTACCTTCAACACCTTTACCGGTTACGGCATTGAACCCGTCGGCTTTTAAGAAATCAGCTTTTTGTTCTTTGCCGTATTTGATGGTGGCTTCCGCAAGGGGATGCTCACTTTGATTATTCAGGGAAACAATGTATTGCAGTACTTCGCTATCGCTGAAACCGTTATCAAAAGACCCCATTTTTTCCACCGTGGGTTTTCCTTCGGTAATCGTTCCCGTTTTATCCACGATAAGGGTATCTACCTTATCCATTTTTTCAAGTGCCTCTGCATTCTTGATGAGCACCCCATTTTGTGCACCCTTACCCACACCGACCATCACGGACATCGGTGTTGCCAATCCCAATGCACAGGGACAGGCGATAATCAAAACGGCAATGGCATTGACCAAGGCATACACATAAGCTGGTTCTGGTCCCCAAATTGCCCAAATCCCAAAAGTGATTACGGCGATGATGACCACGATGGGCACAAAGTAACCTGAAACGGTATCGGCCAGTTTTTGGATAGGCGCACGGCTACGACTGGCATCATTGACCATTTGGATGATTTGTGAAAGCAAAGTGTCGGAACCTACCTTTTCCGCTTTCATAAGGAAAGACTGGTTGCCGTTGATAGTTCCGCTACTGACTTTATCATCGGTTGACTTGTTGACTGGAATGGGTTCGCCCGTTATCATCGATTCATCGATGGATGTTTCGCCTTCGGTGATAACACCATCAACGGGAATTTTATCGCCCGGTTTTACCCGAAGAATATCGCCCAATTCAATTTGGTCGATGGCCACTTCCTGTTCCTCACCATCCACGACTTTAACTGCCTTATTTGGCGCCAGTTTTAAAAGTTCCTTGACCGCGGAATTTGTCTTGCTATGGGCTCGGGCTTCCAATAGTTGGCCAAGTAAAACTAACGTGAGAATGACCGTGGCCGCTTCAAAATACACGTGTACGGTGCCCGCTTCGGTCTTGAACTGGTCTGGGAAAAAGTCCGGCATCAGCATCCCGAATACACTAAACAACCAAGCTACACCAGCACCGATGCCAATGAGCGTGAACATATTGAGGTTCCACGTTTTTATGCTTCGATAAGCACGCTCGAAGAACATCCAAGTGGCATAGAACACCACGGGTAGGGAAAGTGCAAACTGAATCCAGTTCCAGTATTTCAGTTCCAAAATATCGTATAGCGGATTGTTGCTGACCATTTCGGACATCGCAATGATGAAAATAGGCAGTGTAAAGGCCGTGGCTATCCAGAACTTTTTGAGCAGTTTTTTATAGGTTTTTTCCTCTGCGGACAAATCTGGCTTCATCGGTACCAAGTCCATACCACAAATGGGGCAGCTTCCCGGTTCATCCTTTACAATTTCAGGATGCATTGGGCACGTCCATTGTTCGCTGCGGGAACTGGCGGAAAAGCTTTGCTCTTCCACCAAATCCATTCCACAGACAGGGCAATCGCCTGGCTTGTCATAAGTATTATCGCCTTCACAGTGCATCGGGCAGTAGAACGTTCCGGTTCCCTTGCCTTTTGGTTTTTGCTTTTTCGCTTTCGTACTTCGACTATGCTCAGTATTAACTTTAGCCGAATCATCCTTGTGATGATGTTTGCCAGATTTGTGAATGCTATACGAACCACCATCTTGCTTTAGAGCTTCCTGAAATGATTCGATAGGAATATGCGATTCCATTTCAATGACCGCTTCAGATTTTTCCAAATCGACCAATACATCAATTACACCGTCCACTTTAGAGAGCGTTTTCTCGACGTGGGTTCTGCAACCGTTACAGGTCATTCCGTGTATGTGATAGGTGTGTTTCATTACTTTACTAATTTGTGTCTGTTACGGAAAGGGTTACTACGAACCATCATACTACCCTTCCCGCAGCAGGACTTTATTCCAAGCTATCTTTTAGTTTATTCATATAGTCAATTACTGCTGTTTTGTTCGCCTCAGAAAAAATTGCATCCCGATGAATTAGCGTGTAACTATCCAAAGGCATTTCCCCATCCTCAATCTGGTTTATGATAGACCGTAATTTGCTATTTTTCCTTCGGTCGGAAAGGTTGCCCCATTCGTTGAAATTCAGCTCTGCCTTTCCTTCTTTGATATGATGTTCCAAGTACCAAGAAGAGGGTTGTACCTTGCTGTACCAAGGATAATCGGTATTATTGCTATGGCAATCATAGCAGGAAACCTGCAACGATTGTTCTACCGTTGCAGGTACATTATTCACGAGCATAAAATCGGTTTGTGGTACGGTTTCACTCTGGTTATAGTCCACAGGAAAAAACTGGATGACCACAAAGGCAACCAATGCTATCCACGCTATGATTTTTACTATTTTCACTTAGTTGATTTCACGTTGCACCTTACCACATTTTAGCATTTGGGCACCGAAATAGGGGTTTCTGATTTCTTCATTCATACTTAGCCAAGCACCGCCTTTATTGTTATCGTACATTGGGCAGTACTGCTCATAAATGGTCATTGAAGTTCCCGTTATCGCCACCATATCGGTCATATCCTTGCTAAGCGTTTTAAAATGCTCGCGTTGGTGGGCTATATCGCTCTCGCCAATATGCTCGGCGTGTTCGGTGGCATCCTCAATGATATCGTTTAGTTCGTTCTGCTCGCTGTCCGAGTAGCTCGATGCATCAAAGGATTTGAGCGATTGTGCCAAGGTGTTGCCCAGTTCCTTTGCTTTGGAATTGTCATCGTTGACCAAAGCGTCCTTCAAGTTGAAATAGTCCTTCAATATCGCTTCTGCCTTGGCATCTTGGCTGTTATCCATAGCCATATCTTCCTTATCATCCATCTTTTCTTGATGTATTTCATTGCTCATTGGCTTGGCGGGTTCGTTCTTATTTCCGTCCTTGCAGGAAACTGTTACCATCACTACGGTAGCAAGTGCCATTGTACCTATCGTTCTCTTTACTGTTTTCATTTTGTGTTTGTTTTAAATTGTTACTTTGTTAAAATCGGGCTAAAAGACCGCCACCCCAGCCATATCGGTTATTGTAATTTGCTTGTATTGAAAAATTTCGGGATAGGATATAAGAGGTTCCCACCAACCATTGCGTTTCGCCCTGATAGGATGTATCGCCTATATCGTTCACCCAACCAAAGTCTGCCCGGTATTCGTATTCCCCTTCAAGGAAAAAGCGTGGAAAAAGCAACAGTTCCCTATCGAGACGTATCCTTGGGCGCAGTTGATGGTCTACACTCACATCTACATTAAATCGGTAAGGCGTAAAGTATTTTACACCAATTAGACCTACTGTATTAAAGGTGTCATACGAGTCGGGTGTAGAAGTTTCGGTATTTACTCCTACATAGAGGCGCACCCAATCATTGAGATACCTATTATAGTTTACTTCGGCTTCAAGGTTTTTGTTATAATCGAACTCTGCTCTTAAACCAAATTCATTCCGAATATTGCTTGACATCAGAAATAGTTCATTAAAGTTTGAGCCTGCACGCAACAATCCCCAAGAATAGTAATGGTCTGTTTCGTCAATCAGTTTTTGAACGGGAAAGTTTTTCATCCTTTCATCCCTTGGGGTATCATAGCTGAATACGCGAGCCATACCGCCCATCATATGGTACAGGATGTGGCAGTGAAAGAACCAATCGCCATACTCCTCGTTATAGAACTCGATAACCACTTTCTGCATCGGTGGCACATTGACGGTGTGTTTCAACGGCGAGCGCTCACCATTTTCATTGATTACCCTAAAATAATGCCCGTGAAGGTGCATCGGGTGGTGCATCATCGTTAGGTTGTTAAGGGTAATGCGGGTTACTTCACCACCCCTGATTTTAATCTTATCCGTTTCTGAAAGTGGCACACCGTTAATACTCCACACATAGCGTTGCATATTTCCGGTCAGGTTTAATAGAATGTCGTTTACGGGCAAATCAGCCTTGTAGGTGGTATTTTCCTTCGCTTTTAAGAAATCATAGTTGAAATAGGTTTTACGGGTATCGTAATCAAAAGAGGAAGTGTCTTTTTGCATCATAGGCATATCGTGCCCCATATGGCCTCCCATCATATGCGAAGGTTCGGTAGATTTCATTGGCATTGAATCTTTTTTCATTCCTGCCATACCGTCCATCTTTTTATCCATCTTCATTTGCTTATGGTCGTCCATCTTCATATTGTCGCCCATTTCGCCTTTATTCATTGACATTTTGTCTTGCATTCCCATATTCATCTGGCCATCTTTCATATCCATTTTCATCCCGTAATTTTCCTTCAAAAACTCGGGTGTTTTTTTCTTTTTGTTACCCACCATTGCAGGGGCGCCCATCTTCATATCCATTTTGGCCATTTGTTTCATCATTGCAACCTTGTCCGGTCTCTCAATTCTTTTTGCTGGATACAGGCTTCCCTGTCCCAAGCGCAACGAGGTGCTACCAGAACCGTCTTGAGCGGTGGCGGTAACTTCCAAAGTACCTTCAGGGATGGTTACGATAACATCATAGGTTTCGGCAATACCAAAAAGGAAACGGCTTTTAGGTACAGGTTCCACATCAATACCATCGCCCGCAACGACCATAGGGTTGCCACCGCCAAAATCCATCCAGTAATAGGTAGAGGCGGATGCATTGATAAAGCGAAGCCGTACTTTTTCGCCTGTTTTGAATTCGGGATACTCGGCCAATGATTTTCCATTGGTCAGAAATGCCGGATAATAGATGTCGGCTATATCTGCTCCTTCCATACGGTCTCTCCAAAATTTCAGTTGTGCACCAAATGCGCCTTCCTTGATAACCCTGCCCAAAGGAACCGCCGTACCTTTTTTGACCTGATACCACTCGTTACCTCTTTTAAGGTTTCTCAAAACATTCATAGGATTTTCGTTGGTCCAATCAGAGAGTACCACAACCAAATCCTTGTCATATTCCAGAGTTTTTTCTTTTGGGTGAATAATAATAGACCCATAAACACCGCTTTGCTCCTGTAGCATCGTGTGGGAATGGTACCAGTAGGTGCCTGATTGGTTGATTGGGATTCTGTATTGAAAAGTTGTTCCTGGTTTAATAGGTGGCGTGGTCAAATAGGGAACGCCATCGTAAAAATTGGGTAATATCAACCCGTGCCAATGTACAGAGGTTTCCACATCCATTTTATTGGTAACATTGATAATGGCGAGGTCGCCCTCGGTGAATTCCAAGACTGGTCCAGGAATACTACCATTGATGGTCATTCCTTTTGCTGTTACACCAGCGAGCGTCATTTCATTTTCTTCAATGGTTAAGTTATACTCCTTGACAGGTCTACCTTCTTCATTTCTGTCCGCACCGTTTGTGCCTACTTGGGCAAATACAGTAGAAGAAAACAGCAATAGGGTGGTGATTTGTAATATTTTCATTTTTAATTTATTAAATAGTTTAAAAGTGCTGATTGCACGTAATACATCTTTATGGATTCGATTTGGTTCATCTGAAATTTCAGTTGCAATTCCTGAATGTCCAGCACATCGTTAAAATCGATGGTTCCCGTTTCATAATTCTTTATTAATATTTCCTCGGCATCGTTAGCCTGCATTAAACTCTTTTCTTGGGTATTGAACTGAATACGGGCTTGATTGCGCTGTGATTTTGCTTTCGCGAAAGCGGTTTCAAGTACATTCAAACGCTCTGTTTTTTGTGATTCGATTTCCAGTTGTCTCAGTTCGTTCTGTTTGGAAACCGATGAATAGCGGTTGTTGAAAATAGGTATGGACAGCGATACCATTGGCATCACGATATCCTTGCCGTTGTCGCTAAAGGTCATATCGGGACGTTCGGAAACGGGTACATAGTCCAATCCAAAACCGATGTTCGGGGCACTTTCCTTTTGGTTCAGCAATTCGGATTGTTCAATGGACTCGTAAAGTCTATCATATTTGAGCAGTTCGGGATTAAGCGCCAATCCTTCATCGCTGTATATCGGGTCTTCCGTTGGGATGGTCATTTCTGGGACGATTTCAACGGCAATGCTTTCCTTTCGGTTCAAAAGATTGTTGAAGCTGACCTGTTCCGCCAAATACTCCTCCTGCAAGACCTCTTTTTGTTGTTGCAGTTCGTTCTGGCGAATCTGCAACCGTAGAACATCAACTGCGGAAGCCTTGCCCACTTCCACAGAGGTCAATGCCAACCGTTCGTAAGTTTGTAGTAGTTGGATGTTTTCGTCCAGTACATCCTGTTTCGCATTGATGGCATATAGTTGATAGTAGGATTGGGCGACCGAAAGTGCCAGTTTTCGTTTGGCAATGGCAATTTCAACAAACTCGGTTTCCGCCATTGAGCTGGCATAGTTTTCCCGTGCCGTTATCGTACCGAACCACGGCAACATCTGCGAAATCGAAAATCGTGCCCGTTGCGCACCCGTTCGGGTTTCGGGTTCGCTTACAAAGTATCCTGCGCTTACCACAGTATTAGGTAGCGTATTGACTTCGTTCACTTTTTCTTCGGCGATATTGTACCGCAGCTCGTAAGCCTGAATATCTGGATTGTTCGCTTCTGCTTCCTGTATATAAGATTGAAGCTCTTGCGCTTCCGCGTAAAAAGAAACAAGCAATAATCCGATGATGATTTTTACATTTTTCATTTGCTCGCTCGTTTAAGTTGATTTTCTTCCCGCCAGCTATATAGTACGGGCAACAGGAAATATGAGGTTACATCAATGAGCATCCCACCCACAATGGGAATGGCCATTGGAATCATTATATCGCTTCCCTTTCCGGTGGATGTTAGCACTGGCAACAAGGCAAGAACGGTCGTTACGGTCGTCATCAAACAGGGACGGATACGCTTGCCTGCCGCTTCACGGGTAGCTTGACGAATGCCCGGTTTGTCATTCGGTTTTTCCTTATCGAAAGATTGGTCGAGATAGGTTGCCATCACCACACCGTCATCGGTAGCAATACCAAAGAGTGCGATGAATCCGACCCAGACCGCAACGCTCAGGTTGATAGTTTTGATATTGAACAACTCGCGAAGGTTCTCACCGAACAAATTGAAATTGAGAAACCAGTCTTGTCCATAGAGCCAAATCATCACAAAGCCACCTGCAAATGCTACGGCAATGGCGGTAAATACCATCAATGAGGTGGTGACCGATTTAAACTGAAAGTATAGAATGAGAAATATGATAATCAAGCATAGCGGAACCACGATGGACAGGGTTTTCTCTGCACGCAACTGGTTTTCATAGGTGCCCGTAAACTTGTAGCTGATGCCTTTGGGTACGGTCAGTTCGCCGCTGTCTATCTTTTCTTGAATCAAGGCCTGGGCATTTTCCACCACATCCACTTCGGCAAAGCCGTCCAGCTTGTCAAATAAAACATAGCCGACCAAGAAGGTGTCCTCACTTTTGATGACCTGCGGACCTTGCTCATACCGGATGTCCACGAGTTCGCCAAGGGGAACGGGGCTTCCTTTTTCCACGGGAACGTAGATATTCTTTAGGTCGGTCGGATTATCACGCAGCTCTCGTGGGTAGCGTACCCTAACGGCGTAGCGTTCCCTACCTTCGACTGTTTGGGTCAGGGGCATCCCACCTACGGCCACTTGCAGGATTTCCTGTACGTCCATAATCGAAACCCCGTAACGCGCCAACTGTTCCCGTTTGATATCCACCAACAGATAGGGTTTGCCCACGATACGGTCGGCAAATACGGCCTGTTCTTTTACACCTTCGGCCTGTTTCAATATTTCTTCGAGTTCCAAGCCGAAAGCTTCGATTTCCCGTAAGTCCTGCCCCTTGACCTTAATGCCCATTGGCGCGCGCATACCCGTTTGCAGCATCACCAATCGGGTTTCGATAGGCTGTAACTTAGGGGCGGAAGTAATACCGGGCAGTTTAGTGACCCTGACGATTTCGTTCCAGATATCATCCGGGCTCTGGATTTCAGGTCGCCAGTTTCGGTAGTACTCGCCATCATCATCGGGAATCAATTCGTTTCTTGTGATGGTAGTTTGCAATTGGGATGCTTCATAACTGGCATCGTTTTCTACTTCGTTGTTCGGATTAATATGGAACCTATCATTTTTCAATACAAAAAGTCCGTCGTCGTTTACCCGATAGCGTTGCCGTTCCCCTGAAGCGTTGCGCATATATTCCGACTTGTACTGAATCACGTTCTCGTACATCGAAAGCGGTGCCGGGTCAAGCGCGGATTCGGTGCGGCCTGCCTTTCCGACCACGGTCTCGATTTCAGGGATGGTGGCCACCGCCATATCCAATTGTTGCAAGACCCGTTTATTTTCGGCTACACCTGAGTGCGGTAGCGAGGTAGGCATCAACAGGAACGAACCCTCGTTGAGCGCTGGCATAAATTCCTTACCCGTGTTGCGCATTATGAAGAAACCGAGAACCAGCAATGTGGTGGGAATTATCAAGAACAGCAATCTGTTTTGCAATGCCCATCTTAAGATGCTATCGTAGTATTTTCTGAGTAGCGAAAAGATGCCCAGAACACCAAAACAGCTTACCGCTACAAAAATGAGGTTCATAATCAGGCTGCGGTCGAAGCCGAGCGGTCGCCAGTATTCAGCCAATAGGAATACAACTGCGATTGTGGCAATAGCCGTATTGATGAGATTTTTTTGCTTTACCGCTACGCTCTCCCTTTGGTCGTGAATCTCGCCAGCTCGATTTCGCGAAAGCGTAACACGCATCGATAAAATGGCTACCAAGCCAAAAGCGACAAGTACCAATCCTATCCAATACCCAAAAATCACTGCGGTGATTCCCAAAAGGATTAAAAGCCCATTGATGGCATATTTGAGCCGTTCCCGCATTTCGGTCTTTCTAAAGAAAGTGGCTGCGAATGGCGGTATAAGGAATAGGGCAATAACGAGTGCAGCGGCCAATGCCATTGTTTTGGTAAATGCCAATGGTCGAAAGAGTTTCCCTTCAGCACCAATCATCGTAAACACCGGAAGGAAACTAATTATTGTAGTCATTACAGCAGTAACAATAGCGCCGGAAACTTCGGATGTGGCGTTGTAAACGATTTCGTTTGTTGTATAGGGTTGACCGTTTTTGTTTACCCGTAAATCTTCGTCTTCCAGATGTCGAATCATATTTTCGGCAAGGATGACCCCGACATCTACCATCGTACCAATAGCAATGGCGATACCCGAAAGTGCCACAATGTTCGCATCCACATTAAAGAGCTTCATCGTGATAAAGACCATCAACACCGCCACGGGCAATAATCCAGAAATCAATATGGATGCTCTGAGATTGAAAACCATTATGATAATGACCAAAATGGTAATCAGGATTTCCAAGGTCAGGGCCTCGTTGAGCGTACCCAAGGTTTCTTGAATGAGTTCGGTACGGTCGTAAAAGGGGACAATAGTGACTTGGGAGGTTCTACCGTCGGCCAGTTCTTTTGAAGGAAGCCCCGAGCTTACCTCGTCGATTTGGTCTTTGACATTATTGATGACTTCCAGCGGATTGGCACCATAGCGGGCTACCACCACACCGCCCACAACTTCGGCACCTTCCTTGTCCAAAATGCCTCGACGTGTAGCTGGTCCCAAGTGTACCTTGCCTACATCCTTGATTCGGATAGATGTGAAATTTTCGGAATCAACTACGGCATTTTCTATATCTGCTATGGATTTCACGTAGCCCAGACCGCGCACCAGGTATTCGGCCTTGTTCATTTCCAAGGTCTGCGCACCGATGTCCTGATTGCTTTCCTTAACCGCCTTTACTATATCGGCCAGACCGATGTTGTACTGACGCATCTTTTCAGGGTCAACATCCACTTGGTATTCCTGCACATAACCACCGATGGAAGCCACTTCTGAAACACCGCTGGCAGAAGAAAGAGCATATTTTACGTAGTAATCTTGTATACTACGAAGTTCCTGTAAGTCCCATCCACCCGTGACGTTCCCGTCCTTATCACGGCCTTCCAGCGTGTACCAAAAAATCTGGCCTAATCCCGTAGCATCTGGACCCAAGGCGGGATTGACACCATCGGGCAACAGACCACTGGGTAGCGAATTGAGCTTTTCGAGGATGCGGCTACGCGACCAGTAGAATTCGATATCCTCTTCAAAAATGATATAGATACTCGAAAAGCCGAACATCGAAGAACTGCGAATGGTCTTGACGCCAGGTATTCCGAGAAGGGAAGTGGTAAGCGGGTAGGTAATCTGGTCCTCGATATCCTGAGGGGAGCGCCCCTGCCACTTGGTGAAAACAATCTGTTGGTTTTCGCCAATATCGGGTATGGCATCTACAGCCACAGGGTCATTGGGCAATATTCCGGTGTCCCAATTAAAGGGTGCGTTCACGATGCCCCAACCCACGAAAAGGGCGAGCATCAGTACCGCAACGAGCTTATTTTCTATAAGGAATTTTATGCCTTTGTTCAGCATACAAAATGATAATTAGACAGTTATACAATGGTGGTCTTGTTGCAATTCTAAAAGTTGAATACAACAAAACGTGCCCAGAACGGGATAACCGTTGGGCTTAGTGCCGTTCCGATGGGTATCGGAATCGGACTACTGTCTAAAAATCAAATTAAATAGGTCTCGTAAAGTATCTGAACGTCCCGTTCAATAAAGGGGGGCGAGTAATCCTTGAAGGGAACAATGTTTTCATCAAGTCCCTCGAAAAGATTGATATAGGTGTAGAAAAATGTGGCAACGAAGGTCTGTTGCTCAAAAGTAAGTTTATTGAATGATGTTTTAAGGTCGTCGCTACCTTCCTTCACTATTTTTTGGTCCGAGCAACAAGATTTCTCGCTCATAGCAGGATTTTCACAACCCCTGGTTGGTTGTGCTTTTTCCATCCCGCAAGATTCTGCTTTTGTGAAGAAACTAAAATCAACCAAAGAATCCCCACAATAATGCATATCCACCGTAAACGACATTGTAGTGAACATCACTACCAAAGCCATCAAAACGGATAATATCTTATGGAAGATCTTTTTCATCAATGCAAAATTACAAAATTTTAACAGTTTTTGTTGGGTTTAACGGAATTTTAATTTTGCTCATTCGCAACATTTCATATCATTTTGGACAGGTGGACAAGCCTTGGTGCCATATGAACAGTACACGCAACAATCGCCTTCCTTTGGCCGAATTACTACCTTACAGTTTTTACATTCATAGAAAAACTGACAGGCATCGGTGGGCATTTGTTCCTCTTCTTTGTGCCCGCATTTGGGACAGGTAATGGTGGATTTTAAAATTGTAGTATCCATATTATTCAGAGACTTTATAACCTGTACTGTTGATTGCGTTTATTATTTGTTCCTCAGATACTTTGGTGCGGTCATATTTGACTATTGTTATGCCCTCTTTGAAACTGGCCTTAACAGAAAGTATACCGTCCAACTTGTTTACCTCGCTCTTGACGTGGTTTTCGCAACCAGTACAAGTCATTCCTTCAACGGTAAAGGTTTTTTTAACAATATTGTCCTGTTGCACATATACGATTTCCTTGGTTGGTTGGGTATAAAATATTCCTGAGTAATAGGGAAATGCCAGCATTAGACTCGCAAAGAGGGTCACAATAAGCAGAAATGTTTTTGATTGTAGAAAAGAAGGTTTCTCATCATCTTCACAGGCACAATCAATTTCGTGCTGTGATTTTGGCTTTAGCTTCTGGTACCAAGCGAATCCAAGAACTAAAATTGTCAGTCCGATTAAATAAGGTCTAAAAGGTTCTATCCAAGAAAATGTCGAAGCAATACCGCTTGTTCCTGCCAATAGTGCAAGCACTGGTGTGATGCAACAGACTGAGGCAGCGACCGCTGTGAAAATGCCGGTGTACGCTGCTGTATTTGATGATTTGGATGTGTTCATTCTATGCTACTTGTTTGTTTTCTTTAAGCCTACCGAATATTCCTTCCAACACATTGCTTGAATCCTTGACCAAGGAGTAGTACAACGTTTGACCATCACGTCTCGAAGTTATCAATTCAGCATCCTTCATTTTACGGATATGCTGCGAAATTGCGGGTACGCTCATTTCCAGTATATCTGAAAAATCACAAGGACAAAGTTCACCTTCCTCTTTCAAGAGGAAAAGTATCTTCAGTCTGGTCTCATTACCTGCCAGGGCGAGTACCTTGCCAATACTGTTGATTGATTCTGAACTTGTTTTCAACGTCTCACGACAGCGCATCAATTGCTTCTGGTCTGCCTCGGCACGGGTGCAACTTAATTCAAGAGCCATAATTACAATTTTGAGTAAAGCTACAATTATATAATTATTTAAGCAAATACTTAAATATATTTATTTTGTTTTTCTAATAGGTTAGAGTTTTTAAGAAAATATGTTTTTATAAAAAATTTACCACACTGTCCAAAGCATCGTCAGCATCTTTATGAATAAAATTAGCTTGATAGTTAATGGTGGTTTTCAAATCCGTATGCCGATATAATTTTTGAAGCATAAGCGGATGAATGTTATCGCCTGCAATATTGCCAAAAGAATGTCGAGCAATGTGCATCGTAACTTTTTTCTGGATGCCTGCTCTTTTCGCAATCTTTTTAAGGTGGTCATTGAATTTTTTATTTGCTACTTTTTTCTTTCGATATATGTCTTTCGCATCAGATAAGTCAGCTTTTTTCATTTCCGGGAAAACAAAGTCATCATCATTTACTCTGTCCTCAATGTACTGTAGCAAGATTTTTTCAACCTTAGCTGGAATTTTAAGGGAGAGTAACTTTGAATTTTTCCCCATTCTATAATGCAATCGCCCATCATAAATCTGGGACCACCTTATAAACAACACATCCGAAACACGCATTCCAGCAAAATAGAAACTGAACAACCAAACATTTAATGAGTGTCTTTCCATATCAGTTAGTTCAGTAACACTTTCCAGGGCTTTTATTTCTTTTCCTGAAAGCCCTGTTTTTGTGGTTTCGGGAAATTTGATTTTAAACTTATCCTTGCCAAAGGGATATATTTCCTTACTTACAACCTTATCCCTAATGGCTCTATTGAACAGTAACCTTATCAATACCATTACATTCATTGCAGTAGTTTCAGTTAATGAGCAAGAACCCTTTAAATAAATCTTGAATTTTTTGAGAAAGCGCTCATTGATTTCTTGGAAAGTCAAATGTCGGCCAGAGCAGTATTTTTCTATATAACTCACCCAAGCTGAATCTGTAGAATGGCGATTGATTTTCTTTTCAGCTTCTAAGGCTTCAAGATGCTCGTCAGCAAAATCAAAAAAAGTTAAGCTCGAAGTTGGCTTATATATTTCTTTTTTGATTTGTCGAGCAGTAGCACCTTTATTATCCGTCTGTAATGCAATAAGCCCTTTTCTGGCTTCGGATAGTTTGGAAGCTATCAAATTGTTCAGGCTTTCAGCTTCAGAATGCGATTTTTTTACCTTTAGGTTTTTAGAGTCCCAATCCTCTAATTCAATGTAATGGCCTATGTGTTTGTAAGTTGAACGACGGTCTTTGGTTATCCTAATTGCAAGCGGATACAGCCCTTTTGCATTAGGCTTTTTGCGAAGTATTATTTTTGCACTCGTTGACATTTTGAACCTGTTTTAGATACGAAAGCCAAATCAGGTACAACATTTTGTCAAAAATTCACTTTAAAGATACGTCTTTATTAGGAATTCTGGGTACAACATAGGTACAACAAATGTTGATATTAACTGATATTAATTGACTTTAAATAAAATGATGAAAAACATAAACCATTGAAAATGAGTTAATTTATGTTTTATTAGTGCAATATATACCAGACTTAGGATCTAGTGCCGCAAGGCGTGGGGGTTCGACTCCCTTCATCCGCACTTCAAAAAGCCCACAGCGAAAGCTGCGGGCTTTTTTCGTTTGTTTAAGGGGTCGAACCGCCTGCTCCCTCAGCGCCGGCCCCTCGCTAAAAACATCCACTGGAGGTTTTTTTATTTGATTCAGCGGTCGAACCGCCTGCGCGGCAGTCACACTCCTAGAAGAGCTGCCTTAAATCAATATTAGAGAACTATCACTTCCGACGCGACAGGCCTACCCCTCACTAATGATGTCCACTGGACATCATTTTTTCGTTCGGGGGCATCCGCACTTCAAAAAGCCCATAGCGAAAGCTGCGGGCTTTTTTCGTTTACTGGATTGATGATTGTAGGTGATTAGATTACCTCCCCACCAAGCCAACAAGAGTCTGATCTATAAAAAAGATTCCAGCCATCAGCAGCAAAACAAGAAGGATGAATTTCCAGCCATGATTGAAAAACCTAGGAGTAGAAGTTGAATTAAGAGTGGTTATTGTCTTGAGTGCTTTTTGTATTGCCAATCGATTGAACCATAAAATACCCAATAGCATCAACAGATAAATACTGGCATTGACCAAGGCGCCTTTAGGTTCGAGAAAAACAATGTCGAATAGAACGATGTTTACCATTATGGGTAGTAAAACCAGGGTGCCTAGCAGTTTTGTTTTATTGAACAGAAGCATAAATGCACCCAGCAATTGTACGCTTCCAATGGCTAAGATATAGCCGTAGGAATGTCCCATAAAAGTCCATCCCAGACTAAAGCTGTCTGCCTGTTCTAAGGTTAATTGACCTACTTCTGGCGGTAATTGTCCTTTTCTGTAAAATTGACCTCCTGCCAATTTGCCAAATCCGTAGATACTCAAGAATATAAAAACGTATAGCCTAAAGACCCATTCTAAGACCTTGCTGTTTATTGCCATGGCTTTGTTATTTGGAATTGAGACGCTCCTTAGTTGGCCGAGGTTACACAGAGGTGAATTTTGTTTCTGTTGAATCCGCTGAATTTTAAGATCTCATGCAGAGGAAGTCTAGGTTTAAATAAAACATAAATAGGAGGTTGTTGATGTGTGCATAGAAGACAATATAAGAGCATCTTAAATGGATCACTTACAGTGCTGATAAATTACATCTTGTTATTGACGCCCTAAAAGTCATAATTCACCACAAAGTTCAACTGGTGAAAGTTACTTGTATTAAAGATCGTCTCGGGGTCAGTGTTATTTGTATTTTCCTTGTAAACGTAGAGCAGATCTAGCTTAAGGCCTTCTAAGAAGCCGTCTAGCTCGTAGTGCAGATGGGTGTTCAGTTGGTAATATTCATCTAGGTTGTATTTGTTGAACTGAAAATCATCTACCTCTGCACCAAATACAGTTGTGAACTCGGCCCCAATGTAGAAGCGGTCTATTTTTAAATCTGTCCCGCCACTAATGGTTAGTACGTCTACATCGCCAAAACCTTCCAGCCGTGAACGAGAGATTGAGGTGAAGAAATGATCGCGGCCTAGTTCTCTGGGGAACAAGAACCGCCCTGTATCAAAGGCGTGGGTATAGGCCAGATCAAGCTTCCAATGCGGTTTGTTTAACCCTGCTTTTGTTGAGAAGACCTGTCCGCGTTCTCCGGGTTGCAGGTAGCGGTTGTCGTACTCCAGCTCTTTTTGTGCATTATCCGGCAGCTGTAGCGCGTATTGCAACCCGAGGTGAAAATCGTTTTTGTGCCAGTCTAGAAGCAACATGCTGGTGTTCATCACCCGGTGCAAATACCAGTGGTTCACTTGCAGGTCAAAGTCTTTATAGGCGGTCTCATATTGCAACATGGCTATCCCTTCAGACTCCAGGTGTTCGGCGTATTCGGCCACTTCGCCATTGGGTTGAAAACCGTTGTTGGTAAGCCCCAAGGCTTCCTGAAAACTGTACCACTCCACAGTACTACGAGGTGATACACGGTCTAGCCAGCTTAGGTTAAAATGGTGGTCCTTAATCTGGTAATTCAACCACAGCCCTTTAAATGCAAAGGGTTTCATGCGCCCGTCACTTTCGTTGAGTAGCGGTGTATCTTCAATTTCCATTTTGCCGTAGGTAGCATAACCGTCCTTAAAGTTGTAGCGCAGGTAGAGCTGTTCTAGCCTGTCCAGGTCATTGAAATTGTCTAGGTCATTTATATCGTAAAGTTCGTGTTCCCATTTTGATACCTGACCAGTTGTAGAATCAGGTTCATTAAGGTCTGCAGAGAAGGTCTTATAGGTAAAGATACCCTTAATGCCAATTTCAAAACCTTTATACGGTGCCGTCTTTATTGCAATAGCACCGCCTAGGGCATTGGTGTAATAGTCTCTTAGCTCGCCCTGATTGGCTGTATTCATAAAGTAATTGCGTACATGGCCGTGTACGTGCGAGTTTTTAAAGATCTCCATTAGGGTCTCGGGTTCGCTTTGCTTTGGGTCATGCTGTGCAAATGCTCCGAGAGAAAAAAGTATTATTAGATAAACTAGCTTACGCATGGTATACTTTTAATAACTGTGATCGTCAATTTTAACTTTGCCACTAAAGGTTTTATACACAAAAATGGTGTAGCCCAATACCAAGGGTGTTCCTATAGCAACTATCGTGAGCATGATCTGCATCGATTTGGTAGACGATGCTGCCTTGTAAATATCAATGGAGTATTCTGGGCCTATAGATGAAATAAGCAGGTCTGGGTAGAGCTCTACCGCTACAAGTACCAGAAGTAGTGCAATGGTAATGGAGGAGAACAAAAAAGCAAGTCTGTATCTTTTTCTATTGGCCAGCCTGGGCACATTAGCAATACTTAAAAAGACAAGCAAAGGGACTACAAATAGCTCAGGGTTGGCCTTAAAACCATCAGACAGATGTGGGATGTATAGTAAGGTATAAAGAGTAGTGATGGCAAAACTTACCATAAATAGTATCATGCCTCGTTTCAATAGCAAACGCAGCTTAGCGAATAAGCGTCCTTCTGTTTTTAGCAAAAGGTAGATTGCCCCATGCGACATGAACAGCCCAAGGGTTGTTACGCCTGTCATTAGTGCATAGGGGTTTAGAAATTCAAAGACTCCATCGCCCTGGTATAAGTAGTTGGGTCCAATTTGGATCCCTTGCAACACATTGCCCAATACGATTCCCAATAAAAAGGCAAGCATAATGCTAGAGACGCTGTAGCACACATCCCAAAGATTGCGCCACCACTTCATAGGTTCTTTGCCTCTAAATTCTATAGCTATGGCTCTAAAGATGATAAACATCAGAAATAACATAAAGGGTATATAGAGCGATGAAAAGAAGGTGGCATACATCAGGGGGAATCCAGCAAACAATGCCCCACCACCAATCACCAACCATACCTCATTGCCATCCCATACTGGGCCTACAGCATTTAGCGCTATGCGGCGACTCATTTCTTCTTTAAAGAACAAATGCCAAGCTCCAGCACCAAAGTCAAAACCATCGAGAATGGCATAACCAGAGAATAGTCCACCAACTACCAAAAACCACCATGTGGGGTAGTCCAATCCTAAAAATGTCTCCATATACTTTTTCTTTTATCCGGTCACGGCTTTAGTTATTTCTTTGGTAAATGGCCGATCCTGAGCTTCTGACTCGTCATAGGGGCCGTGTTTTATCTTTTTGCTGAGCAAGTAGATGAACAACAGGAACAACAGGGTGTAGATCACTAAGAAAAGTACGAGTGAGAACAAGATCTGATTGTCAGTTACTGCTTGTGAAAAGGCATCGGAGGTTTTTAGTAGCCCATAGACCACCCAGGGCTGACGTCCCATCTCGGCAGCAAACCAACCTACCTGATTGGCTATCTGTGGTAGCAAAACCGAGAACACAAAGATCCATAGCAACCATTTCTTGCTAAAGAGTTTTCCTTTCAACCAGAGGAACATACTAAAAAGGGTAAGACCTATGAGTAGCATTCCAATGGTCACCATTATATGGTAGAATTGAAACACTGCATTCACTTGTTTGGGGCGTTCATCTTCTGGAAAGGCATTGAGCCCTGTTACAGGCGCATTGGTATCGTAATCGAGTAAGAACGAAAGCCCGCCGGGTATTTTAAGCCCACTTACTTGTTGTCGCTCTTGGTCTACCCATCCAAAAAGATACATATCCGCCGGGCCAGAGGCTTCGTAATGACCCTCTAAAGCGGCTAGCTTGGCCGGCTGGTTTTTTGCCACTCCCTCTGCCGATTTATGGCCGGTGAACAGCTGGCCCACTGAAAAGAAGGTGGCAATTATTAGTGCAATTTTAAATGCTTTTTTAGAGATCTTCACATAGCGTCCTTTTATTAGGTAAAAAGCGTGAACACTCAATACCAGAAACGCACCGGCCAGAAACGCTCCAAGCCAAACATGGGTCAACCTATCCATACTTGATGGGTTAAAGACCATGGCCCAAAAGTCTGTGATCTCTGCACGGGCCTCTAGGCCCTCGCCGACTATATGATATCCTGCTGGGGTTTGTTGCCAACTATTGGCTACAACTATCCATATGGCCGAGAACATGGATCCGAGGAATACACCAGTAGTAGAAACCATATGCACCCAGGGTTTAACACGGTTCCAGCCGAATAGCAGAATACCCAAAAAGCCACTTTCTAAAGCGAAGGCAAATATCCCTTCTGCCGCAAGGGCGCTGCCAAATACATCACCTACATAGCGTGAGTAAACGGCCCAGTTAGTGCCAAACTCGAACTCCATAACTATACCTGTCACCACACCAATACCAAAGGTGAGCGCAAAGATCTTGGTCCAGAATTTGGCCAGTATATGATATTGCTTATTACGTGTTTTTAAGTAGAGCCCTTCAAAGACTACCATTAGCAACCCCAAACCTATACTTAAAGGGGGGTAGATGTAGTGAAAAGCAACGGTGAATGCAAATTGTATCCTTGCTAGAATTTCTGTTTCCATACCTTAGAAAAGTGATGTAAAGTTAGTCTTGTTAGTAGGGATGTATAGTAACTAGGGTTACACAACTCTAGTATGTTAACGTTGATACCTTAGTTGAAAAAACCCGCTTTTTAAAGCGGGCCTTTTTACCAAGAAAGGTCTTATTTAAAAGAATTTACTTCCTCACTGAGGTCATAGACCGCGGTTCCTTTTACCATGCTGGCAATGATGCTACTACCTGCTGCACTGCGGTAACCCCCGGCACAGTGTACCACTATGGGTTTGTCAGTAGGTATTTGGTCTAAGGTTGATCTTAGCTCATTCAGTGGATGTGCAAGGGCAGTGGCAAAGATTTTTCCCTGGTTTATTTCACTTTCATTGCGAATATCTACTATAGTGTAAGCGTCGGGATTGTTTCTAAAGTCTTCAACATTCAGTAGGTCACTGCCGACCAATGCCTCGTTGTCTAAGGTGATCACAGCATTGAGTTGTCCTTCATAACCTATCTTGGTCACACGATCCAGTATACCATCGAGCTCTTCAGGCTTGTCGATAACCAAAGTAAAGGCCTCTTCTGGTGCTATCACAGAGCCCAACCAAGTCTCAAACTTATCGTTTTCACTTTTAGCCTGAATGTTTATACTACCTTCTAGGTGACCTGTTTTAAAGCGTTGCTGATCTCTTACATCTACAATCAGCCCTTCTGCTATAGTGTTGTATTTGAACGGTACGACCGCACTTGCAGTTCTTACGTTCTGAGCTCCTACTTTGTTTATGCCAACATTAAATCCGAAATAGGCTGGTATAAACGGTTGGCTATCTAAAATAGCTGCCACAAATTGCTCCTTGGTTTGATTTTTGAATGCCCAGTTACCTATACGTTCTTGCCCCAACGTACTACTGTTGTCACTACTCAGGTTCTTTCCGCAGAGTGATCCCGCTCCGTGCGCCGGATATACCAAAGCTTCGTCGGGCAGATCATTGAACTTGTTTTGTATCGTATCATACATCATTCCAGCAAGTTCCTGTCTTTTGGCGGTCATGTTCCCGGCCTTTTCTCTAAGATCTGGGCGGCCGACATCACCTATGAATAAGGTGTCACCTGTAAAAAGAGCTGTAGTGTTGTCACTTTCGGCTACAATAGTAATGCTATCTGGCGAATGCCCGGGGGTGTTGCGTGCAGACAGCAAGATCTCACCTAGTTTTATAGTGTCACCTTCATCAAATCCCTGATGTGGATAATCGGCACCTAAAAGGGCGCTGTTGTAAATTGTAGCTCCTGTTTCTTGTTGTATCTGTAGGTGTGCGCTTACAAAGTCAGCATGCGGGTGGGTTTGAATAACAGCTACTATCTTGGCGTTCTCTTGCTTGGCGTATTGGTAATACTGCATCGGGTCACGCTCGGGGTCTATTATGGCCATTACTCCATCACTAACAATGGCGTATGAGTAGTGGGCCAACGGTTTGTATTCGAATTGTTTGATTTTCATAAAAGTTTCCTTAGTGTTGATAAAATGGATTGGCACCTAAATTTTCATATGATGCCAATCCTACTGAAGCATGTTTATCTAAATTTCCTTTTTTGCTAGGTACCAGGTTACTTTCTCTAATGATTCATCGACAAGACGCTCGTTCAGCTCATCCAATGATTTTGGCGGAGGAACAATCACTTTGTCCCCTTTCTTCCAGTTAAGTGGCATAGCAACCTTGTGTTTGTCTGATTCCTGCAGGGCTTCCAATGCTCTCAGAATCTCGTCCATGTTTCTACCCACATTCAGCGGGTAGTACATAATAAGTCTTATCTTTTTTGAAGGATCGATAAAGAACACAGCTCGTACGGCTGCAGTCTCACTTTCATTGGGTTGTAGCATACCGTATAGCTTAGACACATTCATGTCTAGATCGGCTATGATAGGGAAGTCAAAATAGACTCCTGTGTTTTCACGTACGTTCTGTACCCAGCCCAGGTGAGCGTGTATGCTGTCAATACTAAGTCCTAACAATTCAGTATTCAGGGCGTCAAATTCAGCCTTTCGAGTGGCAAATCCGCTCATTTCTGTGGTACATACTGGGGTAAAGTCGGCAGGGTGCGAGAACATCACCACCCATTTGTCTTTGGCAAATTCAGACATCTTTATAGGACCTTTTGTGGTCACTGCTTTAAAGTCTGGAGCCGCGTCACCAATACGCGGCATGCTGTTGGTTTGTTGTTTATCTAGAATAGCTTCCATAGTTTAAACTTATTATTTTGTTTTTATGGCATAAAATTATCCTATTGTAAATAAAACATAGGTAACCCGTGTTACATAGCTATCTCTCGTTTTTTACGGCTATGTTTATTTGGGTAGTACGATGTTCCGGATTCCTCTTACTTGATTTACATCATAGTCTGTGGCCTTGCCGTTGCTTTTGTCTATTACCTTTGTTGCCGTGTCCTTTGACGGGTTGCTTTCCTTGCCAATGGTCTCTGAACCATGCGGGTTCCTCTATTTGAAAGTCATAGAGATATTCACCTACTAGTTCAATTTCTTTTTTATCGAATTTTTGATAAGGCATAAGACCAAATCGTTGTAAGGCTCCGCGCATTTTTGCTTTATCTTCTGAAGGTTGCTGCACAAAATCCCAAAGTGTTGCGATGAATTCCTCTTTAGAGGTGTCTTCATTTATATAATGTGCTTTAACTGCTGCCATAGGTGGAGCAATTCGGCCTTCATCATTGGACGCAGTTGGGCTGTGGCACAGGTTACACTTATTCTCCAGTAGTGCTTTACCTGGGTGTACAGCATACTCGCCAGGGGCAGCTAACATTTCTTTGCTTGCGCTCTTATATGTGTCTTTCGTCGCTTCTTTACAGCTGAATATAGTGACTGCGATGGCCAATAGGCCGATGATCTTTACTTTTTGCACCTTGTTATAATGTTTATAGGGTTATTATTACCATCTCATGATCCCGCCGGCCAGGTCATAAATTTCCTTGAATCCTAAATCCTTAATGATATTTGCGGCTTTTTGGCTGCGGTTACCAGAGCGACAGTAGATATACAATGGTTTTTCTTTGTCAAACTTCTCGAATCTCGATCTGAAGTTTGCTCGATCAAAAAAGTCTATGTTCACAGCACCTGAAATATGCCCGGCTCTAAATTCGCCTGGAGTGCGCACATCTACTAATTGGACTGTCTTTTTGCTTATTGCTTCCTTATAATTATCTACGCTCAGTAGGTTGTAGTTGCTATCTTTTTTTATCGATGCCTTGAAAATTGAATTGAATAATGCCATAATTGTTCTTTATTTTAAAATCAAAATTATTCTCACCATCTCTTTATTTTCGTAACCTGAGTTACACAGATATACACCCTCGTCTAGATGATATATTGTGCTATAAACAAGTCTTTTATCCCTCTGTTCATAGGTTCAAATAGCATATAAATCGGAGGATTTTGTTGCGCAAAAGCGGATAGAATTGCCCGAAATTTGCCCTGTATTTAATTGTTAATACACGCTTATGAAGAACAGAAAATTCTATCCGAGTATTTGGCAGACCTTTCCAAACAGTTTGGACTTAGCTGCCCATTGGGAGACGCAACGTGCGCACACCCTTAATTTAAGTTTGACACAAAAAGAGAACGATCCGCTAAAAATAGCAGAGATGTCTCTAAACATAAACGGTTTTGCATTAGTAGATTCTAATGGCAACACCACCAGTATTGAATCTTTTATGCAACAAACCCGTTTACAACTCAGAGGTCAGCATACCGGGCTTTTTATAAAGACCCGCGAAGCAGTGACCTTGCCAGAGGCCGTTTACACCAAGGTTCGTTTTTACCTCAAGGCATGGGACAACTCTTTTGTCTTAAATGACTACTCCAAAAAAGAGGTATTTGATACACCTTATTTGGATTTTGATATTCAAGGTGCTTATGCGGTTTCAAGTAAAAGCCCTCAAGAGCTGCGTTTGCAGTTCAATTTCACTCCTTACAGTGTAGCAGGGATTTTACGTTGGTTAAAACACCGAATCTTCGGTAAGGTAAAGCCAAAAATGGCTTACCGCTTTGCGCACTAGGGTTAATTTTACACTTAAAGCAGAAAAGCAGCCTCAGGGCTGCTTTTTTTGTGGGCGGCAACTAATACAATTCTATTATCTTAGCGGCACAACTAAGTAAACATCCATGCGATATCTCCCTTTTTTACTCCTTGTTTTCCTTGTGGGATGCAAAGAGGCTTCGCAAAATGCCGCGGAGGTAACTCCACAGTTCAGCTCCAATTACGATGAACCTTATCGCTTACAATATCATTTTTCGCCGCCTGCCAAATGGATGAACGATCCCAACGGCTTGGTATACAATGATGGCGTTTACCATTTGTTCTATCAGTATTATCCAGACGATATTGTTTGGGGGCCGATGCATTGGGGTCATGCCACCAGTAAAGATATGGTACATTGGGAGCACAAGCCCATTGCTTTATACCCTGATGAGCACGGACTCATCTTCTCTGGCAGCGCTGTGGTAGATCACGACAATACTTCAGGCTTCGGAAAAGACGGTGTAGCGCCACTGGTCGCTATTTTCACCTACCACCTCATGGAAGGCGAACAAGCCGGAAGAACCGATTTTCAAACCCAAGGCATTGCCTACAGTTTAGATAATGGAGACACTTGGACCAAGTATGAGGGCAATCCTGTTATTGGCAATGACGGAATCAAAGATTTTAGAGACCCAAAAGTATTTTGGGACAAGACAACCGAGCAGTGGGTCATGGTTCTGGTTGCAGGTGACCATGCCAAATTCTATAAATCTCCGAACTTAAAAGATTGGGTACACATGAGCGATTTTGGCAAAGACAAGGGCGCTCACGGAGGGGTTTGGGAATGTCCAGATCTTTTTAAGCTTCGCATTCACGGTTCATATGATGCGCGTTGGGTGTTACTAATCAGTATAAATCCAGGCGCGCCAAATGGCGGGTCCGGAACACAGTATTTCATTGGCGATTGGGACGGAGAAACTTTTACAACAGATCAAGAAGAACCACTTTGGATAGACTACGGTACAGACAACTACGCGGGCGTAACTTATAATAATGAGCCTAATCAGGAGCGACTATTCATAGGCTGGATGAGCAATTGGAACTACGCGCGCAACACCCCAACTGAAGTATGGCGCAGTTCTATGACCTTGCCGCGCAGCCTGAAACTTAAAGAATTTAAAGAAGGGCTTCGCCTAACCAATTATCCTTATGACAAGGTAGATACCTTGGTCTATGATCGCGAACCAGTTTATGCAGCAGACGCTCCAGGACAAGTCTACTTTGATTCTGTTCCGTTGAATCAGCATAGAATTCAGTTTAAGGCTCCGGCCAATGAGACTACCTTCTTTATTTTAAGCAATGATAAACGCGAAGAGATAGAACTGGGCTTCTTTCCGCAAGACAGTACAATGACCTTTGACAGAACCCAAAGCGGTATTGTAGACTTTGAGCCGTCTTTTGGAGCAGAACGCCACAGCCAGCCCTTTACGCCGAATGGAGAAGAGATGGATGTAACGGTCTATATAGACGCTTCTTCCATTGAGGTGTTTGTAGACTGGGGGCGCTATGTCTTTACCGAACAAATTTTTCCCACTATACCTTATGATGAGGTGCAGGTGGTTAACCAAAGCAAGTCTGGGATACGTAACTTTCGGATAGATTCCATTCCAAGCATTTGGAAATAACTAACTAACCAACAACAAGATGAACAAAATTGTAATATGGTCGGTCACGGTGGCCTTGGCCGGTTTTCTCTTCGGATTCGATACCGTTGTGATCAGTGGTGCGAACAAACCTATCCAAGAACTTTGGAACACCTCGCCCTTATTTCACGGAACCTTTATCATGTCTATGGCATTATGGGGAACAGTGTTAGGCTCTCTAACCGGAGGTATCCCCACTAAGAGATTAGGTAGAAAAAAGACCCTTTTTTGGATCGGGGTGCTATTCTTTATCTCAGCTATAGGAAGCGCCTTGGCGCCAGATCCGTATTCGTTCTCGTTCTTTAGATTTATTGGTGGCGTTGGAGTAGGAGTATCTTCTGTGGCTGCGCCGATCTATATTTCTGAGATCACCTCTGCCAAGAACCGAGGTAAGATGGTAGCGCTCTATCAGTTCTGCCTGGTTTTTGGAATTTTGGTTGCTTTTATTTCCAATTGGTTACTCAAAGGTTTCGATGGTGCCAACGATTGGCGTTGGATGCTCGGGGTAGAAGCCTTGCCAGCCTTGTTGTATACCATAATGGTATTGAAAGTGCCCAACAGCCCGCGTTGGTTGGCCATTCACAAAAAGGACGACCAAGGCGCTCTTGGAATTTTAGAAATTATCTACTCCGCAGCAGATAAGGCCAAGCATGTCTTGCAAGAGATTAAACAAGATTTGCTTCAACCTAAAACCAGTGAAAAACTGTTTCAGAAGAAATACAATCGTGTACTTTGGTTAGGCTTCTTGATCGCCTTTTTCAACCAACTCAGTGGAATCAACTTTGTGTTGTACTATGCGCCGCAGATCTTGGAACAAGCCGGTTTGGGCGGAGAAGAATCACTATTTAATTCTATTGCAATAGGAATCGTGAATTTGGTCTTTACCCTTATTGGGGTTCGTCTTATTGATAAATTAGGGCGCCGACAACTCATAATTATAGGTTCAATAGGTTACATTGTTAGTTTGCTTATGGTCGGATGGTGTTTCTATTCGAATGCTTCTCCAGCCATGCTACTTACCTTTATCTGTATTTTCATCGCTTCACACGCCATTGGACAAGGTGCGGTTATTTGGGTGTTCATTTCAGAGATCTTCCCGAATCGAGTTCGGGCTTACGGCCAGAGTTGGGGCACAAGTACCCATTGGGTGTTTGCAGCTTTGATAACTCTCATCACCCCATTTTTTATTGACGAGCAAGAAGGAATTCTTAGGGACTCGCTTTGGTATATCTATTACTTCTTTGCGGGAATGATGGTCTTACAATTGCTCTGGGCGATCTTTAAAATGCCAGAGACCAAAGGCGTGTCTTTAGAAGACTTGGAGAAAAAGCTTGTAGATGAAGAAGCCTAATACGCCTAATGTGGTTTGCTATGGAGAGATTCTCTGGGATTGTTTCCCGGATCGTGAAGTATTGGGAGGAGCTCCATTTAACGTAGCTTTTCGCCTTCATAGGCTCGGTGCAGAAGTACAACTTATCAGTGCTGTGGGAAATGATGCCAGAGGGCATGAAACCTATTTTGATCTCGAAGAGCTCGGGCTAGACACGACTTGTATCTATCCGCATAAAGAGTTGGCTACGGGTTATGTTAATGTGGAACTTGACCAAGCAGGCGCAGCCACTTATACCATAGGCCAGCCAGTGGCTTGGGATCATATTCCAGCACCTGAAATTTTAGTTGATAATCCCATCTTGGTTTTTGGTAGTTTGGCCTTGCGTGAAGCATTCAACCTGAGCCAGCTCCACAAATTAGTAGAGCGTTGCGATACCGTGGTTTTCGATATCAACCTCAGGCCACCACATTATCAAATGAATCAGCTGATTCCATTAATGGACAAGGCCAGTTGTATTAAGCTTAATGAAGATGAGCTTCCTTTGGTGCTTAGGGAGTTGGATATTACTGCGGACGAATTAGAGCAGCAACTTCGTTTACTCGCTGCCAAAACACAAACAGAAACGCTCTGTGTGACCTTAGGTGCAGCGGGAGCCGCAGTGCTGCATCGAGAGGAGTTCTATAGCCAAAAAGGATTTCCAGCGCAGGTGGTTGATACCGTAGGTGCCGGTGATGCATTTTTGGCAGCTTTTGTATACAGCTTGTATCTGGCAGATCAGAGCCCGCAACAAGCCCTTAAATTAGGTTGTGCCCTAGGTTCTTTAGTAGCTGAAACGCCTGGAGCTACTACAGAAATTCCAATGACAGAACTCGAAGCTCGATTAAAGGATTAGGACTTGGCGGTAAGGGCTGCTTTGCTTACCATAGAAGAGCCTCTTCCTATGACCTTGGTTGGCATGGCTATTGTTTCTGGTGGAAGCAGTTGTCCGTTCTTTTTGGCCCGCAATTCTTTAAAGAGTCTTTTGAATACTTTTTTACCCATTTTTACACCGTCTTGATCTACGGTGCTCAAAGTTGGGGTCATTGCAGAGGAGATGAACCAATTGCTAAAACCTATGATCTTGAGTTGCTCCGGAACCTTAATGCCTCTTTCGTTAAAGACAGAAAGTGCACCAATGGCTACCATATCTGTATTGGCAAAGATCCCATCTATGTCCATTCCTTGATCCAATAGGGCAGCAGCGTGTTCTCTACCTTTCTCATAGATGATAGGATCGCATAGGAAGACATGTTTGGAATTGTACTCAAGTCCGTGGTCTTCTAGGGCCTTTTTATATCCGAGGAATCTATCGATGGAGTTTTGTGGTAGGAGCGGGCCTCTAAAGTGAGCGATCTTGGTGCATCCTTGATCAATGAGATGTTTGGTTGCTTCATAGGCCGCTTTGCGGTCGTCAATGATGATTTTGGAACAAGGGACCAGTTTAGATATCTTGTCGAACATTACTAGCGGAATGCCCAAACGCATCACCTTTTGCAAATGAGAGATGTCTACGGTATTGTTGGCCAAGGAGATCATGATCCCGTCAACTCGTTTACTGATCAGCAGATCGATCTGCTTCTTTTCTAATTCCGGATTGTCATCGGATTGTAGAATGATCACCAAATAACCTTTCTTTTCGGCTTGGGTTATAATTGCTCTTACAATATTCCCAAAGAAGAAGTGTACTACCTCAGGTATAATGAGTCCGATGGTCTTGCTTTCTTTGGTACGCAGGTTGACCGCAAAACTATTGGGTTGGTAATTGAGCCTTTCCGCTTCGGCCTTTACTAAGGCTTTTGTCTTTTGGCTTACATCTGGGTAATCTTTTAAGGCTTTAGATACAGTGGCAATAGAAATGCCTAGATATTCCGCAATTTGTTTAAGAGTAACTTGTTCCATAGGGTCTGCCGACACTCGGGTAGATTAGTGGTGGTTATTATAGTTGGTTGTTGTTAGTCATAAGCCAGTAGCAGCTTTAGGGCTACCATTAGTAGAAAACACATTCGGGCATCTACGAAAATCGAAAAATATTTACGAAAATTTACGCCTGTAAAGATTAAACAAAAACCTTGCTTAAGACTACAGCTCACACGTTTTCGTTAATTTTTCGTTCTGTGCCGTTTTCTGGAGTCGAAAATACGAAAACGTTTTCGGTTATGAAAATCGCGTTTTTAAGAGTGTTTATTTTTAATAATCAAAAAAAAAGTAAATATTAGCCATTAAATTAAGACAACGTTAAGAAAATAAGGCTTTAATGTTGTCTGACTTCAAATCGAAAGATTGCAACCAAAGTCTCTCGGTATCAGGAAGTTAATGAACATGATAGTGCAGAAAATTAGCTCAGATCGCAGAACTGAACAGGCCGTTTATGGTGGGTACAAACCATACACGAGCCTATTTTCTATTTTTACAGGTGAGCAATCTGCCGCAGTTCGACCACACAACCATCGAAACAGTACAGTTAATTTTGGAGATCAATCCCCTCGCGAAAATGCAACGGCCACAGCGGTAAAAGTACACGACAAAACAGCAGGTGAACACTCTCAGCGGGGGCAGCGAATTAGCCATCACTGGAGGGGAATTGATTTTTCTTTAACTGAAGCTCAAAGCATAAATTCATCAACCGCTTTTTTGGTGAAAAAGTCGTATCTTATCACTTTAAAGCGTAATAGACTAAAAATAACGGCAGCAGCCTGAGCAATCAGTGTTGTTGTTAAATCTTTAAAACAATTTGAAATTTTATTTAATCTAAACCAAATAACTGTATGAAAAACAAATTACTAATGAGACTTTTTCTACTTCCGATGTTTGCGCTACTCGGGAGTACAGTTTACGCTCAGATTAGCGTCTCGGGTACGGTGTCTGATGCAACAGGACCGCTACCAGGGGTGAATGTTCTTGTTAAGGGAACATCTAATGGAGCTCAAACAGATTTTGACGGTAACTATTCGCTTAGCGACGTTGATCCTAACGCCACTATCGTGTTTAGTTATGTTGGATTTGTTACATCCGAAGTTTCAGTAAACGGACAGACTACTATCAACTTTGTGATGCAGGAAGACACTGAAGCACTAGAAGAGGTAGTTATTATTGGTTATGGTTCTACGACTGTGAAAGACGCAACTGGTGCAGTTACGGCGGTTACATCGGACGACTTTAACCAAGGGGTTATCGCTTCTCCAGAACAATTGATCCAAGGTAAGACTGCCGGGGTTCAGATTTCTCAGGATTCTGGGGAACCAGGTTCTGCAGTGGCATTTAGAATTCGTGGTTCGAACTCTATCCGCTCTAACAACAACCCGCTTTTCGTAGTTGATGGTGTGCCATTAGCCAACGACACAAGTTTAGAGCTTTCAGGAACTACTTTCGGTTCTGCTGGAGCTCGTAACCCGTTAAACTTCTTGAACCCAAATGATATCGAGAGCATTTCTATCCTTAAGGATGCATCTGCAACTGCTATCTACGGTTCTCGTGGTGCGAACGGGGTTGTGATCATTACTACCAAATCTGGTCGTAGTGGTCGTGGAGGTTCTTTTGAGTTGAGTTCTACTTTCTCTGTAGCTGAAGCTGCAAATGAGTATGACTTGCTTGATGCTCCTTCTTATTTAGCTGCTTCTACTGCCAACGGTTTTGACATCGCTGAACGCAACTTCGGTGCAAACACGGACTGGCAAGATGTTGCTTTCAGAAGAGCTACTTCTACAACAAACAACTTGTCTTACACTAACAATTACGGTGATGGTAACATCCGTGCAAGTTTTAGCTACGGAAAGAACTTCGGTATCGTAGAGAACTCTTCTCTAGAGCGTGTTACTGGACGTTTGAACGCACAGCACCGTTTCTTGGAAGACAAACTTAAATTAGGATTACAGGCTTCTTACGGTCGTACCAACGACGAGTTTGCACCGCTTTCTGGTTCTGCCGGATTTAGAGGTGACTTACTTGGTTCTGCTTACTCAGCAAACCCAACTTGGCCTAATAACCCTGACTTTACAGGGACTGGTGGTCTAACTTCTCCTGCTGCTTTGTTGGCTTACACAGAGAACTTAGGTAACACAGATCGTATCCTTGTTAACTTCTCAGCTGAGTATGATGTTACGTCTGAGCTTTCTGCAAAAGTTAATCTAGGTTATGACTATACTGACACTTTCTTAAGCAGTGCTACAAGTGGAAAAGCGCTTAACGTAGACCAAGGTGCATTCGGAAACGGTGTGGCTGGTGTTTCTCAGCGTGAGGCTACTAACACTCTTTTGGAAGCTACTTTAAACTACAAAAAAGAATTTGAGAACAGCTCATTGGATGTTCTTGCAGGTTACTCTTACCAAAAATTCGATCGTAACGGACGTAACCTAAGTGGTTTCGGATTCTTTACGACTCAATTAGGTGACATGATCGACGATCTTGTTTCTTCTGCGGATGCAGTAGAGAGCCAGATCGGTGGATCTTACCAGCAGTACGGATATGCTCCTAACATCAACGGAACTTTCGTAAACCGTCTTTTCCCAGAAATCCTTCAGGATAACATCGGGAACACCACTGGTGCACGTACCCGTTCATTGTTTGGAGATACTTTCGATAGCTTTGACGAACTACAGTCTTATTTTGCTCGTGTAAACTATACACTAGCTGACAAGTACTTGTTCACTGCTACTATGCGTGCGGATGGTTCATCTACTTTTGGTGATGACAACAAGTATGGATACTTCCCTTCTGCAGCGGTAGCTTGGAAGATCAACGAAGAAGATTTCATCGGAGATAACGTATCTACTTTAAAACTTCGTTTAAACTGGGGTATCACTGGTAACCAGGATGGTCTAGGATACGGTAACTTCCTACAGCGTGAGCGCTTTGGTGGTGGAGACGTTATCAACGACGGTGGTGATATCAACATCCCAGGTACTTCTTCTCAGTCTTTCGCTAACCCTGACTTGAAGTGGGAAGAAACTATGCAATTCGGTGCTGGTATCGACTTTGGTGTTAACAACGACCGTTTCACGGCTACTGTTGACGTATACCGCAAGTCTACTACAGACCTATTGCTACGTACTATTTCTGCTCAGCCAGCGGCTCAGCCATTCGTATTCTTGAACTTGCCAGATTCTGAGGTAATCAACCAAGGTATTGAGATCGCTCTAGGATACGATATCGTAGACCAAGAAGACTTTAGCTGGAATGCTAACTTCCAATTGACTTACAACGAGAACGAGATCACTAGCCTACAGGGTCAATTCCCAGCAGGTACTATCCGTGGTCAAGGTCTATCTCTTGCATTTGCTCAGCAGCTGCAAGAAGGTCAGCCACTTTTCTCTTACTTCTTGAGAGAGTTTGGTGGATTCGACGCTACTACAGGACAACCATTGTATCCTGAAGGAGACGTACAAAAATTCGTAGGAAAGAGCGCTTTACCAGATATTACTGCTGGTCTCTCTACTACAGTTGCTTATAAAAACTGGACGTTATCGGCATTCTTTAACGGACAGTTCGGACACTACATCTACAACAACACAGCAAACGCATTCTTTACGGCTGGTGCATTTAGAGGGGGCCGTAACGTATTACCAAGCACACTTACTGCTGGTGAATCGTTTGACGCTGCTGCAGATGTTTCAACAAGATTCCTAGAAGAAGGGGATTTTGTAAGACTTCAGAACGCGACGTTGTCATACAACGTGCCGATGGAAGAAGATGGATTGTTTGACGCGCTACAATTGTCGCTAATCGGACAGAACCTATTCGTGATCACTGACTACTCTGGTCTTGATCCTGAAGTTTCTGTATCGCCAGGTGGTGGAGATCTATTGAACGGTTTCCCTGTTTACGGTATCGATTACACGGCTTTCCCTAGACCGAGAACAATTTCATTTGGTATAAATGCTAAATTCTAAAATTATTATGAAAAGAAACATTTTGATGAACACAAGATCGCTTCTAGCGATGGCCCTCGTTTCTCTTTTGGCAATTTCTTGTACCGACTTGGAAATTGAGGCTACTGACTCTGTTCTTACTGACGAATCTGTTGGTTTTAACGGGGTAAATGCTGAGGCTGCTCTTAACAACGTATACAATGACGTTTACGGGCAACTTGGTGATCAGGCGAACTTCTTCGCTTTGAATGAAGTATCAACTGATGAGACCCTAGTACCAACTCGTGGTACTGACTGGGGTGATAACGGAATCTGGCGTACGCTACACGCGCACACTTGGTCTCCAACACACCAGTATATTTTGAACACTTGGAACAACTTGAACCAGAATGTATTCCGTGCTTCGGAAGTTATCGATTCTCGTTCAAGCCCAACTCCACAGCAAGCTGCTGAGGCGAAGTTCCTACGTGCTTTTAGTATGTATTTCGTAATGGATTTCTGGGGAGTTGCTCCATTCAGAAACGTAGATGACGGACCAGAGGTAAACCCTACTGTACTTACATCTGCTGAGGCTTACGATTTCATTCTTAACGATTTGACAACTGCATTGCCAGATCTTCCTGCTACAGGACCTAGTGCAGAGACCAACCGCGCTTCTCGTGCTGCTGCTAACTTCATGTTGGCTAAGTTGCGTCTTAACGCTGAGCGTCACAAAGGTTCTATCGACAATACAGACTATCAAGCGGTAATCGACGCTGTTGATGCTATCGCTGCCGATGGTTTTGCATTGCAAGCTGGATACTTTGATCTGTTCAAGCAAGATGTAGATAACGAAACCATCTGGTGGGCTGTTACCTCTGTAGGTAACCGTATCTGGAATGGTATGCACTACAACATCAATGCTCCTGACAACGCCGGTGGTGGTTGGAACGGATTTACTACTTTGGCTGAGTTCTATGACTCTTTCGAAGGAGATCCAAACTCTAACTACGTAGGTGACGGTCAAGAAGAGCGTCGTGGTTGGGTGCCAGATGCATCTAATGCAGATGACACTAACTTAGGTATTGGTTACGGATTCTTGATCAACCAACAGTACAACGAAGACGGTACTAAACTTAAAGACCGTCCTGGGAACGACTTAGTATTTACTAAAGAACTTCCTGGTCTTCAAGGTAACGGCGAGGCTACTGGTGTACGTTTGATCAAGTATCACCCAGTAAACGGATCATTTACTTCTCACGAGATCGTATTCCGTTACGCAGATGCTCACTTGATGAAAGCTGAGGCTATGATGCGTATGGGCGGAGACGCTACTGCTATGGTTAACGAGCTAAGAGCACTTCGTGGAGCTTCTCCACTAGGAAGTGTATCAGAAGCTGATATGTTAGCTGAGCGTGGACGTGAGCTTTGGTACGAGTTCTGGAGACGTAACGATATGTTGCGTTTCGGACAGTTCACTCGTGACTGGGAATTCAAAGATCCTGCTTCTGTAGGCGCTAGCTTCAGAAACTTGTATCCAATTCCAATTAACGCACTTCTTTCTAACCCTAACTTGGTTCAGAACGAAGGTTACTAGAATTTTCCTTTTTCAAGATAGAAACAGGCTCCTTTTGGGAGCCTGTTTTTTTTTACCTTATAAATAAAGTTTCTTGTTCATTATCTGGGTTGATTTTTCGCATATTTCTTTGCTAAATCGTACATTTCGGTCACGTTCAAATGAAGCTGCGATCCTCCATATATTCTTCTTTTCTGCTCGGTTTTACTGGCCTTTTTTTGCTAGTGTTGGCCGCTTGTGATTCCGCAGTAGATGAGCCAAAAGATTATCGTTTTGAAATCGTTGCTGCAGAAAGTACCGGGATCGATTTCGAAAATAGATTATTGAATCGTCCTGAGCGAAACATCCTCAACTATATCTATTATTACAACGGTGGCGGACTAGCAGCAGGAGACTTTAATAATGATGGCTTTGTTGACTTGTATTTCACGGCTAACGAGGGTCCAAATGCACTCTACCTAAATCAAGGAAATTTTAAGTTTGAAGAAATAACCGAGGCTGCAGGAGTCCTAGATGATTCCGGCTGGACCACTGGAGTAACTACAGTAGATATTAATAACGATGGTCTATTAGACCTCTACGTGAGCAAAGTAGCTCCTTTGGATCCAGAAGCTGGGGGCAATAAATTGTATGTAAATCAAGGATTTTCTGATACCGGCGTTCCCAGCTTTAAAGAACAAGCTTCTTTGTATGGTTTAGACTTTAAAGGCTATTCAACCCAGGCCACTTTTTTCGATTATGATCAGGATGGTGATTTGGATATGTTCCTCATGAATCACACTGTAAATCCGAACAGCAATTACGGGCGAGGGAGCAAACGCAAACAGATCGATTCCCTGTCAGGAGATCGACTATACGCCAATGAAAATGGTTTTTATCGCAACATTTCAGAAGAGGCAGGTATCTATCAAAGCCCAATAGGCTATGGTCTCGGTCTGGGTCTTGGATATTTGAACCACGACCGTTTGCCTGACATTTATGTGGGGAATGATTTCTTTGAGAATGATTACCTCTATCTCAATAACTTCAACGGAGTATTTACCGAGCAGATCAGCAGTAAGCAAAACCCTCTAGGGCACACTTCACATTATACCATGGGCGTTGATCTTGCCGATCTGAACAACGACGGGCTCACCGATATTCTATCTGTGGACATGCTGCCAGAAGATCTACAAACCTACAAATCTTCCGGTGTCGAATTTGGTTATTCTACCTACAGCAATTATCTGCGCAACGGCTATGCACCTCAGTATATGCAGAACGCCTTGCATTTCAATCAAGGGAATATGCGTTTTAATGAGACTGCATTTTTAAGTGGAATTTCTGCCACGGAATGGTCTTGGGCACCCTTAATTGCAGATTTTGACAATGACGGGCTCAAGGACATCTTTATCAGTAACGGAATCCTTGGGGCTACCAACGACATGGATTTTATCAATTTCATTGCCGACGAGAGTATCCAAAAGCGTCTGGGCAAAGGCATGACAGAAGAAGACATGGCCTTTGTAGCAAAGATTCCAGAAAAGAAAACGCTTAATTATTTCTATAAGAATGAAACTGGACAAATGTTCTCTAATCAATCCAAAGATTGGGTGGCGGGAGTGCCGAGCTTTAGCAACGGGAGCATATATGCAGATCTCGATAATGACGGCGACTTAGATATAGTTTCCAATAACGTGAATCAAACTGCTACGGTCTATAAGAACCTGACCCGTGAAAAAGATTCCACAAATTATTGGCAGCTCCAAGTGCATGCCTACAATGATTCGAGTAAATCAGATAGTATTGGCAACGGCCGCGCTATAGGGGCTCGTGTTCGGCTTTACACGCCTTCTGGAATGCAGTATCAAGAGTTTTTCCCAACACGAGGCTATCAGAGCGCTATGGATGCTAGCATGCATTTTGGTTTAAGTAACGATACCAAGATCGATTCTGTTGTAGTCTCTTGGACAGGAGATCATCTGAGAAATACGGTTTTATACCAACCCGAGATCAATAAGATTTACAGCCTTTCGCTCGACAGTAAATTCAGGCACAGTCGTCTGCCATCGACAAGCGGCACTTCATTTATAAAGCCTACCCAAAAGGACTTGTTTTCCCACAAAGAGAACGCCTCCCTAGAATTCAACTTAGATCCACTCATTGCTTATGCGAGCACCAATGAAGGCCCTGGGGTAGCCGTTGGCGATATAAATGCAGATGGCTTGGAAGATGTGTTTTTCTGCGGAGCCAAGGGACAAGCTTCTGTTTTGAAATTACAGCAGCCAGATGGGAGTTTTGAAGACTATACCGAGCTCGATCTTGAAGTTGATAAGCTCGCAGAAGATGTCGATGCCCTTTTCGCTGATCTTAATGGTGACTCTCGTTTAGATCTAGTAGTGGTTAGTGGAGGAAACGAATTCACCAAAGGTAAGACCATTAGGCCTCGTTTGTATTGGAATACTACAAACGGCTTTGTGAAAGATCAGGATGCTTTTGCGGCTATTGCGGTCAATGCAGCTGGGGTGGCTGTGGTAGATTTTGATAAGGATGGCGATCTAGACCTTAGCATTGCTGTAGATGGTATAGCCAAAGAGTTTGGTTCCAATGCCACGCAGCTATTATTGTCCAATGATGGCCAGGGAGGTTTTAGCGATGTTACGGCTAGTATTGCTCCGTCTTGGATGGACTTGGGCAAAGTGAAGCAGATCCTCTGGAATGATTTTAATAATGACGGATGGCCAGATGCATTAATTGTTGGCCATTGGATGCCGCTGCAATTATACATCAACAAGAAAGGCAAATTAGAAAAGCAGGAAATATCGGCTTTCAAAGCCAACTCGGGTCTATGGGAGACTGCTGTAGTAGCTGATTTTGATGCAGACGGAGATCTCGATATCGTTGCAGGTAATTGGTGGCTTAATTCTCGTTTGACAGCCTCAGAAATGAATCCGTTGCGGCTATACCGCGGAGATTTTAACGGTAACGGATCCGCAGAAACACTTATCAGCTATAATTATAAGGGGAAAGAGGTTTTGCTGCCCTCTAAAGACGAGCTGGCCAAGCAAATACCACAACTCAACAAGAACTATTTGTCCTATGCAGCCTTTGCTGCGGCAACCAAGGAAGAACTCTTCCCGGAATCTCAATGGGAAGTCGCTGCAGTAAAGGAAGTTACCAATCTTGCAACCACCTATTTTGAGAACCTCGGCAGCGGTAACTTTAACACAAGTTCCCTCCCATTTTCTGCGCAAATTTCCACCGTGAATGATATCTTTGTAAAAGACTTTAATTCAGACGGTTTTCCGGATATTTTCTCAGTTGGGAATCGCACTGATATCAGCACCCAAATAGGGCGCTTAGATGCCTCTAAAGGCAGTATTTTGCTCTTTGATCCGCAAACTGGTTTTAACGCTGTTAACGATCCGAATTTGAATTTGACTGGAAGCTGCAGAGCAATACAACCAATAACAATAAATAACAAACCGCACTTAATTGTAACGCAAAACAATGGCGAAGCGGTGGTTTTAGAAATAACAAATGATCTTATTCAAGTACCCAATGAATAAATTCTTCTTATGTGCAGGCCTATTGAGCCTTGTGCTTATCTCTTGTAAAGAGACTACTGAGAACGAGCAAACAGAGGAACTAGCGGCTACACTGTTCACCAAGACAGACCCGGCAGAAACAGGATTTGAATTTACCAACACAGTTGTCAATCAGAAAGACTTCAACATTTTCAAATACCGCAATTTTTACAATGGGGGTGGGGTTGCCATTGGCGATATCAATAACGATGGTTTAGCAGACATTTACATGACTGCCAATATGGGGCCCAACAAACTTTTTCTCAATGAAGGGAATTTTAAGTTCAGAGATATAACCGACAGCGCTGGAGTTGCCGGAAACAAGCCATGGTCTACAGGAGTAAACATGGTAGATATCAACCAAGACGGACTATTGGATATCTATGTGAGTAATGCCGGAAATATGGAAGGCGACAATCACGACAACGATCTTTATATCAACAACGGCGATTTGACCTTTACCGAAAAGGCAGAAGAATTCAATTTGGCAAAAACAGGTTTCAGTACGCATGCTACCTTCTTTGACTATGATAAAGACGGTGACCTGGATGCCTATATTTTGAATAACAGTAACATACCAGTAACCTCGCTAGGCTTTGCGCATCAACGCGATGTTAGAGCGCAAGACTGGGACGTGCCTAAGATCTTCCGCGGAGTTGGTGATATGCTGCTTAGAAATGACGGCGACACCTTTACCGAGGTTAGTGAAGAAGCTGGCATATACGGTAGTCTTATCGGTTTTGGACTTGGAGTTATGGTGACCGACATTAACAACGATCTTTGGCCAGACATCTATGTCTCCAATGATTTTTACGAGCGCGATTACCTCTACATCAATAACCGAGACGGAACCTTTACAGAAGACATTAAGAATTGGATGTCTCACCTTTGCCTTTCTGCGATGGGAATCGATATGGCAGACATCAATAACGATGGAAACCAAGATATCTTCATTACCGATATGCTACCCGATGGTGATCAACGCGTAAAGTCAGTTATGGAGTTCGAGGGCTACAATGTCTTTAAATTGAAGCAGAGCAAGGATTTCTATCAGCAATACATTCAGAATACACTACAGCTTAACAACGGCAACGGAAGTTTCTCCGAGATCGCATATTACAGTGGAGTGTCCGCTACGGATTGGAGCTGGTCTGGCCTGATGTTCGACATGGACAACGACGGCTTCCGCGATATTTTTGTGACCAATGGGGTAAACCACGACCTTACCGATCTCGATTTTGTGGACTTCTTTGCCAACGAGATCATCCAAAAGATGGCCTTGACTGGAAAAAAGGAAGCTATAGACAGTATTATCGATAAGATGCCTGTGGTACCAATTCCGAACTATGCGTACCACAATCAGAAAGACCTGTCCTTTGACAATAAGGCCAATGCATGGGGCCTAGGCGAACCAGGCCTGTCTAACGGTGCTGCTTATGGTGACCTAGACAACGACGGAGACTTGGACCTGGTGGTCAATAATGTAAACATGCCATCTTTCTTGTACCGAAACAATTCCGAACAATTAAATAACAACTACGTCAAATTGCGTTTTAAAGGAACCGATAAGAACCGTTTTGCTGTTGGGACTCGTGTTCGGATGTATTACGACGGACAAGAGGTGTTGCAAGAGTTGATTCCGTCTAGAGGATTTCAATCGTCTATGGAGCATCCAATGACCATTGGTCTGGGAACTGCCACCAAGATAGACTCGTTGCGAGTTATTTGGCCCGATGATCGTACCGAGCTGCGCACCGATCTGGCTGCCAACGCTACTTACGACTTTGATATGAGCGCTGCTACCTTGACCTACCAGCCACCAAAACCGCTAGCACGAAAGACTTTGGTTACTGAGATGGCGGCATCCTTAGAACCGCATAAAGAAAACAATTACGAAGACTTTGACTACGAAGGTATGATCTACAAAAAGGTCTCTCAAGAAGGTCCTGCGCTTGCTGTTGCAGATGTAAATGGCGATGGTCACGAAGATGTTTTTATTGGTGGAGCTAAAGGACAATCCGGCATGATCTATTTGCATGCTGGAAATGGCAAGATGCGTGAGAGTAAACAACCAGCGTTGATCGCAGATCTGGAATTAGAAGATACTGCGGCGAGCTTTTTTGATGCCGATGGCGATGGTGACCTGGATCTGATGGTCGGCTCCGGTGGAAATCAAGTGAACGAGAATACTTCGGTTACTGCTCGACTATATGTGAACAACGGCAGCGGTATTTTCCAAAAGTCTAGCTTGGCCTTACCTCCTGGAACAACCAATATCTCTTCTATAGCACCTTACGACTATGATGGCGATGGTGATATGGATGTCTTTTTAGGAGCTCGTTCTGTAATTGGTATCTACGGAATTGATCCTTCGTCTGTCTTTTTAGAGAATATGGGGGGCGGCCAGTTTCAATTGGCTTCGGCCAAGGTGCTTAAAAACCTGTCCCGTCTGAGTGGAATGGTCACCGATGCCCAATGGATCGATCTTTTAGGCGATGAAACCAAGGAATTGCTCACCATTTCAGACTGGGGTGCACCTATGGTATACGAACTCAAAGATGGGGCTCTAAGCATGGTCACTACAGATCTTGAAAACTTAACAGGTTGGTGGAATGCAGTAGAAGCTGCAGATCTAGATGGCGATGGAGACCTTGATCTGGTGCTGGGTAATCAGGGAGAGAATTTGCACTACAAGCCTAGTGCAGATCAGCCCATGAAGATCTGGATAAGCGATTTTGACAATAACGGAACCATAGAACAATTAGTGACGCAAAGAATAGATGGTCGCGATATGCCGATCCATCAGAAGAAGGAGATCGTTAACCAAATGGTATTCCTAAAGAAAGAGAATTTACGTGCGTCTGAATATGCTAAAAAGAGCATTCAGGAACTCTTCACTCCTGCAGTATTAGGCAGGGCATTGGTAAAAGAGGTAGTGACCTCACAGAATACGGTTGCTATTAACGAGGGTAACGGGAGCTTTAGGTTTGTTGCTTTACCTGCACGTGCTCAACTTTCCTGTGTTTGTGGAATCCAATGTACAGATCTCAACAACGATGGTGCTCTAGACCTGCTCTTAGGAGGGAACAACTACGAGTTCAAGCCGCAGTATTCGCGTTTGGATGCCAACTACGGATCCGTATTGCTAAACGACGGTTCTGGGAATTTTGCTTGGCAAGATTATGCAGACTCTGGCTTCTTTGTAAAAGATGAGATCAAACATATGCAGATCTTTAAAGATGCCAACGGCAATCGCTTTATGATCACTGCTATTAATGATTCCGAACCTAAAATCCATCGTTTGAATGACTAAATGGGCTTTGCTTGCCGGACTCTTCGTGTTGTGGTCCTGCGCAGAGCAAGACCAAAAACAGCAGACGGCCTTTAGTTTGCTCTCTGCCGAGCAAACAGGAATTTCCTTTGAAAACACTTTAGTAGAGGGTGACAGTTTGAACATATTGGATTATCTCTACTTCTACAATGGTGGTGGATTGGCAGTGGGCGATGTCAATGCAGATGGACTTCCAGATATCTATGCCACAGCCAATATGGGGCCTAACAAGCTATACTACAATAAAGGTGGTTTTCAGTTCGAAGAGGCTCCTGCTTCTGCAGGTGTAGCCGGAAATAGCAGTTGGAACACTGGTGCCGTAATGGCCGATGTCAACGCCGATGGCTTACTGGATATCTATGTGTGTGCAGTAGTTGGGATCAACGGCTTTACCGGCGGGCATGAACTCTTTATCAATCAAGGAGACGGGACCTTTAAAGAAGAAGCAGCCGCCTATGGATTGGATGCCCAGACCTATGGAACCTCTGCAGCCTTTTTAGACTATGACTTAGATGGCGATTTAGATGTCTATTTGCTGAACCACGCCGTGCATACCCAAGGTTCCTTTGGCCGATCCTCGCTCAGAGAAAAGCGCAACGAAAAGACTGGCGATCGCCTGATGCGCAACGATAATGGAGTGTTTACGGATGTGAGCGAAGAAGCTGGAATATATGGGGGCATTAGTAGTTATGGCCTTGGAGTGGCAGTGGCTGATTTTAATTTAGACGGCTATCCGGATCTGTATATTGGCAACGATTTCCACGAAGACGATTACTATTATCTCAACAATGGCGACGGTACCTTTAGCGAACAGTTACGCGATGCCTTTGGGCATATTTCTCGTTTTTCTATGGGTAATGATGCTGCGGATATCAACAATGACGGCAGACCAGACCTGATAACTCTAGATATGCTGCCCGAAGACGAAACGGTGATCAAAGCCTCAGAAGGAGACGAGAATTTCCAAACCCAGCGCATGCGACTCTTGCAATACGGCTATCACTATCAGTTTAGTCGGAATATGTTGTTTTTGAATCAACCAGATGGCAGTTTTATAGAAACAGCCTTGATGAGTGGTGTGGCTGCTACGGATTGGAGTTGGGCTGCATTGTTCCACGATTTTGACCAAGACGGTTATCAGGACCTCTGGGTCTCTAACGGGATTCCAAAACGTCCTAACGACCTTGATTTTATTCGCTTTTTATCTGCCCAAGCCATAGATGAAAGCCGCGAGAGTAAAAAGCTCGTCGACCAAAAGGCTTTAGATATGATGCCTTCTGGAGCCGTTTCCAACAAGGTTTTTCGCGGTAATGCTAGTATGCAATTTACTGATCAGACCCAAGCTTGGATCGGGCCTGATGCTCAAATTGCTGGAGCTACTGCCTTGGCCGATCTCGATGGGGATGGCGATATGGATGTTATAAGCAATGCCTTGAATGCACCGCTTTTAGTATATCGTAACGATATTGACTCCAAAGGAAATTACCTCCAATTGGAGCTAAAAGGTAGCCCCACTAATCCGTCTGCTATAGGCGCAAAGACCTATGTATATCAGCAAGGGAAAACCTATTACAAGGAACTGTATACGGCTCGGGGCTTTCAGTCCAGCAGTGAACCGCTTATTGAATTTGGACTGCAAGACAGTAGTGCGATAGACTCTCTAGTTATTGTTTGGCCAGAAGGAGAGGCTCAAGTGCTTAAAGCAGTAAAGCCAAATCAGCGGTTGCGGATCAATAAAGATGATGCAACGCAGCAGTGGACTTTTAGCAATGCCAACCATACAGTACTGTTTAGAGAGGCTAGTTCAAAACTTGGATTAGACTACAGACATAAAGAAGATAATTACCTAGATTTTAACCGTCAAAAACTTTTGCCTTATCGTTTGTCTGACAGAGGACCAGCTGTAGCCGTGGGCGATTGGAACAATGACGGGCAGCAAGAGCTGTTCATTGGAAGTTCCAAATTCGAAGAGCCGGCTTTATTCCAGTTGGGGGAAAGAGGTATTACTAAATTGGAAACACCTCTTTTAGTCCAAGACAAGGTTTATGAGGAAGTCGCCGCTGCTTTTGCAGATTTGGATGGTGACGGCACAGAAGAGCTGATTTTAGGTGCAGCTGGAGCTGATTTTAGTGGTCAGGCGTCTGCTTTGTTAGAAAGAGTTCTTACGGTAGATGAGGAGCAATCAAGCGTTTTAGAACAGACCTATTCTAATGCGAGTGTTGTCGCTCCTTTTGATTTTGATGACGATGGTGATCTAGACGTATTTGTGGGGGATTATGCTGTAACCAACGACTTTGGAAAGCAGCCTGAATCTTATTTGTTGATCAATGAAAGCGGAGTATTAAAGCGCAGTGTACCGGCAGCATTTTCTTCATTGGCGATGGTAACCGATGCCATCTGGCACGATTTTGACCAAGATGGACAAAAAGACCTTATTGTTGTTGGGGAGTGGATGGCACCTGTCTTTTTAAAAGTGGAAGCTGGCTCCTTTACACAAGTCGATCCTGTTAAATCCGACTTAAACGGATTGTGGCAATTTATTCTGCCATTCGATATGGACGCCGATGGCGACTTGGACTTGGTGTTGGGCAATTGGGGATTGAACGCTAAATTCAAAGCCAGCGAAAACGAACCGCTTTTGATGTATTATGCAGATTTTGACAACAACGGAGCCACAGAAACAGTTTTAGCTCAATCCAAAAAGGGCACTTATTATCCGCTATTACCCTTAGACGAACTCGCTGGCCAAATGGTCAGTCTAAAAAAGAAGTTTCCAAATTTTGCGGACTTTGCGGGTAAATCCATTGCAGAAGTAATGGGTCGAAATGCTCTTGAAAGCGCTAAACGCTTTGAGGTCCATCAATTGGCCTCTGGCTATTTGCGCAATGATTCTGGGAGTTATAAATTTATTCCCTTCGGAATGCAATTGCAGTTGGCACCGCTTAAAGATGCCCTTGCTTTCGATTTTCTAAATCGAGGCGATGAGCAATTGCTTTTAGGTGGGAACTACGACGGAGTGATCCCCTTTCATGGGCGCTATGACTCCCAGCCGGGAACCCTGATACTTCCCGGAGCGGATCCGCAGATAATTTGGCCGCAAGAATTGCAGTTTTTACGAAAATCCTTGCGACATTTGGAACTGATAAAATTAGGGAACAAGCCTTACCTGCTGGCTGTGTTCAATAACGATAAAACGCAGATTTATGAAATACGCAGCTATGACAAAAACAATTAAACGTGCAGCTGCTTGCAGTGTGTTACTGCTGAGCTTATTTGCCTGTAAAGAGGCAGAACCTTTAGCTGTTTCCGCTAATGATTTTCAGGCTTCGGTAGACAAAGTGACCCAAGTTATGGTGCACGATATTTTCTCTCCACCGGTTGCCAGTAGAATCTATGCGTATCCAAATGTCGCTGCTTATGAGATCATGGCGCAGCGCGATTCACAATACAATTCTCTTGCTGGGCAATTGCCCGGGCTAACGCCTATTCCTGCACTGAGCGATGAGCAGGTCAATACTGGCGTAGCCGCATTGGTTGCTCATATGGAAGTGAGTAAGTCACTGATCTTTTCAGAAGATATGATGCAGTCGTATGCAGACAGTATTTATGCTCGTTGGGAAGAGATCAATCCGCAGCAATTTGAAGCCTCTAAAAACTATGGCTTGAAAGTGGCCGATCATATCAAAGCCTGGTTAGACGGAGACAACTACAAGCAAACCCGTACCATGCCCAAGTTTACCGTAGATATTGATGATCCGGCGCGTTGGCAACCTACTCCTCCTGCTTATATGGAGGGAATAGAGCCGCACTGGAACAAGATCCGGCCTATGGTGCTGGACTCTGCTGCACAGTTTAAACCTATCAGTCACCCAGCGTTTTCGTTAGAGCCAGACAGTGATTTTTACAAAGAGCTCAAAGAGGTTTACGACATAAGCGAAAAGATCACTGCAGCTGGAGATAAATCCGAAGAGGTAGAGATCGCTCAATTTTGGGATTGTAACCCTTATGTTTCGGTTACTCGCGGACACTTGATGTTTGCCACCAAAAAGATCACTCCCGGAGCTCACTGGATGGGTATCACTAAAATTGCCTGTAAGCAAGCAGAGGCAGATCTGAACAAGACCATTTACGCCTATACCAAAACCTCGATCGCTTTGTTTGATGGATTTATCAATTGTTGGGCCGAGAAATACAGATCTAATCTAGTGCGTCCGGAAACACTCATAAACAAGCATATCGACGAGAACTGGGAGCCGATTTTACAGACGCCTCCATTCCCAGAGTATACCAGTGGTCACTCCGTGATCTCTAATGCTGCTGCAACGGTGCTTACTGATATCTTCGGAGACGACTTTGCCTTTTTGGACGATACAGAGTTGCCGTATGGCCTCCCGGTGCGTTCTTTCGAATCTTTTGATGCTGCAGCCAGAGAAGCCGCTATTAGCCGTATGTACGGTGGAATTCATTACCGTGCCGCTGTTGAGAATGGAATAGATCAGGGTCAGCAGGTGGGTAAGCTTGTAATTGAAAAACTAAACATGATCAATGAATAAAAGTGGACTTTGGACGGTATTGGCGCTTGCTCTAGTGCTGCTTTTGTCCTGGCACTTTTTGATCAAGCCCTACAATTACCGCATCAGTTTTGAAACCAAGGACCCGGCAGGATTGGTATATAGCAATCTTGGGGCTTGGATGGCCGTAAAAGGCGATGCAGACAGCTCAGCTGTAGAACTAGTATCAAGGGTACCGTATTCGAGCTATTTACAAAGAGTAGAACTCAAAGATTCCCTGTTTGAGTATCGATGGGAACTAGAACCTACATCAGATAGTACTACCAAGGTAACCGCCTACATTACCGATCTGAACCATAAGTGGATCCAGAATTTCTATGCGCCTGTTTACAAAACCGATTTTGTAAAACGCAGTATCCGTACGGTAGAAGATTTGGCCAAGGAGTGGGTTGATTATCGGGAGCGCTATCGGGTAGGTCGGGTAACGCAAGCTGAGGTAAGTGGCCGCTATTGTGCTTATGTCTCGGTGCGAACCACGGCAAAACAAAAAGCCCGAACCATGCTGGGTAATATCGCCGATGTTATGGGATACATCAACTCCAACAATTTGGAACTGCAAGGCGATCCCTTCCTGCGAGTTACACAGTGGGACCAAAAGACAGATAGTATTGCTTTCGACTTTTGTTTCCCCATTAGAGCCTCAGACAGTTTACCGCCATCCGCAGTAGTTAAGTTCAAAGAGGTTCAGGCTTTTAGCGGAATAAAGACTATTTTTAATGGGAATTACAGCATCTCTGACAAATCATGGTATTGGTTGTTAAGACATGCTGAAAATAACAATATCGAGGTAGATCCCTTGCCTTTTGAGGTGTACAAGAACGACCCACATATGGGAGGAGATGCACTCCAATGGGAAGCGGAAGTTTATCTGCCTATCAAAAATCAATAATATATGAAAAGTACTATGCGCTTGTTAGTCATGATATTTGCCGTGGCAATTGTTAGTATTTCCTGTTCTGAAACCGAGTTGCAAAGCAGTGTGAGTTCTCCGGATGGCAATCTGGTAGTTAACACTGGATTGAACGCGACTGGGACCCCAGTATATGCTGTAACTTTTAAGGGGAAAACCATAGTAGATACCTCTACTGTTGGGTTTGAATTTAAAGACATGGAGTATCTAGGCAAGAACATGACCCTCACTGGAGCGAGTAGTAGTACAATGGACGAAACCTGGGAAATGCCCTGGGGCGAACAGCGCTTGGTACAAAACGCCTATAATGAGCTTAAACTGGATTACAGTGAACAAGGAGATGCTGCCAGAAAGTTTTCTTTAGTGATAAGAGTGTATGACGACGGTCTTGGATTCCGATTCGAGTTTCCGGAACAAGAGCATATGAAAGAGGTACTATTACTAGATGAAAACACAGAGTTTGCCCTTACGGGAGATCACAACGTTTGGTGGTTACCTGGAGACTGGGACATATATGAGCAGTTATATACCAATTCAAAATTCAGTGAGATCGACGCAATTAGCATGCGCGACCATCCGGCGCTAGTGGCCACCTATATACCAGAGAACGCTGTGAACACTCCAGTGACCATGAAGACAGACAGCGGGTTGTATTTGAGCTTTCACGAGGCCGATCTGACCAACTATTCGGGCATGACCTTAAAGGTCAATACGCAAACCTATAAAATGACTTCTGAATTGGTAGGTTCTGAGCGTTTAGGTGGCAAGGCCAAATTAACTGTACCTTTCAATACGCCGTGGCGAACGCTACAGGTGGGAGAATCCGCAGGAGACCTTATTGAATCCAATCTTATCGTAAATCTAAACGAGCCCAACGAAATTGGCGATGTAAGCTATTTCACGCCCATGAAATACGTTGGGATTTGGTGGGAGATGCATATTGGTAAATCCACCTGGGATATGGAAGGTAGCCAAGACATGAACACCTATATCGAAGGTGCTAAAAATTCATCACGCCACGGTGCAACTACCGAAAACGCTATGCGCTACATCGACTTTGCTGCGGCCAATGGCATTAAAGGCTTATTGGTAGAGGGCTGGAACACTGGCTGGGACCAATGGATCAATACCACCGACAGAGAAGGAGTGTTTGACTTTATGACCCCTTATCCGGATTACGATTTTGACGCCGTAATGGCCTATGCAAAAGAAAAGGGAGTAGAAGTGATCATGCACCACGAGACCTCGGCAGCTCCGCGTACCTACGAGAAGCAAATGGAAGTGGCTTACAACTTTATGAAAGAGAACGGCATGAACTCGGTAAAGACTGGATATGTGGGTAAGATAATTCCAGAAGGAGAATACCACCACGGCCAGTGGATGGTGAATCACTACCATAAGGTCTTGACCGAAGCAGCCAAAAAGAAGATTGCCATCAATGCGCATGAACCTATTAAAGCCACTGGGAAGCGCAGAACTTATCCGAACGCAATTTCTAGAGAAGGTTTGCGCGGCCAAGAATTCAACGCTTGGTCACCTGATGGAGGTAACCCTCCGAATCATCTGCCTACAGTCGCTTTTACCCGGATGCTTTCCGGTCCAATTGACTTTACCCCTGGAGTTTTTAATATTAAGTTCGACGAGTACAAGACTTCTAATCAGGTAAACACCACTTTGGCGCAACAATTGGCGCTTTATGTTGTGATCTATAGCCCGATCCAAATGGTTGCAGACCTGCCAGAACACTATATCGTCAATGGCGAGATCCATCCGGCTTTCCAATTTATTCGCGATGTGGCCGTAGATTGGGAACAGTCGATCGTTTTGGATGGAGAAGTGGGCGATTTTGTCGTAATCGCCAGACAAGAAAAAGGCAGTGAGAATTGGTTTGTCGGTGGAATCACAGGCGAGACGGTTCGAGCTCAAGAAGTTAGTTTTGATTTCTTGCCAGAAGGAAAGACCTATACAGCGACCATTTACAAAGATGGTGAGGGTGCTCATTGGAACGACAACCCTACAGCTTACGCCATAGAAACCATGGAGGTAACTAAAGATTCCAAAGTGACCATTGCCATGGCTGCTGGAGGAGGATTCGCAATTAGCCTTATGGCCAACTAGAGCAACTATGTTAGCAGGGCAGCAAAATATAGCACACCAACTCCTAACCGATCTGGCCACTCCCAGCGGTTTTTTGGCTAGCACCCTCGACGAGGACAACTACAAGCGTATTTGGTCCAGAGATTCTATGGTCTGTGGTCTGGCGTCTTTGATTACCAAAGATGCCAAGCATTTAGAAGCCTTCAAAGCCTCCTTGCTCACCCTTGCGGAACATCAGTCCGCAGCGGGTATGATCCCTTCTAATATAGATCCTCGTAGCGGTGAAGTATCTTTTGGGTCTTTGGCCGGACGTATTGATGCCCATACTTGGTTTGTTCTGGGAGCTTGTCTCTATTACAAACACACCGGGGACGAAGCTACTTGGAAAGTGATGGAGCCTAAAGTGCTTAAAACTCGTGAGTATTTGGTCAACTTAGAGTTCAATAATAAAGGATGGATCTACACGCCCTTGAGTGGCAATTGGGCAGATGAATATCCTGTTCATGGCTATACACTATATGATAATTTACTGCGGATGTTTGCCGAAAAGGCACTTTCGGATCTGGGCTGCGATATTGGATTCGATATAGATAGTAAAACACAGCTTAATTTTTGGCCAGAAGCCACTGGTATAGAAAAGGCATACCACAAAGCGGGTTTTCAAGATGCATTAGATAAAGGGGTAGAGAATTTCGCCGCCTTTCTTCTGCCGGGTTATTACGACCTGCGTTTCGATGCTGGGGGAAATGCCCTAGCCTTGTTGTATTGGCGTCTAAGCACTGCACAAAAGGATGCGATACGCGCAAGGGTCTCTTCTTTTAAAAGTGAAACAGGCGCCGCTTTGATACCCGCGTTTTGGCCTGTTATAACCGAGGACTCTTACGATTGGAATCTGCTTAAAACAAATTATTCTTACAGCTTTAAGAATCATCCGGGTGATTTTCACAACGGTGGAGTATGGCCCGTATGGATGGGACTTTTTACCCTCGGCTTAGCAGCACAGGGACAGTCAGAATTAGTCGAGCAGATCGCATCTGCCTTTGAAGCTGAAATAAGCTCCAAACCCAACTGGGCTTATCAAGAGTATTACAACCCTATTAGCAAGACTTTAGGAGGTAAGACACAAATGGGTTACAGCGCCTCCGGAGTGATCTTTATGCAAGAAGCGCTACGTATGATACAGGCTGAGCAAACCAGCACTCTCTTCGATTAAAAAGCTAGGGAAACGCCTTTCGATAACGTTTTCGTTGCCTATATCTCAATTTCTGTGAATGATTCTTAGAATTGCCTAAAAAATTGCGGATATTAGGTACTAATTCGCAACTAAATAAACAGGTATGAGTATCATTTCTAAGATTCCGAAGCCACAACTCTCTTTTTGGCAGATTTGGAACATGAATGTAGGATTCTTTGGGATCCAGTTTAGCTTTGGTTTACAGCAAAGCGCGGTTAACCCGATCTTTGAATTCCTAGGGGCGCATCACGAAGAACTTCCACTGCTCAACTTGGCTGGCCCCGTAACGGGTTTATTGATCCAACCAATTATTGGAGCGATATCTGACAAGACCTGGTCGCCAAAATGGGGCCGAAGAAAACCTTTCTTCCTCATAGGAGCTATCTTGGCCAGTTTGTGTTTGTTTGCTTTCCCTTTTAGTCCGGAACTATGGTTCGCCGTAGGATTACTTTGGCTCTTAGACGCGGCAAACAATACTGCTATGGAACCCTACCGTGCTTTTGTGGGTGATAAGTTACCTGAAAAGCAGTACACTTTTGGTTATCAAATGCAAAGCTTGTTCGTTGGGGCAGGTATTACCATTGCTAATTTTTCACTTTTCTTATTCCAAGATTGGTTTGGCGGTGGGGCCGAGGCTGCTACAAGTGGCTCCAGCATTCCAACTTGGGTGTATTATTCGTTCTTTTTAGGGGCCTTCGCTTCTATTGCAACTGTCCTGTGGTCGGTCTGGAAAACACCGGAAATACCACCTACAGACGAAGAACTGGCAGAGATCCGTGAATTCAACGAAGGTAAACCACATCCGCTGATTCAGGTTGTTAGCGCCTTAGTAGTAGTACTTTCGGCTCCTATTTTACTAGGTATGGGTATTGCCTATTTTTGGCCTTATCTGTACGAGAATTACAATCTATTGGTGATCATAATGCTTGTGATCGCCTTATTCTGGCTGTCCTTTTTATATCGACTCATCAAGAATAATCCAGACAATAAGAGTATCAAAAAATTTGGCGATCTCTTGGTCCCGCTCATGGAGACCTCCGAAGCCATCAAGGATATGCCCAAGTTCATGTGGAAACTATCTGCGGTCTACTTTTTTCAGTGGTATGCCTTGTTCATTTACTGGCAGTTTATTTCTCCAATGCTCAAAGCTTCGCTTCCGGGACTTACTGCGGACGAGGCCTTAGCGCAAGTTGGACTTATGAACGGAACCTACAATTTTGTGACCATGATCGTAGCACTAGCTTTGGTACCTTTTGCCAAGAAATTTGGTTCGAAAAAAGTGTACGTGATCAGTTTATTCTTTACCGGTTTGGCGATGTTGGCTCTGCCTTACATAAAGAACGAGTATGTACTTCTCTTACCAATGATCCTATTTGGTATCGGTTGGGCTGCTATGATGGGTATTCCATACGCTATGGTTTCTAAAGTGATCCCTGCGGACCGTCGAGGAGTGTATATGGGAATCGTGAATATGATGATCGTTATTCCGATGCTTATTCAAACCGTATCCTTTGGACCACTCATTGAATTTGCTTTAGGCAATAGTGCTATCAATGCCATTTTGTTCGCCGGAGTCTTTTTTATCATCGCTGGAGTGTTGGCCATGAGGCTTAAGGTTCAGCAAGATTAGCATTTAAAAAATAGCCATGAAAGGACTCGGAATTAAAATAGCCCTGCTGCTCAATTACTTTGTATTTGCAATTTTACTCAACAGCGTAGGGACGGTTATTTTACAGGTTCAACGCAATTACGATATCACTAAAGATGCCGCTAGCGTGTTAGAAGGGTTTAAAGACCTGCCTATAGCTATTACATCATTTTTATTGGCCTCTTTCTTGCCCAAGATCGGTCTTAAAAGGTCCATGATAATCGGTCTGATCCTGGTTGCAGCCTGTTGCTGTTTAATGCCTTTTACCGATGCGTTTTGGTACTTTAAGCTGCTTTTTATGGCCATTGGAATTTCCTTTGCGCTGATCAAGGTCTCGGTATTTGCTACCATTGGATTGGTTACCGACGATGCTAAACAACACGCCAGTTTTATGAGCGTTTTGGAGGCCTTCTTTATGGCCGGAATTCTAGTGGGTAATGTAGCCTTTAGTTTATTTGTGGACGATGCCAATCCGAAGTCACAAGAATGGTACAATATGTACTGGTTCTTAGGTGGATTGTCGCTTTTGGCCTTAATTGTATTGTGCTTCTCAAAACTAGATGAAAGTGCCGCGAAGATAGAATCACGCAGTTTAAAAGAAGATTTCTACGAAATGTTCGCAACCATTGCCAAGCCTTTGGTCTTGGTTTTTATAGTGAGCGTTTTCTTGTACGTACTTATAGAACAGAGTTTCCAGACTTGGTTTCCGACCTTTTATCAAGATATTTTAAGCACGCCATCGTCTATGGCAATTCAGGCTGGAGCGGTTTTAGGTGGAGCGACCATGATCGGGCGTTTTGCCTCCGGAGCTATATTGGCAAGGATCAAATGGATTTATGTCCTGTCGGTTTGTTTACTAGCCGTAGCGGCGATCATTTTACTTGCCTTGCCTTTAGCGGGGACTACCGAAGTTAGTGGTAACATCAGCTGGACCAATGCACCCTTGGTGGTATACCTAATGCCATTATTGGGCTTTTTCTTGGCGCCCATCTATCCGACAATAAACTCAACGATATTGAGCTCGCAGCCCAAGTATATGCACAGCTCCGTTTCTGGTTTGATAGTGATCTTCTCTGCTTTAGGAGGAACCACAGGATCTATAATTACCGGCCATGTGTTTGAGGCCTATGACGGAGCAACGGCTTTCTATTTTGCTTTGGTTCCGGTAACTTTGATCTTAATTGCGATCTGGATCTTTTATCGAATGATCCAAAAGCAGGCATTGACTGCATAATTTAGCCGTACCACTCATGGAGTTCAGACTAGACATAGCTGCAACACTAGAAGCGCTCTTGGCCCAAGAAGACACCGATGGAGACAAAAAGATCACTATCAATGATAAGGGGCCTAAAGCGTTTAAACTAAGCAATACAGTTGGCGAGGCCTATATGCTTAAGGGAACATATTTCCTGTCCAATCTGTTACAAGAACTGGTTATTGCCCAGCGAGAAGGGGCTAGCCAGACCGTGATTCCATTGAGCAAATTAGAAGAGCCTCCTGCCGATAGGGTTTCGCGTATGATCCGTGATTACTTTTGGGACGGTCTTACGCGTAGCCTAGATGCCGACGGAATCGCAGCTTTGATCTCCGATACTAAGAATGAATTTTTAGCAGAACAAGCCCTAAAGGTCTATGTGCCCTTTGGAGATAAGATAGCCTTAGACTATTACAAAGCACTTGAGGCAGCTCATTCTGTTGAGGTGGTACAATTGCCAGAAGATATTACTCCAGAGTATGTAGCTAGCTTGAATAATCAACCAGGAATTCTCGCCTTGCGGCTTTATCAGCAAGATGATGCTTTGAGAGGTGCACCTTTTGTTGTTCCCGGTGGACGTTTTAACGAAATGTATGGCTGGGATTCCTATTTTGAGAGCATAGGTTTGCATATAGACGGCAAGACGCATTTGGCGCTTTCCATGGCCGATAACTTTCAATATCAAATTCAGCATTACGGGAAGATTTTGAACGCAAATAGGTCTTACTACCTCACCCGAACACAACCGCCTTTCTATTCGAGTCAGATCCGAGAAGTATTTGAGAAGACTGGGGACGTCCAATGGCTGGCTTCCCATTTGGCCACGGCTATCACAGAATACGAAACTGTTTGGATGGTGCCGGGTAAACGATTGACTACTATAGGACTCAACCAATTTTTGGCAGAAGGCCTTGGAATCACTCCGGAGGCAGAATCTGGTCATTACGATTCCGTTATTGGTCCGCACGCCCAGCAGGCTGGTATCAGCATAAAAGAATACATCGACCAGTACACTAGCGGCACTATAAAGAATAAGGCCTTAGACACCTATTTTGTACATGATAGAACTGTAAGAGAATCGGGTCATGATACTTCATACCGTTTGGAAGGCCGTTGTGCAGATCTGGTCTTGGTAGAGCTCAATGCCTTTCTCTATAAATACGAAACCGATTTTGCCGATTTGATAAAAGAGGTTTTTGACGATCATTTTGTTTTTGGCGACAAGGTGTATCACAGCGGGCAGTTCACCAAAGCTGCTGCAAAGAGAAAGGAATTGGTAGACCGATATTTATGGAATGAGTCCGCAGGTACTTATTTCGATTACAACATCAACCTCAATGAACAAGTAGCTTTTAATTCTGCAACCGCGTTAACACCACTTTGGTGCGGCATGGCTTCCCAGCAGCAAGCACAAGCTTTAATAGAAAATCTGCTGCCAAAACTTATGGAGCAAGGAGGTATTACTTCTTGTGATGCAGTAAGCAGGGGAGCTATTGGCCCAGAGCGACCACAACGCCAATGGGATTACCCCAATGGTTGGGCTCCGCATCAGATGATGATCTGGAAAGGTTTACAAGCCTATGGTTTTCATAAAGAATTGCAGGAGGCCGTTTACCGATGGCTTTATATGATAGTGCGAAATGCTGCGGATTACAACGGGACTATTCCAGAGAAATACGATGTCGTAAAAGCAACACATCTGGTCTTTGCAGAATACGGCAATGTAGGAACCGAATTTGAGTATATTACCACAGAAGGCTTTGGCTGGATGAACGCCTCCTTCCAATACGGCCTTACTTTTTTAAACAATCAATTACGGGAGGAGCTAAACCAACTCACGCCTCCAGAACAATTATTTTAATGGACCAAAAAGAGCAACTCGATATCATTTGCGCAGGGGAAACCCTGATCGATTTTATAGGAAATCAAAAAGAGCGACCTATAGCAGAAATAAAGGACTATCACAGATATTTAGGTGGATCTCCAACAAACGTTGCCATGAATTTGGCGCGATTTGGCTTAAATGTAGGCCTAATCGCTGCCATTGGTAAAGACGGCTTTGGCACCTATATTAAAGAGCGCTTTGAGGAAGCGGAGCTTAACCTTAATGGCTTGCAAGAAGTAGAAGCGCACCCAACTACGGTCATCTTTGTGTCACGAACCGAAGGCAGTCCGGAGTTTATTCCTATGCGCGCTGCAGATTATCAGATTAGTGCCGAGCGGCTTCCTTTAGAAGATCTCAAAAGAACTCGACTTTTTCACTGTAGTTGTTTTGGACTTAGCCGTCAACCGGCAAGAGAAAGTATATTACAAGCAGCACAAATTGCCCATAGCGCTGGAGCTACGGTGAGCATTGATATCAATTACGCACCTTCTATTTGGCCAGATAGAGCAGAGGCTCTAGAAGTGGTAAAGAAATATTGTGCTTACGGCGCCCTTATAAAGGCAAGTCTAGACGATGTAGAACGTATTTTTGGCTATGCGCTCGAACCGAAAGAACTCTTTAAGACCTTACACGATTGGGGTGCTAAAATGATCTGTCTTACCCTAGGTAAAAAAGGGGCCATGCTATCGCAGCCAGGTGTAGAGCCTATTGAACTGCCAGCAATGAAAGTGGAGAAGATCATGGATGCCACGGGAGCCGGAGATGCATTTTGGAGCGGATTCCTATTTGCTTATTTAAAAGAGATGTCTCCCAGAGATTGTATGAGTACAGGTCTTAAGACAGCGGCAATCAAACTTCAAAACGTGGGCCGTATTCCGGATTATGCAAGCATGCTGCACACGGTGTTAAATCTTTAGACCATGGATACATTGACCTATGATGTGGTCGTAGTTGGTGGTGGTGGTGCCGGGTTTTTCTGTGCCATCAATTTGGCCGAGCAAAGGCCAGATCTCAAAATAGTCATTTTAGAGAAATCAAAGTCCGTTTTGCAAAAAGTGCGTATCTCTGGAGGTGGACGTTGCAATGTTACCCATGCTGAGTTCGATCCGAAGTCATTGACAGCCTACTATCCCAGAGGAGAGAAAGAATTGTTAGGGCCTTTTCACAAGTTTATGACAGGCGATACCGTAGCATGGTTCGAGTCAAGAGGTGTAGTACTAAAAGTAGAAGAAGACGGCCGGATGTTTCCTATATCGGACAGTTCCCAAAGCATTATTTCTTGTTTTGAAGAAGCTGTAGAACGTTTAGAAATCGAAGTCTTACTACAACAGAATTTGGTCGGTCTGAAACCAGCTGCCGCCGGATTTGAGTTAAACACTACTACTTCTAATTTTAGAGCTAAGGCAGTTGTTATCACTGCTGGGAGCAGCAAGAAGATCTGGCAATTACTGGCCGACAAGGGTCATACCATAGTCCCGCCAGTCCCATCGCTTTTTACCTTTAATATAGACAATGAGGCCTTGTTGGCCTTACAAGGATTGAGTCAACCCGCCACGGTCGAACTACTTAACGACGCAGGGAAGGCATGGCAAAGTCAAGCGGGTCCGGTTCTGGTAACACATTGGGGGCTTAGTGGTCCAGGAATTTTAAAACTTTCAGCTGTTGCTGCCAGAGAACTTGCTGTTTGTGATTATAAATTCAATATTCGCTTGGCCTGGTTGGAGCTGCCAGAGCAAGAGCTCTTTGAGTATTTAAAGTCCTTGCGCCTTAAGCGAGCCAAGCAACAATTACAAAATGGCTATGAGTTGGACATGCCCAAGCGCTTGTGGAGCTATCTTTTGGACCGAGCTGGACTTAACCCTAAGGCCTTATGGAGTGACCAATCCAATACTAGTCTGCAGCAATTGACAAGCACTGTGCTCAAAGATGTGTATCAGGTCACAGGAAAAAGCACATACAAAGATGAGTTCGTTACAGCTGGCGGTGTTGCGCTGAGCGAGCTCAATTTTAAAAACTTTGAAAGTAAGATCGTCTCAAGGCTGTATATGGCCGGAGAGGTGATCAATGTCGATGCCTTGACCGGAGGGTTTAATTTTCAAAACGCGTGGACAGGAGCGTTTCTAATTGCTCAAGACCTCAGTAATACTATTTAAAAAGCGCGTCTATTGCAGCATTTAAGAAGAGTTCTGGACTATTCCAGGCTTGATCGTGCGTATGCTCGAAATGAAACTTCGCATGGCTACAAAGTAGGTCGAAGAATAGAATGCCAGCACCCTTATTTGAAAAATTCTTGAGTAACAGTTGCGTTTTTCCAACTTCCATGCGCTGAGCAAGAGCGGATTCGAATTCGTGCTGCGCATCCGCGGCAAGGCTGACATAATTGTTCAACTCTCGTAATTGCAAGAACAATTTAAAACGAGTCTTGTCTTTTTTCATGAACTCCGTAAGGCCAGTGTAGATCGTTGATATAAGGATGTTAAAGTCGCCGTCAGCAGCAAGGGTAGAGAGGCTGGTGGTTAAATCTTTATAATAGTCGGCGAGTAATTGACCGTAAAGTGAATCTTTAGAGGGATAGAATTGATAGATAGTGCCTACGGCTATGTTCGCATCCTTGGCAATAGCTTTCATAGAGGTAGCGTGCAGGCCAAGCTGGTCTGCTAAGTATGCTGCGGAGCGATGTAATCTTTCTTTTTTGTTGTTTATCATTCAAATTGAATGAACGTTCATTTTATAAATGTACAAAAAAATAGTATTATGGATCTTCGGGCATTCTAAACAAATGAAATGTTACCATTCAGTATCTTTGCATTCATGGCTACACTACATCAGGAATTTTTACCTTCTGCATACACCAACACAGTGACTTCTGGTTCTGTTGCTTGGAAGTCACCCAGCAATATCGCCTTGGTGAAATATTGGGGGAAACACGGGCAACAACTGCCCAAGAATGCATCCATTAGTTTTACCTTAGATCACTGTGCTACTTCTACACGTTTAGAGTTTAGCCAAAAGGAGCCAACTGGTTTTGATATTGCCGTCCTTTTAGATGGTAAGGTTCAGGAGGATTTTGTGCCAAAGATCGAAAAGTTCTTCAACGTAGCTAAGCCTTATCTGCCCTTCCTTGAGCAGTACAGCTTTACACTACATACCAGCAATAGTTTTCCCCACAGTAGCGGGATTGCTTCTTCGGCTAGTGGGATGAGTGCTCTTGCACTTTGTCTTCTGGACTTAGAAGATCAATTAAGAGATGCTCCAATGAACGCAGATGCTTTCCGCAGAAAAGCCTCTTTTCTCGCTCGTTTGGGTTCTGGTAGCGCCTCGCGAAGTATAGAAGGAGGCCTAGTGGTCTGGGGAGAGCATCCCGAAGTTGAAGGCTCTAGTGACCTTTTTGCGGTGCAATACCCAGAGGAGGTTCATCCTGTTTTTCAAGATTTTTGCGATACCGTTCTTTTGGTCGATACTGGCGAAAAGGTGGTCAGCAGTACTGTAGGACATGGCCTTATGCACGGACATCCATTTGCGGAGCAGCGATTTGCTCAGGCCAATGACAATTTAAAAGCCATTAAACCAATTCTGGCAAAAGGTGACCTTGAAGCCTTTATAGCCTTAGTAGAATCCGAAGCCTTGAGTTTGCATGCTATGATGCTTACTTCATCGCCTTATTTTATACTAATGAAACCGGCAACCTTAGCCATCATTAACCGTATTTGGAGTTTTAGAAAAGAGACTGGCGTTTCTGCTTGTTTTACCTTAGATGCCGGTGCCAATGTGCATCTGCTCTATCCTGCTATACATAAAGAAGCCGTGCGCAACTTGATCGATGCTGAGCTTAAAGCCCATTGCAAAAATGGAGCCTATATACACGATGGCGTCGGGAAAGGCGCGGTAAGGCTTTAATAACCAGTCTTTTATTTAGGTAGGATTTTACTCTTTAAGTGAAAATCATGTTGTATTTTTGTAATACTAAAGTAGGATGTAACATTTTTACCTACCTTACGCCCAATACAGTATCATGAGAGGACCTCTTTTTTACTCTAAAATCTTGCTCTTTGGCGAATATGGTATCATCAAAGATTCTAAAGGCCTGTCTATCCCTTATAACTTTTATAATGGAGCCCTAAAGATAGACGAGCACAAGACTGTAGCGACACATCGTTCCAATCAGAGCTTAAAACGCTTTGCAGGGCACTTAAAGCAATTGCAACAAGAACAACCAGAATTGGTTCAATTTGACATTGCCGCACTAGAGTCCGATATCGAGAATGGACTCTATTTTGATTCTAGTATTCCAGAAGGGTACGGTGTAGGAAGTAGCGGTGCTTTGGTTGCAGCGGTCTATGATAAATACGCCACAGACAAGATCACTGTTTTAGAGAATCTGACTCGTGAAAAGCTGCTGCAACTCAAGCAGATCTTTGGTGCCATGGAATCCTTCTTCCACGGAAAGTCCTCTGGATTGGACCCACTAAACAGTTACTTGAGTCTACCGATCTTGATCAACTCTAAAGACAGTATTGAGCCTGCTGGTATTCCTTCTCAGCACCAGGCCGGTAAGGGAGCTGTATTCTTGCTCGATAGTGGAACAACTGGCGAGACTGCACCGATGGTACAAATCTTTATGGAGAATATGAAGCAAGAAGGCTTCAGAAAAATGCTTAAAGACCAGTTTGTAAAGCACACCGATGCCTGTGTAGAAGATTTTCTCAAAGGAGATGTGAGTTCGCTTTTCCGCAACGTAAAGCATTTGTCCAAGGTAGTTTTGGATAATTTCAAACCGATGATCCCTAAAGAATTTCACACCTTGTGGAAAAAGGGAATCGAGACCAATGCCTACTACTTAAAATTATGTGGTTCTGGCGGCGGTGGATATATGCTAGGCTTTACCCAAGACATGGAAAAGGCCCAGCAAGCCCTACAAGGTCATAAGTTAGAAGTGGTATATACCTTTTAATTCGGACTCCTTTAAGAATCCTTAGCTTACAACAATATGTTGTCTCGTAAAAACAAACTGCTCATATCTAAGGCGCTGAGCTTGTTTTCTGTGGTTCGAGGCTACAATATTCTGGTCATTGTCATAGCACAATACCTCACTTCCATTTACATTTTGGCGCCACAACTGCCGCTTGCCGATGTGGTCTTTGATCCTAATCTACTCATGCTGGTGTTGGCTTCTGCTGTGGCCATAGCAGGAGGTTATATAATCAATAATTTTTACGACAGTGAAAAGGACCTGATCAACCGACCGAGAAAGTCTATGTTAGATCGCTTGGTAAGTCAGCGGACTAAACTCAGCGTTTATTTTGTGCTCAACTTCATGTCTGTGGTCTTTGCCAGTTATGTGTCTTTTAGAGCCGTAATTTTCTTCTCGGCTTATATCTTCGGAATCTGGCTTTACTCTCACAAATTCAAGAGAATTACTGGCCTAGGAAATATCATTGCCGCCATGCTATCGGTAACTCCCTTTTTTGCGGTCTTTATTTACTACAGCAACTTCGATACAGTGATTTTTGTGCATGCCACTTTTTTGTTTTTATTGCTGTGGATGCGAGAAGTTGTGAAAGACCTCGAAAACCTAAAAGGCGACCTTACCCTAAACTATAGGACCGTTCCGGTAGTCTTTGGAGAGCATCCTGCCAAAGGTCTTATAACAGCGCTTTGTATTTCTACTTTGATACCCATCATTTTACTGCTTACCTATTACGAGGTCGGTTATATGGATTATTACTTTTATGCTAGCGGACTGGCTTTAATAGGTTTTTTGGTGGTGCTATGGCGTTCTAAAAGAAAGCTACATTACTTAATTTTACACGGCCTGCTGAAAGGAATCATTGTCCTGGGCGTCTTTAGTATAGTACTGATCAATGTCGATCTGATTTTGAAACGATTTTTATAATGAGTAACCCCAACACCTTAAAAGTAGCCATGGCCCAGATCGCGCCAGTATGGCTCAACAAGCAAGCGACTTTAGATAAAGTGGCCCATCAGATCGAACTGGCTGCAAAAGAAGATACAGAGCTGATCGTCTTTGGTGAAGGTTTAGTGCCGGGTTATCCTTTTTGGTTGGCTTTGACTCATGGCGCTGGATGGAATTTAGACATCAACAAGACCTTACATGCTCATTATGTTAACAATGCGGTTTGTATTGAAAAGGGGGAGCTCGATGCCGTATGTGCTTTAGCTGCTAAGCATCAAATGGCTGTTTACCTAGGAATCATAGAACGCCCTTTGGATAGAGGCGGAAAAAGTATTTACGCTTCATTGGTTTATATCGATCAGCAAGGAAAGATCCAATCGGTCCACAGAAAGTTGCAACCAACCTATGACGAACGCCTAACTTGGTCCCCGGGAGATGGTCACGGTTTACGTGTTCATTCCCTAAAGCGATTTACCGCTGGAGGCTTGAACTGCTGGGAGAATTGGATGCCGCTACCTCGTGCTTCACTCTACGCCCAAGGAGAAGATCTGCATATTGCTGTTTGGCCAGGAAGCGATCACAACACCAAAGATATTACCCGATTTATGGCTAGAGAAGGTCGGAGCTATGTGATCTCTGTTTCTGCTTTGATGCGTCCGGAAAACTTTCCAGAGGACACCCCCTATTTAGAAGAACTGCTTAAAAATGCTCCTGAGGTCTTGGCCAATGGAGGGAGTGCTATAGCTGGCCCCGACGGAGAATGGATCATTCCTCCGGTCCTAGACAAAGAAGGGAATATCTATGCGACCCTAGATTATGAGCGTGTTTTGCAAGAACGACAGAACTTTGATCCGGTTGGGCATTACTCTCGTCCGGACGTGACTCAGCTTCAGGTAAATAGGCAAAGACAATCTACTGCAAGTTTTAACGATTAAAAATTTTTGCATTCACCTTTATACTATCTTTGCGGCAAATTTTAAGACATGCAGCGAGGAGGTAGAAAAGGCAATTCCAACAACAAATCCGCCAACTTTAAAAAAGGTCCGGCTAAAAAGTCCGAAGCAAAGAAGTCGGCACCGAAAGAGCAGTCGGGAATCAGACTGAACAAATACATTGCAAATAGTGGGATATGTTCCCGCCGTGAGGCTGATATGTATATCGCAACCGGCCAGGTGATGGTTAATGGTCAAGTGGTAGACCAAATGGGCTATCGCGTTCAACCGGGCGATGAGGTAAAATTTGATGGCGCTCGTATTCAACCTGAGCCAAATGCGTATGTCTTGTTGAACAAGCCCAAAGGCTTTGCCGTGACTACCAGTGCAGAAAAGGGAAATACGGTAATGGATCTGGTGGCTAAAAGTACCAAAGCCAACATCAAGCCAATTGGTCGTTTGGGGCGCAATGCCACAGGCTTATTGTTGTTCACCAACGATGCTGCTATCAACGCCAAATTCACGAATTCTCCAAAAGCTCCAGGGCGTTTGTTTCATATAGAGTTAGACAAGAACTTAAAGGCCGAAGACCTTAGAAAGATCAAAGAAGGTTTTAAGATCGATAATAACGAGATCCAAGTAGAAGACATTTCTTATGTGGATAAGGCTCCTAAAAAAGAGGTAGGTTTAAAGATCAAACACACAGGAACCAGTGTTGTTCGTACTATTTTTGAACACTTCGGATATCAGGTAGTTCGTATGGACTGCGTAACTATTGGAAGTCTGACAAAGAAGGATCTTCCTCGAGGGCGCTGGCGTCATCTTTCTGAGCAAGAAGTGGCCTATCTAAAGATGCTTTAGGAGCGGCTTTAAATCCGATCCTCCACAAATCCCAGATAAATACGGCTAATACCACTATATATTCTAAGGCCACTAGGTAAAGATTTTCATTAAAACCTTCATATCCGTATGCGCTATAGGAAAAGAACACCATAAGTGACCAGGCCAGCGCAAAGCGATAACGCGTAAAAATGGAAAGTACTAGTGGAGTGGCAATATACCACGGGTGGACAGTGGTAGAAAGCAAAAAGTAAAAGCTCACGGCCAATAAGAGCCCGCTCACGAGGTCTTTTGCGCTTCGAATTCTTCTGAATAAGCCCAATAAGACCAGTACGCCAATAATGACAAGGGGTAAGATCTTGCCCACATCGGCTATGATATTCCAACCCACTGTTTGATACCCAATATAGCGGATAATATAGTAGACACTGGCATTGAATTCAAAAGTCTGAAACCACAAGCCTATGGATTGAGAAAAGTTGTCCAAAAAGTCAAGGGAAAAAAAGGTCATAAAGCTCCCTGCGGCTATGATAATAGCAAGACCATAGAACTCGTACATATTTCTAAAGCCGCCTTGAAAGGTCTTCTTCGGAATAAAATACCTAAAGAAGAGTGGCAATAGCATCAGCGGAATCAGTTTCACAGAGATCGACATGCCTACTAGACAAGCTGCTAAGACATGATGTTTTTTGATCAGCAATAAAATCCCCGCCAATAAAAAGAACAGCATACTGCCTTCAAAGTGCAAGTTGCCTGTAAGTTCTATTATGATAAAAGGGTTTAGAAAGTACCAAAAGATGCGTCTGGAATCGAGTCTGAGATGTTGTAAGATCTTTTTTCCAACCCATAAGATTCCCAAGTCTGCCAATATAAGCAGAACGCGCATCGCCACTACCGTTCCTAAAATGGAACTTCCGCCCAACCAGGCGCTTAGGGCAAAGAATCCTTGATTCAGTGGCGGGTAATTGCTGTAATGACTGGTATTGAGATCACCCATACCCGTGAACAAGACTTCGGCCTCAATGATTCTAATGGGTTCTTGGAATCGGCTTACGTATTGCTCGGTCAAGACTTCAAAGACGGTATAATCGTATGGGTTGAGGCCAGCCAAGATCAAGCGGCCATCCCAGATAAAACGATAGAAGTCTTGAGAGAGGTTGGGTAAAGCCAAGAGTAGCAGTAGTCGGAAGCCCAAACCGATCCAAACCAATTTCCAAAAACTCAATTTGGGGTTGTAGGTAAGAATTGCAGCACAACCGAACAGCAACAGGACTCCTAGTATAAGGGTGGAGAAGTCTTCGCGCTCTAGGTGGTAGCCCATATAATAATAGGCCAGTAAACTAAAAAGGATCGCCAGCACTGCTGCAGGCGATCCTTTAAGATATGTTTTAAGCGCATTCAAGTCTTAGTCTTTCCACTCAGCGATAAACAAGTTGGTGTCTCGCGTTCCTCCGTTATTTCTGTTTGACGAGAAGGCCAAATAGCGACCGTCATTGGAGAACACAGGGAATGCGTCAAAGGTCTTGCCGTGGGTAATTCGCTCTAAGTTGCGACCGTCCAGGTCTATCATATAGAGGTTAAAAGGAAATCCGCCGGCATTTTCGTGATTACTGGAAAAGATGATTTTCTCTCCTGAAGGGTGGAAGAAAGGACTCCAGTTGGCATTGCCTAAGTTGGTAAGCTGTCTTAGGTTCGATCCGTCTGCGTTACAGATGTAAAGCTCCATTTCTGTAGGTTGTACTAAACCTCGCGCCAAAAGGTCTTGGTATTCTTTGATCTCTGCCTCCGTCTTTGGACGACTTGATCGGAAAATGATCTTGCTTCCATCCGGAGAGAAAAAGGCTCCTCCGTCATAACCAAGTTCGTCTGTGATCTGTACCACATCACTACCGTCCAAGTTCATGGTATACAATTCCAGATCGCCAGAACGGGTAGAAGTAAATACAATACGGTCTCCTTTAGGCGATACAGTAGGCTCAGCATCATAACCAGGCTCATTGGTCAATTGCGCTGTGATGTTCCCTTCCAAATCGGCAACAAAAATGTCAAAGGAATCGTAAACAGGCCAAACGTATTTACCGTTCTCGCGTAAAGGAACTTCAGGACAATTCTCGTCTACCAAATGGGTCGAGGCGTAGATGATATGCTTGTTGTCCGGTAAGAAATACGAGCAGGTGGTACGTCCGTGTCCGGTACTGATCATCGGTGGCTGTTTGTCCATTAGACTTTCGCCAACATTGAGTAAGAACATTTGGTCACACTCCACTCCCCATTTTCCGTAATCGGACTGGAAAATCATCTGTTTGTCGTCAAAACTCCAGTAAGCTTCGGCATTGTTGCCACCAAAAGTTACCTGTTTAATGCTTTTAAAGTGCTTCTCCTCCGGATAGATAAGGGTGTCAGAACTCATCTCCATCATGTTAGGACGCTCTTCGGTTTTTGGTTGAGCATCGCTGAGATTCTCGGTTGGAGTCTCGCCTGTATTTTGCTTACAACCAATTAGTAATATTAGTAAAGCAAAGATTGGGATACGGATCATTTTTGAACTAATTTTGTGCAAAAATACGGATATGAGGGCAATTATTGGCATCCTAATAGCAATCGCTTTGATCGGTTGTAAGAAAGAAGTTGAAAAACCAGTGAGTATGCAAGATGATGTGGCTTTTTTAGCTTCGGATTCACTCCAGGGAAGAGATACCGGAACGCCTTATGAGTTGATGGCTGCGGATTATATCCAGAAGCGTTATGGCGCCTTAGGCTTGGAGCCCAAAGGAGCTGGTGGTTACTATCAGACCTTTACCTTTACGCCTTCTAACGATCCACATCGCGAAGCCACCTTTGACAGCATTGCCTCAGACGCAACCATTACAGGGACCAATGTGATTGGTTATTTAGACAATAAAGCAGAAACTACCGTAGTTATCGGTGCACATTACGACCATTTGGGCATGGGCGGCGAGGGTTCGCTTTACCGAGAAGGGCAAGCCATTCACAACGGGGCCGACGACAATGCCAGTGGCGTGGCCGTAATGCTCAATTTGGCTAAAAAGGTACAAGACAGCGCCCTTATCAAGAACAACTTTCTATTTATCGCTTTTTCCGGAGAAGAACTGGGCCTTCTAGGGTCTAACTTCTTTGCTAAGAATCCAACCATAGACTTGGATAAGGTGACTTATATGATCAACATGGACATGGTCGGTCGACTCAACGAAGAGAAGCAATTGGCTGTGCACGGCGTTGGAACCTCTCCAGTTTTTAAGCAGACCTTGTTTGTGAATAATAACGACCGTTTTCAAGTATCTGAACACGAGTCTGGAGTTGGACCATCTGACCACACCTCTTTCTACCTACAAGACATTCCTGTCTTGCATTTCTTTACAGGACAACACGAAGATTATCACAAGCCAGGAGATGATGCTGAGAAGCTGAACTACGAAGGTATGGAGGCTATTTCAGGCTATATTTTTGATATCGTTAAAGACCTAGGTAGTCAAGGACAATTGGCCTTTAAGAAGACCAAGAACGAAAGCGAAGAGGTGCCGCGTTTCAAGGTTGGCTTGGGTGTAGTTCCAGATTACTTATACAGCGGAGAAGGGATGCGTATAGACGGAGTGTCAGAAGATCGTCCGGCCCAGCGAGCTGGTCTTATCAAGGGTGATGTCGTTGTAAAAATGGGCGATTCTACCGTGACAGATATGATGAGCTATATGCGCGCCTTATCGTCCTTTGAACAAGGACAAAAAACAAAGGTGATCGTTCAGCGTGACGGAAAAGAAGTGACTGTAGAGGTTGAATTCTAGGCGCGACTAAAGAGACTTTTAAAGAACACATAGCCAAAGCCTATAAAGAGCATCAGGTGGAAAGGGAACAATCCGAAGTCACCCCCCTGATCTCCCACCACAAAGGCAGAGTACATTCCAAAGCCAAAGTAGAGCATCAGTAGTCCTTCTACTATGATGTTAGGAGATAGATTCTTTCTGAGGTATTTATTGCCCTTCCAGCTGTCCTTTAAACTGCTGATGTTGAATTTAGGCGTTCTGATAAACTCGCTCTTTTTCCCAATGTGACCTTCTAAAACTGCAATTGAATTGTGCAAGGAGAAGCCCATGGCAACCGAGAAGAAGGTAAAGAACATTCCTATATATTCTAAGAAATTCTTCCAGCCGCCACCGTAGATATTGCGGTAGGTGAACCAATAACAAATAAAGAAGATCACCGTGCTGATCACAAAGAAACTCATCACGATGAAATAGACCTTCAAGTGTTCATACTCGTTTTTTATGTAGAGGATAGGGATGCTCAAGATCGCTACTATAAGTACGTTCAAGAACATGGTACTGTTTAACAAATGCAGTATTCCATGCACTTTGGTCTTTGCAGAAATGTTCTGACTCTTAAGTAGTCTGGAAAGCATCTTTCTAAAGTTTTCTGCACCGCCTTTGTTCCAACGGAATTGCTGTGAACGCGCTGCAGATATGACCACTGGTAACTCCGCAGGAGTCTCCACTTCTTCCAAATACTTGAATTTCCAATCCTTGAGTTGGGCGCGGTATGAGAGGTCTAAGTCTTCTGTCAAGGTATCGCCTTCCCAGTTTCCCGCATCGATAATACACGTCTTGCGCCAAACCCCAGCAGTTCCGTTAAAATTTATAAAGTGGCCTTTAGAATTACGCCCTACCTGTTCTAAAGTAAAGTGTGCATCCAAGGCAAAAGCTTGAACTCTTGTGAGTAGCGAGTAGTCTCTGTTGAGATGCCCCCAGCGGGTTTGCACCACTCCGATCTGCTCGTCTTTAAAGTAAGGAATGGTCTTTTTTAGCCAATCGGGTTGAGGTAAAAAGTCTGCATCGAAAATCGCAATATATTCTCCTTTGGCAGTTTTGAGCCCCTCTTTTAAGGCCCCTGCTTTAAAGCCTACACGATCTTCTCGGCTCAGATGAACAATGTCTAGACCTGTCTTTTGTAACTCTGCGATCTGATCAGCCGTTTTCTCAAAGGACTCGTCCGTAGAATCATCTAGTACCTGAATTTCTAATTTGTCTTTTGGATATTCGAGCTTTGCAATATTACTCAAAAGACGCTCCATAACATAGAGCTCATTGTACACAGGCAATTGGACCGTCACATAAGGAACCTGTGAAGGGTCGTTTAAATCGAATTTTGGAGAATTGCGTTGGGTTCTTCTTGCACGCAGATAGTTGAACAGCAAATTCAGCTGCGCCAAAGCATACATGAATATCATGATCAGCGCTGCCGAATAAATGATCAATATGAGCGTTTCGAGTATCATCCTTTTATACTGTATTTAAAAATCCACCCCAAGATTTTTACGCCAGCAAAGATAGCACCTTTTACTGTTCCAGAAACCTTGGAAACCCCAATTCTATTGCGATATTTGACCGGTAACTCCCGGTAGCTAAACTTCTTTTTCAGCGCTTTTAGTTGCATTTCCACTGTCCAGCCATAGGTCTTGTCTTCCATGTTCAGGGTTAACAACTTGTCGTACTTAATGGCTCTGAACGGGCCAAGATCTGTAAATCGCGATCTAAAAAAGACTTTCATCAAAGTAGTGGCCAACCAGTTGCCAAATATTTGCGGCCCGGTCATAGAACCAGCCTCTCGCAATTCTGGAACCCGCGCCCCTAAAACAAAATCAATATCGTCTTCTACAATAGGAGCCACAAGTTTAGTGAGTTCTTCGGGGTAATCACTATAGTCCCCGTCTAAGAAAACAACAATATTGGGCAAGGGTTCATTGGAGGCGATATAATGCATCCCTTTCAAACAAGCATAACCATAACCTTTGCGCTGTTCTTGTAAAACAGTAGCTCCTGCTTCTTTGGCTCGCACTTCTGTAGAGTCGGTTGAGTTATTGCTTACCACTATTACCTCAGTAACAGCAGCAGGAATATCTCTGATTACCTTACCTATGGAATCTTCTTCGTTATAGGCAGGGATAATAACTTTTATAAGGGGATTCATCGAAATGATATGTCAGGATTGTCTTTTTTAAACTCGCGAACCGAACTCCACTCACCGACCTTTTTGTCGGCTACATATTTTTCGGCAAGTACGAGTTTGTTGCCTACATAGCGCAGACAATACCCGTTCTTTTGGTTGTTCTTGTATTGGAATTTACTCTTCTTTCGGCTGCCAAGTTCGTAAAAAATCCACCAATTCTCTATGCTTCCCCAGACAAAGTGCCCTTCTTTTTTTAACTGACCTTGTGCATAGTAGAAGTGCCAATAACCGTGCATGGTATCTTCTTGGTAATGTCCTTTTGCCGCTATTTTCCCGTTGGGATGGTAATAGATCCAGAAATCAGTTTTTAGTTGGTTTTTCAACCAGCCTTCGGCCTTTAGTTGCCCATCTGGGAAGTAGCTCTTGTGGTAGGTCTTTTCTAAAGCAAAAGTAGCCTGCCACCCCAATAGGAGCAGCAGGCTACCGATGATTATTTTTCGTTGAAGTTCCATTACACAGACTTAGACGATACGAAGCGTTGAGCCTAACGAAAGACCTGTGTTTTTTTACAACATTTATTATTTCTGATTTACTAAGGTCATAAGATCAACATCATTACCCAGCAAAACATCATTGGAGTTGATGCGACCTTTAGTATCTGCGTTCTCTAACTTAAGTACTCCGCGAGGGCATACTGCGGAGCAGATCCCGCAACCCACACAGCTGGCGCGTACAATATTAGCTCCTTTTTGAGCATAAGCCCGTACGTCTATGCCCATTTCGCAATAGGTGGAGCAATTTCCACAAGAAATACATTGCCCGCCGTTTGTAGTGATTCTGAATTTAGAGAAAAGACGCTGCTGTAGGCCTAGAATAGCCGCCATCGGGCAGCCCATTCTACACCAAACCCGGTTTCCAAAAATAGGGTAGAATCCTGTTCCTATCACACCACTAAATACAGATCCAATTAAGAATCCATAAGTAGATCGCACCTCATGAGTTTGAAATAGTAAAAGCGTATTGGTGGTCGAGCTGAAATGCAAGCCTATCAAGGCCAAAATGATCACTAGGTAACCAATTGCTCCATAGCGAGCATCCTTTTTAAGTTCGTGTCTTTTGTATTTCCAGATCAGCCCAAAGATCAGCGTTAGTACAACTCCAACGCTAATTAAAAAAGTACTTTGGCTAAACCAATATTTGCTGCCGTCTCCGAGGTATGAGTGAATTACACCTGTGGTGGTCACTACTGCAAAAACCAAGACCGAATGTACTACCCAACGCTCCACGCGCCAGGCCATTCTCGATTTATCGCTGAGTTGTCTAAAGGAGTCTCCCGCCGTTTCTGCCAAGCCTCCGCAACCACAAACCCAACTGCAGTACCAGCGTTTTCCGTAACGATAGGTAAGTATAGGGGTGATGACCAAAATAGTCGCAATTCCCCAGATAAGTAAGGTGAGGCCAAAACTGCCATTTATCAGTAAGGCATCCACATTCCATTGATCAAACAAATAATAGTTGAGTGGCCAAACGTTCTTAAGGTCGTAATAGGGTAGATCGCCGTTTAGACGCGCCATGATCTCAGGGATCAAAAACGCAAAGACCGTCTGAAAGAACATCACACTCCCGGTTCGGATCTTTTCGTAGGTATTGTGGCGGTATTTCCAGATGAATTTTATTCCAAAGGCCAAAATCGCCAAAGTGTAAAGCGTTCCGTATACAAACCACTGGCTGGCGGGTTGGCCTTTTAAGGCGTAGCTCAAAGGGTCAAAAAGTCCAATGAGTCCTGTGTTTTCTGCACCACCCGTACCTTGCCCTAAAAGCTCAGCAAAAAAGTAAAGTACAATATAGAATCCGGTTAAACTGATCCCGGCTACCCAAGCCCAAAAACCTCGGTTAGAGATAGATTTTAACCAAACGCCGTGGTTTTTTATTCCTGGTAAGGTGTCTTTGTACAAAGACTTGCTATACACCAATATACCTCCACCTATAGATAATAAGGCTAGGGTAAGCCACAAGCCTTGGTTGGGTAAGCTCACATTGAAGGTTGCCAAAGTGAGGATGCCCAAACCGAATAAACCGAGTAGGGTGCCTATTTTTTGTCCTGTTTTCATGGCTACTGGAGGCCCTCCGGCTAAGCTCATGGATTTATCGACTCTACTCATGATTATGCGGTTTGTAATTGATTGGCAAATGCCTTATTAATACTGTTTTCAAAATATGCAAAGAACTCCGGGTCAAAGTTTGCTTGTTTGAGATTGGCCATCACGTAATCTACATCACGTGCTTCCGTAAGCCAGCGGTCAAACACATCGTGTCGCATGCGGATCCCAAAAGTGTTGATCCCTAAGAAGAGTCTACTGTCTTTGTGGTAGGCCACGGTAATGCATTTGGTGTCATCTTGGTGGGTCCAATGAAAATGTTGCTCGTAGTCTTTTTTGTTGCGTTCGCTAAAGACCCAGCCGTAAGTTTGGTATTCGATATCAAAGAATTTAGCCGAATTAAACCAATGACCGGGCTTGTACTCGGTTGGGTTGCCACAAAGGGTTTGCGCCAAAACTTCGCCCATCATGCGACCTGTATACCAAACCGCTTCAATAGGGCGTCTGTTCCCTATAGCTTCACGTTGCTCAGCGCAGTCGCCAATTGCGTAAACATCCTTGGCCGAAGTTTCTAAAAGGCGATTGACCTTAATACCTCGACCTAATTCAATGCCGCTGTCTTTTAAAAAGTCAATATTGGGAGAAACCCCAGCCGTAAGACCTACGAGGTCACAGGTCAGCTCTTCTCCGGTTTCTTCTATTACAACAGCTCGGGCACGGCCGTGCTCGTCCGATAAGATCTCCCTCAGGTTACTAGCCAGTCGTAGATCTATATGGTGATTTTTAATATGTCGGTTGATCATTGCACTCTCGCCGCTCGGCAGAACGCCGTTCCAAAAACTATCCTCTCGAACTAAAAAGGTGACTGGAATACCTCGAGTACTGAGCATTTCTGCCAGTTCTATACCAATGAGTCCTCCTCCCACAATGACAGCTCGTTTGCAAACTTCTTTGTTTGGTGCATTAACTTCTAAAAGGTCTAGATCTTGTTTGGAATACAAGCCTTGAACTCCTTGTAGGTCTTGTCCGGGCCAACCAAACTTGTTCGGTTTTGAGCCAGTGGCTAACACCAGTTTGTCGTAATTCAAAGAACTGCCGTCTGCAAATTGCAAGCTCTTGTTTGCCGTGTCTACGGATTCCACAAAGCCGCGTTTAAGTTCAATTCGATTTTCCTTCCAGAACCAATCCTCGTAGGGTTTGGTGTGCTCGTATTTCATGTGTCCCATATAAATGTACATGAGCGCTGTACGTGAAAAGAAGTGGTCGGTTTCGCCGGAGATGACCGTGATCTTATTATCAGATAATTTGCGCACATGCCGTGCGGTAGTAATGCCGGAGATCCCGTTACCAATAATTACGATATGTTCCATACTGTTGAGTTAGTTGTGCGATCAGTCGTACTTAAAGTTAGCAACATTACACAGATCAGCAATTTAGAATGGCTTTAAATTTTGTTGGTGACTGTAAGGTTTTGGAATTTCTTGTTTCAGAATTTTTTTTGGATTTCTGTGTAAGTAATCAAATCAAGGCTTCGACCTAAAGGACATCAAAACCAAAAAAATAGACTATGATCTCACTGCGATATATCACTTTTTTATGGCTCATGCTACCCGGTCTATCGGTGGCACAAACAGCCGATTTCTTTGCTAAGGCAGATGCATTTTTTAATGCGCATGTTGCCAATGGAAAAGTAGATTATAAGGGCATTGCTGCGGATGCGACCGAGCTAGATGCCCTACTGAGCATTGCCGCTGAGATAAGCGTGAATCCATCCGCAGCAAATACCTATCAAGCCTTTTGGATAAACGCATACAATCTTGCTGTGATTAAGGGAATTGTTACCAATTACCCCATCAATTCGCCCCTTGATAAAGCCGGATTCTTTGACAAGACCAAATACAATTTAGGTGGTGAAAAGATAACCTTAAACGATATTGAAAACAATAAATTACGCGCTGTATTCAAAGATGCACGTGTACATTTTGTACTGGTTTGTGGTGCCCAAGGATGCCCCCCGCTGATTAGCAAAGCCTACACTTCCAACAATGTGGAATCTCTTTTACAACAGCAAACAGAGCTGGCGGTAAACAATCCGGATTTCATCAGAATAAAAGGAAAGAAGGTAGGCGTCTCTGAGATTTTTAAATGGTACCAGGAAGATTTTGTGACGCAGGAGCAAACCCTGATCGGGTTTTTGAACAAGTACCGAACTACCCCCATCGCGGAGAGAGCCAAAGTTGGCTACTATAGCTATGACTGGCGCCTGAACGCTCAATAATACATTTTTTAAGTCTTCTGTGTGTTCAAGGGTTTGATACAATAACTCTTGAACCACAAGAAGCACAAACTAAAAGAACAACTATGCAAAAGAAAATAATGCTAACGGTCTTCTTAGGCCTTATTAGCCTTGGCTTAACGGCTCAAGATGACGAACAAACAGCGGGGTCCGTTATACAAACCTTAACCCCATCAAAATTAATTGGAAAGGGCCAGTATGACCTCAAATGGTTCAACAACCTTTACACTCAAACAGAAAGTACCTTTACCGATGGCGCGGAGCCTCGTGAAACTTTCTTCACTTCAACCTTAGAAGCCTATACAGGTATCGGTGAGAACCGCCGTTGGAATCTCGGGGTGATCTTGGAGTTTAGAAGTAATGTGATTGCAGATCGCAGCGCCTTAGAGGTCTTTCAGTTCGATGGAGAACGCGCAACGGCTCGTAGTGGTTTCACCTCCATTGTGCCTTCTGTGAAATTTGTACCGCTTAAGAATGTCAATAACTTCTCTATTCAGAGTTCCTTTTTTATCCCTTTAGTAGATAATGAGGTAGAAGAGGGAGTCTTTTTAGATCAAGATGGTTTCATCTGGCAGAATCGATTCTTTTATGACTATACATTTCCTGGAGGAGATTGGCAGTTATTTACAGAACTGAATTCTGAATTGAACTTTGGTGATAAGGATGCAAGTTTTGCTAATAACAGTTTGAGACTAACTCCTGGAATATTCTTGAGTTATTTCCCGAGCAGTAAATTCACCGTACTTGCCTTGGCGCAACACTCGCAACTAATTGATCTGGGGAGTAATTTTTCGCAAGACTTTACTGCGCTTGGCGGCGGACTAAAATACCAATTGACCCAAGAGCTCAACGTAGAGGCTTTGTACACCAACTTTGTAAGAGGTAACGATACAGGCCTTGGGGAAACCTTTAATATTGGGTTAAGAGCCGTGTTTTAACCGAGGGAGTTTTGTAAATTCATATGCTAATAAAATTGCAGATGGCCCATACACTTAAAATTTTTATCATCGGATTGATAGGTGCTGTGACCTTGTCCTGCGCCCAAGAGCAACGCAAATTAATTAATGGTGTTAGTTATGTAGCGGCAAGAAATCCGACAGACAATAGTGAGGTAAAGCACGTTTTAGATGTGAATGCCAATTTTGCTGCGGTGATGCCCTTTGGTTTTATCCGCAGTTTAGATACACCAACTATTATCCACAATACCGAAAGGCAGTGGTTTGGTGAAACTCGGGCAGGAGCAACTCAGTATATAAAAGTGCTTAAAGAAAATGGCATAAAGGTCATGGTCAAACCACAGATCTGGATTTGGCGTGGCGAGTTTACGGGCTTTATGAAAATGAAGACAGAAGCAGATTGGAAAACCTTAGAGGATTCTTACCGTTCCTTTGTACTCGAGTATGCTCAAATGGCTGCAGAAACTGGAGCCGAGTTATTCTGTATAGGTACTGAGTTGGAGCAGTTCATCGTTAACCGACCTGATTTTTGGAATGCGCTAATCACAGAGATCAAAGCGATCTACAAGGGTAAACTCACCTATGCCGCCAATTGGGACGAATACAAACGGGTGCCTTTTTGGAATCAACTGGATTACGTAGGTGTTGATGCTTATTTTCCCGTATCGGAGAGTAAAACGCCAACCGTAGAAGAAGCCAAAGTCGGCTGGCAAAGGTGGAAGCAGGAATTGGCTTCGGTCAGTGCTGCTGTAGGACGACCTGTACTTTTTACGGAGTACGGTTACCGTTCTACGGATTTTTCTGGGAAAGAGCCGTGGGATAGCGATCACACCAAGACCACGGTGAATTTAGAAGCGCAAACAAATACTACGCAGGCACTATTTGAATCGGTATGGTCAGAAAGCTGGTTCGCGGGAGGTTTTATCTGGAAATGGTTCACCTTTGACGAGCGCATAAAAGGCACAGAAGACAGTCAATTCACACCTCAGAATAAACCTGTAGAAAAGATTATTCAACAACAGTACGCCAATCAGTGAGATCCTTAATCTGCATTGCAGTTCTTTTATTCTCGTTTCAAAGCTTCGCACAGGAGGTCTCCGAGATCGTCTTTCAAGAAAATAAACGTTCTAAAACGGCCTTTTTACAGAATTTGGTGGAGCTAAGACCAGGAATGACTCTAGATTCTACTCAGCTAGAACGCGACGTGAATTTTATGATCCGCTTAGCGGGTGTTTCACACGCCTATTATCAGGTTTATCCTACAGCAGACGGGACCGTCAAAGTGGTATACGGAGTACAAGATAATTTTACCCTTATTCCGCAGCTCAATGTTTACACCACCAACGACGATGAATTTGCCTATCGAGTAGGATTATACGAATACAATTTTCTAGGTAGAAATATTACCGTCGGTGGATTCTACCAAGATGATATTTTTTCTTCCTTCGGATTGAATTTTAGAGCGCCGAATTTATTTTCGCGTAAGTTTGGTCTGGCTTTGAATTATGGAGATATCACCACCCTAGAACCGGTTTTTTTGGATTCCGGGGATGCAGACTACCGCTACAACAACACCTCTATAGAGGCATTGGCTTTATACCAGTTTAACTTCTTCCATTCGGCCCAATTGGGGATCAATTTCTTTAATGAAGATTATGACTATGTATCAGGAGCAACACAAACTGGGATCCCCTTAGATTTTGATGTAGACAAGGTACTTTTTAAAGGTATTTATGAATACCGTAATGTCGATTTCTATTTTCAGTATTTGGAAGGATTTCGCAGCATGCTCAATTTGCAATACGTTGTGAGTTCAGAACCAGTTTTACCAGATTTCTTTATCGGTTGGAACGATTTTATCTACTACAAACGCGTGGGTGAGCTCGGCAACTGGGCCTCGCGATTGCGAGTTGGTCTAGCGTCAAATGACGAATCACCTTTTGCTCCTTTTGCTGTAGATAACAACTTGAACATACGCGGGGTGGGAAACATCATTGACCGAGGTACTGGGGTTATTGTGCTCAATACAGAATACCGCCACACCCTTATCGACAAAGACTGGTTCGTCTTGCAAGGAAATGTCTTTGTCGACAGTGGGAGTTGGCGTAACCCGGGGGGAGACCTAAGCGATTTTGGCGATAGTCAAAACTTAAGGATCTATCCTGGAGTCGGACTTAGATTCATGCACAAACGCATCTTTAATGCCATATTTCGTATCGATTACGGCTACGGGATAACCGACAAAGCCACCCGAGGGTTTGTGTTCGGGATAGGTCAATACTTTTAGGATAGACATTTTGGCTGCTCAGGCCAGATGTTTTTTGTAATAACTATATAATTTCTCTGGTCCGGCGCCGCGTCTGTGTTTTAAATAGATCATCCAGAAGTGATATTGCAAACGCCAAATACCTGTTTTTTCATAACGCCGGCAAGAGGTGGTCAAGGTTTTTTGAATTACGGTAAACTCTCCGCGCTCGTATAAAGCAGCTATCAGCATATTGTCTTCAAAGATCCTGTAAGATTCATCAAAGCCACCAATATTTTCGAACAATTCACGGCTTATAAATTGACTCTGATCTCCCCCGCGACAGATCTTCCAATTAAAGCGAGTAAACCAGCCTGCTAGGCGTAACCACCAGTGTGAAGAATTGAACTGCATTCTAAAACAGCCGGCGCGATTGCCTTTCGCTATTTGCTCTAAGATCAATGCGTCAAAACCAACAGGAGGAAAACTATCTGCATGTAAAAAGTAAAAGATCTCACCCTTTGCCCAGCGAGCACCGGTGTTCATTTGCGCTGCTCTTCCTGTGGTCTGAGATTGGATCCAATCTACCCGAATCTCCGGATGTAACCCTTTATACCTGTCAAACTCCAGTTTGCTGTTATCGCTACTGCCTCCATCGACCACTAAGATCTCCGCTTGTAACGGAAAGCTCATATGTGGATACAAATGCTGCAGTAGCGTAAAGAGGTGTTCCTCTTCATTCAGTACTGGGATGATAATGCTTAATCTGGGCTTATTGCTGTTCATTGAGCGACCAATCGTATTCTAAAAATTGCAGCTCGGTTTCTGGAGCGATCTTTACCTCGCTGTAAGAATTTATGAATTCTTTGACGCTACCCACTCCATGGACCAAATAATCTTTGGCATACCAGTTGAAAAGCTGGGATACTCTGACCTCATTACTGCTGATCTGGTTACGTTCAGAATTGATAAACTCCGCAGTAACACGTTCTAACTGTTCGTCTATACGAGCAGCGGTAAAAGCTTCATTGAGCAATTTTGGACAGGAGAAAGAGGCGCAGTTTATTGCAAAGTGTATGCGCGGCTCATTCATCTTTCTAAGCAAACTGTTTTCAATACCTCCTAAGCTTAGCTTCTTGTCACCAACCGGAACAAAGGCTTTAGTCCAAGGTCCGTCCAGATCTTTTATGCTCGCCGTAGGATAATTATCAACTATGAGTTTAATGGTATAGGCATTGTACAGATTGATGTAATATGCCAGTTGCTCCTGAACAGACCAAGTGTCATCTGGAACAAAGGTGGACAGGTAATTGCAATAGGTATTGAGCAAATGGCTGTCTTTCTTAAAGCCTTTGTAATCGACAAATCCGTCTTCGTCCACGTGTTTTTTAAGCAATTCTGTCCAATTGCCGTGGTAGAGGTTTTGGGAAGATTGGAGTGGGGCTGCTGTCAAGTTTGCCGGCGCTTTCTTGGCCGATAGTCCTTGTTTGCTAAGCCCCGCAGCGCTTAAAAGTCCACAGGATTGAAAGCTCATGACCAAAAGGCCAAGTGTGGTAATTTTTAAAAGTAGGTTGGCAAATCTCATGGGGTTCTGTTTAGCAGCATCCGCCGCCGTCGTAATGCCAAGTAGACTCACTAATAAAGATATCGTCTCTACCTAAGGCCGCTAAATTTCCAGCAGTCTTATCGCAAACAGCTATGGGTTGATTTTTAAGTAGGATATGACCTTGCTTATCGTCAAGGTAATCTTCCTCTCCAAAGTAAATAGCAGCTTTCCCGGTAAAGACACAGGGGCCGTCGGCCGGCATAGGGTCCTTAATGGCTGCAACTTCTATACTCTCTATATAGATGAGTTCGTCTGTCGGATAGTTCTTCGGATCCAAAATGCGATACGGTTTACGCGCTCTTATTTCAATAGTTCCAAAACCTGCATCGGTCAAAGCCTTTACATAGTCCGAAATTGGCAAACTTCCGCTCAAGCAGAGCGCTCTTAGTCGCTCGTCATTGCGCAGGGTTTGGTTCATGGGTTGCTCACAAGTAGGGTCACTCATCACCAAGCGACCGTGTGGTTTTAACACCCGATACATTTCTGCAATGGCTTTTTTAAGGTCTTCTTCTTTAAAGATGTTGAACAAGCAGTTTTGAGCGGCCACATCTACACTGTTATCTTCTAGTGGTAAATTCATAGCGTCGCCTTTGCGCAATTCTACGAACTCACTTTTGAACCACGGATTTTGCGCTTCTGCTTCTACAAAGTTCTTTTTGGAGGCTTCTAGCATCTCATCTACCACATCGACACCAATTACGCCTCCTTTCTGACGCGAAAAATAACTGAACTGTAAAAGCTCCATTCCGCCTCCAACACCTACATAAAGTATCTTCGGATTGTTAACCAGGTCACGGGCATGAACGGTGCTTCCACAACCGTAATTCATCTCTTGCATGATCTTGGGGATCTTAAGTCCCGGCAACTCCCAAATGGGATTGGTAGTACAGCAAAGCCCAACATCTGGGGTCAAGGCTGCTTCTTTATATACATCGTGGGTGGTGTCTAAATAACTCATATATGTTTTGATTAGAACCGAGCTCGGTTCATTTTATGTCGCTTATATTTTTATTTCCTTACTTGAGGATCGTTTTCTTTTAGAGTGTTTCAATTAGGCCTTTAAATAAGGCTATCATGTCTGGTTCGGCTTTTTCTGCCATGGCAATGATATCTGGAATATCTACTGGCTGTAAATTGTCCGGGTCGCATTCATCGGTCAGTACTGAAACAGCAATGACCGGCAATCGCAAATGATTAGCAACGATTACCTCTGGCACGGTACTCATACCAACAGCGTCGGCGCCAATGATCTTGAGGTAACGGTATTCTGCCCGGGTTTCCAATTGAGGGCCAACCACACTGGCATAAACGCCCTTATGCAGTTGAATTCCGCTTTGCTCGGCAAGGGATTCCAGGGTATTGTTCATGCCCTTGTCATAAGGAGCCGCCATATCTACAAAACGATCGCCCAATTGATCAACTCCGTTAAAGGCCAGGGGAGATCCGCCCTGCAAATTGATATGGTCGTCAATAAGCATTAATTCTCCCTTTTTAAAGTTGAGGTTAATGGCTCCTGCGGCATTAGAAACCAATAGTCTTTTGATTCCTAGAGCATGCATGATTCGAACACCATAGGTAACATCTTGCAAGGTGTAGCCCTCATAAACGTGAAAGCGTCCTTGCATAACAATGACCTTTTTGCCGGCTAGTTTTCCGTAAAGCAGCTTCCCTTTGTGAAAGGCAACAGTAGCTGTAGGGAAATTGGGAATAAGATTGTAAGACACCTCGGCCTCTATAGCTATATGCTCCGGAAGTCGTTCCAAGCCTGTACCTAAAATGATCCCGATCTCCGGGTTTTCGAAACCTTTGGTCTTTAAGAATTTTGTGGTCTCTTCTATCAAATTGATCATAGCAAATGTTTTGGTATAAAGGGTTTGAATTCTGGCTTGTCTTTTATGTCCTCAAAATAATCAATATCATTGCGAACAGGCAATTTTCCTAGTTTTTTCTCCCCCAGGTCGTTCAGGGTATCCTTATATACGGTGTCGGTACCCCAATTTTTGTTTTTAAAGAGCTGCGGATGCATTTCGGTCAGGCCTAAAAAATAGTAGCCTCCATCATGGGCAGGGCCTAAGACCACCTCGTGATCTTGGAGCATTTCCAACCCGCGTATCAGATCTTCAGATCGCAGATCAAACAGATCACTGCCTATCACAGCAACGCGAGAATAACCCTTGCTAAATAGCAGTTCAAAAGCCGCTTGCATCTTCTGACCTAAATCTCCTGATACCTGTACTTCTTTTTTAAATATAGTTTCGTTCCAGCGGTCGTCTCTATGGAGCTGCTCCGAATAGAACACATAACGATCAAACGGCAGTTCTTCTGTAATAGCAACTGTGTGGTCTAGCAAGAATTTATAGACCTCTAAGGCATTGGCATCGCCAATGGTAGCAGCTAAACGGGTCTTACACTTTCCAAGTTCCGGATTTCGCGTGAATATGATTAAAGCTGCATCAGTCATGAACCGGAATTCCACGAGTTAACCATCGGCCCCAATCCGGACCGTAAACATGAACTTTCCCTGTGGGCTGGCCATTTCTGTCGTAGACTACGAAATCTGCGTTCTTCCACGATAAGATGCCACCTTTCAGATTATAGACATTTTGGAAACCTTTTTTAAGCAGTATTTCGCCTATATCTTCGGACCGAACCCCAACAGTACAGTACACGATGATCTTGTCTGCCTGTTCTAAGGTTTGCCTCGGAAGCTCGTCCGCATCAAAATCATCATAACCCACAAATATAGCTTGTGGTAAATGGCTGGTCTCGAATTCTTCAACTTCTCGAGCATCTAGAAAAATTACCTTATCGTCTGTGCTCCAAGCTGCAGCGGCCTCTTGAGCTGTGATATAAGGGACAGAGCCTTTGTTGTATTTATCCAAGAGCTCATCCCAGTCTTGTTGTGCAAAAACTACAGGGCCAATGGCAAGCAAGAATAAGATCAGTATATTTTTCATTAGGCAACAGTTCCCTGACAACTACTCCCGGCGCCTGCGGTACATCCGTAGCAATGCTGAGAGATCACAATGTTTCTATTCTGAAGCAGATCTTCGTTGTAATCAGAGATATGCTTCACTTTGGAATTGACCGGGAGGCCTAACATCTGATTAAAATCACAATCGTAAAGATAACCGTCCCAACTTACCGAAAGGGTATTGGTACACATCACATTGGCCACCGCTGATGGGTTAAAGGCATCGACCAATTGGTACATATAATCTTCGTAATTCTCAGAGGCGATCAGATAGTCCAAAAAGCGAGAAATAGGCAAATTAGTTATGGCAAAAAGGTTGTGAAATTGTATGTCAAAGTCTTCTAATAAGGCCTTTTTAAAATCCTTTTCCATACTTGCCTGATCTCCCGGCAAAAAAGCACCAGAAGGGTTATAGACCAAGTCCAAGCGCAAAGAGCTATCGGGCATTCCGTAGCCTCTGTCATTGAGTTCTTGAAGGGCTTTAATGGATTTGTCAAAAACTCCATCTCCACGCTGCTTATCGGTTTTTCCACGGGTCCAGTGCGGCATGGAAGAAACTACGTGTATGTTGTGTTTTTTAAAGAAATCCGGTAGGTCGTAATACTTTTTATTAGCGCGGATAATTGTCAAGTTAGAACGCACTATAAAATCCTTGATTCCGGCTTTAGCGGCTTCTTCTACAAACCATCTGAAGTCTGGATTCATCTCCGGAGCTCCTCCGGTCAGATCTAAGGTGTGAGCTCCAGTATTGCGAATCACCTCCAAACACTGCTGCATGGTCTCGCGCGTCATGATCTCCTTTCGGTCTGGTCCGGCGTCTACGTGACAGTGCTCGCAGACCTGATTGCACATATAACCTACATTGATCTGAAGGATTTCCAATTTATTAGGACGCAAAGGGAATTGCCCCACAGTCTTTATTTTTTCGGCAAAGGTGGGCAGTTCTCCATCGGCAAAGATTCCGTTGGACAAAAGTTCCAATTGCCTTTGGGCATTGGCCAATTCGCTTTCGCGTTTCTTTAAGGATTTTGTCGCCATAAAGGGTAAGCTACATGCTTAGTTTATTGTATTTGTTCATCATTTGAACACCGTGGACCAAAGTGGCTCCGCTCTCAATGGCCGCCCCGGCATGCACAGCTTCCATCATCTCTTCTTTGGTAATGCCTCTTTGCAATCCGTCTTTAGTGTAGGCGTCTATGCAATATGGACATTTTACCACATGACTAACGGCCAAGGCAATTAGTGATTTTTCACGTGCCGTAAGGGCTCCCTCTTCAAACACCTTTCCGTAGTAATTGAAGAATTTAGTTCCCAGTTCTTCACTCCATTCGGTGATCTTTCCAAATTTGCGCAGATCGGCCGGATCGTAATATGAATTTGCCATAATGTCTATTTATAAGATATACGAGATTTAGCTCGCTCTGGTTTTGTAATTTGTAAAGATACAAAGGTAGTCTCGCTATTTGGCACTCCCTTACGTCTGCGGGCTGTCTTTTTTTGTTTTTTCTGCGGATGCGAATCAGTTAAATGTATAGGTGAGTCCACTGCTGAGTCTGTATTGTGAATTCGGTATGCCCAAAGCTGGAAACGCATCGTAAATAAACACATAAGTGGTGTTGAATTTAACATTCTCATATATGGTAAATACCAAACTGGTCTCGCTAGACACCCGATGATCTCGCCACTTGTCTACCTGCGGTTGATAGTAAGTCGTGCTCACTACACTAATATTGTCTGTCGGATACAGACTAAAGGACAAATAGGAACTCAATCTAAAATCTTTTTGTGTAGGGGTTACTCCGTCCGCAACTTCTTCGTATTCAAACATCAACAAACTTCCTAAGTAGAACTTGTATTTTTCAGAGGTGGTAAGTTTATAGCGCATCCCGCTACCGGCCAAACCTCTAAAATCAATCTTGGCCACTCGGTTGTATTGTCCTTGTACAAAGGCTTCCCATGCCCAACGGTCTGCAAATCTGTTGTTGTATCGAAAGTGCTGAATGCCGCTGTTAAAGAAATCTTCGTTGTCTACCTTTTGAAAAACAATCTGGTTCTTAACCAAGAACAAATGCTTGTTCTTCTTGTATTGCAAGTGAATGTCAGATCCTAGACTAATCTGTTCCGTAACGTTCCGCGCTAAAGAAAAATTCACAGTAGCAGCCCCTGACCAACCAGAAGTATCGGTTACTTTTCGCAGGGATTCCGCATTTAGAATTTGAGCTTGTGCACTGAAACAGCACAGTAAAATCAAGAATGGCAGCTTTTTCATTTTGATGTTTGGTTTACTGCCAAAGTACTAAATTCCTCTGTTTAGTGTGGTAGTTTATCTCTGAGGAGTCCGTAAACGAAGGTTCCGGCTATACCGCTCAAGATCACTATGATCAGGCTTAAATATCCACTACCTAACAAGGTGAACATTGGGCCAGGACATGCCCCTGCGAGCGCCCATCCTAAGCCAAAGATAATACCACCTAAGATATAGCTGTATTTGCGTTTTTCTTTGTCGGCAAAAGTGATCGGGTTGCCGTTATAGCCTTTTAGTTTTTTTCTTTTAATGATCTGAACCACTATTACACCCAGGCCAACAGCTGTGCCAATTATGCCGTACATGTGAAAGGACTCAAAATGAAACATTTCAAATATTCGGAACCAAGAAGCTGCTTCCGATTTGAATAAGGTGATACCCAATAAGATCCCGACTACTAAGAAATATAGACTGCGCATATTAGAAAAGTATTGGGAAAATTAAGTGAATCATAGTGAGGCCTCCAATAAAGAAACCGATCACTGCTAAAAGTGAGGGGAGTTGTAAATTGCTCAGCCCGGAAATTGCATGTCCAGAGGTACATCCACCAGCATAGCGGGCTCCAAAGCCTACCAAGAAACCACCCAAGATCAAGAAAAGTAGGGCTTTAGGTTCCGTTAAGGCATCCATTCCGAATAAAAATTCGGGCAGGTAAGCTTCTTTTGCATCAGTGATGCCATACTGGTTGAGCAGCGCTGCGGTATCGTCAGAAACTGCCACAGCAGTATCCTTACTAAGCAGATTGGCGCCTATGAATCCGCCAATTATGGTACCTACCATTACCCAGAGGTTCCAGCGCTGTTCTTTCCAGTTAAAATTGAAAAATGAGGCTCTCTTGTTGGCGCCACACATGGTGCAGAGGGTTCTAAAATTCCCAGAAACGCCAAAACTCTTGTTTCCCCATAAAAGAAGGGCCATGACCCCGGTGATCAAAATACCCGAAATGTACCAGGGCCATGGTTCCAAAAATGCATTCATATCCATACAGATTTTTACAAAATTAATTCCTGTGTCGGAAGCCGAAAGTAACTTAGGTTACACTTCTGCTCCTCGCATCATTTTGTTCCAGTAAAGATAGGGTAAGCCATACTTTTTAAGCATCCATAAACGCCAGTGCTCTTTAGCGCTGTCAAAGACCAACATCTGCTTGAGTTTTGGGTCTGGAATAAAGTTCCCGTCATAGTCGAACTCGGCTAAAACCATTTTGCCGTAACCAGTCACCAAAGGACATGAGGAGTAGCCATTATAGCTCTTTTGACTCTCTTGCTGCTTGTTTAACAAGCGTAAAACACGGTCTACCACAACTGGAACCTGCTTTCTAATTGCCGCTCCCGTTTTTGCAGTTGGTAAGCCAGCTGCATCTCCCAAGCCAAAGATATTCTCAAAGCGCTTGTGCTGTAGGGTGAACTGATCTACCTCTAGCCACCCGGCATCGTTAGCAAGTACCGAATCTTTGATGAATTTAGGGGCGGTCTGAGGTGGCGCCAAATGCAAGAAGTCAAACGGCACGCTAACTAGCTGCTCGTCCAGCTGTTTTTCGCCCAGAATATTGTTAGGGTCTATTTGTGGTTTTTCACCTTGACCAACGCGTTTAAAGATGATTTCTTTTTTAGCCACATCTATTTTGTGCGGCGCGTAAAAGGGTTTAAAGTGAATTCCGTATTTGTCGATCACCTTCTCTAAGGTCTCTCGAATAGGTTTCACCCCAAAGATCACTGAGCCCGGTGTAGCGAAAACTACATTGGTTTTATCTAACAGTCCTCGCTTTCTCAAATAGTCAGAAGACATATAGGCTGTTTTCTGTGGTGCTCCACCACATTTGATCGGGGTAGCCGGTTGGGTGAAAACTGCGTTTCCTCCCTTGAATTTTTTGAGCTGTTCCCAAACGTATTTGGGATCGGTATAGTTACTACATGCAAGACCGGCATCAAAGGCTTCCTGTAATCCTTCAATTAGGCTATTGTCCATTACAAGACCTGGAGCTACAATGAGATAGTCATAGCTAATGTCTCCGGATTCTTTAGTGCTAACTGTGCTTTTCTCTGGAGAGAAAGTAGTCGCGTAGTCACGTATCCAACTGCTCCCTTTCGGGATCACAGATGACATTGGTCTTTTGGTCTTCTCATAATCGTAGGTCCCTGCTCCAACCAAGGTCCAAGCCGGTTGGTAGTAGTGAAACTCTGCAGGTTCAATAATGGCAATGTCGAGGTTCTTATCCTTGCGCAGAAGTTGCGCTGCAGTCATGATCCCGGCAGTTCCTCCGCCAATGATCACAATTTGATGGTGTGTACTCATCGCGTAATGTTTAGTTAGTTGTTCTAGGGTCTACGGCGAGCTGTTGGCTGTCCGTTTGAGTTCATTTTTTTAGTTAGCCCGGAGCCAAAACTCCGGGCTTGCAACAACTAAAAAAACTACAAGAGTGTGGTAGGGCAGACATAGTCTGTGCTTGGCACAGTTGTCTCCTTTATGGCTGCAAAACCACCTTGTACATCGGTAATTTGATCCCAACCTCTTTGTTTGAGCATAGAAGAAGCAATCATGCTTCTGTATCCTCCAGCACAGTGTAACACCAAGGCTTTGTCCTTTGGAATTTCTGCGAGATGTTGGTTCAGTTCGTTAAGGGGGACATTGGTCGCTCCGATAACGTGTTGCGAGTCATACTCGCTCTTTTTGCGTACATCAAAAAGCAAAACAGCGTCTTCTTTCACCATGGCAGCTAGCGTCTCAGCACTAATGCGGTTCACAGTGTCAATTTCTTTGTCTGAAGTTCTCCAGACGTCAAATCCACCTTTTAAGAACCCAATTACGCCGTCATAACCCACTCGAGATAGACGTGTAATGGCCTCTTCTTCTTTTCCAGGTTCGGTGATCAACAAGATCTCCTGTTGCACACTAGGGATCAATTCCCCAACCCATTGGGCAAAGTTTCCGTTAAGGCCAATATTGATACTGTTGGGAATAAAGCCTTGTGCAAATATTTCAGGATCGCGTACATCGAGCATCAAAGCGCCAGTTTCATTGGCAGCAGCCTCAAATGCCTCTGGACTCAATGGTTGCTGAGCGCGCTGCATTACGGTATCTAAAGATTCGTATCCCTTAATATTCATCAATACATTTTGCGGGAAGTAGCTCGGCGGTGCGGTAAGTCCTGTAAGTAATTCGTCTATGAATTCTTCCTTGGTCATGTCTGCTCTCAAGGCGTAGTTTACTTTTTTCTGATTGCCCAAAGTGTCTGTGGTTTCTTTACTCATCATTTTCCCACAGGCAGATCCTGCTCCGTGATTTGGATACACGATCAAGTGATCTGGCAAGGTCATGATCTTGTTGCGTAGGGAATCGAAGAGATGACCAGCGAGCTTTTCCTCGGTTAAGTCAGAAACTACATGCTGAGCAAGATCGGGTCGGCCTACATCGCCAATAAATAAGGTGTCTCCGGTTATAATGCCGTGCATTTCACCATGCTGATCAATAAGCAAATAGGTGGTGCTCTCCATGGTATGACCAGGAGTATGGATCACTTTTACTGTATAGCGTCCAATTTTAAACTCTTGTCCGTCTGTTGCGATAAGAGCGTCGTAGCTAGGCTTGGCTAAAGGACCAAATACGATCTGTGCGCCTGTTGCTTTTTTAAGGTCTAAGTGCCCGCTAACAAAGTCGGCGTGAAAGTGCGTTTCAAAAACGTACTTGATCTTCGCGTTGTCTTTCTGGGCTCTATCTAAATAAGGCCCTACTTCGCGTAAGGGGTCAAAAATTGCAGCTTCGCCCTGATCTTCCAAATAATAGGCAGCGTGGGCCAAGCATCCGGTATAAATTTGTTCTATTCGCATCGTATTGAACGTTTTAAAAGTTTGTTAGTTCAAAAGTAGGTTGCGGAATATTCTTAAAAAGTGACGAATGTTACATTTGCCCAAGTTTTTGGGTAAAAAATCTATTCCAACCGCATATCCCGTCAAAAACCACCGTTTCAATTCGCTTTTCAATTTAACCGTAGCGCTGCTATGGCTTAAATTTCCAAAGCTGTGGTTTTTCTTGCGCTTTGCGGTTTCATTAATGAAGTTTTACCCAAAAACTCGGGCTTGCCGGTTTTGAGAAAAAATTGTAAAAACGTATAAAATCAAGTAAAAAGGGCCAGATTTAAGCTGAAAGCTCCATAAAAATGATGTAAACGGCCATAAGTAAGACAAACCAGCCGAAGGCTTTTTTGAGTTTTTTGCCTTCAATGAATCCGCCTATCCAGATACCTAAGAATATCCCGACAACAGAAATAGCGGTAAAGGGTAGCAAGAAGCCCCAATCGATCTCCAGATTCTCTACATCCCCAATAAAACCGATCAAAGATTTAATGGCAATGATAAGCAGTGAGGTGGCTACTGCTTTTTTCATGGGTAATTTTGCCAGCAAGACCAAAGCAGGAATGATTAGAAATCCGCCGCCGGCGCCAACAAGACCTGTCAATACACCTACAGCTAATCCTTCTACCAATATCAAGGGGTAGTTGTATTTTACTTCAGTGGCTTCCTCTTGTTTTTGCTTCTTGTTGCTGATCATAGAAAAAGAGGCCAGCAGCATGATAAAGGCAAAGAAGATCATGATGGCAATATCCTTGGTCACCACAAAGTCACTTATGGTGGCTAACTCCTCTGGTATTGCGGGAATTATGTATTTACGAGTAGCGTAGACCGCTGCAAAGGCTGGGATAGCAAAAACGATGGCTGTTCTAAAGTCAACCAGCCCTTTTTGTATGTTGCGCAAGGCGCCAACTAAAGCAGAGACACCTACTACAAATAAAGAATATGCCGTTGCTATTACAGGGTTGTATCCTAATAGATAGACCATTACAGGTACTGTGAGTATCGATCCACCACCGCCAATAAGGCCTAAAACCAACCCTATAACAAGGGCACCGATATATCCTAAAATTTCCAAGATCTCCATATTTGATTACAGCGGCAAATTTAGGTTGGTGCAAAATGGTAAACGGTAACTCAGGTCACACATGGTTTTATAGTAGGGTGATATGGCTGCGATTTAGCGCAATGCGCTTTTCGTTTTCTAGTTTTTTGAGAATTCTAGAGATCACTACTCTAGAGGTATGTAGTTCTTGGGCGATTTCTTTATGGGTGTTGCGCACATCCTTACTGCCCGTTATCTGCGATTTTTCTGCCAGTAATTTCATAACTCGATCCTCCAAATTCATAAAGGCTATGGAGTCAATGGCGTCTAACATCTCCATAAGTCTGTCGTGATAGCTGTCCATCACAAAGCCGCGCCAGCTCTTGTATTTGCCTAGCCAGCTCTCCATGTGCTGAACGGGTATCATAATGAGTTGGGTATCGGTTTCTGTGACCGCTTTGATCTCGCTTTTTGTAAAGCCCATGCAGCAGCTCAAGGTCATGGCGCAAGTGTCGCCTTTTTCTAAAAAGTAGAGCAGTAGTTCCTCTCCGTCCTGATCTTCTCGCATGATCTTAATGGCTCCTTTAAGTAAAAGCGGCATCGATTTTACGTATTGGCCAAAATCCATCAATACCGTATCTGCCGGGACGTTTTTAAAAACTCCAACGGTTGCTATCTCTTGCAGGAGTTCGCGTTCGAACTGTCCGCCGTACAAGTCAATGAGTAATTCTTCCATAGTTGCAGCACTAAGGTACGCGCTTAGTGGAATTTAATTCCTATCGGCGTGGTGGAGTATTTAGTTTTTGTGGGCGCCTGCCTTCGGCACCGCGCTATTCGCTGCAACTCCTCGCTCGCAAGCTCGCTGTGGGGTTTTCGCTGCTATCGCTGGCGCGGGAGTGGTGATGGTAAATATATTCTCCGCTAGCGCCAGACTCTGTCTGGTGCTAACTAGAAATATTGCTCCAGGATTCTTTGAGCTATCGCTCAAAGTTCCATTGTTACCTCTTTTGCAAATGCAAAACTCCACCGCCTTCGGCGTTGAGTTTTTTATACTCTTCCGCTTACGCAAGCGAGCTTGCGGCGCGTGCGAGCATAAAAAAACCCACTCCAATTGGAGTGGGTTTTGCGCTTGTTGTGGTACCTCCAGGAATCGAACCAGGGACACACGGATTTTCAGTCCGTTGCTCTACCAACTGAGCTAAGGTACCATCGCTAAAAGCGGAGGCAAATATAATCCTTATTTGGTTTACACAAAACATAAAGTTAAAAAAATTGGAGAAAACGGCTTGCCGTTTTTAGCATGGGATTAACAGTTGGTTCTGTATCAGAATTGTACATTTACCGCCATTAGTCCTCACAATGAATCTTATTGTAGACATAGGCAACACCAGAACCAAGTTTGCGGTATTTAAAGACGGCATCCTGCAGGAGCTCAAATACAGCGAAGCAGGAACAGAATCCCAACAGTTAGAGCAGCTATTGGAGCAGTATCCGGAGTTAGAAAAGGCCATACTCTCTGCCACTGGTCATATCCCCGATGCACTTTACAACGGTCTCAATCAGGCCTTGGCACTTATTCCCCTGAGCCATCGTCTGCTATTGCCTTTTAAGAATTTGTATGCCACGCCAGAGACACTAGGCTTAGACAGAATTGCCTTAGTTGCCGCGGCTGCTAAGCATTTTCCAGGGCAGAATTGCTTAGTTATTGACGCAGGTACCTGTGTGACCTTCGATCTTCTGGAATCAGATGGCAGTTATCGTGGAGGAGCTATTTCTCCTGGGCTAAGGATGCGTTATGAGGCCATGCATCACTTCACGGCCAATTTGCCGTTATTAGATCCGCAGCAAATCGAAAGCTACCAGGGAGACTCCACAGCCAACGCCATGCACGCGGGCGCATTTAGAGGCCTAATTCACGAATTGGACGGGGCAATAGACGAGTCTAAAGCTCGCTTTGACGATTTAACAGTGATTTTAACAGGAGGAGATGCTCAAATTTTGCGAGATCACTTAAAAAATGGCATATTTGCCAACTCAAATTTTTTGTTAGAAGGTCTTGACTTCCTTCTCGAATTGAATGCTTTACATGAATAGATGCTTAGTATTGGCAGTTTGTTTGCTGCTTAGCTTTAGTGCAGTTGCACAAAATAACACCGCTTCTCCTTATTCTTTTGGTGGAATTGGACTTATTAAGTTCCGCGGAACAGTAGACCTGGAATCCATGGGAGGGATGAGTGTTTTTTCAGATAGCATTCACACCAATGTGATGAATCCTGCCTCTTATGCCAACCTGCGATACACCAATTATTCGGTTGGAGGTCAGTTCAACAGCACGAATTTAGAAGAAGGCGGTGCCAAAGAAAAAACACAGATCACGTCTTTAGACTATGTGATCGTTGGGATTCCAGCCGGGCGCTTCGGTGCCAGTTTTGGATTGTACCCTTACAGTGCAGTAGGTTATGATCTGGAAAACAGCGTAGATGGTCAGCTAACTCGATTTACAGGTACCGGAGGTTTGACCAAAGTATACCTAGGGCTTGGATACAACCTATTCGACGGCTTGAACATAGGGCTTGAAGCCCAATACAACTTTGGAAACATTAGAAACCAAGGGCTTTTTAACGACGACGATATTCAATTCGGTACGCAAGAAGTTAACCGTTCAGATATCTCAGGACTCAACTTTGTCTTGGGGGCACATTATACCAAGGCCTTATCTGAAAAACTAGAACTTCAAGCTAGTATGACCTATATACCAAGCAGCGATCTTACCGTATCGAACTTTAGAGAGATCGCAACGGTATTGGTAACAGAGACTGGAGGTATCGGAGGTGCAGAGATCACCGAAGTTACTGTACAGGACTCTGAGATAGAATTTCCGAGCCGCTTGAGTTTTGGGCTTGGAATGGGAGAAAAGAATAAATGGTTCGTTGGAGGAGAATACATCAGCCAGGGTACTAGTGTTTTGACCAACAGAAGTTTTGACTTGCCGAATATCACTTACGAAGATGCTACCAAGGTTCGCTTGGGAGGATTCTACCTGCCAAAATACAATTCACTTACAAGTTACTGGAGCCGAATCACTTACCGCGCTGGATTGCGCTTTGAGGATACAGGAATCCTAGTTTCTGGAGAATCCATCAATGAGTTTGGCATGTCTTTTGGATTAGGGTTCCCAGTTGGACGTCGTATTTCGAATATAAACCTCGGAGTAGAGCTTGGAAGCCGCGGAACAACCGACTTTCAATTGGTCCAAGAAAATTTCGTAAATGTGTTTATTAGCTTATCTTTGAACGATAAGTGGTTCATTAAGAGAAAATATGATTAACCAGAGAAATAAAAGAGCGATGAAAACAAGATTAACTGTGGCGCTTGTAGCGTTATTAACTATGAGTAGCTTGAGCTTAAACGCACAGCTAAGTGCAGAGGAATGCGCCACTACTGGATCCGTATTTTATGAAAGTGCCAAAGTTGGAAACTACGATGCCGCTTACGAGCCTTTTATGCAATTGCGTAAGGATTGTCCAAAATGGAGTTTGGCCCTTTATCAACTAGGTGAAAAGCTTCTTAAGGATCGTATCAAAAAAGGAGTCAATAAGACTGCGGATGTGAACGATCTAATGAAATTGTACGAAGAGCGTATGACGCATTTTCCATCTAAAACCAAAAAAGGTGATGTAATGGGAGACATCGCACAGCTTAAGTACGACAATAAAATGGGCTCTACCATGGAGCAGTTCAAGGCATTCGATGCTGCACAAAAAGAAGATCCGGATAACTTCACCTCTCCGAAGCAATTGTACATCTACTTCAACCTGGCAACAGACTTGGTAGATGCGAACCAAATGCCTTTGGAAGACTACTTTGAACTATACGACCTATTGATCTCTAAGATCGAAGGTAAAGAAAGTGATATGGCTAAGATCATTTCTACGCTAAGCGAGAAAGAAGAAGCTGGAACTATCACTTCTAAAGAATCTAAAAAACTAAACGCAGCTAGTAAGAACTCTGATAGCTACGGAAAGATCAAAGGATCTATCAACACCTTATTAGGACAGCGTGCAGATTGTGAGAACCTTGTGCCACTATATGAGAAGCAATTCGAAGAGCGCAAAGGAGATATCAAATGGGTACGCGTTGCTGCTGGTCGTTTGAGTGCTAAGGACTGTAACGACGGAGACATCTTCTTCCGTTTGGTGCAGCAGCTGCACAACTTGGAGCCTTCTGCAAAGTCTGCCTTCTACCTTGGAAAGCTTGCTGAGAAAGACGGTAACAACTCTCAGGCCCTAGACTACTACAACCAGTCTGCGGAGCTAGAGACCAATCCGAGTGATCAAGCCAAAGTGTACTATCAGATCGCAGAGAACTTCCGCAAGAAAGGAAGCTACGGACAAGCGAGAAGCTACTACAACAAGGCCTTAGATGTTAAGCCATCTATGGGAATCTGCTACCTGCGAATCGCCAAGATGTATGCAGACAGTGCTAACAACTGTGGTACAGATGTATTCTCTAAGCGTGCTGTGTACTGGAAGGCTGCAGAAATGGCTCGTAAAGCCGGACGTGTAGACGGTTCATTGGCCGGAACAGCAAATGCAACTGCATCTTCTTACCAAGGACGTGCACCGAGCAAGCAAGATATCTTTACCAGCGGTCGTGCAGGAGAGACCATCTCTTTCGGATGCTGGATGGGTGGATCTGTTAAGGTTCCTAGTCTATAAGGATGTCTTTGAAAAATAAAAGATTAAGAGGCGTGATCGCAGTTTTGGCTGTGATCGCGCTTTTTTCATGTCAGGAAGACTTCGATAAGGTCAGGAACATAAATCTGGCCAGTGATGATCCGGTAGGTATAGGAGAGAACGCCAATGCCATTCATACCGATTCTGGCATGGTGGTGGCCAACTTATTGGCTCCAAAATTCTTAGATTTTAGCAACCGCAGTTTTTCCTATTCGGAGTTTCCAGAAGGCGTGACCGTCTACTTTTACGAAGATGATAAAAAGAGCACCATTACGGCAGACTACGCCATTCGCTATGATCAGACAGGGCTGGTAGATCTAAGAGGCAACGTGGTGCTAATTACGGCAGACAGCACCCAGCTTTTGGCAGATCAGGTCTATTGGGATCAGAACGACAATTGGATCTTCTCAGACCGCCCGTATCGCATTAAATTCAATGACGGTTCTTATAACGACGGCAGTAGTTTTGATTCTAACAAAGATTTCACGACCTTTCTATCACGTAAGAACACAGGCGTACAATTAATAGAGAACGAAAACCCGCAAACAGACGATGGGATCTAAACTTTTTCAGCTTTTTGAATATGTATACTTGGCCATGGCCGCTTTCTCCATTTATTTGGTGATCGCTAATTGGGAGGTCGACAGAGGTCGTGCCTATCTTTTTGCCATGTTCGCTGTAGTGGCTGTGTTTATGTTCTTCTTCAGACGCAAGTTCAGGCGTAAGATGGAAGATCACAAGCGCAATCAATAATGGAGATCACCCTACTGATTATTCTGGTTTCGATCTTGCTTTCGGCTTTCTTTTCCGGAATGGAGATCGCCTATATCTCATCCAACAAAATTCATATAGAGATAGAGAAGAAGCAGAACGACCTCATGGCCGGTTTGCTCAAGCGCATTACCAAAAGACCTTCTAAATTTATCGCTACCATGTTGGTAGGCAATAATATTGCCTTGGTGGTCTATGGGTTTTATATGGGTGATCTACTGGTACAACTGCTACCGGTTGAGGGTCCAGGAAAACTGCTCTTACATACCTTGGTCTCTACTATTGTCATTTTGATTACTGCAGAGTTTTTACCAAAAGTGTTCTTTCAGGTGTATGCCAATACCTTTGTCAAGCTTTTTGCTTTGCCAGCCTATATCTTTTATTTGCTCTTTTCGGTGATTTCTGAATTTGTCATTTGGATCTCTGACCTGGTCTTAAAGTATATTTTTAAGACAGAGGGCGACGCAGTACAATTGAGCTTTTCTAAGACCGAGTTGGGAAATTATATCTCTGAGCAAATGGAGATCGCTCATGACGATGACGACATAGACACCGAGATACAGATCTTTCAGAACGCCTTGGACTTTTCCGAAGTAAAATCTAGAGAGGTCATGGTGCCGCGTACGGAAATGGAAGCGGTAGATATCAGCACCGCTACGGCCGATCTAAGAGAAACATTTATCAATACTGGCTTTTCCAAGATCCTGATCTACAAGGAGAACATAGATAATATAGTCGGCTATGTGCATTCCTTTGATCTTTTTAAAAAGCCGCAGAACATCAAAAAAGTACTAATGCCGGTGGTCTTTGTTCCAGAAACTATGTTGGTTAAAGATGTGCTCAATATCCTTACTAAAAAGCGCAAAAGTATAGCCGTGGTCTTGGACGAATACGGAGGTACTTCTGGTATGATGACCGTGGAGGATATTGTAGAGGAGCTCTTTGGAGAGATCCAAGACGAACACGACAGTGACGATCTGCACGAAGAGGTGCTTACAGAAGACCACTACAGATTCTCTGCCCGTTTAGAGGTGGATTATATTAACGAAACTCACAAACTGGGCTTACCAGAGCACGACGATTACGAAACCCTAGGGGGCATGATCGTTTACTTCACCGAGGGAATTCCGCAGCAGGGAGACAGCCTGCAAATAGAGCAGTTCAAGGTAGATATCTTAGAGGTGTCCAATACCAAAATAGAACTGGTCGAAATCAAACGTTTAGAAGAAGACTAATTTTTGGTCAAAAAGCAGTGAATTTTAGGGATTCATACTTTTATTAATCGACCAAAAACAGTACTTTCGCACCCTATAAATTTTCGAGTAAAATGGCAATTTTAAATAGTATTCGTAAACGAGGTATCTTTTTGATCATCATTATCGCGATGGCCTTGTTTGCATTTGTGATCTCTGGTATCATTGACAATGGCGGTCTTAAAGGAGGCGGAGTGGAGAGCAACGTCGCTACTGTAAACGGAACAGATATAGACCGTGTGGCATTCAACAACCTTGTAGAGGCGCAGTCCAGACAATACGGAGGAGCTGCCAGTCAGTCTCAGGTTCGCAATATCGTTTGGGAACAGCAGGTTCGCAAGGCCATCTTAGAAGGCAAGTTAGAAGACTTAGGTTTTACTGCGGAGGCCAACTTTACCAAAAAAGCCCTAACCGATGCTTTTCAAAACCAACCAGATTTCTTCAACGAGGCCGGAGTTTTTGATTATGCCAAACTGGAAGAACACATCAGATTCCAAAAAGAAAATGACCTGACCTACGCCCAGTGGCTTGCCACAGAGAACGAGGTAGTTTCTCAGGCGCTACAACAGGCTTATTTGAATATGGTTCAAGGAAGTGCTAGCCCATCTGCAATAGATGGAAAATGGGAGTATCACCTAGAGAACGACAAGGTAGATATCCAATACGTGCAGATTCCTTACGGAAGCATTCCAGACGACCAAGCTGTAGTAACAGACGCTGAGATCGAAGCATACATGCGCGATCACCAAGAGCGTTTTACTGTAGATCCACGTGTAGATGTACAATATGTTCTGTTTGCCGGTAACGCATCCGCAGCAGACGAACTAGCGACTACTCAAGAGATCAATGACCTTATCAACGACACCATTAACGGTTTAGCAACTACGACAGACCTAGCCGCTTTGGTGAACAGCCAATCTGAGATTCCTTACAGTGATCGTTTCTTGTTCAAAGGACAAGTGCCTGCTAGCATTGCAGATTCTATCTTTAGCCGAAACGAAGGTGATATTTACGGGCCGTACAAGGAGCGTGGATATATTATGGCTACTCGTATTGAAGCTAAGCGCATGTTGCCAGATTCAGTTAAAGCACGTCACATTTTGATTCCTGTTGGTACTAACCCAACAGACAATGTATTGCGCTCTGAAGCTCAGGCCAAAACAACGGCAGACAGCTTGTTGACAGTGCTTAAAACTGATCGTTCTAAGTTCGAAGAATTGGTTTCTGCTTTTAGTTCAGATCAAGGTTCTATCGAACGTGGTGGACTTTATGACTGGTATCCGTACAACCGTATGGTTCCTGCCTTCCGCGATTTCACTTTCGAAGAAGAAGTTGGAAGCTTAGGCGTAGTTAAATCTGATTTTGGTTACCACATTATAGAGGTCTTAGATCAGAAGAATCCACAAGAAGCTGTGAAACTAGCTACTGTAGCCAAGTCATTACGCGCTTCTCAAGAGACTATCAATAACCTCTTTACCGATGCAACCACTTTCCAATTGGCTGCAGAAAAAGGCGATTTTGCCGCTGTTGCACAAGAGGGAGCTTACGGAGTACGTCCGGTTAATGCAGTGGGTGAGCTAGACGAGAACATCTCTGGCTTAGGATCACAGCGCACCTTGGTGAATTGGGCCTTTAACGAAGAAACTGCTGTTGGAGACATTAAGCGTTTTGACGTTGGCGATGGTTTCGCTGTTGTACAATTGGTTCGCAGAAATCTAGAAAAGGCTTTGATGAGCAATGCAGAAGGTTCTGCCATTGTGACTCCTATCTTGCGTAAGCAGAAGAAGGCAAAAATGATCCGCGAGCAATTAAGTGGTTCTACCCTAGAAGAGATCGCACAAAGTCAATCCCAAACCGTTCAAACGGCGCAGGCCATAAACAGAAAGTCTCCAACTATCGCTGGAGCTGCTACAGAACCTAAAGTAGTAGGAGCAGCCTTTGGTTTAAAGCCAGGAGAAGTATCTGGTCCTATAGATGGTAATAACGGAGTATACGTAGTGCGTCTAACAGCTAAGAACATTGCTCCTGAGCTAGAAGATTACAGTGCTTTTGTTGCAAGAGCGCGTCAGGCTCAAGGTACAAGTGATGCTGTAAACGCTTACAACGCTCTTAAGAAAGCTGCGGATATTGAAGATAACCGAGCTACTTTCTACTAGTAGAAAAACATATTTATAAAAAAACCCTGAGGCTTAGCTTCGGGGTTTTTTTATGACCATTTCGTTAAAGGGTATAATTGTTTTATAGCCTCTTGAACTGAAGTAAGAGGCCGTAGTATCGTCTCCGCTAACAAGCACAAAATCGCCGCCCCAAGCCCCTAAGCTTTTAATGATTCCCGCCTGATAATCAGGAAACAGTTCCGATTGGATTCTCGGCTGGTCTATTACTTGGGCAATGAGTTCTTCATGCTGGAGCATTAGGGAGTCAAATTCATCTTTACTGCGCGTAAGGATGAGTTGCTCCCCAAGACCATTAACTATCTCAAAGATCTTTGCACTAGGCTTGGACTTGCTGCGGTAACCCGCAATACCTAGCTTGCTGTTCATTTTCTGATTCAGATAGACAAAATACAGCCGATCTGCAAAAGGCCAATCCAAACTTATTGGCGTTACCAAGCGCTCTTCTGAACTGCGTTTCTGATAGCGAATTGGCCCTGTACTGTAAGCGCAAGCAATATCGTAGCCGCTACCCCCAAAGGCGGCATCTAAAAGCGCGAAGGGATCTACCTCTGCCCACTGGGCCAGGTTGTTGATCAAGGTAGAAGAACTGCCCAAGCCCCATTCTCGAGGAAATTCCAAATGGGTGGTAGCCTCAGTGCTTTTTAGTTCGAGTGCAAATTGTGGGTTTAAGTCCAAACAGCTGTTGAGTAGTTGTCGAAGCTGCTCTTTTATAGGGTCATTTGCAATAGGCTCAGATAAACGCGCCAGATCAAAATCCGCAGTAAACCACAAGGCACCTTCATGATCATAACTGCTCCATTGCAAGCCGTGATTTCCTGTGGCTTTAACGCGTAGTTCTTGACCTTTTTGTGTGGGCACTGCAAGGGCCTCGGCACCGTCGAGTACTAAATATTCTCCAGTGAGTAGTAGTTTTCCGTTGCTGTGGAAGGACCTTTCCATCTTTATGGGCGTAGACTTTCTAAAAAACTCACGGCGGCAGCGTGGCTCACCGTATTGGCTTTAAAGTGTTCTATGGCAGCTTCTTTTTCATGAGGAGTCGCTTCTAATTGGTTTAGAATATTCATCAGGTGCATTTTCATATGTCCCTTTTGAATGCCGGTGGTAGTAAGCGATCGGAGCGCAGCGAAATTCTGTGCTAAACCGGCAACGGCCATGATCTGCATAAGTTCTTTGGCTCCTGGATTGCCCAGCATCTCAAAACAAAGTTTAACCAGCGGATGCAGCTTGGTTAAGCCTCCTACTGTTCCTATGGCCAATGGAATCTCTATCCAAAAACGAAATACACCGTCGGACACTGCTGCATGGGTAAGACTGCGGTAATGACCATCTTTACTTGCGTAGGCATGTACGCCGGCCTCTACTGCTCTAAAATCATTTCCAGTAGCCAAAACTACTGCGTCTATACCATTCATGATACCTTTGTTGTGTGTCACGGCTCTGCGGACTTCTGTCTGGGCTATTTGAACGGCTCTAGCAAACTTGGTGGCAAATTCCTGACCACTCATGCCGGCCTGTGCTAATTCATCTACCGGACAACTCACTTCTGCCCGTACGATACACTCCGGTACATAGTTAGACAGTATGCTCATAACTACTTCTAGCTGATCTTCTTCTGTGATAAGCGTAGATTTAGCTGCTTCTCGGAGTAACGAACTTGCGAATTGTTCCAAACAACTATTTATAAAATTAGCGCCCATGGCGTCCAAGGTCTCAAAAGTGGCGTGCAACTGATAATAGCCCGCTAGCTCTTGTGTCTTGTCGCGGAGTTCCAGATCTAAGATTCCTCCGCCGCGTTTGCGCATATTTGTGGTTATGGACTCACAGTCCGCAAGCAGGGTGGGCTTTACTTCATCAAAAAACGCTTCTAAACGGTTACTGTCGCCGTAAAAATTAAGGTGAACCTGTCCGTTCTTTACAGACGAAATAACTTTTGCCTTAAAGCCGCCTTTGTCCAACCAAAATTTAGCTGCATTACTCGCCGCGGCCACTACCGAACTCTCTTCTATAGCCATCGGAATAGCGTACATCTTACCATTAATGGCAAAGTTAGGGGCTACACCCAGGGGTAAATAATAATTGGAGATAGTGTTCTCTATGAATTCGTCGTGGAGTTGCTGGAGTTTTTGGTCGCTGTTCCAGTATTGCTGTAAAACGCGAATTCCGGCTTGGACATCGTTAAAATAGTTTTCAGCCAACCAGCTGATTTTTTGGCTTTTGCTCAACTTGGAAAAGCCAGAGATCGGAGTACTCATGAGTGCTAAATAAATCCATTGCAAATATACTATTTTGAAAATGGAGGACTCGCAGAAAAATAGCGGGTTTTGTGTGTATTTAACACCAAAACAGCCCCTTTTTTGATGAATTTTTAGTAAACTTGGCCTTACAATTTTTTAACTCCCTTAGACTATGCAGGGTTCAAAATGGATCTTGGGCGTTTTCTTTCTTTGCGCCTCCCTTGGTATTGCACAAAAAAAACAAATAACCTTAGAAGACATCTGGCAAGGAGAATTCCGAACCCAGTATATGGATCGCCTGCAATCGCTTGATAACGGCAAGGAATATGTAGTGCTCAATTACGACCGTAAGGCACGTGCTTCTACCGTTGATGTATACGATTACGCTACCTCAGAAAAGGTGAGAACCTTGGTTAATACCCAGTCTTTGGACGGTATTGACTACATTATCAGCTACGAACTAAGCGATGACGAATCTAAAATGCTGATCGCTACACAGCTGCAATCTATTTACAGAAGATCTACCCTAGGAACTTACTACGTTTACGATCTGGATTCTGAATCTTTGGAATTGGTTGCCGATATGCCTATCCAAGAGCCGACCTTTAGTCCGGACGGTTCTAAGGTCGCCTATGGCTACAACAACAATATTTACGTTCGCGATCTGGCTTCCGGAACTACCACAGAGGTGACCACAGACGGAAAAAAGAACCGTATAATCAATGGAATCACAGATTGGGTATACGAGGAAGAATTTGGCTTTGTTCGCGCTTTCGATTGGAACGCTGCGGGTACGCATATTGCCTATATTCGTTTTGATGAGACTCAGGTTCCTGAATTCTCTATGGATGTATACGGCAAGGACCTCTACCAGACCCAACAGGTCTTTAAATATCCCAAGGCAGGCGAACAGAATGCAACCGTAAGCTTACATCTTTACGAACTGGCTTCCGGAAAAAAGTCAGACGTGGACCTGACTGCATATAACTCCTACTATATTCCTCGCATAAAGTGGACCAAAGACCCAAATGTGCTTTCGGTTCAATTGACCAATAGAAAACAGAACACGGTAGATATAGTCTTTGTAGATGCACAGAGCAACAGCAGTAAATTGGTTTTACAAGACACAGACAACGCCTATGTTGATATAACCGATAACCTGACCTTTTTGGCCAATAACAGTTTTATCTGGACCAGTGAGAAAGACGGTTGGAATCATATATATCACTACGACAAGAACGGAAAGCTACTCAATCAAGTTACCGATGGCGATTGGGAGGTGACCCGTTATTACGGATTCGACACTAAGACAGGGCGTATCTATTATCAGAGCTCGGAGCGCGGGAGTATTTATCGCGATGTGTATTCCATTTTGCCTAGTGGCGAGAACAAGGTGCAACTCACCAAGCGTCCTGGGACGAATTCAGCGTCGTTTTCTGCGGACTTTAGCTATTTTATAAATACTTTTTCCAGTGCCATGGTGCCGCCTGTGTATACCTTGCACAACGCTTTGGACGGAGAGAAGGTCCGTGAGATCTTGAACAATACAGAACTCAGAACAAAACTGCTTGCCTATGATATGTCTGAAAAGGAGTTTTCTTCTATTGAGGTCAATGGGAATGAGCTCAATATGTATATGATCAAACCCGCTGACTTTGATCCGAACAAAAAATACCCGCTCTTTATGTACCAGTACTCTGGACCGGGCTCTCAAAATGTGGCGGATCGTTGGGGTGGTTCTAACGACTACTGGCACCAAATGCTGGCGCAACAAGACATCATAGTAGTTTGTGTAGACGGCCGCGGAACCGGACTAAAAGGTCGCGACTTTAAGAAAGTGACCCAATTGGAACTTGGAAAATACGAAGTGCAAGACCAGATCGGTGCTGCACAAAAATTGGCCGAACTGCCGTATATAGATGGAGATCGTATTGGTATTTGGGGTTGGAGTTACGGAGGATTCATGTCTGCCAATTGCCTGTTCCAAGGTGCGGATACCTTTAGTATGGCCATAGCGGTAGCTCCTGTTGGAAGCTGGCGTTTTTACGATACCATTTACACCGAACGTTATATGAGCACTCCGCAGGAAAACCCGGGAGGCTACGACAATAACTCACCGATAACACATGTAGACAAATTAAAGGGAGACTTCCTTTTGGTACACGGAACGGCGGATGACAACGTTCATGTGCAGAACTCTACACGTCTGGTTGAAGCCTTAGTACAGGCAAATAAACAATTCGATTGGGCCATGTACCCAGACAAGAATCACGGCATTTATGGCGGGAACACTCGCCTGCACCTATACACCAAAATGACCAACTTCATTTTGGAAAACCTATAAACGAAAACTAACTAAATCGAGATTTATGGAATTTAAATTTGGAGGCTCGGAAACCAACCAAAGAACAGTCTTAGGACATCCTTCTGGTCTGTTTGTGTTGTTCTTTACAGAGATGTGGGAACGATTTTCTTATTACGGCATGCGCGCTTTGCTCGTTCTGTTCTTAACAGCAGCGATCTTAGGCGAAGGTGGCTGGGGTTGGGAGCGCTCAGAAGCATTATTGCTTTATGGATGGTATACTGGACTGGTATACATTACCCCCATCATAGGTGGTTTCATTGCCGATAAGATCATGGGCTATCGCAATGCAGTGGTACTCGGTGCCTTGTTGATGACCTTGGGTCACGCATCTATGGCCTTGGAGGTTACTGCAGATTTGTTCTTTTATGCAGGTCTGGGACTTTTGATCATTGGTAACGGACTCTTTAAGCCGAATATCTCTTCTATGGTAGGACAGTTATATAAGTCTCAAGGGAAAGAAAAAGATGCCGGTTATACCATTTTCTACATGGGAATCAACGCTGGAGCTTTCTTAGGGATCTTGCTTTGTGGTTATATAGGTGAAACTGTAGGTTGGCATTACGGATTCGGATTGGCAGGAATCTTTATGTTCTTCGGAATGCTGCAGTTCTATTTTGCACAGAAGATCTTTGGCAATATCGGTTTGAGGCCTAATCAATCCGATGATCTGGACGATGTTGTAGAAGATGCACTAGAAGACACCAAAGATGCTGTAGAAGATGTTATGGACGAAGCCACAAAATCTAAAGTGGTTTCAGATCGCTTGAAGGTGATAGGTGTATTTGCTTTCTTTACGGTATTCTTCTGGTGGGCCTTTGAACAGGCTGGTGGTTCAATGACCATTTTTGCTGCGGATTATACCGATCGCGTATTGGAGGGCAGTGGAGCCATGACCTTTAAGATCGTGAATGCTTTGCTAACCGTGGTGCCGATGATGATCATTACATATGTACTTTACTTGCTTTTTAAGCAAACCTTTCAGAAGTATGCGGTCTCCAATATTTTCTTGGGAACCAGTTTTGTCATCATTTGGGGGATCATCATCTGGATGTTGAACTTGGAATTCTCTAAAGATATCGCGGAGGTAAAAGCGTCCTGGTTTGGAATCTTGAATTCCTTCTTTATCATTGCCTTTGCACCTTTATTCTCCAAGATATGGACTAGTAAGTACAATCCGTCAGGACCTGTGAAATTTGCTATCGGTCTTATTTTGCTCGGACTAGGTTTCGCTATTCTTTCTTTCGGTTCCATGGGTATTCCATTAGGAGCTAAAACGGCTTCTGTGAGCATGATTTTCTTAGTGTTGGCATATCTTTTTCACACTTTGGGAGAATTGTGTATCTCTCCAGTGGGCTTGTCATATGTAAGTAAATTAGCGCCGCTGAAACTTGTGGGGATGATGTTCGGAGTTTGGTTTGTGGCGAACTTTATCGCTAACCTTACTGCTGGGGTTACAGGTTCTTACATTGATCCTATAGTAGAAGAGTACGGGATGAGTACCTTCTTCTTGATCTTTACCCTTATCCCGTTTGCAGCAGGTATTATTATGCTTATCCTTAACAAGACCTTGGTTCGCATGATGCACGGCATCCGCTAGGTCCTGTTAAACAATACATAAATGAAAAAAGCGTTCCCTTAAAACGGAACGCTTTTTGCTATTTTTGAAATGCACCCCAAGTTTTGCGACTGAAAGAAAAATGATTGTGTGATGAGAAATTACTTGACCTTGCTACTGCTTATGCTGACTTTGACCGGTCTGGCTCAGAATGAAATCCAATGGATGACCATGAACGAAGCCTTAGCCGCTCAAAAGCAAGAACCTAAAAAGATCTTTATGGACGTTTACACCAATTGGTGTGGTCCCTGTAAGTTGATGGATAGAAATACTTTTGGTAACAAAAAAGTGGCTCGATTCATCAATAAGAATTTCTACCCGGTAAAATTCAATGCAGAAGGAACAGAGCCTATAGACTATCAAGGCTTTGTTTATACCAACCCGAATTATCAAGAAGGCCGTCGCGGCAGAAACGCTACTCACTTCTTTGCAGATGCCTTGCGTTTACAAGGATATCCGAGTATCGTATTCTTTGAAGAAGACGGCACATTAATACAAGCACTTCCTGGATATCGATCGCCAAAACAAATCGAGATCTATCTGAAAATGATAGCCAATGACGATTACAAGGAACTCACCACTGTGGAAGCTTGGGAAGCTTATCAAAACAACTTTAAAGGTAAATTTGAGTAGTATTTATTTAGCAAAATTTTCCATTACTCAAATACAAAGGCTCCCTGTTGCGAAGTGTCGTAGAAAGGGAGCCTTTCTTTTTTAGCAGTAGCTAGCCATCGCTGTTTGGAGCTGTTGAAAGAACTGCCATCTGCTATGATCAGCTTAGGGTGGTACCGGTTTATCCAACGTTCTAAGTGAATTTTGGCGTTGTTGGTCAGCAGAAATACATCAATAGGTTCCAAATTCAATTCCGCAGTATAACTACCATCTATAATTAGTATCCGTCGACCTTCATAACAGAACAAATTTGGCGTTGATAACTCTTGTAGTCGAGTAATGTTTTCTGCTTGCACATAGGCACTACGACCGTAATTGGCTTCCAAGCTGTCGCTTTGATAAACAACTAGCTGCTTGCCTTTGCGCTGCCAAAGCTCTGTGCGTCCAAATTGTTGGCTAATAATTAGAGCTGAGGTTTTTTCAGCTTGTTGTATTCGTATTAGAACACCTAACCCAATACACAGAGAAAATAATAAAGGAAATAGGCGTAAAGGCTGTTTTAAATAGGTCCATCCAACTAAAAAACTACTCCAAAGAAAGGTCAAAAGAACAGCAACCCCAAAGCTCGGAAATGCCAAGTTTGCCTCTGGCAGCTCACTGATGTATTTGGTCAAGGTTCGCAATAGATCCACAGCGAATTCTAAGGGAATAAAAAGCAGTTCGGCCTGTGGCCAAAGCATTACTGCGATCAAGCTTATAATTCCATAAACTAGAAGCAGTCCAACAAAGGGAAGTACTATCAAATTCGACAATAGGAAATACAAGGGGAACTGATGAAAGTAATACAGGCTTAAAGGCGCTGTCCCGCCTTGGGCAACTAGGCTGACTCCGCAGAGTTGCCAAAGCTTCTTTACGCCTTTTGTTTTTGGAGCTTGCGCATTCCATACCGGCATAAGCCAGAGGATAAAGAAAACAGCCATATAACTGAGCTCAAACCCTAATTGGAAGGCAAAGAAGGGATCGATCAGCAATAAGATCCAAAGAGAAACAAAGAGTGAATTCATACTGTGACCGCGAGCTAAAAATGTTCTGCCAAAGAGGATGCAGCTAAACATGGTGGCGGCACGTAACACAGAAACGCTCGCTCCTGTTAATAGGGCAAAGGTCCAAATGCTCAGTATGGTCAAAAGAAAAATTAGCTTATTCCCGTATTTGAAACGATTAAGGAAGTTGAGTACCTGGCGTGTAAATAACAGCACTATCCCTAAATGTAAGCCAGATACAGCGAGTAAATGCATGATACCGGCAGTGGCGAATTGCTGCTTGGTTTCTGGGTCGAGCTGACTTTTATTGCCTAAAAGTAAGGCGGCCAATAGCTCAAAATTTTCTTGATGCTGTAAATACTTGTTTAAAGTTTCGCTAGCCTGTGCTTGCCAAAGGGCAGGACGTTCATGCCAAGTCAAAGGAATTTTATACAAGGGTTTTAGGCTTTTCGCAGCGCCACTCCAATTAAGCCCTATACCTTGGTATTTCATGTATTTGGCATAATCGAAACTTCCGGGGTTCTTCGCTGAAGCTATTTTTGTCAGCTTGGCATTAGTGTCCCAGCTGCTTCCAATTTTGAGGTAATGGCAACTACTGTCTTTTTTCACGCGAACCAAAAAGCGTAGTCTGCTGTGTTCTTTATCGAGCAGTTTAGCTTCGTACTTAACATGGTAAGCTGTCTCATTGCCTTGACTGATTATCTGAAACCTCAGCGTCTTGCTAGTTGCTACCTTGTGAGCGAGTTGCTCCTGTTCCAGATTAAAACGCTGTTCTTTAGCCTGGATAAGAAGGGCTCCGCAGCAAAAGCAAGTACCGTAAGCTAGCACAGAGAAGAGGTAGGTTTTACTTGGAACTCCCAAAGGAACAAAACACATGAATAGCAGCAGAAGAACACAGTAGCATACTACCTCAAGAAGTAGGTCAAAGGAGAATGGGCTCGAGGGTCCAGCATAAATACCCAACAACAAGACCAGGCCCAAACGGACCAGAGGAAATTCTACAAATCCCATACCGATATGCTTTTATGGGAAGTGTGTTACGAAGCTTAAAAGTTAAGGATTTATAACACGCGTCTGGCACCGACAAAGGCCTTTCGCCAATAGTTTTCCGTTAAACGAGAAACAATCACCCCTTTGGAGGTGGTCGCGTGGATGAATTCAACATCCCCACCACTACTGGAAACTATAAGACCCACATGATTGATCTGTCGGCTGCTCTTATCGGTCTTAAAAAAGAGCAGGTCTCCCGGGCTTATCTCTGCCAGAGAGATAGAAACACCCCTTTTTGCCATGTCTCTAGAAATCCTTGGTAGCTGCAAACCCACCTGATCAAAGGACTTAAAGATCAATCCGGAGCAATCCATTCCAGAGCGGGTAGTACCTCCATAGCGGTAGCGCACGCCTTGAAAACTCAAGGCATAATCGACAATTTGCTTGGCTTTATTAGTTGTTTTAGAGGTCTTGGTATAGGTTCTGGAAGCTGTGGAGTTCCCCGAATTAGGTTTAGGTCCACAGGCAATAAGGAGCACAAAAAGTGGCAGGAAGTATAGTTTTTTCATGTAAGGTTTAAGATTTGGGCTGCTTAAACTTACTAAAATTTATGCAATAGATTCATAAATCAAAGCAGCTGTTTTAGCGCTTGCCCCTGTTCCTCCCAGCTTTTTCTCTAAAGCGAAGTAATCTAAAAAGAGCATTTTCCTGTGCTCAGGATCTAGGATCTTGTCTAGCTCCTGTTGTAATTTTTTAGTGTTGAATTCTCCTTGAATGAGTTCCGTTACGGCTGGCTTATCCAATATGAGATTAACCAAGGAGATATAATTGAGCTTTATAAGACGCTTGGCAATTTGATATGAGATCCAACTGCCTTTGTAACAGACAACTTGGGGGATTTTAAACAGGGCCGTCTCTAAGGTAGCGGTCCCGGAGGTGACCAAAGCTGCATCGGACACACTGAGAAGGTCGTAGGTCTTGTTTTGAATAAAACTCGCCTTTCTACCCTTTACGATCTGTTCGTAAAAGCTGGTCTCTTGACTTGGAGCACCAGCAATTACAAATTGGTGGTCTGGGTATTTGGGTACCATATCCAGCATTACATCGAGCATGGTGGTGATCTCTTGCTTGCGACTGCCCGGTAAGAGCGCAACGATAGGCCGCTCGTCTAATTGATGTTCCTGTCGGAATTTTTTAGGGTCTATCACTGGCCTATTGGCAATCGCGTCCAAAAGCGGATGGCCAACAAATTCGACCGAGAAATTGTGCTTTTCTTCGTAGAATTCTTTTTCAAAAGGCAAGATCACATACATGGCGTCTACATCGCGTTTTACCTTTTTGATGCGGCCTTCTTTCCAAGCCCAAAGCTGCGGTGAAATGTAATAGTGTGTCGGATAACCTTCTTTTTTTGCCCACTCGGCAATTCTAAAATTGAACCCGGGATAGTCTATAAAGATCAGCACATCTGGAGCAAATGCCGCTATGTCTTGTTTGCAGAATTTAATGTTCTTTAAAATAGTGCCCAGGTTGGCAACTACTTCTATAAAGCCCATAAAAGCCAATTCTTTAATGTGTTTCACCACCGTTGCGCCTTGGGCTTGCATTAGATCTCCGCCCCAACATCGAATCTCTGCTTGGGGATCTTCTTTCTTAAGCGCCTTGATCAGGTTGGAGCCGTGTAGGTCTCCTGAAGCTTCTCCGGCAATGATATAATACTTCATCGGCTAGGCTATAAAATAAAGAATATATGTTGTGATCGCGGTGATGAAAGTGGCCATGACCACACCTCGGGCCTCGTACTCTTTGTTGCGCTTAAGCAACCAAAAGAAAAGTAAAAGGTTGGGTAGTGCACCCAAGGCTAAGATCATCCAAAAGGCATCGCTATTCCAAAAAACATTAAAAGTTGACACAAAGCCACGGCCTTTTACCTGAGCAATAATAAACACGCAAAGAAGCACTCCAATGGTATTACAGGCAAGCCCGGCCAGCAGGCCTTTAAGTATTCGTTGTTTCATAAATCCGCAGCGATCGATAACAGATTCGATCCTTGTTTAGTCCTTGCTAAATTAAGCATTTTAACTGCTTTTATGCCCGATTTTGGTTTAACAAAAAATTAGTACCCACCCTGCGGAATGGCACGGTTTTTTCTATAATTTAGAGAGCTTATAAAAGATGATGTAATGCGATTAATGAAAAAGAATTTCAAACTGCTTATGTTGGCCGTATTTGTAGCCGCCGCATCTTGCAGTTTTACCACTAAAAGTTTTGAAGATCCCGATAAAGATAAACTCCTCATTGACCTGATAACCTATGTGTTGGAAAAGGGGCATTACGATGCCAAACAATTTGACGATAGCTTCTCAGAGGCGGTTTACAAGGACTTTATAAACAATGTAGATCCTATCAAGCGTTATTTTCTAGCGTCTGATATTGCCGAGTTTGAACAATACAAGACGTCCATAGACGACCAATTATTGGCCAAAGAACTGGATTTCTTCAATTTGGTTTACTCCAGATTGGACCAGCGCATTAAAGAAGCGCAAACCTATTATCCGGAGATATTAGATAAGCCTTTTGATTTTTCTGTGACTGAGGAGATCAACGTGGACTATGAGAATCTGCCTTATGCCAGCAACAAGAAAGAACTTAAGGATCGTTGGAGAAAGCAACTCAAATACACCACGCTTTCTACCTATTACGATAATATCGAAGACAACTTGTTCAAAGTAGAGAACGAGGAAGATTATACACCTAAGACCAAAGCCCAGTTAGAAGCCGATGCTCGTGAGACTACACTGAACAGCTTTAACGACAACTACAGCTTTGTAAACGACTTGGAGCGCAAAGACTATTTCGCCGTTTTCTTGAACTCGGTGGTAACTCAGTTCGATCCGCACACCAACTATTTTGCACCGCCAGACAGAGATCGATTCGACCTGCAAATGTCTGGGCGTTTAGAAGGTATTGGGGCGCGCTTACAAAAGCAGAGCGATTACATCAAAGTTGTAGAAGTAATTAGTGGAGGTCCGGCTTGGCGTGGAGAACATATCGAGGTTGGAGATGTTATCTTAAAAGTAAGACAAGAAGACGAGACCGACCCTACAAGTATTGTGGGTATGCGTGTAGACGACGCGGTAAAACTGATTAAAGGTCCGAAAGGCACGCAGGTTACACTCACCATTAAGCGTGTAGACGGGACCATAGAAGAAGAAACCATTACCAGAGATGTGGTAGAGATCGGGGAGACCTATGCTAAATCTGCGATCATTGAAAAGGAAGATCGCAAATTCGGACTCATCAACTTGCCAGCTTTCTATTTTACCATGCAAGATTATGAGGAGCGCAATGCCGCTGCCGATGTAAAAAAGGAGATCCTAGAGCTCAAACAACAAGGAATGGAAGGCCTTGTGCTGGACCTTAGAAATAATGGCGGTGGTTCTTTGAGAACCGCAGTAGACATTGCAGGTCTGTTCATTAAAGAAGGACCAGTAGTTCAGGTTGCCTCTAATGGTAAGCGCAAGGAAGTGCTTTCAGATCGCGATAGCGAGATCGTTTGGGATGGGCCGCTAGTTATTTTGGTGAACGATGCTTCTGCATCGGCCTCAGAGATCTTGGCTGCTGCCATGCAAGATTACAAGCGTGCAGTTATTATCGGAAGTAAACAAACCTACGGTAAGGGTACGGTTCAGAACCTACTTGATCTAAACCAATGGTTGCGCAACAACGATATGGGCGATATGGGAGCTTTAAAGCTTACCACTCAAAAGTATTATCGTGTTAATGGTGGTTCTACCCAATTGGAGGGAGTAAAGAGTGATGTTGTTATGCCAGGGCGTTACGCTTATTTGGACATAGGCGAGAAGGAGTATGACAATCCGCTGCCCTACGACAAGATCACTCCGGCGAACTATTCGCCTTATGATGGCTATATCGATTATGAGTCTACCATTAAAAGATCTAACGAGCGCATGGCTAAAAGTGCCGAGCTCAAGCTGATCGAAGAGAACGCTAAGTGGATCAAACAGCGCCAAGATGAGAACGTGGTCTCCTTGAATTTGGAGGCTTACACTCAGGCCATCAAAGATCGTGAGGATTATGCCAAACGCTTCGATGTCTTAGAAGATTACCAATCTGGTCTAAACTTCAAGTCTTTGCCAAAAGAGTTGGGATTGATCGAAATAGATTCTACCTTGGGCCAAAACAGACAGCGCTGGCACAAGAACCTTAGAAGCGATATCTATGTAGAAGAAGCCGTTAGCGTATTAGAAGACCTTAAACTCAACAATATAAGACAAGGTAGTCTGGCCAAGATCAAAGATTAAATGCCTCTATGGGGAGATCAGATTCCTTAACAGCACAAGCGCTCCGAAAATTCAAAAAGAATTTTTGGGGCGTTTTTAGTTTGATTTTATTGGTTGTGGCTTTACTGGTTGCGATTTTTGCCTACGCCTTGGCTCCAGATAATTCGCGCAATGCGAATCAAATGCATGTCTCTATACATTCACAATCTCCTGGTTTTGCAGTAGATCTGTTGACAGTTCCTTCTCAGCTGAAGCAAGAACAATCTGCCCTTAGTGCCTTTTTTACGGGGAGGAAAACCAGCGACTCCGAGTTGCCTATTTTGGCTTATGAACTTACCGATTCAGGCATTGTCATTACCGAGTACGCCCAAGACGGATTAGAAGGCCTGCAAAAGCAGTTCCATCTATCAAAATTCCCTAAAGCAGACAGTCCAGAAGAGATCGTAACATATTATATTCGTAATGAAAAGTTCCTATTGGGTACAGACAAATACGGCCGAGATCTATTGAGTCGTATGCTGGTAGGTATTCGCATTTCCTTGGCCATTGGCTTTGTCTCTGTACTGATCTCCTTGCTTATAGGTATGACCTTGGGCGCTGTTGCGGGTTACTTCGGAGGACCTATAGATACTATCATCATGTGGATCATAAATGTGACCTGGTCCATCCCAACCCTATTACTGGTAATTGCTATTACCTTGGCCTTGGGCAAAGGCTTTTGGCAAGTGTTCATTGCCGTTGGGCTCACCATGTGGGTGGAAGTGGCCCGTGTGGTTCGCGGGCAGGTGATGAGCGTTAAGAACATGCAATATGTCACTGCCGCCAAGGCTTTGGGATACGACAACTTTAGGATCATAAGCAAACACATAATTCCAAATATACTCGCACCCGTTATTGTGATCTCTGCTGCCAATTTCGCTGCGGCTATTCTCATTGAAAGCGGACTGAGCTTTTTAGGTATTGGAGCACAACCTCCTATGCCTAGTTGGGGCGGAATGATCAAAGACCATTACAATTATATCGTTTTGGGCAAACCTTATTTGGCTGTTGTACCAGGAATAGCCATCATGGTTTTGGTAATGGCCTTTATGCTTATAGGTAATGCTTTGAGAGATGCTTTAGATGTAAAGATGTAAAATGAACAGAAAGTACGTATACCCTATACTTATTGTTGTCGTGACCGTTGCGCTATATTATGCAGAGCGCTACGTAGATCGAAATCCAATTGGCAGTAAGGAGGTTTCCATTGAGAAGGCCAGTGCCAATTTTTCTAATGCTATTTTGCCCTCCGGAGATCAGCTAGTGCAGCATGACTATTATACGCTTTCCTATAACGAAGCCCATGAGCAAGCCGAGTGGGTGGCCTATGAGCTGCGCAAGGCTCAAGTGGTCGACAACAATTATGACAGGCCTTATTTTGAGCAGGATCCGAAGGTGAAATCTAAGTCGGCGCATTGGCGCAATTATAAGAATTCAGGCTACGATCGTGGGCATTTGGTCGCTGCTGCAGATATGGAGTTCAATTACGATGCCTTTAAAGATACCTTCTATACCAGCAATATAAGCCCGCAACTGCACGAATTTAACAGCGGGGTGTGGAATTATCTAGAACAGCGTGTTAGGCGTTGGGCAGAAGAGAATGACGGTGTTTTTGTGATCGCTGGAGGGGTATTAAAAGATCCGATGGATGCTATTGGTTCAGAGCAGGTTTCTGTACCCAAGGCCTTTTATAAGATCGTGGTCGATACTTATAGAGATGATTACCGAGTCATTGCCTTTCTGATTCCTCATAGTGAGGATGCAAGACGGTATTCGGATTTTATTGTTTCTGTGGATGAGATCGAAGCGGCTACCGGAATAGACTTCTTTGCCGGCCTGCCGGAAGCAACTCAGCAGCAACTAGAACAGCGAATAGATAGGTTGTACTACAATATCGACTAGCGATTGATAAAGTTGCTGGAATCTAGCTTTACAAAGATGAACAGCAAGATGGTGAATCCCCATAGGGCAGATCCGCCATAGGAGAAAAAGGGCAACGGGATCCCTACCGTTGGGAATAGCCCGGTTACCATCCCAATATTTACAAAGAAGTGGAAGAACAAGATAGCGGCCACACTATAACCATATACGCGCGCGAATTGTTGTTTTTGTCGCTCGGCCAAGATCAGCAGTCGAATGATCAACCACAAAAAGAGGATCACCACAATGATACTGCCTAAAAATCCCCATTCTTCGCCAACGGTACTGAAAATATAATCGGTATGCTGTTCCGGAACAAAATTCCCTTTGGTCTGAGTGCCTTTTGTCCAGCCCTTGCCCCAAAAACCACCACTGCCAATGGCTATCTCACTTTGGTTAGTATTATAACCAATACCGCGAGTATCTACTTCTTTGCCTAGAACTATATTGAATCGGTCGCGGTGACGCTGCTCAAAAACATTGTTGAAAATATAGCTAACCGAAAAAGCAAAAGCTACACAGGCTCCTGTAATGATCACATATTTACCCAGATTCCTCCTCTTTTTTCTGTTCTTGATCCAAAGAACAACCGCAATGACTGCTACCCCTGCGGCTACCCAATAAGCACCGATCAAGAGGGTCGCTACAAATAAGAAGGCCACAATAAAACCGAGCAGTAAATAGATAAAGCTTAAGCCCTCTCTATAGAGTGGGAAAATAAGGGCTGTGAATATCAAGGCACTACCTGGGTCGGGCTGTGGTATTATAAAAAGTGCAGGTAGCATTATTATCAGAAACGCTTTTAACTGATGGTTGAACAGCCTTACATTGGTCTGAATGTCGCTCAGATATTTACTCAAAGCTAGGGCTGTTGCTGCTTTTGCAAATTCCGAAGGTTGCAGTCCGAAAGCACCGAAGGAATACCAACTTTTAGCTCCGTTGATATCCTTTCCAAAAACAAATAAGCCCAATAAACTCGCCAAGGCCAACAAATAGATCACGCTAGAAAAGCGTTCGTAGAACTTAGCCTCAACCGCGAGTATAAAAACAATGAGCACCAGGCTTAGGCCTATAAAAAACAACTGTTTGGCGTAGATATTTCCAAGGTCGGTGAAAGAAACAGCGGAATCAGAAAGAGAAGCAGAGTATATGTTCATCCATCCCATACCCACCAAAAGCAAATACAAGATAACCGTTATCCAGTCTATGTTTTGTAAAGTACTGTTGCGCTGCATTATTGATTGATTATGAAAGGCTCCCCAGAAAAAGGCTTGGCATATTCCTCTTCAAGACTGCCGTTTATCACAAAATCTTCCATGTCCTTACGACTAATTTCTCCACGCAAGTACTTTTCGATCATCAGGCCTGCTATGCGTCCTGCCCATCGAGAACCCCAATATCCGTTTTCTACAAATACGGCCAAGGCGATCTTCGGATTATCCTTCGGGGCGAACGCAACAAAGATTGAGTGGTCTGTAAGCTGAACCACCTCGCCATCTATACGCATGAAGTTCTCTGCAGTCCCTGTTTTTCCACAAATCTCAATACCCGGCACCTGTATGAACTTTGCGGTTCCTTCATTGTACACATCGAACATGCCTTCTATGACCGGTTCAAAATGCTCCGGATCAATAGTAGTGTAGTGTTTTTCGGTATATTTCTGCGGAAGCGTATCCACACCTTTGATCTGTTTGATAATGTGCGGCCTGTAGAACCATCCTTTGTTGGCAATGACCGCTGCGGTATGTGCCATTTGCATTGGTGTCATGGTAACTTCCCCTTGGCCAATGGCATTAGAAATGGTTGCCGTTGCATACCAGCGATATTTTGGGTAATTGTAACTGCGGTTATAAAATCCGGAGTCTGGAATGTATCCCTTCCGACCACTGGGTAAGTCATACCCCATATAATTCCCCAGACCGAAACTCTCCAAATGATCATGCCAGGCGTCTATGCCTTCTTGCGGACTGTCATATTTCTCAATGGTTCTTCGGTAAATGGTACAGAAGTAGGTATTGCAACTGTTGGCTATACCTCCAACCATATCAAGAGGACTTCTGTGGGCATGGCAGCCCAGGGGTTTGCGTCCGCCGTAGTAATAAGCACCACTACAGCTAATACGTTCTTCTGCGGTGACCACGCCTTCTTGCATGCCTATAAGTGAGGTTAGCGCTTTAAACGGTGAGCCTGGCGCATATTGTCCTTCCAAGACCCTGTCAAATAAAGGTTTTGCAATGGAATCGTTGTATAAGCCGGTATAATTCTTAGATCGTTTTCGGCCTACCAAATAATCCGGATCATATGAAGGCGCTGTGATCAGTGAAAGTATCTCTCCGGTCTTAGGTTCTATGGCGACTATACCGCCGCGTTTGTTTTGCATAAGCAATTGTCCGTAGGCCTGTAATTCGGCATCCAAGGTCAATACTATGTCTCTTCCAGATACAGGAATAGTGTCGAAGATTCCATCTTTATAAGGGCCTATATCGCGATTGAATCTGTCTTTTTGAATGTACTTTACTCCTTTGACACCTCTTAGGATATCTTCGTATTGTTTCTCTACGCCTGTCATCCCAATATAGTCTCCCAAGCGATAATACGGGTTGCGGTTCATTATGGCCTCATTGACCTCTCCAATAAAACCCAGAACGTTGGCAGAATGATCAACTTGATAGTCGCGTAAAGAGCGTTTTTGAATAAAGAAGCCCTTGTACTGGTACATTTTTTCCTGTAAAGCTGCAAACTCTTCCTTGGTGAGTTGCGGCATAAAAGGCGATGGGATTCGCGGAGAATAGGTCCAAGCTTTTTTTAGTTTTCTGTCGAATTCTTCTTTGGTGATGCCCATATCTGTAATAAAGGCAAGGGTATCTAGATCTTTTACATTTCTCGGGATCACCATGATATCGTAAGCCGGCTGATTGGCAACCATCAACTCGCCATTGCGATCAAAAATATAACCGCGCTCCGGATAGTCGTAAACCATTTTAATGGCATTGTTCTCCGAGAGTTTCTGAAAACTCGAATCGTAGATCTGCAGATAGAAAAGGCGAGCGGCAAATACAAGGCCACTGCACAATGTCAGTCCTAAAAGCAAAAGTTTTCTCATCGTTTTTTCGAACCTAAAAGGATAAAACTGATCAGGATCAGAAGGCTACTAAAGCCCACTGAGAACAAGGTCGATTTAAGGATCAACGGCAGATGGTCTGTACTAAAGATCTCCAGACAGAACAAAACCGAATGATGAACCAAAACCGCGCCGAGCACATAAGTGATAATGCCTGCAAGTGGCATTTCTATGATCTTGACCACATTATATTCATAGCTTATCCCAAAGGAAGTTTTTAAAAAAAAGGGTCTGGAATATGCCATACATACACTTGCAACGGCATGAACCCCTCCTGTATTGCTAAATACATCAACTAAAAGTCCTAAAAGGAAACTACTCAGCAATAGTACGGTTCGATTACCACTAACCGGGAACCGCAAGATGTAGATCACATAAAGAAAGGGCACTATATAGCCAAACAGCGCAACATTGTTAAGCAGTAGTACTTGTAAAAGCAGCAAGGCGACGAATCGGACGCTATTGGAGATCACCTCATTCTTCATCAGGTATACTGGCTTCTAATTCTTGGATCTCTGCCGCATCGGCAATGCGAATTACATAGGCTGGTCCTAAACTGGTCATATCGTTGAACAAACGGATCTGAACTATGTAGTAATTTCCAGATTGATCGAGTTCATAACTCGCTATGCTTCCTATAGGGATCCCCGCAGGAAAGATCGTTGATCGCCCGCCGGTTACTATACTATCTCCTATTGCCAAAGGCGCTAATCGCTGCACGTCTATCAATTGTACCACATTAGGGTCTCGGGTGTCCCATTGCAGGGTTCCAAAATGATTGGATTTGGTCAATTTAGCATTGATGCTGGATTGGGTGTTAAGAACAGATAATACGGTAGCATAACCTTGTGAGGTCTTGTCTACGATTCCTAGAATCCCATTGGGGCTAACAACTCCCATTCCCGACTGGATGCCATCTCTTTCTCCACCTTTTAGGGTGAGGTAATTTTTGGTTCTGCTGTAATTGTTGTCAATGACCTTTGCGGGAATATAGTCCACATCAGCAAATAAAGAACTCCGCATAGCTTGTCTGCGATAAACAGAATCCACGTTGCCAACAGCTTCTCGCAATTGACTGTTTTCTTGTTGGAGGAGTTCGTTTTGTTCTTTCAGATCGAAGTATTCTCCAATACCCGAGGTCCAGCTCAAAAGCGTTCCGCTTAAACCATTGGCGGCGCTGAGGTATTTTCCCGAGTGATAGGATCTGGATTGAAAGGTGAAATAGAGCCCAAGTAGCACCAACAAGCAGAACAACAGAAAATGCCTCTTTCGAATAAAGAAATTAATAAGCTGTTGCATGCTTGGGGTTTATTACGGGATCAACACACTTTTGTACTTGTTTAAGTTTTTCAAACAAATTCCGGTACCGCGAACCACTGCGCGTAGCGGATCTTCTGCAATATAAACGGGCAGATCTGTTTTTTGAGACAAGCGCTTGTCCAATCCACGAAGCATAGAACCACCTCCGGCCAAATATATTCCGGAGTTGTAAATGTCTGCAGCCAATTCTGGTGGCGTTTGCGATAAAGTTTCCATTACAGCATCTTCAATGCGCAGAATGGATTTATCAAGGGCTTTCGCTATTTCGCGATAAGAAGTTTGGATCTGTTTTGGTTTCCCGGTCAGTAAGTCACGACCTTGTACCGCCATGTCGTCTGGTGGAAGTTCCAGATCTTCTATAGCAGCACCGATTTGGATCTTGATCTTCTCTGCCGTACGCTCTCCAACATATAGGTTGTGTTGGGTGCGCATATAGTAAATGATGTCGTTGGTAAAACCGTCTCCAGCTATTTTTACCGATTTGTCACATACAATACCTCCTAAAGCAATAACGGCGATCTCGGTAGTTCCTCCTCCGATATCAACGATCATGTTCCCTTTGGGTTGCATGATGTCTATTCCGATACCAATGGCAGCTGCCATTGGCTCGTGGATCAAATAGACTTCCTTTCCGTTTACTTTTTCTGCGGATTCTTTTACGGCGCGCATCTCTACTTCTGTGATTCCACTCGGAATACAGATCACAATGCGCAGACCAGGCTTAAAGAGCTTCTTTTTAATAGCCGGAATATCTTTGATGAACATATTGATCATCGATTCCGAAGCGTCAAAATCTGCAATTACACCATCCTTTAGCGGGCGAATCGTTTTGATATTCTCATGGGTCTTTCCTTGCATCATATTGGCCTCGCGACCAACGGCGATGATCTTCCCGGAGGAACGGTCTCTTGCAACAATAGAAGGCGCATCCACAACCACCTTGTCATTGTGAATAATAAGGGTGTTAGCAGTGCCCAGATCGATTGCTATTTCCTCTGTTAAGAAGTCGAAAAATCCCATAAAATAGTGCGTGCAGCTTTTAAATTAGTGGCCTGAAGATCAGTGTCACACAAAAGTAATAAAATTAATGAAGTCCGCTCGACTTTTAGCGCACTAGTGAAGCCGAATTTTCTTCTAGTGTTTAAAATGACGCGTTCCGGTCATAACCATAGCCATTCCATTGGCGTTACAGTAATCAATGCTGAGCTGATCTTTGATAGAACCACCCGGTTGGATCACTGCTTTTATTCCGGCCTTGTCTGCTATCTCCACACAGTCAGGGAAAGGGAAGAAAGCATCGCTGGCCATCACCGCGCCGTTGAGGTCAAAATCAAACGATCTTGCTTTGTCTATGGCTTGTCGGAGCGCATCTACTCGCGAAGTTTGTCCGGTTCCGCTGGCACAAAGTTGTTTCCCTTTGGCCAAAACAATGGTGTTGGACTTGGTGTGCTTACACACTTTACTTGCGAATAGTAAATCTGCTAACTCAGAATCTGACGGTTTATTGTCGGTGGCCTGTGTTAAATCTTCTGCGGAGTCTGTTTTGTGATCTCTGTCTTGAACCAAAGCTCCGTTAAGGCAGGAGCGAACTATGGTCTCTGGTAAGGCCGTTTGCTTCATTTTTAACATGATGCGATTCTTTTTCCCTTTTAAGATCTCTAGGGCATCGGCATCAAAGTCTGGAGCAATGACTACCTCGCAGAACAGCTTGTGGATCTCCTCCGCAGTAGCTGCATCGATAGTGGTGTTACAGATCAAGATCCCTCCAAAGGCAGAAACAGGATCGCCAGCCAAAGCATCAACATAAGCTTGGTGAACGGTATCGCGCTGCGCAATTCCGCAGGCGTTATTGTGTTTTAAAATGGCAAAGGTCGGTGCCTCACCCCAAAATTCCAGCATTAAAGTAACAGCGGCGTCTACGTCCAAGAGGTTGTTATAGCTAAGCTCTTTACCGTGAAGTTTGTCGAACATGGCATCAAAATCTCCGAAGAAGAATCCACGCTGATGCGGGTTCTCTCCGTAACGTAATACCTTGCCTTGGGTTTCACTTACCTTCAAGGCAGCGATCTCGTGATCGGCGTTGAAGTAATTGAAAATAGCTGTATCGTAATGTGAAGAAACATTGAATGAGCGGGCTGCGAATTTCTTGCGATCTGCCATGGTGGTGCTACCGCCACTCTCGGTGATCAGTTGTAAGAAATCTTCGTAGTCTTCCATAGAGGATACACAAACGGTATCTTTAAAATTCTTGGCAGCTGCACGGATAAGGGAGATCCCTCCAATGTCGATCTTTTCAATGATATCTTGCTCGCTAGCACCAGAAGCAACGGTCTTTTCAAAAGGGTAGAGGTCTACAATAACCAGATCCAGTTGTGGGATCTCGAATTGCGCCATCTCTTCAACATCACCTTCGTGGTCTTGGCGGTTCAATATCCCGCCAAAAACTTTTGGGTGCAAGGTCTTAACACGTCCGCCTAAAATAGAAGGGTAACTGGTCACATCTTCAATCGCGATCACGGGAATTCCCAGCTCCTTTATAAAACGCTCTGTACCTCCGGTAGAATAAAGCGTAACGCCGTATTCGTGAAGTTTTTTAACGATAGGTTCTAGTCCGTCTTTGTGAAATACACTGATCAGTGCCGATTGAATTTGTTTTGTGCCGCTCATCGAAGTAAAAATTTTAAAGGGCAAAAGTACGGATTTCATTAGCAAAATTGTAACATATCATTACCGAAAACGTCTTATCTTCGTAATAGAAACAAAGCCGCAGTCTTGCTGGTTTTAAAAAGCGCTGAATAACCCATGTTGATATATTTCCGCATCCTAAAAGAAAGCTTTGTGTTCGCTATCAGCGCACTGAAGAACAACAAGCTCAGAACCTTTCTTTCGCTTTTAGGGGTGACCATCGGAATTTTTTCTATAATCGGTGTCTTGGCGGCAGTAGATTCACTTAAGCGTGAGATAGAAGGCAGTATATCTTCTTTGGACAACCGAACACTATTTCTAGCGCGATTCTCCTTTGGGCCGACAGACATTCCCATATGGAAGCGAGAACAGTTTCCAGATGTGACCTATGAAGAATATCAAATGATCTTGCGTCAGGTCCCAGATGTGTACGGGGCGTCTTATCAGATCAATGTGGCTCCAGAAACGGTGCGTTTTGAGGAGAATTTCATTGAGAATGTAGAAATGATATTTGTGACCGATCAGCAGACACGCATAGAGGACATAAAACTGCAATCCGGTCGTTTCTTTAACGAATCTGAATCTGTTCGGGGAGCCCCGGTAATTGTCATTGGAGACGAAGTAGCCAACACCCTTTTTGGTGGGGCAGACGAAGCCATTGGGAAACGCCTGCGCGTTTACGGTAGACGACTCACGGTGATCGGAGTCATGGAAAAAGAAGGGCGAGGCCTCTTTGGTGGTAGTAAAGACGTTGCCACCTTTTTACCGGTGAATATTGGGCGACGCATTTTTGGAGACAACAACAAATCTGTTTTTCCATTCATAGTGATAAAGCCAGAAGCAGGTGTTGATCAAGGCGAATTCAACGCGGCACTCACGGCTAAAATGCGGAATTTTAGAGGTTTGCGCTCAGACGATTCCAACAACTTCTTTTTAAATCAACTCCAAGGATTCTCAGATGCTATAGACAGTATCACCGGCCAGCTCAATGTGATCGGCTGGATCATTAGTGGATTCTCCCTTTTGGTGGGTGGATTTGGTATTGCCAACATTATGTTTGTGAGCGTGAAGGAGCGGACCAACCTCATTGGTATTCAAAAATCACTTGGAGCCAAGAACAAATTCATCTTGTTCCAATTCCTTTTTGAGGCCATTATTTTGGCCATCATTGGTGGGCTTATAGGGCTGATCCTGGTCTATCTGGCATCGATTGTAGCCTCTCAGGCCACTGGCGATTTTGAGTTTGTCCTCTCGCCTTGGAATATGTTTATAGGAACAGGCATCTCGGTCTTTATCGGTCTGATCTCTGGGATCATTCCAGCCATTTCTGCCTCTCGATTAGATCCTGTTGAGGCTATACGTACAGGAATGTAATTGAACCCGCATTCTGGAATAGAAAATTTATTCCGTCTTTAAACTACTTCAAAACAAGACACTATGTTTCGTTTTATAATTTTAGCGTAGCGCTGCTATGCCTAAAATTAGCAAAACGCCTTGTTTTATTGTATTTTAAAGCCTCATTACAAAGTTCTATCACAGAATTCGGGTTGCCTTCCTTATAAAATCTCTGCCAATTGAGCGTTTACCCAAGTTAGAAACTCTTCGTCCGCAGTAGTGAACGGATCTATGGTATTGCTATCAATATCGATCTGACCAATATTTACCCCGTCTTTGAATAGTGGAATCACTATTTCTGCCTTAACGGTGATGCTGCAGGCAATGTAGTTGTCCTGTGCTTTTACATCCGGCACCACAAAATTTGCATTAGATTCTGCCACTTGTCCGCAGATACCTTTTCCAAATGGAATGGTGGTATGATCGGTTGGCTCTCCTGCAAATTTTCCAAGGTGTAGTACGCGTTTGTCGTGATCGGCAAAATAGAATCCCACCCAATCATAATGGGCTACTTCGGCTTGCAATAGATCGCAAATGCCTTGCATGGCGGCATCTGGGTTGCTTTTATGCGTTTCGATCAGGGATTGTACTTGCGGTTTTAATGCAGATAGATTCATAGCAAAAAATATAAAGGTCAAAGGTAAGAAGCACTTCGGATTTATTCTAACCCATTAGTTGTGAAATTTAAAAATCTCGAGGCTCGAACATTTTGTCTAAATTTGACCAATAGGCAGTCGCATGCTTCGCAAGATCTTTACAGAACACAGAGCGGTTTTTATATTCCTAGGACGTTTTTTCGGCGTCTATCTAGGCCTGTCCTTGCTGTATCTCACCTATATCGCACTGACCACGGCGCAGCAAGCGATAGATCCGCTGACCGCATTGGTTGGTGAGCAATCCCAGGCTATTATAAACGGCTGGGGTTATGAGGCAAAAGTGCTCGCATCTGGCGGAACCCCTGAATTACAACTCTTTGTTAACGGAGATCTGGTGGCGCGGATCATAGAGGGCTGCAATGCCGTAAGTATCATTATCCTGTTTGTCAGTTTTGTGATTGCATTTAAAAAGGCATTTAAGAAGACGCTCTTGTTTGTCTTTGGAGGAGCGGTGCTGATCTATGGCGTAAATTTAGTTCGCATCGCGATCTTGGCTATCGCACTTTATAATTACCCAGAGAAGGAACCCTTGTTGCATCAGGTTGTTTTTCCGGCGCTGATCTACGGTTTGGTGGCTTTGCTCTGGATGCTTTGGGTAGGAGTTTTCAAAAAGAGGAGATCCTATGAATAGCGGCCTTCGCATACTGTTTATTGTAGTGCTGTTAGGACTTTTAGTGGCCTTGCGGATGTTTGCTGCGGATTGGTTCTACGACCCGCTAGACGCTTTTTTCAAAGGACAATATCAGGGACAGCCTCTACCGGAAATAGCTACTGCTAAACTTCTTGCTGTTATGGCACTGCGCTTTTGGATCACAGCTGCAATCACAGTTGGCGTCATTCATTTGTGGTTTAACAATCGTTCCAAGACACGATTGAGTTTCCTTGTGTTAGCTGTGGCATTTGTCCTATTTTTTATAGCCTTTTGGGTGTTAATTGCGTTAAAACAACCTCCTCTAGAAGGGTTATTCTACATCCGCCGTTTTTTGATACAGCCGTTGATTCTTATCTTGCTCATCCCGGCATTTTATTATGAAATGAGCAATTCAAATGCCGCTGGTTGAAGTATATTTGTATTCTAAAATCTATACTATGAAACGCTATTCATTTTTGAGTATTCTCATGGTCTTTTTGGTCTTTACTGCCTGTAAGAATGAGGCAAAACAAGCCGAAGAAACTACAACAGATACTGCGGTAGAGAACACTACCGAAGCCCCTCAAGCAAGTAAACCTAAATACGAAGCTGCGGCAGCAACTGCCACCTTTAAAGACCCAAAGGTAGGAGAAGTCTATAAGGCGTATATAGAACTTAAAACTGCCTTGGTCAATACAGACAGTGAGGCTTCTTCTAAAGCGGCAGACGCACTGCTTACAGCTTTTTCCAATCTTGGAGTAGAAGAGGAGACCTTCTTGGCCGCTCAGTTCGTTATGGAATCTAAAGAAATTGCTGCGCAACGAGAAGGATTCAACAGACTTACTCCAATTGTAGAGCAACTAGTGGTAGATAACTTAGAAGGTGGCGAGGTATACAAACAATATTGCCCTATGGCCTTTAACAATACCGGAGCTTATTGGCTATCTAACGCTAAGGAGATCTACAATCCGTATTTTGGTGATATGATGCTTAATTGCGGACGTGTTGCAGATACTTTCGAATCCGAAGCGACCAATTAATGCGCTAACTTTATGTATTTACGTCATTTTTTAAGTGTGATCGTTGCAAGTTTGGCGCTGTTATCCTGTCAAAACGAAATGGAGGCGGTAGTCGCCGTTCACGACGAACTCATGCCTAAAATGACGACTATCTCGCGTTTGCAAGAGCAGCTTAGCGAAAGTTTGCCAGATAGTATCCGCAGCGAGAAGCAACAAGCTGTAATAGACGAGCTAGAAGCTGCTAACGATGCCATGATGGATTGGATGCAGGATTTTGGAACTGCCTTCGACTTTGAGGAGATCAACAAAGGCAAGCCTTTAACTGCAGCAAAACAAGACAGCTTAAAGAAGTACGCGCTAAGTGTTCAAGCACTTAAAACCCAAATGTTAGCTGCCATAGCGAATGGCCAGAAGGCCTTTGAAACGCTAAAGCAAAAAGATAATTAGTACCTTTAATTCATGAAAATCACCAAACGCATCCTTTTATACGCTATGACCATAGTGGTCATTATTGGGGCCTTTATTTGGAATTCAAGAGTAGAGGAGTGGTTAAAGACCCAAGAAGAACCTGAAATGATCGTACGATCAGATCTCTTGGTGATCTACCCGCTGGTTATCACTTTGGTTGCGCTAAGTCTTTTTGCAATCTACAGAGATTGGCGTCATAAAGAATCGCACTAGTTCTTTAGTAAGGTCTTCTTATTTGTCTGTAGTATTTATTCGGATGCTATTCGAATAAGGATACCCTTCGTTGTCAATTCCTTGAATGATCAGCAGGCAATCGTCGTTTTCTGGGTTATAGAAGTCTACGGTAATTCTATTATTCGCATCTGGAGTGATCTCAGCAAACCAAGCATAGGTGCCCAAAGCCTTAAAGCTGTCCGATTTATAGTCGTACAAGGGTTGGTAAAATTCCTTGGCCGGACTAATTCCTTTGTTTGTTAGTGTAAAGCTTTTTGCAGTGCTGTTATCCTCGCCGGAGAAGCTCAAGCCATTTTCTGTAAATACCACGAACATATGTCTGCGGCTACCTAATGGATTATTCATGGTTCGCTCACCTCTTTTAACATAGATCTCGGCAACATCTTGCATGTTTAAGGCATCTGCAATGAAACTCACTGGATAGGACAGACCGTCCACAACAACCCCAGGATATACCTCTATAATATTTCCCTGCAGATCTGTGGTAAGTCGTGCACGTGAGCCATCAGCTTTGCGAGAGTAACCATAGGTGCTCATAAAATTACCCAAATTGCCTCTTGATTTTTCACTATTGTCTATGATCCTAGCGTCCCAACCACCAAAATATTGCTCGTATTTCAACTTCTTCGCAGTTACGACTACCTCCTTGAGTCTTTCTGCTTCCGGATCAAATCCGAAGTAATAACCACCACTATCGGAGGAGTACTTTGAAAAGGGATTTGTCGTATCGAGAGCAAAAGGATTATCTAGGTCCAAGCGCGTTGGGGACACTGTATAAAAGAATTGACATTCTACAGGGGTTCCACTGGCATTTATGGCTGCCAATTCAAAAGTAGTGCCTACGGTAGCTATAATATTGTCAATAACAAATTCACCTTGCTCATTTACCGGAATGTATTGAACCTGCTTATTTTCTTTTGAATAGAATAGGAGTTGCGTTGGTTTTGAGTCGCTCTGGGTTCGCAAATAGCCCTTAAGAGTAATCCCAGGTCCGTTAAAATAATAGGAGGTATTGATCCTATTTTTAAAGATATTAGACCATTTATACTTGCTCCATCCTTGATTGAGTAAAACCAGATCTAGGGCATACCACTTTTGGGCATTTGGATCTGTGAAATAATAGTTAGCTTGTTCCAAATGTCCTTTAATAAAAGGCAAGATATGGCTTGATGCATAGATGTTTGGAATTTGCTGTGTAACTTCAGAGGCTGCAGGGAGTACAGACACACTCAGCGATCTTAAAGCCTTGTCTGTTGTAGCTAATTGCACTTGAATGCTCGTTGAGTCACCCTCGCGTGTGGAAATTACTTCAGAATTTGAGTTTGTTTGTATTCTATCGGTATTAAAGATTAGTCGTTCTAAGAGGGGTTCCTTAGCTGAGTTGAACAAGGTGATTGTATTGACACCAGCGTACAATCTTGATTTGGGTAAGGACAGTTTCAGTTCGTTATATCCCTTTTCAAACTTGACGTAGTACGATCGGCTTTCAGCGCCCTTATGGACTACCAGAATAAGACTGTCGTTTTGAATGAAAGGTAGCGACTGTTCATTGGTGTAAATTCTAGTTTCGAGTCCTCCGCTTACAAAATTTTGATCTACACGCATGCCAACACCTCTGCGCAGGGCTTTGGGTAATTGCTTTTCTATCAGGCTGTCTTTATACAATATCCTAAGTTTATAGTCTGATGATAAACTGGGCATAAAGACAAACTTCCCCATGCCAAAAGCATTGGTTTGTAGCTCATTGAGCAACACATTGCCTTGAGCGTCGACAAGTTGGATATGCTCCAAAGCGACTCCAAGTCCTGATTCATTCAATATTTTAATACCATAGTTATTGGTGACATTCGCTAAGGGATAACCTCCCTCGGGCAAAATCTTAATGTCCAGTGCAGGACTGGATGATTCAGCGATGTCCGCATCCGCACTCAATAAGGCCACAGTTGTCGTAAAGGAATTGTCTTCAGGATAACTGTTCATTATAGCTGTATAGGCCTTAAGATGCAAAGCACTCCCTTTTTGCCTTGGTCCGATTAAGAATTCTCCTTGCGCTATGCCGTTTTGAGTAACCAACAACTTTTTAGATAACTCAAGCCCATTTTCGTCGTAGAGTACAACGTGCAGGTTTGCATCCTGCTTACTTATGCTTCCACCGCTTATATCGAACAAATAAGCAGTGAACCAAATAGATTCTCCTGTAAAATAGCTGTCTTTATTGAGGTGAAGGTGAATCGCATTTCGGTCTTGCATATAACTGCTAAGGGAGTTGGTAATAAAATCGTTCTCCCTAGATTCTTGAGCGTTCAACCCGCTTGCCAGTATCAGAAATAAAAAAGTAAGGTACTTTTTCATAATTGATTTTTGTTTAAGATACGTTTAATGGCTGTATACTCGAGTAAAGGTTTATAAAAACTAACTTTTAAGGCATAAAAAAAGCGCTCCTATTTGGGAGCGCTTCTGTTTTATTTTGATGCTGATATTACATCATGCCTGGCATTCCGCCGCCGCCCATTGGAGGCATAGCAGGAGCATCTTCTTTGATGTCTACCAAGGCACATTCTGTAGTAAGGATCATTCCAGCCACAGAAGAAGCGTTCTCTAAAGCGATACGCGTTACCTTCTTCGGGTCAATGATACCTTCCTTGAGCATATCCACATAGGTGTCGTTCTTAGCGTTGTAACCAAAGGCCTTGCTGCCTTCCATTACTTTGCTCACTACAACAGAACCTTCGCCGCCTGCGTTCTCTACGATCTGGCGCAATGGCTCTTCTATAGCACGCGCGATGATCTGAACCCCTGTGGTCTCGTCTAGGTTGTCAGTGGTCAATTTTTCTAGCACTTTCTTAGCGCGAACCAAGGCAACTCCACCTCCGGCAACGATACCTTCTTCTACAGCAGCACGAGTGGCGTGTAGGGCATCGTCTACGCGGTCTTTCTTCTCTTTCATCTCTACCTCAGAAGCAGCACCTACGTAAAGTACAGCAACCCCTCCGGCCAATTTAGCCAAGCGCTCTTGCAGTTTCTCTTTGTCGTAATCGCTAGTGGTAGTTTCGATCTGAGATTTGATCTGGTTCACTCGAGCCGTGATATCTGCTTTCTTACCGGCACCATTAACAATAGTTGTGTTGTCTTTATCGATGGTTACCGTCTCTGCAGTACCTAGCATATCGATGGTTGCATTTTCCAAGGTGAATCCACGATCTTCTGAGATCACAGTTCCTCCTGTAAGAATAGCGATATCTTCTAGCATTGCTTTTCTGCGGTCTCCGAATCCAGGAGCCTTAACGGCGGCAATCTTTAAGGATCCGCGTAGCTTGTTCACTACCAAGGTAGCCAAAGCTTCTCCGTCTACATCTTCTGCAACGATCAGCAGGGTGCGACTCTGCTGTGCAATTGGCTCCAAAACTGGAAGCAGATCTTTCATAGAAGAGATCTTCTTGTCGCAAAGCAAGATCATTGGGTTCTCCAACTCAGCGTTCATTTTCTCGCTGTTGGTAACAAAATATGGTGATAGGTATCCGCGGTCAAACTGCATTCCTTCTACCACATCTACATAAGTCTCTGTTCCTTTGGCCTCTTCTACAGTGATAACTCCTTCTTTACCAACTTTTCCAAAAGCTTCAGCGATCAATTCTCCAATAACAGGGTCGTTATTGGCGGAAATAGATGCTACCTGCATGATCTTCTCGCTAGAGCTACCCACTTTGGTAGATTGCTTTTCAAGATCAGCGGTCAATGCCTCAACAGCTTTGTCGATTCCGCGCTTTAGGTCCATTGGGTTAGCACCTGCAGCAACGTTCTTAAGCCCTTCTTTTACGATAGCTTGCGCAAGTACAGTTGCAGTAGTTGTTCCGTCACCAGCCAAGTCGTTGGTCTTAGAAGCAACTTCCTTTACCATCTGAGCACCCATGTTCTCTAGTGCATCTTCTAGCTCTACTTCTTTGGCTACAGTAACACCATCCTTGGTAACTTGTGGAGCGCCAAAGGATTTACTAATGATAACATTGCGACCTTTTGGTCCTAAGGTTACCTTTACTGCATTGGCCAAAGCGTCTACACCGCGTTTGATGCTGTCTCTTGCTTCAATGTCAAATTTTATATCTTTTGCCATGGTTGTGTTCTTTAATTATTCTCGATTAGATAATTGCTAAAATGTCGTCTTCGCGCATGATCAGATAATCACGGCCTTCCAACTTAAGTTCACTGCCTGAATACTTTCCGTACAGCACCGTATCTCCGACTTTTACAGTCATTTCATGATCTTTTTTGCCTTTTCCAACAGCGACAACTTTTCCTTGTTGTGGCTTTTCTTTGGCAGAATCAGGAATGTAGATACCCGATGCAGTTTTGGTCTCGGCCTCTTGTGGTTCAATCAAAACCCGGTCAGCCAGGGGTTGAATATTTAAGCCCATATCTATTTGTGTTTTTTGGTTTAAGTAAAATTACGCTTGCCTTAAGGCAGAAATTGTGCCATTGGATTTTCCACTGACACAATTGAAAAAAAAATGCCAGCTTGTCATATAAGCTGGCATTTTTTCAATGTCGTTTGGAGTTTACTGCTCATCTGTCTGAACCGGAGAACCGTCCGTGGCAGGAACTTCGGTTTGCACAGGAGTGTCACCGTCAATGGCTTTAGATTCGCCTAATCCGCCACCATCCATAATAGGAATGTTAGAAAGCAAGATCAAAGCCAAAAGCAGCACTGCTAGTGTCCAGGTACTTTTATCTAAAAAGTCCCCCGTTTTCTTTACACCACCGATCTGCTGACCTCCGCCTCCTCCAAAGGTAGAAGAAAGTCCGCCTCCTTTTGGGTTTTGTACCATTACTACTACTACCAGTAGAAAAGCGATCAGAATGATTAGGATCAGAAATATATTAAACGCCGTCATTGTCTTTTGTGTTTTGGGCCATTATTTTCTTTATCGCCCGAATTTGGTCTGCAAAGAAACCACTTTTTTCGGGATTTTTCAAACTTAAAATTTTGTACGCTTGAATGGCTTTTTTATAGTTTTTTTGCTGTAGATAAACCATGGCTAAGGTCTCTGTCATTAAGGAGTCCGAGGTTTTGGTAAATGGCTTCGCCAGATTTTTGGTGGAGCTTACTTCTTCCTGCGGATCTATCTTAGGACTGTTGCTCAAAAAGGCGTCGATCAGTTTAAATCTTTCTTCCTTGGCATCGGGCTTTGGAGCTGTTTCTTCTTGAGTTCGTTCAACCGGATTTACTTGGGCCAACTGCAGCCAGATCGCAAAGGAATGCTTGTCCTCCTTTTTAAATTCCAGAGGAGCCTTTTCTATGCTTTCTAAGGGTTCCGGTTCTCCGATCTTTAAAAACAGATCGGGGTCTAAAACAGCCTTGGCTTTTTGCAACTCAGATTTGAGCTTTTGCTCCAGTTCTAGTGGCGAAGCGCTCACCTGTTGGATATCTACCAATTCAATTTCGTTCAGATCGGTATGTTGATGTTTTATCTTATGGGCGATCTCATCCTGCAAGAAAACCTCAGAAGTGATGAAATCAAATAGAATAGCCCTATCTGTAGTGTGCGCCGCGGTGCGTTTTAAGGCATCGTTGTACTTAAAGCTTCCGCTGTTCTTCAAAGCTTTGAGTTGTAAGGCATGCGCTGCCTGAAAGTAAGGAAATGTCGTTAAGACCTCTTGCAATTGCTGCTGATGGTCTGCATTGACTGTCCCTGGGTTCTGGGTGAGATATGTAAATTCTTGTGTGTTCAATTTACCAGCGGGCCAGCGTAGCGTTAAAAATATCTTGTGTCAATCGGGTGTAGATCTCGTCTATCACATCGTCTCTTCTAGAGCCGGTTAGGTTAGCATCTCCGTCAAAGTCGAAATAGAAACTAAAACGTTGTTGCAAGTCCTTGGTGTCGTCCAATTTATTGTAGAAACGCACTTGCACCGAGATCGTCAATCGGTTCTGTGCGGCAGTGTTCTGCGCTGTAGCTGTGATCGGTGCAATGTAGTACTGCACGATTTCTCCTTCATATGTCAGGTCTGCATTGGCGGTAACCAATTCCAAACTGGTCTGATTCACGATAAGATCTTGCAGATCATTGGTGAATTTCAGATCGATCCCAGGCTCAATGATAGCAGCTTGGTTCTGAAAGAAGTTTACCTGAAAATTCTTGGCATTCCCTACATCTGCTCCGGTAAAGGAGTAGTATTTACAGCTGTTAAAACTAAGGCTAACGGCCAAAAGTAAGATCCATTGAGCTCTGTGCATCCTATAAATTGTATTGCTTTATTTTACGGTACAAGGTGCGTTCTGAAATTCCCAGTTCTTCTGCAGCTGCCTTGCGTTTCCCGTTGTATTTTTCTAATGATTTCTTGATGAGTTCCAATTCTTTTTCCTGAAGCGAAAGGGTCTCCTCTTCCTCGATCTCCTCGGCAAAATGGTACTTATCTTCTGCGCTTTGGCCGTTATTGTCGTTAAAACTGATTACTTCTACATCAGAAGGAACAACCAACTCCCTGCGGGGAGAAGGCACTACCTCACTGTACTCCGTATCTGGTTCTTCGTCGGCGTAGATCTTGTTGATCAGTCCTGAATGTTCGCGCTGAACGGTTTCTGAATCATCATTGCGCAGCAGCTCCAAGGTAAGCTTTTTAAGATCGTTCACATCGCGCTGCATGTCAAAGAGCACTTTGTAAAGAATCTCGCGTTCTGAGGCGAAGTCGCTTTCGGATTTCTTCGGATTTATAACAGCCGGCAAATTGCTGCCCACATCAGGCAAATAACTTTCGAGCGTATCGTAAGAAATGGTCCGCTCTTGCTCTAAAACAGAGATCTGTTCTGCGATATTTCTCAACTGACGAATGTTCCCTCCCCAGCGGTATTTGAGCAACAGATCGGTGGCTTGATCGTCTAAACGAATGGTCGGCATCTTGTATTTCTGCGCAAAGTCTGTGGCAAACTTTCTGAATAGTAAATGTATGTCTTCTGACCGTTCTCGGAGTGGCGGCAGGCTGATCTCCACCGTGCTTAAACGGTAGTAGAGATCTTCTCTAAACTTCCCTTTGGCAATAGCTTCTGCCATGTCCACATTGGTAGCGGCAACTATACGCACATCGGTCTTTTGGGACTTGCTAGACCCAACTTTTAAGAATTCACCATTCTCAAGCACACGCAATAAGCGCACTTGAGTAGGCAAGGGGAGTTCTCCAACTTCATCTAAAAAGATGGTTCCTCCATCGGCTACTTCAAAATATCCACTACGTGTTGCTGTCGCTCCGGTAAAGGCTCCTTTTTCGTGTCCGAAAAGTTCGGAATCTATGGTCCCTTCTGGAATAGCTCCGCAGTTTACCGCAATATACTTGCCGTGTTTTCTATGTGATAATGAATGTATGATCTTCGGAATACTTTCTTTACCCACACCGCTTTCTCCTGTCACCAAGACCGAAATATCGGTGGGAGCCACCTGAATCGCCTTTTCTATGGCGCGGTTGAGCTTGGGGTCATTTCCTATGATCCCGAATCGCTGTTTTGTGGCTTGTACTGATTCCATCTTTATTCCCAAGTATATGGGGAACTTTTAATTGTTAGTTCTACTGCTGATTCTCACTGTAACCCACAGCCTCGCCCAAAAGCGTGGTGCTAGTACAGTCGTTTATCTTCACCATCACAAAATCTCCAACCTTATAGTTTTCTTTTGGAAAAACTGCCACCGTGTTTTGCGAGCTGCGACCGCTCCAATGCGCATCGCTTCGGCGCGATTCCTTTTCTATAAGGATCTCTACGGTCTTACCTACAAAATTCTTAGTACGGTAAGCCGAGTGCTTTTGTTGTAAGTCGATGATCTCCGTAAGGCGTCTTTTCTTTACAGCCTCTGGTACGTCATCTTCCATTTTTCGTGCAGCCATGGTTCCTGGGCGCTCTGAATAGATGAACATGAAACCAAAGTCGTATTTTACGTATTCCATCAGGCTTAAAGTATCTTGATGATCTTCTTCGGTCTCTGTTGGGAAACCTGCGATCATATCTTGAGATATTCCACAATCCGGAATGATCTCACGTACCTTATCAATAAGGGCCATATACTCCTCACGCGTATGCTGACGATTCATTTCTTTAAGAATTCTTGTGCTTCCGCTTTGTACCGGCAGGTGGATATAATTACAGATATTCTGATGCGCAGCCATGGCGTGGAGCACGTCTTCTGTCATGTCCTGAGGATTCGAAGTCGAAAAACGAATGCGCATTTTGGGTTGTGCAGTGGCTACCATCCGCAGCAATTTGGCAAAATCTGTCGCAGTGGCTTGCTGCATCGGGCTTGCTTTCTTAAAATCTTTTTTAAGGCCGCCACCATACCAGAGATAGCTATCTACATTTTGTCCAAGTAGCGTAATTTCTTTGTAGCCTTTGGCCGCCAAGTCATTGACCTCGTCTAAAATACTCTTAGGATCTCTGCTTCGCTCGCGTCCGCGAGTAAATGGGACCACACAGAACGTACACATATTGTCGCAGCCGCGGGTAATGCTTACAAAAGCCGTTACGCCGTTTCCGCCCAAGCGAACAGGAGTGATATCGCCATAGGTTTCCTCTTTAGAAAGGATGACATTTACCGCTTCTCGGCCATCGTCTACCTCTGCGATCAGGTTTGGAAGGTCTTTATACGCATCCGGCCCAACAACAAGGTCAACTATCTTTTCTTCTTCTAAGAACTTGCTTTTTAGGCGTTCAGCCATACAGCCCAAAACGCCTACCTTCATACCTGGGTTGATCTTTTTTACTGCATTGTATTTCTCCAAACGTTTGCGAACAGTTTGTTCTGCCTTGTCGCGAATACTACAGGTATTGACCAATACAAGATCGGCATCTTCTAGGTTCTGGGTGGTGTTGAAACCTTCTTTCGCTAAAATAGAAGCTACGATCTCACTGTCGCTAAAATTCATTTGACAGCCATAGCTCTCAATGAACAGTTTGCGGGTGTTGGTCTCATTTGCTTCTGTAATCAGGGTGGTGCCCTGTTTGTTCTCGTCTATTATCTTCTCCATATCAGGTTCGGCCCAGTTGACTATCAATTAGTATGCAAAGATAGGATTTAATCCAAAAGATGACAAAGTGTCAGGATGCTAAATCGTTCATAAATAATCTTAAATCTAACGCAACGTTTTGCCTTTGCCTGCGTCTGTTAGGAAAATGAATTGCAATTAAACACCACCTAATGAAATGAGCACAAACAAATTTAATTACTAGTATTCCATCGTAATAATTAAATTTTTTGTGCGAAAGCGAAGTGGTTGATCTATGCAGATAATTTTTATTTGCTTGATTATCGGAGAAATAAAAATTCTTAAATAGATGAAAAAGTTAATGTTGATTCTTGTGCTAGCGGGCTTCTGGAGTTGTTCTGACGACACCTATACGCAAGAGGTGCTCATAGCTACAGCTCAAACTACTACCAAGGCCGAATTCAGAGCTAGTGTAGGCCCTGGTCCAGTGCAGCAGATCTCCGAATCAGGAAAAATCTATGCTTATCAGCAATATGTGTTGGTAAATGACAAGTATAAAGGTATTCACATTATAGACAATAGTGACCCTGCGAATCCAGCGAAAATTGGTTTTATCAATATTCCTGGTAATGTAGATATGGCTATTAAAAATGATATACTTTACGCCGATAGCTGGTTGGATCTTTATGTTTTTGATTTCACCGATCCTGCAAACCCGAGTTTGATCAATCGATTGGAAGATGTGTTGCCGGAGCGCCAACCCGATTTTGAAGGGCTCATCTGGGAGGTCGATTACGGAGAGTACGACCCGGCTAGCGAAGTAGTGGTAGGGTGGACCTACACCACAGAACTGCGCGAGTTTGACCGCGGAGATGAGGCTACCATAGATGTGCTTTCGTCTGATGCAGGTGGACAAACCGGTACAGGTGGTTCTTTGGCGCGATTCAACATTACAGGAGATTATTTATATGTGGTGGATTCATTTAGAATTTTTTCTTTCCTGATCAGCGACCTTGACAACCCGCAACTTAGAGGCGACGTTTCGTTAACAGCGAATGTGGAGACCATTTTTAGCGATGGTGATTACCTATATATTGGTAGCCCTGTGGGAATGTTTATTTACGGATTGGATTCTCCTGGGAACCCCAACTTCCTTTCTTCGGTTACCCATATCACCGGTTGCGACCCTGTTGTTGTTCAAGGAGACTATGCTTTCGTTACTGTTCGAGGAGGAAATTGGTGCGGACAACCCGATAGTTTGCTAGATGTTGTGGACATTACCGATCGTTCGAATCCGTTCATAGTCAAATCCGAAGTGATGAACGAACCTTATGGTCTTGGGGTAAAAGGCAACAGGCTTTATGTAAGTGACGGAAGCTTCGGCTTCGCTGTTTACGATATTACCAATCCGGTAGAAGCTAACCGGATCATCACTTACAACGATCTTGAAATTTACGATGTCATTCCAATGGAACAATGGATGATCATGATAGGTAACAATACCTTATACAATTACGAATACACCGATGAAGGAATCGGTCTTATAGCAAGTTTTAGTTTAAATTAAGTTCGCTTTAAATTCCTTCTAAAAGCCCTGTTTTACGCAGGGCTTTTTTAGTGCCTTAATAGGTGTAAAAAAAATTTGACCTACTTTTGTAGCCCAAATAAAATGAAATATGGCGAAGAATTTGGTTATTGTGGAGTCCCCTGCAAAGGCCAAAACTATTGAGAAGTTCCTCGGAAAAGAGTACAAGGTAGCTTCGAGTTTTGGACATATTGTAGACCTTCCTTCTAAGGAATTAGGGGTTGATGTTGAGGGTGATTTCAAGCCGAAATACGTAGTCCCATCGGACAAGAAAAAACTGGTAAAGGAACTCAAAGAAATGGCTGCCAAAGCAGAAATGGTATGGCTAGCTAGTGATGAGGACCGAGAAGGAGAAGCTATTGCATGGCACTTGTTCGAATCCTTAGGGCTTACAGAAGACAAGACCAAACGCATCGTATTTCACGAGATCACCAAATCTGCCATTTTAAAGGCCATTGCCAATCCGCGCTCTATCGATTACAACTTAGTGAATGCCCAACAGGCACGTCGTGTATTGGATAGATTGGTGGGTTATGAGATATCACCAGTATTGTGGCGTAAGGTAAAAGGCGGACTTTCTGCTGGCCGTGTACAATCGGTATCTGTTAGACTAATTGTAGAACGCGAACGCGAGATCATGGATTTCACTTCTGTGGCTTCCTACCGCGTGGATGCCATGTTTGAAACCGAGGAGGGAAAAAGCTTTAAAGCTAAGTTGCCACAGAACTTTGACAGCTCCGCAGAAGCCAATTCCTTCTTAGAAAAGAATTTGAATGCCGATTTCTCAATTGCCAGTCTTACTAAGAAACCGGCTAAGAAATCTCCGGCGGCGCCGTTTACTACTTCTACCTTACAGCAAGAGGCTTCGCGAAAACTTTATTTCTCTGTGAGTAAGACTATGACCTTAGCACAGCGTTTGTACGAAGCGGGTCTTATCACTTATATGAGAACTGATAGCGTTAACCTGTCTGACGAAGCTAAAGCTGCAGCCAAAGAAGAGATCACAAAATCTTACGGAGAGGAGTATTCCAAACCGCGTAACTATAAAGGTAAAGCTAAAGGAGCTCAAGAGGCTCACGAAGCCATTCGCCCAACCGATATGTCGCGTCATGCCGTAGATATCGATAGGGATCAGGCGCGTTTATACGAACTTATCTGGAAACGAACCATTGCTTCTCAGATGAGCGATGCTCAATTGGAGCGCACTCAGGTTAAGATAGAGGCCAACACACACAAGGAGCTTTTTACGGCAAACGGTGAGATGATCAAATTTGACGGTTTCTTAAAAGTATATCTGGAAGGAATAGATGATGATGAGGAAGAGCAAGATGGCATGTTGCCAAGTCTGGTAGAAGGTGATCCGCTCAAGAACAAGTACATCACCGCAACGGAGCGCTTCACGCGTCCGCCGTATAGATACACCGAAGCCTCTTTGGTAAAGAAATTAGAAGAGCTAGGTATTGGGCGTCCGTCTACCTACGCGCCGACTATTTCTACAATCCAGAATAGAAATTACGTTGAGAAAGGTACCGTTGATGGTAGCAAGCGCAAGTACGAGCAGCTTACCTTAAAGAACGGTAAGATCGCTGCTAAAGAGCTGACCGAAATGGTCGGATCAGACAAAGGAAAATTAGTGCCTACAGATATAGGTATGATAGTGAACGACTTCTTGGTCGATCACTTTGACAATATTGTCGATTACAACTTTACCGCTAAGGTAGAGGAGGACTTTGACCAGATTGCCGATGGGGACGAAAAGTGGACGGAAATGATGCGTGATTTCTATCACTCATTCCATCCGCAGGTAAAAGATGTTGCAGAGAACGCCGAACGCGAAAGCGGAGAGCGTATCTTGGGAACCCATCCGGAATCAGGTAAAACTGTCTTGGTGCGCTTGGGTAAGTTTGGTGCTATGGCACAAATTGGAGCCCCGGACGATGAAGAGAAGCAATTTGCCAGTTTAACTCCGGAGCAACAACTCACTACCATTACCCTAGAAGAGGCTTTGGATCTGTTCAAGCTGCCAAGAGGTCTAGGAGAGTATGAAGGAGAAGCCATAGAAGTGAACAACGGTCGTTATGGACCTTATGTGCGTTTTGGCAAGAAATTTATCTCTCTTCCGGCTGGTAAGGATCCGCTAGATGTATCTAAAGAAGATGCTATTGAACTCATTGAGACCAAAAAGAAAGCAGATGCTCCTATATATAGGTATAAAGAGATGCCGGTTCAGAAAGGTAAAGGTCGTTTCGGACCATTTATCAAGTGGAACAATATGTTCATTAATGTGAACAAGAAATACGACTTTGACAATCTGAGTGGAGACGATATAGAAACCCTGATCGAAGATAAACTCCAGAAAGAGCGCGACAAACTGATTCACGACTGGACCGACGCTGGCATTCGCTTAGAAAAGGCGCGTTGGGGTAGGTTCAACTTAATAAAGGGCAAGACCAAAGTAGAACTCCCTAAGACCACCAAGGCACAGGAGATGACCTTAGAAGAAGCTCAGGCGATCTTGGAAAAGCAAGCTCCGAAGAAGAAAATGACCACCAAACGCAAAGCAGCCGCCAAGAAATAAGATGACAGATTTTTTAAGTCCGGTGAGTAAGGCCGTAGTGGCCCACAAAGAGTTATTACCCGATAACACTTTGGGTACTAAGATGCGTATTCACAGTCCGGGAACTGCATTTCCGGATCTCACGGGCTGCGAAATGGCCATCATTGGGGTGCAAGAGAACAGACGTTCTACAGACTTTGTAGGACGCGCGGTATCCTTTGACAACATCAGAAAAGCGGTTTACAGTCTTTACCCTGGCAGTTGGCACATACAAATTGCCGACCTTGGCGATATCACGCCCGGGGAGAGTGTAGAGGATACCTACTTTGCTTTACGACAAGTAGTACTCGAATTGCATCAGCAAAATATCATACCTATAATATTAGGCGGAAGTCAAGATCTGGTTTATGCCAACTATAGGGCGTATGACGATCGCGGTGCTATGGTGAATATGGTGAATGTGGATTCTCGTTTTGACCTTGGCGATGCTGACTTACCGATAAGCAATACCTCTTATATAGGTAAAATGGTAGTAGACAAGCCGTATAATTTGTTCAATTACGCCAATATCGGATATCAGACCTACTTTAACTCCGCAGACGAGATAGACCTTATTGAACGTCTTTACTTTGAAGCCTATCGTTTGGGAGAGGTTGCTGCGGATATTTCTTCCGTAGAACCTATAATGCGTGATGCAGATATTGTAGCTATAGATATCTCGGCCATAAAAAGTACCGAGCTTACCCACGATTATGGCTATATGCCCAACGGTTTTGACGGCAGAGAGATCTGCGCTATTGCTCGATATGCTGGAATTAGCAATCGGGTTAGCTCCTTCGGGATCTACGAGTTGGAGGGTAACAGAGAAGCCGAACGCGCCGCCATGCTTATTGCTCAGATGATCTGGTACTTTGCAGAAGGGGTGAATTATCGCATTGACGACGGAAATTTTACGAACGAAAACGAATACCTCACATACACCGTTCCGGTGAATGAACAGACTTTGCGCTTTAAAAAGAGCAAAAAAACGGGTAGATGGTGGATAGAATTGCCATTTATTTCAAATGTTAATAATAAATTAAAAAGACATACGTTATTACCATGCACGTACCGCGATTATGAGGATGCCTGTAATCAGAAAATTCCTGAACGTTGGTACAAAGCAAGACGTAAAAACGAAGTTTAACAGACTATTTAACGACTTTGCGATTTTAGGGGTTTTTAACTTTTTTGTTGTATTTTTCAAATATTATAAATAGGTTTACTCCCTTAAAATCTTGAACTTTTAACCTAAACACCTATGAAAAAGCTATTTGCAATTGTTGCATTTGCTGCTCTTTTAGTGTCCTGTAATTCGACCGATCGTGGAGAATTGGTTGGTGCTAAAGGAAAGAAATGGCACCCTGAAAAGCCATTCGGAATGACCCTAATTCCGGGAGGATCTTTCATTATGGGTAAAGCTGATGACGACATTGTTGCGGTAAACGATGCCCCGACTCGAACGGTTACCGTGCGCTCCTTTTACATGGATGAGACAGAAATTACGAACGCAGAATACAGGCAATTTGTAAACTGGGTGCGCGATTCTACTGTACGTCTACGTTTGGCTATTTTGGCCGATGAGGTTGGCGCAACACCGGGTGATGATGGTATTGGCGAATTCGCTTTCGTTGACCAGGAGAACACAGACGACATGACTCCTTATGAGAAGTATATGTATGACAACTACTTCGGAATGGGAGACGACTACTACGCTGGTCGTAAGATCAACAGAGACATTGATATCCTTTGGGATACTAGCGAATACCCTGATGAGTATTACGCTGAGGTAATGGACTCTATGTACATTCCTATTGAGGAGGCCTACAACGGACAACGCACTATTGATGTGAGCAAATTGAACTTCCAGTATTCTTATATGGACATTCAAGCTGCTGCTCGCGACAACAGCAAGCGCCGTAAGGACTTCATTAAAAAAGATACGGTTAATGTATATCCTGACACTACCGTATGGATCAAAGACTTTAATTACTCGTACAACGAGCCAATGCACAACGACTACTTCTGGCACGAGGCTTACGGTGAGTACCCAGTTGTGGGTGTGAACTGGAAGCAGGCCAAGGCATTCTGTGCTTGGAGAACTTTATACAAGAACGCTTATCAGAAATCGCGTCGTCGTCAGTACGTGAACAGCTTCCGCTTGCCAGGTGAGGCCGAGTGGGAATACGCTGCACGTGGTGGCTTAGAGTCTGCGACCTTCCCATGGGGTGGTCCTTACGCTAAGAATGACCGCGGATGTTTTATGGCGAACTTTAAGCCGCTTCGTGGTGATTACGCTGCCGACCAGGCATTGTATACTGTTGAGGCAGACGCTTACGAACCAAACGACTACAACCTCTACAACATGGCAGGGAACGTATCGGAATGGGTAGCATCATCTTATGACCCCAATTCATATGACTACACTTCTACGATCAACCCTAACGTGAATGACAAGAATAACATGCGTAAAGTGATCCGCGGTGGATCTTGGAAGGATGTTGCATACTTCCTGCAAGTGAGTACTCGCGACTACGAATACGCTGATTCTGCACGTAGCTACATTGGTTTTAGAACTGTGCAGGATTATATGGGAACCGACGTCGTTCTTAACGAACAATTCGGCGACGGTCGATAAAGACATCACCGGTCTATGCTAGCCGGTGTTCATTTAGTAAAATGACTAACAGTAGTAACTTAACTTAATTTATTTATTATGGCACAATCAAAATCTTCTAAGAAGCTATTTAACATGGCTTACGGACTAGGAGCCTCTATTGTTATCCTAGGGGCACTATTTAAGATCCTTCACTGGGAGCTAGGACCACTTAATGGTGGTGTACTACTTGCAGTAGGACTAATTACAGAAGCAATCATTTTTGCTATCTCTGCTTTCGAACCAGTAGACGACGATCTAGACTGGTCATTGGTTTACCCAGAACTAGCTGGAGGTAAATCAAATGGAAAGAAAAAAGATGAAAAACCCCAAGACGCCCAAGGTCTACTATCACAAAAATTAGACGAAATGCTTAAAGCAGCTAAGATCGACGAAGGTCTTATGACAAGTCTAGGAGAAAGCATCCGTTCTTTTGAAGGCGCAGCTAAGAGTATGGCCCCTACTACCGAAGCTATGAATTCAACTAAGAAGTACAGTGAAGAGATGGCTTTAGCCGCTGCTCAAATGGAGTCGCTAAACTCACTTTACAAAGTACAGGTTGAATCTACCAGCCGTCAGGCAGAAGTAAACGAGCAAGTTGTAGAAAATGCAGCTCAATTGAAAGCACAAATGGAAAATTTGACTTCTAACCTTTCTTCATTGAACGGTGTATACGGAGGTATGCTTTCTGCAATGAATAGAAACTAAGATAGTTTTTACTTACTAATAACCCCTTAATCTAAAACAGAAGAAGTTATGGCAGGAGGAAAACTATCTCCGCGGCAGAAGATGATTAACCTGATGTATCTGGTTTTCATCGCTATGCTCGCCCTCAACATCTCCAAGGAAGTCTTGACTGCCTTTGGACTGTTGAACGAAAAACTAGAAGATGCGAATGTTGCATCCACAGAGCGTAACGACGCCCTTTTGGCAAGTCTTGCTACTAAGGCTAGTGACTCTCCGGAGCAATATGCGGATCTTAAAACAAAGGCCGACCAAGTTAGTTCTATCTCTGATGAATTCGACGCAGTAGTGGAGAAGATCAAAAAAGAGATGGAAGGTACCGTAGAAGACCCGACAGACTACGAAGTGATGGACAAATCTGATTTCTTAGATCAGAAGTTCTTTAACGCAGACGGTCTTAAGGCAGAAGGAAAAGCCTTTTTAGACGCAGTAAACAAGTATCGCACCCAAATGGTAACTGCCATTGGTGAAGATTATCCAGAGATCAAAGACTATGTAGAGAAGAACTTTTCTACAGGACAGGTTGAAGATCGTGACGGTCTTAAGATCGACTGGATGAACTACAACTTTGAGCGTGTTCCTATGGTAGCGTCTTTGACCAAGCTTACACAAATGCAAGCGGACATCAAGACCACTAAAAGCGAATTGCTTGGTAAAATGCTACAAGGACAGCAGGCTACTCTGCTTTCTATGAGCAATTACAATACTTTCATGGATGCACCTAAGTCTGCGTACTACGTAGGAGAGACCTTTGACGGGGAGATCTTACTAGGACGTACAGATGCCTCTACTGTTCCTCAGCGTGTTGAACTTACTTTGGACGGTCGTCCATTAGGAGAAGACAATTATGAGATCGACGGTGGTCGTATCAAGCTTAAAATTGGTGCTGGTGGAGCTGGAGATCACAAGATCGAAGGTAAACTGATCTACGGAGAAGAAGGTAAAGAATTTGAGGTGGAAGTGAACACTGGTTTCGCTACCATCACTAAGCCAAACTCCGCAGTAATCTCTGCCGACAAGATGAATGTAGTATACCGCGGTGTTGAAAACCCAATGACGGTATCTATCCCTGGTATTCCAGATAACAATGTTTCTGCCTCAGGTGCCGGTCTTAGCCGTGTATCTGGAAGCAAGTATCTGATGAAGCCTGGTCAAGGACGTGAGGTAACTATTACCGCTAGCGGTACACTACCTGACGGTCAACGTATCAGTACTCCAGCTACTTTCCGTATCAAGGACATTCCACGTCCAACAGGTACAGTAAGTGGTGAAGATGGAAACGGTGGTGCAGTACGTATGCCGAGATCATCTTTGGAAATTGCTTCAGTAGGAGCAGCATTGTTAGACTTTGACTTTGATTTGAACCTTTCTGTAACTAGCTTTAGTTTCAAAGTTTCCGGACAACCAACAGTTGTGGTTAACGGACGTAAACTAGACGATAGAGCTAAAGCTGCCCTACGTAGAGCTAAGCGCGGTGAAACTGTTCAGATCTTTGATATCAAAGCTCAGATCCAAGGAAACTCAGGTTACAGACTACAGCGAATCTCTCCTGTATTTGTAGAGTTAACAAACTAGAATAAAAAAAGCTATAGAAATGATGAAGTCAAGAATTGCTTTGGTATTTGTTATGACCTTGATGGTAAGCTTTACCACCTTGGCCCAGCGCAATATACTCAATGCCAAGACTCCCGAGGAGATCGGAATGAAGACAGCAGAACAGATCGCTTATGATAATGACGAGCCGCTACCTTATGGTTACGTAGACGAGCGTGATGTATTGTGGTCTAAAACCACTTGGGAGATCATTGACTTGGACGAGCGTGTAAACTTTCCGCTTTACTACCCAATTGACACCAACAACATCGGTGCAGACAGACGTTCGCTTTACGATGTATTGGTAAGAAACATCAAGGATGGTAATATTGAGCACGTTTACTCAGACTCTTACTTTACAGAAAAACGTACCCTTAACGATATCAGTGCTTCTTTGCGCTATACAGACACTACCGATGCCGGTATCCGTCAGTTCAACGCAGAAGGCCGTGTGGATGATGAATACATCCGTAAATTCGACTTGGGTGCAGCAGATATTTTGGAATGGCACATACGCGGTTACTGGTACCTAGACAAGCGTCAAGGTGAATTGAAGTACCGTTTGCTAGGATTGGCTCCGGTTGCACCGGAAGCGCGTTCTTTGGCCTTCCCAGATCAGCAAACTGATAAAGTAGAATTGTTTTGGGTTTGGTTCCCGAGTGCGCGTAAGGTGCTACACGAGGCCAAGGCGTTCAACCGTTTGAACACTTCCCAACCCATATCGTTCGACCATATCTTGAATTCTAGACGCTTTAATGGTATAATCTACCGCGAGGACAATGTCCAAGGAGACCGACAGGTTAAGGATTATATCAGCGATAACGCACTCATGCAATTGCTTGAGTCCGACAGAATCAAAGAAAGGATCCGCAATCTTGAAATGGATATGTGGAACTATTAACAGAAGAATTTCCATTAGTAAATTAGGGAAAAGCGCTACTCATTTTGGGTAGCGCTTTTGTTTTTTATAGTAGTATTTTTGCTGTGGATGAAAACCGAAGTAGATTATATCGTTGTTGGGCTGGGCTTGGCCGGGATCAACTTTGTGGAGCTCTTGCAAAAGCAGGGCAAGTCCTTTGTGGTCTTTGACAGCGGTGATAATTATTCCTCCTGGGTGTCGGGTGGCTTATATAATCCTGTGATCTTAAAACGGCTTACACTTTCTTGGAATGCTGCGGAGCAGTTAGCCCGGGCTTTGCCGGTTTACAGTGCTATAGAATCGCGATTGGGTAAGACCTTTGATCATAAACTACCCGTACATAAAAAGTTTCAGTCTTATGAAGATCTGAATAATTGGACAATTGCCACCGACAAACCGCATTTAAAACCCTATTTGAATCCTACTCCTATTAGCAAAGCACCAAAAGGAGTTAAGGTTCCTTTTGGAATGGGACAGGTACTGAACACTGGGAAGGTCGATACTGCTGGACTCGTGCAAGCTTATGCAGAAAATTTGCGCGAGCAGGGTTTGCTAATCGGTGAACGCCTAGATTACAACCAGCTCGATCTGACTACAGGCGTTGGATACAAGAATATCCAGGCCAAGAAGATCGTTTTTGCAGAAGGTTTTGGCTTAAAGCAGAACCCTTATTTCGATTCTTCTAAACTAAAAGGTAACAAAGGGGAATTGCTTATCGTTGATGTGCCGGATCTCAAACTTGATTTTGTCTTAAAGACCGATGTGTTCATCATCCCCTTAGGTGGTACTCGTTTCTCTGTTGGGGCTACCTACAATTGGCAGGATAAAACCCTGGACCCAACCGCCGAAGGCAAAGAAAAATTGCTTAAGGCCTTAGAAAAACTCATCGAACTAGATTATACGGTTGTAGAACATCGCGTTGGGATAAGACCCACAACTGCAGATCGCCGTCCACTAGTGGGTCTGCATCCGAAGTACACACAAATGGCTATGCTCAACGGTTTGGGTACGCGCGGAATAATGATTGGCCCAACGGTTGCGCATCAGTTATATGAGCATCTTGAGCACGATCAGCCCTTACCAGAAGAGATAGACATTAAGCGTTTTTATCGTAATTGAAAAAGAAGTTGATCCAGATATTTCTGGACAGGCGTAGTATGACAGGCAGTCCTAGTACCAAAACGGCCACAATTGCCAAGAAAGACTGCAAACGATCCATTCCTAAGAAAACATAGGTAATGATAAAGGTGGCGACTGCAAAGGCAACACCTACGCCGTAACTCACATACATGGCTCCGTAAAAGAAAGAGGGCTCTATTTTGTATTTGGTGTTGCAATGGGAGCAGCGCTCGTTCATTTGTAAGGTCTTCTTGGGCGCATATAGCTTACTGCTGGTGTACATGCTTTCCTTTTGACAGACCGGGCAAGTTCCTGTTAATATGCTGTATAATTTGCTCCCTTTGAACATTTGAAAATGTATTTGATTTACCTTACAAAATTAGGGATATTTGCACTACCAAAAATGTGACTTAAGTCACTATTCTATGTTAAACGTACACAACTTATCGGTTTCTTTTCAGGGTGAGGATCTCTTTAGCGAACTTACCTTTAAATTGGGTGGAGGAGACCGTGTAGGTCTTGTTGGAAAGAACGGCGCTGGGAAGTCTACTTTGCTGCGGATCTTGGCCCAAGAGCAAGAATACGATTCTGGACAGATAGCCACAGACAAGGAACTTCGCATAGGATTCTTAAAGCAAGACATTGACTTTGAAAAAGGATGTACGGTAAAAGAAGAAGCGCAGAAGGCCTTTGTAAAGATCAAAGAACTGGAAGCGCGCTTGGAGCAGATCAATCAACAATTGGCAGAGCGCACCGATTACGAGAGCGAGAGCTATAACCAGCTTATGATAGACCTTAACGACGTACAACATCAATACGAATTGTTGGGGGGTTATAATTATCAAGGCGATACCGAACGAATTCTAAAAGGTCTTGGTTTTACTGCTGCGGATTTTGACAAGCTCACTTCCACTTTTTCTGGAGGGTGGCGTATGCGCGTAGAACTCGCTAAACTGCTCTTGCAAGACAACGATGTCTTATTACTCGATGAGCCGACCAACCACTTGGATATTGAATCTATTTTATGGCTGGAGGAGTTTTTAAAACAGTATACGGGAGCCGTTGTTATTGTATCCCACGATAAGGTCTTCTTAGATACTATTACCAATCGCACCATAGAGATCTCCTTGGGCCGTATTTACGATTATCCGAAACCCTATAGCGAGTATTTAATGCTACGCAATGAGCTGCGTACCCAGCAGTTGGCGGCGCAAAAGAATCAGCAGAAACAGATCGCCCAAACCGAAAAGCTTATTGAGAAGTTCAGAGCTAAGGCCTCTAAAGCAACCATGGCGCAGTCGCTGATCAAAAAACTGGACAAGATAGATCGCATAGAAGTAGACCAAGACGACAATGCTGTGATGAGTGTTCGCTTTCCGGTCTCTGTTACTCCAGGTAAGATAGTGCTAGAGTTAGAAGATGTAGCCAAGAGCTATGGTGATAAGCGCGTCTTGCGGCCTTTAGAAATGTTGGTGGAGCGCGATAGCAAGATAGCCTTTGTGGGTCAGAACGGACAAGGAAAGACCACCCTGGCCAAGATCATTGTTGGCGAGATCGCTCACGAAGGTAAGGTCAAGCTAGGCCACAATGTACAACTGGGTTATTTTGCCCAGGATCAGGCAGATCATTTGGATGGATCCAAAACGGTTTTAGATACCATGATCGATGCAGCCAACGAAAAGAATAGAACCAAGGTAAGGGATATTCTTGGGGCATTTCTCTTTAGAGATGAAGCTGTAGACAAATACGTGCGCGTATTATCTGGAGGTGAACGCAATCGTTTGGCGTTGGCTAAGCTGCTTTTACAACCCTTCAATGTGCTTATTATGGATGAGCCTACCAATCACTTGGACATCAAGTCCAAAAATGTATTAAAAGAGGCCCTTGCCAATTATGAGGGTACCTTGATCTTGGTGTCTCACGACCGGGACTTTTTACAAGGCCTCACCAATAAGGTTTACGAATTTAGAGATCACAAGATCAAAGAGTATTTGGGTGATATTGAGTATTTCTTGCAAGAACGCAACTTGCGTTCCATGCGAGAAGCAGAAAAGCGTAGCGTGGTCCTAGTGGCTAAGACAGTTAGTACAGCGTCCAAGAAGTCTTACGAAGAGCAAAAACAGCTCAAATCGCTTAAAAACAAGCTTAGCAAGGTGGAATCGCAGATCTCAGCTTTGGAGAAAGCCATAAAAGAGTCAGACGTCGCCTTAGAAGTGAATTACGACGAAACCGTGAAAGATCCTTCCTTTTTTGACGGATATCAAGCCAAAAAAGACGAACTTGAACAACTCATGCAGCGCTGGGAAGACATCAGCGAAGCTATAGATCAATTGAATTAACGCCCTTTAGATTATGTGGGAACTATTGACCAGCACCGAAGCCTGGGCAGCCTTTTTGACCTTGGTGATCATGGAGATCATCTTAGGGGTCGATAATATTGTGTTTATTTCGATTCAAACCGATAAACTCCCGCCCGAGCAACAGAAAAAAGGGCGTAACCTCGGTTTGCTCTTCGCCTTGTTCACACGGATCGTTCTGCTGTTGTCCATCACTTGGGTAATGACTCTGACCACGCCACTATTCAATTTGGCGGATTGGTTTGGTATAGATGGCGAATGGCATGAACGACTATCGATCTCGGGACGCGATCTCATTTTAATGATCGGTGGGATGTTCCTGATGTATAAGAGTATAAAAGAGATCCACGAGAATGTCGAAGGCGAGTCGCATCTAGCCACCGGCAAGAAAAAACCATCTAGCTTCTTAAACACAGTGATCCAAATTGGTCTCTTAGATATAGTATTTGGACTCGATTCTGTGATCACCGCTGTGGGTATGGCAGAAGATGTGGAAATTATGATAGCTGCTGTGGTAGTAAGTATGATCTTTATGGTCTTTAGTCTGAACTTTATCAGCCAGTTTGTGAATCAGCATCCGAGTGTGAAGATATTAGCCCTTTCTTTCTTACTGCTGATAGGGATCTCCCTGATTGCAGAATCCATAGAACAACCTATAGCTAAAGGATATATCTATTCGGCCATGGCCTTCTCTATTTTTGTGGAGTTCTTGGTGATCCGCTCCGCGAAGAACAAAGGTCAGAAGCGCGCTTCAAATTGAGTTTTTAGACAGTCTTAATATCTCTTTTATTTATGAATCCTTTAACGCGAGGCCCTTTGTAGTTGCAGTAATTTTGCGTGTTAACCAACCGGAAAATGCGTAAAATTCTATTATATCTCTTCGGAGCACTTTTGCTGGTAGCTGCCTTTTTTGGGGCAAAAGCTATAATAGGTGCGAACAAGCAACCCAAACCAGTAGCCAAGGAAGTTGTTAAAACCGTATTTGTAACTCCTGTTTCTAATGCAACTGTACCTATCACGGTGGCTGCCAATGGAACACTAATGGCTAAGAACAGGTTGCAGGTATATGCAGAGGTTCAAGGAGTATTCAACAGCAGCAGTCGCGACTTTAAACCTGGACAAGAATACCGTCGTGGAGAAGTTCTTTTGCGTCTGGATGCGGATGAGTTCTATGCCTCCGTACAGTCTGCACGTAGTGAATTCTATAATCTGATCACCTCCTTGATGCCAGACCTGCGTTTGGATTATCCAGAAGCTTATCCGGTTTGGCAAAATTATCTCGGTAGTATAAGTATTGATAAATCCTTGCCAGCACTACCAGAGCTCAAGGATGATAAATTGGGATATTTTATTAGCGGTCGAGGCATAACCACCGCTTATTACAACATTAAGAACCAAGAACAGCGCTTGGGCAAATATGTGATGCGTGCGCCCTTTGACGGAATATTGACCGCAGCCTTGGTCAATAAGGGAACACTGGTTCGAACCGGACAACAATTGGGTGAATTCATTGATCCATCCAGTTACGAATTGGAACTCGCGGTAAGTAAGGAATTTAGCGATCTGCTCAAACGAGGTGCGGCAGTGACCTTAGTCAACCTCAACAAGACCCGAACCTATACAGGTACTGTGAGTCGGATCAACGCAAAGATCGATCAAGCTACCCAGACCATCGCGGTATTTGTCGATGTTGCTGCTCCAGACCTCAAGGAAGGTATGTACTTAGAGGCGGCCCTTGTGGCTCGTGATCAGCAAAATGCGATACAGATCAGTAGAAAATTATTGGTAAACGAATCTGAGGTCTATGTGGTTCGCGACTCGGTGCTGGATCTTATCGCAGTAGATCCTGTTCATTTTTCAGATAAGAATGTGGTGATTAAAGGCCTAGAAGACGGTCTGCTTATGTTGTCAAAACCCATCCCAGGTGCCTATCCTGGCATGAAGGTCAAATACATAATGGATGAAGCCCAAGAGGCCAAAACCACAGCACAGCCCTAATTATGAGAAAACTCATTAGTTATTTTATCAAGTTCGAGGTTGCTGTCAATGTCTTGATAATCGCCTTCATTATTTTTGGGGTGATAGGAATGCTACGACTTAAATCGTCGTTCTTTCCGCTTCAGGAATCGGAGATCATCAGTATCAATATAGCCTATCCTGGTGCAGCTCCGCAGGAGATAGAAGAAGGAGTTGTTCTAAAAATAGAAGACAACCTAAAAGGCCTTAAGGGTGTGGAACGGGTTACTTCGGTCTCACGAGAAAATGGCGGAAGTATCACTGTAGAGATCGATTCAGACGAAGATATTGACGTCATGTTGGCCGAGGTCAAGAACGCAGTAGATCGCGTGCCCAATTACCCAACAGGAATGGAACCTTTGGTTGTTGCCAAGCAGGAGCAGGTTAGACAGACCATTGACTTTGCCATTAGTGGCGATAATGTAGATCTGGCAACCTTAAAGCAAATTGGACGTCAAGTAGAAAATGACTTACGGGCGATCGAGGGAATTTCTCAGATCACCGTCTCTGGATATCCGGAAGAGGAGATCGAGATCGCGGTAAGAGAAAACGATCTGCTAGCATATAACCTGAGTTTTACCGAAGTTGCTAATGCTGTTGCACAGGCCAATATTTTAAGTAGCGGAGGAAACATCAAGACCGAGGCAGAAGATTATTTGATCCGAGCCAATAACCGGTCGTACTACGGAGACGAACTCAACGGACTCATTGTTAGAGCCAATCCTAACGGAACTATTGTACGTCTAGATGATGTAGCCGATGTTAGAGATCGTTTTTCTGAAACCCCAAATGCGTCTTATTTCAATGGAAATGTGGCGGTTAATATCGGCATAACCAACACCAATAATGAAGATTTAATTTCTTCTGCAGAGGCTGTTAATGACTATGTAGAGACCTTTAATCAGAAGTACAAAGCGGTACAGATCAACGTGGTGAGCGATTCATCTATAAGGCTAAACCAACGTACAGATCTCTTGCTAGAAAACGGGGCCATGGGAATTCTTTTGGTGTTGTTGTTCTTGTCCTTCTTTTTAAATACGCGTTTGGCATTTTGGGTTGCCTTTGGCTTGCCAATATCTTTTCTGGGGATGTTCATTTTTGCGGCTCAATTCGGAGTGACCATCAATGTGCTTTCGCTCTTTGGTATGATCATCGTGATTGGAATCCTGGTGGACGATGGAATCGTGATCTCTGAAAATATCTATCAGCAATACGAAAAGGGAAAACCCAGGATACAAGCGGCCATAGACGGAACTATGGAGGTGTTGCCACCTATCCTATCGGCGATCCTGACAACCATTTTGGCCTTTTCTACCTTTATGTTCTTAGATGGTCGAATCGGGAATTTTTTCAGTGAGGTTTCCGTGATTGTAATGCTGACATTAGGAGTATCGCTAATAGAAGCACTTATCATCTTGCCAGCGCATATTGCACATTCTAAAGCTTTATTACCACCAGAGGAGCAAGAGAAGGAAAGCCAATCTGGAATAGGAAAATTCTTTGCTAAACTCAGAAGTTTTAACGTGTATGGCGATCGTTTTATGCGCTATTGCCGCGATAGGATATACAGCCCTGTATTGGCCTTCTCATTAAAGAACCGATTCTTGACCTTTTCGATCTTAATGGCACTTATGATCTTAACCGTCGGAGCCTTTCAAGGAAATGTGATTAAGAGTTCATTCTTTCCTAGAATTGCGAGCGATCGGGTAAGTATCGATCTGCTAATGCCAGAGGGTACCAACCCGCGCATCACGGATTCTATAATTACCCTTGTAGAACGAGAGGCCTGGAAGGTGAATGAGGATTTTACTGCACGTCAGACCGGCAACAAGCAGGTAGTCGAAAATATCATTAAACGTGTGGGTCCCGGGAACAACAAAGCGTCTTTAGCCGTTAACCTATTACCCGGAGAAGAACGCGATTTTAGCTCTCCAGAGATCACCAATGCTATTAGAAATGCGGTGGGCGAGGTATACGGTGTAGAGCGACTTACCTTCGGTTCCGGAGGAAATTTTGGAGGAAGTCCTGTCTCGGTCTCCCTACTTGGAAATAATTCCACAGAACTCGAGGCTGCCAAGACAGAACTTAGAGAATACATGGATAACAATCCGTTGCTGGCAGATGTTACCGATACGGATCCGGAAGGTATCAAAGAGATCAATATAGAGCTCAACGAAAGTGCTTACGCCCTTGGCTTGAACTTAAGAGAAGTCATGAGTCAGGTACGTGCAGGATTCTTTGGTTTGCAGGCACAGCGATTTCAGCGCGGGCAAGACGAGATTCGGGTTTGGGTGCGCTATGACAGAACCAACAGAGAATCTATAGAAGATCTTGACCAAATGCGGATACTTACTCCGGCGGGCACAAGAGTTCCTTTTGGGGAGATAGCCAATTACAGTATAGCTCGGGGAGTGGAATCCATTAGCCACTTGAACGGACAACGGGAAATACAACTCAATGCAGATCTGGCTGATCTGGAAACCAGTCCAACAGAGATCTTAGATGAGATCAGAAATCAAGTGATGCCAGACATCCTATCCAAGTATCCAACTGTAACTCCATTATATGAAGGGCAAAACAGAGAGGCTCTAAAATTACAGCGTTCTGCAAATGCGGTGATCCCAGTGGTTTTGTTTTTGATCTATGTGGTCATTGCTTTCACCTTTAGAAGTTACAGCCAACCGCTTATGCTAATATTGCTTATTCCATTCAGCTTTATCGCGGTGGCTTGGGGTCATTGGTTGCACAATTTCCCGATCAATATCTTGTCGGCATTGGGGATCATTGCCCTTATTGGGATCATGGTCAACGACGGCCTGGTACTTATAGGAAAATTCAACAGCTTTCTCAAAGAAGGGATGAAGTTCGACCAAGCTTTATACGAAGCAGGGCGCTCCCGATTTAGGGCTATTTTCCTAACCTCTTTAACTACTATTGCGGGAATAGCCCCACTGCTTTTAGAAAAGAGCAGACAGGCTCAGTTCCTTATCCCGATGGCTATTAGTATTGCCTACGGAATTGCTATTGCCACGGTGCTTACACTCATCATTTTACCGCTTATGCTCTCTGTGGCTAACGATATTAAGACCAATGGTTTCTGGTTGATCTCAGGAAGGAAGATCCCAAAAGAGGCGGCAGAACGAGCCATAAAAGAATTAGAAGTTGAACAGGGGCACAATCAGCCGGCAGCAATGACCGCAGCGGCTCCACAAACTGTCTCAGGTGAATAAGTCAACTTACATATTATTATTTATTCTGTTGCCGCTATGCGCCATTGGGCAGGAACTACCTCAATTGTCAAAAGAAACTGCGGTAGCAGAAGCTTTAGAACGCAATTTTGGAATTGTAATCGCTAGAAATCAACTTGCCATTGCAGATGCCAACTCTAGTATTTTGAATTCTCGTTTTTTGCCAATTGTAAGTGCAACAGCGGGCTTTAATTACAGCAATGAAGATCAGGAGGTGACCTTTAGAAATGGGGAAGTCAATGCTGTAAACGGTGCCGAAACAGAGCGTTATAATGCAGCGCTGAATTTGAATTACACTCTTTTTGATGGTTTGGGTAGATGGTATGACTACAAGCGTTTCAAAGAGCAATACAACTTGAGTGAATTACAGGTTCGGCAGACCATTGAAACCACCTTATTGCAGTTGTTCACCGTCTATTATGAGGTTGCACGCTTGCGCGAGAATGTTTCGGTGCTAGAACAGACCTACGCCAATACGCAAGACAGACTTACGCGGGCGCAATACCAGTTCGATTACGGACAAGTGAACAAATTGGAGGTGCTCAATGCAGAGGTGGATCTGGTTACTGATAGTATCAATCTTATCAACGGAAGACAGCTATTGCGCAATGCCAAACGCGATCTTACTGTGGTGCTTAACAGTGAGCTAGAAAGGGAGTTTACAGTAGACACAGCGGTGAATTTTATTAATCCCATCCGCATCGAGGAGTTTTATACAGCTGCTCCACAAAACAATGTCGAATTGTTGATTGCTAAGAGCAATATCCAAGTGAGTGATTACAGTTACAAGGCTGCAAAAAGTGTTTTCTTGCCAAGTCTGAATCTCAATGGTTCCTACGGATGGAACGAGGGACAGTTCCCCGTAACTAGTTTTGCCACCAGTAGTACCAGTACAGGGCTCTCTGTTGGTTTGAGCTTGAATTGGAACCTCTTTGATGGAGGAACAGGAATCACCAATGTAAAGACAGCGCGTATTCTAAGAGATAATCAGGAGTTGGTCGAGAAGCAGTTAGAGGTAGAGACCGCTAGAAATCTAGCGAACGCCCGCGGAAACTATCAGAATAGTTTAGAGATATATAGGCTGCAAAGACAAAATGTACTGACCGCTCAGGATAATTATGAGCGCTCCGCAGAGCGTTATAAATTAGGGCAGATCTCTTCGGTAGAACTCCGACAAGCCCAGATCAATTTGCTCAACAGTCAGACCAATCGAAATTTGGCCAAGTATCAGGCCAAGCTTGCAGAACTTGAGCTCTTACAGCTTTCTGGTCAAATTCTTAATGTGGATTTCTAATGGCTATGGAAGAGCATTTGTTTCAATGTCCATATTGTTGGGAAACCATCTCTATGTTGCTCGATCCGTCCGTTTCTCAGACCTACATAGAAGATTGCGAAGTTTGCTGTAATCCTATTGAGATCAGCGTTCGCTTTGACGATCAGCAGCTTATAAATTTTAGCGCAGAAAGCATCGACCAGTAAAGGAAAAAAGACTTCCTAGGGCATTGCCAATCTCTAAAAGCGTTGTATATTTGCAATCCACATCGCGGGATAGAGCAGTAGGTAGCTCGTCGGGCTCATAACCCGAAGGTCGCAGGTTCGAGTCCTGCTCCCGCTACTAATTCATTATTTAATATATAAAAATTATCCCTTTTGTTTTTAAGGGATATTTTTTTTCTATCTACTTCATATTCTACAATTCCTCTTTCTTTACCTAATTTAACACCTAATTCTATCTCAAATTTTTTCTTACCTTCTTCCTTTATCTCTTTAATAAAAACCTTTTCTATATACTTGTCTAAAATCCTTTTCTTATCCTCTTTCCTTTTTATATTATAGTCTTTCAGTATCTCTTCTTTCATGTAATCCATCCAATTTTCAATCTTATCTACATAACCATATTTAATTATTTCTCTATCAACACCTTTTTTCTTCTTTAATATCTTTTCTTTATTTATCTCATATTCATCTTTAATCCAACTTTTATAATCTTCATCACTAACATCACCATCTAAATACAAATTCATTAATTTATTTTTTCTAACATCTAACTTCTTCAATTCTCTTTCATAATATCCCTTTTTACCAATAAATCTATCTTTTAAACCAACTTCACTATTATATCTCTTTTTAAAATCTCTTATTATAATATCACTATTAATCAATATTCTAAATAATCCATTCCAAACAATATCATCTAATTTATCTTTACTTATTTTATTCCCTCTTACTCCACTATCACACAAACTGTTTTCATCAATTTCTATTCCTCTTCTTTTATTTTTCCAAATCTCTTTATAACTACTACATCTATAATATCTGTAACTTTTTCCTTTAACTAATTTTCCACTTCCTTCAATCCACATACTTTTCCCACAATCACCACAAAAACATTTACCTTTTAACAAATAAATCTCTTTACTATTCCCTTTTCTTATTCCTTTAACAAACTTTAATTTCTCTTTGACTAAACTAAACACTTCATCATCAACAACTTTATCTAATTCAAATTCAAATACTCCATCTTTTTCAGTATTAAAAACTAATTTTCCATTATACTTTTTGTTACCTAAAACTCTACTCACTAATCCATTATAAACAATCCTTTTTCCATTTACTTTTTTTCCATATTTTTTTTCAATTAACTTCTCAACATCACCATATTTCTTAACATTTTTATATAAGAAATAATTATACATGTCTCTTATAACTTCACACTCATTTTCAATCAAATTTATTTCACCTCCAACACTTTCAAAACCAAACCCAATTTTACCTAATCCTTTACCCTCTCTCCATCTTTTGTTTCTACCTTCTTTCATTACCCTCACTAACTTCCTCTTCCAATACTCACTGAAAACACTACTTAATCCAAATTCTAATTCTCCACTTCCATCTAAAATATTTTTCTCCTCCCAACCAACAAAAACTTTTATACCACTATCCTCAACCAATTTTCTAAAATACAACATCACTTCAACATCCCTAATCATCCTATCCCAATCATACAACCATATACCTTCTATTTCTCCATTAAATATTTTTTCTTCTAATTGTAAAAAAACCTCCCTTTCAATACCTAACTTAACTCCACTAACTACTTCACTAAACACTTCATATTCATATCCTCTTTCTTTACAAAATTTAATCCCCATTTCTTTTTGAAATTCTAAACTACTCCCTTCATCACTTTGGATTTTGCTACTTACTCTACAATAAACACCAACTTTCATTTTTATATATTAAATATTAAACTACTTAAATATACAATAAATCTTCATTTATATAAATTTCTATACATAAATCAAACTAATAGTATACCTTACAAATATTTACTTCATTTTTAAACAAAAAAAAGAGTCAATAAATGACTCTATTAATTTAATATAACTTACAAATTAGAAATGTTTTAATTTTTCAATCTCTCATTTAAAAATTTATCTACATCACTCTCTTTAAATCTAACACTTTTACCTATTTTTAAATATCTTAAACCCTCACTCATCATTTTATCAATCTTACCAATACTTAATCCTAAATTTCTACTTAAATCTTTTTTGCTTAATATATTTTCCATATCATTTTAAATTTAAATCCCTTTATCTAACACATTTTCTCATTTAAATAATGTTATTGTATATTATTACACTATTTCACTTTTAGATCTATTAATTCTACACTTATAATGTAAATACTACTCATCATTATAATCTGATATTTTTGTTCTTATCTAATAATTCTATCCATCTCAACAATAATTCAACATCTTCTTTTTTATTACTTTTTTTAATTATTCCTTTATTAATCCCATACTCAATCCACTTACTTATTTCTTCTAAACTATAAACCTTTTTAAAGTCATTTTTAATTACCCTTTCCTTTATCAATTTATTATACATAATCATTTATTAATAAATATCTAAACTTCTTAAAACAAAAAATAATTAATAGAAAAAGGGAAGAAGTAGGGGAGATGGTTGTAGTTTGTTTGGAAGATTCTTATTTTTATATTGGGTAAACCACCCTATTCTCAATTATTCAAAACACCCCATACCTACCAATCTAAATATATGATTTTTGACTATAAAAAACCACTTCTTTATAAGAAATTTTATCTAAAAATTTTTTTAATTGACACACAAACACACACTTATTAACTCTATATAAATCAATACACTCAATTCAATAAAGTACACACCAATAAACCTCTAAATATCAAAAATTCATCCTATTCATACACCCACATATCCCCAAAAAAAACCCTAAAAACAACTTTTAGGGAATTTAACTACCAATTTTTATATTCTAATTACTTAATACAACCTCTTGATTTAGTTATTGTAAAAACTTATTTTATTGAATTGTATTTGAGTTAGAATCTGTAGCTACTTTTTTACCACTTTCTTAATAGTTAATATTTGATTAACATCCATCACACAAATAAAATAAATTCCTGCATTAAGGTTAGAGATATTAATTATATTTTGATTTGTATTTGTCAACACTAGCTGTCCAGATAAGTTGTATATGTTAATCTCAGCAATTGGTGTTTCTGTTTCAATAGAAATAATTCCACTAGTTAGTGTTGGATAGATTTTAGGTGAATTTATGGTGAATTCTGGAGTATTTAGTGGGTTACAATAGACATCAGTATTCCATGAATTATTAATGTCCATATTATACATTACCCCATTATATGACCCAGCTGAGTCTATAATTACAGTCCCTGAACCTTCCTCAAATTTATAATGTGCCACTAAATTAGGTATCTCATTACCCCCACAGTTAAATAAATCACTAACTTCAGTAGAATTTAGTACTCTATCATATATTCTAAATTCATCCAACAGCCCAATATAGTCAGCAAGTCCCTCTACACGATTATCTCCAATAAAATAATCATCTCCTGTGTCCATTATCCCGCCAGCACTACAATCCTGGCCAATAAAAATGTTGTCAACGTATAAAGTCACACAGTTGGACTCCTTAATTGCTACTGCATGATGCCAGTTGCCATCGGAATATACTACAGGAGAAATCACTGTTGGTCCATCTGTACTCCCAGGACCTCCATTTACAATTACCTTACCATCTATTAATCCAAAATTAAATTCAGGGTTAGTAGGTTGGGTGTCATTTGATATGAAATAACCTGGATCGGCTGATATTTGGGAAGACTTAAACCAAACTGAAAAAGATCCAGAATCTGAAGTAGAAGCAAGGTTGATTGGTCTGCCAATATTAATGTAATCATCTCCTCCAATAAACTCTATGGAATAATTATTTTGAGCATTAGAATTAATTGGAAAAAGTAGAGTGAGTCCAACTGTCATAATTAATTGAATCTCTTTTATGTTTAATGGCATAATCTAAAATTTAAATTTTTTAAATTTAGTGATTATAATTTTGATTAGCAATTGGAAAAATACTTTTTTTAATTACAATTGAATAAAAAAATAGTGGAAATAAGTAGATCCACTATTTAAATTGACATTATTTTCTCTCTACACTATAGAATCTCATCATATTATATAAACTACCATCATACCAACTGTTCCCTTCTTTACTTCTAATACCTTCATCATTTAATCTATTACTAATCTTTCTCCAACTCCATCCTCTACTTCTAAAATTTTTAACTCTTCTTATTATTCTTTTTTCTTCTTTATTTTCAATCATTTTCCCATTTACATTATCATAACCATACATCATTCTTCCATACACTTCTCCATTTTCTTTTTTATTTCTCTTTACATCTTTTATTCTTTCCCTAATTACTTCAACTTCAAATTCATTAATACTACTTAAAATATTCATTATTAAACTTCCTATTTTATCATCATTACTCAAATTCTCTTTAATACTAAAAAACCCAATATTATTACTTTTTAAATAATCCATAAACTCAACAACATCTTTCATTTTTCTTCCTAATCTACTCAAACTCCAAACCACAATACCATCAATTTTATTCTCCTTCATAAATTCAACCATACTTTTAAAACCATTTCTTTTATCAATACTCATTCCACTAACTCCATCATCCTCATAAACATCAATCAAATCAAAATCATTCAAACTACAATATTCTTTAATCTTCTTTTTTTGAAGTGGAATAGAATTATTTTTCCTTTTTTGAATCTCACTACTAACCCTTACATATCCTATTACTTTTTTCATCATTTTTTATATTATTATTTTAATGTTAATATAAAATTAAGAACTAAAGTAATGACTAACAACTACTTATATAATACATTTCCAATTAGTTATAAAATAAAAAAGAGATACTTTTCTAAATATCTCTAATTATCTAAACTTTATTTTTATATATTATTTAAGTGTAATTTTTATTATAACTTTTTTAATATTAAATCAAATACAACTATTTGTTCCTCTTCATTACTAAATCAACTACCCCCAAATAATCTTTCTTATTTCTAATATCTTATTTTTACATCATCACTTAACTTAATATTTGGATAAGTATCATCACCACTATCAAACCCTAACAAAATTTCACAATCATTATCACTTTCTCCATCATATAAATTGATTGATATTTTATCTATTTTCATATTACCACTCTTATAATTCAAATTCAAATCCAATTAAATTATTCTTTCCATATTCATCTACATTCATAACTTCAAATATTTCTAAATTTTCATATTCACTAACTTTTAAATTTTCACACAAATACTCATCTATCTTAAAAATCAAATCTTTAACACTTATTTCATCATTAAACTTTTCATTTATTTCTTTATCCATAATTTTACTGCTTCCATTTATTCCCCAGTAAATCCATCTACTATCTAACAATACTTTTCGATTATCATTCATATCTCTAACCCAATACCCATCTCCTTTAACATCTCCTTCTTCATCAAAATATTCTTCTCTCCACACACTCCAATAATATTCTTTACCATCTACCTTAAATAACCAAAATCCTTCATTTACATTAATTTCTAATCCTTCATCATTATTAGAAAAACTATCACTACTAATATATTTCCAATCTTTAAACTTTACTTTCATAATTAATAATTTATATTCTTCAATTTAACAATTTAATTACTACTAAATCTGATACAACTACTCATTCCAATTAATTCATCACCAATTATATTCATAACTAAATCTTTATCACTTTTTCTTATCATCATTCCATCATATAAACTAATATAATAAATCCCTTTATTAATCATTTTCTTCCAAATACCTTTCATTATTATAACTTCCATACTCATTAAAACTCTACTCATATTTTTAAATCTTTCATACCCATAATATTCTCTTCCTTCAAAATTAAAACTCATATTACTATTCTTTATTTTTTCTAATACTCTATAACCACTCTCACAAAATATGAGTTTCATAATTTCATCATAACTATATTTACCATCTAAATATCTTTTTCTTTTTCCATCATTACTTTCTCCATTTATTAAATACAAAACCAATTCTTTCATATAAATTCTACTATAATTATCAACTATCATATCAACTCTACCCAACTCAATACCTAAAAATTTATAAAAATCAATTCTCTTATCAATATCTCCCTCAAAACATATCTTATACTTTTCTAAAAAATCTGAAACATCAATATCACCTACAATTTTTTTAATATAATCATCAAACTTACTCCCACCTTTTTTAACTTCATTTATCCCTTTAAATACTCTATATAATAAACTAACATATCCATTTACCATATCAACTTCAACAACATCTTCACCATCTAATTTTAATACACCTCTAAATTCTTTTTCTTTTTTATTAAATATATTTCCATATCTCCCACTAAAATTATCCTTATCAAATCCATTAAAACTAAAACCACCTCTTTTTAACTCATCTAATTCAATTTTCATTAATTCATAACTCAATCTTCCTCTTAATAAAAACTCACTTCTTTTTTCATAACTCCATCCTTCACTTATTTTTCTTTTCTTTTTATTACTTAAAAACTCCCAATTTCTCCTTTCATAATCTAACTCAACTCTTTTATTTAATCTTCTTTTTAATAAAATTCTTATTCCATCACTATTTCCCAAAATATCCACATTTTTACAACTCTCAATTTCCCAATTAATAAACTCATCTCTATTATCACCAACTTTCAAATCACCACTATATAACTTATCTAAAAATCTAATTAACCTACTATTCCTTATATAAACAACTCTTCTCTTACAATCATCACTAAAAAAATTCTTATTTAATTCATATAATTCCTTTTTCTTACCAAACTTCCCTACACCATATTTTATATCAATAACCTTTAATTCTCTTAATCTTTTTATTATTTCTATATATCTACTACTTAAAATTCCATTACAAATCTTACTACTATCAACATAAACCCACCTATTTCCTCTTCTCTTTTCTAACTCTATTCCTTTCTTATATAATAAAAACAAAAATCTACCAATCCTCTCAACTAATTTATAACCAAATTCTTTTTCTATTTCTCTCTCATCCCAATAACTAAATTCATATCTAATATATTTCTCTTCAATTATTTTTTTATTTAACCTACTTACCCACTTACCACTATCTTCATTATAATATCTCTTCTTCTTATTATCATAATATCCATATTCATATAATCTTTTTCTATTATACCACTTATAACTCATTTTAATAATATTAAATTATAATAAATGTTACACTAAAATAATATATAATAAATAAAATAATTAATTAATATTAATATCATTACACTAAAAAAATATATAACTTATTTAGACCAATTATTAAATAACTGAATCTAAATAAACATCAAATAATTAAAAAACAATCAAATAAAAAATAATTCATAAACTACTCATAATCAACAATATAAAAATCATTTTCACTATATTTTATACTTTTTCTGCCACTTACACTCCACCAAACATCCAATTTAACTTTTACAATAAATCTATTTTTATATATCAAATTACAACCCAATACGAAGAAAGCCTCTTGAGAAATCAAGAGGCTTTTTCTTTGCCGACAAGTGAACGCTCGCGTTCAAGCTTCAAAGGGCATAAAAAACCAAACACCGCCTTGCGGTGTTGTTTTCATTGTAATGCTCTTAAAGACTTACCTTTTTTGGTGATTTACCCTATTTTTGTAATTTTATTGAACAAGCTAAGGATGACTTTTTTCCTTGTTTAAATAGATGACCATTGTGAACAAATATATTCTTTGTAGTGCCCTTTTGTTGTTATTTTCTTGCTCTAGTCCAAGGTTTAATGAAAAGAATCCATACGCTCTTCAAGTCAAAGAAGTAAGAAGTTATTACAAGGCAACAGATATACAAGACAGATTACATGATCAGGGTATAGATGCTTACATAATATTAGAAAATACCGCGGATGGCGATTGGTACAGAGTTTTGACTGGAGCCGAAAAAACTATTGATGATATCAATGCGTATAGAAAATCATTAGAGTCGAAATTCAATACTGACGATCTCAAAATAATTAACTATCAGGCAATAGAAGAAAGCATTGATAAAGATTTTGCAAATCATTTAAATGAGCGACAAAGATTAAAGGCTGAAAAACCTAAAGTGCCGCGAAAAATATTTGATTTAATAAATAAGTTTCCGGATGATAAAAATTTCATTGTAAAAAGTTTTTTTGTTACCGATTGCCCTGATTCAACATCAAATCTGCAAAAATATCGTGCTGCATATAAGGACATAAAACACGATTTACCTAGGGGGATATATATGCGGAGTTTGATGAAAAACTCCAATGCTATTGCAGAAGTTATTTATGAAGACAATCTATTTGGTGATCAAGTAACATTAGATATAATTGAGCTAAAAGATAGTTTGGATTTAGATATAACAGCAGAAAAAGCAATGACTAATATCGATATTGCTAATTACTTCGCAGAGATCATTTTAGAAACAGGAAAATATGATTTTGAAGATAAATTAATGATAAAAATCTCTGCATTTCAGGATTTAAAGGGTTATAAAGTGACAATTCAACCAAAAAGGAACAATAAGAACTTAAGAACATATTTCTGTTTGGTCACAGAAGATTCTAAATATCTTATATTTTCACAATCGACTGATAAAACCGATGCTGAAATTATTGAAATGATCGAAAATTTGGGTGAGTCTGACGGATTAAATTCATATGATGAGTTCTATAATGCGTTTTACACTATACCAGCTGTATGCGAAATTGATGATCCGTTCATTTCAATTTATTCACAAAAATTAACTGATGAATATGCTCGGAGAAGGAGATATGCAGAATGGTCAAAAAAAATGGTGGGATATTGGCAAACTACCGCTTACTTTAATGGTAAAGAGAATAATTCTTGGGGAGTTTCCTTTTTCGACTTATTAAATAAAACCAATGTAGATTTAATATACAATACCTTATATATTGATTATAAAGAATCTAAGAATGAAGATGAAATCATTGACGTAATCGACCGAAAGGGTGTGATCGATACCGGCAAATATCCAAATGAACTATCTTTTCCAAAAAATCGCTTCGTAGTCACAGTAAATAATTTTTATAAGGGTAAGTTGACTCGCAAAAAAATGTTGACAATAACCAATTGTTTACAATTAAATTAACAACAGATTGTCATGATAAAATCATTTTTCATGTTTAATACTTTCAAATGATGAGTGAAACTCCTTTTTCAAAGGGTCATCAAATGTAATGTTATCATAACCATCGCATTCTTCTTCATTAATGAACATATCCCATATCAGTTCATGGGGCAGTTTTTTTGCTTTTCCTTGAAATACATTTTTTGTCTTTAAACTCAATAAGCTTGCATAGTATAGTGTTAAATACATCCTGCTGTCTATTGCTTTAAACTGCTAATTTAGCGATCGCAGATATCTTCATCAAACGTCTAATAGACGTTTGGTTTTATTGTTGTAAAACTACATTTCGATAGCCTCTAAGCAGCGCGAAGAGATATAGCGGAGAGCGCGGTGCTATAAAGCACAAAGTGCTACTGCGGCAAGCGCCCAAAAACACACACATATAACAAGACTCTTAATTTTCTTGAAAAATAATTTAATTCGCCTCAATGAACGTTACGAGCGCGCCGCGAACAATTTTAGCAGCTTTTTCAGTGTAGACAGTATTGTTCAAAAAGCCAGAGCTCTAAGGGCCACGGAAGCTTTCAAAACTCAGCAGCGTCAGTATACTGAAGTTTTGATAAAAGAGCAGGAACTCGCTGATACTTACACTCAAAAGCTACTAGAAGAAATTGAGAAGTCAAAGCCCAATGCCCAACCTTGGGAAAAGCGGATCTCAAAGATCCTAAAGCAGATAGAGGAGACGTTAGACCACTTTGAAAAGCGTATGTTTCAAAGAATAATCGCTCAGTTGGCGGTGACCTCCTACGAAGCCGCTTACAGCAGAAGCGACTCTTTAACTTTACAACAACTCATGTTCTGTTTCGATGTATGGATCTATACAGCGCCCGAGCGGCCTTACGGCTATTTTGTGCAGATGAGAAACGCTATGACTATTCCAGATCATAAGTTAACACTCAATTACCTGGAACGCCTTATTGCAAGTGGTTACAAGGATTATAGATCCATTGCCAATTTTGAGCCTCTAGACCCGCTCAGAAATTCGGCAGAATATCAAGAGATCATTCAAAGAATAAAGAACGATAATGAATGATTATTTTGTGTCTTGCTTTGAAATGATATATCAAAAAACCACAACAGATTTAAGAATCCATTGTGGTCGTTAGGTTTTTAGTGTTGCTTTTTAGAAGAGCAAATTCATTGCAATGAGTAGGATACAGATTGCCAGACTTCCTAAAAGTGTGTTGAGCACTATTTTAGGTTTTTGAACCGTTAAAATAGAAGCCAGTACTCCGGTGCACATTACCACGGCTGCAAATACTTGGATCATTGACCATAGGGAACTTCCGTTGAGGAAAATGGTGTATACAGCTATTCCGCCCAAACAGGTCGATACAATGATTGCTGTAGAAGCGTAAAGCATAAAATTTTCTGTCCAGTCCTGATTCAGTTTAGCATATAGTGCACTCATGGTATTTGATTTTAATTGTTTACTCAACAAAACTAAAGCGGTAGGAGCAGCTAGAATATGATATTGGTCAGCTTGGCAAATTCCTTTTGAGGATTTTTGGCACGAGAGTTGTTATATTTTAAACGACACTCATTTTTATGATTGTCAAGGAATTGAAACATAAAGTAAATGCCCGAGCATCCCTAAAAAGAAACAATTCCATGCCTTGAAATCTGTCTTTACTAACGTATACTTGCAGATAAGAAATACAATCAAAAAAGCGCGACTTTTACAAGCCGCGCTTTTTTAGTGACATTCAATTTTAGCCTCTATTTTCTGCGGATTTAATTTAGGAGAGACATAGGGGATTCCCAAGCCCAATCCACGAAGTATAAACAAACAAGCTATTAAAGCGACCATAACTGGAATTGCTTTGCGAATTTTGAGCTGTATGGTTTTGTTCAAGAAATTTCCGGCATAGATGGCTCCTGTCATAAGGGGCAAAGTTCCTAGGCCAAACAGCATCATATACAGGCTTCCTTGCCAGGGGTTGGCCAAAGCTAAAGAACCGAATACAGCCATATAGACCAGACCACAGGGTAAGAACCCGTTGAGGAGTCCAAGGGTTAAAAAGGTGTCCGGGCGTTTGGATTTAAGTGCTTGTCCTAGGGCAGACTTAAGCTTGCCAATTGCTAGCGCCAAAGGTTTGGAAAGACTGTATTTAAAGAGTATTCGTTGCGGAATTGCCACTGTTAACAACAGCAGTACTCCGGCAATGATGCTCAAGTATTGTTGCGCCCCGAATAAAGAGAGTCCTTTTCCTAAGAATCCGAAGATAAGTCCTAAGAGACCGTATGCGGTGAATCGACCTAAGTGATAACTGCCTATCTGTACCAAGCGAAGGCTGTGGTTGTCTCGACTGACAGGTAAAAGAAAGGCAATGGGACCACACATGCCAACGCAATGCAGGCTACCCAATAAACCTAATATTAAGCCGGAAACTAGCATTTAATAATGTATAGTGGTTTCGTAAAGAAATGGTTTCCCTTGGTACTCCCAAGATACTTTAATGTTCCAGCGACCGTCCAACAAGCGGGTTTCAGGTATGAGCAAATTGGATTCCGATAGAATAAATGGAAAGTCGGAATCGAGATGCTTGTCAGACGGTCTGTATAGGAACACTGTACCTTTAGTATTTTCTGTATTGAGTTCTTCTGGAAACTCTAGGATCCAGCCCTTTGGAGCTCTTTTGCTCACTATTGGCCCAGAGAGGGTAGCTAGATTCTGTTTGGCTTCCAGCTGCTGATTCAAGATCAGCTCTTGTTTATAATAATCTTCTACCACCAATTCGTGGTCGTATTTGGAATCGGTCATCATAGTGATGACAAAATACAGGATGAACCCTATGAACAGCAGCATGCCGATCACCAGTCCTGTTCCCCAATTCAATTTTACAGTGCTCATACCGTTTGAATTTTATTGATAACTGATAGGACCTAGAAAGGTGGTTTTAGCCGTTTCGATAAGCTCGTCCCCACTGTAGACCCCGATTTTTAATTTGATATTGTCTGCATCTACTTCCCTTCTTGGAATATCGATGTATAAAGTTCCTTCTGCCAAGCCTTGTCTGGGCACATCAAAGTTGTCCATACTCACAATGGTCACTGTTCCATCGTGAGAAAGCAGTTTAAAAGTAATGTCGGCCACCTGGTCGCTGGTTTTGTTCACCAGTTTGTAGGTGTATACATTGCTGATGATGTTATTCTCCTTCTTCTGATACAATTGTCCAGGTAGTCGAAGAATAGTAGCTTCCAAGTCGTTTCTCAAGAACAGCATCCCGCTAAAGATCCCGATCAAGATCAGTAGTACGGCAGAGTAGCCTTTTAAGCGTGCGTTAAAAGTGAACTTGGCCTTCTTTTCTATATTGTCCTCGCTGGCGTAGCGAATTAACCCTATAGGCAGATTTACTGCTTCCATCATGGAATCGCAGGCATCGATACAAGCTGTACAATTCACGCATTCCAATTGGGTACCGTTCCTAATGTCAATTCCGGTAGGACAAACGTGCACGCATTGAAAGCAATCGATACAATCTCCTTTGCCACTCGCGGTGCGATCTTCGTTCTTTTTAAACTTGGCCCGACCCGTCTCTTTTTCCCCGCGCTTGTGGTCGTAAGCTACTACAATGGACTTGTTGTCTAGCAAAACACCTTGTAAGCGGCCATAGGGACAAGCGATAACACAGACCTGCTCTCTAAACCAGGCGAACACAAAGTAGAATACCGCAGTAAAGATCAGCAGCGATATAAAAGTGCTCATGTTCTGCAGCGGACCTTCTGTGATGTATTCCAATAGTTTATCACTGCCTATTAAATAAGCGAGAAACACATTTGCTATCAGAAAAGAGATAATAAAGAACACGGTCCATTTGGTGACTCTTTTTCTGATCTTTTCCGCATTCCAAGCTTGTTTGTCCAGACGGATCTGTTTTCCTCGATCACCTTCTATCCAGTATTCGATCCGTCTAAAGACCATCTCCATAAAAATGGTCTGAGGACATATCCATCCGCAGAAAAGTCGGCCAAAGGCGACCGTAAAAAAGATCACAAAGACCACCCCAATGATCATCATGATCACAAAAAGGTGAAAGTCTTGTGGCCAAAATGGAAACCCAAAGATGTTGAATCGACGCTCCAGCACATTGAGCAAGAGGAACTGATTCCCATTTATTTTTATAAAGGGAGCAGAGAACAAAAAAGCTAGTAGCACATAGCTTACAATTTTGCGGTACTCGTAAAAGCGACCACTGGGTTTTTTAGGATATATCCAGGCGCGCTTACCCTTGTCGTCAATGGTGGCAATACTGTCTCTGAATACTTCGTTCTCTGGGGTTTCCATGACAATAGTCTTAGTTCATCGATATTCCAGCCGTAGCAGTGGAATCGGTGATCACTTCGGATGCTTCCAGTTCGGACTCTACTGTTTCGTCGCCTGCATTCGGATCGACCCATAATTCGCCATCTGCCGGTAAGGCATCTGGTGGATTACTGCCTTGCATACTCAGTACATAACTGGCTAGCTGTGCAATTTCATTTGGCGTAAAGGTTCGGTTCCAGTTTACCATACCCTTCCCGGGGCGACCTCCTTTAGAAATGGTAGTAAAGACATTGCTAATACCACCGCCCAAAATCCAGTATTCGTCTGTGAGGTTAGGACCGGTTAGCCCTCCACCGTCAGGTTTATGGCATACAGCGCAGTTTTTCTCAAAGCGATTCTTTCCGGCACTTAGGTCTGCGGCATCAGTTAACATGACTACCGTAGATGCATCCACCAGATCTTTAGCTTGTGCCTTGTAGGCCTCTATAGCCAAGCGAGCTTCTTCCATCTCGGTCTCAAATTCAGTTGCCTGATCTTCCCCTCGAAAAACATGGTATTTGGCCATATAGATTACTCCAAAAATGATGGTCACATAGAATCCGTACAACCACCAAGGCGGAAGTTTATTATCTAATTCTTTTATACCGTCGTAATTGTGGTCTAGAATGATCTCGCCTTCTTCTTCTATAGGACGACTGCCCAATAGTTTCTTGTAAATACGCTTAAGGCCAGCAAATTGATTGGCTTTTGCTTCTGCAGTTGCGGCGTCGTATTTAGCGCGTTTTTCTTCGTCCATGGCGCGGTAGAGGATACTGTTCAAAGCTTCCACGCTGTATTCAATTGCCATGGCGAATAAGAATACAAACACCACTACTCCCCAAAGAATTGGGTGTTCGGCATAAGTGTATTCAGTTCCTGTGTCTACTACCCAATCCAGTACAAAATAGGCCAGAATAGTGACCAGAGCGATTCTTAAATAAGCATTTGTATTTTTCATGATGTAGCGTTTTGTTGGTTATCTTCATCCTCTAGCGGAATGTTGCTGACTTCTCTGATGTGCTCTTTCTTGGCGGTAAAAACCCACCAGAAAAGCAAGGAAAAGAACACAAAGAAGATGAGCAGTGAAATGATGGGGTAAACCTGTACCCCGTCAATTTGTTCTAAAGATCCTTTTACAAATTTTAGCATGATTACGGTTGGTTTTTAGCGGTTACGTCTTCTGCATTCTCGATCTTAATGTCTGTGCCCAAACGCTGCAGATATGCGATCAAGGCCACTACTTCACGGTCTTTCATTTCTATAAATTCCGGATTGCCGGCATTCTTAGCCTCCGTATAGCTCTCCTTAAAGTCCGGATCGTTCATCAAGTTGCTCTCAATTTGAGCTCCTTGCTCGTCCATCCAAGTCTGAGCACGGGCAACATCCTCATCGGTATAAGGCACGCCTAAACTGATCATGGCACGCATTTTAGCCTCAGTCTTAGATTTGTCTAAACCGTTTCTTATGAGCCAAGTGTATTTAGGCATGATAGAACCTTCTGATACAGACTGCGGATTGTTGAAGTGACGCAAATGCCAACTGTCGTTGTATTTGCCTCCAATGCGCATAAGGTCTGGCCCGGTGCGTTTGGATCCCCAAAGGAAAGGGTGATCATAAACGTATTCTCCGGAACGCGAGTACAAGTTATTGCCTGACCAGTCGTAGCGTTCTACCTCTGAGCGGAACGGACGAATAAGCTGTGAGTGACAAGCGTTACAGCTTTCTCTGATATAGATGTCACGACCTTCTAATTCCAATGGAGTGTAAGGCTTCACTGTGGTAATGCGGGGCACATAATCGTCTACCAAAAGCGATGGAATGATCTGTACCATACCTCCAATAAGGATCGCAACAGTTGCATAGAGTGTCAAACGAACCGGACGACGCTCCAACCAAGTGTGGTAGCCTTCTTTAGCGGTGCGTTTTGTAGTTACGCGTTGCAGCGGAGCAGCCTCAGCTAACTCATCGGTTACTTTACTTCCTTGTTTTACGGTCTGGACAATATTATAGATCATCACAATAACCCCAAGGATGTACAAACTACCACCAATGGCACGCATCCAATACATAGGCATGATCTGGTCTACAGTTTCCAAGAAGTTACCGTAGGTCAATGAACCGTCTGGGTTGAATTGCTTCCACATAGAAGCCTGAACAAATCCAGCAACGTACATCGGCAAGGCATAGATGATGATTCCTAAGGTTCCGATCCAGAAGTGGGCATTGGCCAAACGGATAGAGAACAAGGAGGTTTTAAACAGTTTTGGGAACAACCAATAGATCATACCAAATGCTAGGAAACCGTTCCAAGCCAAGGCGCCAATGTGCACGTGAGCAATGATCCAGTCGCTAAAGTGAGCTACTGCATTGATGTTCTTTAGCGAAAGCATAGGGCCTTCAAAAGTTGCCATTCCGTAGCCGGTAATAGCCACTACCATGAATTTCAATACTGGGCTAGTGCGTACCTTATCCCAAGCTCCTCGCAAGGTCAAAAGTCCGTTGATCATCCCACCCCAAGAGGGTGCAATTAACATGACCGAAAAGGCCACCCCGAGGTTTTGTGCCCAATCTGGCAGTGCAGAATAGAGCAAGTGGTGTGGTCCCGCCCAGATATAAATAAAGATCAGTGACCAAAAGTGTACTATAGACAAACGATAGGAATACACAGGTCTGTTAGCGGCTTTAGGTACAAAATAGTACATCAGCCCTAGGAAAGGTGTAGTTAAAAAGAAGGCTACCGCATTGTGGCCGTACCACCATTGTACCAGCGCATCTTGCACTCCTGCGTAAGCAGAATAACTTTTAAGTGCTCCAACGGGCATTTCAATGCTGTTTACTATATGCAATACAGCAACAGTGACAAAGGTTGCTAGGTAAAACCAGATCGCCACATAGAGGTGACGCTGTCTTCTGCGCAATATCGTCCCGATAAGGTTGGCCCCAAAGACCACCCAAACCAAGGCAATGGCAATATCAATTGGCCATTCTAATTCGGCGTATTCTTTAGAGGTGGTGTAGCCCAGCGGAAGCGTGATCGCTGCAGATACAATGATAAGCTGCCATCCCCAGAAATTGATCTTACTGAGCAGATCGCTAAACATTCTGGTCTTGAGCAGGCGTTGGGTAGAGTAGTAGACCCCTGCGAAGATCGCATTACCCACAAAGGCAAAGATTACTGCATTGGTGTGTAAAGGTCTTAATCTACCAAAGCTCAGCCAGGAAATGCCGTCTGTCAGGTTGGGGAACATAAACATAAAGGCCAGTAGGAGTCCTACGGCCATCCCTATGATACCCCAAAAAATACAGGCTATCAGGAAATTCTTGACAATTTTGTTGTCGTAATAAAACTGTTGTGTTTCCATAGATTTACGGTTGCTCGTTGGTTGAATCTTTTATAGTTGTAGTTGATGTTTCTGGCCCGTCTTTGATCAATTCATCTTCGAATAACATGCGTACGGCAGGAGTATAAGTGTCGTCGTATTGTCCGCGCTTCACAGAAATGATAAAAGCGATGAAAAAGACTATCGCCACGCAGATGCTCACACTTAATAAGAGAAAAATAATACTCATACCTAATTAGAATATTGGTGTAAAAGTAGCGGTGGGCGAGGGCGGAAAATATGACATTGGTCAGTTTCGATTTTTTCTGTTGGATTTTAGCAGACGCATGCCAAAATATCGTGTGCTAATGGTGGTGAAGATCACTATGCTAATAGAACTAAGCGGCATTAAAATAGCAGCAACCACAGGCTCCAGATGTCCAGTAACCGCAAAGCCCAAACCGATCAGGTTGTATAAGAGCGAGATGGCAAAACAGCTGTAAATGATCTGCTTGCCTAGCTTGGCAAGACCAAAGAAAGCCCTGAGTTTTTCAAAGGAATCAGCTTGTAAAATGGCATCAGATGCCGGGGTGAATACATTGGTGTCTTCTGCTATTGCGATACCAATATCGGATTGTGCCATGGCCCCAGAATCATTAAGGCCGTCTCCTATCATCATTACTTTATGCCCTTGGTCTTGTAAAGCTTTTATATAATCCAGTTTGTCTTGAGGCGATTGTTTGTAGCGGACCTCTGTTCCGGCAGGGATCAAGGCGTTCAAATGACTGGCCTGGCTATCATTGTCTCCCGTAAGCACGGCCAATTTCTTGCTTGTAGCTAGGGCGTGCAGTAGTTCTTTGAGACCTTGGCGATATTCGCTTTGAAATACATAATGCCCTTTGTACTGCGCTCCGCTGCTTATATGTACCACAGCGCCTTGGGCCTTTGCACTGGCCTGATTGTGAACAAAACTAGAAGCACCTATTTTCATGCTTTGTTCGTTCTTGGAGGCTGCGATCCCCTGGCCAAGAGTTTCGGAGAAATCGTCTAAACTCACGATCTCCTGCTCTTCTAAGGTGTTGTATAAACTTCGACTCAAAGGGTGATTAGAAGCTCTGAGCGAGCTGTATAGTAAGCGTTGTTCTTCTACACTTAAAGGAAGACCGTGATAAGAGAACGCACTTTGGGCTGGCGTGCTCAGGGTACCTGTCTTGTCAAAAACTACGGTATCGATACTGCTCCAATTTTCAATGGTTGCACTGTTTTTAACGTAGCAGTTATTGCGCCCAAAAAGACGCACCAGGTTTCCTAAGGTAAAAGGTGCACTCAAGGCTATGGCACAAGGGCAAGCAACTATGAGTACTGCAGTGATCACATTGAACATCATGCTAGGGTCCAGAAACCACCAGACCAAGCCGCTCAGTACTGCGATGCTAACAATGGTAATGGTAAATCGTTTGCTGATCTGGTCTGTCAAGCTGTTAAAGCGCAAGCTTTTCCCCTTGTCAAAGGCCGCATTACCCCAGAGCTGGGTCAGATAGCTTTGACTTACCGTTTTAGTTACCTCAATTTCTATGGCTGCCCCACATTGTTTACCACCGGCATAAAGGGTTGCTCCTGCACTTTTGTGAATGGGTAAGGCCTCTCCCGTAACAAAGCTATAATCTATTAAGGCCTCACCCTGTTGTAGTGTTCCGTCTACAGGGATGATCTCGTTAGAGCGTATGAGTAAGTGATCGCCTTTTTGAATGTCTTTTAGTGGGATCTGTGTTTCCTGTAATTTGCCTTTGATTTTGCTTAGACGAGTAACTCCGAGTGGAAAATAGGACTTGTAATCGCGTTCAAAAGAGAGGTAAGAATAGGTTTTTTGTTGGAAGAATCGACCTAAAAGTAAAAAGAAGACCAAACCACTCAGGCTGTCAAAGAATCCCGGGCCCCAATCCATGATCACATCGATCACTGACCTTAAGAATAACACACTTACTCCAAGAGCGATTGGTAAGTCTATATTTAGCATGCCAGATCGCAAACCTTTAAAGGCGGCTTTGAAATAATCCGAAGCCGCATAAAAAACCACTGGCAGCGAAAACAGCAGCATTATGGTTCTGAACATGGGCTTGTAGTGTTCTAGCCAGATCTCATCGAAATCAAAATACTCCGGAAACGACAGAAACATAATATTGCCAAAGGCAAATCCGGCTATACCCAATTTATAGATCAGACTGTGGTCTTGTTTGTGCTTATCTTGTTCTGCGGAGGCCAGGTTGATCTTGGGTTCATATCCAATACGACTCAGCAATATCACAAGGGCCTTTACAGACAATTCCTTTTGGTTGAACTGAATCTGCGCTTTTTTGGCCGGAAAGTTTACCGTACTGCTATACACACCAGGATGTAGTCGTCCAAGATTTTCCAATACCCAAATACAAGAGCTGCAGTGAATTGCAGGAATTTCAAAACTTATCAGCTGCCGATCAGCTTCGCTGAATTGCAAGAGACTGGCAGCGATTTCTGAGTTGTCGAGATAATCGAAATGTGTTGTTGCTTTATTTTGGGAGGTGCCAGGTGCTTTTTCGAGCTCGTAGTAGTACTCCATACCGTTCTGATGCAAAATGTCATAGACCGTTTTGCAGCCGTTGCAACAGAAGGATTTTTGCTGATGTATGATGGGCGATCGTCCGCAGGGATTTCCGCAGTGATAACAGGCTTCCATAGTTTTGCTCTAATACCTACAGCAAAGATGCGTAGCACGGCTTTGCAGAACTATGACGGATGTCATTCTTCTAGTTTGGCAAACTGTGGTATCTTTAATCCGATTCAAATCTGAACTATGACACGCATCTTGCTGCTCACCGATTTTAGTGAAAACGCCACCCAAGCCATACATTACGCCTTTGCTTTATGGAGTGGTCAGCCTTGCGAATTCTATGTGCTTAATGTGCAGAAGTCTTCTGATTTTACTACGGATGACCTACTCACCGCTAAACCACATGAGAGCATATTTGCCAGTATAATTGCAGACAACAAAGCGGCTTTAGATACTTATATCAAAGGTTTGGAGCATTTTATTACAGACGAAGATTTCAGGCTGATCCCTAAGGTGGATTACGACGTCTTTACAGATTCTGTAAACCAAGTGATTGCCGGCAATGCCATAGACTATGTTGTCTTGGGAACCAATGGTGCCAGTGATGCTAAGGAGGTTATTTTTGGGAGCAATGCCCTACAAGTTATTCGCAATGTTGCTTGCCCAACACTTATAGTACCAGAAGGCTTCACTTATCGTCCTTTGGCAGAGGTCTTATACACCCAAACAGAACAATTTAATCCAGATGCCGCACAGCTCAAACCCGTTGTGCAATTGCTAGCAGATCGAGCTAGTAGGGTGCATTTGTTGGCCATTCATACTCCAGACAGCTCAGATTTAAAACAATTGGAAGAGACCCTAGCTGCTTTGTCAGAGGATCCGTTTGGAGTTTTGGAGACTGAAGCAGTGGTGGAGACCTTAGAAGGGTTGCCAGTGCCTCAGGCCGTGAATGCCTACGAACAGCTTAATGAAGTCGATCTGCACGTTTTCTTTGTGCAGAAAGAATCGTTTTTGAAACGTTTTCTCTTTGGATCCGATACAGGCCAGATCAGCCACAAGACCAGAGTACCTCTTTTAGTCCTTCACTAAGAGAAGCTGTTCTTTTTCTAAGGCCTCCAACAAGAGCCCGACATAATCGTTGATGTTGCGTTTAAAATTCCCGTCTACTACGTCGATCTTTCCGCTCCATAACAATTCTCTAGCTTCACCAGGACAAATACAGTACAAATTGGTTTCGGTATGATATAGTTTGTACTGCTGGGGTACAGAACGGGTTTCGTAATATTTTTGTGAACGCAAATAATCTTGCGCAAAGCCATCAAAGGTTTCGCCTATGTCTTTAAAGGATTGCACCATGGTAACTTTTTCCGTTACTCCTAAGATTTTGGTAAAGAGGATGGCGTCAAAACCAGCTTCTAAAAGCTGTTTTTCTATTGCGTCCAGATCTTCTTCCGATTGTTCATTTTGTAAAAAGGCAGACTCAAAGAAATCTACCGAACGCACGGCTATTACACCTTTGGATTCTAAACGAGTACTCAGGGTACCTTCATAGATTCTTCGGTTGTTCAGATCGTCCGAAAGGCCTATGACTAAGACCTTATTGGCTTCGTAGACAGGTGTTTCTTGACTTTTCCAACTGCTAATGAGTTGTGTAGAACGACAAGATACCATCAGCAAAAAAACAAAAATTACAAGTGCAGAATTTTTCATCAATTTTTAAATTTTGTGCTCATTTCATAGCGTTAAGGCCTAAGATTCGGTGTGTAAGGTAAGTACCGGAACCTTAGAGTGATAGTTGAGTTCTCTAGCCAATGGTCTTCTAAACCAATTGGAGAAGATGCCGTGTTTAGGGTTTATAAAAGCCACCATACTGCTATCGCGACTTTGCACAAAGCAGTTCAAACCTGTAGGAATGTCCACATTTTCTAAAAGGTGGAAACTGTGTTCTACTACTTGCAGCATAGTCGTTAGGAGTTTCTTTTGATTTTTCTGATCCGAATCCAAAGGCTCTTCGCTAATGTGCAAGACCCTGATCGGGGCTTTGCACAAGTGAGCCATTGTGGTCAAATGCTGCATTTGCTGCTTTTTATATCCTTCTCTAAAACTCGTTGGAAAAACAATTTCTTCCATACGTCCAAAAATTGCCGATTTGGGAATTGCCAAAACCGGGCAACAGCGAATCTTTTCCATTACAGCCAAAGTGTTACCGCCCAAGAGCACATCTATGGCATCTGTCGCGCCTTTGGTACCCATAATGACCAGATCAATGTCCTTATCGCGACATACATTGGCAATAGCCTCTGTTAAAAAGCTGTATTCCGAGATATAATGAAACCGGTGTTGTGTGGATTCATCTCTAAAGGCCAATTGGCGTGAGAGTTTTTTTAAACCAGCTGCCGAGGCCTCCTTGAGCTCATCTAACTGGGGCAAGCCCAGTTGTGAGGCCATAAGGTTTTCGGTTATTTGTGTACTCGGCGTGTAGGCGTGCAATACATAAAAATCGCATGCTTCTTTATCAAAGAGTTCTATGGCGTAAGAAATCGCATTCCAAGAATTTTTAGAAAAATCTGTGGGTAGCAGGACACGTTTGTTCATAGTCGATGAATTTGATATGAAACTACACTACCAGAGCTACTAAAACTATGATATATGTCAGCAGAGTTTACTCGTGAAGCAGCAATACGGGGAGTTGGTTCTCAAAAACCGAGGCGTGCCCATTGCTTATAGGGTTAAAAAGTAATTGTTCGCAAAAACTGCGATTTTTAGCCAGTAAGCCCAATACGCCTATAGGGTGTTTTTGCTGGTACTCATCTAAGGCGGCATAAAGTGCTCCACCGTGAATCTCGTCAAAAGCCTCAGGATCTTCAATGAACTCGTTTAAAAATTCGCGGTTGGCCAATTGAATCGCACTAAGCTCTGGGTTGTTCTTACTAAAGTGCAATACTTTAAGACGCAAAGCATTGGTGCCTGCAAAACCCATTAAGGTATTGAGTACACTACTCTGATAGTAGTTGTTGTAATTCGTCGCAAAGGCCAGGGTAGCCGTTGGTTGTAAGCTGGCTTTTGGAGGCACGATCAAGAACGGACACTGCACTCTAATGATTACATCCTGTGCAAATCGTCCAAGTCGCGGCTGTTTCTCTTCCGAACAACACCCAATGACAATTAATTCAATGTCGTGTTCAACTACAATTTTGCGCAATGCTTCCACAGGAGGTAGGTCCAAGAAAAAGACATCAGCACGATGTCGTTTTGGATCGAGATGTTTTTGAAAATTGACGTTGAATTGTTGCAGTTTTATCCGATTAGAAGCGCATTTTTCTCCTTTACAGGGTAGTTTGGCTGGTTTTTTTCCGGGCTTGGAATGGCAGTCGGATACATAGACCAAATGGTAGTGCACAGACTCATTGGCAAAACAACGCGCCGCATACTGGGCGGCCGTGGCTGCATTCTTTGAAAAATCCGTTGCAATAAGAATCTTGCGCATAATACCTATAGATTGCTCCAAAGGTAAGCGGACACTTTGCGCTAAAGAATGACAAAAGTCAGTTTTGCTATTCCATTTGCTCCAAAGCCATCAGATTGAGGATCTTTATGTTGCGTCCTTCTATGGCGATCCAACCATTTTTCTTGAACTGAGATAAGGTTCTAATAAGACTTTCAGTTGCTATTCCAGCAACACTGGCCAAGTCGTGTCTAGAAATTCGGATCTGTTGTTCAGAATCATCATTCAAGATAGCTGCGAACTGTAAGATGGTTTGAGCAGTTTTTCTACGGACCGAGCCGTAGGCCATTTGCAGCAGCTGTTCTTTGATGTTGTTAATGTCGTCCGCTAGCAAGTTGATAAGCTCTAAGGTCAGTTGCTGATTCTCTTCGAGTATGTTGACAAACTCTTGTTTAGAAACGGCCAGTAATTCTGCATCTTCAAGGGCAGTTGTAGATTCGTGATGCGCTCCGTTCTCCAAGATCTGTTCTAGGCCTAAAAAGCTTCCTTCTTTGCGTAATGAGGTAATGAGTTCTTTGCCGTTCTCGTCCATGGTAAAGCACTTTACCACTCCGGAGTTTATCAGGTAGATCTGATGAATTCTGTCTCCTTGCTCATAAATGGACTCACCCTTCTCATAGTTTTGAATTTCACCCTTGTCTCCTAAAAAGGCAATGAGTTCTGGTAGGTTTTTAAGTTTGCCTTCTTCTTGCTGCGGATTTGCCTCTTGCTGTTTTTTACTTACCTGATTCAACAAAGTTGATTTTGCCAAACGGCTTTTAATGGCGCTGAGTAATTCTTCCTCTTCGCAGGGTTTGGTCAAATAATCGTCCGCTCCCATATCCATTCCCATACGGACTTCCTTGTGCTCAGTTTTAGCAGACAGAAATATAAACGGGATGTGCTGCGTCTTGTGATGATCAGACAGGGCTTCCAGTACGCCGTAACCATCTATTTCTGGCATCATAATGTCGCAGATGATCAAGTCTGGAACTTCTCTTAAAGCTTCGGTTATGCCTCGTTTTCCGTTTGGGGCAGTAAGGACCTTATAGCCTTCCAACTCTAATAATTCTGCAGTGTTTTCGCGTAGCACCGTATCGTCTTCTATCAATAAGATAGTTTTAAGCTCATCCATGATTCTCTTTGGTTGGAATTTGAATAGTAAAAACTGTGCCTTCCCCAGGCTCACTGCTAAAGGAGATCTGTCCTCCCAAGTTTTCCAAATGGGTTTTAGCAATATTGAGTCCAATACCGGTTCCCTGGGTCAGTAAGGCATTTTCCGCTCTAAAATAGCGATTAAAAATGTGTTTTTGATCGGCCTTGGGTATCCCTATCCCTTGGTCTTTGATGTGTAAGGTAAGTAGGTCGTTCTCATGTTCACCCTCTATAGTCACCCGAGTTCCTTCGCCTGAATACTTTACCGCATTTCCAACCAAATTAGATAGCACCAGTTCTAAGATTTTTTCGTCAAACAGTAATTCTACCTCTTCTAAATTGTCTGGATAATTGATGCGCTGGCCTTCTTTAAGTAGGGTGCTGGCATCATAAACTACCTCGTTAAGCACTTTGCTCAAGGGGAAACGGCTGTAGTTGTAACTCACTTTACCGGTTTCAAGTCTTTCTATAGACAAGAAATCGTTTAAGATATTGTTGAGGTATTTTACCTTACTTTTAATAGTGTTGAGGTGTTTGTCGCGTTTGTCTTGCTGCTCAGAAGTCTTGTATTTAGAGATCAGGGTTGCAGAACTCAAGATTCCGCTTAACGGCGTTTTAAACTCATGGGATACCAAAGACAAGAACTTTGTTTTAAGTTCTCCTAGTTCCCGTTCCTTTTGCAAGGCTTCCTTGGTCTTGGCCTCTGCTTCAATTCGTTTTGCGACTTCTTTGCGGAGCACCTTTACCGCATCGTCGAGTTCTTGCGTACGCTCTTTGATCTTGTCTTCAAGCTGTTCGTTGAGTTCCAAGATCTGACGCTGTTGTTCCACTCGTTCCGATATGTCGATCACAATGGCCATGACGTAGTGCTTTCCCTGTAATTCAAAAGGATTTAGACCAGCTTCTAAGGGAAACTTACTTCCGTCTTTCCGCTGGCCATAAAGCTCCCTACCTTGTCCCATGGTGCGTTTCGCGCTCTGGTGCATGAAACCGTCCACATAACCAACATGGGCCTTGTGGTATTCCATTGGGATGAGAATGTTTAGCGGTTCGCCCATTAGATGTCCCGGAGGATACCCAAACATTTGGTGCGCTGCTGTATTTGCCGAGGCGATGCGTTGATCCGGAGCCACTACGATTATTCCTTCGGAAACCGCGTTAAAGATGGTTTCCACTATTTTGATATCTCCGGGGTTGCTCACGTTCATTGCACTAAAAATAAGGATTTTTTAGCCCCTTTCACTGCTGATATTTATCATTATTTTAAAGGGGAACTTATTCTAGTTTTACCTAAATTTAATCGATATGAGCACAAAAGAACCCTTAGCCCCTTTTTATCAGCACCTTGGGCATCTGTTTTATGCCGTTGCTGCTAGTGATAAGGTGGTCAGAAAATCAGAAATGGAAACCCTGCAGGCCATGGTATTATCCAAATGGGTGCCTTTAGGCGATGCAGAAGACGAATTTCATACCGATCTGGCATATCATATTGAGATCGTGTTTGACTGGCTTAAGCACAACGTCAAGGGTGCCGAAGAATCCTTTGAAAGATTCGCCACCTATGTAGAAGCACATCCGCAGGAGTTTACCCGCAAACGCAAACAGATGATCTGGGAAACGGCTAATGATATTGCAGAAGCCTTTAGTGGAACCAACAAATCAGAGCTCATCATGCTTTCTAAGTTGCGATTGCTTCTCAATAAAATTGACTAGATGAAAAGTTCCTTTAACGATCTTGTCTCAAGCCACCCTTTGGTTTTGGTAGACTTCTTTGCCACCTGGTGTGGCCCCTGCAAAGCCTTAGCGCCCATATTGAGCGAGGTCAAAGCAGATTTAGGCGACAGTCTAAAGATCGTTAAGATCGATGTAGATCAACACCCAAAACTCGCCGCGGCACAGCAGGTACGAGGTGTGCCGACCATGGTTCTATTTAAGAATGGAAAAGCGGTATGGAGACAATCCGGTCTGCTTCAAAAATCGGCAATAATTCAAACTGTAAATCAGCACAGCTAAAGTGAACCTAGCGTCTTATATAGATCATACATTATTAAATCCTACCGCTACAAAAGCGGAAATAACGTCTCTTTGTGAAACGGCCATCGAACATCAATTCAAGGCTGTTTGTATCCCCGAATCTTATTTGGAGCTAGGGAGTGAAGTCTTGGGCGATTCTTCGGTTGCACTGTGTACAGTTATCGGGTTTCCCTTAGGGTACGATTCTACAGCAGTAAAGGTCTTTCAAACAAAAACGGCCATTGCCAAAGGAGCTACAGAAGTCGATATGGTGATCAATCAAGGTTGGTTTCAAGCCGGCGACTACAATGGGGTGACGACAGAGATCGCTGCAGTGAAACAAGCGACCCAGGGGTGTTGCTTGAAAGTGATTATAGAAACGGCCAATCTCCATCCGACTCAAATTGCTCGCGCTGCGAGCTGCGTTCTGAGCGCCGGAGCAGATTTTGTCAAAACTTCAACGGGCTTCGCCTCTAGGGGTGCTTCATTAGAAGATATTGCCATTTTGCAAGCGCAGGTTGGTGGAAAAATCGGGATCAAAGCCTCTGGAGGAATCAAAACCCACAATCAGGCTATGGCCATGATAGAGGCTGGTGCTACACGTATAGGGACCTCCAACGGGGCGGCCTTACTAAAACCTTAAATTATGAGTACACATATAGCGGCAAAAGCCGGAGAAATTGCAGAAGCAGTGCTTTTGCCCGGGGATCCTATGCGCGCCAAATGGATTGCTGAGACCTTTTTAGAAGATGCTTATTGTTACAATGAAGTACGGGGTATGCTTGGTTTTACAGGCACTTATAAAGGTAAGCGCGTATCTGTTCAAGGCACAGGAATGGGAATACCCTCTGCACTTATCTACTGTCATGAGTTGATCAATGATTACGGTGTTAAAAAGCTTATCAGAGTGGGCAGTGCCGGCTCTTATCAGCCAGATATTAAACTCTACGACATTGTGATCGCCATGGCGGCTTCTTCGACTTCTGGTATAAACAACTCCAGATTTATAAATGCGGACTATTCGCCTACGGCAGATTTTGAATTGTTCTTCAAGGCGGCAACCTATGCCAAAAACGCTGGTATCCCTATTAAAGCAGGGAATGTGCTCTCTGCGGATGAGTTCTACGAAGATGACCCAGAAGCCTACAAGCAATGGGCAAATTTTGGAGTGCTTTGCGTAGAAATGGAAGCGGCCGGGCTCTACACCGTTGCTGCAAAACATCAAGTACAAGCTTTGGCCGTACTCACTATTTCGGACTCTTTGGTCACCAAGGCTCAGACCAGTGCCAAACAGCGCGAGCAGACGTTTTCTACCATGATTGAGATCGCCCTAAATACCTTGTAAAACAAAAGAGCGAATCTGCAGTAAGATTCGCCCTTTCTTCGATTGAAAAACATACTAAATCAAAAATACCACTACATTTTTTGAGTAAGTACGGGTAGTACCGAATGGTTAACCACATCTTCACCTATACTGCCTGCGAAGAAGTGAGCCAATCCGCTTCTACCGTGGGTTGGGATAGCAATAGCATCTGCTTTATTCGAGAAGCTATAGTTGAATATCCCGTCTTCTACCGTGTAATCATTGTAGTGATTCACGTCGCTAGGTCTGAGGTCTTCTATCCCAGCCTGAGCAAAGAATTTAAAGATACGATCCTCAATCTCTATACTGGATCTAAAGCGCTCTCCCGGTAAGTTGATATATGCCAACTCCATTTGAGCACCAAGCACATTGATCAAATTGCGGATTCTTTTAAAAGCATCGATGTTCTCGGTTTTGAAATCACAAGCAAAGACCACTTTATCGATGGTAAAATCTGCCATATGTTCTTTGATCACCAAAACTGGAGTACTTGCAGTTCGAACCACTTTTTCTGTGTTAGATCCTACGAAAACCTCTTTGAGTCCAGTGCTCCCGTGAGAACCCATTACTATCAGATCGGCGTCACAAGAAATCGCGACATCATTGATCTCGGTGAAATTGGTGTAGTTCTTTACGTTCTGGTGAACTGTGACCCCATTTAAATAAGGGGCAGACAGCAATTCGTCAAAACGTTTTTCTGTCAATTTCATATGATACATCGCTTCAAAGACTTCCTGAGACTCGTCTTTGGTAAGGACAGCATCTGTTAAGCCCATCATATGGACTACATGGATAGAAGCGCCGTGCTTTTTAGCGATAGCAGCAGCTACTTCCATAGCGTATTTAGAATAATCCGAAAAGTCTACGGGTACTAAGATATTTTTCATGGTTTATCAGTTTAATTTGCTCATTAATAGTTCAAATATACCGGGCAGTTCAACAATAAAATATGACCATTGTCATACAGCCCTAAGGCCTGTTGTGACTGGGGTGAACTGATATAACCTTAAACGAAAAGTAATTAGGAGACTATTTCTAGTCCTTCTTGTCTGATGGCTCCGAAGCCACCTGCTACATCTATTACGTTGTGATAACCTCTGCGTTTTAAAATGGAAGCTGCGATCACAGATCGATAGCCACCCGCGCAATGCACATAGAACTTTCCATCTTTTGGGAATTCACTGTAATGATCGCTAATGAAATCCAATGGTGTTAAATGTGCGTCAGGTAGGTGAGCCGTATTGTATTCGTTCTCTTTGCGCACATCAAATACCACTGCATCTTTGTCGGCAATGGCTTTTTTAAGTACTGCCGGACTTACAGATTCCAGGTCGTCTGTCGCCCGACCTGAAGCCGCCCATGCAGCTACTCCTCCTTTTAAATATCCCAGCGTATTGTCAAAGCCTACTCGCGAGAGTCGGGTAACAGCCTCTTCTTCTTTGCCTTCGTCTACCACCAATAATATCGGTAAGGAGATGTCGGCTATCAAGGCGCCGACCCAAGGTGCAAAACTACCGTGTAAACCTATAAAGATAGACCTCGGAACATGGCTCTTAATGAAATCTTGTTGATGTCTTACATCCAAGACAATGGCCTGATGTTGTTCTGCTAATTGCTCAAACTCTTCTGGACTCAAAGGAGTGGTCCCTTGTGCTACAATGGTGTCTATGGATTCGTAGCCTTCTTTGTTGAGTTTTACGTTTAGTGGAAAATACTTCGGAGGCGGGAGTAGTCCGTCCGTCACTTCTGCAATGAACTCATCTTTGCTCATATCTGCGCGAAGTGCGTAGTTCATTTGTTTTTGATTCCCCAGAGTGTCTACTGTTTCTTTAGACATGTTCTTTCCACAAGCAGATCCCGCTCCGTGAGCTGGGTATACTATTACCTCGTCAGGAAGCGTCATGATCTTAGAGCGCAAACTTTCGTATAGTAATCCGGCTAAATCCTCTTGGGTCATGTCTGCCGCTTTTTGAGCTAGGTCTGGTCGGCCTACATCTCCTAAAAAGAGGGTGTCGCCACTAAAAATGGCATGTGGTCTGCCAGCTTCATCCTGTAGCAAGTAAGTAGTACTTTCCATAGTATGCCCCGGAGTGTGTAGCACTTTTATGGTACAATCACCTAATGGAAATTCTTGCCCGTCTTGCGCAATCAAGGCGTCAAAACTCGGATTGGCCAAGGGTCCATAAATTATTGGAGCTCCGGTTTTTTCAGATAAGGTTAAATGGCCACTGACAAAATCCGCATGAAAATGAGTCTCAAAGATGTATTTGATCTCACCAACAGCTTTTGCCTTTTCAATGTAAGGGGCTACCTCTCGCAGCGGATCAATAATGGCAACTTCACCATTACATGAGATCATATAAGCGCCCTGTGCCAGGCAACCTGTGTATATCTGTTCAACCTTCATGGAGTTCTAAATTTATGAGCGGTAAAAATACAAAATAAAAAGGCCTCCCCTGAACTACCTATGAAAATCGGGGAGGCCAATTGCCGCTGTGCAGTTGCACAGCAACCCAGTGCAGCTAAGTTAAATCTCAAATACGGAACAGCAGCACTGAGCCCCCAGTATATACTTATTTCTCATCGTTTATAAAATATGATTGACCAAATTGAATAATAGTAAGGATTGTATTTTTATGGATCAAAAAACTTCACATTATGGCCAGCTTTTCCTAACTCTAGGAATAAATTTTAAAACCCCGAATAACGCAGGGATGCACAGTCAGATCGTCTTTTTTTGTCTGCGAGGTTTAACAACTTACAAATACTAGACTCTCATTCTGTGACGTCGTGTTCGGGGTTTGAGCAGCTTTTCTGCGAAAATCTAAAACCAGCAACTACTTGGTATTCTAGAATTCACATCAAAGCCTATTTTCAAAATCACTATAGTACTTAAATCATTGATTTAGTCTAATTTGCTCGATTCAAAAATATTGTTTTAGGTTATACTTCGGAATGAAAATAGGTAAAGTGACACTTCTTAGCGGTCAATAAATGCTTTAAAGAGGTGAGTGGAATTATCGTACCTTTGTCCCATGGCACATAAAGCAGGCTTTGTCAATATAATTGGGAACCCCAATGTGGGTAAGAGTACGCTGATGAACGCATTGGTGGGCGAGAGGCTATCTATAATCACCTCTAAAGCGCAGACCACGCGCCACCGTATATTGGGAATTGTCAATGGCGATGACTTTCAGGTGATCTTAAGCGATACCCCGGGAATTATTAAGCCGGCTTATGAATTGCAGACTGCCATGATGGATTTTGTGAAGTCTGCCTTTGAAGATGCCGATGTATTGCTCTATTTGGTCGAATTAGGGGAGAAGTCGCTTAAGGACGAGGCCTTTTTTAACAAGATCAGCAATAGTAAGATCCCTGTGCTCTTATTGATCAATAAGATAGATACCGGAGACGAAGAAAAGCTCAAAGAGGCCTTTGCACTCTGGTCAGAGCAGCTTCCCAATGCGGAGATCTTCGCTATTTCTGCTTTAGAGAACTTCGGAGTGGAACAGGTCTTTAAGCGTGTCTTGGAACTTTTGCCAGAATCTCCGCCTTTCTACCCTAAAGATGCGTTGACAGACAAGCCAGAGCGCTTCTTTGTCAATGAGACCATCCGAGAGAAGATCCTATTGCATTACAAAAAAGAGATCCCGTATTCGGTAGAGATCGAAACCGAAGAATTCTTCGAAGAAGATGACATTATCCGCATGCGCTCGGTGATCATGGTAGAGCGCGACTCTCAAAAAGGGATCATCATTGGGCATAAAGGTGCCGCCATCAAGCGCGTAGGTATGGAAGCCCGCAAAGACCTGGAGAAATTTTTTGGCAAGCAAGTTCATTTAGAACTCTACGTAAAAGTGAATAAGAATTGGCGGTCTAGCGAAAGGCAATTGAGACGCTTTGGGTACAATCAGTCTTGATTGATTAGCTCCCACATGAACTTGTGAAGTTCGAGCATCTGGCCACGCCCGGTCGCCTTTCCCATCCGACCTAAAAAATACAACACAAACCAGCTGAGCACCATTAATAACATTAGTGCAACGGGTACGGCGATTGATTCTTCTAAGGCAAAATTAGAATAGGCCCATACACCAAAAGTCAGAAATAATACAGCGACCATAAAATGCAAGAACATAAATAAGGTCCAGACGGTACTTCTTGGGCCGAACAAGCCTCGTATCTCTGCGGTAGTATCGCTCAGTGGATTGATTACAAGATCTAGCTGTGGGGACCAATATTGCTGTCTGGCCTTGGGAATTTTAATGAACACATGTGCGTCCACTTGTGTAGTGATAAATCCCTTTGGGTCGCTAGCAGCTTTAAAATCTGCGAGTAATTTTTCTGCGGATTTTTCCACGCTCAGCTTGAACCTAGGCCTTAATACTATGTCTTGATTAACTTTCACAGCCTCCAAAGTCTGGTATTTTGATCAGAACAAATATGATTTTGATCAGCTGGGAATCAATCCTAAAAGCGACTATCTTTATACAAACTGCAATTATGACCGAACGCGAAAAGATGTTAGCAGGCCAGATGTACGATCCCTTGGATCCGCAACTGTTAAAAGAAAGAGAGGCTGCAAGGGTGCTTTTTAAAAAGATCAACGACTTGCCGGAAGAGCGTAAACCAGAACGCGACAAACTGTTCTACAAGCTCTTTGGATCTGCCGGAAAGGGCCTGTGGATCGAGCCGCCTTTCTATTGCGATTACGGCAACAACATCCATGCAGGAGACAACGTATTTATGAATTTCGACTGTGTGATCTTAGATGTATGTGAAGTTCGTCTAGGCGATCGGGTGATGTTCGGGCCCAAGGTTCAACTCTACACGGCGACTCATCCGCTAAATGCCAGAGCTCGCTCAAGCGGCGAGGAGTTGGGCAAGCCCATTACCATAGGGAACGATGTTTGGTTGGGAGGTGGAGCCATAGTTTGCCCTGGGGTAACCATAGGCGACGGAGCTGTAATAGGTGCGGGCGCTGTTGTGACTAAGGATATTCCTGCCAATGTCTTTGCTGGAGGGAATCCGGCAAAAGTTATTGCACCTATCGATAATAAATAGGTCGCAGGGCTGGTAGCCCCGAAATAAAGTCTATTTTTGCAGCCTAAATCCGTAGCGATGAGTATTGTAGCCATAGTTGGACGTCCAAACGTAGGAAAATCAACCTTCTTTAACCGCCTCATTCAGAGACGCGAAGCGATCGTTGATGCTGTTTCCGGAGTTACCCGTGACCGCCATTACGGCAAGAGCGACTGGAACGGCAAGGAATTCTCTTTGATCGATACGGGTGGCTATGTAAAAGGGAGCGACGATATCTTTGAAGCTGAGATCGATAAGCAGGTAGAACTCGCAATCGATGAGGCCGATGTGATCATTTTTATGGTCGACGTAGAAACAGGAGTGACCGGAATGGACGAAGAAGTTGCCCAATTGCTTCGCAAGTCGAAAAAACCTGTTTTTCTAGCGGTGAACAAAGTAGACAATTCTAAACGTGTCAACGATGCGGTAGAATTTTATTCCCTCGGATTTGAAAAGTACTATACCATTGCAGCTACAAACGGCAGTGGAACAGGGGAGTTATTGGATGATCTGGTAGAGGCCTTGCCGGATGATATTGCCAAAGATGAAGACGAACTACCGCGCTTTGCAGTAGTTGGGCGCCCGAATGCAGGGAAGTCTTCCTTTATCAATGCATTGATAGGTGAGGATCGTTATATCGTGACAGACATTGCTGGAACAACCCGTGACGCCATTGACACCAAGTACAACCGCTTCGGATTCGAGTTCAACTTGGTAGACACAGCTGGGATCCGCAGAAAATCAAAGGTGAAAGAAGACCTTGAATTTTATTCGGTCATGCGATCTGTTCGTGCATTAGAGCACTGTGATGTGGCACTATTGGTCATAGATGCGACCCGCGGTTTTGAAGGGCAAGATCAGAACATCTTTTGGTTGGCACATCGCAACAACAAAGGAGTGGTGATCTTAGTTAACAAATGGGATTTGGTTGAAAAGGACCATATGACCACCAAGAAGTTCGAGCAGTACATCCGCAAGCAATGTGAACCATTTACCGATGTGCCTATCGTTTTCATGTCTGCGCTTACCAAGCAGCGTATATTTAAAGCTATAGAAACCGCTGTTCAGGTGTACAAGAATCGTTCGCAACGCATCAAGACCAGTGAGCTCAACGATGTGATGCTGCCTATCATTGCTGCAACACCACCACCGGCCTACAAAGGAAAATATGTAAAGATCAAGTTTTGTACGCAGTTGCCAACGCCGCATCCCACCTTTGCTTTCTTTGCAAACCTACCGCAATACGTTAAGGATCCTTATAAGCGATTTATCGAGAATAAGCTGAGAGAAGAGTTTGACTATAACGGAGTGCCGCTTACCATTTATATGCGTAAAAAGTAAACCTACCAGCTTCCGCTAGCGCCACCACCGCCAAAAGAGCCGCCACCAAAGGTGCCTCCTCCAAAGCCACCGCTGCCAAACGATCCGCCTGAGCCAAAGCTGCCGCTAGAGCGTCCGCCGCCACTAAGAATAATGTATTCCAAAAAGGAATCGGCTACAAATTCGCCACTGCCTCCACGACCACCGCGGCCTCCACGATTTCTGTATTGCAGGTATTTTAGTAAGATGAAAATGATGAAAAATATCAGGAACGGGGCGTATTGAACCCAATCTACAATTTTCTTTTTTCCAGATTCAGTCCCCTCAAATTCCCCTTCAATGGCTTGAAATATTGCAGAAACTCCAGCATCTAGTCCGTTGTAATAACTCCCTTGTTTAAACTCGGGAATGATCACCTGATCTATAATGGTCTTGGTTTCCAGATCGGTCATTCGGTATTCTATACCATAACCCGTGGCAATGTCGATCTTTCTGTCTCCTGTTGAAAGCAATATAAAGATCCCATTGTCTTCTGAGGCCTGGCCAACCCCCCAAGCTGCTCCCCAACGAGACCCTAAGAGCGAAATATCTTCTCCGTTCAAATCCTTTATGGTTACAATAACGATCTGGGTCGAGGTAGTGTCTGCATAACCGATAAGCCGTCGGTTAAGCAATTGTTCCTGAGATCTACTCAGTATATCAGCCTTGTCGTAAACGCGCTTAACGCGCATGCTGTCTTTAGCGGGAGGTGGAGGTATGGTGTACTGCGCCCAGAGCCCAGTGGAACTCAGCAGTAAAAGAAAACCTGCAATGAGCAGTCCTAAAACCTTATCCTTTAGAGATCTCATTGGGTAGTTCATTGGTGTCGTTATCCTTAAATGGGAAGTACTGTGCTAAGGCTTTACCGGCTTCTGTCACGCCTGCTATAAGCCCTTGAGCAAACTGCCCAGTCTTGAAATGCGAAGCGATCTGATCTTTGGTGGAATCCCAAAAGCCTTGACCTACAAGCTCGTTTATACCGCGATCGCCCAAAATGGTGAAGGTATGATCGTGAACAGCTACATAAATGAGCACGCCATTGGCTTCTTGGGTTTGGTCCATGTTCAGCGCGTGGAAAATTTCCTTTGCCCGCTCCATCGGGCTCAGGTCTGTATGACCTTCCAGATGCACTCGGATCTCTCCAGAAGTGCGCTCCTCCGCAAGATGTATGGCATCTATAATAGCCTGTTCCTCTGAAGCGGTTAAGAAGGATTCAACAATTCCCATTAGTCAAAGTCTACTACAGGGGCAGTTTCTGTACCTGCCGCAGCTTCAAAATATTCTTTTTGGTCAAAACCAAGAACGCCCGCTATCAATGAGGTAGGGAAAGATCGGACTTTGGAGTTGTAAGGGTTCACCACTTCGTTATAGCGGTTGCGTTCCACATTGATCCTGTTTTCGGTGCGCTCCAGCTCTGTGATCAGCGCCTTGAAATTCTCATTGGCCTTTAGGTCTGGATAGCGTTCAAAAACAGCCAGTAACCTTGCCAAAGCAGAATTTAGACTTCCCTGAACCTGTTCAAATTGCGTCAATTGCTCCGGCGTTATATTACTCGGGTCAATGGTCACCGCAGTCGCTTTGCTACGGGCCTCAATGACCTGAGTTAAGGTCTCTTGTTCAAACTCCGCATAACCCTTGGCGGTATTAACAATATTCGGAATTAGATCAGCGCGTCTTTGGTAAGAGCTTTCCACATTGGCCCATTGAGCGTTAATGTCTTCTTCTTGGCTAACCAGAGTATTGTTAGTGGAAATTCCCCAAATAGCTATAGCCGCTACGATTAGAATTGCGGGTATCCATTTTTTCATAGTTAGTTGGTTTAAAGTTGATCTTTTATTTTGAGTAGTTCGGCCTTTATGCCTTCTAGCTTGCGAACGATTTCGAACTTGTCGAGCGTTTTCTTTTTATTCTCTTTGAGATGCGTTTTAGCTCCCTCTAAAGTAAAGCCACGCTCTTTGACCAAATGGTAAATGAGCTCCAGGTTCTTAATATCCTCCGGAGTGAATTTTCGGTTGCCTTTAGCGTTCTTTTTGGGTTGGATGATATCGAACTCCTTTTCCCAAAATCGGATTAGTGAAGTATTGACCCCAAAGGCGTCGGCAACTTCTCCTATGCCGTAATAACGTTTTTCAGGTAAGCTGATCTGCATTAGTCAAGCGATTCGTTTTCTTGCTGAGAAGCTTTCAGTAATTCGTTGAACTCTTCGGCTGTAAGGTTGCCGTAGTAGAAATGAATCGGGTTGATCTTGTCTCCATCTTTAAAGATCTCGTAGTGGAGGTGAGGTGCTTCCGAACGTCCAGTACTCCCAACAAATCCAATAAGGTCTCCACGTTTTACACGTTGACCTAAGCGTACATTGTATTTGTACAAGTGCGCGTACAGGCTCTCGTAACCGTAACCGTGTTCTATTCTAATGTGCCTTCCGTATCCTGCGGCTGTAGCATCCGCTCGGGTTACCACGCCGTCGCCAGAAGCGTAAACCGGGGTACCTCTAGGAGCGGTAAAGTCCATACCGTAGTGAAATTTTCTCGCCTTGGTAAAAGGGTCTGTACGGTATCCGTAACCAGAAGCCATACGAGTCAGGTCTTCGTTGCGCACAGGCTGAATAGCAGGTATAGCTGCCAGCAGTTTTTCTTTTTCTTCTGCGAGCTCCGCTATTTCATCCAACGATTTAGACTGCACTACGATCTGTTTGGTAATAACGTCCAATCGTTTTGCTGCGGAGATGAGCAGGTTCGAATTGTCAAAGCCTTCCCATTCTTTGTAACGGTTTACTCCCCCAAATCCGGCCAAGCGCTGCTCGTCTGGAATAGGGTTGGCTTCAAAATAAACCCGATATAGGTTATTGTCGCGCTCCTGCAGCTCCGTAAGCACAGCTTGCGCCTGATCCATTTTTCTGTTGAGCAATTCTAAGCGGAGTTCTGCATTGGCCAATTCACGAGCCAAGGCCTTTTCCTTTGGAGTTTCTATGTAAGGCAAGTTGAGGTAAAGTAAAAAGAAGAACAAGCCACTCAAGAAAATACCTAAGAATGACAAGAGAATAAAACCAAAGGTGCGACCCTTTTTAGGTTCTATTTTTCGATAGGATAAAGTCTCGCTATCGTAGTAATATTTTACCTTCGACATAAGTTAAAATGTGCTATTTTTGCCCTTGATAATTGGGGTGTTACAAGGCGCTAACGCAATACAAAGATAAAAATTGTTTGCTGCCTATCCTAATACAAGGGTTGACTGAAGTAAGTTGGCCTAACTCATTTAAAATAAAGCAAATGAAGTCTCAGGACATTCGTAAGACATTCTTAGAATTTTTCAACTCCAAACAGCACGCTATAGTGCCCTCTGCGCCTATGGTGATCAAAGATGATCCAACCCTTATGTTCACCAATGCGGGGATGAATCAGTTCAAGGAGTATTTCCTGGGAAATAAAAAAGCGAACGATCCTAGAGTTGCAGATACGCAAAAATGTTTGCGTGTAAGTGGAAAGCACAACGACCTGGAAGAGGTAGGGAAGGATACCTATCACCACACCATGTTCGAAATGTTGGGCAACTGGAGTTTTGGTGATTATTTTAAAGAAGAAGCCATTGCTTGGGCATGGGAGTTGCTCACCGAGGTCTTTAAAATTGACAAAGATTGCCTTTATGTTACCATTTTTGAAGGCGATAAGGCAGAAGGTCTTGCCCGCGATACGGAGGCTTATGATTTTTGGGCTAAACATATCGACCCAAGCCGTATTCTAAACGGCAGCAAAGATGACAATTTCTGGGAGATGGGAGACCAAGGGCCTTGCGGACCTTGTAGTGAGATCCACGTTGACATCCGCAGCGATGAAGAGAAAGAAAAAGTATCTGGAGCGGAACTTGTGAATATGGACCACCCGCTAGTGGTAGAGATCTGGAATCTGGTATTCATGCAGTTCAACAGAAAGGCAGACGGTTCATTGGAAAAACTTCCGGCGCAACACGTAGATACCGGAATGGGCTTTGAGCGTTTATGCATGGTGCTGCAAGACAAAAAGAGTAATTACGATACCGACGTATTTACCCCGCTAATTCGAGAGATCGAGGCCATTGCCAACTCCAAATACGGCCAAGAAGAAGAAATTGACATTGCAATTCGTGTAATTGCAGACCACCTGAGAGCTGTTGCCTTTGCCATTGCAGATGGGCAGTTGCCTTCTAATACTGGAGCGGGTTATGTGATCCGCAGAATTCTGAGACGTGCCATCCGATATGGCTTCACCTTTTTAGATCAGAAAGAACCCTTTATTTATGAATTGGTAGCAACACTCACCAATCAAATGGGCAGCGCTTTCCCAGAACTTAAAAAGCAAAAGAATCTGATCACCAACGTGATCAAAGAAGAAGAGCAATCTTTTTTAAGAACCCTAGATCAAGGGCTGCTGTTGTTAGACCAAGTTATCACTAATGCTAAAGATAAGTCGATTTCTGGAGCGAAGGTCTTTGAACTATATGACACTTATGGGTTCCCTAAAGATCTAACCGCTCTTATCTTAAGCGAGCGTGGTTATACTATGGACGAAGCTGGCTTTGAGCGAGAACTCCAAAAGCAAAAAGAGCGTTCACGCGCCGCTACCAAGGTAGAGACCGGTGATTGGGTAGAATTGCGCCAAGACGATGAGGAAGAATTTGTAGGTTACGACACACTTTCGGCGCCTGTGACCATTACGCGCTATCGCGAAGTGGCCAGCAAAAAAGAAGGAACACTGTATCAGTTGGTCTTTAATGTGACTCCTTTTTATCCGGAAGGAGGAGGGCAAGTGGGTGACAAAGGGTATCTTGAAGCTGCTAACGGAGAGGTGGTCTATATCATCGATACCAAAAAAGAAAACAACCTTATCGTACACTTTGCCAAGAATCTGCCCCGTAATCCAGAGGCGAATTTCAAGGCAGTGGTAGACGAAAAACAGCGTGCAAGAACGGCCAGTAATCACACGGCCACACACTTGTTGCATCAGGCGTTGCGCAATATACTCGGCACGCATGTAGAACAAAAAGGTTCTATGGTGCATAGCGGAAACCTGCGTTTTGATTTCTCTCATTTCTCTAAGGTCACTGCGGAGCAATTGGAAGAGGTTGAGGCTTTTGTCAATGCGCGAATTAGAGAGAGTCTGCCTTTAGAAGAACAGCGAGGCATTCCTTACGATACGGCCATAGAACAAGGCGCTATTGCCCTTTTTGGCGAGAAGTATGGAGACGCGGTTCGCACCATTCGTTTCGGAAAGTCTATGGAGCTCTGCGGAGGTACACACGTTACCAATACGAGCGATATCTGGCATTTTATCATAACGTCAGAATCTGCTGTTGCGGCAGGAGTGCGTCGTATTGAGGCAATAACTAGTGATGCTGCTAAGGCGTATTTTGAAGAAACCTCTAAAGAACATCAGCAGTTAAAACAGCTGCTTAACAATGCCAAAGATCCGGTTGGTGTATTAGAAGGTATTCAACAAGAGAACACACAGCTTAAAAAGCAACTACAACAACTACTTAAAGAAAAGGCTAAACATCTTAAATCACACTTGGTAGACCAGTTAGAACAAAAGGATGGTGTTGCATTTCTAGCTACAGAAGTTGATCTCGATGCTGGAGGGATGAAAGACCTCGCTTTTGAAATGGGCCAGAACCGTACAGATCTTTTCCTCTTATTGGCTTCTAGTCAGAACGGAAAGGCATTGCTAAGCTGTTATATTTCTAAAGAGCTTGCTGCTCAAGGTAAACTCAACGCAGGGACCATAGTGCGCGAGTTGGGTAAACACATCCAAGGAGGTGGCGGTGGACAGCCGTTCTTTGCCACGGCCGGAGGTAAGAATCCCGATGGAATTCCAGCGGCATTAGAAGCTGCCTCGGCTTATCTGAATTAAGATGGACCGGAGTACGACCATATCGCTAACTCCGCAATCTCCTTCGGTAGATCACAATCATTACAGTCTATTTCTTGGCTCCTGCTTTGCAGTCAATATAGCTCAAAAGTTCGAGCACTATGCTTTAGCGCAGTCGGTGAATCCTTTTGGAGTTGTCTTTAATCCTGTTTCACTAGAAACCTTGGTGTTGCGAGCCTTGGATGAGCGAGAGTTTACGGCTTCCGATCTAGACAAACGAGACGATATTTGGTTCTGTTACGAGGCTCATACCAGCCTAAGTGGCTTGAAGCAAGAAGAGGTCTTGACCCAATTGAATGGAGCACTGTCTGATTTAAAGTTGGCCTTAAGCAGTGCGAAGCATCTTATACTCACCTTAGGTACAGCTTGGGCTTACCGTCTTAAGCAAACCGATAAAATTGTGGCAAATTGTCACAAACAGCCAAGCGACAGCTTCAGCAAAGAATTATTGTCTCCAGCGCAGATAGAAGCAAGTGCAAGGAATCTATCCGCAGCAATAAAAAAAGTCAACCCTGAGCTTACAATCATATATACTGTATCACCAGTGCGTCACATTAAAGACGGGATTGTTTCCAATGCGCGAAGCAAGGCTCATTTGCTAAGCGGTGTTCATGCTTATATAGCTACTGATGTCAATGCATATTATTTTCCGGCTTATGAGCTAATAATAGACGAGTTGCGCGATTATCGTTATTACAGTGCAGATCTGATCCATCCTAACCAGCTAGCCATTGACTATATATGGGAACGATTTTCTCAGGTATGGCTTAGCTCTGAGGCTCAAGAGCTCAACACGACCATTGCAAAACTCCGAGCTGCGATGAATCACCGGTCTCAGTTCCCGGGAAGCAAGGCAGATTCAGACTTTAAGCGCAATCTCCAAGAGCGTTTGTCTGCCTTTAATGCAGCGCATCCACACATCAAACTATAATCAAATACGACATCTGCCCTATTGATTGTCAGGGCTTAAGTGTTCACTTTTGCTTACAGTTAAACATTAAAACTAGCGACATGAACACACTAAAAGTATTGAGCCGATATGCCTTTATATTTATGGCCCTATTGGTAACCGCCTGCGATAAAGATGACGATTCTTCAGGTGGAGGAGATGATCCCGCAGCCAGCGGTGATGAATTTGTAACCGCCAAAGTAGACGGCGCCAATTTTGCTGCAGCACAAGATCCGGCAGTAATTGTTGGAGCCGTAATCGACAGTGGCGTTTTGAATGTACAAGGGGGGCCAACAGCGGAGACACCATCCGAATTACAATTGTTGGTTATGACGGCCCTGGAACCTACACCTCAGGAGATAATGCTACCAATCCAAACTTAATGGGATATTTTACCGTATCACCAGTAGCCGGATGGTTGAACAATGGAGTTGCATCTTTGGTAGATGGTGTGGGGACCGGAACCGTGGAGGTTGCTTCTGATGCCGATGGCGTGGTAGAAGGTACCTTTTCCTTTAAAGGATATAATGCAGAGGACATGACCATGAAAACTATTACAGAAGGTCAATTCAAAGCGATCGTAGACTAAGCGAATCTCTATGTTGAGGTTTTTATGTGGAAAGTCGGGATACCCAGTGTATCTCGGCTTTTTGCTTTTTATGATTTAACTGTTTGATTGTCAGAATACGGCAATTGCCCTATTGAAACGCTAGGGCAATTATTTCACTTTTGAATAACACTAAAAACTAATCAAATTATGAGACCAACAGCTTCACTTTTAACCGCGATCCTATTCTTTTTGTGCGCTGTCACAACAGCATGGGCTCAGAAGGCGGAGACCCCGGATTGGCAATACGATACCGGAGCCAAGATCAACGAAATGACCATAACACAGGGCGGAACAGTAGTTGTCGCTACCAATGACGGCTTGGTTGGAATTAAACCCGGTTCAAACGAGCTGCTCTTCAACTTCACCGATTACGGACGTGTGAAACCAGAAGAGTTGACCTTTATTCCCAATGCGCCTTATGTGGTGGTTGGGCAAACTGGCTTTGGTGCCATGACCACTAAAAAGGCCGTTATTGATTATATGTCTGGAAACACCTTGTTCAGCACCGAAAACAACGGTTGGAAACTGGTTTGGACCTGTCATGTGATGATGCCTCAGAATAAACTAGTGGTAAGTGGTCAACGTCGAGCTAGTGAGAAATATACCAATGCCGTAGCCATTTATGACTTAAACACAGGAGAACAAGAAAGCTTCTTTAAGTTCAAAGGGTCTGAAATGGTAAGTGGTCGACCGTTATTATTAGACAACGGCTTGATCATTCCTACCAGCAAGGGATTAACTAAAGTAGATATGAACAGCGGAACCATTGCGTGTAAGGCCGATCTAAAGAACGTAGGTTGGATGGTAGCTGATGAGTCCGAACAAGAAATTTACGGCTTTGTGGGTAAGCCCAACGGTGGATCCACCAAGGTGTTCAAAATTAGCGCAACTGGCCAAATGCTGTGGGATGATGGGCATAAGGTCAAGGGGAATGTGGTTAATTTTGAGATCTTACCCCAAGGCCTTGCTATTGTGAGCGATGTGGACAACTCTGGTAAGAAAGGAATTATGAAGTTGGCCTCGGGTCGCTCGGAGTCTAAAATTGCATTTTTAAGTGCGCAAAATGGAGAAGATCTCTGGGAAAAGGCACCTAAGACCAAAGGTTATGTACAGCATTTCTATATCATGGATGACGGTATTCTCTTCGGAATCTATGAAGGAGGGATCTACAAGATCTCCTTTGATGGTCAAACTTTGTATAAAAAACCGCTAAAGACTGGCGAAAACATCCTAACCATGGCTTCAACACCTCAAGGCTTGATCTATATCACCTCCGAAGACGCGAACATTGTGAATCTGGAAACAGGAGATCAAGTTTGGAACAAGCCCTTAAAATACAAACGCGCCGATGCGGTGAGTTCTACTTTTGATAGCAAGAATAACCGCTATTTGATCGGTGCAGACGAAGAGGTATTTGCAGTTGATGCCAATAGTGGAGAGGTAGCCGATTTCGCCGAAGTTTCCTTTGAAGGTAAAGAAGATCCTACAGATATTGAGTGCCGAGACGGCGGTGTTCTACTCACTAGTGACCAAAACATGATGCTTTTGGACTGGGAGGGCATAACCAACTGGCATGAATTCAAACGAGCCCCAGGTAAGAGCGCCTTTGGTGCTATCTTGGCAGGAGCTATGGCGGTAGCTACAGCGGCCACTGCAGCCGCAAGCTATGCCGAGGCCAACAACAATCGCAACCGCTTGGGGAACTATACAGCCCGTGGCCAGGCTTATGCAGATTTGGGAGATGGTATGGCCATGGCAAGTGGGGCCTCTGTGGCGGAAATGCTTAGACGTTTTAAGGCTACAGCAGCAACACAAGATGCACAGTTCATTCTGACCAAATTAGAAGAGGGCGTGGGTCTGGTGAAGATAGACAAAGACAGTGGAGAAGTCGAAAAAGAGATCATCTTAAAAGACAAAAAGCCTGAATATCAAGTAGACGATTTTGGTGGGATTCTTTATTACAAAGCGAACAACAGTACCATTTACGCCTACGATTTATCTAAATAGCCTCCAAAGCTACCGTTATAGAAGTACCTCCTACTCACTGGAGGTATTTCTTTTTAAATTCCCAATAATTATTAACTTAGGGAAATAGTAAGTTTTAACTAGCGCCTAGCAAGGTTTTTACCCTATAGCAGGCCATTACCAAACAACAAGATTATGAAGTTTCTTATCCCCTTTTTGGCCTTCTTGATATCCGGCACCTTGCTTTGGGCACAAGTGCCAGAACCTGTTAGTCCCCTCTTGACCCGAACAGAGCAGAAGCAGCCAACCTATTTAAATAGTGTCTCTTGGCTCAAAACAGGAGATGATACCTATAGCATTACTAGCGATGGCGGTATAGAATTGAATGAGCTGCAGTATTTGTCGCAGTTGAGTTCGGCCTCTATAGCTACTTTACACTTGCCGTCTAGAACAATCATTCTCTTGCCAGATTTTGATGATGTTGCCGTTGGTAGCAGACATGATGGTAGAATTCTTCTTAGAAACACATCTAAGAACTTTTATCTGACCAATCCGAATTCTTATATCACCTATGTAGACGACAAATCGTATACGGTTGAGGTTACTCGAGTAGCAGATAGCTATGTAGCCTATGTGCCTGAGTTGGATAAAACCTATTTTGAGAAAGATATCCGAAAGTTCTCCGGTTGGGGAGCAGACAATCTGATCGATATGGGCTACGCGCCAGACAATACCTATTGGTATCGCGATTACGAGAACAAGAAATACGGGATCATTATAAAAGGTCAAAGTATGGATTATACCAATGTCACTTCGGAGGTGCGCGGGAACGATCGTTTGATCTTCGACAATGGCAAGCCGGTATACCTGCTCAAAGATTACGAGAACACGACGACTATAAAAATGCGCCCGGTGAGTACTAAAGTAGAACAGTTCATTACAGAAAGCAGCGGCTCCTCTAATTGTGTTCGTGGCAATTGTCAAGATGGATTCGGAAAGTACGAGTACAACAACGGTTATTACGACGGCTTTTGGTCTGGAGGAAAAAAATCCGGCTATGGTCTTTACTCTTGGGATAGCGGTGCAACGTATATCGGCAATTGGGAAAATGACAATATGAACGGCTACGGGGTTTTTACCGATGAGGATGACAATATGCAAAAAGGCCTTTTTAGAAATGGAAAACTTCACGGCAGAGCTGTTAAGAACTACGACGAAGATTGGGAGCAAGGGGTTTTTGACAGTGGGACCTTAGTGGACGCTTTCACTTTTTACGGGAACGATGTGACCAGTGGCTGTACCATTGGTGATTGCAAGAACAAATACGGAAAAATGGTATTTGGCAACGGCGATACCTTTGTCGGTTTCTTTAGAAATGGCAACCTGCAAATGGGTACCTACAGCTTTGCTTCTGGCGCTAAATACAGTGGGGAATTTGATAGCTCCGGACGTTTTTCTGGCATGGGCCGATTTTGGTTTGCCAATGGCAACTATTACGGCGGATCTTGGACTAACGGAAAGTTTGATGGTCGCGGTTATTTCAGCGATAAAGAAACTGGAGAGAATCAGATCGGTTATTTCAAGAATGGCGATTTTATTCGAGCAGAATAGTTTTTAAAATAATTTACCACAGCTGTCATATGCTTTGATAATGACATCTATAAACACACATAAACGCTAACTACAATGAGACTTTTAACAACACTAGCTCTTTTATTTGGAGCATTACAGCTTTGGGCCCAAGAGGTTCCGCAGCAACCACAACAACCAAATAGTCCAACTCAAACTACCACAAGCAACTGCGATTGGGGGGACTGTATTAATGGATACGGAAAAAGGACCTACAGCAATGGTGATTACATTGGCTTTTGGAGCAATGGAAAGAAAGAAGGCTACGGTAGCTATTACTGGACCGAAACCAAAGGCCAGTATATTGGCGAGTGGGCGAACGACAATATGCACGGATATGGTGTTTACATTGGCGATAACAAAGACAATCTAAAAGGACAGTACAGAAACGGTTCTATGAATGGCTTGGGTGTTACGGTAAAAAATGACAAGTGGAGCCAAGGTATTTACACCAACGGATCACTAACAAAAAGCTATCCCTATTACAGCAATAATAAGGACAAAGGCTGTTCTATAGGCGATTGCCAGAATGGCTACGGGCGTTGGAACTACAGCAATAGTGATTATTATATCGGGTTCTTTAAAAATGGTAACCTGCATCAGGGGAGTTACTATTTTAAAGGTGGAGCCAAATATTCTGGTGAATTCAACAGCAGTAATAAAATGCATGGTATGGGCCGTTATTGGGCTGCGGATGGTAGTTATTACGGCGGATATTGGGCCAACGGAAAATTCGATGGTCGAGGCTATTATGACAACAAGGCCAGCGGTAAAAAGGAAGTTGGTTTATGGCGTAATGGGGTATTGACTCAAAGTATGTATTGATTTTTTAAGGCAATTGCCGTATTGTACGCCATGCCCCTACTGCTTAGTTTTACTTTAGTTTAATTCTAAGTATGGACAACAGCCTCTATTTTATTGCTGTGATCTTTCTGGTTCTGGCAGCCTTGCTTGCCTTGTTCTTTTACAGGATGAATTTATCCTTAAAGAGCAAGTACGAGTTGCGCTGTGACGAATTGAAGGACTGTTATCAAGCGCATCAAGATCAAATTGAATTCAGACAAATAACACTGGGTGCTTATGATTTTGATCGCTTCAACCTATCACAGGTGCTCCAAAAGCAAAAATTGGTGCAATGTCTGTGATTCATTTGTGACCGCCATGAAGACCTTAAAATTGCTTCGCAATCCAATTGTAGTGACCAATAGTGCAGATAAGGAGCAGATCTCACTATCTGCCCGAGAAATTGAGGTCTTGGAACAGCTCAGTACTGGCCTCAGTTATACAGCCATTGCAGACAATTTGATCCTTTCGCCTAGCACCGTGCGCAAGCATATCGAGAACATCTACAAGAAATTGCAAGTCCACAGCAAAATAGAAGCAGTACAAAAGGCGAGAAACCACAATCTTATCTAATTTCCAAGGCCTTACCACTTCCCGGGATATTGCAGAAAAACCGTACCTTAGGGACAAGACTTTGAGCCATGCGTAATTTCTTATTTGGTGCTTGTTTTGCCTTATTGATCGTCTTTGTCTATCAGTATTGTGATTACCGTCGTCAAGGGAGTCAGCAGCGTTTGCAGAGTTCAGCCATGTTGCAGCAGCAACTTCAGAACGTGGGCAAGTTAGTCGTTACAGAAGGTAGTTTTACGCAGATCCACAACTACGAGGATTCCAAAAGCTATTATTTCGACTTTTTCTCCTCAAAAAAGAAGGCGCTCATAGTAGTGGATGCTCAGGCGCAAGTTAGCTATGATCTTCGCAAAATGGAGATCGATATTGACAGCATAGCCAAAACATTGACCGTTACCTATTTGCCAGACCCAGAATTGAAGATCGCACCGCGCATAGAATATTACGATGTAGAGCAAGGGATCTTTAACGATTTTGATGCCGAGGCACTCAACACCATCACCAAAAAAGTCACCGACAGTCTAAGGGTTCAAGCCCTACAAAGTGAACTTATGACCAATGCACAAAACAGACTGATCTCTGAGCTGCAGCAGCTTTTTGTGCTTACAGAGAGCATGGGTTGGACCTTGATCCACAAAGAAAAGACCATAAAAATACCAGAAGATTGGCAGCTTCTAGATTAATTAAACCACCGCATATTGAAAACCCTTAGTCGAAAAGAAGAGATAATTGAAAAGGCCGCCAAGTTGTTCCTAGAGCGGGGATATAGTGCAGTTACCATGCGTGATCTGGCCAAGGAACTGGGTATAAAAGCGGCTAGCTTATACAATCATATTTCTTCTAAGCATGAGATCTTAGAATCGCTCATTATCAGTGTGGCGGAGGAGTTTACCGTAGGAATGAATCGAATTTTTATTTCTGACATGCCTACCCTAGATAAGGTAGAACAGGTCATTCATTTGCATATAGACGTAACAGTAAAGAACCAGGATGCCTTGGGATCACTCAATAACGATTGGATGCATTTAGAAGGCAAGACCTTGCCTTATTTCGAAGAAATGCGCAATCAATACGAGGAGAATTTTAGACAGATCATCAAATCCGGAATTGCAGAAGGTGCCATAGCCAATCGCGATCCGGAGATATTGTTGTTCTCGGTCTTATCCACCCTTAGAACCCTTTATTTGTGGTATCCTAAAAAGAATAGTATTGATATGCAGACACTTAAGGACGATATGACCGCCACCATGTTGGCGAGCATAAGAGCCTAGATAATTGGCAAAAATTTAGATATTGGCTCTTGTAAATTTAACTAACAAACGTTAGTTTTGTCTTATAAATTCAGGTATGGCAAAGTTTTTCGACATCCGCGTGGCAGAGGTGTACAAGGAAACCAAGGACACTTCTGTAGTAACTTTTGAGATCCCAGATGATCTTAAAGTGACCTTTGCGTTCACGCAGGGACAACACCTGACCCTTAGGGCAGACATTAACGGTAAGGACGAGCGTCGTTCTTACAGCTTGTGTTCAAGTCCGCTAGATGGAATTTGGCGCGTAGCCGTTAAGCAGATCCCGGGAGGTGTTTTCTCAACTTATGTCAACGAATCGCTTAAAGCTGGCGATACGATTCAGCTTATGCCTCCTAGCGGTCGATTTTTTGTTCCCATTAGTGATACGCCCAAAAATTATATCGCCTTTGCCGCAGGAAGTGGGATCACACCTATTTTGTCTATAATAAAAACGCATTTGGCCCAAGAACCAGATAGTAGCTTTAAGTTGTTCTTCTTGAACCGTACGGTCAAATCCATTATCTTTAAAGAAGAGATAGAAGCGCTTAAGAATCAATACTTTGATCGGTTTGAGATCTTTTACTTTTTAACAAAAGAGCGCAGAGATATACCCTTGTTCAACGGACGTTTTGACGAGGAGAAAATGCAGGCACTGACCAAAACCTTTATCGATGTGCCAGATACGCATGGTTGTTTTATTTGTGGGCCGCAGGAAATGATCTTCCTTATTCGCGATGCCCTGCAAGACCAAGGCATGGACTTGGAAAACATTCATTACGAACTATTTTACACGGGCGATGCGCCAGCACCGGCCGTAGAACTTAAAGAAGTACAGGAAGGCACGGAAGTCGTTATCATAGATGGAGGAAAAGAATTTCGCTTTGTTATGGAAGACGAGCACGACAACATCCTGGATGCTGCCTTAGCTGCAGGAGCAGATCTGCCTTACGCATGTAAAGGAGGCGTTTGTAGCACCTGTAAATGTAAAGTTTTGAGTGGCGAGGTAGCCATGAAGATAAATTACGCTTTAGAGGCCGATGAGGTTGCACAAGACTTTGTGCTCAGTTGTCAGGCGGTTCCTCAAAGCGATAAAGTCACCGTCGATTTCGACGTATAAAAAACCGGAATTATGAGTGAAAAAGAAATCAAAAACCTAGAAGAGATCTTTGAGCAGCGCATTGCCAACGACGAAAAGATTGAACCTAAAGATTGGATGCCAGAGAAATATCGCAAGACGCATATTCGTCAGATCTCTCAGCATGCCCATTCAGAAATTGTAGGGATGTTGCCAGAAGGAAATTGGATCACCAGAGCCCCTTCTTTAAGACGTAAAGCAGCCTTGTTGGCCAAAGTGCAAGACGAGGCTGGGCACGGTTTATATCTCTACAGTGCTTGTGAGACCTTAGGGATCAGTCGTGAAGAATTATACGAACAACTCCACACCGGAAAGGCGAAATACTCCAGCATTTTCAATTACCCAACAGTGACGTGGGCCGATATTGGAGCCATAGGTTGGTTGGTAGACGGCGCAGCGATCATTAATCAGGTGCCGCTTTGTAACACCTCTTTTGGACCATACGCCAGGGCAATGGTTCGTGTTTGTAAAGAGGAGAGTTTCCACCAGCGTCAAGGGTACGAGATCATGCTCACCCTGTCTAAAGGAACTCCAGAGCAAAAGGCAATGGCTCAAGACGCACTCAACCGTTGGTGGTGGCCAAGCCTTATGATGTTTGGCCCTACAGATGCAGAGTCTGTGCATACCGAGCAATCCATGAAGTGGAAGCTCAAGCGCAAGACCAATGACGAACTGCGCCAGCAGTTCATAGATCAGACAGTGCCGCAAGCGGACTTGCTTGGATTAACTGTACCAGACCCAGATCTTAAATGGAACAAAGAGCGAGGTTCTTATGATTTTGGTGAGATCGATTGGGACGAATTCTGGCAGGTAGTCAAAGGACACGGCCCTTGTAATAAGGAGCGTATGAACGCACGCGTTTCTGCCTGGGAGAACGGAGCTTGGGTGCGCGATGCAGCTGTCGCCTATGCAGAGAAACAAGAAAAAGCAAAATCAGAAGTGGCTCAGGCCAGTTAAATTGAAAGTTATGGAAAAAAAGAACTGGCCATTATGGGAAGTCTTTGTCAGATCCAAGAACGGATTGGAGCACAGACATTTTGGTAGTTTACATGCTGCGGATGCCACTATGGCACTAGAAAACGCTCGCGATGTCTACACGCGTCGCAATGAGGGCGTGAGCATATGGGTTGTTGAGTCCAAACATATCACAGCCTCTAATCCAGAGAATTACGGTGAGCTGTTTGAGCCTGCTCAAGATAAGGTATACCGTCATCCTACCTTTTACAATCTACCCGATGAGGTAAAACATATGTAATAGTAATGGAGAAACAATCTTTATACGCATACATGCTCACCTTGGGAGACAATGCGCTGATCTTAGGACAGCGATTGGGCGAACTTTGCGGGCACGGGCCAAGTTTGGAGACCGATATTGCGCTGACCAATATAGCTTTGGATCTACTTGGGCAAACTCGTAGTTGTTTTCAATATGCGGCTTCTCAGCTAGAGGGCAAATCAGAAGACGATGTCGCTTTTTCTCGCAAGGAGAATGAGTACACCAATGTACTTTTGGTGGAGCAACCCAATACAGACTTTGCTTATGTGATCACACGCCAGTATTTCTTTGATGTGTATCATTTAATGCTGATGGAATGGTTATCGGCGAATTCTGCCGACGAGACTATTAAAGCGATCGCCAGTAAAGCGGTAAAGGAGGCTCGTTATCACCGCCGATTCTCTTCGGATTGGATGCTGCGTCTAGGCGACGGAACACCAGAAAGTCATCAGCGTGTGGTTCAAGCTGTAGAAGACCTATGGCCTTATACCCAAGAATTCTTTGTGCCTTCTGAAACAGAAACTTTGGCCGCCCAAGCTGGAATAGGCCCTGAGCTCTCTTCTTTTAAAGAGCATTACTACAACGATGTAGTATCGCTATTGCAGAAAGCCACCATTGCTGTACCAGAGAATCCCTACTTCCAAAAAGGTGGTAAACAAGGAGTTCATACCGAACATATGGGTTACCTCTTGGCCGATCTGCAATACATGCAACGCACTTACCCAAACATGACCTGGTAAGATGACCATTAAACTGCATCCTAATATAGAGGCCGATCTGATCCCGATTCTGGAAACTGTTCCAGACCCGGAAATTCCCGTTTTAACGGTGCTAGACCTAGGTGTTGTAAGAGAAGCAGTGCGAACGCCCGAAGGTGTTCATATAAAACTCACCCCAACTTATACCGGCTGTCCGGCTATGGATGTCATTGGCGACGACCTTAAAGCGGCTTTTGCCAAGGTGGGAATAGTTGCAACAGTAGAATTGATCTTAGCTCCTGCTTGGAGCACCGATTGGATCAGCGAAGCTGGTCGCAAAAAAATGCGCGACTACGGTATTGCACCTCCTCTTAGCGAAACTGCAGACAAGGCAGCGCTTCTGGGAGACCAACGTTTGGTGCCCTGCACCAACTGTAAATCAACGAATACTAAAATGATCAGTCAATTTGGTTCAACAGCTTGCAAAGCACTATTTCAGTGTATGGACTGCCAAGAACCTTTTGACTATTTTAAATGTCTTAAATGAGCGATTTTATCCAAGCCCGACGGGCAGCAGATGTGCAGTACATCTACCTGAACAGACCGGAGGTCTTTAACAGTTTCAATCGAGAAATGGCTTTGGCCATGCAAGCTGAACTTGACGCCGCTGCAGAAGATAGTAGTGTGCGAGCCGTAGTTATTACTGGAATCGGGAAGGCCTTTTGTGCTGGTCAAGACTTGAAAGAGGTTACCATACCAGAACTCAATCCAGGCTTTAAAAAGATCCTCGAAGAGCATTACAATCCCATCATCCAACGTATAAGAAATCTTGAAAAGCCAGTTATCGCTGCTGTAAATGGAGTGGCTGCTGGCGCAGGAGCAAATATTGCATTGGCTTGTGATCTCGTTGTGGCTGCAGAAGAGGCTAGCTTTATCCAGGCATTCAGTAAGATCGGATTGGTTCCAGACAGTGGAGGAACTTTTTTTCTACCGCGATTAATTGGAATGCAACGTGCGACAGCCCTGATGTTTCTAGGTGACAAGGTCAGTGCAACAGAGGCTGAACAAATGGGTATGATCTATCAGGCAGTACCAGGTTCCACTTTGGAAGAAAGCGTTGCGCTATTGGCAGAAAAATTAGCGGCTATGCCTACCCAGGCTCTAGCACGTACTAAGATGTTGCTCAATGCTTCGTGCAACAGTTCTTTAGAAGGGCAATTGCACATGGAATCTGAACAACAGATCGCTGCCGCTCAGAGCTTAGATTATGCAGAAGGGGTAGCGGCCTTTATAGAGAAAAGAAAACCCAATTTTATAGGACGATAATATGATACATCGGGTAGGGATTATAGGAGCCGGAACCATGGGAAGTGGCATAGCACAAGTTGCTGCCACAGCGGGTTGTGAGGTTGTACTTTGCGATTTGAACCAAGATGTCTTGGACCACTCCGCAGCAAAACTAGAACAAGTACTGAGCCGTTTGGTGGTCAAAGGCCGCATTGAATCCGCAGAAAAGGAAAGAATTCAATCCTTGATCAGCTATTCTACATCTCTAGGAGATCTGGCGGGGTCTGATCTGGTTATTGAAGCTATCGTGGAATCCTTAGAGATCAAGACTAAGCTGTTTCAGCAATTAGAACCGCTGCTCGGAGACGATTGTATCATAGCCACCAATACCTCATCTTTATCGGTAGCCGCTATAGCTGCGTCTTTACAAAAACCGGAACGCTGTCTGGGAATTCACTTTTTCAATCCTGCTCCGCTGATGAAGTTGGTTGAGGTCATCCCAGCAGTACAAACCACCAACCACAATACCGATTTAGTAGTTCAAACTATTAATGATTGGGGTAAGGTCGTTGCCTTAGCCAAGGATACTCCAGGATTTATAGTAAACCGAGTGGCTAGACCCTTTTACGGCGAGGCACTGCGGATATTGGAAGAAGGAATTGCCGACGTTCCTACCATTGATTGGGCACTGAAGAGCAAGGGAGGTTTTAGAATGGGACCTTTTGAGCTGATGGATTTTATTGGAAACGATGTTAACTACACCGTAACCGAAACTGTTTTTAAGGCTTTTTATTACGACCCGCGCTACAAACCTTCTTTTACACAAAAGCGCTTGAGCGAAGCCGGTTATTTAGGAAGAAAGTCGGGTAGAGGTTATTACAATTATGCCGAAGGCGCTGTAAATCCAGAACCTCAGACAGATGATGCTTTGGCAACCAAAATATTGAACCGTGTATTGGTTATGTTGATCAACGAGGCTGCAGATGCTTTGTATCTAAACATTGCCAGCGCTGAAGATATTGATCTGGCCATGACCAAGGGTGTGAATTACCCCAAAGGTCTCTTGGCTTGGGCAGACGAATTCGGTATAGTCAAATGCGTGGATCAGTTAGATGCACTTTACGATACCTATCGCGAAGATCGCTATAGAACATCGCCAATACTTAGAAAAATGGCCGAGGCCAATGAAAATTTCTTTTAATGCAAGGCGAGAAGATCCCATATAAAATGCTATCTCTAGATCCTTTTAGCCAATGGCTGGGGATAGAGATCTTGCATTGTGAAGTTGGTCGAGTTCGGTTAGGTCTAAAGGTTAGACCAGAGATGCTCAACAGCATGGGTTTTGCTCACGGCGGGATTACGTACTCTTTGGCAGATACAGCTTTTGGTTTTACCAGTAATACCCACGGTAAATATGCGGTGTCTATTGAAACTTCGATCAATCACATAGAAGCATTGAACGAAGGTGATTATTTGGTGGCCGAATGTACCTTGGATCATACCAAGAATAAGGTGGGTTTTAATATCGTTGAGATCCATCGCGGAAAAGAATTAGTAGCGCTGTTCAAAGGCGTGGTTTACAGAACATCAAAAGATTGGGAAGAATGAAAAAATTAGCAGTCCTACTATTTATTATAAGCCCTTTATTTGTCTTTGGACAACAGGATAGTAATCCGCCAAACGAATTGGGAGCTATTGCCGTGAACTTTGAGGTAGACGAGGATTACTTTCCCATTAAAACCCCCGATGGGCAAGCTTTTTACAGCGAGGATTACAAAGCAGCTATTATGGGACAATTACTTCCCATCTCCTTTGAACAAATGGAACTGGAATACAATACAGGCTCGCTTGAACAAGGTGGAGAGGTTGTAGAGAAAGATATTCTCACACTAGATGGCAAGCGTTTTTTGTTTGTTAAGATGATACTTAAGGATAAAGGGGACACCTATTTAACTATGTATGCTCGCCAGAATGACGATTCCACTAGCATTTTGGTTTCAGGATTCTACGGTCCTGGTCATGATGCTGAGAAAATGGATGCTTACACAAAAACAGCGGCATTGAGTGCTGCGGTAAAAGAATAATATGAAGGAAGCCTATATCATAGACGGAGTTCGAACTCCAATAGGAAATTATAAAGGAACCCTAAGCGCGGTACGTACCGATGATTTAGGAGCCCATGTCATAAGGGAATTAACGGCTCGGCATCCAGAGATCCCCTTGGACGCTTATGATGACGTGATCATGGGCTGTGCCAATCAAGCCGGTGAGGACAATAGAAACGTGGCGCGTATGGCATTACTGTTAGCAGGTTTGCCTTTCACCGTTCCGGGAGAGACCATCAATCGCTTGTGTAGCAGTGGACTCTCTGCAATTGTTCAGGCCAACCGTGCCATTAAAGCTGGAGATGGAGATCTTTTCATCTCTGGAGGAGTAGAGAACATGACCCGCGGGCCATATGTAATTGCGAAGCCTACTTCTGCTTTTGGGAATGATGCTAAAATGTACGATTCCAGCTTCGGTTGGCGATTCGTAAATCACAAGATGCACGAGCTTTACGGCACTGACGGCATGGGAAATACCGCAGAGAACCTAGTGGCCAAATACAATATTTCAAGAGAAGACCAAGACGCTTTTGCCTATTGGAGCCAAATGAAGGCTGCTGCGGCTCGCGAGAGTGGTAGACTGGGTATGGAGATCGTGGATGTGGTGATTCCGCAGCGCAAAAAAGACGATATCATCTTTTCGCAAGATGAATTCATAAAACCAACAACTACCAAAGAAATACTAGCCAAATTACGTCCGGCTTTCAAATCAGACGGGAGTGTAACGGCCGGAAACTCTTCTGGTCTGAACGATGGAGCAGCAGCAACCATTGTCGCTTCGGAAGAAGCCGTAAAACAATATGGCCTTAAACCGCTGGCTAGAATTGTGAGTTCGGCAGTGGTAGGGGTAGAACCTCGAATCATGGGTATAGGCCCGGTAGAGGCAACCTACAAAGCACTCCAGAAAGCCAATTTGAGCCTAGAAGATATGGATGTTATTGAACTCAATGAAGCCTTTGCTTCTCAAGCTTTGGCCTGTATTAGACAGTGGGGCTTGGCCGACGACGACCCAAGAATAAACCCAAACGGAGGTTCTATTGCTATCGGGCATCCGTTAGGAGTTACGGGAACGCGAATCGCTTATTCCGCAGCATTGGAATTACAACAAACGGGTAAACGCTATGCGCTTATCACGATGTGTGTTGGTGTGGGACAAGGTTACGCGGCCATTATAGAAAATGTAAACCTTTAGGTAAAGATGAAAGTAGTAGTCATAGGAGGAAACGGAACCATAGGTAGCCATGTAGTTGCTGCGCTTAAGCAAGCACATGAGGTGGTTGTTGTAGGTAGAAATTCTGGGGACCTCCAAGTGGATATGGCCTCAGAGGCAGATTTGAAACAGCTCTTCAAGACCACAGGTACTGTAGATGCCGTTGTGGTTGCCGCGGGTGACGCCAAATGGGACAAGTTTTACAACTTAAGTGAAGACGACTTCTACATTGGTATAAACAGCAAACTCATGGGGCAGGTCAATGTGGTGCGTATTGCCAAAGACTATTTGAGCCCGGGAGGCTCTATTACCCTGTCTACAGGTATTCTTGCAGACGACCCGGTGGATATGACTACTTCCGCAGCCATGGTCAATGGTGCCATTCACAGTTTTGTAAGGGCTGTAGTTCTTGAATTGGACGGGGTACGTGTCAATGTGGTATGTGCTGGGTTGGTAGAAGATGCTTACGAAAAATATAAAGACTATTTCCCTGGACACGATCCGGTGCCTATGGCTAAAGTCACGAACGCTTACCTTAAAAGTGTTCTCGGAAAGATCAACGGACAAATAATACGTGTGAACGCATAAAAGAGCAGTATGAATAAGACCCAACATTATGTATTAGGATCCTGGATGGACGGTGCCGGAGACGGTAATCCAATTGCAGATTCGGTAACCGGAGAGATTTTTACTGCAGTTTCTGTAGAAGGTCTTGCAGTTCCAGATATTCTCCAATACGGCCGTGATAAAGGCGATACCTTAAGAAAAATGACCTTTCAAGAGCGTGGAAATATGCTCAAGAAGCTCGCGCTGCATTTGACCAAAAAGAAGGAGGCCTTTTATGAGCTCAGCTATAGAACTGGAGCCACGCGTATTGACAGTTGGATCGATATTGAAGGTGGATTCGGAAATCTCTTTGCCAATGCTTCATTGCGTAAATTATTTCCAAATCAGCCGTTTCACGTAGAAGGAGACCCTATAGACCTTTCTCGCGGCGGACGTTTTATGGCGCATCACATCATGGTGCCAAGACAAGGAGTTGCTGTGCATATCAACGCCTTTAACTTTGGGGAATGTTAGAGAAATGCGCCGTAAATTGGATGGCTGGTATGCCAGCTGTAGTTTTACCAGCTCCGCAGACCGCTTATTTAGCAGAAGCTATAGTACGTGAAATCATCGCCTCAGGAATTTTGCCTGAAGGAAGCTTACAACTCATTAGCGGTACAGCCAAGAACATTTTAGATACGGTACAATCTCAAGATGTAGTGACCTTTACGGGTTCTGCCAGTACTGGTCGTTTGTTAAAGAACCATCCGCAGCTGCTTGCAGAGTCAGTGCCTTTTACCATGGAGGCTGATTCATTGAATGCTTCGATCTTAGGAGCTGATGCAGTTCCGGGTACTCCAGAGTTCGATCTTTTTATCAAAGAGGTTCGCAAAGAAATGACAGTAAAATGTGGTCAAAAATGTACTGCTATAAGAAGAATTATAGTTCCTGAGCCTTTAATAGAAGATGTGCAGATCGCTCTGGGCAAGGCATTAGACAAAGTAACTGTAGGTGATCCACGCCTTAAAGAAGTGCGTATGGGTGCCTTGGTGAGTACACAGCAGCGTGATGCTGTAAAAGAACAAGTAAACAAGATCGCCCAAACCGCCAGTTTGGTATATGGTGATCTTGAAACCGTCAATACCACTGGAGCTGATGCAGCTGCTGGAGCATTTATTTCCCCCATCCTTTTGCGTGAGGACGATCCGTTTAAAAATCAAGCGGTACACGTTACAGAAGCCTTTGGCCCTGTAAGTACGCTGATGCCGTATAAAGATCTGGACGAAGCCATTACCTTGGCTCGTATGGGTAAAGGTTCTTTGGTGAGTTCAATTGTTACTCATGACGACACTATTGCTAGAGATTATGTAGTTGGAGCGGCCAGCCATCACGGCCGTATTTTGGTGCTCAATAGAGAGAACGCTAAGGAAAGTACCGGCCACGGTTCTCCACTGCCGAACCTGATCCACGGGGGTCCAGGTAGGGCCGGAGGTGGTGAAGAAATGGGCGGAATGCGCGGGGTGAAGCATTATTTGCAGCGCTGTGCGGTGCAAGGTTCACCAACTACGCTAACTGAGGTAACCGGGATCTATCAGCCTAAAGGCGCCTATAAAGAAATTGACAAGCATCCTTTTGCCTACCATTGGGAAGATATCGAGCCGGGCATGTCTTTAATGACACATAAACGCACCATTACCGATGGAGACATTGTGAATTTTGCCAACCTAACTTGGGATCATTTCTACGCGCATACAGATATTACATCGCTGGACGGTTCCATTTTTGAAAAGCGCACGGCGCATGGGTATTTTATATTGGCTGCAGCAGCAGGTTTGTTTGTCTATCCGAACAAAGGCCCAGTAGCTGCCAACTACGGTTTAGAGGAGTGCCGCTTTTTACGACCTATCTATCACAACGATACCGTTTATGTACGCCTGACCTGTAAGCAGAAGATTGACAGAGATTCTCGAGGTAAGGAATTGCCAAGCGGAATTGTAAAATGGTATGTGGAGGTCTTTGATACTGCGGATGAGTTAGTGGCCATTGCGACTATCTTGACCATGGTACAAAAGAAGCAAACGGTCTTTACTGAGATGACCGAAAGTACCATCAAAAGCTGTCTCAACAGACTTCAGGCCGATGATAAACCGGCTTGGGGAACCATGTCAGCTCAGGCTATGATAGAACACTTGGAGTACACCTACCGCATTGCCAGCGGAGAGATCCAAGATTTTGAGATCGCCACGCCAGAGAAGATATTGGAAAAGGTCAATGAGACCCTGTACAACTATAAAAAAATGCCAAGGGAATACGATTTTCCATTGGCTGCAGAATCTAAGATCAATGAGCATCTGCATGCTGATTTAGAAACTGCAAAAATAAAAATGCTAGAAGCGCGTGAGGCCTATCTGAATTTCTTTGAAGAGAACCCAGAGGCCATTACCAATAATGTTGTTTTTGGACCCCTCAACAAGTTTGAATGGTACTTACTGGAGCGCAAGCATTTGAATCATCATTTTGAACAATTTGGACTATTATAAATATGACCGCACCTTACGTAAAGACACATATTGAAGAAGGTATAGAAACCATTGAATTCTTTCATCCCGCGCACAACAGCTTACCGGGAGACATCTTGGCTCAACTTGCCGATGCTATTACTGCTGCTGGTGAAAATGAGGCTGTAAAAGTGATCATTTTAAAAAGCGGTGGCGATCGCACTTTCTGCGCAGGCGCCAGTTTTAAAGAACTCATCGCTATAGACGATGCTCAAACCGGGCAGGTGTTCTTTTCTGGATTTGCCAATGTAATCAACGCCATGCGCAAATGTCCAAAGTTTATCATTGGTCGTGTGCAAGGAAAGACCGTTGGAGGCGGAGTTGGATTGGCTTCGGCTACTGATTACTGTATGGCGACCAAATTTGCAGCCATTAAACTCAGTGAACTCAATGTGGGTATCGGGCCCTTTGTGGTTGGGCCAGCTGTACAGCGCAAGCTTGGATTAAGCGGCATGTCGCAGATCGCTATAGATGCCAATACTTTCTATCCCGCAGAATGGGCTAGACAAAAAGGATTATTTACTCAGGTTTACGATTCCACAGAAGAATTGGATGAGGCTGTCAATGGTTTTGCCAAGCAGCTTTGTGGATACAACCCAGAAGCCATGCGTGAAATGAAGCAAATGTTCTGGCAAGGTACTGAGCATTGGGACGAACTCTTGGCCCAGCGAGCAGCCATTAGCGGTCGCTTGGTATTGAGTGAATTCACCAAAGAAACTTTGAAACGATTTAAGTAGTGATCTATTCCTTTAAAGGACATATCCCAGTAGTGCACCCCAGCAGTTTTGTGCATCCTTTGGCGGCAGTGACCGGCAATGTGATCATTGGTAAAGACTGTTATATAGGGCCAGGAGCTGCTATTCGCGGCGATTGGGGTGAGATCATATTAGAGGATGGAGTCAATGTGCAAGAGAACTGCACCGTACATATGTTTCCGGGCAAGAGCATTACGCTGGCGGCTGGAGCTCATGTGGGGCACGGAGCAATAATTCACGGTGCCAATTTGGGGCGTAATTGCCTTATTGGGATGAATACCGTGATCATGGATGATGCTGTCATTGGCGAGGAATCCATAGTCGGAGCCATGAGTTTTGTCAAGGCAGAAACGGTGATCCCAAGACGCAGTTTGGTGGTCGGAAATCCGGCTAAAGTGATCAAAGAGGTCAGTGACGAGATGATCGCTTGGAAGACTGCAGGGACCAAACTCTATCAGCAGTTGCCAGCAGACTGTCACGAATCCCTCAAAGAAGTAGAACCACTAACAGAGATTCCAGAGAACAGGCCTGAACAAGAAGATTTTTATAAAACACTAGCGAGTTTTAAACGCAATAATTCATGAAGAAACACACCTTGACTTTACCGAGAATGGGAGAATCCATTACAGAAGGTACCCTGCTGAACTGGTTGGTAGGAGAAGGGGAGACCTTTGCAGAAGGAGATATCCTTTGCGAAGTGGCTACAGACAAGGTAGATAATGAAGTTCCAGCACCTGCTGCCGGGACGCTAATCAAGCATTTAGCAGCAGCTAAAGAAGTTGTTGCCGTAGGTGCTCCTTTAGCAGAACTAGAACTCAGTGATGTAGTTGTGGTTAAAGCCGAGGCACCAATAGCTGCCGTTCCAGTATCCGCAGCAGCTAAGACTTCTAAACCCAAGAAAAAGCCAGCTACAGGCTATACGGTAAATGAGAATATCTTTGTGAGCCCCCTTATTGAGGCCATTGCTCGGGAGCATCACATTAGTTTTGAAGAACTCGCTCGAATCCCAGCTACGGGCAATGAAGGTCGCTTACGAAAGAGTGACGTTATGCAATACATTGCAGACGGGCGTCCGTATCAGTTTGTACAACCCACAAGTGATTCAGGTTTTAAAGTACCCGATCTGAAGTTTGATAAAGGTACAGGAGAACGCGTGCCTATGGACCGTATGCGCCAAATGATTGCAGATCATATGGTGTTCTCCAAACACACTTCGCCTCACGTAACGGCCTATGTGGAAGCTGATTTGACTGCCATGAGTACTTGGCGCAAGGCGAATAAAGCGGCTTTCATGGAGAAGCATGGGCAGAAGTTGACTTTCACGCCTTTATTCATTCAGGCCATTGCAAAAGCCATTCAAGATTTCCCGAATATCAATAGCTCTTTAGATGGCGAAGACATCATTATTAAAGATCATATCAATATTGGGATGGCGACTGCTTTGCCCAGTGGCAATTTGATCGTACCTGTCGTAAAAGATGCTGATAAATTGAGCTTGGCTGAATTGGCTGCAGAGACCAATCGTTTAGCCCTCGCTGCTCGCGAAGGCAATCTAAAAGCAGACGATACCCAAGGAAGCACCTTTACCATAAGTAATGTTGGGACCTTTGGGAGTTTAATGGGCACGCCGATCATCAATCAGCCAGAAGCGGCGATCCTCGCAACAGGTATTATAAAAAAGCGCGCTGAGGTGATCGAGTATCCGGAAGGGGATAAGATCGAGATCCGCCAAATGATGTATCTCTCCCTCTCCTTTGACCATCGTATTGTAGATGGTTTCTTGGCAGGATCTTTCTTGAGAAGGATAGCCGATTATATGGAACAGTATGATTCCAACAAAACGATTTAAGACTATGCAAACAACTATGCAAAAGATAAAAACGCAAAGAGTAGCACAATCAAGAGCCACTGCTATTGATTTTGACAATATCCCTTTGGGTCGCACCTTTACCGATCATATGTTCATATGTCAATATGAAGATGGACATTGGCAGGATCCGGAAATACGTCCATTAGAACTTATTCCGACGCATCCGGCGGCTATGGCCTTGCACTATGGGCAAGCCATTTTTGAAGGTATGAAGGCTACCGTGGATGCCTCTGGTAACCCTATGCTTTTTAGAGCTTATGACAATGCTGCTCGTCTAAACTTTAGTGCTGCGCGTCTGGGCATGCCTGACTTTCCTGAGGATCTTTTTGTTGAAGGCTTAAAGCAATTGGTAGCCTTGGAGCGCAGTTGGATTCCTCCACAAGAAGGAAGTGCCTTGTACTTGCGTCCATTTATGTATGCCGATGAGCCATTTATCGGGATGCGCGCGGCTACTTCGTATAAATTTATCATAATCGCTTCCCCGGCTGGTCCGTTCTTCAGTAAACGTATTCGTTTGTATGCAGAGAACCAGTACATCCGCGCTGCGCAAGGTGGAACGGGAGAAGCCAAGGCTGCAGGAAACTACGCGGCAGCCATCAGACCAACAGAGTTGGCAAAAGCCAAAGGTTATGACCAAGTTTTATGGTTAGATGCGGAAAATCACGAATACATTCAAGAGGTTGGGACCATGAATATCTTTTTTAAGATCGATGGGCATTTTGTGACACCAACGCTAGACGGTGCTGTACTCGATGGTATCACCAGACGTTCTGTAATGACCTTATTGGCCGACGCTGGATACAATGTGGAGCAGAGACGCATCAGCATTAAAGAATTGACCAAAGCTGCCGCCGAAGGTCGCTTAGAAGAAGCCTTTGGTACAGGAACAGCAGTGGGTATTGCCTATATAGAAGCCATTGGTTGGGGCGATGAAATGATCCCATTAGGTGACAGTAGCCCAGTTGCAGAACAGATCAATGCTACCTTGAATGGAATTAAAACGGGTCGTTTAGAAGATGAGCACAACTGGATGCTCACGGTTTAGTTTCCGCAGCTATGAATAAAGAACTTTTACAAAAGGCATTTGCCAATGTAGCCACGGCTAAGGCTATGACCGAACTCTATGAGGAGAACTTTAAAGAGGTCTCGAAATATGTACATGCAACCTCGCGTGGTCATGAGGTAATTCAGACTGCTGTAGGCCTACAAATGAAACCGCAGGATTATATGTTTCCCTACTACCGAGACGACTCTATGTTACTCGCCATTGGGATGCGGCCTTATGAGTTGATGCTTCAGGTTTTGGCCAAAAAAGACGACCCCTTCTCTGGAGGACGAACTTACTATTCCCATCCGAGTCTGCGTGATGAAGACAAACCCAAGATCCCGCATCAAAGTTCTGCTACTGGTATGCAGGCCATCCCGGCAACAGGAGTTGCTATGGGCTTTTGGTATAAGGAAAGTGTGGGCTTACAAGATGATTCTGTAGAAGCTCCTGTAGTTGTTTGTTCCTTGGGAGACGCATCAGTTACCGAAGGAGAGATTGCAGAAGCCTTTCAAATGGCCGCTTTAAAGCAGCTGCCTATCTTGTACTTGGTGCAAGACAACGGCTGGGACATTAGTGCCAATGCTGCGGAGACACGTGCCCAGAATGCCTATGAATACGCAGCCGGATTTCACGGTTTGGATGCCGTAACTATAGACGGAACGGATTTTGCCGAGAGTTATTCCCAACTGGAAGAGATCATCGCTACCATACGTAAAGAGCGAAGACCTTTCTTGGTTCACGCTAGGGTTCCTCTTTTGAATCACCATACTTCTGGGGTACGTATGGAATGGTATAGAGATGATCTGGAGGAGGCGCGAAGTCGTGATCCTTATCCGAAAATTAAAAAATTATTGAGCGATAGTGGTTTTTCTGCGGATCAGATCAGCGCTATTGAATCCGAAGTGAAAGAAAAAGTAGCTGCGGACTTTGTCAAGGCCAAGATGGCAGAAGATCCTAAACCAGAAGATCTGTTTACCCACGATTTTGCACCAACTCCTGTTACCCAGGAGCAAGGAGATCGCAGTCCGGAGGGAGCAGAGCAAGTAGTTATGGTAGACTGTGCACTCTTTGCTATAGAAGAACTCATGGCGCAAAACAAAGAGTGTCTGCTTTACGGGCAAGATGTGGGAGCACGCTTGGGAGGTGTATTTAGAGAAGCAGCAACCTTGGCGCAAAAATTTGGAGACAATCGCGTATTTAATACGCCGATTCAAGAGGCATTTATTGTTGGTTCTACCGTGGGGATGAGCGCAGTAGGACTCAAACCAATCGTTGAGGTTCAGTTTGCCGATTATATCTGGCCAGGACTCAATCAGTTGTTTACCGAGGTGAGTCGCAGTTGTTATTTGAGTAATGGGAAATGGCCAGTTTCTATGATCTTGCGTGTGCCTATCGGAGCGTATGGAAGTGGAGGGCCTTATCACAGTTCATCTGTAGAGAGTGTAGTGACCAATATTCGTGGATTAAAGATCGCTTATCCAAGCAATGGGGCCGATCTAAAAGGATTACTCAAAGCGGCCTATCACGACCCAAACCCTGTAGTGATCTTTGAACATAAAGGCTTGTATTGGAGTAAAGTGCCAGGCACCAAAGGCGCAACCTCCTTGGAGCCTGCAGAAGATTATATTTTGCCTTTCGGGAAAGCCTGGGTCCTCAATGAGATCTGGAAGCAAGAGCAAGAAGAAACCCTGAGTATCATTACTTATGGTATGGGTGTACATTGGGCCATGAATGCTGCCGAGCAGTTAGGAATGAAAGATCGCATAGAGATTGTGGACCTGAGAACCCTACATCCTTTGGATTACGAAACTGTTTTTGCCTCTGTAAATAAATGTGGTAAATGTTTGGTAGTAACTGAGGAACCGTCAGAGAACAGCTTTGCCAGAGCTTTGGCGGGGAGAATACAAGAAGAATGCTTTACGGCACTAGACGGCCCGGTAATGGTCATAGGAAGTGAAAACATGCCAGCTATTCCGCTCAACAGTACCTTGGAACAGACCATGATTCCATCTACAGAGAAAGTAAAAGCCAAGATCAAAACCCTTTTGGAATATTAGTAACTGATTGGGTTATAGAACAAAAAAGGCGATCGTAGTGATCGCCTTTTGTATTTGTGCTTTTATTGTTTTGGTTCCGGAGGGAACTCTTCAAGGATCTTAGCGACGATCTCTTGAATGCGATCAATTTTTCGCTCTACGCTCAGGTGAGAGATATTGGCTGTGCCCAATCCTTGCCAAACCAGTTCATTGGTTGTGGTGTCTATAAGGTCAATATATAAAGTACCTTCTGTACGGCTAGAAACGGTATTGCCAAAGCCACCGCCCCACCACCATGGGTTCCAACCCCAGCCCCAGCCAAAGTTGTTGTTGTAAACATCTACGCGTTCACGTTCTTTAGTGAAAATGCTGATAAGCAGATCCGGATTTTCACTTTTGATCATGCCTTTGGCAGTCAATTCGGCATCGATAGCTCTAAGAATTCGCTTTTTGTCCAGATCTGAGATCTGTGCTTTATCTACGCCGGGTTTAAAGAAGGCGAATGATCTGTAATTGTCAAAACTGGCTGTTGTATCATAGTCAGACACCACACGGACGGAGGTGCAAGAGCTCATCACAAGCAGTACTAAAGCAGCCAAGGGTAAGAATTTTCTAATTTGCATAGCACTATGGTTTAAATAAAGAGTCGTCAACGATATTCGGAAGCGTTACTTTGAGTTTTGGCTCTCTGGCCATCTCTGCTTTAATTGCAAATAAAGCTTCCTCGTTGCGCGCCCAACTGCGTCTTGCAATTCCGTTATTTACATCCCAGAAAAGCATCTGTCTCAGACGGGTATGCGCTTCTTTAGAACCATCAAGAACCATACCAAATCCGCCGTTAATAACCTCTCCCCAGCCAACACCACCACCGTTGTGAATGCTCACCCAGGTGGCACCTCTAAAGCTATCTCCAATGACATTGTGAATAGCCATGTCTGCAGTAAAACTACTACCGTCGTATATGTTTGAGGTCTCTCGGTAAGGGGAGTCGGTACCAGAAACATCGTGATGGTCTCTCCCTAGAATGACGGGGCCGAGTTCGCCCTTAGCGATGGCTTTGTTAAACGCTTCTGCAATTGCGATACGGCCTTGAGAGTCGGCATAGAGGATTCGTGCTTGAGAACCCACTACCAATTTGTTCTCCTGAGCTCCTCGGATCCATTGAATATTGTCTGCCATTTGCTGGCGGATCTCCTCCGGAGCCTTTTGCATCAAATCTTCTAAGACCTCCAAGGCAAGTGCATCAGTTTTGGCTAAATCTTTTGGGTCACCACTGGCACATACCCAGCGGAACGGTCCAAAACCATAGTCAAAGCACATAGGTCCCATGATGTCTTGCACATAACTCGGATAGATGAATTCACGCGCCGGATTTTCGGTGTCTAAGATGGCTGCACCGGCTCTAGAAGCTTCCAATAGAAAAGCGTTGCCGTAGTCAAAGAAATAGGTGCCTCTTGCGGTATGTTTGTTTATGGCAGCAGCATGTCGCTTAAGGCTTTGTTGCACCTCTTCCTTGAATTTGTCTGGCTGCTCTGCCATCATGGTGTTGGCGGCTTCAAAAGAGAGACCAACTGGGTAATAACCTCCTGCCCAAGGATTGTGCAGTGAGGTCTGATCGCTCCCCAGATCTACCTGAATTTTGTCGGTATCAAATCTTTCCCAAACTTCAATTACATTACCGGCATAGGCAATAGAGACTGTTTCTTTTGCTGCTTTTGCAGCTTTTACGCGTTCGCTTAAGACATCCAGATCACTAATCACTTCGTCCACCCATCCTTGGCTATGGCGAGTATGGATCGCTTTCGGATTGACTTCCGCACATACAGTAACGCAACCGGCTATATTTCCTGCCTTGGGTTGGGCTCCACTCATACCTCCAAGTCCAGAAGTTAAAAAGAGCCCACCTTTGGGCGCCTTGCCAATTTTACGAAATCCGTTAAGCACCGTAATGGTAGTTCCGTGAACAATTCCTTGCGGCCCAATATACATATAACTACCCGCCGTCATTTGTCCGTACTGGGTAACCCCTAAGGCGTTGAATCGTTCCCAATCATCTGGTTTGGAATAATTCGGAATCATCATACCATTGGTAACTACCACGCGTGGAGCATTCTCATGAGAAGGGAAAAGGCCCATAGGGTGTCCGGAATACATGACCAGCGTTTGCTCGTCAGTCATTTGGGCCAGATACTGCATAGTGAGCAGGTACTGCGCCCAGTTTTGAAAAACGCCACCATTACCTCCGTAGGTAATGAGTTCATGCGGATGCTGTGCCACGGCTGGGTCCAAATTATTTTGGATCATCAGCATAATGGAGCTGGCTTGCAAAGAATTACCAGGGTACTCATCTACAGCTCTTGCATGCATGGTATAGTCTGGTCGGAATCGGTACATATAAATGCGGCCGTAGGTTTCCAATTCTTCTCTGAATTCTGGCAGTAATACTTCGTGATGCTTCGGATCAAAATATCTAAGTGCATTTCTCAAAGCTAATTCTTGCTCATAAGCACTTAAAATCGCCTTGCGTTTTGGCGCGTGATTGACAGCCGGATCAAAAGGCTTTGCGGGAGGTAATTTATCTGGGATACCCTGAAGTATTGCTTCTTTAAAACTCATGAGTTGCGTTTGGATTGGGAGTTGGTCTTTTTGTCGTAGCCATAAGGGCAATGCCTGCAGCCACTTTCGCAGCAATAACCTCGCTTTAAATGGTATTGCTCAGTAAAACATTTGTAGCCTTCCGGAGTTAGGTAATAATCGCCGGGTTCCAATGGGATTCTTTTTCCGAATGTGCTCATAGTGCAAAAATACTATTTTCTTACCTTGAGAGCATGATAGTGCTGGTAAATAGACACTTCTTACCAAAAGGTACCTACGGAATGACCTTATGGCCATTTATTTTATTGCGCAGCGAACAATTAAAACGCGATGCTGTATTGATTAATCACGAAAGGATCCATTTAAGACAGCAGCTGCAGATGCTCATCTTGCCTTTTTATCTCTGGTATATCACCGAGTTTTTCTTTCGATGGCTAAAGCACGGAAACAAGAGAAAGGCCTACAGCAATCTGTCAATGGAACGAGAGGCTTACGCCAATGATACCGATTTGGATTATCTGCAGAACTTTCGGTTCTGGGCATTTTTAAGGTATTTATAAATGCGCCGTGGCTGTGGGTGAAGGTGTTACTGCGACTTCAAATATCAGATCTACTTAACCTATTAGAATTCGTATTATCTTCCTTGAGGATATTGAATCATATATCAGCGCGAATCAGTACTACAGCAAATGAATGTCGCAGTGGAATATTCTTTTCCAAGTTCAATATCACCATTACCTGGACACAAAATCTGTTTTGTTAGGTCTCACTATTCGGTAAGTAGAAAAAGGAGTGACTCCTAAATCGATTTTGTTGTTATTTCCATTTGAAAGTGTTAATATTCTTATTTTTTAAGTTTATAGCTGCATTATCATTTAATGTGGTGTTGGGGCTAATATTATAAATTCCTACTTGACTATAAACAGTTGTGCTTAAGGTCATGACGATTATATATGACTAAATTTCTTCGTTCCGATTCTTAATTTTTTGCTTGTTCTATTGAGTTTAAACTTGTAAGTTTCTCAAAATCAAGGCATTTATTTGTGAATGGAAGTATATTTTAATTGGACAGAGAATTCCCCTTTCGAATAATATATATGACTCAGTTAAGTCATTTAGCGAAAGGGATGGAAAATAGTGAAAATTATCACCCTGATGCTGGTATTACCTATTCGTAGATATCGTGTTTGAGAAAAGACAGTTTGAAACGGATTGAGAAAAAATTAATCATCTCTCTTGTATATTCCAACTCGTTTTAATTCTGTTTTAGTGTCTGTAAGACTATCTAAATTAGTTCGTTTCTTATTTACAATAAGTACTAACTTTTTGCTTAGTACTTGGTTTGATTGTTCTTCTTCATTTCTTCTTCTTTCTAGAAAATCAGAAGGTCCTACTAGTTTAAAAGGCGCAAGTGCGGGAGTTGTAATAACTGATTCTTTTCTAGGAGCATCTTTCTGTTGAGCTCGTCCAACCTGAGTAAATAGGAAAACCAATAGTATGCTGATATATGTTTTCATTTTCAAAATTGAACTGTAAGGGTTAAATGATCGGAGTCGGGGTAAGATGCTGGGTATATGGCTATTCCATCAGTTCCGTAAATATTAACTGTTTTTGCTTGTACGACTATAGTGTATGAATTACCTACAGTGAGTCCAGTAATAATTTTAGAAAATGACCCACTCCACGTAGAAACAGAATAAATTGTTGCTCCCCCTCCGCTTCCGGCTTTGTAAACACTCTGTCCATTTGCATTAAAGCCTCCCAAGGAAACTCCCGTTGTGTTGTTGTAAACTCTAAACGTTGGAATTGTTAGGGAGTTTGTGTAACCAAAACCTGATGCTGTAAGTGAAATTAGTCCTTCAGTTTTTTCTGCGGTAAATGTTATTGACATCCCTGGCACAGCAGAAAAACTAGAACCAGAAATAAATTGATTCGTTGCTAAAGATACGCTATGAGCAGCGGACGGCTTGTTTATTTGGGTCCATTGTGAACCATTCCAATAGAAAAAACCAGGCCCTGTGCTTGAGTTGGTATTGTACACCAACAAACTTTCCGCTGCTTCCAGTTCAGCAGGACTTTCAATTCCTTCTACAGGATCAATGGAATGTAAATCTGTAATGTCTACCTTTGGTAGGAATACACCCTTGTTTTCACTTTTAATATCAAGTATAGGACCAGGATTCGGGGTTGTAGTATTTATTCCGACTTGACCGAAAACCCAGAATGGAGCTATCGTTAGTATAGTTATTAATATCGCCTTAATTAGATTTATTATTCTCATTCTTTTAAAAGAGGCGATCTTTATTCATTCTAAAATTATATCTTTTAGGTTTGTGCGGTCTTTATTTTCGACCGATGGCTTATTGATGGCGTTAAATAATATATATTCCTTAGGTAAATTGTAAAAAGAATTGAGAGGATCTATAACTGTGATTAAGACTTTTGAGCACGAGACTCGACTGCACCTACTTCGCGAGGATCTAATAGGAGGAGCAGTGCAGGGTAATAAGTACAGAAAAATCAACTATAATCTACAAGAAGCAAAGCGCTTAGAGGCCAAAACCCTCTTAACTTTTGGCGGAGCATATAGCAATCATATTGCGGCAGTTGCGGCTGCTGCTCAGCAGTTTGGTTTCAAGGCAATAGGATACATCCGAGGCGATGAGCTGGCAACTAAATGGAAGAATAACCCATCTTTGTTTCAAGCTGCTCAGCGCGGAATGGAGTTTCGTTTTATTTCTAGAAGTGACTATCGACAGCGCAATGAGGCCGAGTTTTTAGAGCAGCTTCAAAGTGAATATCCGCAGGCTTACATCATTCCAGAAGGCGGAACAAATGCTCTTGCCCTAAAGGGATGCGCAGAGATTTTGGGAGCACATACCGCTGTATACGATTATATCTGTGTTCCTGTTGGTACAGGAGGAACAATAGCCGGAATGAGTCATTCTGCCCAGGCGCATCAGCACTTGATAGGTTTCTCCGCATTGCAAGGTGATTTTTTAAAGCGGGATATTGCTTCATTGACCACCGCTACCAACTGGTCGCTCAAGGCCGAATTTGCCTTTGGGGGTTACGGGAAAATAAATTCAGCGTTGATCACGTTTATTAATCAGTTCTATAAGGAGTACGGAATTGCCCTAGATCCAGTCTATACCGGCAAAATGCTCTACGGTCTTTTTGCCCTGTTAAAAGCCTCGAAATTTCCTGAAAATTCTCGTATTTTAGCCGTGCATACCGGAGGCTTGCAAGGCATAGCAGGAATGCGACAAAAAATTGCCCAAAAAGGCCTTCCGCCGCTCGAAATCTAAGCTATGGTTATCCGCATATTTGCCTTACTTTTTACCTTTGGATTGTTGCTGAGTTCTTGTGGTACAAAAAAGAAAACTACGCAAAGGCGTACTACTTCTAGAACCACCAAGACGGTCGATCCAAGGCCAAGAACAGACTCTCAAACTACAACCTCTGAAACAACCAATCAGCAAGACACTCCAGATACTACCAAAGCAACTCCAAAAGAACTCAGTTATCAAGAAGCGGTGGCTTGGTATATCGAAACCTTTAGCCAGGTAGCTATGGACGAGATGGTTCTTTACAAGATTCCAGCGAGTGTCACCATGGCACAAGGAATTTTAGAATCCGGAGCAGGGAGGAGCGATCTTACTCAAAGAGCCAACAATCATTTCGGTATTAAATGTCATACCGAATGGACAGGTGAACGCGTGTATCACGACGATGACGCCTTACAAGAATGTTTTAGAAAATATATTGACGCCAAATATTCCTTTAGAGATCATTCCTTGTTCTTAACACAGCGCAGGCGATACAGTGGTCTTTTTGATTTGGACATAGACGATTACAAAGGCTGGGCACGCGGACTTAAAAAAGCGGGTTACGCTACAGATCCAAAATACCCCAATAAGCTAATCAGCATCATTGAGCGCTATGAGCTTTACAAACTAGACGAGCAAGTATTGGACGGCGGAGCCGTTTCTCGCAGTTCAGACAGTGCTGCAGCAGCTACAACCTACGTTGTTAAGAAGGGAGATACTTTATACAGTATTGCTCGTAGACATAACTTAAGTGTTGACGTTTTAAAAGCCAAGAATGGCCTTACTTCTAATACGATCTCTATTGGACAAACACTAGATGTCGGATCTGAAAACTAAATTGTAATGATATACCAACGCAGTAGTGCCTTATTTGCAGAGGCCACGCAATATATTCCCGGAGGAGTTAACTCTCCGGTAAGAGCTTTTAATGCCGTGGGCGGCGATCCGATCTTTGTGAAACGGGCTCAAGGAGCCTATCTCTACGATGAGGACGGAAACACCCTGATCGACTATATCAGCTCATGGGGTCCTATGATCCTTGGGCATGCCTATAAACCTGTTATTGACGCTATAAAAGAGCGCGCAGACAAGGGTACTTCTTATGGTATGCCTACAGAGCTAGAAACGGAGATCGCGCGTTTGGCTGTAAAGATGGTCCCGGGTATCGATAAGATTCGGTTTGTGAACAGTGGAACCGAAGCTTGCATGAGTGCTATTAGACTCGCTCGTGGCTATACAGGAAAAGAAAAGATCATCAAGTTTGCGGGTTGTTATCACGGACATAGTGATTCCTTTTTGATCCAAGCAGGGAGCGGCGCTGTAACCTTTGGCAATCCTAATAGCCCCGGAGTTACTCAAGGTACTGCAAAAGATACATTGCTTGCTCGTTACAACGATCTGCAACAAGTTAAAGACATTATTGCCGCGAATCCGGGAGAAATAGCTGCCATTATCTTAGAACCTGTAGCAGGAAATATGGGATGTATTCTTCCTGCGGATGGATTCTTGGAAGGGCTTAGAAATCTCTGTGATCAGCACGAGATAGTACTCATATTCGATGAGGTCATGACGGGATTCCGTTTGGCTGCTGGAGGCGTGCAAGAGCTTATGGGAATACAGGCCGATCTGGTAACTTTTGGTAAAGTAATTGGTGGTGGCTTACCCGTTGGAGCCTTTGCAGGTCCAGCACGTATAATGAGTCATTTGGCGCCAGAAGGACCTGTTTATCAGGCGGGCACTTTGAGTGGAAATCCACTAGCAATGGCCGCTGGACTCAGTATGCTCACAACTTTAGATAGCCGTCCAGAAGTCTTTACTAGTTTGAACGAAAAGACAGCTTACTTGCATCAAGGGCTGGAAGCAGGTTTAAAAGAAAGTGGTCTGGACTATACCATAAACCGTTTAGGGTCTATGATCTCTGTGCATTTCACTGCCGACCCGGTAGTAGATTTTGAATCCGCAGCAAAAGGAAACAACGACAACTTTAAAAAGTACTTTCACAGCATGTTGCGTCAAGGGATCTACTTGCCGCCATCTGCTTTTGAAAGTTGGTTCTTAAACGATGCGCTCTCTTACCAGGATATCGATAAAACTGTAGCAGCATCTAATTACGCACTTAAAGAATTGACATAAAAAAAGCGCTCCTTTAAAGAGCGCTTTCGTTTTATATATCTGTAGTGCTTACTGCTTGCGCAACCACTTTTTGTATTGCTTTTCGGTAAGAGTAGCCTTCATTTCGTTGTTGAAGTTCTCTTCTAACTTACGGGCCACATGGCTTACGTTTGGATTGTTAGGATCTTTCCCTTTTACGCTTTTTCTGTATTCTACTTCGCGTTTAACAAGGGCGCGAAACAAAGTACGCTCTTGCTCGTCCGTAAGGTCAAGGTCTTTATCCAGCTTTTCTAATTCTGCTTTGGCAACTACATCTGGCTTATCTCCGCTTTCAGATAGGGTTTGTGCTTGTGTGTTCTGAGAAAACAAACCGAAGACCAAAGTCAAAACTGCTAATTTGAAAAAACTTTTCATGTTCTAATTTTTTGTTTAGTTCCTGCGCGACTCTTTAGGGTTTTGTCGGTTCTCCATAGCGACTCGCAGAGTACTAATGTACTAAATATTTACTTACCTAAAAGCGATAACAACAATAAAGCCAAAAACACGTTTTTAATCCGTTTTTTTGGCTTTTTCAACTATCGATCAACTGTTAAAATTTACTTTCTACGGCCCTGTCTGCCTTTTTTGCGCCCTTTTCTATGATGTTGCATGCGCTCCCATTTTTCGAACTGCTCGCCAGAGAGTATCGCTTTGATTTCTGTCTTAATAGCGATCTTTTTATCGAGTGTGGCATCCATCTTTTCAAAGCGCTGATCTGTAGTAAGTTTTTGGGTCTCGTTGGCCGCTTTGCGAGCTTCTCTTTCGGCAAACATTGCTTTCTTTTCTTGAGCAATTGTGGTCTGTACTTTAAGCATTTCTTGTTGCTGAGCGGCATTGAGATCTAAGGCCAAGGTAAGCTTCTTGGTCTCTAGTTGTGCAAGCTGTTCTACGCTTAGTTCTTTTAGGAGTTCTGCTCTATGACCGTCTTGCTTGTGGTGACCTCGGCCTCCGCGCTGTGCAAAGGCGACAGAACTGGTTAAGGCGAGCATAAGTATCAAAATTTTCTTCATCTCTTCTAAAGTTTTAATGTTTTGTTTGCTTTTAAGACTTTAGAAAATGAGGAGCGTTTAATTCGTGCTTTAATCTTAACAGAAATTAACCTTTTGGACATAAAAAAACCGCCTCGGAAGGCGGTTCATAAATCTTTGTGATTCCTTTAGTCTAAAGACTCAAGGTATTCTACCAGCATGGTGACCGCTTCTTCGTGAACCACTGTTCGGCCTAGTTGTGGCATACGGTAGTTTACTAGTGTAGAAAGGGTTCTGGCTTCGATCTCTCCGCGATTCGCGTAGATGCCGGAATCATCAAATGGGGTCTCATAACGGAAATCCATATTGAAGGTGCCAACTACGCCGTCTGGGTTGTGGCAGTGCGCACAATTAATATCAATATAGGCTCGGGCGCGCTCCTCTAACGTATAGGCGGCATCGTCTTCCCAATCCGGTAGTAATGGGAGCGAGGCAGGATCTGGAGCAAAGGTTAAAATACCCTCGTTCATAAAATACTGCAGCTGGTTGATATTCACATATTCGTTGTTCGGATTAAAGTTCATGGAGCGAAGCTTTGGTCCGATAGGTGTCGTGATCGCATTGTTAAAGTGACAAACAATACATTCTGATCTTGAAGGAATCAAATAGTCCACGTTGCGAGTCACTCCATTACTGTCTATATAGCTAATTGGAACTTCGCCGCCGTCTTCGTCGTAAAAGGCCTCGGTCTGCTCGTCGTTCCATAAATAATCCGCAGCCAACCATTCTCCGGCCAGTTTGAGAAGAATTCTCGTTTCTATGATCTGTTTCCCTAAGGACGGATCGCGATCGTCGATATTGTAATAAAAGGTCTTTGCGATCAGCGTATTGTCTGGAAAGTCAGGCAACTGATCGTCTCCCGCATACTCCATAGCTTGTCCGTTGGGCAAACGGATTAGGCGCTGTTTTGCAGCATAATCTGTAAAAAGCCCTGAGTTCAGTTCGTACAGATACACCCCGTCTCTAGGAGTTAGATCGCTCAGATTCCCTTGAAATACAGGAAGCTCAGAAAGTTTGTCTGTAAAATCAACAGGGTCCGGATCTGGGTCTGGATCACCGCCACCTGTAGTGTCGTCGGTCGGGTCAGCATCTCCACCACCAGTGGTGTCGTCTGTGGTTTGGGTGTCGTCCGTGGGGGAATAATTATCGTCGCTACAGGCGGTCACAGCCAACGCCAATGCGAACAAAAAGATTAGTTTGTAGGTTTTCATAGCGTAAAAATGTTGCTAAATATACCAAAACCAACCAGATATAGAAAACCCAAAAATGCTTTACTCGCGCAAACGCACATTTAACTCATTAAAACAACCCTTTTACTCGATGGTTGTTTTACAATTATACCGCTCGTACTACTTTCACATCAAGTTCTTTTAAACAGTACAACTCTTAAGCAGAGTTCACTATAGCAAACCAACGGCAGTCAGCAGGCCATATTGTTTAATTAGTCCTGTATCTGCACAGCTCAAAAGCCTGTTGTCGCCTTGGTTGCAAACAATATTGCTTTCTTAAGTAAGGTAAGGAAGTAGTTTTTATTTTTTGGTTGGAAGTTCATCGCCTCTAAGAAATCCTTTGCCAAGGAGGATCCTTAGGGGCGGTGTTTTTTATAGGCGGATATTTCCGTAATTTTAGGGTTCAACCAATCATAGTTCTCATGCGAAAATTAATTGCACTTTTCACCTTTTCTTTTTTATTGCTGATCCCAGCTGCGCAAGCTCAAGATTACTTCTTAGCAGGCCAAGGACCTTTTAATCCAAACATTCCCTCTCCGGAGGAGTATTTGGAATATCCCATAGGCTCTCAACATACCCGTCACGACATGATAGTGAGTTATTTAAAGATGCTCGCCCAAGTGTCAGATCGGGCAACTATAACGACCTATGGCAAGACGCATGAGGGCAGGAAGCTTGTGATGCTTACCGTTTCTACTCCGCAGAATTTGCAAAACCTTGAAAGTATAAAAGCAGAGCACCTCAAATACGTGGACCCAAAACAATCGCCGAGCAATTACGATGCGCTCCCTGTGTTTATTCAATTAGGCTATAATGTCCACGGAAATGAACCGTCAAGCTCCGAAGCGGCTTTGCTCACCGCCTACACTTTAGTTGCCTCAAACAACCCTGAGGTTTTGAATTATTTGGAGAACGGGATCATTATGATAGACCCTACCATTAACCCAGATGGTCGTGACAGACATACCCAATGGGCCAATCAGTATAAGGCCACCCCTTTTGTATCAGATCCTATGGATGCTGAACATTGGGAAGCCTGGCCACGCGGTCGAACCAACCACTATTGGTTTGACCTGAATAGAGATTGGCTCCTAGGGATCAATCCAGAAAGTAGGGGAAAACTCAATTGGTACCACCAGTGGTATCCTAATGTGGTGACCGATTTTCATGAAATGGGTACCAACTCCACCTATTTCTTTGAGCCTATGAAGCCAATTGGGTCTTTGGATCCTATTATGCCTAAAGAGAATTATGAAGACTTGAATGAACTATTTGCAACTTATTATGAGGATGCTTTGAATGGTATAGGCTCATTCTACTTTACCAAAGAAGCTTTTGACGGTACTTACCCAGGCTATGGTTCTTCATATCCTGATCTACAAGGAGCTTTAGCACTTTTGTTTGAGCAGGCTAGCTCCAGGGGTCATGTGCAAGAAACCGCCTTTGGCGAGATCACTTTTGGTTTTACCATTAGGAACCAATACACCTCAAGTATGGCTACGGTGCAGGCTGCTGTAGAGAACAAAGCAACCTTACGAAAGTATCAACAGGACTTCTTTAAATCCGCAGTGAACGAAAAAGCACCCACAGGCTATGCGGCCTACACTTTTGTCAAAGGAACCGACGGTAATCGTATGAAAGCTTTTATAGACAAGTTGTTACTACACGAGATCGAGGTGTATAAAAATGGAGATCAATATTCCGTACCTCTGGCACAACCGCAACGACGTATGGTGCAATCATTCTTCGAGACCTATAAAAGTTACCGCGACTCCGTGTTCTATGATGCCTCGGCATGGAGTGTAGCAAACTTTTACAATGTCCCTTATAAAGGGCAAACGCGTAATCCTGGAGGAACAGCGGTTAGCTCTACAGATGGAATTACCAACCTTAAGAACGTGCCTCAAAGCAGTTACGCCTATCTGATGGATTGGAATGACTATAACGCTCCGGCGGCCTTGTATCATTTGCAGTCTAAAGGTGTGGTGGTGAATTCCGCATTTAAACCTTTCAGTATAGTAACGCACCAGGGGAAACAAGACTTTGATTACGGAACTGTTATGATCCCGGTCTCCAAGCAGAATATGTCTGCAGCGGAGGTTTATGCAATTGTAAAAGAGGCAGAGCAAAGCTTTGAGGTGCCTCTGTATGCTGTCAATACGGGATATAGCGCCAAGGGGATCGACCTGGGAAGCCGAAACTTTAGAGCTTTAGAGCAGCCAAAAGCTGCCTTGCTTATCGGAAATGGAGTGAACTCTTATGAAGCTGGAGAGGTATGGCATTTGTTAGACACTCGTGTGCATATGCCGATCACCAAGCTGCAAATGCGCACCTTCTCCTTTGCCGATCTGGATCGTTACAATACTTTGGTAATGGTCTCTGGTAGCTATCGCGAACTGGACTCAACCCAAATAGAGCGTTTAAAGTCTTGGGTAGGACAGGGCAACACCTTGATCACTATTGCCAATGCTTCGCGTTGGGCCGTAAGTAGAAAACTGGTCAATGAAAAGCTTACCCAGAGTAAGGATAAGAAGGATTCTACAGTTGGGCGTAAACCCTATGTTGACGCTGGCGAGAATATAGGTCGCGAACGTGTTGGTGGGGTTATTTTAGAGACTGATCTGGACCTGACCCATCCGCTAGGATTTGGGTATACCTCAAGACGCTTGCCTGTTTACAAGAACAATATGGTCTTTTTGCAACCGAGTGGCAGTGCCTATAGCACTGTGGCAAAATACACAGCTAACCCACATATAGATGGATTCATTTCACCAGACAATCTGGAGCAGATGATCAAACCGTCAGCCTCCTTGATTGTGAGCCCTTTAGGTGGAGGTCGCGTGGTGATGTTTGCAGACAACCCGAACTTTAGAGGTTCGTGGTACGGCACCAATCGCTTATTCTTAAACGCCCTGTTCTTAGGGTCTGAGATAAGTGTGCCGAGAGACTAGCTATTTTAAAGAAATAGCGCAGCTGTTGGAATTGCCAAACCAGCGTACTCGATTTTTGGAAGCGGTCTTGTAAATATAATCGCGGATCATTCTTGGAATAAAGGCCAGCAAAGCTGCCACACGCTTCCATTTTTCGATCTTCCCAACCACGCGCAGAAAACCATCGGAGTGGGTATGAACACCATTTTGGTCAATCAGAATTACGGTGTCTAAACTTTGCGTGTCGAAACCGTATTGTTTTAGATACGCTTGTCCCTTGGGCGATTGAAACGGAACAAAATTGAACAGTTCTTGGGGGGCGAATTTAAGCAGCCAACCTACTACGCCATTGCAGAGGTTGCATTCGCCGTCAAAAATAATGATGTCTTGAGTTGTTGTAGTTTTCATGATGCTTACTGAGTCGTAAGCCTGGGGCAATTCATTACACATAAAAGCAATAATCAAACTGGGTCATCCCTATTTTGGGGTAATAGTCACGCGCTGCAGGAGCTGCCAGGAGGATCAATTTTGCTTTTGGTGCAATTTCTTTACTCTTGCGGATAAGCTGCTTGCCAATACCCTGATGTTGAAAGGCCGCATCCACGGCCAAGTCAGATAGGTAAGTGCAATAGGTGAAATCGGAAATGCTCCGAGCTACACCAACGAGTTTTTCCCCGGCTCTTGCCGTAAGAATGATGTCGGCCTGCTTTAACATAGAAGCTAAGGTGTCAAGATCTTTCGGTCGGCGCTCGGCAAGGGTAGAGGCCTTTAATAAATGCTCGAATTCGCTGGCAGTCAATTGTGGTTCTAAGCTATAAATAATCATTGCGTTTTTTTAAGAGGTAGTTCCTTTCCAATTCATTGTTAACGGTCTCTAGGGCCTTATCTATATATCTTAAGGCCGATTCTTTGTCGCCCGTTCTGTAGTGAAAATCTGCCCAGGTCGCCCATAAGAGATAGGCCCGTTGATTCAATTTTGATTCGTCTATAAGTGGTAGTTCTCCCGCTACCAGATCGAATTTTTTAAGCTGGATCAGAACAATGATGATATTGAGTCTGCCTAGTTCGTTCGGGTTTTGCTGCTGTAGTTTCTTATAAAGGGCTAAAATAGCATGCCAATCCGTGTATTGAAAAGATTTAGCTTTAAGGTGCTCTGCAGCTATGGCCGCTTCCAGATGGTATTTAGATCGATCAGGGTAGGTCACGGCTTTGTTCATGGAGTCATTACCAATTTTTATCAGTGGGAAATGCCAAAGACTGCGGTCTTGGTGTTCTAGATCTATAATACTATTGTTTTCTGAAACCTTACTATCCAAGCGGGCTGCATGGAAGCAAAGCAGGCCGAACAAGGCATAGCTACTGCCAGAGCGAAGCATTTCTTTTTTAAGTAGGAGTTGATTCAGTCTAAGGGCTTCGCCACACAATTCACGGTCGACCAATTGTTCTCTTTTGGTGGAGTGGAACCCTTCATTAAAGATCAAGTAGATCACCCGTAGAACTCCAGCAAGTCTTGCACTTAATTCCGATTTATCTGGAAATTCAAAGCGAATTTGTTTTTCTGCTACCTTTTTACGAGCTCTGCTCAGGCGCTTTTTTATGGTTTCTTCTTTGGTCAGCAAGGCTGCAGAAATTTCTTTAAGCGAAAAGCCGGAGATGGTTTTTAGGGCAAATGCCAATTGCTCTTCTGGGGCTAGTTCCGGATGACAAGCCACAAAGATCATCCGAAGTTGGCTGTCTTCTATTTCGTGGTCTAAAAACAAATCGTTGAGGTGAATACTGGCAGCTCCATGAGAAATTTTATCGCTGCGGACTTGATCTGCCTTGACTTTTCTAAGCAGATCTATAGTTCTGTTCTTGGCAGATTTGATAAACCAAGCTTCCGGATTCTCAGGAATTTTTTTTCGCCATTGCAGCGTGGCTTTGACAAAGGTGTCCTGTAGCGCATCTTCTATAAGTTCCAGATGCGGCAACCCAAAAATATTCGTCAAGACAGCGATCATCTTTCCGTATTGGTGTCTGAAAAGATGATCGACAATTTGACTCTCCACTACTGATCAAAAACCATGATCTCACTGATCTCTACGGTACTGCCCAAGTCATAGTCTGGGAAATCCTGTGCTATTTCTTCAGCTTCGTCCATGTCTTTGGCGCTTACAATAAAGTAACCGCCAACCAGCTCTTTACTTTCTGCAAAGGGACCATCGGTTACCACGCGGTCTGGCCCTGAGATTCTGCGCACCGGGTCGTGCAAAGCTTCGCCGCCTTTTACAATGCCAGCGGCTTCCATTTTATTGCTCCAGGCAAACCACTTGCCCATGCGTTCTTGTAGCTCTTCTGGAGACAAACCCATATCTGCATAGGTCTCTCCAATAAAGATCAACATAAAATCTTTCATTATTCTCGTATTTTAATTGATTAGTTTGGTGAGTGAAATCCAACCAGATTCCCCTCGGTATCTGTAAAGGTCGCAAAAAATCCATGCGGTCCCAAGGAGGTTTTTGGGATTGCTATCTGTCCTCCGGCAGCCTCCACCCGCGCAAGCGGATTAGAAAGGTCATCGCCTCCGTTTAAATAGATCAGTGAACCTACTTGAGCGGGTTTAGCGTCTGGACTTTTTACAATACTACCACCAACACCTTGCTCTTGGTCCGAAGGAAAAAAGGCCATGGTCTGATCGAACTCAGGCATGGTTAAGATTTCCATTTCTGCTTGGAAAACTGCTTCGTAAAAATTTTTTGCGCGCTCAAAATCCACAGTAGGGATCTCAAACCAGTTCAGTGCATTTTTCATAAAAAAGAGTTTAGTTATTAATTACTTACACTCTTATTACGAAGCTGTATTAGAAAAGGGGGACAAGTATTTTGATTTTTTTCTGCGGAGGTTAACTGCGCGGTTCCATTTCAAAGTTGATCTTTATCTCGCCGTTAATGATCAATCTAATGTAATAGTACTGTTTTGGGTCTATCATCCGGTCAAGGGTATATTCAAAACTATGAGAGCCGGGAGCCACTGCAGCCTTGTAGAAAAGCTCGTCCAGTACAATATTGTCTTGGTTAAAAAGGGCAATATGCACGTCAGATTCCTGAGAGATCCGGTAATTGAAATTGCCCTCCATAGATCGTTTTATAAGCCCGTTGTTTCTAGGGCGTCTAATAGTTTCGCCGACTACTGTTACAGTATCAGCAGCAACCAGATCCATTACCATGTCGCGTGCTGCTGTGGTTTGCTCTAAGTCCATACTGGCAATTTCACCCATTGGGCGCCCGTCCGTAAGTGCCCAAACAGCCTGTTGTCCGGCTATCCCAAAGGCTTTCTCTTTTTGAATGCGCATGGCAAGCGTAGCTAAGTTGCCTTTGGCTTTAGTTCCGAGCTCATAAACTGTGGTTGCATCCGGAGCGGCGTTATATTCTTGAATGCACATGCCGTATAGTGGAATGGTCTTTTTTTCTTGAGGTTTTAGGGTGATCTCTTCATCGCGAGTAATGATGATGTCTTGCTCATCCGGGTTTTCTGAATACAAGATCTGCCCGGTATCGATGATGAGTGTCAATACCTCACTTTCATTGTTGACCACTTCTAAATTGATCGGCTTGTAGTAGTGCGGGCTGTCTTCGTTTCCAGTAAAACGGGCGCTGATGTATGCTTCGTCAATGGCGGTCTTAATATCGGTGCTGCGTTGACCAAATAGTAGGGTTTGAGTTCCTAAAAGCAGCAATAGTGTAATAACAGATACTTTCATATGGATAGTCTAGTGTTGCTTTAACAACGCTCTTACCATCATAAAAATTATAAGCTACACTACAAGGCAGCACATTTACCTGTGCCACTAGTCGAGGTAATTAGTCTGTATACAAAGATTAAATGAATCCGATAGGAGGGGTTAACCGACTATATTCACCATTAGCACTTCCCCAGTTTTCTCCACTTTAGCCATACCGTTCTTAGTAAGTTCTTTAATGGCCTTGTCCCATTTTTTGTTAGAAAGCCCAGCCTGCTCTTTTAAATCTCCTAGTGGAAGTGTCTGGGTTTTGCGAAGCAATTCTAAAATTCCCTTGGCCTCATCGGTCAAAGCCACTTGCTTTTTCTCTGGCTTCATTTGCGGGAAGAACAACACCTCTTGAATAGACTGATTGTCAGTCAAAAACATGATGAGTCGGTCCATACCAATTCCCATACCAGAGGTAGGAGGCATGCCGTATTCTAAAGAGCGCAAAAAGTCAAAATCAATGAATTCCGTAGCCTCGTCGTCTCCTTTTTGGGCTAATTTAAGCTGATGCTCAAAGCGCTCACGCTGATCAATAGGATCGTTCAGCTCCGAATAGGCATTAGCGATCTCTTTACCACACACCATGAGTTCAAAACGTTCGGTAAGTTCCGGATTCTCTCTGTGTGATTTGCACAATGGACTCATCTCTTTAGGGTAGTCGGTAATGAAGGTCGGTTGGATGTAGTTGCCTTCACACTTCTCACCAAAGATCTCGTCTATGAGTTTTCCTTTGCCCATCGTTTCATCAGTTTCAACGCCAAGTTCTTTACAAGCCTCGCGGATCTCTTCTTCTGACTTTCCGTAGATATCAAAGCCGGTATGCTCCAAAATGGAATCGCGCATACTGATGCGTTTGTACGGTGCCTTAAAATCTACTTCATACTCTCCAAAGGTCGCTTTGGTGGTTCCGTTCACGGCCATAGCACAGTGTTCCAGAAGCTTTTCGCAGAAGTCCATCATCCAGTTGTAGTCCTTATAGGCCACATAGATCTCCATGGCAGTAAACTCCGGATTGTGGGTGCGGTCCATACCTTCGTTGCGGAAGTTCTTGGAGAATTCATAAACGCCGTCAAAACCACCAACAATAAGTCGCTTTAAATACAACTCATTGGCAATTCGCATGTAAAGCGGAATGTCCAAGCTGTTGTGATGGGTTATAAATGGTCGTGCCGCAGCACCTCCAGGAATTGGTTGTAAGATTGGAGTCTCCACTTCAAAATAACCAGCCTCGTTAAAGAACTCGCGCATGGCATTGAAGAGTTTGGTGCGTTTCACAAAAGTTTCCTTAACCTGAGGGTTCACCACCAAGTCTGCATAACGCTGGCGGTAGCGCTGCTCCGGGTCGTCAAACTTATCGTAAATGACCCCGTCTTTTTCTTTAGGTAGTGGAAGCGGCTTTAAAGCTTTGCTCAAAAGCACAAACTCTTTTACCATTACGGTCTTTTCACCAACTTGCGTGGTAAAGAGCTCTCCGTGGATTCCAATAAAGTCACCAATGTCAAGCAGCTTTTTATAAAGTTCGTTGTAAGCAGTTTTGTCTTCTCCCGGGCAGATCTCGTCCCGGTTAAAGTACACTTGTATACGCCCATCAGCATCTTGAAGTTCGGCAAAGGAAGCTTTTCCTTGAATTCTTCTAGACATCAATCGACCGGCAACAACAACCTGTTTACCTTCTGCAAATTCCTGTTTAATGGTTGCAGAAGTATGGTCAACGGGAAACTCCGCTGCCGGATATGGGTCTATCCCTAAGGCTTTGATCTGCGCCAGCTTCTCGCGGCGCACCAGTTCTTGCTCAGACAATTGCATGCTAAAGAATTTAAGAGGCAAAATTACAGTTTTTGCCTCTATTATTAAATTCTTCAGGGCAGCAATTTATTTCCCTTCTTTGGTAGTCTTAATACGTTCAAGTGCTTGGGTATAATCGGCTATCTCTGGTTTAAGGCTTATGGCTTTGCTGTAAGCGACTAAAGCCTCTTCATACATTTCCAGTTCTTCTAGTTTTTTACCCAGACGATAGTGTACTTGGGCTTCATCTTCAAATAATAAACTATTCAATTTGAGCACACTCACCGCTTGCTGCTCTTTATTTTGGGTGCTGAGCACATAGGCTAAAGTATTGAGTTCATAAAAAGAAGAGGTCTTATCAATGAATTTAGAAGCGAGCTTTTTCAGTCTTTTGTCTGATAGGCCTCGATCCTTGTCATTAGAAAGTTGGCTGCCCAAAGCGTTCGCGATAGGATACTGTGGCTGATAGTTTCCTTCTATAATGGCGAGCAGATCTGCTTCCAAACTCACTATTGGGTCTTCAACGATACGGTTGATCTCTTGCCCGTTCTTATAGACGATTATTGTAGGGACACAATGAATATTCTTGCCTAAGGTCTCCTGGTTTGGGCCTTGCTTGTAAAATACCCCATCTCCGCGGACGGCGATCATCTGTACATTTTCCCTAGGCATTTCTAAAGCTTCAAAAAGCTTGATTAGCCTAGGTATTTCCCGTTTGCTGTCACCACACCAGGTTCCCATATAGACTTCTAACTGGTATGCTGCTATGGATTCGCTAAGCTTGCTTACTACGGTTGCATCGGGCTGGTAATTGTCGTAGCCCTTTTGGAACCAATTTACAAATTGCGGTTTGGTAAGATCGGCCTTTTCGAAACTTCCCCAGAGCACTTCCCGACCCTTGGTGTCGGTAATAAGATTGCTATTGGTCTGGGCCAAACTAATGCTCGTTAAGAGCAATAATAAGAGGGTGGTATTTTTCATGCTGAATCATTTTTTGTTCAGCGACGAAAGTGGCTAAAAGACTAGCCTATAGGAAAGAGTTCCCGTTGGAATCGGGTACTAGACCCCCGTTTGAAATTTTATAATTATTTGATAGATAGAGACTTAATCTCGCTTCTAGAAGTAACACCCAATTTGCGGTAAATGTTGTTTACATGGGATTTTACTGTACTGTGACTGATAAATAACTCGCTGGCGATCTCCTTGTTGGTCTTGTTTGCTTTAATGAGTTGCAAGATCTTTTCTTCCTGAGGAGTGAGTGCTGCTTTGATCTTTCCAGGGCGTTTGCGTCCGTAGAAATAGCCAGCACCCATCAGCAATAAAACCAAAACACCTCCGCCAAAATACAAGTTCGAATGATCTGCTGGTTCTTCCATTATGGCCAAGCTTTTATCTGCTTGAAGCTCTTTAAAGTACTGTTTGCTAGTGGCCGCCTCCGGATACTGATCTTCTAAACGCGTTTTAAGGGTATCGTAGAAATCTGTTTTGTTCAATGATCTTAAATGATGATCGTAAAAAATGGTGCTTCTGTTGGTCAGGGCGGTGTAAATATAGATTCCTACCAGAGGGTCTTGCTCAGCTCCAAACTCGTGTAGGCGTTTGGTCCAAGTGTCGAGTAAATTATTTACAGCTGCTTCGGAGCGCAGACCTACAAATTCGTACTTCATCGCCTCCATGATAGAATCTACCTTAAGTAGGGCCAGGGTGGCTTCATTGGTACTAATGGCCTCGCAGAAGATCTCATTGTCAAAACGCTGTGGCAGGCTAATACTGTCTTTATTGTTGGCAATGATGATCATGGCTTTGCTGTGCTCACAATTGCCCGTAAAATGATTAAGGTCTTGCTCGTAAGAGGCGCAGCGATCTACGTGAATACGGTAAAGTTTATTTGCTTCGGATAGGGAATTGCCGCTAAAACGAAATATACCCAAACTATCCAAAGGCACACGCTGGATGAGTTGCTCGTTAAAAACACCATTGAGTTTGCGATAGTCTTTGATCTCTGACAGATAGGCCTGTCCGTTCCAATCGCTAGGGTCTACTTGACCTTCAAAGACATATTGCGACAAAGCCGATGCTGGTAGTAACAGAAACAGCGCTATAAGGACAAAATACTTCACACTCAAAAGTAGGGAAAATGAGGCGTAGAAAAAATCCGCAGAGTACAGCGTAACACATTGCCACCTCTGCCGTCCTATCTGTATTAATTAATGTATCTTTATCCTTTGAATTTATGAGCATATGGCGCGTTTTACTCAGTATCCTTTTTCCACCTTTGGCGGTGATCGATAAAGGCTGCGGGTCTATTGTAATCGTCTTAATATTAACTATTTGTGGATGGGTGCCCGGAGTGGTAGCCGCCCTTATCATATTAAATAACCCAGAGAGATAATCAGCAACACTATGAAACTATTTAGCAAATTGGCAATGCTACTGATCGGATTGGTCATGATCAGCTGTAATTTTACCGAACAAATGACTATGAACGACGATGGTAGCGGTCGCTTATCTGTGAACTTCGACGCTTCAGAACTTATGGGTATGGCCGGAGACATGGGAGGTGGAGAAGAAGAAGGAGAGAAAGAAAAAGTAGACTCTATAATTGATTTTAAGGACTTTATAGAACAGAACAAAGACAGTATCATGGCCTTGCCCGCCAAAGAGCGCAATGAGATCTTGGCCATGGAGAATTTTAAGATGCGCATGCAGATCGACGAAGAAGAAGGTCTTATGAAATTCAACATCTTTACAGACTTCAAAGATGTTTCAGAAGCCAATAATATCAACGATGGGTTCAACAATCTCAATGGCATGATGAACTCTGGTGATCAAGGCGCTCAGCAGCAACCTGCCAATAACGAAGAGAATGTAAAGGTGAACTATTCCTTTGAGAACAATGTTTTCAAAAGAGATGCTTATATAGTCGATGCCGAAAAATACCAAGTACAAATAGACAGTATGAAGAGCATGGAAATGTTCTTGAGTTCGTCTTCGTATAAGCTGGAATACACCTTTCCTAGAAGAATAAAATCTACCAATAGAGAGTCCGCAACCTTTAGTAATGATGGCAAGACCTTGTATTACTCTGTGAATTTTATGGAGTATATGAAAGACCCAGACCTACTAGACATTGAGGTTGTTCTAGAAGACTAAAAGGCAATTGATGGCCCTGAATAAGAAAATCCAGTTTGAGGATCTCGGCAGGCGAGACTACAAAGAGACCTGGGATTATCAGGAAGAACTCTTTCAGCAGATCTTGGATATCAAGATCCACAACCGCCGCCAAGAAGATGACAAACTCACTCCCAACTATTTGTTGTTTGTAGAGCATCTGCATGTCTACACCTTAGGCAAAAGTGGTGACTTTGACAATCTGCTAATTCCAGAGGCGCAATTGGAGGCCATTGACGCTAAATTCTATAAAATAAACAGAGGTGGCGATATAACCTACCACGGACCTGGTCAGGTGGTGGGTTATCCCATACTCGATCTGGAAAACTTCTTTACCGACATTCACAAATACCTGCGTCTGCTGGAAGAAATGATAATTCGTGTTTTGGCAGACTACGGTCTAAAAGGCGAACGATCTCAGGGCGAGACAGGGGTTTGGTTAGATGTAGGTACACCTTTTGCGCGCAAGATCTGCGCCATGGGCGTGCGTGCTAGCCGGTGGGTGACCATGCACGGTTTTGCCTTTAACGTCAATGCGGACTTGGGTTATTTTGACCATATGATCCCTTGTGGGATCAAAGATAAGGCGGTCACTTCTCTAAATGTAGAACTCGGGCAAACAGCCGTCTCCATGGAAGAAGTAAAAGCAAAACTCAAGCAATACTTTGCCGAGCTTTTTGAGGCCGAATTCGCTGCTGCCGCACTCTCTTAATTACTCTTTAATAAAGACCACACGTCTGTTCTTGGCTTTTCCCTCCGCAGAGCTATTGTCTGCAATTGGGTCTTGCTCGCCTTTTCCATCTGTGCTCAGTCTAGAGCCATCTACTCCGTAGATCGAAACCAAGGCTTGTTTCACTGCAGCGGCACGCTGCTTAGAAAGGCTCAGATTGGTATCGTCGTTCCCGTCACTATCGGTATGGCCTACTATCTTTAACTTCATATTCTTGTCTTGGGTCAGCACTTGAGAGATCTGCTTGATGATACCGTAAGATTGTGGTTTTATGCTTGCTGAGCCTGAATCGAATAATATCCCAGAGGTGGAAACTTGTCCGTCATTGAGCAATGTACGCCTTAGGTCTAATCCGCCTTTGGCAACTTTGAAATTGCTTATAAAAAGTCGTTCTACGCCATCTTTAAACGTATGGATGTTCAATTTAACGCTATTCATAATTGCTGTTTCCGGTAGCGCTCTAGGTACATCTAAAAGTTTCTTCTGATTTACCCAAAGTCGAACCCTGCGCTTGTTCACTGCAATGGCGTAGTGGTGTATTTGGAGTTGCTCTTCGCGCAGTTCGGCCGCCAAGCCGTTGTTGATCGGGTCTTGTCCTTTAATGCGGCTGTAAATTCGAGCTTCGTTCGCGGTATACTGCGGATAGCTCACCGATAATTCCACACGATTGTCTGTCTGTCTTAAGCCGTTATTTTCTTCTAAACTGATTCTTAATCTGGCAGTACTCGAAGTTTTTCTACTTAGCCCTGCAGTGCGCACATCGAACTCTATAGTGTATTCTTCTGGTAGCGAAGTCACATCTGGGACAAAGAGTGTTCCGTAACCCGAGCTCAGTTCTAACCATTTGCTGCTTTCATCTCCAAAGGTAACAACTTCACCGCTGCCGTTGGTGTTCCATTTGGCTGGGAAGTCACCCACAAAATCTGCAGAGAAATCATCGGTAAACAAGATCTCATCACCAGGTACGAAATCGTATTTGGTGTTTATGGTGATAGGCGGGTCATTGGAGGTTCCCTCGGTGTTCTCAGTTTCGCTGCCACCTGCTGTTTCAGTCTCAGAAGTAGGACCTTGAGACTCTTCTGTTTCAGCGGATTCCTCTTCGGAGCTGCTACTGCCTGCTAAAAGCACGGGTATAGTCTCCACACAATATCGGAGTGCCTTTTTCGCTTTGTTGATCTGCAACACACCTTTAGCTTGTTTTAACGCACCGGCGCCATCTAGATCGGCAACAACATTCGGAGCACTCAACAGTAAACCATCTACATCGTCTAAAGCGTATTCCAACACATTGATATCGTCTTCACTTAAAGGCGTACCATTTTCGGCATAACTCTCATAGCGATAAACCTTGTCATACAGGTCGAATGACTCTCTAACAAAGCGATCGGCGCTACTTACGCCTATGCTACCGTGAGGTCTTTTTATGCGTTTGGTCTGAGCTTGTAAAGTAGGGGCAAGGAGTAAGAATAGCATACTGATGCATGCCAGTCTTTGCACATTGGATATCATTATTGTGACGGTTTAATTAGTTGACTTAAAGTTAATTAAAAATTAAAACTATCTGTCCGAACAATGAAATTTCAGGGTTTTTCTTGTATCAATTCCTAGAGATTAGTACTCGTAGATGGTCAAGGTGTTTTGGTCGCTTTGGGTAAGTAAATTGGCACTTCTATTACGGTTTGCGTCCCCGATAACAGCAGCGGTGGTTCCATATACTGGGAAGTTTGGCAGCAGATCTCCGCTGTCATTAAAGACATAGACCTTTTTCTCCTGAAGGTCAGTTAAAGTAACATAGCGCTGTCTGCCCACTTGATGGATACTAGGCGGGCTGTAGACTCCATAAGGCAGTTCGTAGAGTCTGCCGTTTATCCGCAGTAAGTTTTCATCTAAGGAAACCGTGGTTTTACCCCTAATCACCAGTGAGAACCCTTGGGCAACTCCTAGGTCTTTTCTGTTTATTCCGCCACGAGAGTCAATACTGACCTTGGTTTTATCTCCCGATAGAAAAACAAAATTTCCTCCTTCTTCAAAAATTGGCGAAGTGCCAAACTCAAAGTTGCCATTCACCTTCACCCGGTCTTTCCCCACACGACTCTTAATAAGTAGTCGTCCGTCCGAAAGCGGAAAAGTGAGATAGTCTTTGTTTCCTATTCTCAAATGCTGTGGCGCCATAGCTAAAGTAGTAGGAGCCTCTGTAAAGCCAAAGCCCTTCACGATCTTTGCTTGGCTGTCATACATAAGAATGTTCTTGTCTTGCACTACGACAAAGCGATATTTTCTATTGTTGTCGTAATCAAAAACGGCCAAGGGTTGGGTCACTTCATCTCTAAACTTGATAGGAAAGGGCCCTACGTCATCTCCGTTTCTATCTATAATATAAAGTCGACTCGCTGTCGCAAATGCCAATTGTAGCTTGCCGTTTCTAAGCAAGTCAACCTCTTGGATCTTGCCTAAAATAGGTTCATTTAGTTTGCGAGTCCAAAGGGATTTACCATTGTAGGCCAGCAAATGCAAGTTGTTCTCCACATCTTGATATACAATATCCTTGCCTTTTGTCCTGTGATTTGTAAACCACTGCGGAGTCGATAATGGCGGTAGCTTAAGCGCAATGCTTTTGAGTTCTTTAATTCCGTCGGAGCTTTGTTTGGTCTGCGGAAGTACCGTTTGCCCTTGTATATACAAAACCCCGTCGGTAGCCGTGTATTGGAGCCCCATAAGCTGATGCGTCTGATTTGTTTTTGCAGTTGCTTGCATTCCAAAAATACCAGTACTGCTACCCAAGTATGCATTCAATCTCTCAGGTTCTCCGAAGACTCGAAGATGCCCCGCATCACTAAGGCGCTGATCAATTCCGTCATAATCCGGTCTATTGGCAAGGGTAGCCTGATTTCTATAACTGCTAATAACGGCTTCTCCTGCAACAGTTTCTTCAGGAAAGAGATAATACATCCCCAGTTTAAAATAGGTGCTTGCGCTTATTTGCTCAAGCTCGGGAATTCCAACAGTTTCGAACTTCAAGCTATCTGTAAGCGCATAGCGTTTAATATCTCTAAAACGATCTGAAGCCGAGCTGTAGGCATTCAATAACTCTTGCATATTGACCGTATCTAAAGCCTTTAGGGCGAAGACCTTGCCTGCGGCAGTCTCCATAAACCCATAACTACTGCTGTTGTCGAGGAGTTGACCGCTCAAGGATGTTACAGCCTCGTTTTGAAGACTATCTAAAGGACGTCTAAAGCTGCGTTCTATGAGAAAGGTTGAATTTGCCGGGGCGATCTCAGTAAGATCAAGCGCGGTTGGGGTTCCAAAATCGTTTTTACTCCAAACAGCCGTACTATCTTTGCTTTGTCCAACTCCGTAGAAACCAAAAGCATCCGGCTGCAGTTCAAGGGAAAGCCCTTTCCAGCCGCTTCCCAATTGTAATGAGCTCCCCAGACCGTCCTTTATAAATACAGCAGCTTTTTCGGTATTCAAAGAATTGGCAAGCTTATCGAGTTGTGTGATATTCTCTCCGGGACCAGCGAGATTGAGGCTCAAACCATTGCTCGAGTTTGCAGCGAGTAAAACACCTGCTTTGAGCTGTAAATACAAGGAGCCTGCTGCTGTTTTGATTTCGAGTTGTTGCTGAGGATTTTTACGCAAGGCCTGTAGCCAAGTTTCGGTAGAAGTGCTATCTGCCACCACCACGTCAGCCACCTTAGTGATCAAACTAATGTGGGGTACACTATCAGTGCTTGGAGATAGTGCCAACCAAGTCTCGCCTTGGAGGTCTAAGGTGTCAAAACGAGCAAAGAGCGCAGCAATTCCCGGCAAACTGTCGGAGGTCTTTAATCCGCGAAGGAAACTGTTATTCTCCAGTTCGCTCATCATGTCTTTTGGGTCATGACTGCGAACTATCATACTCGCATCGGCAGGTAAATAAAAACTCAGTTTACCGTCAAACTTGCGCTGCGACTCACAACCGCACATCAGCAATATCAAAGAGATGATCAGACCAAATTTGGTCCCAGCGAAAAATTGGAAATATGATTTGTGTTGCCCCATCTTGTTAAACAAAAATACTAGGAATTGCAACGCAAAGAAAACAGACTTTATTCTGTTTATCGAAAGGTTTTTAACAGACTAGAGGTCTAATTTTAGTTGTTCCGGTAAAAGTTTAAAACTCATACGGTGATAGGGTGTACTGCCTTGTGCTTTTATGGCCGCTCTGTGCGCCGCGGTCGGGTAGCCTTTATTGGCGTTCCAGGCGTATTCTGGGAATTTTTCATGCAATTCTAGCATGATATCGTCTCGATAGGTCTTGGCCAAAACAGAGGCTGCTGCTATGTGTAAATAGCGGCCGTCTCCCTTAATGACGCATTCATGAGGAATTTTATCTACAGCTTTAAATCGATTGCCATCTACTGCAATGAATTCGGGTTTAGGGTCCAATTGTTTAATAGCACGTTGCATGGCTGTAATGGAGGCGTTGAGGATGTTGATCTTATCGATCTCGTCCATCCAAACATGGCAGACCGCATAGCTCAAGGCCTTTTCTTCTATGATCGGGCGGAGTTTTTCGCGTTGTTTGTGAGTGAGTTTTTTTGAATCATTGAGTGCAGGAAGTTTAAAATCATCTGGTAAGATCACCGCTGCTGCTGTTACGGGGCCCGCCAAACACCCACGTCCGGCTTCGTCGGTTCCGCATTCCAACAGGGTTTTATGAATTTTTAACTTCAGCACAGACAAATTTAAGATAAGAATAGCTCGAAAAGTATAACTTTGCGTGCAACTACTGGAATGAAGCGCAGATTTTTTTTATTGCCCGCAGATCGAGACGGATCTATTTTAAGTGTACTGGTTGTGCTGATGCTCTTCGCAGGTTTTAGCTCTGCCTTGGGACAACGCACCGGAGTTCCCTTTAATCAGCAGGGCAATACAGACGGTCGCAACAACAATCAGGGTGATGCCTTTGACAACAATATTACCAATCCCACAGACCGTCCACCTATAGATCTGTACAAGATCATTTCGGTAAAACGAGACACCACAAGCTTAGACACTACCTTGACCTTGGCCAAGGATTATAAATTCAACTATCTGCGCAAAGACGATTTTGAACTCTTACCCTTTGCCAATGTTGGGCAGACCTATAACAGTTTGGGTTATGACTTGACCAAAGTGAGCTTGGCTCCAGAATTTGGGGCAAGAGCACGTCATTTCAATTATATGGAGATCGAGGATACCTACTATTACAGTGTGCCTACGCCGCTAACAGAGCTGTATTTTAAGACGGTATTTCAACAAGGGCAGCAGTTAGACGCTTTCTTTACCATAAATACGCAACCGAATCTCAACTTCTCTATCGCCTACAAAGGTTTGCGCTCTTTAGGTAATTACCAGAGTACTTTAACCTCTACCGGAAATTTTAGATTCACTACCAATTATACATCGCCTAATGGACGATATCGGGGCCGTGCTCATATGGTTACCCAAGACCTGCTCAACAACGAGAACGGCGGGATCCGAGATGATTTCATTCCGATATTCACCTCAGGCGATCCCGAATTTGACGATCGCGGTCGGGTGGAGGTAAATTTTGAAGATGCAGAGAATATCTTGGTGGGTAAGCGCTTTCATTTAGATCAAGATTACGCTTTGATCAAACCAGATTCTACCCAGACCAACACCTTGCGCGTGGGTAGTATAGTGAGTTTTGAGGATAAGTATTTTGAATATTTTCAGGAAGCTCCTTTTGATGGCTTCGGACCTGCATACGAATCCACTAACTTGCAGGACCGCTCTACTCTAGAAGAGTTTTACGCCGAAGGAAACCTGCAGTACAAGAATCCTGTAATTGGAGATATGAACTTTTATGCAGGCTATACCAATTTTAATTACGGTTATGAAAGGGTGATCTTTTTAGACAATCAGACCATCCCAAATCGATTGAAAGGCGATTTTATCAGTGTGGGAGGTAGCTATGCAAAACGCTACAAGGGCTTTGATCTGGAAGGACGCATAGGAGTGAATGTCAGTGGCGATTTTGACGCAAATTACTTAGAAGGTAGCGCTGGCTACGCCATCAATGATAACAACAAGGTCCGCATTAGAGCCGCTATAACTTCTCGAGCGCCCAATTACAACTTCTTGCTGCATCAAAGTGATTATATAAGCTATAACTGGCAGAATGATTTTGAGAATGTAAAGCAGCAACAGTTTCAGTTTCTTTTAACCTCTGACAAGCTTTTTGATGCGGAGGTGACCTATACCGGAATAGAGGATTATGCTTATTTCGATGGCGTAACAGTTACATCGACTGACGGATCTGAAAGCTATACCACGCCGCAGCCGTTCCAGTTTGGCGGCCGCGTAGATTATTTAAAGGTCAAGGTATCTCGCGAACTGCGTTGGCGTAAGTTCGGTCTGAACAACACCATCATGTATCAGACCCTTTTAGACGGAGAAAGTGTATTTAAAGTACCCGAATTGGTGACTAGAAACTCCCTCTTCTACGAAGATGAATGGTTTGAAAAAGCGCTCTTTGTACAGACGGGTGTGACTTTTAAATACTTTACCTCTTATGAGATGAATCGATATGATCCTGTGCTTGGAGAGTTTTACTTGCAGAACGAGCAGGAATTTGGTGGTTTTCCGCTGATCGATCTGTTCTTTAACGTAAAGGTGCGTCAAACAAGAGTGTACTTCAAGTACGAGCACTTCAATTCGCTCTTCAGTTCCAACCCGAATTACTTCGCAGACCCACAGAACCCATACCGCGATGCGGTGATCCGCTTTGGCCTGGTGTGGAATTTCTTGTTGTGAGGTCTACTGAATCGTATCTCCCGGTACGGCGACACGCTCGCTATCTATAAGTAAACTATCGGTTGTTTTCTCTTGCTGAAAGTCCAAGTCCTGATCTGGATACAATTGCTGGTCGGTTAAGTTCTCGTCTGCCTTCCAAGTTTCTCCCAATTGCTCTAAAATGGCATCGCCCCAAGTGAGTGGCTTTTTTGCATCTATCCATACCACATCGCGGTAATCGGTGTCTATAAGCGCTAGGTCTGGTGTAGCTGCGCCATCAAACTTTTTGGAATCTTCTCGGGCAGAGGTCACGGTGGTGATCACAAACATGCGCTTGCGTCCTCCAATATATTTAATGAACGGTCTAAACTCTACCGGTCTGTTCACAGACCAATCGTATTCTTTACGAGATTCAATTACCTTAAGCGGCATGGCAGAAACGCCAGCCAAGCCTTCGTTCTTAGCTGCGTGGTTGTAGTAGAACAACTGATCTGTTCCATCCGCAGGGATCATCACACTAAAAGAAAGGGTAGTGCGCTCATCGCCTATTGGTTCCAAACCAAACCAGTGGTAAAGCCCATCATAGGCACCCACACTCATGCCTTCCCAATTGAAATCGGTAACAAAAGGCTGCTGATTCTGATCTGCCTCCAGATCGGGGATCTTAACCGCCGTCTTCTTGTTCCAAGGCAGGGGGTCGGTAAATCCGCCTAAGAACTGCAAGGACTGTGCTTGCATACGAGAAACTTTCTCTGCTAAGATGTTTTGTCTTTGCAGATACGGATAGTTCTTGGTCTGTTCTGGAGAATAGTAGGTGCCCTTTCCGATAAGGATGCGCTCTAAATAGTCGCCAAAATCGTGCTCTCCCGGTTCAATGACCATAACGCCTCCATAGGTTGGGTAGGGGAAAAAGAAGCCCTTCCATTTAATAAGGCTCACTACCTGCACCCATTTGCCATCGTCGTTCTTCATGTAAAATACATCGCTCGGCTCGTAGGTAAAGAGCTTAAAGAATCCGAAGCGTTGAACCACCGCATTATACGTATTGCGGCTCCAAGCCAGCGACTCGCCAATAGAGAAAGTGATCTTTACCCTATTGTCCTCAGAAAAGCGCGGAAAAGGTGTAGTGGAATCTACGTTAAAGAGTTCTTCGGTATTGTCATTAATGCGCTGCCAGATATATTCCTCTGCAGGCTGTACGGCCATGGTCCATTGGTTCTTGCCATCCACGCGCACCAAATGCGGCAAAGACACCTCTTGCGTTTCACCTATAGATTCATAGGCCATGGTAACGATATTGTTGAACGGCTGAATGCGTTCGTTCTGAGTAAGTGGTAATTCTTGTATTTCGATCTTGTTCAGATCTGAGAATACATTGTAAGACTGCATGAACTGATACAGATTCAAACTCCAACCCACATACCAAAGCAGTCCAAACCAACCTAAGATTCCCGCAATATAGCCCAAACGCGCTCCTGTAGATGGAGAGCGTCTAAATCTTGAGAAGAGAAAAACAGTGATGATTCCGCTGAGTAGGATCAAGAATATATACTTGCGCACAAACAGCAGTGCCGGCTGGTAATCATCACGCAGAATGAACAGCAATAGCAAAGCTACAAACCCGAGCAGAATTACAATTCGCTTCTGTTTTTTGCCTTTTTGCCAATATCTTTTGAGTCTACTCATGGTGTATTAATTAGTTGATCATGCCTTTGTCTCTCAGGCGGTCTCTAGCGCTCTTTTTAGGCACCTCGGGCTCGGCTTCTGCTTGTGGTTCTGGTTCTGTTTCTGAGGCTTCTTGAGAGGTTTCCTGCGCTTCTGCCTCTGGCTTGCCTTCTGCTAAGTCTTCTATAAAGTCTTTGCCTTTTTGCACCGCTTCTATCAGGTTTTCCTTAGAAAGGCCTTCTTTGGTAACAAAAAAGGCAGAAGCGATATAGGTCCCTGCTAAGGTCCCGACTATTGCGCTCACAAAATACTGAACCACAAATAGATTTAATGGTGTCAATAGGGTGATCAATACTAGACCTAATAAAAAGCCAGCGGCAATCCACACCAAACGCATCAAAAAGGGTTGCAGGTAAAGAAAACCTTTCGGGTTTTCCGGAGCCATTTGCAACTCTTTGCTGTGGGTGATCTTGTTCACCAAACGGTAGAACTTATTGTTCTTGGATTCGCGCCAATAGGCTACTATTCCAAAGAGTATAGCAGCTATAAATACAATGATCTCTATGGTCATAACTTAAATTCTTTATTGCGTTCTTTGATCCGCTCAATGATCCAATCCTGATAAGATTCATCGTATTTTGGAAATAGCTCGTAAAAGCTTTCCTTGTCAAACCAGTAAAGGGCCACAGGGTCTAGCGGCATTATTTTAACCAGCAGCTTCCAGATCAAAGCGCGGTGCTCATCTTCTATAGAAGAATGAGGTTCGTGTAAGGCCAGAAAGATGCGATGATCTACCAGGTCCTTGCGTTTGTATTGATTGCTCTTTGCGATCTTCTCGTTATAGATCTCCACCCCACTGATAAGTTTGCGCTCGTCTGGGCTTAGGGTGTTGAAATAGCGTTTGTACAAGAATTCATTTTCCAAGATCTCTGCCATGGGATGCTCTGCCTCTTTGAGGTGTTCTACTAACAGATGCTTTTTGATCCGTGTATACTTCGGAGTGGTCTCGGCTCGTTTCAAGTTACATTCCACAATAAGATGATCTACCAAGGTCTTGTGCAGCTCTTCGTGTTCCTTGTGGAACAACATCACTTCATGAGTCGTATTGCTTATAGACTTTTTAAAGGTGTCCATAGATTCAAATACCATGATCTCTTTGATGAAATCTCGCAGGACAAAGACACCGCCAAAAGCTTTGGTGTAAAAGGAATTCACTTCTACACTGATAGGCTCCAGATGCACTTTGCGATCTCTTAGATCACCGTAGGCCAGTGCAGAGGCCAATAGCTTTTTATGGATCTCTCTGTGGAAAAAATTATTCCCGGTATTGTACTCTTCTATCAAGGCCATTTGTTCGGCCTTGTTCTTATCCAGATCACCGCTGATCTTAAAGTGAACACTTACTTTCTCTATCTTAAGCAGATCAAAAGACTCGTAATAGGTGTCTAGACCTTGATCTATGTGCAAACAGATGGCCGAATCTTTAGTAATGTCTTTGATCTCTTTCTGATAGGCCGTAAAGACAGCATACATCAGGTCTCTATCAAAACTGTGGAACGGTCTGTAGATGGGCTGGTCAAACTGCTCCGGAGATAAGATGATCCCGTAAGAATTGGCATCGCCTAAGTTGAGGTAATAGTCGTCCTTAAGCTCCGCAGCAACCTCCGGACTCCAACCTAAACCGTCTATCTGAAAACGTTTAAGTTCTACAGCTTTGATTCCAAGCATGGCCAAACAGTCGTTGTAGCGTGCCACCAACGGTCCGGAAACCACGGTCAAGCCGCCGCCAAACAATCCTGCTTGTTGTAATTTCTTCATTAGTCCGTGCCTTTTTCAAACTGCTCGCGAGCCTCCATTTGGATGTTGAGCTCGTTAATACGCTGTTCCACTTTACGCTTAAAGTCCGTATCGGCAATAGTAGCTACATTGTCTAAATAGCGCACCACTTCTTGTCTTCTGATGTCTGAAAAGTCCAAGCCCTTCATGTTCTGTTTCATCAGATCTTGCAGCATGCTGTATTTGGTGTCGTAATCTTGCTTGAAATACAAGCTCGGATCCTCAAACCACTGCTCGGGCAAATCAAAGTCTGTCAAGCGCAAGGAAATGGCAGATTGTATGTTTCTAATATCTCGAGAGGAGAAGAACGGAAAGCTTTCTTGGATCTTCTTGTACAACTCGGCATAGAACATATGCTTGTCATGAGCGTGTTTAGATTCCACTTGTTCAAAGATCTCTAGTACGCGCTCTTCACTCGGGCGCTCGGCATGCTTTAAGATCTCGCCTAAGTTCTTGGCCAATCCTTGGTTGGCCAGGTATTCGTATTGCTCCGGATCTTTCATGTTTACAAAGCCCGGCATGGTTTCATTGAGTTTGCTCCACCACAAATAATCCTGATCTACAAAGTCTGGAATGGTTCTAGCTCCGTCAATTTTAAAACGGGCCTGTACCCTTGATATCACTGCCTTGTCCAGCATCTCCGGTAGGTTGGTAAACAGTCCAATAGCACTGTTTCCGTAGTTTACCGCATAAGCTCCTTCTGTATAGCGCAAGAACACTCCAATTACCTCTTTTACCCCGGCAGAAACTCCCTGAGCGGTACGCTCTTGTAGGTTGTTCTCCGCGTCATCAATAGGGGCGAAGATCAACTTGGTTGGGTCTTGCATGGGTTTCATCCACTGTACCATTTTCTCCGCAGAACCTCCTTGAAAGGTAGAGATAAGCGTGTCTGGCATGGGATGGAATAAGAATGGTGTCTCCAAAACCTCACAGTATTCTTTAAGGCGGGTCGCCATGGCTGCTATAAGCATACTTTTACCCGTACCTGGAATCCCGTAGCCCATAAAAACCGGCATAAAGCCACCAAGTTCCTGAAACGGGTTCTTCTTGGCTGCAAAGTCATAGCTCAGCATACGCTCGGTCAAACGGCGGGCAAAGTGCTTGGCATCGCGGTTACCAACTATCTGCTCAAACTCGATCTTATTGAACTCCACACTCTGGGCAGTGCCTTCAAAAACATTCTCCCAACCCGAAACAGCAAATTCACTGTTTTCTAATTTGTAGGTTCTGTCCGTGATGGTCTCGGTATATTCTAAAGAACTGATGCGGAGTTGGATCTCACTGATCAACCCCTCAAAATATACCACTGTAAAATCGATCACATCTTTGTCTGAGGTGATCATCTCCGGATGGCTCAAATACTTGTCAAAGTAAAAGAGCATACAGGCAATTCCTTTAATAGGTGAGGCCAATGAAACCTCCGGAATACCGGCAAATTTGTTTTTAAGCACACTCAAGTCGTCTGAGGCGTGGGGCTTCAGATCAAAAAGGGTCTTATAGGCTGTTCCGTAGAGCATAAAAGCCGTAGCTGTGTGCATCTTGCTGTCGTATTCTCTTCTGCGCGAGGTATCTAAACTGCTCCGCTGCTCTTGCATGGCAGAAAGGCCACAGGCATCAGAATACGCATCCTTAAGCCATATACCCATGCTGAGTCCTTCTTGCAATGCCATTAGCGATTGGTTCAGCGCTAGTGGGATTGCAATGGAATCGTTCAGCAAACGTTTTTTGAGTCCCAAAATAGTCTTAGAAACAGAAGTGACATCGGTTTTGCCGTTCCCCGTCGCTTTAGACAGATAGAGCAAAATAGAATCGTCTTGTCCGTCCTTGTTCCGGTTCTTGGCTTTCATACCCTGTTCCCACTGTACACCTTTTAGGTAAGACGCTGCTTCTTCGCGCAGGGCTTCCAGTTCGTTCTTTTTGATGGGAAATGTGGTATTGTGCTCCATATTTTAAAGGTTAACCGCGGGGATCTCTATCGGGTTTTGTGTTAGTAAATTCAGTTCATCCGGAATGTCGTTATACAAGATCTGCAGGGTCCGGTGCGGTGCAAACAAGAGTCTTTCGCGTTTGGGTTCGCTCCAAATCTGAAAATGCTGCTTGTTAAACAGGCTGCCTTCTTTAAAGGTGCCTTTAGATTCGATCTTTGCCGATCTCAGCGAGAATGCAAAATTCGAGAGGTCAAGGTCTTTATTACCTATGGCCTTGAGCAAGCTATGCGTTATGGCCAATTCGTCTTTGGCAAAAATACTGTGCAATGGCCCGAGGTCTATAAGCTTCAAGCTACGCGGATACAGTTTGGGCAAACGCTTGTCTATGGCATAAGCCATCATTTCAACATCCATGTTGCGGTCTGCTACCTTTTCTAAAGCTTTATAGATCTCTGCCTGATAGTCAGCCACGCTGGTCTTATTCACATCGAAATACATATAGCAGACAAAGGGCCTGTTGAGGCTCACATCATAAAAAGACCAACTCACCAAATTGCGACCAATGGTTCTGTCGTTGGTGCGCACGATCTTCCCTTGTACAAAGCGTCGAAATATATAGTTGCGATCTACAGACGTATAGTAAACTATAGACGCCGCCTGATGCAACTTTTTGTCTGCAACCGGTTTCTTTTGCTTTAAAAGCGTATCCAGAAACTCTTCTTTGAGTTGCTGGGCCGGCGGTAATTTTTCTATGAATTCTTGCTTGAGGGCCAGGTCATTGAGCAGGTATCGGAACTCCAAAAAATTGGGGAATCCAGACTCTGTCAAGTCGATCCGCATCTTTTCTTCGTCATCAAAAAGGTATTTCACGCGAAAGGCCTCCAAGCTGTAAAGCATGAGTTCACAATACTGCGAAAGGAACTCCAATTCTCTTGCTGTGCAAATGTCTTTTTGTTTTAAGGCATCTACCAGCGCATTGAATCCGTGTTTGACCAGTTTAAAATACGCCTTGTACTGTTCTTTGGTTTCTAGAACAGCAGAATCCAAGGGGGTCACTATGTCATGTAAGCCCATAAGCTCGCGCTTTCACGTGAAAAGTTTAATGTTTAGATATGGCTTCGGATTTTATCCGAGCAAGTCGTCGTCTGCAGGGTCCGGAGTAGGAGCCGGGTCATCGCCTCCACCGTCACCGCTAGGCGCAGGAGCATCGTCGGTAGCGTAATAATCCTCAAAGATCTCCTTCATGTCAATGCCGTATCGGTTGGCAAAGTCCTTTTGGATCTCCGCATCTTTTTTACGTAGCTCTTGCAAAGCCTCCGCATAAGAACTGTATACACCTTGCATCACCTTTTCGTGTACTGGGATATTGTCCATCATCTGCTGACGTGCTTTGGCAGAAGCCGTGTGCATTGCTGCAAGGGTCTGTCCAATGTGCTCGTCTGTCTTTACACCTAAGTGCTCTAAGATGGCCGCAAACTCCTGATCGGTTCTCGCTTTAAGCGCTACAACATAACCGTCATAATACTTCAAGCGCTCATCGGTATCACTTTTAAGTTTGGCTCTATGCGACTGCAAATTACTTCGCAGGGAAGTCAATACCTTGATGGTCAAGTTGTGCTTGTGCACAAAGCTGTCCTTAGAAGCGGCAAGGGTAGTGTAGGCGTTTTTAAGGCCTTCCAGTTCTTCTACCTTTTGTTCCAGTTGAGTGATCTTAGCTATAGCCTCTGAATATTCTGGAGATTGCTTGTCAGTAATCTCCTCCAGCTCTTGACGAGCTTGCTTTAGCAAAGCGTATTGCTCCTCTAGTTTTTCTTCGGTCTCTTGCTTTTTCTCCAAGGCCTTGTTGTGGTTCTTGGAAGCTTCTACGATAGCCACTTGCAGTTTTTCTTCTACTTCTTTGATCTCTACCTCGCGGTTCTTCAAACGGGTAACTGCAGCCTGACTTTTATAAGAAAGCTCGTTGAGCAAGGTTTGAATGTCTGCATTCTCAATACGCTCCTGGAACATTTGCTTGGCGCGCAGGTCTGCGGCATCACGAGCCTTTTCTGCGGCTTTGAGTTCCTCTTCTTTGCGTTTAATGCGCGACTTACGTCCCCAAAGATTGTTCCACCAGTTGTCTGTAACCTTTTCGGCTTCTTCGAGTTCGATCTTGGCTTTGTTCAGCGCGTTCTGAGCTCTGTCGATCACCTTTTGCTCTTCGGCATTTAGGGTAGAGAACTTCTCGAAGATGATTCCAACTTCGTCTTGGTAATCGGTCAGATCTTTGATCGCCTCCAAAAGGGAACTGCGATCTTTCTCTGCCATACCTACCACATCATCCAAAGTGGCATTGAGTATCTTTTGGCGAACTTCTGGGTCGTCCTCCTGGGCCAGTTTGGCCTTCATTTGGTCCATGGTTTTACCCCAGTTCACATCTACTTTCTCTTGTGCAGGGCCAGAATCGGTCTCTAGTAAGTCAAAATCGTCAGACATAGTACGACTATAGTTTTAAGGTTGCTAAAAATTTTGGAGTATTAATTTCGGTAAAAAAAACGAGTTAAAAGAACTCATTTTGGAAAAGCTTACGACTATTAGTCTCAAAGCCGTTAAAAATGTTACAGATCGCAACTATAGTGTGCCATTTGGGCAATTTGCATAAAAAAAACCCGAGTACAAAACCCGGGGCAATTTTTCGGTGGCTAATTCGAGATTAATCTTTCAAAACACTTCTGGAGATCACGATCTTCTGGATCTCGCTGGTTCCTTCATAGATCTGAGTGATCTTCGCATCGCGCATAAGGCGCTCTACATGATATTCTTTTACGTAGCCGTTTCCGCCGTGTACTTGTACGGCTTCTACAGTTACTTCCATGGCTACTTGAGATGCGTATAGTTTGGCCATTGCACCACTTAGGTCGTAGTTGTGACCGTTGTCTTTGTCCCAAGCTGCCTTCATTACCAAATGACGCGCGGCTTCGATCTTAACGTGCATATCTGCCAATTTAAAGGCAATGGCCTGGTGGTTGCAGATCTCAGTTCCGAAAGCTTTACGCACTTTCGAGTATTCTTTAGCTAACTCGTAAGCGCCTTGAGCAATTCCAAGGGCTTGAGCGGCAATTCCAATGCGTCCGCCGCTTAGGGTCTTCATGGCGAATTTGAATCCGAAGCCATCTTCACCAATGCGATTCTCTTTAGGAACCTTTACATCGTTAAAGATCAAAGAGTGGGTGTCGCTTCCGCGGATACCCAGTTTATCTTCTTTTGGGCCGATCTCAAAACCTTCCCAACCTTTTTCTATAATAAGCGCGTTGATCCCATGGTGACCTTTATCGCGATCTGTTTGTGCAATAACAATGTAGTAGTCTGCGCTGCTACCATTGGTGATCCAGTTCTTGGTACCGTTAAGTACGTAGTGATCGCCCATGTCTATTGCGGTGGTCTTTTGAGAAGTCGCATCAGATCCTGCTTCTGGCTCGCTTAAACAAAAAGCACCCAAGGCTTCTCCGCTGGCCAACTTAGACAAGTACTTTTCTTTGTGCATATCGCTTCCAAAAGCTTGGATCCCGTAACACACTAAAGAGTTGTTTACAGACATTACTACAGAAGCAGAAGCATCTATCTTACTGAGCTCTTCCATGGCCAACACATAAGAAACAGTGTCCATTCCGCCTCCGCCGTAGGCCGGATCCACCATCATTCCCATAAATCCGAGTTCGCCCATTTGTTTGATCTGAGCGGCAGGGAATTCTTGTTTGTTGTCGCGTTCAATTACTCCGGGGAGGAGTTCATTTTTTGCAAAATCACGGGCCGCATCGCGGATCATTTCATGTTCTTCGGTTAAGCTAAAATCCATGGAAGTCAGTATTCTTTAAATTATTCTCAAAAAAGGTAGGCAAAGATACTTCTTAAATGGCATATTTTCAATAAATCCTACTATTTTTAAGAATGCTTAAAAACCACTATCACGTAGTTGGAGTTATGTCAGGCACTTCTTTGGATGGAGTGGACTTGGCAGAGATATTTTTTGAATTCAAAAACGGCCAGTGGGACTATCGTTTCGGGCATACTTTCACCGAGCCTTATGACGACCGCCGCGATAAGTCTTGGTTGGCCAATTTGGTGAACCTCTCTCCAGCGGCATTAGATGAAGCAGACCATTCCTATTCTTTAGTGCTGGGGGCTGTCATCAATCGTTTCATAAAAGCCAACAATATCAAAGCACTCGACGCGGTCTGTTCTCATGGACATACGGCCTTGCATCAGCCTAAAAAAGGAATCACGCGGCAAATAGGTAATCAGAAGATCATTGCAGAGGTCCTAAAACAAACTGTGGTTTGTGACTTTCGAGTACAGGATGTTGCCTTGGGAGGTCAAGGGGCGCCTTTGGTACCTATAGGGGATAGATTGCTCTTTGGTAACTATGATTACTGTATCAATTTAGGCGGATTTGCTAATGTTTCTTACGAGCATAACGGGCAGCGTATTGCCTATGATCTTTGTCCGGTTAACATAGTGTTGAATGAGTTGGTCAAGCCGCTGGGCCTATCTTATGACGATCGTGGTCAATTGGCAAGTCAAGGAAAGCTCATACCAGATTTGCTTGCTCAACTTAATACCTTGTCATTTTACGCTCAAAAGCCACCAAAATCTTTGGGCTTGGAATGGGTAAAGCGAAACATAGATCCTTTGCTAAGCGGTCAGAGCCATAAAACAGAAGACCTGCTTGCCACCTTGGTCGAGCATATGGCCATGCAAATTGCAGCTCCATTGAAAAGCGATGCTCAAGTACTGATTACAGGAGGTGGGACTTATAATGATTATTTGCTGCAGCGAATAGAGGCGCATAAGTCTTTGAAAATCAAAGTTCCGGAAAGGGAGCTTATAGAGTACAAAGAGGCTTTGATTTTTGCGCTCTTGGGAGTTCTGAAATTGAGAGGTGAGATAAATTGCTTGTCCTCGGTTACAGGAGCGTCTAAGGATCATTCCAGCGGGGTCATATTTAACCTTAATATTTAATTACAGCCAGCGGATTGGGCACTTAAGTTTGTTATATTTGTCTGCTACAATGCCAACCAACTAAATAAAAGAACTCCTTAAAGCTTACGAGAATAAAGCACCTGAAATTGTTTTCCATTGGAACGATCCCCTTACCGATGCAGAAGGCTGGACAGTGATCAATTCGCTCCGAGGAGGAGCTGCCGGTGGAGGAACCCGTATGCGTAAGGGTTTGGATATGAATGAGGTACTCTCTTTGGCTAAGACCATGGAGGTTAAATTTACCGTATCTGGCCCCCCGATTGGAGGTGCGAAATCTGGAATAAATTTCGACCCTGCAGATCCGAGAAAAAAGGAAGTTCTAGAGCGTTGGTACGCTGCTGTTTCACCACTTTTAAAATCCTATTACGGGACAGGTGGAGATCTGAATGTAGACGAGATCCACGAAGTGATTCCTATCACGGAGGCCAGTGGTGTTTGGCACCCGCAGGAAGGAGTATTCTCAGGACACTTTCAGCCAAGAGAGGCAGATAAGATCAATCGAATTGGTCAATTGCGTCAAGGCGTGATAAAAGTGATCGAGAATCCGAATTACACACCAGATGTTACTAAAAAATACACCGTTGCCGACATGATAACCGGCTTTGGTGTGGCAGAAGCAGTTAGACATTACTATGAGGTTTACGGAGGTTCTGTAGAAGGAAAACGCGCTGTGATCCAAGGTTTTGGAAACGTTGGGTCTGCCGCTGTCTATTATTTGGCTCTAATGGGAGCCAAGGTTGTTGGTATCATAGACCGTCACGGCGGAGTGATCAACGAGACCGGCTTTTCATTGGCCGAGGTTACCGAATTCTTTTTGAACAAACGCGGTAATGAGCTTATGGTTGACAATATGATTCCATTTGACGAAATGAATAAGCGCATTTGGAGCTTGGAGACTGAAGTTTTTGCACCTTGTGCCGCTTCACGCCTCATCACTCAAGATCAGATAGATCAAATGATCGCTTCTGGTTTGGAGGTGATATCTTGCGGAGCTAATGTTCCTTTTGCCGATCCAGAGATTTTCTTCGGTTCCATTATGGAGCATACAGACAGAGAAGTCAGTCTGATCCCAGATTTTATTTCAAATTGTGGAATGGCCAGAGTTTTTGCTTACTTTATGGAGCGAAAAGTTCAGATGACCGATGAAGCCATCTTTAACGATACTTCAGATACCATCCGACGCGCATTGGAAGCTACACACCAATCGAATCCGAATAAAACAAGAATAAGCGAAACTGCATTTGAGATCGCTTTAAAACAACTTATATAAACTACCAGCACTATGGAATCTATCATCATTCTCATTTTTGTATTTGGTTATTTGTCAATTACCCTAGAACACCCTTTGCGCTTGGACAAAACTGTCCCGGCTTTGATCATGGCAGCCCTTATTTGGGCCGTCCTTTCGATAGGGTTTGCCTCGGGTTGGTTTAGTGTCATAGATACCCATGAGAATGTCTTTACCTATATAGCGGGAGACCATCATATGGAAGAAGGATTCTCCAATACCCTATTGCATCACTTGGGTAAAACTGCTGAGATTCTCATCTTCTTGATAGGGGCGATGACCATAGTGGAGATCATTGATCTGCACCGTGGTTTTGAGATCCTGAAGGGTGCTGTAAAGACCAAGCGCAAGAAGCGTCTGCTTTGGATCATTGGTATTTTGGCCTTCATCTTATCGGCTATTATCGATAACCTAACGGCGACTATCGTTTTGGTTACTTTGCTTCGCAAACTGATTCCAACCAGAGAGGACCGTTTGTGGTTTGCTTCCATGGTTGTTATTGCTGCTAATGCCGGTGGGGCTTGGTCGCCTATTGGAGACGTAACAACCACCATGCTTTGGATCGCCAACAAGGTAACAGCTCTTGGATTGGTGAAGTTTGTTGTTTTGCCGTCTATCGCTTGTTTTATTGTACCGTTCTTAATTGCCAGTCGCCTGAAACCTTTCCAAGGAGAAGTGAGTGGTGTAGATGAGGATGAAGACGCAGAAGGTCGTAGACTGCTCAGTAGTAAGACCATGCTTTTCTTAGGATTGGGGATGATCGTTTCTGTGCCGATCTTTAAAACAGTTACGCACTTGCCACCCTATATCGGGATGATGTTTGCCTTGGGTATTGTTTGGTTGGTGTCTGAGTATATTCACCCAGAAGAAGACTTTTCTGAATCTGAAAGACATAAGTATTCAGCCCATAAGGCCCTGTCACGTATAGAAATTTCAAGTATCCTTTTCTTCCTCGGGATCCTAATGGCCGTTGCCGGACTAGAGAGTTTGGTTTACGGAACTTCCATGGACGGAGAACAAGTCGGTACGCTTCGTTATTTGGCGGAAGTACTGCAAGGCGCTATTCCTTATGAGGATGTAGTAGTGATCTTGTTAGGTATCTTCTCTGCCATTATTGATAATGTACCGCTTGTAGCAGCCTCTATAGGTATGTACGAGTCACCAACTGACTCTGTGTTGTGGCACTTTATCGCCTACTCTGCAGGAACTGGAGGTTCTATGTTGATTATTGGATCTGCTGCTGGTGTTGCTGCAATGGGAATGGAGAAGATCGATTTTATCTGGTATTTGAAAAAGATAACTTGGTTAGCTTTCGTTGGTTTTGCAGTAGGTGCTGCCGTGTATCTGTTGTTCCAACGCGTGCTCTTAGTATAAGCCCTTACAATTTCTGAACGTATTGTTCGTTCTACCATTATTAAACCTAAAGTATGTTGAATTACCTACTTCAGGACCCAACTACCGATGCCGTAGATGGCCTGGAACCTGTCGTTGAAGAAAAAACGATATCACTTATGGAGCTACTACTCAATGGAGGAGTAGCCGGTCAAATCATTATCGCTGTTTTGTTTGTACTGCTCTTTGTAGCCATGTACATTTATTTTGAACGCCTGTTTGCGATTAAATCGGCTTCTAAGATAGACAGCAACTTCATGAATCAAATTCGAGACAATGTAGGCTCTGGGAACCTAGAGGCTGCTAAACTTTTATGTGTTCAGCAGAATTCTCCTGTAGCTCGTTTGACGCAGAAAGGAATCTCTCGTATAGGAAGCCCTTTGGATGATATTAACACCGCCATTGAAAATGCCGGACGCTTGGAAGTCTATAAAATGGAAAAGAACGTCAGTATTCTGGCTACCATTGCGGGTGCCGCTCCTATGATCGGTTTCTTAGGAACTGTGATTGGGATGGTCTTGGCTTTCCATCAATTGGCCACTAGCAGTGGGCAGGCAGAAATGGGCTCGCTTGCAGAAGGTATCTACACGGCCATGACAACTACTGTGGCAGGACTTGTGGTGGGTATCATTGCCTATATGGGTTATAACCATTTGGTAGTAAAGACAGATAAGGTGGTGCACCAAATGGAGGCGAACGCAGTTGACTTCCTTGACCTTCTAAATGAACCAGCTTAGAGACAGTAGTATGAATCTAAGAGGACGAAATAAAGTAAAGGCGGAGTTCAGTATGAGTTCCATGACGGACATTGTATTTCTGTTGTTGGTTTTCTTTTTGCTGACCTCGTCTAACGTAACTCCAGATGCGCTTAACCTGGTGCTTCCAAAGGCTAAAGGCAAGACAACGGCTCAGCAAAACGCTTCGGTGAGCATTACCAAAGGTGGTGCCTATTATGTCAATAAAGAGCGCGTGAGCGAGTATGGCATAGAACGTGAGCTACAAGGAGCATTGAGTGGGCAAGAGAATCCGACTATAATTCTGCGCGCAGAAGAAGGCGTGCCTATAGAAAAGGCCGTTTTGGTTATGGATATTGCCAACAAGAATAATTTTAAAGTCGTGCTAGCCGTACGCCCAAACTAGTATGGGGTTTTTAGATACCGAACATAAACGCAAGAGTTTCCGCATTAGCTCGGCCTTGATGGCTATGCTTTTGTTATTGCTCTTTTTCTTCGGATTGAAATATCTGGACCCACCACCAGAAGGCGGTATTGCCATTAACTTCGGAACTTCAGATACAGGTTCGGGCAAAGTGCAGCCGCAGGAGACGGTAAAAACGGCTCCACAGCAAACCAAGGCGGCACCGGCTGAATCGGCCAAGGACATCAACGAAGAGGTAGTTACTCAAGACGTAGAAGACGCGCCGGTTATCAAAGACGATAAAAAACCGGTGGAAACCAAACCGGTAACAGAAGAGAAACCCAAAGAGGAGCCTAAAAAACCAGACCCGAAACCTGATAAGAGCACAACAGATGCCCTTTCTTCTATAATCAACGGGCCTAAAAATGACGGTAAAACAGAAGGCGGAGAAGGCCCCGACAGCAGTGGTGGAGACAAAGGTGATCCCAACGGCGATCCTAATGCCAGTAGCTACTACGGAACCGGAAAAGGTCTAGACGGGGACGGCAACTACCAACTTGGCGGTAGAAAAGCCTTGAACAAGCAAAAGTATCAGCAAGACTGCAACGAGGCAGGAACGGTTGTAGTGAGCATTGAAGTGGATCGCAACGGAAACGTGATCAGCGCTACTCCGGGGGTTCGTGGAACCACCAATAATTCCCGCTGTTTGTTAGAACCTGCTAAGCGCGCAGCCTTGGCCACTAAATTCAATGCGGATTCCAAAGCTCCCACAAAACAGATCGGAAAGATCGTCTACCGTTTTTCTTTGTCAAATTAAGAGGTCATTTTTGGTATCTTTGAGAAAAATGATGCCATGAAATGAGCACAAACAAATTTAGTTGTTAGTATACCCACTACTAGAACTAAAATTTTTGTGCGAAAGCGAAGCGGTTGATCTATGCAAATAATTTTTATTCGTTTAACAGCCGGGCAATAAAAATTTTGAAAATAGATGAAAAAACCTACAATTCAAATCTTTACGGGCTTTTTATTTGCACTGCTTGCTGTGAGTTGCAGTGATGACCCAAAGTACGATCTAAGTAACATTCCTTCTGAGCGTCCCGGAGACATTCTCTTTATGCAACGAGCCTTTCCCTATGGAGAGATCGCCACAGAAGCTTATCCGGAAGCCATTTCCTGGAAACAAGGACAAAATCTTGCTAAAAGTGGAGGAGGCCCAGTATGGGAGTTCTCTGGCCCTTTAAATATAGGAGGGCGTATCTCTGATGTAGCTATAGATCCCATAGATCCAGATACCTATTATGTTGGGGCTGCCTCCGGCGGAATCTTTAAATCCACAGACGCTGGAGCTACTTGGCTGCCAATCTTTGACGGTCAGCAGTACCTATCGATTGGAGATATTGAGATCTCGGCTACCGATTCTAACAAGATCTATGTTGGTACCGGAGAGCCCAATGCCGGTGGAGGTTCTTTAGCCTATGACGGTAACGGAATCTTTAAAAGTACAGACGGAGGCCTTAGCTGGGAATCCAAGGGCTTGCCAGATATTGGCAGTGTCGGTAAGATCGTTATAGACCCAACAGACGACGAAACCCTTTACGTAGGTGCTATGGGGCCACTCTTTAGAGATGATCCGAATAAAGGTGTGTATAAAAGCACCGATGGTGGCGATACTTGGTCGCAAGTATTATTTGTTTCTGATATCACTGGTGTGATCGATATGGCGATCCATCCGACCAATCCAAACATTGTGTATGCCGCCACTTGGGAGCGTATCCGCAGACCGGATTTTAGAATCTACGGCGGCGAGACCTCTCGTATATACCGTTCTACAAATGCAGGAGCAACTTGGTCTGAACTTACTACAGGTTTGCCTTCTTTGCCAGAACAGAAAGGCCGCATAAGTATAGATATTGCCCAATCCAATCCGGATGTCTTGTATGCCTTGTACGCAGACCGAAACGGGTCCATCTTTGATGTTTTTAAAACCACGAATGGTGGTAATTCTTGGAGTTCTTTAGGTGGAGGTGATTTGACCAATGTTGGGTTCCACTGGTGGTTTGGAGGGATCACCGTAGATCCGTCAGACGAAAACACCTTGTATAACATTGGGTTTGTTATGGAGAAATCTACCGATGGAGGCGCGAGTTGGGGGCCTTCTTTTTCTGGAGTGCATGTTGATCAGCATGCCTTGGCGTTTCACCCTAGCATAGCCAATTTGATTCTTTTGGGTAATGATGGCGGACTGTATACCAGCACTGATGCAGGTAACACTTGGACCTTTGATGATACCTTGCCTATTACCCAGTTTTACCGCATTGAAGCAGATCCGCAGAACAGTAACAGACTCTACGGAGGATCTCAAGACAACAGTACTTTTAGAACAACAACTGGAGGCTTGAGCGATTTTACCATCATAACAGGGGGCGATGGCTTTCAACCGCTCATTGACCCTAACGACAGTGGAACAATCTATACTCTAGCGCAGCGCGGTTTCTTGCAAAAGTCCATAAACGATGCGGCAAGTTTTAGCACGGTGTTGAGTGGAATTGATCCTGCTGAACGCAAGAATTGGGACACGCCTATCGCTTTTGATCCTGCCAACAGCAATATTGTTTTTTACGGCGGAGAACGCCTTTATAAATCTGTGGATGGGGCCTTGAATTGGAACCCGATCAGTCCTATTTTACACGACGGACCCTACCCCGGTAACAACGGTTTTGGAACCCTGACCAGTATTGATATTTCTAGTTTTGATTCGGATAAGATCATTATTGGATATGACGATGGAAACATATGGACTACTGCCGATGGAGGAAGCAGTTGGGTTCAGGTTTCTGCCACTTTACCAGACCGATGGGTCACTAAAGTATTGACCTCTCGTTTTGACAACAATACGCTTTATGTAACCATTTCGGGTTATCGCTTCGGAGAAGATAATGGGCATGTGTATAAGAGTACGGATTTTGGGGCCACCTGGACCAATATCGGGGCGAGTTTACCCGATATTCCTGTAAATGATATTGTGCAAGATTCTTTTGGAAACCTGTTCTTGGGAACAGATATTGGCGTTTTAGGTTCAGAGGATGAAGGAGCTACTTGGATGCCTGTAGGAGCGAACATGCCTGCTGTAGTTGTGACAGATCTGGATATTCACGAAGCAGATAACCTATTGTTTGCAGCTACTTACGGACGCTCCAGTTATAAATTAGATATCAGTGGTAACGTGCTAAGTGTTGACGATCAAACACTAGCAACCGAGCTTATTTTAGCGCCAAATCCAGTGACAGATGTATTGACCATTTCTGGAGTTGATCAATCGGGCAACGCAGAGATCAAGGTATTCAATGCGCTCGGACAATTAGTTATGGAGCTACCATTTACTGAGGATTTAAACTTGAGTGAGCTTCAAACTGGGATTTATTATTTACAAATTAATAGCGCAGGTAGTACTCAGACCAAGCGCTTTATAAAACGTTAGGCCATAAACTATCAACAAACTCTCGATTGGCTATATAAGCAGCTGCCCATGTACCAAAGGGTAGGAGGAGCTGCATATAAGATTGATCTTGCCAATACGCATGTTCTTTGTGATCATTTGGGTAACCCAGAGCAGGGGTTTAAGAGTATTCATGTGGCTGGAACCAATGGAAAGGGTTCATGTAGCCATATGTTAGCTGCTGTTCTTATGGCCGCTGGCTATAAAGTTGGTCTGTATACCTCACCGCATCTCAAAGACTTTAGGGAACGCATTAAGATCAATGGTAAACCCATTAGTAAACGCGACGTTGTTCAATTTGTGGACGAACATAAAGCGTTCTTCGAAAAACAGCAGTTGTCTTTCTTTGAGATGACCGTTGGAATGGCCTTTGATCATTTTAAACGCGAACAAGTAGACATTGCCGTAGTGGAAGTAGGCTTAGGAGGGCGTTTAGACAGTACTAATGTCATCACTCCAGAGGTAAGTGTAATAACAAACATTGGGTTTGATCATATGCAGTTTTTGGGCAACACCTTGGAGGCTATTGCCAAAGAGAAGGCTGGGATCATTAAGCTTGGAATTCCTGTTGTAATAGGAGAGACTGTACCAGAAACCAAAGTGGTCTTTTTGAAGACTGCCGAGTCCTTAGTTGCGCCCATCTACTTTGCAGAATCTACGCCATTCCCTGACTATAAATTAGATCTCAAAGGAAATTACCAGAAGCATAATTCACGAACAGTGCTATTGGCTTTAGAACAGCTTATACTCAGAGGCTATGAGATTCCTGAAGCAGCGATTAAAAAAGGTTTAAAACAAGTTGTTTCTTCAACTGGCTTGTTAGGCAGATGGCAAGTATTGCGGGAATCGCCCACAGTTATTGCCGACACGGCCCATAATAAAGAAGGCCTAACAATTGTTCTCAATCAAATTAAGCAGAGTAGCTATGAGCAACTGCATCTGGTTTTAGGATTTGTGAGTGACAAACAAGTGAATGACTTGGTTGCCATGTTTCCTAGCGAAGCCGTCTATTATTTCTGCGAAGCAAAAATTCCGCGTGCCATGCCGGCTACAGAATTACAGACAATTTTCCAAGCACAAGGACGTAAGGGCAAGGTTTACAGTAGTGTAGGGAGGGCCTTAGGGGCAGCCAAAAGACGCGCCTCGAAAAAGGACCTTATCTACGTTGGAGGCAGTACCTTTACCGTAGCAGAAGTGGTCTAAATTTTTTCTCTAAAAATTATTGTACCAATAAAAAAAGAACCTATATTTGCAACCGCTTAACAAAGCAAGGGCGCGTAGCTCAGTTGGTTCAGAGCACTTGGTTTACACCCAAGGGGTCAGGGGTTCGAATCCCTTCGCGCCCACTTCAAAAACCCATCCATAACGGATGGGTTTTTTTGTGGCCGCTCGGGATTCGAACGGCCAGCCCGCCGGCTGGCTCCTCGAGCAAAATGTCCACTGGACATTTTGTGATCTCTCGGCCCTCTTCGCGCCCAAATCGTACGATTTGAAATATTAATTACCTAATATTTTCTTGCAAAATGCTTTAAGGGTCTGGCTATGCCTGCACTCTCTGAAATCCCAAGATGGCTTTAACTACCTATATAAAATGTTGATAGTGTTTTTGCTGTGGCCGCTCGGGATTCTATCGAACCTTAATATTTTTTGTATTGTAGCGTGCGGAAAACGCAGACCTTAATTTCTAATCACCAATTTTCGGGTGAGTTGTTGTGTATCATTCTTAATTACGACCAGGTAGACACCGTTGGAAAGATTCAGGTCAAAGTTGTTTGTACCCAAAATGAGGGTCTCCTCATAGATAAGTTGTCCGGCTATGTTGTATAAGCTTAATTGCGTGTTTGAAAAGTTATCCAATGCAATATTGAATTGTCCGCGTGAAGGGTTAGGATAAATGTTTACGGATGCAGTGATCGAATTTTCATTGGTGTTCAGTACAGCACTCACGTTTTTATAGAGAAAGGATCCTCTTACAGGAGAGCCTGTGGTGGTGCCTCCAATAACCACGTCTAATAAGCTGTCTCCATCAATATCTGCAACAGCATGAGTAGATAAATAACCACCCACGAATTCGTCGGATAGGACAAAGTTGTTGTCGCCAATATTTTCATAGATATGACTAAAAATATTGGGAAGACCCCCTGTTGCAGAGCCAATTACAAACACATCTAAGTCTCCATCATTGTCAAAATCATTAAAGGAGGTCTCACCACCGGCGCCTAATCCTAGAAATGGAACATCGGTAAGTTGGGTGAAGGTACTGTCGCCATTGTTGCGATAGAATTCAGTTACAAAATCTCCTGTAGTGTTGCTTCCGCAGATAACTAGGTCTAGATCTTCATCCCCGTCGCTATCGGCAGCTGCGATATCACCAAATTCTATTCCATTAAGCCCCGCATCTACTGCAAGAGAGAAATCTCCATTCCCGTCATTGTTATAAAGTCGAGTTGCGATATTTCCTGAACTATCCTGTCCACTTATAATTATATCTAAGTCGTCATCATTGTCGTAATCCGATAGGTCTAATACACCGCTTATGCCTGTGACGCCCATAGTGGTGTCGAGGCTAAAGTTTCCATTCCCATCATTGATATACTTTACAACGTCTTCAATACCACTGTGGCCACCGGAGAATACAATGTCTAGGTCATTGTCACCGTCAATATCTCCAAAGTTGAAATAGCCACTTGTTAAACTCTCAAAGGGTGAGCCCGACACTTCCGTAAAGTTACCACTACCATCGTTAGTGTAGAGTTTAGTCAGTGCAGTTCCTCCATTAGTAAATCCAGAGATCAAAAGGTCTAGGTCTTCATCGGTGTCAATGTTGGCCAAGGCGATCTTACTAGCGCGAATATTCTCAATGCCGTGGTCATTGACTGCAGTAAAGTTTCCAGCGCCATCGTTGAAGTAAAGCGTGGTTAGCGCGCCATGGGTAGAGCCATCGCTCATATTCCCCGAGCCGGTAGCGACCAGGTCCATATCGCCGTCGCCATCTAAGTCGGCAAATTCCATGTCGCCCGTGTCTGTGCCTTGTAAAAAAGGTTGTGGGGCTGCGAGCTCCATTTGTATGGTTTGGGAAATAAGATTGGGTGTGGCGCCAAGAAATAAGGCAGCCATCAGGATTGTCTTTCTCATAGGTTTAGTTAGTTCATCAATAGAACAACTTCTGGTTAAAAACTCCTAACGTAAATGTTAAAATTGTACTTCTCTATTGCTGCGGAGTCTACATGAGCAGGCAATCTACAGTATCGGCCAATATATGCATCAATAGTCCTAGTCCGATCCAATGGAAGGGTTTCTGTAGAAAAAGCATAACGAGGTACACGATCATCGCATAATAGGTATGTAGCGGATGAAAGTTAATGCCACAGCGGTTGGGGTCAAAAATAGGATCTGCTAATAGGTGATCAAGATCTACCAGCATGGTCGCCAGAAAGATCAAATAAGCCTTTTTCCAATCTTTGCGATAGCACAGTAGTGCCACCAGCAAAGGGAATATAAAATGAAGGCCGTAATGGAGTATGGGGCGCAAAATGATGCTAATTTCTTCTCGCCAAAATTATCATTTTATTCATTCAAATCTCAGTGTATTACTTGTTCTTGCCTTTTAGAATAAATATCTTTGTTAGACGGGTCATTAACTCAGTTGGTTCAGAGTGTTACCTTGACAGGGTAGAAGTCACTGGTTCGAATCCAGTATGACCCACGACAAGCAGTATCCCGATGCAAATAGCATCGGGATTTTCTTTTTTCAGACGTCAAAAGCTTGCTTTTGTAAGGCTGGAAGAGAAAATGCAGAAGCAGCGAAGCTGTATCTTAAGGATGCTATTTGCAACTTTGGCGATGACTGTATCACGAGCGCAGCGAGTAATCCAGTAACTTGCTTTCATAAGCGGCCGCGAACAAAAAATCTAAAAAGCTGTGAAACAGCTTTCCGGATTGTATTTTTATGAGTGCGGTTAGATGGATGGCACAGGCAATCCAGATTACGGCGGTGGCGATGACTGTATCACGAGCGCAGCGAGTAATCCAAAACTCCGCGCCAGGGATTGAACGGTATGTTTAAGCTCTCCCGCGCAGGCGGGAAGCGAGTAGTGAAAGCCTGGCCCTGTAGTGGGTATTGAACTCAAACATCCACCGGATGTTTGGTTTTCAACGAAAACTTAGTTCAATAATTTACTACAGGGGGCGCCCAAAAATCACTCCTTGCCCTCTTTCTTTTTAGCGCTGACAGAAAAAGCAGTTCCAAAGGCAGCTCCAAAGGCAATGCCCAAGGATAACCAGAGCCCAATATTTCCAGTAATTGCACCTATGGTGGTGCCAAATGAGATTCCTAATGCAACGCCCAAAGGCAGTGCTACTTCTTTTTTCATACGTTGGTTTTGCTTATTGGACGCTTTTAGCGGTTATTAGTTACGAGCCCCAAAGGTTGGAATAAGTATATCGCGGATAATAAATAGCGGGAATTGTGCTTTTGAGGAGTTATATGCGCCACCTGTAAATACAAAAACCGCTTCGATATCTGGAAAGACAACAATGTATTGTCCGCCGTTTCCACTTGCTGCAAAGCCGGTCAAAGCTTTATTGTTGTGCGGAAAAGCGGTCATCCACCAAAGAAAGCCATATCCGCTATTATCAATAAATGTGTGCTGACTGGTGGATTGTGCTATCCACGCTTCAGAAACCAATTGCTGGCTGTTCCATTGGCCGTTCTGCAAGACCAGTTGCCCAATCTTGGCCATATCTCGCGGAGTCATATACAAACGCTTAGCCGCGCTGATCACCTCCTTTTTAGAAGTGTGGTCCCAGCGGTAGTTAGTAATTCCCAGCGGATCGAATAAGAATTCTTCTGCAAAGGCATCAACACCCATGCCGGTAGCACGCTCTAAAACGGCCATAAGCATTACTGTTCCGATAGAGCAATAGTTACTGACCTCGCCAGGTTCATTGCTCATAGGTAAATCCAATGCGTATTGCAGCCAATCTTTCTTTTTATAAATTCGATCTTCTTGTCCGGCGGAGCTTTTATCGCGGTCGTTACAATCCCAACCAGGAGACATGGTCAGGAGGTGTCTTATGGTGATCTTTTGTTTTCTGAAATCCAGATTCTTTTCGGCTTCTAATGGATATAAATACTTTTGAATAGGATCATCAATGCTGCCAATAAAACCTTGGTCTATGGCAATGCCAATTAGTAGCGATCGGATACTTTTAGTGGCCGATCTCAAGTCATGATGGGCGTTTGCTGATTGATCTGCAAAGTATTCTTCGAATAATAATTCTCCTTTTTGAACCACCAGCAAACTGTGCAATTCATGATCGGCTTCTGGAAGTTTGGCAAACAACTGATAAATCCGACTCGTGTCCAAACCAACTGCTCTTAGGTCCGCAGTTTGCCAGCCGTCGTCAGTAGTTTTGGGCGGTTCATAGGTATAAGACTCCTGTCCGTAAATGTAGGCGGTTACTAAACTCAGTGTAAGGATTAAAAGCTGTCGCATGGACTACAAGATATCCAAAATACGCTCTAAAGCCATTCCTCGAGAACCTTTTATAAGCAGTAAATGGCTATCTATGTTCTGCTGTTGTAAGGCGACTACCAGATCTTCGTATTCGCTGCATTTGATCTGCCCTTTTTTGGCTTCAACCCCATAAAAGTTGGCGCCGACCAAGAATACACGGTCAAAGGCGAGTTTGTGCGCAAGATCAGCTATAGCTTGATGTTCTTCTGCTGCCGTTGGCCCGAGTTCGAACATATCGCCCAAGATCACCGTTTTAGGCGCTTCACTGCTCAAGGCCTTAAAACTTTCTAAGGTCGCTTCCATACTGCTCGGATTGGCGTTGTAGGCGTCTAATAAGATCTTATTGCGGGCTTTGTTTATCCATTGGGAGCGATTATTCTCCGGATTGTAGCTTTCTATTCCGGTTTTTATTTGCTGCGGACTCAAGCCAAAATGTAAACCTATGCCAATTGCGGCGCGTATGTTTTTAGCGTTGTGCTGGCCAATAAGGTGGCTTTCTATAGCCAGCTCATCTAGCGTAAAGATCACCCGTGGATTCGTTGCTTTGAGGGTCAACTGATACCCTTGCATTCCTGCCCCTATCACAACGCGATCTATATTTTCTGTCAGCTCCATTTGTTTAGGGTCGTCGCCGTTGACAAAAACCGTTTTATTTCTAGTAGCTATATTTCTGTAGAGTTCGGACTTGCCTTTAATTACACCTTCTATTCCGCCAAAGCCTTCTAAATGGGCTTTTCCAAAATTGGTTATAAAGCCGTAATCTGGTTCGGCTATAGCGGCTAGGTCTGCGATCTCTCCTTGGTGGTTGGCTCCCATTTCAACAATGCCAAAATTGTGCTCCGCAGTAAAACTCAATAAGGTCAATGGGACACCTATATGATTGTTGTAATTTCCAGAAGTGGCCTTTAGGTTGAATTTTTGAGACAGGACGGCTGCGATAAGCTCTTTAGTGGTTGTTTTGCCGTTGCTTCCGGTCAATGAAAGTATGGGCAAGCCAAGAGTTCTTCTATGGTGTGTAGCCAGGGCCTGTAGTGCCTTTAAGCAATTGTCAACTAAGAAATACTTGTCGCTTCCAACATCTTGGTATTCTGACTGATCGATCACCACGGCCAGAGCGCCTTCTTCCAAGGCTTTGGCAGCGAACATATTGCCGTTGAAGTTTGGTCCGGAAAGCGCAAAGAAGATCTGCTCCGGTTCCAATTTTCTGGTGTCTGTGCAGACGCCAGCACTTTGACAAAAGGTTTGGTATAGCTTCTCTAGATTCATCAGCAACAAAAATAAAGCAAGTGAGGGTCAAAAAAAAAAGCCCTGTCGTTAATTACAGGGCTTTTAAATTTATCGTGTGTTCCTAGTTTCTAGGACGTTTTTTGTCTTTGGATTTAGATCCTACACGAGACATCGCACAGCGGAAACCGATATAATCAGTTGCCATATCCTGTGGGAAGAAGCGGCGTTGGGCCGGATCTAACCAGTAGTCGCGATCTCTCCAAGATCCACCCTTATAAACGCGAACTTCGTTATTGATAAGTGAGGTACGCTTGTTAGATTCGTCGTACTGACGGTTTAAGCTACCTGATTCATCGTCAGTTCCAACCAAGTGCTTAGGCGAATTGTACATTCGCTTTTCGTCGTCGTACTCCACATCGTCGTTAAACGATTCGAAGTAACGCGTAGAACGCTTGTCACCATCGCGATAGTCACGGTTGTCACTCTTGTCGAAGTTTGTTCTTAGGTAAGTCTCTTCTTCGTCTACAGGAACCTGAAGGATCTCACCTGGCAAGTTACGCGCCACGATCTTTCCGTTGTTCAGGGTATCCCAAACGATAGAGTCTGCAGTTACTATCTTAACTTTTCCGTCTGCATCAATGTAGTTCTTGGTGTAAACGTTACCACGGTAGTAGTTAAAGTCGTTGAATTCGTCGTCTACGATAGGACGATAGATATCTGCAACCCATTCTGCAACGTTACCGGCCATGTCGTAAAGCCCGTAATCGTTAGGGTCGTAAGACTTAACCTCTGCAGTGATGTCTGCACCATCGTCGGACCAACCTGCGATTCCTCCGTAGTCACCATCGCCTTGCTTAAAGTTAGCCAATTGGTCACCACGGCTTCTGCGTTGTCCGGAACGTGTGTATTGTCCGTCCCACGGATATTTTTTACGTCCGCGATATACGTTGTAAGAACGTAGACCTACTAAACCTAGAGCAGCGTATTCCCACTCAGCTTCAGTTGGTAGGCGGTAGGCTGGCAATAGTAAGCCATCCTTACGCTGTACATATAGATCTGTACTGTCGGTATTTCTTTTCATTAAAGAAGCAGAGCGCTTACCACCACGTGTAATTGAATCGTTCCCTCCGTAGGCAAGAGATGGAGCGTTCAAATAAGTTTGGGTGCTGAAAGCCTGACCTTCTTCAACGTTTAACTTGGCGCCGCGAGCCGTAAAGCCTTCTTGCTCCAAGATCAATTCGTTAACACGGTCGGTTCTCCAGTTGCTGAACTCTGTTGCTTGTACCCAACTCACACCAACCACAGGATATTCTGCATAGGCCGGGTGTCTCAGATAGTTGTTGGTCATAACTTCGTTAAAACCAAGACGGTTTCTCCAAACCAAAGTGTCTGGAAGAGCTCCGTTGTAGATCTTTTTGTAATTGTCGTTTTCCGGCGGGAATACACTCTTAATCCAATCCAGGTATTCGAGATACATTACGTTAGTAACCTCGGTCTCGTCCATGTAAAATGACTGAACGTGTTGCTGGGTTGGAGAGTTGTTCCAGTCGTGCATTGGGTCGTCTTGAACACGGCCCATGGTAAAGGTACCACCCTCGATAAATACAAGGCCTGGTCCAGTTTCCTGTTCTTTCGCTTTGGGATTGTACTGAAAGCCACCTTCTTTGGAATTCATCTTCCAACCTGTAGCACGCGAACTGCTTTTGTAGTCGCGGGATTTACTACAGCTAAAGATGATCGTGCTCAGGAATACAATAGCTAATAGCTTAAGTATTGTTGGTCGTTTCATGTTTTAGTTCTGTTAAGAAATGGGTTCGCAATATAGTAAATAACGTCATATCTGCAACATTATTTCTTTATCGATACTCGCAATGGCCCGTAGGCCATAGGATAACGCTGTATTTGCAACTTTAGTATACAGTGCACAAAAAAAAAGAGTTTGAACCCTTACTTTTGTAGATACTAATACGTCAATTCCGACGTTTTGAATGTGATGACCAGAAAAATTGCTATTCTTTTAATGGTATTGCCGTTATGGGTATTTGCGCAGCAGCAGGCTGTGGTCTTGCCTTGGCAATCTCAAAATCAACTCGATCAACCAGCCGACTCCAATGCTTTGCTATCTGTAGAGCAGTTGCTCGATACAGATGGATATACTTTCTATAAGCAGTGGAAAGACAACGGGATCGTAAATCCAAATTCGCTGCAGATCAGCAATATTAGATATGCGCCTCTGACCGCTGCAGAGCGTCGCGGACTTATTGCGGCTTATGTGCCTAAAGACGTTCAGGCCTCGATCACCACGGCAATTGCCCGTGATGTGCGTTATACGGTGCTATCTATTAGTCCGGTGGTTCGTCGAAATGGTCGTCTGGAAAAGGTAGTTTCTTTTGCTGCGGATTTTAACTACCAAGGCAGTGCTGCACCAAAGAGTGTAGCCTTACCGATAACGAATTCAGTTTTGGCCAGCGGAAGCTGGTATAAGTTTAAGGTAGATAAGACCGGAGTATATCGTATTAGCAAGAGCTTCTTGAGTTCTTTGGGGATGAACACCGACGCTATAGACCCAAGTGCGATCAAAGTATATGGTCACGGTGGGAAACCATTGCCTTTGCGCAACAACGAGAACGATGCTTATGACCTGCCAGAAGTGGCCATTCAAATTATAGGTGGTGACGACGGTAGTTTTGATTCTGGAGACGAGATACTCTTTTATGGAGTAGGTACGCGCGGATACATTCAAGAGTTAGATACCAATATCAATCCGTATTCTGACGATGCCTTCTATTATATTACGGCAAGTCCGGGCCCTGGGCGTCGCATTGCTAATCTAACAGAACCGGACGGACCTCCGACTTCCCTGATTAGTCAATTTGACGATTACCAGTTCTTTGAAGAAGATGAATTCAGTATAGTCAATGTGGGGAGACGTTGGTTTGGCAATCCTTTTGAGGTAGAAAGTGAGCAAACCTTCGATTTTGAGTTTCCTAATATCGTGGGAGGTACTCCCATGAGTGTTACCGTTCGTGCTGCAGCTGCCTCAGAATCGGTCACCAATATGGATGTTCAAGTAAATGGGACCTCTCAAGACGTTTTGACCTTTACGGCCATTGGAGATGTTAATTTGGCATCCGGAGACAATTATATAGGTACAGTAAACGCCAGTGGTGATGAGGTCAGCGTAACCCTTACATATAACAACGCTGGAAACCCAGCCAGTTTTGCGTTTTTAGATTATATCGGGATCACCGCAAAAAGACAATTGAGCGGAACAGATACGCAGATCGCTTTTCGGTACAATGATGCCGCGGGGATGTCTGGAATAGGGCAGTATACCTTCAATAACGCGAGCGGCTATACCCAGATATGGGATGTGACCGATCCGAGAAATCCACTGCGCAAAGAAACCCAAGGTGAAGCGACGGTAAATCTAAAGGCCAATTTGGGGCAGATTAGGCAATATGTGGCCGTTACACCAAACGACTATTTCAGTCCTATCCGCGCCAACGAGACCTTTGTACCCAATCAAAACTTGAAAGGAACCTTGATGCAAGATTCCAACGGTAACTTTCAAGACATTGACTATCTGATAGTAGCTCCGCCTTTTATGATGCAGCCTGCACTGCGATTGGCGGCCCATAGAGCAGATCGTGACGGTTTGCGCGTTAAAGTGGTCTCTACAGATAGGATCTATCAGGAATTCAGCTCTGGCGCACAAGATATTGGGGCCATTCGAAATTTAGTCAAGTATTTATATGACAACGCCTCCTCCGCAGACAACCGTATCAAGTATCTCTGCTTGTTTGGGGATACCTCTGTCGATTATAAGGACAGACTCAGCAACAATAATAATATAGTTCCGACCTATCACGATTTTAATAGCTTCAATACCCTGTCGGGTTATATGTCCGATGATTTTTACGGGATGATGGATCCGGTAGAGGGAAGAATGACCTCCACAGAACTCTTAGATATTGCAGTTGGTCGTGTCGTGGCCGATGATATCGCTTTGGCCAATGCCATGGTAGACAAACTCATTGCCTATGATGCCAAAGCGTCTTTTGGAAATTGGCGCAACAACTTTGTTTTGGTGAGCGACGACGTAGACGAGGCTTGGGAATATACCACTTTGGAGGTGAGTCTGGACAATTTGGGAGACGATATTGCTGCCAATAAACCCTATGTAAATGTAAAGAAGATCCATACGGATGCCTTTTTACAGGAAACCTCGGCGGGAGGAAACCGCTACCCAGACGTGAACGAAGAAATTGTCAATGCTTTAGATGTTGGGGCTTTGGTGCTAACGTATTTGGGGCATGGAGGAGAAGACGGACTTGCTAAAGAATTTATATTTACTAAAGATGATGCAGAAGGTTTGCAGAACACGAACCGCTATCCTTTGATCACGACAGTGACCTGTGAATTCTCTCGTTTTGACAATCCTTTACGACCAACGGCTGGAGAGTTCACCTACTGGAATGAAAATGGAGGCGCGATAGCATTGATCACCACTACGCGTACCATTAGTGTATCCTTAGGGGTTGAGTTCAACAACAGATTGGCTCCTTTCTTGTTTGCCTTTGGGAGTGATACTTTTGATGCCCCTGCGGAGTCCTTGCGCAAGGCCAAGAATGTGATCTCTAGCGGCAACCGACGCGTAGTTTTTTATGTAGGCGACCCGGCGATGAAACTCGCCTTCCCGGAGCAACAAATTCGCTTGCGAACTTTGAACGATCAGCCCATAGCAACAGCCACAGATACATTAAAAGCTTTAAGTCGTGTTAAGCTTGGCGGAGAAGTGCTCTCCCCAAGTGGAGCTCCATTGCCGGACTACAGCGGGGTGGCACAGATCAAAGTATTTGATAAGAATGTGCAACGCCAAACCCTTGGAAACGATGGTGTTACTGGAACAGACGGAACCTTGCTAATTCTGGATTACCAGACACTGGGAGCAGGACTCTTTAACGGGCAGGCCACGGTGACCAATGGACAGTTTGAGGTTGAATTTGTAGTGCCTCGAGATATTTCGCAGCCCGTGGGTAACGGAAGAGTGAGTCTCTATTCAGAGAAAAATGCTGTCTTTGAAGATCAGACCGGCTTTAACGAAGATATCCGGGTGGGAGGTTTGGATGAAAATGCTCCCGATGACAATATCGGTCCGGAGATCATGCTGTTTATGAATGACGAGAGTTTTGTCAATGGAGGAATAACCAATGATTCTCCTATCCTTATTGCAAAGCTCATGGATGAACACGGAATCAATACCGCCAGTGGTATTGGTCACGATATGGTCGCTATTTTAGACGGAGATGAGTCTAATCCTATTGTACTGAATGATTATTACTTGGCAGGTGTAGATGACTTTACGCAAGGTACAGCCAATTATCGCTTAAAGAACTTAGAAGAAGGGCCTCATACCCTGACCTTAAAGGCGTGGGATACCTATAATAATTCCAGTACAGCCGACATTCAATTTGTGGTGGCTGGCGATGATGAACTCCGATTGGAGCGGGTGTTAAACTATCCGAACCCCTTTGTGAACTATACAGAGTTTTGGTTCAACCACAACCGACCCTTTGAACCCCTAGAGGTGCAAGTGCAGGTATTTACTGTGAGTGGTAAAGTGGTCTGGACCAAAAACCAAGTGGTCACCACAGACGGATTCTTGTCTCGAGATATCGTTTGGGACGGGCACGATGATTTTGGAGATCGCATCGGAAAAGGGGTCTATGTCTATAAACTAACAGTAAAATCAACTTTGACCAATCAGCAAGTAGAGAAATACGAAAAACTGGTGGTCCTTTAATTTCAAACCGTGAAGTCCTTGAAAAAGTTCAAATGACTTCGAAAAATAAATTTATATTTGCTCAAACGACAATATCTCATGAAGAAAATATGTTTAGCCCTTGTGATCTGTTTTATCGCAGGGAAGTCACTAGCCCAAGAAACTGCTCAGCAACGGGTTATCACTACAGGAGTTCCTTTTTTATTAATTGGTGCTGATGCACGTGCGGCAGGTCTTGCCGATATGGGTGTAGCTACCGGAGCTGATGTTTTTTCACAGCAATGGAATCCTGCAAAATATTCCTTTGCCCTTTCTAAGCAAGCCATTGGGGTGACTTATACTCCCTATCTGAGTCAGCTAGTAAACGATATCTTTTTGGGTAACGTAACCTATTACAACCGCATCAATGAGCGCTCTGCCATTGGAGCTTCTTTCCGTTACTTCAGCAATGGAGAGATCGAACTGAGAGAAACTGCAGGACAAGAGCCATTGATAGTACGTCCTAACGAATTCGCTTTGGATGTTTCTTATTCATTGCGTTTAAGTGATCGTTTCTCTATGGCAGTTGCCGGACGTTTTATCAACTCTAACCTGCGTTTTGACCAAGTGAACGACGCGAGTGCGGCAAGTACTTTTGCTGTAGACATTGCTGGTTACTATCAATCTGAAGAGATTGCTTACAACAGCTTCGACGGACGTTGGAGAGCTGGTTTCAACATTTCTAACATCGGTCCTAAGTTGAGCTACGGAGACGACGCTCCAGATAACAACATTCCGACCAACCTTTCTATTGGTGGTGGATTCGATTTCATTTTAGACGAATACAACCGCATTCAGGTGATGGCTGAGATTGATAAGCTTTTGGTGCCAACACCTCGCGACTTTAACGGCGATGGTGTAATTAACCAAGAAGATGCGCAAGAGTACGAAGACATTAGCTTCTTCTCTGGTATCTTTGAGTCTTTTGGAGATGCTCCAGACGGCTTCTCAGAAGAGCTGAAAGAAATGCAATGGGCTTTAGGTGCAGAATACTGGTACCAAGACGTATTTGCCTTTAGAGCTGGATATTTCAACGAAAGCGAGGATAAAGGTTTCCGTAAGTTCTTTTCTTTAGGAGCCGGATTCAAATACACCTCCTTGGCATTTGATGTGTCGTATCTTTTCTCTACTTCACGTTCGGTAAGTCCGTTAGAAGGAACACTTCGTTTTGGGTTGACCTTCAACTTCGGAGATACTTACGACGAGTACTAGAAAAACAAAAACATTCAAAAAGGCTACCTTTCGGGTAGCCTTTTTTTATGAAGGTCATTTGAACCTTTCTAAGTCAGAAAAGTACAAATGACTTCTTATCTTTAGTAACTCATTGAGCGAAATGAAAGAACAGAAGATTACAACCAGTTTTGAAGTATATCCCGACTTGGAAGCCTTGCCGGGTGAGGCCAAGTTTCTCATGCAAAAGGCCATAGCCGCTCGCGAGCAGGCTTATGCGCCTTACTCGAAGTTTAAAGTAGGTGCAGCAGTCGCTTTAGAGAACGGGGTTTATGTTATCGGTAGCAATCAGGAGAATGCAGCCTATCCAACAGGGCTCTGCGCAGAACGTGTTGCAGTTTTTAGTGCTGGGGCAAATCACCCCGGAGTCACTATTACTCAAATAGCAATTACGGCAGCCGCTTCTGACTACGAACTCAGCGAGCCTGTTACCTCATGTGGAGCTTGCAGACAAGCATTGTTGGAATATGAGCACAAACAAGATTCACTTATAGAGATATTCTTTATGGGAGCGAGTGGTACGGTGGTAAAAACCAAGTCCGTAGCCAATCTTTTGCCATTAAATTTCAACAGTTCTTACCTCTAAAACGTTTTCGTTACGAAAATTAATTTTCGGGGTTTTTCTTATCCTTGGGAAAACCGTATTTTTGTTCTTCTGTTACTGAAAAATTGTACTGAATAATTCAGAGCTAACAATGAAAAAAATCACCAAAAAAACATACCTCGACTGGTACGAAAACATGCTTTTCTGGAGAAAGTTCGAGGATAAGCTTGCACAGGTTTACATCCAACAAAAGGTTAGAGGGTTCTTACACCTCTACAACGGTCAAGAGGCTGTTCTCGCGGGAGCGCTTCACGCCATGGACCTGAGTAAAGATAAAATGATAACTGCTTATCGTAACCACGTGCAGCCAATCGGGATGGGAGAAGATCCTAAACGCGTTATGGCAGAGCTCTACGGAAAAGCAACAGGAACCTCTCAAGGACTTGGAGGGTCTATGCACATCTTCTCTCCAGACAAAGGTTTCTACGGAGGTCACGGTATTGTGGGAGGTCAGATTCCATTAGGAGCTGGTTTAGCCTTTGCCGAAAAGTATTTTGATAAAGGAGGCGTGGTACTCACCTATATGGGAGACGGCGCAACACGTCAAGGTTCTTTACACGAGACATTCAACTTGGCCATGCTTTGGAACCTACCAGTAGTTTTCTGTGTTGAAAATAATGGTTATGCCATGGGAACTTCTGTCGAGCGTACCGCCAATCACTCGGAGATCTGGAAACTCGGTTTAGCATATGAGATGCCTTGTAAAGCTATCGATGGTATGAAGCCAGATGTAGTGGCTCGTGAAATGGATGAAGCTATAGAACGTGCACGCAGTGGTGGAGGACCAACTTTCTTGGAGATCAGGACCTATCGTTACCGCGGTCACTCCATGAGTGATGCGCAGCATTACCGGACCAAAGAAGAGGTTGCAAAAATGCAAGATCAGGATCCGATAGCATATGTATTGGATATCATCTACAAGAAAAAATACGCCACAGAAGAAGAAGTGGCTGCAATTGACCAGCGCGTTAAGGACTTGGTTGCCGAATGCGAGAAATTCGCAGAAGAATCACCGTATCCAGACAAGAACGTGATGTACGACGTAGTATACGAACAAGAAGATTATCCTTTTTTACCGCATAAACTATAACAATGGCTACAGTAATAAACATGCCCAGATTGAGCGACACCATGGAAGAAGGTGTGGTGGCAAAATGGTTGAAGCAGGTAGGAGACTCTGTTGCAGAAGGAGATATTCTGGCGGAGATCGAGACCGACAAAGCAACCATGGAGTTTGAGTCTTTCTATGAAGGGACCTTGTTGCATATCGGGATAGAAGAAGGAGAGACCGCCGCGGTAGATACTTTATTGGCTATCATTGGCGAGTCTGGTGAAGATATTTCAGGATTGCTAAATGGAGCAGCTTCTACGGATGATTCCAAGGCACAGGCCGAAGACGCCTCTGCATCCGAAGCAACCCAAGAAGAAGCCCCTGCCAGCGACGATGGAGGTGCTGTGAATATTCCAGATGGGGTAGAGGTAATTACCATGCCGCGTCTGAGTGATACCATGGAAGAAGGAACTGTAGCGACCTGGCTTAAAAAAGAAGGAGACGAAGTAGCAGAAGGCGATATCTTGGCCGAGATAGAGACCGATAAGGCCACTATGGAATTCGAATCCTTTTATGCAGGAACGCTTTTAAAGATCGGAATTCAAGAAGGAGGTACTGCTCCTGTAGATGAGGTATTGGCTATCATCGGCCCAAAAGGAACCGATGTAAGCGGAATCCTTGAAAACTATAACAAGTCTGGTGCTAAACCGGCTGCCAAAGAAGAAAAGAAGGCTGAAGCTCCCGCTCCTAAACAAGAAGCTAAGGCTGAGGCTCCAAAACTGGCAGCAGCTCCTGCGCCAGCGCCAACTACCAACAATACTGGTGGGCGTTTGTTCGTGTCTCCACTTGCTAAGAAATTGGCAGAGGAGCGCGGAATTAATTTAGCCACAGTACAAGGAAGTGGCGAGAACGGCCGCATCATCAAGAGAGATATCGAGAATTACCAACCGGCTGCAGCTGGAGCCCAAGCTTATGTGCCAGTAGGCGAAGAAAGCTTTGAAGAGGTTAAGAATTCTCAGATGCGCAAGACCATTGCCAAGCGTTTAGGAGAGTCTAAATTTACCGCACCGCACTACTATTTGACCATAGAATTAGACATGGATCATGCTATTGCGGCGCGTAAGGCTATTAATTTGGATCCGAATGTGAAGATATCCTTTAACGATATGGTAGTTAAAGCTTGTGCCATGGCGCTTAGAAAACATCCACAAGTCAACACACAATGGGCTGGCGATGTAACGCGTATAGCCAAGCATATCCATATTGGAGTTGCCGTAGCTGTAGACGAAGGCCTGCTTGTACCGGTATTGAAGTTTGCTGATCAAATGACTTTCTCTCAGATTGGTGCCAATGTTAAAGAGCTTGCTGGTAAAGCCAGAAACAAAAAACTCACTCCACAGGAAATGGAAGGCAGTACCTTTACAGTTTCTAACTTAGGGATGTTCGGAATTCGAGAATTCACCTCGATCATCAATCAGCCGAACTCTGCAATTCTATCTGTAGGAGCTATTGTGCAAAAGCCAGTTGTTAAAGACGGAGCTATTGTACCTGGTAATGTAATGACAGTGACGCTTGCTTGTGACCACAGAACTGTGGACGGAGCAACAGGAGCGGCTTTCTTGCAGACCCTGAGAACTTATATTGAGAATCCGGTTACGATGTTCGTTTAAGGGCATCAGCACCGATAAACTATAAATAAACCTGCTTGTGGCCCCTTGGGTTCGAGCAGGTTTTGTAATTTAAAGCATGGGAAAAAACGTAATCATAACAGGGACCAGTCGCGGAATCGGTTTTGAATTGGTAAAGCAGTTTACTGCGGAGGGACACCGTGTTTTCGCCTTGTCTAGAAACGATAAACCTACTGCCGAATTGGTGGGTTGTTCTAGTATCTCTTGTGACCTTACCTTGGAAGATCATATTGAGGCTGCTGCTGGCCAGATCTTGAGTGAGGTAGACCAGATAGATATTTTGATAAACAATTCTGGCTATTTGGTGAATAAGCCATTTGCTGAGCTGCGTATGCAAGATTGGTTGCAATCGTATAGTGTCAATGTCTTTGGAGTTGCATTGCTTACTAAAGCCCTGCTTCCTGCAATGGGAAAAGACAGCCATGTGGTCAATGTGAGCAGTATGGGTGGCGTAATGGGTAGTGCAAAGTTTCCAGGGCTAACCGCCTACAGTTCTAGCAAAGGAGCACTTATTACTATGACAGAGGTACTTGCAGAAGAATACAAAGAGAGTGGTCCTTCGTTCAACGTATTGGCTCTCGGTGCTGTGCAAACTGAAATGCTGGCAGCGGCTTTCCCGGGTTATCAGGCGCCCATAACAGCGACTCAAATGGCCAATTATATCAAAGACTTTGCCCTAAGCGGACATCAGCTTTATAACGGTAAAGTGTTGCCGGTATCATCGTCTACACCCTAATGGAAGAAGTACTGGCCAAGTATATACCCCCAGCCGCAGTTCCAACTTGTTTGGAACTGATTAAAAAGAACGACGTTCATTTAAAGATCGTGAACCAGCGTGTGACCAGGCATGGTGACTATAGGTTATTGCCCGATGGCAGTCATCAGATAACTGTGAATGCCGGTGCGAATCCGTACAGATTCTTGATCACACTCGTCCACGAAATATCGCATCTCGTCGCATTTAAAGCATACGGTCGTCAAATCAAACCGCACGGAAAGGAGTGGAAGCGTACTTTTACACTGTTGATGCTTCCGTTTATCAACCCGCGGGTGTTCCCGCAGCAACTATTGCCGCTTTTGGCCATGCATTTTAAGAACCCAAAGGCAAGCAGTGATACAGATGCGAAATTATCGGTGGCGCTTGGCGAGTACGATCCGCCAACTGATAAAAATTATATTTTTGAGATACCCTTAGGAGGTGTTTTTAGGCTGTACAATGGAAAGGTATTTAAACGTGGTCAGAAAAGGGTAAAACGATACGAGTGTGTTGAGTTAGCTACAGGTAGGATCTATCTTTTTAACCCCAACGCAAAAGTTGAACAGATCAACTAAGAGATTATGAACAAAGATTATTATGCGGTAATTATGGCCGGCGGAGTGGGATCGCGCTTTTGGCCAGTGAGTACCTCGAGCTATCCAAAACAATTTCACGATATGCTCGGTACCGGAGATTCCTTGATCCAAAAGACCTTTAAACGTCTTTCTAATTTGGTTCCAGAGGAGCAGATCCTAATCTCAACCAACGACAGTTATAAAGATCTTGTGCAACAACAGTTGCCTCAGGTCAGTGACGCGCAACTGGTATTAGAGCCGGTAATGCGCAATACAGCGCCTTGTATTTTGATGGCTGCGCTAAAGATCTACAAAGAGAATCCCAATGCAGTTATGGTGGTGGCGCCATCGGATCATTGGATAGAGGACGAGCAGGCCTTTACAGCTAATATTAAAACTTGCTTTGAAGCAGCTTCGGAGGAAGATATTTTAATGACCTTGGGTATCAATCCTACTTTTCCAAATACTGGTTATGGCTATATTCAATACCAAGGCGAGGCGGCATCGGCAGTAAAACCAGTGATCCGCTTTACAGAGAAACCAGATTACGAAACGGCAAAGTCCTTTTTAGAAGAAGGTAATTACGTGTGGAACTCCGGGATGTTCATTTGGAGTGTTGCAAGCATTGTCAAGGCGTTCGAAGAGAAACTGCCTGCCATGCATGCCCTTTTTATGCAAGGCATGGAAGCTTATAACACGCCGGCCGAATTTGAATTCGTTGGCGCTCGTTTTGCCGAGGCGGAGAATATCTCCATCGACTACGGGATCATGGAACAAGCCAATAATGTGCGTGTCTTACCAGCGTCTTTCGATTGGAATGATCTGGGAGCCTGGGGCGCGCTTTATGACAAACTCCCAAAGGACACTGACAATAATGTAGTGGTCCGTGCCAAGACACAACTCAATAATGCCACTGGCAATATGATCTATACTGCTTCTGAGAAAGTGGTGGTTCTCGAAGACCTGCACGATTTTATCGTTGTAGAGAAAAAAGATGTACTCGTAGTGGTTCCAAAGGCCAAAGAACAAGAAATTAAGCGTATCTTAAACCAAGTGAAAGAGAACTTCGGAAACGATTACGCATAATTTATGGAGCAGCATTCGCAAACGCCTGATGAGGCGAAAACGCAAGAGCAGAAAGAGCAGAAAGAGCATATCAAGCAAGAAGCAAAGGGTTTATTTAAGAGCCTGCGCCAGTTTGTGGTGGATATCTTTGACTTTAGAGGCGATACAGATAGAGAGACAACCGTAGAGGCTGTTAAGGCCGATATTCCTTTTAAAGGCGCTACAGCTTGGATCTTGATTTGTTCAATATTCGTCGCCTCGGTTGGACTCAATGCCAATTCTACGGCTGTGGTCATTGGAGCTATGCTTATCTCTCCGCTAATGGGACCAATTCTGGGAATCGGGCTTTCCATTGCCATCAATGATATCGACACCTTAAGAAAGTCTTTGATCAATTTCGGAGTGATGGTGGTCTTAAGTGTGCTTACGGCCTTTTTATTCTTTTGGTTATTTCCCCTGAGAGAGGAGACCTCGGAGCTTTTAGGGCGTACCCGCCCTGATTTTAGAGATGTGCTTATTGCCTTCTTTGGTGGTTTGGCGCTAATTATAGCCAGAACCAAAAAAGGTACTATCGCCAGTGTGATCTTTGGGGTGGCTATTGCTACAGCCCTGATGCCACCTTTGTGTACGGTGGGATACGGCTTGGCGGAGTTTATTAAGGAAAACCCGAATGGCTTACCGTTTGCTCTTGGAGCCTTATATCTCTTTAGTATCAATACGATCTTTATTGCTTTGGCGACCTTTATCGTGGTCAAAGTGCTAGGCTTCCCGATGATACGCTATGCCAATAGTAAGCGTAGAAAGCGCATTGCGCGTTTGGCTTCTGTGGCGGCTCTTGTTGTTATGTTGCCTGCGGGATATACTTTTTATCAGGTGATCAAGGAAAGTCGCTTTAACGAGTCTGCAAAGAATTTTATCAATACGGAGCTCAACAGTTTATCTAACGCTAATTATATAAAAAGGAATGCTACTTACGATTACACTAATGGTGAGGGCGGGGCAATAACCATTACTACTTTTGGGCAAGATGTGATACCAGAGAGTACCATCAATGTTTTGCGCGGTCGGTTACAAGCTTATAACCCATTAAAGAATGCGACTTTCGATGTAATTCAGTCGCAATTCCAAAATGGATTTGAGGACGAATTGCGCTATATGGAACAATTGCGTACCCGCGATTCCCTGGATCTACTCAGTCAGTCACAAAAGATTCAATATTACGAGCAGGAGTTGGCAAAATTGCGTTTGTTAGAGCGCGATCTGATCCCTTTCCAGGATATTTGCGATGAGGCACGAATAAACTACGATGCCTTAACTAGTATTCAATATGCCAAGACCTATATCAATAATTTTCAGCGCATAGATACTTTGAATGTCTTTGCCATCAAGTGGAACGATTCCTTGCCTTTGGATCAGCGTTCGGCTTATACTAAAAGGCTCACCAATTGGCTTAAGTTCAAACTCAAAGCAGACACATTAGTCGTGCAAGAAATGCAATAAAAAAAGCGCCTCAAGGGCGCTTTTTTTATTTTATGGTCAATTCTATTTCTTAATGAACTGTTGGCTTACCGTTTGGCCTTCTATCTCTAATTGAATTAGATAAACTCCTTTATTCAATCCAGATACATCAAGACTGTTGTTCTGATCTACAGTGCCTAGCAGCACACGTCTGCCGTTGGTATCATAAACCGCTACTTCTGTTTCAGTCAAATTGCTCAATGAGAATTTAAGGCTGTTTACTGCAGGGTTTGGATAGAGTTGTAATCCGTTGATCTCAAAATCCGTTACAGCAAGCGGAGAATCGCCCTCGGTGTAAACGTGTGTTGTATTGATATCTGGGTTCAGATACTCATCTACATTCCCGCTAGGCCATTTTATGATCAGTTTGTCAATGCTTGCAGCAGTTCCCAATCCGAAGTGACCAGTAAGACTGCTCATATGGCTAAAACCAGTTCCAGAACGGATCTCACGGATCTGGATACCCCAATCTCCATAGATCTCTATACGGGCACCTATTCCTTGTATATTGCTTTCTACACCTACCAATTTGGTTTTAACCCAATTGTTGGAGTTTCCGGCATTGATCCAAAGGTCGTTGTTACGTACCACATCTAAGAATCCGTCGTTGTTCATGTCTCCAATTCCACCTTCGTCAAAAGGCAAGTCGTAACCGGTAAAGGTTCCATCTCCATTGTTTAAGTAAAGCTCACGAGCCAACTCAGAAAAGATATCTACAAAACCGTCGTTGTTAAAATCTGCGGCCTGATTTTCCCAAGCGCCCAAGTCGTTCGCGTTGATCCCTGTAGAACCAATAATGTCTACAAAGTTTCCGTTACCGTCGTTTTGCATAAAACGATTTTGGTCGGTGTGGTTTACGATAAAGGCGTCAAAGTCTCCGTCGTTGTCAAAGTCTTGAAATACTGTAGACCAACTCTGCGCATTGTCACGCATTCCAATGTCCAGACCGTTTTCGGTAAAAGTACCGTCGCCGTTGTTGGTGTACATGGCGTTATCTCTGTCTGGATCTCCTGAACTAGCTCCACCACGGCATTTGGTCAAGAACATATCAATATCGCCATCGTTGTCGTAGTCTACCCATAACGAAGCATAGTTTCCGGGGCGATCTAAAGTCACGATCAGTGATTGATCCATAATTAGGTTTCTACTTCCGTCGTTGCGATACGGATGAGACTCATCCACATCGTGACAAACAAAGGCATCCAGGTCTCCGTCGTTGTCTATATCGACTACATTAGAGCGCTGGGAGAATATATAAGTTGAGTCGCTATTGTCGTACGTAAAGCCTGAGATATTGGTTCCGTCTGTGGAATCTGCCCATAAAAAGGACACGCGATTTCCGTTGCCCAGCACTAGGTCGGTAAATCCATCGCCATCCATATCCCCGGCAGCAATACTCCAGGTTGGAGGCGAGGCGATACTCATAGAAAAGAATTGAGAAGTGAAAGTTCCGTCAGGGTTTTGGAAATCAATTCCAACACCGCCACTAGAGACACGTACATAGTCGTCTAAGTGATCGCCGTTCATATCGACAGCAGTTTCTGTTCCAGAAGTAGGATAAGAACCAATAAGGTGATCTTCGTTGGTAAAGCTAACCGTCTGGGCATGCATGGCAGCAACAGCGAGCAAAGCCGCTGCGCAAAGCGTAATTTTTTTCATCTATTTAATAATTTTTATTGCTTTGATAATCAAGCAAATAAAAAATTATTTGCATAGATCAACCGCGTTACTTTCGCATAAAAAATTTAATTAAGATCTCAAGGACACTAATAATTAAATTTGTTTATGCTCATTTCATAAAATTTTCTTTAGTGGCCTAAATGTACTGTTTTTCTGCAACTTGCCCACAATTTATTTGGGGGCGTTCTCTTGCAGTTGTACTTCGCGTATCTTCTTAAAGAGGTTAGAAGAATACACAAAATCGGTGACATTTTTATTGTCTGTCTTAAAGATCTCTTTGTTGGATCCTTGCCATACCAGATTTCCGAACTGCAGAAAGCAAATCTTTTCTCCGATCTCCATTACAGAGTTCATGTCGTGGGAATTGATTACTGTGGTGATGTCGTATTCCCTAGTGATCTCTTGGATGAGGTTGTCTATAAGGATGGCCGTTTTTGGGTCGAGTCCGGAGTTGGGTTCGTCGCAGAATAAATACTTCGGATTGTTTACTATAGCACGAGCAATAGCTACCCTTTTTTGCATTCCACCCGAGATCTCAGACGGGAATTTTTTGTTAACGTTTTCCAGATTCACACGCTTTAGTACGGTGTTTACACGATCTAAGAGTTCGTCTTTCTTCTTGCTGGTGAACATCCGCAGCGGAAACATGACATTCTCCTCCACGGTCATGGAATCGAAAAGGGCGCTGCCTTGAAAAACCATCCCGATGTCTTCTCTTAGGTCGCGCTTTTCGTCGTCGTTCATATCCTGGATGGCCTTATCCTGGAAATAGATCTTGCCTTGCTCTGGTGTGAACAGGCCGAGCAGACATTTTAAGAATACGGTCTTTCCAGATCCACTGGAGCCGATAATAAGATTCGTCTTACCCTTGTCAAAAGTGGTGGTGATTCCCTTCAGGATCTCCTCGGACCCAAAGCGCTTGTGTAAGTCTTCTACGCGTATCATTAGCTCAGTAGCATTTGGGTGATTAAATAGTTCATAAGGATGATCAAAACAGACGTCCAAACAAAGGAGTTGGTGTTTGCTTTTCCTACCTCCAAGGCTCCACCTTTCATATAGTAACCTTGCCAAGACGGCACGGTGGCTAATATGAAAGAGAATACAAAAGTCTTTATAAATGCGTAGGTGACATGAAAAGGAGTAAAGTCAGATTGAAGTCCTTGGATAAAGGCGTCGCTGGTACTGAATCCGCCGTAAACACCTGCTACCCATCCCCCAAAAATGCCAATAAACATAGAAATCCCAATGACCAATGGGAAGAACATCAGCGCCACTATTTTAGGAAAGACCAAATAGTTCAAGGAATTGATCCCCATTACTTCCAAAGCGTCTATTTGTTCCGTTACTCGCATAGATCCTATACTAGAAGTAATGGCAGATCCCACCTTTCCTGCCATAATAATAGCCATGAAAGTAGGGGAGAACTCTAAAATTATAGACTGTCGGGTGGCGAATCCCACCAAGTAATCTGGAATGAGTGGGTTGGAGATGTTCAATGCTGTCTGTATGGCAACCACCCCGCCCACAAAGAACGAAATGAATCCAACGATCCCCAAAGAGTTGATCACTAACTGATCTATTTCTTTGAATATAAGGTCGCGAAGCACAGCCCCTTTGGTAGGTCTGCTAAAGGTCTCGCGCAGCATAATGAAATATGAGCCGATATCTGTTAAGTACTTCTTTGGATTCATCTAAGCACGAAGGTACTAATTAATTTACGCTTGATGGCTGCTATTTAAGCAAGCTCATGATCTTGTGAAAGATCTCTGAATTTTCGTAGATCCCACCAAAATTTTCTGAGCCCGGACCATAAGCCAATACAGGTATCATAGTGCCGGAGTGTCCGTCTGTAGAAAAAGTAGGATTAATACTGTTGTAGTTCCCTCGGTCTGAGCCTAAGGTAAAGCCGCCGGTCTCGTGATCTGCTGTTACCACAACCAAGGTATTCCCGTCTTTCTTTGCGAATTCTAAGACTGCACCTAGCGTCTTGTCAAAGTCGAGCATTTCTCCTATGAGGTAGTCAGCGTCGTTGTCGTGTCCGCCCCAATCGATCTGCGAACCTTCTATCATTAAAAAGAAAGCTTGGTCGTTTTGAGAAAGACAGGCTACAGCTTGCAGACTGGCCTGACTTAAAAAATCACCACGACCTTCTATAGCTTTTGGTAAGGCGTTATCGGCTACAAATACTCCCATTTTATCTGCAAGAGTACTCGGAATTTTGGCTGTGTCTAATTGGAACCCTTTTGCAGTTAATTCACTAAGCAGGTTCAAGGAGTCGCTACGTTGGTTAAAGTATTTTAGCCCGCCGCCCGCAAAATAATTGAGGTTGGAATTTGCCAAGTCCTGCGCTATGGCCTCGTGCATATTTCTAGAGACTTGATGCGCATAAAAACTCGCTGGGGTAGCGTGAGTTATCGTAGAGGTTGCCACCACACCACTTACCATTTTCTTTTCAAGGAGCAGTTCAGGTAGGTTAGCAACGGCAGTACTGTCGCTGGCAACTCCAATGGCGCCGTTATAAGATTTTACACCACAAGCAAAGGCGGTAGCCCCTGCCGCCGAATCAGTGATCAGTTGAGCAGAAGACGAGGTTTTGATAAGCCCAACTACAGGAAACTCTTCCAGATTTGGAGTACCCTCACTGTAATACTGGGCAGATGACAATTGGCTTAGACCCATACCGTCTCCGATAAGTAAGATCACATTTTTAGGTGCATCGGTAGTAGTTTGGCTTGCTGTGGAGGCTTCTTTGGCCTGATCTTGACAACTAAGAAGTAATAAAGCCGTCAAGGCATAAACGAATAATTTCATCTATCGAAATTTTTTATAAAAGTACGAATCCCCTGCGAGCTAGAACAGCCGCGGCTAACCAATTAACTTTTGGATAATACTGCGATAGCGTATTTTACGCATAAATCGCCCTTGGTCTGGGTTTAAAAGAAAAGAATCCCCGGCTAGCCATGCCTTGAAAAAGCCGATCCCCGTATTGAAAAAGAATGCGACACTCTTTTTTCTGATGGCCATTTTAAAACTGGCAATTAAGGTTAGCAGTAAGCGATAGCGCATGCGGTAAAACGCCTGACCTTGTTTGTAGCGAGCCTTCTTATTATAGGTATGTCCAGTGGGTTTGAGGTGTTTTACCTTCAAGGATTCCAAGGTCACTACTTCCCAGCCGTGATAGCGTGCCAATAGTTCATCTACCGTGTCCCAGCCCATAGCTTCTTTTAGTCCGCCCATCTTCTTAAAACAGGCAGCTCTATAAGCTTTCAGGGCGCCGCGAATATGGTCTTTGCCCGTAAGGTTTTCCAAAACCCATTGGTCGTTTTGCAGCACATAACAGAACCCACCAACTATTCCCGCTTTGGGGTTGGCGGCAAAGGTTTGTACATGCAACTCCAAATAGTTTTCTGGAAAGATAAGATCTGCATCGAATTTACAGATCACATCTACATCACCCAAGTGTTGCAGTCCAAAATTAAAGGCTGCTATGACTTTTGAACCTGGAAAATGTCCTGCTTGCTCTGCTGGTTTTTGCAGCAGTAGTAGCTGTGGATGGGAACTGGCGTAGTTTTTAACTATTGTTGCGGTCTGGTCTGTAGAAGCGTCGTCCACCACAATGATCTGCTCCGCAGCATGGGTTTGCGCCAAAAGCGAATCTAAGGTCTGCGCTATATGTTGCGCTTCGTTATGTGCAGGGATAACTATGCCAAATCTCATCAGTCTAAAAAATACTGCCTAAGGCGAAAGTAATCAAAAACAAAGAGACCTAATAGTTGCCAACTTGACCTTTAGACGGACGCTGGGCATAAACCAAATAATAACGCGGGGTAAAACGTCTAAGAAAAGGTCTTATCCCGATCTTTTTGGTAGGGTTGGTAAATTTTTTACGCTTAATGATCTGCCAGCCGGCTTTTTCTAAAAGCCAGTCGAACTGCCAATCTTCGAATTCGTGATAATGTCTATCGCGCTCGTCGGTCTTGCTTTGATAAGCGCCGGCAAACCAAAGTTTTAAAGGTACAGAGGCTACCAAATAGTTAGCAGAAGATTCCTGGAGTAATGTAAAGGGTGCTACTAAGTGCTCCAAGATTTCGAAGGCAGTAAGTACTTCTCGGTCTGTATTCTTTACTGCGGATACATCCAGGTCCAGGTCTTCTCCTTGGGTGTTTTGCACGTCATAACCGGCATCGGTCATGTATTTGGTAAAAGGATTGGTAACTCCAAGGTCTAAAATCGCCTTGTCTGCAGGGACGCATTCTTGTAAGAATTCCAGAGTTAGCTGATACCGTTTCTTCGGAATCTTGCCGTCGTACATAATTAGTGTTTGTAAACGATGGCGTTAATATGCATTCCGGCCCCGACACTTGCAAAGATGACCACGTCGCCCTTTTTCACCTCATGGGCTTCCATGGTTCCTTTGCGAACCATATCGTAGAGCGTTGGTACTGTAGCTACGGAGCTGTTCCCCAATTTGTGGATGCTCATAGGCATGATTCCTTCTGGGATCTCTGCTTTGTATAAACGGTAGAGTCTCTTTAAGATAGCCTCGTCCATTTTTTCGTTGGCCTGATGGATAAAGATCTTCTTCACCTCCTCGATGCCAACGCCAGCTTCGTCCAAACACTCCTTCATAGCATTTGGTACATTGGTCAAGGCAAATTCGTAGATCTTGCGACCGTCCATTTTAATATATCGGGTATCTGGACAAAGGTCTTTATTGTATGACTTCCCGAAGTACAGGTAATAGGCTTCATCGTAGGTAAAGCTCGCTGTTTTATGACCTAGAATTCCTCCTTCTGAATTATCATCTGCTTCTACTATAGCGGCTCCAGCTCCATCCGAATAGATCATAGAATCACGGTCGTGCTTGTCTACTACACGAGAAAGCGTTTCGGCTCCAATAACCAAACAGCGTTTGGCCATACCCGCTCTAATAAAGGCCTGTGCCTGAATCACGCCTTCAACCCAACCAGGACAACCAAAAAGAATGTCATAAGCAACACAGTTAGGGTTCTTAATGCGTAAGCTGTGTTTTACACGCGAAGCTAAACTCGGTAAGATGTCACTTTGAATAGCGTTGTGCTTCACATCGCCAAAGTTGTGAGCTACGATGATGTAGTCTAAGGTCTCCGGATCTATTTTGGCGTCTTCAATGGCCTTTTCTGCCGCGAAGAATCCAATGTCCGAAGCGGTCAAATGATGCTTAACATAACGGCGTTCTCCAATTCCGGTAATGCCCTTAAATTTTTCTATGATGACTTCGTTGGGATGGGCAAATGGCGTTCCGTTGCTGTCTAAGAACTCGTGTTTATCAAAGTCTTCGTTCTTCTCAACGCTACTCGGGATATAGCTTCCTGTACCTGTGATTTTGATGCTCATTCTGGTTGTGTTGCGGTTAGCAATTCGGCTAAACTAAAACATATAACGCACAATTCCTGAAAATTATGCAGAAGGCCGAAATTTTTGCCATTATTGCAAAAAATCGGCCCAGCGCTTGTAAAAATAAGATTTTTTTAAGGAAAAAATCAAATTCCTTATGCTTCCATATATTCCTCTATCGGAGCACAAGTACAGATTAAATTACGGTCTCCGTAGGCATCGTCAACACGGCGCACGCTCGGCCAGAATTTGTTATCTGTAAGATACTCCAAAGGATATGCGGCTTCTTGTCTGCTATATGGAAACTCCCAATTATCTGAAGTAACCATATGCAAGGTGTGCGGCGCGTTCTTTAAAACGTTGTTCGCGTCGTCTTTAGAAGCTGCATCTATTTCTTTACGGATAGAGATCATGGCATCGCAGAATCGGTCTAATTCGGCCTTGCTTTCGCTCTCTGTTGGCTCTATCATTATAGTACCTGCTACCGGGAACGATACCGTAGGAGCATGGAATCCGTAGTCCATAAGTCGCTTAGCAATATCGGTCACTTCAATGCCGTGCTCTTTAAAAGGACGACAGTCTATGATCATCTCGTGAGCGGCTCTTCCTTGTTCGCCCGTATAAAGAGTCTGGTAATGGCCACTCAAACGCTCTTTGATATAATTGGCGTTCAAAATGGCGTATTCGGTAGACTTCCGCAATCCGCTTTCACCTAACATGGAGATGTAAGCGTAACTGATCAAGCAAGCCAAGGCAGAACCCCAAGGTGCTGCAGAGATCGGAGTGATCGCTTCAGTCCCTCCAGTTTCAATTAAAGGATTACCCGGTAAGAAAGGAACCAATTGTTCTGCCACACAGATAGGACCCACTCCCGGACCTCCTCCTCCGTGAGGAATCGCAAAGGTCTTGTGCAAGTTCAGGTGACACACATCGGCACCGATGGCGCCTGGATTGGTCAAGGCTACTTGGGCGTTCATGTTGGCTCCGTCCATATAGACTTGACCGCCATATTCATGAATGATCCCTGTGATCTCCCGTATAGCCGATTCGTATACCCCGTGCGTTGACGGATAGGTAACCATCAGCGCTGCCAAATTATCTTTGTGAGCAATGGCTTTCTCGCGAAGATCTTCTACGTCTATATTTCCGTGCTCATCTGCTTTGGTAACCACAACTTTCATACCAGCCATTACTGCGGATGCCGGATTGGTTCCGTGGGCAGAAGACGGGATCAAACAAATGTCTCTGTGATGATCACCACGAGAATGGTGGTAAGCTCTAATGACCATAAGCCCAGCGAATTCACCTTGTGCTCCAGAGTTTGGTTGCAGCGAAGTTCCAGCAAAGCCAGTGATCTCCGTAAGTTGTTCTTCTAACTTTTTAAGTACCAATTGGTAACCCAAAGCTTGCTCCACAGGAACAAATGGGTGAATGTTTACCCAGTTTGGATCGCTCAAAGGAAGCATCTCCGAAGCGGCATTGAGTTTCATTGTACAGCTCCCCAATGGGATCATAGAATGGTTCAAGGAAAGGTCCTTGCGTTCCAGCTTTTTAATGTAGCGCATCAGTTCCGACTCACTGTGGTAACTGTTAAATACCTCGTGGGTCAAGAATTCTGTGGTGCGTTCCAATGATGTGGCCAAGCCAGACTTGTCTAGCAAACGCTCAATCTGCGGAGCCTCTTTAAAATTGGCTTCAGCAAAGATCGCTACAATGGTGTTGAGATCGTCCAGATTGGCGGTCTCGTTCATAGAGATAGAAACAGTTTCAGCATCCGGATAATAGAAGTTGAGGTTGTTGGCCTCTGCAATGAGTTTGATATGGTTTGCATCTGCCTTTAGGCGGATGGTATCGAAATAACTGTCGTTGAGCTGTTCATAGCCCAATTCTTTAAGATAGTGCTCCAAGGTAGCCGCAGAACGGTGTACTTTGGTCGCAATGTCTTTCAAACCTTCTGGTCCGTGATAAACGGCGTACATTCCGGCCATAACGGCTAAGAGTACCTGGGCTGTACATATGTTCGAGGTGGCCTTGTCGCGTTTAATGTGTTGCTCTCTGGTCTGCAGCGCCATGCGCAGAGCGCGGTTGCCATCTGTATCGCGAGTCACCCCAATGATACGTCCCGGGATATGTCTTTTGAAATCCTCACGAGTTGCAAAGTAAGCAGCGTGTGGTCCGCCGTAACCGAGTGGAATCCCAAAGCGTTGTGTTGTGCCGACAACAACATCAGCACCTAAGGCACCTGGAGCTTCAAGTAGGACGAGACTTAAAGGATCAGCAGCAACAGCCACCTTAATATTCATGGCATGCGCACTGCTGATAAAACTTTTATAGTCGAAAGTGATTCCGCTTGTGCCTGGATATTGCAAGAGGGCTCCGAAGTACTCTGAAGAGAAATCAAATTCGCGGTGATCGCCAACAACCAATTCAATTCCGATAGGAATCGCTCGTGTTTCTAAGAGCGAGCGTGTTTGTGGCAATACTTCTTCTGAAACAAAGAATTTAACAACTTCGGCTTTCTTTTGCTCTCTTTCGCGAACGGCAAAGAGTAAGGTCATGGCCTCTGCAGCAGCAGTTGATTCATCTAAGAGCGAAGCGTTGGCCAATTCCATACCTGTGAGGTCGGTTATCATGGTCTGGTAGTTCAAAAGCGCTTCCAATCTCCCCTGTGCGATCTCTGCCTGATAAGGGGTATAGGCTGTATACCATCCTGGGTTCTCCAAAATATTGCGCTGAATAGGCGCCGGAGTAGAGGAGCGGTGGTAACCCAGACCAATAAAACTTTTATAGACCTGATTGTTTTCAGATAAAGCGTTGATATGATCGGCAAATTCCACCTCGCTCATCGGTTTGTCCAGATGTAATTTCTGAGCCAATCGAATGTCGTTGGGGATGGTTTCAGAGATCAGTTGTTCCAAGCTGTCAACACCTATGGTGGCTAACATGCTTTGCAGGTCCGACGGTCTTGGACCAATGTGTCTTAGCGCAAAAGAATCCGTGTTCATTGGGTTGTAAAAATTTGTATACAAAAATACGACATATCCATAATAAAACAGCAGTTTTACCAGGAGGGCAAAATTTATTTATTGACAGTTTCTGAGCGAATTGTTCATTAAATTAGCTGCTGTAATGAGCGCCTTGAGAACTTTCTTCGATTTTTACCTTAAAAGCAGTATCCATGTGGCCGTTGCCGTTTGTAGTTTTCAATGGGCTGCCTACCGTTTTTTAGACCTAGTTCCGAAAATTGAATTATTGGTTTTTACTTTTTTGGCGGCAATAAGCGGTTACAATTTTATCAAGTATGCCGAAAGGGCTCGTTGGTATCACAAAAGTCTTCCTCGAGAGCTGCGGAACATTCAGCTTTTTTCTTTGGGTTGTTTTATTGCTTTGCTCGGCTGCGGATTCTTGCTTCCGGTGAACACTTTGGCCGGTTTTGGCTTGCTGTCATTACTAACTCTGGCCTACGTGATTCCCATGTTGCCTCAGGCTAAGACCTTACGGACGCTAGCAGGCATAAAGATATTTGTGGTGGCCCTGGTTTGGGCGGGAACTGCGATAGCAATTCCCCTTTGGGATGCACAATTAATACCGACAACAGATGCCTGGCTTTTGTTTATGCAGATCTTTCTAACAGTTTTTGCGCTTACCATTCCCTTTGAGATTCGAGACCTGCAGTTCGACGGAGATCAGTTGAGAACGCTGCCGCAGATCTTCGGAGTTGCAAAGAGCCGCTATCTTGGAATATTCGCGGTATTGATAGCTGCAATTTTAGAAGGTTTTAAAGACGAATTCTTGCTGTATTCCAACGGATATTGGTTGTTGCTTACAGTGTTGACCGTGCTCGGACTTATCCGCAGTAAAAAAGAACAGCCGCCTTATCTGGCGGCCTTTTGGATAGAGGCGATCCCCATTGTAGGATTGATCTACCTTTATGTAGTGGCGGGTTTACCTTTATTTGTCAGCTAATTGCTTGTTGAGTAGCTCTTGCAGTTCCGCTTTCTCTTCTTTACTTACCGTATTTACTTTAGGGTTTTTGACCGCTTTGGTCAATTTGTTATTGCGAGCTGTATACTTCTGACAAGCGCGGCAATAGATCAAATGTATGTTCAGGCGCACCTTTTCCCAAAAGGAGGCTTCTTTGTATTGGCTTTTATCACAAATGTGATTGGCCTCGTGACATTCTAATTTCAATTTTCCCATTTCCTAAAACCAATTGTTTTCAAGGCAATCTGCCATGGCTTTGCGCGCCCGGTGGATGATCACCCATAAGTTAGACGGTGTAATATCAAAAGCATTACAAATTGCTTCTGTATCAAAATTTTCCATGGTCTTCATGCGGAATATTGTTCGCTGCTTCTCATTTAGACCATCCAGGCAATCGTAGATCGCGGTTCCTAACTCCTGGTTCTCCAACTGGTCTTCTGCAGTGCGATCAAATTTATCTGCCACGCGCTCTTCTAACCAATCGCCTTCGGTTTCGCTGTCATCGTAATTAATACGCACCTCGGCCTTGCTCTTGTTGGAGTTGATCTTGCGGTAATGATCAATGATCTTGCGCTTTAAGATCGACACCAACCATGTTCGCTCTGTAGCATCTCCTTTAAAATTATCCATAGACTTCAGGCCTGCCAAAAAAGTCTCACTAATGAGGTCTTTAGCCAGGTCTCTGTCGTTTACACGAGCAATGGTGTAATTGAAAAGGTAGTCTGAATACCGAGCCACCCATTGGGTTGCATCTATTTGATTGTCTGCCATAAAGAGGCCAGTTGTAGATTTTTCCAAAAATAAAAAAGTTCTACAACTTTTAGGGGGTTGTTTTTCCTTAAGGCAGATTACAATAAACCAGCTCGTTCTAAAAGCGCTTTAGGATCTGGTTTTTGACCGCGGAATTTAACATAGAGTTCCATCGGGTCCTGAGTGCCTCCTTGAGACAGCACAAAGTCCTTGAACTTATCTGCAACGGTTCTGCTAAAGATTCCCTCCGACTTAAAGTAACTGAACGCATCAGCATCCAATACCTCTGCCCACTTATAGCTGTAATAACCAGCAGAATATCCGCCTTGAAAAATATGGCTGAAAGAGGTGCTCATACAGGTCTCAGGCGTAGCCGGATAAAGTTTTGTAGGAGCAAATGCAGCTTCTTCAAAAGACTTCACATCTGCTACGCTGCTTGGATCTGCTCCATGCCAGGCCATATCTAACATACCAAAGCTCAGTTGACGCAAGGTTTGCATGCCTTCATTAAAGGTGGCGCTGGCCTTGATCTTTTTAATGAGCTCCATAGGGATATCTGCTCCAGTTTGGTAATGCTTGGCAAAGAGCGATAAAGCCTCTTGCTCGTAGCACCAGTTTTCCATAAGCTGGCTGGGTAGCTCCACAAAATCCCAAAGCACGCTGGTTCCAGACAAGCTGCTGTAGGTGGTGTTGGCCAACATACCGTGCAAAGCGTGTCCAAATTCATGGAATAGTGTGGTCACCTCATTAAAAGTCAAAAGTGAAGGCTTGTCAGCTGTTGAGGGCGTGAAATTACACACTATGGAAACATGCGGTCTTTCGTTCTTGCCGTTTACAGTTTGCTGCGGACGGTAACTGGTCATCCAAGCACCACCGCGCTTCCCGGGTCTCGGGTGGAAATCCGCATAGAACAAAGAGATATAATTCCCTTTGCTGTCCGTGACTTTATAGGTTTTTACATCTTTATGATAGACCGGTACATCATCGATAGGCTCAAAATTCAGATCGAACAAACGAGAAGCTACCTCAAAAGAACCGGCAATGACCTTGTCCAACTCAAAGTAAGGCTTGAGTTCTTCCTCGTCAAAGTCAAAGAGTTTTTTCTTGAGCTTTTCTCCGTAGTAAGCACCGTCCCATTTCTGCAATTGGTCTATGCCGTCCAGCTCTATAGCAAACTGCTCCAAACGATCGAATTCTGCATTTGCTGCAGGTTTGGCTTTGTCTTTTAATTCCTCTAAAAAGGCTGTAACCGCTTCTGGGGTTTTGGCCATGCGGTCTTCTAATACAAAGTGGGCATGACTGTCATAGCCCAACAATTGTGCTCGTTTGTGGCGCAGATTAGCTATATCCAACACCAATTGCTGGTTGTCGTTCTCATTGCCTTTAAAAGCCTTAGCACCAAAAGCCAAGGATAATTCTTTACGCAGCTCCCTATTATCTGCATAGGTCATAAACGGAATATAACTGGGGTATTGCAAAGTGATCACCCAACCTTCCTTGCCGCGAGCTTTAGCCTCCGCAGCAGCCATAGCCTTAGCTGTTTCTGGCAAACCACTTAGCTCTGATTCCTCAGTGAGGTGCAACTCATAAGCGTTCGTCTCTGCCAAGACATGCTCTCCAAACTTTAAGGTCTTTTGAGCGAGTTCGGCATCTATTTTTCTGAGTTCTTGCTGATCGGCTTCCTTGAGGTTAGCCCCATTTCTGGCAAAGCCCTGATATTGACGCTCCAATAGCATGGCATCTTCCGCAGTCAATTCCAACTGCGCTTTATTGTCGTAAACTGCTTTTACGCGTCTAAACAAAGCCTCATTTAATAGTAAATCGTTTTTAAAAGCCGATAGGAGCGGAGAGATCTCTTGCGCGATCTTTTGGATCTGCTCGTTGGTCTCGGCACTGTTCAGGTTAAAGAAAATAGAACTTACCTTACCCAATTGCTGGCCTGTACGCTCCAAAGCAACCACCGTATTTAAAAAGGTGGGAGCTTCCGTTTGGTCTGTAATGGCCTCAACCTCCTGATGCGTATCTGCGATCAAGGTTTTAATGGCGGGGCTAAAATGTTCGGGTTTTATTTTATCAAAAGGAGCAGCGTCAAAAGGCTGCAACAATGGATTTACTGTACTCATGGATTATTTTTCCTTCAAAGATTTGGCACCTTCTTCTACTTTGATCTTTAGGCCTTCTTTATAGGCAATGATCTTATCCAATACACATTTGTCATGAGCTCCAATTATCTGCGCTGCGAGGATACCGGCATTCTTAGCGCCGTCTAAAGCTACAGTAGCTACAGGTACACCACCGGGCATTTGCAAGATGGATAGCACAGAATCCCAACCGTCAATAGAATTTCTTGATTTTACGGGGACACCAATTACAGGAAGAGGCGAAAGGGAAGCGATCATCCCTGGTAAGTGCGCTGCGCCACCAGCTCCGGCAATGATCACTGAAAAGCCGCGTTCATGGGCGTGTTTTCCGTAGTCAAAAAGTTTGTCTGGTGTTCTGTGTGCCGATACGATATCCACTTCAACTTGAATATCAAACCCGGCCAAAATATCAATGGCTTCTTGCATTACCGGCAGATCACTGGTGCTGCCCATTATGATTCCTACTTTACTCATGACTACTAATTACGCGTATTTTTTCTTTTACTTCTTGAGCGATCCGTCTGGCCTCTGCCAGATTCTCGTTGGTGATGGTCACATGGCCCATCTTTCTAAAAGGGCGGGTCATCTTTTTGCCGTAAATGTGTGGGGTAACCCCTGGCAAACGCATGATCTCCGCAATATTTTCATAGCGAACCTGGCCGGTATGCCCTTCGGCTCCTACTAAGTTAACCATTATCCCACCAACCTTACTGTCTGTATTCCCTAAAGGCAAACCGAGTACGGCGCGCAGGTGTTGTTCAAACTGATTGGTAAAGCTGGCCTCTATGCTGTAGTGACCGCTGTTGTGCGGACGCGGTGCCACTTCGTTGACCAAGATCTGATCGTCTTCCGTTTGGAAGAGTTCTACGGCTAAAAGCCCAACATGACCAAATGCTGCGGAAGCTTTCAGTGCGACTTCGCGGGCCTTCTTTGCAACGGCGTCGTCAATACGAGCTGGGCAGATCACATACTCCACTTGATTGGCCTCCGGATGAAATTCCATTTCCACTACTGGATAGCTTATAGCTTCTCCATTGGCAGAACGCGCAACGATTACTGCGAGTTCATTTTTAAAAGGAATCATCTTTTCGGCTATACAAGGAACATTAGCTAAAGAGTCCAGATCGCTAAGTTCGCGAACGATCTTTACTCCCATGCCGTCATAACCACCTACACAGCTTTTCCATACAAAAGGCAGTTCCCAATTGTTGGCAGCTACCCAGCTTTTGGCTTCCTCAGTAGATTCAAAACGTTTGTAGGGCGCTGTTGGAATTTCATGTGCAGCATAAAAGTCTTTTTGAACGCCTTTGTTTTGAATATTTCTAAGCGTTGCGGCCTGCGGATAGGTTTTAACACCTTCTGATTCTAGCTTTTCCAAAGCGTCCAAATTCACACCTTCTATCTCAATGGTAAGCACGTCCACATCTTTTCCGAAGTTGTAAACCGTGTCAAAATCCATCAGATCGCCTTGCACAAAAGTGTCGCAAGCAATGCGGCAAGGCGCCTCAGCGCTAGGGTCCAATACTTTTGTTTTAATGTCGAATTTACGGGTGTCGTACAGGAGCATTTTGCCCAGTTGTCCTCCGCCTAGAATACCTAAAGTGAAGTTTGTAGAGAAATAATCGGTCATTGTTATACCAAATGAACCACAAAAATACATCTTTTGATTCTAACCATAATACGCACTGCTAATAAAGCTTAAAAGCGTATCTTTGCCCCGAATTTAAAAGGCCTCAAGCGATTTGATCACTCTAGGAGATAAGCAATTTGAAAAGTATTTGTCTGCAACAGATGTGCAGCATGCTGTAAACGGCGTGGCGGTACGAATTGGAGACGATTTTAAAGACAAGAACCCAGTTTTTCTTGTGGTTTTGAATGGTGCTTTTTTCTTTGCTGCGGATCTGATCAAGCGTTTTACTTACCCTTGTGAACTCAGCTTTATAAAAGTTGCCAGTTATGAAGGGCTGCACAGTTCTGGAGACATTTCTACAGTTATGGGTGCAGAACCTTCACTTAAGGGAAGACATGTTATCGTGGTAGAAGACATAGTGGATTCTGGCAATACCATTGAGGCCATTATTGAAATACTTAATCAGGAGCAGGTAGCTAGTTATGCTATAGCTTCGCTATTCTATAAACCCGACGCCTATCTAAAATCCTTCCATTTGGATTATGTGGGGATGGAGATTGAAGACCGTTTCATTATTGGATATGGTTTGGATTACAACGGCTTGGGTAGAAACTTAAAAGACATTTACATTTTAAAAGCACAACAAATGACAAATCTCGTATTGTTTGGCCCTCCGGGAGCCGGAAAAGGAACACAAGCCGCATTGATCAAAGATCGTTACGAGCTGGTACACATCTCTACCGGAGACGTATTCCGATACAATATGAAGAACAATACCGAGCTGGGACAAGCTGCAAAAGCCTATATGGATCGAGGCGACTTGGTGCCGGATTCTTTGACCATTGATATGCTGCGTGCAGAGGTTGAAAAGAACCCACAGGCCAAAGGCTTTATTTTTGATGGATTCCCAAGAACCGAAGCACAAGCTGCCGCCTTGGATGAACTATTGGAAAGCATGAACTCAGCAGTTAGTGGTTGTGTTGCTCTTGAAGTAGACACCGAGATCTTGGTAGAACGCTTGTTGGAGCGTGGCAAGACCAGCGGTCGTGCAGATGATCAGGACGAATCTAAGATCCGTAACCGTTTTGACGAATACAACGAAAAGACAGCGGTTTTAAAAGACTACTACCGCAAACAAGATAAATTCCACGCTGTAGACGGCGTTGGTTCTATCGACGATATCACCGGACGCTTAACAGCGGTGATCGATCAGTTATAATCCGCAGTAAAAAATAAGAGCCATGACAGAAGGCAACTTTGTAGACTATGTGAAGATACACGTTACTTCTGGTAAAGGTGGTAGGGGAAGTGCGCATTTGCACCGCGAAAAGTACATTGCCAAAGGAGGTCCTGACGGTGGTGATGGTGGACGTGGTGGTCACGTGATCATTAGAGCGAATCCCAATTTTTGGACGCTGTATCACCTCAAATTCAAAAGACACTTTAGAGCGGATCACGGTGAAAACGGAGGTAAGCAACGTTCTACCGGTGCCAACGGCCAAGACGTAATAATTGAGGTGCCACGCGGTACGGTGATCCGCAGAACGGAAGACCAAGAGATCTTGCACGAACTCACAGAAGCCAATCAAGAGATCATTATCGCAGAAGGTGGAAAAGGTGGTTTGGGCAACTGGCATTTTAAAAGTGCAACCCGACAAACCCCGCGTTATGCGCAGCCTGGTTTAGAAGGCGAAGAGAAGGACATTACTTTAGAGCTTAAAGTTTTAGCCGATGTTGGCCTGGTAGGCTTCCCCAACGCGGGGAAATCTACTTTACTTTCTGTGATCACGGCAGCTAAGCCTAAAATTGCGGCTTACGAATTCACCACCCTAAAGCCCAACCTAGGTATAGTAGAGTACCGCGATTACCAAACCTTTGTAATGGCAGATATTCCTGGAATCATTGAAGGCGCTGCAGAGGGCAAGGGGATAGGCCACCGTTTTTTACGTCACATAGAGCGCAACTCCATTTTACTGTTTTTGGTTCCTGCAGATGCAGACGATATCTACAAGCAGTATGAGATCTTGTTGGATGAGCTCCGCAGATACAATCCAGAGCTGTTAGACAAAGAGCGCCTCATTGCCATTTCTAAATCCGACATGCTCGACGATGAGCTCAAGGCAGAAATGAAGGCCGAATTGGATGAGCAATTCACCGATGTACCTTATCTTTTTATATCTTCGGTAGCACAAACTGGCTTAATGCCGCTTAAGGATGCGCTATGGAAAATGTTGAACACTTCGACCGAAGAATAATACTCCTTTTGTTTTTAGTTTGCATGGTGGTAGGATGCGGCCCGGCAGCCAAATTCGACTACGACCCAGCAACTGACTTTTCGCAATACAAGACCTATAACTGGTTTCCGACTCTAGAGACCGGAGTCAACGAGTTTGACAATCGCCGTATGATACGCAGCGTAGATAGCATTTTGCAGAGTAGAGGCTTTGTAGAAAGCGAGTCTGCAGATTTTATGATCAATTTTTATGCGGTGGAAGAGATAGTTCCCCCTAACACCGTAGGGATCGGTATCGGAAGCGGAGGTGGCGGAATCGCCGTGGGAGGAAGTGGAAGCATACCTGTTGGCGGAAATAAGATCTTACAAACGCTTACTTTAGATTTTGTAGATCCTGCTACGGACGAACTCATTTGGCAAGGCGTTGCGGTTAGGAAATACTTTACCACAGCCACTGCTGAGCAAAAAAAGGAACACTATTTGAAAGTTGCTTTTAAATTACTGCAGTCTTATCCGCCTAGAAAATGAGGCGTTAAAGAGAAGTAAAAAAGACAGTGCGTTTTAAAAACTTGTGATAGATTTGTCGAGCTATGCGAAAGATCGCCCTCTTAATTTATTTCCTACTTGCTAGCGGCCTGTGTTTTGGGCAAGCAGCTTTGCAGCGCGCTCAAAAGCTCATTGAGCAAAAGAACTACGCACAATCAGAAATCATTCTTGCAGAATACCTCAAGAAAGATCCTAACAATCTACAGGCTCAGGAGCTCTACGGTGATGCCTTGGGTTATCAGGAAAAATGGGACGAGAGCATAGTGGTTTACGAAAAACTCGCACTAAAAAGACCAAAGCACGCAGAGTACCATTACAAATACGGAGGTGCAATGGGCATGAAGGCGCTCTCTGTAAACAAATTCAAAGCCCTTGGAATGTTGAGCGATATCAAGACGGCTTTTATAACTGCTGCGGAGTTGGATCCGAAGCATATCGATGTGCGTTGGGCTTTGGTTGAATTCTATATGCAATTGCCCGGTATAGTGGGTGGGAGTGAGCGCAAAGCTCAGCAATATGCGAACGAACTTTTAGCGCTGTCTCCAGTAGATGGATGGTTGTCTAAAGGCTATATCGCTGAGTACAAAAAAGATTTCCAAGAAGCAGAAAAGGCCTATAAGAAGGCCATAGAAGTGGGCGGTTCCGAGCTTACTTACAACAAACTCATAGATCTGTACGAGGCTCATGGCGAAGGGAAGAAAGCCCTAGAGACCAGTCAGGCTTGTTTGCTGGCTCACAACAATAACCGTTTGCACTATCAGATCGGGAAGATCGCTGCAACCTATAATATCAATCCGGAGCTGGGTATTAACTGCTTGGTGAAATATATAGAGAACTACACGGTAAAAGACGGAGTGCCCAAGGATTGGGCTTATTATCGCCTGGCACAGATCTACAGAAACCTAGGAGATAAAGACCAAGCCAAGCAATGGATAGACAAGGCTTTGGCCTCGCGAGCTGATTTTAAAGAAGCCCGCAAAGAAGCCTTGGTGATCGATCAGATGGCTTGCTGCTAAGTCTTGGCTGCGGATGCTTATCTTTACCTTTTAATTTGAAAAATGCGCGTACACTTTATTGCCATTGGCGGAAGCGCCATGCACAACCTCGCTTTAGCTTTACATCATCAAGGCGATCAGGTCACTGGTAGCGACGATGAGATCTTTGAACCCTCTTATTCTCGCCTGCAAGCTGCTGGCCTTTTGCCAGATAGTTTTGGATGGGATGCAGCCCAGATAACTCCAGATATAGAAGCGATCATTCTGGGGATGCACGCCAAAGGCGACAATCCGGAACTGTTAAGAGCCAAAGAGTTGGGGATACCAATTTTTTCTTATCCGGAGTTTTTATACCAGCAGTCTAAATACAAGACACGTGTTGTTATTGGAGGTTCCCACGGCAAGACTTCCATTACTTCCATGATCTTACATGTGCTCGACTATGTTGAGAAAGATGTAGACTATATGGTTGGCGCCCAGTTAGAAGGTTTTGATAGAATGGTTTCGCTGAACCCTGCCAACGATTTTATGGTCCTAGAGGGAGACGAATACCTTTCGTCCGCCTTAGACTTGAGGCCTAAGTTTCATCTTTACAAACCCAACATCGCTTTATTGAGCGGAATTGCTTGGGATCATATCAACGTATTTCCAACTTTTGAGAATTACGTGGAGCAGTTCGCGATCTTTCTGGAGCAGATCACTCCTGGAGGAGCCATTGTCTATAACGAAGAGGACGAGCATGTGAAAGCTGTTGTAGAAGCCTGTACCCAGCCCATTAAAAAATATCCCTACCGCACGCCAGATTACGAAGTAGAAGACGGAGAAACCCTATTGCATACGCCAGATGGCCCTATGCCCTTACAGATATTTGGTAAACACAACCTAAGTAATTTAGAAGGTGCTCGTTGGATCTGTCAACTTATGGGGGTTGATGCAGAAGATTTTTACGAAGCAATTTCCACTTTTAAAGGGGCTAGCAAACGCTTAGAGCTGGTCGCTAAGTCTAAATCCGCAGTGGCTTATAAAGACTTTGCACATTCACCCTCTAAAGTAGAGGCTACCACCAAAGCACTCAAAGGGCAATATCCAGACCGAACGCTATTGGCTTGTGTGGAATTGCATACCTACAGCAGCTTGACCCCAGAATTCCTAGCCCAGTACAAAGGTGCATTAGATGCTGCGGATGAGGCCGCGGTATTTTACAGTCCACATGCAGTGGAGATCAAGAAATTGGCACCGGTATCTGCTGCTCAGATTGAAGCGGCTTTTAAGCGTAGTGATCTTAAAATATTTACAGATCCAGAGGCTTTTCAGGAGTTCTTATTTGGCCAAGATCTCAGCGTTAAGAATTTATTGCTGATGAGTTCTGGTAATTATGGAGGCTTAGATTTTGAGCGTCTAAAATCACTATACTAGATGCGACTTACAGGAGCGTTAATTGTTTTCTTGTTGCTCAGCGGGTCTATCACGGCTCAAAAAGAGCGTGTTTACGAATTCGATCTACTAGCCATCGATTATGTAACGCCTATTGCTGCCAAAGGCTATCCTTCTAAGTCTTATATGGCGATCAATAGTCAAGACAATAGCTATCAGCTCTACCTCCGAATAGACCTCGAGAATGATGAGGTAGAACTCACCATGATAGATAACAAGGAAGGCTGGTATAACTACTCCACCATGGCTTGGTCTGCTTTTGATCAGACGGAAGTTACTATCGTATTAAAGAGGCGAAATCTGAGTCGATCACGCAGGTCTAAACAATATAAATTCGATTTTACTGCTAGTGGTATTCGCGATACCTTGATCTCCGATAAAACATTCAAAAGCTTTCGCCTGGAATGGACTAAAAAGGATCGAGAGTTGCAATACTGTTACGTAATCGATACTACCTACACCGCGGAGTTTCCCAACATGTCTGCTGAACTATTTTCTAGCAATGTGGAACTGTTGGAGCAAATTCCCAATGGAAGGTTCGAGTCTGTTTTGGTGTACAAAGACGGTGAGGCGCTCACGCGTATAGACAACTTGGATTATCTGCCAATTGCGGTAAAATTGGTGGTCAAATAGGCGCTAAACCCCAAAAGACTTTAAGTGGTGGTCTAAGTGCTTATACTGCATTTTGCCCCACTGCTCTGGCGTAAAATGCCCAAACATAGGGTGCGGATTCCACTCTTGTTGCTGCTTTCTGTTGTGAAAGGCATCTATAAGTTCGTTTAAGGTCTGCTTTTCGGCAACAAAATCTTTTTCTTCTAAGACTTTAAATCGTTTGGGTGTAGGTAGGTTTTTACGCCATGACTTATCGCTGTACATTGATTTTTTGAACAAACGGGCCATAAGTGAAACCTTGGGTTTTTGATATTCACTTTTAAGCGCTGTTTTAAGCGGAAATTGACAGTGATGCAGCATTTGCGCTGGGTTCATCTTGCCCCATTGGTTAGCAGCTTCTGGTGTTAATTTATCAATTCGTGTCTTTATCTCTTGATAGGCCTCAGTTTCGAACAAAGAATTCATTAGCTTGCATTTAGGTGGTTTCTTCCCACAAGATACCTAAAAGTTTGACATCAAAACATAGTTTAAGACGCTTAAAGGATCGTCCGCCGAGCGAGCGACCTCGTGAAAAACTGCAATTGCGTGGGGCGCAAGAATTATCAAATTCTGAACTACTGGCGCTACTGCTGCGCTCTGGAAGCGCAAGCAGCTCTGCGGTGCAACTGGCAGACCAAGTCTTAGATACCACAGCGCATAAATTGGAAAAATTAAGCAGAGCCACTGTGGCCGACCTCTGCCAGATCTCTGGTGTGGGAATGGCAAAGGCAGCTGCTGTGGTGGCAGCCTTTGAACTAGGTCGGCGGGCGCGTTTCCCATCCGAAGAAAAACCCCTACGGATCAACAGCAGTGCAGTAGCCTATCATTGTATGGAACCCCTATTAGGGCATTTAGACCACGAAGAATTCTGGGTACTTTTTCTAAACAATGCACATGGGGTACTGTCGCGTTGTAAGATTAGTAGTGGGGGGTATACGGGTACTCTGGTAGACGTGCGTATAATTCTTAAGAAGGCCCTTTTGGCCAAAGCGGTTGGGATCATCCTGGTGCACAATCATCCTTCTGGGACACTCAAGCCTAGTCAAGCCGATATTGCCCTCACACAAAAGATCGTAAAGGCGGCCAAAAGTATAGATATCACCGTTCTTGATCATCTTATTGTGACCGAAAAAGCGTACTTTAGCTTTGCAGACAAACACCTTTTGTAGCCTTTGGATTCACTGCTTATTTATTGTCCTAAAACCACTCCCAGACTCACATATATCTTTAAGCATATTTGTACGCGTCTGTTGGGGATGGAGATCTCTTTTACCTCTGAGATTCCACCTTTTGTGGCCCATGCTGGCCCAAAAATCTGGTATGGTCCAAGTGGGCAAGGCAGCTCTTTTTTTGTAAAAAGTCATGAGCTTTTATTTGAGCAGGGTGTCACCGATGTGGAGATCAGGGTAAAGCCCTGGGAAGAGACCGTTGGGTTTTTTTCAACCTCTGTAGAGAGTAATCTACCCTTCGATATTTTTGCGGCCAGTTTTTATTTGCTGAGTCGTTATGAAGAGTATCTGCCTCATGTAAAGGATAGTATGGGACGTTATCCTGCAAGCGAAAGTTTGGCATCCCGCTCCGAGTTTTTACACCAGCCTGTTGTAGATATCTGGGCTCATAAATTCTTAAAGGCACTAAAAAAGGTCTTTCCCGACATAAAATACAAACTCCCCGAATATACAACCGAGAATTTGATAGATGTCCCTATGGCATTTAAATACAGGGATAAAGGCTTTTTAAGGAGTTTCTTCGGATATTTTTCTGATTTGTTTAGACTGCGTTTTCGCGCTATTGCACAACGAACACGTGTGTTGTTGTTGCTAAGCAAGGATCCGCACAATACCTTTCAATGGTTGGCAGAGGAGAGCAAGAAATCTGGAGCCAGCTATCGCTGCTTTTTTCAGGTTGGAGATTATTCCTTAGACGACTACAACATCTCTCACCACAAAAAAGCCTATCGAAGTCTTATAAAATCCGCAGCAGATTATGCTCCTGTCGGTTTGCGTATCTCGCATCGCGCCTTAGCCGATTTTGCTCAGCTCAAAGAAGAAAAACGACGTTTGGAGGCCATAACCAACCGACCGGTGGAATCTAGTATCAATGCCTCCGGGGTATTGAATATTCCAGAGATTTTACGGGCGCTTGTAGATCTTGAGATCACTTCTAACTATTCAATGGGTTATAACGAAACCCCAGGGTTTCGAGCAGGTACAAGCAGGCCATTTTATTTCTACGATCTTGACTTTGAAGTTCAAACCCCCTTGCGCTTGGTTCCCTATTGTATAGCGCATAGCGCTGTTGAGGAGTTGAGCCAAGAGCAGATAGAAGAGTTGATCCAAAGATACAGTGCGCAATTAAAAGCAGTGGGAGGTCGTTTAACAACCCTCTTGCAAAACGATACCTTTGCCCTTAGTTTTGAAAATCGATTTTGGCGCAATATTTACATGCAAAGACTCAGCTGATGAATAACCGAAATATCACCGACATTTTCTTCGATCTGGACCACACCCTTTGGGATTTCGACAAGAACTCAGGTCTGGCTTTCGAGCGTGTTTTCAAATCCTTTGAAATTCCGTTAAAGTTGGAAGATTTCTTAGCGGTCTATGAACCCATTAATTTGCAGTATTGGAGACTGTATCGTGAAGAACGTATCGAAAAGCAAGCCTTAAGACGTGGCCGTTTAGGAGATGCCTTTGCGCAGTTCGAGCTCAGCTATCCGTTAAACACCATAGATGCTATGGCGGAGCAATATATAGAGGAACTTCCCAAAGACAATTACCTTTTTGATGGAGCCGAAGAACTGTTGGAGTATTTGCAGCCCAACTACAGACTGCATCTAATAACTAATGGTTTTCACGGCGTCCAACACAGAAAGATCCAAAATTCTGGGATCGCTCATTTTTTTGAAACAGTGACTACCTCAGAAGACGTAGGAGCTAAAAAGCCGAACCCCAAGGTTTTTGAGCATGCTTTAGCGCTTGCGGGTGTAACAGCTACTACCTCTATGATGATAGGTGATAGTTTCGAAGCCGATATACTCGGCGCAGAAGCCGTTGGCTTTAAAACCATCTTTTTCAACTATAGGAATCAAGACGTAGCGCAAGGGCGAATCGTTGTGAACTCGCTAGACGCTATTAAAAACCACCTCTAAGGCAATACACTATTGTATAAAGCGTTGTATATTTAGGCAACCCCAAACCTACGCCCATGAGACCGAAAATCTTTTTTCTTCTCGTTTTGTGTTGTGTTCTGAGTTCTTGTATTCGAGACACGGACTTTGAGCAAGCAGACCAGATTACCCTAAGTCCAGAATACGAACTGGATTTGGTGTATTTTACGGTAGATACTTCCATGTTTGAAGCCGTAGGCGAATTGGGGGACAGCTTTAGAGTTACCGATACCACTAATATTCGGTTTCTTGACGACAGCTTTATAAGAGAATCATTGGTGCGAGCCGAGGTTTTCTTTAGACTTACTAACAGTATCCCCCGCGATTTCGAGCTAGAGGTAGAGTTCATGACCCTGGCTAACGAAGTGCAATACCAATTTGGTATTCCAATAGCGGCTGGTTCTGTAGGCGCCCCCGTTATCACTGAGCATATCGAAATATTCGAAACCACAGAAGAGCTGCAAGCTTTGACCAATTCTTCTCGTGTGGTGATCAGTGTGTCTAGTCCAGAATCTGTTGAGGCTCTGGAAGGAACATTGAACCTACAATCTAAATCCGCTTACTTCCTGGAGTATTAGATTATGCGAAAATTATTGTATTGTTTATTGTTCCTGCCGATGGGAGCAGGCTTGGTAGCTCAGAACAAGACGATTGTTTTTGGGTATGAGGAAATACCCCAGTCCTTGCTGGTAAATCCCGCTGCCGACATGCCTCAGGATTTCCATGCCGGAATTCCCCTATTGTCGCAGTTCTATCTGCACGGTGGGGCAAGCGGTGTCTCTGCCTACGATATTTTTCAAGAGTCTTCCACAGATATCAATCAGCGCATAACGACCGCAATAAATAATATGGATTTTCGCGATTTCTTTACTGTGAACCAACAGTTAGAAATACTGAGTGCCGGTTGGCGTAACAAAAAAGGAGATTACCTCTCCGCAGGGCTTTATCAGGAGCTCGATGTTTTGGCTTATTTTCCAGAGGACCTCGCCGTCTTGGCTTGGGAGGGCAATCGCAATTATATAGGCCGAAGCTTTGATCTTGGGCAACTCAGTGTTACTTCGGAGGTGCTTATGGTATACCATGTTGGTATCAGCAGGCAGTTTAATAAGAACCTCAGGGTTGGAGCGCGTGCAAAATTGTATTCAAACATTGCCCATGTGAGCTCAACAGCAAATCGCGGTAGCTTTTTAACTACTGAGAACCCCGGAACGCTCAACATCTATCAACACATAATCAGTAACGCAGATATAGAAGTAAGAACCTCGGGTATCGATGCGATTTCTGAAGCCGAAATCCCAGGTCGAGAAGCGACTAAAAGGGCTCTGTTGGGTGGTAACCTCGGTCTTGGAGTGGATCTTGGAATTAGTTACGATTGGGACAGAAACTGGACCTTCGATGCTAGTATTCTGGACTTAGGATTTGTATACCACGGTAATGATGTAAAAAGGTATACCGCGGCAGGAGACTTTGTGCTAGATGGCGTGGAATTTATATTCCCACCCTTGAGCGACGGGCAACGGACCTTGGACTATTATCGGAACCTGACAGACGACCTAGACGCTTCAATTCCTAGAGACACTATATCGAACGGATATATTCAACTGCGCCCAACTAAGATCAACGCGGCTTTATCCTATGGTTTTGGAACCTTTGGAGAAGGAGAGGAGTGTAATTGTCTCAATAAGGAAAGCACCCGCTTTAGAGAGCGGCTGGGGTTGCAATTCTTTAGTGTGATCAGGCCGCGTAGGCCACACATGGCGCTTTCTGCTTTCTATTATCGCAGACTCACTGGCTTTTTGTCGGCCAAGATTGCTTATACGGTCGATGAATATTCTGCCAGCAATTTAGGAGGTGGTTTTGCTGCGGATATTGGCCCTGTTAACTTCTATTTTACAGTCGATAACATTTTGAGATATGGCAATGTTGCAAGGGCAAAAAATGTATCTTTGCAAGTAGGGCTAAATCTTAAATTATCTTCTGAATGAAACTACGATTTCTCGTACTGATCGCGGCAATTCTTTTCAGCTCGCTCAGCAGTGCGCAAAAAAGCATTCACGACTATCATTACATCTTTGTTCCCGATCAGTTTGAATTCCTTAAAGGAAAAGATCAATATCAGGTGAATTCCTTGGTGCGATTCTTATTTAAAAAGCACGGATTTAACGCCTATATCGGAGATGAGTTACCGCTGGCATTAAAGAAACAGCCTTGCAAAGGACTGTATGCCGATGTGCAAGGAATGGAGAATTTTATGCATACCAAGGTGCAGATCAGCATCAAGGATTGCTATGGAGAAGTACTTTTCACCTCTCCAGAAGGTAAGAGCAAAGACAAGAACTATCGCAAAGCCTATCATGGAGCAGTCAGAGAAGCCTTTGAAGCCATAGCTGCATTGAACGTAAAACAACTGCCATTGGCTGTCCTAGACGATGTAGTAGATCAGCTTGACGAAGAGGAAGCTGAGGTTGAAACTGAAGAGGCGGCGGAAGTTGAAGTTGAAGCGCAAGAGGAGGCGCCAGTAGCTATTGAGCTGCAAGGTGATCTCGATGCGGAGGTAATAGAAGCCGTTAAGGTGATTCATTTGGTTTATAAAGACTACGAACTGATCAAAAAAGGGCGTGTTTATCAGGTGCTGTATAAAGGCGAGCAGATCGGTACGGCAGAACCTACTCAAGAAGCGAATGTCTACAAAGTAAATACGACACAATTCACAGGAATGGGCTACGAAGGTAATGAGGCCTTTAGACTGGAAAGAGCCATAGAAGGCCTTGACCAGACCATCACTATGTTGTTCAAATCAAAACAGTAGGTAATGTCAAAACTCGGAATTATTTGTGCAGTTTTTTTGAGTTTCCTTTTTATCGCCTGTGACGAAAAGGAAACCAAGTCAGAAAAAGACTCCGCAACATCGACAGTAAAAAAGGAGAAAGATCAGGCTAAAGAAGCTCGAAAGGGACTCTTTGAACTGATGCCTTCTAGTGAAACTGGGATTGACTTTGCCAATACCTTGGTAGACGATGTGTCCACCATCGAGAACCTCTTTAATTTTGACTATTTCTACAATGGGGCGGGAGTGGCTGTAGCAGACTTTGACAACGACGGACTCCAAGATCTTTTCTTTGCCGGAAATCAGCAACCCAATAAGCTCTACAAGAACCTCGGCGGATTAAAGTTTGAAGATCTAAGCGAAAAAGCAGGTATAAACCAAGGAAAGGTTTGGGCTAACGGGGTTACCGTTGCAGATGTGAATCAAGACGGTCTTTTAGACATTTATGTGAGTCAAGGAGGGCCAAAACAAAGGCAAGATCGGCAGAACCTACTTTTTATAAACCAAGGAGATTTTAAGTTCCAAGAGTCGGCCGTGGCTTATGGCCTTAACGATAACGGGATCAGTACACAAGCGGTATTCTTTGATTACGACAAAGACGGAGACCTTGATTGTGTGGTCTCTAACGAGAACGAATTCTACGGTTTGGATCCGCAGCGATTCTACGCAACCATAGATAAGAGCAAAGAGAATTTGTATAACAGCAGCACCCACTTGTATCGTAACGACGGTGGTAAATTCACAGATGTTAGCGAGCGAGCTGGCGTACTGACCGCCTCTTTTGGTTTAGGAGTTAGCGTAAGCGACATTAATCAAGACGGTTGGCTGGATATCTACATTGCCAACGATTATTATGTACCAGATGCTCTTTATATCAATCAGGGTAATGGGACCTTTAAAAACCAGGTTAAGGAGACCACCAAACAGGTGTCTTTTTATGGAATGGGAGTAGATATAGACGACCTTAACAATGACGGCCTAAAGGATATTTTTGTGCTCGATATGGCCTCCAGCGATCATATTCGCTCTAAAACACTAATGGCCTCTATGAACGAGGCGCGTTTTTCATTGTTGGTAGACACGTACGATATGCCGTATCAGTATATGTACAATAGTGTACAGCTGAATCAGGGCGATGCGAAATTTATAAACGTGGCCCAACAAACCAAAATGGCGAAGACCGATTGGTCATGGGCAGGACTTATAACCGATTATGATCTGGATGGTAACAAAGACGTCTATGTGACCAACGGTTACAGACGTTACGCCTTAGACAATGATCTGCGCAGACAGGTTGCAGAAGTGCAACAGGCCTATGCTGGGCAGGTTCCGGTAGAGGTAAAGAAACAGCTTTACGATGCCATGCCGTCAGAAAAGTTATCGAACATCATGTTCTGGAACAAGGGTGAACTGGCCTTTGAGAATCAAGCTTACAATTGGGGATTGGCAAATCCGTCCTTCTCTAACGGCGCTATCTATGCCGATCTAGACAACGATGGCGACTTGGAATTGGTGGTTAACAATATCGACGAGACGGCCTTTGTTTATAAGAATACAGCTGTAGAGCGAGGACTGAACAACTTTATCAGTGTGGAGACCCAAGGGCTGCTCTCTGAGGCTTTTCCTCAGGTGTATCTCACGCAGCAAGATGGCAGTTCACAACTCATAGAAGCTAAGCGGGTTCGCGGTTATCTTTCTGCAACAACACAAACTGCGACTTTTGGAATAGGGCAGGACGCAACTGCCGCGGAGGTTAAAGTGGTTTGGCCTAGCGGAAAGCAAGAGGTTCGTAAAGATGTAGCTGCTAACAGCAAGTTGATCTTTAAAGAATCCGAAGCAACAGAAGCTGCAGGGAATATGAAAACGCCACCACCCATGATCAAAGCTTCTGCATCGAATTACGGCCTGGAATTCTCGCATCAAGAGAACGATTATAACGATTTTAGTCTGGAAGTGCTTTTGCCGTATAAGCAATCTACTATGGGGCCTTTTATAGCTACTGCGGATGTTAACGGTGATGGTTTGGAAGATGTTTTTGTCGGAGGCGCTGCAGGACAGGCGGGCCAACTTTTTAAACAAACTACTACAGGTTTTAGTCGCGTACGTGTTCCGGCTTTTACAACCGATGCCGGATCTGAAGACCTCAAGGCAATCTTTTTTGATGCCGACGGCGACCAAGACCTTGACCTTTATGTGGTCAGCGGAGGCAACGCCTTTGCGCAAGGTTCTAAAAGATATACAGATCGCTTGTATCTCAACGACGGTAAGGGCGGTTTTTCAAAAAGTGCAGACTCCGGATTAGGGGGAATGACCCACAGCGGGCAAGCTGTTGCTGCATTGGATTACGACAAAGACGGCGATCTTGATCTGTTTGTTGGTAACCGCTTGATGCCACAGCATTATCCGCAAGCAGCTCCTAGCTATTTGCTCAACAATGATGGAGCAGGGCATTTCACGCCTGCAGACAATAGCAGCTTTTCGGCAGCAGCCGGACTAGGCTTGGTCAATGATGTTCTGGTCACGGATTTTGATGCCGACGGTTGGTCCGATCTGATCATTGCTGTAGAATGGGATGCTGTAAAGATGTTTAGAAACAATCAAGGTGTATTTGAACCCTACACGGCTGTAGCAGGTTTGGATCAAAACAAGGGTTGGTGGTTCTCTGTTAGTGAAACAGACATTAACGCAGATGGAAAACCGGATTATATCTTGGGTAACCTTGGCGTGAATAGTAAGTACAAGGCTACTAACGAGAGCCCGCTAAAAGTGTACGGACACGATTTTGACGACAACGGCACTTTTGATCTGGTCTTGAGTTCCAAGTATAACGGTAGGGACGTACCTGTTCGCGGTAGGGAGTGTTCTTCTCAGCAAATGCCTTTCATTGCTCAGAAATTTGAGACCTATGCTTCTTTTGCCAATGCTTCCTTGCAAGATATTTACGGAGCTAAGCTTAACGAGGCCTATCAGCGAGAGGTGAATCAGTTCCATTCTATGGTCTTGCTAAGCACGAACTCCGGCACCTATAAACTCGATGAATTACCGGCCTTTGCCCAAACGGCACCAATACTTGGAGGTGTTTCACTCGATCTAAACGGTGACGATCAAACGGAATTCATCGCTGTTGGAAATATTTACAATACGGAGGTAGAAACACCGCGTATGGATATGGGAACCGGGCTTATCATTCAGTCTCAAAACGGAACTATGAAAACCCTTGGCGGACCAGCAGCCTTTTATGTAGAGGGAGATGCCAAATCCATCAAAACGGTGAATCACAAAGGCAGCGGTAAAACCTTGATCCTGGTAGGGAGAAATAATGCTTCTATGGCAGTTTACGAATATTCAGACTCTTAATCAGAACTTGTATTTGTCTTTCCACAATTGACTCAGATATTCCTTGAGAGCTCTTTCGCGCTTGTTGTTTCCCGGTCTGTAGAAATTGAAGTTGCTAAGTTCTTCTGGTAAGAACTGATGCGGCACAAAATTGCCTTCGTAATTGTGCGCATATTGATAACCTTCTGAATACCCTAGTTCTTTCATGAGCTTGGTTGGGGCATTGCGAATAGATAGCGGAACAGATAGGTCTCCTTGTTGTCTAACAGCTTGTTGGGCTTCATTTATGGCTACATAAGAGGCATTGCTCTTGGCTGAGGTTGCCAAATAGATCGCGCATTGTGAAAGTATGATACGAGCTTCAGGGTATCCGATCACGGTTACGGCCTGAAAGGTACTGTTAGCAACCATCAAAGCTTGGGGATTAGCATTGCCAATATCTTCAGAAGCTAGGATTAGCATTCTGCGTGCTATGAATTTTACATCCTCACCGCCTTCTATCATTCTGGCTAACCAGTAGACGGCTGCGTTAGGGTCGCTGCCTCGTATCGATTTGATAAAGGCGGATACTATGTCGTAATGCTGTTCGCCGGTTTTGTCATATCGAACTACATTCTGCTGTACCTTTTGGGTTACAAGATCATCAGTGATCACTATTGGTTCGGTAGTGGCGGTGGCCACGACCAATTCGAGGATGTTGAGTAACTTTCTGGCATCCCCTCCAGAAATGCGCATCATAGCTTCCGTTTCCTGCAGTTTTATCTTTTTTTGACTCAGTATATTGTCTTGAGCTATTGCACGCTTTAAAAGAGCTTCTAAATCGTTTTTAGAGAAAGCATTCAGTACATAAACCTGACAACGCGACAAAAGGGCTGGAATTACCTCAAAACTCGGATTTTCCGTTGTGGCGCCAATGAGTGTGACCCATCCTTTCTCCACAGCCTCCAAAAGTGAATCTTGTTGTGATTTACTGAACCGATGGATCTCGTCTATAAAAAGTAGCGGATTCTTAGTCGTAAATAACCCGTCTTCTTTTTTTGCTCTGGCAATTACCTCACGAACGTCTTTAACACCGCTACTAATTGCACTGAGCTTAAAAAAAGGACGTTCAACCGTATTGGCAATAATGGTGGCCAAGGTAGTCTTTCCTGTTCCGGGTGGTCCCCAGAGGATCAATGATGGAAGCACCCCTTGCTTAATTTGATTGGTCAGCGACCCATCTGGTCCAACCAAATGTTGCTGACTAATATAGTCGTCCAGCGTTCTGGGTCTAATGCGTTCTGCCAAGGGTGCGTTCATGGTTTAAAAATACGTTTTAGTTCAAGAAGTGACAATTTAGCAGCAGGGAATTCATGGCTAAATTTTTGATACTTTAGAAGTATGCGACAAATAGAGTATCCTTCTGTTTTTGAATTCCGGCGGATAGCAATTGCTGTAGGTCTTGTTATGCTTTTGTGGATTGCTCTCTGGGCAGACCTGCGCTTTGACTTGAATCTGAGAAGTTTGGGTGTGTACCCAAGAACTGCGGAAGGACTAAAAGGGATCTTCTTAACACCTTTTATCCATAAAGACCTCAGCCACTTGACCAACAATAGTATTTCGTTGGTGGCGCTGCTGTGGTTCTTATTCTATTTCTACCCTAAGGCTGCTTGGAATGTCTTAGTCTGGGGGATCGTATTGTCTGGTTTAGGAACTTGGCTTATAGGGCGTCCTGCTTTTCATATAGGGGCAAGTGGTGTAGTGTATATGTTAGTGAGTTTCTTGTTCTTTAAAGGAGTTTTTAGCGGCTACTACAGGCTTATTGCGCTTTCTTTGATAGTAGTGTTTTTATATGGTGGATTGTTGTGGTATGTATTCCCGATCGACCCCAAGATTTCTTGGGAAGGGCATTTGTCTGGATTCTTTGTGGGCTTTGTCTTTGCCGGATTGGTCAAAAGTGGGGTAGTGCGAGATTATCATTATCCCTGGGAACATCCAGAGTTTGATCCGACTAAGGATCCTTTTATGCGACGCTTTGATGAACAGGGTAATTTTGTGCCCGATGAACCTGAGTCAATAGAAGAGCAGGTAGAAGCTGCTGAAAAGATTCAGGTCAACTACAAGTTTAGACCATCCGAAGATAAAAGTACTAATTAGGCCAATCGCTGTCGTTGCGCTTCGAAAAGAATTACGGCGCTGGCTACCGCCACATTTAGCGAATCGACCTCTTCTGCAATAGGGATATGAACTTGCGTGTCTACCATTTTCAATACAGACGGGTTGATTCCTTTACCCTCTGAACCCATAATAAGCGCGAAACCACCTTTTAGGTCCGTGTCATACACAGATTGATCCCCTTTCTCGGTAGCCGCGATGATAGGAATGCCTTCTGCCTGAAAGTGGAAAAGCGCATCTTTTATATGATCTACTTTACAGATTGGAATTTTGAATAGTGTACCTGCGGAGGTTTTAACCGCATCAGCATTTACAGGAGCACCTCCTTTTTTCTGGATGATAATTCCACTGACACCTGCAGCCACTGCGGATCTTATAATAGCGCCAAAATTACGAACATCACTGATCTGATCTAGCAGTAGAAATAGGGGAGCCTTTTCGTTAGAGGTAGCGTTTGCGATCATTGTTTCGAGGCTCACAAAACTCACCGGGGCAATATTGGCGACTATGCCTTGATGATTGCGTCCTTTAGCCAGCTTTTGAAGTTTCTCCATTGGCACGTAAGAGATGGTCGCTCCTTGTTTTGCACATTCGTTAAGTAGCGCTTTAACTTTTGGGTGCTGCTGATTGGATTGTGCGAAAACCTTGGCAATGCTCATCTCTGCATTTAAAGCTTCTTCTAAAGCGTGTATTCCGTAAATTCTACTGACTTGTTCCATAGGGCAAAAATAAAAAAGCTGCCTCGAAAGGCAGCTTTTTCTATATAATAAGTGAGAATCTTATTGTTTAGTGAGTGTAGCAAATACATCTCTTGGAGATTCACCACAGTCGCTGTCTGAATTGTCAGTAAAGCGGATGATGAATACTGAATCGTCTCCAGTTGTGTACTCACCCAATTCTCCGTTTGGAGATGGGCCAATAGTCAAACCAGAAGAACATTGAAGTCCAGAGTTCTGTCCTGGAGGAATCACAACTGTGTTACAAATGAACTGCATTGCGAAATCAACAGGATCCTGACCTACACCAGCGTCTGGAAGGTACACGTAGTCGAATGCACGATCTACAGAAGTACCACCTTCTGGGAAGTACATTTCAACGATTCCACCTTCTTCAAATACGTTGAAGTCAAGTACACCTGGTACACCGTTAGTGATTTGGTATGGTCCAAGGAACTCTTCTTCACCCACAGGACATACTACCGGAGTAGTGTACTGGAAAGGAGAAGCAAAGAATCCACCAGTGATGATACCACCAGCGTTGTTTACAGAGAATGTACGACCGTCAGTAAGGTTCAACGCGAAACGTGTAGTGAAAGTGTCACCACCGAAAATATCGTCTGGACCAAGTCCGACAGCAGCTAGCATTTCAGTAAGAGTTAAGGTGTAAGTAGTTCTTGGAAGTCCAAATGGACCTGGAGAGAACTCACTTGCAGGAATGTTACGGATAAATACTTCCTCGGTAGTTGCAGCAGAAGAATCACCTTCGTCAGCAGAACCGTCCGCAAAAGTCAAGTATGCGTCAACACTTTCAAGAAGTGCACCACCTTGGTTGTCTTGCTCTTCGATTTCAACAGAGAAAACGGCGTCTGTAGAACCTAAAGGAAGTTCGTTAGACGTGATGGCGATAGTTCTAAGAACTGCACCAGAAGTCACACCGTCAAATACCTGATCAATCGTATTGTTTGAGTCTTGCTCACAAGAAGTTGTACCCATAACGAGTACAGCTCCTAGTGCGGCAATTTTTAATAGATTTTTCATTCTTATCAATTTTTTTTCAATTAGTTAGCAGGAGGGAAAGCAGGCCCAGCAGGCTTAGTATCCCAGAATACCTGAGTAGCGTTATCTTGTCTTTGAGTCACGTTTGGATTCGCAACAACCTCCACAGATGGGTACAAGAAAGTTCTTGGGAACACCCCTGGGTCTGGTTCAACGTTTGGATCAAGTGTGGTTGGATAACCTGTTCTTCTGTAGAAGTTATAAGCATCACCAGCACCACCGAACATAGTTACGAAGTATTGCTCTGCTAAAGCATTCCATGATGCATCATCAGTTCCAGTAATCAAAGCAGACTTAGCAGCGATGAAGTCAGATACAGTAGTTGCGTCTGGCTCGAAAGATGGGTCACGAGATGTATCTAGTGCACCAAACGATTGAACTTTAGCGATAGACTTAGTAAGACCAGCTTCTACGAATCCAGCAGCTGCTCCAGGAGAACCTCCAGCAAGAGCTACTTCAGCTCTCCAGAAGTCTACGTAAGAAGCAAGGATGATTGGCTCAACACCTTCACCTAGTCCACCTACATCTTGGTTAAGACCACCGAAGCGGTTGTCATCAAACAGTCCACCTGCTGGGTAAACACCTACAGCAGTACGTGTGAAGTTATCAGGAGGAGTACCATCGTCATCTCCGTGGTTACGACCCCAGTATCCATCTTCTAAGAAACAGTAAGGGATTCCAGCGTATTGTGGTGGAGCAGTTTCTAATGAACAAGAAAGTGTTTCACCATTACCTTCAGGTAGACAAGATGCACCAGGAGTACATTCTGCCTGACGGAAGAAGTAGTAACGAATACGTGGATCATCATCAGAACCATCAGCTGCATCAGCATCTTGCATTAGACGCATTAGCCACATAGACTGATAAATATTAGCACCAGAAACTGTGTAATCAGCGTTGTAATCTGGGTGACGTGTGTTCGGGTTCAATAACTGAGTACCATATTTGAACTCAAAGTCTTGAGAGCTATCAGAAATAAAGTTTCCACTAGAAACTACAGCGTTAAAGGCAGCAGTATCACCAGTAGTCAATGCGTGACGCATGATTAAAGTGTTTACTAGACGTTGCCAGTTACTAACATCTCCATCATAAAAGAAGTCTGTAGCTGTTCCAACACTAGCTCCTGAAAAATAGCCAGCAGCTTCATCTAATAACGCACGGGCAGCAGCGTAAACTGTGGCATCGTCGTCAAGTGTTGGGTTAGGGAACTCATCTGGATTAAGAGCTTCAGAAAAAGGAATATCTCCTATGAAATCAACTAACATCATCAAGGTATAAGCCTCAATCGTCTTTGATACACCTAAGTGGAATTCTAATCCTCCATCAGCTTCTTGTTGAGCTTCAATAATGTTCACGTTAGCAAAGATGCTGCTGAAAGAACGACTCCAAACACCATCAAAAGTAGATGAGTTGTAGTTGTTGAAGTAGTCACGTCCGAACATGTAGTCGATACGTGTCAATTCTGCAGATCTATCATTGAACGTGATAGCGTTTGTTACAAAAGCACGTTGGATAGTGTTAAGTAACAGATCTGGGTCTGCCTGTTCTGGCGAAATTGCGTTCGGACTTACAAGTTGTTCCAACTCGGTTGTCTCACAAGAGTAGAACAAGGTTCCGCTCGAGATTAACGCAAGTAAAAAGATTTTATAGATTGTTTTCATAACTAAATTAAGAGATTATAATTAGAATGATGCTTTAATACTCATACCGTATCTTCTTGATGAAGGACCGTTGATGTAGTCAAATCCACGACCGTTACCAATACCAACACCAGCTACGTTAGGATCGAAGTTCGCTCCATCAGGTGTGTTGTAAGCATCATACCAAAGGTTGAATCCACTTGCTGTTATCGATAGTGAACCAAATGGTGTTTTTTCTAGCCATTTCTTTGGAACAGTATATCCGAAAGAAAGTTCTTGTAAACGAATTACAGACGCATCATAAACTTGCAATTCTTTAGGTCCGAACAATACGTTCGAGAAGTAGTACTGCGAGTTGTTGATCTGGATTTCGTTTGGCTCTCCTGTAGATTGGCTAACACCTGGTAAGATAAAGGTATTTGCACGATCCTCAGTTTCAACGATCAAACCACGTCCAAGCAATACTGCGATAGTAGAAGATGCAATATCTCCACCTTTAGTATGGCTGAATTGGAATCCTAGGTTGAAGTTCTTGTAAGACAAGGTGTTGATAAAGTTCATTACGTAATCCGGGTTCGGGTTACCAATGATAGGAGTAATCTGACGACCGTCATCAAGTACAACTTGATCTTCAGTTACATAGTTACCAGCACTGTTTACTACGAAGTTTCCAGCGTCATCACGTAGAATACGAGTACCAACGATCACACCTAATTGCTCTCCGCGGATAGCAGCGTTAGCACCTAGGAAAGCAGCAGTAGAACCAGCGAAAAGAATTTGATCTTCTTCTTGCTCAGTTACGATTTGCTCACTCTGTGTGAAGTTAACACGAGAATTCCAGTTGAATCCGTCTTCTTTATCACTCTTAAATAAGTCTACGCTTAAATCAACTTCCCATCCGTCACCTTCTACTTTACCAATGTTGTCCTGAGTCTGAGTAAATCCAGAAGAAGGAGCCAATGGCTTGAATACGATGAGGTCTTCAGTAGAACGGTCGAAGTAAGAAACGTTCAAGTTAACACGGTTGTTCAAGAAACGAGAGTCAAAACCAACTTCGAATTCTGAAATAAGTTCAGGCTTCAAGTCTGGGTTAGCACGGAATCCTGAGATCGCGTTTGTAGTAATAGGTCCAACCGCACCACCGTTTCCGTTGATCGCTAAGTTCAAGTTCTGAACTGTTGGGAATCCTGTTGGGAATCCAGCAGAAGTACCAAGACCTGCACGTAACTTCAAGTAGTTAAGTCCCCATTCAGATGAACGAATAGAAGGGAATGCAGCAGTTGGCAAGAACGATGCAGAGATCGATGGGTAGAACTGATTGTTGTTCTCTGTTGGTAAGTTAGAAACCCAGTCATTACGAGCAGAAAGCGTTAAGAACGCCCAATCGCTGTAGTCGATAGAAGTTTCAGCAAATACACCAACAATGTTTCTGAAAGATGTATTCTGGATTGGAGTCTGAGTCAAGAAGTTGAAGTGACGAAGAACGCCAAATACAATTTGTCCGTCAGACTGAACACCTTGCTGATCGAAGTTTCTTGAACGGCTAGTTGCACCAGCTGTAAAAGTAATTCCGATATCGTCAGTGATGTCGTAGTCACCACTCAATGTCAAGTAGTGATCCCAGATACGTACGTTGTTGTCCCAAGTGATGTACTGACCAAAGATAGCTTGGTTGAAGTTTACACCATTCTTGTTAGAGTACTGTGTGTTGCGCTCGTTGTAGAAGTCAACACCAGCACGGTATAGTAAGTTCAAGTTGTCGCTAAAGTCATACTGAAGTTGAGCAGTACCGAATACACGGTTTGTCAACTGAGTAGAACCAGCGTTCTCAACAGTCCAGCGTGGGTTGATGATATCGTTACCGTTACGGTAGTAGATAGATCCACCGGTTTCTGGAATAGTGTAAGGAAGTCCCATCAAGTCTACAGAACGCGGAGTAAAGAATACGTTCGCGAAAGTAGAGAAACCTAAAGTACCGTTACCACGAGAGGCCGCTACTGGAGGAGATGCAACTTGGTTACGAGAGAAATTCAAAGTAGCAGATACTGTGAAGTTGTTAGTAAGCTGTGCGCGTCCACCAACTGCAAGAGTATTTCTGCGAATGTTGTTTCCTGGAGTAAATCCTGTTTCATCAAGGTGACCGTAGTTAACGTTGTAAGCAAGCTTACCATCGTCAGAGTTACCACGGATGTTGATAGAAGTGTTTACTACATCACCAGTACGGAAGAAATCTTCAACACTGTTGTATGGTCTCCATTCATATCGCTGTCCTGCAAAACGATTTCTCAATTCGTTGTCACCACCGTTAAGGTTGTTCAAGAATGCAGAAGAATCGTAAGGGTGACGCAATGTTCCTTGAGCGTCGATCAAACCAGCTGGGTCATTCAAGTATCCGTCAACACCTTCAGCGTTGAAAGAAGGACCCCAGTTAGAGAAGAACCATCCGAAAGATTGGTCGAAACCGTTTCCGTATTTGTCTTGGTAATCAGGTAGAGAAGCAATTTCGTTTACGAAGAACGATTGGCTAACTGTGATTTCGGTCTTCTTAGCTGATTTGTTTGCTCCACCACCACCAGACTTGGTAGTAATTACAATTACCCCGTTACGTCCAGCTGTACCGTAAAGTGTTGCTGCTGCAAGACCTTTAAGTACGTTTACGCTTTCGATGTTATTTGGATCTAAGTCTAGGAAACGAGAAGAACCGACGTTACCGTCAAGGAAGTTACCTTGGGCGTTAGTATCACTTGAGAATGGTACACCATCTACAATGAATAAAGCCTGGTTACTACCGGTAATCGAATTGTATCCTCGAATTACTACATTAGTTGCAGATCCAGAAGTACCACTCTGAGAAGTGATCTGTACCCCAGATGCTTTACCAGAAAGCACACGAGCAACGTCACCTTCTGTACGTTGTTCGATATCTGCTGATTCAACAGTACTTACCGCATAACCTAGGGCCTTAGCCTCACGCTTGATACCTTGGGCAACTACCAATACTTCTTCAAGCTCGGTCCCAGGTACCATTTGTACGTTTACAGTAGATGTACTTGCAGTTACTGCGATTTCCTGTTGAGTAAAACCTACGTAACTGTAGACAAGCGTCTGTCCAACTGATGCTCCGATGCTATAATTACCATCAAAGTCAGATTGAGTTCCAGTCGCGGTGCCTTTTACAATAATGTTAACCCCAGGTAATGGTAAACCGGTATCATCGGTCACGTTACCCGTGATTGTTTTGTCTTGTGCGAACGTCAGTTGCACTACAAACGCCATGAATAGCGTTAAAATTCCACTAAACTTTGTTCTCATTTTTATAATTTATTTGAATTAGCCAATGCCAAAAATCACAATAAAAAGTTAATTACACAAGTTTTTACACTTAAAATTTACTTTTTTTTAAGGTTATTGTTACCCTTGTGTTAAGGGGGTTTTCCTAAAAATTTGAGCGTAAACTGAGGTGTATTTTCGTGTTCGAAAATGAGAAGGGAAGAGCGCCAGTTTTTCCGTTTGCGATATTGATCTTAAAAACCCCTGCTTTAGATAAAAATCCGAGTCCAATTCCAAAACTTATCAATTCTTCTTGGGTCTGAGTAAGCTCATTTTCCAAATAACCCACATCGGCTATGCTGTGAACATAGAGTCCTGGGTTTACTAAATAGCGGTATTCCGTATTGAGAACAGAATATAATTGAGCGTCTATACTGTTCTCGTCAAAGCCTCGTATAGAGGTGATCCCTCCAAAGCGCATGAGTTCGTTGGTGAGGTAGTTGTCGCTAATAAGGGTCTCAGTAGTGTTTCTTACAAATACAGAATTGTTCTCATTGAGTTCAAAGATATAGAAGCCGTCAAAGCTCACCTTGACCTGATCGCTAGTCATGGCGGCGCTTCTGTTTCCGAACTGACTCTTGAGTTCCCAGCGCGTCTTGTTTGGAAAGAGCAGGCTGGGTTGTGGGATCTGATATTGCAGTCCGGCTAAAACAAAGTCCGAAGTGTAGTCTGCAATAGTGGCAGCGGTTAGCGCGTCGTCTAGCAAATTGTTGGATTCGTAATGGGTGTAGCCTGCAAGTGCTCGCAACCTAGGGTTGATCTGATAGTGTGCTTGTGCTTTCTGTTCTACGGTGACAAAACTCGAATCGCGTTTAAAGATGTAGAGTTCTAAATCTACTCCTAAGGGTGTCTTGAATAAATAAGGTAAGGAGGTGGCTACTCTAAAGTTCTGCTGATCGCGGCCGTCGCTTTTGTAATTAAGTCTAATCTCTTCTCCAAAGTTCAGGTTGTTGCGAAGTTCTAGGTCTAGGTATCCATTAAAGATGATCTTGGAGTCTGATTCGCTATTGGCAAAGCCTAAGATTCCGTCAAAGCTATTGCTCGATCTCTTTTTAAGGTAAAGGTAGACTTCAGTGCTGTCTGGACGGAATAACACTTCTGGTGCTTTGGAGCTGGTCACAAATGGTAAACTTTCTATTGCCTCGTAATTCTTGAGGAGTTTTTTCTTGTCAAAGATCCCTCCAGTTTTGATCCCTGCGAAATACTTGAGGTAAGATCTCGGGAATTTCTCATAGCCCTTGATAACGATCTTGTCTAGAGTTCTGCTTGTGCCAGAGCTAACGCTCAAGGTGCCGGTCATAGTTTGTGGATCTTCCAGATCGAGATCTATCAGTTGAACAGTTGCGAATGCATTACCTAAGCTGTTTTGGTAGTCGGTTAGCATTTGCATGCCTGCTTCCAGATCTTCAAAGGCGAGTGTTATGATCGTATCGTTAACTGCGGGGAAAAGACGTTTGAGATCTTTTGTGGGTATGCCAGAAAAGCTGTGATCTATTTTGAGGGTAGTGATCTGCATTCCCAAATCATAGGTTGCAACAAAAGTCGAGTCTGTCTTGGCTGTGGGTATTTTGTAGTTTAGATTGATGTAGCCTGATTTTCTAAGATAGCTTGCGGCCGCATCCGCAGCAGAGGTCATGCTGGCCAAGTCTGGGTAAGTCAGCTGAGTGAAGAGGGATTTGACTTGCTCCGTTTCGTGCTTCGGACTGACCTCTAGCTCCAGTGTAAAATTCTGGGCTGTAGCCAATCCGCAGTATAGCATATATATATTAAGGTATAAAGCGCGCTTTAAAAATCGGTCCAAAATGCCTAGAATTATCTCTGTAAATCTAACGCAAGTGAAGGTTTTTTCATATAAATAGGGTCGCCAAATTATAAGGATTTGAAAATTACAGAGTATACGTTTGAATACTAGAATTTTATTTCTACCTTTGCATGCCCTTAAAAAGGGCCTTTTAGATTTTAAAAAAAGTATAACAAAGGATTTTATGCCAACAATTTCACAATTAGTACGAAAAGGAAGATCCAAAATAACCAAGAAGAGCAAATCGGCTGCTTTGGATTCGTGCCCTCAAAGAAGAGGGGTATGTACTCGTGTGTACACTACCACACCTAAGAAACCTAACTCAGCGATGAGAAAGGTTGCGCGTGTGCGTCTTACCAACGGTAAGGAAGTGAACGCCTACATCCCTGGAGAAGGACACAATCTACAAGAGCACTCGATAGTATTGGTTAGAGGAGGAAGGGTAAAAGATTTGCCGGGAGTTCGTTATCACATTGTACGTGGAGCACTTGACACCGCTGGTGTTGAAGGCCGTCTACAACGTAGATCGAAGTACGGAGCGAAACGCCCAAAGAAGTAAATTAACACCCGTTAAAGCGAAGACATGAGAAAAAGACAAGCAAAAAAACGTCCGCTTTTACCAGATCCAAAGTTTAACGATCAATTGGTTACACGTTTTGTGAACAATTTGATGTGGGACGGTAAAAAGTCAGTGGCGTTCAAGATATTCTACGACGCGATCGAGATCGTTGACGAGAAAAAACAAGATGACGAAAAAACGGCTCTTGAGCTTTGGAAGGATGCTCTTTCAAACGTAATGCCTCACGTAGAGGTACGTAGCCGTCGAGTGGGAGGAGCTACATTCCAGATCCCAATGCAAATCAGACCAGACCGTAAGGTTTCTACAGCTATGAAGTGGTTGATTCTATATGCGCGTAAGCGTAATGAGAAGTCAATGGCTCAGAAATTGGCTGCAGAGATCCTAGCTGCGGCTAAGGAAGAAGGAGCTGCTGTTAAGAAGCGCGTTGATACCCACAAGATGGCAGAAGCAAACAAAGCATTCTCACACTTTAGATTCTAAGAAATAAAATGGCAAGAGATTTAAAATTCACTAGAAATATCGGGATCGCCGCACACATTGATGCGGGTAAAACCACTACGACTGAGCGTATCCTATACTATACTGGTGTTAGTCACAAGATTGGTGAGGTACACGATGGTGCCGCAACTATGGACTGGATGGAGCAAGAGCAGGAGCGTGGTATTACAATTACCTCTGCTGCAACTACATGTACTTGGAATTTCCCACTTGAGAACGGGAAGCCGACTCCAGAAACGCAAGGCTATCACTTTAACATCATTGATACTCCGGGTCACGTTGACTTTACCGTAGAGGTAAACCGTTCTTTACGTGTACTTGACGGCTTGGTATTCTTGTTCTCTGCAGTAGACGGAGTTGAGCCTCAATCTGAGACCAACTGGCGTTTGGCAGACAATTACAAAGTACCACGTATCGGTTTTGTAAACAAGATGGACCGTCAGGGGTCAAACTTTATGGCGGTATGTCAGCAGGTAAAAGATATGTTGAAGTCTAACGCAGTGCCAATTGTAATGAACATTGGTGATGAGGCAGACTTTAAAGGTATCGTTGATCTTGTAAAGAACCGCGCCATTATCTGGCACGATGAAACACAGGGATCTACCTTTGACGTGGTGGACATTCCAGAAGAATTGAAAGAAGAGGCTGCTATGTTGCGCGGTCAACTTATTGAAGAAGTTGCTGCTTACGACGAGAACCTTTTGGAGAAATTCATGGAAGACGAAGACTCCATTACTGAAGAAGAAGTTCACGCTGCACTACGCGCTGCCGTAATGGATATGAGTATCATTCCAATGATCTGTGGATCGGCATTTAAGAACAAAGGTGTTCAGTTCCTATTGGACGCTGTTTGTCGTTACTTGCCTTCTCCAACAGACAAAGAAGGAATTGTTGGGATGAACCCTGATACTGATAAAGAAGAAATTCGCAAGCCTGATGTTAAGGAGCCGTTTGCGGCCCTTGCCTTTAAGATCGCTACCGATCCTTTCGTAGGTCGTTTGGCATTCTTTAGAGCTTATTCAGGTCGTTTGGATGCAGGTTCTTACGTATTGAACAACCGTTCTGGTAAGAAAGAGCGTATTTCTCGTATTTACCAAATGCACTCGAACAAGCAAAACGCTATCGAATTTATTGAAGCTGGTGATATTGGAGCAGCTGTTGGATTTAAGGACATCAAAACTGGTGACACCCTATCTGACGAGAAGAACCCAATCGTACTAGAAAGTATGGACTTCCCAGATCCGGTAATCGGTATCGCGGTTGAGCCTAAGACTAAGGCAGACGTAGATAAACTAGGTATGGCCCTGTCTAAATTGGCAGAAGAGGATCCAACCTTTACCGTGCGTACTGATGAGGCTTCTGGACAAACCATTATCTCTGGTATGGGTGAGCTTCACTTAGATATCATTGTAGATCGTTTGAGACGTGAGTTCAAGGTTGAAGTAAACCAAGGACAGCCTCAGGTAGAGTACAAAGAAGCTATCACAGCGAAAGCAGATCACAGAGAGGTTTACAAGAAGCAATCTGGTGGTCGTGGTAAGTTCGCGGATATCGTATTTACTATGGAGCCTCTTGAGGACGAAACCAAAACTGGTCTTGAGTTTGTTAACGAGATCAAAGGTGGTAACGTACCAAAAGAATATGTTCCAGCTGTAGAGAAAGGATTCAAAGAAGCTATGAAGAACGGTCCTTTGGCTGGTTTCGAAATGGATTCGATGAAAGTTACCTTGAAAGATGGATCTTTCCACCCAGTGGATTCCGATTCGCTTTCTTTTGAATTGGCTGCTAAAATGGGTTACAAAGCTGCTGCTAAAGCTGCACGTGCTGTAATCCTTGAGCCAATCATGAAACTAGAGGTTATTACTCCAGAAGAGAACATGGGTGATATTGTTGGAGACTTGAACCGCCGTCGCGGACAAGTAAACAACATGGGAGATCGCGCAGGAGCTAAGGTTGTTAAAGCCGAGGTGCCACTTTCTGAGATGTTTGGTTATGTAACTACGTTGCGTACCCTTTCTTCAGGTCGTGCGACTTCAACTATGGAATTCTCTCACTATGCAGAAACTCCTTCTAACATTTCAGAAGAAGTAATTGCTGCCGCTAGAGGAACTGCTAACGTATAATATTCAACAGATGAGTCAGAAAATAAGAATTAAGCTTAAATCTTACGATCACAATTTGGTAGACAAATCTGCTGAAAAAATCGTAAAGACCGTAAAGAGTACTGGTGCTGTAGTAACTGGTCCAATTCCACTACCTACACACAAAAAGATCTTTACCGTATTGCGTTCACCGCACGTGAACAAGAAGTCTCGCGAACAGTTCCAATTGAGCTCTTACAAGCGCCTTTTGGACATCTATTCGTCTTCTTCTAAGACCATCGACGCTTTGATGAAACTTGAATTGCCAAGTGGAGTTGAAGTAGAGATCAAGGTGTAATGCACTAAGAGCTTCCCGCTTTCGCGAGAAGTGAACATGTCCCGAGCGGTTGTCGAGGGAAAAACGGAAAAAATACATTCAGGGTTGAAGGTATTTTGACCCTGAATTTTTTTGAAATAGGAAGCTAAAGGCTTCAAAATAAATAAGTAAATAACAATTAATAATTATGTCTGGGTTAATAGGAAAAAAGATAGGAATGACCAGCATCTTTGACGAGAACGGGAAGAACATCCCTTGTACCGTTATCGAAGCAGGTCCCTGTGTTGTTACCCAAGTCAGAACCACTGAGGTAGACGGGTATGAAGCTCTTCAACTTGGTTTCGATGACGCTAAAAAGGCAAACATGGCTGCCGCTGGGCACGCCAAGAAAGCTGGAACCGTTGCAAAACGTAAAGTCGCCGAATTCCAAGGATTTGAAGAGGAGTATAAACTAGGTGATACCATCACCGTAGAACACTTCGCAGAAGGAGAATTTGTAGATGTATCTGGTACATCTAAAGGAAAAGGATTCCAAGGGGTAGTAAAGCGCCACGGATTTGGCGGGGTTGGACAGGCCACTCACGGTCAGCACAACCGTCTGCGTGCTCCTGGTTCTATTGGTGCGGCATCTTACCCTGCACGTGTATTCAAAGGAATGCGCATGGCAGGTCAGATGGGCAACGAGAAAGTAAAAGTTCAAAACTTGCGTGTATTGAAAGTAGTTCCTGAAAAGAATCTACTTGTTGTGAAAGGGTGTGTGCCTGGACACAAGAACGCTTACGTAACCATTCAGAAATAATGAAAGTAGCAGTATTAGATAAGAACGGAAAAGAAACCGGAAGACAGGTAACCTTGTCTAAGGAGGTTTTCGCAGTAGAGGCTAATGAGCATGCTGTTTACTTAGATGTAAAGCAATACCTAGCAAATCAGCGTCAAGGGACTCACAAGTCTAAAGAGCGCGCTGAGATTGCAGGGTCTACTCGTAAGATCAAAAAGCAAAAAGGTACGGGTACTGCTCGTGCTGGTAGTATCAAATCTCCTGTGTTTAAGGGAGGGGGTCGCATCTTCGGACCAAGACCGCGTAACTACGGCTTTAAATTGAATAAGAACCTGAAGCGTTTGGCTCGTAAGTCAGCTTTGACCATGAAGGCAAACGACAAGGCAATCCTAGTTGTAGAGGACTTCCAGATGGATGCGCCTAAGACTCAGGAATTCTCTCAAGTGATTAAGAATCTGGGACTTGAAAACAAAAAGTCTTTGTTCGTGTTGGGAGAGTCAAATAATAACCTATATTTGTCGTCTCGTAATTTAAAAGGTGCTGAAGTTATAACTAACTCAGAATTAAACACTTACAAAATTATGAATGCAAGTAGCGTAGTGTTATTTGAAGGTTCTTTGGAAGGAATTGAAATAAACTTAAGTAAATAAGAAGCGATGAGTGTCTTAATAAAACCCATTATTACGGAAAAGGCTACTGCAGCTGTAGAAGAATTAAACGTCTACGGATTTGAGGTAGCTCCGACGGCGAATAAGGTAGAAATTAAGAAGGCAGTCGAGGCTGCTTACGGCGTTTCTGTTACTAAAGTTCGCACAATAAATGTCCGCCCAGATCGACGTACACGTTACACGCGTACGGGGATGCAAACTGGTAAAACAAATGCTTATAAAAAAGCACTTGTACAGGTGGCGGAAGGTGATACAATTGATTTTTACAGTAACATCTAGAATTTCTAGAAACTAAAACGACAATAATGTCAGTAAGAAAATTAAAGCCTGTCACCCCAGCGCAGCGATTTAGAGTAGTTAATGGTTTTGACGCCATTACTACTGACAAGCCGGAGAAAAGCCTATTGGCTCCGAAAAAACGTTCTGGGGGTAGAAACAGTCAAGGAAGAATGACCATGCGCTACAAAGGTGGTGGTCACAAGAGAAAGTATCGAATCATCGATTTCAAGAGAGACAAGACCGGAGTTCCTGGTACTGTCGCCTCTATTCAGTATGATCCGAACAGAACCGCGTTTATCGCCCTGTTGAACTATCAGGATGGTGAAAAGCGTTACATCATAGCCCAAAACGGTCTTCAAGTAGGTCAGAACGTTGTTTCTGGCGAGAAGGTGGCTCCTGAGATCGGGAACGCCATGCCGTTATCGGATATTCCACTAGGTACTATTATTTCATGTATTGAACTACGTCCAGGACAGGGAGCTGTTATGGCGCGTAGTGCTGGTGCTTTCGCACAGCTTATGGCTCGTGACGGAAAGTACGCTACAGTGAAACTTCCATCTGGTGAGACCCGTTTGATTTTAGTGACTTGTATGGCAACTATCGGAGCTGTTTCTAACAGTGACCACCAGTTGTTGGTGTCTGGTAAGGCAGGACGCAGCCGTTGGTTGGGTCGTCGTCCAAGAACCAGACCAGTAGTGATGAACCCAGTCGATCACCCAATGGGTGGTGGTGAAGGGAAGTCCTCTGGAGGTCACCCACGTTCTAGAAATGGTATTCCTGCTAAAGGATTTAGAACCCGTTCTAAGACGAAAGCGAGTAATAAGTACATTGTAGAACGTAGAAAGAAATAATAAGATATGGCACGTTCATTAAAGAAAGGACCTTACGTTCACTATAAATTAGAGAAGAAAGTTCAACAGAATGTTGAGTCGAACAAGAAAAGCGTAATCAAGACTTGGTCTCGCGCTTCTATGATCACTCCGGATTTTGTTGGTCAGACCATTGCTGTTCATAACGGACGTCAGTTTGTTCCTGTTTACGTAACAGAGAACATGGTAGGTCATAAACTAGGAGAGTTTTCGCCAACACGTTCCTTTAGAGGACACGCAGGGGCTAAAAACAAAGGAAAAAAATAATACGCCATGGGAGTTCGTAAAAGAGAAAGAGCAGAGCAAATCAAAGAAGCCAAACGAAACATGGCTTTTGCTAAGTTGAATAACTGCCCTACATCTCCTCGCAAGATGCGTCTGGTAGCAGACCTTATCCGCGGAGAGAAAGTAGACAAGGCGTTGAACATATTGCGCTTCAGCCAAAAAGAAGCTGCTGGTCGTTTAGAAAAGCTTTTGCTTTCGGCCATCGCTAACTGGCAAGCCAAGAACGAAGAAGCTGACGTAGAGTCTGCAGATCTTTTTGTAAAAGAGATCCGCGTAGACAGCGCTAGCATGCTAAAGCGTTTGCGTACTGCTCCGCAGGGACGCGCACACAGAATTAGAAAACGCTCTAACCATGTAACCTTGGTACTAGGAGCAAACGATAACTCACAAAGCTAGAAAGTAAATGGGACAGAAAACAAATCCAATCGGAAATCGCCTTGGAATTATCAGAGGATGGGAATCTAACTGGTATGGTGGCCGTGATTACGGTGACAAATTGGCCGAGGATGACAAGATTAGAAAGTACGTTCACGCTCGTTTATCGAAAGCTAGTGTGTCACGTGTAATTATTGAGCGTACGCTTAAACTTGTAACCGTTACTATCACAACGGCTCGCCCAGGTATCATTATTGGTAAGGGTGGTCAAGAGGTAGACAAGTTGAAAGAAGAGCTTAAGAAGATCACCGGAAAAGAAGTACAGATCAACATCTACGAGATCAAGAGACCAGAATTGGACGCACACCTAGTGGCTGCTAGTGTTGCTCGCCAGATCGAAAGCAGAATCTCTTACCGTCGTGCCATCAAGATGGCTATCGCTGCGGCAATGAGAATGAATGCTGAAGGAATCAAGATCCAGATCGCTGGACGTCTTAACGGTGCAGAAATGGCGCGTACGGAGTCTTACAAAGACGGCCGTATCCCATTGTCGACCTTTAGAGCTGATATTGATTATGCACTAGTTGAAGCCCACACTACTTACGGTAGATTGGGTGTAAAAGTGTGGATCATGAAAGGCGAGGTATATGGAAAGAGAGAGCTATCTCCACTAGTTGGTCTTGCTAAGAAGCAAGGTAATAAAGGTGGCGGTGGTCGCGGAGGAAACAAATCTCGTCGCAGAAAGTAATTATTAAAGACATTTAGACATGTTACAACCTAAAAGAACCAAATTCCGCAAGCAACAGAAGGGGCGCATGAAAGGCAATGCCGGACGTGGAAACCAGCTTTCTTACGGTACCTTCGGAATTAAATCTTTAGATTCTAATTTCTTGACTTCACGTCAAATAGAAGCTGCGCGTATTGCCGCTACACGTTACATGAAGCGGGAAGGACAAATGTGGATCATGATTTTCCCAGATAAGCCAATTACCAAAAAACCACTCGAAGTACGTATGGGTAAAGGTAAAGGTGCTGTGGATCACTGGGCTGCAGTTGTTAAACCCGGTAGAGTGTTGTTTGAAGTATCAGGTGTACCATTTGAAGTTGCTAAGGAAGCACTTCGTTTGGCTGCTCAAAAGCTTCCCGTTAAAACAAAGTTCATTGTGTCCCGAGATTTTCAGGCGTAATTAATTAAGAGATGAAACAAGTAGAGATTAAAGAAGCATCTACCGCCGATCTGCAAGAAAAGCTTGTAGAGTCAAAAAAGGCTTATACAGATCTTAAGATGGCTCACGCCATTTCACCGTTGGAGAATCCGATTCAGCTTAGAACGCAACGTCGTACTATCGCTAGAATTCAGACCGAACTAACTAAAAGAGAAGTACAGTAAGTACGAAAGCGGAAAGATGGAAAAAAGAAATTTAAGAAAAGAGCGTATCGGGGTAGTAACCTCTAACAAGATGGAGAAATCTATCGTTGTTTCTGAGGTGAAGAAAGTAAAGCACCCGATGTACGGAAAGTTCGTACTTAAAACTAAAAAGTACGTTGCCCACGACGAGCAAAACGACTGTAACGAAGGTGATACTGTACGTATCATGGAAACACGTCCGTTGAGTAAATCGAAGTGTTGGAGACTAGTAGAAATCATTGAAAGAGCTAAGTAATCATGGTACAACAGGAATCAAGACTAAAAGTAGCAGACAATACCGGAGCTAAGGAAGTACTTACTATCCGTGTATTGGGAGGCACCAAGCGTCGTTACGCGTCGATTGGTGACAAGATTGTAGTGACCGTGAAAGAAGCCACTCCAAACGGTACAGTAAAGAAAGGAACCGTTTCTACCGCTGTGGTAGTACGTGTGAAGAAGGAAGTGCGTCGTCCTGATGGATCTTATATCCGTTTTGATGACAACGCCTGTGTACTGTTGAACGCCGCTGGCGAGATGCGCGGAACCCGTGTATTCGGACCTGTAGCGAGAGAGCTTCGCGATAAGCAATTCATGAAGATTGTATCATTGGCACCAGAAGTGCTTTAATCGATCAGACAAATGACAAAGCTGAAAATTAAAACAGGAGATAACGTTACGGTAATTGCCGGAGATCACAAAGGATCTGAAGGGAAGGTGCTACGCGTTATGGCTGATGCCAATAAAGCCATCGTTGAAGGTGTGAATCTTGTAAAGAAACACCAGAAGCCAAGTGCTAACAATCCTCAGGGAGGCATCGTAGAGAAAGAAGCTGCCATTCACATTTCTAACCTGTCGCTAATCGACCCTAAATCGGGAGATGCAACACGTGTAGGATTCAGAATGGATGACGGGAAAAAAGTACGTTTTTCCAAGAAATCTAATGAAGTAATTTAGTTATGGGCTATACACCAAGACTTAAAGAAGAATACAAAAGCCGCGTTGTAAACGCCCTTACCGACGAGTTTGGGTATGCGAACGTAATGCAGGTGCCTAAATTGGAAAAGATTGTTGTTTCCAGAGGTATTGGTGCTGCTGTGGCTGACAAGAAACTTATCGAGTACTCGGTAGAGGAGTTGACTAACATCACTGGTCAAAAGGCAATCCAAACGATCTCTAAGAAAGACGTTGCAACTTTTAAGTTGCGTAAGGGAATGCCAATTGGAGCCATGGTTACTTTGCGTGGAGAGCGCATGTACGAATTCTTAGATCGTTTGATCACATCGGCATTGCCACGTGTTCGCGATTTCAACGGAATCAAGGCTACAGGTTTTGACGGACGTGGAAACTACTCTTTAGGAGTTACTGAGCAGATCATCTTCCCAGAGATCGACATCGACAAGGTGCGTAAGATCGAAGGGATGAACATCACTTTTGTAACCTCTGCAGAGACCGATAAAGAAGCGAAATCATTATTAACCGAACTGGGACTACCCTTTAAAAAGAACTAAGAGATGGCTAAAGAATCAATGAAAGCCCGCGAGGTAAAAAGAGCCAAACTAGTTGCCAAGTATGCTGAGAAGCGCAAGGCGTTAAAAGAAGCTGGTGATTACGAAGCATTGCAAAAGCTTCCTAAGAACGCTTCTCCAGTACGCATGCACAATCGTTGCAAGCTTACAGGACGTCCTAAAGGTTACATGAGACAATTCGGAATTTCTCGTGTAATGTTTAGAGAGATGGCCAACCAAGGTTTGATTCCAGGAGTTCGCAAAGCAAGCTGGTAAAAGTTTAACTGGTGGAAGGTCCTAAAACAAAAAGGGAAACCCTCACCGCAATCAATTATAAATGACAACAGATCCAATCGCAGATTATCTGACTCGTGTTAGAAATGCAGTAGCTGCTGGCCACCGTGTGGTAGAAGTACCTGCTTCTAACTTGAAAAAAGAGATCACTAAGATCCTTTTCGATCAGGGGTACATTTTAAGCTACAAATTCGAAGACAAGCAAGGTCCTCAGGGAACTATCAAGATCGCTTTGAAGTACGACAAGCTTACCAAAGATCCAGTGATCAAAAAGATTCAAAGAATTAGTAAACCAGGTCTACGTAAGTATGCCGGTGCCAACGAAATGCCTAGAATATTGAATGGTTTAGGAATTGCAATCGTGTCAACTTCTGCGGGAGTAATGACAGGAAAGCAGGCTACCAGCCAGAATGTAGGTGGAGAGGTACTTTGTTACGTATATTAAAAAGAGACTAGAAACCATGTCAAGAATAGGAAAAAGCCCAGTAGCAATCCCTGACGGTGTAACCGTAGAAGTAAACGGGAACACTGTTACAGTAAAAGGGAAGTTAGGCGAGTTAACACAGGAGCTGAGTGATGTTACCGTTTCGGTAGAAGACGGTCAGGTAACTGTGGAGCGTCCTTCAGATCATAAAGATCACCGCGCTAAGCACGGTTTATATCGTGCGCTTATAGCCAATATGGTCTTAGGTGTATCAGAAGGTTGGACCAAGAGTTTGGAACTTGTTGGGGTAGGATACCGCGCAAGCAACCAGGGTCAGAAACTAGACATAGCCATCGGATTTTCACACAACATCGTTATGGACATTGCTCCTGAGGTGCAAGTGGAGACTATTTCCGAAAAAGGAAAGAATCCGATCATCAAATTAACATCTCACGACAAGCAACTTGTTGGTCAAGTAGCGGCTAAGATCCGCAGCTACCGCAAGCCAGAACCTTACAAAGGAAAAGGTATCAAGTTTGTTGGAGAACAAATTAGAAGAAAAGCAGGTAAATCTGCATAAACAGTTAGGTTATGGCATTATCAAAATCAGATAGAAGAGAGAGAATCCGCAACCGTATTCGTAAAACTGTTGCAGGTACCGCACAGCGTCCTAGACTTGCTGTGTTCAGAAGTAATAAAGAGATCTATGCTCAATTGATCGACGATGTGAACGGAGTGACTATCACTGCTGCTTCATCTCGTGACAAAGGGATCAGTGGAGGAAACAAATCAGAAACTGCTAAGGCAGTGGGTGTAGCTATCGCAGAGAAAGCAGTGAAGGCTGGTGTAGAGTCAGTTTCATTCGATCGCGGTGGGTATCTATACCACGGAAGAGTAAAATCATTAGCCGAAGGAGCCCGTGAAGGCGGCTTAAAATTCTAAGATATGTACAAAGATTATAAGAACGTAGAATTAGTAAAACCAGGTGGTCTTGAGCTTAAAGATCGTTTGGTAGGCGTACAACGGGTAACTAAAGTAACCAAAGGAGGTAGAGCTTTCGGATTTTCTGCTATTGTAGTGGTAGGAGATGAGAACGGTGTTGTTGGACATGGACTTGGTAAATCTAAGGATGTGGCTAGCGCTATCGCTAAGGCTGTTGAAGACGCTAAGAAAAACTTGGTACGTATCCCATTGAACAAGGCTACATTGCCACACGAACAAAAAGGTAAATACGGCGGAGCTCGTGTAAACCTTATGCCAGCTGCTCCCGGTACCGGGGTAATCGCGGGTGGTGCTGTACGTGCAGTATTGGAAGCCGTAGGAGTACATGACGTACTTTCTAAGTCGCAAGGTTCGTCTAACCCACACAACGTGGTAAAGGCTACCTTTGATGCTTTGTTGCAAATGCGCAGTGCGCATACTGTAGCTCAGCAACGCGGTATTTCATTGGAAAAATTGTATAAAGGATAAATCGCACAAGAATGGCAAAGATTAAAGTAACCAAAGTTCGCTCAGCAATCAATCGTACTCAGAATCAAAAGAGAACGTTGGAGGCCTTAGGCCTGCGCAAGATTGGGCAGACCGTAGAGCACGAGGACACGCCAAATATTCTTGGCATGATAAACAAAGTACAACACCTGGTTTCTGTAGAAACCAACTAAGATATTACTCATGGATTTAAGCAACTTAAAACCAGCCGAAGGTTCAGTACATGGCAAAGGCAAGCGCGTAGGGCGCGGGCAAGGTTCCGGTAAAGGTGGAACTGCGACCCGTGGTCACAAAGGTGCCAAGTCACGTTCAGGATATTCTAAGAAATTAGGATTCGAAGGTGGGCAAATGCCACTTCAACGTCGTGTACCTAAGTTTGGTTTCAAAAATATCAACCGCAAAGAGTACCAAGGAATCAACTTGGATACCCTACAGAAAATGGTTGACGAGAAGAAGATCAAAGACAGCGTGTCAATTGAAGAATTGGTAGCGTTGCGTTTGGCTCACAAGAATGATTTAGTGAAGATTTTAGGAAGAGGAGAACTTAAAGCCAAATTGACCGTAACTGCTCACAAATTTACGGCTACTGCTAAGCAAGCTATCGAAGCTGCCGGTGGTGAAGCCATAACGCTGTAATACATTACTAAGGATGAAGTTTATTGAAACCTTAAAGAATGTTTGGAAAATAGAAGAATTGCGTAACCGCATTTTGGTAACGCTTAGTCTTTTGTTGGTGTATCGATTCGGTGCTCAAGTAGTACTGCCAAATATCGATGCGGCACAATTGGCCGAGTTTTCTGGAAAGTTTGAAGGCGGAGGAATCGGAGCGATCCTAAACGCATTTACCGGAGGGGCTTTTGCCAACGCTTCGGTTTTTGCCTTGGGTATTATGCCGTATATCTCGGCTTCGATTGTGGTACAGCTGATGCAGATCGCAGTTCCTTATTTGCAGAAATTACAGAAAGAAGGAGAGAGTGGTCGTAAAAAGATCACTCAGATCACACGTTGGTTGACCATCGCTATCTGTTTGGTACAAGCGCCGAGTTACCTTATTGGTCTTGATGCACTAGGTGTACCAGCAGAGGCGTATATTCTTCCGCGTGGATTTATGTTCTATTTCACCTCTGTGATCATTTTAACTACAGGATGTGTGTTTGCCATGTGGTTGGGTGAAAAGATCACAGATAAGGGAATTGGAAACGGTATCTCACTACTTATTATGGTGGGTATCATTGCTACACTTCCACAGTCTTTTGCACAAGAGATCAACTCGCGTTTGCAAGCTGGTGGTGGTGGAGCTATCATGATTCTTTTAGAATTGGTGATTTGGTTCTTGATCATCCTGGCATCGGTGATGCTTGTGATGGCTGTGCGGAAGATACCTGTGCAGTATGCCCGTAGAACCGCATCTGGAGGATATGAGAAGAATATCTTTGGAGCGCGTCAGTTCATTCCATTGAAGCTGAACGCATCTGGAGTAATGCCGATCATCTTCGCGCAAGCGATCATGTTCGTACCTGCTGCCTTGGCGAGCTTGTCTGAGAGTACTTGGGCAGAAAGTGTACAGGCAGAGTTCAACAATCCGTTTGGACTTTGGTACAATGTTGTATTCGCGATCTTGATCATCATCTTTACGTATTTCTATACAGCGATCACGGTACCGACCAACAAGATGGCTGACGATCTTAAAAGAAGCGGCGGATTCATTCCAGGTATCAAACCGGGAACAGATACAGCCGAATTCTTAGACCGAGTAATGTCACAAATTACCTTCCCAGGTTCCTTGTTCTTGGCTGCCATTGCAGTATTTCCTGCAGTAGTTCAGAACATCATGGGAATCCAACAAGGTTGGGCATTGTTCTTCGGTGGTACTTCCCTGCTTATTATGGTTGGGGTAGCTATCGATACCATGCAACAAATTAATTCGTACTTACTCAACCGTCACTATGATGGCTTGATGAAGTCAGGTAAAAACAGAAAAGCAGTAGCATAATATGGCAAAACAACCGGCAATCGAACAAGACGGGACCATCATTGAAGCGTTATCTAACGCGATGTTCCGTGTAGAATTAGAGAATGGGCACGTGGTAACGGCTCACATTTCCGGAAAGATGCGTATGCACTACATTAAGTTATTACCAGGAGATAAAGTAAAACTAGAAATGAGTCCTTACGATTTGACTAAGGCTCGGATCACCTATAGATACTAAAAGCACAAACCCATGAAGGTAAGAGCATCTATCAAGAAAAGAAGCGCCGACTGCAAGATCGTACGTAGAAAAGGACGCTTATATGTAATCAACAAAAAGAACCCTAGGTTCAAACAAAGACAAGGATAATTATGGCAAGAATCGCAGGTGTAGATATCCCGAAGCAAAAAAGGGGTGTAATCGCGTTAACCTATATCTATGGAATCGGTAAAAGCCGTGCCAAAGATATATTGGACAAAGCTGGAGTTAGTGAAGACACTAAAGTATCCGAGTGGACCGATGATGAGATCGGGAAAATTCGTGATGCCGTAGGGTATTACAAAATCGAAGGGGAGTTACGTTCAGAGGTACAACTTTCTATCAAGCGTTTGATGGATATCGGTTGTTACCGCGGAATTCGTCACAGAGCTGGTTTACCGCTTCGTGGCCAACGCACTAAGAACAACTCAAGAACCCGTAAAGGAAAACGTAAAACAGTTGCCAACAAGAAGAAGGCTACTAAATAATCACTGAAGCAATGGCAAAGTCTGGTAAAAGTACTAAGAAGAGAAAGGTGGTTGTTGAAGCTGTTGGGGAAGCCCACATTACTGCTTCATTCAATAACATCATCATATCCTTGACAAATAAGAACGGAGACGTTATTTCCTGGTCTTCAGCTGGGAAAATGGGCTTTAGAGGCTCTAAGAAAAACACCCCTTACGCTGCTCAATTAGCGGCGGAAGATGCATGTGGTGTAGCTCATGAAGCTGGTCTTCGCAAAGTAAAGGCCTATGTAAAAGGCCCGGGAAATGGTAGAGAATCTGCCATGCGTACTATCCACAACTCTGGAATTGAGATCACCGAGATCATCGACGTGACTCCAATGCCACACAACGGATGTCGCCCTCCTAAAAGAAGAAGAGTATAATTAATAAGTATAAACCGAAGGGATATTTAGCACTAGAGGACGACCTTAATTTAGTGCTCCTTTCTAACAAATTTTAAAATGGCAAGATATACTGGTCCAAAATCTAAGATCGCTCGTAAATTCGGCGAAGCAATCTTTGGCGACGATAAGTCGTTCGAAAAACGCAATTACCCTCCAGGGCAACACGGTAACAACCGTCGTCGTGGGAAGAAAAGTGAGTACGCAATTCAGTTGGCTGAAAAGCAGAAAGCGAAGTACACTTACGGGATCTTGGAGCGTCAGTTCCGTAACCTTTTCAAAAAAGCAACTGCTGCCCCTGGAATTACCGGTGAGGTATTGTTGCAACTATGTGAGTCTCGTTTAGACAACGTAGTATACCGTATGGGAATCGCTCCGACACGTAGCGGTGCCCGTCAGTTGGTTTCTCACGCGCACATCAATGTAAACGGTGCTAAAGTAACTATTCCATCTTACCAGTTGAAGCCTGGAGATGTTGTTGCAGTGCGTGAAAAATCTAAATCGCTTGAAACTATCGAGCGTTCTTTGAGTGCCTCTAGCAATGTGTTCGAATGGATCACATTCAACAACGAGACCAAAGAAGGGACTTTCGTAGCTGTTCCTCAACGAATCCAGATTCCAGAGAACATCAACGAGCAGTTCATCGTAGAATTGTATTCTAAATAATAACCCATACAGGAGTTTTAAAACTATGGCAGTATTTAATTTTCAGAAACCCGACAAAGTAATAATGATCAACTCTACCGAGTTCGAAGGGAAGTTTGAATTCCGTCCCTTGGAGCCTGGCTACGGATTGACCATTGGTAACGCGCTTAGACGTGTGTTGCTTTCGTCTTTGGAAGGGTTTGCAATCACTTCGGTTCGTATCGAAGGTGTCGATCATGAATTTTCGACCATTGCCGGTGTTGTGGAAGACGTAACTGAGATCATTCTCAACCTAAAGCAGATCCGCTTTAAGCGTCAAATCGACGAGATCGACAACGAGACCGTAACCGTTTCCGTTTCTGGAAACGAGCAGCTAACCGCCGGTGACTTCCAGAAATTTATCTCTGGATTCCAGGTGTTAAACCCTGACTTGGTTATTTGCAATATGGATCCTAAGGTTAACTTGAACCTTGAGATCACCATTGAAAAAGGACGTGGATATGTTCCTGCAGAGGAGAACAAGAAAGCCAACGCGCCTTTAGGAACTATTTTTACAGATTCTATCTTTACCCCGATCAAGAACGTAAAGTACAGTATCGAGAACTATCGTGTTGAGCAGAAGACTGACTACGAAAAGTTGGTATTCGAGATCATCTCAGACGGTTCTATTCATCCTAAAGATGCTTTGACAGAAGCTGCTAAGACGCTTATCCACCACTTCATGTTGTTCAGTGACGAACGCATCACCCTTGAGGCCGATGAGATCGCACAGACTGAGACTTACGATGAGGAGTCCTTGCACATGCGTCAATTGTTGAAGACCAAATTGATCGATATGGATCTTTCTGTTCGTGCTTTGAACTGTTTGAAAGCTGCGGAGGTAGATACATTAGGAGACTTGGTTTCTTACAACAAGAACGATTTGATGAAATTCAGAAACTTTGGTAAAAAATCTCTTACTGAGCTAGAAGAGCTTGTAAATGTAAAAGGCCTAAGCTTCGGAATGGATTTGTCCAAGTACAAACTAGACAGAGACTAATCACAACCGATTAGCAATTTATAAACCCCCAGGGTATTTTGCTCCCCAAAGTGGGTCGATGCAAGACACTGGAAAACTAAAAAGTCATGAGACACGGGAAAAAAACAAACCACTTAGGTAGAAAAACTGCGCATCGCAAGTCGATGTTGGCCAATATGGCCTGTTCACTAATCGAACACAAGCGCATCAACACCACAACTGCTAAGGCGAAAGCTTTGAAAAAGTTTGTGGAGCCATTGATCACCAAGAGTAAAGAAGATACTACACACAACCGTCGTATCGTATTTAGTCGTTTGCGTCAAAAAGATGCGGTTACTGAATTGTTCAGAGACGTGGCCGTTCAAGTTGGAGACCGTCCAGGTGGTTACACCCGCATCATTAAGTTGGGGAACCGATTAGGAGATAACGCTGATATGGCGATGATCGAGTTGGTTGACTACAACGAACTGTACAATGCTGGTAAACCTGCTAAGAAGAAGTCTACAAGACGGGGACGTACTGGTAAGAAAGCTGCACCTGCTGCCGCTGCTCCTGCCGCTGCTTCTAAGGAGGAAGAATAGATTAGCAAATATTTAACAGTAAGGAAAGGGTAAGGTTTTACAAAAGCTTACCCTTTTTTGGCTTTATATTTGATATTTTTGAACAGACGTCAGAACCGGGCTACCGTGACCCACACTGTGAATTAGGGTCTTGTTTTGTCGAAAAGAAAATTGTTTTGAACACTATAAAATTTAGCAACATGAAAATTACCTCTTTGTGCGTAGCCGTGATGTGCACATCATTCATCTATGCGCAAAATGCAGACATCGATCAGAACCAAGCAGCAAACCAAAATGCGGTGAGCAACCTGGCAAGCAATCCAAACCAAGGCGGACAGTTTACTGGAGCAGCCACATTTTACAATCCGAAGTTCGATCGTGAAGGATCTATCTATCTTTTCGACGGCTGGGATCAATCTGCAACAATCGTAGCAAAAGGGACTGGAGGTTCCTTTAGAGAGAACAATATCAATTTCAACATACAACGCAGTATGTTTGAGCGTAAAGTAGCAGGAGACTCTATTGTTGCCTACAACTTCACCAGTATAGAAAAGATTATTGTGGGTGGTCGCGAGTTCAAAAGCTTCTACTTAGATGAGATTAAAAGGAACAAAGCCTTTGAGGTTATTTACCGCGGAGATGATTTTACAATCTTAAAAGGATATACGGTAGATATACTTGAAGCTTCTCCTAACCCAATGATCGCACGTCCTAGAGATAAGTACATTCAGCGCGTGACCTATTATTTGGAGACCGAAAAGACTTTAGAAGAATTTAAATTGCGCAAGCGTGCTATTCTAGAAGCACTAAACGACCAGGAAATGGTTGAACGTGCCAAAGATTACGCCCGCCAATACGACAAGTCGTTTAGTAACGAAGAAGATCTTAAGCTTATTCTTAACTACGCTTCTCGTAAGTAAGGCAAGCCAGCAGCTGCGCAATACAAACTAAACTTGATTAGTACTATGAATTGAGCACAAATAAGTTTATTTATTAAGCTACACATTGCACTAAGTAAAGTTTTTGTGCGAAAGCGAAGCGGTTGATCTATGCAGATAATTTTTATTTGTTTGATTGACATAACAATAAAAATATTTTAAGAGATGAAAAAATCATTGCTTATTATGCTCTGCGGCATAGCTGGGATGGGTTTTGCCCAACAAGGAGAACAACAGGTGACAACGAGTGCTGTATTCGGTAGCTCATCCAATTCGGTCGGATTATTTCAATCCGAAGAGAATAGCTTGTTAATCAATGTTGACGATATTCAGAAGATAGAAGGGGTTGCCAGTATTCGCGATTTTGACAACTGGCAGAGTCAGGCTAATACAGAAGGATCTGTAATGCTTTTTGACGAGTGGGCACCTAAAGGATATGTTTATGCTGGAGACAAGAAGTACGTCTTTCCAAAAATGAACTACGATATACTAGAAGGAGCAGTGGTCTCTCAGTTTAAAAAGGATTCCATCTTTAACTTGGGCGTTGAGGGCTACGACAAGATTGTATTCAACAATACGGTATTTAAAAGCATCTTTACACCAAGCCGCGGAGGGAACGCCATGTACCAAGTGGTGTTTGAGTGCCCGGATTATTCCATCGTTAAGGAATTCGCCATTGAGATCCGTGAGGCCAATCCTAATCCAATGATCAATCGCTCCAAGCGTAAGATAATCCAAAAGGAATACTACTATAAGTTAGTAGGACAGCGATTAGAGCGTTTCAAGTTCAAAAAGAAGAACATCTTGGCATTGGCCGGTGATCAGGCAGATGACTTAGAAGCCTATGCAAAAGCAAATCGCCTGTCGTTTAAAGACGACAATGACGTGGCTCAGATATTGATCCACCTCTATAAGATGCAACATTAGTAGGACAATACTATTTGCAGATTGAATTATATGAAGAAGATACGTCCCCTTTTTACATTTGTGTTTGTGTTCTTGTTAGCAGGTGTCGCTCAGGCGCAATTGCAAACAACAGTTAATGCAAATAACAATAATTTGAATGCTCTGGCTACTTATGGTCCAGATGGAGCCAATATTGGTAGTACTTCTTTGGTGATCAACCCGCCAAAGAATATTGAAGGTTCCCTCTATTTATTTGAGCAGTGGAACAACAAAGGTGTCTTTGTAACCAACGAAGACAGAAAGTTGCTTATTAGAAATATCAACTTCAATATCGATTCTGGAGTTTTTGAGTCTGAGATCAGTAAGGATACCGTTTTCACTTTCAGCTTTGACAATGTAGATCGTGTCTTTGTGAATTCCAGAGAATTCAAAGCGCGTTTTATTCCGGCAAAGGGCTTGTACGATGTATACGAGGTGATTTTTGAGAATGAAGATTTCGCCATCTTGAAAAAATGGTTCATCGACATTAAAGAAGGCTCAGATAACCCTATGGTTAATCGACAGAGTCGTTATGTGCACCGCAGCAATTATTACTTGGAGCGCAATGAGAATGTGGAGCTTTTCAAATTCAAAAAGAAGAACCTCTTGAAACTTGCAGGAAACAAAGCCGATGAAATCGAGGCTTACGCCAAGCAATACAAGCTATCTTTTAATAAGGAGATCGATGTGAGTAGGATGTTTTCCTATCACCTCAAATAAAATAATATTGTAAAGAGCGCCTGTGGTGCTCTTTTTTTTACACTGTGGTTAACTTGTTTAAAACTTTTAGAATAAAACATTTTTACGCGATCTGCATTCTGCGTATTTTTGAAAAATCTTTTTCTACATGAAGTATCAGTTAAGAAAACCGGCCGTCGTTCTCCTCGCAGACGGTACTGTTTTTCAAGGAAAAGCTGTCGGAGAAATAACCGGTAGCGCATTCGGAGAAGTTTGTTTCAACACCGGGATGACCGGATACCAAGAAATATTTACAGACCCATCGTATTACGGTCAACTTATGGTGACCACTAACGCTCATATTGGGAACTACGGAACCCACAATGACGAAGTGGAGTCAGAAGGTATCAAGATTGCCGGACTGATTTGTCGCAATTTCAGCTACAATTATTCTCGTCCTGCGGCCGATGATTCTTTGGAAAACTTTTTAGCCAAGAATAATTTGATCGCTATCTCTGATGTAGACACGCGTGCTTTGGTTAGTCACATTAGAGATAATGGAGCTCAGAACGCAGTGATCACAACAGAAGTAGATCGCTTGGACGAATTGCGCAAGCAGTTGTCTGAAGTTCCAGATATGGACGGTCTTGAATTGGCGTCTAAGGTTTCTACTAAAGAGCCTTATACCGTTGGAAACCCAGATGCGAAATACCGGGTAGCGGCAGTAGACATAGGAATCAAGAAGAATATCTTGCGCAATATGGTACAAAGAGACTGTTACGTTAAGGTGTTCCCTTACAATACTTCTTTTGAGACCTTAGCAGAATTTGAGCCACATGGCTACTTTTTCTCTAACGGTCCGGGAGATCCGGAGCCGCTAAAGGATGCCATAAGCACAGCCAAAGAGATTTTAGATCGAGATCTGCCTTTGTTTGGCATTTGTTTAGGACACCAGGTGATCGCTCTGGCCAATGGAATTTCAACCTATAAAATGCACCATGGACATCGCGGGATCAACCATCCCATCAAGAATTTGATCACTGGAAAAGGTGAGATCACTTCGCAGAACCACGGATTTGCCATCAATAGAGAGGAGACAGAAGCACATCCTGAGGTGGAGATCACTCACGTGCATCTCAATGATCACACGGTGGCAGGTATCCGCGTTAAAGACAAAAAGTGTTTCTCGGTACAGTATCACCCAGAAGCAAGTCCAGGACCACACGATGCCTCTTATTTGTTCGATCAGTTTGTAGAAAGCATGGCCTAGAGGTCATTTGCAGCAGCTGTCGTTCGCAAACGTTTTCGTAGAAAAGCCCTTATTTCAAGGGCTTTCTTAAGTTTAAATTAAAGTGAGAATGCAAGGACTTTTGTATCTTCACGCTTTAAAACCAAACCAAAAATAGATGAGCATTATAGTCGATATTCACGCAAGACAGATCTTTGATTCCAGAGGAAATCCTACCGTAGAAGTAGATGTGATCACCGAGAATGGAGTAGTAGGACGCGCTGCAGTACCTTCTGGCGCTTCTACCGGAGAACACGAAGCCGTAGAGCTTCGAGATGGCGGATCAGACTACATGGGAAAAGGGGTTAGCAAGGCCGTAGAGAATGTGAACGGAAAAATTGCTGGAACCCTTTTAGGAGTCTCTGTTTTTGAACAGAATTTGATAGACCAGATCATGATAGAACTGGACGGTACAGAAAATAAATCCAAACTTGGAGCAAATGCTATCTTGGGCGTTTCCTTGGCAGCAGCTCAAGCTGCCGCTGGAGAGCTTGGAATGCCATTGTACCGTTATGTTGGCGGCGTTAGTGCCAACACGCTTCCTGTACCTATGATGAACATCATCAATGGAGGATCGCACTCAGATGCACCTATCGCATTTCAGGAATTCATGGTTATGCCTGTGGAGGCCAAGAGCTTTACAGAGGCATTAAAGATGGGGACAGAGATCTTCCATCATCTGAAAAAAGTATTACACGAGCGCGGACTCAGCACTGCCGTTGGTGATGAAGGAGGTTTTGCTCCAGAACTAGACGGTACAGAAGATGCCTTAGATACTATTGCGCTTGCCGTTAAGAACGCGGGCTATAGTTTTGGTGATCAAATTATGATCGCTTTGGATTGTGCTGCGGCAGAATTCTATGTGGATGGTGCTTACGATTACACTAAGTTCGAAGGCGATACTGGTAAGGTAAGAACCTCTAAAGAGCAAGCTGAATATTTGGCGTCTCTTTGCGAGAAGTATCCGATCATCTCTATTGAGGACGGTATGGACGAAAACGACTGGGACGGCTGGAAACACTTAACTGACCTAGTTGGAGACAAAGTACAGTTGGTAGGTGACGATCTTTTTGTTACCAATGTAACGCGACTTTCTCGAGGAATTGAGAACGAGATCGGCAATTCGATCCTAATCAAGGTAAATCAGATCGGGACCCTTACCGAAACCATTGCTGCCGTGAACATGGCCAAGAATGCCGGGTATACTTCTGTGATGTCTCACCGAAGTGGTGAAACCGAAGACAACACCATTGCAGATCTTGCTGTGGCACTCAACACCGGACAGATCAAGACCGGATCGGCCTCAAGAAGCGACCGTATGGCTAAATACAATCAGCTTTTGCGCATTGAGGAACAGCTTGGGGAAACTGCCTATTATCCTGGTAGAAAAGCCTTTAAGATCTAAAGTTTAACAACTTATATGGAAAACCGCCCTTGTGGCGGTTTTTTTGTTTGGTGTCGATCCGTTAATAAAAGCTTAAATCAGCATAGTGAGATTGTCAAATGTTAAAATTATCGGGTGATATTTTGTAAATTTGCTAGAACACGAAAAAATCAACATTTATTAGCCCTATGACAAAAATTGCTACGCTAGAAATTGATGGTCAGAAGTATGAATTTCCTTTGGTAGAGGGAACTGAAAATGAGCTTGCAATAGACATTAGAAGCCTTCGCGCAGCGACAGGCGGAGTTGTAACCATTGACCCAGGATACAAGAATACCGGCTCTTGTATGAGTGCTATTACTTATTTGGACGGTGAGAACGGAATTTTGCGCTATCGCGGTTACTCCATCGAGGAGCTTGCAGAAAAGGCGGATTTCCTAGAAGTGGCTTATTTGTTGATCTTCGGAGAACTGCCAGACAAGGAAACACTAGATAAATTCCACGCAGACATCAAGCATCACTCGCATGTAGACGAAGATGTAAAGAAAATATTGGACGGCTTCCCTAAGTCGGCGCATCCAATGGGAGTTTTATCTTCCTTAACCAACGCTTTGATAGCTTTTAATCCGTCATCTGTAGATGTGGATTCAGAAGAGGCAATGTACTTGGCAATTGTTCGCATATTAGGAAAGTTTCCTGTGCTTACTGCCTGGGCATACCGCAAGCGTAGCGGCCTAGCTTTAGATTATGGTGACGATTCCTTGGGCTACGTAGAGAACTTCATTAAGATGATGTTCAAAAAGCCAAGTGGAGATTACATCCAGAACAAGGTTGTTGTTGATGCCTTAGACAAGTTACTTATTTTGCACGCGGACCACGAGCAGAACTGTTCTACCAGTACCGTACGTATGGTAGGTTCTGCCCATGCTGGTTTGTTTGCTAGCCTTTCTGCCGGTATCAATGCTTTGTGGGGACCACTCCACGGAGGTGCTAACCAAGCTGTAATTGAAATGCTAGAAGCCATTCGTGAAGACGGTGGTGATACTAAAAAATATATGGCCAAGGCCAAGGATAAGAACGATCCTTTCCGCTTGATGGGATTCGGACACCGCGTTTATAAAAACTTCGATCCACGTGCTAGAATCATCAAGAAAGCTGCAGATGAAGTTCTTGGAGATCTTGGTGTACAAGATCCGGTACTCGATATTGCCAAAGGTTTGGAAAAAGAGGCTTTGGAAGATCAGTACTTCGTAGATCGCAAATTGTATCCTAACGTAGATTTCTACTCCGGGATCATTTACCGCGCTCTTGGAATTCCTACCGATATGTTTACCCCGATGTTCGCCTTAGGACGACTACCAGGTTGGATCGCCCAATGGCGTGAAATGCGCTTGCGCAAAGAGCCTATCGGAAGGCCACGTCAGATCTATATCGGAGAGAACCACCGCGAGTTCAAGCCAATTTATCAACGATAATCAATAAAGCTTCATGAGAAATCATGGAGCTTTCTTTTTATGCAACTAAACATCATTAACGAAACTGCTCGCCTTAGAGCTGTAGTATTGGGTCGTGCAGACAGCAACGGACCAACTCCAGAGCCAGAAGATTGCTACGATCCTAAAAGCTTGGCGCATGTTCTGGCCGGAACCTATCCGCTAGAAAAAGATATGATTCCAGAAATGGAGGCTGTGGCTGCCGTACTTGAAAAATATGACGTGACTGTTTATCGTCCGAAGCTAATTGAGAACTGCAACCAAATCTTTTCAAGAGATATCGCTTTTGTGATAGACGACAAAATGGTCAAGGCCAATATACTGCCAGACAGAGCAGAGGAGTTCGAGGCTATAAGACACGTATGGGAAACCCTCCCGAAGGAAAAGCGAATCAAGTTTCCTGAAGAGTGTCATATAGAAGGCGGTGATGTGATGCCTTGGGGCGACTATATTTTTGTGGGGACTTACCACGGACAGGATTACGGAACCTATATCACTGCGCGTACCAACATGAAAGCGGTCAAGGCCTTGCAGGCTGAGTTCCCGCATAAGATCGTTAAATCCTTTGACCTGCGTAAATCCAACACGGTTGCAAGAGACAATGCCCTGCATTTGGATTGCTGTTTTCAACCCATCGGTCATGACAAATGCATTATTCATAAAGACGGATTTTTAGACGAGCAGGAATACCTGTGGTTGGTGAATCACTTCGGAGCGGACAATTGTTTCCATATCGACAAGGACGAGATGTATAATATGTATTCCAATGTATTTAGTATTGCTCCGGATGTGGTAATATCAGAGCGAAACTTTACGCGACTAAACACTTGGATGCGCGGGCAAGGAATCACTGTGGAGGAGGTTCCGTATGCCGAGATCGCCAAACAAGAAGGACTTTTACGCTGCAGCACCCTGCCGCTAATTAGAGATTAAATATTCCTTGTTGTACAATAACAGTTCACTACTTTTGCCAATATTTTCAAACCGATGAAGCAAATTACCGACAGCTTGTTAATGATACGTCCAGTCGCTTTTCGCATGAACGAACAGACGGCCGTAAACAATTATTTTCAGGAAGATCTCGCAGAAAAGAACGCCAATATCAACACGCTTGCTCAGGCGGAGTTCGATGATTTTGTCGCTAAACTACGCGAGGTAGGAGTGAACGTTATTGTTGAGCACGACGATATTCTGGCAGACACTCCGGATTCTATCTTTCCTAATAATTGGGTGAGTTTTCATGCTGATGGTACCGTTGCGCTCTATCCTATGTTTGCAGAGAACAGACGTAAGGAACGCCGTATGGAGGTCTTTAGACGTTTGGAAAGTGAGGGCTTTATCATTGAGCAATTCATGGATTACAGCGAAGCAGAGCAAGAAGATGTCTTTTTAGAGGGCACCGGAAGTCTCATTCTAGACCGATTGAACAAAAAGGCCTATTGTGCCTTATCTCCGCGCGCCGATGAAAGCTTATTTATTGAGTTCTGCGAAGATTTCGAATACGATCCGGTGGTCTTTACCGCCTATCAGACAGTAGAAGATAAACGACTACCCATTTATCACACTAATGTGATGATGTGTGTGGCAGATGAATTTTGTGTGATCTGCTTGGATTCCATAGATGACAAGAAAGAACGCAAAAATGTAGTGAATCACTTAAAGAAAACTGGTAAAGAGATCATAAACATAACCGAGCAGCAACTCCAGCACTTTGCAGGAAACATGTTGCAAGTGCAAGGAAGTGAGCACAAATATTTGGTAATGAGTGCTGCTGCAGAGCAGTCTTTAAATCAGGAGCAGCGCGATCAGATCGAAAAGTACTGTCCTATTTTAAGCAGTGAGTTGCATACTATAGAAACTTGCGGAGGAGGCAGTGCACGCTGTATGATGGCAGAAGTCTTTTTGCCACGTGCCTAATACCTTTTAGTTGCGATATTTCGAATCATCCCACTAAAGATAAAATAGTGAAAGGGTAGCATGGCGTACCAATACAGCCGTCCAATAAGACCACGTGGTCTAAAGGTGGCTGTTTGATGGAGAGTGTTGTCATCGTCTATCTCAAATTCCAGCCAAGCTTCTCCAGGAACACGCATTTCTGCGAATAGCAGCAGTCTTTTAGCCTCTTTGTCGGCTAGAATGACCCGCCAAAAATCTAAGGCATCTCCCTCGAAGATCTTATCCGGATGGGTTCTTCCTCGTCTCAGGCCAACACCTCCAACTAGTTTGTCCACATAGCCACGGAGTTTCCACAGGGAGTTTCCGTAGTACCAACCTCTTGCACCACCAATGGACCAGATGTTCTTGAGCACTGCCTGTGGGTCATCGACCTTTATTTGCTGATGGTCCTTTACGCAGCCGTAGCTAGGCACTTTTACATATTCCTTAAGATCTTTGGTGAATCTACCGGCTACCAAAGAATCCTTCCAACTCGAAATGACCTGGTTCTGTTCTATTTTCTCAAAAGCCAAGGCTATTGCCTCTTGGTAGGGAATGGGTTCTATATCTAACAATTCCTGAAGCCTACGATCTTTAGTAATAACCTCTACACGCATGCTATCTACCAAATTTAACGCCAGGGTATAAGAAGTGGAGGTGACAAAATACAACCAGTAAGACGAGAGTTTTGGAGTCATTACTGGTACGTCCAAGATTAATAGACGCAGTTTTCGGACCTTGGCGTAGGTCCGCATCATCTTTTTATAGGTCAAAATATCGGGGCCGCCTATATCAAAGACCTCATTAAAGGTTTTTTCATGGCCCAGCACGCCAATCAAGTATTGGATCACATTGCGAATGGCAATGGGTTGACAGCGCGTTTTAACCCATTTCGGTGTGATCATTATAGGCAGTTTCTCGCAGAGGTCGCGAATGATCTCAAAAGAAGCCGAGCCCGAACCAACTATGATCGCCGCGCGCAAAACGGTTAAGGCCGCTGGACCTTCTGCCAATATATCTTCTACGTTCTTTCTCGAGGACAAATGCTTAGACAGCTCATTCTCATTGACAATGCCACCCAAATAGATCACTTGTTTGCACTGGGTTTCTGCGAGCATTTGGTTGAAGTTTTTCGCAGATCGCGCTTCCTTTTCATCGAAATCAGAGGTAGAAGCGCTCATGGAGTGGATCAGGTAATAAGCAGCATCAAGGTCTTTGGGTAATAGTCCTGCTTTAGGGTCTTCTAAAAAATCGACAGTGATCACCTGGATCTTAGCCCGAAGACCTTCACTAATGGAGAGTCGTGCAGGGTTTCGTACGGCACAAACGACCTGGTGCCCTTGCTTGACTAGCAGGGGCAAAAGTCTCATGCCTATATATCCATTGGCGCCGGTAAGTAGAATTTTCACCCTTAAGAGATTAAATTATTAATGTGGTAAAGGGTTTAGTTGCTGATGTAATAAGTTACGAAATTAAAATGGGCCGGCAACGCTAGCGTCGTAATCGGCTTTGGCATCCATGAGTTTTTTCATGAATTTATGAATGCTCTTGTCTTTGGTTCTCGCGCTTATGGCTACGCGGTAAGCGTCCATGTGAACACTGTAAGTGTCTGCTTCTCCTTTGAATAAAACCAATTTGTAGTAAGGGATAATAAGTCCGTACGATTCCAGCAAAGATCTGAATCCTACAATGATCCCCTTAGGACGCATTTCGATATTGCAGATATTTCTGTTGTTATCTAGCTTGAGCAAATTGTCTATTTGGATACTCGCCGCCGCAATGGGCATATGGGGTGATCCTATACCACCAAGTTTTATTCGTTCGCGTAAACTAAAGGGTTTTCCCAAGAGCTCATCGACCTTTTTTCGGGTCTCTTTGTTGTTGTAAGAAAGGTTCAAAATCATAGCAAATTCCTGTCCTTTTTACAAAGATACCGCCATTTCAAGTGGAATAAAAATTTTATCTTTGGGGGCTTAAAATCAAAGGTTCTATGGACTTGCAAACCCTGCTATCACAACACATTAAAGAAGCAATTAAGAGTCTTTATCAGGCTGACCTGGCCGAGGTGGAATTCCAGGCTACTCGCAAAGAATTCGAGGGAGATATCACCGTAGTGGTGTTCCCTATGTTGCGTGTGGTTAAAGGTAATCCGGTGGCAATAGGCGAGGCCTTAGGAGCTTATTTGGTCGCTGAGGTTGAGGCGATCACTGCCTACAATGTAATTAAGGGTTTTTTGAACCTCTCCCTAAGTGACTCCTATTTTTACAACAGCTTTACCAACATTTTGGCCGACACCAATTACGGGCACAAGCCACAAGGAGATGATGCGGTAATTGTGGAATATTCTTCTCCAAATACCAATAAGCCCTTACATTTAGGACATATTAGAAATATTTTACTAGGATATTCTGTTGCGGAGATATTAAAAGCAGCTGGTAATAAAGTATACAAGACACAGATCATCAACGACAGAGGGATCCATATTTGCAAGAGTATGTTGGCCTGGCAACGTTTTGGAAACGGAGAGACCCCAGCCTCAAGTGGTCTTAAAGGTGATCATTTGGTAGGTAAGTACTATGTGAAATTCGATCAAGAGTACAAGGCAGAGCAAAAGGAGCTCATGGCAGCGGGCAAATCAGAATCCGAAGCAAAAGAACAGGCGCCCATACTGTTGGCAGCTCAAGAAATGCTTAGAAAATGGGAAGCTGGCGATGCGACTGTTGTGGAACTTTGGGAAATGATGAATTCTTGGGTTTACCAAGGATTTGATGCCACCTACGACGCCTTGGGGGTGGATTTTGACACGCTCTATTACGAAAGCAATACCTATTTGCTGGGCAAAGAGAATATAGAAGAAGGCCTGGCCAAGGGAGTGTTCTTTAAAAAAGACGACGGCTCGGTTTGGTGTGATCTCACTGACGAAGGCTTGGATGAGAAACTGGTACTTAGAAGCGATGGTACAGCGGTTTATATGACACAAGATATCGGCACCGCGATTCAACGTATCAAGGACATGCCAGATGCCAACGGCATGATCTATACTGTAGGAAACGAACAAGATTACCACTTCAAAGTATTATTCTTGATTTTGAAGAAGTTGGGTTATTCATGGGCAGAGAATCTTCACCATTTGAGTTATGGTATGGTAGATTTGCCTAGTGGGAAGATGAAAAGTAGAGAAGGTACTGTTGTAGATGCTGACGACCTTATCTCCGAAATGGCAAGCACCGCCGAGAGTATTGCCTCAGAACTCGGGAAGTTGGATGGTTATACAGAAGCCCAGAAAAAGGCTCTCTATCAAGACATAGGTCTTGGTGCTTTGAAGTATTACATTCTCAAAGTAGACCCTAAAAAACGTATACTGTTCGATCCAGAAGCCTCAGTAGATTTTCAGGGTAATACAGGTCCATTCGTACAGTATACTTATGCGCGAATTCAAGCGATCTTGCGTAAGGCTGAAACTATGGAAATGGAGCCGGCCACTGCCGTTGACCTTACTGAAAAGGAACGCGCAGTGATCAAAGAACTAGAAAATTACCCAACAGCGGTTAGCTTGGCTGCGGAGCAACACAGTCCAGCCTTGGTAGCCAATTATGTCTACGACCTGGTAAAGGCGTACAATTCCTTTTTCCAGAACGTGCCGATCTTTGCTGCAGACACTGGGGCACAGCTCACTTTTAGAGTACAACTCTCAGAGGCTACAGGCAGAACTATCAAAAGTGCTTTAGCCCTTCTTGGTATTGTTGCGCCAGAGCGTATGTAACTAGAAGCTGAGTTCTAAAGAGAAATTTGGGGTAAATCGCAAAGAGCGATTGTCGATCTGGTTAATGGCGAATTGATCTTCTCCTATCTGCTGAGACACATAATAACGATCCAGTAAATTGTTATTGTTGAAGATATTCTGAAATGCCGCATTGGCTTTTAAAGAGTATGTCTGCTTGTCTAGCGCTATGTATTTGAAAGATAGGTCAGCTCTAAAAAAGGATTGGAGTCGCTGCTGATTGGGTGGATTGAAAGGAATCTCCATATCGTCTTGTACGGCAGATAAGGCTTCTCCTAAGGGGTCTGTAAAGGGTTTTCCGCTACGCCATTGCAACCCAAAAACGGTACTGAACCTCCCCAGGTCATAGCTTACCGCTGTTCGTAGCGAATGGGTGATGTCGAGGTTATTGGCAAATACCTGCGGATCAAAACTGTCAAATTGATAGTCGTTATTGGAGTAGGTGTAACCCAGCCAGGCACCCAGGCCACGCCAGCGCTTGTTAATAATAAGTTCCAAGCCATAGACCTTATAGGAGCCAATAGCTGCTGTGTTCGCGAATTGATTTTGGAATCCTTGCGTTGTAGCACTGATACCGTCAACCGCCTTTTCAAAGTATTCCAAATTGATCAACCAATTGCGTTTGTTCCACACCAGACCAGTAGACCATTGCTCGCTCGTAATAAGTGGAACTTCGTTGCCATTGGCTTGTATCCAACGACGGTTCTCCACACCCAAGAACTCATTTTGAAAGGCTACCGCCTGACTTATACTTTGGCTTTTGAATTCCCCGTGAAACTCCATTGCAAAGCCGCCTCCAAGCTTCTGATGCAGATTCAAACGCGGTTCGAATCGGTACTCGTTGATCTTGGGGTAATGCGTTAGTCGTAAACCGGCATTGATCTGGGTTTTCCCTTGAAAAGGATTCCAGCTGAGTTGGTTGAAGAGGTTGTGTCCAATAAGGACTTCTTTGACCCGTCTTCTGAATTCTGGGGTGGTGGTCTGGTCGCTGTTGGTTACTCCGGTTTCTGTAAACTCATAACCCGCCTCCCATTGCAGATTGTTTTTAGGGCGATACACTAATTGGCCTCGACCTACAAAAGAGATCACTTCATTGCCTTGGGTATCAAAAGCGGTGGTGAGTAATTCAAAATTGGCTGCGTCTAAGTTGTACTGACTTCTGTAGGCCTCAATACTGCTGCTCCATTTAGAGTTCCAACTGCGCTGCCAACTAATTCCTGCGGCTATATTCTGCTGATCCAGTTCACTTGTCTCGCTCAAGGTAAAGGCGTCGTTGGACAAACTCTGATTAAAGGTCAAGGCATTGTTTATGACCAGAAAATTCAGGCGAAATTTATCTTTTGCTGTTGGGTTGAAAAGTAGTTTAGCACTCAGGTCGTAGAAGTTAAAATCTTCAGAGGCTTTAAGTTCCGATTGAGCGTTGGGAGTTGCCAAGTTTGTGATCTGCGTATCCTGAAAAACCCGCTCGGAATAACTGTTGTAAATTGGAGTTTCGTAAAGATCGTTCAAGGAGCGGCGCCCAGCTATCATTACAGAGAGTTTTTTGCTCAAAGGAAGATCTATAAAAGCATTGGCGTGCAAGAGATTTAAGGTTGCCTTTCCGTGGATGCCGTCGGTGATCTCGTCTTTGGCCTTTAGATCGATGACCCCGGACACACTCTCTCCATAGCGACTATGAGTCCCGTTGCGGTATATATAGACATCTTCGGTTATATAGGGATTAATAGCCGAGATCAATCCGTAGAAATGTCCACTTTGATAAACGCGAATGCCATCCCAAAGCAGCAAGTTTTCACCATTGCTTCCCCCGCGAACATTCACGTTTGACACGGTTTCGTCTACGCTTTCTACCCCGGGTAAGGTTTGGGAGATCTGTAGAACATCGGTCTCTGCTATTCCAGGAAGCAAACCGAATTTTTCGGTATTAAAGCGATAAGAGCCATCGTTGGTTCTGTAGATCCCTTGGGTAAATACGGGTTGTAGCAGTACTTCTTCTAACTGATCCACACTAGGGCGCATACGTACCACAACGGTGTCAAACTCTACCGGACCAATATTGAGTCCCTGAGTTTGATACCCCAGATACTGAACTTGTATGAAAATAGGAGCAGGCGGGTTGGGAATATAACTACTCCCAGAGGCGTTGGTGGTGTATCCGGTGGTTTGGTCTACCAAACGAATATTCGCATTGGACAAGGGGAGTCCGCTTTGAGCATCCAAGACCACAATGTGTATACTGTCTGGCGCGCTTATAGAGTAATAACGGGCATTGATCTGTTTGATCTGTAAGCCTGTACGAGCTTTAATGTACTCTAAATTAGCCTCTAAATTTGCGGTTGTTGTTGGGGTTATACTGATGTCACTTATAGCATCCGAAGCATAAGAAAATCGAATGTCGTACTGCTGTTCTAGGCTTTTGAGATAGTCAGAAAGTTTTACTGCATCTTGAGCCAGTCCGGCGTTAAGCCCGATCAGTAAAAAGAAACTCGTCGATAAAAAAAGGCGTCTGAAATTATTCGACCTCATTCAACACTACTTTGTTTTTATCCAAAACGCTGTAGGTCATCTGTAAAGGAGTGCAAATGGATTGTAGTGCGATATCGAGATCCTGGTGTGTAAAGCTTCCTGTAAAGCGCTTTTTAAGATCAATATCTTTCACTTCTAGTTGAACACTGTAATAATGTTCCAATTCATCCAGAACCTCCGACAAAGGTGCATTTTCAAAAGAACTCTCATGTTGCAGCCATTGGGGGGTGCTAAGGCTGGTAGTGAGATTCTTTAAACTGTTACCTTTGGTATACTCTAAGGCCTCTCCGGCCTTCAAGGTGACAACCTGCTGATCTAAAGATACAGAAACAACCCCTTCAAAACAACTCACCTTGAGTTCCTGCCCGCGGGCAAATACGTTGAATTGGGTTCCAAGTACAGTCACATCACCAAGATCGGTCTCAACCACAAAGGCACTGCCTTTGGCTACTTTAAAATACGCTTCTCCTTCTAGATGAAGGGTTCTAGCGTTTTTCCAATCTTGTTCGTTATAGGTCAGGAAAGAATCGGCATTAAGTGCTACTTCAGAAGTGTCTGGCAAAAAGACTTGTGTCTTTTCGGCTATAGCAGTATTGACATCGGTGTCCATACCTTGCCAAAACACATAGGACAACGCAACAATAGCGAAGACTGCCGCAATACGGATCACGTACTTAAGCGGCTGTAAACGTCTTACTTTTGCAGGACGATTAAGCTGTTGGATGTTCTTCCAAACTGCAGCCTCTGGGAACTCAGGTGCTTCTAATTTAGAAGAGTTAGCTGCAATTTGCATCAAGGCATCCATCTCTGGATCCGCTTTTAGCAAGGCTTCTTGCTGCTCCGTCAGCTCGTCATTCATCCATTTATGAAGCAAAGATTGCTTGTCCATTCTCTTTCTTTTTCAAGGGTATAACAGCTAAGTCTATAAATACCCTACCTTATTTATTGAATCCTTCTAAATTTTTTTTCAGGCCTACTAAAGCCTGACTTATACGTTTTTCAACAGCTTTTATACTGATGTCTAATTCTTCTGCTATCTCCTTGTATTTCTTGCCGTCTATCCGATTCATTAAAAAAGCAGTTCGTTGGGCTTCTGTCAATGTGTTAAGCGCAGCATTGAGTTTTTTGCCGTATTCTTTTTCTTCTAGTAAATATTCGGGCGATTGTTTATCAACCCCAGAGGTTTGAGTACTCCTATAATTAAGTACTACCTTTTTATGGGCGACAGCGTTGAGAAAACTGTTGTTGGTAACCGTATATAAAAAAGAGCGGGCTTTGGTAAAACTCACCTTGCTGCAGTTGTTCCAAAGCTTTACAAATGCTTCTTGCACCAAGTCGTTGGCATCGTCTGCATTTCCGCATTTGTAATAGGCGAAATTCCACAGGGCCTGCCCATGCGCTTCATACAGTGCGTTGTAATGCTGCTCCTGGCAGATGTCTTTCTTGTCCTGCGGATTTTTTTCGCTCACGTAATCCTTTGTTTTTAAAGGCGTGTAAATATAAATAGAAACTTTTTTAAATTTTTTGGTAGGGTTTTTTTGCGGTACACTGTTTTACTAACAAATCGACACTAACGCTCGATAGTTCTTTGAAAAGATGATTACCGGATGGGTGCTTCCACAAGAAGACATTTAAAAATAGCTATCTATGAAAAGGAGAAATCCGACAATTCGATTTTAAGACGATAATGCAATTTTTTTCAATAACAAGTCACATTAGTTAAACTGAACCGCATTAGACTTAGAATCCTTGGGCACCATCAGCAATGAGAAATTCTTAAACCTACAGTTATTCATTTTGATGCTAGTTAAAAGTTTCTGTTCATAATGACTACCTCTTGTTGCTGATAGCCCTTTTTTTTAAAAGCACCAAAGGTAAGGCCGGCAGCCAGACCGCAACACATATGACGTCTAGTGAGGCACCAAAGCTTTTTCTTTAGGTTAAACGAAAAACGGTGTAGCGTCTATGACATTAAGTTGCATGCAATATCCTTAACCTACATGAGGTCACTGCTTTCCTTACCTTTCTTAATCATCTTTTTTTGCGCCAATAAAATACACCGCCTATAGGGCGGTTTTTTTATACCCAACTTTTTGTTCTCGACAACGGCTGCAAATTCCTGCTATTTCCTTTCTTTTTGTCTTTTTTTCGCTCCGTAGCGCTGCTATGCAGCTCAAAAAAGCCTTCAACTAAGAAAATATCCGTGAATTTTCGCTTCGCTGTCTCGGCTTAAAAGTTGAGTTTTCGGGTCTTCTGAAAAGTATCAAGGGACAGCGGCTGCAAGTTGCTACTAAAATCTATCTAAAAATCACGCGCAGCGTTGCATTAGGAGTAAAGCGCAGGGCCAGGTCATTGACCTTCTGTACTTCTGTGTTGTCGTTGATGCGGAAAAAGGTGTTGACCACATTGTCATTCCCTAAAAGATTCCAAAGCGATAGACCACTAACAAGTCTTACTTTCTCGCTGAGGTCATAAGTGTAGTTTGCAGAAACGTCTGCTCTAAAGTAATCCTCTAAGAGCACGCTATTAGGAGCTAAATACTCTACAAATCCCACTTGTGGAATAGAATTGTCTCCTACTGGAGTAAAAGGACGTCCACGGCGCCAGTTTAGACCAGCTCCCAGATTAAACTGCCCTAAATTAAAATTTGCTCCAAGCGACAGGGCATGTCTAATATCTAGGTTGTTTGGAAATTCACTTGGGTTAAAAGTCGGAAAGTCATAATCGTTGCGCGCAAAGGTGTAACTGATCCAGATATTGGTTTTCTGCCATTGTCTGTTGGCTAAAAAGTCCAGGCCGTAAACGGTATAAGACCCTGTTTCTCGCCGGTCTTCAAATTGATCCTGAAAGCCTTGACTTTGACTTGTAATACCACGAATCTGTTTCCAGTAGGGCTCCGCGCTAAAAAGCCATCCTTTTCGCTGGTAGCTCAAGCCCAGACCTAAGTGTCTTCCTTTTATAATCGGAATTACCCCAGGGTCTGAAAGTACCCAGCGTCTGTTCTCTACACCCAAGAAATCGTTTTGAAGATCCACCACTTGTGAGGTGGTTTGGCTGTTTAGAGCCCCTAAGAGTTCTAAACTAAAGCTCCTGCCTATTCGCTGCGTAACGCGCAGTCTAGGTTCTAGCAGTATCTCATCGAATTTGTTGATATGATTTGCGCGCAGTCCGGCTTCTATCCGTGTTTTGCCATTGGCAGTTTCCATAAGTATGCTGCTAAACAAACTATGGGTGCGCAGCACTTGTTTCTCTAATCTTTCGAAAGTAGGATTGTTGATGTTCTCAAAATTCGTGATTCCCGTTTCGTTGAACTGATATCCTTGCTGCCAGATGAGTCTTTCGCTAATAGCCCATTTGTTCTCGATCTTAATACCGGTCTCGACCAGGTCATTCTCTTGTATGAGTCGTTGGTCGTTCTCTATATCGGCATTCAGGGCAGTGAGTTCATAGCCGCTCCCATACCATTGCAATTCAGTACTTACATCTTCGTTCCATTTGCGCTGGTAATAGAATCCTCCGGATAGATTGTCTTGGGTAAGATTGCTTTGTCGTGCTTGTGGCTCGCCTTCTAACGTTCCATTTTCTAAAAACTCCAAGCGATTCCCCAAGCGCAGTAAACTAAAACGAAACCGATCTTTTGTGGAAGGTTCGTATTGGAGTCTGATGTGGGCATCAAAGAATTTAAAATCGTCGTCCGAAGTAAAGTTAGCCATGCCAGATGCCTGCAGCTCGGTATTCTGAAAGGCCTTGTCAAAATAGGATTCGTAAGTCGGCGTACTGAGCAGTGAGTTCAGCGAATGCCTTCCGGCTACCTCTAAAGAAAGTTTATCGGTTATAGGCAGTTCAGCCAAGACGTCTGCGCTGAGTAAGTTGAAACCTGCGTTGACCTTAAAATCAGAAATGATCTCGCCCGAACCTCGCATGGCAATAACTCCAGATACGCCATCTCCGTAGCGCGCGTTTCCAATACTTTTATAAACATCTACCTCTTTGGTCAGGTTGGGGTTAAAGGCAGATATTAGCCCAAAGAAGTGTCCACTTTGATACATTTTAATGCCATCCCACAAGATTAGGTTCTGATCGTTGGTTCCTCCGCGGATATTCAAAAAGGAGACTGTTTCGTTCACACTTTGTATTCCCGGGAGTTCTTTTAAAGTTAACAGCACATCGCTCTCTATAAGCCCCGGCAGTATATCAAAGGCATTATAATTCACGTTGACTGCGCCGTCAGCCTTTCTGCTGATTCCTTTTGTGATGAAATTGGTTAGCAGAACAGGATTCAAGGCTTCGGCTTGTGGTCTCAATCTGAACACCGTGCATACATCCCTCGGGGTCGCGGCATCCAATACTGCCGACTGTTTTCCATAACCTAAATAGGTAACACTAATAGGTGTTGATCGGATAACGCTATTTACCACCGCACGCCCTGTCTTATCGGTAACAACTTGTTGGTAGGAGGTAGTTATAATGGCTCCGGATAAAGCTTGATCAGTCTCTGCACTTAGAATTTCTATACAGAATTCTCGGCTTTTCTTAGGAGTAACCGTGACCGTATTGTCTTCTAAAAGGCGGTAGTCGAACAGCGTAGTTTCTTGTAGCTCGGTCAATGCCTCAGTTAAAGCTGTTGGCGTGTCAGATCCTGAATAAAAATGAGATGCAAGGGCTGCATCCTCATAAGAAAAAGTACAATTGAACTGTGTCTCTAATAGGTTGAAATAATCGGTAAGCGACTGTCTTTGCTGTCCGTACAGAAGCAGTAGGGATCCGAAGAAGAAAAATAAAATGCAGATGCGTTTGCGCACGCCTAATTACGGTTGTTATTTTGTAATGGTCACCCTTTTGCCTGATATCTGAAACTTCAAATTAAGAGGGACGGTAATTCCTTCCATTGCGGTTTCCAGATCTTCATGGGTAAAACTACCAGTAAAAATAACATTTTTATCGATGGTGGATGCATCGACACTCACTTCATATTGTCGCTCTAGTTCGGCTAAGATAATATTGTATGGGGTGCTCTTAAAGATAGACTTGTGATTAACCCAACTCGGTTTTGCCGTAGCCGTCTCAAAGCGATTCAGCTTAGTACCCAAAAGACGAACGCCTTCTCCTGCACCAATCTCTATTGTAGTATTATCAGGGAAGCTAACAGCGACTCGCCCTTCAAAACAGGTCACTTCGAAAAGGCCTTCGCGATTCACTACGTTAAACACAGTTCCTAAAACACGGACCGAACCGGCCGCTGTATTAACCTCAAAACTGCTTCCTTTGGTAACGTTGAATAAAGCTTCTCCATCTAAGTCTACCTGACGGGAATATTCCCATTTATCTTCATTGTAAGTCAGACTTGTCCCTGCATTGAGTTGCACTGTGGACGCATCTGGCAGTGATACCTCTAAGCGATCTGCATTGGCTGCTGTAAGCGTAGTGGAGTTATTCGCTGTCAGATTAACAACTAACAAGCCCAAAACAACTAGCGCCGCTATTGCAGATGCAATGCGCCACGGTTTTAGTCTCTTAACCTTGGTTTGTTGTTGCTGCTTTAGGCGGAGGCGATCGTAACTTGAGCTGGCGTCAAACTCCGGTGCCCGAAAGTATTGTGCAGCTTGGGAAATTTTTTCGTAAGCACTGAAGCGCTCGTCGTCTTGCCACGCCGTGCGATCCGCTTCGCTCAAGCTATGATCTAACCACCTTAAAAACAAATTTTCCTTTTTCATATCAATTTGTCACTTATAGAACAACCATACTTGGCAAATTCCTACCCAAGTCTTACAATTCTTTAATTTCTTCTCTTAGTTTATCCAATGCTGTGTAAATGCGCTTTTCTACCGCCTTTCTGGAAATGCCCAGCATTTCTGCAATCTCCTGGTGTTTTTTTCCTTCTACTCGATTGAGCATAAAAGCAATACGCTGTCCTTCTGGCAAAGCGTTCAAGGCTTTTTCAAACCGCTGCATGAACTGCTGTTCTTCCATGACGAATTCTGGGGATTCGTTGGTGTAATGTTTGGGTTTTTGAGCCTGATATTTAAGCACCACCTTCTGATGCTTGATACTGTTTAGAGCCGCATTATTAACCACCGTAAATAAAAAGCTCTTGGCCTTAGAAAATGGCACCTGTGCACATTTTTCCCAAAGCTTCATAAAGGCCTCGTGTACTTTGTCTTCTGGGTTGATTTGTTCCCCGAATTTATAGTAACAGAAGTCGTGCAGATCTCTAGCGTGCTGCTGGTAGAGTTTTTCGTATATCTTCTCCTCGCAAACCGATTCGAATAGCTCCTTTTTCATGCAATTTTGTACTAAACCCTTGATTGTGTTTAATAAGCGGTAAATATATCAATTAATTATTGGTAGGAATTTTTCCCTTATGTTTGTTCTATTACTAATGAAGACATCCCTACGCATACCGTTTCTCCTTTTAGGAGTTTGTTTGAATCTTGTTTCTTGTCAGAAAGAAGCTCTACGTATTACTGATAATCAACAAGAGGATTCCTTTCTGGACGACGCCAATTTGGTTGGCTTGGTTCAAGGCGTAACGGCTCACGATGGCAGTCACGATAATATAGTGGACGATTCCAATTGCTTCAGTATAAATTTCCCGTACTACTGTAATGTAGATGGCGAGGTATTTCTTTACCAACAGGCAAGTGATCTGGAAGGCTTGTATTTGGCCGATGAGGTCACTCCAGTATTTCCTATCACGGTAACTTATGCAGACTACAACGAGACTCAAATAAATAACGAGGCCGAATTCCAAGCTTTGATCGCCCAATGTGCTTCTGGGGAACTCTACAACGATGCCATTCGCTGTGTAGACTTTATTTACCCTATAGAGGTGGCTATCTACGACCCGGTCACCGCCGACTTCGAAACCTTGGTTTACGATCACGACAGAGCTACCTTTAACGGTGTTGTTAGTTTGTTGGATGCTGATCTGATCGCCCAATTCCGTTATCCCTTAACGGTGGATATCCGTGACGGAGAAACCATTCAAATCAACTCAGATTCGGATCTGAAATCTATTATCAACTCCAACCTCAATTTCTGCGAATAATTATAAAATTCGCCGATTACAACCTTAACGTATTGATTATCAGTTTTTTATTTGTTTAATCTTTATCTTCAAAAGTTAAACAAAATGTTAAAGTTCTATTAATTCCGGTTTTTTTGGTAGTACTTTGCAACGTCCTGTTGTTGTATAAACAAATGTATTACACCAAAAAAAATAACATGAAAAACGTATTCAAAATTTCGCTACTTGCGCTACTAACTGTAACGCTATTTGCGTGTAACAACGACGATGACAACTCTAATCCTATCGACCCAGGAACAGATGTGACTATCGCTCAATTTGTTGCAGACAATGACGACTATTCATCTTTAGAGGCAGCTCTAGAAGCGGCTGGTCTTACAGAAACATTAAATTCCGGAGAGTTTACTGTGTTTGCTCCGAACAATGTGGCTTTTGAAGCCTTCTTGAACGCAGCTGGCTTCGCATCTTTGGACGATGTTCCTGTAGATGTGCTTACCAACATTCTATTGAACCACGTTGTAACTGGAACCAACGAATCTACAGATTTGATCACAGGATACATCAACTCCTTGGCGACAGAGGCTTCTTCTGGAGCTAATTTGAGTTTGTTTGTAAACACCGCCGGTGGGGTTCAGATCAACGGAGTATCTACTGTTACCACTGCAGATATCGAAGCTAGCAACGGGGTAATTCACGCCGTAGACGCTGTGATTGGTATTGCAGATGTAACCACACAAGCCTTAGCCAACCCTAACTTCTCTATCCTAGTAGAGGCGCTAATCGCTGCTTCGGACACAGACTTGGACTATGTAGCCTTGTTGTCTGGATCTGCTAATGCGCCATTTACTGTATTCGCACCGACCAACGAAGCATTTGTTGATCTGTTGAATGCATTAGGATTCGCTTCTTTGGACGATGTACCACAAGACGCGCTTCGCACAATTTTAAATTACCACGTATTGGCATCTGCTAATGTGCGCTCTTCGGATCTAGAAGACGGACAGACGCCAACTACTTTCGAAGGAACTACCATTGAGATCGACCTAGAGTCAGGAGCTCAAGTGATCGATGCCACTGGAGTAGCTTCTAACATCATTGTAGTTGATGTTCAAACAGGAAACGGAGTTATCCACGCCATAGACAAGGTACTGTTGCCTTCTGCTATCGCATCCGCAGTAACTCCAACGCTAACTGGTTTAGCTTATACCAACCCTGATCTTACCAGCTTATACGCTGCGCTAAAGATCACAGGATTGGATGCTGCTCTTGCCGATACAGCTGCAGAGTTCACTGTATTTGCACCAACCAACGATTCATTTGCAGCCTTTTTGGATGCAGCCGGATTCAGCAGTATAGACGAAGTACCAGTAGACGTATTGACACAAGTGGTGCTTAACCACGCTATCGCTGGAGCGCTTTTCGCAGGAGATCTTACTACTTCTTACGGAAACACACTAGCCACTTACGGAGATTCTAGTAACAACTTAAGTATCTACATCAACACCGATTCTGGTGTTACGCTAAACGGACAGTCTAATGTGGTATTGCCAGATGTGCCTGCCGCTAATGGTGTTGCTCACGTAGTTGACGCAGTTATAGGATTGCCAACAGTAGTGACCTTTGCCGTTGCAGATCCAACCTTTGCTACTTTGGTGGCAGCTTTGACTCGCGACGATCAGCCAGATTACGTTAGCGTACTATCTACCGGTTTAGGTGTAGATCCTGCTCCATTTACTGTTTTTGCTCCTACTAATGATGCCTTTGGCGATCTTTTGGTGGAGCTAGGAGTAGCTAGTTTAGATGATATTGACGGCGCAACTTTGACAGCGACTTTGAACACACACGTGATCGCTGGAGCAAATGTACGCGCAGAAGACTTAGTGAGCGGTACTGTAGGTACGCTCGGAGCAGATATAGAGATCGATGCTACCAACGCAACCATTACCGATTTGAATGGTCGTGTGAGTAACATCATCGTAACGAATGTGCAGGCAGCGAATGGTGTTGTTCACGCAATAGATAAAGTAATTTTACCTGAGCTGTAACTGTTCATATTTTAATTGTTTAGTTAGTTGATGAAAGCCGTCTCTACCACACTTCTGAAGGTAGGGGCGGTTTTTTTATAGCCCTTTCTAAGCAACCTTTTAGTGTTTCGCGTACTAGAGAGTAAAACCTAGTTATGAAGCACTATTTCTTTTTTCTGACTTTTCTTTTTTGCGTCGGATGTATCAATGAACCCCTAGAGATCGATGCAGTTGCTCAGGGAGATCTTATTGAGGAATCATCAGAACTGTTTCAATTTTTAGCGCAGATTACCGAAGATGAATCAGAACCTACCAGTGTTACCTGTATCGATTTTGTGTATCCCTTTATCGTTTATCAATACGACGAATTCGATGAGTACGTTTCTGCTACTCGTGTGGGGAACGACTACCAGTTTTGGCAATTTTTGATAGGCATACCAGAGGAAAATTCCGTAGGAATTAGTTTCCCAATACAGGCCACCTTAGAAGACGGGACACTCTTTGAGATCAACAGTGCTGACGAACTAGCCCAAAGCATACAGGGCTGTATACAAGAGATCCAGCAAGAGGTCTTGGGTGGGGTAAGTCAAGCATTTCAGCAATGCGGATGGGAAGTACGTGCCCCAGAAGGCCTAGATCCAGATCAGTTCGAGTACAGCGTGTTTGAAGTGACACCAAGTGGAGGTGTTGTTTTCTATGATGCTGGGGTTGGCTCTCCAGGAACCTGGATCTTCTATTTCATTGCCAACCAATTGCATATGAATATCAATCTAGATGGTGTGAATGAAACCATAGATGAAACCTGGAATAAAGACTGGATAGTTACAGGATTCACAGAGAATAACCTACAGATCACCCAAGATGATGCTACCTATGTGCTCAATAAGATCTGTGAACCAGAGATTTATTGCACCACCTTGTTCTTTGAAGAATGTGCAATTATTGACGGAGATCCTACGCCGCCCTATACCGCGAATTTCATCTTCGAGAATTACAGTCGTTGCATTGGTCTTATCACCGAGAAGCCACAGGAGAACGGATACAGCTTTGCCTATTTTGAGACCGAAGCCGATGCAGAAGCTAATGTGAACGCCTTGCCGCAAGACGGTTACCTAAATATCGAGAATGCCCAAACGATCTACGTACGGATTACAGACCCGACTGATGTGGAGTTCGAGTTGGTGGAGATCACCATTTTGGCCTCGTTATGTGAATGATTTTTTAAGAATCAGCCAAAGGAAAAGACGACCCATAGAGGTCGTCTTTTTGCGTTCTAAGGGCTTGTCCATCTTTAGGCAAAAATGTAACTTTGCGCTTTACCAATTTTAGCGATGTTTGATAATTTAAGTGATAAGTTAGATAAAGCCTTACACGTTCTCAAAGGGCATGGTCAGATTACCGAAGTTAACGTGGCCGAAACCCTCAAGGAAGTGCGTCGTGCGCTTTTAGATGCCGATGTTAACTACAAGATCGCCAAGGAGTTTACCAATACGGTAAAAGAGAAAGCCTTGGGTCAGAATGTATTGACCACTTTGCAGCCTGGCCAGTTAATGGTCAAATTGGTAAAAGATGAGCTTACCGAGCTTATGGGTGGCGATGCTGCTGGAGTTAATCTCGGGGGGAATCCGTCGGTGATTCTCATGTCCGGATTACAGGGTAGTGGTAAAACGACCTTTTCCGGAAAGCTTGCCAACTATTTAAAGAGTAAAAAATCCAAGAAACCATTATTGGTAGCTTGCGACGTATATCGTCCTGCAGCGATAGATCAGTTGCACGTAGTTGGAGATCAGATAGGGGTGGAGGTGTATTCAGACCGAGACAACAATGATCCTGTAGCTATAGCAACTGCGGCAATTGCTCACGCTAAATCTAACGGACACAATGTGGTTATTGTCGATACGGCAGGTCGTTTGGCTGTAGACGAGGAGATGATGACCGAGATCGCTAATATTCACGCAGCGATCAAACCAGAGGAAACCTTGTTCGTGGTAGATTCCATGACAGGTCAAGATGCCGTGAACACGGCCAAGGCCTTTAACGACCGCTTGAATTTTGACGGGGTTATCTTAACCAAGCTAGACGGTGATACTCGTGGTGGAGCTGCTATCTCTATTAAGAGTGTTGTGAACAAGCCGATCAAGTTTATCGGTACCGGAGAAAAGATGGAGGCCATTGATGTGTTCTATCCTTCACGTATGGCAGACCGTATCTTGGGGATGGGAGACGTAGTGTCTTTGGTAGAACGCGCTCAGGAGCAGTTCGATGAAGAAGAGGCGCGCAAGTTGCAAAAGAAGATCGCCAAGAATCAATTCGGTTTTGACGATTTCTTAAAGCAGATCCAGCAGGTTAAGAAAATGGGGAACATGAAAGACCTTATTGGAATGATCCCAGGTGCTGGAAAGGCCTTAAAGGGAGTGGATATAGACGATGATGCCTTTAAGCATATAGAAGCGATCATTCACTCTATGACCCCAGAAGAGCGCTCAAATCCTTCGCTGATAAACGCCAGTCGTAAAAAACGCATCGGTAAAGGTTCTGGTACTTCCGTACAGCAAGTGAACCAGCTGCTCAAGCAGTTCAATCAGATGAGTAAGATGATGAAAATGATGCAAGGCGGAGGCGGCCGAAAAATGATGCAAATGCTGGGTAAACAGCGCTAGGTGAGCATTATTTTTGGAGTGTTTGCAAGCAAATATTCAACGAAAGCGCTGGCTTTCGTCACTAAATACTAAATACTAGCTACAAAATACTAGCAATTATGATACTACTAGACGGACGCAAGTGCAGTAACGAGATCAAAGAAGAGATCAAAGAGCAAGTAGATGCTCTCAAGGCCAAAGGCCAAAAAGTACCGCACCTAGCAGCTGTCTTAGTAGGAAACGACGGAGCCTCGCTCACTTATGTAGGCAGTAAGGTTCGAGCTTGTGAACGCGTAGGATTCGAATCTACCTTGATCCGTTTGGACCAGGAGACCTCCGAAGAGGTTTTACTTAAGACAATAGATAATCTCAACAACGACGACGAGATAGATGGTTTTATTGTACAGCTTCCCTTACCAAAACACATCGATGAAGAAAAGGTCTTACTGGCTGTAGATCCTGACAAAGATGTAGACGGTTTCCACCCGACCAATTTTGGGCGTATGGCCTTGGATATGGAGAGTTTTATTCCAGCCACACCATTTGGCATCATGGAACTGCTCCGCAGAAATGAAGTTGACACCCAAGGGAAACACACTGTGATCATAGGTCGCAGTCATATTGTAGGCCGGCCAATGAGTATCTTGATGAGCCGCAAGGGAAATCCTGGAAACTCAACGGTAACCTTGACACACTCTAGAACTAAGAACATCGAAGAGTACATCAAAGCGGCAGACATTGTGATCTCGGCTTTAGGGGTGCCTGAGTTCGTAAAGGCCGATATGGTAAAAGAAGGTGCAGTAGTGATCGATGTGGGTATCACTCGTGTTCCAGACGAATCTCAGCCGAAAGGGTATGTAATTAAGGGTGATGTAGAGTTTGAAGGTGTAAGTGCCAAGGCTTCGCATATCACTCCAGTTCCTGGTGGAGTAGGGCCTATGACCATTGCAATGTTGTTGCAAAACACGCTTTTGGCCCGAGCTAGAAAAGCTTAATCGTTACCATTCTTGGTGAGGTAATTGATACTGACTGTCGCCAATTCACTATTTGGATATTTGGAGAAATACTTAGGGTCGCTTTGCAGCCCCAAGCGATCTATTACGGAATGGAAAACCTCTAGCTCCACAATGAACTGATCAGAAAATCCGTGAGTAGCATCGTAAGCCGTAGCTGCTGTCTTTCCTATATTCTTAGCCGTAATGATTGGGTCCAAGGTGTGTAATTCGATCACCAATAACCCAAACTTCTCAATATAGGGCAGCCAGTCTTCTAAGTGTTCGTACAAATTCTGTTCTACGGCACTGTTGCTAAGTTTTTCTCCGCGATGCGCATAGGCTCCCGTAGATTTGCTTTGGATCTCAGGGTTTCTTTTAGGGGCTGACCACGGACGGTTGTGATCTAAAAAGGTACGCACATTCAACAGATCTGAAAGCTTAATGTCGTAACTGGCTTGTATGTCTTTTTCTAAGGTTTCCGGGTCTGCAATATCACCCCAAATGACCTTAGCCCAAATATCTGCTTTGATGAGGTTGGCGCGGGTAACTTTTAAAGCTGCCTTATTGAAATCCACTCCAACTAAGAACAAAGGGTATTCTTCTAGCATTTGACCCCGACGGGTGCGTTGTTCAATAACGTCGAATAAATGGATCAAGAAGGCTCCATTACCGCAGCCCATATCTAAAATTCCCTTGGGTTGCTGAGCAATAGGCTTGTTAAAGAGCTCAATGATTATCTCGTCTATCTTTTTAAAATAGGCCGAGTGCGCACCGCCGCTTCCCCAGACATTCATCTCCCTGTTCACGTGTATCTCTGGCGTGTTGGGCATATCGCTGCGCAAAAGTGCAGCGTTTCCGAACAAGAGATCGTCCATGCGTCTAAAGGTCGGCAGATAAGAAACTGTTACCCCATATGCCGTAGATCGGCGAGCAAAGAAGAGTCCTTTATTGGTGAATTTGTAATGGTCGTTCTGTTTGCTAAACCAACCGATATGGGTCAAATAATCAAGGATCTTGCTAAAGTTCTCCGGGTCTTCATGGAACTCATCCGCTCCAAAAGAGGCCTCCATAAAATACTTGTGAAACATACCATCCATACCCAACATCACCGTTATAGGGCCAATTAACAAGCCTTCTATATGCAGTTTTATTTGGGTGTCAATTTCTTGTTCCAGATCCGATTTACCATTACCGTCGTAATCTCCTTTCTCATATCGATTAAAGATCCGATTCAGATTAGCAATGGTGTCTAGGTCAAAACTTCTCGGGTGGAATTCTTCTGCGGATTGGGTAAAGTTAACCACATCACTATAGCGGTCACAGGCTTCAAAAGCATAGGAGCTCTGCTGGTTGGTGGTCAAGTATATTTCTTCAGTTTCAGTGTCTAAATTGTAGTCGAGCCAACCTTGTGAAGCCAGCACGCGTAAAGCCACATTCAAATAACCTGCATTGCCTTGAACCTTTTGGTTGAGTGCTGTCAAAGTGGTGCTTTGCAGCGCAAGCAATTCTTTTAAAACGTCTTTAGTGTATAAGGAATAAGCTACAGGAGCGGTGACAATTCCATCCAAATGACGGAACAAATTGCTGCGGTAAAGTCGTTTCTCTTCTGCAGATAACATAATGGCGTATTTCTAGTAAATATACAGAAATACGCTACTGTCTATGCTTAGCGATACGTTAATCTACTGCAAAAAGCTGCTCGATATTTTTAAAGGCCTTGAATTCCAGCGCGTTTCCGGCAGGATCTAAAAAGAACATGGTGGCTTGCTCTCCAGCCTCCCCTTTAAAGCGAATGTAAGGCTCGATGATAAATTCGATCCCTCGCTTTTGCAGAGCTTTTGACAAGCTTTCAAAATCTTCCATGGTCAGTATAACGCCAAAGTGCGGTACAGGAACCGCTTTACCGTCTACTGCGTTGGTGTGCAGATCTTCTGCGGATTTTTCCTTGTAGTGGATCACTAACTGATGTCCGTAGAAATCAAAATCTACCCAGTGATCGCTGCTACGACCTTCTAAGCAGCCTAGAACATCGCGATAAAAACTGCGACACTCTTCTAAATTATGCACTGGAATTGCCAGGTGAAAGGGGCGAATCGCGCTCATTATTCCTCAGCTTTTTCTTTTTGGTCCCAGCTCACCATCATGAATTTGAACTTAGCAGTTTCGGGAATCTGCGTGGCCTCTATCTTGTTCGAAGTGTAGCGCAGACTCTCTGGCAACTGATCTTTATCGATCACTACATAAACATCAGTCTCGTTTAGGTTAACAACTACCGAACTCAATGTAGAGTAGATATCTGCCACGGTATAATTCTCCTTGATGGTCTTGTAGGTGCCGTCTGCGGTAAGTCCTTTTTCGGTCTTAAAGCGAGGATCTACAATTCGAATGGTCTGTATGGTATTGGTGTCTGCCTTTGGCGCATGTGGGGTAAGCACCAAAAGTAGGCTTCCGGCCTTGTCGTAGATCTCAACATCTCCTCCTGCTACGATTTGGTCTTCTGTTACGGCGATCTTCACCACAGAATCCAATGCAAACACAGAATCGAGCTCTTTGACCTGTACCGTTTTACTCAGATTACCAACTTGCCCTTGCTCAATGAGGAAAGGGTCTTTTTCGTTATTACAACTTACTACCGTCAATGCTGCAGCGGCGGCAGCTAGCCAAAATTTACGCATGTGCTATTGTTTAATTACTTGATTAATTTTCCTAAAATTCCGAGTACCGAACGGATCACAGTTGGGCTTGTTAAGACCTTGACAACCGGATTCTGTCTGCTAGAGCGTCTGCTACTAGAGCTTCTGCGGCTACTCGATCTACTGGTCTCTTTTTTTTCTTTTTCAGCTTTGGCGCGTGTTTCTTCACGCTCGGCAACTTCGATTTTCTTGTTGAGCAGCTCGTAGGCGCTTTCGCGGTCGATCTCCTCGTTGTATTTTTTTATGAGCTTGGAATTGTCTATCAATTCTTTCAACTCGTCGTCTTCTAGAACATCCATACGACTCATAGGCGCGCGAAGCATGGTCGCAGCCAATGGTGTAGGAACCCCTTTTTCGTTAAGGGCGGTAACTAAGGCTTCTCCAATTCCTAAAGAGGTCAATACCTCGTCTGTTTTGTAATAATCGGAGAGCGGGTAGTTCTCTGCGGTGAGTTTTATGGCCTTTCTGTCTTTGGCGGTAAAAGCACGTAGTGCGTGTTGGATCTTAAGTCCCAATTGACTCAATACGGCTTCTGGTACATCGGTTGGGTTCTGGGTCACAAAGTAAAGTCCAACACCTTTAGAACGAATCAATTTCACTATGGATTCAATTTGATCCAAAAGCGCTTCACTGGCTTCTTTGAAAATTAGATGCGCCTCGTCGATAAAGATCACCAATTCCGGGCGGCCGCTATCTCCTTGTTCTGGGAAGGTGGAATAGATCTCTGCCAAAAGCGAGAGCATAAAGGTAGAGAAGAGCTTTGGGCGATCTTGGATGTCTGTCAAACGAACCACATTGATATAGCCCATTCCATTGTCATCTACACGCAATAAGTCGTCCGTGTCGAAAGATTTCTCTCCAAAGAAAAGATCTCCCCCTTGCTGTTCCAGTTCTACTACGCGTCTTAGAATTGCTCCGGTAGATGCTGGCGAAATTCTGCCGTATTCATCGGCAAATTCCTTTTTACCTTCATTGGTGGAGTATTGCAGGATCTTTTTAAAATCCTTAAGGTCTAAGAGCGGCAGTTTGTTGTCGTCGCAATATTTAAAGATGATGGAGATGATCCCGGCTTGGGTTTCTGATACATTCAGAATTCTTGAAAGCAGCACAGGGCCGAACTCACTTACTGTTGCACGAAGACGCACTCCGTCTTGCTCCGATAGCGATAAGATCTCTACAGGAAACTTTTTAGCTTCGAACGGGAAACCTATCTTCTGGTGACGCTCGTCGATCTTTGGGTGCCCGGGACTTGGTTGGGCAATTCCCGATAGGTCTCCTTTCATATCCATGAGCAACACAGGCACGCCGTGAGCGGAGAGGTTCTCTGCTACTATCTGTAAGGTCTTTGTTTTTCCGGTACCGGTTGCTCCCGCGATAAGACCGTGTCTGTTCATGGTCTTTAACGGAATTTTGACTAAAGCGTTGGTCACTGTTTCGTCATTGAGCATTCCTGCGCCCAGGGTAATATACTCTCCCTTGCAGGCATAACCTTTGTTGATGTGATCAAAGAATTCCTGAGTCTGACTCATGCTGATGGATTTTGTCGTAAAAATAGGAATTGTCCTTTAGGAACTGAAATAATTACTACCTTAATACAATACATTAGCCGTTAAGACATGAAATCATACCCTTTAGCGTTTGTGCTGCTTATGAGCCTGTTGGTTTTTAGCTGCCGATTCGCCTCCGAAGAAACACCTAATACACCAACACCAACAACTGCTCCAGAGCCTAGTCAAGTAAAACCTGAATTCCATGCGTCGCATTTGGAAAGTAGACAAAACACACCTTTTAGCGATGCCGTGCAAGTAGGTAACACCTTCTACCTTTCCGGACAAATTGGTCGCGACCACACTGCCGGTAAATTGGTTGATGGAGGAATAGAGCCGGAGACCCGTCAGACCTTAGAAAACATAAAAGCGGTGCTAAATCACCACGGTTTGGAAATGCAAGATGTGGTCAAGGCTATGGTGGTGCTGGACGATATTGAAGACTTTGCTGCCTTCAATGCAATTTATACCAGTTATTTTCCGCAGCGACCTGCGCGTACCACCTTTGCGGCAGAGGCGCTTGCGGCAGGAGCAAAAATAGAGATCGAGGTCGTTGCAGTTAAAAGCGAATAAATAAGGCTAGTTGCCGGGCAATGCATATCTTTGCCGCCTGTGGATCCGCAAGTAAAAAAAGATGTAGACCTAGGCATACAGTTGCCGCTTATGGAAGCCTTTTACACCATTCAAGGTGAGGGCTTTCACAAGGGAACTGCGGCCTATTTTGTTCGGATTGGTGGCTGTGATGTTGGCTGCCATTGGTGCGATGTAAAGGAGAGTTGGAACGCCGAGCTACATCCACCCACTCGAACAGAAGATATTGTCTCAGAAGCGCTTAAACACAGCGATACGGTTGTTGTAACTGGTGGTGAGCCACTAACTTGGAACATGGAGCCGCTCACATCAGCCTTAAAAGAACGCGGTGCCAAAGTTCATATTGAAACTTCTGGGGCTTATGACTTGACCGGTCAGTGGGATTGGATCTGTTTGTCTCCGAAGAAAGTAAAACTACCCCTAGAGCCTATTTACAAAGAGGCCGACGAACTCAAGGTGATCGTCTATAACAAACACGATCTGCAGTTTGCAGAAGAGCAAGCTGCCAAGGTAGGGGAGCAGTGTATCTTGTACTTACAACCCGAATGGAGTGTGCGTGACAAGGTCATGCCGCTCATTGTGGATTATGTGATGGCCAACCCTAAATGGAAGGTATCGCTACAGACCCATAAATATTTGAATATCCCTTAAAATCAAAGCATAAAAAAACACCGCCTCAAGCGGTGTTTTGTTTTTTTAAGGAAAGGTGACCTTAGGCCTTTTTAAAAGGTACAGTCACGCGAACTTTGTCCCACCCCATATGTAGGTCAACACCTCCGTCACCTTCTGTGAAGAGCATGCTAAACGCTTCTACAGAGTCGTCTGCCATGCTGGCTGGAACTTGTGCACGAGCCACATCGTTGTCTTCTTTGTAGAAATAAGCTCCCCAAGCGTTGAGGTCGCTGTTAATGATAACCGTCCACTCATTGTCACCAGGAATCGTAAATAGTGAATAGGTCCCAGCTGGAATCTTCTTGCCGTCTAGAGTCATATCTACGTAGAAAGTGATCTCTGCGCATTCGTTGGCCCCAGTTCTCCAAACTTCTCCATTAGGAGCCAATTTGGCTAGGCTGCGCCCTTTTAGCTGCGGACGGCTGTATTGTACTTTAACTAGTTTGTTTGCTTCGCGGTAGTTGTCCGGATAAGAAGCCACGTCCATAGGTGACTTGTCCAGACCTTTAAATTCTTGTGCATTTAGATTGCCGGCAGCCAGAATTACAAGGCTAAAAGCAAGACCTTTAAGGATAGATTTTAATTTCATCATTTTTGGTTTTATGTTAATATTTTGGATCGCTTAATAAAGTGTTAGTCACAAAAATATCTAAAACTTACCGGGCAATTCAAGATTTTAAGAATCTTTAGGATTTGGTCGCCTCTCCACAGCGGATTTACCCCACCCAAAAAAGGGTGTTTTCTTCACAATTTTTTGTTAATAACTTAAGGGTCTAAAAGTGCTCGAAATACTAGATTTTACAGTGGTTTTCGTTATATTTGTGAGTCTTACAAAATCACACAAAAAATCAGCTAACTTTTATGAGTGACGAGCAGAATAAAAAAGGGTATGGTGCAGACAGTATCCAGGCCCTTGAAGGCATGGAGCACGTTCGAAAAAGACCCTCCATGTACATTGGAGATGTCGGGGTTCGAGGACTGCATCATTTGGTATACGAAGTTGTCGATAACTCCATCGATGAGGCGCTTGCAGGCCATTGTGATACCATCGGAGTTTGGATCAACGAAGACAACTCCATAACAGTACAAGATAACGGACGGGGTATTCCTGTCGATATACATAAAAAAGAAGGTGTTTCTGCCCTAGAAGTGGTAATGACCAAGATCGGTGCCGGAGGTAAGTTCGACAAGGACTCCTACAAGGTATCTGGAGGTTTGCACGGAGTGGGGGTGAGTTGTGTTAACGCACTCTCAGAGCACTTAAAAGCTACTGTTTACCGCGATGGTAAAGTTTGGGAGCAAGAATACGAGCGCGGAAAGACCTTGTATCCGGTAAAATCTGTTGGAACTACAGATCAAAGAGGTACCATTGTGACCTTTAAGCCAGATCCTATGATCTTTACTCAGGTATTGGTCTACAATTACGATACATTGGCAAGTCGTCTGCGCGAGTTGGCTTTCTTGAACAAGGGAATCACCATTACCATTACCGACCGTCGTCATAAAGACGAAGAGGGCAATGAGATCACTGAGATCTTCCACAGCACAGAAGGGCTTAAAGAGTTCATCAAGTATTTAGACGATACGCGTGAACCTATCATAGCAGATGTTATCTCCATGGAAGGCGAAAAGAACGGAACTCCTGTTGAGGTGGCCATGATCTATAACACTTCCTTTAACGAGAACCTTCATTCTTATGTAAACAATATCAACACCCATGAGGGTGGAACGCATCTTTCAGGTTTTAGACGTGGATTGACCACTACCTTAAAGAAATATGCCGATGCCTCTGGAATGTTAGACAAATTGAAGTTTGAAATTTCTGGGGATGATTTCCGTGAAGGATTAACGGCTATAGTCTCTGTAAAGGTATCTGAGCCTCAGTTCGAAGGACAGACTAAAACCAAACTCGGTAACCGTGAGGTAACCTCTGCGGTTTCTCAGGCGGTCTCTGAGATGTTAGAGAACTATTTGGAAGAAAACCCTCAAGATGCTAAGACCATCGTTCAGAAGGTTATCCTAGCGGCTCAGGCTCGTCATGCGGCACGTAAAGCTCGCGAGATGGTGCAGCGTAAAACGGTTATGAGCGGAGGAGGACTTCCTGGAAAGCTTTCTGACTGTTCGGAACAAGATCCAGAAAAATGCGAAGTATTCCTCGTGGAGGGAGACTCTGCAGGGGGAACAGCTAAACAAGGTCGTGACCGTAACTTCCAAGCTATTTTGCCACTTCGTGGTAAGATCTTGAATGTGGAAAAGGCCATGCAGCACAAGGTGTTCGAGAACGAAGAGATCCGCAACATCTTTACTGCTCTTGGGGTAACTATTGGAACCGAAGAGGACAGTAAAGCCTTGAACTTAGAAAAACTGCGTTACCACAAGATCGTGATCATGTGTGATGCGGATGTGGATGGTAGTCACATTGCTACCTTGATCTTGACCTTCTTCTTCCGTTATATGCGTGATCTGATCGAGGCAGGACACGTATACATAGCAACACCACCACTATACTTGGTGAAAAAAGGAGCTAAAAAATCCTATGCTTGGAATGATAAAGAACGCGACCAAATTGTAGAAAGTTTTGGAGGATCTGCAACTATTCAGCGCTATAAGGGTCTTGGAGAGATGAACGCAGAACAGCTTTGGGATACTACTATGAATCCAGAGTTCAGAACTTTGCGCCAGGTTACCATAGACAACGGAACCGAGGCAGATCGTATCTTCTCCATGCTTATGGGAGACGAGGTGCCACCGCGTCGCGAGTTTATCGAGAAGAATGCAGTTTATGCGAACATCGATGCCTAAACTCCATCAGCAATAAAAAAGAAAACACCCCACAGCGGGTGTTTTTTTATGCCCAAATTTAAATGCAATTCAGCCTGCTTTTTGGAATTTGAAAGATTCGCAAAAGGGTTTTGCTTGAATATTAGGTTAAGGTGCTGCTACAAACTGCATTATTTCGTAATTTTGCACAAAATTTAATACCTAATAAAAATAAATACTATGAAAGTTACTGTTGTAGGAGCTGGAGCTGTAGGAGCGAGTTGCGCGGAGTACATTGCCATTAAGGATTTTGCTTCGGAAGTTGTTCTGTTAGACATCAAAGAAGGATATGCAGAAGGAAAGGCCATGGACTTGATGCAAACGGCTTCCCTTAACGGATTTGATACCCGTATTGTTGGAACCACAAACGACTATACCAAAACGGCTAACAGTGATATCGTAGTGATCACCTCTGGTATTCCACGTAAACCTGGAATGACTCGCGAAGAGCTTATCGGAATCAACGCTGGGATTGTAAAGTCAGTATCTGCTGCGCTTATTGAGCAATCTCCAAACGCAATTATGATCGTGGTGAGTAACCCAATGGATACCATGACCTATTTGACTCATAAAACTACTGGGCTGCCTAAGCACCGTATTATCGGAATGGGTGGAGCTCTAGACAGCGCGCGTTTCAAGTATCGTTTGGCAGAGGCTTTAGGAGCACCAATTAGCGATGTGGACGGTATGGTTATCGGAGGACACAGTGACAAAGGAATGGTGCCGCTAACCCGTTTGGCGACTCGTAATTCTGTTCCAGTAGGCGAATTCATCTCAGACGAACGTCTAGACCAAGTAAAAGAAGATACTAAAGTAGGTGGTGCTACCTTGACCAAGCTTTTAGGAACTTCTGCCTGGTACGCGCCAGGAGCAGCCGTAAGCGCTTTGGTACAAGCTATTGCTTGCGACCAGAAGAAGATCTTTCCATGTTCTGCTTTGTTAGAAGGAGAGTTTGGATTGAACGACCTATGTATCGGAGTGCCTGTAGTATTGGGTAGAAAAGGTATTGAGAAGATCGTAGAGATCGACTTGTCTGATGCTGAGAAAGCACACTTGCAAGAAAGTGCTGCTGGAGTACAGAAAACCAACGGTTTGCTGGAGCTATAATCGCTCTTTGATATAAAAAATTGAAGCCGCCTTCGGGTGGCTTTTTTTATGGTTTAAACCGACTTGGAATCGCTTTGATTTTCAATTGGGTAGTCGCTTTTAAAAACCCTAAGAATCCTTTATATTTGGCGCATGAATTCAAAATGGTTATACGGAGCGCTCTTTGTACTGCTAGTTTCGCTAGGAGTACAAATGGATCGTAACTTGCTATCTCAGCAAGAGATCGCGCTTCAGTTTACCGAACATGGATTCACCCAAGAGAACGCCCAGCAAGCCATTGCAGAAGTTAAATCTCAGCTTCAAAAGGCAGGTGCGAACAACATTCAACTGCTAGAAATAGGAGCCGGTGAGCTTAAGATCACTTATTCCAGTAACTTAAGCGTTGCTCAGATCCAACAGTTGCTTGCCGATGCAGGTCTTGCCTCACATCAGCCTTTGGATGCGCCGCAGACGCCCGAGCGGGATGTGTTGTCAGTCTATCAGTTAGACGTCTATGAGTTACATGAAACTGGAACAGACCTAGACATTGAAGGCGCTCCTGTAGTAGAGTTCCAGGTCAAAGAGCATTTAACGGTTCCAGCCACTGCTGGATTCTTGGTTTATGCTGAGTTTGAGCTGTCTGCTTTTCCTAAAGTAACCAAGGCTCAGATCAGTGCTGCTAATACCCAATTAAATTCACGCCACGCATACTTACTTCCTGAAGTGCGTGCAGGACCAATGGTTTAGGGAATATTTTGGATTGGCATGAAGGAGTGTCGGTCCTATTCCCAGACTTCGTTTTTCCGAGGAATCCTAGCTCGGCCTTTATCATTAAAGTATATATCATATTCATTGTCGGCTTGGACGCTAAGCTTTATATTTGCGCGTTTAAAATCCGACACAAAAAAAACAATCATGCAAAACAAAGGACTTATAACGGTATTCGCGATACTGTTTGGCTTGGTGAGTATTTACCAACTTTCCTATACTTTCATTTCCGGTAAGGTTGAAAGTGACGCAAAAACCTATGCGCAATCCTTGTTGCCAGAGACCGACCCAGAAGGTCGTGAGGCACTAGAGAACCAATATTTAGATTCAGTTGCTGCCCAGCCAGTACTTTTCGGGATCGATTACAAATCGGCCAAAGAAAAAGAGCTTAAGCGCGGGCTTGACCTTCAAGGAGGTATCAACGTAACGCTTCAGATCTCTGTGCGAGATATCCTAAAAGGATTGGCAGACAATTCAGAGCACCCTGCCTTTGTAAAGGCACTTAATGACGCCGATTCATTACAGACGCAGTCTCAAGACACTTACTTAGAATCATTCTTCGAAGCGTTTGAGGCTATCCCTGGAGACAACCAATTGGCTAGTCCAAAGATCTTTGCCAACCGTACCTTAGATGATCTTATCGACCTAGACATGACCAACGATGAGGTGAAGCCAATCTTGCGTCAAAAGATCGACGAGTCTATCGTATCAGCTTTCGAAGTACTCAGAAAGCGTATCGATAAGTTTGGGGTAACACAGCCAAACATTCAGCGTATCGGGCAGTCTGCTCGTATTTTGGTAGAATTGCCGGGAGCTAAAGATATTGAGCGTACTAAGGAGCTTTTAACCAGTACTGCCCTTTTGGAGTTCTGGGATCTTTACAAGTATGAAGACGTTGCTGCTTACCTTAACGATGCAAACGCCGTAATGGCCAACATCAATAAGCAAGAAGCTGAAAGCGCGGAAACTGTTCAAGACACTACTAATCTAGACGACGATGTTTCTAACCTTTTAGGCGGAGACAATGTAGACGGAACAGAGACGACTAGCGTTTCTAATACGCCTCTTAACGACCTGATCAACGACTTCGGTTTCACCGGTGGTGCAACCCTTATGCGTGTTAAGCCAGAGAATGTAGAGGCTGTTAACGCTATTTTGAGCAATCCACAGGTAAAAGCGAGAATGCCACAAGGTATCCGCTATGCTAAGTTTGTTTGGGGTATTCCTCAAATGGACGATATCGCCGGAGAAGAATTGGTTTCTCTTTATGCACTAAAGAGCAACGCAGAAGAAAAGGCTCCACTTAGTGGTGGGGTAATCGTAGATGCGGCTCAAACTTACGACCAGTACAATAAGATTGCTGTAGACATGCAGATGAACGGAGTTGGAGCTCAGATCTGGGAGAAAATGACTGCAGATGCCTTTAAGAACCGCAGCCAGATCGCTGTTGTACTTGATGACGTGGTATACTCTGCTCCAAGCGTTAGCAATGGTGCTATTTCTGGAGGTAGAACACAGATCACCGGAGACTTTACAGTAGTAGAAGGAGAAGATCTTGCCAACGTACTTAGAGCGGGTAAACTTCCTGCACGTGCAGAGATGATCCAAGGAGCGGTTGTTGGACCAACCCTTGGTAAGGAAGCTATTAGTAGTGGTATGATCTCCTTTGGGATCGCCTTGTTATTTGTGTTGATCTGGATGGTATTCTATTACGGCTTCGCCGGACTTTTTGCCGACGTTGCTTTGATAGTGAATATCCTTTTCATCTTCGGATGTTTGGCTGGTATTCCCGGAGCGGTATTGACCCTTCCTGGTATTGCGGGTATTGTACTTACCATTGGTATTTCTGTGGATGCGAACGTACTTATCTTTGAGCGTATCCGCGAGGAACTTCAAAAAGGAAAAGCCCAGAAACTGGCTATTAAAGACGGTTTCAACAACGCTTTATCTTCTATTTTAGATGCGAACATCACTACGGGTCTAACAGGTATCATTCTCTTGGTTTTCGGTACAGGACCTATTAAAGGTTTCGCAACTACCTTACTTATTGGTATTCTGACTTCTTTGTTCACCGCGATCTTTATCACGCGTTTGTTGATCGATTGGTATACTAAGAACGGTAAGAGCTTGAATTTCTCAACTCCTGCCACCAAGAACCTATTCAAGAATGTAAACATCGACTTCCTTGGCAAGCGCAAGATCGCTTATATCATTTCTGGTATTTTGATCGCCGTTAGCTTAGGGTCTCTTTTTACCAACTCTTTGAATATGGGGGTTGACTTTGTGGGAGGACGTACTTATATCGTTCGCTTTGACAAAGATGTTAACGTAGAAGAAGTTTCTCAGGATCTTATTGAAGTGTATGGTTCTGCGGAGGCAAAGACTTACGGTAGCGACAATCAGCTTAAGATCACCACCAAGTTCAAGGTAGAAGAAACAGGCTTGGAAGTGGATCGCGAGATAGAAGAGTTGCTTTACAACGGGCTTAAGCCAAATCTACCTGCAGAATTGACTTTTGAGGAGTTCTCTAGTAGCAGCGGCAAAGTCGATAAGCAAGTTGGGGTTATGGAATCTAACAAAGTGAGTCCAACCATTGCCGATGATATCCAACAAGGATCTTTTTTGGCGGTACTCGGATCACTGATCGTTGTATTCCTATATATCCTATTGCGCTTTAGAAGATGGCAGTTCTCATTGGGTGCAGTAGTAGCGGTATTTCACGATGTACTTATAGTACTCGGAGTTTTCTCGCTCACCTATAAGATCATGCCTTTTAACATGGAGGTAGACCAGTCGTTCATTGCGGCGATACTGACGGTGATCGGTTACTCGCTCAACGATACCGTGGTTGTGTTTGACCGTATTCGTGAGTACTTTAACGAGCACTCTAGTTGGAAAATGGACCGCATTATCAACGGAGCTTTGAACAGTACCTTGAGTCGTACGTTGAACACCTCGTTAACCACATTGATCGTACTACTTTCTATCTTCTTCTTAGGAGCTGAATCGATCCGTGGATTGATCTTCGCCTTGATCGTGGGTGTAGTGGTAGGTACCTATTCATCGATGTTCATCGCAACTCCAGTAATGTTCGATACTGTTAAAAAACGCGGAATCGACCTTACCGATAAGAATGCTAAGAAAGACGAAGAAGCAGAAGATCAAGCTGCTTAATCCGATCTAGAAATAAACAAAAAAGCCACTCAAACGAGTGGCTTTTTTTATGCTTGGTGTTTTTATTGAATTTCCCAGCTGAGCGAATCGCCAACTTTTATATTCCATTGGTCTGTTAGGCCGCCATTGAGTTCCAACACATATTTAGCGGGAGCTCCAGATGGGAGCGAGCTCGTGTTTAGCGGCTGAGCGTTCTTTTGAATGCTCACTACTTTTTGGTTGCTCCCTACGTAGATAATGTCTAAGGGGAAGCGCGTGTTCTTCATATAAAAGGTTTGCTGGCGTTCCTGGTCCATAATGAACAGCATGCCCTGTTTTTCTTCCATTCCGTTGCGATACATTAGCCCGGTCTGGCGTTCGTATTCGTTGTCTGCCACTTCAATGTCTATGGCAATACTTCCAATGCTGTCGGGCTTTACTATGGTCAGCTCACCTTCTTTGGTAAAGGTGATTTCTTTGGCAGTAAAAGTCTTATTAGCATCCGAAGCATCCTTGCAACTGCTAAATAGCAGTCCTAAAGCAATTCCGCTATAAATAATTCGTCGCATCTAGGCAGTTTTTGTTTTGTAAAAGGTCGGCTTGCGGAACATCAGATACAGCCCAAAGATTATAAATGGAATACTGAGCAGTTGGCCTGTGTTGAGGCCAAAGGTGGTCAGGTATTCATCTCCTTGCGATTCTTTCATGAATTCTACCACAAAGCGCACGCTCCATAGCAGAACAAAGAACAAACCGAACATATAGCCCAAACGCCATTTTTTATCGGTCTTCCAATATACCAAATACATGATCACAAAGGTGAGTACATAGCCTAATGCTTCATAGATCTGTGTTGGGTGTCTAAAAGGTACTGCCGCCAAAACCTCGGCAAATTGCGGGTCGTTCACTATGGCGCTATAGGCCTCGCCTACATCTTTCTTTCCGGTAATGGACATAACTTCGCCTGGGTTGAGGTCGTTGCGAACCAGCTGCACACCAAAGGCGTAATCGCCGCTCACTTTTCCAACGATCTCCGAGTTCATAAAATTCCCCAAACGCACAAAGGCTGCGCCTATGGCTGCTGGAACGGTGATTCGGTCAAAGATCCAAAGCACGTTCTTTTTTAGTTTCTTTCTGTTGTATAGAATAAGTGCAATTACAACACCTATGGTAGCCCCGTGACTTGCCAAGCCTTTAAAGCCTGTAAACTCGAATTCTGGCGTGGTTCTTATCGGCAGGAATACCGAGAAGAAATCTTGCGTAAAGAGTTCTGGCTGGTAAAAGATAACATGACCCAAGCGCGCTCCGAAGAGAATCGCCAACACCATATAAATAAAAAGGCTATCCAATTTTTCCAGGTTCTCCTTCTCATTTTCAAAGATCCGCTTCATTAAATACCAGCCCAAAACAAAGGCCAATACATATGACAAACTGTAGAATCTAAGGGTGAAAGATCCGATCTCTAGCCCTTCTATGGGGTTCCAGGTAAAACCTAAATATTGCATGGTGGTAGTCTATTTCGCCTTAAAGATAACAAAGCTACTCGGCTCTGCCCTTAAGGGATTCTTAATTTTCTTGTGTTTCTGAGCCCGTTTTGGCTGCGCCGGATTTTGGAGGAACCGGATCATACCCAGACCCACCCCAAGGATGACATCTGCCAATACGTTTGGCTGCCAGCCAACTGCCCTTGAATAATCCGTGGGTTTTTAAGGCGTCTACCGCATAGTGTGAGCAAGTAGGTTCAAAGCGACAAGTAGCCGGGGTTAGCGGCGAAATGATCCATTGATACAACTTGATCAGCAGTAAAAAAGGAGCGATCAGTATTTGTTTGAACAGCTCCACGGGCTTACTTTAAAGAGTAGGTGGTGCCTTCTTTGCTGTCTTTGAGCTGAATACCCGCTTCGGCCAGTTGATCCCGAATAGAATCGCTGGTCGCAAAATCTTTATTGGCACGCGCCTGATTTCTAAGTTCTATAAGCAGCCCAACAGTTTTATCTAGCTTATCGGTGTCTCCGCCGCCATTGCCAACAGCTTCCAAGCCCATAACTTCGAACATAAAGTCGTGCATGGTTTGTTTTAGCAGGGCAATATCCGCAGCGTTTAATTGCTGATTGCCTTCTGCAACTGCATGGATCAACTTGGCCGCATCAAACAAATGCGCAATGAGGATCGGGCTGTTAAAGTCGTCGTTCATTGCGTCGTAGCAGTACTGCTTCCAAGCTGCAACGTCATAATCAGAACTGGTTCCGGCGCGAAGCTCATCGATCATCCCATAGGCCTCCATAAGGCGTAAGTAGCCTTTTTCCGAAGCGATCAGGGCATCGTTAGAGAAATCCAAGATGCTTCTATAGTGCGCCTGATACATAAAAAACTTCGCAACCGTCGGTGCAAAGGCCTTGCTTAAAATATCGTTATTGCCAGAGAACAACTCGTCTGGTAGAATATTGTTTCCTGTGGATTTGGCCATTTTCTTCCCGTTAAGGGTAAGCATATTGGCGTGCATCCAATAATTCACCGGATTGATCCCGGTAGAGGCTTCGGCCTGCGCGATCTCACATTCGTGATGCGGAAACTTAAGGTCCATCCCTCCGCCGTGAATATCAAAATTGTCTCCCAGATACTTGGTGCTCATGGCTGTACATTCCAAATGCCAGCCCGGGAAGCCATCGCTCCAAGGAGAAGGCCAACGCATAATGTGTTCCGGCTCTGCCTTTTTCCAAAGAGCAAAATCCTGCGGGTTCTTCTTCTCGCTCTGTGCTGCCAATTCGCGAGTGTTAGCGATCATGTCTTCCAGCTTGCGCCCACTGAGTTTTCCGTAAGCTTTGTCTTGGTTGAATTTCAAAACATCGAAATACACCGATCCGTTCTTTTCGTAGGCATAACCCTTGTCCAAGATCTCCTGGACAATGCGTTGCTGCTCAATGATGTGACCCGTAGCTGTAGGTTCAATACTCGGTGGCAAAGCGTTGAACTTGGCCATGATCTGGTGAAAGTCTACCGTATAACGCTGAACGATCTCCATGGGTTCCAACTGCTCAATACGCGCCTTTTTGGCAATTCTGTCTTCGCCGCTGTCGGCATCGTTCTCCAAGTGCCCAGCATCGGTAATGTTGCGCACATAGCGCACCTTATACCCCAAGTGACGCAAATAGCGAAATACCAGATCAAAAGATAGGAAAGTGCGACAGTTCCCCATATGCACGTTGCTGTACACAGTAGGTCCGCAGACATACATCCCAACAGCACCGGGTGTAATGGGTTTAAAGACTTCCTTTTCTTTGCTAATGGAATTATAAATGCGTAGTTCTTGCTGGATCATGGAACGGCCAGGTAATTAAAGTGCTCCTTTAAGCGGAGCTATTAGAATTCGGTATCTAAATTAATGTAATCGAGAAACTCTCTGCGAACTGCTGGGTCTTTGAATTTACCGCCAAATTCGCTCGTCACTGTGCTTGAGTCGATATCGCGTATGCCGCGTGAATTCACGCAGAGGTGTTTGGCATCTATTACACAAGCGACATCTTGAGTACCTAACACGTCTTGCAATTCTTTTACGATTTGCATCGTTAGACGTTCCTGAACCTGAGGACGCTTGGCGTAATAATCGACAATGCGATTCATCTTAGAAAGGCCTACAACAGTACCTTTAGAAATGTACGCTACGTGGGCTTTCCCAACGATAGGCAGTAAATGGTGCTCACAGGTAGAGTAGAGGGTAATGTTCTTTTCTACTAGGATCTCTCCGTACTTGTATTTGTTTTCGAAGGTGGAGGCAGACGGTTTTCTGTCCGGGTGGAGACCACCAAAGATCTCCTTGACAAACATCTTGGCAACTCGGGTAGGAGTTCCTTTTAGACTGTCATCCTCTAAATCTAAGCCTAGGGTTTCCATGATCTCCTTTACTTGCCCTTTGATGCGATCTATCTTTTCAATATCGCTCATTTCAAAAGCATCCGGACGCAATGGAGTATCGGTAGATGAACCAACGTGTTCATCGCCCATGGCTTCTATTTCCTTAAGTTGTTTTTCTAAATCCATATATAACTTGCGCTTTTAAGCGTATGCAAAGATACTCAAACCCCTGTTTTTAGATGGAATCTTCACATAAAATTGTGGTGAAACCGCTATTCTCTAAGCAAGTAAGTCATAAAATTTTCTTAATTTTATCCCTTTATATTTCCTGCAATGAAAATTAGAAAAATTTGTTGGGTGAGCTTAGTGTTCGCCTTAATGTGCGCTCCGCTTGTATTTGCGCAGACCACCAAACCTGATCCGGGAAATTTTGATCGATTTATAGCTCAGGTCTACACCGGAGAAGGTAGTAAGATGATCAGCCCAGATAGCCGCCGATATACCTTTATGAAAGACTTTTTAGAGAATCGAATTTCTTTCATTAGTTCAGACAAGGATAAACTGGCTGCCGGTAATTACAAAAAGCTCTCGCAAGTTCCCTTATTCGATCTTTACAACAAAGGACTCATGCGCGATGCGAGCTTTGACCCAACCACCTTCAATCCGTTCAAATACCAACTTGGATTTTACGAGCCAGACACGCAAGTTTTCCATGTGGATGGAACAGATTATCTCATCGTAATCCAACCGCAAGAATTCCGGAAAGATCGCTAATCCTCTTCTCAACTAGCTATGATGAAAAAAATTACCTTATTCCTTCTGGTGCTTTTGGGCTGGGCTTCGACTCACGCACAGGACATCAATATTCAAGACGGAACCTTTTTCCTATGTACCGGCACGCTTTATGATACCGGTGGCCCTGCCGCGCCTTACGGCAATGATGAAACTATAGTGATGACGCTTTGTTCGGATACTCCGGGCATTGGCATTGAACTCGATTTCACATTCTTCAGTACCCAAGCAGGTGCCGATGTGCTTACCATTTACGACGGACCTGATACGGCTTCTCCTGTCATTGGAGACTTTTCGGGAACTGCAGGTCCAGGCTTTGTGGCTGCTACCGGAGCTTCTGGTTGTTTGACCTTAGAGTGGAATTCTGACTTTGTGATCAACTCACCAGGTTGGGAGGCGAATATCAGTTGTTGTCAAGTGATCAATGCGGTCTTTGACAGTTCAACCCCACCGGCCGCTGCAGATGGAACCATTTCCGCAGCAGTAGGCGAGAACATTACCTTTAACGGAAGTGCTGTTTTCTCTATGGATGGCACAGGAGCTACGTATGAGTGGGATTTCGGCGATGGAGCTACCGCTTTTGGTACCACGGTAGTGCACGCTTATGCAGCCTCAGGAGCTTATCCGGTTACCCTAACAGTAACGGATGCTACTGGCTGTACCAATAACGATAATATTGACATTACGGCACTTATCGGTTTTGGTGGTGCAGATCCTGGAAACCTCTTTGTAGATGCTGGGCCAGATGTGACCATAGACTGTGACTCTGGCGGTAGTGTGACCTTAGTGGCCGATTTTCAAGAGATCTTTGAGACCTTTAGTACAGAATACACGGTTTCGCCTATTGTTTATAGTCCTCCTTTCCCTTTTGATGGCTTGGCGAATTCTATTGATATTACTACGGATGATACCTGGTCTGGGGTAGATACACTGCCGTTTGATTTCTGCTTCTTCGGAGACTTGGAGCAAGAGTTTCAGGTTGGATCAAACGGGGTATTGCGCTTTGATGTAGATCCTGGAGATGTGGGTAACGGATGGGCGTTTACAGAAGACCTTCCTAACAACACTAATCCAACGCTAGGAGAGGCCAATATTTTCTCTCCGGTTCACGATATCTTCCCAGGAGTAAATCCTGCTAATGAAATTGGTTATGAAATTTTGGGAACTTTCCCAAATAGAGCCTTGGTAGTTTCTTTCTACGAGGTGGCTATGTTCTCTTGTACAGATTTGAACGCCACTCATATGATCGTGATCTATGAGTTCTCGAACATCATTGATATATACATTCAAGATAAACCCGTTTGTCCTACTTGGAACAGTGGAAATGCAGCCGTTGGAATTCAAAATAATGACGGAGACATAGCCTATGTACCACCGGGGCGAAATACTTCAGATTCCCCTTGGACAACCACTAACGAGGCATGGCGATTTGCACCTGCTGGAGCGCCTTCTTATGTCTTTGAATGGTTAGACGATACTGGAGCTGTAGTTGGTATTTCTCCAACACTTACAGTTTCTCCTACAGTTACTACAACCTACACGGCTCGTGTAACTTATACCAACACCTGTAATGGCGAGATTGTAGTGCTTGAAGACGAGGTTATAGTTACCGTTGACACACCGTTTACTGTGGAACTTGGCCCAGATATGAGCGTTTGTGACGGAGGTCCGATAATTTTAGATGCAGATCCGGGTGTGCCTGGAGTGACTTACGAATGGTATCAAGACGGAACCTTATTGCCAGGCGAGACCGCTTCGACCTATACAGCTACTACTTCCGGTACTTATCGAGTTATTGTATCTGATGGCAGTTGTGACGCCGGGGATGAGATCACCCTAATCATTGGAACTACCCCATTACCTGGAACCCCAGATCCTTTAGAGATCTGTGACTTCCCATTTGACGGTTTTGCTGAGTTTACCTTAACCGATGCCGATGCCCAGATCATTGATGGCGGTACCGGCTTGGTGGTGCGTTATTATGAAACCTTGGCCTTGGCAGATGTAGGTGATCCTGCGGATGCTTTGATTAGTCCATATACAAACACCTCGGATCCGCAAACGGTCTACGCGCGTTTGGAAGAGTCTGCCTCTGGCTGCTATGCAACTGTAGAGCTAGTTCTCGATGTATTGGATGGCCCTGTAGTAAACGATCCGATTCCGGATTATGTATTGTGCGATGATCCATCTAATGACGGCATAGCACTCTTTGACCTTACAACTATGGAGCCGCTTATTTCTCCGGCTCCGGCAGGAGTGATCTTTACGTATCACGAAACTGCGGCAGATGCGGCTGCTGGGACAGCGCCTATAGCTACACCAACTGCTTACAACAACATTTCCAACCCGCAGACCATCTATGTGCGTCTTGAGAGTGCAGATGGATGTATCAGTGTAGGCGAGTTCAATTTGGTGGTTGATCCGGTACCGGTCTTTGTAGATCCTACTCCTTACATTCTTTGCGACGATGGTGTTGCCGATGGTTTTACCGAGTTTGACTTAACGGTTAAGATTCCAGAGATCACCGCAGGAGATACCGACTTGGCGGTTAGTTTCCATTTGACTTTGGCCGATGCGGATACGGGTACTGCCCCGCTTCCGACCTTGTATACCAATGTGACGAATCCACAAACTATTTACGTTCGTGTAGAATCGGTTACTACAGGATGTTATGCAACTACAACTTTAGACTTAGAAGTATTAGACGCGCCGACCGCTATTACTCCAACACCTTTGGAGTATTGTGATCCTGACAATGATGGCTTCGGAGTCTTTACTTTAGAAGATGCAACATTGGAGATAACCGGTGGAGATCCAGACGTTGTGGTGACCTATCACGAGACCTTCGCAGATGCTACTAATGGTGTCTTGCCATTAACGAGTCCATACAACAATATTGTGTTTGGTACGCAAACCGTATATGCACGTGTTGAAAATGCGGTGACTACGGGTGATGCCTGTTTCAATATTGTAGAGTTAGTCTTGATCGTTCTAGACACGCCTCAGATCTTAGACCCGGAGCCTTTATTGGCTTGTGATGACAATGACGATGGGATAGTGGTGTTTGATTTAACGGTTAAAGACCCAGAGATCTTGGACGGTTTGGACCCTGCGGACTATACGGTAGAATACTATGAGGATGCGGCCTTCACGTCGCTGATCGCTCCTGCTACGGCCTATACGAACTTGACCAATCCACAGACGGTCTTTGTATTGGTTACCGACAACACGAACCTGTGTACTTCCACAACCACTCTGGAGCTGATAGTAAACTTCCCACCGGAGGTTTTCCCACCGGCGCCTTTGGAGCTTTGTGATGTAAATAATCCGGGCGACGAGGTCGAGGAGTTTGACTTGGAGTTGGCTACTCCAGAGATCACAGGAGGGGACACTTCATTGATAGTGACCTACCACGAGACTGCTGCAGATGCAGACACGGGAGACAACCCACTTACGAGTCCTTATACCAACACGAGCAATCCACAGACGATCTACGTACGGGTAGAGGATCCAGACACGGGCTGTTTTGTAAGCGATGTGGTTACCTTAGACTTACGTGTAAACCCACAACCGAGTCCAACGCCAGATCCTACTCCAATAGAGATCTGTGATGAGGACAACGACGGTTTTGTAGACAATTTTATACTCACCGATAGAGACGTAGAGATCATTAACGGGGAGCCGGATGTAGTGGTGAGCTACCACGAGACCTTGGCAGACGCCCAGGCCGATCTGTTCCCACTAGTATCGCCTTATGCGAACATAGTGGCCTACAGCCAGATTGTCTACGCCAGAGTGGAGAACACCCTAACGGGCTGCTTTACCATTGTAGAGTTGGAGCTTATTGTATTGAACTCCCCGGAGCTACCTTTAGAGATCGAAGACTATGTGATCTGTGACGACGACGATGACGGCATAGCGGTGTTTGATCTAACCACCAAAGATCCGGAGATCTACGGCAGCCAAGACCCAGCGACGCTAGATCTTACTTATCACCTAAGCGAGGCAGACGCCTTGGCCGGAGTGATGCCAATAGTAACGCCATCGGCCTTTGTGAACACGACCAACCCGCAGACGATCTGGGTACGCTTATTTGACCCAGTGACGGGCTGCGCGAGTGTGGGCAGCTTTGAGCTGATTGTGAGCTTGCCACCGCTTATTGCAGCGCCAGGCGATCTGGATGCTCTGGAGCGTTGTGACGACGAGACGGCAGACGGTTTTGCGAGCTTTGATCTGACTCAGGCAGAAGACGACATTACCCTAGGTGCCCCAGGCTTACTGGTACAGTACTACACCACAGAGATGGACGCTCAAGACGATACCAACGCCATTGATCCGGCTACGGACTACACCAACACGGTGAACCCACAGACGATCTGGGTAAGAGTAACGGACGGGGACACGGGCTGTGTGTCGTTCACGACCTTAACGATTAGAGTATTGCCTAACCCATCACCGAACACGGATCCAGATCCGATAGAGGTGTGTGACGAGGTTACGGTAGGCGATGGGATAGAGGTTATAGACCTAACCCAAAGAGAGGCAGAGATCATAGGTGGAGAGCCAGGCGTATCGGCGAGTTATTATGAAACTGAGGCCGATGCACAGACGGGCGATCCACTCTTGGCCATAGCCGATCCGACGGCCTACAGCAATATAGAGACACCACAGATCATCTGGGTACGCATTACCAACGATACTACAGGCTGCTTTACCTTGGTAGCCCTGCCGATTATAGTACACCCACTACCGGAGGCTCCGGAAGTGAGTGATTATATCATCTGTGAGGTAGCTACCGACGGAGTAGCGACCTTTGATCTAAACACGAAGATCCCAGAGATTCTAGGTGGACAAGATCCTACAGACTTGGAGGTTACCTTCCACGAGGTGGAGGCCGATGCCGATGCAGGCATCAACGCCATTGCCACGCCAGAGGCCTTTGTGAATGTGACCAACCCACAGCCGATCTATGTGCGCATCACCAATACGGTAACGGGCTGTTACTCGGCCACACAGAGCTTTAACATCGAGGTTAGAGAAGGTGCCACGGCCACGCCGCCGGCAGCAGTGTATCGCATCTGTGATAATGTAGGCGACGGCACGGACGGCATCGGGGAGTTTACCCTCTCTACCCAAGATGCAGAGATACTGGGCGGACAAGATCCAGTGATCTATGTGGTTAGCTACCACGCTAGTGATGCAGACGCCACTACGGGCGACAATGCACTACCGGACAGCTATATCAACACAGAGAACCCACAGGTGATCTGGGCCCGAGTGACCAATACGGACACGGGCTGTTTTGCGATCACTACACTCACCCTAGAGGTATCACCACTACCGGTGATCACCTTGGAGGATAGTTATAGATTGTGTGTGGATGAGTTTGGCAATCCGATCCAGAACGAATCGGGCGAAGCCTCTCCACCGGTAATCAACACAGGTTTGAGTGATCTGGACTACACCTTTGAGTGGTTCTTAAACGGCAATCCATTGCCAGAGACCACTTCGAGCATTGTGGCCAGAGCAGGAGGAACTTATACGGTTATTGCAACGGAGACCACCAGTGGTCTAGGATGTAGTGCCGAGGCCTCGACTACGGTGACGGTATCCTCGCCACCGACCACATTCAGTGCCGAGGTGATCACTAGTGCCTTTGCAGACGATCATCAGATCCAAGCGGAGGCTTCAGGACTGGGTGTGTACTTCTTCCAGTTGGATGACGGACCACTGCAAGAGAGCGGACTGTTCACCAATGTGAGTCCGGGAGATCACATTGTGACCATAGTGGATCAGAACGGATGTGGAAGCGTGAGTATCCCGGTAGGAGTGATCGACTATCCGCTGTTTTTCACCCCGAACCAGGACGGCTTTCATGACACATGGAACATCATAGGAATCGCCAGTAACCCTAAGGCAAAAATTTATATATTTGACAGATTTGGAAAACTGCTCAAGCAGCTGAGTCCACTAGGTCCAGGCTGGGATGGAACCTACAACGGAAACCCGATGCCATCTAGCGACTACTGGTTCCAGGTGATCTATGAGGAAGACGAAGTTGAAAAAGAATTTAGAGGCCACTTTACCTTAAAACGATAAATAAAAAAATCCCGCCAATCGGCGGGATTTTTAATTTTATTATAACGTCAGCCTAGAAAAAGAATCCTAAACTCAAGGTGTAGACATCCATTTGCTGATCGATGTTCGTAGGAGTAGTAAGTCCGGTTCCGTAGAGTGCTTCACTGCGATCTTGCTGTGCTGTAGCATAACTCAAGTCTATCTTTACATTGTCTAGAGAATAACCTAATCCTAAAGAATAACCGCTTAGATCTCCCATTAAAGAAGTGTCTTCAAAAGGGCTTTCTTCGAAACGGTAACCTCCTCTGAAACTCCATTGGTTCACGCGGTACTCGCCACCCAAACGATAAGAAGAAGCTGCCTTAAAGGTGTTCTCTATAAGTGCGTTTTGAATATTAAAGAAAGGGTCGTTAGTAGTGAATTGCATTTCGGTGAAATCCTTATAACCGTAATCAAAACTAACAAGACCTGCTTGTCCGAATAATAAAGCAGCGCTGGCCTTAACTTGACCTGGTGTGCGCATGCGATAATCGGCAAAGATGTTTACTACTCTCGGGTCTACTACCTCGATGATAGTGCTGTTGTCATTCAAAATTCTTCTGGTCTCTATGCTCTGAGAAGTCTCTTCTGAAAGCGTAAGCCAAGTGGGTGTATCATAGGTAATACCGACTCTTAGAATATCTCCAAGTTTTGCGATTGCACCAACTTGTGCAGAGAATCCTGAACCTAAGACCCAAAGATTTTCTTCAAAGCCTATCTGATCTATAGCCGTATTAGCATTGTTGTTAGATTCGAACAAAAAGGTTGAACTTCTGTAATCGATGGCATGGGCGTTCAAGTTTACTCCCAAATACAGACTTTGCTTGTATTCGGTAGCGAGATTGAAGGTGTATTTTCCTTGATAACCAGAATCTACACGGAAATGCTCCTGATTAAAACTCCCCGGAGCCACATTTGAAAAGTAAGCTGTATTTCCTGGAGTGTTCTCTACCGGATCAATAATAAAGGACTGAAAGCCTAAAAACGCCGATTGAGCAGCAGCTCCTTCTGTCTCTCCTAAGAATTGATAGAGATCTGGAATAGATTCTCCGCCCTGCAACTGTAAGAGTTCCAAAGGCAAGCCTTCTGCCTGATTGAGAAAGAACTGATCTATTCCAACAGTATTGGTCCCGATACTTACTACCTCATTGTCAAAGTTGTTTTGCAGTTCGTAGTTCACTGCTATAGTAAATTTTCCCCAATCGCTTTCATCGCTGCTGTTTCCAAAAACCCAAACGGCTCCAGCTTGGGTGATTGCTGCATCGATATCTGCACTAGTATTGAAGGTATTTGAATACAAGATGTCGTTCTGACGATCTACCAATCCGCCAGAGGCAGACGCGTAGTTGTATAAGAAAACCGCCGAACCCGCAGGGTTGAGTGCGACCCCAGACAGGTCGCCACCCAGGGCGCCAAAGGCACCACTCATGGCATTGAATCTCGCTGTTCCGTAAACTGATTCCTGACTGTACCTGAGTACGTCTGATATTCCTTGGGCATACAAATTGGGCATAAGGCCTCCCAAGATGAGTAGGTAAACTAACTTTCTCATTGCGTTGTTTTATAGTAAGAATGATTGATGCTTGATTTTATCCGCGTCCGCCTCTGCGTCCACCGCCGCCTCTTGAGCCTCCGCCACCGCGAGAGCCTCCACTGCTGCGCATACTGCCTCCGCTGCTTCTCATAGATCCGCTGCTGCGACTTCCTGAGCCTGAGCTTCTCATAGATCCGCTACTGCTGTTGCTACGAGAACGGTTGTTAAAGCTTCCCGAACGCGATCTGCTGTTGACATTCGGAGAACTTGAGCGCATATTGCCAGAGTTGCGACCACTGCTCATATTGCGACTGTTACGTGCGCGAGAGTTGGTCATATTACCGCTAGATCGCGAACTCATATTGCTTGAGTTTCTGCGTGCGTTGGCCTGATTCACGCGACGGGTAACTTCAGATCGACTATAAGAAGAGCGTCTGCTATTGGTTGCTGCTGTGCGATTCGCTGCTGCACTACCATAAGGTACGTTTCCGCGATAATCCGCTCTGCGGCCTCTGTTATATGCATATCCTCGCCCGTATCCGTAGCCGTTGTAATTCCAGTATCCATTACCCCAGCCCCAGCCGTAGCCAGCAGGCCAATACCATCCTGGTCCATAGGCCCAAGCAGGTCCCCAAGCAGGTCCCCAGCCCCAGCCAAAGCCAGCGTTGAAGCCGTAGTTCCAGCCCCAGCCGCCCCAGCCGCCCCAACCGGGACCCCAGCCCCAGCGGTTAAATCCATTACCCCAGCCCCAGCCAGCACCAAAGCCCCAGCCGCCCCAAGCGCCCCAGCCGTTGTCGTAAATGTTTACGGTAACATCGGTGGCGTTGGTTCCCCAAGGTCCGTAAGACTCTTGCTCTTCTTCAATAACGATGAGCCCGTCTTCCGTAATGGTCTCTGCGGAGGTATAACTGTCTATATCGGTAAAAATATCTGCCTGATCGGAGATATTGGAGATTTGGGCGCTCTTGGCCCCAAAGTATTGTTTGTAGTAGTTGCTATTGGCACTTTGATCTGCATTTGCAGTTTGCTCAGCGCCTGAATTGTCTGAAGGAACTCCCATTGTTCCGGTGGAGTAAATGCCGTCTTCAGAGTAGGATGCATTTTGGTAGGTTCCGCAGGATGTCAAAAGCAGTCCAACAAGGCCGAGTAAAGACCAGTTGAAGGGCTTTTGCAGGAAGGAAGTAACTCTTTTCATAGCAACATAGTTTTAATTGTTGAACATTATAAAATTAGTTAGTTTTGCCAAGATTAACTAATTGCTTAAAAAGGAGCAATTTCTATGCCAAACTCAGGAAATGGGAAAGAATTTAACAAGTAGAAGCGAGGATTATTCCAAATGGTATAACGAGCTGGTAGTGCAGGCCGACTTGGCCGAAAACTCTGGTGTAAGAGGATCGATGGTGATCAAACCCTACGGGTATGCTATTTGGGAGCGCATGCAGGCAGAACTGGATCGCATGTTTAAAGAAACTGGTCATAAGAATGCTTATTTTCCGCTATTTATCCCTAAATCCTATTTTTCTAAGGAGGCGAGCCACGTTGATGGTTTTGCCAAGGAATGCGCTGTAGTTACGCATTATCGTCTTAAGAATGCCGAGGATGGAAGTGGAATCATTGTGGACCCTGATGCGAAGTTAGAAGAAGAGTTGATCGTAAGACCAACCTCTGAGACCATTATCTGGGATACCTATCGCAAGTGGATCCAGTCTTACAGGGACTTACCTATTTTGATCAACCAATGGGCCAATGTGGTTCGTTGGGAGATGCGTACGCGTTTGTTTTTACGTACTGCTGAGTTCTTATGGCAAGAGGGGCATACAGCCCATGCGACCAAAGAAGAGGCCATTGCTGAGGCCGAGCAAATGATGCATGTCTATGCGGAGTTTGCTGAGAAGTATATGGCGGTGCCTGTAGTTAAGGGAACCAAAACCGAGAGCGAGCGATTTGCTGGAGCTTTAGAGACTTATTGTATTGAAGCCTTGATGCAAGACGGTAAGGCCTTACAAGCTGGAACCTCTCACTTCTTAGGGCAGAACTTTGCCAAGGCCTTTGATGTACAGTTTACCTCTAAAGAAGGCAAGCTGGAGCATGTGTGGGCTACTTCTTGGGGTGTTTCTACGCGTTTGATGGGAGCGCTTATCATGACCCATTCAGACGATAATGGCTTGGTCTTACCGCCATTTTTGGCACCAGATCAGGTGGTAATTGTGCCTATTTATAAAGGAGAAGAGCAATTGGCAGCTGTGAGTGAGATAGCCAATAAATTAAAAGCAGATCTTAAAGCTGCAGGTGTTCGTGTGCATTATGACGATAGAGATACCCACAGACCAGGCTGGAAGTTCAGCGAATACGAACTTAAAGGAGTTCCTGTGCGTATTGCCATTGGACCTAAGGATATGGAGAACGGTACGGTAGAGATTGCTCGTAGAGATATTTTTAAGAAAGAGATCATTGCCAACGATCAGGTGGTAAGTACAGTTACAGGCCTTTTGGAAGAGATCCAAAACGGATTATTTGATCGTGCTGTGGCGTATAGAGCTGAACATACCACAGAAGTAAACAGTTATGAGGAGTTCAAAGAAGTGCTTAATGGTAAAGGCGGATTCATTTCGGCCCATTGGGACGGAACTTCTGAAACCGAAGAGCGTATAAAACAAGAAACCAAGGCAACCATTCGTTGTATTCCGTTGGATGCCAAAGAAGAAGCGGGTAGCTGTATTTACAGCGGTAAGCCCTCTGCCAGAAGGGTTTTATTTGCGAAAGCGTACTAGGGAGGAAAAAATTTTCAGTTCCCTTGAAAAAAGTTTTGCATAATATTGCGACAATAAAAAATAGTTGTATTTTTGCATCCGCATTTGAAACCAAATGGCCCGTTCGTCTAGGGGTTAGGACGCCAGGTTTTCATCCTGGTAACAGGGGTTCGAATCCCCTACGGGCTACTAATTAAAAGTAGAAATGGCAAATCATAAGTCAGCCTTAAAGCGCATAAGAAACAGCGAGACCAAACGTCTACGTAACCGTTACCAGCACAAAACTGCTCGTAATGCAATGAAGCGTTTGTTTGAGACTACCAAGAAGAAAGATGCAGAAACTATGTTTCCTGAAGTTGCTTCTATGGTAGACAAATTGGCAAAGCGTAACATTATTCACAAAAATAAAGCCGCTAACCTAAAATCGAACATGGCGAAGCATGTAGCTTCTCTATAAGGTTTACTACTTTACCGTACTTAAAAACCCCCTAGCGAAAGCTTGGGGGTTTTATTTTTTGTTTTTTCTTCACACTTTTTTCTTGATAAAAAAGTGTGCAAAAAATCAAGTCGCTTAGAATGTCATTTAGCACCTTGTGCTAAACCCCTCGGTTTTTTTGAGTTGGCTGCGTTTGCTGCGTAGATTTGCGGGCAAACTACTTTGCAAGAAACGCACAGCCAACATCGAACCGAACAAACCTCGGTTGCCATGTAAGCGACGGTTTTAAGCTGCCAGCTTGTTTTCTGGTAGGCTCGTGAGGAGTCGTGGTTAATTCTTAACCAACTTAACCTGTTTCCGCCATTCAGAGGTCGTAATAGTTAAAAAATAAACCCCACTGGAAAGGAAAGAAACGTTATAAACGCCATTGGTTTTATAATCTAATTTTTGAATTTGACCGCTCATGCTGAATAAGGTAATCTGAGCATCTGCAGGCACAGATTTGTTGATCACGAAATAATCTGAAGTAGGGTTGGGATAAACCTGTAGTGTTGATAATGGCTGTTCACTTACGTTTAAAGTGGTTGGGGTAAAATACAAGTAAAAGCCACTGCCAAATCCTAGGGTTAAAAGAGGTTCTCCGTCTGAGCCGGTTGTTATTGAATATTCGTATTCAAGCAAAGGAACCGGTAGGTTGAGCTGCCAAAAATAGGCATCCTCATAATTGTTTTGACTCTCCGAGTCGCAAGTGTTGTCTGTAGCCGAGAACTCGGGAATGAAAATACTTTCTAAGCCAGTTCCAACGCCCACAGAAAAACTGCCTGTAAATGAATTGCAAGCTCCAAAGCCTTCAAAGCTTAGGTCTGCATTAACTTTTAGGTATGGTGTTATAGCGGGGCTTACATCTGTGGTATAGGCCGTGGGTAACAGATCTCTATCTATAGCAACAAGTCCCCAGGTATTCACTAACTCAGGATCGTAATCTTGTGCAGCGGCATTTCCCCAAAGACCAAATACAATTACAATTAGTAAAAGTTTTGTCATAGCTTTAATTGATTTGTGAGGAGCAGTTTAAAGTTAAAAAATTTATAGCCAAGTTTCTCCCAACTCGGTGCTTAGCAAAAAAAAGCTCCGGTCATCTCTTCCGCCGGTTAGGCGGAATAATAGGAGTTTTTTTGCGGTATTGCGTAAGCAATGAAGCCTTCGAGTTGGGCTGGAAAGTCTTTTCTTTTGCTACTTTTCTTTGGACGAGCAAAGAAAAGTCGAGAAAAGGTTGACAGCCCTCGCTGCTAAATACAAGATCAGATAAAAATAAAAAGGTAAAATCCCCGCGTTAGGGATAGAAGCTAGCTACCGTGTAGCGCGAATAGCCCGCCCAGCCTGCAAGGCTGGGAACGCCATAAAAAAAGAGCCTTGCAAAAACAAGACTCCTTCTTTGAACTATAATTAAGATTTTAATAGGCTACCCATTCATAGAAATGAGGAACTCTTCGTTAGAACGGGTTTGTTTTACACGGTCTAGAATAAATTCCATGGCTTCTACAGGGTTCATGTCTGCCAAATACTTGCGCATTACCCACATGCGTTGTATGGTATTCTCATCTAACAAGATGTCATCACGACGCGTGGAGGAACTCATAAGGTCAATGGCCGGGAAGATTCTTCGGTTAGAGATACGTCTGTCTAACTGCAGTTCCATATTACCGGTTCCTTTGAATTCTTCAAAGATCACCTCGTCCATTTTAGAACCTGTTTCTGTAAGTGCTGTAGCGATGATACTCAAACTACCGCCGTTCTCAATGTTACGGGCCGCACCAAAGAAACGCTTTGGTTTGTGCAGGGCGTTGGCATCTACACCTCCAGAAAGGATCTTACCAGATGCAGGCTGTACGGTGTTGTAGGCACGGGCTAAACGCGTAATGGAATCCAAAAGGATCACTACGTCGTGACCGCATTCTACCAAACGCTTGGCCTTTTCTATTACGATATTGGCTACGCGTACGTGTTCTGAAGCTTCCTTGTCAAAGGTTGAGGCTACAACCTCGCCACTTACGTTACGCTGCATGTCGGTAACTTCTTCTGGGCGCTCGTCTATAAGCAGTACAATTTGATATACCTCCGGGTGGTTGGCCGCAATGGCGTTGGCAATGTCTTTTAAAAGCATTGTCTTACCCGTTTTAGGTTGAGATACGATCATACCACGTTGGCCTTTCCCAATTGGAGAGAAGAGGTCCATGATACGGGTAGAGATAGTCGCTTGCTTGTCGGCTATATTGAATTTTTCTTCTGGGAAGAGCGGAGTTAAGTGCTCAAAAGACACACGGTCACGCACCACATTTGGGCTCAAACCGTTTATCTTGCTCACTTTGATCAGTGGGAAGTACTTTTCGCCTTCTTTAGGAGGACGCACTTCACCAAGTACCGTATCTCCAGTTTTTAATCCGAACAAACGGATCTGCGACTGCGATACATAAATATCGTCTGGAGACGACAAATAGTTGTAGTCACTAGATCGCAAGAAGCCGTAACCGTCTTGCATGATGTCTAATACACCCTCGCTCTCAATGATACCCTCGAACTCAAAGTCTGGCTCTCGGTAACGGTTGCGATTGTCTTTGTTTCCGTTATTGTTGTTATTGCCGTTGTTGTTTTGGTTCTTCTGATTGCGACCGCCGTTTCTGTTGTCCTTACGGTTGTCTTTCTGATTCTTGCCTTTGTTATCTTGGCCTTTAGAACCGTTGTTATCCTTGGCATTGTTGTCTTTGCCTTTGTCGTCGTTTTGTAGTCCTTTTTGCTGCTGATTCTTCTGCTGCTGGTTACGACGGTTGTCTTGGCGTTGGTTTTGCTTGCCGCGGTTGTCTTGTCTTTTTTCTGGAGCGTTTTGCTGCTCTTGCTTAGGCGCCTGTTGCTGCTCTGCTTTTGGAGCTTCTTCTGGGCCTTGAGCTTCTTTTACCGCTTTTACAGCCTGCGGATTGGCTGCCTGGTAATCCAAGATCTGGTATACAAGGTCTAATTTCTTTAAGCTTCGGTATTTGGGGACACTAAGCGTTTTTGCTAACTCCTGAAGTTCGGGTAGCTTTTTTGTTTTTAATTCAGAGATATCAAACATCTGAGGAAAGAATTATTAAAATGTAATGAATGAAGAATTTTCGTTGAAGAGAAAATTGTAAAATGTCTTTGGAGAATAAGGAGTCGTGTGGTCTCAACTCCGAATTGATACTGCAATAATACAAATATATTTTGTTTAAATACGCAAGGAGGATAAAAAAAGAAACATTATTTTTGCCCTCCAAACGCGTATAAAAAGGATGTTACAACGCATACAAACCGTTTATATGTTGTTGGCGAGTTTAGCACTAATTGGACTCTATATCTGGTTTCCTGTAGTTGCAGACAACGCTGGCCAAGTATTGGTTTCCAAAGACGAACTTTTGGTTGCAATACCTATGGCGCTCGCAATACTCGATGTTGCGATTTCGATCTTTCAATTCAAAAAGAGACAGTTGCAGTTTGTGCTCAACAGACTTGCTGTTCTGTTAAACTTTTTTTTACTAGGAGTTTTCGTGTATCGTGCCCTAAGTGTATCCGGAGAGGCTATCGCCTCAGAGAAGGGTATTGCGCTACTCGTGCCCATCGTTTCTATCGTTTTTCTGGCTTTGGCCAACAAAGCCATCAGACGGGACGAGGAGCTCGTAAAATCTGCGGACCGATTACGTTAAACCTATTATCTTAGTATATTAGTGGAAAGCCTTTGAGTATGCCAACTCAGAGGCTTTTTTTGTTTTAAGATTTAGTTAGAATATTTGGGCGCATGCCGCCCATGACGGCACCGGGCTTTCCGCGCTACACGGTAGCTAGCTTCAATCCCTTGCGCGGACTCATTGCCATCTTCTATAAATTGGCCTTAAAAAAGATTATTTTTCTTTTACTTTCTTTTTTGGCATTGCTCAAAAAAGAAACAAAAAACGCTAGCAACGCGCGCTCGTCCTTGAAAACCTAGCAACCCTCATCCATAGATGCATTGAAAGCTCTTGGTCCTGACGGCCCAAATCGTCCCAATGCATCTCTAGTCCAGCAGCTGCTTGCTGGTTTTGCTGCGGATTCGCACGAACGTTGCAAGCTAAATACAGGTTTACCTTTTCATCTCAATAACTTCTAGATTCTGGATCTTATCCCCATCAATCTCAAAGCGAAGCATAGTCCTTACTTTATGAAACCCATGCTTGCCTATGGCACCGGGATTCATGTGTAATAAGCCTGTTTTTTTATCGGGCATTACTTTAAGTATGTGAGAATGCCCGCAAATAAAAAGTTTGGGCGGATTGCGATAAATTTCTTCACGTACGCGTTGGTTGTAGCGCCCCGGGTAGCCCCCAATGTGGGTGATCCATACATCCACACCCTCACACATAAAACGATTGTTTTCTGGAAATTCGGCACGGGCCTCGGCATCGTCTATGTTTCCGTATACTGCGCGTAGGGGTTTTACAGCTTTGAGTTGGTCTGTAACTTTCAGATCGCCTATGTCTCCCGCATGCCATACCTCGTCCGCCCCAGAGGCATATTCCAAGATACGATCATCGATATAGGAGTGGGTATCAGAAAGCAGTAGGATTTTGGTCATGGGAAGCCTTATCTTTGCAGCTGTAAAAGTACGAGAACTTGCGGTATTTTTTAGAAATAGCATTTGACGGCACCGACTTTCACGGCTGGCAACGCCAACCCAAAGCCATCAGTGTTCAAGAAGCTTTAGAAGAAGCCTTGCGCCTGGTGTGTAAGATAGATACTGGGATAGTGGGCGCAGGACGAACCGATACCGGAGTGCATGCTGCCCAGATCATGGCACATGTAGATACCGATCTCTCTTTAGACGAACCGCAGTGGCAAGACAAGCTAAACAGTTTCTTGCCGCCGTCCATCAGCATAAAATCCATTAGAGCTGTACAAGACGATGCTCATGCGCGCTTTCACGCCACAGGCAGAACTTACAAGTATTACATCTGCCTCGGGAAAGATCCTTTTGGAGTGCGCTTTAGTCATATTTTGCACAGAAATCCAGATGTGGCTCTTATGAACCAGGCGGCCCAATTGCTACTAGGGATACAAGATTTTCAGTGTTTTTCGCGTTCCAATACCGATGTGAAGACCTATATCTGCAATTTAACAACGGCCCATTGGGAGCAAGAAGGCCATAAGCTTGTTTTTACCATTACTGCGGATCGTTTTTTGCGCAATATGGTGCGCGCGGTGGTGGGAACGCTCCTAGAGGTAGGCTACGGAAAAAGAAGTGTGGAATCCATTCCAGAGCTTATTGCATCAAAAAATAGGAGCGAGGCAGGGGCTTCAGCTCCGGCAAAAGGCTTATTTTTACACATGGTTAGCTATCCAGAAGCCCTCTACAGATCATGAGCGAAAAATCCGGAAAGGCATTCGATTTTAAATTATTCAAAAGACTCTTAGGGTATACCCAAGCCTATAAGGGTACTTTTTATTTTGTGGCCCTTTCTGTGATCATGATGTCTGTCTTGGGAGTGGCACGTCCGTATGTGCTCAAATTAGCCATGGACCAGGCCATTAGTGGCAAGAACGCAGAACTGCTACTCTTCTTTGTACTGCTTATGGCAGGAATGCTGCTTTTTGAGGTCTTGTTTCAGCTCTCCTTTATCTTTTACGCGAACTGGTTAGGGCAAAGTGTTATTAGAGATATCCGCGTTAAGCTGTTTGGGCATATGCTGCGCTTTAAAATGGCCTATTTTGACAAAAGTGCTGTGGGGCGTTTAACCACAAGAGCTGTAAACGATATTGAGACCATTTCTAGCATCTTCTCTCAGGGGCTCTTTATGATAATCAGTGATCTGCTAAAAATGGTTGCCGTATTGGGAGTGATGTTCTTTATGAGTTGGGAACTCTCTCTTATTATCTTACCTATTTTACCGGTCTTGGTCTATGCGACAAGGGTTTTCCAAAGAGCTATGAAATCTGCTTTTGAGGAAGTGCGCACCCAAGTGGCCAATCTAAACACCTTTGTGCAAGAACGCATTACCGGAATGAAGATTGTGCAGTTGTTTGCTAGAGAGGACACCGAATACAAGGCTTTTCACGCCATAAACGAAAAGCACAAAAAAGCTTGGATCCGCACGGTTTGGTATAACTCTATCTTCTTTCCAATAGCAGAGATCGCATCTTCTGTAGCAATTGGCTTAATTGCCTGGTATGGTGCTAGAGACATCATAGGCGGGGGTAATATTTCTGTTGGAGACATTACGGCCTTTATCATGTTGTCGCAAATGCTATTTAGACCGCTGCGTCAAATTGCAGACAAGTTCAACACATTACAGATGGGAATGGTTGCTGCGAATCGTGTTTTTGGAGTGCTAGATACCGAATCGCAAATTGCCAACCAGGGAACTCAAACTTGGGATGACGCCAAAGGTGGGATCACTTTCCAAGACGTTCGCTTTAGCTATGTGGAAGACGAAGAAGTACTCAAAGGTATCTCCTTTAAGGTAGCGCCCGGACAGACTGTGGCCATAGTGGGTGCAACAGGGGCCGGAAAGTCTACCATCATTAACTTGCTCTCGCGCTTGTATGAGCGCAATTCTGGAGTCATTGCCGTAGATGGTCACCCAATAGAAGAGTACCGTTTGGAATCGCTAAGAAAAGGTATCGCTATAGTCTTGCAAGACGTTTTCTTATTTGCGGATTCTATATTTAATAACATAACCCTGAACGATCCAAACATCTCTGAAGCCGAGGTTGTTGCCGCAGCTAAACAGATCGGGGTGCACGACTTTATAGAGAGCTTACCCAACGGCTATCACTACAATGTTAAGGAGCGTGGAAGTATGCTTTCTTCTGGGCAGCGCCAACTTTTGGCCTTTTTGAGAGCTTATGTGAGTCAGCCAGATATTCTCATCTTAGACGAAGCGACCTCCTCCATAGACACCTATTCCGAAGAGCTCATCCAAAAAGCCACAGAAAAACTTACCGAAGGGCGCACTTCACTAGTTATCGCCCACCGTTTGGCTACCGTTAAAAAGGCCGACACCATTATTGTAATGGATCAAGGAAAGATCGTGGAGCAAGGTTCGCATCAGGACTTATTGGCCATAGACGGAGGCTACTACAAAAACCTTTACGAGGTGCAGTTCATGGCAGAAGAGGCTGTCTAGCTTTATGCTCCAAATGCCGATCCGAAAGCGACCATAAAGAGAATTGTCGCAATAATTATAAAGATATAGAGACCTAGTCCCACCAAAATAAAGAGCAGGGATCGCCAGACTATACCCAAGAAACTAAGTTCAAGCACCCGCTTGTACACATAGGCACTGAACAAGAAGTTAAAGGCGATTATCCAATAACTCATTTTCATATAATTCGCTCCCAAAGCCAATAAGATCAAAACTGGGATTGTCATAGCAAGACTCATCCAAGATTGCGTATAGCCCACTATGACAATATGCTTTAAATAAGAATAGGCTTTTTGTCTTATAAAGGTGATCTTAGACAAAAGCGCATATATGGGGATCAGCAGAATGTAAAGGATGGCTTGGTATTCCATCCACCACATATTTTCTGTCGGGTCTTCTTGATTTAAGCTTTGTAAGAACGGATTGTCCTTAGAAGATTCGCCCATAGCGTCGATCATCCATTGCATGTCTAAGGACTCCGGGTAAAAATTACGCACCACAAAGATCATAAGCCCACTCGCGGTCAAGGCAACGGCAAGCCAGTTGGCCAAATTCATATGACGTTTCCGCACCCCGTCTATATAACCATCTATGACCGCTTTGGGTCTAATTACCATATCGCGAAAGGTTCTTACCAATAAGTTGCGATCTAAATTCAGGAACCGCTCCTCAAAATCTTGAGTGACGTATTTGAAAGTAAAGGGTTCTAAAATGACACGGGCACCACAGTGGTTACAGAATTGCGCACCGTGTTCTAGGGGTTCGTTGCAGTTTTTACAATTCATGAGCTTAGCTTAAATCGGTTCTGATGATTTCGCCGAGGGCTTCAAAATTGTCGTAAGCTATGAATTCCCCGTCTTTGATATAACTGATCTGCCCGTTCTCTTCTGAGACCACAAGGCACAAAGCGTCCGTTTTTTCTGTGATACCTATGGCGGCGCGATGCCTCAGGCCAAATCTTAAGGGGATGTTTCTGTCGTTGGATACCGGTAAGATCACGCGAGTAGCTGTAATGGTATTGCCTTCTACAACCATGGCGCCGTCGTGCAGCGGGCTGTTCTTAAAGAATATACTTTCTATAATTGGCTGATTTACCTCTGCATTCATACGGTCTCCTGTATTCTTGACAAAGTCCAGATTAGTATTGCGTTCTATCACTATTAAGGCTCCGGCATATTGGGCTCCCATTTTTTTACAGGCCGCTAATATATCTTGCACATTAGTACTTACCGAATCACCAGTGTTGTTGAGTTTGAATTGTTTAAAGAATTTCTTGCGGGCCTTAAAGTTGGTAGAGCCCACCATAAGCAAGAACTTGCGGATCTCCTGCTGAAAAACAACAATAAGAGCAAAAACTCCAGCTCCTAAGAATCCACCGAGGATTTTGCTAAAGAGTTCCATCTCTAGCAGTTCTGTGAACTTCCATACCGTATAGAGAATCACAATCCCTATGAATATGTTGATCGCAACCGTGCCTTTTACCAAGCGGTAGAGGTAAAACAGCAGCGCCGCCACCAAGACGATGTCTACAATATCAATAACACGGATGTCTAAGAGGTCCAACGCTTTTTAGCTTTGCTTGTAAATTTAACAAATTAATGCGAAGTCTAAAGCCGCTTTTATTGGCGAGATGCAGATAATGCTTTATGAAGTTTTATACATTCCACAGCCTCAGCCACATCGTGTACTCTCAAGATATTGGCGCCTCTGTCTAAGGCCCAAGCATTTAAGGCTGTTGTGCCATTTAAGGCATTTTGAGCTGTGGTGTCTAAGGTTCTATAGATCATTGATTTTCTAGAAACACCGGCGAGTATGGCGCAATTCAAGTCGTTCAATTCTTGCATCCGATCTAGCAGCTGGTAATTCTGCTCCACGGTTTTGGCAAAGCCAAACCCAGGATCAATGATAACATCATTGATCCCCAGCGCTCTAGCGCTGTGGAGCTGGGTAGCAAAATAATCTTTGATCTCTAAGATGAGGTTGTCATACTCGGTGAGCGACTTCATGGTCTGTGGCGTACCTCGCATATGCATCATAATGTAGGGCACTTGCAGCTCTGCAACAGTAGGTAACATCTGCGCATCCAAATGCCCACCGCTGATATCATTGATGATTGCCGCACCGGCTGCAACAGCTTGTCGAGCAACTTCGCTTCTAAAAGTATCTATGCTGATTAGCGCATCAGGAAATTCCTTTAAGATCGCTTCAATAACCGGAGTTACGCGTCCAGCTTCTTCTCCAACAGAAATATCCTCAGCTCCAGGTCTGGAGGAATAGCCGCCAACATCCAAGAATCTAGCGCCGACATGGAGCATTGCTTTGGCAGTTTGCACAGCTTTTTGAACCTCTAGATTGGCTCCGCCGTCATAAAAGGAATCTGGGGTCACATTGATGATTCCCATAACTTGCGGTTCTTCTAAGGATATCAATTGGCCTTTACAGTTTAAGGATTTCCAGTTTGGGATCATTATCTACGAGCAGGGATTTGCTCAAAATTAGGACTAATCGGTGAAATTCAAGGTCGAATTCTAAAAGATTCAAAAAAGGCGTGAACTTTTCAATAATTTAAGCGAAATTTACGCAAACAATCCGACGATTTTATGGCCCAAACAGCAATGCAATACGATGCGGTTATCGCCCAATGCAGAAGCTTGTTCATTAAGAAAATGAAAGATTACGGTAGCGCCTGGCGCATATTAAGACTGCCATCGCTGACCGATCAGATCTTTATCAAAGCCCAACGCATACGCAGCTTGCAGCAAAACGAGCAGCGCAAGGTCGACGAGGGTGAAGCGCCAGAATTCATCGGGATCATCAATTACTGTGTGATGGCTTTGGTTCAGCTGGAATTAGGGGTGGTAGAACAACCCGATCTCAACCTGGATCAGGCCGTGAGTCAATACGACGAGAAGATCGCTATCACCAAGCAATTGATGCTTGACAAGAACCACGATTATGGTGAAGCTTGGCGCGACATGCGCGTGAGCTCGCTTACGGATCTTATCCTTCAGAAACTACTTCGCGTAAAGCAGATAGAGGACAATCAAGGTAAGACCTTGGTCTCAGAAGGAATAGACGCGAATTATCAGGACATGATCAATTATGCGGTCTTTGCACTCATTCATATGGGGCATGCAGAAACAACCACTCAAGTTTAATTCAATTCCCTTTTTAGTTTGAAGTATTTAGTAGGATTTTCTAGAATATTTGTCGGTATACTTTTTTTGATCAGTGGCTTTATTAAGCTCAACGACCCTGTAGGGTTCTCCTTTAAGCTCAAAGAGTATTTCGCTGCTGAGGTGCTCAACTTAGAGTTCTTGATTCCATTTGCTCTTTTGATCGCCGTAGTGGTTGTGATCTACGAAGTACTGCTTGGAGTGATGATTATTTTAGGTTATGCGCGCAAGTTCACGGTTTGGAGTTTGCTGCTGATGATCATTTTCTTCACTTTCTTGACCTTCTATTCCGCAGTAACTGGTAAGGTAACCGATTGTGGTTGCTTTGGAGATGCTATGAAGCTTACTCCTTGGGAGAGCTTTTATAAAGACTTGGTCTTGTTAGTGCTTATTCTGATTCTGTTCATTGGGCAAAAACACATTCAACCCTTCTTTGGTAAACAAGTGCGCAGGGCAGTGGTCTTGTTGTCTTTTGTAGCCTCCATGGTTTTTTGCTATCACGTGCTTATGCATTTGCCAGCCATCGATTTTAGACCTTACAAAATAGGAGCCAATATTCAAGAGGGTATGAGTGTTCCTGCGGATGCACCAAAGGCCATTTACGAGTATACTTGGAAATTCGATGTGAATGGCCAAGAGAAAGAAATCAAGACCTTTGGAGACTATCCAGATACAGATGGGGAACTCATTGGTTACGAAACCAATTTGGTTCAAGAAGGTTACGAACCGCCTATACACGATTTTACCATAGAGCGCAATGGCGAAGATCAGGCTGCTGCCTTATTGGAAGAACCTAACCTGATCGTAGTGGTGGCCTATTCGCTTTCCAATACAGAATTGGAAGGTTACGACAACATTAGAGCAATAACCAATCAAGCTATTAAAAAGGGCTATGAGGTTATTGGAATGTCTGCTTCTAGTAAGGAGGAGACCGAGGCTTTAAAGGAAAAATACGAGCTGAATTTTGATTTTTATTTCTGCGATGAGACTACCCTTAAAACCATAGTTCGCTCTAACCCTGGAGTATTAGAGCTTCAAAAAGGAACCATCATGCAGAAACTGCACTGGAATGATGCGCTCGAATTACAGCTCAACGAATTAGAAGGAGCCATGCCCGATCTAGACTTTGCCTTGAAGCGTCGTTTGGACAGTATTGCAGTTCTAGATCAGCGCTATCGCAAATTAATCATGGCTAGTTCAGATGAAGAGCGTAAAGCTATTGGAGAAGCCATGGGGCTATCACCAGAAGAGCACAACGGTGATCTTTGGGGTAAGCAAATGGCCATAGATAAAAGTAATTTACTCTTTGTAGAGCGTATTTTAAATAAGCAAGGATACCCAGGGAAAAGCGTTGTTGGCGAGCCTACAAATACTGCTGCATGGTATGTGATACAACACAATCCGGAGAAGATCCCAGATTATTTGGATATGATGAAAGCGGCGGCCACAAAAGACGAGCTGCCTTTCCGTTTGGTCGCCATGATGGAAGATCGTTATTTGATGAACGAGAACAAGTTGCAAGAATACGGAACCCAAGGTATGTCTTATAGCGATGCGCGCGGAGATTTCATTTGGCCCATACGCGATCCGGAAACCGTTAATGAAAGACGCAAAGCTGCTGGCTTTACACAAACTATTGAGGAATATGCTGCAGACCTCTTTGGAGAAGATTTTCAGTATAAGATTTTGACTCTAGCGGACGTACAACAAGAAGAGCAATAGTGGTAGGATACGTATTGGGCAAACTCGGTTATGGACTACTCACGCTATTTGGCGTGGTCACCGTGATCTTTTTGCTCTTTACCCTCTTGCCAGACCCGGCGCAAATGATGCTAGGTCAGAACGAAAGTGCCGAACAATTGGCTATCGTTAAGAAGAAGTACGGTTTTGACAAGCCTATTGGCACACAGTACCTTTACTATCTGAATGATCTTTCACCGCTTTCCTTTCATTCTACCCAAGCGGACAATTACACTTATTTAAGCCCAGGCAAGTACTCCGCCACCGAACTCTTTACTGTAGGGGAAACCCAAGTGGTCGTAAAAGCCCCCTATTTAAGAGAGAGCTTTCAAAAGACAGGCAAGCCCGTAACTCAAGTTATAGGCGAAACTTTACCCAACACTGTGGTTTTAGCCGTTTCGGCGATAAGTTTGGCCATGCTTTTAGGTGGTGTCTTAGGCGTGGTTTCGGCCTGGTACAAAGACCAGTGGGTCGATAAGTTGATTCAGATCATAAGTACTTTAGGCATGAGTTTGCCTTCTTTTTTTAGTGCGATCATCTTTGCTTGGCTCTTTGGATTTTTATGGCACGAGATCACTGGTTTGAACATGACCGGTAGTCTTTATGAAGTAGATGACTTTGGCGAAGGCATAAGCATCCAGTGGAAGAATTTGATCTTACCGGCAATAGTCTTGGGCATACGCCCTTTGGCTGTGGTGACCCAATTGATGCGCAACAGCCTCTTGGAGGTCTTGCAACAAGAATATATCAGAACTGCCAAAGCAAAGGGGATGAGCACCCTGCGTTTGCTCTGGCGTCATGCACTAAAGAATGCGCTGAACCCGGTGATTACCGCCGTATCTGGTTGGTTTGCATCTATGCTGGCAGGAGCGGTCTTTGTGGAGTTCATTTTTGGATGGAATGGTTTGGGAAAAGAGATCGTAGATGCGCTGAATACCTTAGATTTGCCAATAATAATGGGAGCTGTCTTGGTGATAGCTCTCCTCTTTATAATAATTAATATCATGGTCGATGTGATCTACGGATGGCTCGACCCAAAAATACGACTGGAATGAGAAGACCTTTAGTTGCCGGAAACTGGAAAATGAATTGTGACAAGCAGGAGTCTGTGGCCTTGATCGCCGCCTTGAAGAACGAACAACTCAAAGATGGAGTGGAAGTAATGGTAGCTCCAACTTTTGTGAATCTAGCTGCTGCCGTGGACCAGACCGCTGGTTCTAAGATAAGTGTGGCTGCTCAGAACATGCATCAACAAGCGAGTGGCGCCTATACCGGAGAGATCTCCGGAGCTATGTTAAAAAGCGTGGGTGTAGATACCGTTATATTAGGTCACAGTGAACGCCGTGCCTATTTTGGGGAAGACGAGGCCTTATTGGCAGAAAAAGTAAAAGCCGCTTTAGCTGTTGGCTTACAAGTTATTTTTTGCTTCGGAGAGGTGATAGAAGATCGCCGTGCCGGTAAACATTTTGATGTGGTCGCTGACCAATTAAAAGGAGCGCTCTACGATCTTGAGGAGTCTGCCTATGAGCAGATCGTGCTGGCTTATGAGCCTGTGTGGGCCATTGGAACAGGAGAGACTGCAACACCAGAGCAAGCTCAGGAAATGCATGCTTACATCCGCAGTAATATGGCTGCTCGTTACAACGATAATTTGGCGCAAAATGTGACCATTCTTTACGGAGGTAGCGTGAAGCCTAACAATGCTGCAGAGATCTTTGGGCAGCCCGATGTAGACGGTGGTCTAATCGGAGGGGCCTCTTTAAAGGCCGATAGCTTTACCGCTATAGTCAATGCTTTCCCGGTATAATGATCTACATCGAGTACATTTTTACCCTAGATCGGGTAAGTCCTTTCACCGAGATCCTTATTGCCGAACTCGGGGGAGTTGGATTCGAGAGTTTTGTAGAAACTGAAGATGGGGTCAAGGCCTATATTCAAAAGGAAGATTGGCATCCGCAGTTACTAGAAGACATCTTTATCTTGAATTCTGAGGAAGTTCAGATAAGCTTTACCCAAGCGGAAATTCAGCAACAAAACTGGAATGCCACCTGGGAGCAGAATTTTAATCCCATTGTTGTTGACGATCGCTGCACGGTAAAAGCACCTTTCCATACAGACACTCCAGAAACCGACTATACTATTATCATAGAACCCAAGATGTCCTTTGGCACCGGGCATCATGCTACCACACATATGATCCTGAGTTTTCTCTTAGAAGATGAGGTTGTAGGGCAAGCCGTGCTAGATATGGGCTGTGGGACTTCTGTTCTCGCCATAATGGCTGCCATGCGCGGAGCCTCATATGTGGAGGCCATCGATATAGATATGTGGTGTTACGAAAACTCCTTGGAGAATATTGATCGCAACGGCCAGCCTCATATTGTTGTAAAACAAGGAGATGCCAGTATTTTGGGAGATCAGCAATTCGATACCATTATAGCGAACATCAACAGAAATATATTGCTGGCAGACCTGCAAACCTATGTTGAGGTGTTGAAGCCAGGGGGGACCATCTACCTGAGTGGGTATCTAGAAGCCGATCGTGAAATTTTAGAAGCAGCTTGTACCAAACTGGGGGGAACTCCCGTTAAATATAAAAGCCGCGACGGTTGGATTGCGGCCAAATTTGTATTTTAGGCCCTGATAATGAGTGGACAAGAGAAATATCAAGAAGAATTAGATGTAGATGTACTCGAGCAGCGCGAGAACGAGATCATCTTGTACAACGACGACGTGAACACCTTTGATCACGTGATTTCTTGTTTAATTGCCACCTGTGACCACACACCAGAACAGGCAGAACAGTGTTCCTTAATTGTGCATTACAAAGGAAAGTGTACCGTGAAGACCGGACCCTACGAAGACCTCAAGCCCAGATGCACAAAATTGCTCAATGCAGGCCTCAGTGCCGAAATTGTGTAAGGCTTTTATGGCTGAACCACAAACTTTTAGCCACTCCCTTTTTTACTAACATTAGTTAGCCTCTCTTTTCGTAACTTCAAGGAAATCATTCAATTTTCACTAATCATTAATTGCGATTTCTATGAAAAACGTACTTAGAAAAAGTGCTCTCCTACTTATGGCAGCACTTGTATTTTCTGCTTGTTCAGAAGATGCAGAAACCGAAGCCCAAATTGAAGAAGCCAACCTGGTAAAACCAGTACCTCAAAAGGTAGTGGAGCAGGTTCAAGATTTGGGATTGAACCACAATTTTATTCGTTACGATGAATTCTTCTTCCCAGACGGAAGCAGTGAGGAGCGTCTCTTCATTGAAGAAGACATTGTAATGACCGAGAAACAATTAGAGGAAATGGCTGCTAGCTTAGATGCGGACCCACTGGCAAAGCAGTACCGTACTTCTAATTTGGTACAGCAAGGCCGAAACATCACTATTATCGGTTATACCGGTGGCGGAGGTTATGGTCTATCTAGCCGTGCCAGAACTGCCTTGCAATGGGCCGTTAACAATTACAACCGCTTGAGTGGAGTTTCTATTAGCTTCACCCTGACCTTTGGAACCAACTACGGTGACAAGGACATGGTGGTTTACAACAACCCTACTCAGTCTGGAGCTGGTGGAAGCGCTGGTTTCCCGAGTTCAGGGCTGCCTTACAAGTGGGTTCAGATCTACGGACTTGATGTGTATTCAACCAATGTGAACGAGCACGTGATCACACATGAGATTGGTCACTCCGTTGGTTTTAGACACACCGACTACTTTAGCAGACAAAGTTGTGGGCAAAACGTAAATGAAGGATCAGCTGGTGTAGGTGCAATTCATGTTGCAGGTACACCTACCGGTTATGATTCTACTTCTGTGATGTTGGCTTGTTTTAGCTCTACCGAAGATGGAGAGTTTAACGGTAATGATATTACCGCCTTGCGTAATATGTACTAAGGAATAATACTAACCATCACTACTATTTTTTCCTTAACAAAGAAAACCACCCCTCGGGGTGGTTTTCGCTTTTTATGCATATAAGACTAACCTCTAAAGTCGGCCTCCACATGAGCCCCATCGCAATAGGGTTTGTTCTGCGATTGACCACAGCGACAAAAGGCCGTGGTTCTGTTTTTGGTTTCGGTAGCTCCTGCGGCATCCGTAACTTTTAAGGTTCCGTAAACTAATAGCGGACCGTTTTCCAATACTTCCACTTTGGTTTCCATACTTTGTGCTTCCGGAGCTGCTTCGCCTTCCATCTTATAGCTTAAGGCCCCAGACGGACAAGCGTCTATCTGTTCTTTTAATGCAGCGGCGGAAGCGTTTTCCGGCTGTATCCACGGACGTTTCTCCGGATCGTAAACTTCGGGTAGACGACTCACACATTCCTTGGCGTGAATACAGAGTTTGGGTTTCCAGATCACAGTGATCTCTGCGTTGGAATATTCTTTGCGAACTTCGTTACTCATGGCTTTAATTTTTCAATAAGTTACAAAGTTCTGTTTAAGCGTTGGCAAGAATCAGCCTATAAACCCAAAAGCTAAAATGGATCGTCAATTCGACGATCCATTTTATTTAGTTGTTAAACTAGCTTTTCACTCAGACTCCAAACGCCACTCGAAGCCATTTCATTGGCGTATTTTTGAAAGTCTTTGGCCGGGCGTCCGATGATCTTTTCTATGTCGTTGGTAATTATGGAATTGTCTGGGTTTCCAATAACCTCCATGATCTTACGGTTGGGCAATACTATTATGTTATTGTCTGCCTCGCGCATCACAAAGTAATTGAGATTAATGTCGGTTACTTCGCCTGCGTAGCCGTTGGACTCTATCCAATCGCCTATGCTAATATTCTTTCTAAAGGATAACACGATACCTGAGATTAGGTTAGAGAGTGTTCCTTGTAGCGCCAAACCAATTACCAATCCAGAAACACCGGCGGCCGATAGCATGGCTGTTAGGGCTTGCCCTAAATTCAGGGAAACCAAGGCGAGGATCAATCCTCCGAGTACCACCACGGTTGATGCGGTACGTGCAATGAGTTGCGTAACACTGGTTTGATTGATTCGCTTGTGGATCAGTTTTAATACTGCGCGGTAAACCAATTTGGATGCCAGAAAAGATACTATCAGTACTGCTAGGGCTACTCCTAGATTGGGAAGATTATCTACAAAGGTCTCCCACCAGCCGGACAGTTTATCGGTTACTTGATTTGCTGATACTTATTCTTGAAATGCCATCTTATGCCTCCTCGATTAGACTCGTAGCCAAGGTCTCCTCGTTACGTTTAGACCAAGTGTTGAGCATCCAACTTACTTTCTCCATGTCTCTTATGTAGGCCCCTAGCATGTCTAAGGTTCCTTCATCTTTCGCATTTTCTGCGTGTAACATGACAGTACGCATTTGGGCTAGTAGCATTCTATGGTCATTCAAGATACTGATCACCATTTCGCGATCGGTCTTAATGCTTTCTGATTCTTCTAATTTGGAAATTCTTAAGTAATCACTGTATTTACTTACTGGGTGATAACGCAAGGTCAAGATACGCTCTGCGATCTCATCAATGCGGATTCGCGCTTGCCCGTATAGTTCTTCGAACTTGTCGTGCAGGTCGAAAAAATTCTTTCCGAGAATATTCCAATGATAGTTTCTTAATTTTTGGTAGTAGATGTGGTATTCTGCCAGTAGGGTGTTGAGTTCGATCACAACAGGCAACAATTTCTCATCATTCATGTTTAAATAATTCATGCTGAAATTTTAGAGTTAATAAAAGATTGCAGTGTGGATGAGGGGTGCAGAAAGCACCAAAGAAAGCTCATCAGTTTAAGATAAATAAGTACCGGAGCGGCACTGCTTTTGTAAATGGTACACTCTTAATATAAGCCTGAGCGGAAGTTTGTCAAGGCCTTTATCGGCCTTTAACTATTTTTCTAGTTATATGTTCTAAAAAACGTTAAATGAGCCCATTAGCTGTTAAAATCCTTTAACAATTATAGCCAGTGTTTACGTCTAAAGAAGAATATCAGAATTATACTAATAACAAACATCACCCAAAGCAATATAAAATAGCCATACTTGTAGTTGAGTTCTGGAATGTTGGTAAAATTCATGCCGTAGATCCCAGCCAAAAAGGTCAGCGGGATAAAAATGGTCGATACTATGGTCAGCACCTGCATCACCTTATTCATCTTAAAGCTCAGTTCTGAGATATAGAGGTCCTGCAGTCCGTTCAGCAGGTCGCGGTTGGAGTCTAGGTTATCTATAACGTGAACAGTGTGTTCGTAAAGGTCGCGAACAAAGATAGGTGTGGTGTCTACAATGAGTTTGTGTTCGGACTTTGAGAATTGCGAGGTCGCCTCTCGTAAAGGGATCACTTTTTTTCTGATGCGTAGCAGTTCTTTTTTCAGCTGATGGATCTCGCTTTTGATCTCAGTGGTCGGATCTTCTGTCAGCTCGTCTTCCAGTCGATTGATCACTTCTTCAAACCCTTCAATAACCACATAATAGTGGTCAACTACTACATCCATCAGGGCAAAAGCCAAATAATCGGCACCTCTACTGCGGATCCGGCCGCTACTTTTTTCTAGACGCTCACGCACGGGTTCGAACAGGTCACTTTCTGTCTCTTGAAAACTGATAACGGCCCCTTCGGTCACATAAATGGCCAAATGTTCATTGTTTACAGTTTTGGTCTCTGCATCAAATCGCAAGGCCTTTAAGGTGATAAAAAAGCCGTTCTCGTACTCCTCGAATTTTGGACGTTGGTGAATATCTACTGTGTTTTCAAGGGTAAGCGGATGCATCCCAAAATTGGCTCCTAAGGTTGCAATAAGCTCTGTGTCGTGCATACCGCGCACATCGAACCAATCTACTTTCTTGTTGTCTAGTCGGGCAATTTGGTGTTCGGTATGGCTGTCAAATTCACCCTGTACCAGCTCCTCTGAATTATAGGACAACTTATGGATAATAACCTTATCTAGTTTTTTGTTTCCTGTAAAGACAAGGGTGCCTGGGGCTAAACCAATCTTTTTACGTGACTTACTCATGGACCTTGAAGTTTCTTGCTATTAAATGTACTAAAAGAATAGTCCTTAATCTTCTAATTCTACCGCCAAGGTCTTGAGAATATTATCAATTTCTTTTTTAAGCGGCAAGTAATGTTCTAGCTGAGTCCCGCGACTGGTGAGTGCGAAAAGCAACATCCGGCTTTCAAAACTATTGTTGTTGAGCAGATCTTCAAAGGCCGATTCTTTTTCAGAAGGGGCCAACTTGAGCTCATTGATACTTATGCCGGTCTCATCCAATAAGGATCTCATATTGTATTTATCAGACAATAAGATCTCCATGGCTTTTTCGCGTTGCTTGGCGAGTTCCTCCTCTTGACTTTTTACGTCGTCCAAGGTCGCTATCCAAACAGTGAGGCGCTGCCTCAGATAAGTAGAGGAGATGCTTTTTAGATTCCCGGTATTGAGCAATTCATCCAGTACCGCATTGTTAGGATTGTAGTGAATGTCATACGAAAAAGTGGTGACCATCAATTTGGCAAACTCATTCTCTTCTACATGCTCTTTCCCAATAAGCCCTATAAGCTTTAGGGAGTTGTCGTAGTTGTTCTGATTGGCTGCAATTAGGTTATTTAGCTTCCGCTGATTGATCTCAAAATCGTTCAAAAGGGCTTTTAAGTAGGTTTGCTCCAGCTCATTTTGTTTGTTCTGTTCAACACGACTGTTTATGCCCAGTGCTATCAAAATACCAATTACTACCAAGAGAATTTCTCCAATGGCGTATAAGGTATATTGTTTCAGTTTGCCAGTTTTGATGTGTTCTAAGCGGAATTTGCGAAAAATCTTGGCCATGCCGTTGCGATAGTTTTCACTAAGGTAATTCATTTATTTTTTTGATACCTTTATTAGACTACATCCGCAAGGATAAACCTAACAACGCAAAACCTAAAAGTATGGCCAAATTAGACTTTGCAAACACCGTAAAGGGTTCTTTGCTAGAAGGATTTTACCCCACAGGTTGGGACTATCAGAAGATCGATCAATGCTGTGATCTGGGTTTAGAGGGAGTGACTAAGCGCGCTGCATTCTGGCACGATGAGTTCGCTCCAGAACCTGTAGACAGCTTGCAAAAAATGGAGCAGCGCATGGGTGAGGAGATTGCTCAGATAATCATGGATACCCGTGCCAACAACCAACAGTTGGCGATCATCCTACCCGTTGGACCCATGGGAATGTATAAGTATGTGGTAGATATGCTTACAAGGAATCAGGTATCTGCAGACCATATGACCACCTTTAATATGGACGAATGGTCGGACCGCGATGGCAACACCATGCCACCCGATCAGGACGGAGGCTTTGAAAAGGCCATGAATGAAGCCTTATTCGAACCGCTAGGTAACTTAACAGTACCTAAGGCGCAACGCAACTTTGCGACCAAGGAGAATTTGCCCACTTATGCCAAAAAGATCCAAGCCATCAAGGAATCTGGAGGCAAATTGGTTACTGTTTACGGTATTGGTCGTGCCTGTCATATCGCTTTTTGGGAGCCTCAAATTGGCGATGAATACGACAACGACACCGACTGGAGATCGCAAACCCACAGAATAGGGCAGGCCTTGCATCCGCTTACTGTAGAACAGAATTCGCTACACAGCTTTGCCAGTCGTTTTACCCTTATTCCTTGTTGGGCGAACACGGTTGGTCCTGGTTTGTTCTTAGAGAGCGATTATTGCATCGGTGGTGCAGATGGTATTTATCCCACGCGTGGAGCTTGCTGGCAAGGAATGAGCCTATGTGTAACCTTGCAATACGGACCGTCTCGTTGGGTAACTTCCAGCTGGATGCCCACCATTCCCGGCAGGCTTATCTTTATGAAGGAGTTGGCTGGGCCGCTTAGACCGGAGGCGCATTAGATTGAGACTTATTTTTTGGGCGCCTCCTGTAGTAGCACAAGTTCACTACAGGACCGCGCTTTCGCTACTCGCTTTTGCTTTGCAAAGAGCTTAGACATGCCGCTCAATCGTTCCCCCTGCGTAGCTTGCAGCGTTGCAGGGGCTGGTGCGGGGTTTGATGGAGGCACCCGCGAAAGCGGAGGGCCTAAATAGCAGGATTCTTTGCTGCGCAAAGTTCCTGACAAAGCTCCGTAGTCTGAATGGAAAGCTCAAAACCTTATCGAACGAAGTTTTGAAAAAAACCAAAGGTCTGGTAGACCTTTGAGTGAGATAGCCGCGTGAGCGGAATGCAGGATTGTTTCGCTATGCTCAACATCCTGACAAAGCTCTCTTTTGCAAATAAGAAACTTTATCGAACGAAGTTTTGAAAAAACCAAAGTTCTGGTAGACCTTTGAGTGAGATAGCCGCGAAAGCGGAAAGCAGAAATCAGGATTACTCGCTCTGCGGCCTCCATAGCCTTTGGCGATTGAGACTCGCTCGTGATTCTTTGCGCTCTCTTTTGCAAATAAGAAACCTTATCGAACGAAGTTTTGAAAAAAACCAAAGGTCTGGTAGACCTTTGAGTGAGATAGCCGCGTGAGCGGAATGCAGGATTGTTTCGCTATGCTCAACATCCTGACAAAGCTCTCTTTTGCAAATAAGAAACCTTATCGAACGAAGTTTTGAAAAAAAACCAAAGGTCTGGTAGACCTTTGAGTGAGATAGCCGCGTGAGCGGAATGCAGGATTGTTTCGCTATGCTCAACATCCTGACAAAGCTCTCTTTTGCAAATAAGAAACCAGCCGCAACTAGCGTTGCGCCTTTGGTTTTTCCGTTCACTCACAAACTCAAGCAAGCTTGGTTTGCTTGTAAACGAAAAAACCACACTCGTTTGAGTGTGGTTTCTTGCTTGTTGTGACCTCGGCAGGATTCAAACCTGCAACCTCTTGAGCCGTAATCAAGTGCACTATTCAGTTATGCTACGAGGCCGTTGTTTACCTTTTTAGGCGGGTGCAAATATATTTCTTTTTAAATTTACGACAAAGCCAATTATTTAAAAAATTAATGGATCTCAATCAGTTTATTCGCATCGTGCCAGACTTCCCTAAACCCGGAATCAGTTTTAAAGACATAACTCCTTTATTGTTAGATCCTCAGGCGAGAGAGTATTTTCTGCGGCAACTGGTCGCTCCTTTGAAAGATTTACAGGCTACCAAAGTGGTCGGGGTGGAGTCTCGTGGGTTTTTCTTTGGAATGGCCATTGCGCAAGAGCTCGATTTGGGTTTTATCCCTGTAAGAAAGCCTGGAAAGTTACCCTATAAGACGGCTTCTCAGACTTACGATCTGGAATACGGTACAGATACCTTAGAGATCCACAGCGATGCCATTGCTCCTGGAGACCGAGTGATCATGCACGACGACGTCTTAGCAACTGGAGGTACCGCGGCTGCAGCCTGTACTTTAATAGAAGCATTAGGTGGAGAAGTAGTGGCGTGCAGTTTTTTAATGGAGCTCAGCTTTCTGGGTGGCGCAGCTAAACTCCAAGGCCGAAAGTCGCACGCTGTGCTGCGCTATTAATCTAAGGCCTTTTTGCTTACCCAAGCTCTGTATCCTATAAGTGCTAATTGCCATTTTTTGGCTTTGGCCAGGTCCAAGCCTTTTTTGGTCATACTAGGTAGGATAACTTTGTTAATCTTGGCCAGGGTTTTGTAGAAATTCGCCATGGTGTAAATATAAAAAAAGCCCCGAACTCAGGGCTTTTCTAGATTGGCAAATACGCTAGTATTCCAAATGAATATCGTCTATGCCGTCTTCTTTGCCAGAAACTTGGGTAGACGATCTGCTGCCTTCGTTGTTGTCTATAGTGATCTTGATCCCGGTGATCTCGCCTGCAGCGTTGCGCTTTACACGTTTGAAGCTAAAGCTAACGCCTTCAGCAGCTAGTTCTTTCTTTATCTGGGCCAGGTCGGCATCGGTTGTGTATTTGGTTATATACACATCAGATACAACACTACCGGCAACAGTGGCTGTTCTTGCGCGGTTGGCGGAGCGCGCGTACCCTCTAGCTCGCGCATTACTTCTTCTAGTGTTGGCTATAGCGCGTTGCTCTGTAGCGATCGCTCTTTCTTTGGCGCGTAAGGCAGCGATCTCTGCCTTCATCTCGGCTTTTTGCGTATCGGTCATATCGGCCATTTCTGCTTTTTTAGCTTCTTGTAAAAGACGCATTTCATCTCTTTTGGCTGCCATTTCCGCCTTCCGGGCTTCCAGCTGATCGGTTCTGGCAAGTCTACGAGCGTCTGTAGCCTGTTTGCGCGCCTCCGAGGCGGCTCTACGGGCAACAGAGCGGGCATTGGCTACTTGCCCTCCGGAGTAACTCTGCATACTGCCATCCGCTCCAAAGACCAAAATAATATCATCAATGGCTTTGTCGTCGTTATTTATGGCGTAATGACCACTACTACCTTCGTGACTGTAACGCAGTTCTATACTGCTAATCAGATCTTCTGCATTGTATTTGATATCCTCTACAACCAATTCAATACCGTGGTTTTGTTGCAGGTAAGCGATCTTCTCGTCGAGTTCTGCTTTACTCATACTCGCAGATATCTTTACTTTTACGTCATTGGTATATCCAGTAACAGTGGTTTGGCTTGTGGGAGCATCGTCTAAAAAGCGAGCCTTGCCATGCACGACCATAACCCCATCTTGTCCTGTCTTGCCGTATTGCGCTAATCCTTCTTCTGGGCTAAGAGATTCAATGTGACCCGAAGTCACAATTTTTTTCCCAGTAGGCAGGTCATCCGTTGTCCATGGCTTTTCATTAATTATATAAAGGAAATCAGGATTGCTAATTGGTATTGTCTGATCCTTTTTAGTTTGTGCAGTGGCCTGGACTGGCTTCTGGTCTGTTTTATTTGATGCATTCGGCACTGCGGATTTCAACTCTTGCATTTCAGCCTCGATTTCTGGATCAAAAATGGACAGGCCTTCTTCATTGATCACTACATAATCTTGACGATCTGGATCTGGGTGTTCTATCAAGATCTCAGGCCCCTCTTTAAGGCTAATCAGACGTGCTACAACGGCTTCATCTATACGCTCGTCAATAAACTTGCCGCCGCCACTATTGCTAAGTGGAAAGTTCACCTCCAGTTGGTAAGCGGTCAAGGTATTGTCAATCCACTTTTCATTACTGAACTCAATGGTTACCTCCGGGTGATTGTTGGCAAAATAAGCTTCAACCCCTTCAATGTCGGCTTGAGTTGAGAATTTGTCAATTAGAAAGGACGGAGTTGCTGTTGTAGCTTCTGCAGCTTCTTCATTTTCTAGATAAGCAACTTCTGTATTCACATTGAAGCTGTACATAAATCCAACCAGCAAGGGCAGGATTAATAAAAGGCGCCACTTTTTGATCTTGCGGCTTTGGTTTGCATTTAACATAACTATTCGATTTTTGATGAATGATTGATAAAAGGAATTGCTTAACGCCAAGTGCTGTGCTCCAGTAGAAGCCTTGACCAGGGCTAGCTGATAAGCGGTTTTAGAAGGAATTTCTCTAACTGTTTGCTGATCAGCTATATATTCCAAATTTTGTATGATCGATTTTTTATACCACCAAGCCACCGGATTCAACCAATGGATTATGGTCAGTGCGTTGCTGAGCAAAACGTCTAGCGAATGCCAACCTTTGGCGTGAGCACGTTCGTGTTCTAAGATCATTGCTAACTCCTCGTAGGCGTGTAAATTTGGGTTGTAGACCAAATACTTAAAAAAGCTAAAAGGTTCCAAATGCTGTGTGGTCTCGATATAATAGAAGCCATTCTTTTTGGTGTAGTTGCCTTTTTTAAGCACCTTGAATAAACTCCAACTTTGGTAGCCGAATCGGATCAGTCCAACCAGACAACCCAAAATATAAAGACCAACTGCCAACAATACCCAGTCAAATGGTGCAGAGTAAGTTGTGGTTTCTAGGGTTTCTATTGGTAAGGCAGTGCCAATTAATTCAAGTGCTGGTTCGGTCTGATGAGCCGGTATATAGACGGTCTGGGTAATTTCTACCAAAGGCAAGAGAAGTGCTGCCAGTATACCAGAGAGCAAATATTGTCTGTTGGCGATAAACCAGGTATGTCTTCGTAGGGCAAACCAATAGACCAAATAGAACAGGCCTAAAATACTCGCCGATCGGATCAGATAGTAAAACAGTTCCATTAGTCTTCTTTTTTATTTTCTATAATGGCGAGGATCTCTTTGAGTTCTTTGGCGCTGATCTTTTCTTGTTTTGCAAAGAAGCTGACCATATTCTTGTAGCTGCTGTCAAAATAACGCTCGCTGGCCAAACTCATAAAGGTGTCGGTGTAAGCTTCCTTACTTACTAAGGGAAAATATTGATGAGTCTTACCAAAGGCCTCGTGTCCGATAAAGCCTTTTTCTTCCAGATTACGTACTATGGTCGATACTGTATTGTAATGGTTATTGTGGTCGAGCTCGGCCAAGATCTCCTTGACAAAAGCCTTTTTAAGTTCCCACAACGCTTGCATGATCGCTTCTTCTTTATTGGTAAGTCTTTCCATAATACGACACTTGATTTGATATATTCAAAGCTATAACTATTTTTATAGTTATACAACTACAATTATAGTTAATTATTGTTTAAAGCTCTAAAAATTCCCTGTTTGTGGACATTGTTCGTCCCTTAATATTGTAGTATCTTCGCTTCAATCTATTGCGTCTATGTTTTTAAATGCATTGTTTATCCTATTAGGGTTTACGCTGTTGGTGGTGGGTGGTGAGTACTTAGTACGCTCTTCTGTTGCCCTTTCCTTTAAACTCAAGCTTTCCAAAATGGTCATCGGGCTCACTGTAGTGAGTTTTGCAACTTCTGCACCCGAACTCTTGGTGAGTCTTCAAGCAGCTTTAGATGGTCATTCTGATATCGCCTTGGGCAATGTGATAGGATCCAATATTGCGAACATAGCACTGGTGCTCGGGGTGACTGCTGTGATCATGCCCTTGGCGATAGACAAGGATTTTTATAAATTCAATTGGCCGGTAATGATGTTGCTCAGTGGAGCGCTCTATTTGTTCTTGCTCAACGATAAGGTCATTTCCTTTTACGAGGGCCTAGTGCTGGTAATAGCCTTGTTGGCTTATCTTTATCTTCTTATCCGTCGAGCGCGCCTGAGAGCTAAGAGCGAAGGAGAGCAAAGCGTCAATGGAGCCTTAGCAAAAACCTCCGGAGCCAAAATAATCATCTGGCTAATCATTGGTGGTATTGCCCTTTGGGGAGGGAGTGAGTTGTTGGTCAAAGGGGCAGTGAATATAGCCGAAAGTGTAGGTATAAGCGAACGTGTAATTGCTGTCACCATGATCGCTATTGGGACTTCTGTGCCAGAATTGGCAGCCTCGGTTATCGCAGCACTCAAGAAAGAAAAAGCCATCTCCTTGGGGAACCTTATTGGCTCAAATATCTTCAATATAGCCTCTGTGCTGGGTTTAACTGCTCTAATTCAGCCTATTACCTTAAACGACCCCAAGGTGCTTACTGCAGACATATTCTGGATGCTCGCCTTTGCATTTATCCTTATCCCGCTGGCCTTTATTCCCAAACGATTTACCCTTGGCCGCTACAAAGGATTGCTGTTGGTTATTGGCTATGCAGTCTTTATCGCAATGGCCTTTATATAAAAAAAAGCACCTGTATAAACAGGCGCTTTCTTTAACGTATATGTACTAATCTTAGGATTAGATATTTGCAGACTTGACAGTTTTGATAATTCTTCCTGCGATCTTGTACGGATCTCCGTTAGATGCCGGACGTCGATCTTCTAGCCATCCTTTCCATCCTTTCTCTACAGTAATAATAGGAATACGGATAGAAGCACCACGGTCAGAAATACCGTAGCTAAAGTCTTTAATAGATGCAGTTTCGTGCAATCCTGTCAAACGCTGATCGTTGAATTCACCGTAAACTTCGATGTGTTCTTTAGTTACTGGTCGGAAAGCTTCACAGATCTTCTCATATACCTCTTGCGATCCGCAAGTACGTAGTGTATTATTAGAGAAGTTTGCGTGCATACCAGATCCGTTCCAGTCACCTTTTACAGGTTTTGGGTGGTATTCAATATAGTAGTCGTATTGTTCTGTAAGACGATCTAATAGGTAACGAGCTACCCAGATCTCATCTCCAGCTTTCTTTGCTCCTTTAGCGAACAATTGGAATTCCCACTGTCCGGAAGCAACCTCTTGGTTGATCCCTTCAAAGTTCAATCCAGCGTCGATACACAAGTTTGCGTGCTCTTCAACGAAATCACGTCCGTGAGTGTTCTTTCCACCTACGGAGCAGTAATACATTCCTTGAGGTCCAGGGTATCCACCAATTGGGAAACCTAGTGGAAGCTGGGTGTGCTTGTCCATAATGAAGTACTCCTGCTCAAATCCAAACCAGAAGTCGTTATCGTCATCATCAATGGTGGCACGTGCGTTGGACTCGTGTGGAGTTCCATCAGCATTCAATACCTCTGTCATAACCAAGTACCCATCTCTACGTGCAGGGTCTGGATAAATAGCTACGGGTTTTAACAAACAGTCAGACGAGTTACCCTCCGCTTGCTTGGTAGAAGAGCCGTCAAAAGACCAGATAGGACAATCTTCCAATTTTCCACTGAAATCATCAACCACTTTGGTCTTGCTTCGCATGTTTTGGGTGGGGTAGTAACCGTCCAACCAAATGTACTCTAGTTTAGATTTACTCATAATATATACTTCAATATTAAATGAACGCTGCAAAAGTAATATTCTTTAATGAACCACTAAAGAAATAGGGGGTAAGTTTTCAACAAATTCAAATATTTTGTTGACACCCCCATAAAAATAGGGGGTCAAATTTTAGAATCTTTAATTTTGTGACCTTTAAATTGTATTTTTGCCAAAAATCGGACTTATGGCACAAATTCGTTTTAACGCACTGCAAACCGCTTTACAGCGAGATATAAAAAAGGTTGAAGAGGCCGGAAGACGTTCAGACCTTTTTGGAAAACACGTATTTAACGATGCGGCAATGAGGCAGTATCTTACTTCGGATGCCTACCAGACCATTCAAGCAGCCATAGAGAAGGGCGATCAGATAGACAGGCAGACCGCAGGGCATATCGCCGCAGGAATGAAAGAATGGGCTATCTCTAAAGGTGCTACGCACTATACGCATTGGTTTCAGCCGCTAACAGGCTCCACAGCAGAAAAGCACGATGCTTTCTTTGAAACGCAGTCCGACGGAACGGTGATAGAAAAACTAGGCGCCAGTCAGTTGGTACAGCAAGAGCCCGATGCAAGTAGTTTTCCTCACGGAGGCATTCGAAATACATTTGAGGCCAGAGGCTATACTGCTTGGGACCCTACGTCTCCAGCCTTCGTTTATGGCACTACTTTATGTGTACCTACCGTATTTGTTTCGTATACGGGAGAGGCCTTGGATTACAAAACCCCTTTATTAAGAGCTTTACAAGCTGTTGATGGAGCTGCCACTGCTGTTGCGCGCTATTTCGACAAGAACGTAAATAAGGTTAACGCGACTTTAGGTTGGGAGCAAGAGTATTTCTTAATAGACGCTGCCTTAGCAGCTGCTCGCCCAGACATTATGTTAGCAGGCCGCACACTTTTGGGTCATGCGTCGGCTAAAGGCCAGCAGTTAGATGATCATTACTTCGGATCTATTCCATCTCGTGCATTGAACTTTATGCGTGAATTGGAACACGAATGTATGCTGCTTGGTGTTCCGGTGAAAACAAGACACAATGAGGTTGCTCCTAACCAGTTTGAGCTCGCTCCGATTTTTGAAGAAGCTAATTTAGCTGTCGATCACAACTCCTTATTAATGGATGTGATGGACAAGGTGGCTAAGCGTCATCATTTCAAAGTGCTATTTCACGAGAAGCCCTTCGCTGGAATAAACGGATCTGGCAAGCACAACAACTGGTCCTTGCAAACCAATACGGGGATCAATTTGCTGAGCCCGGGGAGTACGCCGATGAAGAATCTGCAGTTTTTGACCTTCTTTATCAATACCATCAAGGCGGTAAATACTCACGAAGCGCTTTTGCGTGCTTCTATAGCAAGTGCTGGTAACGATCATCGTTTGGGTGCCAATGAGGCCCCTCCTGCAATAATCTCTGTATTTATCGGTTCGCAACTCACAGCAGTTTTAGATGAATTAGAAAAGGTGACCAGCGGGAAACTATCTCCGCAGGAAAAAACAGAGCTCAAACTCAATGTGGTAGGTAAGATCCCGGAGATCTTACTAGACAATACAGACAGAAACAGAACATCTCCTTTTGCCTTTACCGGAAATAAATTCGAGTTCCGCGCGGTTGGAAGCAGCGCTAATTGTGCCAACTCCATGACAGTGCTTAACGCTATTGTCGCCAAGCAACTGCAAGAATTCAAAGAAGAGGTCGATGCCCTGATCGTTAAAAAAGGCATGAAAAAGGACGATGCCATATTTAATGTGCTTAGAGAATATATTAAGGACTCCAAGCGCATTCGTTTCGAGGGAGACGGTTATGGAGCTGCCTGGGAAAAGGAGGCAGCCAAGCGAAAACTGTCCAATGCCAAGAATACGCCAGAAGCCTTGAAGGCAAAGATCAGCAAAGAAAGCATAGCCTTATTCGAATCTTTGGGAATCTTGAGTAAGACCGAAGTAGAAGCCCGTTATGAGATCGAGGTAGAAGAATACGCACTGCGTATTCAGATCGAATCACGAGTGCTTGGCGATATTGCCAGAAACCATGTGGTACCTACAGCTATACGTTATCAAAATATACTGTTAGAGAATATAGCCGGCCTTAAAGCAGTATACGGGAAAACCACAATAGACTTTACAGAAGAACCAATGCAGTTGCTGGAGCAGATCTCGGGATATATTCGCGATATCAATAAAGGAGTGGCTCAGATGATTCTGGAGCGAAAACAAGCGAATGTTTTGCCGGCAAATGAGCGAGCAGAAGCGTATTGTTCAAAGGTACTGCCTCATATTCAGGATATTAGACGCAGTTGTGACAAGTTAGAGCTTCTTGTGGATGATCAGTTGTGGCCGCTTACAAAGTATCGTGAGCTTTTATTTACCAATTAAGTAGGTGTTTCTACGTAGTTCTACGGGTGTTCCGAAATCGTTTTCGTTCCATTTTTTGATTTAACAAAATATTAACATATAGTATCTTCGATTTATTTGTGTCCTTTGCCGAAGAAATCAGGTATGATATCAGCATATTTTACCTACTTTGTAAGACTTGTACTACAATTTAAACTTTTGGAAAAATCAACAGGAAATATCCCTTTTTTAGCCCGTGGATTTTTTCCGATATTTATTCCGCAAGAGATTGCTATATCCCCTCAGAAGCAGCTAAAGTAAGACGCGAAGTCATCTGCTGCAATTTTCAAAACAAACCCAATTTACACCTTAATACTGTGTAGTATTACTGTGTAAGTAATTAAAAAACAGTTATTTAAAAATTCACATCAAGTGAAGCATGGATTCGTGTGCCTTGACCAAACCACGCGAGAGCTTTACTGCGAGTGAAAACATGAAAGATTAAATTAATTCCTAATCCTTATACTTAAATCAAACAATTATGAAAAAAGTAGTTTTATGCGCAGCAGCTCTATTATTCGGAACTGTGGGTTTTGCCCAAATGAATGATAGTGATGTATTCCAGGACGGTAATGGCAACGCCTCATCCGTATTACAATCTGGATTGATGAACGTCTCTGACGTTGACCAAATTGGTGACAACAACGACTCTGAAGTAGAGCAGTTTGGAACCACCAACGACTCTGATGTAGATCAAATTGGTAACAACAACTAATTCTACACTACACAAGACGGTACGAGCAACACCTCTGTTACTTATCAAGAAGGTAACGGAAACCAAGGTGGTGGTACCGGACTTATCTGGGGTACCTACCAATCAGGTAGCGACAACCTTGCTTACACTACATCTTTAGGTGATGGTAACAACGCCGGTACGCGTCAAGCGGGTGCTGACAACGTTTCTGATATCTATCAATTTGGTGTAGGTAACGTAGCTAATGGAGGTCTTTGGGGTGTGTACCAAACTGGTAACGAGAACGACGCCGATGTTGATCAACTTGGAAACAACAACGTTGTGGACAACTTGAGACAAGACGGTCTTCAGAACCAGTTCAAGATCACACAAACTGGAGACTCTAACACCGCTTCTTATTTCCAACAAGGAGAGCGCAACCTAGGTGGTGGTGGAAGCCTTATTTGGGGTATCAACCAAGAAGGTAACAACAACACAGCTACCAACTCTTCTATCGGAAACGACAACAACTCTGGTACTGGACGGTACGGAGACATGAACGTTTCTGCTATCGAGCAAGTAGGTGATATGAACGACGCTAACGGTGGATTCTTCGGAAACTATCAAGTAGGTGACATGAACAGTGCTTATATAGGACAGTTCGGTGACTTGAACGACGCTCAGAACACTTCTATCGGTAACGAGAACATCGCTAACGCGACTCAAGACGGAGACGAGAACATCTCTACTGCTAACCAAACTGGTGACTTGAACCAATCTTATGTTGCACAAGATGGTTTCAACAACATGTCAGATGTTGACCAGATTGGTAACTCTAACCTAAGCAACGTTTCTCAGAACGGAACTCAGCACATGTCTGTAGTTCTTCAGACTGGAAACGGAAACAGCAGTACAGTTACTCAGAACGACTAATCTCAATTGATATTTAATTGATCTGCTCCACTGCCCTGTGTTTATCAGGGCGGTGGTCTAGATAAAAAATCAAAGCGATAAACAGGCAACTGCTTTTCCCCACAACCTTACAATTTTTATGAAAAATTTATTAAGTGCATTCGCAATATTGTTCTCTGTAGCGGCTTTTGCTCAATCCAATAGCAGTGTAGTTACCCAAACCGGTAGCGGAAACGGTTCTGCCGTTAACCAAACCGGATTTATGAATAACTCTACTGTAGATCAAGTTGGAGATGACAATACCTCTGCGGTTGATCAGACCGGTAGCATGAACCAAAACGATACGGATCAGCTTGGAAATAACAACGATTCTGATGTAGATCAGATCGGTGATTCCAACCAGGCCAATACCTATCAAGGTTTCGGTGCCGGTGCTTCTATCAACGATGATAACGATTCAAACATCTATCAGGAAGGGTCTTCGAACACTGCAAACGTCAATCAATTTGGCGATGCAGACGGAGCCGGTTCAGATGGAAACTTTGCTTGGATCAGACAAGAAGGCAACGACAATAGTTCGGACATTACCCAAGAAGGAGATGTTAACGACGGCAGAAACCGTCAAATTGGAGATAATAACGACTCCGACATTCTTCAACAAGGGGATTTCAACTATGCCGGAAGTGATCAGCAAGGTAATGGCAACGACAACGATCAGACCCAAGTTGGTGACGACAATACTGCAGAAAACGAACAGTTTGGAGATAGTAATACAAATCAAATGACCCAAACTGGAAACATGAATTACGCTGGCGCTGGTCAGTATGGTAACGGAAACATTAGTGTTATCACCCAAACCGGTGATAATAATGGAGCCTTGACCATCCAAGACGGTGATTCCAATGGTAGTCTTGTTTCACAGACCGGAGATGACAACGTTTCTATAGTTTACCAAATAGGTACTGCCAACGGTTCACTCGTTAACCAAATCGGTGACGACAACGAATCTTATGTTGAGCAGTTAGGCAACAACAATACTTCTGGTGTTGCTCAGCTTGGTGACGAGAACTACTCATCTGTAGCTCAAAACGGTTTCCTTAACAACAGTAGTGTATTTCAAGATGGAGACCGAAACGAAAGTATCGTTCAACAAATTGGAATGGGCAACTTTAGTGATGTCAAGCAATTTGGCGACGATAATTTCAGTAATGTTTACCAAGAAGGTAACACCAATGTTTCTGGTGTGATTCAAACAGGTGACCTCAATGAGAGCGTTGTGAGCCAGATTGGTAACAGCAATTCAAGTACTGTGCTTCAGACTGGATTCAACCACATGAGTGTGGTGAATCAAGTTGGAAACGGAAACAGTTCAACTGTTGTTCAGAGCGATCTGTAGCAAAAAGACCGAGTCCTTAGTTGGATAAGGACCTAATAATATTGGGCGTGCCTATCAAGAGGCACGCCCAATATATCGTTAATTAAAGACCTAATTTAACGTTAGAGATGAAAAGAAAAATCAACTTATTAATTGTACTTATCCTGACTGTATTTGGAGGGATGCAAGCACAGACCTATACGGACGATGAGGTCAGTGATCAGCAGCAACAAGTACTCTTACAGAATCAACGCAACACTCCCGAAGCAAGGGCGACCAGCGCGAATGATAACAATGTTTTTATCGATCAGCTTGGAGCCAATAACAGTTTGCAGATCAATACCACGGTAGACAACAGCAGCTTTGTCATTGCTCAGGTGGGAGACAATAACATTATCGACCTACAGCTGCGCGTAGACCTGGTGAATCAACAGATCCAACAACGTGGTAATAATCATTTAGTCAGTGATTTTAGTACCAATACGCGCTTACACAATCTGACCATTGTACAAGACGGAGCAAATCAGAATTTTGTTTTTCACGGAGGTAATAGCATTTCTGAGGATATGAAGATCACCATGCAAGGACAGAATCAATCTATAATTGTGCGCAGTTTCAACTAACCAATGCAAACTCAAGGAAGTATACGCTGGAGCGTGCTATTGATCTTACTACTTTTAGGCTTTACGGCCTCTGGTCAGATCTACAATAAAGATGTGGCGGCCAAGTTGGATGTCGAGTTCAACGATGAGTTCATCAATATCATAGCCTCTGGTCTAAATAAAACTTCCATAGACAAATCCCTGCGATATGTAATTACCGCCTTTGTCCTTTTAGAGGATGGCAGTACCGTAAAAGAAGACAAGGAAGAACGATTTGTTTTGCCAGCAGCGGAGAAAAAAGTATTGAATAGCCTCACCTTTCACAGAAGAGACCTACGCAGAAAAATCATTCTACTGCTCATTTTCGACAAAAACGATAAGATAATCGGAAAAGACAGAGTAGTGTTCTACGGAGATGACAAGAAAGATCCTGATCTTTTCTCCTTTGAGCAGGACCCAAATAAAAATCAGCAAGAAGCCATGGACGAACCCGACGGAATAGTGCTTCGTGGCCTTGTGATTGAGAACACCAAGACCAAACCTGCTCGCGACTTCTATCGCGAATACTACGCGAACTATTTGGCTAAGAAGGTGAATTCTGAGTTTATCATAACCATAGACGAACTATTAGCGCTGGGCACAAACACTAAGGTAGAAGTAAAGGTCGGTGATGCTTTAGTTTGGCAATTCTTTGTAAACCCCCGAAGCGACTATATTTCTGATATGGCAGATATTGCTTTGAACCGCACCATTCGCTATTTGCAGCAGCAAAAACGCGATCAAAATACTATTAGAAAATTCTAACTAACACAATGAGAATACTACTAACCTTTATTTTATTCGGACTCGCTCAGATCAGTTTTGGTCAGGAGCTTGTTTATCGTCCTATCAATCCGGCATTTGGCGGAGACACGTTCAATTACAACTGGCTGTTGAACTCTGCCAATGCGCAAAACGGTTTTAATGAAAGCTTTGGCCGTGAAGATCTTTCTACTCTTGACAGTTTTGCAGAGAGTCTAAACCGACAGATTTTAGGACAGCTCACGCGCGGTCTTTTTTCTGCCCAGTTAGGTGATGGTCTTGAAGCTGGAACTTACAGTTTTGGAACCCTTGCTTTAGAGATCTTTGATTCTGCAGAAGGTCTGGTAGTCAATATACTCGACACCTCCACAGGAGAACAAACCCAAATAATCATTCCCAACTAGCAAACAATACAATGAGAAAGCTTATGTACAGGATATCTATCCTCTCTATGCTTGTGCTTTTTAACAGCTGTGGCGCCCTGTTCAATCAGCCGGTTGATGTGCAAAATGCGCGTCTTGGTGAGTTGTCAGCGCAGACCACGGTGCTCAAACAATTACCACTACCTAACGAACCCATAGTTGTTGGTGTATACAACTTCAAAGATCAAACAGGTCAGTACAAAGCCGTTGAAAACGGAAGCACCTTTAGTACCGCCGTTACCCAAGGCGCTACAACCATTCTAATAAAAGCGCTTGAAGATTCGCAATGGTTCAATCCTATTGAGCGAGAGAATTTAAGCAATTTGCTCAACGAGCGGAATATTATAAGATCTACTAGAGACGATTTTAGAAAGGCCAATCCCGACGCAAACATACCCAGACTCAAGCCCTTGCTCTTTGCGGGTATACTTTTAGAAGGAGGTGTGATCTCTTATGATACTAACATACTTACTGGTGGAGCCGGGGCTCGATATTTCGGAGCCGGAGGATCTACCCGCTACAGACAAGACCGCATTACGGTTTATTTGCGTGCAGTCTCCACGAGCAATGGAGCCATTTTAAAAACTGTATATGTGTCCAAAACCATTTTGTCCCAAGCCGTAGACGTAAGCCTGTTCCGTTATGTGAACTTCCAACGTCTTTTGGAAGTAGAGACTGGTTTTACCAAGAACGAACCCACTCAATTGGCCGTTTCAGAAGCTATAGAAAAAGCCGTGGAGGCCTTAATTATAGAAGGGATCATGGATGGTCTTTGGCAGTCTAAAGAGGGCGAGGAGATCGATCAAAAATTGATTGACGACTATTTGCGAGAAAAAGAACTAGAAGCTTCCACAGGACTTTACGAACGTGAATTGGCCGCGCGCAGTGAGAAGAAACACGTCCTGAGTCTAAACTTGGGGGGAACCTACATCAATGGAGATTTCTCTTCGAGCGACGTGGATGCTAACGCAGGTCTTGGCTACCAATACAAACTTTCTGACGCTTTCCGAGTAGGGGTAGAAGGGAGTATTTTACGATTGAATGCCAACAAGGCCATTTCCAGACGTTATTGGTGGCTAACAGCCGATGCCAATCTGCAATATCGCCTACTGCCTTATGATAAATTCTCACCAATTTTTTACGGAGGAGGAGGCTATATGAGCTTTGTAGACAATACTGAGGCCAAGTTTCTGCAAGATTGGGAAGGCTTCTTTAAAGTTCAAGGCGGAGCCGGATTCGAATATATGGTGAGCCCCAACTTTTCTGTCCTTGCCCGAGCCGGCTATCACGTGAGCTTTACAGATAAATTAGATGACGAGATCTTCGGCTCTAGAGACGATCACTACTTGACCTTTGGAATAGGTCTGAATTACCACTTTGGTGGTGGTACAACCAAACAATCAACAAACTAAACGCGACCCATGAAATCCCAACTAATATATAAATGCTTAGTTTTTGCAGTCTTTGTTGTTCTCAGTGCATGCAGTGAAGACAAAATAGAAGATGGTGTTACAGGAACCCTCACAGGTTTGGTAGTATCAAGTGGTGACAATGCTCCATTAGCTAATGTAAAGATCTCTACGCAGCCTATAACCAGTACCGTGTTCACCGATAATGCAGGACTCTTTGAAATTGCCAATGTGCCAGTTGGCAACTACGCTGTTCAGGCAGAACTCGACGGTTTTGTAGTGGAGTTCGAAGCTGCGGTTATTGCTGCCGATAGAGAGTCGAACGTGATCTTTGAACTCAGTAGAGAAGTACTGGACAATAACTCCCCCAATACCCCAGTAGCGATTAGTCCAGCCAATAATACTACAGACTTGCCTTTGAGTCTGGAATTCGTTTGGTCGGGTGGAGATCCGGACGAAGATGATACCGTGACCTACACCATCAGTCTTCAAAATGATCAAAATGACGAGATTTTAGAGTTACAGACTGTTTCAGACACTACGCTCACTGTAAATAGTGGCCTAATGTTCTCCACACAATATTTCTGGCAGATCAGCGCAGACGATGGCGTAAACCCTCCGGTTTTGAGTGCAATAAACAGTTTTGAAACCACAGCCATTCCAAATGCTGAATATCTCTTTGTTAGAAAAGTAGGCTCAAACAATGTGATCTACGGAGCCGATCTTGACGGAAACTTCATTCAATTGACCTCCGAAGCTACTAACAGCTGGAGGCCTCGAAAGAACAGCGCTATTGGAAAGATCGCCTATTTACAAAGTGTAGGTGGACAGACACAGTTATTTGTCATGGATGAAGATGGTGGTAATAAACAACAGCTCACTTTTGGGATTCCTGTTAGTGGATTCGATCTCAATGAGGTCGATATTGCCTGGGAGCCCAATGGTGCTAGTATATTGTTTCCGACTTTGAGTGGAGCACGTCGGGTATTGTTGTCCACAGCAGGAACCGGAGTGACAACATCTTTCTACGAACCCGCGCCAGGCTTGGTCGTTACGGAGATAGCTTGGAGCGAATTTAACGACGTCATTGCCTTGAAACTAAATGATATTGAGGGTTATAATGTCTCAATCATCACTGTAGATCTGGATGGTAACTTAATTGAAACTATTTTTGAAGGGCAGCCTGGAGCTGCCGGAGGTTTGGATTTGAACATCGATGGCTCTAAAGTATTGTATTGGTATGATACCTCGGGATTAGAATTGCCGGCTTATTTGCCACAGGATGCGAGACTCTTTATTTATAATAGTACAACCGACACCACAGCCGAATTAGTTACCGGAGTAACGGAGGGCTTTATTAATATTGATCCAAGATTTGGGCCGAATGAGAACGATGTCTATTTTACTCAGAAAGGGCGAGTATCTACAGCGACACCAAGCATTTTTGTGTATGACACTTCTCTGCCTGCTGAAAATGCCGAACTCTTGCTAAGTAACGCGAACATGATCGATTACGAAGAATAAGGCACCCCAACTGCTTTAGTAATTATAGCAATTGTGGTATTTTTGCGCTTTAAGTCAACCACAATATGAGTAAGGAGGTTTCTAAACGTTATGCTGGGCGTGGAGTATCTGCGGCCAAAGAGGACGTTCACAATGCTATCAAGAATATCTACAAGGGCTTGTTCCCTAAAGCATTCTGTAAGATCGTCCCTGATTACCTAACGGGAAGCCAAGATCATTGTTTGGTAATGCATGCCGATGGCGCAGGTACCAAATCTTCTCTTGCTTATATGTATTGGAAAGAGACCGGAGACCTATCAGTTTGGAAGGGCATTGCTCAAGATGCATTGGTTATGAATCTCGACGATCTACTCTGTGTTGGAGCGACTTCTGGAATTACCTTGAGTTCTACCATCGGAAGAAATAAGAATTTAATTCCCGGTGAGGTTATCGCTGCTATAATCAATGGAACTGAAGAATTGGTTAAAGAGATGGCCGATTTTGGCGTTGATATTCATCCAACCGGAGGTGAAACAGCCGATGTAGGTGACCTGGTAAGAACCATCATTGTGGACTCTACCGTTACCGCACGCATGCGACGCGATGAGGTGATAGACAACGGCAATATTCAAGCAGGCGATGTGATCGTAGGTTTGGCTTCTTACGGTCAAGCTACTTACGAAACCGAGTACAATGGCGGTATGGGAAGCAATGGCTTAACTTCTGCACGTCACGATGTTTTTGGGAAAGAACTGGCAGGGAAATACCCGGAGAGTTTTGACCCAGCTGTGCCCGAAGAGCTAGTTTATTCGGGGGCTAAAAAATTGACGGATAAGGTTACCGACAGTCCTTTAGATGCTGGTAGGCTTGTGCTCTCTCCAACGCGTACTTATGCCCCGATAATCAAGAAGATCTTAGAAACTGTAGACAGACAGCAGATACACGGAATGGTTCACTGCAGTGGAGGTGCACAAACCAAAATCTTGCACTTTGTAGATCAATTCCACATTATTAAAGACAATATGTTCGAGGTGCCACCACTATTTAAGCTCATTCAAGAGCAAAGCGGTACGGACTGGAAAGAGATGTATCAGGTTTTTAATATGGGGCATCGTATGGAACTTTATGTGCCTCAGGCTGTTGCTGATCAGATAATCGCTATTTCTGAATCCTTCGGAGTAGCTGCTCAAATAGTAGGTAGGGTCGAAGATGCGGCAGAAAAGTCATTGACCATCCGCAGCCAACAAGGAGAATTCCACTATCATTAATTGTCGTAAATTTACGCCCAAGTTATTGCCACTATGCTCGATAAACTCAATATAGTTAAACAGCGTTTTGACGAGGTCAGTGACCTTATTATTCAGCCAGATATCATTTCCGATCAGAAGCGATATGTGCAGATCAATAAGGAGTACAAAGAACTCAGCGAGCTCATGAAGAAACGCAAAGAATACATTGCCCTAACCAACAACATCTCAGAGGCTGAAGAGATCATTGCAGATGGTTCAGACCAAGAAATGCTCGAGATGGCAAAAATGGAATTGGAAAGTGCTAAAGAACGCTTACCGCAACTAGAAGAGGAGATCCGCTATATGTTGATCCCAAAAGATCCGGAAGACGCCAAGAATGTAGTTGTCGAGATCCGCGCAGGAACTGGTGGTGACGAGGCGAGTATCTTTGCCGGAGACCTCTACCGTATGTACACCAAGTATTGCGAAGGTCGTGGCTGGAGCGTTTCTACCGTTGATTATAACGAGGGAACTTCTGGTGGATTTAAAGAGATCATCTTTGAAGTGGCAGGAGAGGATGTGTATGGAACCCTCAAGTTCGAAGCGGGAGTGCATCGCGTGCAACGCGTACCACAAACAGAAACACAAGGCCGTGTACATACAAGTGCAGCTACTGTAATGGTCTTGCCAGAAGCAGAAGAGTTCGATGTAGAGCTGGACATGCAAGACGTTCGTATTGAACGAACCACGTCTACAGGACCTGGAGGGCAATCTGTAAATACCACTTATTCTGCTATTAAACTACATCACGAGCCTACGGGCATTATCGTGAGTTGTCAGGACCAAAAGTCCCAGCACAAGAACTTGGAAAAAGCCCTAAAGGTTTTGCGTTCGCGTCTTTATGAGGCAGAGCTAGCTAAAAAGCAAGCTGCCGATTCCGAGAAAAGAAAAAGCATGGTTTCTTCCGGAGACCGTTCTGCAAAGATCAGGACTTACAACTATCCGCAGGGCCGTGTTACCGATCACCGCATTGGTCTTACCTTATACGATTTGGGTAATATAATCGATGGGGATATACAAAAGCTTATCGACGAGCTGATGCTCGCAGAGAATACCGAGAAACTTAAAGAGAATAGCGAACTTTTCTAAATGACAAGCCAGCAATTAACCGAGCAGATTCTAGCCAAGCATTCCTTTTTATGCGTTGGGCTAGACGTTGATTTAGAAAAAATACCACCGCATTTACTCCAAGAAGAAGATCCGATCTTCTCATTTAATAAGGCGATCATAGATGCTACTGCACAGCTTTGCGTAGCCTACAAGCCCAATACAGCCTTTTACGAAGCCTATGGGCTTAAAGGGTGGCAGGCCTTACAAAAAACCATCGATTACTTGAACGCGGAGTATCCCGATCACTTTACCATAGCCGATGCCAAGAGAGGCGATATTGGAAACACCTCTACGCGTTACGCCAAGGCCTTTTTTGAATCAATGAATTTTGATTCGGTCACGGTGGCGCCTTATATGGGAAGAGATTCTGTTGAACCATTTTTACAGTTCGAAGGGAAATATGTGATCCTGTTGGCCTTGACCTCAAATGCAGGTGCCTTTGAATTTCAGACGCTTTCAGTAGGTGATCAAACTCTATACGAACAAGTAATTGAGACTGCTTCTGGTTGGGAAAACGCGGACCGCCTTATGTATGTAGTAGGCGCTACCAAAGCGGAACATTTGGCAGTAATACGCCAAAAATTGCCCAACCAATTCTTACTCATCCCAGGAGTAGGAGCTCAGGGGGGCTCTTTGACCGAGGTTTGCAAATACGGGATGACAGACAATGTTGGGCTCTTGGTAAATTCTTCTCGAGGAATTATCTACGCCTCTTCTGGTGAAGACTTTGCAACGGCTGCCGCAGCCAAAGCTGCAGATTTACAGCAGCAAATGGCCACTGTACTCCATGGAGTCTAAAGATCAACTAGGACGTTTACATCATTTTGAAAAGGTTCCCAGTCGAATCGTCTCCTTAGTGCCTTCTCAAACCGAACTGTTGGTAGACCTAGGACTGCGAGAACGACTTGTTGGTATCACTAAGTTCTGTGTTCATCCGCAGGAGCTTAGAAAGCAGAAAGTTGTTGTGGGGGGCACCAAACAAGTGAAATTTGAGAAGATTGCTTCAGTTCAACCCGATATCATCATTGCCAATAAGGAGGAGAACACCCTGAAAATGGTCACAGAACTGCAGCGTATAGCTCCGGTTTGGGTAAGTGATATCTATACGGTAGACGATAGCTTAGACTTTATTCGCGCCATGGGAGTTCTTTTTGGGAGAGATGAGTTAGCTGCGGACCTAATAAAGGCTATTGGAACGGCTCGGACAGATTTTAATAAGCACATCCAAGGAAAACCTGTATTAAAGACGGCTTATTTGATTTGGAAGACACCCTATATGGCGGCAGGGCACAATACATTTATAGGAGATCTGTTGCGAGAGAATGCTTTTGAGAATATTATTACTGATCCTAAAGGGCGTTATCCGGAGGTCGATTTAAAAATACTGCAACAGGCCGATCAGATCTTGTTGAGTTCAGAACCCTATCCTTTCAAAGAGAAAGATCGCGCCGAACTGGAAGCGCAGTTAGGAGTGACCGTCAAATTAGTCGACGGCGAATATTTTAGTTGGTACGGGAGCAGACTTAGGCAGGCCTTCGCGTATTTTAAGCGCTTGCACTAACGTATTCAGAGTCCAAAAGCAATTGGATCTCTCGCATTTTGCGTTCTGCAATTTGAAGAGCGCGTTTGCTCTCTTCTTTATCGAAAACTGCTGTCGTGTAAGCATATCGCATCCATCTTTGATACGAAATCTCTAGGCGTCTAAGCTTGCTTTTTTTAAGCATGAATAACATGGGGGAGTGAGTTTTTTTAAAGTTAATTACATTTCCTTAAAGGAAGGCTAATATTAACTTAAAGGTCTGGTATAAAAATGTAAGAAAACCCTCGCTCGATGATGGTTTTATCGGCTAAAGTGTACTTTTAGTCCTGAAGCGCAAAAACACGACGCAAAAGATCAGTGGTTCTAGCCCCAATTTTATTTCTAATTTCCTGTTCCTCAACGGCTATCATAGTATAAACACCTTTTAGGGCTTCTGTGGTCACATAATCGGTCAGATCAGGATTGACGTCATTGACCAACGGAATTGCATTGTATTTGTTAATCAGCTCTGTCCAGATCACATCGGCACCAACCCGACTAAAGGAATTATTGATCACCGGATTGAACTTGGCATAAAGTGCAGAGCGAGTTCTGTTCTCAAGGTAAGTGGTGGCTGCATTGTCGGCGCCGAGTAATATGTTTTTAGCATCGGCAAAGGTGATGTCTTTAACCGCTGCAACAAAGATCGGAGTCGCCTCTTTTACGGCATCTTCTGCAGCTCTGTTGAGCGCTTTTAGACCTTCGTCCGCTAAACTGGAAAGCCCTATATCTCTTAAGGTAGCATCTACTTTTCTAAGCTCTTCGGGCAGCAGTATCTTAACCAATTCGTTTTTATAGAATCCGTCGGTAGCGGTGAGCTTACTCACTTGTTTCTCGATCCCAAATTCTAAGGCCTGTCTCAATCCATTTCCAATTTCAGCTTCGCTAAGTGCAGGCAATCCACCAGGCAAATTGTTGACAACTTGTTGCAGTTCTCCGCAGCTAAAAGTGATGAAGGCAAAAAGGATTAAGGGTAGACGTTTCATAGTATTTGTGATGGATTTAAATGGCGATTTTCTTAAGCTTGTCCTAAAACGATTTCGTTCTAGAGTTGAAAGTACAAAAATCACCCTCAAAATAATTAACTTTGCGCCAAAATTAGGACAATTACCATGCAGCAAGCCGCTCCATATAAACCCAAGAATAAAGTACGAATTGTAACTGCAGCCTCACTCTTTGATGGTCACGACGCAGCGATCAATATCATGCGACGCATTATCCAAGCCACAGGAGTAGAAGTGATCCACTTAGGCCACGACCGCTCTGTAGAAGAAGTAGTAAATACGGCCATACAAGAAGATGCCAATGCCATCGCCATGACCTCGTATCAAGGTGGGCATAACGAGTACTTTAAATATATGTACGATCTCTTACAAGAGCGCGGAGCAGGGCACATCAAGATCTTTGGAGGCGGAGGCGGTGTAATCTTGCCAGAAGAGATCAAGGAGCTTATGGACTACGGAATCACGCGGATTTATTCTCCGGACGATGGTCGAGAAATGGGCTTGCAAGGTATGATCAACGACCTGGTGCAACAAGCAGATTTCCCTATTGGGGATTCGCTAAACGGCGAAGTGACCCGTTTGGAATCCAGAGAAACAGGTGCTATTGCCCGCATTATCTCTGCAGCAGAGAACTTCCCAGAGGTTGCCAAAGAGACCTTAGATACCATCCACCAGAAAAACGCAAAGACAACAACGCCTGTTTTAGGTATTACGGGTACAGGTGGTGCTGGTAAATCGAGTTTGGTCGATGAGCTAGTACGACGCTTTTTGATCGATTTTCCGGAAAAGACCGTGGGTCTTATTTCTGTGGATCCTTCTAAGCGTAAAACAGGAGGAGCCCTTTTAGGTGATCGAATCCGCATGAATGCCATTAATTCTCCACGCGTATATATGCGTTCCTTGGCGACTCGACAGAGCAACTTGGCTTTGAGTAAATATGTCAACGAAGCGGTGGAGGTTTTAAAGGCTGCGGAGTTTGACTTGATCATTTTAGAGACCTCTGGAATTGGTCAAAGCGATACAGAAATACTTGAGCACTCTGACATTTCGCTCTATGTGATGACTCCAGAGTTCGGAGCCGCAACCCAGCTGGAAAAGATAGACATGCTCGACTTTGCCGATCTGGTGGCAATTAATAAGTTCGACAAGCGCGGTGCATTGGATGCGCTTCGCGATGTGAAAAAACAATATATGCGTAACCACAATCTGTGGGATACGCCACAAGAGCAATTGCCTGTCTACGGTACCATAGCCTCTCAGTTCAACGATCCAGGGATGAACACCTTGTATCGTAAAGTAATGGATACTTTGGTTGCCAAAACAGGGGCCGATCTTAAGAGTTCTTACGAAGTTACGGACGCCATGAGTGAGAAGATCTATGTGATCCCGCCTGCGCGAACACGTTACTTATCTGAGATCGCAGAGAACAACAGAGCTTATGATGAACGTGCGGACCAGCAAGTAAGCACAGCTCAACAACTCTTTGGTATTTACAAGACCATATGTTCGGTGCTCAATATAGACTCCGAAGCGCGTTTCAAAGACGTACTGTCTAAAGGTGGGCTGAATGAAGATTATCTTACCGAAACCGTATCCGCAGAAAATGAGACCTTCTTATCGCTACTGCGCAAAGAGTTCGATCGGGTTAAGATGAATTTGGACCCTTATAACTGGGAACTGCTGTTGCAATGGTCAGATAAGGTAGCTCGTTATAAAGATCCTATTTATCGCTTTAAGGTTCGGGACAAGGAAATTCAAATAGAGACGCATACCAAATCGCTTTCGCATTCAGATATCCCGAAAGTGGCTTTGCCTAAGTACACTGCCTGGGGTGAGATCTTGGAATATGCCTTGCAAGAGAATGTTCCAGGGGAGTTCCCTTATACTGCCGGATTGTATCCCTTTAAGCGCACGGGAGAGGATCCGACGCGTATGTTTGCAGGAGAAGGAGGGCCAGAACGTACCAACAGACGTTTTCACTATGTTTCCCAGGGGATGCCTGCCAAGCGCCTTTCTACAGCCTTTGATTCGGTTACCTTATACGGAAATGACCCAGGGCACCGTCCAGACATTTACGGAAAGATCGGAAACTCCGGGGTTTCTATTTGTTGTTTAGACGATGCTAAAAAGCTTTACAGCGGATTCGACTTAAGCGACCCGATGACCTCCGTTAGTATGACCATAAACGGACCAGCGCCTATGTTGCTCGGTTTCTTTATGAACGCTGCTATAGATCAGAACTGCGAGAAGTACATCAAGGCCGAAGGTCTGGAAGCAGAAATTGATAAAAAGATCAATACGATCTACAATGCCAAAGGGCAGCAGCGTCCGGTATATCGCGGTGATTTGCCAGAAGGCAATGACGGACTTGGACTCATGCTTTTAGGTGTTACCGGAGACGAAGTCTTACCTAAAGACGTTTACCAGCGCATTAAGGCAGAGACCTTGCAGCAAGTGCGCGGTACAGTGCAGGCCGATATTCTAAAAGAAGATCAGGCTCAGAATACCTGTATTTTCTCTACCGAGTTTGCCCTGCGACTTATGGGAGATGTGCAAGAATACTTTATAAATCATAAAGTGCGTAACTTCTATTCTGTCTCTATTTCGGGTTACCATATTGCAGAAGCTGGAGCCAACCCTATCACGCAATTGGCCTTGACCTTGGCCAATGGCTTCACCTATGTGGAGTATTATTTGAGCCGAGGTATGGATATCAATAAGTTCGGGCCCAACCTTTCGTTTTTCTTTAGCAATGGGATCGATCCTGAATACGCAGTGATAGGCCGTGTAGCAAGAAGAATTTGGGCTAAGGCGTTGAAACATAAATACGGTGCCAACCCGAGAGCACAGATGCTCAAATATCACATTCAGACCTCAGGACGCAGCTTGCATGCCCAAGAGATCGATTTTAACGATATTAGAACGACACTACAGGCCTTGTATGCGATCTACGACAACTGTAACTCGCTACACACCAACGCCTACGATGAAGCCATTACAACACCAACAGAAGAAAGTGTGCGTCGTGCAATGGCTATCCAACTTATCATCAATAAAGAATTGGGCCTAGCTAAGAATGAGAATCCGATACAAGGGGCTTATATCATTCAAGAGTTGACCAGCTTGGTTGAGGAGGCTGTGTTGGCAGAATTTGATCGCATTACCGAAAGAGGTGGTGTCTTGGGTGCTATGGAAACCATGTATCAGCGTTCTAAGATCCAAGAGGAAAGTTTGTATTACGAGACTTTAAAGCACAATGGCGAGTTCCCTATCATTGGGGTGAATACCTTTTTGAGTAAGAAGGGATCTCCTACGGTGCTTCCTGCAGAGGTGATTCGCGCCACAGAAGAGGAGAAGCAGCAGCAGATCGATACTCTGGAGTCACTACACGCCCGACACGAAGATATCTCCGAAACATTGATCGCTGAGCTGCAACAGGCTGCGGTGCAAAACCACAACATCTTTGAACAATTGATGGAAGTCTGTAAACGTTGCTCCTTAGGACAGATCACTCAAGCCCTTTTTGAGGTCGGCGGACAGTACAGAAGAAATATGTAATTGAGACTTACAGCGTAAGCATCCAGTTGCGTTGCAACTTCTTGAACTTGCGTAATTCCTTTCTTAAGATCGAGACGAATTCGGCTCCATTGCTGTTGCTTCGCTCTAAGCGTTGACAGTTGGTGTATAGCTTGTTTGTCAAGCGATTCAAGGAATCGGCATGCTGGTGTTTTTTGTCGCGTTCCTGTTGCTGTTCGGCCTTTAGGATCTCTGGCGCCAAACAAACAGACTGCTGTACAATGTCGCCTGTAAAGTAGATATGCGGATTCTCATTTCCGGACGGACTGAGTTCAGCAAGGTCATCGACCAAGTAGTCCGAAATTCTTCGGGATAAGGAGAAAATCTCCAAAGCCTTTTGATATATAGGCGATGAGGGAACTGTTGAATACATAGCAATTGTAATGATAGTTCATCAAAACACTCAAAGTTACTTAGATATTAGGGGAGTATTCTATAATATTTAAAGTTTTAATGTAATTTTGCTTAATAATTTTAATTTTATAGTGTAAAAAACTACTGAAATGAAGATGGACACCCTTAATTGGAAGATACTCAAGTGTTTGCAAGACAACGCCAGACAGTCTAATGCCGAGATCGGTAGGCAGGTAGGGATCACTTCTCCTGCCGTTGCAGAGCGGATCAGAAAAATGGAAGATGCGGGCATTATTAATGGTTATCACGCGAATCTTTCTTCTTTAGAAATGGGGTATCAACTCAAAGCGATAATTACGCTGAGAGCCTTTATGGGGAAACTCAAACCCTTTTTAGAAAAGGTAAAGACCTTTAATGAAGTTGTGAATTGTTATCGCATCACGGGAAATGAGAACATCGTGATGGAAGTGGTCTTAAAAAACCAATTGCATTTAGAGAGCTTTATAGATCAACTCATCATTTACGGTGAGACCAAGACACAGATAGTCTTGTCAAATGTGATCAAGAATGCGCCAATCCAAAAGTTGAATTAATCGACAATATTCACATGAGGAACCTCGTCTAGGTTCCAATCAATGACCAAACCTTGCGCCAAACGTCTGGCCACCTCTTTGCCGTAGAGCAACTCCGCAGTAAACAAGGCAGCTTCAAAACTCTTAGCACCTCCTGCTGAAGTGATAAAGCGGTTGTGGCGCACAAAAAGTACATCTTCACGCACGTCCAAGTTCGGGAACATTTCTTTGTATTTCTGAATGTCGGATGGAAAAGTAGTTGAAGCCAATCCATCTAAGAGCCCGGCTTTGGCCAGTACAAAAGCACCGTCACAATGCGAAGTGACAAACATGGCCTTGTCTGCTACTTCTTTGACCCAATTGAGCATGGCTGTATCTTCCAAGTCGCTATCCAAGTGATGTTCCGCACTCGGAATAACCAAGATATCGATCTTTGGGATCTCATCGCTTAGATAGTTGTAATCTGGAATGATACGAACGCCTTCAAAAGTGGTAATAGGATCGTCTGTATTGGCCACCGTGAACACATTCATCGCCTTAATGCTGTCGCGATAAATGGTGTGTTGAAATATATCAAATGGCGCCGTAAACTCCGTGTTATAAGTGCCGTCCATGATCAAGAACCCTACATTGTATCGCAGCGGATTTATAGGCGGAAAGGTCTTGGTTGTTTCCAGTTCTACGGTGCCTAAACTACCTGTTTGCTGCTGTTTACAACTGTTTAAACTCTGCAGTAAGACAAAAAAGATCAGCCAGTATTTCATCTGATTAAGAATTTTATTAAGCCTCTTTGTTCGATTGAATAAAGGTAACGGATTGCTTCCAAACCTTATGCATCCGATCGCAGATCAGGGCAATGATTATCAAACCAATTCCAAAGATGTTAAAGGTCATACCAAAGCCTAGTCTATCTGCCATGTTCATGCCGGTGTTGTGTCCAAAAACATGCGAAAAACTCCAGCTCATGCTGTACATGCCCATATAGCTGCCCTTGCGGCCTTGGGGCGACAGCTCTAGCGCTAAAGCATTGGAGAAAGGCGATTCTATCATTTCTCCTATGGTCATGAGTATCATCCCAACAATGAGAAGTCCAAAATGATGACCAATGTTGAGCACCAAGAAACTCGCTGCTAAGAATAAAGTACCAATCGCTACTAAACGCGCTTTCGAGATCTTACTGCGCTCCAACCAGCCAACCAGGGGCATTTCGGTAAGCACAATCATGGCGCCGTTTAAGAACAAGATCCACCCTATGACATCTTCGCTGAGGTTATAGATCTTTTCGTAGTAGATGGGCACCAAAGAAAAGTACTGTACAAATACTATGGCTATTAGCATCATTAGTAAAAAATAGATCAAAAACGGCCGGTTTCTCAAGGGAGGAGCCCCGTGTTTTATAATGGCCTTGCGCTCTGCTTTAGTGGGAGCTTTCACCGCTTTTAAACTCAGGAGCATTACCCCTGCCGCTATCATACAGCTTACACCATCTATCCAGAATATAGCGTTGTAACCTGCCGTTGCAATGATGATCCCACCAACGAGCGGCCCTATGGAAAAACCTAGGTTGATAGCTAGTCGAATCAAGGCAATTGCGCGTGTAACGGTTTGCGGGGTGCTGTAGACTTCCGCAGCAACGAACACGGCAGGTCGGTAGCCATCTACCAAAAACATCACAACAAATATGGCCGAGCAAACGCCGTAGAAACCAGAGGCCCACTGTAAGCTAATGAAGCCCAATCCACCTAGAACTAAACTCAAAACAACCACGTTGTAGTAACCAATAATATCTGTGATTCTCCCGCCAACATAAGTGCCCAAGACGGATCCTAAGCCGTAGCAGGTCATGATCCAACCTACTTGTACAAAGCTAAAATTCAGTTCTTTCATCAGATATAAGGACAAAAAGGGAATCACCATGGCGCCCGTTCTGTTTATCAAGGTCACCAAAGACAGCATCCAGATCTCTTTGGAGAGTCCTCTGAAATTTTCGAGATAGTTTTGATAGAGTGTTTTCACTTTTGACAAAAAAAAACGTCCAGGTTTTTCAACTGGACGCTCGTTATAGTAGGTTTAAATATCGCTCATTAATACACAGCCTCCGTTTGGTCATAAGACCAGTTCCCGTTTTTATATTGGACTGCGGTACAAAACATTTCGATTCTAATTTGATGTAAAGCTACAATATTTAATTCAATGGTAAACGGCTCTTAAGAATTTATTCCGATGCGACTCAGCCAGATTCCCACAGCCACGGCGAGGACCCCAACAAGCAAACTTCCAGCCATATAGACCACAAAAGCCGCCAATTGCCCGTTCTTTAAGAATTGTTGCCCTTCTAAGGCGTAGGTGGAAAAAGTGGTGAAGCCGCCGCAAAAACCTACTGTCCAAAGCCAAAGTTGGTTCTGATCCATCCAGCCATAACGATTGCTGGCTCCTAAAAGCAAGCCGATCAGCAAACATCCCAACATATTTACAGAAAAGGTTCCCCAAAAGCTAGATAGGTTCTGGTCTGCTGCCAATTTACCCACTAAATAGCGGCAGGCACTACCTAATCCTCCGCCTAAAAACACCAACAGTACTGCCTTCATTAATTGATAGTTTGCGTAGGCGTAACTATGGGTACATAGATCTCGGTGAGCCAATTGGCCGGATTGGGTTCTAGCCCAGGATCCGAGGCGTAGACCTCAAATTGAGGTTGCTCCGGATCTAAGGCTAGCGCTTTTTCCTCGATATAGGTGTAGGCCGCCTTATATGCGGCATCGAGATGGTCGTAATTGCCTTTTAGGGTGGTTTTCACAGCCGTTAGTGGCTCCATATAGCCGCAGAGCACTTTACTGTCTAATGCGGTATTGATCCGCTCTTTAACTGGAATGGCGGCAGAGAAGATCACCGTACCAGCCTCAGCATCCATCTGATGAAAAATGGTAAATGGCGCACCACTTTGTTGAATATTGTTGGATTGCATATAAGCCATTACTTCGCCGAGCATGGGGCCCATTTTAAGAGCGCGACCGGCTGTGGTTGCCGATTCGGTTACATACATATAATAACCGCCACCATATTCCACAATACCGTCAAAATTGACAGAGAATTTAGCCATCTGCGCTTGAATATAGTTTTCCATGTTTTCCAGACCTTTTTCATACATGGCCTTGGTGGCGTCTTCAAAAGAGCCGGGTTGGAAAGCCATGAATACCTTTTCGAGCAGACTCAATTCTCCCTTCATGCCCCAAGTTACTTTGGTGGTATTGTTGTCTCCAGGTTCAAAACGCCAATACACATCAGACGTGCTTGCTCCCAAAGGAGAGTTAAAGGTGATCTTTTGATCTATAGACTGCTGCTCCACCACAGCGACAGTTTGCATATTACCATTGCCAACTTCGGGCTGTTCACTTGTCCAAGAATAGGCAGCACCTATCCCTTGTATGGTGTCACTGTAGCTTAGCTGTATGTCAGGGTCGGTTTCCATCCATGGACCCCACTGTGCCCAGGTCTGGTAGTTGTCTGCAGTTTGGAAAGCCAAGGCCTGCGGAACCTGAAGATCTTTAGTTGCAGCTACGTCGAATTTACCATCTTGAGCACCAAAGTAAACCGCTCCGGCTACCAAAACGACCAAGATCAGCAAAAACAAATACTTTAAAAACTTCATACTTTATAGCTGTTGATGAGCCCCTAAGATATCAAATTCACAGGGATTATTTTGCTACATTTGCGCATATCTAAACAAACTAAATTATGAACATTAAATACCTTTTGGCGGGATTCTTTTTGAGTTTTACTCTTTGGTCTTGCCAGGAATCTGCCAATGATTCCAACGAGGATCTAGCAGCAAAGGCGGTAGAGCAGGAGTTCCAATATCAGATAGATCAGTTTGCAGATCTGAAGATCTTGCGCTACAAAATTGACGGCTGGGACGATTTGACCTTGAAAGAGCAAAAGCTGGTTTATTACCTAACTCAAGCTGGTCTGGCAGGACGTGATATCATGTGGGCACAGAACTACCGTCACAACTTGGCCATTCGCGCTGCTCTTGAGAACATTTATACTACCTATTCCGGAGATAAGAGCACAGACAACTGGAAGGCTTTTGAAGTTTACTTAAAGCGAGTGTGGTTCTCCAATGGGATCCACCACCATTATTCGAACGATAAATTACAGCCAGGTTTTGATGCGGCTTATTTAGAAGAATTGATGGCTGCAACCAATACTTCTTTAGAATCGGAGGCTTTTGAAGTGATCTTTAATGCTGCGGATGCTAAAAAGGTTAACCTGAGCAAGGATGCCGATATTGTATTGGAAAGTGCGATCAACTTTTACGGACCTGATGTGACCGAGGCAGAAGTAGAGGCATTTTACAGCGCTATCGAGGTAGATGCAGACGAACCTATCGAAGTGGGGCTCAATACGCGTCTGGTAAAAGAGAACGGACAACTCGTAGAACAAGTCTATAAAAGCGGTGGTATGTACGGTGCAGCCATTGACGAGATCATCAAGTGGTTGGAATTGGCTCAAGGAGTTGCAGAGAATGAGAATCAGGCCAAAGCTCTTGGCCTATTGATCGAGTACTACCAAACGGGTAGTCTGGACACTTGGGATGACTATGCAGTTGCTTGGGTAAACTCTACCGAAGGTAATATCGATTGGATCAACGGATTCATCGAGGTGTATAACGATCCAAAGGGATATAAAGGATCTTACGAGACCATCGTAGAGATCAAGGACTTTGATATGTCTAAGAAAATGGCTGTGCTTTCTAAAGAAGCCCAGTGGTTCGAAGACAATTCTCCACTGATGGACGAGCACAAAAAGGACAACGTTACAGGAGTTTCATATAAGACGGTGAACGTGGCAGGAGAGGCTGGAGATGCTTCCCCATCTACGCCAATTGGAGTTAACCTTCCGAACAACAACTGGATCCGTCAGAAGCACGGAAGTAAGTCGGTGTCTTTAGGTAATATCATTAATTCTTATGCCAATGCTGGAAGCACTGGCCGCTTAAAGGAATTCGCCTACGACTCATTGGAGATCGAATTGGAAACCGAGTACGGGCAGTTGGCAGATAAGTTACACACGGCTTTACACGAAGTAGTGGGGCATGCTTCTGGACAGATTAACCCAGGAGTTGGAACTCCGAAGGAAACCTTAAAAAGTTACAAATCGACCATAGAAGAAGGTCGAGCGGATCTTTTTGGACTGTACTATCTAATGGATCCAAAGCTACAAGAACTCGGCTTAGTAGAAGACTGGGAGAAAACAGGAATGGCTGCTTATGACGGCTATATCCGCAACGGATTGGTAAGCCAATTGGTACGCTTGGAACTTGGAGCTGATGTAGAAGAGGCGCATATGCGTAACCGCCAATGGGTGAGTGCTTGGGCTTATGAGCAAGGACAAGCGGACAATGTGATCGAGAAGATTGTAAAAGATGGTAAAACCTATTACAACATCAACGATTACCAAAAGCTACGAGAGATCTTTGGGCGTTTGCTTCGTGAGACGCAGCGAATTACTTCAGAAGGAGACTACGAAGCTGCCAAGGCCTTGGTAGAGGACTACGGCGTTAAAGTAGATCAAGACCTTCATAAAGAGGTTCTAGACCGCAACAGCAAGTTTAGTGCAGCACCTTATGGTGGTTTTGTGAATCCGGAGATCGTTCCTGTAATGGACGATAATGGGGAGATCACTGGTTTTGAAGTGGTGCAGTCAGAGAGTTTCGTTTCGCAAATGCTAGACTACGCAAAGCGTTATAGTTTCTTGAAGTAGGCTAAGAGAAATCTATAAAAAAACCTCCCGAACTTTATGGTGCTGGGAGGTTTTTTTATGTTTTAAAGTGTGGTTACTCTTTTCTGAGGATTCCTTCTGAGGTATAACCCCAATCGGTATTGGTGTCGTATTCGTCTTCGTTACTTACGTGACGCAGGTGATGCACAGAGATCCTATCGCTGTCTAACCAGGCAATAGAATACATTTGGGTTTCTGTCCAAACCCCGCCTTTGTTCATCCAAACAAAACTGATCTGCTCGCCGTAACCTTTGGACCAGATCACCTCGTTCATTTTGTATTTGGCGCGGTCTCCGTCTTCGTCGAGATAAACCGAGTAGACATTGTTGTCTTCTATGTACAGCGTTAGCTCGCTGTCGTCGCCATTTGAAGTGGTCAGGGTTCCAGACCAAATTCCGTCAAAGTCTCGGCTTTGGGCGTTGGTGTTTGCAGTGAAAAGGAAAAATCCTAAAAGGGTGAGGAGTGTTAGTTTGTACATGATGTTTGAATTTGATTTATACAATATTAAAAGATTCTATGAGGTGGTTTTATACCCCTTGATGGGTATAAATTCTATGAATTAGGTATCGAAGTTGTATTTGGTCTCAATGGCGTAACGCAGCAATTCTCCTTTGCCGGATAGCCCGAGTTTACGTATCATATTCTTGCGGTGCTTTTCTATGGTAGAGACCGAGTTAAAGCGGATCTCCGCGAGTGACCAGACTAGGTGTGTCTACTTTTTCCTCCTTGTTATTTTGATTTTTGCAAGCGACAAAACAAAACACGAGGCTTGCTAAAATAAATAGTCTGGTTTTCATTGTTTGCGGTTTTAGATTAATTCAAAGGTCAGGGAAAAGGCTGTGATGAAACCTACCCAATACCGGGTATAATTCGAAAAGTTAGGCTGCAAATGTTAAAATTCCAATTTGCAATCCTCAATATATTTGTTATAGGAGTGGCTTAATATTACAGGTTTAGTACCTGTTTAAGCCCTAGTAGTGCGAGTAGGAAAAGGATGAATCCCAACAAGATCCACTTAGCACCTTTGTACTGTTTTAGGTGTAGGTTTTTGTCTTTACGATAAGCCCATATCATGGCCGTAATAAAAGCAAGCACAAAAAAACTTATAAAAACGATACGCCCGGTCGTGAACATCTTTGTAGATTTATATCTGCAAAATTACAACTTAGAACCCACATTATGCAAGATAAAATTGCTGCCGTTCAGGCTTTTCACGATGCTTTTGGCCTTGACAGTCTTAAATCTCCTAAGGCCCACCTGGGCGAAGACAAACACTTGCTGCGCTATAAACTCATGCGCGAAGAGAACGAAGAGTATCTAGAAGCTGCAAACAACGGAGATCTCGTTGAGGTAGCCGATGCCTTGGGTGACATGCTTTATATACTTTGCGGAACCATCATAGAGCACGGTTTACAACACAAAATAGAAGAGGTCTTTGCAGAGATACAACGCAGTAATATGAGCAAACTGGGTGCCGACGGCAAACCCATCTATCGCGAAGATGGAAAGGTGCTTAAAGGGCCTAATTATTTTAAACCCAGTATAGAAGATATACTCAAGTCTTAGTTAACTGGATAGCGCCAACCGTAAGGGTCTTCGGCCAAATTGTGCTGAATCTGCATTAAGGCAGTTTTAAAGCGTTTGGCGTAACTGTCTTCTGCGGATGGGATCGCGTATTCTTCTCCCATATAGCTAAAGGCACTCACCGGACTGATCACAGCCGCAGTTCCAGCTCCGAAGATCTCTTTCAAGGTTCCGTCTTTGGCGGCTGCCACCAGTTCGTCCACTTCAACACGGCGAATCTGTACGTCAACTCCAGCATCTTTTGCAATTTGGATCACACTTTTACGAGTAATTCCATCTAAGATACGATCGTTGGTTGGTGCAGTTAGCAAGCTGTCGCCGATTCGAAAGAAAACGTTCATGGTTCCGGCTTCTTCCAAATACTTGTGCTCTTTAGAATCAGTCCAGATCACTTGTTGGTAACCCAAGTCCTTAGCCAGGTTGGTAGGGTAGAACTGAGCTCCATAATTTCCCGCTGCTTTGGCTGCACCCACACCACCATCTGCAGCACGACTGTAGTGTTCGGCTATTACCACTTTTACAGAACCCGAATAATAAGCCTGTGCAGGCGATAATATGATCATGAATTTATACTGATCAGAAGGAGAGGCAGACACTCCGTTCTGAGTAGCGATCACAAAAGGTCTTATGTAAAGAGAATTTCCCAATCCAGGTTTGATCCATGCATTGTCTAAACGCAGTAAGGTCTCTAATCCTTCGAAGAAAAATTCCTTTGGAAATTCCGGGATCGCCATTCGCTTAGACGATTTGTTGATGCGCTTAAAGTTCTCTTCTGGTCTAAAGAGAAATACCTTACCCGCTTCGTCCTTGTAAGCTTTCATTCCTTCAAAAACCGCTTGCCCGTAGTGAAACACTTTGGCTGCTGGCTCTATACTCAATGGTCCGTAAGGTCTGATCTTGGGATTTTGCCAACTCCCATCTATAAAATCACATTCGAACATATGATCGGTGAATGCGCGTCCAAAGACAAGGTTTTGAAAATCAACCTGATCGATTTTAGACTCAGAAACTTGGGTAATTTCTAGCGATTTAGAAGGTGTAAGCTGCATGTAAGGATCGTTTAAAGTGCAAAATTAGCCAAAAAAACCACCACATAAAATCTAAATAATTCATAAAATTGCAGTATATTATTTGCTTATCATTAAATCAAAAAACAATGCGAAATCTGTTTGTTGTAATCGCACTAGCTACTGCACTAGTTAGTTGTAAACAAGAAGTATCTAAAGAAGATGCTACCATTGCCGTAGAAGAGGTCAAACAAAGCTTTCAGACTTATGGAGCTCCCGTGGCAGTTTCCGAAGTAATGACACCAGAAGCCTTAGCGGAGTACACCAAGTCTCTTAAAGTAGGAGATACTGTCCCTGTTAAATTCTCTTCTAAGGTAAACGCCGTTTGCCAAAAGAAAGGTTGTTGGATGAAGGTTGACATCGCTGGAGAAGAGTCCATGGTGCGTTTTAAGGATTACGGTTTCTTTATGCCTTTAGATATAGCTGGCCAAGAAGCTATTATAGAAGGGGTGGCTTTTATTGAAGAGGTTAGTGTTGAAGATCTTAAACACTACGCAGAAGACGACGGTAAATCTCCAGAAGAGATTGCTGCCATCACCGAACCTAAAAAGTCTTTGGCCATTGTTTCTAGCGGAGTTTTATTACCAGAACAAGAAGCGGCCACAGCAAAAGATTCTAATCCTCAGGAATAATTCGTGAAAAGGGAACTGATCCAAACTGGCGACGGTTCCTGGACCATACAATTGCCCGATTGGGATGAACAATATCATTCCAAACATGGGGCCATTGCAGAGGCAAAACACGTATTTATACAAAATGGACTCCAGCACAGGCTTGCTTCGGGGTCCATTTCTAGTTTATCCATTTTGGAGTTTGGATTCGGAACCGGCCTCAATGCACTTTTAAGCTTGGGCTATGCCCGCCAGCAGCAGATCAAAATAGATTATACCGGCCTGGAGGCTTTTCCAGTGCAGCAAGCCGAATGGCAAGCCATGCATTATTCCGAGATGCTGTCTATGTCGCCGTCCGATTTTGAGGCCATGCACCAAGCCCCTTGGGAAGAACCTTTTACAATCGATCCGAAGTTTACACTCCTCAAAAGACAGATCACCTTTGAACAATTGACTGCGGTGCAAAAGTACGACCTTATCTACTTCGATGCCTTTGGTCCGCGGGTTCAACCGGAACTCTGGCAGCGGGAACTCTTATCAAAGACCTATGAGGCCCTTAAGCCAGGTGGGGTATGGGTCAGTTATTGCGCCAAAGGCGATGTGCGGAGAGATCTGCAGGCTCTGGGTTATACCGTAGAGCGTCTCGACGGCCCTCCCGGTAAAAGGCATATGCTCAGAGCCACAAAGCCTTAAGATAAGTTTCAGAAATAGAAAGTCTGCTTATGCGTATTTTTGCAAATAAAAAGCATGACGGTTTTAATCACTGGGGCAACGGGCCTAATAGGAACTCAACTCACTGCAGATCTGCACCAAGCGGGTTATATAGTTCATTTTCTCACCACCCGATCAGCTGCCTTAAAACAAGAAGATAATCACAAGGGTTTTCTTTGGAATCCAGATAAGAAAGAGATAGATCCTGAATGTATCGAAGGAGTTGACGCCATTGTTCATTTGGTCGGAGCTCCGATCTCTGAGCCCTGGACAAAAGCTTACCGTCAAGAGATCTTGGATTCTCGAATTCAGACTATGCGGCTATTAGAGGACACTCTGAAGAATAATCCGCACAAAGTGCAGCATTTTATAAGCGCTTCTGGTATTAGCATTTATCCAAACAGTTTAACAGCCAATTATAAAGAGTCTGACACTGCTGTTGCCAATAATTTCTTGGGAGAGGTTGTCGTCAAGTGGGAAGCTGCCGCGGATAGGTTCGAGGCTCTGGGAATAAAAGTGGCTAAACTGCGAACCGGGGTAGTATTAGATTCTGATCAAGGTGCATTACCACAAATTATTAAGCCAGTAAAATTAGGTGTAGGAGCGGCTTTGGGTAGTGGAGATCAGTGGTTTTCATGGATTCATCTACAAGACATCAGCGGGATTTATCTGCACTTGATACAGAATGCACTGACTGGGGTGTACAATGGCGTTGCCCCTACACCTGTTAGCAATAAAGAGCTCACATACAAAGTAGCGCAAACCTTGGGTAAAAAGATTATTCTACCAGCTGTGCCTGGCTTTGTTTTAAAGATTGCCATGGGCGAGCGCGCCAACTTGGTTTTAGAAGGACAACAGGTCAGTTCTGAAAAGATAGAGAAGTCCGGCTACACTTTTGCATATTCAGATATTGCGACGGCCTTGTCAAATTTGCTGTAGACAGACAATTTATTGGTGACATTTTGACATTTTTAAAACAATGGCAGTACTTTTGCACGCTGTAAGTCTACCTAAAAAACAAGCGTTTTTGCCATGAGCAAGAAAGACAAGAATAAAAACAACAGCAGCGACGAACTAGATCAATTACTAGATCAAGAGGTCGCTGTAGATCAGAAAGAGGAGCAAGTAGCTTCTAAAGAATCAGCATTGGAGCAAGCCCAGCGCGAACTGCAAGAAGAAAAAGACAAGTTCTTAAGACTCTTTGCGGAGTTCGAAAACTTTAAGAAGCGCACGAGCCGAGAGCGCATCGAGCTTTTTAAGACAGCAGGCGAAGAGGTAATGCAGTCCTTATTGCCTGTGTTGGACGATTTTGACCGCGCCTTGAAGGAGATTCAGCGTGCAGAGGACGACGGACTCTATGAAGGTGTGACCCTGATCCACAACAAGCTGAAAGAAACCCTTAAGAACAAAGGCCTACAAACCATTGAGATCGAAGCGGGAACTACTTTCGATGCAGATCTGCACGAGGCTGTTACCCAGATCCCTGCACCTACAGAGGACATGAAGGGCAAGATCATCGATGTGATTGAAAAAGGCTATACTTTGGGTGAGAAGATCATCAGATATCCAAAAGTGGTCATTGGGCAGCAATAATTAAGACAGTGAAAGAAGATTTTTACGAAATATTAGGCATAGACAAAAGCGCTTCGGCAGCAGAGATCAAAAAGGCCTATCGCAAAAAAGCCATTGAATATCACCCCGATAAGAATCCTGGCGATGCCAAAGCCGAGGAGATGTTCAAAAAGGCTGCAGAGGCTTATGAGGTCTTAAGCGATCCGCAAAAACGTCAGCAGTACGATCAGTTCGGACATCAAGCATTCCAAGGCGGAGGTTTTGGAGGCGCCGGAGGTGGGATGAATATGGATGACATATTCAGTCAGTTTGGAGACATTTTTGGCGGTGCTTTTGGCGGCGGCGGATTCGGTGGTTTCGGCGGATTTGGCGGAGGCGGTCGCCGACTTAAAGGAAGTGACCTGCGCATTCGAGTGAGTCTGACCCTAGAGGAGATCGCCTCAGGAGTGGAGAAGAAGATCAAGGTCAAGCGCAAAAAAATGGCTCAAGGAACTACTTTCTCTACCTGTAGTACCTGTAATGGTCAAGGTCAGGTAACCCGTATACAAAATACCATTTTGGGCCGTATGCAAACGGCTACTACCTGTTCTACTTGTGGCGGTAGCGGTCAGGTTATCGATAAAAAACCTGCCAACGCTGACGCTCAAGGAATGATAGCTACAGAAGAAACAGTATCTATCAAGATACCAGCTGGGGTAGAAGACGGCATGCAACTCAAAGTGAGTGGTAAAGGAAATGATGCGCCTGGTAATGGAATTCCGGGAGATCTTTTAGTGGCCATTACCGAGAAGCCACATGAGTTCTTGCAGCGCGAAGGAGATAATTTACATTACGACCTCTATATCAGTTTTTCTGAGGCTGCTTTAGGTACTTCTAAAGAGATAGAAACCGTGAGTGGAAAGGTGCGTATCAAGATCGAATCCGGAGTGCAAAGTGGAAAGATTTTGCGTTTGAGAGGCAAGGGAATTCCTAACCTAAACGGCTACGGAAAAGGCGATCTTCTGGTACACGTCAATGTATGGACACCGCGCACGCTTTCTAAGGAGCAAAAGGACTTCTTTGAGCGTATGAGTACCGATGAGCACTTCCAGCCAAAGCCCGAAAAGGAAGACAAATCCTTTTTCGAGAAGGTGAAAGACATGTTCTCTTAAGGGAACCGAGCTTATTAAAATTATTTTTATATATTTGACTATTACTAGATTCCTTTCTAGTGATAATTTTTCTTTTTCATAGCAATTTTTTTCCCATCCTTGATCACAGTCAAGGGTGGGTTTTATTTTTTAGGCCATTTTGAATTGTAACAAATCCAGGTTGATTTGTACTAACTTTGTTGTCTATGCGAGCTAACCGCCTGCTTGGACATAACTAAAAAAACTTCAACGTACCTTATGAATGATTTGCTAGTTGCAGACAGTGTAACCAAGAAATTTGGTGAATATACTGCCCTCAACCAGGTGTCTATCAGTGTGCCCAAGGGCAGCGTTTTTGGACTACTTGGACCCAACGGAGCCGGAAAAACTACCTTTATCCGTATCATTAATCAGATCACTATGCCCGACACCGGGAGCGTCATGTTAGATGGAGAACCGCTGCGCCCGGATCACATTAAAGACATAGGATATTTACCCGAAGAACGCGGGCTTTACAAATCCATGAAAGTGGGTGAGCAAGCACTGTACTTGGCCCAATTGAAAGGCTTAGACAAGACCGAAGCTAAGAAACGACTTCGCATGTGGTTCGAGCGCTTGGAGATTGGCGATTGGTGGAACAAAAAGATCCAAGAACTCTCTAAGGGAATGGCGCAAAAGATCCAATTTGTGGTTACGGTGCTACACGAACCTAAGCTCTTGATCTTTGACGAACCCTTTAGCGGTTTCGACCCGATCAATGCGACCCTTATTAAAGATGAGATCCTGCGTCTTCGCGACAATGGTGCGACCATTATCTTTTCTACCCACCGCATGGAATCCGTAGAAGAAATGTGTGATCATATTGCGCTGATCCATCAGTCCAACAAAATCTTAGACGGAAAACTCATCGACATTAAAAGAGCGAACAAAACCAACACCTTCGAGGTAGGGTTGATAACGCCTAATGACAAAGCAGTACTTCAGGAATTGGAGAGCAAATTTTCGGTTTCTCCTGCGCAATTCAAGAGCATCAATGACGAGCTGATGTGTAACATCAAACTGGGAGACAACGGATCTGCAAACGATCTTATCCAGTACCTGAGCACTAAAGGACAACTAACTCATTTTGTGGAGGTAGTTCCTAGTGCCAACGACATTTTTATTCAAACGATAAAAAACAGCTAAGATGAACCATCTTCCACTCATTATAAAACGCGAATACCTCAATAAGGTAAAGAACAAGAGCTTTATTGTCATGACCTTTTTAAGCCCGCTGATCATGGTGGCGCTGATCTTTGTGGTTGCCTATTTGTCGCAGCTAAATAACGAGAGCAGCAAAACCATCGCCATTTTAGACGAAACGGGCTTGTTCATTGACAAATTCGAGAACACAGAGAACACGAAATATGAGATCCTCACTGGGATAAGTCTGGACTCTGCTAAAGTAAAGGTAGAGCGCGCCGAGCAATACGGACTGCTCTACATTCCCAAGGTTGATTCTTACGAGCAAATGGCCGATCAAGTGACCTTTTATTCTGTGGATTCTCCATCGCTCTTACTGATCGATAGGATCGAGGACCGTATTGGTAGTTTGGCTACAGACTCCCGTTTGGCGGAAGCAGGTATGGACGCTGCTAAGATTAGAGACCTCCGCGTTCGCGTACGGACCAATTTGGAAACTTTTAAAGGCGAGGAGACCTCTAAAATGGGCTCCGTAGTAAAATTGGCCTTTGGAGGGATAGCCGGATACCTGCTGTTCATGTTCATTATCATTTATGGGAATATGATCATGCGATCCGTAATAGAAGAAAAGACCAGCCGTATCATAGAAGTGATCATCTCTTCGGTAAAGCCGATCCAGCTATTACTCGGAAAGATCTTTGGGACTTCCTTGGCAGGTATTACGCAATTTGCCGTTTGGGTGATCTTGCTTGGGGTATTTCTTTCGGTAGGTTCGGCGATGCTAGATATTGACCCGGCTCAGGCGCAATCCGCCCAAACAGAAATGGTGCAACAAATGCAAGACAATCCAGAAGCGCAAAGCGAAATGGTTGGCTTGGTCAACGAGATCAACTCCTTGCCTTTGCTGAACTTAGTAATCATGTTTATCTTGTTCTTCTTAGGTGGATATTTGATGTACGCCTCGCTCTATGCCGCCATTGGAGCTGCGGTAGACAACGAAACTGATACCCAGCAATTCATGCTGCCTATTCTCATGCCACTGATCTTGGCAGTATATGTTGGAGTTTTCACAGTGATCGAAAATCCACACGGGACAGTTTCTCAAGTGTTTTCATTCATTCCTTTAACCTCTCCAGTGGTTATGCTAATGCGTATACCATTTGGAGTCCCAATCTGGCAACAAATCATATCAGTAGTGATTTTATTTGCTACTTTTATAGGCACAGTATGGGTGGCCGCAAAAATATACCGTGTCGGTATCTTGATGTACGGTAAAAAGGCCAGTTATAAGGAATTGTTCAAATGGTTAAAATACTAGCGCTAATACAAGACGAAACTTTGGCCGAAGAGGCCTCAGAGATCGGTAAAAGTATATGGGCCTCTGTTCAGGATTTTCTGAATAGAGGCTTTCATTTTGGCGAAGGAGACAAACAGATCCACCTCACTATTGGACTGATGCTTACCTTGATTGCTGCCATTATGATCTCTGGCTTTGTGCTCAATTTGGTAAGAAAGTGGCTTACCCGTCGCATGGAAGAAGAGAACAGGTTGAAGTTCGTAAGTATCTTCAAGTTTCTCAAGTATCTGATCTATCTGCTGGTCATTTTGCTGACCATGAACGCGGCTGGAATCAACGTTACGGTCTTACTAACGGCCTCTGCAGCGCTATTCGTTGGTTTAGGTTTGGCCTTGCAAGAACTATTTCAAGACATTATTGGTGGGATCTTTATCATAGTAGACAAGTCCTTATTGGTGGGTGATATCATTGAGATCAATGGCAAGGTTGGCAAAGTTATAGAGATACGCTTGCGCACCACGCGCTGTATTACCAGAGACGATAAGGTGATCATAATTCCCAACCACAAATTTATTAGCGATACGGTCTACAACTACACGCAGAACCACAAAATGACGCGAGAAAGTGTCACCGTTGGGGTTGCTTATGGTAGTGATACTCGCTTGGTAGAGAAGTTGCTTTTGGAATGTGTTAAGAGCGAGCCCGGTATCTTGAAACGACCCATTCCTAGAGTGTTATTCGAGGATTTTGGCGACTCCGCCTTGGTTTTTAGCGTTTACTTTTATGTGACCGACAGTTTTACAGATCCACTCACTAAGAGTAATGTGCGTTTTAAGATCGATCAAGCCTTTAGAGATAACAACGTAAGTATTCCGTTCCCACAGCGCGATCTGCATATAAGAACCATGATACAACCGGAAACTCGAGGGAAGGCCGATGCGTAGTATTCTGCTCTTCTTTACTCTTGTTTTCTGCGGATGTTGTCTGGGACAGACCACAGATCTCATGCGTGTGGAATGGACACGAATTCCACAGGTAGATAGTGACAATTCCATTTCGAGATTCCGCTCTTTTATAAACTTTCCGATTCCTTTGTCTTGGGAGGGTAGTTATTTGATCCCCGGATTTGAATACCGCCACATTACCTTAGACATAGACGATCCGGTGCCTTATGACGCAAACGATGCCAAAACTTTTCAAGTGTTTAGAGCAACTATGGCCTATACCTTTAAGTTCGAGAACGATTGGCGTTTTGGTGCAAGAGCTGGAATAGAGTTGGCCTCAAATTTTGAGCGAGCTGATTTTTTAGGCCGCGATGTTCGTTTTAGCGGCGCTGCTTACCTGATCAGAGACCGCTCCGCAGAAGAAGTAGAAAAACCCAATCGCTGGGTTATCGGCTTGCAGTATTCGACCAACCAAGGGCGACCGTTTCCCTTACCGGTTATCAATTACTTCAGGCAGTTCCATCCGCAGTGGTCCTATTCAATAGGTACACCAAAAACTAACTTAAAACACAGTTTTAACGAAAAACACAGTGTGCAGGCATACGTTTCTTTAGACGGATTCTTTTCTAATCTGCAAAACAACAGAGTGGTGGCCAACCCAGACGGAACAACGGCCGTAGCCGATAATATTTCCATGACCCAGATAATCTCTGGACTGGGTTATGAATTCAATTTTGCAAAGAATTTTTACTTCTATGCCTATGCGGCATATACTTTGTACAACGAACTACGATTAAGAGATGAGAACCGCGATAATGTTTTCAATCTCAATGAAAATAATACCGGTTATTTCAGGACCGGAGTAAAATACAAGATTTGATATGGCGAATATATTGATCATAGAAGACGAGGCGGCTATCCGTAGAGTATTGACCAAAATACTTACCGAAGAAAGTGCGGATTACACCGTTAGCGAGGCAGAAGATGGCTTGTCCGGGATAGAGATGATTAAAAAAGAAGACTTTGACTTGGTCCTTTGCGACATTAAGATGCCTAAAATGGATGGAGTAGAAGTCTTGGAAGCTGCCAAAAAGCTCAAACCAGAAACTCCCATAGTGATGATCTCCGGGCACGGAGATCTGGATACGGCTGTAAATACAATGCGTTTAGGAGCATTCGATTATATCTCAAAACCACCAGACCTGAATAGACTACTTAATACAGTTCACATTGCCTTGGACAGAAAGGAACTCGTGGTAGAAAACACCCGACTTAAAAAGAAGGTGAGTAAGAACTACGAGATGATCGGGGAATCGGAACCTATTTCACATATCAAAGAGATGATAGAAAAGGTCGCTCCCACGGAGGCTCGTGTTTTAATCACAGGACCCAACGGAACAGGAAAAGAACTGGTAGCGCATTGGCTGCATCAAAAGAGCGATCGCTCCAAAGGTCCTATGATAGAGGTTAACTGCGCAGCTATCCCGAGTGAACTTATAGAAAGCGAGTTGTTCGGGCATGTAAAAGGGGCATTTACTTCTGCTAACAAGGACCGTGCAGGAAAATTCGAAGCCGCTAACGGTGGAACCATATTTTTGGACGAGGTAGGAGACATGAGTCTTTCTGCCCAAGCCAAGGTGCTGCGCGCCTTGCAAGAGAACAGGATCCAGCGCGTGGGCAACGATAAAGACATTAAGGTTGATGTCCGTGTTATCGCGGCGACCAACAAAGACCTAAAACACGAAATTGCAGAGGGTAATTTTAGAGAAGACTTATACCACAGACTTGCGGTGATTCTAATCAAGGTACCGGCCCTGAACGATCGCCGAGACGATATTCCATTGCTTTTGGATTACTTTACCAAAAAGATATCCGAAGAACAAGGAACGGCCCAGAAGAAGTTCCAAGATAAGGCTGTAAAGCTGCTTAAAGACTACGATTGGACGGGTAACATTCGCGAATTGCGCAATGTCGTGGAACGATTGATTATCTTAGGCGGAGAAACCATCAGCGAAGAAGACGTGCGTCTCTTTGCCAGTAAATAAAGCATCAGTATATGAAGATCGACATCAATAAATACCGTGTCGCCGGTCAAACGGATCTTAACAGTCACCCAACTTACGAAGACTTTAGTCTTGATAGGGAAACGCTCGAAGGTATTTTGGAGCGAACCCGTTCGCGTTTGGGGAAGCTACAAGATACTATGTATGCTCACGACAAATACGCCGTTTTGATCTGTTTGCAAGGCATGGACACTGCTGGTAAGGACAGTTTGATCCGAGAGGTTTTCAAAGATTTCAATTCCCGTGGCGTAGAAGTACACAGCTTTAAAGTACCCACAGAGCTCGAATTAGATCACGACTATCTATGGAGGCATTACATTGCCTTGCCTCGCCGAGGGATCTTCGGGATACACAATAGAACTCATTACGAAAATGTGTTGGTTACCCGAGTGCATCCGGAGTATATATTGAACGAGCGCCTGCCCAAGCTAAAGCGTGTGGAACAGATAGATGATGCCTTTTGGGATGCTCGTTTTGAGCAGATCAATAATTTCGAGAAACACTTGGCAGAGAACGGTACTTTGATCTTTAAGTTCTATTTGAATCTTTCTAAGGACGAGCAAAAGAATCGTTTGCTGCGCAGGCTTAAGAAAAAGGAGAAGAACTGGAAATTCTCTTCCGGAGATCTCAAGGAACGCAAACTCTGGGATAAGTATATGGAATGCTATCAGGATGCTATCAACAGAACGTCTAAAGAACACGCACCTTGGTTTGTGATCCCTGCAGACAACAAACGCGCCGCTCGTGTGATTGTAGCCAATATCCTTTTGGAATCCATGCAGCAATATACCAACATTAAAGAGCCGGAATTGGATACCGAAACTCAGGCTAAACTGAAACAATATCTAGAAGAACTAAATAACGAATAGTCTATTATGAATTTAAAATTGCGCTTCGTATCGGTCTGTTTGCTCCTCAGTACACTAGTTTCAGGGCAAACCCAATCTCAGGATTCACTAATGCTTAGAAACATTTACGACCTGGCCTTGCTCAACGGGCAAAGCTATCAGTGGTTAGAGCACTTGTCTAATCAAATAGGAGGTCGCTTATCTGGATCTGCAGAGGCCGAAGCCGCAGTTAAATACACCGAGATGGAACTCAAGGCTTTGGGCTTGGATTCCGTGTGGCTACAACCCGTTATGGTTCCTAAGTGGGTTCGTGGAGCGAAAGAAACCGCTTATTTCGAGACGGCCGGAAACAAGACTGAATTACAGATCTGCGCTTTGGGTGGTTCCGTAGCAACACCGGCATCTGGTACTTCTGCTCAGGTTGTCGAAGTGCAATCTTTAGATGCCTTGGCCGCTTTAGGCAAAGAGGCTATTGCCGGGAAGATCGTATTCTATAACAGGCCGATGCAGGCGGAACTGATCAACACCTTTGCCGCTTATGGAGGCTGTGTAGATCAGCGTTATGCCGGAGCAATGGAAGCCGGAAAATACGGAGCCGTTGGTGTCATAGTGCGTTCCATGAATTTGCGTTTAGATGATTATCCCCACACAGGGTCTATGTCTTATGGAGATCTTAAAGACGATCAACGTATTCCTGCGGCTGCGGTCAGTACCTTAGGAGCAGAAGCCCTGAGTGAGGCACTGCAAAAGGACCCTAATTTAAAATTGAGCTTTACCCAATCTTGCCAGACCTTTCCAGATGTGCAGTCATATAATGTGATAGGTCAGTTAACCGGATCAGAATTCCCAGATAAGTACTTTGTTGTAGGAGGCCACTTGGATTCTTGGGATACCGGAGACGGTTCTCACGACGATGGTGCCGGTTGTGTGCAATCTATGGAGGTACTGCGGCTATTACAGAAAGCCAATTACAAGCCTAAACACAGTCTACGTGTAGTTTTATTCATGAACGAAGAAAATGGCCTGCGCGGCGGAAGAGCCTATGCAGAAATGGCTCAAAAGAATAAGGAAACCCATGTGTTCGCTTTGGAGAGTGACGCTGGTGGATTTTCTCCTAGAGGTTTTTCCTTTGATAGTGACCCGTCAAACTACCAGCAGGTGATGTCTTGGAAAACCCTCTTTGAACCTTATATGGTCCACGCTTTTACCAAAGGTGGCAGCGGAGCTGATATTGGCCCTTTAAAAACAGACGGAATTGTGCTTGCTGGGCTGCGCCCAGATTCACAGCGGTATTTCGATTACCACCACGCGCCTAACGACACCTTTGACGCCATTAACAAACGCGAATTAGAACTCGGAGCAGCTGCTATGGCTTCTCTGGTCTACCTGTTTGATAAATACGGAATTAAATAAGGCTATTCACGCCATTTGATCCATAAGATCGCAGACGGATTAGCAATATCTCCATTGCCATCGTCTCTAGCGCGCAGTGCAATATTGTCACCGGCAGAAAAGTCAATGTCGACAGTGTCGTCATTTAGACCATTATCTACCAAGTTAATATCTGTAACACTCACATTAGCACCACCGTTTCGAACCCGCAGTTCAAATCGCTTGGTTGCGTTCCCTCCAGATGAGGTTGCAGAAATGTGAACTATAGTTCCATTCTTGGGCATCACAGCCCCGGCGTCCTGATTCGTAATGCGTCCACCAAAATACATATTCTGGTTACTCACATTACCGTTTCGAACAAAATTAATGGGAATGGTGGTCACACTTAACCAATGTCCTCTATTGGGTTCATAATAGTAGAGTTCATTGTTTATCACAGCGAGTTGTCCGGCATTGAGATTGGTAGTAGGTGCCGTCGATGTGTTGGTCAGTTCTAGGGGAGCGATTCCGCTCGACCCTGCATCAATGGTTAATTGGGCAGTGGGATTAATAGTCCCAATACCCACCTGGGCTTTGGCTATTTGTACCCCAAATAGGAGTACCGCAGCGCAAGCCAGAATTTGCGGTTTTTTCATTTTTATACTGGGGGGTATAGGTAGTTTTGAAAAATCTGGATTGCTATTATGTCGACACGAAAATAAGGAATTTTTACGACTTAACCACTAACTCATAGCGGTCTATCCAATGCTGCGGTGTCATTTTACTTGATAATTGGCCGATTAGCTCATATGGAATGGTCTCTGGTTTTTTAAATCGAATACAGCTTTTACCCATGTCTAATTTGGTCTTAACATATTTTGGATACTCGGCTTTAAACCATTCCAATAGCTCGGGGTCGGAGTAGATTCCCATATGATAAAGCGCAATGAAATTCTTCTGTGAGGCAATACTCATAAAAGGTAGCGGCAACTTCGGGTCGCAATGATAACCATCAGGGTAAATGCTATGAGGCACCACATATCCGATCATCCCATAACTCAAAGCTGGTTCAAAGCCCTCAGGCAGGTTGTCTAGAATGGTTCGATGTAGTTGCTCCATATAAGGCTTGCGCTCTGCTGGTATGGCGGCTAGATATTCTGTTATACTGTTTGCTTGTACTTTCATCGCTTAAGGCTTTGTTTAAAGATATTAAATTTTAAATTTGATGCAGACAGATCTGATTCGTACCACACAGAATCCGGTACTAACGCAATGACACTAACCCAATACACCAAAGAATTCAAGTACAATTGGTCCTTGGCGGCTCCCGTTATTCTGGGCATGCTGGGGCATACCTTTGTGAGTTTTGTAGACAATATCATGGTAGGCCAGCTGGGTACTGCAGAACTCGCTGCAGTTTCCTTGGGGAATAGTTTTATGTTCATTGCAATGTCTTTAGGTATAGGTTTTTCTACCGCTATTACACCTTTGGTAGCTGCTGCGGATGCGGAGGGAAATTTTCAAGCCGGGAAGGCTGCCTTTAAGCACGGTCTCTTTCTTTGCACTGTTTTGGGTATCACCCTATTCTTGGGGGTGTATTTTGCCAAACCGCTCTTGTACTTTATGGATCAACCTCAAGAGGTAGTTGTATTGGCAGAACCCTATCTGGATCTTGTAGCGTTTTCACTCATTCCGTTAATTATTTTTCAAGCGTTTAAGCAGTGCAGCGATGGGCTCTCCATGACCCGAGCTCCTATGTATGCTACGCTCTTGGCCAATGTTGTAAATATAGTGTTGAACTACTTACTCATCTTTGGAAAGTTCGGATTCCCGCAAATGGGAATAGTAGGTGCAGCGATTGGTACTTTGGTGTCTCGTGTTATTATGGTGGGCTATTTATGGCTCCTAATGAAACGCAATCTCAAATCCAAAGAATACGTCTTAAAGATCAAACTCTTTGCGCTAGAGAACAGTATGATCAAACGCATATTGAGTTTGGGCTTTCCGTCTGCCTTACAGATGTTCTTTGAAGTGGCCATATTCACCGCAGCAATTTGGATGTCTGGCTTGTTGGGCAAGAATCCGCAGGCTGCTAATCAAATCGCATTGAACCTCTCTTCCATGACCTTTATGGTGGCTATGGGGCTAAGCGTCGCTGCTATGATCCGTGTTGGCAATCAACAAGGTTTACAACGCTATAGGGAGCTCAGACGCATAGCGCACTCTATTTTCTTATTGGCCATATTGCTAGCTTGTTGCTTTGCGGTCTTGTTCTTTGTATTTCACCAAGTACTGCCAAAGCTCTATGTGGACTTTGACGATGCTCAGAACTTTGCCGATAATTTCGAAGTAGTTCAAATTGCAGCCCGCCTGCTCATAGTGGCTGCTGTGTTTCAGATCTCAGATGGGGTTCAAGTTGTGGTTCTTGGCGCTTTAAGAGGTATGCAAGATGTGAAGTTGCCTACCTTGTTCACCTTTATTGCTTATTGGGTTGTGGGCTTTCCTATTTCGTATTATCTGGGCTTACACACCCCCTACAAAAGTTCGGGGATTTGGATCGGTCTTTTGGCCGGGCTTACGGTTAGTGGGATCTTACTCTACCTCCGATTCAATTATTTGAGTCGCAAGCTTATAACTCAAAATGACCAGCTCCAGGTAAATTCCACAAGCGACTCCAGAGATAATTAGTATTTTTGCGCATAATCATTTAGCCATGGAACTTCCAAAATTCTTAATGGGTGACAATACCGATCATCCCGACAACATTTATGTGATCCATACAGAATTCCCTCGTTTTGTGATCGACCTCAGTAAGGACGAGATAGAATGGATGGAGGAATTTGATCAACACGATCAACAGGAAGTTGAAACCGAAACCCAAAACATGATCGCTGAGGCGACTGCCTTTTACGATCGCGAAGTAGCCCGATACGAGCAAAATGATTGATCAGTTATTGCAATACGACACCCAACTGTTTACCTATCTGAACAGTTTAGGTTCTACAACTTGGGACAACCTTTGGCTGGTCATAACCAATAAGTTTGCCTCTATTCCAATTTATTTGGTCTTGTTGTATTTGGTGCAAAAGAACTTCGGATGGCGTTATACAGCTGTTGTAGTGGTCACTACGGCACTTATGATCACCTTTACCGATCAGTTGACCAATTTGGCCAAGGATTTCTTTGAGCGGCCGCGTCCCTGTCAAGAAGACAGCCTAGAAGCTAGCATTCGCTATGTGGCGCCGCGCTGTGGAAAATTCAGTTTCTTTTCCGGACATGCAACAAGTACTATGGCCGGGGCAGTCTTTATTAGTTTGATATTGCGCAGTCGTTACCGCTATCTGCCGTTTATGATGCTTTTTTGGGCCTTCTTAGTGAGTTATTCTCGCGTTTATGTTGGCGTACACTATCCGCTCGATATCTTTACGGGAATGATCGTAGGAGCTTTGGCAGGGCTTGGGTTCTATCAGCTAGAAAAGTACTTGCAGCAGCGTTTTAATACCTTTTAGAAACTTTAAAAAGCATGCGTGCCAAACGCGTTTTGTATCCGCTTTCTCCTTTTTTCTGCGGATTCATATCGTAAAAGCCAGCCGGCGCGTAGTTGTAGTCTTTAAAGTCTTTCAGAAAATCTTCCAGATGATCTTCTGCTACTAGCACGCCAAAAGAATCTTCTTCTGGCCAAAAGAATTCGCCTTGATTTTTAATTACGGGTAAGATACCCTGATAGCTCCAGATCAGTTCCGGGGTAAAATAATCGTATTCATATACCGGGAGATCGTTCTGCTCTTTTTGCCAGCTGCGGAGTTTACTCAGGGCGTTATACTCAGGGTTGTAACTGAGCGAATCGGCCATAGGCAATCCGAAGCAAATCACACTCATAACCAATACAAAACTGCATATCAATGCCACTTGCAGCCGTTTTTTAAGTAGCGCACGCCAGATAAAGAAACCAATTGTCAGTAAACTTAGGCTTAGCCCAATAAACCAGAACCACTGTCCACTTAGGTGGTCTTTAAGCAAAATGTATCCACCCACAGGAAATGCAAGTCCTACCGTTCCTAAGAGACCAAAATGCAAATAAGGCGCAACTTTTTCTTTCCAATCGGTCAGTGTCTTGAAATGGTCCAAAAGATACTCCAGGTAGAACGAGGTGTTCCAAGCCATAGGAATTAATACGGGGAGTAAATAGCGCGATTTCTTTTCCGGTATAAGGGAGAGCAGCACCACACTGAGCATGGTCCAAAGAAAACTAAATAAATAGCCTTTAGGGTCCTTAACCCGTTTGCGTAAATACGGAAACAAAAGGGCGACAAAAGCTGGTAAGGTCCATAAACCACTTTGCGTAAAGAAACTCCAGTAATAGTAAAAAGGTCTTATGTTGTAGCTGGTCCAGTTGTTGGCCTCGCGTTCGGTAATAGCCTTTAAAGTGTCTGCGTCATAGGTATAGGTATACCAAAACCACCAACCAGAACCAACCACCGCTACGGTGAGCAATACGACTATCGGAAGTATAAGGCCTTTATGCCAGCGAATTTTATAAACTATCCCATAGGCAATCAAAAAGGGAAGTAGTAGGGCATAAAGAGAAACAGGACCTTTACTCATCCAAGAGGCCGCTAGGAACAATCCCGCTAAAAAACCGTAAAGGATCAGCCTTTTAGATTCAGAATACAATTTGTGGAGGTAATAAATTGCCACCATCATAAAGGCGTGGGTAAAAATGTCCCACTGGCCGTTGCGCCCGGCAAATATTATATAAAAGGAGCTTATCAAGATCAAGCCTCCCCAAAAATTCTGACGCCGATTGTTAAAAAGTGTTCCGTGAAGCTTATAGCCAAAAACCAGCAACAGCATAGCACTTATAGCCGCGGGTAAACGCAGTGCCCAAACTTTAAGTCCAAACAGCGCTCCTGAGAAAGCAGTAAGCCAAGTGGGTAAAGGTGGTTTCTGATAGCGCGGTTCTCCGTTTATTGTGGTGAGTAACCAATTGTCGTCTACCAGCATTTCTCGAGCGGTAATAAAATTCCGCGCCTCCATGATATTTACCGCGAGTTCGCCGAGATGTACCAAAAATAAAGGGATACAGCTTAGCAGAAGCACTGTTAACGGTCTGTCTTTAAGCCACTGCATCTTGTTTTCTTAAAATGATGATATTTCGCAAATAGACCAGTAAGCCCGCACCGTGCCCAAATAACAAAACAGGGTCTTTTCTAAATACCGCGTACAGCAATATCAGCGAGGCACCTATAACGCTAAGTAGCCAAAAGCCCATGGGCAAATGTGATTCTCTTTTCTTTTCAGAATACAACCATTGATATACAAACCTCAAGGTAAATAGTACTTGAGAGACTATACCCAGCCACAGCAACCATTGCGGTATGGCCTCGTTGTTCAACAAGAGGTCTATATCGTATTTGCCGTTGTTGTAGGCGTATAATACAATTCCGATTGGAAACGCTATTAGAAAGGTTCTAAAGGCCCAATGAGCCTTTTGCCAATGTCCTTGCAGGTGCAAGTTCCTAATGTATATAAAGTAGGTCAACGATTGCCCAAGCATAATGGCAAAGTCCTCTCGTAGATATCCGTACACAAAAAGCAGAAAACTCGCTAATAAACTGAGCTTCCAGAACAGCGCCGGAGTCATGACCTTTTTGTTCTTTTCAGACAGGAACCACTGTAATAAGAGGCGGGCCGAAAATAATATTTGGGCTACAAAGCCTATGGTATAGATCAGCCAGGTGCTCATCCCTTAGAAGCAATGCGGTAATTGATGTACTTTTTCTTCATCCACAAATAGGCGAAGCAATCCATCAGCGGGCCTATCAGTCTATTCCAGACCCCAAACTTCGCTGTCCCTGCGATTCTCGGAAAATGCTGCACAGGAATTTGTTTTATACGACCTTCTTGTAAGAGGATCATAGCCGGTAGAAAGCGATGTAATCCTTTAAACATCGGGATGCGTTTGGCATAATCGGTTTTGATGATTTTTAAGGGACAACCGGTATCGTCCATTCCGTCTTTGGTAAACGCTCTACGAATACCGTTGGCTATCTTAGAAGACATACGCTTTACAAACTTGTCCTTGCGGTTCGCTCTTACCCCTGTGACCAGTTCGTGGTCATCAATATGATCAAACAGTAAGTTGAAATCTTCTGGAGCCGTTTGCAGATCAGAGTCGATATAACCCACTAAAGGTGTTTCGGTATGATCAAAGCCAGCTTTAATAGCAGCACTAAGCCCTCTGTTCTCCGCAAAATTGATAAAACTAAACGCCTCGTTTCTAGCGCAAATATCTTCTATCATTTGTTGGGAACTGTCCTTGGAGCCATCGTTGACAAAGAGTGCGCGAGTAGGCCTTTTGGCCACTTTAAAGAAAGCACTCATTTCTGCCTCTACACGAGCCAAATTGTCTTCTTCATTGTATACCGGGATTACGACAGTAAGGGCGTAAGACATCTTTGTTAGTTTGCTACAAAAGTATTCTTTTTTAAAGAATTGAAATTGGTTTGAGAGCGGTCTGTTTATTCTTGTTATTTTTGGGTCGAATGAAAGTATTAGTTACCGGTGCTGCCGGATTTATAGGATCCCATACTGCGGAGCGTCTTCAGGCCTTAGGTCACGAGGTGGTAGCCGTAGATAATTTCTCGCCTTATTACGACGTGAGTCTAAAAGAGCGCAATGCTGCGGAGCTCGCTAAACAAGGAATTAAGGTGCAAGCTGTTGACCTTCGCGAAGGCGGATTGGAAAAGGTTCTACCTACAGATATTGAATATATTTTCCACTTTGCAGCTCAGCCGGGAATATCTCAAAAAAGTACTTTCGACGATTATCTGACCAACAATATTATTGCTACCCAAAGGGTTTTGCAGTTTGCGCAGCAGTGTCCGAATTTCAAATTCTTTGTCAATATAGCGACCTCGTCTATTTACGGTCTTGTGGCTACCTATCCAGAAGACGCTGCACCTAAGCCAGCTTCTTATTACGGAGTGACAAAATTGGCAGCAGAACAGTTGGTTTTGGCCTACGATCGCGACGGTCTACTATCGGGTTGCTCCCTGCGACTCTACTCGGTCTATGGTCCTAGAGAACGTCCAGATAAATTATACACCAAGCTTATTTTATGTGGCCTTAATGGGGAGCCTTTTCCGCTGTTCCAAGGCAGTGAGAAACACCTCAGAAGTTTTACCTATGTTCAAGACATTGTAGACGGTATAGTGGCTGTTATGGGCAGGGAATCTGTTTGTAGTGGGGAGGTGATCAACTTGGGTACGGCAACAGAAAGCACCACTGCAGCGGGTATCGCTGCAGTTGAAACCATTTTAGGGAAGAAGATCGAAATGGAGATCTTTCCGCCAAGACCTGGCGATCAGTCGCGAACCAAGGCAAATATTGACAAAGCGAGACAATTACTGGGTTATAATCCGCAGACCACTTTAAAAGAAGGCTTACAGCAACAGGTGGAGTGGGTGCGATCGAATTTGGTTTAGTTAGTAGCCTTCAAAACCGCAAAGGCCGCCTCAAAAGGCGTGGTCTTTTTTTGTTCTAAAAGTGCTTCTTGAGTAGCAATGGCTTGCAATACTTCAGGTTTGTTGTAGAAATTATCTAAGACCGTATTGCTTATGGTCTCCTTGAACCAATAGTGCTCTTGTTCATTTCTTTTCTCGCCAAAGGCAGCACTTTCCTTTGTTTGCTTTTTGTAATCAGCTATTAGCTCGTAGATCTGGTCAATTCCTTTATTCTCTAAGGCGCTACAAGTCATGGTTTTTGGGCTCCAGCCGTTCGCTTTCTGCGGATAGAGGTGAAGCGCTCTATTGAATTCCGTCTTGGCCAAACGGGCCGCTTTCTCATTGGCACCATCCGCTTTGTTGATCACAATGGCATCGGCCATTTCTATGATCCCCCGTTTAATACCTTGCAGTTCGTCTCCGGCGCCAGCCAACTTCAGCAGTAAAAAGAAATCGGTCATGGAGTGCACCGCGGTCTCGCTTTGGCCTACACCCACAGTTTCGATCAAGATAACATCATAACCGGCAGCTTCGCAAAGCACAATGGCTTCTCGTGTTTTACGGGCAACTCCGCCTAAGGAATCACCAGAGGCCGATGGTCTAATAAAAGCATTTTCTTCCTTGACCAAAGACTCCATACGGGTTTTATCGCCCAAAATACTTCCGTGACTAATACTGCTAGACGGGTCTACTGCCAATACCGCCACTTTATGGCCCTTGCTCAAATAGAGCTGCCCAAACTGTTCTATAAAGGTGCTTTTGCCCACTCCAGGAACCCCAGTGATCCCAATCCGAATGCTATCAACAGTATGCGGTAAACAGGCTGTAATGAGTTCTTGGGCTTGCTGCTGGTGCTTTTCTGCTTTGGATTCTATAAGGGTAATGCCCTTAGAAAGAGCAGCGGTCTGGCCAGCTAAAATACCTTGTAACAAGGCTTGCCGGGATTGCTTTTTAAGTCGGTGTTTCTTGATACTTTGCGCCGCAGCTAGGCTCAAACTCTCCGGCCGCTCTATGCCCGGGGTCTCGCTCAAGGCCGAATCCGTTTTCTTTTTGGCGCTCATTGGATCAGTGATTCATTTTTACAGGAACCACCACATTGTCCCAAGCTAAGATCATGACCAAAGTATTCGGGCCGTCTTCTGCAAAACTAATGGTGAACTGTTCCATGGCGGTGAGGCTTTTAGAAATTGGAACCTCAGTGACCACTACATCGTAATTCGGATCTCGCGAAGCTTTGGCATTTAAGAATTTCACACCCCAGCCGTACATCTTAGAATTAAAGATCACCGTCCATTTGTCTTCGTTAGGGATGGTCCATAAACTGTATTTGCCTGCCGGTAAGGTCTGTCCTCCGATTTTGAGGTCTTCATCGGTTTCAATGGTTGTTGCCTCGTTGGCCCCGGTACGCCATACCTCCCCATAAGGAACCAAGCCGCCAAATATCTCTCTTCCTTTTTTGGCCGGACTGCAATAAAAGACATCTACATGTAAATTTCCCTGGGTATAGGTTATGGTTTGTTCCGGACTGTGTTTCTTGGTCTGTGACCGCATGATAGGGCCGATAACAAAATAGAACAGCGCGATAAGTAAGAGTGCGCCGCCTAAGATCCGCATTAAAATTCCGCTGGAATTCTTCATAAAATAAGCTCTTTCTGCCTTAAAGAAATAAAGGTAGTAAATTTACCACTAAGCAATTTTATAGGGCTGCTTGAAACTTTTTTAAAATTTTTTGAAACGCCATTAAAATTGTCTCGTCTTTAGACCGAATAGCAATCCAAAAAAACCATCAAGTGTCAGATCTGCTACTTATAGAGCGATGCAAGCAAAACGACAGAAAAGCCCAAATGGCGGTATATAATAAATACTGTGAGGGCATGCTGATCATCGCAAAAAGGTATATGAAAGACACGGCTTTAGCCGAGGATGCCATGCAAGAAGGTTTTATCAAGGCCTTTCAGAAATTGGCGCAGTTCAAAGGGGACGTCACCTTTGGAGCCTGGCTCAAGCGAATTGTGATCAATACTTGTCTAGACACCATAAAAGCTCAAAAGGCCGTATGGACAGGTATTAATGAAGAGGTGATGAGTGTAGTAGATGACCAAGACCACACTATCCCAGACGGAACAACTGTCAACGAGGTAAAGACGGCTATAGCCAACCTGCCTGAGAAGTACCGACTGGTAACACAAATGTTCTACCTTGAAGGGTATGACCATAGCGAGATCGCTTCTATCATGAACATTAGCGAGGCTGCTTCGCGAACTTGTTTGTTCCGCGGAAAAAGCCAGATCAAAAAACAACTAAAGCACTTAGACCATGGCACAGGATATTAGAGATTTATTGCAGCGAGATGCCCAAACGGAGCGTGCGGATCTATCGGCCAACCACCAAGATAAGTTTGCTCGTTTATTAGACGAGCGACTGCCACAGCAAAAGAAACCTATGTTTTTATGGCTCAAAGTAGCGGCCATTGGAATATTGCTTTTAGGGATCGGTTATATACTAATGACCAACACCAGCGGTGAACCGCAGGAGCAAATTGCGGTAGAGGAGACCCTGCCTGCAGACAATCAAGAAAATCAAAAAGCGAGCAAAGGCTTGAGTGATTTTTCTCCGGAGTTTAAAAAACTGGAGGACTATTACACAAGAAGTATCACTATGGGGATAGCCTCCTTAGAGGTCAACCCAGAGAACCAAGAATTGATAGACGGCTATATGAAACGCCTGTCTACCTTAGATAAAGAATACAAAAAACTGAATGCGGAATTGGTCAATGTAGGTCCTAATGACCTGACCGTGAACGCTCTGATCGATAATTTGAAATTGCGTTTGGAATTGCTACTCAAACTAAAAAACAAATTACGAGAACTTAAATCAGCAAACAATGAGAACAACAATCAAGTCTAATTGGATAGCAGGGCTGCTCTTTTTAAGCGCAACCACTCTTTTCGGACAAGTAAAGGAGAAAAAAACCTTTGACACCGATGACGATGTACGCATCGAAGTAAACAGTTCCTATGTGGACTTTGTCTTTGAGACCTGGAACAGGGATAAAGTGGAGGTTACTGCGGAGTTGGTAGGTGAAGACTTAACCAGAGAGGAAGCCAAGGAGCTTTTAGATGCCTGGGATTTTACTGTGTCCGGAGACAGCAACCGTATTACCATAAACAGCGGAACCAATTTTAACCTGAACTGGGATGGCGATTCGCTAGAGGCGCTAGAAAGCCTAGAATCATTAGAAGCTCTGAAAGAGCTAGAGAATCTAGAGATCAACCTACAAGGCTTGGGCGAGGGTCTTGAAAAATTAGGCCCCATGCTGCAAGATGTATTAGGTCCAATGATGGCTAATATGTCGAGTAATCCACTACCTCCAGATTTCTTAGAAGGACTAGAAGGACTAGAATTCGATTACGATGCTTACGAAGCCGACAAAGAAGGCTATATGAAAAAGTGGGAAGCCCAACTCGAGGAGCGCTTTGGAAAAGACTTTGAAGTGAAAATGGAAGCTTGGGGTGAGGAATATGCCGAAAAGTGGGAAGCCTGGGGAGAAGAGTTTGGCGAGAAATGGGCCAAAGAATTCGAAGCCTGGGGCGAAGAGTTCGGTGAGAAATTTGCCAAAGACATGGAAAAGTGGGCCGAAGGCTTCGGTGAAGACATGGAGAAATGGGGCGAGAAATTCGGAAAGGACATGGAAAAGTGGGCCGAAGAATTCGAAGCCGAGATAGAAGAGCTAGAAAAGAAGAACGGCGACAAAGTGTTTATCATGAATGGTAAAGATTACGATCTAAAGGGCGTTAAGCGCGTAATCAAGATCAAAATGCCTAAAGATGCCGAGTTGGATCTTAACGTGCGTCACGGAGAGGTAAAACTAGGAGCGGTAAACAACATCAAGGCCGATCTGAACTACAGTACATTTATAGCAACTACAGTTGATGGAGGGGAAACCTCCATCAACGTTGCTTATGCGCCTGTATTTGTAAAGCATTGGAAAAACGGTGCCTTGGGAGCCAATTATGTAGACACTTGCGTGATCAATCAGGCAGATAATATTACCATGGAGGCCAATTCTAGCAACGTGACCTTTGGAGTTTTGAGCAAAGACGCCATGCTCAATGGGTCTTATGGCGCTTTGGTGATCAACAACTTCGGAGCCGATTTTTCTTCTGTGGCGTTGAATTTAGACAATACAGATGCCAATATCTTTTTGCCAGAAGTAGCATTAGATATTTTCTTCAACGGTAAAAAATCCAGCATTAAATTGCCTTCGGACGTAACTTCTAGTTCTAACAGTATGAACGGAAATTCTATGCTAAAAGGCTATCATCTGAATTCTAATTCTAACAGACTCATCAACATTACAGCCGCCTATAGTAATATAACAGTACATTAAAAGCCTTAGAGCCTCGCCGCCTTAAGGCTTTCCATTTTATTTACTTCGCCTTTTGCAGCGTTAAGTTTGTTGCCCGTATAGGGCATTTCTCATTTAGAAAGGACCACAAAAAAAACCGGCAACATTACTGCAGCCGGTCAACTAACTAAAATCAAGGAGTTGTTTAGTCCTTGGTAATTAAGTTTTTGGTCATATAGAATCCGGTAAGTAAGCCGGCACCCGCCATAAAGAATATAGTACCTGGAAAAGCAATCTCTTCGCTCATGCCCATTACTTCGTGGAACAGCCCTCCGAAAAAGATCCCAGCACCGATACCCATAGAAAGTAGGGCCAAATTCAAGATTAAAATTTTAGAAGTTCCGTGACTTCCTCTTTTATTGCTAAAAAAGATAGAAGCGTCGGCTCCTTTTTCAATCAAAGCAAGGCGCTCTTTGTTACGCGCACTGATGTACAAATAGTAGATGCCAAAAACGACACCGAAAATGATAGGAATTACAATTACTTCTGATCCCATTGTATTTAGTTTTAAAGTTTATAGTTCATTTTTTAATTGATGATGCTGATATCTGCTCATTTGTCTCTAAGACGCTCCAATTTTTAAGTCGGTTACAGAAAAGACAAAATATTTTTCTAGCTCACCGTGTAACCACGCTGACACAAAAGGCGTCTTACCTTTAAATGAACCAAACCACTGACCACCATTTTATAACACAGACCCTGGCAGGTGATCCTCAGGCCTTTGGGCAGTTGGTCATGCGCTATCAAGATTATGTGTTCACGGTGGTCAATAGAATGGTGCAGCATAAGGAGGAGGCTCAAGAGATAACGCAAGATACTTTTGTTAAGGCCTACAGTTCTTTGTCGAGTTTTAGAGGAGACTCTAAATTTTCATCTTGGCTGTACACCATTGCTTACAGAAAGACCTTAGATCGCATTAAGAAGAATAAGCGTTATGCTGAATTCGATGCGTTGGAGCAGGTACTATCTGCGGATGAGGACACAGAGACACACGGGTTTAAACGCTTAGTGGCTCAAGAACGATCGGCCACCATAAAGGCTGCTATTGCTCAGTTAGAACCGGTAACGGCGGCCTTGATCAGTTTTTATTATTACGAAGAGCTCTCTGTAAAGGAGATAGAAAAGATCACGGACTTGACTCCGGAGAATATAAAAGTTAAATTGTACCGAGGACGCAAAAAGTTGTTCCTATTATTACAACACGCGCAGTTCCCAGAAATACAACACGGTTATGGAAACCTTTAAAGACCCAAAAGACGCGCAGACCAGAAAATATTTGAATGAGGCTGGCATAGGCAAGGCTCCAGAAGGAACCTATGCGGCCATCATGGATCAGATCACAGCGTTAAATGCTTATTCTATTACCTATAAACCGCTTATCAGTCGAAAAGGTTGGCTTCTGATAATTGTAGCCTTAGCGCTCTTTTTAGTGGGTGTATTTTGGGTGCCGATCGAGAAGTTCTATCTAAACAATATTCCTCAATTAGGAAGCTTTGATGAATTTTTAAAGCAACTTCAGGTTTCTGATACGACCTTATATGCAATAGGTTTTTTAGGGCTATTCTTATTGCAACTACCGTTTTTAAAACGCCTTTTAGACACTCAAAAAGCCTAGCGCAGATCAAATAATTAAGACATAAAAAACCGCTCATGCATTGCACAGCGGTTTTTATTTTTATCAGCTTAAGGCTTAATCCTCGGTTAGTACCCATTCGCCTTTATCGAGTAGGGGAATGGCCTGTTTGTACTTTACCGTTTTAGATTCTCCGCTCATCACGTGTTTTATGGTCACCTTTTCGTTTCGCCCGATCTTAGGACGCTCTCTGGTGATCGTTTCTGTCACTTGCTGTTGCTGAGGCTGCGTATTTCCGGCAGCTCTTGCTTGAGCAGCGCGCTCATCCATATTCGGGATCTCGTCTTTTTGCGTGGTAAGTTTATCATTAGACTTCACCTGACGGGCCTCTTGTATGTTCTGATTCTCTTGAGGTAATTCTCCTTTGTACAAGAACGACAATACTTCTTTGTTCACTTTGTCGATCATCTCTTTAAAGAGTTCAAAAGCCTCGAATTTATAGATCAGAAGCGGATCTTTCTGCTCGTGCACTGCCAACTGAACCGATTGCTTTAGCTCGTCCATTTTACGCAAGTGCGTCTTCCAACTATCATCAATGATAGCTAGCGTAATGTTTTTCTCAAAATCTTGAACCAATTGTTTTCCTTCCGTCTCATAGGCTTGTTGCAAATCGGTTGCAACATTCAGCGTTTTAACACCGTCTGTAAATGGAACAAGGATTCGTTTGTACTTATCCCCTTGGTTCTCGTATACATTTTTGATAACCGGGAACGCCTGAGAGGCCGCCTTTTCCATCTTGTCCTGATAGTGGGCATAAGCCGCAGTGTAGACTGTACCAATGATCTCATTCTCATTTTTAGCGTCGAATTCTTCTTCGCTTACTGGAGAGCTCATTGAGAAATAACGGATCAAGTCGAATTCAAAATTCTTAAAATCTTTTACGGGTTTATTTGCCGCTACGATATTCTCCACAGTGTCGTAGATCATATTGGCAATATCCACACGCAGACGCTCGCCAAATAAAGCGTGGTAACGACGCTTATAGACCACCTCGCGTTGGGCGTTCATAACATCATCGTATTCCAAGAGACGCTTACGCACACCGAAGTTGTTCTCTTCTACTTTCTTCTGCGCGCGCTCTATAGATTTAGAGATCATCGAATGCTGAATCACTTCGCCTTCTTTCAGTCCTAAACGGTCCATCATCTTGGCAATACGCTCGCTACCAAACAAACGCATCAGGTTGTCTTCTAAGGAAACGTAAAACTGGGAGCTTCCCGGGTCTCCCTGACGTCCGGCACGTCCGCGTAACTGTCGGTCTACACGTCTGGAATCGTGACGCTCTGTACCAATAATGGCCAAACCTCCGGCTGCTTTGATCTCTTCGGTCAATTTAATATCCGTACCACGACCTGCCATATTGGTAGCAATGGTTACCTGCCCAGGCTTTCCAGCTTCGGCAACGATATCCGCTTCCTTTTTGTGCAATTTCGCGTTCAATACGTTGTGCGGTACATTGCGAATACTCAACATACGACTCAAGAGCTCAGAGATCTCTACAGAAGTAGTACCGATAAGTACTGGTCTTCCGGCTGCAGATAGTTCTGTAACCTCGTCGATCACTGCGTTGTATTTCTCGCGCTTGGTCTTATAGATCTTGTCTTCTCTATCGTCTCTGGCAATTGGGCGGTTGGTTGGGATCTCCATCACATCCAATTCGTAGATCTCCCAAAGTTCTCCTGCTTCTGTGATCGCAGTACCTGTCATCCCAGATAGCTTGCGATACATTCTAAAGTAGTTCTGTAGAGTAATTGTGGCAAAGGTCTGCGTAGCCGCTTCGATCTTTACATTCTCTTTAGCTTCTATCGCTTGGTGGAGTCCGTCGCTGTATCGTCGTCCGTCCATGATACGCCCCGTTTGCTCATCTACGATCATCACTTTGTTGTCCATTACGACATACTGCGTGTCTTTCTCAAAGAGGGTGTAAGCCTTTAAAAGCTGATTCAAGGTGTGAATGCGCTCACTCTTCACAGAGAAATCTCTGAATAGGTCTTCCTTTAGTTCAGCTTCTTCTTCTTTGGAAAGCTCTTGGGCTTCGATCTTGGCGATCTCGGTTCCCATTTCTGGCATCACAAAGAAGTTCGGATCGTCCTTACCCGAAAGGAATTCAACTCCTTTGTCTGTAAGCTCGATCTGGTTGTTCTTTTCTTCGATCACAAAATACAGCTCGGCATCTACCTTAGGCATTTCGCGATTGTTGTCTTGCATGTAGAAGTTCTCTGTCTTTTGCAAGAGTTGTTTTATCCCTTCTTCGGATAGGTATTTGATAAGCGCCTTATTCTTTGGCAATCCGCGGTAAACGCGAAGCAATTGTAGGCCTCCTTCTTTGGTATCACCTTCGGCGATCAATTTTTTGGCCTCTGCCAAAACTCCCGTAAGTAATTTGCGCTGCACATCAACGATATCTTGGATCTTAGGTTTGAGCTCATTGAACTCGTGACGGTCTCCTTGTGGAACCGGCCCAGAGATGATAAGCGGCGTTCGCGCGTCATCGATCAGAACAGAATCCACCTCATCGACTATGGCGTAGTGATGCGGGCGCTGAACGAGATCTCCAGGAGCGTGAGACATATTATCGCGCAGGTAATCAAAACCGAATTCGTTGTTGGTACCGTAGGTAATATCTGCATTGTAGGCAGCTCTGCGTTCTGCGGAGTTCGGACGGTGATGATCAATACAATCCACACTCATACCGTGGAACTCGAAAATAGGAGCCATCCAAGCGCTATCACGTTTGGCCAGATAATCGTTAACAGTTACTAAGTGCACGCCGTTACCAGCAAGGGCATTCAAGTAAACAGGCAGGGTAGCCACAAGGGTCTTACCTTCACCCGTTTGCATTTCTGCTACCTTTCCTTGGTGAAGGGCAATACCACCGACTAGCTGTACGTCATAGTGAACCATATCCCAGGTCACTTCTTTACCGGCAGCATCCCATGAATTGGACCAAACAGCTTTGTCTCCGTCTAAAGTAACATAAGCCTTAGTTCCAGAAAGTTCACGATCAAAGGCAGTAGCAGTCACTTCTAAAGTGTTGTTTTCGGCAAAACGCTTTGCAGTTTCTTTAATAACGGCAAAAGCTTCTGGCAAGATCTCGTCCAAGAACTGCTTTTCAATTTCGTACAGTGCATCTTTTAACTGATCGATCTCGGCATAGATATCTTCTTTACGTTGGATATCACTCACGGCCTCAGCCTCTTCAGAAAGGGATTCCATCTGTTTTTTGGTTTCCGCTTGAGCCTCCCGTAATTGGGCTCTAAAGGTGTCGGATTTAGCGCGAAGTTGGTCCAGGGTGAGCTGTGCCATTTCGCCTTCTTTGGCTTTGATCTGGTCAACCAAGGGTTGAATTTCGCCCAGATCTTTTTTGGCTTTATCGCCAACAAATACTTTTAATACGTTATCTAAAAGACCCATGTCTTGTGTGTTTCTTTTTTAGCGGTATAACTCAGGCTTCTTTTTATTCAGACTGCAAAAATGCAAACAGCTGTAAATCAAAGGAATTGAATCCGAAGAAAGTTCCTTCAGCCACAGTTCAATAGTACGCAAAAAAAAAGCCTCCTGCGAGACTTTTTTATTTATAGTGGATTAATATTCATCCTCGTTCCAAAGGTAATCTTCGTCAGTGGGATAATCTGGCCAGATCTCTTCGATAGAATCGTAAGAGTCTCCTTCGTCCTCAATGGCTTGAAGGTTCTCAACAACTTCAAGAGGGGCTCCCGTTCGAATAGCGTAATCGATCAATTCGTCTTTGGTAGCAGGCCAAGGTGCGTCGCTCAAATAAGACGCTAGCTCTAAAGTCCAGTACATAGCACTTGTTGCATTTAATTTTTGCAAAAATAATTTTTTAGATCAAAAAGTCAAGTAAAATCTAAATTATTTGTCCGTGAATAAAAAGAACGTAAGAATATCAATTTAAAAACCTGATATTCAGTTAGTTAAAATTAATTAATATTTTTCATTGCTGCCGATGGAATTAGTAGCGGTTTTAATACTTCTCCGGAATCCACTTGATTTCCTCGGCTTGCAGTTCTTGTGTCAACATCCGTGCCAACACAAAAAGATAGTCAGAAAGGCGGTTCAGGTACTTCAATACAGCCTGATCAACAGCTTCAAAATCGTTGAGTTGTGCTGCTAAACGCTCGCTGCGTCTGCATACACAGCGCGCAATGTGACAGAATGACACCGTTTGATGACCCCCTGGCAAAACAAAATGCGTCATAGGTGGGAGCAGTTCGTTCATACGATCCATTTCATGCTCTAAAGCTTCAATATCCGCCGTGCTGATCTTGGGTATATTCAGCCGTTCTTTTCCACTTTTCAAGATCGCCTTTTCCGGATCGGTAGCCAAAATAGCACCCACGGTAAAGAGCTTGTTTTGAATCTGCTCTAAGAACTTTTTGTGATTGGCATTTATCTCTTGATCACGAACAAGTCCAATATGCGAATTGAGTTCGTCTACAGTGCCGTAACTTTCTATGCGGATGTGGTGTTTAGGGACTCGCGTCCCTCCAAAAAGTGCTGTGGTTCCTTTATCGCCTGTTTTGGTGTAAATCTTCATTATCCTTTCGTTTTTCATAGTATCGCTTGCGGAATGATCGGTTCTTGCGACTGCGCGATACTTGCGCGTTGCGTTTGTTCCAGAAAAGAATCAGGACCAAGAGCAGCAATAAGCCGCCAACTACGAAATAAGGATTCTCAAGATAGGCGTCCACAAGCTTACTTGGTTCGGGTGTCTGATTCGATCATACCATCTTTAAGACGAATTACCCGATGCGCATGTGCAGCAATGTCTTCTTCGTGTGTTACCAGAATCACCGTATTTCCGCTCGCGTGGATCTCATCGAATAAATTCATGATCTCCAAAGAGGTTTTAGAATCTAAGTTTCCGGTAGGCTCATCAGCCAGAATGATAGAAGGCTTGTTGACCAATGCCCGCCCTACTGCAACACGTTGGCGTTGCCCTCCAGAGAGTTGGTTGGGTTTGTGGTCCATACGATCGGCCAGACCAACATCGGTCAAAACCTCTTCCGCACGCTTTGAACGAGCACTTTTAGAAGCTCCTGCATAGATCATGGGCAAAGCCACATTTTCTAATGCGGTGGTTCTTGGTAAGAGGTTAAAGGTTTGAAAAACAAACCCGATCTCTTTGTTGCGAATGTCGGCCAATTCATCGTCGGTGAGGTTACTCACGTCTTGTCCGTTGAGTATGTAAGTTCCGTCGGTAGGGGTGTCCAAACAACCCAAAAGATTCATTAAGGTTGATTTCCCAGAACCGGAAGGCCCCATCAAGGCTACGTATTCGCCTTGCTCAATATCGAGGTCAATTCCTTTTAAAACCTTTACAATTTCTTGTCCTAACGGGAAATCCCTTTTGATACCGCGGATCTTAATAACTGTACTCATAAAAACACCGATGGTTTATAGTATGCAAGATACTTCATTCTACGCACATAAGACGTAGACAGGCTGGCATTGTTACAATCTTAACACAAAATGTTGTTTGGGTTGTTCTTTGCGAAAAAACACCCATCCCCAATGGAAGGAGTCTATGGTGACCGTCACCTCTGGGTGAGCTTTTATTTGCTGCCAGGCCTCGGTCATTGCTGCAGACCAATATATATCGTCTAGAATAAGCAGGCTATCATTGTGAAGCTTAGGCAACAACTGCTTAAAGGTAAAAAGGGTGAAGTCCTTAGTGTGGCCACCATCTAGATAGACCAGATCCCAAGTTTGGTCGTCTTCATTTAGAAAATCAGTGAATAAGGCATTCACAGGGGTAATGTTGTTAAAACTAAACCGCTTAAATCCTTTTACCGCTTCAGCAAGGGTGTTGGGGCAGCGTTCAACGGTAGTGATATTTCCTTCTGGATGCCCAATGTGCATGGCTACCGTTCCTTTGCCTAAAGACGTTCCCAGTTCTAACATGTTTTTCGGCTTGAAATAGGCCGTTACACTAGCCATAAGTTCTTGTATCCTTTGGGACATGCCAGCAACTTTGGCAATTTGATCAACCCCTCGCTCTTCACTTTTAAAAACACGTGAGCCTGCTCCAAAATCCTCCACCTTTATTTTGAGCTGTTGCCCAATTAAGTATTTGTAGTGCTTTGGCAGTAATTGTTTTAACTCAAGTGGAATTCGAGTTTTTACTCCTTTGGTTATCAGATCGAACACAAAAGGAGAGTGCACGGCATGCTCGTTCTTGGAGTGCCACAGAAAACTCAAATATTTGAGAAACTCATACATCTTTAATCCTCCAATTTCATGGAAAGCTCAAACCAGCGTTCGGTCTTTTCTTCCAGAGTGGTAACGATCTGCTGTAATTTTAAAGACTCTTCGTTGATCTTGTCTGTGTCCCAATCCGCAGTGGCAAAAGCAGCTTCGAGTTGTTTTTTTTCGCGCTCAAACTTGGCAATGTCGCGCTCCAAGGCTTTATATTCTTTCTGTTCGTTGTAGCTGAGTTTGGCTTTAGCGCCAGGATCCTTCCAGTCGGTCTTTTCTTTTTTGATTGTTTTTTCTGTCGGATCGCTGCTGTCTTCGTAGGCCCTAAAGTCGCTGTAGTTACCTGGAAAGTCCTCAATGACTCCATCGCCTCTAAAAACCAAAAGGTGATCTACCACCTTGTCCATAAAGTAGCGGTCGTGCGAAACCACGATCAAGCAACCGGGATAGTCCAAAAGAAAACTTTCCAAGACATTTAAGGTGACAATGTCCAGATCGTTGGTGGGCTCATCGAGTATTAAGAAATTCGGATTCCCAATAAGTACAGTACAGAGATAGAGACGCTTGCGTTCGCCGCCGCTCAATTTTTCTACATAGTCGTATTGCTTTTTTCGATCGAATAAAAAGCGTTCTAGCAACTGCCCGGCAGAAAGTTGTCGACCTTTTTTAAGCGGAATATAATCGCCGTACTCGCGGATCACATCAATGACCTTTTGTCCGGGCTTTACTTCTATGCCAGCTTGAGAATAATAACCGAACTTGACTGTTTCTCCAATAACGATCTTTCCCGCATCTGGGTCGCTTACTCCAGTGAGCATATTTAAAAAACTGGATTTGCCACTACCGTTGTTTCCTATGATCCCTACGCGTTCGCCTCTTTGAAATCTGTATTCAAAATTATCGGTGATAAGCTTATCGCCAAAGGCTTTACTCACTTTGTGGAACTCGGCAATTTTAGTGCCTAAGCGCTCCATGTTGAGCTCTAGTTGCAGCTCGTGTTGTTTTCTTCTTTGATGCGCTCGTGCTTTTATCTCGTGAAAGTCGTCTATACGAGATTTACTTTTGGTCGTGCGGGCCTTAGGCTGTCTACGCATCCAGTCGAGCTCTTTTTTGTAAAGCTGAACAGCCTTGTCTGTCTCCACTTCAAACTGCTCCAATCGCATTTGGCGCTTGTCTAGATAATAGGCGTAATTGCCTTTGTAAGAATACCACTGTCCATTATCGAGTTCTACGATCTCGTTGCAAACCCTATCTAAGAAATAGCGGTCGTGAGTTACCATAAATAGGCTCACCTTTTCGCGCGTAAAAAAGGCTTCTAACCATTCAATCATTTGCAGATCTAAATGGTTGGTGGGCTCGTCTAAAATAAGTAGGTCAGGAATATTGATAAGCGCATGTGCCAATGCCAAGCGCTTCTTCTGTCCGCCGGAAAGATTACTCACCTTTTGATCCAAGTCGTGCAACTGGAATTTAGAAAGCACAGTTTCTATGCGGTTCTCAAAATCCCAAGCCTGTGCGGCTTCCATAGCGTCAAAGGCCTTTTGCATAGCTTCAGCATCTTCCGGAGTTTTTAGTGCCAAATGATACTCGTCTATGATCTTAAGGGTAGGAGAGTCCGTGTGGTAGATCGTCTCTTTGACCGTTAGATCGGCCTGCAGTTGTGGTTCTTGTGGTAGGTAAGAAACTTTCAAATCCTTTCTAAAAACAACCTGTCCGCTATCTGGAGCTTCCACCTGAGCGAGGATATTCAAAATGGCTGTCTTGCCTGTTCCGTTCTTGGCTACAAAACCAATTTTTTGCCCTTGATTGATCCCAAAGGAAATATCCTCGAAAAGCACGCGCTCCCCGTAGGCTTTAGCAATATGTTCAACCGAGACAAAATTCAATGCAGAAACTTTGGCCTAAAAATAATCAGAAAATATAGCATGCCCGGGATTTCTTTTTATTATTAGATGCGTTAGGTTATATTTGCTTGAAACTAGTTAAACACTTAATGAAGTCCGCCGTTTTATACGCCCTAGTGGCAGTTCTTCTATCATTCTCTTCTTGTATCCCTACCAAAAGGATAGCCTACTTGCAAGAGGATCTCGGAACCAACGACTCTTTGGTCGCTCTAAGAAAAGTAATGCCTCCTTATCGTGTGCAAGTCAACGATATGTTGAGTATCCGCATCAAGGCACTTGATCAGGAGCTCGTTGCTATGTTCAATCCGGTGGGAGAGAGCAACCTGAATGCAACGGGAGAACAGCGTTTGTATTACGATGGTTTTACGGTAGATCAGCATGGAAATATCAGAGTACCTACCTTAGGCGAGGTCAATGTATTGGGATATACCGTAGAAGAAATTCGAGAGACCATAGAAAAGCGTTTGTTGTCGGACTATTTTAAAGAAGATGCCAACATTTTTGTCACAGTGAAGTTAGCCGGTATCCGCTACGTGATCAATGGAGAAATTGGTCGTCCAGGATCTAGTATTATCTACCGAGATCAAGTTAGTATTATGGAAGCCATTGCCAATAACGGTAATATTGCAATTACAGGAGATCGAACAGACGTGGTTATTGTAAGGCAATATCCGCAGGGACAAAAAGTACATCACATAGATCTAACTACCATTGACGCAGTGAATTCTCCATATTATTATATTCAGCCTAACGATTTGATCTTAGTGAATCCATTACCACAAAAGTCATTGGGTACAGGTATTACAGGACTATCCTCTTTTACTACTATCCTTACTGTAATTACAGGGCTTACATCAATAATTCTTTTGGCAACGCGTCTGTAATATGAGCAAGGAATTCGAAATAGAAGATGCAGAGTATAATTTTGATTTTAAAGGCCTGCTGATCTCAGTCTTGAAGCATTGGCCCTTTTTTCTTATTGCCTGGGGTATAGGGTTCGCCATTGCTTACTATGTGAACATTAGAAAGCTCCCGGTTTATACCATGAGTAATATGATCTCCATTAAGGATGATCAAAACCCCTTTTTTACCACCAATACCAGTTTGACTTTCAATTGGGGTGGAACCACAGACAAGGTGAATACCGCTTTAATCATCTTGCGCAGCAGAACACATAATGAAGCTGTAGTAGACAGTTTGCAATTTTACACCAACTACTTGCAAGACGGTAAGTACCAGCGCACAGATGCCTACAAACTGGTACCCTTTGAGTTTATAGCCGACACCTCCAAGTATCAGGTTCTCAATGTCCCGATCACCATAACGGTTAAGGATACCTCCACCTTTATTCTGGAGGCAAGTTTTGATAAGGACAATTACCGTATTTCTCATTACGGCAAGAAGACCGCCAGAAACTGGTCTCCCGAGAAATCAACGTATAAGGGAGAATATAAATTTGGCGATGCCATCCGTTTGCCTTTCTTAAATGGTGAATTCCAGTACAAAAAGTTTCGCGGTCGTCTGAATACGCCCTATTACATTAGTTTTTCGAGTTACTATCAGGTGATCAATCGCTATAAGCGGATCAATGTCTTCAACGAATCAGATGGATCTTCTGTTTTGGTCATGCGCCTTAACGGGAACAACAAAGCGCGCCTAGTGGACTATTTGAACGGTTCTGCTCAGATCCTTCAAGATAATCTACTCGATAGAAAAAACCTTTTTGCTACTAAGACCATTGATTTTATCAATGAGAGTCTTGAAGATCAATCTCAAGAGCTCAGTGCAGTTGAGAATGAACTCAACGACTTTAAAGATCAGAACGGTATTTACAATTTGGGTCAGGAAGGAGCAGAGATCTCTACTAAATTGAGGACTTACGACCTAGAGATTGAACAGCTTGATCGTCAACTAAAGTATTTCAAAAGGCTAGAGGAGTACTTGCTTACGCGAACCAACTATAACGATGTTCCAGCCCCTTCAGTGGCAGGAATAGAAGAGGGAGCCATAAGTTCTGGGGTGGCTCGTATAGTTTCCCTATCGGAGCGCAGAAGCCGATATCAATACTCTATGCAAGAAGGAGCTCCGGCCTTTCAAGAACTTGATCGCGATATAGATGCGGTTAAAACTGTGCTTTTAGAAAATATAGAAAGTAGTAAAGATCGAGTAAGTGAAGATATTGCAGATATACGATCTAAGATCGCCCTAAACGAGGCTGCCATCCGCAAATTGCCCAAAGAACAACAAGATCTACTTAAGATCGAACGTAAATACAATATTACTTTAGGAACTTACAACTTGTTCTTGGCAAAGCGCAGTGAAGCCAAATTGGTTAAGGCTGCCAACATTAGCGACGTTTTAATGATTGACCCTGCCAAAGATACCGGAGGTGGGCAAATCGGTCCTAATAACAGCTTGAATTATGTTCTGGCTGGGATACTAGGTTTCTTCATTCCATTCCTGTTGGTATTTGTGCGCTTTTTGCTCAATAATAAAATTCAACACGGACAAGATATCAAACGTTTGTCTAGCATACCTGTTTTGGGAGTTATTGGTAAAAGCTCTGTTAGCGGAAATCTAGCCGTATTGGAACGTCCAAAATCTGCAATTGCAGAGAGTTTTAGAGCCGTCCGCTCCAGTTTACAATTCATGTATAAAAAGCAAGGTGTTAGCGGAGCAAAAACGGTGCTCATCACCAGTTCTATAAGTGGGGAAGGAAAGACGTTTTGTTCTATCAATATAGCCTCTGTTTTTGCCTTGAGTAATAAGAAGACCATACTGCTGGGCTTAGACCTGCGCAAACCCAAGATCTTTGGAGACTTTGATATTAAGAACGATATCGGCGTAGTAAACTATTTGATCAAGGACGCAACGCTAGAAGAAGTGGTGCAAAATACTTCTATTCCAAATCTGCAGGTGATCACTTCCGGGCCTGTTCCGCCAAACCCTTCTGAATTGCTCATGAACGAGCAGATGGATGAGCTTATGGAGCGCTTAAAGCAAGAATACGACTATATCATCTTAGATTCGCCACCATTGGGCTTGGTCACTGACGCTATTCAATTGGTGAAATATTCGGATGCTAATATCTATGTAATTAGGCAGAATTATACCCAGAAAGGCATGCTCTCCTTTATTAATGAGAAATACAAGAACGGAGAGGTTAAGAACATCAGTTTTGTTCTGAACTACTTCAAACAACGCCAAGGGTACGGTTATGGTTATGGCTATGGTTATGGCTATGGTGCTTACGGAAATGGCTATCATGATGCACCAGAGAGGAAATCGCTTCTAAAGCGAATAATCGGTTTGTTCAAAGGAAAAAAATAAGGGCGAGACGCCACCGCTTTATGCAGAAACCCGAGAAAATAGGAATCATTGGATTAGGGTATGTGGGCTTGCCATTAGCGGTTGCCTTTTCCAAGAATTACAAGGTGATTGGTTTTGATATCAATACAGCTCGTATCGAAAGTTTAAATGCAGGTCATGACAGCACATTAGAAGTTTCTGACCAGGACTTGCAAGCTGCTTTAAAGACAAATGATTCTAGAGGCCTTATCCTTACCGATAATGCCGATGATTTGGAAATCGTTGGTTTTTATATAGTAACAGTGCCAACGCCCATAGATGACAACAATCAACCGGACCTAACTCCTTTGATAAAAGCCAGCGAGACCTTAGGGGCTATCTTAAAGTCTGGCGATATAGTTGTTTATGAATCCACCGTATATCCGGGAGTTACCGAAGAGGTCTGCGTTCCTATTTTGGAACAAAAATCTGGCTTGACCTTTAACAAGGACTTTTATGCCGGCTATTCGCCAGAGCGTATCAATCCAGGAGACAAAAAGCATACGGTAACGAAAATATTAAAGGTAACCTCTGGTTCCACACCAGAAGTAGCCAAACTCATCGATGAGGTCTATGGCTCTGTTATTGACGCAGGGACACATTTAGCCCCAAGCATCAAGGTGGCGGAAGCCGCAAAAGTGATAGAGAATTCCCAGCGTGACATTAACATCGCCTTTGTAAACGAGCTATCTAAGATATTTAGACTGCTAGATATTGATACCCAGGCGGTCTTAGAAGCTGCCGGAACCAAGTGGAATTTTTTAAAGTTTACTCCAGGACTGGTCGGCGGGCACTGTATAGGTGTAGATCCGTATTATCTGGCGCAAAAAGCCATGGAGTCGGGTTACAATCCTGAGATCATCTTAGCAGGGAGACGCATGAACGACAGCATGGGGAATTATGTTGCTCAAGAGGTGATCAAGCTCATGCTAGCCAAAGATGCCATCATAAAAGGGGGAAAGGCCCTGATAATGGGAATCACTTTTAAGGAGAATTGTCCAGACACCAGGAATACACGTGTAGTTGATGTCATTGCTGCGCTTAAGGAGTATCATTTAGAGGTCGATGTCTTTGATCCTTGGGCCAAACAGGAGCAGGTGACGGCAGAATACGGCCTCACTGTAAAGAACAAGGAGGCAGAACTGGCAAGCCAGTACGATTGTATAGTATTAGCTGTAGCTCATGATGCGTTTAAGCAGATCGACATAAGTAAACTCAAAGGTGAAAAGAGTGTCGTTTTCGATGTAAAATCTTTCTTGCCAGAAGCTATTATTGACGGAAGACTCTAGCCATAATAAAATATGACCTACCATAAAGAATCCTTAGCAAATCACAAATTTCTCATCACAGGAGGTGCCGGCTTTATAGGTAGTAATCTGGTGAAATATCTATTGGATCATGGAGCAGGTTTGGTAAGGGTATTAGATAACTTATCAAACGGCTATAAAGAAAATATTACTCCTTTTTTAGAGGCACCGAATTTCGAATTTATAGAAGGAGACATTCGCGATCTGGAGACTTGTAAGCGCGCCATGGAAGGTATCGATTATGTCTCCCATCAAGCGGCCTTGGGATCTGTACCTCGTTCCATAAACGATCCTATTACTAGTAATTCTGTAAATGTGTCCGGATTCTTGAACATCTTGGTGGCCCAGAATGAATCGCCAACAGTAAAGCGCTTGGTATATGCTGCTAGCAGTTCTACTTACGGAGATAGTAAGGCTTTGCCCAAGGTTGAAGATCGCATAGGGAAACCTATTTCGCCTTATGCGGTGACCAAATTGGTCAATGAGATCTACGCTGATGTATTTTATAAGACCTACGGTACGGCAACCATTGGTCTGCGTTACTTTAACGTTTTTGGACCCAATCAAAGCCCGAATGGGGCTTATGCAGCGGTGATCCCTTTGTTTATGAACGCTATTAAACAAGGAGACGCACCTACAATTCATGGAGATGGAAGCCAAACACGAGATTTTACCTTTGTGCAGAATGCGGTAGAGGCAAATATTCGTAGTTTTTTCGCTCCACAAACTGCGGTAAATGAAGTGTTCAATATTGCTTTCGGACAACGAATCAGCATCTTGGAGCTCTGGAATCACCTAGCGGAACTTTCAGGCACCGCCGTTAAACCAGAATTTGGTCAAAGCCGTCGCGGCGATGTAAAGGACTCTCTGGCAGATATCAGCAAAGCGAAAAGACTTTTAGGGTATGATCCGCAGTACTCGGTAAAACAAGGATTGGTAGAGACCTGGAGCTATTTTAACGCAATATAAAAGCCCGTCGCAGGCTTGTTTGTAATTAATATGCGACCAACCAAATAGCAGGAATTAGGATGGTATCTCATAAGCATCGTTGTATTTTTATTCATATCTCTAAATGTGCTGGTACTACTGTAGAGGAAGCCTTTGGTGTGGATACTACCGGAGATGCCCAGATGGGCTATGGTTGGAGTCCTGACCTAGGCATACATATGCAACATGCTACTCCCGATGAACTTTTGGCCTCTGGATTGGTTACCAAAGCCCAGTGGGAGACCTACTATAAATTCATAATTGTCCGCAATCCTTATGCGAGGGCTTATTCGGATTACGCCTGGGTGATGCTTAACGGAGATATTTGGGGGTCATTTAAGGATTTTATCAATGCTAATGGAACTTTCAAAAAGAGACTTACCGAGCGTAGTATTGATTATATGGGAGAGCATTTAAGACCGCAAACAGCTTATTTTCAATTAGAAGGAAAAGCCGTTAATTACGATCTGGTCATTCGTTTGGAAGCAGCCAAAGATGGTTTTTAAGCCCTGAGCGCCGCTTTGAGTTTACCCAATGATTTCTTTGCAACGGCCTCTAATGTGAATAAGAAGAAATTGCCACATTACTCCTGGTTTTACAATGACAAGAGAAGAAGATTGGTGGCAGATAAATACAGAGAAGATCTGAAGTCTTTAGACTATTTTTTCGACGATAAAAGACCCACAAAACTCAATTGGCTCAATGATCTAATACTGATCTTTGGGTGCAGTGGAAAACTTAACTTTAGATTGAAATATCCTTTTCTGGCCCATCGCTGGGGGAGTTTTAAAAGAAGTGTTTTAGGGGAATGAGACAGGCAATCCTCATAACGGCATTTAAGGACTTGCAGCAACTGGAAATGATAGCCAATTGCTTTGATTCTCGTTTTGCTATCTATATCCACATAGACCAAAAAACTGCCGTTAGTGCTGAGCAGCTAGAGCGTTTAAGGAGCTTGGAGAATTTGATGCTGATCTGTCAAAAATACAAGGTGAACTGGGGCGGTCGCAATCATTTAAAGGCTATACTGCATTTGTGTCAGGAGGCCTTAAAAGACAATTCGCTTAATTATTTTCACCTCATCACGGCTCAAGATATGCCTATTAAAACTGCGGATGAGTTCAGTGCGCATTTCAGGCAATTGGGCGAGCGCAGTTATTTAGAGCATTTTACCATGCCGGCGGCCTGCTGGAACAACGGTGGCTGGGATCGGATCTTATTGTATAATTTTTATGATTTGCTGGATGCCAAAAGACATATGCATTGGATTCAAAAGCTCTTATCTTTTCAAAAGCGAATTGGTTTTAAGCGGAACTATTCCAAAGATTTACCGCCACTCTACGGAGGTTCTACCTATTGGAGTTTGCACCGATCTGCGGTAAAGGAAGTAATTGACTATACGCTTCAACGTCCAGCCCTGCTCAAACGGATGAAACACAGTTTTTGCAGTGAAGAGTTCTATTTTCAGACTATTTTGATGAATTCCGATTTGAAAGATAGTTTTGATACAGACAATAAACGCTTTATCCTCTGAGAGGAGAAACACGGTAGTAAACCGGGAATTTTAGATCTGGATGACCTCTCCGAACTCCAAAATAGCGATGCATTTTTTGCCCGTAAACTGGATGTACAAAAGTCGGCAGCATTAATAAAAGAACTACTGAGTAAGTTTAAAGTAACAGATAAGCAGTCTTAATTTAGGGATTGCGGTTAAAAAAAATTATTTTGAGCCTTTAATGAGATCAACCCCCAAAAAAACTACCTAGCATGAGTCAGCAGCGGGTGACCATCTATACCAACCAAGGCAATACCAGCTTTTTTAAAGTGCTTAGGGCCAGTCTATCTGACCTTTTTAGTAGTGGGTTTTTGGCCCGTCAAATTGCTATTCGCGATATTAAAGCGCAATACAGACAATCTTACTTAGGAATACTATGGGCCTTTATTACGCCGCTGACCACCGCTTTGGTATGGGTGTTCTTACAATCTACAGGCACTGTTCAACTTACCGACACCGGAATTCCATATCCGGTTTATGCCTTTAGTGGAACCCTTATCTGGTCCATAATCACAGGAGCAATAAATGCACCGCAAATGAGCACCAGCAGCGCAAAGAGCATTATCTCTAAGATCAATTTCCCCAAGGAGGCCTTGTTGCTTTCGGGAATCTATAAATTGCTTTTTAAAGCCATTCCTAAGATCTTATTATTGATCATTTTGTTATTGATCTTTGGTGTGGATTATCAACACTCAGCCTGGTTATTTCCCTTGGTTATGTTAGGTGCGGTGTTCTTTGGCTTTACCCTTGGATTGATCCTTACCCCAATTGGGCTTTTGTATAACGATATTTCTAAACTCATTATGACCGGTCTAAGATTTATGATGTATCTCACTCCGGTAGTTTATATGATTCCTGCTGATGGGATCATGAAAACCATTATGGAATGGAATCCTTTTAGTCCAATGATACTTCTGGCCCGATCAGTATTGGTTGGTACACCTAGTGATCATTTGGGATATTATCTTTTGGTATTGCTTTGTTGTTTCCCCATTTTACTCATTGGTTTGGTCTTTTACCGAATCTCTATTCCGATAATTGTAGAACGCAGCAGCTCATAGTCATGGCAGAAAAAGAGGTATTGGTCAAAGTAGAAGGGGTTAGCAAGAAGTTCAGCAAGGACTTAAAGACGGGCTTGAAATACGGGTTACAAGACTTGTTTACCAATGTATTGGGTGGCGGTAGATCTGACCAACTAAGACCCAAAGAGTTCTGGGCTGTACAAGACATAAGTTTTGAACTTCGCAGAGGTGAATGTCTTGGTCTTATTGGACATAATGGTGCGGGTAAATCCACCTTACTAAAAATGCTTAACGGCTTAATTCGCCCCGATACAGGGAGTATTACCATGAAAGGCAGGGTTGGAGCCCTAATTGAATTGGGTGCCGGATTCAATCCTATTTTAACGGGACGAGAGAATATATATAACAATGGGGCAGTATTGGGTTTCAGTAAGAAAGAGATAGACAAAAAACTCGATACTATCATTGAATTTGCAGAGCTGGCGGAGTTTATCGACATGCCAGTGCAGCATTACAGTTCTGGAATGAAGGTACGCCTGGGTTTTGCCGTGGCGGCACAGATGGAGCCGGATGTTTTGCTGATTGATGAGGTTTTGGCTGTGGGGGATTTGGGTTTTGTACTGAAGTGCTTTAAGACCATAGATGCTATTTTACCTAATACAGCCATGATTTTTGTTTCTCACTCCATGCCGATGATCTCGAGGATATGCAGCGATATAATACTAATGGAAAATGGCCTTGTAAGTTATCAGGGTACTAACGTTTCTAAAGGTATAGACTTTTATTATCAGCGCTTTGCTTCTAATGAAAGTAGTGTTGTATTTACTAATAATAGTATTGATTTAATTAATGCTCGCCTCGTAGGTATAGAATCTGTAGATAATATTTACTCATTATCGTGGGGAGATTCTATTACTTTAGAATTTACATGTAAGAATAATCGACTTAAGACGATTCCGTTTATTACTATGGCGGTTTATGATAAAGAACAGCGTGGTATTGCTGAAATTATTCCAGAAGGTCAAGTATTGGATAGAAATGTAGCAGAAATGGAAAAGATTATTTTCACTTTTAATTTAAATAATGTTAATCTATCAAAAGGTTTATATTACATAACATTTACAGCGTCTAGAAGTTTGAATGAAGGTGTTTTTTATAAGATACACAATGCAATTACCTTAAAAGTAAATCACAAGAATCAGATATGGACCCCTTTTCTTATTGATGCGGAGTTGGTAAATGTTAAATAGAAAACCCATTTATATAAATGGACAGAAGTTTTATAAATAAAGTAAAAACCAAGCTAAAGAAAAGTTTACGTATAACAAAAACTGAAAGATATAAGTATCAGTGTTCTGTTTGCGGAGAGAGAGTACAAAAATATCTTCCACTTTCGGATAGTTATAGAGAGAAAAGTCTCAAATACGGGTATAAATTTTTTGGACAGAATGAGCATTTAAATAAGGAAAAGTATTCTTGTCCATTTTGTAAGGGATCTGATAGGGATAGGTTTTATGCAGCTTTTTTTCAACGGATTGAAAAGATACCTAAAAACTCAGAATTGCTATTACTAGATATTGCTCCATCTTGGGCTTTGTGTAAGAATTATATTAAACATCACTTTGTTGCGGTTACTGCAGATTTGATGATGCCTGGGGTAGATTATGTTCAAGATATTGAAGATATGAAAGCTTTCAAGAATGATTATTTTGGCTACTTGATTTGCTCACATGTACTAGAACATGTGAATAATCCTGATATAGCCTTAAAAGAGTTATTCAGGGTTTTAAAGCCGGGTGGAAAGGCGATTCTAATGGTTCCAATTATTCCGGCCATAACGGAAACTATAGAAGACCCAAACCATGTAACAGAAGAAGAACGATTCAAGCATTATGGACAAGAGGATCATTTAAGACTTTTTGCAAGGCAAGATTTTGTAGGTAGGATTAAAAAAGCAGGTTTTAATGTGAAAACTTATGATATTAAAGACTTTGGGAAAAGTACATTTAGAAAACTGGGTCTTAAGAATAGCTCAGTTTTATATTTAGGAGTTAAGGCCGATGATTAATGTAACCAAAACATTTCTTCCACCAAAAGATGAGTATGACAGTTTACTCAATAGTGCTTGGTCCATACATTGGTTGACCAATCGGGGCGGACTAGTGAAGCGGTTAGAAAATGAAATAAGTTCATACCTACAGTCTCCGAGGCTGATTGCAATGGCCAATGGTACCTTGCCAATACAAATTGCAATTAAGGTATTAAACATTACTGGAGAGATTATAACTACTCCATTTAGCAGGAGTAATCAGAATAAGCTTTACCTTTTCTTTCACCGAGTATTGGATCTGCTTTTTTCTGTTATAGGGGTACTTTTTGGAGCATTGATCTCTCCCGTTGTTATAATTGGAAATCTCATCGGGAATCGTGGACCATTCTTCTATTCTCAAGAACGGGTCGGAAGAAACGGAAAACCCTTTAAGATCATAAAACTACGCACCATGGTAGTCGATGCGGAAAAACACGGGGCTCAATACGCTACGGCCAAAGATGCTCGTATAACACGCTTTGGTAATTTCTTGCGCAAGACACGTTTTGACGAGATCCCACAGTTTCTAAACGTGATCAAAGGAGATATGAGTGTAATAGGTCCGAGGCCGGAGCGACCTGTATTTGTGCAGGAGCTTTCAGAAATCATTCCGTTTTATGAGATTCGCCATATCGTGAAACCTGGAGTTACCGGCTGGGCTCAGGTTAATGCAAAATACGGGGCATCACATGCAGATGCGCTCGAGAAATTACAATATGATCTGTATTATATTAAGCGCAGAAGTCTGTTCTTAGATATCAGTATTGTAATCAAGACGCTAAGCACCATTATCTTCTACCGCGGGCAATAGATCGCGTTCTACAGCTTTTGTCAAATACAAATATCGCAAGGCCAAGGCGATCAAGAAAGGTATTAGTGCCTTTGGGAACACCTGAACCCCAATAAGCCAGTGCATACACATCAACACCAACATCAGCAGTAAAAATTTCAAATAGCCTTTCACCCAACGCTTAGGATGCTTTTTGCCCAGCTGAAATGCCAAAAGTATATTCAGTGGAAATGCCCAAAGCAGGTTGTAATTGTAAGCGGTTGTGTAGTGGTCTGTGGCAAACCACAAGAGTAAAAAGATAACTCCTACCAAACCGAGAAATATTTGCAGAACTGCATCAAAGATGCGGCTGCGGCTTTTATTCTTGTAATCGCGATAGGTAATCCATAAAATAAGAATACCTAGAATCAGAAACGCGAACAGCGGGCTGCTAAAGAAATTACGTTTTAACTCCTCTGGCTCATTCTCGAACAAGGTCTTTGTTTCTGCGACCATAGGGGCTCCATCACGGTTGCTTACTTCTAAGGCCTTAAAAACGTATTCCGGCAAGAACATATGATCCTTAATGGGAGCTACTCGATCTACCACAGAACCTATGCCTAGATCCATACCAAAGCTTCCCCAGGTGTTCCAATGCACATTCTGCTGAATCAGTGTCCTAAAGGTCTGTGGTGAGGTTACAAAACTAGAATCTATGGTCATTTCTGGCACAATATCTTGCAGTATCTGTGGAATCTTGGTAGCGCAGTTGTCGTAAAAGAAATCGTAATTATAAGCGCGATTCTCTGGTTTGAGATTGTTCTCCAAAAAGTTGAATATCGCTTGTTTTTCTTGCGGAGTCAAGGCTAGGACCTGCTCTTTGATCCAACGGTTGGCTTCGATATAATTTCTTAAGAATCCCTCTGTTCTGCGCCGATCTAACACATAGCGCATCTGTCCTTTAGCAAATTTGGCGTAGAAATTAGGGTCGTTGAAATCGTAAACTCCGTAGTTGTAGGTTACGTCTATACCACGAACCTTATCTTCTAATCGAATGGCCGTATGTCCAAAGGAATCGTAAAGATCCTTGCCAGGCCCCATCGTAAGTATAGAGATCTCTGCAGCATCAGAAAGCGGTATTTGCTGGGCGAAACTAGGTTTGCAAAAGATCAGAATAAAAAGAAGTAGAAGTTTCCGCATAGGCTATCTGAATAAACTCCAATCTATGGTTAACGAAAATACGTTCGAGTAAAGGGCCGCGCTTTGGTCGCCAATATCGGTTAGGGCGTAATCCAGCTGAATGCCCTTGTATTTAAAGCCCACTCCAATATTTGGTTGGAATCCTACATTATCGCTTCCGTCTAGCTGCTGAATGTTCTGAAAATTACCTGCCCCGGCTCTAACAAAGATCAGATCTATATATCCAAATTCAAGTCCTACAGCGGGCGTTATACTCGCAAAGGAACTAGAAATGATATCGTTGGTTTCAGCGAAACGCATGTTGAGATCTACAGCTGCCAAAAGCGAATAATCATAATTGAAAATAAACTTCTTTGCTACACCAATATTGAGCTTAGGCAAGGTTAGTTCTGTGGTTTCTGGCAATTCCTGATTTTGCCCTTCTACCGCATCTCGAATGGTGGCAAATTGATCTTCGTCTATGGTCCATGCGTTAAAGGTGGTTGTAATGTCTCGAGCCATGACTCCGAACTTCCAGTTGGATTTGGATTCAAATTGAATTCCTGCATCCAGTCCAAAACCCCAGGAATTGGCAAAATCTCCGATCACCCTTCGGATCACCTTAGCATTGACACCAATGTTAAGACCGTCTAAAGGCAGGGCTCTGGCATAAGAGAAGGTAATTCCATAATCCGCAGTAGAAAACAGCGATATCCTGTTGTAATCGATATTGCCTTGCTCGTCTATAAGTTGGGTGGTGTTCAAAATATCATCCACTCCAAAACGAATAACAGAAAGTGCAACGGCAGATTGTTTGTCCAAAGGCATGGCAAAACCGGCGTAGTCGTAATTGGCAATATTGGCAAAGTAAGAGGCGTGCATCAATGCGAGCTGATTGTCCTCTAATTGCACTAAGCCAGCCGGATTCCAGTAGCCCGAATTTACATTGGCGGTGGACGCAGTCACAGCATTGGCCATACCAAATGCCGCGGCATCGACGCCAATATTCATAAATTCATTGGAATACTTTCTGGTCGTTTGGGCTTGTAACCCAAGGCTAACTGCCAGCAGTAGGAGTAATAACTTCTTTTTCAAGCGTAATTTTTTTCGGTCTGGATCCAGCGCCGTTTTGCCTATTAAAACTGCAAAATGCCCGTGTTATTGTTTTGGGTCCGTCTGCAGACAAAAATACTTTATTATTTTTACAATCAATTGTCAATTACTCATGCGGAAATACATCCCACACCTTTTTACTTCTTTGAATTTATGTTGCGGATGTATCGCAGCAGTGTTCATTATTATAGGACAACCTTTAGGAGCAGTTTTCTTTATGTTTCTGGGGATCTTTTTCGACTTTTTCGACGGCTTTGCAGCACGTGCACTTAAGGTCACCAGTGAGGTGGGAGTGCAGCTAGATTCTTTAGCAGATGTCATTACTAGTGGGTTGGTTCCTAGCCTTATAATGGTTCACCTATTGATCAATGCGGAGTGGGATGGAACCATAAGTACTTATTTAGATGCCTTAATGGTGGAGAAAAACCCCTTGATACCAGAGGCCTTATTTCCAAGTTGGTTACCCATAATTGGATTACTTATTGTGATTTCTGCTGCCTACCGCTTGGCTAAGTTTAACGTAGACGACAGACAAACCTCCGGCTTTATTGGATTGCCAACGCCTGCTAATGCCATTTTTATTGCAAGCCTTTTATTGATCACCGAAGATTTTAGCCCGGCCTGGGCCTATGAACTGTTAACCAATACTTGGGTTCTTATTGGAATCACTGTGGTGTTCAGCCTGCTTATGCACGCAGAGATACGGCTGTTCGCACTTAAGTTCAAGTCTTTTGGGATTAAAGAAAATGGGCATATCTATGCTTTTCTATTAGCGAGTCTTGTTGGCTTACTGGTATTTAAACTTATTGCAATTCCCTTTATTATTATAGGATACGTCTTGGTGTCCATTCTTAAAAATCTAACGACTAACTAAATATCATGGCAGAGAATATCATTGCGCTCTTTATGCTATTGATGCTGCAGATCGTTCTCGGTTTCGATAACTTACTGTACATCTCTTTAGAATCTAAGAATGCTCCCAAAGAGAAACAAGCCTATGTCCGCAAGGTCGGTATACTAATGGCCATTGTATTGCGTATTGGACTCTTGTTCTTTTTGATCTCTGTGATCGATTATTTCCAAAAGCCTTGGTTTGAATTACCGTTCGAGGGTGTCGCAACAGGGAGCTTTAATTTACACAGTCTTATTGTCCTTGCCGGAGGCGTGTTCATTATCTACACGGCCATGAAAGAGATCTGGCATATGGTAGGAGTGCCACATGTGGAGCAACAAGTAGAAGGTGCTAAAAAGAAATCTGTAGCCAAGGTAATAGCCGCCATTATAGTGATGAATTTGGTATTCTCTTTCGATTCTATTTTGAGTGCCATGGCCTTAACCGATGTCTTTTGGGTAATGGCAACTGCTATTGTTATGGGTGGACTATTAATGATCTGGTTGGCCGATAGGGTGGCTCAATTCTTAGAACGCAACCGCATGTATGAGGTACTCGGTCTCTTTATCTTATTTATCGTCGGGATCATGCTACTCACAGAAGGCGGGCATATTGCGCATCTCACCTTGTTTGACAACCCCATTACGCCCATGTCAAAGACCACCTTCTATTTTGTAATTGTGGTTTTGGTGGTGGTAGATATTGTACAGAGTCGCTATCAGAAGAAACTAATAGCCATTAAAGAATCCGAAGCAAAAAAATCAGAAGAAGAAGCTTAGAAGTTCAGCTTCTTTTTACGGAGTTCAAAGTTCTGACCTAAGTACACCTTACGCACCATTTCGTCTGCGGCGAGTTCCTCTGGAATACCGTGTTTTAAGATACTTCCTTCAAACATCAAATAGGTGCGGTCCGTAATAGCTAAGGTCTCTTGTACGTTGTGATCTGTAATGAGGATTCCAATATTCTTGTCCTTTAATCGGGCCACAATACGCTGAATGTCCTCTACTGCCACAGGATCAACTCCTGCAAATGGCTCATCCAGTAGAATGAAGTGAGGATCCGTAGCCAAGGCTCTGGCGATTTCTGTTCTACGGCGCTCACCACCAGAAAGTAGGTCGCCACGGTTCTTGCGAATGTGTCCTAAGCCAAATTCCTCGATTAGCGATTCCATTTTGGCGCGTTGCTCCTTTTTCGAGAGCTTGGTAAGCTGCAACACACTCAAGATATTGTCTTCTATGCTGAGCTTTCTAAAAACAGATTCTTCTTGCGCCAAATAGCCTATTCCATTCTGTGCACGCTTGTACATTGGGAATTTGGTGATCTCAGTCCCTTCTAAATAGATATTGCCGCTATTGGGTTTTACAAGCCCAACGATCATGTAAAATGAAGTGGTCTTTCCCGCTCCGTTAGGGCCCAACAATCCAACGATCTCTCCTTGGTTCACCTCTACGGTGATCCCTTTTACGACCTGGCGGCCTTTATAAGATTTCATCAGATTTTCTGCGCGAAGCTTCATAGGACAAATATGCTAATTATCTGCGGAGAGGCAAAGGGTTTAACCCGACTTTGTGACGGGAGGTCGTCATAAGGCTTGAAAGTGCAAAAAAATACGGCTCTTTGGAGATTGTAATCATAGCAGCGCTATGATGAAATCGAAAAGAGGTATTAATGATATTTTGAAGCAATTTCATGACGTAATAGACTTGCCATTGCAAATTCGGGTTCAACTATTCTTAACTTCAAGAGCCTCCCAATATTCATAGGCGCGACGCAAGTGTGGGATCACAATAGTTCCACCAATAAGCAGGGAAACACTCATGGCTTCCACTACCTCTTCTTTAGAGAGACCTAGGTTATAGCATGCCTCCAAATGGTAGCGCACACAGTCGTCACAACGGAGTACTAAAGAGTTTCCTAGTCCTAAAAGTTCTTTGGTCTTTTTAGACAAGGCGCCTTCTTGATAGGTGTTTGTGTCTAAATTAAAGATGCGTTTTACGATCTTGTTGTTGTCGGCCAAGATCTTTTCGTTCATTTTGGCGCGATAGTCGTTAAAAGAGTCTACAATATTATCCATGGGCAGCTTTGGCCTTTTTGGCCTGTTTTTTCACTACGGCTTTAGAGATATAAATACTGATTTCATAGAGTACCAAAATTGGCACCGCCACTACGATCTGACTGGCAATATCCGGTGGAGTAATTATTGCTGATAAGATAAGTACCAATACCAGCGAATACTTTCTGTACTTCCTTAAGAACTGCGGCGTTACCAAGCCGATCTTAGTTAAGAAGTAAATGATAATAGGCAGCTCAAAGATAAGTCCACTGGCCACTGTGGCAGATCGGACCAAGGCGATATAACTGTCTAAGTCAAAATCGTTAAAGACCTGCTCACTTACCTGATAAGACCCGAGAAAGTTGATCGATAGCGGAGTTACTACATAGTATCCGAACAATACACCTGTAAAGAACAACAGCGAGGCTATCACAATAAAACCACGGGAAGTTCTGCGCTCGTTAGGGCGGAGTCCCGGGCTTATAAAGCGCCAGAATTCGTAAATCACATACGGAAATGCTACAATGAAACCTGCCGTGATAGAAGTCCAGATGTGGGCCGAGAATTGACCAGCTACCTTGCGACTCTGTATTCTAAAGGGTAGTTCGGTAAAGCAAAAACTGTCTTCAAAGCCTAAAAATGTTGCCACACGGCAAAGAATTCTGTAGGTAGGGAAGTCGGCACTTTTTGGGCCGAGTAAAAGGGTATCGAATACAAACGATTTGGCCAAAAAGGCTATCATCCCCATTGCTACTATAGCGATAGTACAACGGATTAAATGCCAACGGAGTTCTTCCAAATGGCCTAAAAACGACATTTCCTTGCCTGGGTTTGCGCTTGCTGCCATTAAATGATTCCTTCTTTTGTTAGATTGTGAATATGAACCACGCCGCTGTATTTCCCGGCATCTTCTACCAGTAATTGTGTGATTCCATACTTGTCTAATTTTCTATAGGCGGCCACTGCCATATCGTCCTGGTCTATGGTCTTAGGATCTGCAGTCATAATATCCGAAGCAACCAACCCAGAAATGTTGTCTACCTTGGTAAGCATTCTACGCAGATCGCCATCGGTGACAATACCCACAATCTTATTGTCTTCTACTACGGCGGTAGCGCCGAGCATGTTCTTAGAGATTTCTATGATCACTTCCTTTACTGGCGTCTGAGGGCATACTTGTGGCTTGGTATTCAAAGCCGTAAGGTCGCGAACGCGTAAATACAGTTGTTTCCCTAAAGAGCCTCCCGGATGGAAACGGGCAAAATCTGAAGCCTTAAAACCGCGCATTTCCAACAAGCAAACCGCCAAGGCATCGCCTATCACCAACTGGGCAGTGGTGCTGGTTGTCGGTGCTAAATTGTTTGGGCAAGCTTCTTTTTCCACATAGGCGTGTAACACATAATCCGCCTGTTGGCCTAAAAAAGATTCCTTGTTAGAAGTAATAGCCATAAGCTTATTGCCTAAAGCCTTGATAAGTGGAACCAAGACTTTGATCTCGGGTGTGTTTCCACTTTTGGAGATACAGATCACAGTGTCCTCTTGCTGAATGGTTCCCAGATCGCCGTGAATGGCGTCTGCGGCATGCATAAAAATAGCGGGAGTCCCTGTAGAATTTAGGGTAGCTACTATTTTTGTGGCAATATTGGCGCTTTTTCCTATACCCGTAACAACCACACGTCCGTTGGAATTGTAAATATATTCTACGGCGGCGGCAAAGGTATCGTCTACCAAACTAGAAAGATGCGCTATGGCTTTACTCTCTGTATCTATAGTTTGTTTGGCAATGGCAATGATCTGCTCTCGATTCATTAAAACTCGGGAATTATTCTCTTGCTGAGGTCTAAAGAAATTAGTATATTGTAAATACAAAAGTACATAATTTTTCATGCCTCTGGGGAGTTAACGGCAGGAGAGTTTCATGTATTTTTCTTCTGATTGATACCGACATTTTAACAGACTGACGGTATTGAACGACAAGCAGATTTTATTAAACGCGAAAAGAGTGAACGATTCCGAGTTATACGCTGCACTCAAAAAGTATTTTGGTTTTAACCAATTTAAGGGGCTACAAGAAAAGGTGATCAAAAGTGTGGTGACAGACCACAACACTTTTGTGATCATGCCCACGGGTGGTGGTAAATCCCTTTGCTATCAGCTCCCAGCATTGATGAAAGACGGAACCGCAATTGTGGTTTCGCCTCTAATAGCATTGATGAAAAATCAGGTAGATGCGCTAAGGGCAATTTCTGAAAACAAAGGCATTGCCCATGTACTGAACTCCTCCCTTAACAAATCCGAAGTAAAACAAGTAAAGCAAGACATAGTCGACGGCGTGACCAAACTCTTGTACGTCGCCCCAGAATCGCTTGCAAAAGAAGACAATATTGAGTTCCTCCGCTCGGTAACGGTGAGTTTTGTTGCTATAGACGAGGCGCATTGTATCAGTGAGTGGGGACACGACTTTAGACCGGAATATCGCAATTTGCGCAACATTATTAACCGCTTGGGAGACGCTATCCCAATCATTGGCTTAACCGCTACGGCGACTCCTAAGGTGCAAGAAGATATCTTAAAGAATCTCGGGATTCAAGAGGCCAATACCTTTAAGGCCTCTTTCAACAGACCCAATCTGTTCTATGAAGTGCGTCCTAAGACCAAGAATGTGGATGCGGACATTACGCGTTTTGTAAAACAGAACCAAGGCAAGAGTGGTATCATCTACTGCTTAAGCAGAAAGCGGGTAGAAGAATTGGCACAAACTTTACAGGTCAACGGTGTATCTGCGGTGCCTTACCATGCTGGTCTTGATCCTAAGACCCGTGTAAAGCATCAGGATATGTTCCTTATGGAAGATGCAGATGTGGTGGTCGCTACCATTGCCTTTGGAATGGGAATCGACAAACCCGATGTGCGCTTTGTGATTCACAATGACATTCCGAAAAGTATAGAAAGCTATTATCAGGAGACCGGTCGTGCTGGTCGCGATGGTGGAGAAGGCCATTGCCTGGCATTCTATTCGTATAAAGACATTGAGAAGCTCGAGAAATTCATGAGTGGCAAACCTGTGGCCGAGCAGGAAATAGGCCATGCCTTGCTTCAAGAGATGGTGGCCTTTGCAGAGACCAGTATGTCCAGACGCAAGTTTTTGTTGCATTACTTTGGAGAAGAATTCGATGTGGCTACCGGAGAAGGAGGCGACATGGACGACAATGTGCGCAATCCTAAAAAGCAACACGAGGCTAAAGAGCAGTTACACCGTTTATTAGATGTGCTGAGTAAGACCAATCAGCAGTATAAGGCCAAAGAACTGGTCAAAGTCCTGATAGGCGATGTCAATGCCTTGATCAAGTCACACAGAACAGATCAGCAAGACTTTTTCGGCTCAGGTAAAGGGCACGATAAGTCGTATTGGATGGCACTTATACGGCAATCTTTGGTAGCTGGGTATATCAGAAAGGACATTGAGACCTACGGAGTGCTTAAGCTTACAGAAAAAGGAGCAGCTTTTATATCGCAGCCAGAATCTTTCATGATGACAGAAGATCACAAGTTCGATCATGAAGACGATAACTCTATTACCGTTGCAAAGAAATCCAATGGGGAAGGCAGCGATAAGAATCTGTTTAAATTACTCAAAGACGAACGGAAAAAGGTTGCGTCTAAGTTGGGCTTGCCACCTTTTGTGATCTTCCAAGACCCTTCTTTGGAAGATATGGCCCTCAAGTATCCTATAACCATCAGTGAACTCTCTAATGTGCATGGTGTAGGAGAAGGCAAGGCCAAAAAGTACGGAGACCCATTTGTGCAACTTATTGCGCGCTACGTGGAAGAGAACGAGATAGAACGTCCAGATGATTTTGTAGTGAAATCTACCGGAACCAACTCCGCCTTAAAACTCTACATCATTCAAAGTATAGATCGCAAACTACCTCTGGACGATATTGCCTCGGCCAAAGGCTTGGAGATGCCAGAGTTCATCAAAGAGATGGAAGCCATTGTCTTTAGTGGTACCAAACTCAATATCGATTATTATCTGGAAGATATTTTAGACGAGGATCAGCAAGAAGAGATCCACGACTATTTCTTAGAGGCCGAAACAGATAAGATCGACGTAGCCATGCAAGAGTTTGACGGCGATTATGACGACGAGGAACTGCGTTTGTACCGCATTAAGTTCATCAGCGAAGTGGCCAACTAGTTTGTCACTGATCTCCCTTTAGAAGCAGATTTAAAGCCTTATCTTTGCAGCCTTAAACTTTAAGATATGCAAGACGGAATCTATGCTAAATTCACCACTACTAAAGGTGAAATCCTAGTTCAACTCACTTACGATAAAACCCCGGGTACTGTCGGTAACTTTGTTGCCTTGGCAGAAGGAAACCTAGAAAATGGTGCCAAACCACAAGGTCAGCCGTATTACGATGGGCTTAAGTTCCACCGCGTGATCAATGACTTTATGATCCAAGGTGGTGACCCTAACGGAACTGGTTCTGGTGGGCCAGGATATAACTTTGACGATGAATTCCACCCAGAGCTTAAGCATGATGGTCCTGGAGTTCTTTCTATGGCCAATGCTGGCCCAGGAACTAACGGGAGCCAATTCTTTATAACCCATGTGGAGACTCCTTGGTTAGATAATAAGCACACTGTGTTTGGAAAAGTTGCTGAAGGACAAGATGTAGTCGATACCATTGCGCAAGGAGATGTTATGGAAAAGGTAGAGATTGTTCGTGTTGGTGACGATGCTAAGAATTGGAATGCCGTAGAAGCTTTTAGAATGTTCAACGGTGCTAAAGCCGAGCGCGAAGCTGCGGCCAAAGCCGCTGTAGAGCAAGCCATGAAAGATCTAACGGCTGGTTTTGATAAGACAGACAGTGGGTTGTATTACAAACTTATTCAAGAGGGCAGTGGTGCCAAGGCTGAGGCTGGAAAGACAGTCGCTGTACATTACAAAGGTATGTTGGCAGACGGCATGGTATTCGATTCTTCTTACAACCGCGGAACACCGATCGAATTCCCATTAGGCATGGGGCAGGTCATTCCAGGTTGGGACGAAGGTATTCAACTTTTAAAAGTAGGAGACAAAGCCCGTTTGGTCATTCCATCGGAACTGGGTTATGGAAGCCGTGGAGCAGGAGGCGTTATCCCGCCAAACGCTACCCTGGTCTTCGATGTAGAACTTATGGAAGTAAAGTAAACGAAAAAGCGGCCCGAAAGGCCGCTTTTTTTATATCTCTTGGTCAACCGTATCGGTGACTACATAATAACGCGGATCGTCTATAGAACGTTCTATGATGGTCTCAAAACGCGGATTGGCTTTGAGTAGTAAAGCAATACAATCCGGGCTCAAATGAGTGAGCTTTACCTGCTTGCCTTGTTGTATATAGCGATTTGCTATTCCTCTTAAGGCTTCAATGCCTGAATGATCACTCACTTTAGATTCCATAAAATCAATCTCTACCTGAGTAGGGTCGTTCTTTACATCGAACTTGCCGTTAAAGTTCTGAACAGATCCGAAGAACAAAGGGCCCCAGATCTCATAGACCTTTGTACCGTCTTCTTTGATCTGTTTCCGCGCACGGATCATGGTAGCGTTCTTCCAAGCAAATACCAGCGCGGAGATGATAACTCCAGACAGCACTGCGATGGCCAGATCTTGCCAAACGGTAATAGCAGAAACAGCAATTAAGACCACAGTATCTGCTAGCGGTATCTTGTGTAATATTCTAAAGCTACTCCAGGCAAAAGTTCCTATAACTACCATAAACATTACACCGACCAAGGCTGCAATAGGAATCTGTTCAATAAGTCCAGATCCGAAGAGAATAAAGCAAAGCAGGGCTACGGCCGCAACGATACCGGAAAGGCGCCCGCGTCCGCCAGAGTTGATATTGATGATAGACTGCCCGATCATGGCACAACCGCCCATACCACCAAATAAGCCGTTGATGAAGTTCGCCCCACCTTGGGCCACACATTCACGGTTCCCGCTTCCTCTGGTCTCTGTCAGTTCGTCGATGAGGTTGAGGGTCATTAAGGATTCAATAAGGCCAATAGCCGCCAATATAAACGCTGTGGGAACAATGGTGCTAAGCCAATGTCCGTCTAGAGTGGCGAACATATCAAAGAGCTGCCACTGGAACATAGGTAGTCCGCCTTTTAATCCGGAGCCGCCTCCTTCACGAATAAAGGATCCTACTGTGCTCACTTCTAGACCTCCAAAGATCGCTATGGCAGCAACCACGATAATTGCCAATAGGGCAGCGGGTACTTTTTTAGTGAGTTTAGGCAAGCCCCACATGATTCCCATGGTTAGGGCCACCAAGCCGAGCATAAGGTATAATGGACCTCCGCTGAGCCATTGGAATTCACCGTTTACCTTGGTTTTAAAAAGCCCTAATTGCGATAAGAAGATCACAATGGCCAAGCCGTTCACAAAGCCTAACATTACCGGATGCGGTATAAGGCGTACAAATTTCCCCAATCGAAAGAATCCTGCACTCATTTGAATCAGCCCCACGAGCAATAGGGTGATAAAGAGCCACTGTAGGCCTAATTGTTCTACGGGTTGGTCTAAGCTGAGCCCTACCTCATTCCCTTTGCTCACCAAATGTACCATTACCACGGCCATGGCTCCAGTTGCTCCAGAGATCATCCCCGGGCGCCCTCCAAAGACTGCGGTTATCAATCCCATCATAAAAGCTCCGTAGAGACCAACTAATGGGTCAACACCAGCTACAAAAGCAAAAGCTACCGCTTCTGGCACCAAGGCTAAAGCCACGGTAAGACCAGATAGTAAGTCGTTCTTTGGGTTTTGGGTAAAGTTGCGTAATAAGGTTTTCATGGGCTCTCTGCTAAGAAGCCGCAAATATACATCATTAGGTTAACTCGGAAAGGATGCGTCTAAAACTCCAGGGGATCTTTGGAATCTGGTTTCCATTTGATATTACAGCCAATGCTCGGCTTTTGATCTTTGCGCTGCGGATGATTATTTAGAATGTTATCCAGAGCTTCACGCAGGTCACGGCCGTTTACAGGAATACCGTTAGATGGGCGAGAATCGTCCAACTGTCCGCGGTACACCAATTTTAGATCTGCATCGAAAACAAAGAAATCTGGGGTGCAGGTTGCACCGTAGGCGAAAGCTACTTCTTGAGTCTTGTCGTATAGATAGGGGAAGGGGTATTTGTGCCTTCGTCCGGTATCGTACATTTCTTCTGGTCCGTCTTGCGGATAGGTTTCTACATCATTACTGCTAATAGCCGCAAAGCCAAAACCTGGTACGGTATAATCGTTAGCAATACGCACCAACTCTTCGTTGACGTGTTTTACAAAAGGGCAGTGGTTGCAAATGAACATAATGACCGTTCCTTTATCGCCTTTTACTTGGTCCAAGCTTTTAAAGCCTGTGCTCATAACATCGTCCAGAAAAAAGTCAGGGGCTACCGTGCCCAAAGGGATCATTTTAGATTCAGTTCTTGCCATGCAGTTCAAAGTTTTGGTATACGATATCTGTCGCGACTCCGCAGTCATCGTTACAACAAAGATACGGTAAGATTGCCTATTTTTAGTGCTTTAAATACAACAGCATATGGACCTCAGTTGGAACGATTTTACCAAAGTAGACATGCGTGTAGGAACCGTTGTAAAGGTCGAAGACTTTCCGGAAGCCAGAAACCCAGCCTATAAACTCTGGATAGATTTTGGTGCTCTTGGAACCTTTAAAAGTTCTGCCCAGATCACCGTGAAGTACAATAAAGAGGAACTACTAGGTGCTCAAGTGGTTGCTGTGGTGAACTTCCCTGAAAAACAAATTGGCCCATTCATGAGCCAATGTTTGGTTCTCGGAGCTGTAGAGGGCAAGGCGGTCACGCTCCTGTCTCCCAACAAAGACGTTCCAAACGGATTGCGAATAGCTTAAATAAAAAAGGAAGTATTGCTACTTCCCTTTTTAAGCGATTTTCTAAAGCCTTTTTACATCTCATCTCCAAAGAATACGGCGTTCATAAGCAACTTATTGGTGCCATACCAAAAGGCTCTAAAGTTGGTGTTATCGGTAAAATATATGATCTGTCCGCGGCCCTTACCCTGTATCTTCACCATAGAAGTTCCGCCTAATTGCTCCAGATTCTCTTCGGAGATATATCCACTCAAAAGTGGGTTGTCCGTGTATTGCACTGGGTTGTTGTAGCTCTGCGGGTCTGACTCCATGAACAAAGTGCTGTTTCTAAAGGTAGGCATACTAGTCTTGGTATACCCAAAGGCAATAGGGTGGGTGAGGTCCAATTTGGTCTCAAAGATCGCTCCTCCTATAACTTGAGCTCCAAAATAATCGCCGCGTTGTTCAAAGCTAATGTTGGTGGCGGTGTCTTGAGCCGATTTGAATTTTATCTTCATCAGTTCATTTCTGTCCAACCAACGCCCCATATTCTTATAGGCAATTAGGGTCCCACCACTGCGGATCCAACTGTCTAGTTTTTCTGCGTCTGATTTGTCTAAGGCAGATCCCCAAAAATTAGGAACGATTATGTCCGTATAACGGCTCAGATCGGCTCGGCCAAAATCTCTAGAATCTATTTTAGTGAGTTTCATGGCGTAGCGCGTGTCAAACAAATGCCAGATCTCTCCAGCGTCGTAAGGGTTCATCCCATCGCCAATAATAATGGCTACTTCTTGTTTCTCTATCGCTCTAAACTGATTGCTCCCCAAATCGATCCCTTCTGTATAGCCTGTGGTAACTCCAGTGATCTCGATATGACTCTCTCTGGCCACATCGTTGAGGAACTTGGCCAGATCGCGTGCGTCTAATTTTTGATTCTGAGCTGGAATCATAATGGTACCGTAGTCGTATTGCTTACCGTTTAGACTAAACGGCTTCATACCTACCTTGGCACGTAAGCCTTTTTCTAAGATCATATTCAGCGCCTTTGGAGCATAGTACTCATGCCATTCCATTAAATAGGCATAGCCCCCAGTATTGGTCAAAATGGTCTCTTTGGGTTTTAGGTCTTCTACTTTTGGCCCTGCAGCACTTAAAGAGGCTTTGTCGCTATAGTTGAGGTTGAAAGCCATAGGGAAGGTCCAGGCAGAAATATCGTAAAACAAAGAGTCTTTAAAAGTGGTTCGTACATCGAACATCGCTTTTAGGAGTCTGTGGTTCTTCTGATTCTTAGGAATAATATAACTGTATCCTTTCTTGTACGATTTTCCAGCCACATTCACATCGCTTTTGAGTTCGTGGAAATCGATCTTATGACGCTCCAAGATCTCTGCAAAGTGATACACACGAGCGGCATCTTTGGCATCTCCTACAATGTAGGCTCCACCTTTAGAAGCCTCAGAGCGGGCGTCGCTAAAGAACTGCTTTTGGTAATCTAAGAGTTTGGTACGCATGGTAGCAGAGGCTTCTAGGGTACTCAAAGCAGCGGTTAATTGGTTTCTTATGGTAAATGGAAAAGTCAGAATACCGTTTACACTTTCTTGAGCATGTCCGCGAGAAGAGGCCTGTTCGAACAAGATTCCAATTCCACCATTAATATCTGGAAAGGTCGATCCCTTACCGTAATAAAAATCATCAAAACTCTCCTGGGTATAATACAAACTTCCTATCTGATCTAGCGCTTTTACGTGATAAGTCGCTATTTCTCCCGTTAGGTCTTGATTGCGCTGTGGCGTTAATGGGTGCGTACGCGACGGAATACCTGGTTGGAAGAAAAAAGTAGCATTGGTTCCCATCTCGTGGTGGTCTGTCAGTACATTCGGATACCATTTGTGAAAGCTGGTAATGCGCGCTCTAGATTCCGGCAATTGTACCGGCAACCAATCTCGATTCATGTCAAACCAGTAGTGATTGGTACGTCCTCCAGGCCAAACTTCGCTGTATTCGCGATCATTCGGATCCGGATTGATGTTTATGCTTTTGTGCACATTAGCCCAGTAAGCAAAGCGTTGCAAACCGTCTGGATTGAATGAAGGGTCCAATAAGATCAACGTATTCTTGAGCTTTTCTTCTATGGCTGGTCCTTGGGCCGCAGCCAAATAATAAGCGTAGAGCAAAGATGCGTTAGATCCGCTGGGTTCGTTCCCGTGAATGGAGAATCCTTGATACAAGATCACCGGCATTTGCGAAGTGTCTCCGCTACCGTTGTCGGTTAGCGCCATATGCTCCGCGCGTATCTGATCGATGCGTCCGTGATTCTCTGGAGCAGTTACGGTGAGCAGTAAGATCGGGCGACCTTCAAAAGTAGTACCGCGCGACTCTATGGTCATGCGGTCACTGGCTGCAGCCAATGCTTGCATATACATGGCTAACTTGTCATGGGTAATATGCCAATGGCCAATCTGGTGTCCTATAACACTTTCTGGGGTTGGTATATCTGGATTATAGCTAACATTTCCAGGGAGATAGTAATTCAGGTCTACGTGGTAATCTTGTGCAATTCCGGCCGATACTGAAAAAAATACGGCAAGGCTTAAAGCGAATTTTAACATGGTTGGTTGGTGTGTTGTGGTTGATCCTTATAAGTCAATCATTAAGCTTTAAAGATAAAAAAAACCGCTGGCAAAGGGTGCAAGCGGTTTTTCATTTAGGGAAATTTTATGATTTAAATATCGTCAAAATCGATGTCTGTGAACGATTGCGTGCCGGATTCAGAACTTACGGCTACCGTTTCTGGTTGCCCGTTCTGATATTCCTTTTTATAATCTTTCTGATGACGCTCGCTTATCACTTCCTCACCCTTCTCTGTGATGATAAAATCTATCATATCATTGACGTGCTCTCTAAAACTGGCAAAATCTTCTTTATAGAGATAGATCTTGTGTTTTTTATAGTGGAAAGAACCGTCTTCGTTGGTGAATTTTTTACTCTCTGTAATGGTAAGGTAATAGTCTCCTGCTTTAGTAGATCTAACATCGAAGAAGTACGTCCGGCGGCCAGCTCTTAAGACCTTGGAGTAGATTTCTTCTTTCTCCAGCATGTGATCACTCATGTCTCGTTTAGTTTTTGCGTTAGCCAAATCTCTAAAAAAAAATCGTAGCAAACAAACGCGGCAACTATATTTCTTTTTCGGCCAATTGCTTTTGATAAAGCTCCTTGTAATAGCCTTCTTGAGCGAGTAATTCTTGATGTGTTCCCTGCTGTAGAATCTCCCCGTCCTCTAACACAATGATCTGATCTGCAGTCTTTGCAGAAGAGACCCTGTGACTCACAATAAGGGTGGTACAATCTTGGGTAGCGATCTCTAAATTGCTCAAAATTGCTTCCTCGGTCTCGGTGTCTACTGCGGAGAGGCAATCGTCTAAAAGCAGCAATTTAGGTGATTTGATTAAGGCACGAGCAATAGAAACGCGTTGTTTTTGTCCTCCGGATAAGGTAATACCGCGTTCTCCGAGTATGGTTTGATAGCCTTTGCTAAAATCGATAATATTATCGTGAACCACAGCCATCTTAGCAGCCTGTTCAATTTCTTCTTGGGTAGCATCTTCCTTGCCAAATTTGATGTTGTTGGCCAAGGTGTCACTAAAAAGGAAAGCGTCCTGTGGGACATAACCCATTTGTTGTCTGAATGCTTCCAGATTGATCTCGCGCAGGTCTATTCCATCCGCAGTAATACTACCTTTTTCCACATCATAAAGGCGGCCCAGCAGCTCAAGTACTGTCGACTTCCCCGAGCCGGTGTTTCCAAGAATAGCGAGTTTTTCACCTGGCGCCAACTGAAAACTAATGCCTTTTAAGGCCTTGATGTTGGTGTCTGGATAAGTAAAGTGTACGTTTTCAAAACGGATCGCTCCCTTAAGGCTAACCGTTTCAACACTTGGATTTACGATTTCTGGTTCTTGCCCAAGGAATTCGTTGATGCGCTTCTGAGAGGCCTCTGCTTGTTGTACCATAGAGGTCACCCAGCCCACAATGGCCACTGGCCAGGTTAGCATATTTACATAAACCAAGAACTCGACTATGGTTCCCAGATCGATCTGCCCGTCTATGTATTGTTTCCCTCCTATATATATGACCAGTGTGTTGCTGATCCCTATAAGTAGTATCATAAGAGGGAAGAACAGGGCTTGAACCTTTACCAAGTCGATATTCTTGTCTTTGCTGCCTTCCGCAAGTTCCACAAAACTGCTGTTGGTTGGGGGTTCAATTCCGTAGGCTTTTATGACTGAGATCCCGCTAAAGGATTCCTGGGTAAAAGTGGTCAATTTGGCCAGATATTCTTGTACAACTGTACTGCGCTTGTGAATAGCGCGGCTCAATTTGTAGATAGCTACCGATAAGATAGGTAAAGGGGTAACCGCGTACAAGGTCAGTAGTGGCGCGCTGTAGATCATATAACTAATGGTCACCACAAAAGTGGTCACCGTGGTGGCACTGTACATAAGGGCAGGCCCTACATACATACGCACCTTGGAGACATCTTCGCTGATTCGGCTCATTAGGTCTCCGGTGCGGTTCTGTTTGTAAAAAGCCAGCGACAGGCGTTCGTATTGCTGGAATACTTCATTTTTGAGGTCGAACTCTATAAAGCGAGAAACCACAATAATGGTCTGTCGCATGATAAAGGTGAAGAATCCGGCCAATAAAGCAGCTCCGAGAATGATTAAAATGTTGGTGTTTACATCGGACAAAAGCGAATCCATCTGGGCTTCAGAAGCAGATGAGAAGGAATCCACAGTGTTCACTATATTGCCAATGAAGATCGGAATGAAAAGGGAAAAAAATCTTGCGATCACTGTAATGAAGAGCCCGAGGGCTAAACGGCCGCGATATTTGATAAAAAACTTGTTGAGATACTTGAGTTCCTTCATTTCCTTTTAAGGATGGTTAATAAATTATTCTTATTTCTGCCCCTATTTAGTTGTTAATATTTCAATTAACTGTTACTTTTGCCCGTCCTTTTTAAAGGATTCATAACCTATATATTCTATGATGGCAGAAATCATACCTACTGAAGACCTCAAAAAAATGGACCCCGTTTTTGGACAGTTTTCCTTCGATAACCACGAACAGGTGGTCTTTTGCAATGACAAAGATACAGGTTTAAAAGCAATAATCGGTATCCACAATACGGTCATGGGACCGGCTTTGGGAGGTACTCGGATGTGGTCTTATAAATCGGAATGGGAAGCGCTCAATGATGTATTGCGTCTTTCTAGAGGTATGACCTATAAGTCAGCTATTACCGGCCTTAATCTAGGGGGTGGTAAGGCAGTGATCATTGGTGACGCCAAAACACAAAAGACTCCGGAGCTTATGTTGCGCTTTGGTGAATTTGTACACTCTTTAGGAGGTAAATACATTACTGCAGAAGACGTAGGTATGGCTACTTCAGATATGGATCTGGTACGTACCGTGACTCCTTATGTCACTGGAATCTCCGAAGCAAAAGGAGGAGCCGGTAACCCATCTCCAATTACCGCTTATGGCGTATTTATGGGAATGAAGGCGGCTGCCAAGTATCGATACGGTTCAGAGATGTTAGAAGACAAGCGTGTGTTTGTTCAGGGAATCGGTAATGTTGGTGAGGCTTTGGTTGAGCATTTGACCAACGAAGGTGCTAAAGTTGTCCTGAGCGATATTAGCGAAGAGCGTTTGCAAGAGGTAAGTGCCAAATACGGAGCAGAGATATATCGTGGAGATAATCTTTACGCTGAGCCTATGGATATCTATGCACCTTGCGCATTAGGAGCCACCGTTAACGACAATACCATTGAGCAGTTGCAAGCGGCGGTGATCGCTGGGGCAGCTAATAATCAGCTGGCCGATGAGAATATTCACGGAAAGCGACTGCGCGAGCGCGGAATTGTTTACGCTCCGGACTTCTTGATCAACGCTGGAGGTATCATCAATGTGTACGCGGAATTGGAAAACTACGGCAAGGCAGATATTATGCGTAAGACAGAGAATATCTACAACACTACCTTAGAGATCCTAGCAAAAGCAGAACAACAAGATATTACTACACATCAGGCAGCCTTTGATATTGCTCAAGCGCGTATTGATGCCAGAAAAAAGGATAGCTAATCCGCTTTAGACCAGAAGCGTTTTTTATTACATTTGCAGGGTACAATTAAGTATACCTGTATTAAGTTCTTACCCATGCTGACCCGAAGACATATTCGTATCAAAGTATTGCAAACCATCTATGCTTTTGACAAAGCCGAGATAGATGAGCTCAAAAAGAGTGAAAAATTCCTAGTGTATAGTATGGAGCAAATGCGCGACCTGCACTTGGTAATGTTAAGTTTGCTAATCAATCTGCGCGATTACGGGGCCGATCAGCTGGAAAAGCATAAGAAAAAACACTTGGTCACTCAAGAAGACCTCAATCCCAATACTGCTTTTATAGACAATAAAGTGCTGTTACTCTTAAAAGAGAATAAAGCATTGAACACCTTGGTCGCCGAGCGTAAGTTGGACTTTTGGAAACTCGATGACGAATACATCAGTCTTTTGTATAAGGAGTTGATGGCCGCGGATTTTTACCAGCAATACTTAGACAATTCCAGCCGCGATTTCAAAACTGATAAAGAGTTTGTCATCAAACTTTTTAAAGAGATTGTTGCGCCTAACGACAAGCTTTACGACTATTTTGAAGACAAGCGTCTTACCTGGTTAGACGATTATCCGGTGGTAAATACAGGGATCGTCAAGCTCTTGAATCAAATGGGTCCGAATCCAAGTGACGGTAAATTAACCCCACCGGCCTTTAAGAACAAAGAAGATCTGGACTTTGGTGTAGAGCTCTTCAGAAAGGTGGTTTTGCATGACGAGAAGTACACCAAAGACATTATTGCTAAGACCCCAAACTGGGACAAGGATCGCATTGCAGACCTGGATATGATCATGATCAAGATGGGAATTGCGGAGTTTATACATTTTCCAAGTATCCCAGTTAAGGTGACAATTAACGAATATTTAGAAATTGCCAAGGAGTATTCTACCCCGAAAAGCAGTATTTTTATCAATGGTATTCTAGACAAATTAGTTCAGCAATACCGCGACGATAACAGCCTGAACAAAATAGGACGCGGGCTTAGATAGAATAGAAAATTTGGTTATTTTAGCCACTCTTAAAAAAATTAAACCCAAAAAGATGAAAAAATCAGCATTAATATTGGCAGCCTTTGTTGCTTTCGCTTTTACTTCATGTAAAGAGAACGCTGCTGACAAAGTAGACGGAGCAGCAGACGTATCTGCAAATGCAGAAGCAGCCACTAGCGCTAGTGGTGATGAAGCTAAGTTCCCTGTAATGACTTTTGAGACTACAGAGCACGATTTTGGAACTATTGACCAAGGAACTAACGTAGAGCACTTGTTCAAATTCAAGAATACCGGTAATGCTCCATTGGTTGTAGTTGACGCTAAATCAAGCTGTGGATGTACTGTTCCAACTTGGTCTCGTGAGTCTATCCCTCCAGGAGGAGAAGGAGAGATGCTAGTAAAATTCAACGGATCTGGTCAGAATCAGGTAAGCAAAACAGTGACTATCACTGCTAACACTCGTAACGGGAAAGAGCTTATCAAGATCAAAGCTTTCGTAACACCTAAAGCTGGTGCAACAGGTTCTCCTATCCAAGTTAACACTTCAGGACAATAATCCATGGAAGGATTCCAACAATTTATCCCCTTATTACTGCTTTTTGCAGTATTCTATTTATTTCTGATCGCTCCGCAGCGTAAGAAACAAAAACAAGAACGCAAGTTCATCGAAGAGTTGAAAAAGGGAGATCGCGTGGTGACTATAAGCGGCATGCACGGCAAAGTACTCGATCTGAATGACGACGGTACTTGTATTATAGAAACCGGAGCTGGAAAGATCAAGTTCGATCGCGCCGCTATTTCTATGGACAAGAGCAAACGCTTTAACGAACCCGCGAAGAAATAATTCGCTTTTATAGCATTAAAAAAGCCGTTCTCAATAGAACGGCTTTTTTGTTTTATGGCCCTTGTATTTTTTAAAAACGGTAACCCACCAATATTCCTCCTCTTAAGAATCCTTCTGGGCCGTCTTGGTCGTCTATAAGGTAGCGGCCGCCACCTAAACTGAGTTCAAAGACAAAGCCGTTATTGCTTACCCATTTTTGTCCTAGGGCAATTCCTATACCTGCATTGAACCAGTTCTCTTGAGTTATGATCTCCGTGGTATCACCATCTATAGTCACCAAATAATCGAAGTTCTCTTCTGTCCCTCCGGCGAATTTTAAAAGTCCTTCTACAAAGAAGCCGCGTGCCCCGTATTCCTTTTTATTGAAGAAATACTGTCGGTAAAAAGGGGTCAAGGCCCAGGCTTGGTATTCGTCAAAGTCATCGTTTAAACTAAAACTCGCAGAGGTTCCTACTCCGGAATAGCGACTTAGCACGTATTCATAACTGAATTCGATATTAGGTACCGCAAGTGCTTCTAGTGCGTCTAACCGAAGCTCGTGCTTGCGTTCTTCTATAGGTTTAGGGGTTGTGGATTCATTGTCTTGTGCCCATAGGGCAGCAGTGAACAGGCCCAGTAGGGCTGTTAGCAGTTTCTTTTTCATTGTAGCAAATTAATTAATTAGTGGCCAGCCTGCGAGCTATGTTCACAATTACCTCTATGGCTTTTTCCATACTCTCTACCGGTACGTATTCGTAACGGCCGTGAAAGTTGTGACCACCCGCAAAGATGTTCGGACAGGGTAAGCCCATAAAACTCAATTGAGAACCATCGGTACCGCCTCTGATAGGCTTAATGATAGGCGTGATGCCTGCCTCTTGCATTGCCTGCTCGGCCAGTGTTACAATATGCATTACGGGTTCTATCTTTTCCCGCATATTGTAATACTGATCTTTAATCGCCACAGTTACACTACCGGCTCCGTGCTTTTCATTCAATAGACGAGCAATATCTTGAAAGGTTGCTTTGCGCGCTTCGAATTTTTCACGGTCGTGATCTCTTATTATGTACTGCAATTTGGTTTCATCTACGCTACCTTGCTGATCGTAAAGATGATAGAAGCCCTCACGGCCTTCGGTAGTCTCTGGAGTTTCATTGACAGGTAGCGCATTGATAAACTCCGTAGCGATATACATACTGTTTATCATCTTTCCTTTGGCATAGCCAGGATGCACGATCTTACCTTTTATAGTTACCACGGCGCCTGCGGCATTGAAGTTTTCGTATTCCAACTCACCGATCTGGCTGCCGTCCATGGTATAGGCCCAATCGGCACCAAATTTCTCTACATCGAAATGATGCGCTCCGCGCCCGATCTCCTCATCCGGAGTAAAGCATACGCGAATTCGACCGTGCGGAATTTCTGGATTGTTTATCAGGTATTCCATGGCAGAGACGATCTCGGTAATCCCTGCTTTGTCATCGGCACCCAAAAGGGTAGTGCCATCTGTAGTAATAAGTGTTTGTCCTTTATAGAGCAGTAGATCCTCAAAATAGCTAGGTGAGAGCACGATCTGTTTTTCAGCGTTCAAGACAATGTCACCACCATCATAGTTTTCGTGTATCTGTGGTTTCACATTGGCACCGGTAAAGTCCGGAGAAGTATCAAAATGACTTACAAAGCCAATGGTAGGTACTTCGTGATCTACATTAGATTCCAAGGTAGCCATTACATAGGCCTTGTCGTCTATGGTCACCTCCGTCATTCCAATGGCCTTTAGCTCTTCATAGAGTTTGTTGGCCAAGTCCCACTGCTTTTCAGTACTGGGGGTAGTTGGGCTGCTGGCGTCAGATTCGGTATCTGTGGTCACATAGCCTACAAACCGATCGATGAGGTGTTTTCTGTCTATCATGGAATAATTTTTTGTCACCCAAAAATAGCGATATGCCCGCAGCTGACCAAGTGTAAAATACTTGCTGCGGATGCTGTATTAGAAGCCGCAGAAAATGTATTTTTGTGCAAACATTCTAGCCGTGTATAAATTCCTTTTAAGACCGATTCTTTTTTGTTTTGATCCAGAAGCTGTTCATCATTTTACTTTCGGATTGATCCGTTTTATGCATAAGCTCGGTTTGGGAGGTCTTTTTAAAGCTATTTATGTGACCAATGACCCTAAGCTTAAGCGAGAGGTCTTTGGATTGACCTTTGATAATCCGGTAGGTTTAGCAGCAGGCTTTGACAAAGACGCCAAACTTTACAACGAATTGGCCAACTTCGGATTCGGCTTTGTCGAGATTGGAACCCTAACTCCAAAACCACAAGAAGGCAACCCTAAAAAAAGATTGTTCCGCTTAAAAAAGGACAAGGCCATTATTAATCGTATGGGCTTTAACAATCAGGGAGTAGCTGCTGCATTGGGCCGTTTAAAGAACAGAAAGACCAAGATCATCATTGGAGGAAACATAGGGAAGAACAAAGTAACTCCCAATGAAGAGGCGACTTTAGATTACATCAAATGTTTCGAAGCCCTTTTTGATCATGTAGATTATTTTGTGGTGAATGTTAGCTCTCCGAACACACCAAACTTGCGCGCTTTACAAGAAAAGGAGCCACTTACGGAGCTGTTAAAGACCTTGCAAGAAAAGAATCAGGCCAAGAACCATCCGAAGCCTATCTTGCTCAAAATAGCACCAGACCTCAATGAGGATCAACTCTTAGATATAATCGACATTGTTCGGGATTCTAAGACTGACGGTATCATCGCTACTAATACCACCATTGCACGTGAGCCTTTGACCACCTCCGCAGAAAAAGTAACTGCCATTGGAAACGGAGGCCTTAGTGGTAAACCACTTACTGATCGCAGTACAGAAGTGATTCGTTTCTTACATCAAAAAAGCGAGGGGAGTATTCCTATTATCGGCGTGGGCGGAATTCACTCCGCAGCAGACGCTATGGAAAAGCTAGAAGCCGGCGCAAGCTTGGTGCAGCTCTATACCGGCTTTATTTATGAAGGACCAGCTCTGGTAAAGGCGATCCAAAAAGAAATTCTTAGCGCTTAACGAGTTTGCGTACCACCGTTTGTCCTTGCGTGCTTTGTAAATGCACCAAGTATACACCGCTTTTAAGTTTACTGATATCTAAGACTAGATCTTGTTGCCCATTAATACGTCTTGCTATGACCTGTTGTCCTAAAGCGGAGTAGATAGCCACACGGTCAAACTCAGCCTGAGGAAACTGTAGCATAAGTAAGTCTGTCGCAGGATTAGGACTCATACTAACATTTTCTAGCGCGAGCTCATCTACAGACAAGATACCTTCTAGGCTAATGGTCAAAGTTCCCATGGGGGCCGTGGAAAATGGTGTAACGCCTTGTAAACTACTTATGGGATCCTGAGGGTCTGTGTCCATGTTTGGAGAGCTGTAATCTGGGCCGCTATCGGTTCCGGCGTCATAAGGGTAGAGGTCGATCACGATCTCATCGATCCAATTGCCTTCGGAATCTAATAACGAAATACTGTTAATGCCAATGATCCAATCTGGAGAAGGGGCTATCATAGATACCAAAGTCAAAAGTGGATAGTCTGAGGTGGTTTCAATGAGGTCGATACTAACCGCTCCCGCAGCCGTGGCTAGGGCAGGGCCTTCAATTTGTAGATTGGCATCGCCGGCGCTTATTGCGCTGGCTACTTCGTTGAAGAATTGTACGTTATTGCCTTGTTCTGCCACATCTTCTAACCCGGCTGTCGCTAATCCGCCGAGCTCAAAAAAAGTAATATTATCATTATGTGTTGCACCCACCAAACGCGACCAATGTGCTGTCGCTGGCAAACTACCACTGGAATGCGGATGTGTAGCTTGAGACCAAGTGCTTTCAAAACTGACACTGTATTGGGCCGTGGATTGAGACCATCCCAATTGGGAGATCAGGGTAAGTATTAGAAGTAGGGTAGTCTTTTTCATAGCAGCTATTTTAAGTCCGTAGTCGGAATAAAACGCTATACATTACACAAATTGAAGTATTTTTAAGCTAATGCTAGAGAACCTCTACTTATTTGCTATTGCAACTGCTGGATTGGCCTTTTCTCCAGGTCCTGATAATATCTATGTCTTATCTCAGGCCATGGCTCACGGCAGCCGTTACGGAATTGCAACTACGGCCGGCTTGATCTCGGGCTGCATAGTGCATACCACCTTGCTAGCCTTTGGTGTTTCTGCGATCATTACAGCTTCTTCTGGACTTTTTTGGGGGATCAAGATCTTTGGTGCCACCTATTTGTTGTTTCTGGCCTATAAGGTCTACGGGTCTAAAGGCGACATTATAGCAGATTCCGGAGTACCCAAAAGGAGCTTAACGCAGTTGTATTGGCAAGGCGTGGTCATGAACTTGCTAAACCCTAAGGTGATCTTATTCTTTTTGGCCTTCTTTCCCAGTTTTTTGTGGAACCCAGACTCAGGCCTGGTAAAGCAATTCTATATTTTGGGAGGCAGCTTTATGCTCATCTCCTTTCTCATCTTTAGCAGCATAGCGCTTTTCGCTGGTCAGCTTAACAAATACGCCATGAGTCAGCCCAAGAGCGGTCTCTTTTTCAAGTGGTTGCAGATCGTAGTTTTTGTAGGAATAGCAATCTATATTTTACTGCCCGAATAAGCCTTGGGAATCGTATATTTGAGTGATGCAAAAAGTTAAGCTCATCGAATGTCCAAGAGATGCCATGCAAGGCATCAAAGATTGGATTCCAACCCCGCAGAAAGTGCAGTATATCCAGGCATTGTTGCGCTGCGGATTTGATACCATTGATGTGGGGAGTTTTGTCTCACCCAAGGCAATTCCGCAGATGAAAGATACTGCCGAGGTATTAAACAGCTTGGATTTGAGCACTACGGAGTCGAAACTCTTAGCAATAGTGGCCAATGTTCGCGGAGCTCAAGATGCGGTCAAATTTGCACAGATAGATTACCTCGGATTCCCGTTTTCCATTTCGGAGAACTTTCAGATGCGTAATACGCACAAGACCATTGCGCAGTCCGTAGAAACCTTACAGGAGATTCTAAACATAGCCGATGCGCATAACAAAGAGGTAGTGGCCTATCTCTCTATGGGATTTGGCAATCCCTATGGAGATCCTTGGAATGTGGATATAGTGGGCGAGTGGACCGAACGTTTAGCAGCCATGGGGGTTAAGATATTATCGCTCTCTGACACTATTGGTTCGAGTACTCCCGAGGTGATAGATTACCTGTTCTCGAATCTTATTCCGCGTTATCCTGCCATTGAGTTTGGGGCGCATTTACACACTACCCCTAGCAGTTGGCACGAAAAAGTGGATGCTGCCTATCAGGCAGGTTGCCACAGGTTCGATGGCGCCATTCAAGGCTTTGGCGGTTGTCCTATGGCTAAAGATGAGCTTACCGGAAACATGCCAACTGAACGCTTGGTCTCTTACTTTACAACGGTAAAAGCCGATACCAATATTGCTACTATGAGTTTTGAAAGTGCTTTTAACGAGGCTTCCAAGATATTTCACAAATACCATTAAGATGCGCGTACTTTCTTTTCTTTTATTGCTGATTTTAGCCAACGGATGTAAATCCGCAGCAACAGTAACTGATACTAAAAAAGATGACGGACAGATAGCGTTCGTGATCATTCAGCTCAACGATGTATACGAGATAGCTCCTTTGGGAGGAGGTAAACACGGAGGTATGGCTCGTGTTGCCCACTTGAAGGATTCACTTAGCATGATCAACCCCAATACTTTTATGGTCATGGCAGGTGATTTTCTGAATCCTTCGCTCATAGGAACGCTTAAACTGGATGGGGAGCGCATATACGGCAAGCAAATGGTAGAGACCATGAACACTATGGGGATGGATCTGGCCACCTTTGGAAACCACGAGTTCGATATAGGACGTGAAGCGCTACAAAAACGCATTAATGAATCGCGCTTTGCTTGGACTGTTGCTAATGTTTTAGAAGTGAATAATGACCGTAAATCCTATTTCAAGATAAACCGTGATATAGGAAACGTTGCTATAAAACCTTATTATATCTGGTCTATGACCGATGTAGACGGAACCAAACTAGACGTAGGTTTTGTAAGTGCCTGTATAGATTCTAATCCGAGAGATTTTGTAGCCTATGAGCCTGTAATTCCTTCCTTGGAAGCTGCATTAGAAGCGGTGATCCCTAAGACAGATATTCAATTAGGGCTTACCCACTTGGCTTTAGAACAAGACAAGGCAGTTGCTAACCAGTTTGATGCGCTGAGACTGATTATGGGTGGACATGAGCACAATAATATGTCGGTTCCTACCAATAATGCTACTGTGGTTAAGGCAGACGCCAATGCCAAAACGGTTTATGTGCATCGTTTCACATACAATAAGAATACTAAGGTACTCATCATAGATTCAGAATTAGTGCCAATAGATGAAAGACTGGCCGCACAACCAGCGACCCAAGCCGTAGTGGCGAAATGGGAAGCTATTTTAGATTCCAAACTCAAAGAAGTAGTGGCAGACCCCAACGAGATCATTTACACAGCAAGTACACCTTTAGACGGAACAGACAGTGCCAGTAGAGGTATACAAACCAATTTGGGCGGTATCATAACCGAAGCCATGGCTAAGGCTTTTGATCAACCTGCTCAGGCAGCTCTAGTTAATGGAGGCTCTATCCGTCTGGACGATATGTTAGCTGGAGCTATTAGCAGTCTAGATATATTCCGTGTGCTTCCTTTTGGCGGACATGTGGTTAAGGTAGATATGAGCGGAGCACTTTTAATAAAGACACTTGACTACGGATTGAGCAAACGCGGAAAGGGAGCCTATCTGCAACGCTTCAACATAGACCGAAATGCTCAAGGGGAGTGGATGATAGGGCCTACAGAGATTGACCCAGAAGGCGTCTACAGCATTGCGCTGAGTGATTTCTTGCTCAAAGGATTCGATATCCCTTTTCTAACAGCAGACCACCCAGAGATCCTTGGAGTATACACTCCAGAAACCACAGAGAAGGCAGGCGATATTCGCCGAGCGGTCATAGACTTTCTTAAGCAGTAGGAGTAAAACGGACTGATACTCAGTGGCTACGATTCTTAACGTGAATTTTATTTAAAATTAATCTAAATAAACTTGTTTGGATAAACGCTGAGTCTTAATTTTGCATCGTTATTTAAATTCGTTCTAAATAAAAACAGAACATTTTAGGCCTTAAATTCACTATCAGCTGATCAGATTAATACCTTATAAAGAACCAATTTTTTAGATATCTATAACTTGTTACTTAGATTAAGTCTTAATAAAAACAACTATGAAATACATCCCAAACATAATCTTAGCAGTAACGGTACTTTTTGCTAGTTGCTCAGACGATGATAACAACGAACCTATCGTAGACAACGGTGGGGTAGATATAGAGGCACCACTTACCTATAGTTTTGAGCGCGATGGGGCTACAACCGTAGCCTTTGATGGGCAGACCACGCGTATTCGTATGGCAGAGGAAGTGGTAGGAGCTTTGTTAGATTTTGACAATGCTACTGCCGAATCACTTTCAGCCATGTTCAACCACCAAGAAGGCGAGTCCAATTTCCAAGATGCAGCTTTAAACGCCTCTGGCAAGAACTTAGGCAGTAAAACTGCAGCTTCTCGTGATTACTTTTTTACCAATACGGCAGAGTCCGCAGCAATTCGCGCAGACTTTGAAAGCTATCTCGAAAAGCAGGTCACTGAGGTGTTTCCAGGCGAACTACAGGCGGCAGAACCAGGAGTTGCCGGACAGTTGGCAGACGGGAGTGCTACCCGCTGGGTCGCTCCAAACGGATTGGAGTACAATCAGCTGTGGATCAAAGGCCTTTTAGGAGCTTTAATGACCGATCAAATGATAAACAACTATTTGAGTCCTGCAGTTTTAGATGAAGCAGACAATATTGAAAACAACGATAATGAGGTATTAGAAGACGGTAAGAACTATACCACCATGGAGCATAAATGGGACGAAGCCTACGGTTACTTATTCGGAAATTCGCCGAGCGCTGCTAACCCATTAGCGACCCTAGGAGACGACGATAGTTTCTTGAATAAATATCTAGGTCGCGTTGAGAATGACGCAGACTTTACAGGTATTGCGCAAGAGCTGTTCGATGCCTTTAAACTTGGTCGTGCTGCAATAGTTGGTAAGAATTATCAATTGCGCGATGAGCAAGCTGCTATTATTCAAGAGCGCATCTCAGAGATCATTGCCATTAGAGCAGTGTATTATTTGGAGCAAGGGCGTCTGGCGCTTGAGCAAGAGAATTACGGAACTGCTTTCCACGACCTTTCCGAAGGATATGGTTTTATCTATAGTCTGCGCTTTACCAGAAACACAGTTACGGGAGCGCCATATTTTAACCGAACTGAGGTAGATGCCATGCTGGCTCAACTTATGGAGCAAGGGCCAAACGGCCTATGGGATATAACTCCTGCCATCTTGAGTGACCTAGCAGAAACTATTGCCGCTAAATTAAGTTTTACCGTTGCACAAGCAGCAGATTAAACTGTGAATAAATTATCAAAACCGGGAGCCACATGAGCTGGCTCCTCGGGTTTTGCTTTGTAATTTTGCAAAATATTTGAACATGATTAAAAAGACAATTTTTCTACTCTTTACAGGACTGCTTTTAGCCTGTTCTTCTGATGATCCAGCTCCCGATAATAACAACGCAGGTGGTGGAACCGATAACAACGGCGGAGACGGAACCACTGGTTTTGACCGTGCTGCGCTTTTGGCGAATTGGACAGACAATATCATCGTTCCGGCTTATGAGGAGTTCTATCCCTTTACAGAAGCTCTTGAAGAAAGTGTCACGGCCTTTGCAAACGATCCGACAGCTGTGGGTCTTTTGGAGGTGCGTACCGATTGGTTAGCTGCATATCGCGCTTTTCAGTGGGTTTCTATGTTCGAGATCGGACCGGCCGAAGAATTCAGATTCCGCGCTCGCCTAAACACGTATCCTACAGATACGGCGAGTATTGACGAGTTCATCGCCTCGGGAACTTACGATCTTGAATTGCCTTCTACCATAGACGCTCAAGGTTTCCCTGCTTTGGATTATTTGCTATTTGGCATAGCCGATACGGAAGAAGCAATCATAGACTTTTATGAGAACGATCCGACCGCACCGAATCATTTGGTGTATATGCAGAACTTGGCAGCGAACATTAAAACCCTAGCTTCTTTGGTACGCGATCAGTGGCTCATGAGTTTTGCAGCTAGTTTTAAGACCAATACTGCAGCTTCTGCAACCGGATCCATAGACAAGCTTACAAACGATTATATCCTGTATTATGAGAAAGCCTTACGCGCAGGGAAGATCGGTATTCCTGCGGGAGTATTCTCTACGGATCCGATGCCACAGAATGTAGAGGCCTTCTTTAACCAAGAAGTATCTAAGGAATTGGCTCTAGAGGCCTTGCAAGCGGTACAGAGTTTCTTTAACGGGAACGGTCTAGCAGGAGGAAACGGTCGAGGCTTTAAGTCTTATTTAGATTTCTTGAACACCATTAAGAACGGAGAAGACCTCAGTACTTTGATCAACGAGCAGTTCGATCTGGCTCGTTTGGCGATCAACGATCTGGATGACAATTTTGCAACTCAAGTGCAAACCAATAATACTGCCATGCTGGAAGCCTACGACGAATTGCAGCGCAATGTGATTCTTTTAAAGGTAGACATGCTTCAGGCATTGAGCATTGACGTAGACTTTGTAGATACAGACGGCGACTAAAAATGTTCTCATTAGTAAATCATACCTATTTTAATCGCACGATTAAGACCGCTCCATTAGCGGTCTTTCGTGTTTTATTTGGTGTGATGATGCTCTTGAGTCTTATTCGCTTTTGGGCCAATGGCTGGATATCGAAACTCTACTTAGAACCCGAGTTTCATTTTAGCTATTACGGCTTTGAGTGGGTTAAACCCATAGGTGTTTGGACTTATCTATTGTTTGTGGTTTGTGGCTTGACTGCCCTAGGCGTGGCCTTAGGCTATAAGTACCGATTGTCCATAGTCTTGTTCTTTTTGAGCTTTACCTATATAGAGCTGATGGATAAAACCACTTATTTGAATCACTATTACTTTGTCAGTGTACTTAGTTTTCTGATGATTTTTTTACCAGCCAACCGTTGGTTTGCTGTAGATGCTCTAAAACCTGGTTTTGCGGCTAAGGAAGTACCGCGCTGGACAGTAGATTCTCTTAAGCTTATGCTGGGGATAGTTTATTTCTATGCAGGTTTGGCCAAGCTCAATAGTGACTGGCTGGTAGAAGCTATGCCTTTAAAGATCTGGCTGCCGGCCAAATACGATCTGCCGCTATTGGGAGATCTCATGCAGCAAGAATGGGTACACTATGCTTTTAGTTATGGCGGCGCACTTTACGATCTTTTTATTCCTTTTTTACTACTCTTTGCCAGAACGCGTTGGTTTGCCTTTGGTTTGGTAGTGATCTTTCACGTTTTGACCCGAGTCCTGTTTCCCATAGGTATGTTCCCTTATATCATGATCGTTTCTTCGCTCATCTTTTTTAGTCCGAGCTTTCACGAGCGTCTTTTAAGTGGATTCCAAACTGTACTGAAAAGTCTAAAACTCTATCGACAGCAAACTGTACACGCTGCAAAAACTTGGCAACCTGAAACATATGTAAAGCCTGTTCTGATCCTCTTCTTTGTGGTTCAGTTGTTATTCCCATGGCGCTATTTGTTATACCCAGGGGAGTTGTTCTGGACAGAAGAAGGCTATCGTTTCTCTTGGCGCGTCATGCTGATGGAAAAGGCCGGTTATGCGCAATTCAAAGTGGTGGACGGACAATCCGGAAAGTCATTCGCTATAGATAATAGCGACTTTTTAACGCCGCTGCAAGAAAAGCAAATGAGCTTTCAGCCCGATTTTATATTAGAGTATGCCCATTATTTGGCAGATCATTATCAGCAGCAAGGCTATAAGGATGTGGCTGTCTATGTAGAGAGCTATGTGGCGCTTAACGGGCGATTGAGTCAAGCCTACATAGACCCAAAGGTCGATCTGGTAAGCCAGCGCGCATCTTTTAAACACAAAACTTGGATACTTCCTTTTAACGATACCATCGATGGACTTTAAATCTCTTAGTACATACCTAGTTGTCTTTTTTAGCTGTTGCTGTGTATCTGCGTCCTTTGGCCAATTAAGGCTGGAACTCCAAGTGAACGACGAACAGGGACAAGCGTTAGTAGGCGCAGAAGTTTACCTTAATCCTGCTGTGGAGAGCGGTCTAACAGATGCTAATGGCCAAGTCGTCTTTGAAGATCTGGAACCGGGAGATTACCAGCTCTATGTCTTTGCACTAGACTACGAACTCTTTGAGGCTACCATCAGCCTAAATACCAACAAGACTTTGACTTATGCTTTAAAACCTTTAGGGGAAGCGCTTTCTGAGGTTATCATTACTGCTCAAAGAGAAACAGTTTTAGCATTGAGACAATTGCGTCCGGTCGAGGGGACAGCTATTTATTCCGGTAAGAAAAGTGAGGTTGTCCTGCTAGATAATGTCACGGCAAACTTGGCCACGGCCAACGCTAGACAAATTTATTCTAGGATAGTTGGACTTAACATTTACGAGAACAATGACGCGGGCTTGCAGCTCAATATAGGTGGCCGAGGTTTAAACCCTAATAGAACGGCCAATTTCAATACCCGCCAGAACGGTTATGATATCTCTGCGGATGTTTTAGGTTATCCGGAAAGTTACTATTCGCCACCACCAGAGGCGGTACAAGAGATCCAAATAGTTCGCGGTGCTGCGTCCTTGCAATACGGAACCCAGTTCGGCGGCTTGGTGAACTTTAAAATGCGTGAACCCGAAAAGGAAAAACCTATTGCACTGGTTAGTCGACAAACTTTGGGAGCTTATAATTTGTTTACCAGTTTCAACAGCCTGAGCGGTACCCTGGGTAAGTTCAGTTATTACAGTTATTTCAACTATAAATCAGGAGAAGACTTTAGACCCAATTCTGATTTTGAATCTTATAATGCTTTTGGTTTGTTGCGTTATAAACCGTCTAAAAGAACAACAATTACTGCGGAGTTTAGTTATCTGAACTATTTGGCCCAGCAAGCGGGCGGACTCACGGACAGTCAGTTTCAGGAAGATCCTACATTTAGTAACAGAACCCGGAACTACTTTAAAGTAGATTGGAAACTCTACAGTTTGAAGTGGGAGCAAGCCATAGCGCAGCGCAGTCAGTTCAGCTTGAACCTCTTTGCCCTTGATGCTTCGCGTAAGTCTGTTGGGTTTAGAGAGAACCGTGTTTCTCAGGTGGATGATTTGGAGTCGCCCAGAGAGCTCATTGTTGGGAATTTTAGAAACTGGGGTGCCGAAGCGCGATTTTTAAGTCGTTATGATGCCTTTGGACAAGAGCAGACTTTTTTAATAGGAGGGAAGTACTATCAGTCAAACAATGCAGAACGCCAAGGTCCAGGCACCAATGGCCTAGATGCTGACTTCAATTTTGCGGATGAGGAGTTTCCGAACTATGCTCGTCAAAGTGATTTTGATCTGCCCAACTTGAATGTGGCTTTTTTTGCGGAGCATATATTAAAACTCAATGACCGCTTGAGTATTACCCCGGGAGCGCGTTTTGAATACATCAAAACAGAGATCGACGGTAGCTTTGAGCGCATCAACTTTGATCTTGCTGGCAATCCCATCTTACAAGAAACGGTGCCAGATATGCGCAGTGTAGATAGAAGTTTTGTACTACTAGGGCTCGGAGCCAGCTATAAAGCCACAGACGCCTTGGAGTTTTACGGAAACATTAGCCAAAATTACCGCTCGGTAACCTTTAGTGATATTCGAATTACGAATCCCTCGCTGACCATTGATCCTAATATAAGTGACGAATCTGGTTTTACTGCAGATATAGGCCTGCGCGGTCGTATAAAGAATAACTTTAGTTTTGATGCGGGCATTTTCTTATTGAGCTACCAAGACCGATTGGGATTGGTGCTAAGAGCCGTTAGCGATATTCAACAAGAGCAATTCCGCGGGAATATCGGTGACGCTGTTACTTATGGTTTTGAGGGCTTTAGTGAATACAATTTAGTGCCTGCCCTTGGTCTGGACAAAGAATACCGACTCAGTGTATTTGCGAACTTAGCTTTGACCCGCTCCGAATACACCCGCAGCGAACTCAACAATGTAGTGGGGAATCAGGTGGAATTTGTGCCAGACGTAAACTTAAAGACAGGTTTGAGTATGGGTTATAAGAATTTCTTGGCCAGTTTGCAGTACACTTATTTGAGCCAGCAGTTTACCGATGCCACCAATTCTCGGGCCGATCTGGATAGCCAAAGCGGGATAGTAGGAGAGATCCCGGCTTATGATATACTTGACTTTTCTGCCCGCTACCGATTCAAATCCTGGTTGCAAGTTGAAGGCGGAATAAACAATCTGCTAGACAACAATTATTTTGTCCGCAGAGCTACAGGCTACCCCGGGCCAGGGATCATTCCAAGTCAGCCGCGTACCTTGTATGCAGGTTTGGAATTTCGCTTTTAGGCCCTTGTGGAATTCTTAAGGAATTCTTTACATCTGCTCTCGTCGATTTTTGGTATATTTGCATGCAATTAAATAAAATTCAACGTTCGGCAACGGGCACTAGATTTAATTGCAATGACAGCACATCAAAACAAAATAGTAGGCGAGGGTCTTACTTACGACGACGTTCTACTTGTTCCGGCCTATTCTCAGGTACTTCCCAGAGAAGTTTCTATCAAATCTAAATTTACGCGTAATATTTCGCTCAATGTACCTATTGTATCCGCAGCTATGGATACAGTTACAGAAGCGCGTATGGCCATTGCTATGGCTCGTGAAGGTGGAATCGGCGTTTTGCACAAGAACATGACCATTGCGCAACAAGCCACTAAGGTGCGTCGCGTAAAGCGTGCAGAAAGTGGGATGATCATCGACCCGGTAACCCTGCCAATGGACGCCAAAGTGATCGATGCCAAGAACAGTATGCGCGAGCACAGTATAGGCGGGATCCCTATTGTAGATGGGCAAGGCAAGCTCAAAGGTATCGTTACCAATCGAGACCTGCGTTTCGAAAAGAATAATGATCGTCCTATCGTTGAGGTAATGACCAGTGAGAACTTGGTGACCACCCACGAAGGCACCTCATTGATGGATGCCGAAGAGATATTACAAGACAATAAGATCGAAAAGCTGCCTGTTGTAACTAAAGAGAATACCCTTATAGGTCTAATTACCTTTAGAGATATTACCAAGCTGTCCTTAAAGCCGAATGCAAACAAAGACAGTTATGGTCGATTGCGTGTAGCTGCGGCGGTTGGAGTTACCGGCGATGCTGTAGAACGTGCTGCGGCCTTAGTCAATGCGGATGTAGATGCCATTGTTATCGATACGGCGCACGGACATACTCAGGGAGTAGTCACCGTTTTAAAAGAAATTAAGAAGCGCTTCCCAGAACTGGAAGTAGTGGTTGGAAACATTGCCACTGCAGAAGCCGCAAAATATTTGGTTGAAGCCGGAGCAGATGCCGTTAAAGTTGGTATTGGGCCTGGTTCTATCTGTACCACCCGCGTTGTGGCCGGAGTTGGATTCCCGCAGTTCTCAGCAGTTATAGAAGTAGCTGCTGCCATAAAGGGCAGTGGAGTTCCTGTTATTGCAGATGGTGGTATTCGCTATACAGGGGATATTCCAAAGGCCTTGGCCGCTGGGGCGGACTGTGTGATGCTAGGATCACTACTTGCAGGGACTAAGGAGTCTCCGGGAGAGACCATTATTTACGAAGGGCGTAAGTTCAAGTCCTATCGAGGGATGGGATCTGTAGAGGCTATGTCTAAAGGGTCTAAAGACCGTTATTTCCAAGATGTGGAAGACGACCTAAAGAAATTGGTTCCCGAGGGTATCGTTGGGCGTGTACCATATAAAGGAGATCTCTTTGAGAGTATTCACCAGTTTGTAGGCGGTTTACGTGCAGGTATGGGTTACTGCGGAGCCAAAGATGTTCCGACGCTCCAAGAGAAAGGAAAATTTGTTAAGATCACCTCTGCAGGTATCCACGAGAGTCATCCACACAATGTAACCATTACCAAGGAGGCTCCGAATTACAGTAGATAATACTTAGATCATTCTATAAAAAAAAAGCACTGTCCATAAACAGTGCTTTTTTGTTTTTTTAAGGGTCTGTTGTGTTACTCTTCAGTAGGTAGACCTAGTTTTTGCATAACCGCAATGGTAAGATCGAATTTAGGATCCAAATAAGCTACGGTTGCGTTGCTTGTAAGTACTTGAGTATATCCTTGTTCTTGAGCTACTGCTTCTAAAGCAACGCCTACTTTTTGATAAAGAGGCTGCATCAATTCGTTTTGTTTAAGCTGGATCAAGGTCACAGAGTTTTGACGAAACTGCTGCATTTCTCCTTCTAGAGCGATAATTTCGTTCTGCTTGGTTTTCTTGATCGCGTCTCCGTAAGTGGATTCCATTTCTTGATACTTAGCGATCAAGGAATCGTACTTAGCGATTTTCTGACCCAATTCGGTATCCAATTCTTTTCCGTAAGATTCAACACCTGACTTTACATTGGTAAGATCTGGCATTTTGCTCAAAATATAATCTACATCGATGGTACCTACTTTAGAGGTTTGTGCGAACATTTGAAATGATGTCGCTAGGGCAATGATTCCTATGAGATAAAAACGCATAATTCTAATTTTTTGCAAATATAGAATTTTAGCTTACAATTACGGTGCCAATTAACACTAAGTGCTTTCTGCAATGCGCTGGCCTCTATGCGGTTTGAGAATTTCACGCAGTGCCTGTACATCTTTTAAGTCTACTACCACATAGGCAGAATGCCACATGGGAGATTGTACTATGCTGCCGCTTTCGTGACACACAAAGCTCTCCCGAGCAAAGAACTCTCCTAAATGAATCAAGTGATGTTCTGCGGTTCGTTCTCCTGCCGGACCTTTAAAGTCCCAAATCAATCTGGCTTTGGCTTCCATTCTTAAGTATTAGCAACAGAGGTTCCGTCTTCTACAAAAGCCTTAAAATCTTGCATATACTTTAAGGATTGTTTTTTAAAGGCAGCAGGCATTAGCCAACCCATTAATTTCATGCCAAATCCTTGAAACTGGAATTCACAATCAGATACCCACTTGGTCTTGCCGTCCGGAGTTTCTTCAAAATTCAATTTCTGGATATTGTGAACCCCTTTAGTATCGTAGGTAGCTTCGAATTCATGTGGAAAATTGCGCTTTGTAATCGTTTCTGTAAGACTCATTTGACGCTTTCCCATTTGGTAATTGAGTTGCATTTTCGCACCCTCTTGTCCAGGCGTACCCTGCGTAACTTCATAACTGAGCAGACCGCGTTGCCAGTGCTTCATATTCTCTGCGTTGTCTAGTTTCTCTATGACCTCTTGTAAAGGTCTATCTATGGTGATTTCGCAAGTGTATTTCATGAAAATTGAGTTTAGTTGTTGATCGATACCTTAAAGGTAGCAAAAATCTAAGTGCGTTAATATTATGGTAAATTTCTTAACAGCTGTGGAGTAGGGGCGTTAAAATCTTGCTTGGCCGGGGCTTTTTGCTATTTTTGCGGGTACTATAAAAAATATGATCTATGGGGAAACGTAGCTTGCTTAGCTTGATTTTTATTTGTCTACTTCTTCCTGCCGCCACAGCGCAGCAATTGGAAGACAAAACAGTCCTTTCTATTGGTGATCAGACCGTAAGTGCCGGAGAGTTCATGCGCGTCTACAAGAAGAATTTAAATCTTGTGGCCGACGTTGAGCAGCGCAAAGTCGAAAATTATCTCGATCTCTATGTCGATTACAAGCTCAAGGTTGCAGAGGCCTACGCTATGGGGTTGGATCAGCAAGATGCTCATAAAACAGAGTATCGCAAATACAAGCACAAATTGGCTACCACCTACATGAACGTAGAAGAGGTGACCGATACGCTCATGAAAGAAGCCTTTGCAAGGCAACAAGAAGAGATATTAGCGCGCCATATACTAATTGCTGCTTCTATAGATGATCTTCCACAGGACACTCTGGTAGCCTACAATAAAGCAGTAAAACTCAGACAAGAGATCATCGATGGAAAACGCAAATTCGAACAGGCTGCTCGTCAGTTTTCTGCAGACCCTAGCGCTCCAGACACAGGAGGAGATCTTGGCTGGTTCTCTGTTTTTAAAATGGTTTATCCTTTTGAAACAGTAGCTTACAATACCCCGGTAGGTGATATTTCTAAAGTGTTTAGAACGCAATTCGGGTATCATTTCGTCCAAATTCTAGATCGTCGTCCTGTGGCTAAGGAAGTAACTGTAGCCCACATCATGATCAGTCCAAAAGCAGACGATGCTAGCTTTGATCCGGAAGCACGAATCAACGAACTGTATAGCAACATTAAACAAGGCGCTTCCTTTGAAGAACTGGCCAAGCAATATTCCGACGATAGAAATACGGCTGAGAATGGCGGTAAATTGAGTCGCTTTGGTCCAGGGATGCTCAATGCAGAGAATTTTGAACGTGCCGCTTTTGCTTTAAAGAATCCTGGCGATATGTCTAGCCCGGTCAAAACAGACTTTGGTTGGCACATCATTAAATTGATAGACAGACATGAATATCCAACCTTTCAAGACGTAGAGCAGCGTCTTAAACGTCAAGTGCAACAAGCACAGCGTTTGGATTATATCAAGGCACTCTCTAAGCAAGAACTCAAGGAGAGGTATAATATCACCTCTCCAGAGCATGTTGTTCCTTTCTTTACGGAGTTTCTAACAGACAGTATTAAAACCAAAACTTGGAAGTACACCGATAGTTTAAATCCGGCCATGAAAACCGAGATCTTTACTTTGGGTTCTACCACTTTTACTTATGACGATTTTGCTCGATTCATAGAAGAGCGTCACCGAAAGACAGCACGTCACAATACGACCTATGGAGCTGCTAAAGCGTTTTACGATGAGTTCGAACTGGCCACCATTCGCGATTATTTCAAAGATCACTTAGACGAAGAGGATGAAGGCTTTGCAAACATCGTTCGAGAATACAAAGAAGGGCTGTTGATCTTTGACCTGATGGAAAACGAGATCTGGAGCAAGGTAAGAGAAGACAGCATCGGTTTAGAGAACTATTACAAAGAACACCTGGCCAATTACCAATACGAAACTCGCGTAAAAGCCTTGATTGCCAGCACACCAAATGAAGCTGTTGCAAAGCAACTGCGCAAAGCCCTAAAGAGAGGTGCTAGTCTCAGTGAATTGAAAGAACAATTCAACGAAGAAGAGACTCAGGTACTTTTTAGTAATGGAACCTACCAAGAAGGTCACCGTTTATTGCCAGAGGATTATAAATTGTCTTCCGGTGTGTCTAAAGTATACAATAAGGCAGGGCAATTCACAGTTATACGCACAGATGAGCTCCTAGCACCAACAGCTATCCCACTCGATAAGATCCGTGGTAAGATCATGGGCGATTACCAGGCGGCTTTAGAAGCAGCCTTTATGGAAGCATTGAAAGCAAAGTTCAAGGTAACGGTTGATCAGCAGGTGCTCCAGGAAATTAAAGCACAACTTTAATGCTTAAATCGAAAAGCGTTCTAACTATCATATTGGCGTGTTTTACGCTTTATTCCTGTGATTTCTTTACCAAGGAGTTACCCTCTGAGCCTGTGGCTCGGGTGAATGATAGCTATCTTTTTAAAGAAGATCTGGTGAATTTGATTCAACCAAATACTTCTCCAGAAGACAGCCTTCTTATTGTTACCAATTACATCAATCGTTGGGCGACACAGCAGTTACTCATCGATCAGGCGCGAATCAATTTGCCGGAGTCTCAGCTTACCACTTACGATCAACTGGTTCAAGATTATAAAGAAGACCTATACACCAAAGGCTATAAGAATGCCGTGGTAGCCAAAAAATTGGACAGTACCATAGCACCTTCGGTTTATCAGCAGTACTACGAAAAGAATCGCGAGAGTTTTAGACTCAAAGAGCGTTTGCTCAAGCTACGCTATGTAAATCTGCCCATTAGTTCAAACGCAACAGAAGAAGTTGCTAAGAATTTGCGAGATTTCGACACCGATGCTAAAGCTGCTCTAGAGGCTAAAGCGTTTCAATTCAAGGGATATTACCTCAATGATAGCACTTGGGTTAGACAAGATGCCCTTTTGACGGAAATCCCACTGATCAGCGATAAATCGAATGCTGAAAAGTTAAAAAAATCTAATTTCGTAAGGCTGCAAGACTCTATAGGAGTATATTTGATCCAAGTTCAGGATGCCTTAGAAAAAGGGGACGACGCACCCTTGGAATATGTGCGCCCCACCATTCAACAGATTATACTAAACAAAAGGAAATTGGACCTCATAAAAAACTTAGAGGCCGATATTACAAAAGATGCGATCAAGAATAATGATTTCGAAATTTATCAATAGCCGAATTTTAGTGACAACAGCCTTATTGGTTGGATTGCAAGTACAGGCGCAGGAAGTAGTTGAGGTAGACAGTACGGGAGTTGCAGCGAGTCAGCAGGTTAAAGATACCGTAAAGCCTTTTGAGAAATTCAAGGTCGATGGAGTTACTGCTCAAGTAGGAAAGTATATTGTGCTAGACAGTGATATCGATAGAAAATACATCCAAATAGAGCAACAAGGTTTTTCAACCTCAGACATTAGCCGCTGTGAATTGCTAGGAACGCTAATGGAAGAGAAGCTTTATGCACATCACGCCATTCAAGACAGTGTGATCATTCCAGATGCACAAGTAAACGCCACCACAGATCAGCAGATACAATACATGTTAGCCCAATTCAACTCCGAAGAGCAGGTCTTGAAATTCTACAAGAAAAAGACCATGCCGGAACTCAGGGCGGAGCTCTTTGAGATCAACAAGACCAACATGTTGGCCTCAGAGATGCAGAACAAGATCATCGAAGGTGTAGAGATCACACCAGAAGAGGTGAGAACCTTTTTCAATTCTATCCCTGCGGATGAACGTCCGCTTTTTAGTGCTGAGGTGGAGATCGCTCAGATCGTTATAGAACCGGAAATCCCACAAGAGGAGATTCAAAAAGTGATCGATCGTTTAAACGAGTTCCGAACTGGAATTGTGGAAAACGGAGAGTCTTTTGCTACCAAAGCAGTATTGTATTCACAAGACCCTGGTTCGAGTACCAAAGGAGGGAAGATCAGTCTAAAGCGCTCCGACAATTTTGTAAAAGAATTCAAAGACATGGCTTTCTCTTTGCAAGAAGGAGAGGTTAGTGAACCTTTTGAGTCCGAATTTGGATACCATATTCTTATGGTCGATAAAATTCGCGGACAAACTGTAGATGTGCGCCATATTCTGTTGATCCCTGATGTGACCGATGCCACGGTAGAGGTTGCCAAAAAGAAGATAGAGAATATCCGCAATCGAATCGTAGCGGGAGAACTCACCTTTGCAGAGGCTGCCAAGAGTGAATCCGACGAAAAGGAAACCAAGAACGACGGAGGGCAACTCATAAACCCGGTAACCGGAGATACGCGCTTTGACCTTACCAAAATGGATCCAGTTTTGGCCCAGCAGATCTACAATCTAAAAGATCAAGAAGTTTCGCAAGTTCTTACCGATGCCGATAGAACCGGACGAAAGAAGTTTAAGATAATTATGGTGACCGATCGCTATGACGAGCACCAAGCCGATTATTCCAAGGACTACGAAAAGATCAAAGATCTGGCCTTAAACGATAAAAGAAGACGCGCGATAGAAGCTTGGCAAGACGAGAAGATAATCGAGACCTATGTCAGTGTAAACAGAGATTACACCGACTGCGAATTTGCCAGTAACTGGACAAAGAACTAATATGAGTGATGTAGCAGCCATAGGCCAACTTGTTGAAAAGTATAAGGCCTTAAAGACAGAGATTGCCAAAGTTATAGTAGGACAAGAAGAGGTCATAGACCAGGTCCTATTGGCAATTTTCTCTGGAGGACACGCGCTGCTTATTGGAGTACCCGGACTGGCCAAGACCTTATTGGTAAACACAGTCGCCCAAACCCTTGGCTTAGACTTTAAACGTATACAGTTTACTCCAGATCTTATGCCGAGTGATATACTGGGAGCAGAGATTCTAGATCAGAACCGCAATTTCACCTTTGTAAAAGGACCTATTTTTGCCAATGTAATTTTGGCGGATGAGATAAACCGGACGCCACCAAAAACACAAGCTGCTTTACTGGAAGCTATGCAAGAACGCGCAGTGACAGTAGCCGGTAGACATTACCCATTAGATCTGCCTTATTTTGTTTTAGCTACACAGAACCCAATTGAGCAGGAGGGAACCTACCCATTGCCAGAAGCGCAATTGGACCGTTTCATGTTCGCTATCAACTTAAAGTATCCGAGCTTTGAAGAAGAGGTCTCTGTAGTTAAGAACACCACTACCGATAACGAGGTTAAAGTCAATACCCTGTTTAATGCACAAGAGATCATCGATTTTCAACATTTGATCCGTCGCATTCCAGTTGCAGATAATGTGATCGAATACGCAGTTACCATGGTGGGAAAAACCAGACCTAAAGAGCCTACAGCTACAGCGATGGTCAAAACCTATGTCGATTGGGGAGCTGGTCCAAGAGCCTCGCAAAACCTCATTTTGTCGGCCAAGGCCAATGCTGCTATCCGCGGGAAATATTCTCCAGATATCGAAGACGTACAGCAAGTTGCTTACGGGGTGCTGCGCCATCGAATGATCAAAAACTACAAAGCAGAAGCAGAAGGGGTGACCATAGAGGCCATCATTAAAGATCTGTTCTAATTCTCGAACCTACTTTTGAGTCGAGTGTCTAGGTCGGCATCGTAAATTCCAAAGAACATAGAAGCCATCATGTCTTGTTTTGTGGCTGAGGTGTTATTGACCTCCAAGACCAATTCATACTGCTTGTCTGCATATAAGGTGAACCCTTCCGTGCTGCTGTACTCGGTAATTTGGGCTAAACCAACTCGGTCTAAATGATTCTCAGCATCCGCAGAGAACAAGACCTTATGCGTATCGGTATTGATAAGCTTTAAGGAGGTTGCAAAGGGGTGTAAATGTGTCGCAATATGATGCACTTGTAGACTGTCTTTAACTTCTAGTTGTGCGCTCATATCACTGCGATAGGTCTGCTTTCCCGGGAATACAACCCAATGACCAGAACGCATACTACCATCGCTGTCCTGATAACTGTGATTTTTGGTCTCTACTGGGATACACACACTTGGGTCTGTCTTTGCAGCCTCATTGTCAAAGGGATTTTCACCGTCATAAGGAAGCATCATAAAAACGGTAAGTGGCCGCAGGGGTTTAATGTCAGGGCTATCGGCTTTGTGAAAGATACTCACCTTGTGTCGAACACCAAATAAGGACTCCTTGAGGTTGTGATTCAAGACCTGAGTAGAAAGATATAAGTGCTCGTTGGCCTGAATGGGGAATCCGAAGCCTTCTGGATAATGGTAAGATTCCATACCATTGGTCAAGGTTGCCAAGCGCGGATAATTACTTCCTATTCTGTTTGGGATCTGCCATTTGCTGTAATAACTCTGGTCGTAATAGTCCAAATTGGTATGACACATAAAGTCACGGGAAAGTTCCGTAATTCCATTTGCAGCCACAACAGTGGTCTCATATCCACTTATCCAGACCAGATCCTCCGCGTTTGGGTCGATCTGAAACCCTCGCATGGCCTTAGGGCCTTCCATAGAGGTGTAAATGTTGTCTACAAAGAATAGTGGGCTGTAAAAATCGGTTTGTCGGTCACCATAACTCACTTGCCAGTCGCCTCCAAGACCTGATTTGTGTAAAATAGTGGTCTTGACTATAGCCTTGTGCCTGTTAGAGAGCTGCAAATAGTAAAGCCCTCCTCCGAGTAGGGAGAGAACCAACAGCCAGCCGAATATTTTAATTACTTTTATACGCATCGCGATACCCTACAAATATATCTCTTTATGCAAATAGATTACACCAAGCGTATTTTTGGTTTAGACCTCATGCGAGCGGTGGCGATCTTATTCGTGGTGTTTTCTCATGCGCTCTGGATAGTACCAGAGCTTCCTGGTTTACCAGGAGAACTGCTCAGACTTATGGGTGTATTGGGGGTTGAAATCTTTTTTGTGCTCAGTGGTTTTTTGATCGGGCGGATACTGCTCAAACAGTTCTCAGTCGCCTATGACAAAGCCACTTTGCAGTATTTCTGGGTAAGGCGTTGGTTTAGGACCTTGCCCAATTATTACCTGATCCTTTTACTAAACATTGCCATTTTGTTCTACATAGGGCGGGAATTGCCGGATTCACTTTGGCAGTATTTTTTCTTTTTGCAGAATGCTTTCTCTGCAATGGATATCTTCTTTACCGAATCTTGGAGTTTACCTGTAGAAGAGTTTACTTATCTACTGGCTCCTGTGCTTGGCTGGGGATTCTGGAAAGCGCTCAAAATACAAGCACAAAAGGCTTTTTTATATGCGGGCTTAGCTATGATAGCCTTTGGGCTTATTAGTAAATGCTACTATCAATTCCAGTTTGCCCAGCCAGACATGAACTATTGGAACCGGGGATTAAAGGCCGTAATGATCTACAGATTAGACGCAATTTTTTATGGCATGTTAGGCGCTTATTTGTCTAAGTATTTTACTGATTTTTGGAGATCCAGTCGTTGGGTTTTCTTTTTTTTAGGGCTGATGGGTATGTTGCTGATCAGTTTCGGGATTCCCATGTTTGGTTGGTTTATAGACAGCCATCCTGTAGTTTGGAATGTGATCTACCTGCCGTTTTGTTCGTTGAGCATTGCGCTGTTCTTGCCTGTGCTGAGTCACTGGCAGTCTGCTCCAAGATTAGTTCGCGCTCCTATTACACGAATCAGTCTTATCTCTTACAGTATGTATTTGTTGCATTATTCAGTGGTCCTGCAATTGCTCAAATACCACTTACCGACCGAGCGACTTTCCCTTATCGATAAAGGGGTCTATGTAATGGTATATATACTGCTGACCTTCATTTTGTCATATGTGTTGTATCGAATTTACGAGCAACCAATGATGAATTTACGAGACCATCGAATGGTAAAACGTTATTTTCAAGGGCCTTAGATTATCAAGTCAGCAAAAAATACAAGTAGAAATTTAGAGGTTGGTCAATTTTTATTTTAGAAAATGGCATTCCCGTAAATCGTGCTTGGACGCGCAATTTGAGCTTATTTGGTGCTTAAAATTCAACGGAAAATTTCGTATTTTCGCAACACTTCCAAAAAAACTAAATATATGGCATTCGACATTGACATGATAAAGAATACCTACGCGCAGATGGCGCAGAAGGTAGATGCTGCTAAAGCACTCACGGGTAAACCCTTAACCTTAGCGGAGAAGATCCTCTATGCGCACCTTTGGGATGGATTACCTTCCAAACCTTTTGTACGTGGTAAGGATTATGTTGATTTTGCTCCAGATCGCATCGCATGTCAAGATGCTACGGCGCAAATGGCTTTGCTGCAATTCATGCAAGCCGGAAAACAAAAAGTGGCTGTACCAACAACGGTACACTGTGACCACTTGATCCAGGCTAAGCAAGGTGCTGCGGCCGACTTAAAACGCGCTAATGAGACGAGTAGTGAAGTGTTCAACTTCTTGGAGTCTGTTTCTAACAAATACGGAATCGGCTTTTGGAAGCCAGGCGCAGGTATTATCCACCAAGTGGTATTAGAGAATTATGCGTTCCCAGGAGGAATGATGATCGGTACCGATTCACACACGGTAAATGCCGGGGGACTTGGAATGGTTGCTGTAGGAGTTGGAGGAGCTGATGCTGTAGACGTTATGGCCGGAATGCCTTGGGAACTTAAATTCCCAAAGTTGATCGGTGTTAAATTGACAGGAGAGCTCAACGGATGGACTGCTTCTAAAGATGTGATCTTAAAGGTAGCTGGTATCCTTACCGTAAAAGGAGGAACTGGCGCTATTGTAGAGTACTTTGGACCTGGAGCGACCAACCTTTCTTGTACAGGTAAAGGAACCATCTGTAATATGGGAGCGGAGATCGGTGCTACGACTTCTACTTTTGGATATGATGACGCTATGGAGCGCTTCTTACGGGCCACAGATCGCTCTGAGATCGCAGACGAAGCCAATAAGATCCGTGAATATCTAACAGGTGATCCTGAGGTATATGCGAATCCCGAACAATATTTCGATCAAGTGATAGAGATCAATCTTTCAGAATTGCGTCCACACTTGAACGGACCTTTTACGCCAGACTTAGCAACACCAGTAGGCGAGCTTGGTCCAAAAGCAAAAGAAAATGATTGGCCACTTAACGTAATGTGGGGACTTATTGGTTCTTGTACCAATTCCTCTTACGAAGACTTGACACGTGCCGCTAGTATTGCACAACAGGCCATCGACAAAAAACTAAAACCTAAAAGTGACTTTGGTATCAACCCTGGGTCAGAGCAGATTCGCTACACCGCAGAGCGCGATGGTTTATTGAGCGTGTTCGAGAATCTCGGTGCGACTATCTTTACCAATGCCTGTGGTCCGTGTATAGGACAATGGGATCGTTCAGACCTTTTGGGAGACGAAAAGAACACCATTGTACACTCTTTTAACCGTAACTTCTCTAAGCGAGCAGACGGCAATCCAAATACGCACGCCTTTGTTGGTTCGCCAGAAATGGTCGCTGCCATTGCGATCTCTGGGCGATTGGATTTTGACCCGATGAACGACACCCTTATCAATGAAGACGGTGTAGAAGTTAAGTTAGATGAGCCTGTAGGATTGGAACTGCCGCCACAAGGCTTTGACGTGGAAGACGCTGGATATTTAGAGCCAGTAGCAGACGGAAGCGGTATTGATGTAGTGGTTAGCCCTACTTCGGAGCGTTTGCAGTTGCTAACTCCATTTGAACCTATTCAGGATAGCGAATTGCAGGGAGTAAAGTTGCTTATCAAAGCTTTTGGTAAATGTACTACAGACCATATTTCTATGGCAGGGCCATGGTTGCGTTACCGCGGTCACCTAGACAATATTGCCAACAACACCTTGATCGGTGCTGTAAATGCTTTTAACAAAAAGACCAACTTTGTAAAGAATCAGCTAGACGGAGAGTACGGAGGTGTACCGGATACACAGCGTGCTTACAAAGCTCAGGGGATTCGCACTATCGTAGTGGGAGACCACAACTACGGTGAAGGTTCCTCTAGAGAGCACGCGGCCATGCAGCCTCGTCATCTAGGAGTTGCTGCTGTATTGGTGAAGTCTTTTGCTCGTATACACGAGACCAACTTGAAAAAGCAAGGGATGTTAGCGCTAACCTTTGTAAACGAATCGGATTACGATTTGATCCAAGAAGACGATACCTTTAACTTTGTTGACATCGCGGACTTTGCTCCTGGCAAGGCTTTGACTATCGAGGTGGTTCATGCAGATGGTTCTAAAGACACCGTTATGGCTAACCATACGTATAATGCCTCTCAGATCGAGTGGTATAGAGAAGGATCGGCATTGAACCTTATCAAGAAGCAGAACGCCTAAACTAAGCGAGAAGATTATAAAATTAACCCGAGGTGAAAGCTTCGGGTTTTTTATTTTTTAAGCTGAGCTCTAAACAGCGCAATATCCTCTTTGGTGGTCAAATCTGGTACATGCTGCTTAAATGGGATACCCTGGAGAGAAATTCCTCCTTGGTGAATCATATTCATGAGCGCAGTTGGTAATTCTCTTTCTTTGCGCTGCGGATGTTCTTGGCAGCTAACCAAATAGGGGTAAATATCTTGTCCGTGAAATTTAAAGATATTCATACTCACGCGTAAAGTACCAGCTTGATCTTGGTAGGAATGCATCAAAGCTTGTTCGGGCTTCTCCACAATTTCCAAAAGTTCATTGCTAGGGCCTAAACGACAAAGGGCAAAGCGGGCGATCTTTTCTTCTGAAAAAGCTAGACCTGCTCTGTCATAAGCAATGAACGCATTGCTGGCTTCCGTTTCTAACAGCGCTTTTATAGCAGTTTTGTCATAGAGGTTGTCACTGTTGCTCACCAAGAATTTCTGCTCTTTTAACTCAGGTAGTTGTTCTAAAGCTTGCTGCAATGCATCGGCTGTCCCGTGAGGTTTATCTCGGCCTTCTGGAATTCTTTGTATTGCAAAGTCTATCTGAACACCCAAAGTATTTTGGTTGAATTCAGAATCATCGTACCATTGTTTAAATGTAGCGTTGTAAAACCCGGTGAGCAATACCACTCGCTCAACCCCAGCTTTGGCTGCCTGTTTGATCAGATAGTCTAAAACGGGACGCTTGTCTCCCTCTAAGACTATCAGGCATTTTGCACTGGCATTAGCAGCGGCTACCTCCGCAGCAGTAACATTAGCACTGGCTTGTGAGCTTTTCATCCTTGAGGATGCACCCCCAGCTAAGATGATCAAAGTTTTCATTCGGCCAATTCTTTTGCTCCTTCAGAGATCATTGCTTCGAAAGCTACCGAAGCGCCAGCTGCCTCTAGCGCGGACAGTATTTCATCTCTCTTTGCGCGTGGAGCTATGCAAGCTATACACCCACCACCACCTGAACCGACTATCTTACAGCCAAAGGCTCCAGCCTCCATAGCGGCATTGATCAAGGCGTCGATCTCTGGGGTGGTGATCTTTAGAAAATCCCGTAATACCTTATGGTGTTCGAACATTAAGGCCCCTAGGAAGGAAGGATCAGCCGTGCCCAAGCGAATTCTTTTCACGGCTTCGAGCGTCAAGGTGTGGTTTCGTACCGCTGCCTCGAACAGTAAACTTTGAGCTTCATCTAAGAATTTAAGATACTGTCCAAGCGCTCCGAGGCTCACCTTGGCAACCTCTAAGTTAGGGTACTGCTGGGTAACTTTTGCTATTGCAGCATGGGTTCGCTCATTGAGCGTTCGCAAGCCGTCTAGTGTTGCTTTTGGAATGCCCGAGTTCGCTACCAGAAGAGCATCAGTCGGAAATATTAAAGACTCGTAGCTGAGATCTCTACTGGTATCTATATATACGGTACTGCCAATGGCAGCCGTGTATTGATCCATTTTACCTCCCGACTCCTTGTGCAGCACGCATTCCGCCTCATAAGCCATCTGGCCGATCTGAACTGCTGTGTATTCATTTAGCTTGTTGCTGAGCTTTAGCAACAAAGTGATCCAAGCAACTACAAAGGCCGAAGAACTACTGAGTCCTGCGTTGATAGGGATGTTTCCGTAGACCTCAATATCGTAGCCAGACTTTAGTTGTATTCCCCGCTGTTGTAGTAAATAGAGGCTAGATCGGATATAATCTCTCGGGCCAAAATTATTGTACCGCTGATCTAAGTTCACCGAGCGTTTTTCGTTTAGATCGATGAAGTCAAAACAGAGCGTATTACTCGAGTTTGGCAAAGCATTGAACTCGATATACCTATTAATAGCACAGGCAATGACTGGTAAACCTAAATAATCCTGGTGGTCACCAAAAAGACAGATCCGTGCCGGGGCTTTTATTCGGGTCATAAGCTATTTAGAATAGGTCGCTGTTCCAGTTCCACGGCTTGCGCTTTACCCAATTCCCACGTGTAAAATCAGGGAATTCCTGAGCTTCTCCGTTGGCGGCAATGGAGGCTTCAGACAAAGGCGTCACTGCGCTCCAAGCGGCAGCGTCATATACATCTAAAGGAGGTGCTACATTGCGTTTGGCCGATTCTACAAAGGCATTTAGCACAAAGAAGTCCATACCGCCGTGTCCTGAACCTGTGGCGCGCTCGGCAAAGCGTTTCCACAGAGGATGATCGTACTTGTCTAACCAAGGCTGGGCTTCATCCCAGCGATGCGGTTCTGACTTTCCTTCTATATAAATTCTACGACCGTCAACTTCCCACAGTCCTTCGCTTCCTTGAACTCTAAAGCCAAGGGAATAAGGTCGCGGTGAATTGCAATCGTGAGTCACAATAATGGTCTCCCCGTTCGAAGTGCTAATCATGGAAGTGATGACATCTCCTTGCTTCCACTTGAGTTTGGCATTGGGATGATCAGCTCCGCCAACATCTACTATATATTTGTTGAGACCTACTGCTTTACTAGCCATAGAAGAAATAGAAACAAAACGATTCCCGCGATTAATGTCACACATGCTGGCTACAGGGCCTAAGCCGTGGGTCGGGTAAACATCGGCATTGCGAAGCAAACTGTGCCTGGTCCTCCAGGCCGACTCAGAGATACCTTTTTCACCAAACTCAGCACCTTTCCCATAGGCTGTTTTCCCATCGTTGAATTTTACAAAACGCAGATCGTGCTGGTATCCACAGCGAAAGTGCAATAACTCTCCAAATACATTTTGTTTTACCATATTCAATACCGCCATCACATCACGGCGATAGCAAACGTTTTCTAAGATCATCAAATGAGATCCGGTCTCTTCGTGTATGTTCACCAGATCCCAACACTCTTCCATGGTATTAGCGGCAGAAACCTCCAGCCCAACATACTTACCAGCTTTCATAGCGTCTTTGGCCATGCGAGCATGCCATAGCCATGGCGTAGAAATGATCACAGCGTCTATATTATCTAGCGCAAGTAAATTCTTGTAATCCAGGTCGTTTGCAGTGAACTGTTTTACAGCCTTGTGTTTGTGTTTTTTGAGCAGCTCTTCTACTACGGGCATTCTGCGCGTATCAATATCGCAAACGGCTACGATCTCTACATCATCTCTATATAGCAGGTTTTGTAAATGATTGGTGCCCCGAAGACCAACACCAATTAAGCCTACGCGCAACTTTTCAGTAAGCGGTTTTAAATCTTGAGCGAATGCGAAGGCCGGGCTTAGGGCTAATCCTGTACTAATTAATGCAGACTGTTTTACAAATTCTCTACGGCTACTCATAAAAAAGGGTTTTAAACAAAGTTAACCATATTTCATTGTATGTGTAAGTCTAACTAGATTCATCCGTCTAAAACAGATAACTAACCGCGGTCAACACCAAAGTGCTGGCCAAAACACTACAAAAATATTCACTATGAAGACGCTTTGGTTCTTTGAAGATGTCAATCTGTTTTCAATGCTTTGTCCCCATAAATTCAAGGCATACAAACAAGATCACGATTTTAACACCTACAACAAACAAGACTATATTTATTTTGAAGAAGACAATGCCAGCAAGGTGTATCTTATAGAAGAAGGTCGTGTAAAGCTCGAATACTACACAGATGATGGCGAAGAGATAGTCAAAGCCATTCTTACCAAAGGCGAACTTTTTGGAGAAAAGGCCATATTAGGTGAAGAAAAGCGTGACGAATTTGCGCAGGCCTTGGGGAGCACCAGTATTTGCCCGGTCGATGTAAATACTATGCACGAGCTTATGCGAGACAACCGAAGCTTTAGTTTTAGAATATACAAGCTGATCGGATTTCGTTTAAAACGTCTGGAGCGTCGCTTAGAACTCATATTATATAAGGATGCAGAAACCCGTGTCAAAGAGTTTTTAAAGGAGCTTGCAGACGACTACGGCTACTGCTGTCCGTATAATGGAGATACGGTGATAAAGCATCCGTATACCCAAAAAGATATTGCAAAATTGCTTGGAACATCACGGCCTACATTGAATTCCATCATGAATAAATTTAAGGCAGAAGAGCTCATAGACTTCAGCAGAAATGAGATTCGTTTAAAATTTTCTGCTTAGTGTAAGCTAGCTGACATTTCTTTTCATGCAGCCGATTTAAGTTTGTATCGGTATTAATAAAACTATAATCATGAAAAGAAAAATTTTTAGCCTGTTGTTTGTTTCCTTGCTATTTGCCGCCTGTAGCAATGATGATGACAATAATACGCCAGCACCTGATGCTGGAACACTTCAAGGCGGGCCTTTCACATTTTTGGTCGATGGGAACCCTGACTTTGTAAGCGGTATTAGCACCGACCCCGACGCCGTTGGCACGAACAGAACCTTTGTGGTTACTGACGATGCTGGGAATATCTTAGGTTTGCCTCCAACCCTCGAAGCACTAGAAGGAGTAAACTTTGACGATGCTGGAGTAGGGGTTTGTTTGATCTGGTATCTGCGTTTCGAAGATGATCTTCAGGGAGCAGAAGTTGGAGCAAATGCAAACGATTTGACCGGTACTTTTGATTTGTCGAACTCGATCACCGTAAACAGAAATGCTGCTCCAAATGCCGGAGTTCTTATGGGAGGTCCTTTTGAATTCTGTGTAGACGGAAGCCCTGACTTTGTGAGTGGAATTAGCACAGATCCGGCTGCTACGGGAAGCAATAGAACCTTTGTCGTTACAGACGATGCCGGAAATATTTTAGGATTACCACCAACTCTTGAGGCCTTAGAAGGTGTAGACTTTGATGGTGCTGGTGGAGGTGTATGTCTAATCTGGTACCTCAGATTCGAAGACGGATTAGTAGGAGCAGAAGTAGGAGCGAACGCCAACGATCTGGAAGGAGACTTCAGCATGTCTAACCCAATTGAAGTGGTTAGAAATGCCCCGAATGCAGGTATGATCAGCGGAGGGCCATTTACCTTTATTGTAGACGGTATGCCGGATATGGTAAGCGGAATCACCTTAGATGGAACCCAAACCGGAACCAATTCTACTTGGGTGATCACCGACGATGCCGGAAACATCTTAGGCTTACCTCCAACACTTGAAGCCCTAGAAGGCGTAGACTTTGATGGTGCTGGTTTGGGAGTGTGCCTTATCTGGTACTTGCGCTTTGAGGACGGCCTAGAAGGCGCAATGCCTGGCAACAATGCCAGCGATCTAGTGGGCTGCTTTAGCTTGTCCAACTCGATCACAGTTACTCGAAATTAAGGAGTAATACATTTTTGTAGTGAAAGTCCCGCTGGTGAGCGGGACTTTTTTTATGCAAGGAATCGACTTATTTTTGGACTATAGATTTATGAAATGAGCACAAACAAATTTAATTACTAGTCTACCCGCCGGAATAATTAAATTTTTTGTGCGAAAGCGAAGCGGTTAATCTATGCTGATAATTTTTATTTGCTTGATTATCGGAGAAATAAAAATTTTTAAATAGATGAAATTAGACCGAACCTTTCTCAAAAAGAATTGGAGTAATACACTTATGGTATTAGCTGTAGTACTATTGTTGGTGCCTCAAACAGGAACTCCTATAAAAACTGCTATACAGCGCTTGTTTGCTTTTGCGCCAGACAGTTTGCCAGAAGAAGAGCAGCTCAGCTTAGATACTTATCAATGGCCATTGAAGACCTTGTCAGGTGAGGATGTCAATTTTGTGAATTCTAAAGGGAAGGTGATTGTGGTAAATTTCTGGGCGACCTGGTGTCCGCCATGTATAGCAGAAATGCCTGCTTTACAACAGCTGTACAATGACTACAATAAAAAGGTCGAGTTTTATTTTGTCTCTAACGAATCCGCAGAAAAACTCAAGGCCTTTATGCAAAAGAAAGGCTATGAGTTGCCTGTTTATATTCAGGAATATGCTGCACCGGAAGCTATACGGAGCAACGCTCTGCCAACAACGGCAGTTATAGATAAAAGCGGCAAGGTGGTCCTTTTAGAAACTGGAGCCAAGGCTTGGGATGATCCGAAGTTCTACTTGTTCTTGGACGATTTGCTCAGTCGTTGAGTTGCCGGGCCAGAGACATAAACGGTAATGGCCAACACGGTCAATAGCATCCCCAAATTGTATATAGTGTCCTCTATTGGGATGGTTCCCATTCGGACGCCCAAATTCTCATCGTTGTTATACCAAACAACTTGGTCTTCTATTCCAGAGCCCGTCAATACTCCATTAACAATGAAAAAGGGGATAAGGATCACTAAATAAGTAAGAAAGAAGCGCTGAAATAATTCTGGACGCCAGTTGTAAACTATACCAAGTACAATAAGCGCGTAGCTGAAGTTTACGGCCGTATACCACAAATGATTCGTATACCAGAGCGAGATCACCAATACCGTAGCTAGAACTGCATAGATTACAGCAGATGCCCGCTTACTCAGTTTAACCTCTGGCAGTAATTCTATAAGCGCGTAATGCGTAAAGATACAAGCGTAAGGGATGCAGATAAAAAATAGCCATTCCTCTATGGGAAGCTTAAAGAGGTAGATTCCACTTAAATAATCCGGATTGAATCCCCAGAAACCGTTCACCGTAAAGGCAATATCCCATGGGATAAAAACAGCCATCATTACCAGAACTCCTAAAAAGAATCCCTTCCAGCGTTTGTAGAATTTAAGCCGCGGATGGAAACTAAAAAGGAAGGGTACAATAAATGAACCTAAGTTTAACCATAGGTACAAGTACTGCATGCTTATTTCTTAAAATATTTCAGGGGAGGTAAGAGCATGCCAAAGCACTGTCCGTCTTCTTTCCCGAGATGTTTGTGGTGGATCTTGTGCGCTCTGCGAATACCACGGGCATACCAGTTGTTGGCGTTGCGGAACATTTTAAAGCGCTGATGGATAAAGATATCGTGTACCATGAAGTAAGTAACTCCATAGGCAAAGATCCCGAGGCCTATAGGCAAGCCAGCCCAAAATCCGTAGTACTGCCAGGCAATAAAACAGCCAATACTAACGGCGGCATAAAAGATAAAAAAGGCGTCGTTGCGTTCCCACCAACTGCCGTGATCTTTGTGGTGATGGTCTTTGTGCAAGACCCACAGAAAACCGTGCATGATGTATTTGTGGGTAAACCAGGCCATGAATTCCATAGTAAAAAAAGTGGTTAGAAAAACCAAAATCCAAAGCAATACACTCATTTCTATCGAACTAATTTTAATTGATATTTTACATAACTACGGGTTAGTAACCCGAACTTCTCGTAATTTGGAACGCGAATACGTCTGTTCTTGATCTCCATTGCCGGAGTTCTGTAGAGCTTTTTAAGCAGACGTCTGTAATAGCGGTAGGCCATAAAGACACCGAACTTCGCTTCCGCTGGCAAAAGTAATATTCCTTGATATCCTTTTGCAAAATCTTCTTCTATTTCTGCAATGATACGCTTCTTAGAATTTTCGTCTAGGGCGTTCAAATTGGTATTTGGAAAATAGGTTCTGCTCAAACCTTCGAAATCCGCTTTGAGATCTCGTAAAAAGTTCACCTTTTGGAAAGCGGAGCCCAAATGCATGGCAGATTCCTTCAAAGCTTCAAAACGCTCTAAATCACCCTTAACAAAAACCATGAGGCACATTAGCCCCACCACATCTGCAGAACCGTAGATGTATTCCTTGTATTCTGCGTCGGTTAGATATTCGGTCTTGCTAAGATCCATACGCATACTTTTCATAAAAGCGTCGATAGACGATTTTTGAATATTGTATTTATGTACCGTATGTTGAAAGGCATTCAATATCGGATTCAAGTGGATCTTATCCGTAAGGGCATCTTCCAAACTCTGTTCAAAACGGGCAAAGAGTACCGCTTTGTCATAATCGTGAAAGGAATCCACGATCTCATCCGCAAAGCGCACAAAACCGTAAATGTTGTAAATGTCTTGGCGAATACTCGGCGCAAGCATCTTGGTAGCCAAAGAGAACGAGGTACTATACGCATTGGTCACCTTCTGGCTACACAGGTTAGAAACGATGTCAAATGTTGCTTTCATGCTGCAATAGTGTGCTAAATGTCATTTTCAATTAAACCGGCTACTAACTTTCCAGAGATCAGCGAGGGAGGAACCCCAGGCCCCGGAACCGTGAGCTGACCGGTAAAATACAGGTCTTTTACTTTCTTACTTCGCAGCTTAGGTCTTAAAAAGGCCGTTTGCAGCAGGGTATTTGCCATCCCATACGCATTTCCTTTGTAAGAATTGTAGTCCTTTATAAAGTCGTTTACACAGTAGGACTCTTTAAAGATAACGTATTTTTTAACTTCTTGCTGCGTTAATCGCTCTAGTCTAGAGAGAATTATGTCAAAATATTTTTCGCGCATTTCTGGGGTGTCATCCAATCCAGGAGCAAGAGGAATCAAAAAGATTCCAGCTTCTTTTCCTGCTGGAGCTGCGTTATCATCTGTTTTGGACGGAAAGCTCGCATAAAAAAGCGGTTCTTCTGGCCAAGCTGGCTTGTCGTATATATCGTGGGCGTGCGCCTCAAAGTCTACATCGAAGAAAAGGGTGTGGTGCTCTACATTTTCTATGGGCTTTTCAAAGCCGACATAAAAGAGCAGGGCAGAAGGCGCAAAGGTCTTTTTCTTCCAATAGTTTTCTGAATATTGTCTGTGCTGCGGAGGCAATAGAGTTTCAGAGTGATGATAGTCTGCACCGCTTAGAACGATATCGGCCTCGAAAGAATTCCCATTAGCCACCAGGCCTGTAGCGCGACCATTACTCACTAGGATTTCCTCCACATTTTGGGAGGTATGAATTGCTACCCCTAAGGATTCGGCCAAGGTTTTCATACCTTCAATTACCGAATACATCCCGTTTTTAGGATGGAAAGTCCCGATCCCAAAATCCGCATAATTCATAAAACTATAGAATGCAGGGGTGTTACTTGGCTTAGCCCCTAAAAACAATACAGGGAATTCCAAAATAGAGATCAATCGTGGATTCTTGAATTCGGAGCGTACATCTTTACTTATAGTACTAAAGAATTGTCCGATCTTTTTAATGGTCACCGGCGTTACCAATTCCAAAGGGGATACGCCTGGTCGGTATACCAAGTCTTTTATAGCGATGTCGTAGTTGGATTTGGCTTTGGCCATGAACTTCTGGAGCTTTGCGGCTGCTCCCGGTTCTTCCTGTTCAAAGGTCTTACAGATCTTTTCTAAGGTATCCTCTATGGTAATGAAGTCCATTTCTCCAAAACAGACACTGTATGCCGGATTCAGTTTAATAAGCTCGTAAAAGTCTTCTGGTTTTTTGTCGAAGTCCGCAAAGAAACGCTCAAAAACGTCTGGCATCCAATACCAAGTAGGACCTATATCAAAAGTAAAACCGTCTCGCTTGAGTTGGCGAGCTCTACCGCCAACAGTTTCATTTTTTTCAAAAATGCTCACCTTATGACCGGCTTTTGCCAGATAAGATGCCGCGGCCATGGAGGCGAAGCCGCTACCTACGATTGCAATGCTTTTCTTCATTTGTTTAACAAATTAAATCAAATTCTAAACAAAAAGAAAGCGCTAAATCGTATTTAAGATTTTTTTAATGAATTTAGTTTTTCGAGCAAGCCCTCTATAGTACCTATCACTGTTACATGCTCAGGCACCTTACTGGCCTCAACCTCACGGGTTTTAGCTCCCATTAACCACAGATCACTCGTTTGTTCTTTACAAATGATCTTGTCGTATTCCTTAAGGTATTCGTAAAGGGAAACTTTGTCTGGCTTCACAGTAAAGAAGGAGACAAACACCACATTGTCGTGGTGCTTTAACACATTGCGCAAACTTGGCAGCGGAATATTGCTTCCTAGGTAAATAGTCTGATAACCGGATTGTAAGATCTCGTAATGCGCATATAGTAGTCCAATTTCATGAATTTCCTCATACGGCAAATACAGTGAAAAGAGAATATCATCCCTTTCTGGAGCTTGCACACTTTGTAGATTCGATATATTGACAATGATCTTCTGTTTGATCAGTTCTGAAATAAAACGTTCATGCGCCGGGTCTATCGTTCCGGTTTGCCATAAAGTCCCTATCTCTTGCAAGAGCGGAATAAAGACATCCATAAAAATCTCTCTAAAACTCGTGCGTTCACTGAGCTCGTTAAAAGTAGTGGCAAACAGCGTGTAGTCAAAATCGAACATGGCCGTTTTAAAGGCCTTCATCGCGTAGTCCTCTTGCTTTTGAGTTGCGCGTTCCTCAATGATCTGCTGGATCTCTTCTTCGCTCAGTTTGGCGATCTTAGAGATCTTAATGCCTTCATTATATAAAAAAGTCACGTTGAGTAACTTTTTTAAATTCTCTAGGTCGTACTTTCTAATATTGGTGTCGGTACGATTAGGCTCCAGTAAACCATAGCGTTTTTCCCAAATACGAATGGTATGCGCTTTTACGCCGCTGAGGTTCTCCAGATCCTTTATGTTAAATTGGGTTTTAACGAGCATATTAAACGGGGCTTCACGTTTGAAATCACAATATTGTGATTAACAAAAATAAGGTTTTGTTTAATAATAATGAAAAAATAGTAAACAATTAACATTCTGTTGTTGTTAATTGACCAGAAAACTTCGTTTGTGTTTGATTTTTGGGCGCCTCCCTCGCGTTGCTTGGGCCGGGCTATCGCTACTCGCCTCCTAAAGTGTGCTTCGCTTTACTTTAGGAGAGCTCAGACATGCCGCTCTATCCCTGGCGCAGGGGAGGCGGTGAGACTAACTCGGCTTCGCCTCGTTGGGGTCAGCACGCTAGCTTAGTCATAATCGAAACGCAAATCGCTGTGCGATTTAAATCTGCTCCATAAAAAAACGCTCAAGCTAGCTTGGTTGTGAGACTGCCTCACTGCGTTCGGCGGACTCAAAATGCTAGCATAGTCAAAATCGAAACGCAAATCGCTGTGCGATTTAAATCTGCTCCATAAAAAAAACGCTCAAGCTAGCTTGGTTGTGAGACTGCCTCACTGCGTTCGGCGGACTTAAAACGCTAGCATAGTCAAAATCGAAACGCAAATGGCTGCGCAATTGAATCTCGCCCACAAAAAAACCGCATCAAAGCAAGCTTTATGCGGTTTTCTTTCGGCGATCTTTGTCACCGTTTTTCGATTCATTTGTACCCGGAATGAGACTCGAACTCACACGCCCTAATGGACACATGGCCCTCAACCATGCCTGTCTACCAATTCCAGCATCCGGGTAAAAAAAAGTTAAGCTGTTGGGCTTAACTTTTTAGTGGTGACCTGACTGGGGCTCGAACCCAGGACCCTCTCCTTAAAAGGGAGATGCTCTACCAACTGAGCTATCAGGTCTTTGTTGAATGCGGGTGCAAATATAAAACCATTCTATTTATTTATCAAAGCTATTTTGATTTAAATTTGAGAATTCAGAAAATGGAATTCGGTTCTTTAATGCGACCGCAATCTAAATGCAAATACAATGATCGTACTGTTAGGATATATGGGCAGTGGTAAGTCGCTGATCGGTAAAAAATTAGCCGAAGTCCTGCAGTGGCCTTATGTAGATTTAGATGCGATAATCGAACAAGCAACAGGGCAAACAATTCCAGAGATCTTCAATAATAAAGGAGAGATAAAATTCAGAATTATTGAATCCGAAGTGCTCCAAAAAGAACTAAAGCAACCCAAGAACCAAGTTTTAGCTCTCGGTGGAGGTACACCCTGTTACGCCGGCAATATGGACAAATTGCTAAAGGCACCAGAGGTGACTACTATTTATCTCAAAACAGCTCTGGATGTTCTGGTTTCGCGTCTATGGCCAGAGAGAGCCCAGCGCCCGCTCATCGCTCATTTGAATAGCCAAGAAGATCTAAAGGATTTTGTACGCAAACATTTGTTCGACAGGTCTCCTTATTATATGCAAGCGCAGTATCGTCTAGATTCCTCTGAGAAGACTCCGCAGCAAATAGTAGCCGAAATAGTGGCCTTATTATTCTAAGTGAACAACATCTTGCTTGTCTCCAAAGACCACTGCGACATTTTCGTTCAGGGAAGTAGAAAGAGAAATTCCTTTAAAATCTGCTTTTACAGGATACTTCTTGTGATTTCTGTTTACTAGTACCGCAGTCTTAAAACGAGACAAAGGAACGTTTAGAAAGTGCCGAACCCCATAGATCAGGGTTGTGCCCGAATTCAGAACATCATCTATAAGTACAACGGCCTTATCTGTATACGCTTCGGCGGGCATACTTGTGGTAATCGGTGCTCGAGGGTTGGATTTGTCGATAACTACTTTACAGAGTGAAAAATGCATGGGGGCGATGTCTTGAAGCATTTCAGCCAAACGCTGTGCCAAGGTGAAACCGCCGCCGTCTATTCCGGCGAGCACGATCTCTTTTTCGTTGGCATTCGCCTCATAGATCTGATAGGCAATGCGTCGGATTTTGTGTTGAACCTGCTCGTGATTGAGGATAATATCCATAAACTCTAATGTTCTAAAACAAAGATACCAAAACTTTGGTCACTCCTGTTCGTCTGTGAAGTCTTCCAGATCCCGTCTGTCCTTTTTTGTTGGCCGGCCCGTTCCGCGCTTTCTATAATAATCTTTGGAGTATTTTAGAAGTTCCAAGGTCTCCACAGCTTCCTTAGGTGTGGTGTCCACTCTGTAAATGTCTACCAACTTGGCACCAACACGGCTGGCGGGCGTATCCAAGACTCGCAAGCTATAATCGATTTGATTCTTCCGAACTTTAAGCTCATCGCCTGGATAGACTTCTCGAGAAGGCTTCACCACATCGTTATTCACGCGAATAGCACCTTTTTTGCATGCTATGGTCGCCTGATTTCTAGTCTTGAAGTAACGTGTGGCCCAAAGATATTTATCAACCCTCATACAATCGGTCTAAAATGAACGTTAATGTTTACAGCAAAAGTATAAAAAATGGTATCTTGCGCCCGTCTTTTTAAGACATAAAATGGTGTAAATACGGCAGTTTAAGACTGTTCATTTCAAAAATAATCTCATTGAAAAAGAAGATATTCAACACACTTTTAGCAACGCTTGTATTAGCGGCTATGTTCTCTTGTAGAAACGACGACAACGGCTTTGAAACTATTCCTCCAAGAGACCGCGGGGAAGAGGCTGTGAATGCAGAGGCCGAATTGATTGAGTTTTTACAAACACACTTTTACAATTACGAAGAGTTTCAAACACCTCCAGTAGGATTCGATTTCGAAGTAGTTATCGACACTATCGCAGGAGAGAATGCAGATAAAACTCCGCTTATCGATCAGGTGGAAACCAAAGTGGTGACCGATAGAGAAGAAGAAGACGTTACCTATAATCTTTACATTCTCAAGGCCCTTGCAGGCGAGGGAAATCAGCCGACCTTTGTAGACTCAACACTGGTTACCTACAGAGGTACCCTTTTAGACGGTACACAGTTCGACGGATCTCCAAATCCTGTCTGGTTTGATCTTACCGGAGTGATAGACGGATTCCAAGAAGGACTTATCGAGTTCAAAGGGGCAACGTCGCAAACCGTGAACCCTGACGGCACAGTAAGCTTTGAAGGCTTCGGGTCTGGAGCGCTCTTTATTCCATCTGGAATCGCTTACTTTAATCAACCCCCGAGTACGCAGATTCCGCTTTATTCACAGCTGATCTTTACCTTTAATGTATTAGAAGCTGTTGTAGCCGATCACGACCAGGACGGGATAATCTCTTTAAACGAAGACCTGAACAACAACGGTAACGAATTAGACGACGATACCGACAGCGACGGAGTACCTGACTTTGCAGACTTTGATGATGATAATGACGGCATTCCAACTCGTGATGAGATCGAAATAGACGATGAAGGTAATGTTACTTTAACAGATTCAAACGGCGACGGTATTCCAGATTACAGAGATCCAGATACAAACTAGCTCAGCCAGTTTAAAGCATAAAAAAAATCCCGCTCTTGGCGGGATTTTTTAGTTCTGATGGTTATTTAGTTTAATGGAACTTATTTGCGTCCCATTACTTTTTTAGCTTTGGCTGCGATTGCGGCCGCATTTAAACCGTATTTATCCATAAGTTGTGCCGGTGTCCCTGACTCCCCAAAGGTGTCATTCGTTGCGACAAACTCTTGCGGAGTCGGATGGTGCAAGGCCAGCTCTCTAGCTACCGATTCACCCAAACCACCGAGGTAGTTGTGTTCTTCTGCAGTAACAATACAACCGGTCTTTTTTACACTTTTTACTATCGCCTCAGCATCTAGCGGTTTAATGGTGTGAATATTGATCACCTCTGCGCTAATACTTTCTTCATTAAGTGCTTTGGCTGCTTCTAAAGCTTCCCAAACCAAATGGCCTGTAGCTACAATGGTTACATCACTTCCTTCTTGAAGCTTCACTGCTTTACCGATCTCAAAGTTTTGATCTTCTGCAGTAAAATTAGGCACTTTAGGACGCCCAAATCGCAGATATACCGGTCCGTGGTGCTTGGCAATAGCTATGGTTGCAGCCTTGGTCTGATTGAAATCACAGGTATTGATCACAGTCATACCTGGTAGCATTTTCATAAGGCCAATGTCTTCTAAGATCTGGTGAGTTGCCCCATCTTCTCCCAAGGTCAAACCGGCGTGAGAAGCGCAGATTTTTACATTCTTATGCGAATAGGCAATACTCTGTCTGATCTGATCGTAAACACGACCCGTGGAGAAGTTTGCAAAAGTACCTGTAAAAGGGATCTTTCCTCCTATGGTCATTCCAGCAGCGAGGCCCATCATATTGGCTTCTGCAATCCCAACCTGAAAGAATCTTTCCGGGTGATTTGCTTTAAATTCGTCCATTTTAAGCGATCCGGTAAGGTCGGCACACAGCGCAACCACATCCGGATTCGATTGTCCCAAAGCCGTTAGGCCTGCTCCAAAACCAGAGCGCGTATCTTTTTTTCCTGTATCTGTATAGATCTTCATTGCTAGTGGTTTAGTAGTCTCCTATGGTTTCTGGATTTTGCGCAAGGCCAATAGCCAATTGCTCGTCGTTTGGTGCTTTTCCGTGCCATGCATGGGTATGCATCATAAAGTCAACCCCGTTACCCATAACCGTTTTAAGTAGCAAACAAACCGGTTTACCTTGTCCTGTTAGATTTTTGGCATGAGTCAAACCATTTATTACGGCTTGTAAGTTGTTTCCATCGGTTACTTCGTGAACTGTCCAACCAAAGGCTTCGAATTTACCACGGACGTTACCTAAGTCTAGTACGTCGTCTGTAGAACCATCGATCTGTTGACCGTTTAAGTCCACAGTAACAACCAGGTTGTCAACTTTGTTGGCAGCGCAGTACATGATCGCCTCCCAATTCTGACCTTCTTGTAACTCGCCATCGCCACAAAGTGCGTAGACCAGATGTGGGTCATTATTGAGTTTCTTGGTCTCTGCTGCACCGGCGGCTACAGAGATTCCCTGGCCTAAAGAACCCGAAGCTACACGAACACCTGGAAGACCTTCGTGAGTGGTTGGGTGGCCTTGTAGGCGAGAATCGATCAGTCTAAAGGTGTTCAACTCTTCTACCGGAAAGTATCCACTACGTGCTAAAACACTGTAAAATACTGGCGAAATGTGTCCGTTAGATAAAAAGAAAATATCTTCGTCTTTTCCGTCCATATGGAAACCGTCTTTACGGTCCATGATGACTTGAAACAAGGCAACAAAAAATTCGGCACAACCCAAGGAACCTCCCGGGTGACCCGAATTAACTTTGTGTACTTGCCTTAAAATGTCGCGTCTGACCTGCGTTACCAAGTCTTCTAAAGCTGCGATATCTGGCATAAAAAATGGTTTGAATTTAGGTGTAAAATTAAGGTATTCAACCCCTCGAGCAAAGAGCTGTCAAGTCGAGTTATCAACGATTCCCAAGGATTAGTTAACATTGCAGCGCAATCGGGGGTAAAAACAGCATAAGATGCTATCTTTGCCGCTGAGGAATCTACCAGAGATATGCAATTCAGCTTAGCAGCAAACGACCCACTTAGTAAGGCCCGTGCGGGCACTCTAACCACAGATCACGGAACCATAGAGACACCGATATTTATGCCGGTTGGTACAGCTGGAACCGTGAAAGGTGTACATCAGCGGGAGCTTAAAGAAGATATCGATCCGGATATCATTTTAGGGAACACTTACCATTTGTATTTACGCCCTAAAACGGACATTCTACAAAAGGCAGGAGGTTTGCATAAATTCATGAATTGGGACCGCAATATCTTAACCGATAGCGGTGGATATCAGGTGTACTCACTTTCTGGAAACCGAAAGATCAAAGAAGAAGGGGTTAAGTTTCAATCGCATATCGATGGATCTTATCATATGTTCACTCCAGAACGTGTAATGCAGATCCAGAGAGTAATAGGGGCTGATATTATCATGGCTTTTGACGAATGCACGCCCTATCCATGCGACTATAATTACGCCAAACGTTCCATGCACATGACCCATCGCTGGTTGGATCGCTGCATAGCCGAACTCGATAAATTGCCGTACACCTATGACTATTCTCAGGCCTTCTTTCCGATAGTCCAGGGTAGTACCTACAAGGATTTACGGAAACAATCCGCAGAATATATAGCCAACGTAGATGCTGTTGGTAATGCTATAGGTGGGCTTTCGGTAGGTGAACCTGCCGAGGAGATGTACGCCATGACCGAAGTGGTCACAGAAGTCTTGCCCTGGGATAAGCCCCGCTATTTGATGGGTGTTGGAACTCCGATAAATATTCTGGAGAATATCGCCTTGGGTGTGGATATGTTTGACTGTGTGATGCCTACAAGAAACGCGCGAAATGGTATGTTGTTCACCTCAGAAGGGACCATCAACATCAAAAATAAAAAGTGGGAAGACGACTTTTCTGTGATAGACCCTATGGGACACACCTATGTAGATACGCAATACACTAAGGCATACCTAAAACACCTTTTCAGTGTTAACGAACTTTTAGGGAAACAAATAGCCACGATTCATAATTTAGGCTTTTATTTGTGGTTAGTCCGCGAAGCCAGACGACAGATCATTGCCGGAACCTTTAAGTCTTGGAAAGACAAAATGGTACGCCAAATGGACAAACGCTTGTAGCAGATGCTCTCAATTTTAGATCGTTACATACTTAAAAAGTACTTGGGCACCTTTCTGATGCTGCTCTTGCTTTTTATCCCTATTGGGATAACGGTTAACCTAGCCGAAAAGATCGATAAGATCTTGGCAAACGAGGTCCCGTTCTCTGAAGTAGCGCTTTACTACCTTCATTTTACGATCTACTTTGCGAATCTGCTGTTCCCTTTATTCTTATTCTTATCGGTGATCTGGTTCACTTCTAAAATGGCTAACAAGACAGAAGTGATCGCATTCTTGAGTAGTGGAGTCTCTTTTTACCGCTTTTTAAGACCTTATATGATAGGGGCGACAATAGTGTGCATTGGTGCTTTGTTTCTGGGGATGTATCTCGCCCCAATGGCAAGTAAAGGCTTTAATGAGTTTACCTATCAATACCTGAAACGCGGCAAGAAAGATCGCGATCAGACCAACGTTTACCGACAGATCAATGAAACTGACTATATATATGTCAGTTACTTCAACCCCAAAAATCAGATGGGACGTAACTTTACCCTAGAGCATGTGGTGGACAACAAATTGGTCTATAAGCTCAGTGCGAATAGGATCAAATACAATCTAGAAGATAGTACCTATACCTTAAGTAATTACACGAAAAGGATAGTAGGGGAACGCGAGGATAAGCTCATAATTAAGAACAAGCTCGACACCGTCTTTTCTTTTGACCTTGAAGACCTAACTCCTTTAGAATATATTGCCGAAACTTTGAACTACAACGAGCTCAATCGCTTTATCGATAAGGAAAAGGCTAGGGGGTCGTCCTATATTAGTCGCTATGAGATTGTTAGGAACAAACGTTGGAGTTTGCCTATCTCTGCCTATATCTTGACCATTATTGCCGTGGCTGTCTCTTCTATAAAAAGACGTGGTGGGATGGGAGTAAACCTTGCGTTTGGTATTGGATTGGGAATGGTCTTTGTCTTTTTTGACAAGATCTTTGGGACTTTGGCGGAGCAGAGCGATTTCTCTCCTTTGGTGGCAACGTGGTTCCCTAATATCGTTTTCGCCATCTTGGCTGTTTATCTGCTGTACAATGCTAAGCGCTAAGCAGGGACAATACCTGCATTTACATCTTATTGTTTTTATATGGGGTTTCACGGCTGTGCTTGGAGCCTTGATCTCTTTAGATGCCATCCCTTTGGTTGCCTATCGGATGAGTTTTGCTGCCATCTTCCTTTTCCTGTTTGCCATTCTGACTAAAAAAAGACTGCGCTTCTCTTGGAAGGTCCAGTTAAAGTTTGCCATTGCCGGGCTACTCATTGCCTTGCATTGGTTGGCTTTCTTTGGGGCAGTCAAGGTCTCTAATGTATCAGTAACGCTAGCGGTAATGTCTACCGGAGCCTTTTTTGCAGCTTTTTTGGAACCTATTTTTTTAAAGCGTAAACTCATTATCTATGAGGTGGTGTTTGGGCTTTTGGCTATGTGTGGTCTCGCATTGATCTTCAAGGTAGAGTCTCAATATACCTTAGGAATACTATTGGCCTTAGGCTCCTCTTTTCTAGGGGCGTGTTTTACCATATACAATGCACAATTGGTAAAGCAGTATCAGGCCGGGTCTATAGGTCTCTTTGAAATGGCTTATGGGGCACTGTTTGTTTTGGGCTATTTGACGCTTAGCGGGGCAATTTCTGCGGATTTTTTCGTGCTGAGCAGTCGCGATTGGATATATGTCTTGGTGTTGGCGTCTGTCTGTACCGCATATGCTTTTGTGGCTTCTGTTCACGTAATGCGCTGGCTTAGTGCCTACACCGTAATGCTCACAGTTAACCTCGAACCGGTTTACGGAATACTTTTAGGCCTATGGATTCTTGGCGATGCAGAACATATGCAAGTGGAGTTCTATCTAGGTGCGGCACTTATTTTGCTGACTGTCATTGCCAACGGTATCCTCAAATTGTCCAAGGCTAGAAAAAGGAGATCTGAAACTACGGGATAAACCCAAAGTTCTTATATTTGTGAGCTAACCACCCACATAAAAACTGAAGTAAAAATCATGGAATATCTTGATTTTGAATTACCGATAAAAGAGCTGCAGGAGCAGTATGAGAAAGCCTGTAAAATAGGTGAGGAGAGCGATGTTGATGTGACCAACACCTGCAAGCAGATCGAGAAAAAACTCAAGGAGACCAAAAAGGATATTTATAAGAATCTGACCCCTTGGCAACGCGTCCAATTGTCCAGACATCCTAATCGCCCATATACGCTAGATTATATCAAAGCTATTTGTGGCGATTCTTTTTTGGAATTGCACGGAGACAGAAATGTCAAAGACGACAAGGCGATGATTGGCGGTCTGGGAAAGATCGGAGATCAGTCGTATATGTTCATCGGGCAACAAAAAGGCTATAATACCAAAACGCGTCAATACCGAAATTTTGGTATGGCGAATCCTGAAGGCTATCGCAAGGCCTTGCGCCTTATGAAAATGGCAGAAAAATTTGGAGTGCCTGTAGTCACTTTAATCGATACCCCAGGTGCGTATCCCGGTTTAGAAGCTGAAGAGCGTGGACAGGGAGAGGCAATTGCTCGCAATATCTTAGAGATGACACGTCTTAAAGTGCCGATCATTGTGGTCATTATTGGCGAAGGAGCTAGTGGCGGTGCGTTAGGTATAGGCGTGGGAGATACTGTGCTAATGTTGGAAAACACTTGGTATTCTGTGATCTCACCAGAAAGCTGTTCTTCTATTCTTTGGCGTAGCTGGGAATATAAAGAACAGGCAGCCGAGGCTTTAAAGCTCACGGCAACTGACATGAAGAAGCTCAAACTTATCGATACTATCGTTAAAGAACCCCTTGGTGGAGCACACAGCGATCGCGAAGGGATCTTTACAACAGTAGCTAAGGAGATTGAAAAATCTTTTGACGAGCTCAAGAACTTATCCCCAACCGAATTGGTTGAAAAACGCATGGATAAGTATTCCGAAATGGGAGTCTTTAAAGGGTAAGTCTCGTAAAATAAGGACTTAACGAAAGCACTCATTTATAAGCTTTTACTTTTCTAGGGTTATTAACAATAATCAGCAGTTCTTAACAGTTAAAATGTTAATAGCTGGTGGACATCGGTCGCTATAAAAACTAGTGCCGCTGGTAACAATTTATTTACATTCGCTGTATGGAAAATTTGCAACCTCGCACAAGCTACGGACAACGGAAAACTCAGGTTATTTCACTTGAAAAAGGGAAATTACCACCACAAGCCGTTGATTTAGAGGAGGTTGTGATTGGCGCCATGATGATCGATAAAAAAGGAGTTGATGAGGTGATTGATATTCTGCATCCCGACGCCTTTTACAAGGAAGCGCATCAGCATATTTTTGAGGCGATCCACAAATTATTTGAAAACAGCCAGCCCGTAGACTTATTAACCGTTTCGGCTCAGCTCAAGAAGGACGGGCAACTCGAATTGGTAGGAGGGGAATTTTACTTGATACAATTGACACAAAAGGTGTCTTCTTCTGCGCACATTGAGTTCCATGCCCGTATCATACTGCAGAAGTTTATTCAACGCAGTTTGATAAAGATCTCCAACGAGATCATTGAAGAGTCTTACGACGAAGCCACGGATGTATTTGACCTCTTGGACAACGCAGAATCCAAGCTTTATGAGATCACTCAAGGAAATATAAAGCGCTCTTCTGAAACAGCACAGAATTTGGTTATTCAGGCTAAAAAACGCATTGAAGAGATCGCGAACAAGGAAGGACTTTCGGGTATCCCTTCTGGGTTTACTCAATTGGACAAGCTTACCTCAGGTTGGCAGCCCTCGGATTTAATTATTGTTGCAGCACGTCCTGGTATGGGTAAAACGGCTTTGACCTTATCTATGGCTAGAAACATGGCGGTAGAGCACCAGATCCCTGTAGCCTTCTTTTCTCTGGAGATGTCTTCGGTACAGCTGATCACCCGTTTGATCTCTTCAGAAACTGGTTTGAGCTCAGAGAAGCTGCGTACCGGAAATTTAGAGCAACACGAATGGGAGCAACTAAATGTTAAGGTAAAAGACTTGGAAAGAGCACCGCTTTTCATTGACGATACGCCTTCGCTCTCTATTTTCGATCTGCGAGCAAAAGCCAGGCGTCTTAAGTCGCAGCACGACATTCAAATGGTCGTGATCGATTACCTACAGCTTATGACCGCTGGGGGAAGTCAAAAAGGAGGGAACCGTGAACAAGAGATTTCTACCATCTCGCGTAACCTAAAGGCCTTGGCCAAGGAATTGAATGTACCTGTAATTGCACTGTCGCAGTTATCTCGTGCCGTAGAGACCCGTGGAGGAAGTAAAAGACCATTGCTTTCGGACCTTCGTGAATCCGGAGCGATTGAGCAAGATGCAGATATTGTATCCTTTATCTATCGTCCTGAATATTATAAAATCGACGAATGGGATGACGAAGAACGCAGCCCAACTGCAGGGCAAGCTGAGTTTATCGTGGCAAAACACCGTAATGGTGGCTTAGATGAAATCCGCTTGAAATTTATCGGACATTTAGGTCGATTTGAGAATTTGGAGACCTTTGATTCTCCTTTCGAATTCCATTCTCGCATGAATGCTGCAGCCAATGACGATACCTTTAAGCCAGACAGTTTCCCATCCGCAGAAGATGCCTTTGACGGTCCAGTAAGCCCTCCGGATGATGATATTCCATTCTAGGATTCGCCTCTAGCTGCTAAATCTATATTAAAGGACAAGCTTGGAACGCTTTTTGTCGTTATCTTAGCCTTATGCGTTTATGGATTTTTATCTTCTTATTCTTTGGAGTTTTTTCTGCACAGGCCTCTTATATTCTGATCCCTATGGATGCAGATGGGCAGACCGAACACCTTAAGGCCTATGGTATAACCTATTGGACCTTAGAGAAGAACCTAAAGGTAAAATGGCTGTTGAATTATCGCGGCGGATCTTTTTTACTCCCAGATTCTGAGACCATTCGTAAAGAATGTCAGATTAGAGGAGTTCAATTCGAAGTCATTTCCGATTCCAAAACCGAAGAAATTCTAAACCTAATTGCCAGCCCATCTCAGAATATGGAGGCGGTTGTTTTAGAAAAGGCACCACGTATTGCTGTCTATTCTCCAAAGGGGAATCAACCTTGGGACGACGCCGTGACCATGGTTTTGACCTATGCTGAGATCCCTTATACTGTGATTTACGATGAAGAGGTTCTGAGCGATCAACTGATCCTATATGACTGGTTGCACCTGCATCATGAAGATTTTACCGGACAATACGGGAAATTCTACCGTAGTTTTAGATCTGCCCCTTGGTATATCGAAGAAAAACGACTCGCAGAGGAACGCGCGGCTAAGCTTGGTTATAATAAGGTGTCTGAATCAAAAAGAGATGTGGCACTCAAGATCCGTGAATATGTAGTAGGTGGTGGATTCATGTTTGCTATGTGCAGCGCTACAGATAGTTTTGATATTGCCTTGGCCGCCGCTGGTGTAGATATTTGCGAGGCCATGTTCGACGGAGACCCTTCAGAAGGTGGATACCAAAGCAAGTTGGATTACTCAAGAAGTTTCGCCTTTACGGACTTTATCTTGGAACGCAGCCCAAATGTTTATGAATTCTCAGATATCGATATGACCCGTAAGCGAGCCATACCCAAAGAGACCGACTATTTTTCCTTAATGGATTACTCTGCCAAATGGGATCCTATTCCAACTATGTTAGTGCAAAACCACACCGCATTGGTGAAGGGATTTATGGGGCAGACCACCTCTTACGATCGAAATTTGATCAAAGCCAATGTGCTGATTATGGGAGAGAATAAAACCAATGGGGAGGCTCGATATATTCACGGTATCAAAGGCAAGGGGTTCTTTACTTTTTACGGCGGACACGATCCGGAAGATTATACTCATAGAGTAGGAGATGCTCCAACAGAGCTGGCTCTCCACCCAACTTCTCCTGGCTACAGGCTTATTCTTAACAATGTTTTGTTTCCGGCGGCCAAGAAAAAGCGCCAAAAGACCTGATCAATTGTAGAGTCGAAAGTACTTGAAGTACTTGGGGTATTCTTGCCGTGGCTTAAAGGCTATAACGGTTTCCTCATAACCGATAGAAGACTCTGTCATCACTACGTGATTGGCTTCTGTCTTCGCTTTTTCGAACTCCTTTTCGTTGACCAAACAAACTGTTTTGTAAAACGGGCCTGCCAACCACTCTTTTACAGTATCGTCATCAGAATACTTCAGATAGCAAGCCAAGCTGGCGTGTGCAATACCAACGACAGCTTTTCCCTGAGGAATACTGTCTTTTACAAGAATGTACATTTTTAGATTGGACACGATTATATTCTTAAGAGCACCTTATCGATTGGGTCAAAGCTAGTAAGAAATTGCTTAAATACACGAATTGATAAATCTGTATTTGGACCGTTTAGGGAAGTGTTTAATAATCTCTTAACTTAAAACTGGGGTGGGAGTGGAACGCCCTGGTTTATCTTAAATCTAAAACTCCAATGCTACCAACAAGCCGAGGTAGTATCTTATTCCTTCTATTAAAATAAGTAACCACTTTGGAAGGTATCCATATTACACTGCTATCCTGGCAGTAGAATCACGATTACTCAATCCAATTGATGAATCTGTATTAGTACATCTTCATTCTTATCACAAAACAATATAACTTAAAATTGGGGCGGGCATGGAATGCCCCGACAATTTCATTAGAGCGCTTTGGAAATCGAGTAAAAACAAAAAGCCCCACTCCAACGGAGCAGGGCTTTTTAGCGAAATAATATGTTATTAATTAGGCCTAAAGCCCTTACTTGATCTTATCGACAATCGCTTTAAAAGCTTCTGGGTGGTTCATAGCCAAATCGGCAAGAACTTTTCTGTTCAAGTCGATATTGTTGGCTTTCAACTGTCCCATAAACTTAGAATACGACATACCGTGCTCACGGGCACCTGCATTAATACGGGTGATCCATAGAGCTCTAAACGTTCTTTTCTTAGCACGACGGTCTCTGTAGCTATATTGCATAGCTTTTTCAACCGCGTTTTTCGCTACTGTCCAAACGTTTTTACGACGGCCAAAGTAACCTTTGGCGTGCTTCATCACCTTTTTTCTTCGGGCTCTTGAAGCAACTGCATTTACTGATCTTGGCATAATTTACTTGTTTTTTGTAGCAGGCGATTCATTTAAGAATACTTTTTATTTGTGCCTGACTCCAGGGTTATTACTCGTTTAAACCGGTGAAAGTTATTACTTCATTCGAAGCATTTGTTTCACATTGTCCTCGTCCGCTTTGTGTACGACAGTGTCGTGCGTTAAGGCTAGCTTGCGTTTCTTAGACTTTTTAGTCAAGATGTGACTCTTAAACGCGTGCTTTCTTTTGATTTTACCAGTTCCAGTCAGCTTAAAACGCTTCTTGGCACTGGATTTTGTTTTTTGTTTAGGCATTGTTCCTAAGGTTTATAATTATCTCGCTTTCTCTTTATTTCTTTTTAGGCGCGATGAACATGATCATACGCTTCCCTTCTAGCTTAGGCATTTGTTCTACCTTGCCGTATTCTTCTAATTCTTGAGCCAAACGCAATAATAAAATCTGCCCTTGGTCTTTGTAGATGATCGAACGACCTTTAAAGAATACATACGCTTTCAACTTAGCACCATCTTGCAAGAATTTAACGGCATGCTTCTTTTTAAACTCGTAATCGTGATCGTCTGTGTTTGGGCCAAAGCGGATCTCTTTGATAGTTACTTTGGTCGCTTTGGCCTTTAGGGCCTTTTCTCTTTTCTTTTGTTCGTAAACGAACTTCTTGTAATCGATGGCCTTACATACTGGCGGATTCGCATTGGGCGAAATCTCTACCAGGTCCAGTTCCAGATCTGCTGCGATCTGCTTGGCTTTGGCAAGTGGGTAAACACCAACTTCTACATTATCTCCAACAAGGCGCACCTCGGGAGCTTTGATCTTGTCATTAATTCTGTGCTGATCTTCTTTTATGATCCTTGCCGGACCTCTTCTTCCTCTTTTTCTTCGTATTGCTATGACTTAAAAATATTAGTCCCTTATCGGGCTGTTAAACATTAAATTCTTTTATGGTACTTTTAATATCGTTCTCAATAATAGCGATAAATTCTTCAACTTTCATTGTTCCAATATCGCCTTCACTGTGTTTCCTGACAGCTATTGTGCCATCTTTCTCTTCTTGTTCCCCAACAATGATCATGTAAGGAATCTTGTTCATTTCGGCTTCTCGGATCTTTCTTCCGATCGTCTCACTTCGGTTATCGACGAGCGCGCGAATTTCGCTATTTTCTAACAAATTTAAAACTTTTTGAGCGTAATTCTCGTATTTCTCACTCAAAGAGAGGATGCTAACCTGTTCAGGCATAAGCCATAATGGGAAGTTCCCGCCAGTGTGCTCCAAAAGTATTGCTACAAAGCGTTCCATAGAACCAAAAGGCGCGCGGTGTATCATTACTGGACGGTGTAGCTCATTGTCTGCGCCCTTATAGTTCAGGTCAAATCGGATTGGTAGCTGATAATCTACCTGAATAGTACCCAACTGCCAGCTGCGTCCCAGAGCATCTTTTACCATAAAGTCGAGCTTAGGGCCGTAAAAAGCTGCCTCACCTTCTTCCACCACATAATCCAAACCTTTTTGTTCCGCTGCGTTAATGATGGCTTGTTCTGCAGCATCCCAAACCTTGGTTTCGCCAATGTATTTCTCTGGTTTCTGCGGATCGCGAACAGAAACTTGTGTCTTAA